>NZ_CM001852.1:0-15172 GCF_000389985.1 Nocardioides sp. CF8
ATGAACCTGTCAGCCGAGTACACCTAGGCGGGGGAACCGAACGTTCCCGGGGGTTTCAGCGGCGCCGGAACAACGACGCCGGGTTGAACGGCGCGAGCGCGATCCGCCAGCCGGGTGCCTTCGAGGCGAGGCGGCGGCGCTGCTCGTCGACGCGGTCCCAGTAGGGCCCTGCCGAGACCGGCTCGCTGGGCGTGAACACCGCGACGTCCGCCTCCCGCGCGAGCTGGGGCGAGATGCCGAGGGCGAACGCCTGGGCGGGCCGCGTGCTCCGGGGAGGTACGGCGATGCCGAGGTCTCGCGCCGTGTCGAGCAGCTCCTCCCAGCCGCCGAGATAGGCGTCCGCGGCACGGGCGGCGGAGCGCCGGCGCGAGCGGCGCACGACCTTGGACACCGGGACCAGCGCGACCCCGGCCGGCACGAGCAGCCACAGCGGCCAGCGCGGGAGCGGCTCGTCCTGCGCGTCCTCGGCCCTCGTCTCGTCGGGCTCCGGTAGGTCCTCGGGGCGCTCCTGGTCCTGGGGCCGGGTCGTCTCGTTCCGCTCGGGAGGCAGCTTGACCGGCGCCAGCCTGGCGTCGTCGCGGCGGGGTGCCCGCCTGCCCATGAACTCGGAGGTGTCCAGCACCCGCCAGGACCCGTCCGCGACGCGGATCTCGACCCAGGCGTCGAGGTGCTTGCCCTTGATCACGCCCGCCTTGCTCAGCACGGTGCCCACCGCGACGCGCGCCGGGACGCCGAGCCGGTTGGCGAGGAGCGCCATCGTGGCGGCGTACTGCTCGTCGTTGCCGACCATCGCCGGGGCGTTGACGAATCCCTCGTCGAGGCGGATGGAGTCCTGGCCCGCCTCGAACTGCGTCTCCCACCCGAAGGCGCCGTCGCTGTAGCGCCCGCGCGTGCGCAACCGGTCGGCGATCTTGAAGACAGCCTGCATCGGCGTCCTCGCACCGAGCGACCAGGCCTGGGCCGGGATGTCGAGGAACGCTGCGGCGTCGACGAGGTCGGCGACAGGGGTGGGCCAGGGCCGGTTCTTCTCGCTGAGCCGGTCGGCGGCCGGGATGGCGGAGATGACGTAGTCCTCGCGGACGTCGAGGCCGCCGGGCAGCACGGCGGTGTCGGTGGTCCGGTTGTAGCGCAGGTCGGGCAGCCGGTCGCTGGCGTAGTCGTCGTAGAACTCGAACGCCTGCATCGCCCCGATCGTCGGCACCCAGGGCAGGTCCCAACGGCCGCGGACGAAGAACGTGAACAGCTGCTCCTCGCCGGCGGCGGGGTTGTCGATGCGCGAGGAGACGCGCAGGAAGCGGTCGGAGAAGTCGGTGGGGCTGGCGTCGTTGGCGGCGTACCAGCGGTTGCCGTCGTAGCGATCGAGCACAGCGACCCGCACCCGCGTGCCGGCCTGTGCGCCGCGCACGCGGAAGAGCTTGGTGTCGGTGAGGTTGTTGTAGACCCCCGGTCCCTGGTCGCGGAAGCGACGGAACGCCGACAGCGGGGTCTCGATGTAGGCCGCGTCGTAGGGCGCGACGGTCTCGCGCAGCACCAGCCGGCGGTCCGGGGCGATGGAGTCGAGGAAGGGCAACGTCGCCGCGGCCACCACCGCGACGACGACCAGCGCCGACACGACGCGGCCGAGGGGCACGACCCCGAGGCTGGGGTCGGCCTTGCGGCCGGCCTCGATCCGCATCCCGCGGTGGCCGATCCACGCCAGCGCGACGCCGCCGAAGGCGACGCCCTGCAGCACCACCGAGAACGCCTGCGCGAAGCCGAGGAACAGCACCAGGCCCAGCATCAGGAACAGCGGCACCGCCGGCAGCGCTGCCCGCCGGCTCCGCAGCGCCATGGCGGTGGCCGTGCAGCACAGGAAGTAGGTCAGGGCGAAGGGGATCAGCAGCACGGCCCCCGTGCTGTCGATCGGCGGCGCGGTCTCGACCAGCGCGCGCCACGACGTGGCGGTGCCGATCAGCACCCGGTTGATCACCTCGGCGTCCGGGACCCCGAGGAAGAGCCCGGCGGCCCCGAGCGCGACCCCGCCGGCGGTCAGGAGGTAGGGCACCACCATCGACTCCAGGACGATGTCCATCCCGAGTCGCACGGTGATGACCAGCAGGGCCCAGCCCATCCCGATCGCCGTGCCGGCTGCCGCGACGACGAGCCAGCGGTAGCCCGCGAACGTCGGCCAGAAGCCGCTGACCGCGATCGCCGTCAGCACCACGATCGCTGCCAGGTCGACGCCCGCATAACGCGGCAGCGGCCGCGTACGAAAGCTCACGAGGCAGCCGCCATGACGCCGGGGAGCTCGGCCAGCGAGCCGACCGTGACCAGCTCGTGGCCGTGCTGGCGCACCACCGACGGGGCATCGCCCGGGACGGCTCGCAGCACCACGCACCGGGTGTCGGCCGGCACGGAGACGAGGGCGACCGACAGTGCGTCGAGGTCGGTGTCGGACGCGCCGGTGACGACGAACAGCAGGCTGGTCTCGGGGGCCATGACCAGCGCCTGCTGCACCTGGCCGGCCAACGGCTCGGTGTCCGGCTCGCGCTGCACCCGGCAGGTGGCGTCGAGCACGACGCCCGTCGCCACGGCGGTGACCCGCTCGCTGCCGCTGAGCAGGCTGACGTCGTACTCCTCACGAGCCGCGCACATGACCAGGGACGCGGCGACGGAGACGGCGAGCTCGTAGTCCTCGTCGTCGCGGTAGGACGCGGGCGTGGAGTCGAGCACGACGGTCGCGTGGTTGCGTCGGGTGTCGTGGTACTGCCGCACCAACAGCTCGCCCGCGCGGGCCGAGGAGCGCCAGTGCACGTGGCGCAGGTCGTCGCCGGGGACGTATTCGCGCAGCGCGTGGAAGGACAGGTCGCTCATCGAGATGCGGTCGCTCGGCACCCCCTCGAGGTCGCGGACCTGCCCGGAGCCGAGGGTCGAGAGCAGGACCATCCGGGGGCGCACGTAGAGCTGGATCGGGTCGCACCAGCGCACTGTCCTGCGCAGCAGTCCGAGCGGATCGGAGCGTACGGCGACCGCCGGGCCGACCTCGAGGACGCCCCGCTCGAGGTCGTCGCCCACGGTGTCGTGGCTGCGCCGCTCCTGGGGCGGCAACGTCGGCATCCGCAGCCACCTGTCGCGCTCCCCGACGGGCAGGTGGACGAGCGGCTGCCACAGCGACAGCCGGCCCTCGTTGCGGACCGTGAGGGTGATCTCCACCTGGTCGCCCGCCATCGCGCGCGGCGGGCGCAGCGCGAGGGAGGCGTGCACGCGCATCGGGATCAGCAGCCAGGGCACCGCGAGCAGCACCGAGAGCCCGCACATCAGCGCGATCATCCGCAGCTCGACGATGTCGGTGCGCGCCGAGGCCGCCCAGGCGACGAGCGCGAGGGCGATGATCGCACGACCCGTGGCCGTCGGCACGCGCAGGAGCGCGAGCGCCCCGCGGGCCAGCCGGAGAAGCATCGTCAGTCGCGCGCGGTCGGGGGCTCGACGGAGCCCAGGAGCCGCTCGATCACGTCGTCGACCGAGACGCCGCTGAACTGCGCCTGCGGGTCGAGCAGCAGCCGGTGGCACAGCACCGGGGCTGCCAGGGTGGTGATGTCGGAGGGCAGCACGGTGGTCCGGCCGTCGGCGGCCGCCCACGTCTTGGCGACCCGGACCAGGGCCAGGCAGCCACGGGCGGAGAGACCCATCTTGACGTGCGGCAGCTCGCGGCTGGCCTCGGCGAGCTGGCGGACGTAGCGCACGACCGCGCGATCGACGTACACCTCACCGGCGAGGCGGGTGAGGTCGGTGACGACCTTGCGGCTGGCCACCGGGGTGACGAGCGAGGCGCGGTCGCGCACGGCCGAGCCGAGGAGCAGCTCCTCGGTGGCGGCGGCGTCGGGATAGCCGACGGAGGTCTTCATCAGGAAGCGGTCGAGCTGGGCCTCGGGCAGGCGGTAGGTGCCGGCCTGCTCGATCGGGTTCTGGGTGGCGATCACCATGAAGGGGTGCGGCACGTCGTGGGTGATGCCGTCGACGGTGACGTGCCCCTCCTCCATGACCTCGAGCAGCGCGGCCTGCGTCTTGGGCGAGGCGCGGTTGATCTCGTCGGCGAGGACGATGTCGTGGAAGATCGGGCCCTGGTGGAAGTCGAAGGTGCCCTTGTGCTGGTCGTAGACCGTCACCCCGGTGACGTCGGTGGGCAGCAGGTCGGGCGTGAACTGGATGCGCGCGTGCGTGCCCTCGATGGTGTTCGACAGCGCGCGGGCCAGCATGGTCTTGCCGGTCCCGGGCAGGTCCTCGAGCAGCAGGTGGCCCTCGGAGAGCAGGCAGGTCAGGGCGAGGCGGACGACGTGGTCCTTGCCGAGCACGGCCAGGCCGATGTTGTCGGCCATCCGGGTGAACGCCGAGGCGAACCACGTCGCCTGCTCGCTGGTGAGCGAACCGGTCGTGGTCGTCGCCGCACCCGGTGCGGTGCCCGTCGTGGCAGTCATGAGTCGTGAGCCCTTTCCAGCCTGATCGCCTGACACGATCCGGTCGAGTCGAAGGGTACGCGGGGTGACGGGGTGCGTACGGCGAGTGGCAGACTCGCGGCGTGAAATTCCCGTCCTCGTCCCCGGCCGGGCCGCTGGCCTGCCTGGTCGTCGCGGCGACGCTCGCCGGCCTCGCGGGCTGCTCCGAGCCCGAGCTGAGGGCGCAGGAGCTGCCGGTGGAGCCCACGCCCACCATCGCGCCGTACGACACGGCCGGCAGGGCGCCTGCTGGGCAGACCGCGCTGACGCTGGTCCCGGTCGACGCCAGCGTCGTGACCGTCACGGACTTCGACGAGTCGCGGGCGAGCCTGGGCGTGCCCGACCTGACCAGCGACGACCTGATGAGTGATCGCTCGGACTACTGGGAGCGCGCGCGTCGCGAGAGCGTGCTGCTGGCCGAGGGCATGCTGCTCGACGAGACCTCCCGGCTGATGCTCGACTACGGCTTCACCCAGGACGACGTCGACTGGGAGGCCCACTTCACGACGCCGGAGGGTCCGGGCTGGATCCTCGCGTTCCGGCCCGACCTCGACCTCGCGCCCGTGCAGCGTGCGGTGCGCGACGAGGTCGCGGGCCTGGGCGGAGGGGTCGTCGACCCCGAGCGACACCTCGTCTCGGTCGGGATCGCGGAGGACGGTGAGGACACGTGGGGCACCATCGGGGGCATCGCCGACCTGACCAGTGACGCACCGGCCGAGTCGGCGTACTACCGAGCCGGGTGCGTGCCGCTGGGCACCGCGCTCGGCCCGGACGCCGACATCGAGGACCAGGAGGCCGTGGTGGGCCAGCACGACCCGACCCTGCTGGACCCGCTCGCGAGGTTCGCGGTGAGCTTCGCCGACGGGGTGGCCACCGCACGGCTGGGCCTCGACCGCACCGACCTGTTCGCGCGCTCCGACCTCGCGGCCGACTTCCCCACCGTGGGCCCGATCGGCTTCTCGGACGCCTTCACCCTGCCCGTGGTCGACCCCTCGACCGGGCGCATCGGCTACGACGTCGCGGCTCCCGTCGCTGCGGCCACGGCGACGCTGACCGACCTGCTGCCGTTCGCGGTGTGCAACGAGGTCACGCCGATGGACGAGCCGACCGGCCTGTGACGAACCCGTGAGACGCCTGATCGCGCCGACCGCGCTCGCCCTCGTGCTCGTCGCTATCGCCGGCGCGCTGGGGGCCTGGCAGCTGAGGGCCTGGCAGGAGCGACGGGCCGCCGAGGCGCGTGACCTCACGCAGCTCGCGCCGGTCCCGCTGACCGACGTGATGGGGCCCGACGACCCGTTCCCCGGGACCGACCTGGGGCGTCCCGTGAGCATCACGGGCGAATGGCTGCCGCAGGGCGCCTTCTACGTCTCCGGGCGCGAGAGCGAGGGCCGCGACGGGCTGTGGCTCGTCGTCCCGCTCGCCGTGGGCGCGGCCACCGAGCCCGCCGTACCCGTCGTGGTGGGCTGGACGCCGGCCGAGGACGCCGCGCTCGTCCCGACCGGGACCGGGGAGGTGACGGGCTGGCTGCAGCCGCCCGAGGGCAACCTCTCGGTCGACGACGACCCCACCGACGACGTGGTCCCCCAGCTCCGCACCGCCGACGCCATCCAGCGCGTCGACAACGACCTCTACAGCGCCTACGTCGTCGCCACCACACCCGCTGCCGGGCTGGAGGCCGCGACCCTCGACTCGCTGCCCGAGGTCGGCACGTTCACCGCGCTGCGCAACCTGCTCTACGCCCTGGAGTGGTGGGTCTTCGGGGCCTTCGCCGCCTTCGTCTGGTGGCGGTGGGTCCGCGACGAGAAGGCCACCGAGCGCGTGACAGACTCGCCGTCGTGAAGGCTGCCCTGCTCCGCTACCGCGTCATGGCCACCGTCGTCGGTGTGCTGCTCATCGTGCTGTGCCTCATCGGCCTGCCGCTGCACTACGGCTACCTCCTCTTCCCCGACGCGATGCCGCAGGGCGGGAGCGCCTACGAGCTCGGTGCGGCCATCTCGCAGTACCTCGGCGTGGCCCACGGCTGGCTCTACCTCATCTTCTTGATCATGGCCTTCCTGCTGGGCCGCCGGGCCGGGTGGGACATGCCGTTCCTGGTCGTCACCCTGCTGTGCGGCACCGTGCCGATCCTGTCGTTCTGGGCCGAGCACCGCGCCACCCAGCGGGTGCGAGCCGAGCACCCCGAGCTGGCCTGACGCCGGTGACCACGGCGTTCGTGCTCGGCGGTGGCGGCGTGCTCGGCGCCGTCGAGGTGGGTATGCTCCGCGCCCTCTTCGAGCGCGGCATCGTCCCCGACCTCGTGCTCGGCACCAGCGTCGGCGCCCTCAACGGCGCGATGGTCGCCCGCGACCCGTCGATCGGCGTGATCGACCGGCTGACGGACCTGTGGGCCGCGACCGCGCAGTCGCGGACCACCGACGGCAGCGAGCTGTTCCGCGACCGGCCGTTGCGGACCGTCCGCCGCGTGGTGGCCACCGGCGGCACCCACGTCTTCTCCGCCAAGCCGCTGCGCGAACGCCTCGTCGACGAGTTCGGCGACCTCACCTTCGAGGACCTCCCGGTCACCTTCGGCGTCTGCGCCGCCAGCATCGAGCGCGCTGCCGAGCACTGGTTCACCAGCGGTCCGCTCGTGCCCGCCATCGTCGCCAGCGCCGCCGTCCCTGGCCTGCTGCCGCCCGCGAAGGCGACGACGGAGTACGGCGAGGAGCACTTCCTCGACGGTGGCATCGTCAACTCCATCCCGGTGGGGCGGGCGGTGGGGCTGGGCGCGACCCGGATCTTCGTGCTGCAGGTCGGCCGGATGGACCGGCCGCTGGTGGCGCCGAAGCGGCCCTGGGAGGTCGCCCGCGTCAGCTTCGAGGTGGCACGCCGCCACCGCTTCCAGCGCGAGCTGGCCGAGATCCCCGACGGCGTCGAGGCCCACGTGCTGCCGGCCGCCGGCACGTCGCCCAAGGACGACAGCATGCTCGCCTTCCGCGACTTCGACTCCGTGCAACGGCGCATCGACTCGACGTACGACGCCTCGCTGGCCTATCTCGACGAGCACCTGCCGACATGACGGGCCCGCACGTGGACCGGGGGCCGGGGTGATCTGGGCACTGCGGCGCCTCGTGCTCGCGCCCGCCCTCGTGCTGCTGACGGCGCTCCTGTGGGTGAGCCTGCCGCTGTGGCTGATCGTCGCGGCCGCCCTGTCGCCGCTTGTGCCCGGCCGCTGGCGGGCGTTGCGCCTGCTGTGGGTGGTGATCCTCTACCTCACGGCCGAGTCGTTGCTGCTGCTCGTGCTGCTGGGGCTGTGGGTGGCGTCCGGCTTCGGGTGGCGGATCAGGTCGCCGTACTTCGCGGGCATCCACTACGACCTCGTGCAGTTCGTGCTGGTGCTGTTCGTGCGCGAGTCGCGCCGCGTGCTCGCCCTGAAGATCCGCACCGACGGGCCGAGTCCCGCCGTCCACCCGGACCGGCCGATCCTGGTCTGCTGCCGGCACGCGGGGCCGGGCGACTCGTTCCTGCTGATGTATGCCCTGCTGCACTGGTATGCCCGCGAGCCGCGCGTGGTGCTCAAGGACACCTTGGCGTGGGACCCGGCGATCGACGTGCTGCTCAACCGCATCCCGGCGTCCTTCATCTCCCCCGACCCGGGGCCGGGTGAGGAGTTCGAGAGCAAGATCGCGCGCCTGGCCGCCGGGCTCGACTCCAACGACGCGTTCGTGATCTTCCCCGAGGGCGGGAACTTCTCGCCCGGTCGCCGCGACCGCGCCATCGCCCGGCTGCGCAAGCTCGGGCTGGAGAAGATGGCCGAGCGGGCCGAGGAGATGACCCACGTGCTCGCGCCCCGGCCCGGCGGCTTCCTGGCGGCCCTCGACGCGGCTCCCGAGGCCGACGTCGTGCTCGTCGCCCACACCGGGCTCGACCACCTCGTCACCGTCGCCGACCTCTGGCGCGAGCTGCCGATGGACAAGGAGCTCGTCATGCGCTGGTGGGAGGTGCCCCGCTCCGAGATCCCGGCCGGTCGCGAGGAGCGGATCGACTGGCTCTTCGAGCGGTGGGCGCGGATCGACGCCTGGATCGACCACAACAAGCCGAAGGACCTCCCCCGGCACTGACGGTGCGCGGGAGAGGTCCTGGGGATGGTGCTGTCAGTGCCTGTTCTCCGGCACGTCGTCGACGTCGATGATCTCCGCCGGGTGGTCGGGCGTGGTGATGTCGTGCGGCGTCTCGGCCGCGTCGCTGATCGCCTCGCCCGGGGCGCCACCGGCGACGTCGTGGTTGGTCTCGTCACCCACCGGCGAGCCCGTGGACTGCGGGGCGGCCGGGGTCACGGGTGCGGCGGCCGCGGGCGGGGTGGCCGGAGCCGGGGGCGGCGGGGTCGGCACGTAGGACGACTGCCAGTTGTTGGTGCCCGAGGACTGCTGGCGCAGCTTGGAGAACACCACGCCGCCGATGGCCAGCAGGCCACCGAGGAACAGCACCTTCTTGAGCTTCGAGCCCGACGGCTCGGGCTCGTGGCGCAGCTCCGAGAGCTTCGCGGCCGCGACCTCCCGGGAGGCAGCAGCCCGCTCGGCGGCGACGGCCGCGCCCGCGGACGCCTTCTCGGCGGCGATGGCGCGGCCCTCGGCGAGCCGCGGCGCGGTCCGGTCGCGGGCGTCCTGCAGGAGGGGTACGGCGCGGTCGCGGGCGTCGGCCAGGGCGGGCCCTGCCTTGTCGCGTGCGTCGGTGATGGCGGGTCCGGCCTTGTCCCGCGCGGACTCCAGCGCCGCCTCGAGCTGCGGGATGACGTTGTCGGCGACGGACTCGACGTAGTCGGTGGCCCGGTCGATGAGCGACTTCTGCTTGCGGATTCGCATGCGTGTCCTCCTAGAGATTGGTGACTCCATCTCACCATGCACCTCAAGGGGCGACCAGCCCCCGCCGGGGTGAGGGGTGCCATGGCAGGATCGGTGCGTTGACTTCACCCCACGCGAGAGGCATCACCATGGCGGACCCGAAGGCCACCCTGAAGACCAACCAGGGTGACATCGTCATCAACCTGTTCCCCAACCACGCTCCCGAGACGGTCGACAACTTCGTCGGTCTCGCCGAGGGCACCAAGGACTACTCGGCCGGCGACCGTTCCGGCCCGTTCTACGACGGCCTCGGCTTCCACCGGGTCATCGAGGGCTTCATGATCCAGGGCGGCTGCCCCCAGGGCACCGGCACCGGCGGCCCGGGCTACACGTTCAAGGACGAGGTCCACCCCGAGCTCGTCTTCGACAAGCCCTACCTCCTCGCCATGGCCAACGCCGGCCCGGGCACCAACGGCTCGCAGTTCTTCATCACCCTCGGTGCCACCCCGTGGCTGAACCGCAAGCACACGATCTTCGGCGAGGTCGCCGACCAGTCGTCGCGCGACGTCGTGGACAAGATCGGTGCGACGCGCACCGGCGCGGGCGACCGTCCGGTCGACGCGGTCGTCATCGAGTCCGTGACGATCGAGCGCTGAACCACCACCCATGAGTGACACGTCCGCGACCGGTGTGCCGACCTGTTATCGGCACGCCGATCGCGAGACGTGGATCCGTTGCCAGCGCTGTGAGCGCCCGATCTGCCCCGACTGCATGCGCGACGCTGCGGTCGGGTTCCAGTGCCCGTCGTGCGTGAGCGAGGGTGCCAAGCAGACGCGCACCGGCCGCACGGCGTACGGCGGCTCCCGCTCCGGCAACCCGGCCCTGACCTCCATGGTGCTGATCGCGACCAACGTCGCGGTCTGGCTGGCGATCGTGGCGACCGGCTGGCAGCAGAGCGAGCTGATCCGGCGCCTCGCGCTCACCCCGCTCGGCACCTGCGAGTCCGAGCAGGGCGGCTACTACCCCAACATCACCTCGCGGGTGGACTGCCAGTTCTACGCCAACGCCGACGGTGTCTGGGTGCCCGGCGTCGCCGACGGCGCCATCTGGCAGCTGCTGACGAGCGCGTTCACCCACGTCGACATCTGGCACATCGGCTTCAACATGCTGGCCCTGTGGGTGCTCGGTCCCCAGCTCGAGATGGCCATCGGCCGGGCCCGCTTCCTGTCGCTCTACTTCCTGTCCGCGCTCGCCGGCTCGACCACCGTCTACTGGCTGGCCGCCGAGAACGGCGCCACGCTCGGTGCCTCGGGTGCCGTCTTCGGGCTGATGGGAGCGCTGCTCGTCATCGCCTTCAAGGTCGGCGGCGACGTACGCAACATCCTCACCTGGATCGGCATCAACGCCGTGATCACGGTGCTCGGCGCCCAGTTCATCTCCTGGCAGGCCCACCTCGGCGGACTCCTCGGCGGGATGGCGATCGCTGCCGTCCTCGTCTACTCCCCCCGCCCCCGCCGCACCCGGCTCCAGGCCCTCGGCCTGCTCGGGCTGCTCGCGGTCCTCGGCGCACTGATCGTGCTGCGCACCGCCGCCCTCGTCTGAGCCCCGGCCCCTCTTCCTCCCGCCCTGCGCGGCGGTGAGTGAGTCACCTTCCGCACGCCGAAAAGGTGGCTCACGCACCGCTGGACGACGGCGCCGTGGCGGGGGCTGTTCATGCACAGCTGTGGACTCACCTGTGGATAACTACAGACGTGTAGTTCCCCCGTGGTGGGCCACGATGGCGAAGGTGCGGCGGCTCTCGGGATCCGTCATACCGACCCCGAGGAATGGGTTGCGGTTCGTATGACGGATGCCCCCGGGCACCGGAAATGCCGACAGCCGCCGCCCCCGAGGGGACAGCGGCTGCCGGACGAGGTCGTGCGGGTGACTCACTCCCAGCGCGTGGCGAACGAGAAGCCGACCGCCATGAAGGCGATGCCGACCATCAGGTTCCACTGGCCGAGGTCGTTGAAGACCGGCAGGGCCGAGAGGTCGTCGGAGAAGACGTAGAACGTGCAGATCCACAGCAGGCCGATCAGGAAGCAGCCGAGCATGCCGACCACGACGCCGCGGCCGCGGCCGAGCGGGGTGACGGGGTGGGCGGCGATCGCCAGGCCGACGAGCAGGGCGCCGAAGCCGATCGCGTAGTTCCACAGCTCGAGGTCGGCGATCGCCTTGGGGCTGCCCGTGGGGGCCGGGAACACCGTCGGGTCGGGGCGGACGCTGAGGTAGTAGAACAGGATCCACGCGATGCCGGCCACGATCAGCAGCAGCGACAGGATGAACCTCACCGACACGATCTTCGCCTCGGTCTCGACGTACGTCGCGTTGGACTTGGCCACAACACACTCCTGCTCGATTTTCACACCGTGGTCATACGGACGGCGGGGGCACCCACCGGGGAGCTAGCGTAGTCGCCATGGCCCCGGACTCCGATTCTCACCCCACCCACGGGAGCGGCGGCACACACCAGCGCTCCCGCTCGGCGTGGGCGTGGCGGATCGGCACGCCGGTGATGGTGCTGCTGTCGGGGGTGCTGTTCGCCATCAGCGCCGAGCACAGCGGCGGCACCGACCTGCGCGGCGGGCGCTACACCGACTTCGCGTCGGTGGTGAAGGTGCAGCGCGAGGACACCAACGAGCTCACCGCCGAGGTCTCCCGCCTCGGCTCCGAGATCGAGCGGCTCAGTGCGGGCCTGGGCGATCGCAGCGTCAACCGTGCGCAGCGCGAGGTCGAGACGCTCTCCGACCCGGCGGGCCTCACGCCCCGGACCGGGCCGGCCGTCAAGGTGACGCTGGACGACGCCCCCGAGGAGATCCTCGCCGACGAGAGCCGCGACCCCCTCGACGTGATCGTGCACCAGCAGGACATCCAGGCCGTCGTCAACGCCATGTGGCGAGCCGGCGCGGAGGCCGTCACGATCCAGGGCCAGCGCCTGATCACCACCACCGGCATCAAGTGCGACGGCAACCTCGTCAGCCTGCAGGGCGTGCCCTACTACCCGCCCTACGAGATCGTCGGCATCGGCCTGCCCGCGCTGATGCTCGACTCCCTCGACGGTGACAACTACCTCGACATCTACCGCGAGGCCGCCGCCGATCCACGCGGTGGTGTGTCGTACGCCGCCGAGGTGGTCCCGCACGCGATCGCGCCGGGCTACCAGGGGCTGCTCGACCTCACCTACGCGACGCCGCTGCCCACGACCAGCTGACCGGCGCGGGTCCGTGCCGTGGGGCCGCGACCCGGCAGCTCGGGTGCCCATCGGGGCCGTCAAGGCCGCCCCTCGCGATAGTTCAGTGAGACTTTGTCGTGCTCACCGCCTGTGAGTACAAACTCCCACTCAACTACCCCGATCCCGATGGTCCCGGCCGATCCCGATGGTCGCGCGGGTCAGCTCCGGCGGAGCAAGGGGGTCGTCGGTGCGGCCGCCGGCGTGGTGGGTGTCTCCGTCGGCACGGGCAGGGGCGTCTCGGTCGGGGTCGGCGTCTCGGTGGGCGCCGGCGTCTCGACCGGGGGCTCGTAGATCGACACGAAGATGGTGATGGTGTCGCCCTGGTCGGCCGTGCCGTCGGCCGGGATCTGGCGGATCACGGTCTTCTTCGGCTCGGTCGTCTCGGCCGTCTCCACGACCTCCGGCTCGAAGCCTGCCTGCCGGATCGCACGCTCGGCCTCGCCCTGGCGCATCCCGACGACGTTGGGCACGCCCTCGGGTCCCTCGGAGATGAACAAGGTGACGACGGTGCCCTCGGCGACGCGCTGGCCGCTGGCGGGCTCGGTCCGGACGACGTTGTCCTTCGGTTCGTCGGACTCCTCGGTCTCGAACTTCACCTTGAGGTCGTTGCTCTCGATCACGGTCCGCGCGCTGTCCTTGGGCTGGCCAAGGACATAGGGCACGTCCGTCTCCGGCACGCCGAGCGACAAGGTGAAGTCGACGGCGGTGCCCGGCGGGACGTAGAGGTCGCGGTTGGGGCTCTGCTCGATGACCTGGTCGGCCGGCACCGTCTCCGAGGACTCCCGGTCGATGGTCCCGACCGCCAGCCCGGCCTCGCGGATCGCCGCGCGGGCCTCGTTCTGGGTCAGCCCCACCAGGGCCGGCACCTGCTCGTCGTCGACCGGCTCCTCGAAGAGCCCGGGCAGGATGTAGGCCGCACCCGCGATCACCAGGATGGCCAGGAAGCCGATGAGCACCATCAGCCCGCTCCGGCCACCACGACCGCCCCGGCCGGGAGGCGCGCCGGCCGGCACCGCGGTCATGCCGGTCGCGGTGGTGGAGATGACCTGGGTCGGGTGCGCGGCCGGGGCCACGTCGTCGACCGGCGCCAATGGCGGCGGTGCGGCCTGGATCGGGTGGCCGGCGAGGTAGCGCTCGATGTCGGCGCGCATCGCGGCCGCGCTCTGGTAGCGGTCCTCGACGCGCTTGGCCAGCGACTTGAGCACGATCGCGTCGATCTCGGGGTCGAGCTGGTCGTCGTGGTCCGACGGGGGAGCGGGGTTCTCGCGCACGTGCTGGTAGGCGACCGCGACCGGGCTGTCGCCGACGAAGGGCGGCCTGCCGGTGAGCAGCTCGTAGAGCAGGCAGCCGGTGGAGTAGACGTCCGAGCGCGAGTCGACGGTCTCGCCGCGCGCCTGCTCGGGCGAGAGGTACTGCGCCGTACCGACCACCGCGGCGGTCTGGGTCATGGTCGAGCTGGCGTCGGAGACGGCCCGGGCGATGCCGAAGTCCATCACCTTGACGTCGCCGGCCGGCGTGAGCATGACGTTGGCGGGCTTGATGTCGCGGTGGATGATCCCGGTGCGGTGGCTGTAGTCGAGGGCGGCCAGCACGTCGCTGGTGATCTCGAGGGCACGCTCGGGCAGGATCTTGCGCCCTTCGCGGATGATGTCGCGCAGGGTCCGGCCCTGCACGCACTCCATCACGATGTAGGGCTGGGCGACGTCGGAGCCGTCGGTCGACATCTCCTCGCCGGTGTCGTAGACCGACACGATCGAGGGGTGGTTGAGCGAGGCCGACGACTGCGCCTCACGGCGGAACCGGGCCTGGAAGGTCGCGTCGCTGGCGAGATCGGTGCGCAGCCGCTTGACCGCGACGGTCCGGCCCAGCCGGGTGTCGCGGGCCTTGCGGACCTCGGCCATGCCGCCGCGTCCCAGCAGGTCGCCGAGCTCGTAGCGGCCACCGATCAGGGTGGGCTCAGTGCTCATCGGTCGCCTCCGGCTCCATGCTCATTGCTCGCGCCGCCTCTCACTGGCTGGACGTTTCGGTCGGGGCAGTGGTCTCGGTCGGGGTCTCGGTGAGGGTCTCGGTCGGCACCTCGGTGGGCACCGGGGTGGGTTCCTCGCTGGGGCTCTCCTCCGGCTCCTTCGGCGCCTTGCCCCAGTAGGTCACGGTGACCCGGTCACCCTCGACCAGCGTGCCTGACGGGTTCACACCGGCGACGGTGCCCTCGACCTCGCCCCCGGGGTTCTCGAGCTTCTCCCGCGTGACCTGGAGCCCGAGGTCCTTCAGCGCGGACTGGACCTCCCCGATCTCGCGGCCGATGTAGTCGGACTCGTCGACCTCGATGCTCGCCACCGTCGGCTCCTGCGTCTCGGGCGTGGCGCTCGGCGGCTCGGTCTGGGTGCGGGTCTGGCTGGGGGAGCGCCGGTTGTCGGGCTGGTCGTCGGTGTCGTCGGCGCCGCCCAGGATCTGCCAGATGATCAGCGCAGCGGCGACCAGCACGGCGCCGAGCAGGAACCACGGCACCACGTTGGTACGGCGCTGCGCCGGTGCGGCCACGGGCGTCGCCGGCAGGACGGTCGTCTCGGGCGGTGGCTCCGCAACTGTTCCGGGCGGGGGAACGGTTGCTG
>NZ_CM001852.1:15235-19282 GCF_000389985.1 Nocardioides sp. CF8
GGGGAACCGCGGGAACCGCCCGCCGCGGCCGCCGACGTCGGCGAGCGCAGGGCGGCGGCGAAGGCCGACCCGTCGGCGTACCGCGCGGCCGGATCCTTGGCGAGCGCGCGGGTGACGACCGCGGCCAGGTCGGCGGGGACCGACGACGGGAGGGCCGGGACGGGCTGGCGCACGTGGGCGACGGCGGTGGCCACCGAGGTCTCGGCCGTGAAGGGCCGCCGACCGGCCAGGCACTCGAAGGCGACGCAGCCGAGGCTGTAGACGTCGGAGGCGGCCGTGGCCGAGCGCCCCTCCGCCTGCTCGGGGGAGAGGTAGGCGGGCGTGCCCATGACCTGGCCGGTCTCGGTGATCGCCATGCCGTCGGCCGCGCGGGCGATGCCGAAGTCGGTGACCTTGATCTGCCGGTCGGGCGTGACGATGAGGTTGCCGGGCTTGATGTCGCGGTGCACGATGCCGGCCCGGTGGGCGGCGCCCAACGCGTCGGCGGTCTGCGTCATCAGGTCGCGGGTGACCTCGACGTCCATCGGGGCACCGGGGCGCAGCAGCGCCGACAGCGGCTGGCCCTCGACGAGCTCCATCACGAGGTAGGGACGCGGCGTCGCGGAGCCGTCGAGCGGCGAGGCCTCGCCGAAGTCGAAGACCCCCGCGATGCCGGGGTGGTGCAGCGAGGCGGCGTGCTGCGCCTCGCCCTCGAAGCGCCGGCGGAAGGTCGCGTCGTCGGCGTACTCCGCCTTCAGCAGCTTGATCGCCACCGGCCGGTCGAGCGTTGTGTCGCGACCGCGCCAGACCTCGCCCATGCCGCCCGTGGCCAGCCGTGAGACGAGGGCGTAGCGGTGGGCGTCGTCGGCGAAGCTCCCGTGCTCGGGGATGCTCACGAACCCATCACCGCCTGCATGATCGCCTTCGCGATCGGGCCGCCGAGGCTGCCGCCGGCGATCTCCTCGCGCGCGGTGTCGCTCGCCTCGACCATCACCGCGACCGCGACCTGCGGGTCGTCGGCCGGGGCGAAGGACACGAACCAGGCGTACGGCGGACGCGAGTCCGTCGACTGGGCCGTGCCCGTCTTGCCGGCGACCCGGACGCCCGGGATCGCGGCAATGCCGGCGGTGCCGTCGTCGACCGTGGCCACCATCATGTCGGTGAGCTGGTCGGCGGTGGTGCTGGAGATGGCCCGCGAGTAGGTCGACTCCTCGGTCTTGTCGAGCAGAGAGGCGTTGGGTGCGCGGACCTCGTCGACGAGGTAGGGCCGCTTGACCTCGCCGCCGTTGGCGATGCCCGCGGCGACCATCGCCATCTGCAGCGGGGTGGCGGTGACGCTCGACTGGCCGATGCCCGAGAGCGCCGTCTGGGGCGCGTCCATGTCGGCCGGGTAGAGCGACGATGCCTGGCCCGGGAGGTCCTCGAGGGAGGTCGAGTTGAAGCCGAACGCCTCGGCCTGCTCGGTCATGGCCTCGGTGCCGAGCTCGTTGGCCAGGGTCAGGAAGCTGACGTTGCAGGAGACCGCGAGCGCCTGGGTCAGGGTGATCTTGTTGCCGCCGCAGCTGCCGCCCTGCCAGTTGCCGACCTTCGTGGTCGACTGCGGAAGCTGGAACTTCGCGCCGCCGGGCACGAGCGAGTCCTGGTCGTAGTTGCCCGACTCGATGGCCGCGGCAGCGGTGATCAGCTTGAAGGTCGAGCCTGGGGGCAGGGTGGTGCCGATCGCGCGGTTGATCAGCGGGTTGGCGGGGTCGTCCTGGAGCTGGTCGGACGCGTCCTCGACGTCGCTGAGGTCGTGGGAGGCCAGCAGGTTGGGGTCGAAGGTCGGGCTGGACACCATCGCCAGGACCTTGCCGGTGCTGGGCTCCAGCGCGACGACCGCACCCTTCGCGTCGCCGGGGAGTGCTTGCAGCCCGTCCCACGCCGCGTCCTGGGCGGCGGCGTTGATCGTCAGCTCGACGTTGCCGCCCTGCGGCTCGGTGTTGGAGAGCATGTCGACGAGGCGGGTGACGAACAGGCGCGAGTCGTCGCCGGAGAGCACGTCGTTCTGCGAGCGCTCGATGCCGGTCTGGGAGTAGTAGGAGAAGTAGCCGGTGATGGGGGCGTACTTGAAGGGCTGGGCGTAGGTGCGCTGGAACTTGTACTTGTCGTCGACCTCGACGCTGCGCGCCACCGTCTCCTTGCCGACCAGGATCGCCCCGCGCTCACGCGCGAAGGCCGCGGTGATGACCCGGCGGTTCCGGGGGTCCTCGGCGAGGTCGTCGGCGCGGACGTACATCAGGTAGGTGGAGTTCAGCAGGAGAGCCGCGAACAGCAGCAGGCAGAACATCGAGATCGTGCGGATCGGCTTGTTCATCGAAGTCTCACCACCTGGGTGCTCTCGCTGTCGGAGTCGTCGTTGACGTCGGTCATCCTCGGGATCGGCCGGCGCGCATGGTCGGAGATGCGCACGAGCAGCGCGATGATCACCCAGTTGGCGACCAGCGACGAACCGCCGTACGACAGGAAGGGTGTCGTGAGGCCGGTGAGCGGGATCAGGCCGGTCACGCCGCCGATGACGACGAAGACCTGCAGCGCGACGATGCTGGCGAACCCGACGGCGAGCAGCTTGCCGAAGCCGTCGCGCGAGATCAGCGCGATCCGCAGCGCCCGCTCGACGATCAGGCCGTAGCAGAGGATGACGGCCATGACCGCGGTCAACCCGAGCTCCTCGCCGATCGCGGCGATGATGTAGTCGGACTCGGCATAGATGATCCGCTCCGGCATGCCCTCGCCGAAGCCGCGCCCGATCAGGCCGCCCCAACCCATGCCGAACATCGCCTCGACCGGCTGGTAGCTGCCCGGCGAGGACTCGTAGTAGTCCATCGGGTGCAACCAGAAGTTGAAGCGGTTCTGCACGTTGCCGACGAACGTGTAGGCCGCCAGCGCGCCGGCTCCGAAGAGCAGCCCGCCGACGATCAGCCAGCCCGGGCGCTCGGTCGCGACGTAGAGCATCACCAGGAACAGGCCGAAGAACAGCAGCGAGGAGCCGAGGTCGTTCTGCAGGACCAGGATCATCATCGAGACGCCGAACATGGCCAGGATCGGGCCGAGGTCGCGACCGCGCGGCAGGTCGACGAACAGCACGCGCCGACCCGCGAGGGCGAGGGCGTCGCGGTGCAGGACGAGATAGCCGGCGAAGGCGACCACCAGCAGCACCTTGGCGACCTCGCCGGGCTGGAAGCTGAAGCCGGCGACGTAGATCCAGATGTAGGCGCCGTTCTTCTGCCCGCCGATGACCGGGAGGAAGGGCAGGAGCAGCAGCGCGATGCCGGCCAGGCCGGAGGTGTAGGTCAGCCGCTGCAGGGTGCGGTGGTCGCGCAGCAGCACGAGGGTGGCGATGAACAGCAGCACCCCGAGCGTCATCCACGTGAGCTGCTGGGTCGCGAAGGTGTGGTTGTCCTTGCCCGCCGCCTCGTAGGCGAGGTCGAGGCGGTGGATCACCGCGAGCCCGAGCCCGTTGAGGGCGGCGACCAGGGGCAGCAGCACCGGGTCGGCATAGGGCGCCACGAGGCGTACGGCGATGTGGGCCGCCACGACGAGCGCGGCCAGCCATCCGCCGTACGCGACGATGTCGGTGGGGATCGTGCCCTCCACGCCGAGGCCGACCGCGGCGTAGGCGCCGATGCCGACGACGAGCGCGATCAGGAGCAGGAAGAGCTCCGCGCCGCGGCGACGTCGGTGCACGAAGCCCATCAGGGTTCCGGACTGGCTCATTGAGGCAGGTCCTGGCGTGCGGCGTAGTTCTCGATCGTGGCGCGCGCCTCCTCGAGGTCGGTGGCCTCGATCCCGCTGACGACCGAGTCGGCGTCGTAGTCGCTGAGGTTGGCGAGCTCGACGTCGCTGATCTCGTAGGGGTGGGAGACCTCGATGCCGGGGATCTGCGCGTTGAGGCCGCGGAAGATCGCCATCCGGCCGTCCTCCGCGCCGACGTAGAACTGGCTCTGGCTCCATGACCAGGCGAAGGCGAGAGCGATCCAGGCGAGGCCGAGCACGATGCTGGCGGCGAGCAGGCGTCGCAGCCAGGTGTAG
>NZ_CM001852.1:19350-52845 GCF_000389985.1 Nocardioides sp. CF8
GCGGGCGGGCGGGGGGCGTAGCGCGCGGTCTCGGGGTCGATCGGGTCGGAGGGGATCGCGTGCACGTCGCTGGGCAGGTCGTCGGGCAGGTCGGCCCGGATCGCGGGGATCTCGCCGGTGTCGCCCGAGCGGTGGCCGCGGAAACCGCGGCTGCGCGTGGCGCCGCCACTGCTCAGGCGGCGCGGCAGGTCGGCGGCCGCGCCGACGAGCAGCGGCTCGAGCGCGGGCTCGGGCGCCGAGGTCACGACCTCGGCGACGATGCAGGTGACGTTGTCGCTGCTGCCCGCCTCGAGGCTGGCGCGGACCAGCTCGACGGCGGCGAAGTCGGGGGTGCCGGTGCGCAGGATGTCGGCCATCCGGTCGTCGGTCAGGAAGCCGCTGGCACCGTCGCTGCAGACGAACAGCCGGTCGCCGACCTGGACGGGCAGCTCGAAGAGGTCGGGCTCCTCGTGCCGGATGCCGTCGACGGCCTTGAGGATGAGGTTGCGGTGCGGGTGGGTCCGCGACTGCTCCTCGGTGATGCGCCCCTCGTCGATCAGGCTCTGGACGAAGGTGTGGTCGTGGGTGAGCTGACGCAGCTCGCCGTCGCGCAGGAGGTAGGCCCGGCTGTCGCCGAGGTGGCCGACCGCGACCTTGGCGCCGTCGAAGAGCAGCACGGAGGCGGTGGTGCTGGTGCCGTTGAGCGCCCGGTCCTCGTCGATGATCTCGGCGATGCGGTCGTTGGCGCGGTGCATGGCGCCGGCCACCTGGCCGAGGAGGTCCTCGCTGGGCGCGTTGTCGAGCTTGCGCAGCACCTGGACGGCGGTGGCGGAGGCCAGGTCACCACGCACGGCGCCGCCGACGCCGTCACAGACGGTCAGCAGCCACGGCCCGGCGTAGCCGGAGTCCTGGTTGTCCTTCCGGATCCGACCGACGTCGGAGTAGGCCGAGAACTGGAGGAAGAGCTTCTCCGGGACGGTCATCGGCCCTACTTCCGCAGCTCGAGGATGGTCTTGCCGATCCGCACCTGGATGCCCAGGCCGATGGTGGTGGGCTGGGTGATCCGGACCGACCCGACGTAGGTGCCGTTGGTGGAGCCGAGGTCCTCCACGAACCACTCGTCACCGCTCGCGGCCACCCGGGCGTGCCGGGTGGAGACGTAGTCGTCGTCGAGCTTGATCGCCGCGTCGCTGCCGCGCCCGATCAGCAAGGGGGCGTCGGCCAGCTCGGCGCGGGCGCCGGTGTTGTCGCCCTCGACGACGATCAGGTGGGTGGGCGAGCCGCGGCGCTTGGTCGGCGCCTTGGTCTTGCTCTTGCCGCGCGCCGGGGCGGCGCCGCGGGCCGTCTCCGGGACGCGCGCGCCGAACATGTCGGAGCGGATCACCGAGACCGCCGAGAGCACGAAGATCCACAGGATCGCCAGGTAGGCGAAGCGGATCAGGAACAAGGTCAGCTCGGACACGGCTCAGGCCTCTCCATCGATACGGACCGTCATCGTCGTGCGACCGATCCGGACCTCTGTGCCGTCGCGCAGGGCAGCCCGCGCGACCTTGGTGCCGTTGACGAGCATGCCGTTGGTGGAGCCGAGGTCGATGACCTCGAGGTCGTCGCCGTTGACGATGAACTCCACGTGCTGGCGGCTCACGCCCGGGTCGTTGATCCGCAGGTCGGCCTCGGTGCCGCGCCCGACCACGAGGCCGGGGGCCCGCAGGGGGTGCTTGCTGCCGTTGACCTCGAGGACCGCGCGCGCCGACCGGGTGCGGGTGCGCTGGTCGTTGTCGGTGACCTGCGCCTCGGCCTGGCTGCGGATGCGGAAGCGGCCGGTGGTCAGGTCGTCGGCGGCCTCGAAGTCGACGCTGACCGGACCGGTGAAGACATAGCCCTGCGAGTCGGCGTGGTCCTCGAGCTGGTCGATCAGGTCGCGGCCCATCGCGTCGTCATAGCCCTGGAGCCGCTCGAGGTCGACGGCCGAGAGCTCCACGTGGAAGGTGTTGGGCACCAGGCGCCGGTCGCGGCTGAGGATCTGGGCGTTGTTGTCGCACTCGCGCTGCAGGGCGGCGGCGATCTCGACGGGCTGGACGGCGCTGCGGAAGGCGCGCGCGAAGGCACCGGAGATCAGCTGCTCCAGCTTGTGCTCGAAGCGTTGCAAGCCGTTCACGTCCAGCGCCTCCTCTCTGGTTTCAGGGGTGTTGAGGGGTGTTGCCGGGGCACACCACACCAACGGCCGTAGCGGTGATGCGGTCGTGCAGGTGTCGCCGATCGTACTGTCCGCCTCTGCGGCCACACCCTCGGGCAGGCGGCGCGCCCCGGATCGGTTTGCCCGGAGTCCCCGTCCGATTGGGAGTGTCCGGTGGCCTTGGGATAGCCTGTGCACCGCTTCTTTGCGCGAGTGGCGGAACGGCAGACGCGCTGGCTTCAGGTGCCAGTGTCCGAAAGGGCGTGGGGGTTCAAATCCCCCCTCGCGCACACATAGACGAAGGCCCCGGTCACCCGGGGCCTTCGTGCATTTCAGTCCATCACTCCCGTGTGAAGTCCGGGATCGCGTCGAGATCGATCGCGGACCAGCGGCCCCGGTTGCGGTAGGGCTTGAGGCAGCCGCCCTGGGCGCCTTGGGCGCGGAAGCCGGCGAGGTCGCCCGCTTCGTACGTCGAGTGGTAGCCCGTCGGCCCCGGCGGGCGGTCGCCCGGGTGCATGACCTGGATGTTGTCCGCGAAGTGCTCGAGCCCGAACGCGTGCCCCAGCTCGTGGACCAGCACCAGCCCCATCGGCTCGGTGGTCGGATCGTCGAAGGTGAACGGGTACGTGGCGGCGTACGCCATGTTCATCGTCACGCCCGGACGCCGGATGTCCAGCACGACCTTGTTGTTGGACCTGCGCCGCGCGGGCTTGAGGTCGCCGGGGCCGCCGAGGCCGACGGCCTGCACCAGGTCGGGGTAGTCGCTCTGGTGCGACCACGCGATGACCATGTCGGTGCCCTTCTGGTAGGGCTGGCGCGAGGCGGGCACGGAGGTGGTGGTGCCGACGTACTTCGTCTCGAAGCCGGTCGCCCGCTCGAGCAGCTCGACCGCGGCCTGGGTGAAGGGGATGACGCCCTCACCGGCGTAGCCGGGGTTGATGCGGTACTTGATCGTCCGGCAGGGGTCCCACTGGAAGTTGATGCCCTCGTAGCTCATCCGGAGGTAGGACGAGGTCGAGCCGCGAGGGACCCAGGGCACCGCGATCTTGAACTTCTTCGCCTTGAACGCCCTGGCGCGGTCACGCCGGGTCTGCGGCAGCCAGACGCGCAGCTTGTGGGTGCCGTACCAGTCGAGGTCGCCCGTGATCGAGAACGTGCCCTTCTTCTTCGTCCTGACCTTGTCGATCGTGTGCCAGCCGTCGGCCCACTTGACCTGCAGCCGCACCGAGCGCCCCTTGCGGCCGCTCGCCTTGCCCTTGATCGCATAGCCGGACGCCCCGGCCGTCCAGGAGGTCGTGCCGTAGCTGACCTTCCCCTTGGTCCTGGCCTTGCCCGCGTGGGCGGGCGGGCCGACGAAGCTGGTGAGCACGAGGCTCAGCACGGCGACGAGGGCGAGCGCGCTGAGGCGCTTGCGGTGAGTCATGGATCCCCCAGGTGTTGGCGTGGCTACCATGGTGTCCCACGGGGAGCGGCCCGCACACCCCTTCGTTGGCAGCCCCCGGATACTGGGAGACATGTCCAGCGACCTCGATGCCCCGCTCGACGTCCTCGTCCGCGCCCCGCAGCCCGGTGCCGAGGACCTGTCCGAGCCGTTGCGGTCGCGGTGGAGCCCGAGCGTGTACGACGACGCGCACACGCTCACCCGCGCCGAGATCGACCAGCTGCTGCACGCCGCGCAGTGGGCGCCCTCGGCCGGCAACTCGCAGCCGTGGGTGTTCTTCGTCTGCGAGCGTGGCTCGGCCAACCACGACCGGCTGGTGCCGCACCTGAGCCGGGGCAACTCCGGCTGGGTGCCCCGCGCCTCGGTGGTGTTCGTCACCGCCGCCCACGTGCTCACCGGCAACGACGCCGACGCGCCCGCCTACAGCGACTACGCCCTCTACGACGTGGGGCAGGCCGCCGCCCACCTCACCCTGCAGGCGCGGTCGATGGGGCTGCACTCCCACCAGTTCGCCGGCTTCGACCACGAGGCGCTCGCCGCCGACCTCGGCCTCCCGGCCACCCACGTGCTGCTCACCGGCATCGCGGTGGGCGTCCAGGGCGACCCCGCGTCGGTGGACGAGCGCACCGCCGCCCGCGACGAGCGACCGCGTGAGCGACGCGGCCTCGACGAGATCGCGCGGGCCGGCACGTTCCTCGAGCCCTGGGCCTGACCAATCCTCTTTCCCCGCCACGACGAAGGACCGACGTGACCACCATCAAGGACTTCTCTGCCCGCGCCATCGACGGCTCCGAGACCGACCTGTCGGCGTACGACGGTCAGGTGGTGCTCGTCGTGAACACCGCCTCCAAGTGCGGCTTCACACCGCAGTACAAGGGCCTGCAGGAGCTGCAGGACAAGTACGGCCCCGACGGGTTCACCGTCCTGGGCTTCCCGTGCGACCAGTTCGGCCACCAGGAGCCGGCGGCCGAGGACGAGATCGCGTCGTTCTGCGAGCGCAACTTCGGCGTCGACTTCCCGCTGTTCGCGAAGATCGAGGTCAACGGCAAGGGCGCGCACCCGCTCTACAAGTGGCTGCGCAAGCAGAAGGGCGGCCTGCTCGGCGGCCGGGTCAACTGGAACTTCACGAAGTTCCTGGTCGGCCGCGACGGCACCGTGATCTCGCGCTACTCGCCCACGACCGAGCCGGCCAAGCTGGCCGAGGAGATCGAGAAGGCGCTGTAGTCAGACCACCAGGTCGGCGTACTGCTCGTGGCGCTCGATGTAGCCCTTGATGAAGGGGCACAGCGGGCGGACCTTGAGGCCCTGCTCGCGCACCGAGTCGAGGGCGAAGACAGCGAGCTTGCTGCCCAGGCCCTGGCCGTCGTAGGTCTTCTCGACGACGGTGTGCGGCATCGTGGCCACGCCGTCGGCGATGGTGCGCTCGGCGAAGCCGGCGACCTCGTCGCCGACGAGGATCTCGAAGCGGCCGGCGTCGGCGTTGTCCCGGAAGCTGATCTCGGCAGGAGTCGTCATGGGATCGAGCCTAGGTGACTTGCCCGTAACCCTCGCGTGGGAGGAGGGTTTGACCATGGCCGCCACAGCTTCGTCCTACTCGATCACCATGCGGCTGCACACCGCGCCCGACCACGGGGTCGTCGGCACCGTTGCCACGACCATCGCCGAGGGCGGGGGAGTCGTCACCGCGATCGACGTCGCGGAGTCGCGCCACGACCGGCTGGTCGTCGACGTGACCTGCTCGGCGTCCGACCAGGGCCACTCCGAGGACCTCGTGCGCGCGGTCGAGGGGATCGCGGGTGTCGAGGTCCACAAGGTCTCCGACCGCACCTTCCTGCTCCACATCGGCGGCAAGATCAAGGTCGAGTCGAAGGTGCCGCTGCGCACCCGCGACGACCTCTCGATGGCCTACACCCCCGGCGTCGGCCGCGTCTCGATGGCGATCCACGACAACCCCGAGGACGTGCGCCGGCTGACGATCAAGGGCAACTCGGTCGCGGTCGTCACCGACGGTTCGGCGGTGCTCGGGCTCGGCAACATCGGCCCCGGCGCGGCGCTCCCGGTGATGGAGGGCAAGGCCGCGCTGTTCAAGCGCTTCGCCGACATCGACGCGTGGCCGATCTGCCTGGCCTCGCAGGACACCGACGAGATCGTGCGCGCCGTCGAGATGATCGCGCCCGGCTTCGGCGGCATCAACCTCGAGGACATCGCGGCCCCCCGCTGCTTCGAGATCGAGCGGCGGCTGCGCGAGTCGCTCGACATCCCGGTCTTCCACGACGACCAGCACGGCACCGCGATCGTCGTCCTGGCCGCGCTGACCAATGCCCTGCGCTGCGTGAAGAAGACGCTGCCCACCGTGCGTATCGTGGTCTCGGGCGCAGGTGCGGCCGGTACGGCGATCGTGACCCTGCTGCTCGCGGCCGGGGCCCACGACGTGGTGGTCGTGGACCGCGCCGGCGCGCTCGCGGCCGGGGACGACACCCTGCCGCCCGCCCAGGCCGAGCTAGCGCTCGCCACCAACCCGCGTGCGACCACCGGTTCGCTGCAGGAGGTGCTGGTCGGGGCCGACGTCTTCATCGGGGTGAGCGCACCCGGCATCCTTGCCCCGGAGTGGATCGCGGACATGGCCCCCGACTCCGTCGTGTTCGCGTTGGCCAACCCTGACCCGGAGGTCGACCCCGCAGCGGCCGCGAAGTACGCCGCGGTCGTGGCGAGCGGCCGCTCCGACTACCCCAACCAGATCAACAACGTGCTCGCCTTCCCCGGCGTCTTCCGAGGACTGCTCGACGCCCGCGCCGAGGACGTCACCGTCGACATGCTGCTGCGCGCCGCCGAGGCGCTCGCGAAGATCGTCAGCGACGAGGAGCTCAACGCCTCCTTCATCATCCCCAGCGTCTTCCACCCCGACGTCGCCAAGCGCGTCGCTGCCGCGATCAGCGGCAAGGAGGTCTGAGCAGCCGCTTCGTCGGACGTCGAGCGGGACGTCCGACGACCCGGTGGTCAGGGCAGCCGCTTCGTCGGACGTCGTGCAGGGCCTCAGGTCGTACGGCGCAGGCGGGCCCACAGCCGCGCCATGAGGCCCGGCTCCGTCGAGGGCGCGAAGCGCGACTCGCCGAGGTTGATCCCGTCCGTGCCGTTGGCGGTCACCTTGGGCACCGGAATCACGATGCCGTCCTTCCCGTTCGCACGCACGCCCTGCATCAGCTGGTGGAGGTCCTGCCCGAACGGCTTGGTCATCCTCGGAGGCTACGCCTGGGCCGCCCGACCGTGCTGGATCCTCGGCACCAGGCGGGGGACGATCCAGCACGGTCGTCGGTGAAAACTTCTCGGAGGGCTGTCGTATCCGCCCGACCCCGTTCGTGGAACCAGTGACACCAACCCACGAACCCGGTGAGGACACCTGATGAGCACCGACACCACCCCGGACACCCAGGCCCCGGCCGCCACGAGGCGCGAGTGGATCGGCCTGGCCGTCCTCACGCTGCCCACCCTGCTGATCTCGATCGACGTCAGCGTCCTGTACGTCGCGTTGCCGACGCTGAGTCGTGAGCTCGGCGCCACCAGCACTCAGCAGCTGTGGATCCTGGACATCTACTCCTTCCTGCTCGCGGGACTGCTCGTCACCATGGGCGGTCTCGCCGACCGCATCGGCAGCCGCCGGCTCCTGCTCGTCGGCGGGGTCGCGTTCGGTGCGACGTCCGTGCTGGCGGCGTACGCACAGACACCCGAGATGCTGATCGCGGCGCGGGCGCTGCTCGGGGTCGCGGGCGCGACGCTGATGCCCTCGACGATGGCGCTGATCCGCCACATGTTCCAGCGACCGGAGCAGATGGGGCAGGCGATCAGCATCTGGCTGGCCTGCTTCATGGGCGGGATGACCGCCGGCCCGATCGTCGGCGGCGCCCTGCTCGAGCGCTTCTGGTGGGGCTCGGCGTTCCTGATCGGGGTGCCGGTGATGGCGCTGATGGTGCTCGTCGCGCCGCGGCTGCTGCCCGACTCGCCCCGCAGCGGCGGGCACGCCCTGCCCGACGGCGCGTCGGTGGTGCTCTCGCTCCTGACCCTGCTGCCCGGCGTCTACGGCCTCAAGGAGCTCGCCCGCGGCGAGCACGTCGCCACCGCCGTCGCCGGTCTCGTCGTGGCCGCCGTCGCCGGCACCGTCTTCGTCCGCCGCCAGCGTCGCCTGGCCGACCCGCTCGTCGACCTCGCGCTCTTCGAGGACCGTCGCTTCACCGTCGGCCTGGCCACCTTCCTGGTCACCGGCGTCGTGATGGCCGGCGTGTCCTACGCCGCCGCGATCTACCTCCAGAGCGTCGTGGGCCTCTCCCCGCTGCAGGTCGGCGCCTGGCTGGTCCCGCAGAACCTTGTGATGCTCGCCGGCACCCTGCTCTCGCCGCGCCTCGACCTGCGCTTCGACACCGTGCGACTCGTCGTCGGCGGGCTGCTGGTCGCCGGCTCCGGGCTGCTGCTGCTCGGCCTGCTCGACACCGACTCGCTGGGGCTGCACCTCGTCGCGATGGTGCTGGCCGCGGGTGGCGTGAGCGTGCCGATGTCGCTGGTGATGAACCTGATCATGGGCGCCACCCCGCCCGAGCGCGCCGGCTCGGCCGCCTCCCTGGCCGAGACCTGCGGCGAGCTCGGCATCGCCCTCGGTGTCGCCACCATCGGCACCCTGGTCACTGCGGTCTACCGCGGACTGCTGCCCGGCATGCTCCCGGCGGGCGCCTCCACCGGCTCGGTCGAGACCGCCGCGGAGGGCGTCAGCGCTGCCCCCGCCGCCGCTGCCCAGTCGCCCGAGCTCGCCGGCCAGATCGTGTACGCCGCCCAGTCGGCCTTCACCGACGGCTACAACGTCGTCGGGGTGCTCGGTGGACTCGCGCTCATCGGCACCGCCCTCGCCGCCCGCCGGGTGCTGGGCGATCGCGCGAGCGCCGTACCCACCTCGACGCCGGACGTCGCGCGCGACCTCGAGCCCGTCGCGGCCTGACCCTGTCGACCCGGCACTCGACGTGCCGGGTCGGGGCGGCTACTCACAACTGGGGATCTTCTCGACGCCGGACGACGGGGTCCGTGGCCGGGACTAGCGTCGAACGGTCGTGTCGGAGCTCAGCGAACGGGGAGAGCAGATGCAGAGCAATCAGGTCCACGTGTGCCTGGAGACGCCGGAGGCGCCGACGCACGGCGCCGTGTTCGCGGACGGGACGCGCTGGGTCTGCCAGTGCGGCGCCAACTACGTCTACCGCCAGGGCTTCAACCGGGCCGGCTTCGCGGAGATGGACTGGTGGCCGGCTCCCGCCGTCGCCGTACCCCAGCAGCGCAAGGGGCACCGGTCGTTGCGGGACCGCCTGACCCACTCCCGCGAGGGCTGAGGAGGCTCAGCCCGCGCGCGAGGAGACCAGCGCCGCGCCGATGATGCCCGCCTTGTTGCGCAGCGTCGCCGGCACGATCGGGGTCTCGATGTCGATCAGCGGGCCGAACCGGTCGAAGCTCTTGCTGACACCGCCGCCGACGACGATCAGCTCGGGGGAGAAGAGCCGCTCCACGGTGCGGTAGTAGGTCGTCAGCCGCTCGGCCCAGACGGGATAGCTGAGCGACTCGTTCTCCCGCGCGCTGTTGGCCGCCCGCGACTCCGCGTCGTGGCCGTCGATCTCGAGGTGGCCGAGCTCGGAGTTGGGCACGAGCACGCCGTTGTGGATCAGGGCGGAACCGATCCCGGTCCCGAGGGTCGTCACGATGACCAGCCCGCGCTGACCCTTCGCGGCGCCGAACTCCACCTCCGCCAGCCCGGCAGCGTCCGCGTCGTTGACGACGTGGACCTCACGGCCCAGCGCCGCGGTGAAGATGGCGTCGGCGTCGGCGCCGATCCACGCCGGGTCGATGTTGGCGGCCGAGTGGACGACGCCGCGGCGGACGACGCCCGGCACCGTGACACCGATGGCGGAGTCGGACGAGGGGAAGCGGGCCACGAGCTCCTCGAAGACCTTGGCCACCGCGTCGGGCGTGGCCGGCTTGGGCGTGTCGATCTTCTCGCGGTCCGAGGCGAAGTCGCCGGCGCCGAGGTCGACGGCGGCCGCCTTGATGCCGGTGCCGCCGAAGTCGATGCCGATCGGGTGCTCACTGCGCTTGCTCATGCACCTACCTTGCCCGACGTCGCGCGCCCAGCGTCAGCGCGCCACGAACTCCAGGAGCCGTTCATAGAGCTGCTCGGCGTCGGCGGGCTGGAACTCGGCCGGCAACGAGGGGTCGTTGAACAGGTGTCCCGAACCGTCGTAGGTGAAGACCTCGACTTCCCCTCCTGCGGCCTTGACATCGCTGCGGAACTCGGCCGCAATCTCCGGACCGTCGTCGAACGGGTCGTCGCGGGTGGCATGGGTCTGGGCCGGGACACCGGGCGGCCAGCTCGCCTCGACGTACTGCATCGGGAGCGCCCCGCCGACCAGCACGACGCCGCGGACGTCGCCCGGTCGCTGGGCGGCGCTCCACTCCGCGAGCGCGCAGCCAGCGGAGAAGCCGACCGTGACGAACGGGCCGGAGACGTCGTCGAAAGCGGCCGTGGCAACGGCGTGGAGATGCTCGGCGGACAGCGACCGCTGATGGTCGAGGGCGGGCGCGGTGTCGTCGAAGGTGCGCCCCTCGAGGACGTCGACGACGCGCACGTCGTGACCGGCGGCGCGGAGCCGCTCGGCCGTGTCGGTGATCCCGGCGCGCACGCCGAGCACGGATGGGAAGAGCAGGACGGTGACCATGTCGGGCACGCTAGAGGGGCCCACCGACAGCGCCGACAAATCAGGCGACGATGTCGGCGCCCTCTGCCACCGTGGAGGCATGCCCACCACGCTCACCCTCGCCGCGCACCTCGAGGGCCTGCGCGCGGCCCTGCTCGCGCTGGTGAGGTACGTCGATCGCGCCGGCCTCGCAGCGCCGGTGCCCACCACCCCCGACTGGACCGTACGGCGACTGGTGGCCCACGAGGGGATGGTCCACCGGTGGGCCGCGGCGGTGGTGACGGGGTCCGAGCAGGCGCCGGACCGCTGGGAGCAGGAGGGCCGGGAGGCACCCGACCCACTGGAGTGGCTGCGCGACGGGGCGATCGAGGTGGTGACCGCGATCAGCCAGGCCCCCGACGACCTCGACACGCTGGTGTTCCTGGCCGACGCGCCCGCGCCGCGGCACTTCTGGGCGAGGCGGCAGTGCCACGAGACGACCATCCACGCGATCGACGCGCTGTCCGCCGCGCTGGGGCGCTATCCCGTCGCCGGCGACGTGACCTGGATCAGCACCGAGGTCGCCCTCGACGGGATCGACGAGCTGTTGGGCGGCTTCCTGCCCCGCCCGGTCACACGCCTGCGGTCCGAGGCTGGGCAGCGCATCGCCGTACGACCCGACGAGGGGAGCGGCGGCTGGCTCGTCGAGCTCAGCGCGGCCCCGCCCGTCACCACCCGCTTCACCGGGGCGGCACCGGAGGCCGACGTCGACCTCACGGGATCTGCGGTCGCGCTCTACCTGACGCTGTGGAACCGCAGCGACGAGGCCACTCCCGCCGCCGGACCGGGCGGCGGGTGGGACGAGTGGCGCGACAGCGCCCAGGTGGTCTGGTGAGCGAGGAGCACAGACCCTTGCCAGAGTGGTTTACAAATCGTATGGTTCTGTAAATCAGCTCTGCAGAAGGAAGGTCAGTTCAATGAGCCTCAGCGACTCCATGAGCGGAACGATCCCCGAGGGTTCGACCGACGGTTGGAAGGACTCGAAGCGCTACCTGTGGCTCATCGGCCTCGTGGTGCCGAGCCTGGCCCTCGTGGCGATCCTCGGCTACGCCTCGACCGGCTGGGGAGCGTGGCTGTGGCTGGGTCCGATCGTCATCCTGGTCGTCGTCCCCGCGATCGACCTCATGACCGGCCTCGACCGGTCCAACCCGCCCGACGACGTGATCGAGGCCCTCGAGGCCGATCGCTACTACCGCTGGGTGACCTACCTCTTCCTGCCGATCCAGTACCTCGGGTTCGTCGGCGCGATGACGATCGTGGCGGGCCACAACCCGATCGCCTGGGTCCTCGACCTGGTCGGACTGACAGCGTTCGCGCAGGAGAACCTGCCGGCGGCGTTCACCGGCGCGCTGACCCTCTCCGTGCTCGACAAGCTCGCGCTGGCGATCTCGATCGGCTGCATCGGCGGCATCGGCATCAACACCGCCCACGAGCTCGGCCACAAGAAGGAGGCCAACGAGCGCTGGCTTTCGAAGATCGCGCTGGCGCAGGTCGCCTACGGCCACTTCTACATCGAGCACAACCGCGGCCACCACGTCCGCGTCGCGACGCCCGAGGACCCCGCCAGCAGCCGGCTGGGCGAGAACTTCTACCAGTTCTGGCCGCGCACTGTCCTCGGCTCGCTGAAGTCCGCCTGGCACCTGGAGAAGCGTCGCTACGCGCGCAAGAAGCAGCACCCGTTCCGCCCCGGCAACGACGTGCTCAACGCCTGGGTCATGACCCTCGTGCTGTGGGGTGTGCTGATCGCCTGGCTGGGCATCGAGATCGCGCCGTACCTCCTCATCCAAGCGGTCATCGGCTTCTCGCTGCTCGAGGTCGTCAACTTCATGGAGCACTACGGCATGCTGCGCCAGAAGGTCGGCACCGGTGAGCGCCAGCGATACGAGCGGGTCCTGCCCAGCCACAGCTGGAACTCCAACAACATCGCCACCAACGTGCTGCTCTACCACCTGCAGCGCCACAGCGACCACCACGCCAACCCGACCCGGCGCTACCAGGCGCTGCGCGACTTCGAGGAGTCGCCGGTGCTGCCGACCGGATACGCCGGGATGATCGTCCTGGCCATCGTCCCGGCCGTATGGCGCCGCGTGATGGACCACCGGGTCGTCGACCACTTCGGTGGCGACGTGAGCCTGGCCAACATCCAGCCGGGCAAGCGCGACAAGTACATCGCGCGGTACGCCACGGACATGCCGGCCAAGGAGTCGACCGTGCGTGAGGACGTGACGCCCGGTCTGCTGGTCGACGAGGTGCTCGCGGCCCGCTGCCCCGGCTGCTCCTACGTCTACGAGGTCGCCGCCGGCGACGAGCACGAAGGCTTCGCCGCCGGCACCGCGTGGGCCGACATCCCGGCCGACTGGTGCTGCCCCGACTGCGGGGTCCGCGAGAAGGCCGACTTCGTCCCGTTCGACCCGAGCAAGGCGGTGGCGTGATGAGGATCGAGGTCGACCGCGACACGTGCGAGGGCATCGGCATGTGCGAGTCGATGGCCCACCGGTTCTTCGAGGTCGACGACGACGAGGTGATGCACGTGCTCGACGCCAACCCGGCCGAGGCTGACCGCAAGGAGGTCGCCGCGGCGGTGGCCTCCTGTCCGGTGCAGGCACTGAGTCTCGTTGACTGACCTGGCGGTCCCTACACTTCTCCGCATGGCCGTTCCGAGTGGTCTCGAGGTTGCGACGCTGCGTCAGCGCATGGTGGCGGCTGCCGTCGAGATGACGACCACCGAGGGCTGGGCCCACGTGACGATGTCGCGGCTGGCTCAGTCGGTCGGCGTCAGTCGGCAGACGGTCTACAACGAGATCGGCACCAAGAACGCGCTCGCCGAGGCGATGATCCTCGCCGAGCTCGAGAACTTCCTGGCCGTCGTCACGCATGCCTTCGACACCCACCCCGACGACCTCCCCGAGGCGGTGGAGGCGGCGATCCTGGGCGTGCTGGAGCTCGCCCAGGACAACACGCTGCTGCGCGCGGTGGTCTCGGCGACGCACGGCGCCGACACCGAGCTGCTGCCGTTGCTGACCACGCACTCCACCCAGCTGCTCGAGCTGGCCAAGGCCGTGGTCGGCGAGCGCGTCGGCGCCTACCGCCCGGACCTGACGGAGCGCGAGCTCGACGGGGCCATCGACATGGTCGTCCGGGTCGTCCTCAGCCACGTCATGCAGCCCAGCGGCACCCCGGCCCGCACCGCCGCCAGCCTCGGCTTCGTCGCCCGCCGCGTCCTCGAGGGCTAGGCGCTGCGGCGTTCCACGCGGGGTTCCAGGGTCCGCTCGCCCGACCGGGCCTGCGCAGCCTCGACGGCCGCGCGGAAGCCGGCCACGATGTAGGGCGGCACCCGCAGGCCCTTCTCCTGCGCCCAGAGCAGCTCACGCTCGACCCGGGCGATCGACTCGGCGAAGCTGTCCAGGTCGTCGGGGATGCCGAGCGTGAGCATCAGGTCACCGAAGTCGGCGAGCTGCTCGGGGTTGTTGACGCCGACCGGCGAGAAGGAGATGGTGCGCAGGCGGCGTACGAGCCAACGCTGCCAGGGAGCCAGTTGCGTGGCGAGGCCCTGCGCGGACATCTTGTAGAAGGCGTAGTGGCCCGGCTCCTGGCGGCGGATCGGCGCGACGATGGTGTCGCTGACCGCGGTCTCGCCGAGCTCGCGGACACCGTCGTGGAGCAGGTTGTAGGCCAGCACCGCGGAGCGCTCGGTGGCCAGGCCGGTGAGGTAGTAGAGCATCCGGGTGACGTCCTGGAGCTTGTCGATGCGCCCCAGTGCGCCGAGCACCTTGATCTTCGCCGAGACCGAGTCGGTGTCGGGGGACGCAGGCGGCCGGCCGATGCGCGTCTGCAGCTCGTCGAGGATCAGGCCGTGCCGGATCTCCTGCGGCTGCCAGACGTCGGCGTAGAACCGGCGGTCGACCTCCGGCGGGTCGGGCAGCATCGTCATCAGCTCGAGCACGTTGCGGTCGACCTCGAGCTCGACGCGCGCCATGTAGTCGAGGACGTGGCCGAACCGTGCGGAGAAGGTCTCGGGGTCGCGGACGGTGTAGTCGACGCTGGCGAGATCGATCGGGGGGTGCTCGGCGCCGAGCTTCTCGACATGCTCCGCGAGTCTGGCCTCGAGCGGGCGGGGGCGAGTCACGGATTCATTCTATTCTCAAGCACGTGATGACTTCGGCGCCCGCGGGCCAACGGATGGGTACGGCGGGCGGCCGGGCCGTCATCGCGGCCGCTGTGCTCGGCTCCGGCATGACCTGGCTCGACGGCAGTGTGGTCAACGTCGCACTGCGCACCATCGGTGAGGACCTCGATGCGTCCCTCGCCCAGCTGCAGTGGATCAACAACGGCTACCTCGTCTCGCTGGCCGCGCTGATCCTGCTCGGCGGGTCGCTCGGCGACCGGCTGGGCCGCCGCCGGATGTTCGTCGTCGGCACTACCTGGTTCGCGCTCGCGAGCGCCCTGTGCGGTCTGGCGCCCAACGCGGAGACCCTGATCGTGGCCCGGATCCTGCAGGGGGTGGGTGGTGCGCTGCTGACGCCGGGCAGCCTGGCGATGATCCAGGGTGCGTTCGTGCCCGGGGACCGCGCCCGGGCCATCGGTGCGTGGTCGGGCCTGGGTGGCGTGGCTGCGGCCATCGGTCCCTTCGTCGGCGGCGTGCTCGTCGACCACGCGTCGTGGCGCTGGATATTCCTGATCAACCTCCCGATCGCGGTCGTGACCGTCGTGATCGCCTGGCGCTCGGTGCCGGAGACCCGCGACCCGACGGCGACCGGCACCTTCGACGTGATGGGAGCGGTGCTCGCCTCGCTGGCGCTGGGCGGCGTCACCTACGCCCTCATCGACTGGGGCAGCGGCGGCGCGGTGTGGGCCGGGGCAGCGGGGCTGATCGCCGCCGTCGCGTTCCTGCTCCTGGAGCGCAGCGAGCCCCAGCCGATGATGCCGCTGGGCCTCTACCGCGACCGCACCTTCAGTGCCTCCAACGCGATGACCCTCCTGGTCTACGCGGCCCTCGGCGCGATGTCGTTCTTCCTCGTCCTGCAGCTGCAGACCGTCACCGGCTACAGCGCGCTCGAGGCCGGCCTGGCGACCATGCCGATCACCCTGTGCATGCTCTTCCTGGCGGCGAAGGGGGGAGCGCTCGGCACCCGCATCGGCCCGCGGATCCCGATGAGTGTCGGACCGCTGGTGATGGCGCTCGGCACGATCCTCGTCGTGGGCGTCGACGCGCAGTCCAGCTACTGGCTGCACATCCTCCCCGGGGTCACCGTCTTCGGCCTCGGGCTGGCGCTGATGGTCGCCCCGCTGACCGCCACGGTGCTGGCCGCGGCCCCCGATGACAAGGCCGGCATCGCCAGCGGGATCAACAACGCCGTCGCACGCGCCGGCTCCCTGATGGCCGTCGCGGCCCTGCCGACCGCGGTCGGGTTGTCCGGGGACGAGTACGCCGATCCGCGCGTCTTCGCAGCGGCGTACCCGAACGCCATGCTGGCGTGTGCTGCGCTGCTCGCGCTCGGGGGCGTCGTGTCCTGGCTGACGATCCCGAAGCGGCTACCGGACTGAACCGGCCCGACGTGGGTCAGACGCGTTCGAGGACCCAGGCCGACTGGTCACCGCGCGATGACTCGTTGAGCTCGAGTGACCGCTTGGCCCAAGCAGCGATCTCGGCCTTGCTGAAGGGCGAGTCCGCCTCGGAGACCATGTGGCTGTTCGGCGCCATGAGCGGGATGCCTCGTCGCACCTGCTCGCTCGCCCAGAACTGCGACGCCGTGGAGTCGTCGCGCGTCTTCACGACGCGGAGTCCGACCCGCTCGGCCAGTGCATCGACGCCGGCTCGCGATGGGATCGACACGTGCCGGGGCGCGTCCAGGCCGTAGTAGTCGGCGCCGTAGATCTCGTAGGCCTCACTAGACACCGTCGGCATCCGAACCAGGATCTGGCCCCCGGGAGCGAGCTTGGTCATGGCCAGCTTGAGGCTGGTCGCAGGATCGGGGACGTGCTCGAGGCTGTGGTGGAACATGATCAGGTCGAAGGTGTCCTCGACGTCGGCGAGGTCCCGGCGCAAGAGCTGGGCGCCGTTGTCGAAATGCCGGTCGGCGGGGGCGAACGGGTCCACCCCGACGGGTTTGCGAACGCCGGCAAGGGCGAGGGCGTAGATCATGATCCCCGATCCGCAACCGACATCGAGGACCCGCGTCTGCTTGCCCAGGGGAAGGCCCGCGGCGGCGATGCTGTGCAGGACCGAGACATAGCTGTAGAACTGGCGCATCCGAACGACCCGCTGCGCGGCCGATGCCCGACGCGATGATCCGAAGAGGACCGATTGGGCGACCTGTCCGGCGAACTGCCGCACCCCCGGTCGTCCCAGGGCGTGCGCGGGATCGACGTCGACGGAGTAGTAGTCCTGCGGGTAGTAGCGGCCCAGGTCGTCGGGGACGTCGACCTGCGAGACGCTGCCGCAACTGGAGCACGTGACGTAGGTGAAACGCTCGTCCCAGCCGAACATCATCTCCGCGACCTCGACCGGCCCAGCGGCACTGGTGCTGGTGCAGAATTGGCAAGCGGATGTGTCCGACATCGTGACTCCTCAGGTTATTTGCCGCGACTCTAGTCGGGCTGATCGGTGCAGCTGGCCGAAGGCCTCGATGCCCGCTGTGCCCACCACTTCGAGGAGCTCGCCGCGACCGCAGCCGAGGTCGAGCACCAGCGCGTGGCGTCGTCGACGAACGGCGACCGCTCGCGCAACGCGGTCAGCTCGCGGGTGACATCGGCAGTCAGCGCGGTGAGGTGCGCGGCGTGGTCGCGGCCTGCTTCATGCTCTCGCCCATGGCCTCTTCGAGCCGGGCCAGACGTTCAGAGACGGCCTCGTCGGACGTGCCTTGGAATGCCTGACGGGGCCGTGGCCGGCTGTCGCTGATGAACTAGGATCGCTGCCCATGGAATCAACAGTACGGGGGACTGCACGGATCGAAGACGCTGATCCGATGCACGGCTGCACCATCGTTGCGCGCAACTACCTCGCCCAGGCGCAGGTGCTCGTGGCCAGCTTCCGCAAGCACCACCCGGACGGCACGTTCGACGTCCTCCTGGTCGACGATCCCAGCACTGACCGCCCCTCGGTCACCGGTGCGGACGTCGTGCTGATCGACGAGATCGGGGTTGACCCCGACGTCCTGGACGCCATGTCCGGGGCCTATCGCCTGATCGAGCTCGCCACCGCGCTGAAGCCGTGGATGCTGCGCTCGCTGCTCAACCGTGGCTACGACCACGCGATCTACTATGACCCCGACATCTCCATCGAGCGCCGGATCTCCGAACTGCCCGGCCTGGCCCGCGACCACTCAGTCGTGCTGACCCCGCACCTCACCGAGCCGATGCCGCGCGACGGCAGCCGGCCCTCCGAGCAGGACATTCTGCTCTCGGGCACCTACAACCTCGGCTTCGTCGCGGTTGGGGACACGCCCGACGGCCGCGCGATGCTGGACTGGTGGCTCGAGCGCCTCGCCACCGACTCGATCGCCGACGTTGCGAGGGGTTACTTCACCGACCAGAAGTCGATGGACATGGTGCCCGGCCTGTTCGACCACCACATCGTCCACGACCCGTCGTGGAACGCCGCCTACTGGAACCTCGCGACACGTCCGCTGTCCCGGGACGAGACCGGCCTCAAGGTCGGCGGGCGCGCGCCCACGTTCTTCCACTTCTCCGGCTACTCCCCGGAGCTGCCGCACCTCGTCAGCAAGCACCAGGGCCCCGAACCGCGGCTGCTGATCAGCCAGGACCCGCTCCTGCGGGAACTGTGCGACGACTACGGCTCGCGGCTCCGCGAGGCCGGCTTCTCCAGTCGCCAGGAGGGTTTCGTCCCCCCCTTCTCGGTCCGAGACGGCGTGACGATGAGTCCGCTCATCCGCCGCCTCGTGCGCGAAGAGATCAGCGGGCGTCGCGTCCGAGCCGCTGCCCCGGAGGACCCGGTGCTCGCCATCGGCGGCGTGCCCGGACTCCCGCTGCCCGAGTGGCTCGCGGCACCCGTCCAGTCTCGCTCCATCGGCGGTCTCGGCCGGCTGATGACCGAGGTCTACACGATCCGCCCCGACCTCCAGCAGGTCTTCCCCGACCTGCCCACCGGCGACGTCACTCCGTTGCTCGACTGGGCGGAGACCTACGGCGCCGACGAGATGGGCATTCCCGCCGCGACGATCGCCCTGGAGCGGGCGCGGGTGGCGAGCACCAGCTATGCGCCGTACCTCGCCCAGCCGGAGCAGGCCGAGGGCAAGCGCAAGCGCATCCACGGCGTCGAGGCGGTCGGCTACTTCACCGCCGACCTCGGCCTCGGCGAGTCCGGACGTCAGTTCGTCGCCGCACTCGAGCAGCGCGGAGTGTCGGTCTCGACCTCGACGTACAGCCGCACCATCAGCCGCCGCAGCGCGCCGTGGACCGACCGGCCCCAGCCCGACGGCGTGCGTCACGACACGGCCCTGCTGTGCGTCAACGCCGACCAGCTGCCGGTGCTCGTGGACGACCTGCCGGAGGAGCTGCTCAAGCGGCGCTACCGCATCGGGCTGTGGTTCTGGGAGCTCGACGACTTCCCGGTGCAGATGCAGCCGTCGATCGAGCTGCTCGACGAGGTGTGGGTCACCAGTGAGTTCAACGCCGAGGCGATCCGCCCGCACACCGACAAGCCCGTCACCGTGGTGCCGCACCCGGCGCACGCAGCCGAGGCGTCCTCGGTGCGGATCCCCGAGATCGCCGACACCGGCCGCTTCACCTTCCTCTTCGTCTTCGACTTCCTCAGCGTGGCCGAGCGCAAGAACCCGGTCGGCCTCGTGGAAGCCTTCATCAAGGCCTTCCCCGAGCCCGGTCGCGCCCAGCTCGTGATCAAGTCGATCAACGGCTCCAAGCGGATGGCCGACGTGGAGAAGCTGCGGTACGTCGTCGCCGACCGCCCCGACATCACGCTGATCGAGCGCTACCTTGCCCGCGAGGAGCTGGACGGCCTGATGAGCAGCTCGGACTGCTACGTCAGCCTGCACCGGTCGGAGGGCTTCGGGCAGACGCTGGCCGAGACGATGGCCATCGGCAAGCCGGTGATCGCCACAGGCTACTCAGGCAACCTCACGTTCATGAACGACGAGAACAGCTATCTCGTGCGGCACAAGAGCGTCAGGGTGCCCAAGGGCTGCGACCCCTACCCGACGACGGCGAGCTGGGCCGACCCCGACCTCGACCACGCCGCCGAGCTGATGCGCGAGGTGATGGCCGACCCCGAGGGCGCTGCCCGTCGCGGCGAGGCCGCTCGTGCACACATCGCCGCCGAGTTCTCCACCGAGGCGCTGGCGCGCGTCGCCGGCGCCCGCCTCGACGAGATCTGGGCCGAGCGCGATGCTCGCCGAACGCGCCGCAAGGCACGTGCTGACGCGCGCACGTCCCGGAAGCAGGCCGATGGCGTGGACGGGGCCGACCAGACCCCGACCGAGCTGATCACCTCAGGGCTGAAGAAGGTCCGCACGACCACGGCGCGGGGGCTACGCGCGGCCAAGCGTCAGACCAGGTAGCCACGGTTCAGGGCGACGCGCAGTCCGTCGAGGGTGCGCTTCATCCCGATCGGCATCGAGGTGGCGGCGAGCTGGTCGAGGTGGGGCAGGACCCGGCTGCGCAGTCGCAGGTCGCTGGCCTGGAACCGCGACGTGGCCGACGAGCCATGCACGACCAACGGCTTGCGCTTGAGGATCCGCTGCAGCTCGGCCAGCACGAACGAGATCGACGTGGCGTCGGGACCGGCCATCACCTTGAGCCACTGCTGACTCGGCTGCGTCCGCGCCTGAGCCTGCAGTGACGTCAACCCGACGACGACCATCTGCGCACAGTCAGGGGCGAACAGGTAGTTGCGGACCGTGTCGAGCGGGACGTAGATCAAGATCGGCTCGCGGCGCAGCTGGGCCTTGCACACGTGCGAGATCAGGCCTTGAGACTTGCTGAGGTCCTGACCGGGGCCGTAGAGGTTCGCGATCCGCCCGACGAGCACGTTGGCGCCGGTCCGCGTCGACCAGTCGCGCAGGAGCGTCTCGAGCGCCAGCTTGGCGTGGCCGTACGGCGCCAGCGGCCGCGGTTCGCTGAACTCGTCGAAGGGCGCACCCGAGGAGCCGGCGTACACACCGCCGGCGGAGGAGGCGAGGAAGACGGCGCCACGGCTGTCGGCACCGTGCTCGGTGAGGGCGTCGAGGGTGGCGCGGAAGACGCTGACCTCGGCGTCGAGCTGCTCGGTCGACGTACCAGTGACTCCGACGCCCGCGCACCAGGCGAGCTGCCACTCGCGGCCCTCGGCCCGAGCCATGAAGTCGGCCGCCGCCCGGGTCAGGTCGTGTCGTGCATCGGCCGGGTCCGCCCACCGGATGGGCCCGGGACTGAAGACCTCGACCCCGCGCGTGCGGGCCGCCGTCACGACCTCCGACCCGAGCAGGCCGCCCGCGCCGATGACCCAGATCAGCCGCCGGTGCTCAGGACTCACGGGCTGGGGCAACAGGCTCGGCCGCGGGTGCGCCGATCGGCCTTCTCGACCAAGGACCGTGCGCGGGGTCGTTGCCGATGTAGTAGAGCGGTCGACCCATCGCCATGTTGACCGCAACGCCGACATATTCGGCGACCACACCCAGGGCGAAGAGGATCGCGCCGACGCCGAGGCAGAGCATGACCATCATTGAGGCCCAGCCGCGTTCGTTGGTCCCGCCGAGGAGGGTGCCGACGAGCGCATAGATCGCCAGCGCGACACCGAAGGCGGCGAACGTGACGCCCATCAGCGAGACCAGGCGCAGACCGCGGGTGCCCGACGAGAGCACCAGGCGCCAGAAGTGGGACAGCAGGGTGCGCCCGGAGTAGCCGGACGGTCGGTCGCCCTCGGTGCGCAGCTCGACCGGGCAGGTGGCGACGCGAGCCGTCACCCAGCTCATCGCGATGTCGAGGTAGACGCCGGCCCCGGCATACGCCGCGACGGATCGACCGACCTCGCCGAGCACGAAGCGGTAGCTCTGGAAGCTGCCGACCGGGGTCTTGGGTGCCAGGCTGGCGACCAGTCGCTTGGAGGTGCGTGACGCGATGTTGCGCATGAAGCCGTGCGGCGGCTCGTTGGTCGGGTCGGCGTAGACGACGGCCGCCCGCTCGAGCATCGCCACGTCGAGGAACCGCGGGATGGCGCTGGGGTCGTGCTGGCCGTCCTCGTCCATCGTGACGATCCAGTCGGAGCCGGACGACGCCATCCCGGCGAGGGTCGCGGCGTGCTGGCCGAAGTTGCGGCTCAACCACAGGGCGCGCACCTGGTCGAAGCGCTCGGCGAGCTCGCGGATGACGACGTCGGAGTCGTCGGGGCCGGCGTCATGAACGAGGAGCACCTCGGTCACCGTGAGGAGGTGACCGTCGGGGGTCTGCACGGAGTCGAAGAACGGTGCGAGCTCGGCGACGACGCCCTCGAGCGTCGAGGCGCCGCGGTAGACGGGGATCACGACGGACACGGTGTGACCGAGGTCGCGTCCGATCTGGTCAGTCACGGCGGCGACGCTATCACTCACGTTCGCCGCTCTCCCGGCCGCTCGAGCCCGCCTTCTCGGCCTCCGACGTGTCGAGCGGGAAGGCGAGCACGGGGTCGTTGATGACCAAGTTGATCAGACTGATGGAGGTGACGCCGCTGGCCGTCAGTCCGACCTCGGACGCCCCGGGAGCCATGTCCAGCTTCCGGTCCACCGCCAGACCGTCGACCCCGACGATGACCTCCTCGACGCCTCCGTCCGGCCAGGTGATGCGGACGGGCGTGGGGCCGGTGGCGCCGTCGGCCCGCAGGGTGAACGTCAGGCGCACGGGGGTGTCCCGGACCCGCTGGCTGAGCAGGTCGAGCCCGATGGCCGGTCCCTTGCCCGGTAGAACCACAGAGCCCTCGGGGTCGACGAAGGGCGGGTTGAAGTCCTGCTGCCAGTAGTACATCGGCGGATTGACGAGGTGGTTGCCGACGTTGTCCAACCACTTCCGCGAGCGCTCGTCCTCGACGTCGGCCACGAAGTCGCCCAGGTCGAAGAAGGCGAAGCGTCCGTCCGGGCTCTCGACGGGATCGACGCCGACCAGGCGGGAGATGTCGCCCTCCAGGACGGAGGTGTCGTGGCTCGGGTAGCCGAACCGGTCGATGTGGATGCCACCGAAGCCGGCGGCGGCCAGCGCCACCACCAACCGGTCGGTCGGCAGCTGCGACGCCACCGTGGCCCAGTCGCCCTTGGGTCGACCCTTGAGGCCGCCGTAGGTCCACCGCATGTCCGTGGAGTGGAGGTACGGCCGCATGAGCTCGTAGTCCTCCATGTCGTTCACCGGCAGCGACTCGGGGAACGCGACAGCGGGGAGCTGGTAGACCATGGTGTCGGCCGGGACCCGGCTCTCGATGTCGGCGACGTAGGCCTTGTCGTTGTCCCATCGTGCCTGCTCGTCGCCGATCAGGGCCCAGGTCTTGGGTGCCACCTGGTCGAAGAGGCCACCGCCCAGGAGCGCGAGGGCCAGCACCGGCGCGACGAGGACGGCGAGCCGACCGCGGTCGGCGACCCGGCGGCGTACCCACCCGGTGCCGTGGTCGAGCGAGATCGCGACGACGCTCAACGAGATCAGCATCAAGAACATCACGATCCGGTTCCAGGCGCGGATGTCCGGCGAGATCAGCAGGGCGAAGATCGTGGCCAGGCCGCCGACCATGCCGAAGGCGAAGCCGATCCAGGCGAACAGTGACAGCGACGAGATGCGTCGGCTCGGCCACCAGTCGCCGCGGCGACCGCGGATGAGCAGGATGATCGGCAGGGCGAGCAGCACGACGAACCCGAGGGCGGCGACGACGCCCAGGGCCGCGCGCTCACCCGGCAGCGGGAAGGTCTCGTCGTAGGTGAATCGCCAGGCACCCAGGTCGCCGATGCGGTTCCAGTGGACGGGGAAGATCAACGAGGTGAACTTCAAGCCGTAGAGCTCCGCCTCCAGTGGCGCGCGCGCGAAGGCGGCCGGGCTGTCCAGGTTTGACCTGGCCCAGAGGATGTCCGGGGCCATGTTCATGAGCATCACGACCACGATCGAGACGGCCGCACCGATGCCACCGATGGCGTCGCGCCAGCGACGCTCGAAGCCGGCGACCAGGATCGCGAAACCCAGGAACAGCAGCCCGAAGACGGCGTAGTAGCTCGATGTGGTCCCGACGAGCGCTGCGATGAGGAGCGTTCCGAGCGTGGTGGCGCTCAGCCACGTGATCGGGTTGCGCGCGCTGCCGCCAGCTCGTCGCGCCCACACCGGGCGGCCCAGCATCACGGCCATGCTCAGGGACAGCGCGAGCGGCACCGTGAAGTACATCGACAACGACAGGTGCGGCAGGCCGTGCATGAAGTGGTACGGCGCGAACGCGAACAGCACCCCCACGACGAAGGCTGAGAGCCGCGAGACACCCAGTCGCCGCAAGAACCACGCCCCCGCGACGGCGGCGGCGGGATAGGTGAGGAGGTAGGCGAGGTTGTAGGCCACCGACCACTGATCGGTGAACATGCCCAGCACCCGCGCGACGGCGAACTGCAGGTTGTCAGCCAGCGGGAATGCGTGCATGACCTGGCCGTGCGGGGCACCCAGCGCCGGGTTGATCTCGTACCAGCCGTTCTCCAGCGTGCCCTTGAACTGCGAGCCGCCGGAGAGCGCGTCACTGCGGTAGAACAGCGGTAGTTCCCACGAGCGGTCGAAGAGGCCGGTTGCCCAGATGGCGCCGAGGAATGTCGCGACGGCGAGTCCGAGGTAGTAGCCCAGGCCGGCCAGCAGCCGGCCGATCACGGTGCGGTCCAGGGAACGCTTCACGGGGCCACCATCCGGCGCCGCCAGCGGATGTAGGCCGCACGGCGCGCAAGGGACATCACGCGTGCCCGCGCATTGCCGACCCGGACGTCGCTGCGCGTGACCTCGGTGGGGTAGAGGTCGCCGTACGCACGATGGACGGCCGCTGCTTGTCGGGCTTGGGACGCGGCGAGCGCCACGCTCCACTGGGTGTCGCTGAGGCGGAACGAGGCGAGGGTGCCGGGCACCGCCAGGAGGTCGCCGTGTCGGAGGACGTGCATGTAGGTCGCCTGGTCGATGAGGTAGGGCTGGGCGCCGTCCCAGCCGCCGACGGACGCGAGGCTGTCACGGCGGACCAGCACGCACGCCGGCTCGCCGAGGAGGTTGGTCCCGGATCTCACCAACGCCTTGATCGCGGTGATCCCGGGGACGAGCCCGGTCAGGGAGCCGAGGCCGCGGCTCTCCATCAGCGGATCGCCGACCGCGTCGATCAGGCTGCGGCGCGAGGCCGCGAGCACGGCCGTGGGGTGGGACTGCAGCGCCGCGACCTGCTTCTCGAGGGCGTCGGGAGCGAGCAGGTCGTCGCCGCAGACGAGCTTGATGTAGCGGCCGGTGGCCTGCGCGGTCACGGCGTTCCAGTTGGCGGGTGCGCCGCCGCCGCTGGGGCAGCGGGTCAGCGTGATCCGCGGATCGGTGTAGCCCTCGAGGAGCTCCCACGTGCCGTCCGTCGACGAGTGATCGGAGACCAGGAGCTCGAAGTCGGTGAACGTCTGCGCGAGGACGGAGTCGATGGTCGCCACGATGTAGGCGGCGTTCTGGTAGGACGGCACCACGACCGAAACTGTTGGCGTTGCTGCGTCGCTCACACAAGCTCCATCGTCAGGGCGGTCACCGGGTCGCCAAGGGCAGAGGGCATGGTGTCACGGCAGGGAGGCGTCCTCACACCGTGGTAGTGACACTGTGACCCAGCGCCTACGCTGGACAAGTCAAAGGGGGAGGGTGATGTCGGGAGTACGGCGAGCGCGGGCGGCCTTGGGTGCGGGGGTGCTCCTGCTCGCGTCCGCGTGTGGCGCAGAGTCACCAGCCACACCCACCACTCCAGCGCCGTCGACGTCCTCCTCGACGAGCACGCCGACCCCGCCGGCCGAGACCGAGCCGCCTGTGGCGGACCCGGCGCACGCCGTCGAGCCACCGGGCCCGCGCAAGGGCGCGCTGGTGCTCGCCGACCTGATCATCAAGGACCAGGACGCCCTGGACCCCGAGGTGATCGAGGAGATCAACGCGCTGAGGACCGTCAAGCGGTCGCTGGTGCTCTCGCTCGGCAACGTCGGCATCGAGAACAGGGTCATCAACATCGGTGCGGTCGACCCGTCGACGTACCGCAACTTCACCATCGCGGCGTCCGCCGAGCTGCAGGAGCAGTGGGACCGGGTCGCCGGGGGTGAGGTCGCGCTGGAGAAGTCGCTGGCCGAGCAGCTGCAGGACAAGGCGGGCTACCTCCAGCTCGGCAACGACGAGGACGCCCCGACGGTGCACATCGGCGCCTATGCGCCGCAGGTGCCGCAGATCGACGCCGTGGTCAACGAGAAGTGGGGCGAGGAGCTCGGGATCCCCACCGACAACGCGATGCTGGTCAACACCGGCATCTACTCACCGCGCGACGTGATGGAGAAGCTGCAGAAGATCGTCGGCGACGACGCGGCCGTGTCCATCCTCGGTCCGGACCTCGACCCCGGTGCCGAGCAGATCGCGGTACTGAGCGGCGGCTCGGTCGCCGAGGCCGTCGGCACCTTCCGCTACACCGTGCTGGGTGGCGGCCGGATCGCGCCCGAGCAGTCCTGGGTCACCGCCAACATCCGCACCGAGCCGGTGCCGATCCTGGGCAACGTCACCTGCCACAAGGTGATCTTCCCGCAGCTGCGGGCGGCGCTGCTCGAGATCCAGACGACCGGGCTTGCCGACGAGATCAACCCGGGGGAGTACGCCGGGTGCTACTACCCGCGCTACATCGCCAACACCCAGCAGCTCTCGCTGCACTCCTTCGGCATCGCGCTCGACCTCAACGTGCCGGGCAACCAGCGCGGCACCTTCGGTGAGATGAACCGCGCCGTCGTCGAGATCTTCAAGAAGTGGGGCTTCGCCTGGGGCGGCGACTGGGGCTACACCGACCCCATGCACTTCGAGATGAACGCGCTCAAGGAACCGGCCTAGGGCATCAGTCGGCCCGCAGCGGGTGCGCGAGCTCGTCGGCCGGCAGCTTGGCCCACACCGTCGCGACGACCGCGACGACGACCGGCACGATGCCGGCGATGTAGAAGGTGTTGCGCAGCCCGATCGCGTCGGCCACGGGCCCGGCCAGCGCCATCGAGATCGGCATCAGCGAGATGCTGACGAAGAAGTCGAGGCTCGCGACGCGACCGAGCAGATCGGGTGGCACCCGGCGCTGCAGCAGCGTGCCCCAGATGACCATCGGCGCCGAGAAGAGCGCGCCCATCACGGCCGCGGCACCGATCACCATCCAGACGCGGTCGGCCACCGCGATCACGAGGAACGGCAGGCAGCCGAGTCCCCAGCCGACGTTCATCAGCGTGAGGTAGCGCCGCGGCATCCGCACGGATGCCATCGCCAGCGAGCCGAGCGCACCGCCGATGCCGAAGGCGGCCAGGACGTAGGAGTGGTCGTCGGGGCCGCCGCCCAGCGTGTCCTTGATCAGGAACGGGATCAGCACCTCGAGCGGGCCCATCATCACCAGGATCATCAGCGACGCGAACAGCAGCGTCGCCAGCAGCCACGGCGTGCGCACCATGTAGGCGAAGCCCTCGCGCATGTCGGCGAAGGCCGAGCGGACCGGGTGACTGGCGTGCGCCTCATCGAGGGTACGGCGGATGGCGGTCTGCGGAACCTTGGTGAGCACCACCAGCGCGACCGCGCCCACGACCGTGGCCACGGTGAAGGCGGCGCCGGGCGAGTACGCCCCGACGACCGCACCGGCCACGGCCGGCCCGACGGCCTGGCCGATGGTCGGGCGCACCATGCCCTCGAACCCGTTGACCGCCTGCAGGTCGGACTCGGGGATCAGTGCCGGCAGCCAGGCGGAGTAGGCGGGGTAGTAGAACGCCATGCCCATCCCGGACACGAAGGTGACGCACGCGAGGATCCAGATCGCGTTGAGGTCGGCGGAGGACAGGAACGCGACCAGCCCCATCGCCACCATCTCGACGAGCGCGACGGTGAGCAGGATCAGCTTCTGCGGCACCCGGTCGGCCACGACCCCGGCCAGCAGCGCCGGGATCAGCACGCCGACCGCGCTGGCGGTCATCACGGTCGAGAGCTGGCCCGGGCCGCCGCCGAGACGGATGACCTCCCAGACCAGCGCCACGATCCAGACTCCGCTGGCGAACGCGCTCGCGGCGAGGGCGAGCGCCAACCAGCGGTAGGCCGGGGTGCGGAACGGAGTCAGCGCCCTGGGCAGCCGACGACCGACCGTCTGGTCACCGACGACATCGCGAACCTGGTCGGTGATCGGATCCCCCATGGTGCCCAGTGTGGCGGGTGGCACCGACATCGGGCCATCGGGTTTCGTGGTCATGCCGCGAGGCTCCTCCTTCAGGTGGACTCGAGGTCAAGCCCGCTAGCCTCGGCCCCATGCGCGCCGTACAAGTCGAGACCACGACCGGACCCACCGACCTCAAGGTCAACGACGTCCCCGAGCCGACGCCCGGCCCCGACGACGTGCTCGTCGAGGTCCACAGCGTGGGGGTCTCCTTCCCCGACCTGCTGCTGAGCCGCGGGGAGTACCAGATGAAGCCGGAGCCGCCGTTCAACCTCGGCGTCGACTTCGCCGGCGTCGTCCTCGACCCGGGCAGCAGCGACTTCACGGTCGGTCAGCGCGTCGCGGGCGTGGCCGGCTGGGGCAACGCCGCCGAGGTCGTCGCCTCGCCCAAGATCTGGACCTTCCCGCTGCCCGACGCCCTGTCCTTCGACGAGGGCGCCGCGCTGCCGATGAACTACCTCACCGCGCAGTTCGCGCTCAAGCACCGCGGCGGCATCGCCGACGGCGACACGGTGCTCGTGCACGGTGCCGCCGGTGGCGTCGGCACCGCGACCCTCCAGGTCGCCAAGGGGTACGGCGCCCGCACCATCGCCGTCGTCAGCACTCCCGAGAAGGCGCAGGTCGCGCGGGACGCCGGGGCGGACGACGTGGTTTCGACAGGCTCGACCGACGAGCGGGCAGGGTTCCGGGACCAGGTCAAGGAGCTCACCGGCGGCCGCGGGGTCGACATCGTCCTCGACGTCGTCGGCGGCGACCTGTTCACCGATTCGCTGCGCTGCCTGGCCGAGCAGGGGCGTCTGCTGGTCGTCGGTTTCGCTGCCGGCCAGGGCATCCCCGAGGTCAAGGTCAACCGGCTGCTGCTCAACAACATCGACGTCCGGGGCGTGGGCTGGGGCGCCTACGCGATGACGCGACAGGACTTCATGCAGCAGCAGTGGGCCGAGCTTCTGCCCATGATCGAGACCGGCGTGGTGAAGCCGCCGATCGGAGCGACGTACGACATGGACGGCTTCGGCCAGGCGTTGGTCGACATGGACGACCGGAAGACGCTCGGCAAGTCGGTCGTGCGCGTCGGGCGGCGTTGACCCTGCCAGTTAGGGTCGGTGCGTGAGCATCCTGGATGACGCCCGCCCGGGCATGAACCCCGACATTCGTCCGCAGGACGACCTCTTCGGCCACGTCAACGGGCGCTGGCTCGACGAGACCGAGATCCCCAGCGACCGGTCGAGCTGGGGCCCGTTCGTGCAGCTGGCCGACGTCGCCGAGGCGCAGGTCCGCGACATCATCACCTCGATCGCCGAGACGCCCGCCGCGGAGCTGGACGAGGAGGGCCGCAAGATCGGCGACCTCTTCGCCTCCTTCATGGACGAGGCGAAGATCGACAAGCTCGGCACCCGCCCGATCCAGCCGCTGGTCACCGCCGTGGCGGGCCTGCGCGACATCCGCGACCTGGCCGCCTTCCTCGGTGAGTTCGAGCGGATCGGCGGCGCCGGGCTGTTCGGCTCCTACGTCGACACCGACGACCGCCAGTCCGACCGCTACCTCTTCCACATCACCCAGGGCGGCCTCGGCCTGCCGGACGAGAGCTACTACCGCGAGGACAAGTTCGCCGAGATCCGCGAGAAGTACGTCGCCTACCTCACCCGCCTGCTGGAGCTCGGGCAGCACGCCGACGCAGCCGGTGCGGCGCAGACGGTGCTCGAGATCGACACCAAGCTGGCGGCCGGACACTGGGAGCGCGCGGAGACCCGCGACGTCCAGAAGACCTACAACCTGATGACGCTCGAGGAGCTGAAGGCGCTCGCGCCCAGCTTCGACTGGGACGTCTACGTCACCAACCTCGGCGGCAACGACCAGACGATCGCCGAGACCTGCGTGCGGCAGCCGTCCTACCTCGCCCACCTGTCCACCGTCCTCGACGAGGTGGACATCGAGGACTGGAAGTCGTGGCTGCTCACGCACGTGCTGCGGTCCGCGGCGGCGTACCTCCCCAACGACTTCGTCGAGACCAACTTCGACTTCTACGGCCGCACCCTCAACGGCACCCCCGAGCTGCGCGAGCGCTGGAAGCGCGGCGTCTCGCTGGTCGAGGGCGCGCTGGGCGAGGCCGTGGGTCGCGAATACGTCTCGCGGCACTTTCCGCCGGAGTCCAAGGCGATGATGGACGAGCTGGTCGACAACCTGCTCAAGGCCTACCGCACCTCGATCGAGGCCCTCGACTGGATGACCGAGGAGACCAAGCAGAAGGCCTACGACAAGCTCGACACCTTCCGCCCGAAGATCGGCTACCCCGACAAGTTCCGCGACTACTCCAACCTTGTCGTGAAGCCGGGCGACCTGATGGGCAACATCGCCGCCGCCTCGGCGTTCGAGACCGACCGCGAGCTCGCCAAGATCGGTTCCCCGGTCGACCGCGACGAGTGGTTCATGCTGCCGCAGACGGTCAACGCCTACTACAACCCCGGCACCAACGAGATCTGCTTCCCGGCCGGCATCTTGCAGAAGCCCTTCTTCAGCCCCGACGCGTCGCCGGCCGAGAACTACGGCGGCATCGGCTCGGTGATCGGCCACGAGATCGGCCACGGCTTCGACGACCAGGGCGCGCAGTACGACGGCGACGGCAACCTCAACGACTGGTGGACCTCCGACGACAAGGCCGCCTTCGAGGTCAAGACCAAGGCCCTGATCGCGCAGTACGACGGCTTCGAGCCGCGCAACCTGCCCGGTGAGAAGGTCAACGGCGAGCTGACCGTCGGCGAGAACATCGGCGACCTCGGCGGCCTGACCATCGGCCACAAGGCGTTCGTGATCGCGGCCGGGGGCGAGGCGTCGGTCGAGGACCGGCAGGCCCTGTTCATGAACTGGGCCTACTGCTGGCGCACCAAGCGCCGCAAGGAGCAGGACCTCCAGTTCCTCACCATCGACCCCCACTCGCCGCCGGAGTTCCGCGCCAACATCGTGCGCAACCTCGACGAGTTCCACGAGGTGTTCGAGACGTCGGCCGACGACCTGCTGTGGCTCGATCCCGCGGAGCGCGTGCGGATCTGGTGACTCAGCGCCGGTGCGCCCGAGCTACTGAACAGTCGCGGGGTTCCCAGCGCTGAGGACCCCCTGACTGTTCGGTAGCGCGGAGTGGTCGCGGGCCTGTGGATGACGCGACGCACGTCCGGCCGAATCGGGGCAGCCTTGCCGCATGGCCAGGCACAAGTGGGATCCCGTGGCGCCGTACGCCCCTGTCGTGCACCCCGTGCGCGTGGGCGACGAGCTCACGCCCGATCGTGCTCGCGGCCGTGGACATCGGCGGACGGGGTCGGGGCTCTACGTCCCTGCCGCGGTCGACAACGGCGTGGCGCAGCAGCGCATCGTCGAGGAGGCGGCTCGGCTGCCACCCGGCGGGGCAGTCACGGGCTGGGCTGCGTGCCTGCTCCACGGCGCGGCCTGGCTCGACGGGCTGGATCGCGACGGTCGAACCCAGCTCCCGGTCGCCCTCGCCGTCGGCCCGCGGGGCGGTGTCCGCAAGACGTCCGGGATCGTCGTGTCGTTCGAGCGGCTCCCCGAGTGGGAGGTCTGGCGACGCTACGGCGTGCGCGTCGTCCGCCCCGAACGAGCAGTGTTCGACGAGATGCGTCGCCATGACCGCGACGAGGCCCTGGTCGTGCTCGAGTCCGCGCTCGCTGGGCGCATCACCTCCCTGCGGCGCTTTGCGGCGTACGTCGAGGGCCACCGCTCGGCGCGCAGGTTCGACGTGATCGCCTGGGCGCTCCCGCGTGCGCGCGGTGGCGCGCGATCTCCGCTGGAGGTGCGCGTGCGCACGCTGGCCGAGGAGCACGCCGGTTACGGCCGACTGCTGGTCAACCGCGTCGTCGAGACGCTCGACGGTGTGCGTATCGGCGAGGTCGATCTCATCGACGAGGAGTCCGGGACCCCGATCGAGGTGGACGGTGCTGAGCACCGCAACGCGGATCGCCAGGCGTGGGACATCACCATGGAGGAGGCCCTGCGCCAGGTCGGCCTGGAGACGGCGCGGGTGACGGGCAGCCAGCTGCGAGACCCGTCGACCCTGCTGCGGCGACTGGTCGCCGTACGCGCTCGCTCCCTCTTCCTTCCCGCGCATGCGCGGGCGTGGCGGCTGAGGCACAGGGACGACGACAACGAGCCCCTGCTCCAGGAGCGCGAGGCAGAGGCACTGTGGCACGAGGAGGTCTGTGCCTGAGCTACCGAACAGTCGCGGGGTTCCCAGCGCTGAGGACCCCCTGACTGTTCGGTAGCTCCGCAAAGCGGGCTGGTTGGATGGCCGGATGCTCAAGCCCGGCCACGACCAGTCCGCCCACCGCGTCCGGATGGAGTGGGGTCAGACGGGTGCGGAGGCGGTCGCCGCTGACGTGACCGTCGTGATCGACGTGCTCTCCTTCACCACGACGGTGAGCATCGCTGTCGAGCGCGGCATCACCGTCCTGCCCTTCGTCTGGAAGGACGATCGCGCGCGGGAGTACGCCGATGCGCGCGACGCCGTCCTGGCCGTCGGTCGCCTCGAGGTGCAGGCGCTCGCGGCCGGTGAGCCGCGCGGGATCAGCCTGTCGCCGGCCGCGATGGCGACGGTCGACCTGACCGGGGTGGAGCGGATCGTGCTGCCCTCGCCCAACGGCTCGACGATCTCCTTCGCCCTCGCCGACACCGGGTCGACGGTGCTCGCCGCGTCCCTGCGCAACGCCGGCGCCGTCGCGGCCCACCTCGCCCCGATGGTGCTCGCCGGCGCGACGTGCGCGGTGGTCCCGGCGGGCGAGCGCTGGCCCGACGGCACGCTGCGCCCGGCGATCGAGGACCTGTGGGGGGCGGGCGCGGTGATCGCCGGCCTCGTCGACCTCGGTGTCACCGGCCTGGGACCCGAGGCGCGGGTCGCCGAGCAGTCGTTCCGCGCCGCACGACCCGATCTCGACGCGGAGCTGGCGGCCTGTGCCGGCGGGGTCGAGCTGGCTGCGGCCGGCTACGCCGACGACGTCGAGGTCGCCGCCCAGCTCGACGTCAGCCGCGTGGTGCCGATGCTCGAGGCCGGGTCCTTCGTCGCCGCGGAGGGCTAGGCTCCCGTCATGACGGCCGAACGCACTCCGACGTCCATCAGTGGCGGCATCCTCGTTGGTCACGACGGCTCCCCGGCCTCGAGCGAGGCCGTGACGTGGGGAGCCGGGCACGCTGCCCGACTGGGTGTCCCACTGCACGTGCTGCGCGCCTGGAGCCTGACCAACGCGCCGCGCCCGGCGACGATGGAGCCGGGCTACGTCCCTCCGCCGGAGGACTTCGAGGAGGCCGTGCTCCAGCAGCTGACCCGCGACGTCGAGGCGCTGCACCTGCCGGCCGACTGCACGCTCGAGCTGCACGTCGTCCGCGGGCAGTCCTCGGCCAAGCTGCTCGAGGCCGCGGCGGGCGTCGAGATCGTGGTCGTCGGCGCGCGCGGAGCCGGCGGGTTCCGAGGCCTGCTGTTCGGCTCCACCGCGGACCAGGTGATGCGGCACGCGCCGTGCCCGGTCGTGGTGCTGCCGGTCGGGCGCGACTGAGCCGTCAGCCCGCCCGGGGCGTGCGGACGACGTGGGCCGCGCCTGCCTGCTGGCAGGCAGGCTGAGCGAGCGGTCCCAGGGCCACCACCCGGTCCATCGCGGCCAGCCCCACGTCCTGGTGCGTGATCCACACGATGCTCCGCCCCGCCAACGCAGCGAGCACGTCGCGGGTGACGGCCTCGGCGGTGGCGCTGTCGAGGTGCGCGGTGGGTTCGTCGAGCACGACGACCGGC
>NZ_CM001852.1:52910-54785 GCF_000389985.1 Nocardioides sp. CF8
GCCCCAGGACGGCCCGGGCCAGCCCGAGGCGGGCGCGCTCGCCGCCGGAGACGTCGCGGTGGCCGGCCCCGATCAGGGTGTGCAGCCCGACGGCCTCGACCCAGGCGCCGAGCCCGGCGACGCGCAGCGCGGCGGTGACCTCTTCGTCGGTGGCGGCCGGCCGAGCCAGGCGCACGTTCTCGACGACGGAGGTCGCGAAGAGGTAGGGGTCGTCGTCGACCAGCGCGACGTGCGCCCGCACGTCGTGCAGCGCGAGGTCACGCGCGCGCACCCCGTCGAACGACACCTCGCCCAGCGGGTCCTGGAACCGGATCAGCTGCGCCGCGATCGTCGACTTCCCCGAGCCCGACGGCCCGACGAGGCCGATCCGTTCGCCCGGAGCCAGCGTGAAGGAGGCCCCTCGGTGCTTGAGGAGGGACGAAGTCTCGTCTCGAAACCCGGCGCCGACGTCGCGCGCCTCGACGGTGGGGTACGCCGCCGGCCACCCGACCGGTGACACGGGATCGGCGACGGCGGGAGCCTGCCCGATCAGCGCCTCCACGCGCGCGGTGGCCGCGACACAGCGGGCCCGGGCCACGGCGGCGTCGACGACCGGCGCGAGCACTTCGTGCAGCGCGAGCGGGAGCAGCACCAGCAGGGCGGCCGTGGCCGGTGCCAGCGGTCCCGTCACCAGCGGCATCAACGCCACCGCGACGCCCGTGGTCACGAGCAGCAGACCCCGCGCCAACGCCGGGGCGACGGCGGCCCGGCGGGCGAGGGCGGCCAGCGCGGAGCTGGCGCGCACGACCGTGTCGACCGCCGCCGCGTCCCGCTGCCAGGCGACGAGCTGGCGCGCGTCGGTCAGCGTGGACTCGACCAGCTCGCCGAGGTGGGCCCGCGCGGCGACGTACGACCTCTCGACCACGGCGGCCCGGCGGCCGACCAGGAGCCCGACGGCGAGCGTGGCCACCACCGGCAGCGCGACGACGAGCGCGGCGACGGGGGCGAGGGCGCCGGCGAACAGCAGGGCTCCGGCAGCGACCAGCGCCGCCGTCCACAGCGGCACCCGGACCCTGACCCGCTCGTCGACCAGGGCATCCACGTCGTCGACCAGCGAGGTGAGCAGGTCGCCGCGACGGCGGGTGGCGGTGCCGAGCCGGGCGGGGACCAGCGGCACGAGGGCGGCGTAGACCGCGGCCCGGCGCTCGGCGAGGCGACCGAGGGCCTGCTCGTGCGAGAGCAGCCGCTCGGCGTAGCGCAGGACGGGTCGGGCCAGGCCGAAGGCGCGGACACCGACGATCGCGACCATCAGCGTCAGCACGGGCGGCTGGGTCGAGGCGCGGGTGATCAGCCAGCCGGCGGTCGCGGTGAGCGCGACCCCCGATGCCGACGAGAGGGCGCCGAGCGCGACGGCGGCGAGGTCCGCCCGGCGCGACGGGGCCCAGTCCGGCAGGGGCGGCAGGGCCGTGACGGCGGGTCGGGAGGTGGCTGGCGGAGCGGCCATTGATTCAAGGCGAATCACTTGGTCCGCGAGGTCGACCAGCGCCGGTCGGTGCGCGACCACGACGACGGTCCGCGACTGCGCGAGCTCGCCGATCACCCGCACGAGCACGGCCTCGGTGCTGGCGTCGAGGTGGGCGGTGGGCTCGTCGAGCAGCACCACCGGCCGGTCGCTGACCAGCACCCGGGCCAGGGCCAGCCGCGCACGCTCGCCGGCCGAGAGCCCGGCTCCGTCCTCGCCGAGCTCGGCCTCCAGACCGCCGGGCAGGGTGAGGACGACGTGGGCGAGGTCGACGCGCTCGAGCGCCCGCCACAGACGGGCGTCGGACGCGGCCGGATCGCCGTGCCGCAGGTTCGATGCGATCGTGCCGGCCGTCAGCCACGGCCGCTGCGGCA
>NZ_CM001852.1:54862-59547 GCF_000389985.1 Nocardioides sp. CF8
CCCGCCACTGCGCCGGGTCGCCGTGCCCGGCCACCCGGATCGCGCCCGCGGCCGGCGTCAGCTCGCCGGCGATCGCGGCCAGAAGCGTCGACTTGCCGCAGCCCGACGGCCCGACGACGGCGGTCAGGCCGATCCCGAAGCGGGCGCTCAGGCCGGCGACGACGGGCGCGCCGCCCCACCCGAGGGTGACGTCGTCGAGCACGACGCCGACCTCGTGCGCGGCGTGGCCAGCACCCGACGGAGCAGATGGGGAGAGCGCGAGGTCCGCCGACGCGAACGCCGCCGCCCCCTCGGCCGCCGCGTGGAACTCCGCCCCCACGCGGCGCAGCGGCCAGTAGGCCTCGGGCGCGAGCAGCAGCACGACCAGCGCGGTCGGGAAGTCGATCGAGCCGGCCGCGAGCCGCAGTCCCACGCAGACCGCGACGAGCGCGACCGAGAGCGTGGCGAGCAGCTCCAGCACGACCGACGAGGCGAAGGCGAGCCGGAGCGTGGCCAGGCTGGCGATCCGGTGCCGGTGCGTGACCGAGCGGATCGTGTCGACCTGCGCGCTCGCGCGACGGTGCGCGACGAGCGTCGGCAGCCCGCGGACGACGTCGACGAAGTGTCCTGAGAGCGACTGCAGCAGCCGCCACTGCTGCTGCGCACGGTCGCGCGTCGCCATACCGACCAGGGCCGCGAACACCGGCACCAGCGGCACCGTCAGCACCACGATCAACCCGCTCAACGGGTCGAGCCAGGCGATGGTCGCGACGGTGAGGAGGGGTACGGCGCCCGCCACCACCAGCGCCGGCAGGTAGCGCGTGAACCACGGCTCCGTCGCGGCCAGCCCGCGGGTGAGCAGCACCGCCAGCTCGCCGGTCCGGCGCGGGTCGCCGAGGCTCGCGCGCAGCACCCGGCCACGCAGCGCGGTCGAGACCTGGCCCGCCGCGCGGGCGGTCGCGAGGTCCACGACGAGGCCGGTCGCGGCTCGGGCCGTGAACACCGCGACCGTCGCGAGCGCAGCGCCCGCGACCGACTCGCCCCGGGCGACGGCCACGACCAGCGCGGCGACGGCGAAGGCCTGCCCGAGCAGCAGCACTCCACCGAGCACGCTCGCGGCTGTCGCGAGGACCAGGGGCCCACGCGCCGGGGCGAGGTGCGAGCGCAGCGCCGGGTCGAGGGGCTTCACTTCGCTGCCAGCTCCACCGTCGGGATGTGGTGGGTGCCGATCCGCTGGCGGAAGACCCAGTAGGTCCACGCCTGGTAGCCCAGCACCATCGGCGTGAAGATCGCGGCGGCCCAGGTCATGATCGTCAGCGAGTAGTCCGTCGCCGCCGCGTTGGTCGTGGTGAGGCTGAAGGCGACGTCGGTCGTCGACGGCATCACGTCGGGGAAGAGCGCGACGAACATGCCGGTCACCGCGAGCGCGATCGCGCCGAAGGTGCCCGCGAAGGACACCCCCTCGCGACCGACGTACGCCGATCGCACCCCGACCACGAGCAGCAGCGCTGCGACCGCGAAGACCGCGGCCGAGGCCGGTGACCCGGTCTTCGCCTGCAGCCAGGTGAGGAAGAAGATCGTGAGCACGATCGCGACCAGGCCGCTGCGCCAGGCGAGGTCGCGGGCGCGGACGCGGATGTCGCCGGCCGTCTTGAGCGCGATGAAGGTCGCGCCGTGGGTGATGAACAGCGACAGCGTGACCAGCCCGCCGAGCAGCCCGAACGGGTTGAGCAGGGTGAGCAGGCCGCCGGTGAACTCCTTGTCGGCGTCGATCGGCACACCCGCGACGAGGTTGGCGAAGGCGATGCCCCACAGCACGGCCGGGACCAGCGAGCCGAACGTGATGGCGGTGTCCCAGCGCGACTGCCACTGGGCGTCGTGCCGCTTGTGGCGGTACTCGAAGGCCACGCCGCGCGCGATCAGCGCGACCAGGATCAGCAGCAGCGGCAGGTAGAAGCCGCTGAAGAGCGTGGCGTACCAGTGCGGGAAGGCCGCGAACGTCGCGCCGCCGGCGACCAGCAGCCAGACCTCGTTGCCGTCCCAGACCGGGCCGATGGTGTTGATCATGACCCGGCGCTCGGTGTCGTCCTTCGCGAGCACCGGCAGCAGCATCCCGACCCCGAAGTCGAAGCCCTCGAGGGCGAAGTAGCCGACCCAGAAGAAGGCGATGGCGACGAACCAGACGGTGGTGAGCTCCATGTCGGTCTCCAGTTCAGGGTGCTAGTAGGCGAAGGCGAGCGGGGCGTCGTCGGACCGCTCGCCGAGGGCGGGGTCCGGGGGCTCGACGAAGGGGTCGGCGCCGTGCTGGATCGTGGTCGCGAGCAGGCGCACCTCGATCACGGCGAGCACCGCATAGACGAGCGTCAGCACGACCAGCGAGGTCGCGGCCTCGGCGACCGAGACGCCGGGGGAGACGGCCCGCTCGGTCGTCATCAGCCCGAAGACCGCCCACGGCTGGCGACCCATCTCCGTGAAGATCCACCCGAACGAGTTGGCGCCCAGCAGCGCCAGCGGCAGTCCGATCCCGACCGTGCCGAGCCAGCGGGCGCTGGGGGTGCGACCACGTCGGGTCAGCCAGAGCAGCAGCGCCGAGCCTGCGGCCGCGACCAGTCCGAGGCCGATCATGAACCGGAAGGTCCAGTAGGTGATGGGGATGACCGGCGTGTAGTCGCCGGGCGTGTAGTAGGTCGCGCCCGGGTCCTGGCCGTAGGTCTCCCGGTACTCCTCCCGCAGGTCGTTGATCCCCTGCACCTTGCCGTCGAAGGCGCCGGTGCCGAGGAAGGACAGCAGGCACGGCACGGTGACGGCGAACTTCTCGCGCTTGCCGTCGGGGGTGCCGACGGTGAAGACGGAGAACGGCGCACAGGTCTCGGCGGTCTCGTAGAGGCCCTCGGCGGCGGCCATCTTCATCGGCTGGACGTCGGTCATGATCTTGCCCTGGACGTCGCCGCTCACGGCCACGCCGAGGCCGGCCAGCAACGCGATCGAGGCGCCGAGCCGGATCGTACGGCGGTAGAGCTCGCGGTCCGCGCTGCGCCGTACGAACAACCAGGCGCTGACGCCTGCCATGGCCGCGCCTGCGGTCATGTAGGCCGCCGCGATCACGTGCGGGAAGGTCACGAGCTGCACCTCGTTGAACATCACCGCGGCGAAGTCGACCAGCTCGGCGCGACCCGACTCGGGGTTGAAGCGGTAGCCGACGGGGTTCTGCATCCACGAGTTGGCGGCGAGGATGAAGTAGCTCGACGCGAGGGTGCCCAGGTGCACGATCCACATGCAGGCGTTGTGCAGCCCGCGCGGCAGCTTGTCCCAGCCGAAGATCCAGAGGCCGAGGAACGTCGACTCGAGGAAGAAGGCGAGCAGCCCCTCGATCGCGAGCGGGGCGCCGAAGACGTCGCCGACGAAGCGCGAGTAGTCCGACCAGTTCATCCCGAACTGGAACTCCTGCACGATCCCGGTCACCACGCCGATCGCGAAGTTGATCAGCAGCAGCTTCGCGAAGAACTTCGTCAGCCGCAGGTAGTCGCGGTTGCCGGTGCGCAGCCACAACGTCTCGAGGAGCGCGACCAGGGCCGTGCCGCCGATCGTGAGCGGCACGAAGAGGAAGTGGTAGACCGTGATCACGCCGAACTGGATCCGCGCGATGTCGAGGACGTCCATGGGGCACCCGTTTTCTACGACGACGTGTAGTAGGTACTACGGACTGTAGTACGTGACGCGTCGTAGGTACACTCGGGGCGTGGCCTACGGAGATCTCGAACGCGCCGTCCTCGACGTCCTCTGGGAGGCCGACCCCGAGTCGTGGCTGACCGTCCGCGAGGTGCACGCCGCGCTGACGCCGGCGCGCGACGTGGCCTACACGACCGTGATGACGGTGATGGAGCGGCTGGCCCGCAAGCAGCACATCGTCCAGCGCAAGGACGGGCGGGCCTACCTCTACCGCCCGCGCGCCAGCCGCAGCGAGATGGTCGCCGAGCTGCTGAACGACACCCTCGACGACTTCAGCACCCATGACCGGCAGTCCGCGCTGGTCGCCTTCGTCGAGGACGCGTCGCCCGACGACGTCGCCGCGTTGCGCGCGGCGCTCGCCCGGCTCGAAGGCGCCTGAGCGACTCCCATGCAGTCGACCCCGTGGGTGCTGGCGCTGCTCGGCGTCGTCCTGGCCGGCCCGGTGCCCGCCGTGCTCGCGCGGGCGGGCTGGCTGCGCCGTACCCCCCTCTCGACGATGCTGCTGTGGCAGGGCGTCGCGCTGGCGGCGGTGCTCTCCGCGCTGGGCGCGGGCCTGTCGCTCGCGACCACCCACGGCTGGAGCACGCCGTCCGCGCTCGCGCTGGTGGTCACCGCGGTGGTCGCGGTGCGCCTCGCCATCGCGGGCCATCGGGTCGGTACGTCGCTGCGCTCCCTGCGCCGGCACCACCGCGAGCAGCTGGACCTCGTGACGCGGCGGCGTGGTCGCCTGGCGGTGCTCGAGACGGAGCAGCCGCTGGCCTACTGCGTGCCGTCGCTGCGCACCTCACGCGTGGTGGTCTCGCAAGGCGCGCTCGACCGGCTCGCGCCCGACGAGCTCGACGCGGTGCTCGCCCACGAGCGCGCCCACCTGCGGGCGCGCCACGACCTGGTGCTCGAGGCGTTCTCGGTGCTGCACCGCGCCTTCCCGCGCTGGGTGTCGTCGGCCTCGGCGCTGCAGGAGGTGCGGATGCTGGTCG
>NZ_CM001852.1:59619-107589 GCF_000389985.1 Nocardioides sp. CF8
CCGCCCCCCGCGACGCCGGCGCCCAGCCGCTGGCCCGGGCGCTCGTCGGCCTGGCCGGCGCACCGTCGCCCTCGGCCGGGCTCGCCGCGACCGGCTCGGCCTCCGAGCTGGCCGACCGGATCGACCTGCTGGGGGCCTCGCCCCGGCCGGTGCAGGCCGTGCTCGTCTCGCTCGTCGCGGTGGGTCTGGTCGTGCTGCCCACGGCGTTCGTCGTCGTCCCCTGGCTCGCGGGGCTCACCTGAGGGCGGGCTCGACCACCTTGGCCTGCGGGCCCAGGGTGCGGACGTCGATGACGCGGTCGGAGCGGGACTTGACGAAGTCGCTGTGGGTGGCGACGACGACGGCCGATCCCTGCTCGGCGAAGCTGCGGAGCGCCTGCATGACCATCGCGGCGTTGTCGTCGTCGAGGGCGCCCGTGGGCTCGTCGGCGAGGATGATCGCCGGCTGCTTGACCAGCAGCCGGGCCAGCGCGACGCGCTGCTGCTCGCCACCGCTGAGCGTGAAGACCTTGGTGGCGCTCCGGCCGGCCATGCCGACGGCCTCGAGGGCCCGCTCCTGCCGCTCGCGCACGGCGGCCCGCCTGAACCGGTCGCCGACACCGATCACGACGTCGAGGTTCTGGCGGACCGAGGCGCTCTCGATCAGCGCGTAGTTCTGGAAGAGGTAGCCGAGCGTGTCGCGGCGGAAGCGCCGCGCCCTGCCCGGGGACAGCCGGGTGATGTCCTTGCCGCCGACCATGATCCGGCCGCCGTCGAGCGGCTCCAGGAGTCCGAGGCAGTTGAGCAGGGTCGACTTGCCCGACCCGCTGGGCCCGACGAGGGCGACCATCTCGCCGCTCTCGATGGTGAGGTTGACGTCGGACCAGAGGTGACGGTCCCCGAAGGACTTGCTGGCGGCGGCGACTTCGATCATGGCGATCTCCTGGGTTCGTGGGTAGGGGGATGGCGGGGTGCGTCAGTCGGCGGCGCGGCGGCGGATCAGGTGCAGGCCGAGGACCGCGAGGGCGACCCACAGCAGGAGCGCCGACGTGCCGATCGCGGGCCAGGGGATCCAGGCCGAGGGCTCGGGGGCGACCTCGGGCTGCATCGGGTCGTAGCCCGCGCTGCGCGTCTGGGCGACCCAGCGCAGGGCCACGGCCGTCAACAGCACCGAGTCGATCGCGAGCAGCCGCCAGTGGCGACGGAGGAAGGACCAGCCGTGGATGTGCTGGGCGAAGATGGCGGAGGCGTGGCGGCGGGTGTGCACCACCGTGAAGCCGATCGCGGTGGCGACGAGCGCGGCGAGCACGGCCAGCAGGTTGAGCCGGTAGATGTTCGCCCGCAGGCCGATCTCGCGGGCCTGCAGCGCGTTGGTGACCTCGATCTCGCTGACGTCGGCGACGTAGGGCAGCAGCTCGTCGCGCTCGAGGGCGGCCTCGGTGCGGGCCTTGTCCTTGAAGATCACCTTGCCGGTGCTGAGGTAGGCGGACCACTGGGTCGGCGCGAAGACCGGCGCCGAGGCCGGCAGCACGACGACCAGCGGGTCGGTGACGAACGGGTCCTGGTCGTCGGAGACCTGGTTGAGGTAGGTGAACAGGCGCTGGCCGGGCTCGGTGCGCACCAGGCGCACGGTCGGCACCTCGGCGGTCTCGCCGTTGCTGAGCTCGCGCAGGTAGAGCTCCGACTCGACCTGGCGCCGGGCGAGGTCGACCAGGGTGTCCGTGTCGCCGGCCAGGCCTGCCGGCACCAGGAGCAGGACCTCGTTGCCGCGGGACGTCACGGCTCGCCCGGAGGCGTCGAGGACGGGACGCTCGAGGAGATAGGTGCTGTTGACGGTCAGCGCCTCGCGGGTGGGGTCGACCCCGGCGCTGCCCTCGGGGTCGAACGCCTGGATCGGCAGCCGGTCGACGAAGACGACCTCGCCCGCGCGCTCCTGCTGCTCCACCCAGCCGCCCAGGGCGGTCTCGGCGGCACGTTGCTTGCCCTCGGTGGGGTGGCTGGCGAGACCGAGCTGCACGTTGCCGCGGGTGCTGGCCCAGACGCTCTGGTCGCTGACCTTGGCCGCGACGAGTCCCTCCTCGTGCACCACCAGGGCGATGGCGCCGATCGCGATCGGGATGGCGGCCAGGCGGGCGCCGTACATCAAGAGGTGGACGAAGCGGGAGCGCATCTCGCCCTTGATCCGGCTGAGGATGTCCATCCGCCGGACCACCGCGACGGCCGCGGCGTGGAAGAAGGCGAAGCAGGCGAGGAACACCGCGGCGAACCCCAGCTGGACCAGCAGGAACGTCCCGAACCAGTGGAGCTGGTTGTACCACCCGAGGAAGCCCGCGACGGCGAGCAGGTAGACGGCGCCCAGGACGACGAGGGAGCGGCCGGCGGCGGCGAAGTCGGAGAGGATGCTCTCGCCGAAGGACCGGCCGTGCAGCTCGCGTACGGCGCTGGGCCGGGCGGCGAGGAGTGCGCCGGCGAGCGTCAGCGCGATGATCAGGAAGAACGCGAGCCGCAGCAGGCTGTCGGTGGGCGCGTCCGCTGTCGTCTCCAGCACCTTGCGCCACATCTCGACCGGCAGCGCGTCGCCCTCCATGCCGAGGTCGTCGAAGCGGCTGGCGACGTCGTACATCGCGGCGCTGTCGCCGGAGATGAAGTAGTAGCCGCGGCGGTAGTTGTCGCCGATCTCCGCCATGGGCCTGACGTCCATGTCGAGCCCCCGCGCGAAGGCGGGGTAGCTGCCGGTCTCGAGCCAGCGCTCGTGGTGGTCCAGGGCGGTGGTCTGGAAGTAGGTCCCGCCGGCAGTGGGGTTGTCGCGGTCGGGCACGTAGTGGGTCAGGGTCACGCCCTCGTCCGCAGCGATGTCGGCGACCTCGTCGGCGAACTCCTCGTCCGAGAGTGCCGGGAGCGACCCGCTCACGTGCACGACGCCGTCCCAGTCGACCCCGATGGCGAAGTCCTCGAAGCCGCGCAGGCTGATGAAGGAGGCGAGGCCGGAGGTCAGGATGACGATGATCAGGGCGAGTCGTGAGGTCTTGTTCAGCATGTGGTGTCCGCCGTCGGCTGTGAGGGTGATCAGGTGGGACGAGCGGCGCCCCGGGTGTCCGGGGCGCCGCTCGAGGCCGTCAGTCGCAGAAGTTGTAGTAGGTCTCGTCGACCCACATGGTGTCGTCGTGCGAAGCGTACGACCAGTAGCCCGGCGCCTTGCAGCCCGACGAGACGAGGGTGCCGTCGCCCCAGCCGTAGCGCACGGAGCTCTTGTGGTAGCGACCACCGTGGTAGTAGTTCGACTTCACCTTGCCGCCGCCGGTGCCGTGGTACCACGTGCCTCCGCTCACGTAGTCGGTGGTGAAGGCGGCCATGGCGGGCGCTGCGACGCCGACGGACAGCAGGGCGCCGGTGGCGACGGAGACTGCGGCCTTGCGAATGTTCATGAGCTTCTCCTTGTGGGGTGGGATCTCTGCGAGACCTGGGTGTGTCGATCTCGTGGAACGACCTTGGATCGCGCGGTCGGGGCGCGTCCATCGATTCCGGTGGCACCCCTCCGCATGCGCAAAGAGGACATCCGCACGCGACCGGGCGCACCGGTGTCGTAGGTTGAGCGCGCACACCGCCTGACGCCACTCGGAGGGGACGTCGACGTGGACCCATCAGCCGATCCCGCACGACGTCTCGGTGACGCCGGCCGGGACGTGCCCGACGCCGACCTGGCGCTGATCGCCCAGCGGGCGGTCTGGGAGGTCCAGGAGCGGACCGCCGCGCTGGAGCGCTCGGCGCGCGACCTCACCGACCTGCTCGCGGCGATGGCCCAGCCGGAGGACGACGACGCCGAGGTGCAGGTGCCGGCGGAGTCCCTGCAGTCGCGGCACGAGCTGCTCGCCTGGCAGTGCCGCGAGGAGCTGCTGGTCTTCCTCGCGAAGGACTGGCGCCCGATCGTCCTGTCGCCCGAGGCCAACCCCGCCCCCTTCAGCGCGGCGATCGTCCGCGGTGCGCGCGTGCGCGTCGTCGTGTCGCGGCTCGACCTCACGCACGAGGTGGAGCAGGCCGTCCAGGTCCTCGGCCACGGGGTCGAGTGGCGCAGCGTCGACGAGCTGCCGGTCAGCATGATGATCGCGGACCGTCACACCGCCCTGCTCTCGGAGGGCGGTGACGGTGGCGCCGTCCTGCTGCGCCACGACTCCGCCGCGGTCGCCCTGAGCGGGCTCTTCGACGCCGTCTGGCAGCAGGCCGCGACCCTGGACACACCGGGCAAGCCGCTGCGCCTGCACGAGGGGGACAGCCTGCTCGAGCACCAGCGGCTGGCCGCCCTGCTCGCCACCGGCGCGACCGACGAGGCGATCGCGCGGGCCATGGGCATCTCGGTCCGCAAGCTGGTGCGCCTGCTCGCGGCGATGCGCGGCGATCTCGGCGCCGAGACCCGATTCCAGCTCGGCGTCCGCGCCGCCCGACAGGGTCTCGTGTGAGCGCGCCGTCCGCCGGGGGCCCCGAGTTCTCGAGGCGCCTCATGGCCCTGATCGAGGACCAGCAGGGTCAGATCTTCGCGCTCGCCACCGCGGCCGAGGAGCGCGAGCTCGAGCTGGCCCGGCTGATGGAGCGCATCGTCACCGGCTCCGCGCAGGCGCCGACGGTGGAGACCCTGCACGGCGTCGAGGAGGTACGGCGCTGGCTGAGCGACCAGCAGGAGCGCACGACGACGGAGGCGCTCGCGATGTCACCCGGTGGTGGCCAGAGCGAGGCGGCCATGCGGGCCGGGCTGCCGCTCGACGAGGCAGCGCTGGCCCGCGGCGTACGCCTGCGCAACCTTTACCTCACCAGCGCGACGCGCTCGGCCGCGACGCGGCGACACGTCCGGCACCTCTCGGACCTCGGCGCGGAATACCGCACGACGCCGAGCCTGCCGTTGCGGATGCTGCTGCTGGACGGCGAGGTGGCACTGCTGCCCATCAAGGCCGACCAGACCTCGCTGGGAGCGCTCGTGGTGCGCACGCCCGCTGTCCTCACCGGGCTGCGGGCACTGTTCGACACCTACTGGCAGGGCGCGCTGCCCTTCGGACGCGTGCAGCAGACCGCCGACCTGACCGACCAGGAGCGGCTCGTCGTCACCATGCTGGCCGACGGTGCCCAGGACCAGGAGGTCGCGACGGCGCTCGGGGTGTCGCTGCGGACCGTACGCCGCATGGTGGCCGCCCTCTCGGATCGGCTGGACTCCCAGAGTCGGTTCCAGACCGGGGTCAACGCGGTCCGGAAGGGCTGGCTCGACTAGCGGCGCAGCCCTCCCGGGCGTCGCGGGTCACTCCCAGTCGAAGGCGTCCGAGCCATCGGCGCTGCCGGCGACCTGGACGAGGCCGTCCCGGGTCGCGTCGTCCGGGGCGTCGAGGGCGAGCGCCCCGGCCCCGGCGCCGACGAGCATGGCGGTGGCGAGAAGTGCGGCGAACGAGCGTGCGGAGCGAGTCATGGCTGGGTCCTCCCCCATCGGCGGGGCCGCCCGGTGGCGGCCCACACCGCAACCCTGTCGGCGCGGACCGCGAGCGAACAGGGTTTCGATCTGGCCCCATCGCGCTGGCGCAAAGGTGCCACTGCGTGGTCGCGGTCCGACGAACGACGAGGGTGTCCGTGGCGGCTGGTAGACAGGGCCCCATGACCGCGACTGCAGCAGCCACGACCTCCCGCGACGAGGTGCGCCTCGAGGCGGAGGCCCACCTGCGAGCGCTGGTCGGGCGCGACGACGCCGTGCTCCGCGACGACCAGTGGTCGGCGATCGAGGCGCTGGCCGTCGACGCCCGCCGCTCCCTCGTCGTCCAGCGCACCGGCTGGGGCAAGTCGGCGGTCTACTTCGTGGCGACCCTCCTGCTGCGCTCGCGCGGTGCCGGGCCGACCGTGATCGTCTCCCCGCTGCTCGCGCTGATGCGCAACCAGATCGCCGCCGCCGAGCGCGCCGGCATCCGGGCGGTGACGATCAACTCCACCAACATCGAGCAGTGGCAGCCGATCAACGACGCGATCAACGCCGGCGAGGTCGACGTGCTCCTCGTGTCTCCCGAGCGCCTCAACAACCCCGGCTTCCGCGACGAGGTGATGCCGCGGCTGGCGGCGACCTGCGGCCTGCTCGTCGTCGACGAGGCCCACTGCATCTCCGACTGGGGCCACGACTTCCGCCCCGACTACCGCCGGATCCGCACCCTCCTCGACACCCTGCCCGAGGGCATCCCGGTGCTGGCGACGACCGCGACCGCCAACGAGCGGGTGACCGCCGACGTCGCCGAGCAGCTCGGCCGCGACGTCCTCGTGCTCCGCGGCTCGCTCGACCGTGAGTCCCTGCGGCTCGGCGTGGTCCGGCTCAAGACCGCCGAGCAGCGGCTGGCCTGGCTGGCCGACCACCTCTCCGAGCAGCCCGGCTCCGGGATCATCTACTGCCTCACCGTCGCCGCCACCCAGGAGGTCGCGGCCTACCTGCGCGACCGGGGTCACGAGGTGGCCGCCTACTCCGGCCAGACCGACACCACCGAGCGGCAGGCGCTCGAGACCGCGCTGGTCGAGGGCCGGGTCAAGGCGCTCGTCGCGACCTCCGCGCTCGGCATGGGCTTCGACGCCGCCCTGGGGTTCGTCATCAACCTCGGTGCCCCGCAGTCGCCGGTTGCGTACTACCAGCAGGTCGGCCGCGCCGGCCGCGGCACCGACGACGCGACGGTCGTGCTGCTGCCCCAGATCGAGGACCGCGACATCTGGGCCTACTTCGCCTCGCTGGCCTTCCCGCCCGAGCAGCTCGTGCGCCAGACGCTGTCCGTGCTGGCCGATGCCCCGGGTGCCATGAGCACGGTCGCGCTGGAGACGTACGTCGAGCTCAGCCGCAACAGGCTCGAGACGCTGCTCAAGGTGCTCGACGTGGACGGCGCCGTACGCCGCGTCCAGGGCGGGTGGATCGCCACCGGCCAGGAGTGGTCCTACGACGCCGAGCGCTACGCCCGCGTCGCCGAGGCTCGGCAGCGTGAGCAGGACGCGATGCTGACCTACCTCGACACGACCGAGTGCCGGATGCGGTTCCTGCGCTCGCAGCTCGACGACCCGGAGGCCGCCGACTGCGGTCGCTGTGACAACTGCGGCGGGCTCACCCTGTCCAGCGTGGTGTCCGACGCGGCCGTCGCGGAGGCGGGCGAGGCTCTCTCGCGCCCCGGCGTCGCGATCGAGCCGCGCAAGCTGTGGCCGACGGCGCTGGCCAACCTCGGGCTCGAGCTCAAGGGCAAGATCGCCGACGGTCCCGCGGAGGGGCGGGCCATCGCCCGGCTCACCGACCTCGGCCACGGCCAGGCCCTGCGTGCGCTCTTCCGGGCGGGCGCCGAGGACGGCCCGGTGCCGCCGTCGCTCGCCGCGGCGCTGCTGACCGTGATGAAGGACTGGTCCGCCGGCTGGGCCGAGCGACCGGTGGCCATCGTCGGCATCGAGTCCGCGACCCGGCCCCAGCTCGTCGGCGACCTCGCGACCGGGTTGTCGCGGGTCATGCAGATCCCGATCGTCGGCCGGTTCGCGATCGTCGACGAGACCGTCGTCCCCGGCCAGGGTGCCGCCAACTCGGCCCAGCGGGTCGCGGCCGTGAAGCGCCGCTACGACCTGCTCGCCGACGTGCCCGCCGGTCCGGTGCTGCTCGTCGACGACCTCGTCGTCAGCGGCTGGACGTTGACGGTCGCGGGCGCCGCCCTGCGAGCAGCCGGCGCGACCGCCGTACTGCCCCTCACGCTCGGCACCCAGACCTGACCCACCGCCGCCCGGTCAGTGACCGATCATCGCGGCCGGGTCGACGGGCGCGACCTTCTTGCGGGGCAGGAACGCCGCCGGCACCAGGCAGCAGGCGACGAGGAAGGTCGCGACGATGAAGACCGTTGCGAACGACGACGCCATGTCCTCGGTGGCCCGGGCGAACAGCGCCTGCAGCGAGGCGGGGTCGATGCCGAGCGACTGCGCGGCCTGGGCGATGACGTTGGGATCGTCGCTGCCCTCGGCGGCGGCGTTGACCGCACCCGCCTGCGCGACGGCGTCGCTCTTGACCAGCTCGTTGGTGAGGATCACCGAGAAGAGCGCGGTGCCGATCGACGCGGCGACCTGCTGGGTGATGTTGAGCAGGGTCGAGCCGCGGGCCACGTTGTGCGCGGTGAGCGTCGCGAGGGCGGCGGTCATGATCGGCATCATCGTGCCGCCCATGCCCAGGCCCATGATGAACAGCGCGGCGAGCATGTAGGGGTAGGACGTGTCCGCGCCGATCTGCGTGAACATCGCCATCCCGACCGTGATGACGGTGATGCCGACGAGCACGATCTTGCCGGGGCCGATCTTGTCGGCCAGGATCCCGGCGATCGGCATGGTGATCATCGCGCCGATGCCCTGCGGGGCCAGGAGCAGGCCGGCGCCGAGGGCGTCCTCGCCACGGACCTGGATGAAGTAGAGCGGGAAGAGCAGCGAGGCGCCGAAGAATGCGATCGCGAACAGCATCATCGCGAGCACGGCCACGGTCATGTCCTTGTTCTTGAACAGGCGCAGCTCGACGAGCGGGTGCAGGTTGCGCCTGGCCAGGGCCCACGGCACGAAGGCGACGATCAGCACGATGCCGAGCACCATCGGGACCATGACCTCGCGGGCCATCGCGGTGCCGTGCTCGGGGATCGAGCTGACGCCGTACAAGAACGCGGCCAGACCCGGGGAGAGCAGCAGCATGCCGAGCCAGTCGAAGGTCTCCGACGGCTCGACGTCGTCCTTCGGCAGCACGATCCAGGCATAGACCATCGCGCCGATGCCGATCGGCAGGTTGATCAGGAAGATCCAGTGCCACGACACGGAGTCGATCAGGGCGCCGCCCATGATCGGGCCGAAGATCGGGCCGAGCAGCATCGGGATGCCGAGCACGGCCATGACGCGACCGATGCGCTCCGGGCCGGCGGCGCGGGTCAGGATCGTCATGCCGAGCGGCATCAGCATGCCGCCACCGAGGCCCTGGAGGACGCGGTAGAGCACCAGCATCTCCAGCGACGTCGCGGTTGCGCAGAGCACCGAGCCGGCGGTGAAGAGGAGGACGGCGAGGAGGTAGAGCCGCTTGGTGCCGAAGCGGTCGGCAGCCCAGCCCGTGAGCGGGATGACGCTCGCGAGGGCCAGGGTGTAGCCCGTCATCGTCCACGCGACCGCGGCCGCGGTGGCGTCGAACTCCTCCTGGAAGGTGTTCAGCGCGACGGAGACGACGGTGATGTCGAGGATGGACATGATGGCGCCGAGGACGACGACGCCCGCAACCATCAGGACGCTCTTGTCGAGCTTGTCACTGTTCTCAGCGGGGCCGGTCTGGCCGGGCTGGCTCTGGATGTCGGTAGTCACCCGGCAAGGTTATTGATTGACGTTGGCAACTATCCAATCATTATCGCGGTGCGCTTGGTCACGCCCGCGGCGCCGGCCTGATCAGCCGAGCAGCGACTCGATCCCGCCGGTGACCAGCGCGTCGTCGGGCTCGACGCCGGGGTTGAAGCGCGCCACCACGACACCGTCGGCGTCGACCAGGAACTTCTCGAAATTCCACTGCACGTCGCCGCTCTCGCCCTTCTCGTTGGGCGTCTCGACGAGCTGCGAGTAGATCTCGTGGCGGCCCTCGCCGTTGACCTCGACCTTCTCCGACATCGGGAAGCTCACGCCGTAGGTCGACGAGCAGAACTCCGCGATCTCCTCGCTGCTGCCCGGCTCCTGACCGCCGAACTGGTTGCACGGCAGGCCGACGACGGTGAAGCCGCGATCGGCGTACGTCGCCTGCAGCTGCTCGAGGGTGGAGTACTGCGGCGTCAGGCCGCACTTGCTGGCGACGTTGACCAGCAGCGCCGGCTGGCCGCCGGTGAGGTCGCGGAGGGTGCCGGGGGTGCCGTCGAGGCGGGCGAGGGGGGCGTCGAGGATGCTCATGGAGGCGAGGCTAGCCGGACGGAGGGCGCACCTGAAGTTCCACTCGAGGGAACTCGTTGTCGGTCTCGCCCGTTAGCCTCCTTCGTGCCCGCGCAAGCCCGGCGGGCGCGGTCGGTGAGGGGTGGAGGTAGTGCATGAGCTTCGTGCCCGTGACCGGACCCGCCACCTTCCGTGCGGCCGAACCGCCCCGGGACGGGCTGGTGGAGTTCTCCGACGAGCGGCGCACCGTGGCGTTGCCGATCCGGGGCGCGCTGCCGGTGCTCACCAAGGCCCACAACCGTGACGACCTGCACCCGAGCGTCGCGCTGCTGAGCGGCGCGGCCCTGCTCGGCATGCGGCTGGTCGCCGCCGGCAAGTTCGGCCCCGACCCGAGCGGGCTCTCGTGGCAGGTCGCGGCGCTCGAGCGCGCCGACGAGGACCGGATCACCCAGCTCGCGGCGGCGCGGTCCCATGACGGGCTCGACGCGGCGACGGCCGAGGGGATCGTGCGCGCGGTGCTCGACGCCGTGGCGGACGCGATGCCACGCGCGGCTCCGATCGCGACCCGCCGCCCGCCGGTCGCCGGGGGACAGGCGGGTCCGCGCGCCCCTCGGGTCGACCCCGACTTCACCCGCCGGCTGCAGGAGCGCGTCGCGCGCGCCCGCGCCCGCTCGAGCGACGACCGTCCCCAGCTCGTCTCCATCGCCCTGCGGATCGAGGCCGACGAGGACGAGCTCGTCGCCGGCTCCGTCCGCATCGTCCTCCAGGTCCACGCCTCCGACAACGCGGCCCACGTGTGCGACGCCGCCGTGCTGTGGACCGAGTCGGGTCTCGACGCGAGCCACGGCTTCGGCGACCGGGCCCGCACCCACGCCAGCATCGCGCTGCGCGCCGCCGCCGACGCGTGGCCGGTGCTGGAGCGCTTCCTCGAGCTGCGGGTGCCCGACGAGCTGACCCTCGACACCGACGAGCTCGTCAGCCTGCTCGACTCCGGCGTCACCGCCCTCAAGGAGGCCGGGGTCGACGTGCTCTGGCCGCGCCACCTCGACCGCGACGTCACCGCGAAGGTCGAGCTCACCGAGGCCCGGAAGGGGCCGCAGCGCGAGGAGGCGCTGCAGACCGGGTTGTTCGGGCCGGAGGCGCTCTTCGGCTTCCAGTGGCAGCTCGCGCTGCACGGTGACGCGCTGAGCGAGGAGGAGATGGACCAGCTCGCGGGCGCCGCGACGCCGATCATCAAGATCCGCGACAACTGGACCGTCGTCGACCCCGCGATGCTCAAGCGGGCCAAGCGCCGGATGATCCGCACCGTCCAGCCCGCCGCCGCGCTGGCCGCGACGCTGACCAACGTCGTCTCGGTCGAGGAGGTCGAGCACGAGGCGATCGTGGGCGCCTCCCTGCTCAAGGTCCGCGACCGGTTGCAGGCCGCTGGCAAGGGCGAGCCCGTCGCCGTACCCCCCGGACTCGCCGCCACCCTGCGCGACTACCAGCGCCAGGGGCTCACGTGGATGGCCGAGCTCACCGACCTCGGCCTCGGTGCCTGCCTGGCCGACGACATGGGGCTCGGGAAGACGGTCCAGGTGATCGCGCTGCACCTGCACCGCGGCAATGGGCCGACGCTCGTGGTCTGTCCCGCCTCACTCCTCGGCAACTGGGAGGCGGAGATCCGCAAGTTCGCGCCGGGCGTGCCGGTGCGCCGCTTCCACGGTTCCGCGCGATCGTTGGAAGGCCTTGGTTCCGACTCGCTCGCTTCGCTCGCTGCTCAACCAGCGGAACGCGGTTTCGTGCTCACGACGTACGGCACCATGCGCCGTGATGCCGAGGCGCTGGCCGGAGTCGGGTGGGACCTCGTGGTTGCCGACGAGGCGCAGCACGTCAAGAACGCCCAGTCCTCGACGTCGCGAGCGCTGCGCACGATCCCGAGCGCGGCCCGGGTCGCGCTGACCGGCACCCCGGTCGAGAACAACCTCACCGAGCTCTGGGCGATCCTCGACTGGGCGATCCCCGGCCTGCTCGGCAGCCGCAACGCGTTCCGCAAGGTGTGGGCCGCGCCGATCGAGGCGGGCGTCGACCCGGCGGTGACCAGGCGGTTCGCGGACCTGATCGGGCCCTTCCTGCTGCGCCGGCGCAAGTCCGACCCCGGCATCGCCCCGGAGCTGCCGCCGAAGACCGAGACCGACCACCTGCTCGGCCTGACCCGCGAACAGGTCGTGCTCTACGAGACCTACGTCCGCGACTGCATGCGCCGCATCGAGGAGGCCGACGAGGAGACCCGGCGCGGGCTGGTGCTCAAGCTGCTCACCGGCCTCAAGCAGATCTGCAACCACCCGGCCCACTTCCTCAAGCAGACCAACCCCAAGCTCGCGGGCCGCTCGGAGAAGCTCGACCTCCTCGACGAGCTGATCGGCACGGTGCTCGCCGAGGACGGCGCCGTCCTCCTCTTCACGCAGTACGTCGCCATGGCCCGCCTCCTCGAGCAGCACCTCAGCAAGGCCGGGGTCACCCACCAGTTCCTGCACGGCGGCACGCCCGTCGCCGAGCGCGAACGGATGGTCGCGCGCTTCCAGGAGGGCGAGACCCCGGTCTTCCTGCTCTCGCTCAAGGCCGGCGGCACCGGGCTCAACCTGACCCGCGCCGACCACGTCATCCACGTCGACCGGTGGTGGAACCCCGCGGTCGAGGACCAGGCCACCGACCGGGCCTACCGGATCGGCCAGACCAAGCCCGTGCAGGTGCACCGCTTCATCACCGAGGGCACCATCGAGGAGAAGATCGCCGAGCTGCTCGCCCGCAAGAGGTCGCTGGCCGACTCGGTGCTTGCGCGCGGTGAGACCGCGCTGACCGAGCTGAGCAACGACGACCTGCGCGACCTCGTCACCCTGCGACGCACGCCCGGTGCCGAAGATGACTGAGCTCGTCGGCGGAGTGACCCACCCCCGGTTCCCGCCGCGGCGCGGTGGTGCGCCCAGCACCTGGTGGAGCAAGGCGTTCCTCCGGGCGGTCGAGGAGGCGGCCTTCTCCGCCGCGGAGCTGAAGCGCGGCCGCGCCCACGCGCGGGCCGGCGACGTCGGCGCCATCACCGTCGCCGCGGGCGCGTTCGTCGCCGCGGTCGTCGACGGGGACGACGCCTACACCGTGACCGGCACCGTGCCCGTGCTGGCCGCCGACGATCAGTCGGTGCTGGTGGAGCTGATCGCCGCCGAGGCAGGGCGCATCGCGGCACTGATGGCGGGCGACCTGCCCCACCAGTTCGTGGAGTCGGTGGAGGAGGCCGGGGTCGAGCTGCTGCCGTACGGCGGCGAGCTGGGCTCTGCCTGCTCCTGCGAGACCTGGCTGGACCCCTGTCCGCACGCGCTGGCGGTGCTCACCCAGCTCGCGTGGCTGGTCCAGCGCGACCCGTTCGTGCTCTTCCAGCTGCGAGGCCTCGCCCGCGACGAGGTGCTGGCCCGGCTGCACGCGCTCAGCCAGTCGCGTCCGCGCGCTGACGGCGTCGACGACGAGATCGACGACCTGGCGATCGCGGAGGAGGCGGCCCTGCGCGCAGAGCGGGACCTCGCCCGTCTGCTCGCGGACGAGTGATCGGGTACTGCGCCGGGCTGGGTCAGCCCCGCTTGGCCTCGGTGGTCGAGGCCGGGCGGGCGCCGAGCTCCTCGTCGAGGCGCAGCAGGCCGGGACCGTCGTCGTTGATCATCGTGACGCGACCGACGATCTCCTTGACGGTCGCCTCCTCCTCCACCTGCTCCTCGATGAACCAGTTGAGGAGCGGCCGGGAGTCGAGGTCGCCCTCGGCCTCGGCGGTGCGGTAGAGGTTGCGGATCGACTCCGAGACCTTCTCCTCGTGTGCGAGCGCAGACCTGAACGCGTCGAGCACCGAGGTGACCGTGACCTTGGGAGCGGTGGTGGCGCCGATGACCGGGTGTCCGTCGCGGTCGGCGACGTGGTCGATGAACTTGTTGGCGTGGACGATCTCCTCGTCGGCCTGGTGGCGCAGCCAGGCCGCCATGCCGGGCAGGTCCATGAGCTCGAGCTCGATGGCGAGCTGGCGATAGACCAGGGAAGCCTGGAACTCCAGGGTGATCTGTGCGTTGAACGCCTCTTCGAGCTTCGCGCTGAGCTTCATGCCTCGACTCTATCGGCTCCCCAGGAGGTGCCGGTGCCGGCCGGGCCGGGTGGGCGCAGGGCGCCGAGCGCCATCTCGCGCAGCAGGTCGTGCATCTGCCGATCCGGGATCAGCCCGCTGTGGGGCGTGGAGTTGAGCAGCCCGAAGGCGGCGTGCGCCATCGCTCGGGCCCGGTCGGTGTGCAGGCCGCGGTGCGCGCGCTTGAGCTGGTCGGCCCACACATCGACGTACTCACGCTGCAGGCTGCGCACCCGCTCACGGGCGGCGTCCGGCAGCGACGACCAGTCGCGGTCCTGGACGACGATGAGCGCGCGGTGCTCGAGGGCGAACTCGATGTGCCACTCGACGAGTGCCTCGATGGCCGACACGGCGTCCGACGAGGACTGCACGCGTGCCGTGCCCTCGGCCAGGAGTCGCTCGCTGATCGTGACCAGCATCTCGGCGAGCACGGCGTCCTTGCTGGGGAAGTGCTTGTAGAGCGCCGGGCCGGAGATGCCGCAGGCGGCGCCGAGGTCGGCCACGGAGACGCCGTGGAAGCCGCGGTGGGCGAACAGGTCCGCGGCGATGTCGAGGATCTGCTGGCGCCGGCTGGGGGTGCTCGGCTCGCTCCCCGCCCGGCTCGTCATGCGTTGAGGTTAGCGCTCGCTAACCCCGAGGGATGACATGCGTGTGCGGAAATCCTCGCCCGAGCCCCGCGCACTGGACGCCGCAGGTTAACGATCGCTAACCTGCACACGTGACCGCCGATTCCAGCACACCCTCCATGCGCGACCTCGTCGACGACCTCCGGGAGCGGCTGGCGCTGGTTCGCCAGGGTGGTTCGGAGAGCGCCCGCGCCAAGCACACCGGCCGGGGCAAGCTCCTCGTCCGCGACCGGGTGGACCGGCTGCTCGACTCGGGCAGTCCGTTCCTCGAGCTGAGCCCGCTGGCCGCCACCGGGATGTACGGCGCCGACAACGCCGTCCCCGCCGCCGGCGTCGTCACCGGGATCGGCAGGGTCGAGGGCCGTGAGGTGGTGGTCGTCGCCAACGACGCCACCGTCAAGGGCGGCACCTACTACCCGATGACGGTCAAGAAGCACCTGCGCGCGCAGACGATCGCCAGCGACAACCACCTGCCCTGCATCTATCTCGTCGACTCGGGCGGCGCCTTCCTCCCGATGCAGGACGACGTCTTCCCCGACCGCGAGCACTTCGGCCGGATCTTCTTCAACCAGGCCAACCTCAGCGGCCGCGGCATCCCGCAGATCGCCAGCGTCATGGGTTCCTGCACGGCCGGCGGCGCCTACGTCCCCGCGATGAGCGACGAGTCCGTGATCGTCAAGAACCAGGGCACGATCTTCCTCGGCGGCCCGCCGCTGGTGAAGGCCGCGACCGGCGAGGTCGTCACGGCCGAGGACCTCGGCGGCGGTGACGTCCACGCCCGCAAGAGCGGCGTCGTCGACCACCTGGCCGACGACGACGCACACGCGCTGCGGATCGTGCGCAGCATCGTCGCCACCCTGCCGACGCAGACCGCCGCCGGTCGCGCACCCGGGGAGGTCGAGGAGCCCCACGAGCCGCCGGAGTCGCTCTACGACGTCGTGCCGACGGACACCCGCACGCCGTACGACGTCCGCGAGGTCATCCGCCGCATCGTCGACGGCAGCCGGATGCACGAGTTCAAGAAGCTGTACGGCGAGACGCTGGTGACCTGCTTCGCGAAGATCCACGGCTACGACGTGGGCATCATCGCCAACAACGGCATCCTGTTCAGCGAGTCCGCGCTCAAGGGCGCGCACTTCATCGAGCTGTGCAACCAGCGCGGCATCCCGCTGGTCTTCCTGCAGAACATCTCCGGCTTCATGGTCGGGCGGGAGTACGAGAACCGCGGCATCGCCCGCGACGGCGCGAAGCTCGTCACGGCGGTCGCCTGCAGCGTCGTCCCGAAGTTCACGGTCGTCATCGGCGGCTCGTTCGGCGCCGGCAACTACGGCATGTGCGGGCGGGCCTACGACCCCCGCTTCCTGTGGATGTGGCCGAACGCCCGGATCTCGGTGATGGGCGGCGAGCAGGCCGCGGGCGTGCTCGCCACCGTGCGCACCGACCTGGAGACCGACGAGCAGGTCGAGGCGTTCAAGGCACCGATCCGCGAGCAGTACGAGACGCAGGGCTCTCCTTATTACTCGACCGCGCGACTGTGGGACGACGGCGTCATCGACCCCGCCGACACCCGCCGCGTCCTCGGCATGGGACTGGCGGTCGCCGCGCGCGTCCCGGTCCCGGCTCCCTCCTACGGCATCTTCCGAATGTGAACACCCGCCGGTTGAGCAGCGAGCGCCAGCGAGCGTGTCGAAACCAAGGAGCACTATGAAGACCCTGTTGGTCGCCAACCGCGGCGAGATCGCGCTGCGCATCATGCGCACCGCCAGCGCCCTCGGCATCCGCACCGTCGCTGTCCACACCGCCAACGACCGCGACGGCCTGCACGTCCGCGCGGCCGACGAGGTGGTCGAGGTGCCGAGCTACCTCGACGTCGACGCCATCGTCGCCGCCGCGCGTGAGGTCGGCGCCGACGCGATCCACCCCGGCTACGGCTTCCTCTCCGAGCGGTCCGCCTTCGCGCGCGCCATCGAGGGGGCCGAGGGCCTGGTGCTGGTCGGCCCGAGCGCCGACGTCATGGACAAGATGGGCAAGAAGGACGCCGCCCGCGAGATCGCCATCACCGCGGGCGTCCCCGTCGTCCCGTCCTACTCCACGGACGCCGACCCATCGACGTACTCCTATCCCGTCCTCGTGAAGGCCGCAGCCGGCGGCGGCGGCAAGGGCATGCGCATCGTCCGGAGCCAGGGTGAGTACGCCGCAGCGCTGGCCGCCGCGAAGCGCGAGGCGCTCACGGCGTTCGGCGACGACACGATCCTGATCGAGAAGTACGTCGAGCACGGCCGTCACATCGAGGTGCAGGTCTTCGCCGACGCGCACGGCAACGCGGTCCACCTCTTCGAGCGCGACTGCTCGACGCAGCGCCGGCACCAGAAGGTGCTGGAGGAGGCGCCGGCCCCGACGATCACCGAGGCCCAGCGCGAGGTCATCACGACCAGCGCGGTGAACCTGGCGCGCGAGGTCGGCTACACCAACGCCGGCACCGTCGAGTTCCTCCTCGACTCCGACAGCGGGGAGGTCTACTTCCTCGAGATGAACACCCGCCTCCAGGTCGAGCACCCGGTCACCGAGGAGATCGTGCGGGTCCGCGGCGAGCGCATCGACCTCGTCGAGCTCCAGCTCCGCATCGCCGACGGCGAGGAGCTCGGCTTCGACCAGGCCGACGTCACGCTGGCGGGCCACGCCATCGAGGCGCGGGTCTATGCCGAGGACTCGTTCGGGGGCTTCCTGCCCCAGGCCGGCCGCGCCGACCTGGTCCGCTGGGCGTCCTCGGCGAGGGTCGACCACGCCCTCGAGTCCGGCCAGGTCGTCAGCACCAGCTTCGACCCGATGCTCGGCAAGGTGATCGCCTGGGGCGAGGACCGTGAGGCGGCGCGCGCCAACCTCGTCGCCGCCCTCGACGGCTCGGCCGTCCTCGGCCTGACCACCAACCTCGGCTTCGTCCGGGCCCTCGCCGCGAGCGACGAGTTCCGCGACGCGACGATCGACACCGCCTGGCTGGACACCGCGGAGGTCCCGGCGCCGTCGCCGGAGATCCCGCTCCTGCTGGCGGCCTGGGTCGACGCAGCGCTGCACAGCCCGCGCTTCGCGGACAACCCCGGCGATCCGTTCACCCCCGACGGCTGGCGCTCGGCCGGCCCGACGGCGCCGACCCTGGTGGCGCTCGAGCACGGCGGCGAGCTGCACGAGCTCCGCGTCGACGTCGCGGCCAGCGCGATCGTCGGCTCCGACGGCGTGCGGCGATCGGTGCGCGAGCGCCGGCTGGCCGACCACGTCGCCGTACTCACCATCGACGGGCTCGACGAGCTGGCCATCGTCAACGCCCAGGCCCACACGATCGAGGTGTCGCGGCACGGGCAGCGCTTCGTGTTCGAGCGGCCCGACGCGTTCGGCGACCACGGTCCCGCACTGGGCGACGGCACGCTGGTCGCGCCGATGCCCGGGACCGTCCTCGACGTCCTCGTCGCCGTCGGCCAGCAGGTTGTCGAGGGTGAGACGCTGGGAGCGATGGAGGCGATGAAGATGGAGCTCGCGCTGAAGGCGCCGTTCGCCGGCACCGTCACCGAGGTCAACGTCGCGGCCGGCCAGCAGGTCGCGCTCGGCGCCACCCTGATTGTCGTCGAGCCCGTCTCCGCTGGTTGAGCAGCGAGCGCAGCGAGCGTGTCGAAACCGAGGAGCAACGAGTGAGCACACTGCCCAGCAAGGTCACGATCTACGAGGTCGGCGCCCGCGACGGCCTGCAGAACGAGAAGGGCGTCATCTCGACCGAGGTGAAGGTCGAGTTCATCCAGCGGCTCGTGGCCGCGGGGCTGCCGATCGTCGAGGCGACCAGCTTCGTGCACCCGAAGTGGGTTCCGCAGCTCGCCGACGCGGCGGACGTGATGACCGCGCTCGGTGACGCGGGGCGGGACATGCCCGTCCTCGTCCCCAACGAGCGCGGCCTCGACCGGGCCCTCGAGCTCGGCCTCAAGCACATCGCGATCTTCGGCAGCGCGACCGAGACGTTCGCGAACAAGAACCTCAACCGCTCGCTCGACGAGCAGTTCGCGATGTTCGAGCCGACCGTCACCCGGGCGCGGGCGGCCGGGCTCGACGTGCGGGCCTATGTCTCCATGTGCTTCGGCGACCCGTGGGAGGGTGCCGTGCCGATCGAGCAGGTCGTCGGCGTCGGCAAGCGGCTCTTCGACCTCGGCGCCAGCCAGCTCAGCCTCGGCGACACGATCGGCGTCGGCACGGCCGGGCACGTCAAGGAGCTGATCGCCGGCTTCGTCGGTGCCGGGATGCACGTCGACGACCTCGCCATGCACTTCCACGACACCTACGGCCAGGCCCTCGCCAACACCTACTCCGCGTTGCAGGAGGGCATCTCGACGTACGACGCCAGCGCGGGCGGGCTCGGCGGGTGCCCCTATGCCAAGAGCGCCACGGGCAACCTCGCCACCGAGGACCTCGTGTGGATGCTCAACGGTCTCGGCATCGAGACCGGCGTGGATCTCGACGCGGTCGTGCAGACCAGCGTCTGGATGGCGCAGCACCTCGGGCGCCCCAGCCCAAGTGCCGTGGTGCGCGCGCTCGCTGCCGGTTGATCGGGCAGGATGGCCCCATGAGCCGCGTCGTCTATCTCCACATCGGCGCCCCGAAGACCGGGACGACCTACCTTCAGGACCGGCTGATGCTCAACCAGGCCTCGCTGGCCGAGCACGGCGTGACGATCCCGACCAAGAACCGGTTCGTCGACGCCGACCTGTTCCACTTCCGCGCGGCGCTCGACCTGCTCGACCAGGACTGGGGCGGCAGTCCCGGGCACGCCGACGGTTCCTGGGACACGATGGTCAAGCGCGTCCGCAAGGCCCGAGGCACCGTGGTGATCAGTCACGAGATCCTCGCGCCGGCCAAGCCCGACACGATCGCGCGGGTGATGAACGACCTCTCCGACAGCGAGGTCCACGTCGTCTACTCCGCGCGCGACCTCGGGCGCCAGCTACCGGCGGCGTGGCAGGAGAGCATCAAGCAGGGTCGCAAGTGGACCTTCCAGCGCTTCCTCAACAAGGTCGAGCGCGGGCAGACGTGGTTCCGCAGCGCGATGGACCTGCCCAGCGTGCTCGGCAACTGGGGCGCCAAGCTGCCGCCCGAGCGCGTGCACGTCGTCACCGTCCCGCACGACCGCGGTCCGACGGGCAACGAGCTGTGGTTCCGGTTCTGCAGCGCCTTCGGCATCGACCCCGCCTGGGCGCCGCTCGACTCCGAGCGCTCCAACCGGTCCCTCGGCATCGCCGAGACCCAGCTCGTACGCCGCCTCAACCGTCGCCTCGAGCTGCCGATGTGGCGCGATGCGACCTATGACGGGCTGATCCGCGAGCTGCTGGCCCAGGAGGTGCTGGTCGCCCGCGACTCCTTCCCGGTCAGGCTGCCGCCCGACCGCTTCGACTTCGCCGAGGCGCAGGCCCAGCAGTGGATCGACTGGATCAAGGACAGCGGCGTCGACGTGATCGGCGACGTCGAGGACCTCCGCCCGATCCGTCCCAACCCCGACAAGCAGTGGCGCGACCCTGACCGGGTCAGCCCCAAGCTGCAGCTGGGTGCTGCCCTCGACGCCCTGACGACGATGACCCGCGAGGCGGCCGAGCGCACCTCGCCCGACGACCTCGGGCGCAAGCTGCGCCAGCAGGCCCGTCGGCTGCGCGAGCGTTGAGCTCCGAGCCGTCGGTCCCGGGGACCGCTCGCGCCTGGGGCTGGGTCGCTCACCTGTGCGCGGGCGGGACGACTCCGTGGGACGCGTGGACCGGCGACGGCGTGCCGACGGCGCGGGTGCTGCCCGGCGCCCAGCAGCTCGAGCTGCTGCGGCGGCTCAACCTCGCGGGTCGCGCCCCCGACGGCCTCGCCGACCGTGTGCTCACGGCCGCGGCCCCGGGTCGCGGGAAGCCGGACCTGGCGCTGGTCGGGGCCGGCCGGTCGCCGTACGGGCCGCAGCCGGTCGATCCGGCCCTGCTGCCTCCCGACGAGCTGGTCCGGGTCGCCACCAGCGTCCTGGCCGAGGACGTCGTCGCTCTCGGCGTGCCGACCCCGCCGCGGCGGCTGAACCGGTTCTGGCACCGCCGTCACCGCCTGGCCGGTGACCCGATCGAGGTCGCCGGCGTGCGCGACCACCTCACCAGCCACGGTCGTTCGCCGGGCGGTCCCGGCGCGCCGGTGCTGGTGCTCGGGGGGCCGCTCGACCAGATGCTCGCCGACGTGTGGAGCCGCCGTTGCTTCGAGCGCGGCTCCTTCGGGTGGCTGGAGTGGCTGCGCTTCTGGCAGCAGCGCGACGAGCTGCCGCCCCGCATCGACCTCGCCGCGGTCGCTGATCGCCACCGCGCCCAGAGCCCCGACGTGCGCGTCGTGCTGGACCGGTCACAGCTCCCGGACCTCCTCGCCGTACGGCGCCTGCCACCGCCCGTCCGCCCGGGGGCCGACGCCGCCGAGCTGGCCAGGCGGATCGCCACGGTGGTCGGCCTGCTGGTGCCGCCCGACGAGCGTGCTGCGCTGATGACCCACACCCTGCTGCCGCGGATGCCTGCCACCACCACGCCGCCCGTCGCGCTGCCCGCCGAGCACCGCGCGTGGGTGAAGGCGGCGGCGGAGCGCATGGCGCGGCAGCTGAGCCGCGCTGGATACGCTGTCGTCGGAGATCCCCGCGCCGTGGTGCCGGCCGAGTCGGCTGCCCCCGTGGCCGCAGGGCCTCCGGGTGTGGCCTCCGGCCAGCAGGTGCTGGACCTCGCCGTACGCATGCTGGTCGACGACACGTGGAAGGGACAGGGATGAAGAAGGTCCTGCTCCACGTCGGCACCCCGAAGACCGGCACGTCCTACTTGCAGGACGTCTTGTTCCGCAACCGCGAGTCGCTGCGCGAGCAGGGGATCCTCTACCCGATCGACCGCTTCGACGGGCACTTCCTGGCCGCCCTCGACCTGATGCGGCTGACCTGGGGCGGGCTCGAGACGCAGGCCGTCGGTGCGTGGGACCGGCTCGCCGAGGAGGTCCGGGCCTGGCCGGGGACCTCGATCATCAGCCACGAGATCCTCTCGACCGCGTCCCCGACCCAGATCGACCGGGCCCTGACCTCCTTCGGTGAGGGCGTGGAGGTGCACCTGATCGTGTCGGTGCGCGACCTGGTCCGCCAGGTCCCCGCGGAGTGGCAGGAGAACGTCAAGCACCGCAGCCTGGTGTCCTTCTCGCACTTCCTCGAGATGATCCGCGACCCGGCGCGCGACACCCGGATCGGGTCGTGGTTCTGGGGTGCCCAGGAGATCCCCGACATCCTCGACCGCTGGGGCTCGACGTTGCCGCCCGAGCAGGTCCACCTCGTCACCGTGCCCAGGCCGGGTGCCGCGCCCGACGAGCTGTGGCGCCGGTTCAGCCACACGTTCGGTCTCGACGGGCTCGAGCTCGACCTCACGCCCGAGCGCGCCAACCCCTCGATGGGGGTGCCGGAGACCGCGCTGCTGCGGCTGATCAACAAGCGCGTCACCCCCGTGGTCGACCCGCCCGACTACCGCCCCCTCGTGCGCGAGCTGCTCGCCCACCAGACGCTGTCGCGGCGCACCAAGTCCGCTCGCCTCGGGCTTCCGCCCGCCACCCACGAGTGGGTCCAGGAGCTGTCGCGCACCTGGGTCGAGGAGATCCAGAAGCGGGGCTACGACGTCGTCGGCGACGTCGCCGACCTGATCGGGCAGCCGGCAGAGGCCTTCAGCGACCCCGACACGGCCACCGCGGCCGACCTGCTGCCCCCGGCCCTGGATGCGATCAAGGCCCTCCTCGTCGAGGGCTCCCGGCTGCGGGAGTCGGAGGCGACCCTGGCCCGCGACCTTGACGAGACCCGACGCGAGCTCGAGATCGCGCGCCGTACCCCCGCCGAGAAGACCGTCCAGGCGATGGAGACCAGCCGCTCCGGCCGGGTCGCCCTCGGGGCCTATCGCAGGCTCCGCCGCCGCTGACCCGCGCCGTCGGGGGTAGTTAAGTGAGAGCTTGTGCTCTCAGCGGTCGAGAACGACAAAGTTTCACTTAACTACCCCCGAGTCGGCGCCCGAGCTGTCACCCACCCCGCAGCACCCGGTATTACGTCCGCGGCCGGGCGAGGATCTCGCGGTCGGCGTACCGCCCGATCTTCCAGGTCGCAAAGCCGTCGGCGCCCATGCCGACGAGACCACCGACGACGGGCACGCGCCGCCCCAGCGTGACCGCGAACCGCTTGCCGGCGACGCGGGCCACGAGGTCGGCCCCCACCTCGGCGCTGATGATCTTGTCGAGCCCGGCGTCGTGGGCTGGTGCGGTGGCAAGCGCCATGGGCGGCGCGGGGATCTTGCGCTTCTTCACGAGCTGGGCGACCGACTCCTCACCGAGCAGGGTCGTGAGGATCGCGTTGCGCACGCGCGGATCGCTCAGGTCGTGGCCGCGCAGGTGGGCGATGCCGGCGATCATCCGGCACTGCACGAGCGTCAGCCCGGTGACATTGGCGGGGATCGTCACCGCCGCGGTCACGAGGCCGCCGACGTTGGTCAGGAAGCCCTGTGCGCCGGCGTAGCGCACGTGGTTCTCGATCACGTCGTGGATGGCCCGGTCGACGTTGCCGCCCTGCTCGGCGAGCTGCTTGTCGGCGGCGGCCGCGGCGCCCGGGAGCGGGCCGACCCCCTCGATGGCGCGGTTGAGGGCCTCCCGCACGAAGGACGTCGTCAGACCCGGCGCGGCCTGCGTGATCCTGGGTGCCAGACGCTTGCTGACGTTGCCGGCCAGGCTCATCGCTCGCTCCGCTCGCTCATGGGGCCAAGACTAGGCGGCCGGCCCCGATATCGTCCTGACGTGCCCGTCCTGCCCGACCCCTCGCCGTGGGTCTTCCCCGAGCCGGCCGACTGGGACCCCGAGGACGACCTGGTGGCGATCGGCGGCGACCTCGCGCCCGGGTCCCTGCTCGCGGCCTACGAGCAGGGGCTCTTCCCGATGCCGACGGGTGGGCGGCGCTCGCCGATGGGCTGGTTCTCGCCCGTACGGCGCGGCGTGCTGCCCCTCGACGGGCTGGCGGTCTCCCGATCACTGCGACGCTCGGCGCGCACCTTCGAGATCCGGGTCGACACGGCGTTCGAGCAGGTCATCGACGCCTGCGGCGACCGCAAGCGGCCGGACGGCTGGATCACCCGCGACGTGCGCGCGGCCTACCTCGCGCTGCACGAGCTCGGCTGGGTGCACTCCGTCGAGGCGTGGCGCGACGGGCGGCTCGCGGGTGGTCTCTACGGCGTGAGCATCGGCGGGCTGTTCGCGGGGGAGTCGATGTTCCACCACGAGCGCGACGCCTCGAAGGTCGCGCTGGTCGGGCTGGTTGACCTGCTGCGCGACGAGCACGCTGACCGGCGGGTGCTCGACGTGCAGTGGCAGACGCCCCACCTTGCCTCGCTCGGTGTCGTGGAGGTCCCGCGGTCGGCGTACCTCCAGAGCCTGCGCGCCGCGCTGGGGGTCCCGCTCCCCGCTGCCTTCGCCTGACGCGACCGGATGCGGCAGGGTGGACCCCGACCGACGGCGCGACGGACGCGCCGCGTGACCAGGGGGAACCCATGAAGAAGCCTGCGAAGACCGGACTGCTCACGGCATCACTCCTGCTCGTCGGCGCGTCCGTGGTGGGCTGCGGCGGCGGAGGTGCGCCGACGGACGCATCCGAGAAGGAGTTCTGCGACAGCCTGACCAGCGTGTTCGACGACATCGACATGTCCGAGCAGCCGTCGGAGAAGGAGGCGCTGGCCCTGATCAAGGCCTGGGCCAAGGACATGGAGGAGGTCGGGACTCCCGAGAACATCTCCGACGATGCGCGCGACGGCTTCGAGCTGATGATCGAGCAGGTCGGCGAGCTCAAGGAGGACGACAGCGCCGCGGACCTCGAGAAGCTCGACGAGTCGCTCTCCGACAGCGAGAAGAAGGCGACCGAGGCGTTCGAGAAGTACTCCACCGACACCTGCGGCTCGATGATGGACCAGGACCTCCCCGAGGTCCCGACGCCCTCCAGCTGACCTACTTCAGCAGCTTGCTCATCCGGCGGTCCGCCAGCGGCTTCCCGCCGGTCTGGCAGGTTGCGCAATATTGCAGGCTCGAGTCGGCGAAGGACACCTCGCGGACCACGTCACCGCACACCGGGCAGGTCTGGCCGGTGCGGCCGTGGACCGCGAGGTTCGTCCTCTTCTCGCTCTTGAGCTCGCTCGCGTGCAGTCCGCGGGACCGCTCGACCGCGTCGCCGATCGTGTCCTTGACGGCGTTGAACAGCGTCTCCAGGTCGCCGTCCTCGATGCTGCTCGCTGGCTTGTACGGCGACATGCGGGCCGCGTGCAGGATCTCGTCGGAATAGGCGTTGCCGATGCCGGCGATCGTGCCCTGGTGGCGCAGCACACCCTTGATCTGCTTGCGCCCCTCGGACTGCAGGATCGCGCCGAGCACCTCGATCGTGAACGCGTCGTCGAGCGGGTCGGGCCCGAGCCGGGCGATGCCGGGGACGTCCTGCGGGACGCGCACGACGTAGATGGCGAGGCTCTTCTTGGTGCCCGCCTCGGTGACATCGAGCCCCGCCTCGTCGTCGATCACGATCCGTGCCGCGAGCGGGTTCTTGCTGTTCGGCCGGGCCGGCAGCGGAGGGACCTCGTCGCGCCAGCGCACCCAGCCCGCGCGGGCCAGGTGCATGATCAGGTGGGTGCCTGACGCAGTGATGTCGAGGAACTTGCCGTGCCTCGTGACGTCCTCGACCAGCGTGCCGTGCAGGGCGTGCAGGGGCGGGTCGAAGGTCTTCAGCGCACTGAAGGCCGCCAGGTCGATGCGGGTGATCGCACGGTCCAGGAGCCGGCCCTTGAGATCGAGGGCCAGTGCTTCCACCTCGGGCAGCTCGGGCATGCTGCCGAGCATAGATGTCCGGGTCTTGACGAGCCGGGGAGAATGGAGCATGGCCCTCGCCCGACCGTTGCCGATGACGGGTTCGATCTTCTTCGACGCCCGTGGTGAGGACCGCGCGCTGCGCGTCTCGTGGCACCACGACGCCGACCTGGTCGTCGTGTCGCTGTGGCGCGACAACGTGTGCAGCGGCTCCTTCCGGCTGACCGTCGAGGAGGTCCCGGCGCTCATCGACCTGCTCAGGCGCGGGCTCGACGCGGCGTACGCCGTCGCGGCCTCCCGCGAGGACACCCGACCGCTGCACGCGGCCGGCATCCACCACGCCGGCTGAGCAAATCTAGGGAATTCACTAGATCCCCCGATACCGTCGCATCGTGGACCCGATCAGGAACCCGTATGCCCCCGGTGCCGGCCAGCGTCCGCCCGAGCTCGCCGGTCGCGACGAGCAGCTCGCCGCGTTCGACGTGGTGCTCGAGCGGGTGGTCAAGGGCAGGCCCGAGCGCTCGCTGGTGCTGACCGGCCTGCGCGGGGTCGGCAAGACGGTGCTGCTCAACGCGCTGCGTTCTGCTGCCGTACGGCGACGCTGGGGGACCGGCAAGCTCGAGGCGCGTCCCGACCAGGGACTGCGCCGGCCGCTGAGCAGTGCGCTGCACCAGGCCGTGCGCGAGCTCGGCCACACCGACGCCGACAGCGTCGACCACGTGCTCGGCGTGATCAAGGCGTTCGCCCACCGCGACGCCGGCGCCGGGGCCAAGCTGAAGGACCAGTGGAGCCCGGGCATCGACGCGGCGGTGGTGCGCGGGCGCGCCGACTCCGGCGACATCGAGATCGACCTGGTCGAGCTGTTCACCGACGTCGGCGGACTGGCCGCGGACGTCGGCAAGGGCATCGCGATCTTCATCGACGAGATGCAGGACCTCGGACCCGACGACGTCTCGGCGCTGTGCGCGGCCTGCCACGAGATCAGCCAGTCGGGCCTGCCGGTGATCGTCGTCGGCGCCGGACTTCCACACCTGCCGGCCGTGCTGTCGGCGTCGAAGTCCTACTCCGAGCGACTCTTCCGCTACCAGCGCATCGACCGGCTCGCGCGCGACGCCGCCGACCTCGCGCTGACCGCGCCCGCCCAGGACGAGGACGCGGCCTTCACCGCCGACGCCCTCGCGGCGATGTATGCCGCGACCGGTGGCTATCCCTACTTCATCCAGGCCTACGGCAAGGCCGTCTGGGACCGCGCCCCGCGCTCGCCGATCACGCTGGACGACGTGCTGGTCGCGACCCCCGAGGCGGAGTCGGAGCTCGCGGTCGGCTTCTTCGGCTCGCGCTACGAGAGGGCGACGCCGGGGGAGCGGGAGTACCTCCGCGCGATGGCCGATGTCGCGGCCGCCTCCGAGGCCACCCCGCCGGTTGAGCTCGTCGAAACCCAGGGCGTGCCCACCGCCGACGTCGCCGCCGCCCTCGACAAGAAGCCGCAGTCACTCTCCCCGGCCCGCGACGCGCTGCTCAAGAAGGGCCTCATCTACTCCGGCGAGCGCGGCCGGATCGCCTTCACCGTGCCCCACTTCGGGCGCTACCTCCGCGAGCACGTCGGCTGACGCAAACCGTTGGCGCGCGGACGCGCCGCTGTGCGAGGCTGGGACGCAGTGGCGCCGTCCAGCGCCCAGCCCACGCGTCGGCCCCAGTCCGAGCGAGGTGGCGAAGGGGAGCGGATCCTCGGGCGCACGCACTGACACTCGACGCTCACACGCACTGCGGCGGCGCACTGGGGACGCACGCGCAGTCGGAGTGAATGACAGTGACCAGGAACAGCGACTTCAAGGGCGTCGTCCGCGCGCGGATGGCCGAGACCGGCGAGACCTACACCGCAGCGCTCGCGGCGGTCGAGGCCCGCGACCATGCGGCGTACGGCGCAGCGCGCGCCGAGCAGGATCGGCTGGTCGCGCGCCTGTTCACCGACGGCCGGCTCGCCCAGATCCCGGCGAAGCGCAAGACGCGTGCCGCCGCGCTGCTCGAGGTGCTGAGCCGCTTCGAGCCGGGCCGCGACTACGCCGAGCCGGAGGTCAACGAGGTGCTCGTCGGGGTGCACGAGGACTTCGCCTACCTGCGCCGCGAGCTGGTGAACTACCGCTACCTGTCGCGCGCCGAGGGTGTCTACCGCGTCGTCGCCACCGCCCCGGAGCGGTCCCGCATCGAGGTCCAGGAGATCCCGGCGTGGGAGGGCCACTGGTTGCCGGGGTTCGTCGCCGGTCACTAGCGGACACGATCGGTCCGCATGCGACGAGAGGGTTGTTCCACCGGACAAGCGAAAACGACCTCCAGGAGCAGCCATGATCCAGCCCGCCCGTCTCGACGAAGCCGCCGCCCTCGCCACCTTCCTGCGCGAGCAGGTGGGGGCCGTGCGCAACGCCGCCCACGGCCTCACCGAGGAGGAGGCCCGCCTCGCGCCCGCCAGGAGCGACCTGAGCATCGGCGGCATCCTCAAGCACCTGACCGTCGCCTGGTCGTCGTGGCAGCGCCGGGAGGCCTGCGAGCGAGGCGATCGCGGCTGGGAGCTGACCGAGGCCGACTACGGCCAGTTCTACGGCAGCTTCGCGCTGACCGAGGAGGAGACGCTGGAGCAGGTCCTCGAGCAGTACGACGCCGCGACGACCGCCCTCGTCAGCGCGCTCGAGTCCATGGACCCGGAAGCGGAGGCGCTGGCGCCGCCCGCGCCGTGGTTCGGCCGGATGGAGCCCGTTGCGGTGACCAAGCGGTTGCTGGCCCTGCACCAGATCGAGGAGTTCGCCCGGCACGCCGGCCACGCCGACGTGATCCGCGAGCAGCTCGACGGCGCCAAGGCGGGCGAGCTGACCCTGGCCGTCAAGGACCTGCCCGGCAACGACTTCATCCAGCCCTGGCGCCGGGCGGCCGGCTGACCTGCGACCGTGTGGACCTGGAGTCACCTGCAGGCACCAGATCCACACAGTCGGCCCGGCCCGCCTGAGCGTGTCCACGCGTGCGCGTGCCCCACCGCCATACGCTGCTGGCATGAGGCCGCAGGTCGTCGCCCACCGCGGCGCGAGCCACGAGAATGCCGAGCACACCTTGCGTGCCTACAAGCGCGCGATCGAGGTCGGGGCAGAGGCGCTCGAGTGCGACGTGCGGCTGACGGCCGACGGGCACCTCGTGTGCGTGCACGACCGCAACCTGCGGCGGACCGCCACGACCCGCGGCGTCATCTCCACGATGAACCTCGAGGAGCTCGACGAGCTCGACTTCGCGTCCTGGAAGAACCCGTGGGCGGAGATGGACGACGAGGCGCCCGACCTCGACCCGGAGGAGCACAAGGTCCTCACGCTGCGCAAGCTGCTCGAGACGGTCGCCGACTCCGGACGTCGCGTCGAGCTCGCGATCGAGACCAAGCACCCGACGCGCTACGGCGGCCTCGTCGAGCGCCGCCTCGTGGAGCTGTTGGCCGACTTCGGCTGGACCGGCGCGGACTCGCCGGCGCGCGTGATGAGCTTCAGCCTCACCGCGCTGCAGCGGGTCCAGCGGATGGCGCCGCAGATCCCGAAGGTGATGCTGATCGAGAAGGCGCACCACTGGCCCGTGCTGCGGCGCACGGTCGGCAAGGACTGGATCATGGGTCCCGGCATCGGTGAGCTGCGCGACCACCCCGGCCTGGGCAAGCACCTGCGGCTGGCCGACCGCGAGATCCACGTGTGGACGGTCAACACCGCCGAGGACCTCCAGATCTGCCTCGACCTCGGGGTGACCGCGGTGATCAGCGACAAGCCGGCCTACATGCTCGAGCTGCTGGGCGTATAGCGTCTGCGCCATGGCCAAGAAGTCCCGCACCAAAGCCCGTGACACTGCTCCCGTCGAGGGAGAGGTCGGCCCACGCCAGCCCTGCCCCTGCGGATCGGGCAAGCGCTACAAGGCGTGCCACGGTGCCGCCGGCGGCGCCGCCCAGGCGTTCGTCAGCCGCCCCTTCGAGGGGATGCCCGGCGAGTGCGACGTGATCGCCCTGCGCGAGCTCGTCCCGGCCGCCACCGTCCCGCTCACGGTGCCGAGCACCGACCGCGAGGTCCGGCTGTGCACGCTGCTGCCGATGGCGGCCCCGGCGATGGTCCGCGACAGTGGCGCGATCTGGCTCGGGCTGCAGGTCGCGCATGCGTACGGCGACCCCGCGCGCGATCTCGGTGCCGTGCTCGAGGCCGCGATCGCGACCGAGGAGTCCGGCATCGTCGGCCTCACCTCGGCGCCCGGCGAGGGCCCGCGCCTGCAGGACCTCATCACCAACGACTCGCTCGACATCACCGTCCACGACGGCTTCGGCTACTGGATCGACGACATCGCCGACCAGGACGACTCCATGCTCGCCGCGCTCGAGCAGGCCAACGGATCGGCCAACCCGACCACGAGGCTCGAGAGCGTCGAGGCGGCGTACTGGACCAACGTCGGGACCAAGGAACACCTCCGCTGGGTGATGCCCCACCAGGAGGACGAGCTCCTCACCGCGCTGGCGCGCCTGCACGCCGCCGGGCAGGACTCGGTGGCCGACGGCTCGCGCTTCGTCGGCATGTTCCGTGCGCACGGTCTGCTCGCCCCGGTGTGGGACCTGCCGGTCGGCACGGGGGCCGAGGTGCTCGAGGGGCCGGCCGCGAAGTTCGCAGTCGCCCTCGCCGACGCGCTGGCCCAGAGCGACGACCTGAGCGCCGCCGAACGCTCCGCCCGCGCGGGCCTGGCCAACCGCCAGGTCACCATTCGGTGAAGTTCATCGCCTGACGTCTTGTATGTGAGGTGACTGAGGGGTAGTTTTCTCCTGCCCGGCCGTTGTTGTATCCCCCGTCAACATCGGCCGGGCTTTCACTTTTCTGCACACCCCCTGCTCCGGGCGCTTGGTCGCCCGTCGAGCTGAGCCGGGTGTCCGCAGTCCGGAAGCGCTGACAGCGCGGCCGCCGGCGGTCTACCGTGTGAGCCCCCTGGCGTGACGCCGGTCACGCAGGGCGACAAGGAGCTCTCGTGTTCATCACTTCTGTTCGGACCTTGGTTGCCACGGCGATTGCCGTCGCCCTCGCGATCGCCGGCATGGCCGTGCTCGTCGGCTCGAGTGGCAGCGCCACCGCGTCGGCCAGCTCGATGTCGAGCGCCTGCGCCGCTGAGGCCAAGGAGCTGACGGACTCGGCCAACGCCGCCCAGGAGGCGGGGCTGAAGGTCCGCAAGGCCAAGAAGCGCCTGAAGCGGGCCAAGCGCTCCGGCGACGCGGCCAAGATCAAGGCGGCGAAGCGCAGGCTGCGCAAGGCCAGGAAGGACCTGGCGCTGCAGGTCGAGTGGTACACCATCTCGCGCGCCGCCTACGACAAGTGCATGAAGGCCAACCCGAGCACCACGGCCACCCCGAGCCCGACGTCCACGTCGACCGCGACGACCTCGCCCACCAGCACCGCATCGCCGACGAGCTCGCCGACCACGACGTCCCCGACGGCCACGCCCTCGCTGCCGTTGCCGTTGCCGACGTGCCTGCCGACCATTCCGGGCGTCCCGCTGCCGCCGCTGTGCCTGCCCTGATACCGGGTCCCCGACAGGCCTGAGGGCGTCGGCTCAGTCGCCCTTGGGCCGCTGGAGCCGCCAGGCCTCCAGGCGGGCATAGCCCTTGACCGACACCCGGCGCAGCCGCCGGAAGCGGTAGTCGTTCTCCGGGCTGTCCTCGCTGTCCGAGTCGTCTGCGCTGTCCACGGCATCGGCGCTGTCCGCGGCGTCGTCGTCCTCGGTCGGTTCCTCGGACTCCTCGGCCTCGGTCTCGGTCTCGGTCTCCTCGGCCGAGGCGCCCGTGAGCTCGTCGTGGACGCCGCGGTCGACCACGACGGTGCCCGGCTTGGCCACGGAGGTCAGTCGCGCGGCGATGTTCACCGTCGATCCGAAGACGTCGCCGAGTCGGCTGACGACCAGTCCGTAGGCGATCCCGGCGCGCACGGAGGGGAAGGGGTCCTCGTCGTCCATGCCCCGCTCGGTGAGGGTCAGCGCGATCTCGACGGCGGCGGCCGGCTCGTCGGTGGTGAACAGGATCTCGTCGCCGATCGTCTTGATCACCCGGCCGCCGTGGTCGATGACCGTGCCCGTGGCGACCTGCTCGAAGCCCTCGATCCACTCGACCAGGGCGTCCTCCTCGAGTGCCTTGCTGCGTGTGGTGTAGCCGACGATGTCGACGAAGCAGACCGCCATCTCGCGCTCCGGGTTGCTCGGGGTCCCGGTCGTGAGCAGGCGGTTGCTGGCGCTGCTGAGGTGGCGCCGCCAGACGTAGGACTGCAACGCCTCGACGCGGGGCAGCACGCCGGCGGCCAGCTCGGCGAGCCGGACCTCCGGGTTGGGGCCGTCGACGGCGATCCCGGCGAGCAGGGAGATCTGCCACTCCGCCAGTCGCGCATAGCTGCGACCCCAGGTGCGCACCAGCGCCGCCTGCGACTCCGGCGGGAGGATCCCCATGCGCATCAGGTCGATGGTGAGCTGCAGCGCCTCGACGTCGCTCTCGGTGAACGCCACCGTCTCGTCGGTGACGTGGGCGAAGCCGAGCTGTCGCCACAGCTCCTGCGCGAGCTCCAGGGGCACGCCGGCCTGCTCGGCGACCTCGAGGCGCGTCAGTGTGGGCGGGCCGCCGAGCAGGAATGCCTCGATCGACTCGATGATCTCGCCGAAGTCGGAGTCGCTCACCCTCGCTCCGGCCCGGCTCAGGCTTCGCCGTGGCGTTCGGCCGCGGCCCGCGACAGTGCCTCGGCGAACGCCGGGATCTCGGCCACCAGCTGCTCGAGCTGCTCGCTGGTGTAGTGGATGGCCTCGATGGGCGTCAGTGCCACGATCGTCGCCGAGCGCAGCGTGTGGTTGACGATCGCGGACTCGCCGATGATCTGGCCCGCGCCGAGCTGGGCGATCTCGGTCCCGTGCTTGCGTACGGACACCTCACCGGAGGTGAGGATGTAGGCCTTGTCGGCGGGGGTGCGCTCGCCGATCGGGGACCAGCCCGCGGGCAGCGTCACCGGCGTGCCGGTGGACCTGACCCGCTCGGCCTCGGCGGCGGAGAGAGCATCGAAGATGGAAGTCGTCATGACTGGTGCCTATCGCTAGGGGGCTGTGTCCTCACCAACGTGGATCCGGGCCCGAGGATATGGGTTGTCGACCGCGTCAGTCGACGGTGAGTGGTTGGCGCTCGACCGGGCAGGACATGCAGCGCGGGCCGCCACGTCCCGAACCGAGCTCCGAGCCCGCGATCCGGATGACCTCGATACCGGCCTCCTCGAGGCGGTCGTTGGTCTCGTCGTTGCGCTCGTAGGCGACGGCGACCCGCGGCGCGAGGGCCAAGGTGTTGTTGCCGTCGTCCCACTGCTCGCGCTCCGCGGTCACCGGGTCGAGGCCGGTGTCGATCTGGTGGAGGGTGTCGATCTGCATCGCCTTCGCGGCCGCCACGAGGAAGTGCTCGGCCGGCGCGACCTCGAGGACCAGGTCGGTGTCGGCGTCGCCGCGCTCGCGCACGGTGACGGCGTGCGCCATCAGCTCGTGGGCGACGTTGGGATACATCACGACCTTGTCGACGTCGACCATCGTGCACACGGTGTCGAGGTGCATCGTGGCGCGCTCCTGCGCGATCGGCACCGCGAGGACGGTGTGCGCCAGGTCGGCGTGGAACACCTGCCGCGCCAGTCGCTCCACGCCGGCAGGCGTGGTGCGCTCGCCGACACCGACCGCGATCACGCCGGGCGCCAGCAGCAGCACGTCGCCGCCCTCGACGTGCTCGTTGTGCCAGCCGTGGATCTTCTGGGTGCGTACGGCGAAGCGCGGGTGTGCGGTGTAGATCAGCTCGGTCAGCTGCGTCTCGCGCTTGCGGGCCGGCATCGCCAGGCTGGTGATGGCGACGCGGTCGCGCACCCACACGCTGGAGTCGCGGGTGAACAACAGGTTGGGCAGCGGGTCGATCAGGAAGTCGTAGGGGCTCAGCAGGCTCGTCACCAGCCCGTGGCCGCCGCGCACCTCGTCGTTGCGGATGCCGGCCGTCAGCAGGCCGGTGAGCTCCTCGGGAGACGCGTCGGCGAGCGCCACGGCGAGGTAGTCGCGCAGCGTGTCTCCCAGGTGCAGCCCGCTCAGCGCCGAGCTGATCGCGTCGGCGCGGGCCTCCTCGCTGGCGAGCGTCTCGGTGAGCAGCTCGGTGAGGTAGAGGACCTCGACCCCACGCCCGCGCAGGGTGTCGGCGAACGCGTCGTGCTCCTCCTGCGCCCGACTCACCCACGGGATGCCGTCGAAGAGCAGCTTGTCGTTGTTGCGGGGCGTCAGTCGCTTCAGCTCGTTGCCCGGGCGGTGCAGCATGACGGTGGTGAGGGTGCCGACTTCGCTGTCGGCGCCGTGCGTGTGAGCCATGCCACGAGACTAGCCGCGTCCGGCCCGCACGGTCCTCGTCGCCGTACGCCTGTAGGGGTTGTGGCCCCCACCTGAGGCGATCAGGGGCCATGAGCCCTACACATGTACGCCGCGGCGTGTCGGATCTCAGATCGCGCCGGCGTGGCCCGGGAAGTGCGCTCGCCACTCGTCGTCCAGCTGTGCCGGCACTGCGTCGTGGCCGCGCGCCCGCAGCAACCGGCACACGCGCAGCAGGGTCCGCTCCGGTGACTTGTAGATCCCGGACGCGACCACCACCAGGATCCGCCAGCCGTCGTCGTCGATGGCCTCGCGGCGCTCGAGGTCGGCCTCCCACGTCTCGACCCGCTCGATGTGCTGGCGTCCGTCGTACTCCACGATCACCCGCGCCTCGGGAAAGCTGAGGTCGTAGCGGCGCATCACCTCCCCGTCGGCCGCCCTGATCCTCACGTTGATCGCCGGCTCGGGGAGCCCGGCCAGGACGAGCAGCATGCGCAGCCGCGTCTCCATCGGGGAGTCGACGTCTGCGCGCACGTAGCCGGCCGCTCTGCGCGCCGCCCGCGCGGCTCGGTGGGTGCTGGTGGCGCAGTAGGCGACGAGGTCGACGCACGTGATCCAGCCCTTGCGCACGAGGTGGTCGCCCACCACCACGAGGTCGACGAGTCCGATGAGCTCGGCCAGCTCGACGAACATCCGCGCGTGGTCGCTGAGCAGGACCCCGTCGACCTTGCGGACGTCCATGGTGTCGAAGACGTGGGTGCGGATGCCGCGATGATGGCGGCGCATCCTCTGGTGGAAGACGGTGACGTGCTCGTCGGGCAGGGTCGGGATCGGCACGTCCAGCAGGCGTGCGGCGCTGGCGTGGCTGGCGAACGCACTCGGGTCGAAGAGGCGGAGAGCTGCCTCGGCACGGACCTTCGGGGTGACCTTGACGCAGGCAGCGATCTGGACGCCGCGGAAGATCGTGCGGAACCGCGGGCCACGCAGCGTCTTGGCGCTGATTCCGCCCGTGAGGGCGTCCGCCCGCCGGAACGGTCGGCTGCTGTCCAGCCTCTTCTTCTCGGTCATCCGGCGAGCGTGCTCGGATGGTCGCGACCGTGCGCTCCGCCATCCCCAGGCGCGGTCCGCGTCTCTACTCCTGTGTGCCTGTGTATGAGTTGTGGCCCCGTTCCAGGGAGGTCAGGGGCCAGAAGCCCTACACCTGTACGTCACTCCGCTTCGCCTCCCACTCCTCGCGCAGGATCGCGTACTCGTAGGAGTCGGTCCACCGCCCCTTCGACCAGAAGTCCGCCAGCTTGTGTGCCTCGCGGCGCATCCCGAGTCGCTCGCACATCGCCGCGGAGCGCTCGTTGGCGGCGTCGAGGTTGGCCACCACGCGGCGTACGCCGTAGTGCTCGAAGGCCAGCGCCATGGCGACGCGTGCGGCCTCCGTGGCGAACCCCCGGCCCGCCGCCCAGGGGAAGAGCGTCCAGCCGATCTCCAGGCACGTCCGGTCCGCGCCGTCGTAGAACAGCACGACGTTGCCGATCGGCGTCCCCTCGTGCACCATCATCAGCCCGAGCCCGGTGTGCGGTTCGTCGGGAGCGTCGGGCCCGGAACGGCGGAAGGTGTCGAAGGTGACCTCGGCCAGGTTCTGCTCGGGCAGCAGCAGGTACTCGACGAAACCCGGGTCGGCCCAGGCCTTCGCCCGGACGGCGGCGTCCTCGGGGAGGGTACGGCGGAGCGTGAGCCGCTCGGTCCGGATCGGCAGCTGCGGCGGTTGCGGGCGGTGGAACTCCGCGCGCACTGCGTCGACCCAGAGGTCGCGGATCGAGGGGCCGCCGAACCGCAGCCGGTCGTAGGCCGTCGTCGGCAGCACCAGCCCGTCCAGCCCGGTCACTCCGACACCGCCGTCGACCGCCTCGCCCAGGGAGCCCTGCGCGAGCTCGTCGCGCGGGTCGTCCCGGAGTACGGCGACGGCAGCGCGCGCCTGCTCGACCATCCTCGTCACCTGGCGGATCGAGACGGGGTCGACCGTGCGCAGGCAGACGTGGTGACCGGCCATGAAGGTGTCCCACTCGGCCTCGACAGTCGTGGGGTCGTCGGGCCAGAACTCGACGAACCAGTCGTGCAGGTGCTCCACGCCGCCGGCAGCGCCGATGACGTCGCCGAGGTCGGCGACCATCGGGGTGCCGTCAGCGAGGAGGTAGCTCGGCAGCGGCAGGCGGCCGGCCGCGATGTCGGGCAGCTGTTCGGGTGGGAGGGGAGTGAAGTGCTCGCGGACGTGGGCCTCGTCGGCCGCCGTCATCGGGTGCTCGCCGTTGACCTCCCGGAAGCGCGTGCGGACGGTCTCGAGCGCGGTCAGCGCGTCATCTCCCACACCGTCAAACATGCCATGAGAAGGCACACGCCCGCACCCAGATAGTGCAGCAGGCTGAGCCTGATCCGGGCGAGCAGCACGCGTCCGACGATGACCGCCAGGCCGCTCACGGCGAGCAGTGCGCCCCAGGCGCCGAGGAAGACGCTGAGCGGGTCGTCGTACTTCGCGACCAGCGAGAGGGTGAGCAGCTGCGACAGGTCGCCCCACTCGGCGGCGAAGAGCACCAGGAAGCTGGTCAGGATCACCTTGAAGCCCTGTGCCTCGCCGGCCTTCGCGGCGAAGTCCTCCTCCTCCGCGCCCTCGGACGCCTCGTGGGCCCGGGCCTCGCGGAGCAGGATGATCGCACCGACCAGGAACATCAGTGCGGCGGCGACGTGCACGACGGTGTCGGGCAGGAACGACGCGGCCTTGCCCAGGGCGACCGCGATGGCCGTCTGCGCCATGAAGGCGAGCCCGACCCCGATCCACACGAACAGCGGCCGGAACTTCGTCGACAGGACGAGGGTGGCGATGAAGGTCTTGTCGGGCAGCTCGACGACGAAGATGGCGGCGAAGGTGAGCGCGATGACGACGACGTCGAGCACGGGTGCCTCTCGGATCAGTGGGAAGGGGTTCGGAGCAGGGCGCGCGTCTCGGCGATCGCCTCCGCCAGCACGTCGTTGACCGGCCGCCCGAGGGCGAGGGCGGCGCGCGCGACGTCGTCCCACTCGGGCTGGGCGTTGACGACCTCGCCGTCGTGGCTGGCGAGCTTGACGTCGATGGTGTGCCCGTCGACGTCGACCTGGACCATCTCGCGGTCGAGCGCGTGCTTGGCCAGCGGGATCTCGCGGACCCCGATCGTGGAGGTATGGCGCCAGATGGCCGCTCGCACGGCATCGGCGGCCGCGCTGCTGGTCAGCACCGAGAGGGTGTGGGCCGGGCGTCCCTTCTTCATCAGGATCGGCGTCAGCCAGGCATCGCTGGCGCCGGCCTCGAGGAGCGCGGCGATGACCGACGGCCAGACCCGCGGGTCGAGGTCGTCGATGTTGGACTCGATGAGCAGGGGCCGCTCGTCGCGGCCCGGGCCGCGGCCGACGAAGAGGCGCAGCACGTTGGCGTGGGTCTGGGGGTCGCGACCGCCGGCCCCGATGCCGATCGAGTCGACGGCCATGGCCGGCTGCGGTCCCCACTCGTCCGCGAGCGTGGTGAGCAGGGCGGCCCCGGTCGGGGTGCAGGACTCGGCCGTGCCGGGACCGGCCAGGGAGGGGACGCCGAGCAGCAGCTCGGCGACCGCGGGCGGCGGCACCGGCATCCGCCCGTGCGCACCCTCGATCGCGCCGGAACCGACCGCGACGGGGGAGACGGTGACCCGGTGCCCGCCGGGGTCGCCGGGGTCGTCGTCCGCCCGCGCCAGCCACACGAAGCCGGCGCACACGCCCACCACGTCGGCGATCGCATCGAGCGCACCGACCTCGTGGAAGGAGACGTCGAGGGGGTCCGAGCCGTGCACGCGCGCCTCGGCCACGGCCAGCCGCTCGAAGGTGCGGACGGCCAGGTCGCGGACGTCCGCGTCCAGGTCGGCCGACTCGAGCAGCGCGCGGATGTCGCGCCAGCTGCGGTGGTGCTCGGAGTCGGCGATCTCGACGTGGCAGCGGGTGGCCGCGAAGCCGTTGCGGTCGACCGGCTCCGGGCGCAGCGTGACCGGCTCGGGGGTCACGGCGTCGATGCTCTCGCCCAGCACGGCCAGCGGCACGCCGGCGCCGATCAGCGCGCCCAGCAGCATGTCGCCGCTCGCCCCCGCGGAGGCGTCGATCCAGACGCTCATGACGTCGCCCCGTCGGTGGTCTCGTGACGGCGCTGGCGCGCCTCCTCAACCGCCGAGCGGTGGCCGATCCGGCAGATGCGGGCCGCGGCCACGCCTGCGCCGTAGCCGTTGTCGATGTTCACCACGGTGACGCCCGGCGCACACGAGTTGAGCATGCCGAGCAGGGCGGCCAAGCCACCGAAGGAGGCGCCGTAGCCGACGCTGGTCGGCACCGCGATGACGGGCGTGCCGACCAGGCCGCCCACGACGGAGGGCAGCGCGCCCTCCATCCCGGCAACCACGATCAGGACATCGACCTCGTCGAGCCGGTCACGCACGGCGAGCAGGCGGTGCAGGCCGGCGACGCCCACGTCGCGGATCTCCACCGGCTCCGCGCCGTGCACGGCGACGGTCAGGGCTGCCTCGGCGGCGACCGGGGCATCGGAGGTGCCGGCCGAGAGGATGCCCACGCGTCCGCGCGGGGTGGGGAACGGGCCCAGGGTGACTGCACGAGCCACAGCGTGCACCTCGGCACCGACACCGGCCGCGGCGTCCATCGCCTCGAGGCTGAGCCGCGTCGCGAGCACCGCGCGGTCGGGGTGGCGCTGGTGGAGGGTGGAGAGGATCGCGGCGACCTGCTCGGGGGTCTTGCCCGCGCCGTACACGACCTCGGGATCGCCGGTGCGGGCTGCGCGGTCGAGATCGATCCTGGCGAAGCCCAGGTCGGCGGTTCGGTCGTCGGTCACCCACCGAACCTATCGCCCGGCGGTCTGTTCACCCGGGCGTGGTTGTCACTGTCGGTGGTCGGGTGTTGAGTCGCAGTTGCGGGTCGAGCAATCCAACACACATCGATGAAGGAGCCAGTGATGGCCACGTTCGAGTCCTACCAGCAGGGCACTCCCAGCTGGATCGAGTACAGCAGCGCAGACCAGCCGGCCTCGAAGGAGTTCTACAGCCAGCTGTTCGGCTGGGACTACGACGACCAGCCGATGAACGACGACCAGGGGCAGTCCCTCGGGACCTACTCGCTGGCCAAGGTCCAGGGCGACAGCGTCGCCGGCCTCGGCCCGGCCATGGCGCCCGGTCAGCCGGCGAGCTGGGGCGTCTACCTCGCCACCGACGACGTCGACGCGTCCGTGGAGAAGGCCCGCCAGGCGGGCGGCCAGGTCCACGTCGAGCCGATGGACGTCCCCGACCAGGGCCGGATGGCCTGGATCCAGGACCCGGGCGGCGCGAGCGTCGGGCTCTGGCAGGAGAAGGGCTTCGCCGGCTCGGTGCGGGCCAACGAGCCGGGCACCAACATCTGGAACGAGCTGACCGTGGCCGACCCGGCCGGGACCGGCCAGTTCTACTCCGACGTGCTCGGGCTGCAGACCCAGCAGCACGACATGGGCCCCGACAACCCGCCGTACACGACGTTCAACGTCGGCGACAAGACCGTCGCGGGCACCATGGCGCTCGACGGTGACATGCAGCCGCACTGGAACGTCTACTTCAACGTCGACGACGTCGACGCCGCCGTGGCCAAGGCCGAGCAGCTCGGTGCTTCCGTGGTCGCGCCGGCCATGGACGTGCCCGGCCAGGGCCGCTTCGGCTACCTCCGCGACCCGCAGGGGGCGACGTTCAACCTGATGCAGAACGCGCCCCAGCAGGGCTAGCTGTCGCGGAAGGCGTCCGCGGGATAGACGCCGAGCACCTTGACCTCGGTGGTGAAGAACGCCAGCTCCTCCAGTGCGTTCTTCACCCCGGGGTCGTCGGGGTGGCCGTCGACCTCGGCGAGGAACTGCGTCGCGGTGAAGTGGCCGTCGACCATGTAGCTCTCGAGCTTGGTCATGTTCACCCCGTTGGTGGCGAACCCACCTAGGGCCTTGTAGAGCGCGGCCGGGAGGTTGCGCACGTTGAAGATGAACGTGGTGACGACCGGGCCGGCGTCGCGTGGCGCCTGCTCGAAGTCGCGCGAGAGCACGATGAAGCGCGTCGTGTTGTGGTCCTCGTCCTCGATGTCGTTGCGCAGGATCTCCAGGCCGTAGATCTCGGCGGCCAGTGGCGGCGCGATCGCGGCCTGGGTCGGGTCCTGGGCCTCGGCGATCTCACGCGCGGCGCCCGCGGTGTCGCCGGCCACGAGGGGCTTGAGCCCCAGCTCACGGATCACGCCGCGGCACTGGCCGAGCGCGTGCACGTGGCTGTGCACCGTCTCCAGCGTCGAGACGTCGGTGCCGGGGATGACCATCAGCGCGAACTGGATGCGCAGGAACTTCTCGCCCACGATGTGCAGGTCGCTGGTGGGCAGGAAGTGGTGGATGTCGGCGACCCGGCCCGCGATCGAGTTGTCGATCGGGATCATCGCCAGGTCGGCGTCACCGCTCTCGACCGCCGCGAAAGCGTCCTCGAAGGACGCGCAGGCCACCGACTCCCAGTCCGGGTAGTGCTGCTGGCACACGAGGTGGGAGTTGGCTCCGGGCTCGCCCTGGTAGGCGATGCGGCGGCGCGGCGAGGACGGGGAAGCGGTCACGCTGGCGATCTTTCCACGCGCGGCCGTGTCGCGGCCCCTGCGTCTCAGGCGTCAACCTAGGCTCGGCGCCGTGCTCATCGTTGCTGTCCTCGCCCTCATCACCGCGTCGGCGGCCCTCGTCCTGGCCGTGATCGGACTGCGCCGTACGGCGTCGACCAAGCGACCCACCACGGTCGACGCGCTCCCCGAGGACGTCCACGGCCTGCGCCAGGAGGTCGCCGCGCTCAAGGCCGAGGCGGTCGACTCGCTGCGCCACCTCTCGGTGGTGCGCTACGACGCCTTCGGTGACGTGGGCGGACACCTGAGCTGGAGCGTCGCCCTCCTCGACGACGCCGGGCACGGGGTCGTGCTCACCTCGATCCACGGCCGCAGCGAGGCGCGGACCTATGCCAAGTCGATCACGGGCTGGACCTGCGAGCAGCAGCTCTCGCCCGAGGAGGACGAGGCGATCGCGCACGCGCGTCCGTGACACGGGCGAGCTGGAACACAGGCAGTTCAGCGCGGGTTGAGCTCGAAGACCGGGATCTCGCGCTCGGTCCGGGCGGCGTACTTCGCGTAGTTCGGCCAGACGCGCAGCATCTCCGCCCACGCGCTCGCGCGCTCCGTGCCCTCGAGGAGCCGCGCGGTGACCGCGGTGTCGTGGCCCTTGAACTCGACGGTCGCGACGCCGGCCGCGACGAGGTTGCCCACCCACAGTGGTGGGCGGGGTCCGCCCCAGTTGGAGCCAGCGACCAGCCATGACCCACCGCGTGGGACGCACAGCAGCGGCGTCGTGCGCGGGAGCCCGGACCGGCGACCGGAGACGGTCAGGAACAGCTCCGGCAGCCCGGCGAAGCCCAGCAGGGTCACGCGCCCGGCGCTGAGCCGGCGCAGCAGCAGGTCGAGGCGCACGATGGCGGGGGCGAAGCGGGGCAACCAGGGTTGCCCGCCCACGCGCACGGCCAGCCAGCGAGTCGGGTGCATGTCAGCGGGGCACGCGGACGAGGAGGCGCCCGTGGACGCACTCCATGCTCAGCTCGCGACCGAGACCGATCGAGTCGCCGTCGAGCTGACGGGGAGCGTCGCTGAAGGCTCGGACGACCACCTTCGCGCCGCGGCGCCGGTCGATCAGCTCGTCGGTCGAGGAGCTCTTGGCCAGCACGCGCACCGCCAGCGGGATCCAGGACAAGAAGCGCTTGGGGTGCAGGATCACGACGTCGAGCAGGCCGTCGTCGATCGAGGCGTCGGGCAGCAGCGGCATGCCGGCCTGGAGGTAGCCGACGTTGCCGACGACGACGGTGCGGGCGCGGTGGATCGTGGGCTCCCCGTCGTCGACGGTGATCTCGACCTTGATGGCGGGGAACATCAGCGACTTGAGGCCGGAGATGACGTAGGCGATCCAGCCGATCTTCTTCTTGATGTCGTCGTTGACGCCGTCCATGATCGCGGCGTCGAAGCCCATGCCGGCCATCACCATGAAGTGCGTGGCCTCGATGCCGTCGCCGCTGACGTCGACGAGGTCGATCGCGCGGTCCTGGCCGTTGAGGGCGACGTCGATCGCGGAGCGGAGGTAGAGCGGGATGTCGAGGTTGCGGGCCAGCAGGTTGCCCGTGCCCGCGGGGATGATGCCGACGGGGATGCCGGTGCCGGCCAGCTCGGCGCACACCTCGCGCACGGTGCCGTCGCCGCCACACACGAGCACGAGGTCGGCGCCGTCGACCGACGCCTTCTCGGCCATCCCGCTGCCGGGGTCCTCAATGGTCGTGTAGTGCCAGGTCGGTTCGGACCAGCCGGACTCGACCGCCATCGAGTTCACGATCGAGCGGAACTGGCCGACGTCCTCCACCTTGATCGGGTTGAGGACGACCGCCAGCCGGCGCTCGGAGGAGTAGACCTCCGGCAGCGGCTCGCTCTTCTCGGCGTGCGAGCGCGGCAGCGGGCTGTAGAGCGCCAGCCAGGCGATCGCGACCGCGGCGCCGATGAGGGTGCCGCCGAGCGTGTCGGTCGGGTAGTGGCGCCCGAGCAGGATCCGGTCGAGGCTGACCGCCACGACCAGCAGCGCGATGGCGGTGTAGGCGATGCGGCGGAAGTTCTGGCGCCGTACGAGCATCGCGACCAGGACCACCAGGATCATGGCGACCGCTGCGATCGACGAGGAGTGGCCCGAGGGGAACGACTTGGTGGAGAGCAGGTGGGTCGGGTCCTGCCAGTCGGGCCGGTCGCGACCGAGCCAGATCTTCAGGCCGGTGGTGAGAATGGAGACGCTGATCATCACCAGCACGGTGTAGATCGCGGCCCGGCGCTGCTTGCTCAGCAGCAGCCCGACCGCCAGCACGAGGGTGATGACCGTCATCGCGATGGTGCCGAAGCCGTGCTCGATCACGCGCAGCACCTGCAGGAGCGCGGGCTGGTCGTCGGCCCAGTCCTCGGCGTCGCGGCCCCAGACGTCGACTCCGTCGAGGGGCGTGCGGTCGAGCTGGGTCACCGCGAAGGCGAGCCCGGAGAACAGGGCAGCGAGGACGGCCGCCCAGGCAAGGACGACGGAGCGGGGTCGGTCGAGCACCGGGTCAGTATGCCGGGTGCGGGTCCCACCCCCGCACGACTAGCCTTCCAGTGTGATTGACGCTCGCCTGCTCAGAGAAGCCCCTGACCGCATCCGCGCCGCCCAGGTGAAGCGGGGCCTGTCTCCCGACGTGGTCGACCGCGCACTCGCCGCCGACGAGTCCCGTCGCAGCGCGATCGCGACCTACGAGGCCAAGCGGGCGGAGCAGAAGTCGCTCGGCAAGCTGGTCGCGCAGGCCCAGGGTGACGAGAAGGCCGAGCTGCTCGCCCGCACCAAGGCGCTGTCCGGTGAGGTCAAGGAGCTCGAGGCCACCCAGGCCGCCGCCGAGACGGAGTGGGACGAGGCGCTCAGGTCGATCCCCAACCCGGCCGCCAACGAGGCGCCCGCCGGTGGCGAGGACGACTTCGTCGTGCTGGAGCATGTCGGCACGCCCCGCGAGTTCGACTTCGAGCCGCGCGACCACATCGAGCTCGGCCGGATGCTCGGCGCGATCGACCTCGAGCGTGGCGCCAAGGTGTCGGGCTCGCGCTTCTACTTCCTCACCGGCATCGGCGCGCAGCTCGAGCTGGCGCTGGTCAACATGGCGATGGACCAGGCGCGCAACGCCGGCTTCACCCAGGTCATCGCGCCGTCGCTGGTCAAGCCGCGTGCCATGGAGGGCACCGGCTTCCTCGGCCAGGCGGCCGACGACGTCTACCGCATCGAGGGCGAGGACCTCTACCTCGTCGGCACCTCCGAGGTGCCGATGGCGGCCTACCACTCCGACGAGATCCTCGACGCCGAGAAGCTTCCCCTGCGCTACGCCGCCTTCAGCCCCTGCTTCCGCAAGGAGGCCGGGTCGCACGGCAAGGACACCAAGGGCATCATCCGGGTCCACTGGTTCGACAAGGTCGAGATGTTCGTCCTCACGACGCTGGAGGAGTCCTACGCCGAGCACCAGCGGCTGCTCGACTGGGAGAAGGAGTTCCTCGACAAGCTCGAGCTCGCCTACCGCGTCATCGACGTCGCGGCCGGCGACCTGGGGCTCAGCGCCCAGCGCAAGTTCGACTGCGAGGTGTGGATCCCGACGCAGGGCAAGTTCCGCGAGCTGACGTCGACCTCCAACTGCACCGACTTCCAGAGCCGCCGCCTCGACATCCGCCAGCGCGGAGCCTCCGGCAACACCCCGGTCGCGACCCTCAACGGCACGCTGACCGCGATCACCCGGACCATCGTGGCGATCCTGGAGACCCACCAGCAGGCCGACGGATCGGTGCGGGTGCCCGAGGCGCTGCGCCCCTATCTCGGGGGCCTCGAGGTCCTGACCCCGGTCAGCTCCGCTGGTTGAGCAGCGAGGAACGAGCGTGTCGAAACCAAGGGGGCTGTGGCATGGGTGACTGGCGTCCTGAGCTCGTCGCGCTCGACATCGACGGCACGCTGCTGGCGTGGGTCGAGGGCTCGGGCCAGACCCACGAGGTCATCCGTCCTGCGGTGTACGCCGCTGTGCACCGCGCCATCGCCGCCGGCGCGCACGTGGTGCTCTCCAGCGGGCGGTCGCCGCACGGCATGGACAAGATCGCCGACCTGCTCGACCTCCCGCAGGTTGTCGACGACCGGATCTGGGTGGTCGCCTCCAACGGTGCCGTGATCTTCCGCTACCCGCCGCTCGAGGTCGTGCACGAGGAGACCTTCGACGCCCGCGCCGCCGTCGCGGCGGTGCTGGAGCAGCACCCGCACGCGCTGGTCGCCGTCGAGGAGCGTGGGATCGGCTACCGCGTCAACCGGCACTTCCCGCCGGGCGAGCTGTCCGGCGACATGATCATCACCGAGGTCGACGACATCGTCGCCGGCCCGGTCAGCCGCGTGATCATCCGCGACCCCGAGGCCTCCGCCGAGGACTTCGTCGAGCTGGCGGCCAACCTCGGGCTGCACGGCACCGACTACGTCGTCGGCTGGACCGCCTGGCTCGACCTGTCGCCGGTCGGGGTGTCGAAGGCGAGCGGCCTGCAGATCGTCTGCGACAAGCTGGGGGTCGCCGCGGCCGACGTGCTGGCGATCGGCGACGGGCGCAACGACCTCGAGATGCTCCGCTGGGCCGGCCGCGGTGTCGCGATGGGCCAGGCCATCGAGGACGTCCACGCGGCCGCCGACCACGTGACCGGCAGCGTCTACGAGGACGGGGTCGCGCAGGAGCTCGCCCTGTGGTTCCCCGAGGGACCCTCCGCGACCCGAGGGCGGGCCGGGTGAGCCTGCCGTCGTCCGTCGCGACCGAGCGACTCACCCTCGACCTGTTCACGGCCGACGAGGCCGCGCTGATGCTGGCCGGTGGCCGCGACCCGCGGTGGCACCCCGACTACCCGCGCCAGGACGACCGGGACGCGGCGTCGATGGTGCGCGTGGTCAACCCCTGGGGACCCCGGCACGTCACCCGCACCTTCGACGGGCTCGTCTTCGGCTCGATCGGCTTCTTCGGTCCGCCGACCCCGGCCGCCGACGACGTCCCCGAGGCGGAGATCGGCTACGGGCTCGTCGCCGACGCCCGCGGTCGTGGCGTCGCCACGGAGGCCGTGCGTGCCCTGCTGGTACTGACCGACGCCGCCGGCGTACGGGTACGAGCCTCCGTCGAGCCCGCCAACGCGGCCAGCGTCCGGGTACTCGCCAAGTGCGGCTTCACCGAGCTGCGCGGCGCCAACGAGGACGGCGAGCTGGTCATGGCACGCCCGCTGCGGGCGGTCCCGTGACCTCGCCGGGACGACCGCGCCTGGTCGCGACCGACCTCGACGGCACCCTGCTGCACACCGACGGCACCGTGACCGAGCGGACCCGCGCCGTACTCACCGCACTCGACGACCTCGGCGTGCCCGTCGTCTTCACCACCGGCCGCCCGATCCGTTGGATGGAGTCGTTGTGGGCCGACGTCGGAGGCCACGGACTGGCGATCTGCAGCAACGGCGGCATCGTCTACGACGTGGCCAAGCGCGAGGTGCGCACCTTCTGGCCGGTGCCGCGCGACATCGGGCTGGAGATCGCCGGGCTGCTGCGCGAGGCGATCCCCGGGACCATGCTCGCGCTCGAGCACACCGAGGGCTGGGTGAGCGAGCCGACGTTCCCGCACCACCCCGACGACAAGTCCGAGCGTCCGACGGGCGAGCTGGTCGACGTCTACCGCGACGACGTCGTCAAGGTCCTGGCCGTGCACCGGGAGCTGGCGCCCGAGGAGTTCTGGCGCCGCGTCGAGGAGCTCGTCGGCCACCTCGCCACGACGACCTGGAGCTCGAGCTTCGCGCTCGTCGAGATCAGCGCCGCGGGTGTCACCAAGGCCTCGACGCTCGCGACCCTCGCCGCCGAGCTCGGCATCGGGCCCGACGAGGTCGTCGCCTTCGGCGACATGCCCAACGACCTGCCGCTCCTGGAGTGGGCCGGGACGTCCTACGCCATGGCCAACGCCCACCCCGACGTGCTCGCCCTCGCGGAGCACGTCGCGCCGCCCAACGACGAGGACGGCGTGGCCGCGGTGCTCACCGGGCTGTTCGACCTCTCGCTAGGCTGAGCGCATGATCTCAAGGCTGGTGCGTGTGCTGATCGCTGCGATGTTGGCGATGTCCGGGCTCGTCCTCGCGACCGCCGCCCCCGCCTTCGCGTGCAAGTGCCAGGTCGCCGACATCGACCAGCAGACCAAGCGCGCCGACGCCGTGTTCGTCGCACAGGTCGACGGCGTGACGGAGGTCGGCCGGAAGTTCGAGTACGCCCTCACCGCCACCCGCGCCTACAAGGGCACCGTCGAGCGGGAGACCGCGATCCTCACCAACCAGGCCACGACCGCCTGCGGCCTGGGTGAGCTCAAGGTCGGCAGCGACTACCTCTTCCTCGTCTCCGGGGATGCCCCGCCGTACGCCGCCTCGAGCTGTGGCGGATCGGGGCCGGCCAACACCGGCCGGGTCGCGGAGGTCGAAGGCGTCCTCGGGGTCGGCACGGCCATCCTCCCGCCGGAGCCGCCCGCACCCACCATGACGAAGGTCGAGGAGTCGGCCCCCGCGTCGGTCTCCAGGCTCGCCGCCCCCGGCGGGGCCCTCGTGCTCATCGGGTTCCTGGGCCTGCTCGTCGTGGGACGACTGGCGCGTCGGTGACCTACGACGAGTTCTCGGCCGGCCGCGCGATCCTCGGCGTCCTCGGCCTGACCGCCATGGGCTACGGCCTGTTCCGTGCCTGGCGGGCGCGGCGGCGTACTCGCTGAGCTAGAGGTACATGCCTCCGGCGCCGCCCGACTCGGGGGCTTCCTGGCCCGGCTGCGCACCCATGCCCTGGGGCTGACCGTCCGGTCCCTGCTGGGGCGTCATGCCGGGCAGCGCCTTGCGCATCTGCTCCAACTGACCGCGCGCGGCCATCTGCTGGGCGTAGATCGCGGTCTGGATGCCGTGGAAGAGCCCCTCGAGCCAGCCGACGAGCTGGGCCTGGGCGATGCGGAGCTCGCCCTCGGAGGGGATGCCCTCCTCGGTGAAGGGCAGCGAGAGCCGTTCGAGCTCGTCGACCAGCTCGGGCGCGAGCCCGGCCTCGAGCTCCTTGATGGAGGCCTGGTGGATCTCCTTGAGCCGGTTGCGGCTGGCCTCGTCGAGCGGAGCCGCCTTCACCTCTTCGAGTAGCTGGCGGATCATCGAGCCGATCCGCATCACCTTCGCGGGCTGCTCGACGAGCTCGGTGACGTGGCGCTCGCGGTCGCCGTCGGCCTCGTCGCCGCCACCGACGATGCCCGCCGGCAGGGCACTCGCCGGGATCGTTCCGACAGGTTGGCCGTCGGGGCCCACGACCACGATCTGTTCCTCGCCGGAAGGCTGGCCTGGCTGCTGCTGCTCAGTCATGGGCCCCACCCTAGGTGTTCTGTCCACGGAGGTT
>NZ_CM001852.1:107689-109017 GCF_000389985.1 Nocardioides sp. CF8
TGAACCGCCCCGGGATGTCCGGAGAGTTGATTCGTTGGAAGGATCTCTCTCATGGCACGTCCCTCGAAGTACCCGACCGAGCTGCGTGAGCGCGCGGTGCGGATGGTGATCGAGTCCCGTCAGGACTACGAGAACGAAACAGCAGCGATGCGATCAGTGGCCGCCAAGCTGGGCATCACGTCACTGGAGTCGCTGCGCAAGTGGGTCCGGCGCGCTGAGATCGACGGTGGTGTCCGCCAAGGCAAGACCACCGAGGAGATCGCCGAGATCAAGGCGCTGCGCAAGGAAGTCACCGAGCTACGGCGGGCGAACGAGATCTTGAAGGCGGCCTCGGCTTTCTTCGCGGCGGAGCTCGACCGCCCCAACCGGTACTGATCGACTTCATCGAGAACCACAAGGACGAGTTCGGGGTCGAGCCGATCTGCCGGGTGCTCAGCGAGCACGGCGCCAAGATCGCCCCGTCGACTTTCTATGAGGTGAGGTCGCGGCGTCCGTCGCGCCGTCAGGTCCGTGACGCCGAGTTGGTGGCGTTGATCGAGGCCGAGCGGGAGCGGCAGAAGTTCATCCGCCGCTTCGGGGCACGGAAGATGTGGCTTCACTTGCGCGGCCAGGGCCACGACGTCGCCCGGTGCACGATCGAGCGGATCTACCGGCAGCAGGGCTGGGTCGGGGCGCTGCGGCAGCGGCACTTCAAGCCGCATCCGTCCGACGGTTCGCCGCGACCGGTGGACTTGGTGGACCGTGAGTTCTGGGCAGCGCGCCCAAACCAGTTGTGGGTCGCGGACTTCACCTACGTCCCGACCTGGTCGGGGATGGTCTACGTCGCGTTCGTCTTCGACGTCTTCTCCCGGCGCATCGTCGGCTGGCGGGCCGCCACCCGGATGACGACCGACCTGGTGCTCGACACCCTCGAGCACGCAATCTGGACCAGGCAGCAGGCAGGTGTCACCGACCTGACCGGGCTGGTCCACCACACCGATGCAGGGTCCCAATACGTCAGCTTCGCGTTCACCGAGCGGCTCGTCGAAGCCGGCGTCGACCCGTCCGTCGGGTCGGTCGGTGATGCCTACGACAACGCGCTGGCGGAGTCCCAGATCGGGCTCTACAAAGCCGAGCTGATCCGACCCGAAGGCCCCTGGCGCGGTGTCGAGCACGTCGAACTGGAGACCCTGAACTGGGTCGACTTCTTCAACAACGAGCGCCCCCACCAGGCCCTTGCCGACCTAACCCCGATGGCAGCCGAAGAACTTCACTACGCTGCCAAGAACGACCTCATGCCGACCGGCTGAGCCCACAAAAACAGTCTCCGGAAACTCCGGGGCGGTTCA
>NZ_CM001852.1:109117-192195 GCF_000389985.1 Nocardioides sp. CF8
CCGCCGGCTGGGCGGTCGGGGCGGGTGCGGCGGGCGCCGGGGTGGGGGTCGGGGCAGGTGCCGCCGGGGCAACCTGGTTCGGGGCGGGCTCAGCCGGCGCGGGCGACGCCGCAGCAGCAGTGGGACGGGCGGGTCGGTCGGCGGGCGTGCTCACCGCACCCGACACGTCGAGACGGCGCTCGATCCGGTCGAGCCGGGCCATCACGCCGTCGCTGGTGTCGTCGGCGCCCGGCAACAGGACCCGCGCGCAGATGAGCTCGAGGAGCAGGCGCGGCGCGGTGGCGCCACGCATCTCGGTCAGCCCGGACGCGACGATGTCCGCGGCACGGCTGAGCTCGACCGCACCGAAGCGGGCGGCCTGGGCGACGAGGCGCTCGCCGGCGTCCTGGGGCACGTCGAGCAGGCCGGAGGCGGGGGCCTCGGGCACCGCAGCCACGATGACGAGGTCACGGAGCCGGCGCAGGAGGTCCTCGGTGAACCGGCGCGGGTCGCGACCGGTCTCGACGACCTTGTCCACGACGCCGAAGACGGCCGCACCGTCGACAGCGGCGAAGGCGTCGACCACCTCGTCCAGCAGGGTCTCCGGCGTGAAGCCGAGCAGCGCGGCGGCCAGGTCGTAGGTGACGCCCGCGGATCCGGCGCCGCCCATCAGCTGGTCGAGGACCGAGAGGGTGTCGCGAGCCGAGCCACCACCGGCGCGCACGACGAGCGGCAGCGCGGCCGGCTCGATTGCGACCTTCTCCAGCTCGCACAGCTGGCTGAGGTAGTCGGAGAGCTGGCGCGGCGGGATCAGCCGGAACGGGTAGTGGTGGGTGCGCGAGCGGATCGTCGGCAGCACCTTCTCCGGCTCGGTCGTGGCGAAGATGAAGCGCAGGTGGGGCGGCGGCTCCTCGACCAGCTTGAGCAGGGCGTTGAAGCCCTGGTTGGAGACCATGTGGGCCTCGTCGATGATGTAGATCTTGTAGCGGTCGCGCACCGGGGAGAAGAAGGCCTTCTCCCGCAGGTCACGCGCATCGTCGACACCACCGTGGGACGCCGCGTCGATCTCGATGACGTCGATCGAGCCGCCGCCGCGCCGGGCCAGCTCGCGACAGCTGTCGCACTCCCCGCACGGGTCGGCGATCGGCGCACGCGCGCAGTTGAGCGCGCGGGCCAGGATCCGGGCCGAGGTCGTCTTGCCGCAACCGCGCGGTCCGGAGAAGAGGTAGGCGTGGTTGACCCGGTCGTTCGCGAGCGCGTTTCGCAGCGGCTCCGTGACGTGGTCCTGACCGATGACCTCGGCGAACGTCTCGGGCCGGTAGCGGCGATACAGCGCCAACGGTGACTGGGGGGACTCCACGACCTGAACCCTACGCACCGGCACCGACAGCGACCACAGGGGAACGACCGTGGGTTTCGTGACGGCTCGCGCGTGCTGTCGCTGCGCTCCCACGGGCTCGGACCTCGGGGCATGAAAAGGCCCCCCACGCACCCGACAGAGCTCGTCTGCCCTTGCTGCCTTCCGGCCCTGGGGGAGTTCAACAAGATGCCGCCACGTGGGGGGTTGGCGCAGAGTCTAGGTGAGGCGCCCGGCTGCGCCCAACCGGGCCCGCCCGGCGCCGTACGACGCGATCGAGGCACTCGATTTCACGCGCCGTCAACCGACCGGTACGCTCCTCGGCGGAGGATTCGCCTAGTGGCCTATGGCGCTCGCTTGGAAAGCGGGTTGGGTGTGAAAGCCCTCAGGGGTTCGAATCCCCTATCCTCCGCCAGTCGCAACGGCGCCGGTCTCGACCGGCGCCGTTCGCCATTTCAGCGACAGCTCGAGACGGATCCTCTCGACGTCGCGCGCGGCCCGACAACCGGCTCAGCGGCGGGTGAGCGAGCGCAGCATGAACGCCAGCGCCAGCAGCGCACCGCCTGCGAGCCCGCCCCACAGCAGCAGGGCGCGCGAGGAACCGAAGAGGTCGAGCCGGGCCGGCGGGGGCGGCGGCATCGAGTCGCGCCGGTCCTCCGAGACCGAACGCTCGATCCGGCCGTTGCGTCGCGGGTCGAGGGAGCGGGTGAGCGCGTCGTGGGCCTGGACGACGCCGGCGCCGGTCCACGGGTTCGTGGCGGACTCCGACCCCTCGGTCGTCGCCATCAGCCGGGCGACGGTCTGCTGCGGTGTGTCGCGCGGGTAGTGCGCCCGCAGCAGCGCCACGACCCCGCTGACCTCGGCAGCGGCCCACGAGGTCGCCAGCTGGTCGACGTGGCAGCGCTGGCCGTTGGCGTTGACCGAGAGCGCGTCCACCGTGGGCGCGGCGAGGTCGGTGTCCAGGTTGGGCACCGTGGAGCCGATGGCCGAGCCGCCGAGCGGCGGCGCGGCACTGACCGCGAGCACGCCGGGATAGTCGGCGGGATAGACGGACGCGTCGTTGTCGGGCGTGCCCTTGAACGTCTCGGAGGGCTCCGCGGCGTTGCCCGCCGAGGCCACCACGACGACGTCGAGCTCCAGCAGTTCCTTCACGGCACGGCGCAGGTTGGGGTCGTCCTTCGTGACCGAGAGCGCGATGTTGACCACCTCGAACGGGTTGGTGCGGTGCAGCGCGATCGCCTGGTCGATCCCGTCGGCGATGCCCTGGGAGGTGACGTCCTTCTCCTGCTGCGACACGTCCGCCGGCGAGGTGTCGAAGACGCGGACATCGATCACCCTGGCTCCCGGCGCCACTCCCTCCGGTCCCGCGATCAGGCCGGCGACGATCGTGCCGTGGCCCGACAGCAGCGGCCCGCCCGCGTCCGGCAGCGCGACCGCGGCCGCCAGGTCGATTCCGAGGCCGGCTGCGACACCGCTGTCGATGACGGCGACGCCGACGCCGGAGCCGTCGGTGACCTCCTGCGCCTGCGGCACGTGCATCCGCTCCAGCGGCGGGTTGTCCCGCTCCGTGCTGTCGGCCAGGACCTCGGTCCCCGGGATGTCGGCCTCCGAGCAGACCCCGCCGTCCGCGGCGTACGCCGATGGCAGCACGCCCGCAACCGCCGTCCCGGCGAGGGGCAGCACGCCGACCACACCAGCCGCCAGCAGCCCGGCGGCGGACCGACGCCTCATGACTCCTCGGCGGAGGCGTCCTCCGGCGGGGCGTCCTCGGGCACCCGTCGGGCCGAGTTGACCGACAGCTCGACCTTGTCGTCGAAGAAGCCCATCCACGCGCTCGGCACCACCGGTGCGTCCGTGTCGCCGTAGCCGATGTAACCCGGCACCTCGGCCCCGATCAGCTGGTACTTGTAGCCGGCGGAGTCGATGACGTAGGGCGTGCCCTCGGTGCCCGCGTCGTCCCCACCGGACAGGACGTAGGCGCCGCCCGCGGGCTGCACCTCAACGCGACGCCGGCCCTGGGCGAGGCCCTCGGGGGACGCGTCGCCCGTCGGTTCGTCGGCCAGCGTCACCCGGTGGGGCTCCCCGGAACCGGGGTGGAGGACCGCACACATCTCCTCCGCCAGCACGGGCGTCGGCAGGTCGTCGGGCCACTCGGTGGGGTACGCCGCGGGCTGGGTGCCGCCACGCGGGGCGGCATCGACCGGCTGGGTGCCGGGGCCGACGGCGTCGTAGATCGTGGCGGCGAACGCGGACAGCTGCTGCGGGCCGTCGTCGGCCAGCAGGTAGGCGTCGCCATCGGGGGTGGTCAGCAGGTCACCGACGCGGTAGCGCGAGAGGTCGGTCTCGACCTCGGGGCCGTAGTCGACCGGGCCGGAGCCGGTCACCCCGAAGGAGTCCTGGGTCAGCGAGCCGCCGCGCGGAAAGAGGTTGAGCCAGTCCGCGCTGACCTCGGGGGCCTGCTCGGTGGACCCGAAGCCCAATCCGGTGGCGATCGTCCCGGCGTCGGCCAGGGTCGGCGGCAGCTCGAAGCGGTGGGCCGCCCCCTCGGGGCCGGAGCTGTCCGGCGCGATCAGCCACAGCGATGCGCCCTTGCGGACGAGGAACGCGGACCCGGCCAGCTCGTCGACCGCGGGGCTCGGATCGACCGCGACCTGGATCCCGGCGGCGGGCGCCGTGCACGCCGTCCAACCGTCCTGGATCAGGCCCTCGGGGTCGGGCAGGCCCGCGGGCGCGTCGTCGATGCCAAGGTCCTCGCCGAGGGTCACCTCGCGGATGTACTTGTCCCGCACCTGGAAGGGCGCGAGGTCGGGCTCGCCGAGCAGCAGCTGGGCGGAGATGTAGTTGGGCACGCGCCGGATCACCGGGTCGTCGCCGCCCTCGAGCACGACGTACTGCTCGCCGGTGTCCTTGCTGGTGACGAAGCTGCCGGCCTCGAGCCACTGGGAGTTGGGGCGACCGATGAGGAAGCCCGCGATGGCGGCTCCGGCCAGCAGCAGCAGGGAGATCGCGACACCACCGATGAGCACCCGGCCCGGGCGCACCGGCTCGACCTCGCGACCACCGGGCGCGCCGCTGATGAAGGCGGTGACCAGGCGACGCTTGCTGAACGAGTGGGCCTCGACCAGGTCCTTCTTGGTGGCCACCCTCAGCCCCTGATCTTGTCGAAGAAGCCGGCCGCGACGACCATCAGCGGCAGCAGCGACAACAGGGTCGCCGTCTCGACGGCGTCACCGATCCGTCCCCGGCGTACCGACGGCGAGGCGGGCACGAGCGTCGACACGAGGAGTACGGCGCCGACGACCGCGAGAGCGATGGCAGCACCCGCGCGCCACCCGTCGTGGATCAGCAGCATCGACAGCGCGGTGGAGACCAGACCGAGGATGCCGGAGACCAGCCCGGCCAGGACCTCGGAACCCGCTCGATATTGGCGGGTGCGGAACATGACGGCCAGGCAGCACACGCCAGCCAGGATGGTGCCGAAGACGCCGCGGCTCACGGCCAGCGGCGCCAGCAGCACGAGCAGCGTGCCCACGGTCGCCGACACCGCGAGCAGGATCTCGTGTGCGACACGGGCGTCGGCACCGACCTGCGCGAGGTCGATGTCGTCGGGGTCGGCGGTGATGTCGTGCAGGGAGTAGATCTGGTCGACCTTCGTCCCGGTGACGCCCAGCGCCAGCCACGGGAAGATGCTGCCCGCCAGCACGACCAGGGTCATCAGCACGGTGAACACGACGCTCGGCTCGAAGTCGGAGACCTGCATCAGCAGGCCGCTCGCGGCGAGCACCGCACCCACGACGATCGCGGGGATGACCAGCGAGCGCCCCTCCTGCAGGCCCGCCACGGCCACGACACCGACCAGCAGCATCGCCGCCCCGGCGGTCGCCAGCGGTGCACCGAAGAAGTCAGCGGGCAACGGCCACTGCCACGAACCCAGCTCACCGGGGGCAAGCAAGAGGCCGGCGACGCCGGCGTAGACGACAGCGATCAGGGCGACCGCGACACCCGCATCCGGCTCGTCCTGGCCACGGGCCAGCACGATGCCGCCGACGACGAGCAGCAGGGCGGCGGTGGCAGCCGCGAGTCCGCCCATGATGCTCTCGCCCTGGAGCAGCAGCGCCAACGCACCCAGGCCGAGCAGGAGGCCTCCGGCCCCGAGGGCGGTACGGCGACCGGCGGACGCCTCCCAGGGCTTGAGCTCGTGCTCGACGACGTCGGCCATGGCCTCGACGATGTCGTCGTAGACCCTCGGGGCCTCGTCGTCGATGCCGGCGGTGACGGTCAGCAGGCCGCCGTCCTCGATGCCCTGGATCAGCAGGCCGGCGTCACCCGCGAGCCGGCGCCCGTCCTGGGCGACGAGGCGGTAGCCGCCGTACACGGTGCTCGCATCGAGCAGGCCGACGCTGCGCGCGAGCTCGGGCACGAGCTCGGCGACCGGGACCGCGCCCGGGAGGACCAGGTCGACGCGGCGTGAACCCGAGGCGACGGTGACCCGGACGAGGCCGGATCCGACGGGCGTCGTCTGACTCATGCTGTGGTCCCCCGTGTGGTTCGTGGTTCGGCGATGACACTGCCCGGCCTCCGAGTGGCCCGCTCGCCGATCGGTTGCAGACTATATGGATCGCGGGGCCGGTCATGAAGGCCCGCACACGACCGAGGCCGGCCCCCCGAAGGGCGGCCGGCCTGGAGTCCAGCTGGTCGTGGTGCGACTCAGAAGCGGCCGGCACCGCGAGCGTCAGCGGCCTTGTACTCCTGGTTGGACGTGTCGACGTTCTGACCGGCCTGGTTGAGCAGGATGATCATGTCGGTGATGGCCTTGTCCCAGGTCGCCTTGGCCTCGCGGTAGGCCTCCTTGGCCGCACCGGTCCAGTCGCTGGCGAGCGGCTTGAGCTCGTCCTCGAGGGTGTTCAGGCGGGCCTCGATGTCCTTGGCCGCGGCGATCACGTCGGCCGCGCCGGTGTCAAGCTTGCCGTGCTCTACTTTGATTCCGTCGAACGACATAACTGTCTCCTTCTAGGTCTGTGGTGGTCGCGGCGGTCAGCCGAGGCGGTTCTGCAGGTTGAGGTGGGAGTCGGACTGCGCCTGGTCGGTGGCGACGTTGTCCTTCTCGGTCTCGATCATCGAGGCGGCCAGCTGGTCGAGCGCCTTGAGGATCTGCTCCTGCTTCTCCTGCCAGGCGAGCATCAGGTTGCCGAAGGACGAGGCACCCTGGCCTCCCCAGCCGGCCATCATGTCGTTGACCCGGTCACCGACGGTGTTGCACTTCGTCTTGACGTCCCCGCGGGCCGTGTTGACGAACTCGGCTCCCCTGGAGAGCGCCTTTTCTGTCTGGCTGAGGTTGCTCATCTCAATCCTTCCCCCTCGGCGGGTCTGTCCCGCCAGAGTTCACTGTGTGGGTGCTGCTCTGACTGTGCCGCTCGGGGAGACGTCCCGGCCCCCCGCGCTGAGGTCGATGTACCCGGGCACTGGAGCGCTAAACATCAAGAAGTCATTTCCCACAGGGCGCGGAAGAGTCCGGACGCCACGACCGTCGCCGCGAGGGCCAGCGCTCCGCTCAGCCCCTCGGCCACCTCGGCCTTGCGCGACCACCAGACCGAGCGCCACCCGCGACCCGTGGCGACGGCCGCCGCGAGGCTGATCGCGCCCAGGGTCGTGACGCCCACCAGGCACCAGGTCGTCCACGTCGTCGTGAGGTCGCCGATCTCGAAGGCGACCAGCCACGCCCAGCACGCCAGACCGGCCGCACGCAGCAGCCGGCGCGCTGCGGCGTGCCTGTACTGCCGGGCAGCGAGCAGGATGGCCGCGCCGGCGAAGAAGGCCAGGCACCTGGCCCCGATCCGGTCCAGGTCGATGCTCGCCGTGTGCAGGAGCAGCGGGGTGGCGATCAGGGCGATGAGCAGGATCGCGGCGCAGGATGCGGTGACCGTGCGCGTGGCGTCACTGACCAGGCGGTGCATCGCCGACTCCGGGATCACCAGGCGCCCGCGGCGACTGCTCGTCTTGTCGCGCGCCGACCACGCCGTCACGGCGAGCCGGTCGAGATCGAGGAGCGCCTCGTCGGGTACGTCGATGGCGAGCGAGGGAGCGAAGCGCGCACCGAGCATGGCCAGGACGAGGAGGACCGCCCAGGAGACGCGGTCGTTCCACTCCATCAGCGGACTGATCGCACACACCCCGAACACGAGGCAGCCGACGACGATCCACACCGTCAGCACCTGGTCGCGGTCCTCGACCATGGCCCGGGTGATCGCGGCGGTCAGCGCTGCCGCCAGCGCACCCACGGCCACCACCGCCCCGGTCAGCTGGTCGCCGGGCTCGAAGAAGGCGGCGAACGCGGCGGCCGCGGCGAAGGCCGGCGCCGCGGCGGTGCGCTGCCTCGCGTGCCGTCCCCACGGGAGCGCGGCGGTGAGCGCACACGCCATCAGGACCCCCACGGTGACGGTGCGCAGTGCCGCGTTGCCCGACAGGGCGGCGTACCAACCGGACAGGGCGGCGGCACCGGCGGCGAGGCTCAGCACGACCGCCGCGACCTGGGGCGTCTCGGCGACGAGCTGGGCGCCGGAGCCGTCGTCGTCGCTGGCCCTGGCCCGGCGCACGCCGGTGGCCGCGATCAGCACGGAGCCCGACTCGACCCCCATCTCGGCGATCGCTCGGTCGGCACGGAGGTGCTCGCCGAGCGCGGTCTGGAGCAGCGGGATGCCGGTCATGCCGGCCTGGTCGGCGTAGGCCCGGCCGACGTCGACGGGGGTGGCACCGATCGGGACCACGAGGTCGAGCACGCCCACGGGGCCGTGCACGCTGATCGCGATCGTGGCGGCAGGCCCGGAGGATGTGCTCACCTCGGACACCGCATCGGACACAGCTCCCCCTTGACCTCGTGCACGCCGACCTCCGAGTCCGGCCGACCCTGTGCAGGGTAGTAGGTGGCCGACGACCCACCTATCATCGTCGCGAATGACCGGGCCTGCATCGACCGGCGAGCCCATCGTCTCGAGGGGGAACGCGTGAGCACAGCACTGCGAGGCGGGCACCGGCTCGACGAGCCGGAGATGCCCGGCGGGCAGATCGTCCTGCAGCCGCCGCCGGAGCTCCAGGACAACGAGGGCGCCAGCGGTGTCCTGATGAACGCGATCCCGATGCTCGGCAGCCTCGGCTCGATCGTGCTGGTCGCGACCATGGGCGGTGGCGGCAACCGCACCCGCAGCTTCCTGGCGGCCGGCATGTTCCTGTTCGCCACGCTCGGCTTCATCATCGTGCAGATCGACCGGCAGCGGAAGCAGCGTGCACAGCAGGTCACCGGCTCGCGCACCGAATACCTGCGCTACCTCGCCAACATCCGCAAGGTCGCACGCAACGCTGCCGACCAGCAGCGTCGCGCGCTGATGTGGCACCACCCCGAGCCGACCGCGCTGCCGGCGCTGGCCGAGGAGCGCACCCGCCTGTGGGAGCACGGCCCGGGCGACGACAACTTCCTGCACGTCCGCTACGGCCTGTGCGCCCAGCCTCTGTCGCTGGAGCTGATCCCGCCGGAGAGCGCACCGGTCGACCAGGTCGATCCGGCAGCCGCGTCCGCGCTGCACCGACTCCTCGTCGTACACCGCCTGCAACCCAACCTGCCGGCCTCGATCGACCTGCGCGCCTTCGACCGGATCGAGCTGTGCGGTCCCGAGGAGGACGCCCGCTCGGCCGCCCGCGCGATGATCTGCTCGGCCACCGCCTTCCACAACCCCGACCAGCTCGTGGTCGCGGTGCTCAGCTCGGAGGCCAACCTCACCCACTGGGATTGGGTCAAGTGGCTGCCGCACGCCCAGAGCTCGCGCGAGATGGACGCCGTCGGACCGCGGCGCCTCGTCGCCACCTCGATCGACGACCTGGGCAACCTGCTGCCGCCCGACCTCAGCGACCGGCCCCGCTTCGGCGCCGACGAGCGCCCGCCCACGCCGCACATCCTGCTGGTGATCGACGGCGGCCACCTGCCGCCCGGCAACCACGTCGTGCCGCCCGACGGGCTGCACGGCGTGACCCTGCTCGACATGCCCGCGCGCTGGGACGAGCTCGAGGACTCCACGCGGCTGCGCCTGCAGTTCGCCGAGGGCCGCCCGGAGCTCGACAAGCTGCCCGTGCTCGGGATCCGCCTGCGCGAGGAGCCCGTCAAGGCCCTGATCGACCAGTGCGACCTCGCCACCGCCGAGGCCTTCGCGCGCCGGCTGGCGCCGCTCAAGACAATCAGTGCCGACGCCTCCTCGGGCAGCGCCGTCGACATCACCTCGGCCAACCCCGACCACATGGAGCTGCTCGGGCTCGGCGATATCCACACCTTCGACCCGACCAGCTCGTGGCGCCCGCGCCCGGCCCGCGACCGACTGCGGGTGCCGATCGGCATCGGTGACTCGGGCGGCCTGATCCACCTCGACATCAAGGAGTCCGCCCAGCAGGGCATGGGGCCCCACGGCCTGTGCATCGGCGCCACCGGCTCCGGAAAGTCGGAGTTCCTGCGCACGCTGGTGCTCGGCCTGGTCATGACGCACTCGCCCGACCAGCTCAACCTCGTGCTCGTCGACTTCAAGGGTGGTGCGACGTTCGCCGGCATGGCCGACATGCCGCACGTCTCGGCCGTCATCACCAACCTCGCCAACGAGCTCACCCTCGTCGACCGCATGCAGGACGCCCTGTCCGGTGAGATGGTGCGTCGCCAGGAGCTGCTGCGCGACGCGGGCAACTACGCATCGGTGCGCGACTACGAGAAGGCGCGCGCCAATGGCGAGGACCTCGCCCCGATGCCGTCGCTGTTCATCGTCGTCGACGAGTTCTCCGAGATGCTCTCCGCCAAGCCGGAGTTCATCGACCTCTTCGTCGCCATCGGCCGGCTCGGCCGCTCGCTCGGGCTGCACCTCCTGCTGGCGTCCCAGCGGCTGGAGGAGGGTCGCCTGCGCGGCCTCGAGTCCCACCTCTCCTACCGCGTCGGCCTGCGCACCTTCTCGGCCGGCGAGTCGCGCGCCGTGCTCGGCGTGCCCGACGCCTACGAGCTGCCCGCGGTCCCCGGTCTCGGTTACCTGAAGCCCGACCAGTCCACGCTGCTGCGATTCAAGGCGGCGTACGTCTCGGGGCCGCCCAGCGGCCGGGCCCGGGTCAGCCGCGACGAGGGCGGCCACGTGCGCGGCATCCTGCCCTTCACGATCTCCGAGGTCCTCGCGCTCGAGCCGCTGGAGAGCGAGGACGACGTGGTGTCGATGCCGGTGCAGCAGCAGGGCGAGCAGCCCTCGCTGCTCGACATCGCGGTCGACCGGATGATCGGTGTCGGCAACCCCGCACACCAGGTCTGGCTGCCGCCGCTCGACGTCCCCGACACGCTCGACGAGCTGATGCCCGACCTCGTGGAGGATCCCGAGCTCGGCCTCGTCTCGCCCCAGTGGCGCAACCTCAACGGCCTGGTGATCCCGCTCGGCACCGTCGACCGACCGCGCGAGCAGCGCCGCGACACGATGACCCTCAACCTGTCGGGCGCCTCGGGCCACGTCGCCGTCGTCGGCGGTCCGCGCTCCGGCAAGAGCACCCTGCTCCGCACGATCGTCACCAGCATGGGCCTCGTCTCGACGCCGGCGGAGTCGCAGTTCTTCGTGCTCGACTTCGGCGGCGGCACGTTCGCGCCGCTGTCGCGGTTCCCGCACGTCTCGGGTGTCGCGTCCCGGTCCGAGCCCGATGTCGTACGCCGTGTGGTCGCCGAGATCCAGGGCGTGGTCGATCGCCGCGAGGCCTACTTCCGCGAGCAGGGCATCGACTCGATCGAGACCTACCGCAGCCGTCGGGCCCAGGGCCGCGCCGACGACGGCTGGGGCGACGTGTTCCTGGTCATCGACGGCTGGAGCACCCTGCGTGCCGAGTTCGACGACCTGGAGATCGAGCTCCAGCAGCTCGCCGGTCGCGGTCTGACCTTCGGCCTGCACATCATCGCCGCGTCCACGCGCTGGGCCGACTTCCGCGCAGCGATGCGCGACGTCTTCGGCTCCAAGCTCGAGCTGCGGCTCGGCGACCCGGTCGACTCCGAGATCGACCGCAAGGTCGCTGCCCTGGTGCCGACCGGTCGGCCGGGTCGAGGCCTGGTGCCGAGCAAGCTGCACTTCCTCGGCGCGCTGCCGCGGGTCGACGGCGACGGGGACTCCGCCACGCTGGGTGAGGGCGTCGACGACCTCATCGAGCGCGCGACGGCCGCCTGGAAGGGCGCACCCGGGCCCAAGCTGCGGCTGCTGCCGGAGCTCATCAGCCTCGACAGGATCCGTGAGGACGCCGTCCGCCGCAAGATCGACGAGAAGCGCATCCTCATCGGCATCAACGAGAAGGAGCTGGCTCCGGTCGCGATCGACGTCAACGCCGAGCCGCACCTGCTCATCTACGGCGACGGCCAGTCCGGCAAGAGCGCGCTGCTGCGCAACTACGTCCAGGAGGTCATGCGCACGCGGACCCCGAAGGAAGCGCAGATCGTCATCGTCGACTACCGGCGCTCGCTGCTCGGCGAGGTCCCCGACGAATACCTCCTCAACTACCTCACCTCGGCCACCCAGGCGACGCCGACGCTCAAGGACATCGCGGCCTACCTCGAGAGCCGGATCCCCGGGCCCGACGTCACGCCCGACCAGCTGCGCAACCGGTCGTGGTGGACGGGGGCCGAGGTGTTCGTCGTGGTCGACGACTACGACCTCGTCGCAACCGCCCAGTCCTCACCGGTCCAGGCCCTGCAGCCGTTGATGGCGCAGGCGCGCGACACCGGGCTCCACCTCGTCGTGGCCCGCCGCGTCGGTGGCGCGTCGCGCGCGTCGTACGAACCCGTCCTGCAGTCGATGCGCGACCTGGCGATGCCCGGCATCCTGCTCTCCGGTCCGCGCGACGAGGGTGCCCTCATCGGCAACCTGCGCCCGCAGCCGGCGCCGCCCGGCCGCGCTCGCGTCGTCACGCGTGACAAGGGGATCGAGGTCGCGCAGCTCGCGTGGACCGACCCGACGACGTGAGTGATCAAGACGAGCGGGCGACCGAGCTCACCAGGCACTACGTCCGCGTGCGCAGCCGACTCAGATGAATCTCCACGCGTGTGCGTGGAGATTCATCCCTGGACCGATGCTCGAGCCTGAAAGTCCACGCATGTGCGTGGAGCTTCATGACCGCTACGTCAGCTCGACGGTTGCACGCCCCCGACTCAGTCAGTGGTCCTCTTCGCCTCGCCCTCGGTGGACGTATCCACCATCCCGCCGCCGCTGACGGCCTCATTGGCCTCCTGATCCGCCGATGGCGGCTCCTCCTCGGGCAGCGAGCTGGGGGTCCCGAGTGTTCCGCCCCGACCGGAGCCGGTCCCGGTCTCCTGCGTCTCGACGTCGGTGGCTTCCGGGTCGTCGGCGCGGTCGCGGCTGCTGTAGTCCTGGCTCATCCTGTGCTCCTCGGGTCGGGGGCCGCCGACCGAGATCGCCCGGCGGGAACCTGGCGGTACCCAGATGGAGCACCCGCAGACACCGGAGCGGTGCCCTGGGGCAACAGTTCAGGCGGGGTGCTGTCCGCGCGAGCGCGCGCCCTGCTCGATGGTCGAGCCGGCGACGGTGGTCTTCTTCTCGAAGATCCGCTCGTAGCCGGTGTGGGACATCCGCCAGCCCTCGGGCGTGCGGACGTAGCGGTCGGAGTAGAGCGCCGCGCCCTCGAGCGCGAAGTCGAAGGCCGGCGCGTAGACCTGGTCGTGGAGGTACCACGTGCCGGTGGCCGAGTCCCCGTCCACGCGGATCTCCGGGTGGTGGCCATGGTGCATCGTCACCAGGTCGGGCACGAGGGAGGTCCTGATGAACGCCAGGATCGCGTCGAGGTCGGCACAGTCCTGGGTGGGGTACGTCGCTGTCGCCTCCGGCACGAAACAGGCCGCGAGACCGGGCCAGTCCTTGGTGTCGATGCAGCGGAAGTAGGCGTACTTCAGCTGCCGTATCTCCTCGAGGTCCAGCAGCAGGCGCAGGTCGTCTCCGTGGGTCATCGGCGGCCGGACTTGAACATCCCGCGGGCGACCTCGCGCGCCGCCGTACGCATGAAGTCCTTGAAGGCACTGGACCGCACCACGTCCATGACGATGCCGTCGTCGTCCTTCTTCGCCTGCTTGGTGACGCGCTCGACCTTCTGCTCGCGCGCCATCTCCTTGACCTTGGCGTCCTCGGCGGCCTTCGCCGCGCCCTCCTCGATGCGGGCGGCGAGCTTCTCGCGGGCGGACTCGCGGTCGATGACCTCGCTGTACTTCGCGAACAGTGGGCTGGCCTTGACGGCCGCCTCCATCACGGCGGTCTCGGCCATCCCCATCAGTGACTCGGGGGCTCGCAGCCGGGTCCACGCGACGGGGGTGGGTGCACCGCGCTCGTTCATCACGGTCACGACCGCCTCGCCGATGCCGAGGCTGGTGATCACCTCGCCGAGGTCGTCGTAGGCGGAGTTGGGGTAGGTGTTGACCGTCTGCTTGAGCGCCTTGGCGTCGTTGGGCGTGTGGGCGCGGAGCTGGTGCTGGATGCGCGAGCCGAGCTGGGCCAGCACCTCGTCGGGCACGTCGGTGGGGCTCTGCGTCACGAAGAAGACGCCGACCCCCTTCGACCGGATCAGTCGCACCGTCTGGGCGATCTGGTCGAGGAACGCCTCGGAGGCGTCGTCGAAGAGCAGGTGTGCTTCGTCGAAGAAGAAGACGAGCTTGGGCCGGTCGATGTCGCCGACCTCGGGCAGGTCGTGGAAGAGGTCGGCGAGCAGCCACATCAAGAACGTGGAGAACAGCGCGGGGCGGTCCTGCAGGTTGGGCAGCTCGACCAGGCTGATCACGCCCTTGCCGTCCGCGGTGACCTTGAGCAGCTCGCTCGACTCGAACTCCGGCTCGCCGAAGAACGTGTCGGCGCCCTGGCTCTGGAAGGAGATCAGCTCGCGCAGGATCACCCCGGCGGTGGCGCTGGAGAGCCCGCCGAGCCCCTTGAGGTCGGCCTTGCCCTCGTCGCTGGTGAGGAACTGCACGACGGCGCGCAGGTCGGCGAGGTCGAGCAGCGGCAGCCCGGCCTGGTCGGCGTAGTGGAAGACCAGCCCGAGGCTCGACTCCTGAGTGTCGTTGAGGCCGAGCACCTTGCTCAGCAGCATCGGCCCGAAGGACGTCATCGTGACGCGGAGGGGCACGCCGATGCCCTCGCCCCCGAGGGCGTAGAACTCGGTCGGGAAGCCGGTCGCGGTCCACTCCTGGCCGACGGACGTGGCCCTGGCCTCGATCTTCTCGCCGCCCTCGCCGGGGACGCTGAGGCCCGACAGGTCGCCCTTGATGTCGGCCGCGAAGACCGGCACCCCGTTGGCGCTGAGCTGCTCGGCGAGGAGCTGCAGCGTCTTGGTCTTGCCGGTGCCGGTCGCGCCGGCGACGAGGCCGTGGCGGTTGAGCATCCCGAGCGGGATCCGGATCTGCACGTCGGAGAGGTCGGTCGCGTTGAGCATCAGGCCGCCGAGCTCCAGCGCGGTGCCCTCGAAGGCGTAGCCGGGCGCCACGGCAGCGGTGATCGGGTCCTGTGGTGCCGGCTGCTCGGGAGTCTGCGTCATGGGCGGAAGCCTAGTCAGGACGAGCGGCCCGGGACGCGGGGTTCGGGTGCGTCGATATAGTCGCGCCGTGATCTTCAAGGGGGTGGGCCAGGGACGTCCCTACCCCGCCCACGGGCTGGAGCCTCGCGACTGGGCCAAGATCCCGCCGCGGCAGGTGCGCCTGGACCACCTGATCACCACGAAGGACACGCTCCAGCTCGCGACCTTGCTGGACGACGACTCGACCTTCTACGGCGACCTCTTCGCCCACGTCGTCGAGTGGCAGGGCGACCTCTACCTCGAGGACGGCCTGCACCGCGCCCTGCGCGCCGCCCTCCACCAGCGCAACGTCCTGCACGCACGAGTCCACGAGGTGGCGGCCCCATGACGGCATCCCTGAAGTCCGCGCTCACCCTGCTCGCACTCGGAGCCCTGCTCGTCATCGCAGCGGTCTGGGGCTGGCACGCGGTCACGAAGCCGTTCCCCAGCACCGAGCCGCCTCCGCTGTGCACCGACGTCACCGTCAACACCGGCACCGAGGTCTTCCGCGACCAGGTCGCCGTCAGCGTCTTCAACGGCAGCAACCGCAACGGCCTGGCCGGCGCGACGATGGCGCAGCTCGAGGAGCGTGGCTTCGTCGGCGCCGACAGCGACAACGCCCCGACCAAGGTCGCCGGCGTCCAGATCTGGACCGACCAGCCCCGCAACGCCGCCGTGCGGCTCGTGGCCCGTCAGTTCAAGGCTGCGAAGATCGTCTCGGGCGACGAGCTCGGCCGCGGGATCGTGGTCGTGGTCGGCGAGTCGTTCAAGGCGCTGCGCAAGAAGGAGGTCGAGTCGGTCACCGCCGTGGAGACCTCCACCTTCTGCAGCCCGTCCGCCGGCCAGTAGGCCCTAGTCCCGCTGCGGGTTCCCGTCGCCGAGCCACTGGGCCAGTCGACCTCCGGACGACACCTGGCGCAGCCGCTCCTCGGTCGCCTCCCGCGACCTGCGCGGCGTCACGACGAGCAGGTCGTCACCGTGGCGCAGCACCGTGCGTCGTTCGGGCACCAGCATCTTGCCCTGGCGGATGACCAGCGACACCGAGGCGCCGGCCGGCAGCCGGAGCTCACCGACCTCGACGCCGTGCATGCGTGAGCTGGGCGCCAGCGTCACCTGCAGCAGGTCGGCCGCCACCCGTTCCAGTGGCGCCGCCTCGACATCGAGCCCGCGGGGCTCGGATCTCCGCGCGACCCGCAGCACGCGGGCGACCAGCGGCAGCGTCGGCCCGGTCAGCAGGGTGTAGACGACCACCATCACGAACACGATGTCGAAGAGCTTGTCGGCGCCGTCCACACCCTCGGCCAGCGGGATGGTCGTCAGCACGATGGGTACGGCGCCGCGCAGCCCGGCCCAGGAGATGAAGGACAGCTCACGCCACGGCATGGGTTGGGCGACCGAGCTCACCAGGACCGAGAGCGGGCGGGCGACGAAGGTGAGGATCAGCCCGGTCACGATGCCCAGGCTGACGATCTCGAGGGTGATGCGATCCGGCGAGAGCAGCAGGCCGAGCATGACGAACAGCCCGATCTGCGCCAGCGACGCGAGCCCCTCGGCGAACGACCTGGTCGCCACCCGGTGCGGGAGGTCCTGGTTGCCGAGCAGCAGCGCGGCGACGTACACGGCGGCGAAGCCGGAGGCGTGCAGGGCCGAGGCGCCGCCGTAGGCGACGAAGGCCAGGCAGAGCACGGAGAGCGGGTAGAGACCGGACGACGGCAGCGCGACGCGGCGCATGATCCAGGCACCCACGACGCCGGCCAGGACTCCGATCAGGGCGCCGACCGCGAGCTCGAAGACGATCAGGCCGGCGACGTGGAGGAGCCCGCTCTCCGCGGCGGCACCGGTCGAGATGACGGAGACCAGGACGACGGTCGGGGCGTCGTTGAGGCCCGACTCCGCCTCGAGCGCGCCCGTCAGGCGCTTGGGCAGCGGCACGACGCGCAGCACCGAGAACACCGCAGCGGCATCGGTCGGGGAGCAGACCGCGCCGAGCAGGATCGCCAGCTCCCACGGCAGGCCGAGCAGGAAGTGTGCGCCGACCGCGACGACCGCCACCGAGACGGCCACCCCGACGGTCGCCAACGAGACGCCGAGCCTGATCGAGGGGCGCATCTCGCGCCAGCTGGTCGTCAGGCCGCCTTCGGCCAGGATCAGCGCGAGCGCCCCGAAGCCGAGCGCGTGTGCGAGCTGGGCGTCCTCGAAGTTGATGCCGAGCACCGACTCGCCGAGCAGGACGCCCATGAGGAGGTAGAACAGCAGGCTGGGCAGGCCGACCGTGGCCGAGAGCCGCACCGCGAGGATCGCCACGAGCGTGACGAGCGAGCCCACGAGCAGGAAGGAGTCGAGCTGGTGGACATCGAACGTCACTCGCGCCTCATTCCTCGTCGGCTCGGAGTCGGGTCCTGATCCTATCGGTGCAGGGCTCCCGGCAAACTGCAACGTGTTCTAGTCTGGCGCCATGGTCGAGACCAAGGGCACCGCGCTGCCGTCCGTGCTGGACGAGTCGTCGCTGGCAGGAGCGGAGGCTTTCGACGTCGTCGTCGTCGGCTTCGGGATGGCAGGCGCGTGCGCGGCCCTGGAGGCGGCCCGCGCCGGCGCCCGGGTGCTGCTGCTCGAGCGCGCGGCCGTCCACGGCGGCACGTCGTCGATGTCGGGCGGCCACTTCTACCTCGGCGGCGGCACCGCCGTACAACGCGCCACCGGACACGACGACTCACCCGACGCGATGTTCGACTACCTGATGGCCGTCACGCCCTCGCCCGATCCGGTCAAGATCCGGGCGTACGCCGACGAGTCGGCCGCCCACCTCGACTGGCTCGAGGCACTGGGGTTCGAGTTCGAGCGGTCGTTCTTCCCGGGCAAGGCCGTCATCCAGCCCGGCACCGAGGGGCTGATGTTCACCGGCAACGAGAAGGTCTGGCCGTTCCGCGACCGGGTGACGCCTGCACCCCGCGGGCACAAGGTGCCCAGGCCGGGTGACACCGGCGGTGGCGGGCTGGTGCTCGACCTGCTGGCCGAGCGGATCGCCGAGACCGACGCGGAGGTGCGCTTCGAGACCGGTGCGACCAACCTCGTGACCGACGCGTCCGGTGCCGTCGTCGGTGTCGCGTGGAGGCGCTTCGAGGAGACCGGCGTCGTGCGCGCCGGCTCGGTGGTGATCGCCGCCGGGGGCTTCGTGATGAACCCCGACATGGTCGCCGCCCACACGCCTTCGCTCGGCTCCAAGCTCTTCACCCTCGGCTCGACCTACGACGACGGGCTGGGGCTGCGCCTCGGGAAGTCCGTCGGCGCCGCGTGGGAGCACATGGACGAGGCCTTCATCACCGCTCCGTTCTACCCGCCCTCCGACTTCGTCAAGGGCATCGTCGTCAACCAGGAGGGCCGGCGCTTCGTCGCCGAGGACTCCTACCACTCGCGGACGTCCTCCCACGTGATGGAGCAGCCCGGCTCCGCCGCCTACCTCATCCTCGACAGCGCACACATGGCCGAGCCCGCGATGCCGCTGTGCCCGTTGATCGACGGGTGGGAGACGGTCGAGGAGATGGAGGCCGGGCTCGGGCTGCCGACCGGCTCGCTCGTCTCCACCCTGGCGGCCTACAACGAGCACGCGCACGCCGGCGAGGACCCCGAGTTTCACAAGCACCCCGACTGGCTGGCCCCGCAGGACCAGGGGCCGTGGGGAGCCTTCGACCTCACCTTGGGCTCGGCGCTCTACGCCGGCTTCACCCTCGGCGGGATGGCGTGCGACGTCGACGGCCGCGTCCTGTCCGAAGGCGGGAACGTCATCACCGGCCTCTACGCCGCCGGCGCCTGCGCGGCCAACATCGCCCAGGACGGCGCCGGCTACTCCTCCGGCACCCAGCTCGGCGAGGGCTCCTACTTCGGCCGGCGGGCCGGGCGTCATGCCGCCGCATCTACATTGCCTGCATGACTTCCCGCCTGGCCGTGGCCCAGCGCGCCAACGTGCCGCCGTTCCACGTCATGGACCTGCTGGCCGCGTCAGCCGAGCGCCAGCGCACCCACGGCGACCTGGTCAACCTCGTGGCCGGCCAGCCCAGCACGGGCGCACCGCAGCCGGTGCGCGACGAGGCGATCCGGCTGCTCGGCGGGTCCGACCCTCTCGGCTACACGGTGGCGGCCGGCGTCCCGGAGCTGCGGGAGGCGATCGCCGTACACCACCGGCGTCAGCACGGGATCGACGTGAGTGCCGACGACGTGGTCGTCACGACGGGCTCCAGCGGCGGCTTCCTGCTCGCCTTCCTCGCGGCCTTCGAGCCCGGTGACCGGGTGGCCATGGCGCGGCCCGGCTACCCCTGCTACCGCAACGTGCTGACGGCGCTGGGGTGCCAGGTGGTCGAGATCCCGTGCGGGCCCGAGAACCGCTTCCAGCCCACCGTCGAGCAGCTCGAGGCGTGCGGCGACATCAAGGGGCTGGTCATCGCCAGCCCGGCCAACCCGACCGGCACCATGCTGCTGCCCGCCGAGCTCGCCGCGATCGCGAGCTGGTGCGAGGACGCCGGGGTGCAGCTGGTCTCCGACGAGATCTACCACGGCATCGAGTACGCCTCGCCCGCCCTGTCGCGCAGCGCGTGGGAGACGTCGCGCGAGGCGATCGTCTTCAGCTCGTTCTCGAAGTACTTCTCCATGACCGGCTGGCGGATCGGCTGGATGCTGGTCCCCGAGCGGCTGCGCCGGGCCGTCGACATCCTCACCGGCAACTTCACGATCTGTCCGCCGGTGATCGCACAGTGGGCCTGCGTCGCGGCGTTCACGGACGCGTCGTACGCCGAGCTCGACTCCCACGTCGAACGCTATGCCGGCAACCGGCGACTGCTCCTGGACGGCCTCGCCTCCCTCGGCATCGACCGCCTGGCGCCGGCTGACGGCGCGTTCTACGTCTATGCCGACGTGGGCCACCTGACCGACGACTCGATGGCCTTCTGCCACCGCCTGCTGGCCGAGACCGGGGTCGCGCTCGCACCCGGCATCGACTTCGACACCGAGGTGGGCGATCGCCACGTGCGGCTCAGCTTCGCCGGGCCGCAGGAGGCGGTCCGGCTCGGGCTCGAGCGCCTCGGGGACTGGCTGCCCGCACAGGTCATGTGAAAGCAGACCCACCTGACGGGTTTGAGATCCACCCGCCCGGGGAAGGGCGGTGCACAGGTAATGCACGGGGACGACGAAGAAAGGTGTGATCCGATGTACGGCGACTCAGCCGCATCGCGAAAGCGTGTCGCCCAGCTGCGCGAGCAGGGCGGCGACATCCGCGCCGCAGCCGACCGCCTGGTCGCCCAGGCCGAGAGCGTCCCCTGGCACGGACGGGCTGCCGAGGCCATGCGCACCCGCATCAAGGAGCGCGCCAACCACCTGCGTGTCGCCGCCGGCCACCACGAGACGGCCGCCGACTCGCTGGCTCGCCACCTCACCGAGGTCGACGCCCGCAAGGAGGCGATCGAGGCGACCCGCCACCGCGCCGAGTCCCTCATGACCGACGCCGCTTCACGGATCGCAGCGCTCGAAGCCCACGGCGAGGCACACCCTGCGGACGAGGATGCCGTCCTCGCCGCCTTCACTCCCCCTCCGGCCGGTCACAAGGACTGGCTGAGCGTCGAACTGCCGGGACTCTGACATGGTGACGATCGACCTGACCACGCCCCCGCCCGCGGCTGCCAGCTTCCTCGACGGCCTGCCCCGCCGCATCGCCCTCACGCTGCCCGAGCTGCGCCACGTCGCGAGCCTCGCCGGCGACGCGCCCCTCCCCTTCGACCTCGTCGAGGCCTCGGGTCCCGCCGGCCTCGAGGGCCGCCTCGGCCAGTCCCGCGGCTCCGCCGAGGACCAGGCGTACGCCGCCGCGCTGGCCTCGCTCCACGACGCCGACGAGTCGCTGCGCCGCCGCGGCCTGATCACCGACGAGGGGATCGACCCCGGCCTGACCGGCGCGATCGGCCTGCTCGCCACCCCCACGCTCGCCCTCGACCTCGACGTCGCGGCCCCCGGATCCCAGGTCAAGGCCTGGCACCGGCAGGCCGGCGGCGCGGTCGCGACGCTGGCCACCAGCGACGGACTGGTCTTCGAGCTCGCGTGGTTCGCCGCCGACCAGTGGCCCGGTGAGCTCGCCCGCGTGGCCGCCATCCCCGGCGACGTCGCCCTGGGCGAGTCCTCGGTCCCCGAGGAAATCGACCTGCCCTTCCACCTCGTCGACGCGATCGGCGAGGCGCTGCGCTCCGGTCGGTCCGACCTGGTGCCGGTGCTGATGAGCCAGCACGGCGACGGCATCGCGGACGGCCGGGCCGAGCCCCTCGACGACACCGTCGCCGCGACCGCGGTCGGCGCCATCCACACCGAGGGCCGTGGCCGGCTCCGGGTGCTGGCCGCCCGGGTGTCCGACGAGGAGGCGACCGACGTCGGCCTGGTGTCGTGGGTGTTGCTGGCCGACGGCTGGCACTCCCTCTCGCCGCACACCACCGATGCCGAGTCCAGGCTCCGCGTGCGCCGTACCCTCCCCGCCGATCTCGCCACCGAGCTCGCGCCCGTCCTCGCCCAGGTGATCGCATGAGCACTCCCCCGCACGCCCAGACCCCCGGCGGCCGACGCATCTCCGAGGCCGCCGTCGAGGCCGACAAGTACCACCAGATGCTCGCGCTCGCCGACTTCTTCGACGCCTCGGGTGCCGAGATGCGCGAGCGTGCCCGGCTCGGCGGCGCGATCCTCGCCGACCCCGACGTGGCGGACTCCGCGGAGCTCTCGGAGGCGACCCATGCCCAGGCCGAGGAAGACATCCGCGCCGCCACGACCGGCAAGCACGGCCTGCTGACCCGCTCGGTCGAGCTCGATGCCGACGCCCTCGTCGTGCGGGCCACGGTCCTCACCTACCAGTGGATCGACGAGCTGCAGGCCGCGGCCTTCAAGACCCTCGGCTCCATCGCGGGTCGTGCCATCGGCTACCTCGCTCCCGAGGTGGCCCTCGGTGGCGCCATCGTGTCGGCGGGCCTGATCGAGACCGACTCGCTCGACCGCGACGGTGTCGCGGCCTACCTCAACGAGCTGGCCGACAGCCACCCCGAGCTGATGGAGCACCTCACCGACGGTGGCGGGCTGCTCGAGGGCCTGCAGATGCGCTCGCTGCTCACGGCCGGCGTCATGTCCTCGGAGAGCGGCGCCGCTGCCGCGCGCGGCGGCCTGCGTGCGATCGGTGTCGAGCCCTTCCCCACCGACGCGGCCTCCGCACTGCGCGACGCGGCCGCCGGGTTCGCGGAGATCCCCGCCGATCCCGCCGGCGAGCCCGCCGCCGACGCGGCCCTCCCGGCCTCGATCGAGGACCTCATGGTCAAGCTGACCACCGCCGATCGCCGGATCAGCGTCCAGCGCATCGGCGCGGGCCGCTACATCGCCTACCTCCCCGGCAACAAGGCCCACGAGGGTGGTCGCCTGCGACTCGTCGGCAACGACAACACGACCTACGTCCGTCAGGTCGTGCGCGCGATCGAGCAGGCCGTCGACGGTGAACCGGGCGCCCGCGTGATGCTCGTCGGTTCGTCGTACGGCGGCGCAGCGGCGGCCGAGATCGCGTCGGCGGCCGCCTCGCCGGCCTTCGTCGTCGACCAGGTCGTCACCGCCGGCGCCCCGTCCGCCCAGGTGCCCTCCATCCCGGAGGAGACACGGGTGCTCTCCCTGGAGGACCGGGCCGACCCGGTCGCGCTCCTCGGGTCGCTGATCAACGCCGACGTCGCCAACCGCGTCACGGTCGTCTACGACGGCGCCGACGCGGGCGAGCAGCCCTACGTCGCCGGCGGCCGCGCGGCCGACTCGGCCCAGCACCCGGGCCTGCGCGCCGAGATCCGCCGGATCACCGAGCTGGGCTACCTCGCCGGCTGAGTCCCCATCGAGATCGCGGAGACGAACTCCTCGAGCTGGGTGAGGTTGCGGCACTCCACCATCGGCACGATCTCGCCGTAGGCCGGGGCCGCGCTGTCACCGGTGCCCCAGTGCCGGGTGTGCTCGGGGTTGAGCCACCACACGTGCCGCACCGCGTCCTCCAGCTCACGCAGGACGGGCAGCGCGAGGTCGCTGTAGTTGGAGCGCGCGTCGCCCAGGATCAGCAGCGACGTCTTCGGCCCCAGGGCGTCGGCGTGCTCCTCGGCGAACTTCGTGAAGGCGCGGCCGTAGTTGGTCCGCCCCCACAGCGCTGCGTGGGCGGTGCTGGCAGCGAGGTTCTCCATGACCTCGACGACGTCCCCGCCCGGTGTGAAGTGGTGGGTGACCTCGTGGACGTGGTCGACGAAGGTGAAGGCGCGCACCTTGTGGAACTGCTCGCGCAGCGCGAAGACGAGCAGCAGGGTGAACTGCGCGAAGTTGGCGACCGAGCCACTGACGTCGCACAGCACGACGAGCTCGGTGCGGTGGGGTCGCTTCGGGCGGTGGTGGGTCTCGATCGGCACGCCGCCGGTGGACAACGACGCGCGGACCGTGCGCCGGAAGTCGAGCGCCCCGCGGCGGCGCGCGTGCTGCTGCTTGGTGAGCCGGGTCGCGAGCCGGCGGGCGAGGGGATAGATCTCGCGCCGCATCTCCTCCAGGTCGGAGCGGCGGGCCGCGGTGAAGTCGAGCCTGTCGATGGTCGGTCGGACCACGATGTTCGCGACGTGCTCGGGTCCCTTCTCCTCCGCGATGCGGCGACGCGCGTCGTCCTCCACGAGGCGGGTGAAGGAGCCGATGCGACGCCCGGCGATCCGTTCGGCGTCCTCCTCGACCATGCCGTCGGCCATCAGCCCGGCGACCAGCTGCCCGATGAGCTGTTCCGGGGAGACGCGCTGGAGAGCGGTGTACGCCGACCAGCTGGACAGCCCCGGACCACGGCCGGGCATCGCGCCGAACCTGCCGACCGCCTCGACCGCGAGATCCTGCAGCCGCTGACCCTCCGCGTCGGTGTCGGCGAGCGCGTCGGCCAGCTCGTCGGTGAACCTGGTGAGCGCCGCCCCGTTGTCGCGCACGCCGTCGGACTCCGGCTCGCCCACCACCCCGACGCCGACCAGTCGTGGGTAGTAGAGGTCGAAGATCGCGTCGAAGGTGACGCGTTGGGCCTGCTTCTTGACCAGCGTGGCGGCGTACGCCGTGCGCACCACGTCGCGCTCTCCCCACCCGATGCGTCGCATCGCCTCGATCGCGTCGAGACCCTCGGCGAGTGAGACGGACAGGCCCGCCGAGCGCAGCGCCTCGATGAAGCCGATGTGGGTGTCGAGCAGGGTCATTTCCCGGCCAGTCTCAGTTCCTTGACCGCGCGTGCCTGGTCGGAGGAGTGCTTGAGGACGACACCCAGCGTGCGCTGGATCGCCGCCTCGTCGAGGTCACCGATCTCCAGCGCGATCAAGGTGCGCGCCCAGTCGACCGACTCGGCGATCGAGGGCGCCTTCTTCAGCTCGAGCTCGCGCATCCGGGCGACCACGTCGACCAGCTGCTTGGCGACGGCGTCGTCGAGGCCGGGGACCTGCGAGGTGACGATCTCGCGCTCCCGCTCGGCGTCGGGATAGTCGAGGTGGAGGTAGAGGCAACGACGCTTGACTGCCTCGGACAGCTCGCGGGTGGCATTCGAGGTGAGGACGACGAAGGGCCGGCGGGTCGCGGACACGGTGCCCAGCTCGGGGATGGTGACCTGGAAGTCGGACAGCACCTCGAGCAGCAGCCCCTCGACCTCGACGTCGGTCTTGTCGACCTCGTCGATGAGCAGCACGGTCGGCTCCTCGCGGCGGATGGCGGTCAGGAGCGGGCGGGTCAGCAGGAACTCGTCGGTGAAGATGTCGTCGTGGGTCTCGCTCCACGCCTGGTCGGCACCGCTGGCCTGGATGCGCAGCAGCTGCTTCTTGTAGTTCCACTCGTAGAGCGCGCGGGCCTCGTCCAGGCCCTCGTAGCACTGCAGCCGGATCAGCTCGGCGCCCGTGGAGCGGGCCACTGCCTTCGCGAGCTCGGTCTTGCCGACGCCCGCGGGGCCCTCGACCAGCAGCGGCTTCTCGAGCGCGCCGGCGAGATAGGCGGTCGTCGCGGTCGCTGCGTCCGCGAGGTAACCGGCCTCGTGCAGGCGGGCGCTGGCGTCGTCGGGGCTGCTGAACCAGGTCACCCGGCGGAGCCTAACGCTTGGCGGAGGAGGCGGGATTTGAACCCGCGGTAGCTCTCGCTACGACCGCTTTCAAGGCGGTTCCGATAGGCCGCTCCGGCACCCCTCCTCGTGCCGCCCGAGGACGGCACTGCAGCATTCTAGGAGATGCGGTGGGGCTACTCCGAGCCGCCCAGCTCGAGCTCGACGTCGTCGTAGGCCAGGTCGTGCAGCCGCTGCAGGTGGTGGTTGATGTCGGTGAGCAGTCGCAGGCCCTGCATCCGGACCTGGTCGAGGTCGGGACTCTCGAGCACCTCGGGGCCCAGCTCGCCGATGCGGGCCAGCAGGGCGCGGCGCTCACGCAGCGCGGTGCCGCGGCGCGCGCTCAGCCAGGCGTCGTCGGGGTGCTCCGACTCGCGCATGAGCACGTCGCGCACGCCGGTCATGCGTTGACGCACGGTCCAGCGCCAGTTGCCCGCGGCGACGCCCCCGACGTCGCGGGGCGCATCGAGGGCGCGGTGCAGCTCTGACAACGCGGCGGTGGCACTCGTCATGCGCGGCCTCCCGGAGTGGTTGACGTTGACAGTGATGATCCGAGTGTGACCCGCACCACAGAGTTGGACAAGGGCTGGATTGGCACAACCTCGGCCGCCTGTGTTCAATCCTCACGTGCCGTCCGAATACCGAGTCGCTCCCCCCGTCGCTGCCCGACTGATGGGGGTGCTGCTGATCGCCATCGCGGCGCTGGTGTTCATCACCACCGGGCTGGTCGCCTTCCTGGACCTGCACACCGCCCTCCTGCTGGTTCCTGCGCTCATCGGGATCGGTGCCCTGCTGACCGGCGCGGTCGTCCTCGGCCGCCGTGGCTGGGTCGTCCGGTTCACCGAGGACGGCTACCGCGTCCAGTGGGTGCGCGGCGTCGGCGTCGCCGCCGCTCGCTGGAAGGACGTCGAGGACGCCGTCACCACCACCTCGGCCGACTCACCCGTCGTCGTGCTCCGCCTGCGCTCGGGGGCGACGACCACCATCCCCGTGGAGCTGCTGGCCGGTGATCGTGAGGATTTCGTCCGCGACCTGCAGGCCCATCTCCAGCGCGGACACGGCTTGCGGCCGCTCTGAGGAGCCTGCGCGAGGGCCGGGTCGGGTGCGATTCGGCAAAGGCCCGACGCGCCTAGTAACCTCATCCGTGCTCTGGCCCTGAGGCCCGAGCATGGAGGCGTCGCCTAGTCCGGTCTATGGCGCCCGCCTGCTAAGCGGGTTTGGGGCTACAACCCCATCGAGGGTTCAAATCCCTCCGCCTCCGCCCACCTCTGGCCCTCATCCGTGGGGGCCAGAGTCCATTTCGGCACTCGTGCGAGAACGTGCAATGCACAGACTCGCAGCGTCACCCATGATGGACATCTGGCCCAGGTCACCGACAATGGAGGCCGGTCTCGGTTCAGACTGACACACAACAGAGGATGAAAACATGATCTCCGGACGACGCATCGCAGCAGCGGCCCTGACCGCAGTCCTGTCGGTCGGCGCGGTCGCTCTGACCGCCGGCACCGCTGGCACGGTTGACGCACGCACCGACACCTCCTGGCCCGAGGTCAGCTCCAACCTCTGACCCGATCAGAAACCGGGGTCGGGAGCCGGCCCCAGCCCCTCCCCTGACGGCACGTCACGACCGGTGATGCCGCGGCGCCCCATCTCGTAGCCCAGCTGGAACCGGGAATCGACCTCGAACTCCTGCTTCAGCTCCGAGACGTAGCCCGCATAGGTGCGCGGGCTGACGCCCAGCCGCGCAGCGCCGCTCGGATCTGCGTGGCCGCCGATCAGCATCCGGATCGTCATGGCCCGCTGCTCGGCGGCGATGTCTCGCACCACCGACGTGTCCTTGTTGGTGAACGGACGGGCCCGCTCCCAGGAGCGGTCGAAGATGTCGGCGAGGTAGGCGATGACCGACGGCTCGCGCACCACGAGCGCCGAGTTGTGCTCGCGGCCCGGGATGATCGCGATCCGCCGGTCGACGACGATCAACCGGTTGAAGAACTCGTCGAGGGTGCGGACCTGCGCTCCCTCGGCCGTGACCGCGGCGACGTAGTTGACCGTGGCGGCCGACCGGCGCGCGGCGTGCTGGTAGAGCGTGCGCATCGAGACGCCGCGTCGCAGCGCCGCCCGGTCCCGCTCGACGACCACGTCGGGCAGGTGCTGCATGGCGCGGTTGGTCTGCGGCTGGGCCGTCAGCAGCTCTTCCGCGGCGTCAGCCACCACCGAGGTGATGTGGGCCCCGATCGCGCTGCCCCGCAGCTCGGTGAAGGGCCCACGCAGCGCCTCCGGCGAGCGACGCCACGCATGGGTGAGGCCCTGGAAGGCCTTGGCCCACTGGGCCGACTCGGCGATCAGCTCGGCCCCCTGCTGGCCGAGCGGGGAGACGACGCGCGACTGGACGATCGAGGGATCGACCGGCACCCACCGGTCCTCGCTCTCGTCGAAGGTGACCAGGCCGATGTCCTGGAGCAGCGCGAACGGTCCCGCAGCGCTGCCACCCTCCTGGATACGCGGATCCTGCGCGTCGAGGCCGGCTGACCCCACGAGCTCCTCGTAGAGGTCGGTCGCGGCTGTCTCGAAGACGGAGCGCTCATCAGGCCCGTAGTTCACGCCAACAACACCTCCCAGCGTCGTCGTGGCTTTCAATGACCGGCCGATCTTTCCACAACAACGGCTCCGGCCCGCCGGGATCAGGGATCCTGGCGGGCCGGAGTGGTGACGCTGGGCGATCAGGCGCCGAGGCGCTCCTTGAGACCGTCGAGCTCGGTCCACAGGACGGCCGGCAGGTCGTCGCCGAACTTCTCGAACCACTCGGTGATCTGCGGGATCTCGGCCTTCCACTCCTCGACGTCGACCGCGAGGGCGGCCTCGATGGCCTCCGGGGTCATGTCGAGGCCGTCGATGTCGAGCGAGCCGGGCGCCGGCACGTGGCCGATCGGGGTCTCGACCGCGGCGGCCGTGCCCTCGAGGCGCTCGATGACCCACTTGAGGACGCGGCTGTTCTCGCCGAACCCGGGCCACAGGAAGTCGCCGTCCTCGGAGAGGCGGAACCAGTTGACGTAGAAGATCTTGGGCATCTTCGACTCGTCGTTGTCCTTGCCCATGTTGATCCAGTGGCTGAAGTAGTCACCGGCGTTGTAGCCGATGAACGGCAGCATGGCCATGGGGTCGCGACGCACGAGGCCGACGGCCCCGACGGCGGCAGCGGTCGTCTCCGAGGAGAGCGTGGCGCCCATGAACGTGCCGTGGGTCCAGTCGCGGGCCTCGGTCACGAGCGGGACGGTGGTCTTGCGACGCCCGCCGAAGAGGATCGCGTCGATCGGCACGCCGCGCGGGTCGTCGTACTCGGCAGCGAGCATGTCGCACTGCTTGATCGGCGTGCAGTAGCGGCTGTTGGCGTGGCTGGACAGCTCGTCGCTGTCCGGCGTCCAGGGCTGGCCCTTCCAGGACGTCGCCTGGGCCGGGGTGTTCTCCAGGCCCTCCCACCACACGTCGCCCTCGGGGGTGAGCGCCACGTTGGTGAAGACCGAGTTGCCCTTGTTGATCGTCGCCATGGCGTTGGGGTTGGTGTGCTCGTTGGTGCCGGGCGCGACGCCGAAGAAGCCGAACTCCGGGTTGACGGCCCACAGGCGACCGTCCTCGCCGACGCGCATCCACGCGATGTCGTCGCCGATGGCCTCGACCTTCCAGCCCGGGATGGTGGGCTTGAGCATGGCGAGGTTGGTCTTGCCGCACGCGCTCGGGAAGGCAGCGGCGATGTACTTCGTGACGCCGGCCGGCGAGGTGAGCTTGAGGATGAGCATGTGCTCGGCCATCCAGCCCTCGTCGCGCGCCATGACGCTGGCGATGCGCAGGGCGTAGCACTTCTTGCCGAGCAGGGCGTTGCCGCCGTAGCCGGAGCCGAAGCTCCAGATCATCCGCTCCTCGGGGAACTGCACGATGTACTTGGTGTCGTTGCACGGCCACGGGACGTCGGCCTCGCCCTCGGCCAGCGGCTTGCCGACGGAATGGAGCGCGGGGACCCACTGCACGTCCTCGCCGATCTCCTCGATCTTGCGGAGGACCTCGGTGCCCATCCGCGCCATGACCCGCATCGAGACGGTGACGTAGGCGGAGTCCGTGAGCTCGATGCCGAACATCGGCTTCTCGGCGTCGAGGTGACCCATGACGAAGGGGATGACATACATCGTCCGGCCCTTCATGCAGCCGGCGTAGAGCCCGCGCATGAGGTCCTTCATCTTCTCGGGCTCCATCCAGTTGTTGGTGGGCCCGCAGTCCTTCTCGTCGACCGAGCAGATGAAGGTCTTGTCCTCGACTCGCGCCACATCAGTGGGGTCGGAGGCCGCGTGGAACGAGTTGGGCTTGATCTCGGGGTTCAACCGCGTGAACGTGCCGGTGCCCTCGAGGGCCACGGTGAGCTGCTCCCACTCCTCGTCGGAGCCGGTGCACCAGTAGATGTTGTCGGGCTGGGTGAGCTCGGCGATCTCGGTGACCCACGCCAGGATTCCTTGGTGGGTGGTCGGAGCCGAAGTTTCTGAAATGGCGGTCATGCCTGCGGATTCCCTCTCGCGCATTCGCGGTGGTCGCCTCGCTGAGCGAAGGCGCCTCCGGCCGTCGAGCGCATCGACGGTGGTGTCGTGGAGTGTTGATTGACCCGTCCGGCAACGCTGCGGCGACGGTTGTCGCCGAGGCTAACGTCCGCCCTGCGGCGTACATATTGGAACGATCAAGGGCTGTGACCCAGGTCCCACGCGCGGCTCAGATCGGCGCGTCAGGGTGGATGCTACGGGTTTCGCGGCGACGGTTGCGAGGTGATCGGGTCATGGACGCAGACAGCCGGCCGCGGGCGAACCGCGGCCGGCTGTTGGTCGTGCACTGTTCGAGGCGTCAGGCCTGGTCGTCCTCGAGCGCCTTGGCGACCCGGCGGTGGGCCTCCCAGATCGCGTCGGGCATCCGGTCGAACTGCTGGAGGTGCTCCTCGCGGAAGCCCATCTCCTGCTTCCAGCGGTCCGTGTCGATCGACAGGATCGTGTCGAGGTCCTCGGGGGTGATGTCCACGCCCTCGAGGTTGAGCTCCTCCTTGGTCGGCAGGATGCCGACCGGGGTCTCGCGACCCTTGACCTCACCGTTCTTCAGCTGCAGCAGCCACAGCAGCGGACGCAGGTTGTCGCGGTAGCCGGGCCACAGGAAGCGGCCGTCCTCGCCACGCTGGAACCAGTTGACGTGCGCGAAGATCGGCTGGTCCTTGGCCGCCCCGACGATGTCGAGGTAGTGCTGCGCGTAGTCGCCCTCGCCGTACGCCATGAAGGGGCGGTTGGACATCGGGTCGTAGCGCAGCAGGCCTTCCTTGCCCTCCGCGGCCGAGGTGGCCTCGGCGCCCAGGGTCAGGCCGTCGTAGACACCCTCGGCGAGGTCGTGGATCGCGCGGATCAGCGGCTCGCGGTCGCGGGTGCGGCCACCGAAGATGATCGCGTCGATCGGGACACCGGTCGCCGCGTTGTAGTCCTTGGCGATGTTGGGCACGTTGTCGAGCGTCGTGGTGAACCGGCTGTTGGGGTGGGCCCCCGGCTCGCCCGCCTGCTCGGGCGTGCGCTCCGAGATCGGGTTGCCCTTCCAGTCCAACCAGCCCGTGACGTCGGCCGGCGGCTCGGGCGTGCGGCCCTCCCACCAGACCTCCTGGGTGGTCGGGTTGTAGGCGATGTTGGTGAAGATCGCGCCCGAGCCCGGGTCGACCGAGTGCAGCGCGGTCGGGTTGGTGTTCTCGTTGGTGTCCTTGGCGACACCGAAGACACCGAACTCCGGGTTCATGCCCATCAGCTTGCCGGTGGACTCGTCGACCCACAGCCACGCGATGTCGTCGCCGTAGAACGAGACGTGGTAGCGCTCGCCGAGGACGTCGGGGGCCAGCATCATCGCCAGGTTGGTCTTGCCGGAGGCACTCGGGAAGCCACCACAGATGTGGTAGTCCTTCCCGGTCTCCTTGTCGTGGATGCCGATGAGCATGTACTGCTCGGCGAGGAACTTCTTGCTCGCCCACCCGTCGTAGGCACCCTGGCGCAGGCCGTGGGCGATCTTGCCGAGCAGCGCGTTGCCGCCGTAGGACGAGCCGAAGTGCAGGATCGTCCGCTCGTCACCGACGGTGACGAAGTAGCGCTGGTCCTCGGGCGTGCCCTGGCCGAGGTTCTCCAGGTCGCCGGTGACGTGGACGGCGCGGACGAACTGGTCCCCGGCGTCGTTGAGGTGCTCGGCACCGACGCGCGCCATCCGCAGGATGTGCAGCACCACGGTGCGGGTGTCGGTGACCTGGACGCCGGTCGCCCACGGGGCGAGCTCGTTGCCGGGGGGCGCCATCAGGTAGGGGATGACGTACATGGTCTTGCCCTGCGAGGCTCCGCGCATGCGGTCCTCGAGCATGGGGACCATCTCGGAGGCCGGGCGCCAGTTGTTGTAGACGCCCTTGTCCTTCTCGTCGTTGGACGCGACGATCGTGCGCTCCTCGGAGCGCGCGGTGTCCTTGTGGTAGCTCCGCGAGTAGTAGCGGCCCTCACCCGCAGGCATGAGCTCACCCGCCTCGAGAGCCTCCTGGATCAGGCGCGCGTCATCTGCGGGGCTGACCACCTCGATCCGCTCTGCGCCGGTGAGATCGGCGTACTTGCGGACGTATTCGCGGACCGCCGGGTTGGTCAACCCAGCTGCATCCAATGCCGCCTCGACATCTGCCATCGAAAAGTTCTGCCTCTCGTGAGGTGCCGGGGTCGCCTCGTTCGCCCCCAGCCGCGCAACGTGCACGACACCATAACGACCCTCCACCGGTCGGGGCGCGTCAGTCCATCAGCGGCCTCACCAATGCTGGGGAAGCGGGCTGATTTCGGGTTGACCGTAGGGGTCCGCTATCCTCATCCGGTCGTGCTGTTGCAGCGCGACATGCGCCTGTAGCTCAACGGATAGAGCATCTGACTACGGATCAGAAGGTTTGGGGTTCGAATCCCTACAGGCGCACAAGATGGCCCCGACTCCCACGAGTCGGGGCCTTTTGCGTGCGCCCGGATCGAGCCGATGCTGCGAGCCCTTCCTGCGTCACGTCGTGTGAGTCGCGCCCCGCGAGACGAGGTGGGGTACGGCGACGAGCAGGACCAGCAGGACCAGCAGCGACACCCCGCTGGCGAGGGTCGCGGCGGTCCGGTCGAGCACGACGTCGACCACGAGGAACGCGATGCCGGCCAGCAGCAGCGCGATCAGCCCCAGCGCGAGCTCGGTCAGCACGTGCGCGGCGCGGACCAGCCTCGGCTTGGCGCCACCCTGGAAGACCTGGCGGTGGATGGCGACCGGCGCGAGCGTGACGCCGACGGTCAGGAAGGCGAGGGCGAGGAGGCCGAGGTACCACCGCTGCTGGAAGTCGTCGAGCTCGGTGAAGCGCGACTGGAACGGCAGCGTGACCAGGAACGCCGCAAGCAGCTGGACACCCGTCTGGCTGACGCGCAGCTCCTGGAGCAGGTCGGTCCAGTTGCGGTCGGCGCGCTCCTCGGGGGTCTCGCGCCGGCCCTGCCCGCTCGGCTCGCTCATGCGGCGAGCGTACGGCGACGCCCCGCCCGCGCGCTCCGCCCGAAGGGAGGTGGCCGGCCGGTCAGGTCGCGGGGCAGGGTGAGGAGGGACCCGAGGAGGCGACATGCGATTCGGATACTTCCTCTCGAGCGAGGAGTACACGCCCCAGCAGCTGGTCGAGCAGGCGAAGCTGGCCGAGAAGGCAGGCTTCGAGGCCCTCTGGATCAGCGACCACTTCCACCCGTGGAACGACGCGCAGGGCCAGAGCCCGTTCGTCTGGTCGGTCATCGGCGCGATCGCCGAGGCCACCGACCTGCCAGTGACCACCGCGGTCACCTGCCCGACCTACCGCATCCACCCGGCGATCATCGCCCAGGCCGCCGCCACCAGCGCGGTGCTGCTCGAGGGCCGCTTCACCCTCGGGCTCGGCTCGGGCGAGGCGCTCAACGAGCACATCCTCGGCCAGGCGTGGCCGACCGCGCACACCCGCCTCGACATGCTCGAGGAGGCCGTCGACGTCATCCGGCAGCTCTTCACCGGCGAGGTGGTCCGGCACGAGGGGCGGCACTACACCGTGGACACCGCCCGCATCTACACGCTCCCCGACGAGCCGCCGCCGATCTACATCTCCGGCTTCGGGCCGCACGCCACCGACCTCGCCGCGCGCATCGGCGACGGCTACATCACCACGAGCCCCGACCAGGAGCTGCTGACGCGGTTCGGTGAGGGGTCCGGCGGCAAGCCCGCGCAGATGGGGACCAAGGCCTGCTGGGCGCCCACCCGCGACGAGGGCGTGGAGATCGCCCACCGGTTGTGGAGCACGAGCGGCCTGCCGGGTGAGTTGGCCCAGGTGCTGCCGTCGCCGCAGCACTTCGAGCAGGCGGCCGAGCTCGTCACCCCGGAGCAGACCGGCGAGAAGGTCGCCTGCGGCAGCGACGTCGAGGTCCACATCGAGGGCCTGCGACCGGCCGTGGAGGCCGGCTTCGACGAGGTCTACGTCGCCAACATGGGGCCTCACTACGCCGACATGATCGCGGCGTACGGCGCCGAGGTGCTGCCCGCACTGCGTGAGTCCACCGCGTGACCACCTGAAGGAGGAGACATGCCAGGCAAGAAGGAACCCGGACCGTCCGTCAAGGACGCCGAGATGTACGAGGCGCTGCGCGACGACGGCGCGAGCAAGGAGAAGGCCGCGCGGATCGCCAACGCAGCCGCGGCCGAGGGCCGCTCGACCGTCGGCGAGCGCGGCGGCGAGGCCACCGACTACGACGACCGCACGGTCGAGGAGCTGCGCGAGCGTGCGGCCGAGCTCGACATCGAGGGGCGTTCCCAGATGAGCAAGGACGAGCTGATCGAGGCCCTCCGGCACCACTGACCCGCACGCGTGACCCCGTGTGAGCGTGGTCGTTGAGCCCTCAGACCCTGGTCGGGTGCGCTCGGCGCCCGACATCCCCAACGGAGGTTCAACGATCGTGCGACTCAAGACCACCCTCGCGCTGGGCGCCGCCGCCCTCGCGACCACGGCCAGTCTCGTGGCCCCGACGACGCTCGTCGCACAGGCCAACGCCGCCGACGACCGCGCCAACGTCTCGGCCTTCCTGGCCGAGCAGCTGTCGACGTTGTCCGCCTCGGCGCCCGCCGCCGTCATGGTGCACGGAGCGACGCTGACGCAGGCCCAGGCGGCGGTGACCAACACCGGGATGAAGCGGGTCACCACCTTCCGCAAGATCGGCGTCGTCGTCGCGACCGGCACCGCGTCGCAGATCCAGGCCGTGCGCAGCCAGCCCGGCGTGACATACGTCGAGGGCAACGCCCCGATCGAGCTCTTCCAGGACACCAGCAACGTCGCCACCCGTGGCTTCGAGGCGACCCAGACGCTCACCGGCGCGGACGGCACGAGGCTGACCGGCAACGGCGTCAGCGTCGCGGTCATCGACTCCGGCATCGACCCGACCCACCCCTACTTCAAGGAGGCCGACGGCAGCAGCGCCGTCGTCGCCAACCTGAAGACGCTCTGCGACCCGTTCGACCTGATCTGCTCGGTCCAGAAGGTCCCCAACTCCGTCGACACCGACACGCTGGCCGTCGGCGGCCACGGCACCCACGTCAGCGGCATCGTCGCCGGCAACCCGGTGACCATCGCCGGTGGCAAGAAGCTGCAGGGCGCCGCTCCCGGCGCCAAGCTCGTCTCGCTGTCCACCGGCGCAGGCCTGTTCATCATCGGTGCCGACGCGGCCCTCAACTGGGTGCTGGAGAACCACGCGGCCCCGTGCGGCGCGGGCGTCCCGGCGACCACCTGCCCGCCGATCAAGGTCACCAACAACTCCTACGGCCCCTCCGGCGGCGGTGACCTCGAGCCCGAGTCGGCGACCGTCAAGATCCAGCGTGCGCTGGTCGCCGAGGGTGTCGTGACCGTGTGGGCCGCCGGCAACGACGGTGGCAACGGCTCGGAGAGCCTGACCAACCCGCCCGGCCAGGACCCGACCGGCGGCATCCTCTCGGTTGCCTCCTACTTCGACGAGAACACCGGCACCCGTGACGGCGTCGTGTCCGAGTTCTCCTCGCGCGGGGACGCCTCGCGCACCCAGACCTGGCCCGACATCTCCGCCCCGGGCGAGGACATCACCTCGGCGTGCCGCCTCTACCTCGTGATCTGCTCCACGGGCGGCGCTCCCGAGAACGGTCCGGGCATGCTCGACGTCGGGACGTTCAACACGATCAGCGGTACGTCGATGGCTGCACCTCATATCGCCGGCATCGTGGCCCAGCTCTTCCAGGCCAACCCGTCCGCTTCGCCGGCCCAGGTGGAGGCCGCCCTCAAGGCGACCGCCCACAAGTACACCGACGGAGCCCACTACGTCAGCGGAACGTCGTACGACAAGGGCTTCGGCCTGGTCGACGTGGTCGCAGCTGCGGCAGCGATCCGCTGAGAGAGGCCGCGCGCTCCTCTGAGTGAGCGCATGGCCTGAGTGCCGGGGGGCACCGCGGCGGCCGACGCACCAAGGGGGTGCGTCGGCCGCTCGCGATTTCGACACATTGCACCCACAGGGGTGATGAACGGTCCGGTGACCCGTGACAGGTTCGAAGTGCGTCCGAACGGGGCGCGACGACGAAGGGAACCGCATGGGACTCGACGACAAGATCAAGAACAAGGCAGAAGACCTCTCGGGCAAGGCCAAGGAGGGCGCCGGCAAGGCGACCGACGACGAGAGCCTGGAAGCCGAGGGCAAGGGCGACCAGACCTCCTCGGACATCAAGCAGGCCGGCGAGAAGGTCAAGGACGCCTTCAAGCACTGACGCTCCCTGCACGTTGTCAGGACAGACAACACCGGACGGGACATCGACTCGAGCAGTCGGTGTCCCGTTCCGGATTTCGCGCATCCAGCATCCACCGCTGTCGGTGCCTGATGGCAGGCTGCGGCCATGGCAGTCCACGTCCACGTCGCCGAGCGCACCGACGCCCTGGCTGATGCCCTGGCGGCGTTGCTCGCGACCCCGCTGGCGGATCCCTTCGCCCGCGAGGTGGTCGTGGTGCCGGCGCGCGGCGTGGAGCGGTGGTTGACCCAGCGGCTCTCGCACCGGCTCGGGGTGGGGCCGCGGGCCGGTGACGGCGTGTGCGCGGGCGTGGACTTCGTGACGCCCTCCTCGCTGGTCGCGATGCTGCTCGACAAGGACACTGAGGACCCGTGGGACCCGGAGCGGCTGGCGTGGCCGTTGCTCGACGTCATCGACTCGGTGATGGGCGAGCCCGGTTTCGGTGACCTGACGGCCCACCTCGGCGGCGGCGACCCCGACGACGAGCGCAGCACCCGCCGTTATGCCGTCGCCCGGCGACTCGCCGGGCTGTTCGCGTCCTATGCCAGCCAGCGACCGACGCTGATCACCGACTGGCGGGCGGGTCGCGACACCGACGGCACGGGCGGCGAGCTCGAGGGCGACCTGCGCTGGCAGGCCGAGCTCTGGCGACGGCTGATCGCCCGGATCGACGTTCCTCCTCCGGACGTCCGGCTCGCGACCACGCTGGAGCGACTGCGCAGCGGCGGCGCCGACCTCGACCTGCCGCCCCGGCTCTCGCTGTTCGGCCACACCCGGCTGCCCGAGACCGAGGTCGCGCTCCTCGACGCGCTCGGCGCCCTCCGCGACGTCCACCTCTGGCTGCCACAGGCCTCCCCGGCGTTGTGGTCGGCCCTCGAGCCGACCGCTCGCGAGGGTCAGGTGCCGAGGTCGGCCGACGACTCCGCCGACCTCGTCGGCCACCCGCTGCTCGGCTCCCTGGGGCGCGACTCGCGCGAGCTGCGACGCACGCTCGGCGCCGTACCAACAGCGCCCACGTCGGGCACACCCCGACCGCCCGACACGCTGCTGGGCTGGCTGCAGTCCGACCTGCGCGCCAACGCCGCCCCCGACCCCGCGACCCGGGCCCGACGCACGGGCGCGGACTCGTCCGTGCAGGTCCACGCCTGCCACGGCTCCGCGCGCCAGGTCGACGTGCTGCGCGAGGTGCTCGTCGGGCTGCTCGCCGACGACCCGACCCTCGAGCCCCGCGACATCCTGGTGATGTGTCCCGACATCGAGAGCTATGCACCCCTCATCTCGGCCGGGTTCGGGCTCGCCGACATCGCCGAGGGCCAGGGCCACCCGGCCCACCAGCTGCGGGTGCGGCTCGCGGACCGGGCACTCGGTGCCACCAACCCGTTGCTCGGCGTCGCGGCCCAGCTCGTCGAGCTGGTGCGCGGACGGCTGACCGCGACCCAGGTCCTCGACCTCGCCGGCTCCGACCCCGTGCGCGCGCGTTTCGGCTTCGGCGACGACGCGCTCGAGCGGATCGCGCAGTGGGTGGGCGAGGCCGGCATCCGGTGGGGCTACGACGCCGACCACCGCGCCGGGTTCGGGCTCGGCGGACTGTCCGCCAACACCTGGGCCGCCGGCCTCCGCCGGGTGCTGCTGGGAGCCGCGATGTCGGGGCTGGACCACCGACAGGTCGCCGGAGCGCTGCCGGTCGACGACGTCAGCGACGGTGACCTCGAGCTGGCCGGCCGGTTCGCGGAGTTCATCGACCGGATGCACACGTTCCTGACCGGCGCCGAGGCCGCGCGCACGGTGGCCGACTGGACGGGCGTGCTGGGCGACGGCGTGCACCAGCTGACCGCGACCGCGCTCGACGACAGCTGGCAGGTCGCACAGTTCGACCGCGAGCTGGCCCGGATCGCGGCCGGAGCGGCCGGCAAGGACACCTTGCTGCGGCAGGCCGACGTCCGCGCGCTGCTGCAGCAGCGGCTCCGGGGGCGACCGACCCGCTCCAACTTCCGCACCGGCACGCTGACGGTCTGCACGATGGTGCCGATGCGCTCGGTCCCGCACCGCGTGGTGTGCCTGGTCGGACTCGACGACGGTGTCTTCCCGCGCGCGACCGGGGTCGACGGTGACGACGTGCTGGCGAGACGACCGCGCACCGGTGAGCGCGACGTGCGCTCGGAGGACCGCCAGCTGCTGCTCGACGCGATCGCCGCGACGACCGAGACCTTGGTGATCACCTACACCGGGCGCGGCGAGCACAACGGCGCCGAGCGACCGCCGGCAGTCCCGCTCGGAGAGCTGCTCGACGCCCTCGACCGCACCGCGGCCGAGCCGGTCCGCGACCGCGTGCTCACCCAGCACCCGCTCCAGCCCTTCGACGAGGACAACCTCGTCCCCGGCCGGCTGCGCGGCACGCGCCCCTTCACCTTCGACCGCTCCGCCCTCGCCGGCGCCCAGGCTGCCCGGGGCGAGCGGCTGGTCGTGCGTGAGCTGGTGCCGACGGCGCTGCCGCCCGCCGAGCCGACTCCCGAGGTGGCGCTGGCGGACCTGCAGGACTTCTATCGGCACCCGGTGCAGGGCTTCCTGCGCAGGCGGCTGCGGATCACCAAGCCCTACGACGCCGACGCGATCAAGGACGCGATCCCGATCACCCTCGACAACCTCGAGCAGTGGGCGGTCGGCGACCAGCTCGCGACGGCGGTGCTCGGCGGGGCCGAGGGTCCCGCCGTCATCGAGGCACTCCGAGCCGGCGGCCAGCTGCCGCCGGGTCCGCTCGGCGACGGGGTGCTGGAGACGATCAAGACGAAGGCAGGGCCGCTCGTGCTGGCCGCGCGCGGCCTGCAGACGGGTCCGCCCCGCACCCTCGACGTTGACATCGACCTCGGTGATCGCCGCGTCACCGGCACCATCGGCGACATCTTCGGCAACAACCTGGTCGCGGTCTCCTTCTCCAACCTCGGCGCCAAGCACCGGCTGGCCGCGTGGCTCAACGCGCTGGCCCTCGCCGCCGGTCGGCCCGACGAGAACTGGACGATCCACACCATCGGCAAGCACCGCTCCGGCGGACAGGTCGCGATGGTCAGGCCGCTCGCCGAGCACGACGCCCGCGCGTGGCTGCGCGACCTCGTCGCCCTGCACGAGGCCGGGCTGCGCGAGCCGCTGCCGCTTCCGGTCAAGACGTCGCTGGCCTGGACCGAGGAGTTCCGCCGCACCCAGGGCGGCAGCGACGGCGACCCCGACGCGCGGGGCCGCGCCGAGTGGACGACACCGCGCTTCAACGACTCCGGCTTCCCCAAGGAGGACGCCGACGCCTGGCACGTGCGCGCCTTCGGCGAGCACGCCGACTACGACCTGCTCGCCGCGCCGCTGCGGGCGGGAGAGGACGGCCCCGCCCCCCACCGGCTGGGTCACTTCTCGTGGCGGCTGTGGAGCCCGCTGATCGGCGACGACTCCCCCACCGGCCGCCCCGGCAACGAACAGATCCGGGGCATCTGATGGAGACCTTCGACATCACCCGCGACCTCGAGCCCGGCATCACCCTGCTCGAGGCGAGTGCCGGCACCGGCAAGACCTGGACGATCGCAGCCCTCGTGACCAAGCACGTCGCCGAGGGCCGGGTCGCGCTCGACGAGATGCTCGTCGTCACCTTCACCCGCGCCGCCAGCCAGGAGCTGCGCGAGCGGGTGCGCGCCCAGCTCGACGAGGCCGTGCAGGTGCTCGCCGACCCGGCGTCGCGCGAGTCCGGCAACCGCCTTCACGACTGGCTGCTGGGAGCCGACGCGGCCGAGGTCGCGCAGCGGCTGCGCCGGCTCACCGCCGCACTGGTCTCCTTCGACGAGGCCACCATCGCCACCATCCACCAGTTCTGCCAGCTCGTCCTGCGCAGCCTGGGCGTCGCCGGCGACACCGACTCCGGCGCCACCCTGGTCGAGGACCTCGAGCAGCTCACCTCCGAGGTCGTCGACGACCTCTACCTCGCCCGCTTCGGCAAGGAGGAGAAGCCGCCGTGGAGCCGCACCGAGGCGCTGGCGCTCGCCCGCGAGGTGGTCGGTGACCCGCGCGCGGTGATCGAGCCGGTGGCGGTGCTGACCGAGGCGCCCGACTCACCGGCGGCGATACGCGTGCGGTTCGCGACCGAGGTGCTCGACGAGGTCGAGCGCCGCAAGCGCCGGCTCGGCGTGCTCAGCTACGACGACCTCCTCAGCCAGCTCGCCGACGCCCTCACCGAGCTCGACGCCCCGGCCCGCGCGCGCATGCGCCGGCGCTGGAAGTTCGTGCTGATCGACGAGTTCCAGGACACCGACCCGGTGCAGTGGCAGGTCTTCCAGCGGGCCTTCGCCGACTCGACCACGATGGTGCTGATCGGCGACCCCAAGCAGGCGATCTATGCCTTCCGCGGCGGCGACATCGTCACCTACCTCGCCGCGGCCGACGCCGCGCGCACCACCCAGACGCTGGGCGTCAACTGGCGCTCCGACCAGCCGCTGCTCGACGGGCTCCAGGCCCTGCTCGAGGGCGCGACCCTCGGCGACCCGCGCATCGCCGTACACCCCGTGACGGCGAACTATCGCGAGTCGCGCCTGTCCGGTGCGGGCGCGCCGTTCCGGCTCCGGGTCGTACGCCGCCAGGAGCTCGGCAAGGGGCCGCGGTCCAAGCCCCCGGTGGCCGTCTGGCGCGAGCACGTCATCACCGACGCGGCGCACGACATCAAGCGGCTGATCCAGAGCGGCGCGACCTTCGAGGGCCGGGCGCTGGTGCCCGGAGACATCGCCGTGCTGGCCGCGCGACGCAGCGAGCTCGAGGCGACGCAGGAGGCGCTCGCCGCCGTCGGCGTGCCGTCGGTCATCAACGCGGGCGGCTCGGTGTTCCACACGCCCGCGGCCGCCGAGTGGGTGACCTTGCTGGAGGCGCTGGAGCAGCCCCACCGCGCCGACCGGGTCCGGGCCGCCGCGCTGACCTCGTTCTTCGGCTACTCCGCGGCAGCGCTCGACGCCGGCGGCGACCAGCTCACCGACTCGCTGGCCGAGCGCGTCCGCACCCTCACCGACGTCTTCACCACCCGTGGCGTCGCCGCCGTCCTCGAGGTCACCGTCGTCGCCGGCCTCACCGCGCGGGTGCTGGGACGCGTCGGCGGCGAGCGCACCCTGACCGACATCCGCCACATCGGCGAGGCGCTCCACCGCGTCAGCGTCGAGGACCAGCTCGGCATCGTCGGTGTCCTCGGGTGGCTGCGCGAGCAGGTCGCCGACGACAAGGTCGAGGTCGCCTCCGAGCGCACCCGCCGACTCGACTCCGATGCCGCGGCGGTCCAGCTCGTGACGATCCACGGCAGCAAGGGCCTGCAATATCCCGTCGTCTACCTCCCGACTCTGTGGAACCGCTATGTCGGCAACGATCCGGAGATCCCGCTCTTCCACGACGACGAGGGCCGGCGCTGCCGCGACGTCGGTGGCCGCAGCCCCTTCCACCGCCACTCGGTGGCCCGCCACTGGCGCGAGGACGCCGGTGAGTCGCTGCGGCTGCTCTACGTCGCGCTGACGCGGGCCCAGTCGCAGGTCGTCGCGTGGTACGCCGCGGCCGAGCGCAACACCCCGGCGTCCCCGTTGCACCGGATGCTCTTCGGGCGCCGGCCGCAGGGAGTGGCCGTGCCCGACGAGCAGGCACTGGTCGCCGAGGACCGGTTGCTCGAGATCCTGGGGCACTGGCAGGCCGCCGGCGGCCCGGCGGTCGAGCTCGCCGCACTGACCCCGCCCGACCCGACGCCGCTGGAGCGGTCCACCGAGCCGCTCGCCGTGCGCACGTTCTCCCGCATCGTGGACACCGCGTGGCGCCGTACGTCCTATTCGTCGTTGTCGGCCGCGGGCGCTGCCCACAGCGATGCCGGCGCCTGGTCCGAGCCGCTGTCCGAGCCCGAGGATCCACCCGAGTTGGGCGACGCCTTCCTGCTGACCGAGGCCGCACCGCCGCCCGACGTGGAGACCGCAGCGGTGCCATCGCCGATGGCCGACCTGCCCGTGGGTGCGACGTTCGGCTCTCTCGTGCACGCGGTGCTCGAGCACGCCGACCCGGCGGCGCCCGACTTCCGTGCCGAGCTGCTCGCCCACATCAGCGAGCAGCTCGTGTGGTGGCCGGTCGACCTCGATGCCGAGGCGCTCGCCGACGCCCTGGCGGCCGTCTGCTCGAGCCCGCTCGGTCCGCTGGCCGACGACCTGACGCTGCTCGACCTGCGACTCCCCGACCGGCTGCGGGAGCTCGACTTCGAGCTGCCGCTCGCCGGCGGGGACGACGCGGCCTACCCCACCGTCCCGGTGCGGCTCGGCGACCTCGCCCCCTTGCTGCGTCGACACCTGCCTCTGGGCGATCCGGTGCTCTCCTACGCCGACACCCTCGACGGCGACCCCGACCTCGCCGACCAGGAGCTGCGGGGCTACCTCACCGGCTCGATCGACGTGGTGCTGCGGGTGGCGGGCCGCTTCCTGACCGTCGACTACAAGACCAACTGGCTGGGCGACCTGGACGCGCCGCTGACCGCCCACGACTACCGTCCGGCGGTGCTCGACGACGCGATGGGCCACTCCGACTACCCGTTGCAGGCACTCCTCTACACCGTGGTGCTGCACCGCTTCCTGCGCTGGCGGCTGGCCGACTACGACCCGGCGACCCACCTCGGTGGCGTGCTCTACCTCTACCTCCGCGGCATGTGCGGTCCGGACACCCCGCGCATCGACGGGGCACCCTGCGGCGTCTTCGCCTGGCGCCCACCCTTGGCTCTGGTGGAGGCCATGTCCGCCCTGCTGGACGGTGCCGACGAGCGAACGGGGGCACGCGCATGAGCGATCTCTTCGAGCCGGTCGATGCCCACGACCGGGACCTGGCGCTGAACGCCCCACCGGTGTTGGCCGCGGTCAACGCGGCCGGCCTGATCACCGCGGCCGACGTGCACATCGCGACCACCCTGGGCCAGCTCGGCGGCGAGCACGACCAGGACGTCCTGCTCGCGATCGCACTGACGTCGCGGGCCGTCCGGCACGGCTCGGTGTGCCTGGGTCTCGCCGACGTCGCCACCCAGCTCGGCGACCTCGACCTGGCCTGGCCCGCCATCGACTCGTGGTCGGCGGCGATCGAGCGGAGCCCGCTGCTGGGCCTCGGTGTGCTGCACTGGGAGCACGGCCTGCTCTACCTCGACCGCTACCACGAGCAGGAGACCCAGGTCCTCGACGACCTGATGGCCCGGGCCGCATCGACCCCGCCGACGGATCCTGCCCTGCTGGCCGCGTCCTTGGCCCGGGTCTTCCCGGACGAGGGCTATGCCGAGCAGCGCGCCGCCTGCCTGCACGCAGGCAGTCACTGGACGACGGTCATCACCGGCGGCCCGGGCACCGGCAAGACGACCGCCGTGGCCGGGCTGCTGGTCGCCCTGCACGAGCAGGCCGAGGCGCGCGGCGAACACCTGCGGATCGCGATGGCGGCCCCGACCGGCAAGGCCGCCGCCCGCCTGGAGCAGGCCGTGCGCAACAACGCCGGCGACTTCAACGAGACCGACCGGGCCCGGCTGGCGGGGGTCACCGCGATGACCCTGCACCGCCTGCTGCGCCCCCACCCGGGCAACCGCACCCGCTTCCGCCACCACCGCGGCAACCGGCTCCCCCACGACCTCGTCGTCGTCGACGAGACCTCGATGGTCTCGCTGACCATGATGGCGCGGCTGCTCGAAGCCGTGCGCCCCGACGCCCGGCTGGTCTTCGTCGGCGACCCCGACCAGCTCTCCTCGGTCGACGCCGGCGCGGTGCTGACCGATCTCGTCCGCGGCTACGACGGTCGCCCGGACACCCCGGTCGCGGCGTTGCGCACCGCCCACCGCTACGGCGAGGAGATCGGTGCACTGGCCGAGGCGCTGCGCCTCGGTGACGCCGACGCCGCGATCGAGGCGCTCCGCGCTGGCCACGACCAGGTCGAGTGGGTCACCGATCCCGATCCAGCCTCGGCGATCCGCGCGACGGCGCTGCCGGCGGCCCTCGCCGTACGCGACGCAGCCGCCGCAGGCGACGGAGCCAAGGCGCTCTCTGCTCTCGACCGCCACCGGTTGCTCTGCGCGCACCGCGACGGCCCCTTCGGCGTGCGCCACTGGAACCGGCGGATCGAGCAGTGGCTGACCCAGGAGACCGGTGACCCGCTCTACGAGTCGGCCTACCTCGGGCGGCCGGTGCTGGTGACCGCCAACGACTACACCCTGGGCATCTACAACGGGGACACCGGCGTCGTCGTCGACACCCCCGCCGGTCGCCGGGTGGCGATCGAGACGAGCACCGGTGCGCTCGACCTCGCACCGTCGCGGCTCGGCGACGTGGAGACGCTGCACGCCATGACGATCCACAAGAGCCAGGGCAGCCAGGCCGACGTCGTGACCGTGCTGCTGCCCGACGAGGAGTCGCGACTGCTCACCCGCGAGCTGTTCTACACCGCCGTCACGCGGGCGCGCAGCAAGGTCCGCGTCATCGGCTCCGAGTCCGCGGTCCGCGCCGCCATCGGCCGCCAGGCCCAGCGAGCCAGCGGCCTGCGGGCCCGTCTCGCAGATGGAAACACCGGTGCAACACCCCGCGGCTAGCCTGTCGGGGTGCCCTTCCTCCTGAGACTCGCCCTGCCCGACGTGCCCGGCTCGCTGGGGCGCGTCGCGACCGCGATCGGCCAGGCAGGTGGCGACATCGACGCGATCGAGATTGTCGAGAAGGACGGCGACGGCACCGCGGTCGACGACGTGCTGCTCGAGATGGCGCCGGGCGCCATGCCCGACTCGGTCGTCTCCGCGTGCAACGCCCTCGAGGGCGTGGAGGTGCTCTGGATCAGCCGGTACGCCGCTGGCGGCAACCTGTTCCTGGACCTCGAGGTGGTCGAGGAGCTGACCGCCCACCCGACCGAGGCACTCGACCGCGTCATCGACCTGCTCCCGATCACCTTCCGCGTCGACTGGGCGGTGCGCGTCGGTCGCGACGGCGCTGTCGGGCGCAGCACCGAGGCTGCCCCCGCGGAGATCGCGTGGGTCGACATCCAGCGGCCCTCACGGCTCCCCGACGACGAGGTGACGGTGCTGTGCGGCGCCCCGCTCGGCCCCGACCTGATCGTGCTCGGGCGCCGGGGCGGTCCCGAGTTCCTGGACTCCGAGCTGGCGCGCCTGGGCCACCTGCTCGGGCTCGCGCGCTCGATCAACCGCGCCTGATCACCTTCGCTCGCCGCTCGCCGCTCGCCCTTGGCGGTGCAACAGCAACCGTTCCGAGCCCCGCGAACGGTTGCAAACCCACCGCCCGAACGTGAGCACGCTCCAGCAGGCGACGACTCAGGCGCGCTCGAGCACGAACAGCGGGATCTCGCGGTCCGTCTTCTCCTGGTAGGACGCATAAGTCGGCCAGGTGGCCACGGCGAGCTCCCACCAGTCGGCTCGCTCCGCGCCCTCGAGCAGTCGCGCCGTGTAGGTGTGCTTCTCGGCCTTGTCCTGCACCTCGACCTCCGGGTGCGCGACGAAGTTGGCGTACCACTCCGGGTTGTCGGGGGCACCGCCCTTCGAGGCGACCGCGAGGTAGGCGCCGTCGCGCTCGACACGCATCACCGGGTTCTTGCGGAGGTCGCCGCTCTTGCGGCCGACCGAGGTCACGACGACGATCGGGTAGTCGGTCCCGGAGAGGGTGCCGCCCCTCTCACCGTTGCTGGCCTCGTACTCCTCGACGTTCTTGCGGACCCACTCGGTCGCGCTGGGGACATAGGTTCCGTTGAGTGCCATGACCACCACAACACCACCCCGGCCGGGGCCATTCCGGCCCGACTACGCTCCCCCGCATGAGTGCGATCGAAGGCGTGTCCGAGACGTTCGACCCCGCGGCCTGGGACGACGTCCCCGGTTTCGAGGACCTGACGGACCTCACCTACCACCGGGCCAAGGCACACGGCACCGTGCGGATCGCCTTCGACCGGCCGGACGTGCTCAACGCGTTCCGCCCGCACACCGTCGACGAGCTGCTGCGGGTCCTCGACCACGCTCGCCAGTCTGCCGACGTCGGGTGCGTCCTGCTCACGGGCAACGGACCCAGCGACAAGAACGGCAAGTGGGCCTTCTGCACCGGCGGCGACCAGCGCATCCGGGGCAAGGCCGGCTACCAGTACGAGACCGACGGCCACACCGACGAGGCAGCGCCGCCGAACCCGATCGACCGGGCCAAGCTCGCGCGCCTGCACATCCTCGAGTGCCAGCGGCTGATCCGCTTCATGCCCAAGGTCGTCATCTGCGTGGTCCCGGGCTGGGCGGCCGGCGGCGGCCACAGCCTGCACGTCGTCAGCGACCTGACGCTCGCGAGCCGTGAGCACGCCCGCTTCAAGCAGACCGACGCGGACGTGGGCTCGTTCGACGGCGGCTACGGATCGGCGTACCTCGCTCGACAGGTCGGGCAGAAGTTCGCCCGGGAGATCTTCTTCCTTGCCGAGGAGTACGACGCCGAGACGATGTTCGCCATGGGTGCGGTCAACCGCGTGGTGGACCACGCCGACCTCGAGGCGACCGCGCTGGAGTGGGGGGCGAAGATCAACGGCAAGTCCCCGACCGCGCAGCGGATGCTGAAGTACTCCTTCAACCTCCTCGACGACGGCTTGGTCGGACAGCAGCTCTTCGCCGGCGAGGCGACGCGGCTGGCCTACATGACCGACGAGGCGCAGGAGGGCCGCGACCAGTTCCTGGAGAAGCGCGAGCCCGACTGGTCGCCCTACCCCTGGTACTACTGATCTGGGCTATTCCCGCAGGTCAGCGGCCTACTGGGTCTCCACCTGTGGCAGAGATGTGGCAAGAACTGTCGCCGCCATGCCAGATGCGGCCGCTCGGGTCTTGTCCTCAACGGTCGGCCAGAGGTGGGCGTACGTGCCCAACGTGGTTGTGGCAGAGGCGTGGCCCATCGACCGTTGCACGGTGACGACATCGCATCCCGCCGCGATCAGCCCGCTGGCGAAGTAGTGCCTGAGATCGTGCAGTTTGTGGTTCGTGCCGGCGGCGGTGCGGGTTGAACGCCAGCGATAGTCGACGAGATTGTCCTGCCACGGCTTCCCTCCTTCGTCGAAGAGCCAGCGAGCTGGGTCGCCGTCCGGGCTGTGCTGGCCGACGTGTTGCGAGAGGATTGTGACGAGTTCGTCCGCCAGGTAGATCGTGCGCTCCGACTCGTACTTCGGTGCCCTGATCAACACGGTGACCCCGCCGACGGCTTCGACGAGGTCCTTACCCTCCGCGATGTCGGACATCTTGGCGCGCTGGATCTGGCGGGTGACACGTAGCGTGCGACCCAGGAAGTCGATGTCACGCACCTGGACTCCGAGCGCCTCACCCCGGCGTAGCCCAGCGAAGGCGCACAGCGCGACATACGCCGTGAACCCCGGCCGAGACTTTGGCCGGTTGGGCGGGTCCGCAGCGTTGAGCAGCTTCGCCACGTCGACGCTGCTGGGGATGCGCATCGCTGCCTCGGCCTTGCGCTTGCGCGGCAGCACAACGCCGATTGTCGGGTCGCTCGGGATCAGACGGTCGGCGACTGCCGCGCGAAAGACACCTCGGACGATCGTGAATCGCGTGTCGATGGTCGTCGAGGCGAGCTTGGTCGTCATGTGCTTCACCCACCCCTCGATGTGAGACCGCCGGATCGAGCGCAGCGGCATGTCGCCGAAGGTGACCCCCGCTGCCGCCAGATCGGCGTTCTCCCTCGTTGACGACACCCAGACCTGACGGGGCGCCAAGTCGGCGTAGAAGGACGCGAACGTGACCCGACCAGCGCGCGGGTCGACCCAGTCACCGCGGACGACCTTGGCCTCTTCGGTCGTTACCCACCGACTCGCGTCGATCTTTCGCTTGAACGACTTGGTGTGCTGCTTGCCAGCCTCGTCGCGATATGCGCCGCGCCACGCCTCGTCTTGTTTCCATACCCAGCCCATGACTGTCACTCCTTCCGAGCTGTCTTCATGATGCGCCTGAACGCCGACACGTCCAGGTCGGCTTAGTCGTGCTGTGGACGGTTGGTCTGTTCGGTGAGCCAGAGGACGAGGTCGGCTCGCCAGTAGCGGACGTGGCGGCCGACCTTGAAGGACCGGGGTCCGCAGCCGAGGTGGCGCCAGTAGCGCAGGGTGCCCTCAGGCACGCGGAGGAAGGCGCAGGCTTCTTGCAGGGTCAGCATCTCGTCGCCGGGGTTGCGGCGTGGGTTCGGGATGGTGGGCTGAGCGGTCATGGATGGCTCCTGGGTGATCGCGACCGTGGGGGTCGGGAAGCAGGACGGTCCTGCCTCGGCAGACAGGTGTGCATGGCGTCCCAATCGATGATCAGCGATCATTGGTGGGTGGAACCGGTGACGGTGATCGAGGCAGCCCGCAAGGCCGCGGGCATGTCACAGCGTCAGTTGGCGGACTGGGCCAGGACTCAGCAGTCGTCGGTCTCGGAGTACGAGTCGCGCCGAAAGTCACCGACTCTGGCGGTCGTCGAACGGCTTCTCGATGCGGCCGACCACGACCTCGTCGCCCAGCCACGAGTCTTCTTCGAGTACGTGGACGATCCGGACCTTGGCGGGTACTTGGTTCCGGACCGGCTCTGGCAGGTCCCGATCCCGGAGTGCTACTCGCGCGTGGTGGTGTTCTACCTACGAGCGATCACCGGCTACGACGTCTGGGATCTCGCGATCCCAGAAGAGCGCCTCGAGTTCTACGGACTGGCGGTGCACCATGGCAACGAGGAGATCCTGCTCAATGCCGTCGATGGGGCGCTGTTGGTCGAGGCGTGGCCGAGCCTGGACCTCCCAGACGTCATCCGAGCTGCGTGGCAACCACTGATCGATGCCGCCAAAGGTGTTGGTCCCAAGCGGAGGCGGCCGCGGGATCCGGGCGGCTTCTCTGCGAGGTTGGCCGCCGAGATGGGCATGCGCTGGCCGATGCCCACGAAGTCCCGCCCTCGCTCAAAGGCCAAGCGGGACGCCATCCGCCGGCGTTGACGGGCGGCGCTCGGGCACTGGTCGGCGCTGCTGTGCGCCGTACACCTCGATCGCGTCGATGGCCCGGCGTCGAGCATGTGCCGGTCCCAGGTCTGCGCGATCGCGGCTGAACACGTCGATCCACTGTTGCCTGGCGTCGTCGACGGACTCGGCGACGACGTGGGCTGTGTTGGATGCGCGGCCGCGCGTCATGGCGACGTAAGCCGCCGCGGCACCGGTGTGTTCCCCGATGACGACGTGCGCGGACTCGACGGTCTCGCCCTGGGCGCCATGCACCGTGGTGGCGTAGGCGAGCTCGACGAAACGTGCCGCGTAGTCAGGCTGAATCTCTCGATCCCGGCCTTGTCCGCGCAACACGAGGCTGCCGTCCTCACCCAAGCCGGTGACTGTCCACGTCTGGCGGTTCGCGACCTGAAGGCCGGGGTCATTGCGGCGCGTCGTGACCCGGTCGCCGAGCCCGATCTGCTCACCACGAGCGGTCGTGACGACCGGCTCGCGACAGGTGGCCGACTGCGTTGCGTGCCGATGCTCACGGATGGCAGCGTTGAGGTCGGCGACCTGTTCGCGGGTGTCGGCAACGACCAAAGCTCCCCTGGCCCCGACCTTTGCGACCACCTCGGATCGTTCTACCTCGGAGGCGTGGATCACCACCTGGCCTCGCCGACGCAGCTCGTCGAAAACCCCGCCCGGCTTCTCCCCGGTACGCATCCGCAGACTCAGTGCCGCGTAGCCGGGGTCTACGAACCGGTGCACCTTCTCGAGTGTGACGACAGCGGTGGGGTGTGCCCACGCGACTGCGTGGTCGAGGACGCCACCGCGGCCGACGGCGGGGAGTTGATGCCGGTCCCCGACGAACGCCACCCGGGCACCGGTCTCGTCGGCGATGGTGAGAACCGCTCGGGCGGTGTCCTGGTCGAGCATCCCGGCCTCGTCGACGAGCAGCAGGTCACCGGCCCGAAGCTGAGCCTGTGCCTGGGGAGCAGGGTTGAGTTGCCGGGTCCAGTGGCCGTCGTTGTCCCAGCGCCATCCGTGCTGGTGGATCAGCCAAGCAGCGGAGTGTCCCTCGGCAGCGGTCTCTGCGGCGGCGACCTCGGCGGCCTTCAGTGTCGGGGTCACCACCACCAACCGATGGCCCCGCCGTGACAGTAGGTGTTGGGCCGAGCGCAGGGCGGTGGTCTTCCCGGCCCCTGCGGCACCCTCGACCACGACCAGGGGCCCGTCGCCGGCCAGGGCGCCGACCACGGCGGCTTGGGTCGGGTCGATCCGGACCAGGCCGCGCCCGCCCATGCGGGCGCTGCGGGCTGGTCGATCTGCGCGTCTCCCGAACCGGGTGACGATGTCGGCCTCGACCTCGAGAACCTGTGGCGAGCTGAACGAGCGGACGTGCTCGGGCACATCGGGTCGCGTGAGCAGCGTGACGCACCGGTCGGTGGCCCGGGCGGTGATGTCTTCGGCAAGCTCGATCCGGGCAGCCGGCTCCGCAAGGAGGCCGGTCTGGGCCAACAGAACTTCAGTCTTCCCGCGGACGTCCGCAGCGTTCCAAGCCGACCTCTTCGCCCCCAGAATCGAGACCACCAGTTCCGCCGCGGCATCGCGATCGATCCACCCCGGCCGCGTCCCCGCCAGCGGTACGGCTCCGGTCGGGTCGCGGTAGCCGAGATCCCGCACTTCGCTGTTCCAGCCGTCCACGAGCTCACGGCCATCGATCGGAACGATCTTGTCCGGGCGCGCTTCGGCCCACGCCCGCCGGTCCCACCCCTCCCGCAGCCGCGGACCCGGCTCCTCACCGCGATGCTCAGCCCGCCACGCGGCTTCGTAACGGTCCACGTTGCGGCGGATCTGCGCGGTCCGGGCACTGAACGCCCCGACGTACGGCACCAACTCCCGGATCTCACTCGTCTCCGGGTCCAGGGACAAACCGTGCGCAGCGAGGACCGACCGGAACTGCGGGTCCGTGGCGACAGCGGCGTGCCCAATCCCATTGATCGCCTCAATCGAGTCCCGGATCCCAACCGAGTGCAGACCCCGCCACGTCCCGGACGCCCACACCCGGGCGTTGATCTGCAGGTGTAGATGCCGATGAGGATCCCCTGCCCGCGACGTGTAGTGCCGGATCACCGCCGCCTCGATCCGCTCGACCGGCACCTGCACCTGTCGGTCGCGGGGCCCGACCCGGGTGGTCGCGTGCTGCGCGACCCAGCCGACGATCTCGGTGGCTGCCCTGTCTTGGGCTTCGTCCAGCGCGGCCGAGATATCTGGATGGAGCGCCGCGGCCAGCGACCAGGTCTTCGGACCGTTGACGGTGACCTCGACGAACCGGAGCCCGTTGCTGTCGGTGCGCAGACGGCCCTTCGGCTTCCTCGATTCGAGATCGACACCGGCGACCCATTGCTCGTACGTCTCGCCGTCCATCGACCCCGCGTGCTCGACGCCGTCCGGGGTCGCGGTGAGTCGCTCGGCAACCCCGGTGCCTTCGTCGAGGTAGTAGTCATCAGCACGGGATCGATCTCGCTCGACGTAAGCCCGCGCAGCGTTCGCTGCGCCGCGGTAGAACTTCACCCCGCCATGCACCCGGACCACCCGCCTCAACGACGTCCGTCGACAACCAACGGACCCCTAGAAATGCCGCGTGGGCCGCCCGACCACGGGCGACCCATCTACGAACATTCGTAGCATGCGTGCCGCTCAGAAAGGAGGGGCTGGAGAGCAGGACGGCAAATATCTGGACGGGATTCTGGGGACCGATGTCTGTCAACGAGGTCAATCATCGAGAGGTTGGCGCGGCGATCAGCAATTGGCTGCATCAGTTAAGTGCAGCAGATCTGAGGTTCGCAGCGGGTGCCCGTCCGGTCCCTGTCCGTCGGCTTTCGGGCTGTCCGTGGCCTGCTGTCCTGAGCGCGTACACTACGCTGCCTTGCGTCGGCGGCCGCCCTCAGAGCATCAGCACCGCCGCGGTGATCCCGGCGGCGACGACCGCCCAGCGGAAGACCGCGTCGGGGAGTTTGCGACCTATGCGCGCCCCGACGTAGCCGCCCACGACCGAACCGGCGGCAAGGAGTGCGACCACGTCCCAGCGCGGGTCGGCGACGACGATGAAGATCAGTCCGGCAACGACGTTGCCGACCATTATTGAGAGCGTCTTGAGGCCGTTAACCACGCGTAACTCGAGGTCGGTGCCGAGGCCGAGGACGGCCACCATCATGACACCGGCACCGGCACCGAAGTAGCCGCCGTAGACCCCCGTCAGGGTGGCGCAGGCGGTGGTGGCCGGTGACATGTCCCGCCGTTCCTCGCGCGCCTCCCCGTGGCGCGCGCGCAACCAGGCCGCGATGCGGGGCTGGGCGCCGACCAGGAGGCAGGTGAAGAGGATCAGCCACGGCACGACGGACTCGAAGACACTGGGCGGCAGCGCGAGCAGGAGTGCGGCACCCGCAATTGCCCCGAGCGCGCAGACGACCACGATCACACGGGCGATCGGACCGGCCTCGCGCACCTCCTCCCGATAGCCAACCACCCCGCCGAGTCCACCGGGGATCAGGCCGAGGGTGTTGGACACGTTGGCTACCACGGGCGGCAGGCCGAGCGCGACGAGGACCGGAAAGCTGAGCAGCGAGGCGACGCCGACCGTAGAGGAGAGCACGCCGGCACCGAGCCCGGCCGCAAGAACGATGAGCGACTCGGCCAGGATCACGGCTGCTCGCGGAGCAACGCCACGTCGCTGACCATGACCACGTGCGCGTGCATGGCAGCGGAGGCTGCTGCCGGGTCACCGGCGCGGATCGCCTCGGCGATCGCGCGGTGACCTGCGAGAGAGTCCTGCGGGCGACCGGGCTGGCCCAGGGACTCCAGACGGGTCTCCCGGATCAGGTCGCTGATCTCATCCATCAGGCGAGCAAGCAGCAGCGAGTGAGACGCTGTCGTGACAGCCCCGTGGAAGCGCTCGTCACCCTCGACACCGCGGCCGCCGGCCTCGATGTCGGCCTCCATGAAGGTGAGCGCGTCATCGATCCGGGCCAGGTCGTCGTCAGTGCGCCGGGCGGCTGCGAGCGATGCGATCTTGGTCTCGAGGGCGTCGCGGGTCTCGATGATCTCCGGCAGCCTGTCGGCGTGACTGCGGATCGCCTCGACGATGCGGGTCGACTGGCCGTGACCGGTCGTGACCACCGTGCCATCCCCATGGCGCACCTCGACCGCCCCGATCACCTCGAGCGCGACCAGCGCCTGGCTCAGGGTCGCCCGGCTGACGCCGAGGCGCTGCGCCAGCTCTCGCTCGGGCGGCAGGCGGTCGCCCGCCCGAAGCCCGTTGTCGCCGATCCACGACGAGATGTGGCCGGCCACCTGCTCGTAGAGACGGGTGCGCATCATTGGGCGAGGCAACGACTCTGACATTCGGATAGACTATTGACTCACGGCTCATTGCGCTAGTGACTAGACCAGTGACTCAATAACATGACGCGTCGTCGCCATTCGAGTCGTCGAGCAGATCCCGAGCAGCCTCGCTGTGCCCCATTTCGTTCCCTCGACGTCGAGGAAGCCGGCGCGCAGCTCAGACTGTGGGCGTCTTCTCGGCCCAGCCCTCCGTGGCGCCTTCTCCGTCGGGCTCTCGGTGGGGCATTGCGATCGCCGGCCGGAAAAAATCAGATGCCCATGCTAGGCACGACGAGCAGCTTCCCCGTCGTCCGGCGGCCCTCGAGGTCCTCGTGGGCACGGTGGGCGTCGGCCAGAGCGTAGCGTCCCCCCACGCGCACCTGGAGGATGCCTGACGCGACCTGTGCCAGCACGGCCGTTCCCCGCTCCAGCAACTCCGCTCGGTCCGAGATGTGGTGCGCGAGCGTCGGACGGGTGAGGAAGAGCGAGCCCTTTTTGTTGAGCGTCTGGGGGTCCACCGGTGGCGGCGACCCGCTGGCCGCGCCGATCAGGACCATCAGACCGCGGCGGGCCAGGGAGTCGAGCCCGGCCTCGAACGTCGTTTTGCCCACGCCGTCGAAGACGACGTCGACCCCGCGTTCGGCAGTGAGGGCGCGGACCCCCACGGCGATGTCCTCTCCGTCGTAGAGGAGCACCTCGTCCGCCCCCGCCGCCCGGGCCAGTCGCGCCTTCTCCTCGCTCGAGGTCGTGCCGATGACCCTGACACCCTTATGGGCGAGCATCTGGGTGAGAAGCAGGCCGAGGCCGCCGGCGGCCGCATGCACTAGGGCGACGTGTCCGGAGTGCGCGACGAAGGTGGACTCGCACAGGTAGTGCGCAGTCATGCCCTGCAGCATCACCGCGGCCGCCTCCTCCAGCTCGACAGACTCGGGCACCAGCACAGTGCGATCAGCCGCCACCAGGACCTGCTCGGCGTAACCGCCACCGGTCTCCATTGCCCAGGCAACGCGGTCCCCGATGCTGAGGTCGGTGACGTCGGGTGCCACCGCCGACACGGTCCCGGATCCCTCCGAACCGGCGATGAAGGGGGTGTCCATCGCGTACTTCCCGGAGCGCTGGTAACAGTCCAAGAAGTTGACCCCGGCTGCCGCCACGTCGATCCGGACCTGACCCGGACCGGGTTCGGGTGTGCCGGTCTCGATGACGACGAGCGCCTCCGGTCCTCCCTGCTGCTCGACGACGACTGCTCGCACCGCTGCTCCTCATGTTGTTCCTACATGACCGCTCCGCCCTTCGAGGACCTCGAAGGCACGTCTGTGCAACAGTTGGGCTACTGGGCCATCGCTGGGGCGCCCTCGACGCCCTCGGCGGGGGTGGTTGCACCGGTCGGCACGGGCTCCGGTGCACGCCTGGGAGCCCGCTCCATCGACACGCTGCCGTCTAGCAGGCGTCCTGCGTCAGGAACCTGGGTCGACAGCCCGAGTTCCGCGAGCATCGTGAAGACCGTGGCGGTGGCCGCGGACAGGACGGGGAGTCCGGCCTCGTCCTCGACGGGCTGGATGGCCGGCAGCGAGGGCATCTGCACGCACGCCGACAGCACCAGCGCGTCGGCCTTCGTCGTGTCCACCTTACGCCAGTGCTCGCGTAGCCCCTCCGGGTCGAGACGGGCCACCTCCAGGTTGTCGGAGACCTCGAGGCTCAACGCGTCCATGACCTCGAAACCGGCGTCCTCCACGTAGTCGACGACCAACTTCGTCAACGGTTTCATGTACGGCGTGATCATGGCGATCCGCCGGGCGCCCAGTGCTTCCAGAGCCCGCAGGAGTGCCCCCGCGCTGGACACGACTGGGGCAGGGACACCCTCCCGGTCGAGGACCCCCGTGATCTGGGCCTCGGCGGTGCAGTGGTAGCCGGCGCCCTGCGCCATGATCGCGACGAGGCACGCCGAGGCCACCACGTCGGGCCTGGCGTCGGCGACCTCGAGGGCCGCACGCTCGGTTTGCGCGTTCATCCGGAGCAGCTCCTCGGGCGTCACGTGCTTCATCCGCATGCGACTGCTGTGGAACGTGAATCGCTCCTCGGGAATGCGGCGCTCGCGAGCCTGCAGCATTCTGGGCAGCTCTGTTTCCATGGTCAGGTTCGAGCTGGGGACGATCATCCCCACGCGGTAGTCGGTCATGGTGCGCTCTCCTCGACAGTGCAGGGGTTCGATGGCCGTATGGGTGAGGTTGCACTGAGACCGGTGCTTGACGCCATGTGAGACGTGGGTAACACTCTGACCCAGTGGTCCAGCCACTATGCCACCCAGTCACCCAGAGCGCCACCGCCACCACTTCCCGGGCCCCGATGCCTTCCGAAGGAGACAACCATGAGGATTCGATGCAACCGCCGAGGGATGCTGGCCGCCGCGGCACTCGTCCCCGTCATGACGCTTGCTGCCTGCGGCGGCGACGGAGGGGACAGCGGCACTGCCGCCTCGGGGGAGTGCGGAGACGTGTCCCTGCGTCTCTCGCACCAGTGGCCTGCGGCCACTGGCGACGAGGACGGCGATTTCCGAGCCGAACTCGCCCAGCAGTTCGCCGACAACGTAGCCGAGGCCACTGACGACCAGGTCAGCGTCAAAATCTTCCCGAACAGCTCGTTGGTCGAGTCAACCGAGCAGTACGACGCGATGATGAGTGGAGCGGTCGACATGTCCGTCTTCCCCTTGGACTACGCGTCCGGCCGGGTCCCTGACTTCAGCATCACGCTGATGCCGGCGATGGTCCGCAACCACGAGCAGGCCCAGGCCTGGCAGGAGGCCGAGATCGGCAAGCGCCTTACCGAGGTGATGGACGAGAACGGCGTCCAGGTCCTCACCTGGGTGTGGAACGCCGGTGCAGTCGGCAGCAAGGGTGACCCAGTTGTCAGCCCGTCCGACGTGGCGCCCGGCATGACGATGCGGGCGGCCGGCAGCTACGTGGAGAAGATGCTCGAGGACGCCGGCGCAGGCATCTCGAGCCTGCCGTCGAACGAGATCTACACCGCCATGCAGACCGGGGTACTCGACGCGGCGGTCACCTCGACCGGCTCGTTCGCCTCCTACAACCTCCAGGAGCAGGTGAAGTCCTTCACTTCGCCCTCGGAGAACACGTTCTGGTTCATGTTCGAGCCGCTCATCGTCTCCAACGAGTCCTTCGACAAGCTCTGCCCCGAGCAGCAGGACATCGTGCGCGAGGTCGGCGTCGACCTTCAGGACTACGCCTACACCGCCTCGGAGGAGGACGACGCCCGCGTGGAGAAGGTCTTCTCCGACGCCGGGGTGCAGGTGGAGACAATGGACGACGCTGCCTTCTCCGAGTGGCAGGCGCTCGCCGAGAAGCAGTGGGACGCGTTCGCGTCATCCGCGCCGAACGGCGAGGAGCTCCTCGACCTGGCCAAGAAGGCCTCCGACCAGTAGCCGGACCTTGGGACGGCGGGTCCCGGTCAACGGAGACCCGCCGTCCTGATCCGGTCGCACCGCAGACCCCTCCCTACACCGAAGGATGACCATGCGCGCCCTCAAGTACGTGCTGACGTTCCGATGGGCCAACGTCCTGTCCGAGATCGCCGGACATCTCAGCGCCGTCGCCCTCGTGCTGGCGACGCTCATCATGACCTATGGGGTCTCGATGCGCTACGTCTTCAGCAAGCCCACGGTGTGGCAGACTGAAGTGAGCATCTACCTCCTCGTGTTCGTGACTTTCGTCGGAGCGGCGTACGGGCTCAAGCACCATGCCCACGTCGGGGTCGACCTCCTCGTCGAGCTCCTCCCGCTGCGGTCCCAGCTCGTTGTCAGGATCCTCACCGCACTGCTCGCACTTGGTGTCGCCGGAGCCGTGGTCTGGACGTCCTACGCCACGTGGTGGGAGGCCGTCGAGGGGGGCTTCCGCACTTCCACTGCACTGGGGGCGCCACTGTCCGTGGTCTACGCGATCCTCCCGGTCGGGATGCTGCTCGTGATCTTCCAATACCTCGCTTTCATCATCGAGGGCATCGAGGGCCTGCTGTCCGGGGAGAAGACGGCGGCCAGCGCCGCCCTCCTGGGCCAGGGCAACGCCGAACTGGCCGCCGCCGTCGAGGAGCCAGGCAGCACCACGGCAGCGAACATCGGAGAGGCGGGTGTCGAGCAGACGCACCCGCTGCACACCACCACGGACGAAAGGCGTCAGCCATGAGCTCGCTCACCATGGGTGCCATCATCGGTTTGATGGGCATAGCCCTTTTCATGACCGGCATGCCGATCGCGTTCGCCCTTGGGATGACCGCCATGATCTCCATGCTGATGTTCCTCGGGCCCGCGGAGTTCGAACTCTTCGGCAAGCTGCTCTACGACTCCACCAACGACTTCGGGCTGCTCGCGATCCCCCTCTTCGTGCTGATGGGCAACTTGTTCGGCGGGTCCACGGCGAGCAAACAGCTCTTCGAGGCCGGCGAGGCATGGCTCAGCCGGGTCCGGGGCGGGCTCGGGATGAGCAGCGTGCTGGCCTGCTCGATCTTCGCTGCGCTCACTGGCTCCAGCCCCGCCACCTCCGCCGCCATCGGACGGATCGCGATTCCGGGAATGCTCGAGCGGGGGTACTCCCCGCGCATCGCCGCCGGCGCCATCGCAGCCGGTGGCACCCTGGGCATCCTCATCCCGCCCAGCGTCACCCTGATCCTCTACGGCATCGCCGCCGAGGTGTCGATCGGCCAGCTCTTCGCCGCCGGCATCATCCCGGGCATCATGGTCACGTTCCTGTTCTGCGTGTGGATCTTCATCGCCGTCACCAGGGAGCAGCGAAGTGCTGCCAAAGCATCCGCGTTGGCGCCGGAGATGGCTACGGCCGGCGCTGGGACCGGCGCCTCGACCCTCCACGGCAGTGGCGCACACACGGCCGGCAACTACGTGATCCCCGAATACACCTGGTCCGACCGCTTCCTCTCGTTGGTCAGGGTCCTCCCGTTCATCGTCCTCATCCTCGCGATCCTGGGTGTCCTGTACACCGGCATCGCGACCCCCAGCGAGGCCGCCGCGATCGGCGTGGTCCTGGTCGTGCTCCTGATCGGCTTGGTCTACCGCGGGCTCAACGGGCGCCAGTTCGTGCACGTTCTCCTGGAGACCACCAACCAAAGCACGATGATCCTCATGATCACCGCCTTCTCCGCGGTGATCGCCACGGTGCTCAGCTTCCTGAGCGTGCCGCAGGACCTGGCCCAGATGGTCACCGACCTCGAGGTCAACCGCTGGGTGATCATGGTGGTGATCAACATCTTCCTGCTAGTGCTGGGGCTGTTCCTGCCCCCCGTGTCGATCATCGTGATGGTGACCCCAGTGCTCTACCCGTTGATCATCGGCCTGGGCTTCGACCCGATCTGGTTCGGCATCATCATGACCCTCAACATGGAGATGGGCCTGATCACCCCGCCCGTGGGGCTGAACCTCTACGTCATCAAGGGCATCGCACCCGACATCCCGCTCCGGGACATCCTCATCGGGACGCTGCCTTACGTCGGAGTGCTGGCTATCGGGATCCTGATCCTCTCGATCTTCCCGGAGCTCGCCACCTGGCTGCCACAACAGCTGTACTGACGTCAGATTCGATCCCGCGAGGAGGACATCCGGTGCCAGCAGCACCTCCGGTCGTCATTACTTTCGACCTCTTCAGCGCGCTCATCGACTCGCGTACCGGAGCCTCGTCAGGCTTCGATGCGCTGTCGCAGGGGCGCGGCTGGGAGGTGTCGGGGCGCGCGGTGTACGACAATTGGGACGCCCGCAACAAGGAGGCCCAACGGACCTGCACGACCTGGGAGCCCTACGCCGAGTTGGCGGGTCGCGCACTCGGCGAGACTTATCGAGCGCTTGGCATCGACGGCGACCCGGAACAGGACCTCGTCCGGGTGCTCGACACGCTCCCGGCCTGGCCGCTGTGGCCCGACGTGGCGCATGCGATGGCCTCCCTCGCCCGGACGTTCCGCATCGGACTGCTGTCCAACGTCGACGACTCGCTGTTCCGGCGGACCGCCGCGGCGGCCTACGTCGACCCCGATCTGGCAATGACGTCCGAGCGGCTCGGCGCCTACAAGCCGGACCCACGGATCTACCTCCGGGCCACGGAGGCGCTCGGGGCGATGGTCCACGTTGCCTCGTCGGCTCGTGACGTGCGCGGCTCGCTCGAGGCCGGGATTCCGGTCGTACGCCTGGCGCGGTCCGGGCATCGAGTGGACCCGGAGGGGCCCGCTCCGTCGCTCGAGGCTCACCGGATGGAGGATCTCGCACCCCTGGTTGCCGAGGCGGCGCAGGCCCACGCCGCCCAGAGGCTCGGTGACTGAGCCCGACTCCAGGCATGCCTGGCGCACCGCCGGCCTGGGGTTCGTGGCCATGTTCGTCACCATCGGGGTCGGGTTCAGCTACGGCGTGCTGGTGCTGCCCGCGGCCCAAGACCTCTCGACGAGTCCCGGCGTCGTGTCGGGTGTCTCGGGGGTGACGGTGATGGTGTTCTTCCTCATCGGTGCGCCCGCCGGGATGCTCGCCGACCGGATCGGCGCCAGGACCGTGCTGCTCCTGGGCGCCGCGGCCCTCAGCGCGGGGTTGCTTCTCACGGCCGCGGCCACGCGCGTGTGGATGCTCTACGTCGGGCACGGGCTCCTGGTCGGGGCCGCGATGTCCGCGAGCTTCATCCCGCTCACCGCCGTGGTCAGCGCCATCTTCGTCCGGCACCGAGCCCTGGGCGTCGGCGTGGCCGTCTCCGGCATCGGCGTGGGCACCCTGGTGATGGCGCCCCTCCTGGCCGCATTCATCGAGACGGTGGGGTGGCGGACGACGTACCTCGCCCTATCGGTGGTCGCCCCGACCGTGCTGGTCGCCTGTGCCCTGCTGCTGCGCCGACCTCCGCGACAGGGTCGCGCCGCCGCCTCCCTGGGCAGCATGCTGCGCTCCCTGGACCACCGCCTGATGTACCTGTCGCAGGCGTTGCTGTCGGTGGCCATCTTCATGCCCTTCGCGCACCTTCCGGCGTACGCCGTGAGCGTCGGGGTGGGACCGGTGCAGGCTGCTGGACTCGTGGGGATCCTCGGCGCGGCCAGCGTGGTGGGGAGGTTGGCGCTCGGGCCCATGGCGAACCGGGTCGGGCTCCTCCCCGTCTACCGCGCCTGCTTCGTGGCCATCGGTGCCAGCTTCGTGTTCTGGCTCTGGCCCGAAGTCGGCTATCTCGCCCTCGTGCTCCACGCGGTGGTCCTGGGCGTGGGGTACGGCGGGTTCGTCTCACTGCTGCCGTTGGTGGTCGCGCTCCGGTTCGGCACCGAACGACTCGGCGGTCTTCTGGGTGTCCTCTACACCTCCCACGTGCTCGGGGCCGGATTGGGTCCCCTCGCCACGGGTCTCCTCGTGGACCGGTGGGGCTACCTTCCGTCGGGGTGCGCGGGGCTGGCCTGCGGCCTGGGGGCAGCGGTCGTGCTGGGCCGGCTCGCCCCGTCGTTGGCCCCCCGGGTCACCGGCGTTCAGGACAACCCGAGCCGCCGATAGCGCTCGAGACGGGCGAGGACACGTTCGGCAGGGTCCTGACGCATCAGGAGCGCCAGCTCCTCGAGCAGGACCTGACCGACTCGACGGCAGAACTCCTCCGGCTCGTCGGCGGCGTCCGGTCGCTCCGGCACGATCCGGTCGACGATCCCGGCGGCCATCAGGTCCGCCGAGCGCACACCCTGGTCCGCGGCCATCTGGGGCGCGTGGGTGACGTCGCGGTGGACGATGGCGCTCGCGCCCTCCGGGGGGAGCGGCGACAGCCATCCGTGCTGGGCCGCCACGACCCGATCACCCGGGAGGAGCGCGAGGGCTCCGCCACCGGTTCCCTGCCCGAGAAGCAGTGTGAGTGTGGGTGCCTCCAGCATCACGAGGTCCGACAGGCAGCGAGCGATCTCACCGGCGAGTCCACCTTCCTCGGCCTCGACCGACAGGGCGGCTCCGGGCGTGTCGATCACCGTGACGAGGGGCAGGTGCAGCTCGTCAGCCAGCCGCATTCCACGGCGTGCCTCGCGCAGGGCCCCTGGGCCCAGCGGACGGTCCTCCGTCTGGCCGCGGCGGTCCTGGCCCAACAGGACGCACGGGGCACCTCCGAAGCGGGCGAGCGCGATGAGCAGTCCGGGGTCGTGCTCGCCCTCGCCGGTCCCGTTCAGCGGGACCACGTCGGTTGCGGCGTACCTCAGCAACCGGCGGATCCCCGGCCGGTCGGTCCGGCGCGAGCGCGTGACGGAGTCCCACGCCTCCACGTCGCGAATCGGCTCGTCATCCGCAGGTGCCTCGTAGATCCCGGGCACCGTACGGTCGGCGCAGATGACGTTGAGTGCGCGGGCGAGCACGTCCGCGATCTCCTCGGGCGGCACGACGGCGTCGATGAGGCCGCGCTCGTAGAGGTTCTCGGCGACCTGGACACCGGCCGGGAAGCTGCGCCCGTAGAGCGCCTCGTAGACGCGCGGACCGAGAAAGCCCACCAGGGCCCCCGGCTCGGCCACCGTCACGTGCCCCAGGGACCCCCACGAGGCGAACACTCCGCCCGTCGTGGGGTGCCGGAGATAGACGAGGTAGGCCAGGCCGCGCGCTTTGTGCGCGGAGATGGCAGCGGTGATCTTGACCATCTGGATGAAGGCGACGGTGCCCTCCTGCATCCGGGTGCCACCTGATACCGGGGCCGCAAGGAGCGGCAGCCCCTCGGCGGTGGCGCGCTCGACGGCGAGGACCAAGCGCTCTGCGGCAGCGACGCCGATCGAACCGGCGAGGAACGAGAACTCGCAAGCCATCACCGCCACCCGACGCCCCCTGATGGTGCCCTCACCTGTCATCACCGCCTCGTCCAGGCCGGTGTGCTCGCGCGTGGACGCGAGCTCTGCGGCGTATGCCTCGGTGGTGGGGTGCTGGACCGGCGCAGCGTCCCAGTTCCGGAAGGATCCCTCGTCGAGCACCATCGACACGAGCTGGCGGGCGTCCGGCCCGCGGCGGCTCACGCGTCACCCCCGTCGGCCTCGTCGAGCCAAGCTCGGACACTGGCGTCGTGCTGACCCAGTATTGGCGGGGGGAGATGCTCCGTGCGTCCGCCCGCATGGAGGTTGTCGTCGAAGCGCAGCGGAGGGCCGGGCAGCTCCAAGCGGCCGGCCGTGGCGTGCTCCACCTCGATGAGCAGGCCCTGTGATCGAGTCTGGTCCCAGGCGTAAACGTCGTCGAGGGTGCGCACCTTCCCGGCCGGGACCCCGGCTTCGGCCAGCCGGGCCAGCCAGTACTCGGCGCCCTCGGTCTTGAAGACTGCCTCGATCTCCTCGATGAGCTCCTCACGACGTCCCACTCGGAGCTCGTTGTTGCTGAAGCGCGGGTCGGCAACGTCGATCCCGACCACCGGGGCGAACCGCTGCCAAAGGCCCTCGCTGCCGACGGCGAGCTGCACGGCGGCATCGGCGGTGCGGAAGAGGCCGTAGGGGGCGATGGCGGCGTGGTGGTTGCCGATGGCGCGAGGCACCTCACCGGCCACGGTGTGCCGTGTGCCCTGGAAGGCGTGCACCCCGACGATCCCGGCGAGCAGACTGGTGCGGACCACGCGCCCGCGGCCGGTGTGCTCGCGCTCGAGGAGTGCCGACACGACGCCGAAGGCGCCGTACATGCCGGCGAGCAGATCACCGATGGGCACGCCGACCTTGGTGGGCTCTCCCGGGCCCGGTCCGGTCAGGCTCATCAGCCCAGCCTCGCCCTGGGCGATCTGGTCGTAGCCGGCTCGCCCGCCCTCGGGCCCGTCGTGGCCGAACCCGGTGATCGACATGATGACCAGTCGAGGATTGATGTCGTGCAGCTGCGACACCGAGAACCCGAGGCGGTCGAGCACGCCGGGGCGGAAGTTCTCCATCAGCACGTCCGCTCGCGCGACGAGCCGACGTAGGAAATCCTTCCCCTCGTCGCTCTTGAGGTCGGCCGTGACCGACTCCTTGTTGCGGTTGCACGACATGAAGTACGTCGACTCGCGCTGCTCGCCGTCCCCGACGAAGGGCGGGCCCCACGTGCGGGTGTCGTCGCCGGCCCCGGGGGCCTCGACCTTGATCACCCGGGCTCCGAGGTCTCCGAGCATCATCGCTGCATGTGGACCTGCGAGCGCGCGGGTGAGGTCGACGACCACGAGGCCGGAGAGCATGTCCATGAATAAGCTTCTTCCTGTCTGGTTCAGTGGCTGAGCCACCGAAACAGTGGACCTTCGATAGGGTTCGTGTCAAGCAATCCATGCTTGCGCGCGGTTCACATGGCCCAGGCAGGCCGACCTCGCCCCTGATGGAGAACCGTGACCGACGAAGCCAAGCGCCCGCCCGCCGGCACCCACGCCCGCGCTGCGCCCGATGCAGCGTTCACGCCTGTACGAACAGCTCGTCGAGCGGCTCCTCCTTGATGGAGGAGCTCAATCTGCGCCCTGGCGACCGTCTCCCTCCCGAGCGCGGAAGATGTGCGGTCGCGCCGCTTTGGCCGTTCGGGCAGCGTCGAAGGGTTGGAGTCTGGCGCCCAGACGTCTCATCCGTTGGCCAGGAGGAAGGCCGCCCTCAGTTAGAACCTGGGCGATCGTGTCTCATCTCGTGCAACCTAACGTGTGGCAAATGTGTGGCAGGACGACCAGTCGCGATCGGCGATGGCCAACGACGTCCATCGTCTTTGTGCAGGTCAGGCGCACAATGCCAACGACGACCATCAATTGCCGCTGATCGTGCCGCGCTTCCCCTGGTACTACTGAGGTGCGGATCGTCGTCCTGACCGGGGCCGGCATCTCCGCCGAGAGCGGGCTGGCCACGTTCCGCGACGCCGACGGGCTGTGGGAGGGCCACGACCCGATGACGGTCGCGACCCCCGAGGCCTTCGCGCACGACCCGGAGCTCGTGCAGCGGTTCTACGACGAGCGGCGTGCGCTGCTCAGCCAGGTGCAGCCCAACGCCGCCCACGTCGCGCTGGCCCGGCTCGAGGCCGAGCTCGGCAACGACCTCTACCTCGTCACCCAGAACATCGACGACCTGCACGAGCGCGGGGGTTCACGGCGCGTGCACCACATGCACGGGCGGCTCGCCGCGGCGTGGTGCACGGCGTGCGACGAGCGCCACGAGTGGACGTCCACGCTCGTCGAGCGGCCACCCTGCCCGTCGTGTGCGTCCAGCACGCTGCGCCCCGACGTCGTCTGGTTCGGCGAGATGCCCTACGACATGGATGCCATCGACGAGGCGCTGTGGGCCTGCGACCTCTTCGTGTCGATCGGCACCTCCGGCCTCGTCTATCCCGCCGCCGCCTTCGTGCACTACGCGATCGGCAACGGCAAGCGCACGCTCGAGCTCAACCTCGCCGCCAGCGACACCAGCAGCGACTTCCACGAGTCCCGGCGCGGACCCGCGACCGAGCTGGTCCCGGCCTGGGTCGACGAGGTGCTCGCCGCGCGCTGACCTCAGCCCGTCGCGAGGGTCCGGTTGTCGATCTCCGGGTAGTGCTGGCGGATGCTCACCTTGCGCTCGAGCTCGCCGATGATCGCCGGCGCGAAGTTGACGCCGTAGAGCGCCTCCGCGCTGCCGAGCCCACCCGGGCTGAACACGTTGATCTCCATCAGCTTGTCGCCGACGATGTCGAGGCCGACCAGGAACATCCCGTCGCTGACGAGCTTGGGACGCACGACCTCCACGATCGCGAGCATCTCGTCGGTCATAGCCACCCTCATCGCCTTCCCGCCGGCAGACATGTTGGAGCGGATGTCGGTCGACTTGTTCGTACGGCGGAAGGCGGCGTACTTCCCGTCGAGCATCAGCGGCTGGCCGTTCATCACGAAGACCCGGACGTCGCCGCGGACCGCCTCGGGGAGGTATTCCTGCGCGACGACATAACCGTCGCGCGAGATCGCCTCGATGATCTGGCTGAGGTTGGGGCCCTCCTTGCGGTCGATCAGGAAGACGCCGGTGCCGCCGGAGCCCTGCAGCGGCTTGAGCACCGCCTTGCCGCCGAGGTCCTTGATGAAGGCCTGGATCATGTCCCCGTCGCGCGAGATCAGCGTGCGCGGCCGGACGATCTCGGGGAAGTGCTGGAAGTAGGCCTTGGACAGGGCGTTGGCGAGGCTGGTCGGGTCGTTGACGACCAGGACCCCGCTGGAGGCGATCAGCTGGCCGAAGGCGACCCCCGCGTTGTTGCGCCACGGATCGCTCTCCGCGTCGTCCGCGGGGTCGTTGCGCAGCATCACGACATCGAACTCCTCGAGCCCGATCAGCTTCGCCGCCTCCGGCTTGCGGACGTCGTCGAGGTGTCGCTTCAGCGAGCGGTAGGTCTTCGCCTGGCCGGCCCGGGCGCGGGTGCTGAGGGACCCGTCGGGCTCGTAGGCGAAGTCGCCGATCCCCATGAACCACGCCTCGTGGCCCATCTCCTTGGCGGCGAGGGCCATCCGGTTGGTGGTGTACTCCGCCTTCTCCGTCTCGATGTCGTTGACGACGAACCCGATCAGCATGTCGATTCCTCCAGCAGGGCAGTGAGATCGTGGTGGGCGGCCGCCTTCTCCAGGTGGGCGACGGCAGCGGGGTCGTCCAGGTAGCGCGGCAGCAGGCGAGCCGGCTGCAGCACCTCGCGATCCTGGAGGTCGGCGATGAGCGGCAGGTCGTTGAGCGAGAACTTGCCGAGCCACAGGAGGTCGAGCACGCCGCCGTCTGCGAGATGGTCGAGCAGCTCGACGAGCCCGCGCAGGTAGATCGCGTCCTTCGTCATCCCGCCCGATCGGTAGATCCGCATGACGGTGGTGAAGGCGCTGCCCGGCGGGAACCCGTCGGCCACCATCGCCTCCTGGGCCTCCGCGAACGACGCCCCGGCGATCAGCCGGTGCACGGTGATGACCCGGCCGGCGAGCTGTCGCAGCCGGAAGGCGGTCAGGCCACCGGCGGCGATCTCGGCCAGCACCGCCAGCCCCTCCTGCGTCTCGTCGTAGCCGGCGAGCCCCGCACCGAGCACCTTGATCGGCTGGTGGGCGCCGTTGACCTGGGTCACGAGGTGCGTGCCCACCTCGTGGTGCAGCAGCGCGGTCGCCCGACGCCGCTGCACCTTCGACTCCGGGCCGATCAGCAGCGTGTCGCCCGACACCATCACGCCGTTGACGTCGGGACGGATCTCGGCGTGCATCTCGATGTCGGGGTCGACCTCGCGGTAGTGCGCGATCTCCGCCTCCGCGAGCGCCAGGAACTCCTCGGCGTCCAGCGCCTCGCCGGGGGCCTCGGTCGAGGTGACGGTGTCGAGGATCGCCTCGGCCTGCTTCCGGAGGGCGGGTGAGACACCGCCGTACAGCTCGATGCTGAGCTGGAGGAAGTCCTCGGTCCCGCGCGCCTCGAGCATGTCGAGCTGCAGCTCCACCTCGCGGTGCTTGGCGCGCAGCAGGTGGCCCAGCGTCGGGTCCTCGACCGCCGCGATGTCGATGTCGTCGAGCATGGTGCGCGCGACGTCGGGGTCGGTCTCGAGCTCGCGATAGGTGAACTCGGGGTCGGGGTCGTCACCCGCGAGGAAGTCTTCCTTGACGTCCTCGGCGTCCATCGGCGTGATGTCGAGCAGGAAGCGGAAGCTCTGCGACAGCTGCGCCAGCTCGTGGTCGATCGCCTGGTCGGCCGCTGCGATCTCGGCGCTCATGACAGCTCCTCCAGCGCACGCCCGAGCACCGGCACGGTCGCGGCCAGGGCCTGCACCGTCTCCGCCAACCGGCCCGCGTCGACCTCGGCAGTCCACTCGTCCATGAAGGTCTTCTTGAACTCCAGGGCCAGGCAGCAGCCGGTGCCGGGGTAGGTCTCGTGCACCCACGCGGCGAGCGCCCGACCCTCGAAGCGCACGTTCTCGCGTACGTCGACGGGCTCACCACCCACGTCGTGCGACGCGAGCTCCGTGATGAACGCATCCGCCAACGGTCCGAAGCGGTCGCGATCGAGGCTGCCGGTGCCGACATTGACCTGGGGACTCTCCTCGACCGGGTCTGGCTCGGCGTCGGGCCCGGCGCGGCGGTGGTTGTAGGAGTGCACGTCGAGCACGACGAACGGACCGCGGGCAGCCACGGTGTCGAGCCGCTCCCCGAGCCGGGCGTAGAACTCGTCGTACACCTCGAGACTGCGACGGGTCTCGCCCTCGGACATCGCGCCACCAGCCCACACGTCGAGCCCCCAGCAGTCCTCGGGGGTGCGGTAGACGGCGTCCTCGCGTGGGCGGTTGAGGTCGACCTCGAAACGCGACCTGCTGGTCAGGACCCGGGCCGGCGCGACCGAGGCGATCTCGTCGGTCTGCGGGTCCTCCTCACGCAGCCGCGCGGCCTCGTCCAGGGCCACTGCCTGCGCGAGCTCGGGACGCAGCTCGTGGCCGGCGTGGACCGAGCAGGCGATCACCTGCTGCCCCCAGTCGCCCACGAAGGCGACGCGGTCGGACGGACGTTGCTGGGACGTCATGCCTCCTGTCTATACGACGCCCAACAGGTCGAACACACCCCGACGAGGAGTTTGGCCAATCGCCCGACGCGGACACGACGGTGGGCCGGCGACTGCCCCGGGACGCCGCGGAGCCCGGTTCACCAGGTCGTGAGGAGCGCCGGTTGGTCGGCGCGCGGCAGCACGACCACGAAGGTCGCACCGGTCCCCCGCGCCGACTCGACCTCGACGGTCCCGCTGTGCCGGACCACCACCTGGTGCACGATGCTCAGACCCAGGCCGTGGCCGGAACGATCCAGCGCGGCCGGGTCGGAGGAGCGGAAGAACTCGCCGAACAGCAGCGCCTGGTCGCTGGACGAGATCCCGATGCCGTGGTCGCGAACGGTGAGCCGCACCACCTTCCCGTCGCCGAGCACATCCACCTCGACGCGTCCCCCGCGCCGGGAGTACTTCACGGCGTTGTCGAGGAGTCCGCCGATGCAGCGGGACAGCTCGAGCGGGTGTCCCTGCACCGTGCACTCTCCGACGACCGAGAGCGCGATCGTCACGTCGCGGTGCTCAGCCTGAGGAGTCACCTGGGAGATCGCCTCGGTGGTGAGCTCCGCCAGGTCGAGCGTGGCCAGGGTGACGGGGCTCGACACGTCCGCGAGGCGCGAGAGCAGCGCGAGGTCCTGGGCCAGGCTCGAGAGCCGGGCGGTGTTGCGGATCATCGGAACGACGGAGCGCCGGGCGTCCTCGGGCAGGTCCATGTCCTGCAGCAGCTCGAGGTGACCGGACACGAGGGCGAGGGGGTTCTGCAGCTGGCGGGCCACCGTGTCGATCAGGGTGCGCCGGTGGTGGTCGAGTCGGCGCAGCTCAGCCGTCGCGGCCAGCTCCCGCTCGTGGGCCCTCGCGTTGAGGATGGCCCGGCCCAGGTCGTGCGCCACGTCGAGGGCGGCCGAGCTCTCGTCGTCGGTCCACCGGGGTGCGTCCTCGCCGCGGTCCACGGCCAGCAGGCCCAGGATGTCGGGACCGGCGCCGATCGGCACGAGCACGATCTCGCGCAGGCCGCGCGCCGCGACGGGGGCGGTCAGCTCGGCGCGGTACCGCCGGTCGAGCTCGTCGTCGCCCCAGACGTGGTCGCGCTCCACGATCAGGACGGCCTGGCGTCCCCACGCCTCGACGAGCGACGCCTTCAGCGCGGCCCGCACCTGCGGTCCGATCTCGGGCGCCGGCGGTCGCAGCGCCACGACGTCCAAGGTGTCGAACTCGTCGATGGTGTTGATCCACAGCGCCTGCGCCCGGAACGGCTCGCGGCACTGCTTGCGCACGATCCGGAACAGCTCGCGCACGTCCCCCTGCGGCGCGGCCGAGCGGATGACCGCGCGGGCGCCGTTGGCCAACCGGATGCGCTGGGCGAACTCCTCGCGCTCGATCTGGACGAGGACGGTGTGCAGGACGGGCCTGATCACCCGCTCGAAGACCGTGAGCTCCTCGGAGGTCGGGCGCAGCCCGTCTCGCGGCAGGTCGAAGTAGACGAGCGAGCGCAGCCTGCTCCGGTCGTCGTGGACCTGGGCGACGAGCATGTCCTTCGCGTGCCACCGTGCCGGGTCGTCGCTCGGCGGCAGGTCCGGCACGACGCCGTACGGCGACATCCGGTCGAACGCCTCGGCCGTCATGTCCTCGGCCCGGATGAAGGTCAGCACACCGACCTCTCGACCCTGGTCGAGGGCGGGGTACATCGCCGACAGCGGCGAGCCGACCCCGTCGTGCTCGTCGTGGGTGGCGGGGTCGTCGGTCGCGATGGCGACGAACTCCAGCATCTCGTCGCTGCGCAGCACCTCGATGGCGCACACCTCGAAGCCACCGAGCTGGCGAAGGCTGTCGGCGATCTCCGACATCGCCCGGCGCGCGACCGTGTCGCCCCACCCGTGTCGGCGAGGTCGCACGACCTGCGTGTCCGCAGCCGACTCGTGGCTGGCCATCCGGTCCCCCTTCGGGGTCACGATGCCACGGCACCGGCTCTCGTACTCGGTTTTCGCCGAAGGGGTCAGCGGCCGTTCTGGCTGAAGTGCTGGTAGTCCTTCGACTGGTTCCAGTCCCCGCCCCACTCCCAGCCGATCCGCGCGAAGGCCTCGATCACCGGGCCGGCCTCGACGACCATCCCCGGCCGGACCGCCTCGCGGCGCAGGTAGGCGCTGGCGAGCTCCGGCAGCACGACCTCTCCCTTGAGGTAGGGGTTCTGGAACGTGTTGACGTCGATCGCCAGGCCGTAGGCGTGCTGGGAGAAGTAGGACGCGCCCGTGCTGGGACGACACACGAACGCCCCGGTCCCGTTGCCGTCGCCCGTGGGGGGCGCCTCGGGGTTGTAGGAGCGGACGACCACGACCTGCTCCTGCGGGAAGCGCTGGCGGTAGAGGGTCCGGAACACGCTGACGAGGTCGTCGGCCACCGTGCGGTGGACGAGCAGCTCGCCGGTATGGCGCTGGGCGTCGAAGCCCCAGAACGTGACCCGGAGCCAGGCCAGGTCGGCCGCGGCGACCGGGCAGCCCTCCTGCCAGGACGAGCGCGCGATCACCCGGCCCGGTGCCGGCGAGACGACCTTCGCGGCGAAGCCCCTGCCCGGGAGCATGGCCACGGTGTCGGGCATGGTCCAGCGGCGGTTGCGCAGCGCGGGCGGAGTCGGTCGCACCTCGCCGTACCCCGTCGAGGCGCGCGGGAGCTCCCGGGTGCCGAGCCAGACCGGTGGCCGGGAGCCCAGGCCGGTCGCGGGGGCGAGAAGGGTGCCGTCGGCAATGTCCTGCGGTTTCGTGACGACCCTTCGGGCCTCCTCAACCTCCGGGGCGGAGTCCGCGCCACAGCCGGCCAGGAGGGCGGCGACCGCCAGTGCCACGGCGCATCTCGACGTACGACTGATCACACCGGCACGCTATCCCGGTGCCCCGGCACGAACCCGCGAGTAACATTGCCGGCATGAGCCGAGAGATCTACGACGAGGACCACGAGGCCTTCCGCGCCTCCGTCAAGGAGTTCCTGGACCGCGAGGTCATCCCCCACCTGGACGACTACGCCGAGGGCCACGGGCTCTCGCGCGAGTTCTGGCTGGCCGCCGGCAAGCAGGGCTTCCTGGGCCTGGAGATCCCCGAGCAGTTCAGGGGCTCCGAGGCGGGCGACTACCGCTTCAACGCGGTGCTCACCGAGGAGCTGGCGAAGGTCAACATGACCCTGCCGTCGTGCGTCGGCATCCACGCCGACATCGTCGCGCCCTACCTCGTCCACCTGACCAACGACGAGCAGAAGGCGCGCTGGCTGCCGAAGTTCTGCTCCGGCGAGCTGCTCACCGCGATCGGCATGACCGAGCCCGGCGGCGGATCCGACCTCGCCAACCTGAAGACCACGGCCGTCCGCGACGGCGACGACTGGATCATCAACGGCTCCAAGACCTTCATCACCAACGGTGGCAGCGCCGACCTCGTCGTCGTCGCCGCGCGCACCAGCCCGGAGAAGAAGGCCAAGGGCATCTCGCTCTTCGGCGTCGACACCTCCCTCGCCGGCTTCTCCGTCGGCCGCGTGCTCGACAAGGTCGGCCAGGACGAGTCCGACACCGCCGAGCTGTCCTTCGAGGACGTCCGCGTCAGCAATGCCGACCTGATCGGCCCGCTCGACACCGGCTTCATCTCGATGATGCAGTTCCTGCCGCAGGAGCGCCTCGGCTCGGCGATCACCAACCTCGCCCACGCCAAGCAGATCCTGGAGGAGACGATCCAGTACGCCAAGGAGCGTCAGGCCTTCGGCCAGCCGATCGGCAACTTCCAGCACAACGCGTTCCTGATGGCCGAGCTCGTCACCCAGATCGAGGTGACCGAGGCGTACGTCGACCAGTGCGTGCTCAAGCACACGCGCGGCGAGCTCTCCGCGGTCGACGCGGCGAAGGCCAAGTGGTGGACCTCGCAGGTCCAGAACGAGGTCCTCGACCACTGCGTGCAGCTGCACGGCGGCTACGGCTACATGAACGAGTACCGCGTCGCCCGCGCCTGGCGCGACGCCCGGGTCTCGAAGATCTGGGCCGGGTCCAACGAGATCATGAAGATGCTGATCGGACGTGACCTCGGCTTCAAGTGAGCCGGCTGTTCGTGGCGGTCGTCCCGCCGGAGGAAGTCGTCGAGCACCTCGACGACTTCCTCTCCGTACGCCGCGGCGCCGGTGAGTTCAGGTGGACGCTGGCCGACCAGTGGCACGTGACGCTCGCGTTCGCCGCCCACGTCCCCGACCGTGCCTTCGACGAGCTGTGCGAACGGCTCGAGGCCGGGGCCGGGCGGCAGGCGACGTACACGACGAAGATCGTCGGTGGCGGGGCGTTCCCGCACCCGGACGGCGCCAAGGTGCTCTATGCGGGCCTCGACGGGTCCTTCGACGCCCTCGCCCGGGTGGCGCGCAACGCGGTCTCGACGGCGGGTGCGGCCGTCGACGGGCACACGTTCCACCCGCACGTGACGCTCGCGCGGCTGGGCCGCCCGGCCAACGTGACCAACTGGGTGCGCCTGCTCGACGCCTACTCCGGCCCCGCGTGGGACGTCGAGGAGATCGCCCTGGTGGAGTCGCACCTCGGTGAGGGACCGCGGCGGCGGCCACGCCACGAGGTGCTGGCCACCTTCCCCCTCGGGGCGTAGCCCAGCCTCACCTTCGTTGCGGGCGGACGGCCCGCGCGGAAGGCTGGGACGCATGTTGGAGATCGGCAGCGACGCGGACCCGCAGCACTGGCACGAGCAGACGGACGCCGCCAACGGCAACCGCCTCAACGCCCTGCGCGCGGCGGTGCTCGGCGCCAACGACGGCATCGTGTCGACCGCCGGCATCGTGATGGGTGTGGCCGGCGCGACCAGCGAGCGGACGACCATCCTGATCGCGGGCGTGGCCGGCCTCGTCGCCGGCGCGATGAGCATGGGCACGGGTGAGTACGTCTCCGTCAGCACCCAGCGCGACTCGGAGAAGTCGATCCTGCGGCTCGAGGCCGAGGAGCTCGAGGCGATGCCCGAGACCGAGCAGCGCGAGCTGGCCCGGATGTACGAGGAAAAGGGCCTCGATCCCGCCCTCGCCTCCGCGGTCGCGGCCCAGCTGACCGCGCACGACGCGCTCGCCGCGCACGCCGACATCGAGTTCGGCATCGACCCCGACGACCTGACCAACCCGTGGCACGCCGCCTGGGCCTCGATGATCTCCTTCACCTTGGGCGCCCTGCTGCCGCTGCTGTGCGTGGTGCTCGCCCCGGCCGACGCCCGGATCGCCGTCACCGTGATCGCCGTCGTGGCCGCGCTGGCGATCACCGGCCTCGTCAGTGCCCGGCTCAGCATCAGCCCGCGCCTGCGCGCCGTCCTGCGCAACGTGGGCGGCGGTCTGCTCGCGATGGGCGTGACCTACCTGATCGGGTCCCTCGTCGGGATCGGGATCGACTAGGCGCTGGGCGCGGGACCGCTCGACGCGCGCAGCACCAGCTCGGGCTTGAAGAGGTACTCCTTGAACGGGATCGGCTGACCGTCGATCGCATCTGCCAGCGCTTGTACGGCGGCCGCGCCCATTCCCTGCACGGGCTGTCGCACCGTGGTGAGCGGCGGGTCGAGGAAGCCCATCAGGTTGGAGTCGTCGAAGCCGATCACCGAGACGTCGCGCGGCACGTGCAGGCCTCGCTCCCGAGCAGCGCGGATCGCGCCGAGGGCCATCAGGTCGGAGGCGCACACCACCGCCGTCGCGCCGCGGTCGTAGAGCGAGTCGGCCGCGGTCGCGCCGCCCTCGACGGTGAACAACCCGTCCTCGATCCAGGCAGTGGCCTCCTTCTCCGAGAGCTTCAGCGTGGAGCGCAGCGCGGCGACGAATCCGGTCCGCTTGCGTGCCGATGGCATGTAGCGGCCGGGACCGGTCGCGAGCCCGATCCTGGTGTGGCCGAGCTGAACGAGGTAGCCGACCGCCAGCGTCATGGCCTCCGCGTCGTCGGTCGACAAGAAGGGCGCTGCCAGACCCTCGGCGTAGCCGTTGACGAACACGACCGGCATCCCGCGGTCGATCAGCAGCTGGTAGCGCTCGTGGTCGCTGGAGGTGTCGGCATGGCGGCCGGACACGAAGATGATGCCGGCGACGCCGTGGTCGAGCAACGACTCGACGTACTCGTCCTCGGAGATGCCACCGGGTGACTGCGTGCAGAGCACGGGGGTGAAACGGCGCCTGGCCAGTGCGTCCTCGATGACCTGCGCGAACGCGGGGAAGATCGGGTTCTCCAGCTCGGGGACCACGAGCCCGACCAGCCCTGCCGAGCGGCGCCGCAGCTTGTGCGGGCGCTCGTAGCCCAGCACGTCGAGCGCGGTGAGGACGGCGGAGCGGGCAGCGTCGCTGACGCCGGGCTTGTCGTTGAGGACGCGGCTGACCGTGGCCTCGCTGACGCCGGCCGACGCGGCGATCTGAGCAAGGGTGGCCATGGCCGTATGTAAGCGCATCGACAGCGATCCTGCAAGGCATTCCATTTCTTGCAACGTCTTGCTAGCCTCCGGTGATCCCCGTCACAGCGGCCCCACGCCGTGACCCAAGCTCAAGGAGCACAGATGCGCCGCTCAGTGCCCGGCCTCGCCGGCATCGCCGCGCTCGCCCTCGTCCTCGCCGCGTGCGGCAACGACTCGGGCGACAGCAGCAACAACGACAGCGGTTCCAACAGCGACCCGGCCTCGATCGAGGCCGAGCTGACCTGGTGGGACACCTCCGACCCCGACAACGAGGCCCCGGCCTACGACACGTTGATCGAGAAGTTCAACGAGGAGTACCCCGGCGTCACGATCAAGCACGAGACCGTGCCGTTCGACCAGACGCAGAACAAGTTCAAGACCGCCGCCGAGTCCGGCTCCGGCGCTCCCGACATCCTCCGCGCGGAGGTCGCCTGGACTCCCGAGTTCGCGTCGCTGGGCTACCTCTACGCCCTCGACGGCACCGCCGCGCTCGACAACAACTTCGCCGAGACCCCGCTGTCCAGCAACGTCTACGACGGCAGCACCTACGGCGTCCCGCAGGTCACCGACACCCTCGGCCTGATGTACAACAAGGCGCTCTTCGAGAAGGCCGGCATCGCGGCCCCGCCGACGACGTGGGACGAGGTCCAGACCGCGGCCGAGGCACTGAAGTCCAAGGCCAAGGTCGACGGCATCTACATCAACTCCGGCGGCTACTTCCTCCTGCCCTTCCTGTACGGCGAGGGCGCGGACATCGTCGACGCGGACGCCGAGAGCATCACCGTGAACAGCCCCGAGGCCGCGGCGGGCATCCAGACCGCCCAGGACCTCGTGAAGTCGGGTGCCGCGGTCAAGCCGGTCGCCAACGACCCCTACGGCACGATGATGACGCTCTTCAAGGAGGGCAAGGTCGGCATGATCATCAACGGCCCGTGGGAGGTCGCCGCCATCGCCGATGACCCGAAGTTCGGTGGTCTCGAGAACCTCGGTGTCGCGCCGGTCCCGGCCGGCTCGGCCGGTCAGGGCGCTCCGGTCGGCGGTCACAACTACGTCGTCTGGTCCGGCATGGACGAGGAGAAGGCCGACGCCGCGACCGCGTTCATCAGCTTCATGAGCTCGGCCGAGTCGGAGGCGTTCATCGCCGACGAGCTGGGCCTGCTGCCCGGCAACGCCGATGCCTACGACCTCGTCAGCAACGAGCGCGTCGCCCTGTGGGCCGACGCCATGGCGGTCGCGCAGCCGCGTCCGTGGATCCCCGAGGGCGGCCAGTTCTTCGCCGCTCTCGACACCATGGGCACCCAGGTGATGATCCAGGACAAGCCGGTCCAGGGAGCGCTCGACGAGGTCGCCGACACCTACAAGAGCGAAGTCGTCCCCGACTACTCGCTCGACTGATCGACGCGGGCGGGGGACGGCTCAGGCGAGCCCTCCCCCGCACGTGCACCACGCCCCCGACTCACGTGAAGGCAGCGGAGAGCATGCGCAAGAGCTTCGACAAGCACTGGTACGCCTGGGCCATGGTGCTGCCCACCGTGGTGGTCCTCAGCGTCCTCGTCTTCGCACCGCTCGTGCAGGGCGTCTACCAGTCCTTCACCGACGTCAACGAGTCCAACCAGCGCAGCGAGATCTGCAAGAAGACCCTCGGCGGCGACGAGGTGTGCACGCCCAACCCGAAGGCCTCGAAGTTCGTGGGCCTCGACAACTACGTCGACGTCCTCACCGGCGAGCAGGGCCACTTCTGGCTGCAGTTCACCAACACCATCGTGTGGACGGTCGCCTGCGTGACGTTCCACTACGGCCTCGGCCTCGGCCTGGCCGTCATGCTGAACCGAAGATTCAGGGGCCGCAGCTTCTACCGGGTGGCGCTGATCGTGCCGTGGGCGGTGCCGGCCTTCGTGGCCGCCTTCGCCTGGCGCTGGATCTTCGACCAGCAGTTCGGCATCTTCAACGGCGTCCTCAAGGCCGTCGGGATGGACCCGGTCGCCTGGTTCGACCACCGCTGGTCCGCCCTCTTCACCGCCATCTGCGCCAACATCTGGCTCGGCGTGCCGTTCATGATGGTCGCCATCCTCGGCGGTCTGCAGTCGATCAGCGCCGACCTCTACGAGGCGGCGGAGATGGACGGCGCCTCGCCGTGGCAGCGCTTCCGCAACATCACGCTGCCGGGCCTGCGACCGGTCTCCTCGACGGTGATCCTGCTCGGCACCATCTGGACCTTCAACATGTTCCCGATCATCTACTTCGTGACGCGCGGCCAGCCCGCCGGCCAGACCGAGATCCTGGTGACCGGTGCCTACCGCGCCGGGTTCGAGGGCATCCGTGACTACAGCCTCGCGGCGACGTACGGCGTCTTGATCCTGTCGATCCTCATCGTCTATGCGTCGGTCTACAAGCGCATGCTGTCCAAGCAGGGAGAGGTGTTCTGATGAGCTCGATGCCGCCTGCCACCGCGACCGAGACACCGGCCGCGGTCACGCCACCGCGCGTGCGCGGTCGCGAGGACCGCTCGCTGCTCGCCAGCGTCGCCCTGCACGGCACCCTGATCGTCGCGACCTTCATCGCGCTGTTCCCGGTGCTCTGGGTCATGCTCAGCTCGATCAAGCCGGCCAGCGAGATCCGGCGCACGGAGATCTCGCTGTTCGCCAGCCCGACGCTGGAGAACTACCGCAAGGTCCTCTTCGACACGAACTTCCCGCAGTGGTTCCTCAACTCGGTGATCGTCGCGGCCTTCACCATGGTCATCGGGATCGCGATGTCCGCGAGCGCGGGCTATGCCCTGAGCCGCTTCAACTTCCCCGGCAAGCGCGGGCTGATGTGGGTCTTCCTGCTGACGCAGATGTTCCCGGTCGCCATCCTGATCGTGCCGATCTACACGATCATGGCCAACCTCGGCCTGATCGACACCAAGGCCTCGCTCGTCATCGCCTACTGCACGGTGGCCGTCCCCTTCTGCGCCTGGATGCTCCGCGGCTACTTCGACACCATCCCGCGCGAGCTCGACGAGGCGGCGGCCCTCGACGGGCTCGGCCCCTTCGGCACGTTCTACCGCGTGATCCTGCCGCTCGCCCGGCCCGGCCTCGCGGTGACCGCCTTCTACACCTTCCTGACGGCGTGGGGCGAGGTCGCGTACGCCATCGCGTTCATGCAGACCGACGACCACTACACCCTCGGCGCCGGCCTCCAGCAGTTCGTGCCGCAGTTCAGCCCGCGCTGGGACCAGCTCACCGCCGGCGCCGTCCTGATCACGATTCCCGCCGCCATCGTCTTCTTCTTCGCCCAGAAGCACCTCGTCGCCGGCCTGACCGCCGGTGGCACCAAGGGATAAGGAACCCGCATGCCCACCAGCGTCACCTTCGGCCAGGCCACCCGCATCTATCCCGGGATGGCGACCCCGGCCGTCAGCGCCCTCGACCTCGAGGTCCGACCCGGGGAGTTCCTCGTGCTGGTCGGGCCCTCGGGCTCCGGCAAGTCCACGGCGCTGCGGATGCTCGCAGGGCTCGAGGACGTCAACCAGGGTCGGATCCTGATCGGCGACAAGGACGTGACCCACCTGCGTCCCAAGGACCGCGACATCGCGATGGTGTTCCAGAACTACGCGCTCTACCCGCACATGAGCGTCGCCGAGAACATGGGCTTCGCGCTCAAGATCGCGGGCTCGCCGAAGGCCGACATCGAGGCCCGCGTGCTCGAGGCGGCCAAGATCCTCGACCTCGTCGACTACCTCGACCGCAAGCCCAAGGCACTCTCCGGAGGCCAGCGCCAGCGCGTCGCCATGGGCCGCGCGATCGTGCGCCAGCCCCAGGTCTTCCTGATGGACGAGCCGCTGTCCAACCTCGACGCCAAGCTCCGGGTCTCGACGCGCACGCAGATCGCCTCGCTGCAACGCCGACTCGACACGACCACCGTCTACGTCACCCACGACCAGGTCGAGGCGATGACGATGGGCGACCGCGTCGCCGTGCTCAAGGACGGACTGCTCCAGCAGGTCGACACCCCGCTCGGGCTCTACGACAACCCGACCAACGCGTTCGTCGCCGGCTTCATCGGCTCACCGGCCATGAACCTCGGGACGTTCACCGTGGCCGACGGCCACGCGCTGATCGGCGGAGCGAAGGTCCCGCTCCCGCGCTCGACGGTCGGCGCGATCACGGGCGACCAGGTGCAGGTCGGTTTCCGGCCCGAGGCGCTCGAGCTGTCGTCGGAGACCGATCCGGGCTCGTTCCCGGTCGAGGCGCTGGTCATCGAGGAGCTCGGCTCGGATGCGTTCCTCTACGGCAACCTGATCGGCGACGACCTGCGCGCCGACCACATCGTCGCCCGGATCGCTCCGCGCTCGGTGCCGGCCAAGGGCGCCAAGGTGTGGTTCACGATCGCGCCCGGCCGGATCCACGCCTTCGACGTCGAGACCGGCGACGCGCTGCCGACGGACTGAGCGCGTCGTACGCCGCTGGGTCGGGTTGCGCCGTACGAACCGCTCCAACGCGAGCCGCGAGGCGGCGACGCGAACAGGTGGGGGAAGTCTTGCGCTTCCTGGCCGTTGCAACGGCCAACCTGTGCAGGAGTCCCCGCTTGAGCGGGGACTCCGACAGGGAGGACGCCGTCAGCCCAGCGCGCGCACGATGTCGTCGACGCGCTCCTTGGCGTCGCCGAAGAGCATGCGCGAGTTGTCCTTGAAGAACAGCGGGTTCTGGACGCCGGCGTAGCCGGTCGCCATGGACCGCTTGAAGACGATGACGTCCTTGGCGTGCCAGACCTCGAGCACGGGCATGCCCGCGATCGGGGAGCCCGGCTCCTCCAGGGCAGCCGGGTTGACCGTGTCGTTGGCGCCGATCACGAGCACGACGTCGGTGCCGGCGAAGTCCCCGTTGATCTCGTCCATCTCGAGCACGATGTCGTAGGGCACCTTCGCCTCGGCGAGCAGCACGTTCATGTGCCCGGGCAGGCGGCCGGCGACGGGGTGGATGCCGAAGCGGACGTCGACGCCCTTGTCGCGCAGCTTCTTGGTGAGCTCGGCGACGGGGTACTGCGCCTGCGCGACCGCCATGCCGTAGCCCGGCGTGATGACGACCGACTTCGCGTCGGCGAGCAGCTCCGCGACCTCGTCGGCCTGCACCTCGCGGTGGTCGCCGTAGTCGCGGGCCTCGCCGCTGACGGCGCCGTCGGAGCCGAAGCCACCGGCGATGACGCTGACGAACGAGCGGTTCATCGCCTTGCACATGATGTAGCTCAGGATCGCACCGGAGGAGCCGACGAGGGAGCCGACGATGATCAGCAGGTCGTTGCTCAGCATGAAGCCGGCAGCGGCCGCGGCCCAGCCGGAGTAGGAGTTGAGCATCGACACCACGACGGGCATGTCGCCGCCGCCGATGGCCGCCACGAGGTGGAAGCCGAGCACGAGCGCGAGGACGGTCATGGCGATCAGCGGCACCAGGCCGAGGTTGCCGTCGACGGGCACGAACCACGCGAGCAGCAGCGCGGAGGCGATCAGGATCGCCAGGTTGAGCAGGTGGCGGCCCGGAAGCGCCAGCGGCGTCGACTTCATCTTCGCGCTGAGCTTGAGGTAGGCCACGATCGAGCCGGTGAAGGTCACCGCACCGATGAAGACCCCGAGGAAGACTTCGACGTCGTGGATGGTGGCCAGCGAGCCCTCGAGGTGGTCCTCGGCGAGGTAGGAGTTGAAGCCCACCAGCACGGCGGCGAGACCGACGAAGCTGTGCAGCATCGCCACCAGCTCCGGCATGCCGGTCATCTCGACCGTGCGGGCGCGCCGGGCACCGATGGCCGCGCCGACGGCCATGGCCGCCGCGATGAGCCCGAGCGTCACGAGCAGCGGGCGCTGGTCGCCGTACTGGCTGTTGCGGGCCGCCAGCACGAGGGTGGCGCCGAGCGCCAGCGCCATGCCGGTCATGCCGAACGTGTTGCCGCGGCGCGCGGTCTCGTGCTTGGAGAGTCCCGCCAGGGCGAGGATGAACAGGATCGCCGCGCCGATGTAGGCGGCCTGGATCAGGCCGGGCAGCAGCGGGGAGGTCAGGAAGTCCATGCGTTCAGTCCTTCCGGAACATCTGGAGCATGCGTGCGGTCACCAGGAAGCCACCGAAGATGTTGATGCTCGCGACGAGTACGGCGACGAGCGCCAGCACAGTCACCGCGAGGTTGTCACTGCCGACCTGCAGGATGCCGCCGACCAGGATGATCCCGGAGATGGCATTGGTCTCGGCCATCAGTGGCGTGTGCAGGGCGTGCGCCACGTTGGAGATGACGTAGTAGCCCACGAAGATCGCCAGCGCGAAGACGGTGAAGTGCCCCAGGAAGCTCGGCGGGGCATAGGCCGCGGCGAGCGCGAACAGGACGGCTCCGAGCGCCGCCGCGAAGAACTTGCGGCGCGGGTCGATCGGCTTCTTGGGCTCGGGCTCGGGCCGGGTGACCGGCGCGACGGGCGCTGCCGGGGCAGCGCTCACCTGCACGGGCGGCGGCGGCCACAGCGACTCGCCGTCCTGGGTGACGGTGATGCCGCGCTGCACGACGTCCTCGTGGTCGAGTACCAGCTCGCCGTCCTTGCCGGGGGTGAGCAGCTTGAACAGGTTGACGATGTTGGTGCCGTAGAGCTGGCTGGTCTGGGCGGCGAGGCGGCTGGCCAGGTCGGTGTAGCCGAGGATCGTGACGAGGTTGTCGGTGACGACGCGCTCGTCGGCCTGGGTCAGCGCGACGTTGCCGCCGTTGGCCGCGGCCATGTCGACCAGGACCGAGCCCGCGCGCATGCCGGCGACGGTCTCGGCGGTGATCAGCTGGGGCGCGGGGCGGCCGGGGATCAGCGCGGTGGTGATGACGATGTCGGCGTTGCGCGCCTCCTCGTCGTACATCGCGGCGGTCGCCGCCTCCTGCTCGGCGGTCATCTCCTTGGCGTAGCCGTCGGAGGAGACCTCCTGCTCCATGTCGACGCGGACGAACTCGCCGCCCATCGACTCGACCTGCTCGGCAACCTCGGGGCGTACGTCGAAGGCGCGGACGATCGCACCCATCGCGCCCGCTGCGCCGATGGCGGCGAGACCGGCGACCCCGGCACCGACGACGAAGACCCGCGCGGGCGGGACCTTGCCGGCAGCGGTGACCTGGCCGGTGAACTGGCGGCCGAACTCGTGGGCCGCCTCGATCACCGCGCGGTAGCCCGCGACGTTGGCCATGCTGGACAGCACGTCCATCGCCTGGGCGCGCGAGATGCGTGGGACCGCATCCATCGCCAGACCGGTGACGCGCTGCGCCTGCAGCTGCTCGATCAGCTTGGGGCTGCGGCCCGGTGCCATCAGCGACACGATCGTCGCGCCCTGGCGCAGGCGCCAGATCTCGTCGGCCGTCGGGGCGTTGACCTTGATCACGATGTCGCTGGCCCACACCTCGTCCGCGTCGGTGACCCGGATGCCTGCCTCGGTGAACGCGGCGTCGGTCTGGTCGGCGGCGACGCCCGCACCTGACTCGACCACGACGTCATAACCGAGCGACTCGAGCTGAGCGGCGGTGATGGTGGTGGCAGCCACGAGGGTCTCTCCCTGACGGGACTCGCGGGGGATGCCGATACGCACAGTTGCCTCCTTGGGGGCGGCTGGACTGTCCGGAAACCTACACGGGCTGTGCGTTCGTGAGCCCCAGTCTCAGGTGGCGTGCATCACGCTGCCGGGGAGCACCGCAGGGTCAGTGGGCCACGCCATAGAGGCGGTCGCCGGCATCACCGAGGCCGGGCACGATGTAGCCCTTCTCGTTGAGCCGCTCGTCGAGGGCCGCGGTCACCACGGTCACCGGGACGTCGAGGCCCTCGAGCCCGGCCTCGAGGTTGGCCAGGCCCTCCGGGGCGACGAGCAGGCAGATGGCGGTGATGTCGTCGGCGCCGCGGTCGGTGAGGAAGCGGATCGCCGCGGCCAGCGTGCCGCCGGTGGCCAGCATCGGGTCGAGGACGTAGCACTGGCGCCCGGACAGGTCCTCGGGCAGGCGTTCGGCGTACGTCGACGCCTCGAGCGTCTCCTCGTTGCGCACCATGCCCAGGAAGCCCACCTCGGCGGTCGGCAACAGCCGCATCATCCCGTCGAGCATGCCCAGCCCGGCGCGCAGGATCGGCACGACCAGCGGCTTGGGGCTGGCCAGCTTGACGCCGGTCGCGGGGGCGACGGGGGTGTTGATGGTGTGCTCGACGACGCGCACCTCGCGGGTGGCTTCGTAGGCGAGCAGGGTCACGAGCTCGTCGGTCAGCCGACGGAAGGTCGGCGAGTCCGTCTCGACGTCACGGAGCGTGGTCAGCTTGTGGGAGACCAGCGGGTGGTCGACGACGTGCGTGCGCATGGACCGCACCCTAGTAGCCCGCGGGGACACAGGGTTTCCTCCTCGCGGTGGATCTGCGACGCTGGGGGTGACGGAGGTGCTCGCGTGGAGGGATTCACCATGGACGACCAGCTCGACAGTGTCGACTTCGCGCTGGCCGCCTACCGGGACGACGGCGGGTGGCAGGTGCAGGACATCGCCTCGCCGGCCTACGAGTCGGTCGAGTCGCTCAGCGCCGCGCTGCGGCGCCTGCCCGGCGACGAGGGCGCGGTGGGACTGATCGCCGTCGACGAGGACTTCTTCGTGATCGTGCGCGTGGACGGTCCCTCGACCCGCGTCCTCCTCAGCGACATCACGGCCGCCGAGGAGTGGGACCTGGCCCAGTCGGCGCTCGAGTTCCTCGGCCTGCCGCCGTTCGTCGACCTCGAGGACGACGACGTGGCCCCCGCGGGCGACCTCGACCTGCTCGCCGACCTCGGCATGCACGCCATGGACATGGGGGTGCTGATCGACGACGACGACCTCTATCCCGACGAGATGCTCTCCGAGGTCGCGCGTGCCCTCGGGTTCGGCGAGCTCTTCGACGACCTCGTCGGGCTCACCTCTGCATGACCGCGCCCGACCAGTGGCTCGAGCCG
>NZ_CM001852.1:192253-194805 GCF_000389985.1 Nocardioides sp. CF8
GCGCTCGCCGAAGCCCGCGCCGCCCTGGCCACCGACGACGTGCCCGTGGGTGCCGTGGTCATCTCCCCCACCGGTGAGCTGATCGGGGTCGGGCACAACATCCGCGAGCTCGACCACGACCCCACCGGCCACGCCGAGGTCGTCGCCCTCCGCGGAGCGGCCGTCGCGCTCGGCTCCTGGCGGCTGACCGGCTGCACCCTCGTCGTGACCCTCGAGCCGTGCACGATGTGCGCCGGTGCGGCCGTACTCGCCCGCGTGGAGCGCATCGTGTTCGGCGCCTTCGACGAGAAGGCAGGCGCCGTCGGGTCGCTGTGGGACGTCGTGCGCGACCGCCGGCTCAACCACCGGCCCGAAGTCGTCGCCGGGGTGCTCGCGGACGAGTCGGCGGCCCTGCTCGACGGGTTCTTCGCGCAGCATCGCTGATCCCCGGGGCATCCGATTTCATCGCCCCCGCCCGTCTCCGGTAACCTTCCCCGCGGTGGCGTGTCCGAGCGGCCGAAGGTGCAACACTCGAAATGTTGTGTGGGGTCAAACCCACCGTGGGTTCAAATCCCACCGCCACCGCCATGTGATGTCTCAGGACATCGACGAGATCCGAACCCACGGACGTGGGTTCGGATCTTGTGGTTTCCGCAGCCCCACGAGGGTCACAGCCCGAGCAACAGGGGGGCGCGTCTCATTGCCTCGAACCCGTCCGGGTCGAGCAGGTCACGCATGAGGCGCGGGAAGGCACGCGGCCCGAAGAGGACCGCCTGTCGCTGGGCTGCCTCGACGTCGTCGAGTGACCACCAGCGCATGTCGAGCACGCCGTCCTCGCAAGGATGGTCAGCGGCGTCCACCAGCGCACCCGCTTCCCTGGTGAAGGCGCTCAACGGCACGACGTAGAAGTGCCCGGTCACACCGGAGTAGCCGTGCGGTTCCATCTCGGGGAACCTGTTCTCCTGCGCCCACACGAGTGCGGGTGCGGTCTGGTCCGTCAGCACGAGGCCGGTCTCCTCGAAGAGCTCACGAGCGAGGGCCTCCACCAGCGATTCCCCGTCCTCGACGCCGCCGCCCGGTCCGACCCACACGGTCGTCTCCTCGTCGATCCGGTGCTGGGCCAGCAGGACCCGTGAGTCGTCGTCGAACACGAGACCACGACAAGAGGCACGCAGAGGCAGGTCGGATTCACTCACGGCGCCACCGTTTCACACCGCGTGGACATGAGGACGGGTCTCTCGGTGCACCGGAAACCTGCCGCTGGCTGTCCGGCTCAGAGCAGGTCGAGCGCGATCAGCGGGTCGCCCTCCTGGACGACGTCGCCGACGGCGACCTTGATCGCCGTGACCCGGCCGGGCCGCTCGGCGAGGACCGGGATCTCCATCTTCATCGACTCGAGCAGGACGACGGTGTCGCCGGCACCGATGGTGTCGCCGACCTCGCAGTCGACGCTGAGGACGTTGGCGACCATCTCGGCGAGGATCTCGGTCGACTTCGTACGGGCCATGGTTCGACGCTAGTGGTTACCGCGGCGTACGAAGTGCTCGGCGAGGCGGGCCGCTCAGAGCTCGGCGAAGCGCGAGGGCTCCGGCCGGTGGGCCTCGGCCTCCTCCGCACGGCGACCACGGCGACCGCGGGGCGCGGTGAGGGCGAGGTCGAGCCGGACGAGGAGATAGCCCAGGAGCAGGCCGAGCACGAGGGAGTAGACCCCACGCAGACCGGCCTCGAGGAACGAGCCGTCGGGATCGAGCAGCCCCTGCGCCAGCGGCACGGTCGCGGTCACGCCGAACGCGCAGACCCACCACCCCTGCCGGCGTCGGGCGCGCTGGAAGCAGCCCCACAGCAGGGCGGGGATGCCGAGGAACACCACCAGCGGCCGCGGGAAGGCGCCGATCCGATCAGCCGTCCAGGCGGCGAAGTCGAGGACGGAGCCGACGACCGACCCGGCGCCGTACCGCCGCAGGAGCTCGCCGTAGGCCAGGGTCAGGACGAGCACGACGACGCCGGCGAACACCGCGATCAGGCCGCGGCGACCGAGCCCGTGGAAGCCCGCCCCGAGGCGGTGCACGAGCGCGAAGACGAGGGCCAGCGCGAGGATGAGGGAGGCGTAGTCGAAGCGCTGGGCGACGACGGTGGGCTCGAAGCCGACGGCGGCGATCGCGGCGAACCCGGACACCAGGGTCGCGATCAAGACCTCGCGGGCGGCCGGCCAGAAGCTGACGGCCGGCACCGTCGCCATCACGGCATAGACCCCGCCGACGACGACGGTGAGCACGGCCGCGCCGGTCTGCAGGGTGGGCCCGCCGACGAGGACGGCGGCCAGGCCGATGACCAGGGCGAGCACGAGCGCGATGCCGGGCCGACCACCGGTGCGGTGGGCCAGCGCCACCGCGAGGACCGTCGAGACGGCGATCGCACCGGCCCCGTCGAGCCACTCGGGACCGACGCCGGCGACCGCGCACGTGAGGGCCGTGAGCCCCGCCAGCAGCACGGCGGCGGCCGCGGCGACGGCGCCGATCATCGGCAGCCGACGAGGCGCCGCTGGCTGGTCGGGTTCGGCGGCGGCCCGCTCG
>NZ_CM001852.1:194870-197933 GCF_000389985.1 Nocardioides sp. CF8
AGCTTCGGGGTGCGTCGTTCCTTCGCCGCCTTCTCCGCGATGCGGCGACCCTTCACGGGACCATTCGACGGCGTGGACACGGCGACGAGGCTACAGCCGGCGGTTGGCGAGGGAGGGGTTGGTCCGCCGCGCCTCGTCGAGCACCGCGCGATCGAGCACGGCATCGACGACGGCCTCGTCCGGCCCGGCTTCGACGAGTACGTCGCCGAGCGGATCGACCACCATGGAGTGCCCGCAGTAGCGCGGAGCGGGCTGGCCGACCGCCACGACGTGGACGGTGTTCTCGATCGCGCGCGCCCGCACGAGGGTGCGCCAGTGGTCGACCTTCCGGTCGCCGGCGACCCAGGCGGCGGGGACGACCAGGGCTTCTGCGCCGGCGTCGACCAGCATCCGGGCCAGCTCGGGGAAGCGCAGGTCGTAGCAGGTCATCAGGCCCAGCCTCGTGCCCGCGACCTCCACCACCCGGGGCGAGATGTCGCCCGCCGTGAGGCGCTCGGACTCGCGGTAGCCGAAGGAGTCGTAGAGGTGGATCTTGCGGTAGGTCGCCTCGGCGGCCCCCCGCACCAGCAGCGTGTTGAACGGCCGGTCCGGGTCCTCGCTCGTCTCGAACATGCCCGCCACGACGGTGGTGTCGAGGCGCTGCGCCAGCGCCTCGACGGACTGCGCGAAGTCGCCGGCCAGCGACTCGGCGTACGACCCGAGGTGTTGGGACGGGTCGCCGAAGTCGCGGGCAAAGGCCTCGGGGAGCACCACCAGGTCGGCGGCCTCCGCGGGCAGCTCGGCCAGGCGGGCGCGGTTGACCGACGGGTCGAGGGCGCTGGCCCACTGCACGAGTCGGACGCGGAGAAGCTGGGAGGTCACTCCCCCAGACTGCCAGCCGGGGGGAGACACTGGGAGGATCCGGGCATGGACTTCGATCTGGACGCAGCCGGCTTCAGCGGCGTGCTGCTCGCCGGCGGCACCGCCGCGCGCATGGACGGGATCGACAAGGCGAGCATCGAGCTGCACGGCCGTTCGCTGCTGGAGATCGGCCTGGACAGCTTCCTCGACGCCGACGAGGTGGTCGTCGTGGGACCGCGGACGGTGCCCACGACCCGCCCGGTGACCTTCACCTGCGAGGACCCGCCGCTGGGCGGTCCGGTCGCCGGGCTGCTGACCGGTTTCGACATGCTGCTGCGCCCGGCGACGCTGGTCGGGGTGCTCGCCGTGGACATGCCCCGCGTCTCGCCCCACACCTTCCGCCGGCTGCGCGAGGCGACCACGGGCCACGACGGGGCGTTCCTCGTCGACCCGAGCGGGCGTCGTCAGCTCTGCGGCGTGGTGACGGCCGAAGCCCTGCGCCGGGTGCGTCCCGACCTCGAGGGACAGCACGGCATGGCGCTGCACCGGCTGCTCGCCGACCTCGACCTGGCCGAGGTCGCCGCCGTCAGCGACGAGGGCCGCGACATCGACACGTGGGCCGACCTCCGCGACCTCGACGACTGACGACACGCTCGCCACTTGCGGCGCGCCCGGTGTTGGCGAGAGATTGGTCGGGTGAACCTCCACGACTGGATCGATGAGCTCTGCGACGTGCTCGATGTCGAGACCGAGGTCGACGAAGGCCTTCTCCTCGACCTGGCGCGCGCAGCGGCGACGAACGTGCAGAAGACGGCGGCTCCCATCACGACCTACCTGCTGGGATACGCGGCCGGCTCGACCGACGCCGACCCCGAGGCCGTGGAGAAGCTCGCCGCCAAGGCGCAGTACCTCTCCGACAACTGGGACCGGCCGGCCGACGCGCCCGACCCGGACGACATCGACGACCCGGTGCCCGACGACTCGGCAGTGGACCACTCCGGAGAACACTTCGAAGAAGACGACGAGACGGACGAGGACGAATAACCCCACATGCGAGCAGTCATCGCCTCCGGTGCCGGAGGCCCTGAAGTCCTGTCCGTGGGTGAGGCACCCGAGCCCACCCTCCGCCCCGGCGAGGTGCTCGTCGACGTCGCCGCCACGGCCGTCAACCGCGCCGACACCCTGCAGCGGATGGGCTTCTACCCCGTCCCCGAGGGGAACTCCGAGATCATCGGCCTCGAGTGCAGCGGCACGATCGCGGCGCTCGGTGACGGAGTCGAGGGCTGGGCCGTCGGCGACGAGGTCTGCGCGCTCCTGACCGGTGGTGGGTACGCCGCTCGCGTGGCCGTCCCCGTCGGGCAGCTGATGCCGGTGCCGGCGGGAGTCTCGCTGGTCGACGCCGCCGCGCTGCCCGAGGTCGCCTGCACCGTGTGGTCCAACGTCTTCATGGTGGCCGGGCTGCAGCTGAGCGAGAAGTTCCTCGTCCACGGTGGAGCCGGCGGGATCGGCACGATGGCGATCCAGCTCGCGACGGCACTGTCGGCGAAGGTCTTCGCCACGGCCGGGTCGGCGGAGAAGGTGGCCGCGTGCGCCGAGCTCGGCGCGGACGTGCCGATCAATTACCGCGAGGAGGACTTCGTCGCCGTGCTCAACGCCGTCGGCGGAGCCGACGTCATCCTCGACAACATGGGTGCGAAGTACCTCGCCCGCAACGTCGACGCCCTCGCCACGTCAGGTCGGCTCGTGATCATCGGCATGCAGGGCGGGACGAAGGCCGAGCTCGACATCAACGCCCTGCTGCGCAAGCGCGGCGCCGTCATCGCCACGACACTGCGGGCGCGACCGGCCGAGGAGAAGGCCGCCATCTGCGCGGAGGTCGTCGAGCATGTGTGGCCCCTCGTCGCGGAAGGCGTCGTGGTGCCGGTCATCCACGAGCGGCTGCCGCTCGAGGAGGTCCAGGCCGCACACCGCCTGATGGAGGACAGCGGGCACATCGGCAAGATCGTGCTCACGCTCTGAGTCGTTGTGCCGGGTCAGGGCGTGTCTCTCGATCCTCGGCCGTCGCGAGCGTCGTCCGGGGCGTGCGTTGGCAAGGCGGAGGAGGGAGACATGGCGGAGCCATGGCGACTGACGACAACGCAGCCAGCGTGCGTGCCGGGCGGCGCGCAGCAGGCCATGGGATTGAGAGACACGCCCTAGGTGTTCTGTCCGGACAGGTTGGGC
>NZ_CM001852.1:198033-203663 GCF_000389985.1 Nocardioides sp. CF8
CCCGCCCCGACCGCCCAGCCGGCGGCGATGGCTCCGGCCCAGCCCGCCGGGTCCGCCCAGCCGCCGACGGCGACGCCGGCTCCGGTCGAGCACGGCGAGCACGAGCCGATGTTCGCCCCGCCGCGCTTCGACGACGGCCCTTCCGACGAGCCGGCCGACGAACCGATGCCGCCGGTCGAGGCGACCGCGCCCGTCGACCAGCCCGCGGAGCAGGTTGCCGTGGTGGCGCCGCCCGCTACACCCGAGCCTGCGGCGACCGGGGCCGGGAGCAACCTCAGCCTCGTCGACGTACGCCGCTTGTGGCCCGACATCGTCGAGGCGACCAAGGCCCGGCGCCGCGTGACCTGGATCCACCTGACGCAGAACGCCCAGGTGATCGCGGTGGACGCCAAGACGCTGACGCTGGGGTTCACCAATGCCGGTGCGAAGGAGTCGTTCCTGGCCGGGGGCTCCGACGAGATCCTGCGCCAGGCGGCGATCGACGTCGTCGGGGCGGAGTGGCGCATCGACGCCATCATCGACCCGAGCGCGCAGCCCGATGCCGGGCGCCCCGTCGTGAAGCAGTCCTCCACCGCGCCCGCGGCGCCGACGCCGCCACCGGCTGAGGCGCCGGCGTGGGCCAGCGACGAGCCCGCCTCGGCTGCGCCCGACTCACCTCCCGCGTGGGCAGCCGACGACGCGGCCCAGCCGGCCCACACCCAGACGTCCCCGTCCCAGACGCCCCCGGCCTCGCCCGGCCCGGCCGGCTCCACGGGGCTCACCGCCGCTCGCGAGGCGCTCGAGCGCTCGCGCGAGACCGGTGCCGACCCGGGAACCACGGTCGATCACCGCGCGTTGGCCGATGCGGCGGCAGATCCCGACGATCCGGCCCCTGACACCCAGGGGCTCGACAGCACGGCCCTGCTGCAGCAGGCGCTCGGCGCGAAGATCGTCGAGGAGATCAAGCACTCGTGAGCACGACATCCCCACCCACCGCACCCCACCGGGAGACCTCATGACCCAGAACCCCTTCGACGCACTCGGCGGCGGCGGTTTCGACATGAACGCCCTGCTCCAGCAGGCGCAGCAGATGCAGGAGCAGCTCCAGCAGGCGCAGGAGCAGCTCACCGAGCAGAAGGTGTCGGGCACGGTCGCCGGCGGCGCGGTCTCGGTCACCGTCAACGGCGTCGGGGAGCTGCTCGGGGTCGACATCACCGCGGGCCAGTTCGACGGCACCGACTCCGACGACCTCGCCGACCTGAGCGACATGATCATCGCCGCCTACCGCGACGCCAAGGCCAAGGCCGAGGCCATCGCCAGCGAGGCCATGGGCCCCCTGGCCGGTGGGCTCGAGGGCCTCGGTGGCGGCCCCGGTGGCGGTCTCGGTGGCCCTGAGGGCGGGCCGCCCAGCGGCCAGCTCGGTTTCTAGGGTCCTTCGTTGTACGAAGGCATCGTCCAAGACCTGATCGACGAGCTGGGTCGACTCCCCGGCGTCGGACCCAAGAGCGCGCAACGCATCGCCTTCCACCTCCTGCAGGCCGAGCCGGCCGACGTACGCCGCCTGGCTGACGTCCTGATCGAGGTGAAGGACAAGGTGCGGTTCTGCTCGATCTGCTTCAACGTCTCCCAGGACGAGCAGTGCCGCATCTGCCGCGACCCGCGCCGCGACCCGGCGTTGTTGTGCGTGGTGGAGGAGTACAAGGACGTCGTCGCCATCGAGCGCACGCGCGAGTTCCGTGGCCGCTACCACGTGCTCGGCGGCGCGATCTCGCCGATCGACGGCATCGGCCCCGAGCAGCTGCGCATCCGCGAGCTGATGATCCGGCTCGCCGACGGTGCCGTCACGGAGGTCATCTTGGCCACCGACCCCAACCTCGAGGGTGAGGCCACCGCGACCTATCTCACCCGGATGCTCAACCCCATGGGGTTGCGCGTGACGCGGCTGGCGAGTGGACTGCCAGTGGGCGGCGACTTGGAGTACGCCGACGAAGTGACCCTCGGGCGCGCATTCGCAGGAAGGCGATCAGCAGATGACTGACCAGACCACACAGCAGCGGACGCCGCCGGACCCCGACGAGTTCGCCGCCCAGATCGCCGACCAGATCGAGAGCTTCCTGCTTGCGCTGCGTGCGATCGCGCGCGGCGGCAACGGAGCCCAGGCCGTCTCGCTGCTGCTGCTCGAGATCAGCCAGGTGCTGCTCGCGGGCGCCCGGCTGGGCGCGCAGCTCGACTTCCAGCCCCGGGAGGAATACCAGCCCGACGTGGGCCCGGAGGCCGACATCGACGACATGCGGCTGCGGCTGGCGCGGATGCTGGACAGCGTCGACACCTACAGCTTCGTGTTCGACCCCTACCTGCCCGATGTCGTGCAGAGCCAGCTCTCCGACGACCTGACGTCCATCGCGATCGACCTCGACAACGGCCTGCGCCACTTCAAGCTGGGCAACGTCGAGGAGGCCCTGTGGTGGTGGCAGTTCTCCTACGTCAACAACTGGGGCAACCTCGCCGGCGCAGCGCTCAACGCGCTGCTGACCGTGGTCGCGCACGACCGGTTCGACACCGACTTCGAGGAGACCGTGGAGGCCCTCACGGTCGCCCATGAGATGTTGGACGACCCGGTCGATCCGCCCCGGTAGAATCCACGCGTCAGAAGCGTCACGACGCAGAAGTCGTCTACCGAGATCGTCGAGGACCAAACCGTGGGCATTGTCGTGCAGAAGTACGGCGGCTCCTCGCTCGCCGACGCCGACGCCATCAAGCGGGTCGCGCGCAGGATCGTGGAGAACAAGAAGGCAGGCCATGACGTCGTCGTGGCCGTCTCGGCGATGGGTGACTCCACCGACGAGCTGCTGGACCTCGCCGGTGCGGTGAGCCCGCTGCCGCCGGCGCGCGAGATGGACATGCTCCTCACCGCCGGTGAGCGCATCTCCATGGCGCTGGTCGCGATGGCGATCTCCGACCTCGGCTTCACCGCCCGCTCCTTCACCGGCTCGCAGGCCGGCGTGATCACCGACTCGGTGCACGGCAAGGCGAAGATCATCGACATCACGCCCGGGCGCATCACCAGCGCGCTCGCCGACGGTCACATCGTGATCGTCGCCGGCTTCCAGGGCGTCAGTGCCGACACCAAGGAGATCACCACCCTGGGTCGCGGCGGCACCGACACCACCGCGGTCGCGCTGGCCGCGGCGCTGGAGGCCGACGTCTGCGAGATCTACACCGACGTCGACGGCGTCTTCACCGCCGACCCGCGGATCGTGCCGGCCGCCCAGAAGCTCGACAAGGTCTCCTACGAGGAGATGCTCGAGCTCGCTGCCTGCGGCGCCAAGATCCTGCACCTGCGCTGCGTGGAGTACGGCCGCCGCTACAACATCCCGATCCACGTCCGCTCGTCATTCAGTCAGCTCGAAGGCACGTGGGTCGTCGAAGACCCCACCGACGGAGGCATCATGGAACAGGCCATCATCTCCGGCGTCGCGCACGATCGCAGCGAAGCCAAGATCACGGTCGTCGGCGTACCCGACAAGGTCGGCGAAGCCGCCCGCATCTTCGCGGCGCTCTCCGAGGCGCAGGTCAACCTCGACATGATCGTCCAGAACGTCTCGGCCGCGGCGACCAGCCTGACCGACATCTCGTTCACGCTGCCGCGCACCGACGGCCAGACGGCGATGAACGCGCTGGCCAAGATCCAGGGCGAGGTCGGCTACGACAAGCTGCTCTACGACGACAAGATCGGCAAGGTCTCGCTGATCGGTGCCGGCATGCGCTCGCACCCCGGCATCACCGCGAAGTTCTTCTCCGCGCTGGCTGAGGCGGGCGTCAACATCGGCATGATCTCCACCTCCGAGATCCGCATCTCCGTCGTCGTCACCGAGGACGAGGTCGACCAGGCCGTCCGCGCGACCCACAGCGCCTTCGACCTCGACGCCGATGAGGTCGAGGCTGTCGTGTACGGCGGGAGCGGGCGATGAGCGCCATCAACCTGGGCATCGTCGGCGCCACCGGTCAGGTCGGCGTCGCAGTCCGCGAGATCCTGCTCGAGCGCGGCTTCCCGATCGGGGAGATCCGTTTCTTCGCCTCCGCCCGCTCGGCCGGCACGGTGCTGCCCTTCGGCGACCGCGAGGTCACCGTGGAGGATGCCTCGACCGCTGACCCGACCGGCCTCGACATCGCGATCTTCTCCGCTGGTGCCACCACCTCGCGTGCGCTCGCGCAGACCTTCGCCGACGCCGGCGTGATCGTCATCGACAACTCGTCGGCGTTCCGCAAGGACCCGGCGATCCCGCTCGTCGTCTCCGAGGTCAACCCGGCGGCGATCGACGCCGTCGTGGCCGCTGGCCGGGGCATCATCGCCAATCCCAACTGCACGACCATGGCCGCGATGCCGGTGCTCAAGCCGCTCCACGAGGCCGCCGGGCTGCAGCGACTCGTCGTGTCGTCCTACCAGGCCGTCTCCGGTTCGGGCGTCGCTGGCGTCGACGAGCTGATGGGTGGCGTCACCGCTGCCGGCGAGAAGGCCCGTGAGCTGGCCTACGACGGTTCGGCCGTGACGTTCCCCGAGCCCAACAAGTACGTCGAGACGATCGCCTACAACGTGCTGCCGCTGGCCGGCTCCATCGTCGACGACGGACTCAACGAGACCGACGAGGAGCAGAAGCTCCGCAACGAGTCCCGCAAGATCCTCGACCTCCCCGAGCTGCGCGTCTCCGGGATCTGCGTCCGGGTGCCGGTCTTCACCGGTCACTCGCTGGCGATCAACGCGGAGTTCGCCTCGCCGCTCACCCCCGACCAGGCGCGCGCGCTGCTGGCCGACGCCCCCGGCGTCGAGCTCCGCGAGGTGCCGACGCCGCTGCACGCCGCCGGCAAGGACCCGTCCTACGTCGGCCGGATCCGTCAGGACGAGGGTGTCGACGACAACCGCGGGCTCGCGCTGTTCATCAGCAACGACAACCTGCGCAAGGGCGCTGCCCTCAACACCGTGCAGATCGCCGAGCTGATCGCGGCGACCCGCGCCTGAGCGCTACTCGTCGATGTCGACGAACCTCGTGGTCACCCACCACGAGAGGGCGTAGGTCGCCATGGCGACCAGCGGGATGACGATGACCATCCACCAGTTGTAGATGACGTCGAGGAAGAACAGCATCGCCGCCACGGCGAGCAGTCCGACCGCGAGGAAGCTGGTGCTGCCCGGGTCCTCGATCCCGAAACCGCGCAGCAGCCAGCCGCCGACGTAGGTCAGGATCACCAGTGTCGCGACCAGCAGCAGCAGGCCCGGCCCGCCGCACGAGTCGGTGCCGCGCACGACCTCGCAGAGCTTGAGCGACGCGAAGGTCAGGAGTACGGCGAGCAGGCCGATCAACGCACCGACGGCCAGCGCTGCCTGGAGGGCCGGGATGGCCGGCAGCGAGAACTCGCGCTTCGGCATGGGCTCCGTAGCTGCCACCGGCTCCGGGCTGGGCTCGGGCTCCGGGCTGGGCTCGTGCCTGCCCGCGGAGGCTGGCGGAACGACCGGGGCGGCGAGCTCGGGGTCGGGGGCCGGCGCGGGCTCAGCCTCGGGGACGATCGGGTCGAGCTCGGGTGCGAGCGGCGCGGGCGGCTCGGGGGTGGGCTCGGGCTGCGGCGTCGTCTTGGGCTCCGGGGTCGTCTTGGGC
>NZ_CM001852.1:203802-229522 GCF_000389985.1 Nocardioides sp. CF8
CCGGCTCAGGGGGAGCGGTCGTCGCGGAGTCCTCGACGGGTGCGCCCGGCTCCGGCTGCTTGGCCTTCTTCTTGCGACCGAAACCGAACGACGGGAGCTCGAGCGAAGGGCCGTCGCCCTTGGGGTCCTTGTCAGCCATGCGGCGAAGTGTGCCAGAACCCGCGCGACCGGCGCGGCAGCCAGCCTCCACGCGGTCGCGGCACGCCCGCGTCGGTCATGGAACTCCACGCACCTGCGTGGACATTCAGCCCTGACAAGACGCAGGGACCCGAAGCTCCACGCACCTGCGTGGACCTTCACTGCGCGGTCGGGCCACGTCCCGGGCGGGTACGACGCCGAGGACCGCTAGGCCCAACCCGGGCCGATCTCGAGGGTGGGGATCTCGAGGTGGTCACGCAGGCGGACCAGCGCGGCCCGGATCCGGGACTTCGTGGTGCCGAGCGGAGCATGCATGAGGCGGGCGACGTCGGCGTAGGTGTGGCCGCCGAAGTAGGCGAGCTCGACCGCGCGCCGCTGGACGGGCGTGAGGGAGTCCAGGGCAGCGCGCACGCGTACGGCGGTCAGGTTGGCCTGCGCCTCGTCGAACGTGGTGTCCACGTCGGTCACGGCAGGACTGGCGTCGTGCCACTCGTCGTCGCGGCGCCGGGCAGCGCTGCTGGCGCGCACCCTGTCCACTGCTCGCCGGTGGGTGATGGTCAGCATCCACCCGGTCGCGCTGCCGCGGCGCGGGTCGAAGTGCGCCGGCTTGCGCCATACCTCGAGGAAGACGTCCTGGATGACCTCCTGGGCCTGGTGCGGGTCACCGAGGACCCGGACAGCGAGCCCGTAGGCACGATGTGCGAAGTCGTCGTAGAGCTGGGCGAACGCATCCTCGTCGGCACGGCCGGCGAGCACGAGCAGCTGGTTGAGCGGGTCCGGGGAATGCTCTGCCCCGGTTCGGGCCGTGCGTCCGCGCATCGTGCCTCCACATCTGCAAGACGGCCCCAGATACCTTGCGCAAAAGGGACTTGTCTACAAGGTAACGCGTTGCGTGCCAGAATGTGTCACATGGCCGACATCGAGGCTCCACCTCTTGCGGACCAGCTCTGCTTCGACCTCTACGCCGCTTCGCGAGCCGTCACGGCCGCCTACCGGCCCACGCTCGCGGCGCTGGGCCTGACGTATCCGCAGTACCTCGTGCTGATCGTCCTGTGGGAGCGCGACAGCTGCACCGTGCGCGAGATCGCGGACAGGCTCCGCCTCGACCACGGCACGCTGACCCCGCTGCTGCGCCGGATGGAGTTCGGTGGACTGATCGCTCGCCACCGTGACCACACCGACGAGCGCTTCGTCGTCGTCTCGCTGTCGAGCAAGGGCGACGAGCTGCGGCGGCACGGCGACCGGATCCAGTGCGACATGAAGGCAGCCATGGGGCTGAGCGAGCAGGAGTTCACCGACCTGCAGGTGACGCTGCGGGCGCTGACCGCCCGGGTCAGCGGCGAGGAGTAACGCCTCGGACGCAGAACACCCGGACCCACGTCTCCGTGGATCCGGGTGTCCTACTTGGTCGGGGTGACAGGATTTGAACCTGCGGCCTCGTCGTCCCGAACGACGCGCGCTACCAAGCTGCGCCACACCCCGATCCGCTGTCGCAATCGACGAGCGGCTGCGAAGCACGGCGAGCATACCCGAGCGTTTGGGGGCCCCTGAAATCGGGCCCGTCAGGCCTTCGGTATCAGTGTCATGAGCGTGGCCTCGGGCCGGCAGGCGACCCGGAAACGGACGTAGGGGTTGGTCCCGATCCCGGCCGAGACGTGCAGCCACGCCGAGCCCGGATCACCGGGGGCCGAGTCGGCCGGGTGGCGGTGCAGGCCTTTCGCGCGGGCGGGCTCGAGGTCACAGTTGGTGGTCAGCGCGCCGATGCCGGGCAGGCAGACCTGGCCGCCGTGGGTGTGGCCGGCGATGACGGCGTCGTAGCCGTCGGCGGCGTACTGGTCCAGGACGCGGAGGTACGGCGCGTGCGTGATCCCCAGTCGCACGTCGGCGTCCGGATCGGCGGGCCCGGCGACGGCCGCGAGGTCGTCGTAGTCGAGGTGGGGGTCGTCGACACCGGCCAGCGCGATCGTCGTGCCACCGACCGTGATGCGGGCGCGCTCGTTGCACAGGTGCAGCCAGCCGCGGTCGGAGAAGCGCGCCTTGAGCTCGCGCCAGGGCAGCTGCGCGGTGTCGGTGTTGCGATGGCCGCGGTCGGGCAGGAGGTAGCGCAGGGGGTTGCGCCAGCCGGGTGAGTAGTAGTCGTTGGAGCCGAAGACCGAGATGCCGGGCAGGTCGAGCAGCGGCCCGAGGGAGTCGAGCACGACCGGCACCGAGCGCATGTGCGCCAGGTTGTCACCGGTGTCGATCACCAGGTCGGGGGCGAGGTCGGCCAGCGAGCGCAGCCACTCCTGCTTGGCCCGCTGGTCGGGGGCCATGTGGATGTCGCTGAGGTGGAGGACCCGCAGCGCCTGCCTGCCGGCAGGCAGGATCGGCACGGTGACCTCGCGCAGGGTGTACTGCCGGGCCTCCCAGGCTGCGTACGACGCGAGCGCCAGGCCTGCACCCAGGCCCACGGCCGACGTCAGGCCGACGGGGCTACGCAACAACTCGGGCGAGGGCACGTGGCAAGGCTGCCACAATGGGTCCCATGAGTGCTCTGAAGGACCGTCTGCGTGCCGACCTGACCACCGCGATCAAGGCGCGCGACGAGGTCCGCTCCTCGACTCTGCGCATGGTGCTCACCGCGATCACCAACGCCGAGGTGGCGGGCAAGGTGCAGCGCGAGCTCTCCGACGACGACATCCTGGGCGTGCTGTCCACCGAGGCGAAGCGGCGCCGCGAGGCGGCCGTCGCGTTCGCGGACGGCGGGCGCACGGAGATGGCCGCCAAGGAGGTGGCCGAGGGTGAGGTCATCGCCGACTACCTCCCGGCGCCCCTCACCGAGGCGGAGATCGCCGAGCTCGTCACCGCTGCGATCGCCCAGACCGGCGCCGCCGACGAGGGCATGCGCGCGATGGGCAAGGTCATGGGCGTGGTCACGCCCCAGGTGAAGGGTCGCGCCGACGGCGGGGCCGTCGCCGCGGAGGTCCGCCGCCAGCTGGGCTAGGGGCTAGCCGTTGCCCTTGCCGTTGCCCTTGCCGTTCCCGTTGTTGCCCTTGTCGTCACCGCCACCGCCACCGTCACCGTCGCCCCCACCGTCGCCGCCCTTCTTGCCGCCGGTGTTGGTCGGGGGCGGGGGCGGGGGAGCCGGGACGTAGCCGGTCGACTGGTAGATCACGACCGTGTCGCCGGAGCCGAGCGAGGTGCCGGCTGCCGGAGAGGTCGACACGACGGCCTCCTTGGCGATCGTGGAGTTGAGGTAGCCGCCGAGCGAGGTCTCGAAGCCGGCGGTCTCGAGGGCCGCGCGGGCGGCCTTGAGGCTCAGGCCTGACACGTCGGGGACGGCGGTCAGCACGCCGGCGATCTCGTCACCGGCCGGGGCGCGGAAGTTTTCGTAGTCGAGCTTGTCGGAGATGGCGTCCATCGCCTCGCCCCAGATCGGGCCGGCCACGGTGGAACCGAACGCCTCACCGATGTAGGAGCCGCCGACGTACTGGCCGTTGAGGCTGACCCAGTGGCCGAGCGAGTTGGCGCCGGCCACCATCGAGGCAGTGGCGATCTGCGGGGTGTAGCCCACGAACCACACCGACATGTTGCCCTGGTTGGTCCCGGTCTTGCCGGCCGAGGGCTTGTCGATCGCGATGTTCTGGCCGAAGCCACCGGGCTCCATCACGCCGCGGAGCACGTCGTTGACCGCGTCGGCGGTGACGCCGGGCATCACCGTCTCGCAGGTCGTGCTGTAGTCCTTCACGGTGCTGCTGTCCGAGGCGAGGACCTGGGTGACCGGCAGCGCGTCACAGTGCAGGCCGCGGGCGCCGAAGGTGGCGTAGGCCTCGGCCATGGTCAGCGGGTCGGTGTCGGAAACGCCGAGGACCCAGGAGGGGACCTGCTGCTCCTCGGGCAGGGTGATGCCCATCTTCTGCGCCAGCTGGATGGGCTCGCACATGCCCGTCTGGGCCTCGAGCTGGGCGTAGAAGGTGTTCACCGACAGCTGGGTGCCGGTGTAGAGGTTGTAGTCCTGGTCGCCGCCGGTCGAGTTGGACACCGACCAGCCGCCGTCGCCGATGTAGGGGCCGTCGCAGGTCTCGAAGGAGGAGTCCGGGATGTCCATCTTGATCGGGGAGAAGATCGACTGGCTGAGGGGGATGTTCTGGTTGATCGCCGCGGCCAGGACGAACGCCTTGAACGTCGAGCCGGCCTGGAAGCCGTTGGCGTCGCCGTACTTCCGCGGGACGACGTAGTTGAGGTAGGTCTGGCCCGCCTCCTTGTCCTTGCCCATCGGGCGGGACTGCGCGAGCGCCTTGACGTAGCCGGTGCCGGGCTCGACCATCGCCAGCCCGCCGATCGCCTGGTCGGTCGGGTTGACGTGGTTGGAGACGGCCGCGTCGGCGCCTTCCTGGTAGTCCAGGTCGAGCGTGGTGTGGATGGTCAGGCCGCCCGACTGCAGGAGCCGCTTGCGGTCCTTGAGCGTCTCGCCGAGCGACTTGTCCTTGAGGAGGTAGTTGACGGCGTAGTCGCAGAAGAACGGCGCCCGGGACTGCTGGCAGCCGTTGGGGGACGGCTGGATCTTCAGGCCGAGTGGCTGCTCCTTGAGCTTGTCGGCCTGCTCCTGGGGGATGACGTTGAGCGTCGCCATCCGGTCGAGCACGACGTTGCGACGGGCGATCGAGCGCTCGGGGGAGTTGGTCGGGTCGTAGCCGGTCGGGTTCTTGACCAGGCCCGCCAGCGTCGCGGACTGGAGGTAGTTGAGGTTCTTGGCGTTCTTGGAGAAGTAGTGCTGGGCAGCCGCCTGGATGCCGTAGGCGCCGTCGCCGAAGTAGGCGATGTTGAGATAGCGCTCGAGGATCCAGTCCTTGGTGTAGTTCTTCTCGAAGGCGATGGCATAGCGCAGCTCGCGCAGCTTGCGGGCGTAGGTGTCGTCGGTGGCCGCGGCCGCCTCTTCCTTCGACTCCGCCTGGTTGAGCAGCGTCTGCTTGACCATCTGCTGGGTGATCGAGGAGCCGCCCTGCACCGAACCGCTCGCCTGGTTGGTCACGAAGGCGCGGATCGTGCCGCGGATGTCGAGGGCACCGTGCTGGTAGTAGCGGTCGTCCTCGATGGAGACGATCGCCTCGACCATCTTGCGCGAGATCTGCTGGAGGCCGACGTTGATGCGGTTCTGGTCGTAGAGCGAGGCGATGAGGTTGCCGTTGGCGTCGTAGATGCGTGTCTTCTGCGCCAGCTCCTTGGCCTCGAGCTCGTCGGGCAGGTTGACCATGCCCTTGCTGACGTCCTTCGCGGCGACGCCGAGGACTCCGGCGAACGGGATGGCGAGGCCGGCGACGAGAACGCCCAGGATCGCGGCCACGGCGCCCATGACAGCGAGGTGGGACAGGACAGAGGGCCTGCGATCGGGCGTCGGCATGGCCCCCAGAGTACGGGAGCCGACCAGACCGGCCCATTCGCCGTACCACACCTCACCAGCCGTTGGCAGGCGTTCGAACGCACGGCTGACCATCTGGTCTAGTCATATCGGACCATCAGTTTTAGCCAGAAGGTGCATTCATCAATCACTGCTTCTTGCATACGGTCATCGAGGGTCGAGGAGTGGTCGCTATGGGGGCGACCATCGGGAGCCCGACGAGATGGCGGAAAATCATGTGGGTTGAGGACTGGGCGCCGCGAGCGGCGTGCAAGCAGGACACTCCGGACGCGCTGTTCGTGCGCGGAGCCGAGCAGAACAAGGCGAAGCAGGTCTGTGCTTCGTGTCCCGTGCGCACCGAGTGCCTCGCGGAGGCGCTCGACAACCAGATCGAGTGGGGTGTCTGGGGCGGCATGACCGAGCGCGAGCGCCGTGCGTTGCTGCGCCGTCGGCCGCAGGCCTCCTGGCGCAACGTCCTCGAGTTGGCTCGCAACGAGCACGTCAACAACCCCGTCAACGTCTGACTAGTCGCAGCACCCTCTCGGGTCACCCGTCCCGGGTCACCCCTCGGCGAGCAGGTCGCCGACCCGCCGCAGGCCCTCGAGGTCGTGCACGTCGGTCGACAGCGCCGGCACGACGGCCGTCGCGACGCCGGGGTGCTCGGTGGACCAGCGCTCGCGCAGGTGTGCCTCGCGCATGACGATGCGCGCACGGTCGGCGTGCAGCCGCAGCAGTCCGGCGGTGGTCGAGTCGGGCTCGGTCGCGACCAACCGGTCGGCGGCGGCCGTCGCCTCCTCGACCGACAACACGGTCGACAGCGGCGGGCTGGCCCGGTTGACGACGAGACCGGCGAGCGGCATCTCGTCCTCGGTGAGCCGCTCCACGAAGTAGGCGGCCTCGCGCAACGCGTCCGGCTCGGGAGCAGCGACCACCACGAAGGCCGTGCCGTCGGCCTGCAGCAACGAGAAGGTCTTCTGCGCCCGCTGGCGGAAGCCGCCGAAGAGCGTGTCGAAGGCGGCCACGAACGTCTGCATGTCGCGCAGCACCTGGGCGCCGAGGATCTTGGTCAGCGCGTTGGTGATCATCGAGACGCCGGCCGTCATCAGCTTGGCCGGGCCACGGGCCGGAGCCAGCAGCAGCCGGATGAACCGACCGTCGAGGAAGCTGCTGAGCCGCTCCGGCGCGTCCAGGAAGTCGAGCGCCGAGCGCGAGGGCGGGGTGTCGACGACGATCAGGTCGTAGCTGCCGTCCAGCTGGGCCTGGGCGTGGATCTGGCCGAGCTTCTCCATGGCCATGTATTCCTGCGTGCCCGAGAACGAGCTGGACAGGGCGATGTAGAAGGGGTTGTCGAGGATCGCCCTCGCCTTCTCGGGGCTGGCCTGGCTGAGCACCACCTCGTCGAAGGTGCGCTTCATGTCGAGCATCATCGCGTCGAGGGAGCCACCGTTGGATCCGGAGTGCGGCACCGGTCGGGGCGTGTTGTCCAGGGCCTCGATCCCCATCGACTGGGCCAGCCGGCGGGCCGGGTCGATGGTCAGCACGACGACCTTGCGCCCGCGCTCGGCGGCACGCAGGGCGAGGGCAGCGGAGGTGGTGGTCTTGCCGACGCCGCCCGAGCCGCAGCAGACGATGATCCCGGTCGTGGGGTCGTCGATCAGGGCGTCGATGTCGAGGCGAGGGGCACGCTCGGTCGTGGCGGCCAGCGGGCCGACGCGTGGGCGGTGGGTGGTCATGCCAGTCCCTGGTCCTTCAGCTGGGCGGCCAGCTCGTAGAGCCCGCCGAGGTCGACACCGTCGGCCAGGCGGGGAAGCTCGTAGTGGGGAACGTCGAGCGCGCCCACAATCGCGCGCTGGGCGTCCTCGAGGGCACGACGCTCGGCGTGGTCGCGGGCCTCGAGGACCAGGGCGTCGACCATCTCGTGGGTGACGTCGACCTTGGCCGCCTGGAGGTCGGCGGTGATCTTCTCGCGGTCGAGGGTGCCCGTGCGAGCGGCCTTGAGGTCGGCCTGGCCGAGGTCGCGGGCACGGACGAGGTTGACGATGACCGCGCCGACCGGGAGCTGGGCTGCCCGCAGCTCCTTGATCCCGTCGGCCGTCTCCTGGACCGGCATCTCCTCGAGCACGGTGACGAGGTGCACCAGCGTCTTGGGCGATCGGAAGAGCGTCATCACCGTGTCGGCCTGGGTCTTGATCGGACCGACCTTGGCCAGCCCGGCGAGCTCGCCGTTGACGTTGAGGAACTGGGTGATCCGCCCGGTCGGCGGGGCGTCGAGCACGATCGCGTCGTAGGCGCGGGCCTTCTTGTTGCGCGCGTTGCGCCGCGCGGCTTCGTAGACCTTGCCGGTCAGGAGCACGTCGCGGACGCCCGGCGCGATGGTGGTCGCGAAGTCGATGACGCCGAAGCGGTCGAGCGCCTTCCCGGCGCGGCCGAGCTTGTAGTACATCGCGAGGTATTCGAGGAGGGCCGACTCCGCATCGATGTGCAGGGCGTGTACGGCGCCGGGCGCCACGTCACCGACCGGCAGCCCGCGCGCGATCCGGCGCTCCTCGTAGGGCAGCGGGTCGACGTCGAACATGCGGGCGATGCCCTGGCGGCCCTCGACCTCGCAGAGCAGGACGTCCTTGCCCGTCGAGGCCAGCGAGAGGGCGAGCGCCGCGGCGATGGTGGACTTGCCGGTGCCGCCCTTGCCGGTGACGACGTGCAGCTGGACGCCCGACCAGTCGAAGGGCTGCTCCGCGTGTGTGGTCACCGCTGCAGGATAGGGCGCCCGCCCCATCGCGGTCAGGCGCGCGGACGCAGTGTGCGGGAAAGCACATGTGCCTCGCGCAGGAGCAGCTCGCCCAGCTCGCGGCGCCGGGGAGCGCTGAAGCGCTGCTGGATGCCGGTCAGGCTGAGCGCCCACTGGGGGCGCTCGTCGGCGTCGAAGACCGCGGCGGCCATGCCCCAGCTGCCCTCGACGATCAGCCCCGGGTTGATCGCGAAGCCCGCCGCGCGGGTGCGCCTGACTCGGTCGCGGACGGCATCGGTGGTGTGCTGGTCGCCGTACTCGTCCACGAGGTCGACGCGGGCGAGGTAGGACTCCACCTCGGCGTCGTCGAGGAAGGCCAGGATCGCAAGCCCGGCGGAGGCGACTCCGAGCGGGAAGCGGATGCCCTCGTGCAGGACGTGGGACCTGATCGGGAAGCTGCCGTCCTCGCGCACCAGGCAGATGGTCTCGTCGCCCCGGCGGGCCGAGAAGAAGGCGCTCTCGCCGGTGGCGATGGACAGTCGCCGTACGACCGGCTGCGCCACCGCTGTCACGTCGTATCGCGATGCGGCGGCCGTGCCCAGGAAGTAGAGCTCGGGGCCGAGCAGCCAGTGGCCGTCCGGGTCGCGCTCGGCGAGGCCCGCATCGGCGAGCGACGCCAGCAGCCGGTGCGCCGTGGGTCGCGGGAGCCCGGCGGCGCGTGCCGCCTCGGACGTCGTCACGCCTGCTGGCTCGCGGGCGGAGACGGCCTTGAGGAGGGCGGCGACGCGTCCCACGACGTCGATCGGGGCGTCCATTCAATGAACGCTACTACGGAATGAAGATCGCAGAGCGAAAGATCCTCGGCCACTGGATGGTCGGGCGTTGACGGCCCGACCATGGTGCGCCTTGAATCGGGGCACCAACGAGTCTGCGGAGGAACCAGGATGGACAAGGTCGTCGAGAGTGCGGGTGCCGCGGTCGCGGACATCCCCGACGGAGCGACGATGTCGGTCGGTGGCTTCGGGCTGTGCGGCATCCCCACGGTGTTGATCGAAGCGGTGCTGGCGGCGGGGACCACGGACCTCGAGGCCGTCTCCAACAACTGCGGCGTCGACGACTGGGGCCTGGGTCGTCTGCTGATGGCCAAGAGGCTGCGGCGGATGGTGTCGTCGTACGTCGGGGAGAACAAGGAGTTCGCCCGGCAGTACCTCTCCGGGGAGCTCGAGGTTGAGCTCACGCCGCAGGGCACGCTCGCGGAGCGGATGCGGGCCGGCGGCTCCGGAATCCCGGCCTTCTTCACCGCCACCGGTGTCGGCACCCAGGTCGCCGAGGGCGGTCTGCCGTGGAAGTACGACGCCGAGGGCAACGTCTCGGTCGCCTCGCCGCCCAAGCAGACCCAGGTCTTCGCCACCCCCGAGGGCGAGCGGGAGTTCGTCCTCGAGCACGCCATCGTCGCCGACTTCGGGTTGGTGCGCGCCTGGAAGGGCGACCGCCACGGCAACCTGATCTACCGCGACTCCGCCCGCAACTTCAACCCGCTCGCTGCGATGTGCGGCCTGGTCACGATCGCCGAGGTCGAGGAGCTGGTCGAGCCCGGCGAGCTCGACCCCAACGACATCCACACTCCCGGCGTCTACGTCCAGCGGGTGGTCGCGCTGACGCCCGAGGAGGCCGCGGCCAAGCGGATCGAGAAGAGGACGGTGAGCTCCTGATGGCATGGACTCGTGAGGAGATGGCCGCGCGTGCGGCCTCCGAGCTGGTGGACGGCTCCTACGTCAACCTCGGCATCGGGCTGCCGACGCTGGTGCCCAACTACGTCGACGACGACGTGGAGCTGGTGCTGCAGTCGGAGAACGGCATCCTCGGCGTGGGCGCCTATCCCACCGAGGACGCCGTCGACGCCGACCTGATCAACGCCGGCAAGGAGACCGTGACCGTACGCCGCGGGGCGTCGTTCTTCGACTCCGCGACCTCCTTCGGGATGATCCGCGGCGGCAAGATCGACGCCGCGATCCTGGGTGCGATGCAGGTCTCCGCCGTCGGTGACATCGCCAACTGGATGATCCCCGGCAAGATGGTCAAGGGCATGGGCGGCGCGATGGACCTGGTGCACGGCGCCAAGCGCGTCATCGTGCTGATGGAGCACACCGCCAAGGACGGCGGGCTCAAGATCGTCAACGAGTGCTCGCTGCCCTACACCGGCAAGCGGGTCGTGCAGCGGATCATCACCGACCTGTGCGTGATCGACGTGATCGACCCGACCACCGGTGAGGTCGCCCCCTCGGGCACCCTCGGCGAGCGGGCGCTCCAGCTCGTCGAGCTCGCGCCGGGCGTCACCGAGGACGAGGTCAGGGCGAAGACGGAGCCGGAGCTGTTCGCCGCGAGGTGAGCACCCCCAGCACGCCGAGGACGATCGCGAAGACGAACACCGCGAGGAACGGGTTCGCACCTTCGCGCACAGCCGCGGCGAAGACCACGCCGGAGATCGACAGCGCCAGCGCCGCCCCGAGCGAGTCGGCGATCGAGAGGGCTGCGGAGTTGAAGCCGCGGTCGGCGTCGGTGGAGGCGTCGAGCATGGCCACGCTGGTGCGCGGATAGCCGAAGCCCATCCCGGCGCCGGCCAGGACATAGGTCGCCCCGGCGAGGAGGGCCGGGCCGTCGAGCCAGACCGTGAGCGACAGCGCGAGCACGCCGGCGAGGACGAGCAGCGAGCCGATCTCCATGGCGCGCACGTGCGAGACCCGGGCACCGAGCCGTGCCTGGAGCTGGCTCGACAGCGCCCACGTCACCCCGACGACGCTGAGCGCGATGCCGGCGCGGGCCGGCGTCAGCCCCCACTGCTCCTGCAGGACGTAAACGATGTAGGCCTCGGCGCAGAAGAAGCCGGCGCTCATCAGGCCGCGCGTGGCGATGACGGAGGGGAGTCCTGGCCGGCCCGTGAGCGCGCCGGGGGGCAACAGCCTGCTGAGGGCGAGTACGACGAGGACGAGCGCTCCGAGGGCACCGAACCCGGAGACGCCGCGGGCCGAGCCGAGCAGCTCGAGCGCGAGCACCGCGATCGCGCCGACGCTCGCCCAGGCCAGCCGCCCGAGCCCGGCCTCGGACACGCCGCTGTCGGTCCGCCGGCCCCGCAGCGAGGGCGCGATCAACAGCGCCGCCGCGGCGACGAACACGACGGCACCGAGGAAGACCCAGCGCCAACCGAAGGCGTCCGCGACGAGGGCTGCCAGTGCCGGGCCGAAGAGTGCCGGCAGCACCCACGCCGCGGCGAAGCTCGCGAAGATGCCGGGCTGCAGGGCGGGTGGGAAGACGAGGCCGACGAGGACGTAGACCCCCACGATCAGCGCGCCGCCGCCGAGTCCCTGGACGAGCCGGCCGCCGACGAGGATCTCCATCGACGGGGCCGCGCCACAGATCAGCAGACCCACCGAGAACAGCACCATCGACCAGAGCACCGGCGTCACCGGACCACGCCGGTCGCTCCACATCCCCGCAGCGACCATGCCGATCACCCCGCTGGCCAGCGGAGCAGCGAAGCTCAGCGCGTAGAGGTCGGCGCCGTCGAGGTCGCGCACCACGGTCGGCATCACCGTCGTGACCGCCATCGCCTCGAACGCCACGAAGCCGATCAGCGCGCACACGCCGATGGTGATGGCGGCGTACGTCGGGCTCAGCAGGCGTGGACTCGGAGCGGTCTCGGACATCAGGGTCACGATCGCAGACGCTAGGACTTCACGTGGACGTGAGGTCAAGCGGAGGAGGGGGCAGGAATAGTGGGCGGGGCTCGTCGTTGGGCCAGGTGTGACTCTCGCCCTCTCCGTGCTCGACCTCGTTCCCGTGCGCACCGACCAGACGACCGCGGATGCGGTGGCAGCAGCGAGATCGCTGGTGCAGGTGGCCGACGCCCACGACTACCGGCGCTACTGGGTGGCCGAGCACCACAACATGCCGGCCGTGGCGGCGACCAACCCGCCGGTGCTGATCGCGCTGCTGGCCGCGGCCACCTCGCGGATCCGCGTCGGGTCGGGCGGCGTCATGCTGCCCAACCACGAGCCGCTGGTCGTGGCGGAGCAGTTCGCCCTGCTGGAGGCGGCGTTCCCCGGCCGCATCGACCTCGGCATCGGTCGCGCGCCCGGCACCGACATGCTCACCCGCTACGTCCTGCGTGGAGGTGCGACGGCGGCGGCGGACGACGCGGTCGCGCAGTTCCCGCAGTACGTCGACGACGTGGCCACCCTCATGCACCCGGACGGCGTCGAGATGGCCGTCGGTGGCCGGCGCGAACCGCTGCGGGCGACGCCGAACGCGGCCAGCGTGCCGACGATCTGGCTGCTCGGGTCCTCGGACTACTCCGCGCGACTGGCCGCCGCGAAGGGCCTGCCCTACGTCTTCGCCCACCACTTCGCCGGCCGGGGCACGGCCGAGGCGATGGACCTCTACCGGTCGACGTACACACCGTCCGAGGCGCACCCGGAGCCGCGCACCTTCCTCACCGTCAACGCGGCCGTGGCCGAGACGGCGGAGGAGGCGCGCCGGCTCGCGCTGCCGCAGGCCCAGGCGATGGTCGCCCTGCGCACCGGCGGTCGGCTCGCGCCGCAGCTGCTCGTCGAGGACGCGGAGCAGGTCACGCTGCCCGCGCAGCACCAGCCGCTCGCCGACGCAATGCTGCGGCGCTGGGTCGTCGACGAGCCGGGCGCGGCGCGCGAGCGGATCGAGATGCTGGCTCGTGAGTACGGCGTCGACGAGGTGATGGTGCACCCGGTCGCGGGCGCGCACACCGGCACCCCGGCGGGGTCCTCCCCGGCCCGCGAGGCGACGCTGAAGCTGCTCGCCAGCTGACGTCGGTCTCGGATGCCAGACGATCCGGGAATTTCGGGGGTGTCGCGGAACGGTCGGCAGGAGTGTGATGGGGGGCACACCCCCTGAAGGAGCGTCACCATGACCACGACTTCCGACAGCACCGTGCCCGTGCGCGGTGTCGAGCGCCGTACGATCGATGTCATCCCGGCGGAGGAGCGGCACGGCACGCCGTTCAGCCAGTTCACGCTGTGGATGGGCGCCAACCTGCAGATCACCGCGATCGTCGACGGTGCGCTCGCGGTCGTCTTCGGCGCCGATGCCCTCTGGGCGATCATCGGCCTGTTCCTCGGCAACCTGCTCGGCGGCATCGTGATGGCGCTGCACTCGGCCCAGGGGCCGCGGCTCGGCCTGCCGCAGATGATCTCCAGCCGCGCGCAGTTCGGCATCTACGGTGCGATCGTGCCGCTGGTGCTGGTCATTGTGATGTACCTCGGTTTCACCGCGACCGGCACCGTGCTCGCCGGCCAGGCGATCAACGAGCTGCTACGCGTCGAGAACGCGACGATCGGCATCGTGCTGTTCGTGGCGATCGTCGCCGTGATCGCGATCGTGGGCTATCGCTGGATCCACGCCGTCGGCCGCTTCGCCAGCGTCCTCGGGGTGCTCGGGCTGGCCTACCTCGCCGTCCAGCTGGTCCGCAACCACGACGTGAGCGCGGCGTTCGCGGGCAACCAGTTCGACATCGTCACCTTCCTGCTCGCCGTCTCGCTGGCCGCCGGCTGGCAGCTCACCTACGGCCCCTACGTCGCCGACTACTCGCGTTACCTGCCCGCGGAGACGTCGCAGCGTTCGGTCTTCTGGTGGACGTACGGCGGAAGCGTGCTCGGCTCCCAGCTGTCGATGACCTTCGGTGCGATCGTCGCCGCGGTCGCCGGCGACGCGTTCCTCACCAACCAGGTCGGCTGGCTCGGCGGGCTCGCCTCCGGCGCGATCGTCGCCGGGCTGATCTATCTCCTCATCGTCGTCGGCAAGCTGACGGTCACCTGCCTCAACGCCTACGGCAGCTTCATGTGCGCGGCCACGATCACCACCGCGCTGACCGGGCGCCGGACGATGGGCAGCAACGCCCGCGCCGCCTTCGTGCTGCTGATGCTCGCGGCCTCGATGGGCATCGCCCTGTGGGCGAGCGCCGACTTCCTGAACAACTTCAAGAACTTCGTGCTGCTGCTGCTGATGGTCTTCACCCCGTGGTCGGCCATCAACCTCACCGACTACTACCTCGTCTCCAAGGAGCGCGTCGACCTGGCCGCGCTCTACGACCCCAAGGGCCGCTACGGCGGGTGGAACGCCGTCGCGCTGACGACGTACTTCGTCGGCGTACTGATCCAGGTGCCGTTCCTGGCGCAGAAGCTGTACACCGGGCCCGTCACCAAGGCCTTGGGTGGCGCCGACATCTCCTGGATCATCGGCCTCGTCGTGCCGGCCGTCATGTACTACGTGTGGGCCAGCCGCAACCCGCTCGCGCCGCCTGAGGAGGTCCCGCTCCCGAACGCCGACGCCTCCGGGAGGCCGTCCGCCATCTCCTAGTGCCGCTCCTCGAGGCCGACCGCCTCGCGGAGCCGCTCCACCGACGCGCGCAGCTCCTCGGAGTCGCGCGCGTGGTGGTCCATCAGGTCGGCCAGCGCCTCTGCGAGCACGTTGAGCTTCTCCTGCGACGACTCCTCGCTGCGCCGACCGGCGTTCTGGAGCAGGACGAGGAGCAGCAGCGACAAGACGGCCGAGCCCGTGTGCAGCGCGAGCTCCCACTTGGTGGTCGTCGACCACAACGGCTTGCTCGCGGCCCACAGGGCCAGGGCCACGAGGATGACCCCGAAGAACGGCGCCCGGCTGACGCGCTGGATGGCCGCGTCGACGAACCGCTCGAAGGCGTTGGGGGTGTTGTCGTGGCCGCGGTCCCCGGCGGCGTCGTTGCGCTCCATGGACGGAGGCTAGTTCGCGTGCTGCCGCGACCGCAGCAGGACGGGCCCTGCGTCAGGCCTGGGCTGGACGCCTGATGTCACCTGAGTAGGGTCGGCGCATGACTGTCTGGGAATACCAAGTGGCGCCGATCCCGCTCCACAACGAAGCACTGATGCTCAACAACTTCGGCCAGGACGGCTGGGAGCTGGTCGCGATCCACACCAACGCCCAGGGCGGTCTCGTGGCCTTCCTGAAGCGACCCAAGGCCGCCTGATGGGGGCCGAGGCCCGGCTCGAGGAGCTCGGGATCACGGTCCCCGACGTGGTGCCGCCGCTGGCGGCCTACGCCCCGGCGGTCCGGACCGGCAACCTCGTCTACACCGCCGGCCAGCTGCCCGCGCGCGACGGCGAGATGATCGCCGTCGGCAAGGTCGGTGGGTCGGTGACCGAGGAGCAGGGCTATGAGTGCGCGCGCCAGTGCGCCCTCAACGCGCTCGCCGCGATCCGGGCCGAGATCGGCTCGCTCGACAACATCACCCGCGTCGTGAAGGCCGTCGTCTTCGTCGCCTCCACCCCGGACTTCACGGGTCAGCCGAAGGTCGCCAACGGCGCGTCGGACTTCCTCGGCGAGGTGTTCGGCGACGTCGGTCGCCACGCACGCTCGGCCGTGGGCGTGCCGGTGCTCCCCCTCGACGTACCCGTCGAGGTCGAGCTCATCGTCGAAGTCGCGAGCTGACGCTGTGAAGCGGCCGCCGCTGCCCCAGGCCTTCGTCGACCAGGCTCGCGCCTACGAGACCGGGGAGGCGACGCCCGCCGAGCCGCGCAACGCCGCGACCGTCGTGCTGCTGCGTGACGGGGCGAGCGGTCCCGAGGTCTACCTCCTGCGCCGGCAGACGACGATGGCGTTCGCCGCCGGCATGTGCGTCTTCCCCGGTGGCGGTGTCGACCCGCGCGACTTCTCCGAGGACGTCGCCTGGGCAGGGCCGTCCGTCGCGGACTGGGCTGTGACGCTGGGCTGTGAGCCGGAGCTCGCCCGGGCGCTGGTCTGTGCGGCCGTCCGCGAGACCTTCGAGGAGTCGGGCGTGCTGCTGGCCGGACCGTCGGCCGACACCGTCGTCGAGGACACCACCGGCGACGACTGGGAGGCAGACCGGGTCGCGCTCGAGACGCGCTCGCTGTCCATGACGGACTTCCTCGTACGCCGCGGGCTGGTCCTGCGCACCGACCTGCTCGGCGCCTGGTCGGGCTGGCTGACGCCGGTCTTCGAGCCGAAGCGCTACCGCACGTGGTTCTTCGTCGCGGTCCTGCCCGGCGCCCAGACGACGCGCGACGTCTCCTCCGAGTCGTCGTCGGTGACCTGGCGGCGCGCGCTCGATGCGGTCGCCGACGTCGAGTCCGGCGAGATGCTGATGCTGCCGCCGACGTACCTCACCTGCCTGGAGATCGGGCAGCTCGGCTCGTCCGCTGCGGCGCTCGCGGCATCGCGGTCGCGGACCGTCGACATGTTCACGCCCGAGGTGATCTCGTCGGGGGCCGACTTCATCCTCTCGACCCCGCCGGCCTACGAGGCGTTGCTGGAGTCACGATGAGCTTCACCCCACGACGTTCTTCTCCCCCGCTGCGCTCCTCCGAACAACGTCGCGGGGACCCCGAATGACCTGGGACGGCGGGACCTTCGGCTCCTCGGCGACCTGCGTGCTGGCGCCGAACGCCGACATCATGACGCTCGACGGCACGAACACCTGGGTGCTCTCCTCGGGCTCGCAGTCGCTGGTCATCGACCCCGGGCCGTCGATCGAGTCCCACCTCGCCGCGGTGTCCGCCGTCGGGCAGGACGTCGTCGGGGTGCTGCTGACGCACCACCACCTCGACCACAGTGAGGCCGCGCGCGAGTTCGCCTCTGCGCACGGGTGCGGGGTGCGGGCGCTGGATCCCGCCTACAGACTGGGTTCTGAGGGCCTCGGCGCCGGCGACGTGGTGACGGTCGGCTCGCTCGAGGTGCACGTCGTCGCCACCCCGGGCCACACCGCCGACTCGCTCTCCTTCGTGGTGCCGTCCGAGTCGGCCGTGCTGACCGGTGACACCGTCCTCGGTCGCGGCACCACCGTCGTCGCCCACCCCGACGGCTCACTCGGCGCCTACCTCTCCTCGCTCGACCGCCTGCACGCGCTGTGCTCGGAGCAGGGGATCACCTCCATCTGGCCGGGCCACGGGCCGGTCATCGACAACGCGCTCGGGGCGCTGGACTACTACATCGCGCATCGCCGTACCCGCCTCGACCAGGTCCGCGACGCCGTCGCGACCCTCACCGCGCAGCCGCACCCCGAGGGCATCGCGGCCGACGAGCTGCCGCGTCGCGTCGTCGAGCTGGTCTATGACGACGTCGACCCGGTGCTGTGGGGCGCGGCCGAGCTGTCGGTGCGCGCGCAGCTGGCCTACCTCGCCTCGTCCTGACCTGTTGTGGTCGGCCCGCGGCGGGCCTAGCGTGAAGGCATGAGCCAGCCCATCGTCACGCTGTCCCGCGCCCTCGACCAGGCCAGCGACGTGCTCGCCACCGTGCACGCCGACGACCTGGACAAGCCGACGCCGTGCGGCGACTGGTCCGTGCGCGACCTCGCGGCCCACCTCGCCGTCGGGCCGGCTCGGTTCCTGCAGATGTCGCGCGGGGAGGAGGTCGACTGGTCCTCTGACGCACGCGTCCCCGACGGCACCTGGGCCACGACCTTCCGCGCCGGCGCCGACGACCTGATCCACCACTGGCACGGCGAGCCGGCAGACAAGGCCGCAGGAGCCGGGTGGCAGACCGCCGAGGTCGCCGTGCACACCTGGGACCTCGCACGCGCGCTCGGGCGCGACAGCGACCTCGACGACGAGGTCGCGGAGGCGGGGTTGGCGTTCCTGACGGGTGCGTTGACCGAGGACAACCGTGGGTCGGTCTTCGCACCGCCCGTCTCCGTGCCCGACGATGCGTCGCCGTACGACCGGCTCGCGGCGTTCGCCGGGCGGGATCCACGCGCCTGAGCCGGCTGGAGGCGACCGGATCGTCGGACGTCCCGCGTCGCCACCTTGCACGACGCAGGCGACCCGGCGCCCGGGTGGTAGCCCGGCAGGACTATTTCAGGACGCGTAACGCGGCAGTGACGTCGGCCGACGAGTTGTAGAGGTGGAAGGACAGGCGCAGCCGCCCGGCGCGCACGGCCGCGACGATGCCGGCCTCGGCCAGTCGGGCGGCGATGTCGCCCGGCGCCTCGACGGAGACGATCGCGGAGTCGCCGGCGGGCAGGCCGAGGCCGTCGCGGAAGGCGTTGGCGAGGGCGACGTCGTGGGCGTGGATGCGCTCGATGCCGATCTCGAGGAGCAGGTCGAGGGCCGGCACGTGGCCGACCCAGCAGCCCCAAGCGGGGGAGACGTCGTAGCGCCGGGCGTCGCCGGCCAGACGCAGGGGCGGGCCGTAGATGGCGTCCCAGCGGGACTCGCCGGCATACCAGCCCGCGGCGAGCTCGGGCAGCGCCGGCGCGGTGGGGCTGACCGCGAAGAAGCAGGTGCCGCGGGGGCCGAGCAGCCACTTGTAGCCGCCGCCCACGACGTAGTCGGCCTCCAGGTCCGTCAGCGGGAGCCAGCCGGCGGCCTGGGTGACGTCGACCAGCGTGAGGGCTCCCGAGGCGCGCGCCGCGGACGCCAGCGCCGACAGGTCGACCAGCCTGCCGTCGGCGGACTGCACCGCTGACACCGCCACGAGGTCGACGTCGGACGTGATCGAGTCGACAAGCCGCTCGAGCGGCACCAGGCGCACGTCGAGATCGGCGCGCAGGAACGGGAAGAGGACCGACGTGAAGTCCTCCTCGGCGGCGAGCACGACGCTGCGCGGGCGCAGCGAGGCTGCCACGAGTCCGACGAACTGGCTGGCCTGCGAGCCCGTGGCGACCTCGCTCGGATCGCGACCCAGGAGGGTCGCGAAGGCCGCACGGCCGCGGTCGACGTACGCATCGATCGCAACCGCGTCGATGGTGCCGGCCTGGCGCGACTCCTCGTAGGAGCGCATCGCCGCGACGCTGCGCAGCGGGGCGAGGCCGAGGGTGGCGGAATTGAGAAAGACCCCGGCAGGAGCGAACTCCGCCGGGGCCAGACTCATGAGTGGATCGATCAGCGTGCGCGCTTGGAGAGGCGCTCGACGTCCATGATCACGACCGAGCGCGGCTCGAGCCGCAGCCAGCCGCGCGAGGCGAAGTCGGCCAGTGCCTTGTTGACCGTCTCGCGGGAGGCGCCGACCAGCTGGGCGAGCTCCTCCTGCGTGAGGTCGTGGTGCACGTGGACGCCGTCATCGGCGGTGCGGCCGAAGCGGTCGGCGAGGTCGAGCAGCGCCTTGGCGACACGGCCGGGGACGTCGGAGAAGACCAGGTCGGCCACGACGTCGTTGGACTTGCGCAGGCGGGACGCGAGCTGCGAGAGCAGGCCGCGGGCGACGATCGGGCGACCGTCGAGCCAGCGCAGCAGGTCTTCGTGGGACAGCGAGGCGAAGGTGGCGTCGGTGACGGCCGTGACCGTGGCCGAGCGCGGGCCGGGGTCGAAGAGCGAGAGCTCGCCGAACATCTGGCCGGGGCCCATGATGGCGAGGAGGTTCTCCCGACCGTCAGCAGCGGAGCGGCCGAGCTTCACCTTGCCCTCGGCGACGATGTAGAGCTTGTCGCCCGAATCGCCCTCGTGGAACAACACGTCGCCGCGGCGCAGTCTCGTCTCGGCCATCGAGTTGCGCAGCGCGGTGGCTGCCTCGTCGTCGAGCGCGCTGAACAGCGGAGCCTGACGCAACACGTCGTTGTCCACCGGTGTCCTCCAACCTATGGGCCTGCCTGAACGTGGGAATCCTAGCCGTGGTCTGTGTCACATGAGGCCATCGGGGCCCATCAGACCACATGTGACCACCCCGTGGCGTGTCGGTGGCGGGTCGTAGGCTGCCCACGTGCCGCCTCGTCCTGCCCTCGTGAACCCACCCGACACCTCCCTGGTGCGCCGGGCGCGCAAGGTCAACCGGGTGCTGGCCGAGACCTACCCCGAGGCCCGCTGCGAGCTCGACTTCGACGACCCCTTCCAGCTGCTCGTCGTCACCGTCCTGAGCGCGCAGACGACCGACCGCCGGGTCAATGCCGTGCGCCCGACGCTGTTCGCCGCCTATCCCGATCCGGTCGCGATGGCGGGCGCGCCGCGCGAGCTGCTCGAGCAGATCGTCGGTCCGCTCGGGTTCTTCCGGGCCAAGACCGACGCCCTCCTCAAGCTCAGCCAGGCGCTCGTCGAGCGCTACGACGGCCAGGTCCCCGGCCGCCTCGAAGACCTGGTCACGCTGCCCGGGGTCGGTCGCAAGACCGCCAACGTCGTGCTCGGCAACGCCTTCGACGTCCCCGGCATCACCGTCGACACCCACTTCGGCCGGCTCGTGCGCCGCTTCGGCTGGACCGAGGAGACCGAGCCGGTGAAGGTCGAGCACGCCATCGCCGCGCTCTTCCCCAAGCGCGACTGGACGATGCTCTCCCACCACGTCATCTGGCACGGCCGTCGTCGCTGCCACGCGAAGAAGCCCGCGTGTGGCGCGTGCCCGCTCGCCAGGCTCTGCCCCTCCTTCGGCGTCGGCCCGACCGATCCGATCGAGGCCGAGAAGCTGGTCAAGACCCAGGGGCCGGCGTGATCCGCGCGCTCGTGGCCGTCGTCGCGTGCCTGGCACTGGTCGGGTGCGCGTCGGGCGCGACCGACCAAGCCACCGACGACCGGCTGCCCGACCTCACCCTGGCCGGCTTCGACGGCGCACCGCCCGTCGACCTCGGCGAGCTCCCCGGCCCGGCCGTGATCTCCGTGTGGGCCTCCTGGTGCGGCCCCTGCCGGCGGGAGATGCCGATCCTCGAGGAGTTCCACGCGACGTACGGCCACCGCGTCGCCCTGCTCGGCATCGACTTCCAGGACCGTCAGACCGAGAAGGCCCGGGCGCTCGTCGAGCAGACCGGCGTGACCTATCCCCTCGTCGAGGACGAGGCCGGCGACATCAACGGGCGTGGCGCGTTCCCCCTGCTGCGCGGGTTGCCGGCGGTGGCGTTCGTCGCCGACGACGGCACGGTCGCCCACGTCGAGGCGGTCGAGATCGAGTCCGTCGACCAGCTCGTGTCGATGGTCGAGGAGCACCTCGGGGAGGAGCTGTGAGCCTCCCGTCCTGGTTGGCGCCGATCGCGGAGGGCGCGGAGTCGATCACGGTCCACGAGCTGACCCGCTTCATGCCGCCCGAGGACAGCGACGCCCGGCGCGGCGCCGTGCTGATCCTCTTCGCCGACGTCGACGGTGACGGCCGGGGCGAGCTACTGCTGACGGAGCGGGCACACCACATGCGCTCCCACCCGGGCCAGGTCTCCTTCCCCGGCGGCACCATCGACCCCGGGGAGAGTGCCGTCGAGGCAGCGGTGCGCGAGGCGCAGGAGGAGATCGGGCTCGACCCGGCCGAGATCGAGGTGTTCGCCGAGCTGCCCGAGCTGTGGCTGCCGCCGTCCAACTTCGCCGTCACACCGGTCCTCGGCTACTGGCGCCACCGCGGCGAGGTGAGCGTCGTCAGCCCCGACGAGGTGCACGAGATCCACCACGTCGACATCGACGACCTGCTCGACCCCGCCAACCGGATCAGCGTCCGCCACCCGTCCGGCTGGCTCGGGCCGGGGTTCCTGATCGGGCCCGACCGAGACGTCATCCTGTGGGGCTTCACGGCCGGGATCATCGCCCGGCTCTTCGACTTCGTGGGCTGGTCGGGGGAGTGGGACACCAACCAGGTGCGTGACCTGCCGGACTACATGCTGCAAGGTGATCCCACACCGGCCGTCCAGACGCGGCCGAACACCCGCCTCGAGGAGTAGCCCGCGTGAACATCCTCGACTGGTGCCTGCTGGCACTCGTGGGCGTCTATGCCCTGTCGGGCTACTGGCAAGGATTCGTCACCGGGGCCTTCGCGACCGCGGGCCTGCTGTGCGGCGGGCTCTTCGGTGTGTGGGTCGCGCCGATCGCGCTCGGCGACGCCGAGCCCTCGCTGTGGGTCTCCCTCGGTGCGCTGTTCATCGTGATCCTGTCCGCGTCCCTGGGCCAGGCCCTGCTGCAGTACGTCGGCGCCCGCATCCGCGCCCGCATCAAGTGGCAGCCGATCCGTGCGGTCGACGCGATCGGCGGCGCCGCCCTCAGCGCGGTGGCGGTGCTGCTCGTCTCGTGGGCCCTCGGCGTCGCGATCTCCGGGTCGAGGATCGGCGCGATCACCCCGCTCGTGCGCGAGTCGAGAGTGCTCTCCGAGGTCGACAAGGTGCTGCCCGCCCGCGCCTCCGACGTGCTGGGTGCCTTCAACAACGTGGTCGGCACGACCTTCTTCCCGCGCTACCTCGAGCCGTTCGCTCCCGAGCGGATCGTCAAGGTCGGCCCCGGCCCGCAGCGCCTGCTGAGCGACCCCGACGTGCTGGCCGCGGCACCCAGCGTGCTCAAGGTGCGGGGGAGCAACAACTGCGGGAGCGGCGTCGAGGGGACCGGCTTCCTCTACTCACCCGGGCGGCTGATGACCAACGCCCACGTCGTGGCAGGGGTCGACAACCCGGAGGTCGAGATCGGCGGGGTCGCCGTGCCCGCGAGCGTCGTCGTCTACAACCCCCGCATCGACGTCGCCGTGCTCGCGGTCGACGAGGGCGACCTGCCCCACCTCGTGTTCGACAAGGACGCCGAGGCCCAGGACGGGGTGGCCGTGCTCGGCTACCCGCAGGACGGGCCCTACGACGTCCAGACCGGCCGCATCCGGTCCGAGCAGCGGCTGCGCTCGCCCGACATCTACGGCGAGGGCACGGTGCTGCGTGACGTCTTCTCGCTGCGCGCGCTCATCCGGCAGGGCAACTCCGGCGGCCCGATCGTCAACTCGTCCGGGGACGTCGTGGGGCTGATCTTCGCGGCGTCGGTGACCGATCGCGACACGGGCTATGCGCTCACCGCCGGGCAGATCGCGGAGAGCGCCGCCCTGGGCGTCACGTCCTCGGCCGAGGTGGACACCGGGAGCTGCGCCGGCTGATCGCGGTCAGCCGCGACCGCGGAGGGCGGAGGGGATCTCCTTGCCCTGCGAGATCGCGCGCTCGGGGGCCTTGACCTGCTTGACCTGCTTGATGCCGATGAAGGCCAGGAGGCCGGCGATCAGGAGGTAGACGACCATCACGATCAGGAAGCACCACGCCAGGTCGAGCCCGGTCATGTGGATGAAGTAGGCGAACGCCACCGACAACATGATGATCGCGAGCAGGGCGAGGAAGCCCGCGGCCGCGAACAGGCCGATGCCGACGCCGCCGTGCTTGAAGCTGACCTTGAGCTCCGACTTGGCCAGCTCGATCTCCTTGGAGATCAACGTCGAGATGTCTCGGCTGGCGTCGATGACGAGAGCGCCGATCGTGGGATCGGTGTCCCTGCCGGTCGGCGTGGTCGGAACCTGGGCCATGGGCGTTCCTTCGCGAATGTGTTGCCGCGTTGTACGGCGCGGGTTGACCCGTCCGACCCTACACAAGCCGACCGCTCCGGTCGGCCCGCCCGGTGATCGCCGCTAGGCTGGACGTCAGGTGAGCCGGGAAGTCTGGTCGGCCCGTGACGTCTCTCGTCGCGGATCTGAGTTCAGCGACCCGAAAGGCGCCGCCCGCATGCCGATCACCCCCCACGGATCCTCCGAGCTCGACGACGACGACGTCTGGAACACCGGCCCGTCCTACCTCGCCAGCAACAAGCCGCTGGCCAGGCTCGTCGCCCGCCCGATCCGCGAGTTCCTCCGTGTGGAGGCAGCCGGTTCGGTGCTGCTGCTCGTCGCCGCGGTCGTCGCGCTGATCTGGGCGAACAGCCCGGCCTCCTCGTCCTACGACACCTTCTGGCACACCCCGATCGGCCTCGACATCGGCAGCTTCCGGCTCGAGGAGTCGCTGCAGCACTGGGTGAACGACGCGCTGATGGTGATCTTCTTCTTCGTCGTCGGGCTCGAGATCAAGTACGAGGTCGTCAACGGCGACCTGCGCGACCCCAAGACGGCCGCACTGCCGATCATCGCCGCGATCGGCGGGATGGTGGTCCCGGCCGGGCTCTACCTCCTGGTTGCCGGCGGTGGTGAGGCCGGTGCGGGGTGGGGCATCCCGATGGCCACCGACATCGCCTTCGCGGTCGGCGTGCTCGGGGTGCTGGGTCGACGGATCCCGTCTGCGCTGCGCCTCTTCCTGCTGACGCTGGCGATCGTCGACGACATCGGCGCGATCATCGTCATCGCGGTGTTCTACACCGCGTCGCTCGAGCTGTGGTGGCTCGCGCTCGCCGTCGGCCTGCTGGCGCTGATGATCGCGCTCCAGAAGGCGCGCGTGTGGGCCGTGACCGTCTATGTCGTGATCGGCGTGGCGACCTGGTTCGCCCTGCTCCAGTCGGGCGTGCACGCCACCTTGGCCGGAGTCGCGATCGGCCTCATCACCCCCGCACGCCCCTTGCTCAACGAGGACGTCGCGCGCCGCCACGCCCGCCAGGCGCTGAGCGACAACCGCCTCGACTCCGACGAGCTCGGCCGCCTGCGCTTCCTGCTCGGCGAGTCGGTGCCGATGGTCGAGCGGCTGCAGTCCACGCTGCACCCGCTGTCGTCGTACGTCGTGCTGCCGATCTTCGCACTGGCCAACGCCGGCGTCGCGCTGGGCGGGTTCGGTGACGCGCTCACGTCGCCGGTGGCCCTGGGGATCATGGCCGGGCTGGTGCTCGGCAAGCCCGTCGGGATCGTGCTCGCCTCGTTCATCGCGGTGAAGGCCGGGCTGGGAAGGCTGCCCGACAGCTCGACGTGGCCGATGGTCGCCGGTGTCGGCGCCGTCGCGGGCGTCGGTTTCACGGTGTCGCTGTTCATCGCGGGGCTGTCGTTCCCCGACTCGCCGGGGCTCACCGACGACGCCAAGGTGGGGATCCTGGTCGCGTCGCTGCTCGCTGCGGCGGTCGGCGTCGCCGTACTCCTGCTGGCGGGACGTCCCGGCGCGGACGGGGCCCCCTCGCCCGAGGACTCCGGCGCCTCCTGAGGCAGGTCCAGCCCGGGAGCGTCAGACGAACCCGCACCAACAGGTGCGGGTTCGTATGACGGATGGCGCGCCAGCGCCGGGAGGTCAGTCCTCCGAGGAGGACCCTTCCTTGCTCTTGATCAGGTCCATGACCGTGGAGTCGGCGAGCGTGGTCACGTCGCCGACCTCGCGGTGCTCGGCGACGTCCTTGAGCAGGCGGCGCATGATCTTGCCGGAGCGGGTCTTGGGCAGCTCGGGCACGATCATGATCTGGCGCGGCTTGGCGATCGCGCCGATCTCCTTCGCGACGTGCTTGCGGAGGTCCTCGACGATGTCGGGGCCGCCGTCGCCGGCCGCCTCGCGCAGGATCACGAACGCGCAGACCGCCTGGCCGGTCATGTCGTCGGCAGCCCCCACCACGGCCGCCTCGGCGACCTTCGGGTGGGACACGAGCGCCGACTCGATCTCGGTGGTGGACAGGCGGTGGCCGGAGACGTTCATGACGTCGTCGACGCGGCCGAGCAGCCAGATGTCGCCGTCGTTGTCGAGCTTGGCGCCGTCGCCGGCGAAGTAGAGACCGTCCCAGCGTGACCAGTAGGTGTCGATGAACCGCTGGTCGTCGCCCCACAGGGTGCGCAGCATCGCCGGCCACGGCTCGCGGATCACGAGGTAGCCG
>NZ_CM001852.1:229574-239786 GCF_000389985.1 Nocardioides sp. CF8
GTTGCCGACGGACTCGGCCTCGTCGTTGACGACGTCGATCGAGATGCCGGGCAGGGCCTTCATCGCCGAGCCGGGCTTGCCGGCGGTCACGCCCGGCAGCGGGCTGATCATGATCTGCCCGGTCTCGGTCTGCCACCAGGTGTCGACGATCGGGGTCCGGTCGCCGCCGATGTTCTTGCGGTACCAGATGTAGGCCTCGGGGTTGATGGACTCACCCACCGAGCCCAGCAGGCGGATCGACGACAGGTCGTGCTGGGCGGGGATGTCGTCGCCCCACTTCATGAACGTCCGGATCGCGGTGGGCGCGGTGTAGAAGATCGTGACGCCGTACTTCGCGATGATCTCCCACCAGCGGCCCTTGTGCGGGGCGTCGGGAGTGCCTTCGTACATCACCTGCGTCGCGCCGTTGGCGAGCGGTCCGTAGACCATGTAGGAGTGGCCGGTCACCCAGCCGACGTCGGCGGTGCACCAGTAGACGTCGTCGTCCTTGAGGTCGAAGACCGCCCAGTGCGTGTAGGACGTGCCGGTGAGGTAGCCGCCGGTCGTGTGCAGGATGCCCTTGGGGGTGCCGGTCGTGCCGGAGGTGTACATGACGTAGAGCGGGTGCTCGGAGTCGTGCATCGGCGCGTCGTGCTCGGCCGACGCGGCGTCCACGACGTCGTGCCACCACACGTCGCGGGTGTCGTCCCACGCGATGTCCTGACCGGTGCGGCGGACGACGACGACGTGCTCGACGCCGCTCTCCCCGCCACTGGCGGCGACCTTGGCCACGGCCTCGTCCACGGCCGGCTTCAGCGCGCTCGGTGCACCGCGGCGGTAGCCGCCGTCGGCGGTGAGGATGACCTTCGCCCCGCAGTCGATCACGCGCGAGGCGAGCGCGTCGGCGGAGAAGCCGCCGAAGACCACGGTGTGCGGGGCACCGAGGCGGGCGCAGGCCAGCATCGCGACCACGACCTCGGGGATCATCGGCATGTAGATCGCGACCCGGTCGCCCTTCTGCACGCCGAGCTCGGTGAGCGCGTTGGCGGCGCGGCAGACCTGGTCCATCAGGTCGGCGTAGGTGATGTCGCGGGTGTCGTCCTCGGGCTCGCCGACCCAGTGGAGGGCGACCTTGTCGCCGTTGCCGGCGTCGACGTGGCGGTCCACGCAGTTGACGGCCGCGTTGAGGGTGCCACCCACGAACCACTTCGCGAACGGCGGGTTGGACCAGTCGAGGACCTGGTCCCACCGCTGGCCCCAGTCGAGGCGTTCGGCGGCCTCGCCCCAGAAGGCCTCCCGGTCGGAGGCGGCCCGGTCGTAGGCCTCCTCCTTGACGTTGGCGTCGGCAGCGAGGTCGGCCGGCGGCTCGAAGCGGCGCTCCTCGGTGCTGAGGTTCTCGAGGGTCTGGTCGGCCATGACATCTCCTGTGGTTCTGTGCGTCGGCAGTCGGTGTTGAAACTACTCGGGCGCCGCGACTGCGACCACCCGTCGTTCAGGCAGGTCCAGCGCCGGGTCGAGCGATGAGGTGACGGCGTCCGCCAGGAGCTCACCACTCGACCCGGTGAGTGGATCAGTGGTGTACGGCGCTCTCGGCGCCGGCACCGGTGAGCGCGCGGACCTCGAGCTCGGTGAAGCGGTCCTCCGCCTCGGGCTCACGGCTGGTGATGGTGCCGATGTAGCCGAGCAGGAACCCGAGCGGGATGGACACGATGCCCGGGTTGTTGAGCGGGAAGATCGCCCAGTCCGCGTCGGGGAACATCGACGTGGGCAGCCCCGACATGACCGGGGACAGCACCACCAGGCCCACGGCGGAGATGAGACCGCCGTAGATGCTCCACGTGGCGCCGCGGGTGTTGAAGCGCCGCCAGAACATGTTGTAGATGATCGCCGGCAGGTTGGCCGACGCAGCGACCGCGAAGGCCAGCGCGACCAGGAAGGCGATGTTGAGCCGCTGGGCCGGGATGGACAGCACGATCGCGATCGCGCCGATCGCGAAGGCCGCGATGCGCGCCACCCTGACCTCCTCCTTCTCGGAGACGGGCTGGTCCTTCTTGAAGACCCCCTTGTAGAGGTCGTGCGCCACCGAGGAGGACGACGCGAGGGTCAGCCCGGCGACCACGGCGAGGATGGTCGCGAACGCGACCGCCGCGATCAGGGCCAGCAGGATCGCGCCACCGGTGGACCCCTCGCCACCGCCGACGGCCTCGGCGAGCAGCGGCGAGGCGAGGTTCTGGTTGCCACCCGCTGCCGGGTCGACCACGTCGCGGTCGAGCATGGCCGCCGCGCCGAAGCCCAGCACCAGCGTCATCAGGTAGAAGGCACCGATCAGGCCGATCGCCCACAGCACCGACTTCCGGGCGTCCCTGGCGGTCGGCACGGTGTAGAAGCGGATCAGGATGTGCGGCAGCCCCGCCGTACCGAGCACGAGCGCCAGGCCGAGCGACAGGAAGTCGATCTGCGAGGTCAAGGTGCTGCCGTACTGCAGGCCGGGCTGGAGGAACGCGTCGCCCTTGCCGGAGTTCTCCGCGGCCGCGCCGAGCAGCGAGGAGAGGTTGAAGTTGAACTCCGCGAGCACCAGCACCACGATCAGCGCCGAGCCGAGCATCAGCAGGACGGCCTTGGTGATCTGGACGTAGGTCGTGCCCTTCATGCCACCGACGGTGACGTAGAAGATCATCAGCACGCCGACGCCGATGATGGTGATGTTCTTGATCGCCTGGCTGTCGACGCCGAGCAGCAGCGCGACGAGCGTGCCCGCGCCGACCATCTGGGCGAGCAGGTAGAAGATCGACACGACGACGGTCGAGAGCGACGCCGCCGTACGCACCTTGCGCTGGTTCATCCGGAAGGCGAGCTGGTCGGCCATCGTGTAGCGACCGGCGTTGCGCAGCATCTCGGCGACGAGCAGCAGTGCCACCAGCCACGCGACCAGGAAGCCGATGGAGTAGAGGAAGCCGTCGTAGCCGTAGACCGCGATGGCGCCGGAGATGCCGAGGAACGACGCGGCCGACATGTAGTCGCCGCCGATCGCGAGACCGTTCTGGAAGCCCGAGAAGGAGCGACCGCCCGAGTAGAAGTCGGCGGCCGTCTTGGTCTGGCGGCTGGCCCAGAAGGTGATCCCGATCGTCAGCGCGACGACGGACAGGAAGAGGAAGGTGGTCAACGCTTGGTCGCTCATCACTGGCCACGCTTTCCGTCGGTGCCAACCTCGTCGGTGTAGGCCTGCTCGAGGCCACGGGCCAGCGGGTCGAGCTGGCTGGTCGAGAAGCGGCTGTAGAAGTAGGCCAGCCCGAACGTCGTCACGAACTGCAGCAGCCCGAAGACGAGGGCGACGTTGATGTTGCCGACGAGCTTCGTGCTCATGAAGTCGCCGGCCCAGTTCGACATCACGACGTAGAGCAGGTACCACGCCAGGAACGCGACGGTCGCGGGGATGACGAAGCCGCGATAGCGACTGCGCAGTTGTTCGAACTCGGCTGTCGCGGCGAGCCGGTCGTACACCGGATCGTGGCGCGCAGCCTGGTCATGGGGTGTCTCGGACACGACGGTCTCCTTCGCGTGGATGTGATCACCGTCACCGTGGCACTGGCCGCGGGGGCGACGGCAGAGTGACGTGCGAGTACGTCGCCGGATGGCGTGCGCGCGTCGGCGAACGGTCGTCTGGGCGCGACGAACGGTCAGGTGCGCTGGAGGTCCACGGACTCCGGCGTGTGCAGCCGGACCATGAACCGACCCGCGTGCGTCGGCACCCGGCTGCGGGTCGCGCGGCTCACCAGCACCATCGTGGCGAGGGCCGCGGGCACGCTCCAGGCCGCCGGCTGCCCGAGGAGCACGGCGACCCACCCCGTGGTCTCGGACGTCACCAGCGTCCAGCCGACCGCGAGACCGGACCCGACCCCGCCGACCACGAGCCCGGCGATCGCCCCGGCGGCCGTCAGCCCGCGCCACCAGATCCCGAGGAGCAGCAGCGGGCAGAACGTCGAGGCGGCGACCGCGAACGCGAGCCCGACCGTGCGGGCCACACCGACGTCGGGCGCGGCGATCGAGACCCAGGCGGGCACGACGACCGCGATCACCGCGCCGGCCCGGAAGGCGGCGATGCCGGAGAGGCGATGGGTGCCGAACCGGCGTCCCGTCACGTCCTGGGAGAGCACCCCGGCGACCGCAATGGAGAGCCCGCTGGAGGTGGAGAGGAAGGCGGCGAAGGCGCCCGCGGTGACCAGCCCGGTCAGCACCTCGCCGAGGATGCCGTCGACCATCAGCCGCGGCAGCTCGAGGACCAGCGCGTCCGAGCCGGCCGTCGCGAGGTCCGTGGCATAGATGCGGCCGAGGGCGCCGTACACCGGGGGCAGGAGGTAGAACGCGCCGAGCAGGGCGAGCACGACGAGGGTCGTACGGCGGGCCGCGCGGCCGTCGGGGTTGGTGTAGAACCGCACGACCACGTGGGGGAGGCCCATGGTGCCGAGGAACGTCGCGACGATCAGCGAGTAGGTGACGTAGAGGCCCTGGGCGCCGCCCTCCCCGAGAGGCAGGGACCAGTAGTCGGCGCCCGCCCCGGCACCCATCGTCGGGTTGGGGGCGCCGTCGCCGGCCCACACCGCCAGCAGCACGCAGGCGGGGAGGAGCAGCGCGGTGAGCTTGAGCCAGTACTGGAAGGCCTGCACGAAGGTGATCGAGCGCATCCCGCCCGAGCCGACATTGATCAGCACGACGGCGGCGACCACGAGCGGGCCGACCCAGGTGGGCGCGTCGATCGCGGCCTGCAGCGTCAGCCCGGCACCCTGGAACTGCGGCAGGAGGTAGAGCCAGCCGATGGCGACGACCAGCACCGAGCAGAGCGCTCGCACGCCGCGCGAGCCGAGCCGCGCCTCCGCGAAGTCGGGCAGCGTGTAGGCCCCGCTGCGGCGCAACGGAGCGGCCACCAGCACGAGCAGGACGAGGTAGCCCGCCGTCCAGCCGACGGGGTACCAGAGCATGTCGGCACCGAAGGTGAGGACCAGGCCGGCGACCCCGAGGAACGACGCGGCGGAGAGGTATTCGCCGCCGATGGCGCTCGCGTTGAGCCCCGGCCGGACCGTGCGCGAGGCGACGAAGAAGTCGCTCGTGGTCCGCGAGAACCGCAGCCCCCACGTGCCGATGGCCAAGGTGGCGACGGTGACGAGGACGACCGCGACGAAGCCCGGGACGACCTCGGTGCTCATCGCTCCACCTCTTCGACGAGCGTGGCGAAGTCGCGCTCGTTGGCCTCCGAGCGGCGGATGTAGAGCCAGCCGAGCGTCAGCATCCAGGGATAGACGAGGAAGCCGAGCAGCAGCCACGACAACGGCATCGGCCCGAGCCGCACCTCCGCGAGCCCGGGCACGAGGTGGAAGGCGAGCGGCAGGATCCCGACGGTTGCCGCGAGCAGTCCGAGGATGCGCAGCGCGAGGCGCAGCTGCTCGCGCAGCAGCGACTCCATGTAGAGGCGACCGAGCTCGGTGCCGGCGTCGATCTCGCGGGTGCCCGAGCGATGCGTGGTCGGTGCCCGGCGCCGGGGCGGGCCGGTGACCCGGACGCGTTCCCTCACGGTTGCTGGCGGGTCAGGAGCTCGCGCAGCTCGCGGGTGTGGCGGCGACTGACCGGCAGCTCCCGGCCGCCGACCACGACGCTGGCCCGCCCGGAGTCGACCCGCAGCTCGGAGACGTGGGCCAGCGCGACGAGGAGCGAGCGGTGGATCCGGACGAAGCCTGCCTGGGCCCAGTCGTCGGCCAGGGTCGACAGCGGCGTACGCACCAAATGGGAGTCGTGGGCCGTGTGCAGGCGCGCGTAGTCGCCCTGCGCCTCGACGTGGGTGACCTCGCTGCGGGAGATGAAGCGGGTGACGCCCCCTCGCTCGACCGGGATCTGGGTGTCGCCGCTCGGGACGGGGGCGGTCGCGGCCACGATGCGGCGCACGGCCTCGGCGAGGCGCTCCTCGCGCACCGGCTTGAGGACGTAGTCGACGGCGTGCAGGTCGAAGGCCTCCACCGCGTGCTCGTCGTGGGCCGTGACGAAGACGATCGGCGGCGGCGCCTTGAACCGGGAGAGGACCTGCGCCAGGTCGAGCCCGGTGAGGCCGGGCATCTGGATGTCGAGGAAGACCGCGTCGACGACGAGGTCCTGCAGCACCCGCAGGGCCTCGGTCGCGGAGTCGCACCCCTGCACGCGGCCGACCCGCGGGTCGCGCTCGAGCAGGAACATCAGCTCGTCGAGCGCGGGCCGCTCGTCATCGATGACGAGCACGTTCAAGGGGCTCACAGCTGCACTCCGGGGGCGAACTTGGGGACCCGGACGATGACCTTGGTGCCGGCGCCGGGGGCCGTCTCGACCACCAGACCGTAGTCGTCGCCGAAGGCGTTGCGCAGCCGCGCGTCGACATTGCCGAGTCCGACGGAGTCCATCGAGGCGTCGCCGGCCAGGGCGCGCCGGACCCGCTCGGGGTCCTCGCCGGTGCCGTCGTCCTCGACCTCGATGAGGCACTCCTGGTCGAGGTCACGCGCCGTGATCGAGAGCCGACCGACCCCGTCGGCCTTGTCGGCGCTGGCCTCGAGCCCGTGGCGAACGGCGTTCTCGACGAGCGGCTGGATGCACAGGAAGGGTACGGCGACGGGCAGCACCTCCGGCGCGATCCGCAGCGTCACCTTGAGCCGGTCACCGAAGCGGGCCTGCTCCAGCAGCAGGTAGCGCTCGACGGAACGGAGCTCCTCGGCCAGCGTCGTGTAGTCGCCGTGGCTGCGGAAGGAGTAGCGGGTGAAGTCGGCGAACTCGAGCAGCAGCTCGCGCGCCCGGTCGGGGTCGGTGCGCACGAAGCTGGCGATCGCACCGAGCGAGTTGTAGATGAAGTGCGGGCTGATCTGCGCGCGCAGGGCCCGCACCTCCGCCTCCATCAGGGCGGTGCGGGAGTCGTCGAGTCGAGCCAGCTCGAGCTGGCCGGAGACCCAGGCGGCGACCTCGTTGGCGGCGCGCACGAGGCTGCCGGTCGCGTTGGGCGCGCCGACGACGAGCGCGCCGACGATCACCTCCTCGACGACCAGCGGGCTGATGACGAGCTGGCGGACCGGGCAGCGCGGGTCGCTGCACTCGATGGTCGCGGCGATCCGGGTCGGCGCGCCGTCGGACAGGTCAGCGATGACCTGGGTGGTCTCGGCGACGTGGTGGTGGCCCAGGCCCTCCCAGGCGAGCACGCCGCTGGTGTCGGTCAGGGCCGCTGCGGGCGTGCCGAGGAGGGTCCGCAGGTGTCGCACGCTGCGCTCGGCGCTGGCCTCGGTGAGGCCCTCGCGCAGGGCCGGTGCCGCCAGCGAGGCGGTGTGAAGGGTGCGGAACGTGGCGCGGTCGGCCTCCGTGCCCAGGTGAGTACGCCGCCACCGTCGCATGCGGTGACCCTAGCGACTGAGCACGTGGGTGCAGAGCAGAGCCGTCGCCCGGTCGAAGATCGCGTCGAGCTCCTCGCCGTACTCGCTGTAGACCTCGTCGGTGAAGACCGAACTCGGGCTGTCGACCGGGAAAGCCTTGGAGCCTCATCGCTCGGGGCACCCCAGGCTTTCGAAGTTTGAACGGCGCGCAGCGTGGGGAAGGTGCCTGTCATGCGACGACTGATGCCTATGTGCGCCGCCCTCCTTGTCACCGTTCTTGCTGCGGGATGCACCGATGACTCCGACGAGACGTCGGACCCCGACAGCACCTCAGCGCCGAGCCAGGCACCGTCCTCGGAAACGTCGTCGGACGACCTGTCCGAGTCGGCCGCCGAGGGACCCGTCGCAGGTGCCGGAGCCGCTCTGTCGCCCGACAAGCCCAAGCAGTGGTGCAACGCGATCACCGCTGACCAACTGGCCGCGGTCACGGGCACCGAGGTTGCCGCGGTCACGGACTGGTCCACGGGCATCCAGGCGTGCGGCGCCGATCTTCCCGGGGTCGAGTTCCAGATCACCTGGGGATCGGAGCCGACCAAGCAGTCGTTCACGAAGTACGCAGAGACCTGGAACCACCCCGCCGATGCCTTTGCAGTCCGTGACGCTGAGTTGCCGGGCGGAAAGCCTGGCCTCGTGGCCACCCAGCCGGTTCCCGAGGCCGGCCACGCAGGCACGGTGATCGGCGGGCGGCTGATCGAAGTGTCCGTGTCCGAGGTGATTCCCGACGACATGAAGTCTGTCGACGACCTGGGTGCAATCGCCGAACAGATCCTCGCGGTCTACGCGAGCTGAGCAGGAAGAGCCGACATGGGTGATGGAGACAGCACCACGAACGACGCCGTCGCGTTGGTGATCAGGTGGGATGACCTGCCGAAGTACTTCGAGGATCTGAAGACGGCGGGGGACCAGGCGCGCGAGATCGAGAAATATGCGAAGGACCAGGTCTTCGACAAGTCCGGCTTCGACTACGACCTGTGCGTGCTGAAACCGTTGGCCGACATGATGGACACGTGCGGCGAACTCTTCGGAGACCTCCGCGAGACCTTCGACGAGCGCTGGGAAGCGCTCGTCGCATCGTTGGCGGTGTCGGCCAAGGAAATCGAGGAGGCCGACGGCATTCAGGGGCAGGGCTACCTGAAGGCGTATCTCGACGTGGTGGAGAGCTGATGGCGGCACGGTTGGGTGACCTCAAGGAGCTGTCCGACATTCTCGTCGAGCCTCCAGAGGGAAAGCAGCAACTGAAGGGCCACGACAAGACCTACGGCGAGATCCGCGACGGCTTCGACTCCGTCCGCGACAAGTGCAACACCGGGATCGACAAGGTGAACGGCTGGCTGTCGGACGCCGGTCGCAGCGAGCGACTGCCGCGGCTGACCGAGAAGAGCCTTGACGAGTATGTCGTGTTCCCGTTGTCGGGGAACTACTACCGAATCCAGCAGAACGACGCTGCGTGCAAGACCCTGAAGAAGGGGATGGACGCCTGGGGCGACAACTTCGGGACCTTGGCGCTCACCTCCACGCTCGCCTTCAAGGGCGAGACCAACCTCGCCTTCGCCGGGCAGTTGGCTGCCTACAAGTTGGTGATGTCGGGCGTCGGCAGCGCGGTCTCCTCCGGATCGATCGTCTTCAACTCGATCGCCAAGGTGTCGGAGAAGATCGCGATCCAGGTCGAGAAAATGCTCATCGAGATGGGCAAGAAGCTTCTCAAGCTGGCGAAGGTCGTGGGCAAGCGCTTCCTGGGTGGCTGGGCCTCAGCCGCACTACTGATCAAGGATCTGGCCCAACACGGCCTGTCCGTGATCACCGACGTGGTCGACGACGTGAAGTGGTGCATCGCCACGATCGACAAGTGCTTCGAGCTCAAGGCAGAGATCGAGACGTGGGCGCAGACCCAGGCCGATCGCCTCGACGCCTTCAAGAAGGTCACCGACATGGTCAAGCAGCTGCCGACGGTGGCTCTCGGCTCACCGCTGAGTGACATCAAGGCTCCTGACCTGAGCGACGTGTCCGACAACCTCACTGATGTGAAGCCCGACTTCAGTGAGAGCGAGGAGGGCAAGGCCGCGGAGGAGGCGATCGACGACAAGAGCGACGACCTCGTCAACAACAGCGGATATGTCCACCCCTCGTGGGCCGAGGCGTGTGTGACACCCCCGCCAGGCATGGCACACCTGCCCTACATTCCCGGCGACCCGTCGCTGAACGTGCCGCGCAACCCGATCACCGGACAGGTCGACTACTCCCAGAACTGGCTGGATGCGCCGGAGCCGGGCGTGTCCAGCAAGCGCTACTACGAAATGTATGAGACCTGGCGCAAGTCATTGCCCTCCCCCCTGTATGCGCCACCCGCCGAGGGAAAGCCGAGAGGCGCCTGACATGGACATGTACGACGCCTCCACCCCGCAACCACCCCGCGCGGAGATGGGCGAACTCCTGCGGAACATGGCGGCGGACGACTCCGAGCGCCGGATGCTGGGCTTCCTCGAGGAGATCGACGTGGCTCTCGAGGAGAGTCGCGTCCGCGAACGTGAGGAGGGGTTGGACCCCTCGCTAGCAGCGACTCTCCACGCCATCACCGGTCGCGACGCCGCACCCGTGGAGTACCGATCGCTCAATCGCCGCGTGCGTGAAGGAGTGCTGTCCTGGGAGGACTTCTGGTTCGCCCCCGAGGAGCACGCGGGTGGTCACCGGCTGATCAACGAGGCGATGAAGCTCGCGGGCGTCGAGCTGGGCGGCATCTTCAGCAAGCTGGACGAGGAGGAGCCGCCCGACTAGGGCTTAAGGATCACGGGTTGGGGTGACACCC
>NZ_CM001852.1:239886-240167 GCF_000389985.1 Nocardioides sp. CF8
ACCTGTCACCCCGACCCGTGAGCCGCAAGGACTAGGGCCTGCCCTCGCAGCTCGTACGCCGCTCGGCCGATGCGCAGAGGTCCGCGCCCCGACCACCGTCCACCGTGTCCCGACCCGGGCCCGCGTCGATCCGATCGGGGGCCCAGGAGCCGACGATGGTGTCGGCCCCGGCGCCACCGTGGAGCACCGTGGACCGCGCGATCTCGCAGTCGATGTGGATGGTCGTGCTCGTGCCCCAGATGATGTCGTCGGGGCCGCCCCGACCCTGGATCCGTGTGTCG
>NZ_CM001852.1:240215-311015 GCF_000389985.1 Nocardioides sp. CF8
CCCTGCCCCCCGCGCAGCCGGTTGCGGCGGCCGCTGCCGATCAGCACGGTCTCGCGTGCGTAGGCCGTCGCGTGCTCCACACCGCGGACGTCGGCCACGCCGCCCATCGCCAGCGTGCCGGCCCGCAGGGACAGCGAGAGGTAGCCGTCGCGCTCGAGCCGGACCTGGTCGCTGCCGCGGCCGAGGTCGAGCCCGCTGGTGTCCTCGAGGCCGCCGATGACCTGGACGACGTCGTCCCCGCCACCCATGTCGAGGTCCACCAGCGGGATGCTGCCGCGACGCGTGAGGACGGTGACCTCGTCGGGTCCGGGGGTCCCGGTGAGGATGAGGTGGCCGTCCGCCCGGGTCGCCGTCAGCTTCTCGATCGAGGACCACGTGTGGGTCCGGACGTCGTCGCGGGTCGCCCCCGTTGCCAGGTCGATCTGCCAGGTGGCGCGGCCGAGGTCGAGGACCACCGCGTCCCGAGCCGCTCCACCGTCGATCACCCCGCCGAGGGGCATGGTGTCGGGGGCGTCGATGAAGTCGCCGCCGGCGTCGCCGTACACCTCGTCGGGGCCGCCGTGGCTGATGAGCGTGTCGCGACCGCCGCCGCCGTGGAGGACGTCACGGTCGGTCTCACCCCGAGGGCCGGCGGAGACGGTGTCGTGGTCGGAGACCGGGCTGCCGTGGAACTCGTCGGCGCCGGGACCGAGGTTGGCCTCGACCGGCCAGCCGCGCGGCGCGAGCGTCGCGTCCACGACGTCGTCGCCGTCACCGGCGTTGACGGTCAGGCCCCGCGTGACGCGGGCACCCATCCCCTTGCCGGTGACGCAGACGAGGTCGTCGCCGCCGCGGGGGAAGACCGACTGCGAGTTGTTGGTGACGATCACGTCGCGACCGTCGGTGCCCCTGATCGGACTGCCGTCTCCGACGATGGTCGCCCCCTCACCGCGACACGTCTCCCCGGCGGCCGCGGCCGGGGCGGTGGGTACGGCGAGCGAGGCGCCGAGCAGCAGCGCGGCCAGCGACGTGGTGCGTGCGGTGCTCATCGCTCGCAGGACTTGCGGACCTCGGTGCGGCACAGGTCGCGGCCCTTGCTGCCGATGCCGATGTCGCGGCCGGCGTCGCCGAAGATGCGGTCGTTGCCGCTGCTGGCATCGAGCCGGTCCCGGCCGGGACCGCCCCGCAGCAGGTCGTCGCCGCCCCTGGCATCGAGCTTGTCCCTGCCGGGACCGCCGAACAGCCGGTCGTCGTTGTTGGAGGCCCGCAGGAAGTCCTTGCCCGCGCCGCCCTTGAGGCGGACGGGCTCGTCGACGCAGTCGGGCGGGGTGCCCTCGAAGGGGAACCGGTACAGCATGTCGTTGCCTCCGCGCCCGTCGAGCTTCACCGAGCACGGCCCGCCGATGAGGCGGTTGTCCCCGTCGTCGCCGGTGAGGTCGGCCTCGCGGCCTTCGGCGAAGACGTCCTCCACCCCGGTGAGGGAGGACGGTGCTGACCCGTCCAGGGAGAAGACGCCCTCGGACAGGTCGACGACAGCGCGCTCGGTGTGGGTCGTCAGCCTGTCGTGCCCGTCGCCCAGCGCGACGCTGCTGCCGGTCGAGGGTGCGACCGAGAGCTCCAGCAGGTCGTCCCCGGCGGCCAGGTCGACGGCATAGGTCGCCGCGGCGGCGCCGTAGATCGAGACGGCGTCCTCGCCCGAGCCGCCGACGACGGTGAGGCGCGCGCCCGGCTGGACGCTGCGGATGCCGACGCTCTCGAGCCCGGTCCAGCGGGAGTGGGCGACCCCGTCGCGGGTGGCTCCCGTGGCCGTCGAGACCTGCCAGGTCGCGGCGTCGACCTCGAGGCCGGCGTTGTCCCGCCCGCCGCCGCCGTCGATGCGTCCCTCGGCCGTGAGTGGCCCGTGGACGCCGAGGGAGTCATCTCCCTCGCCGCCGACGACCACGTCGGGATTCGGGGTGGTCGTGACCTGGCCTGCCGGGGCGGGCGTCCCGCTGGTGATGGCGTCGATGTCACCCGCCGTGTCGATCACGTCGCGCTCGATGTCGATGCCGCCGGCATAGCCGTCGGCTGCCAGCAGGCCGCCGTAGACGACGTCGTAGGAGGGGCCGCCGAGGAACTCGTCGGCGCCCGCACCGAGGACGGCCTTGAGCCGGGTGCTCCCGGCCCCCGAGGCATCGACCACGTCGTTGCCCGGCCCGGCATCGACGGCGGCGTCGATGTAGGCACCTTCCGACATGGAGGGCGCCGTGACGCAGATCAGGTCGTCACCTGCCCCCGCGTCGACCTTGGCGGCCGCGTTGGTGACGATCACGTCGCGACCGTCGGTGCCGGTGACCGTCTGGTTCTTCGCGCCGACGATGGTCGCGGCCTCGCCGCGACAGGTCTCGCCGACGGCGTTGGCGCCGCCGGTGGGGGCGAGGAGCGTGGCTCCCAGCAGAAGTGCGGTGAGTGTCGTCGTACGACGCATGAGATTCCCCCGGGACAGTGGAGCTGCCTAGCGGAAGTCGATCAGCAGCATGTCGGTGTCAGTGCCGTCCGAAACGATCGGACCTTCCTGTGATGCGCCCGATCCCGGTTCGGTTGCGACCTCGGTCGCCTCGTCGCGCTGGTCGATGACCTTCGCGCGGAAGCACTCGACGACATAGGGCAGTTGCATGCCGTCGTGGCCGCGGCCGTAGTCGTCGTAGAGCGCACGCACCGCGTCGAGCTTGGCCTCGCGCTCCTCCGCGGGCAGCGAGGCGATGTAGGACCGGGACGCGACGATGTCGACGAGGGTGTCGCGGGTGACGTCCTGCCAGAAGGCGAAGGTCTTGGCCTCGACGCCCTCGAAGAGGTCGCTGTCCGCCAGGACCTCCTGCGAGCCCGACGTGTGCATCTGCTCGCCCATCACGTCGAGCAGCTTGCGCACCCAGGGGATCCGCTTGTCGAAGAAGTTCCAGACGAGCGCGACGTGGCCCCCGGGCCTGAGCACCCGCGCCATCTCCGGCACGGCCAGGTCGTGGTCGAACCAGTGGAAGGCCTGGGCCGCGACCACGACGTCGACACTGCGGTCGTTGGCCGGGATCTGCTCGGCGTCGGCGACCTTGGCGCTCACCTCGGGGACCTGCTCCCGCAGCACCGCGAGCATCGCCGGGTCCTTCTCGGTCGCGAAGACGGCGTGGCCCTGGTCGACGAGCTGTCGGGTCAGCTTGCCGGTGCCCGCGCCGAGCTCCAGCACGATCTTGGCGTCGCCGTCGAGCAGCCACGCGACCGCGTCGGCGGGGTAGGAGGGGCGGCCGCGGTCATAGGCCTCGGCCACGGGTCCGAAGGCCCCGGAGAGCCGCTTCATGTCGGGCTGCTCGTCAGTCATCCGGCTCAGGCTACTAGCGTCCTCCTCCATGACCGACCCCGTCGCTTGGCTCGTGGACCTCGAAGGCGTGCCATCGGCGTACGCCGCTGCGCGCGACGGCATCGACGTGATGCTGCGCGACCGCGGACTGCGCCGCACCTCACCCGAGATGACGGCCGAGTCGCTGCTGCGCGGCGCCCACGCCACGGCCGTGCTCGAGGGGTCGGCCTCGTCGCTGGCCGAGATCCGCGCCGGCGACGGCGACGCGATCGCCCAGGACGCGCTGCGGCTCTCGTCCTCCCAGCTGGCGCTGGCCCCGCTGCTCCGGACTGCCCCGCTGCAGGCGATCGCCCGCCTGCACGCGGTCGTCGCGGGCGGCTCGCTGCCGTCCGAGTCGCTGGGACGCCCGCGGGACGCGGCCTCCGCCGACCGCCTGCGCGGGGTCGCCGAGCTGCTGCTGTCCGACACCGCCGCCCCGGCGCTGCTCGTGGCAGCCATCGTGCACGCGGACGTCGCGACCGCCGCGCCCTTCGCCTCGCACAACGGCATCGTCGCCCGCGCGCTCGAGCGGCTGGTGCTCGTGGCGCGCGGCGTCGATGCGAAGTCGCTGGTCGTCCCCGAGGCGGGACACCTGGCCCTGCGCGCGCAGTACGAGTCCAACCTGCGGGCCTACGCCGAGGGCGGGCCGCGGGGCGTGCACGCGTGGGTGATCTACGCCGCCGAGGCGTTCGCCGCGGGTGCTGAGGCGTCCCCGCTGCGCCGTACGGCCGAATAGGCCAGCTCTCGGCCGGGAAATGCGAACGGCATCCGACCACGGGGATCGGATGCCGTCGCTGACACGTGAAGACTCGGCTATCAGGCGTGCATGTTCTAACTGCGGTCCCGGGCAATTCCCGGTGACACGCGACCTCTTCGAGAGGCTAGATCGCCGCGTGGGTACCCGGCTCACGTGCAAACTCTTGAGTTGTTGTCTTCGTTTGTACGCCGTCCGGAGCCCACTCACAAGGGTTGACATCGCGCGCCGATGATGTGTGCCCGCTATTCGTCGACGCGCCGCTTGCGGGCGTTCGCCCACATGACACCGCCCGCGGCGAGGGCGCCCCCGACGGCCAGGGCGGCCAGAGTCTGCCTGGCCGGCGGGAACGGCACCCGGCTGCGCAGCTCGACCGGCTTGTTGAAGACGAGCACCGGCCAGCCGCGCTCGACGGCGATCTTGCGGAGTTCCTTGTCGGGGTTGACCGCGTGGGCGTGGCCGACGGCCTCCAGCATCGTCACGTCGGTGACGGAATCGCTGTAGGCATAGCTGTTCTCGAGGTCGTAGCCGACGACACGAGCCAGCTCCTCGATGGCGCGGGCCTTCTCCTCGGCGTAGGCGTAGTACTCGATCTCGCCGGAGTACTTCCCGTCGACGATCTCCATCCGGGTCGCCACGACCCGGTCGGCGCCGAGCATCTCGCCGATCGGCCCGACGACCTCCGAGCCGCTGGTGGAGACGATCACGACGTCCCGGCCGGCGAGGTGGTGCTCCTCGATCAGGCTGACCGCCTCGTCGTAGACGAGCGGATCGACGATGTTGTGCAGCGTGTCGGCGACGATCTCGCGCACGGTGGCGACGTCCCAGCCCGCGCACATCGCCGACATGAAGCGGCGCATCTTCTCCATCTGGTCGTGGTCGGCGCCGCCGACGAGGTAGACGAACTGGGCGTAGGTGCTGCGCAGCATCGCTCGCCGGCTGATCAGCCCGCCGGCCTGGAAGGGCTTGCTGAAGGCAAGCGTGCTCGACTTCGCGATGATCGTCTTGTCGAGATCGAAGAAAGCCGCGGTGGGACGGGGCATGGCGCCATCGTAGGCGGGCGCGTGGTCGCTCGTGCGCACATCGTGGTCTTCCGTACGCCGCGGCGTCGGCCGTCGACCGGGTCGCGAACCGTCCACAGACGGGGTGCGTGCAGCCCTGTCCACAGGGGCGGTGCCGGTGGTCGGCGCGCTGTCCCCGGTGTGGGTCAGGGTCGAGGACATGCAGCCCCTCGTCCTCACCCGTGACCCGTCGCTCCTCGACGACCTGGCCCGGCTCGCCGCCGGGGCCGGCGTGCGGCTCGACGTGCGCGGCGACCCGGTCGCCGCCCTCGCGTCGTGGTCGGTGGCGCCGCTCGTGGTCGTCGGCGACGACCTGGTGGGTGAGGTGGCGGCCGTCGCGCCACCGCAGCGGGCGGGTGTCGTCATCGTCTCCACGGCGCCCGCGACCGAGGTGTTCCGCCTGGCGCTCGAGCTGGGTGCTGCCTGCGTCGTCGAGCTGCCGGCGGCCGAGGCACACCTGGGCGCGCTGTTCGCGGACGTGGAGGAGGTGCCGGGTCGCGGCCTCGTCCTCGGGGTCGTCGGCGGGTCCGGAGGTGCGGGTGCCTCGACGCTGGCGTGCGCGCTCGGGCAGGTGGGCGGGCGTGACGGCCCCTCGCTGGTGATCGACACCGATCCGGTCGGCCCGGGGCTGGACCGCCTGCTGGGCCTGGACGAGACGGCCGGGGTGCGCTGGCACGACCTGGCCACCTCCGCCGGCCGGCTCGGGTCCCGCTCCCTGCGCGAGGCGGTGCCGCGCCGCGACGGCGTCGGGGTGCTGACCTGGGCAGCGGGGGCGGCGACACCAGCGCCGCTCGCGCGGGTGCGAGACGTGCTGGCCGCGGGGCAGCGCGGTCATGCGCTGGTCGTGCTCGACCTCGCCCGTCAGGCGGGTGCCCTGTCGGCCGAGCTGATGGCGCGGTGCGACCTCGTGCTCGCGGTGACGCCGGCGACGGTCAGCGGGGTGGCGTCGACGATGCGGTTGATCGAGCCGATGGCCGACACTTCGCGGTGGCGGCTGGCGGCCCGGCGAGGTCCCGTTCCGGTGCGTGACCTCGCTGCCGCGACGGGCGTCCCACTGGCCTTCGAGGTGCCCGAGCAACGAGGGCTCGCCGAGGCCGTCGACCTGGGCCTCGGGCCTGTCCGCCATCGCCGCGCGCCCCTGGGCAGGGCGGTCGCCCGCTTCCTCGCCGAGGTCGCGTGATGGCAGACCTGGATGTCGGACTGGTCGACGACGTGCGCGAGCGGCTGGCCGCGACGCCCGGCGACCTGTCGCCGCACCGCGTCGCCGAGGCGATGCGCGCGGCCGGTCGACCGGTCGGTGACGCCACCGTGCTGGCCGTCCACGACGCGCTGCGTCGCGACGTCCTCGGCTCTGGTCCGCTCGAGCCGCTGCTGCGCCGGACCGGCGTCACCGACGTGCTGGTCAACGGGCCCGACCAGGTGTGGATCGACGACGGCGAGGGACTGCGGCTGACGTCGGTGCGCTTCCGTGACGACGCTGCCGTGCGGCGGCTCGCGCAGCGCCTCGCCTCGACCGGGGGCCGCCGGCTCGACGACGCCACCCCCTATGCCGACGTGCGGCTGCCCGACGGCACCCGCTTCCACGCGGTGTTGGCGCCGACGGCTCGCCCCGGCACGACGATCTCGCTGCGCGTCCCCTCGGCGCGGGCCTTCTCGCTGGACGACCTGGCGGCAGCAGGGTCGGTCAGCCCCGAGTGCGGCGAGGTGCTGCGCGCGATCGTCGGGTCCCGGCTGGCCTTCCTGATCAGCGGCGGGACCGGATCGGGCAAGACCACCCTCCTCGCGGCCCTGTTGGGACTGGTGGACCCGACCGAGCGGTTGGTGCTCGTCGAGGACGCCAGCGAGCTGCGCCCCGCCCACCCGCACGTGCTCGGCCTGGAGGCGCGCCCACCCAACATCGAGGGCGCGGGCGAGATCACCATGCACACGCTGGTCCGGCAGGCGCTGCGGATGAGGCCGGACCGGCTCGTGGTGGGGGAGGTGCGCGGTGCCGAGGTGGTGGACATGCTGGCCGCCCTCAACACCGGTCACGCCGGTGGCTGCGGCACCCTGCACGCCAACTCCGCGAGCGACGTGCCGGCCCGGATCGAGGCGCTCGCCGCGGCCGCCGGTCTGCCCCGCGCGGCGGCCCACAGCCAGCTCGCCTCCGCGCTCGATGCGGTCATCCACGTCGCCAGGGCGTCCGACGGGCGGCGCCACGTCAGCCAGGTCGGAGTGCCGGTGCGCACCGAGTCCGGGACGGTGACCATCGCCACGGCGGTCGCCTTCGGTAGCGACGGCCGGACGACCCGCGGGCCGGCGTCGGTGCTGCTGGCCGAGCGGATCGGCTGATGACGGGCCTGGCCGCGGCGCTCGCCGGGATCGCGGCGTGGCTGCTGCTCCCGCCGGCCCCGGCACTCAGCCCGGCGTGGTCGTGGCGACCGGTGCTGCTCGCAGGGGCCGCGCTCGGCGGCTGGGGGCTGGCGAGCGGCGGGGTGCCGATGCGTGCGGCGGTGGTCGCAGGGGCCGGTGCGGTCGCGACCGCAGGCGGTCGGCTGGTCTGGCAGCGCCGCCGGGAGCGACGCGAGCGCGGTGTGGCGGCGGCCGGGGTGCTCGACGCGTGCGAGGTGCTGGCCGCCGAGCTGGCCGCGGGCCGGCCTCCCGGGCACGCGCTGGCCGAGGCCGCCCGCCGCTGGTCAGGCCTCTCGCCGGTCGTCGACGCGTGGTCGCTGGGCTCCGACGTGCCGGCCGCCCTGCGCCGCGTCGCCGGCGTGCCGGGTGCGGGCGACCTCCGCGTGGTCGCCGCGGCCTGGCAGGTCGCCCACCACTCCGGCAACGGCCTGGCCCACGCCGTCTCGCGGGTCGCGACGCGGATCCGCGCCCAGCGCCAGACCCAGCGGGTGGTCACCTCCGAGCTCGCGTCTGCCCGTGCCACCGCGCGGCTGGTCGCGGCCCTGCCCGTCGTCGCGCTCGGGATGGGGTCGGGAGCGGGCGGCGACCCCTGGCAGTTCCTCCTCGACACCCCGGTGGGGTGGGGCTGCCTGGTGGGCGGGCTCACCTTCGCGGTCGCCGGACTGTGGTGGATCGAGGCCATCGCCGACCAGGCAGATCCACGATGAGCGTGCTGGCGGCGGTCGCCGCCGCGATGGCAGCCCTGCTCGCGTTCCCGCCCGGTCCGCGGCTGCGGCCTGCGCGGATCCCGTCGCCGGAGACGGGTGCCCGCCCCGGCCGCTGGCGCCCGGTGCTCTGCCTGTTCGCCGGCGTGGGTGCCGGCCTGTTCGTCGGAGGACCGGTCGGTGTCGCGGTCGCCCCTCTCGCTGCCGCCGGGGCGTGGATCGCGCTCGGACGCGCGGAGCCGGTCGCCGTACGCCGGGAGCGCGAGGTGGCAGCCCGCGAGCTGCCGCACGTCGTCGACCTGTTCGCGTGCGCACTGCGCTCCGGAGCGTCCCCGCAGGGCGCCCTGGCCGCCGTCCTGGGTGCGTCCCCCGGCCCGACCGCGAAGCGCCTGGACGGCTCGCTCGCGCGCCTCCGGATGGGGGTCGACCCGGTGCTCGTCTGGGGTGGGCTGGCGGACGACGACGTCCTCGCTCCACTCGGACGCACCCTCGCCCGGGCGGAGACCAGCGGCAGCTCGGTTGCCGACGCGGTCGAGCGCCTCGCCGACGAGCTCGAGCGGTCGGCGTCGGCCGCGGTCGAGGACCGGGCGCGCGCCGTCGGGGTGAAGGCAGCGGTGCCGCTGGGGCTGTGCCTGCTGCCGGCCTTCCTGCTGATCGGCATCGTGCCGACCGTGGCCGGGCTGCTCACGTCCTTGGCTCCCTGAGCGTTGTCGAGATCACTTTGACAGTGGCGGGGACGACGACGTCAATGTGTGGATCAACCGCATGCCCAGCGGCACCCACGTGATGTGCGGCGTCCCCGACACGGTGACGGCCGTCGGCAACGTCCGAGGGTTCTTCGAGCACGTGCGGGCCACGCTGCACGCCCACCTCCCCGAGTCGCGGTCCGCGGAGGCGCTCGCGGGCGTGTAGTCGCGGCCCGGTCGGGTCCCGACCGTCCCGACCGTCCCGATCGCGGGCCACCTTCCGTGCACAGGCCGGGCGCGGGGCGGGTCGTCCACAGGGGCCGGGGTCGTCGCCGACGCGATGGGGGTGGTCCGTCGCAGAGTCGGGGCGAGGGCCCGCATCGGGCGGGCCAGGACCGAGAGGCATCCCATGACCGACCACGCTCCCACCCTGCGCGCGCTGCCGAGTCGCGCGAGTTCGACCGCCGACGAGCGCGGCATCACCACGGCCGAGTACGCCGTCGGCACGGCCGCCGGTGCCGGCTTCGCCGGCCTGCTCTACAAGCTCCTCAGCGGTGGCTTCGGCGACCAGCTCCTCAAGACCCTGTTCGACCACGTCCTGGGACTCCTGGGGATCAAGTGACCCCACGTCCGCGAGGGCGCGCAGGCGAGCGCGGCGCGGTGACTGCCGAGCTCGCGCTCGGACTGCCGCTGTTGCTGGCTGTCACGGTCGGGCTGGTCTGGCTGCTGGCAGCCGCCTCCGCCCAGGTCCGGGTCGTCGATGCGGCGCGCGAGTCGGCGCGATCCATTGCGCGCGGCGACTCCGAGTCGGCGGCCCGGGCCGTGGCGACGCGGATCGCGCCGACCGGCGCGGCCATCGACGTGGCGCTCGAGGGCGGCCGCGTGTCCGTCACGGCCAGTGCGGAAGTGGATGGCCCCGGCGGACTGTTCGACTTCCTGCCCGGCGTGACGGTCAGCTCGCGTGCCGTCGCCGTGCTGGAGGAGACATGAACGGTCCAGCCCGGTCACGGCCCGGGGACGAGCGCGGAGCGGCGACCGTGCTCGTGCTGGCCGTCAGCGGGTTGCTGATGTTCGTCGGGCTCGGCCTGTCCGGGGTGGCGGCCATCGTCGTCACCCAGCGGTCGGCGCAGGGAGCAGCCGATCTGGCCGCACTGGCCGGGGCGTCGGCCGCGGTCGCGGGTGCGGACGCCTGCGCGGCAGCCGGTCGCATCGCTGCCGCCAACGGGGCCGCGCTCGCGGCGTGCCGGCTGACCGGGAGGGTCGTGACCGTCGCTGTGCGCGTCGACGGGCCACGACTCGTCGATCGCCGCTACGACGTCACGGCCGAGGCCCGCGCGGGGCCTGCGGTGTCGGGGTGAGGGGTCTCAGATCCGCTCGTCGGGGGTGGTGTCGTCCGAGCGCCGCTCGGCCTCCGCGCGGTCGAGCCGCTCGCTGAGCTTGTTCAGCTCCTTGCGCTCCTTGCGCTGGGCGATGCTGCGCTGGGTGCCCCACTTGAGGATCGACAGCCCCAGCAGGATGGCGGCCCCCGAGGCGACGCCGACGAAGAAGCTCTCCAAGGTGTTGACCTCGAAGCCGAGCAGCTCACCGCCCGCTCCGGGCTCGCTGACGAACAGCGCTGCCAGGATCGCGCCCGCGCCGACGATGATGAGGAGGATTCCGAGAATGACCATGGCGGCAGGCTACTCGGCGCGGGCGCCGGCGAGGAGCAGGTCGAGCAGCGCGATGGCGCCGGCCTTGTCGAGCGGGTTGTTCTGGTTGCCACACTTCGGCGACTGGATGCACGACGGACAACCCGACTCGCACTCACAGCTGGCGATGGTCTCGCGCGTGGCCGTGAGCCACTCGAAGGCCGCGTGGAACCCGCGCTCGGCGAAGCCTGCACCACCCGGGTGGCCGTCGTAGACGAACACCGTGAGGCGACCCGTGTCGGGGTGCATCGCGGTGGAGACGCCGCCGATGTCCCACCGGTCGCAGGTGGCGAAGAGTGGCAGCAGCCCGATCGAGCAGTGCTCCGCGGCGTGCGCCGCACCCGGGACGTCGGCCGCGACCAGGTCACTCTCGAGGAGCGCGTCGCCCGGCACCGTCCACCACACGGCGGTCGTCCGCAGCGACCGCTCGGGCAGGTCCAGCGGCTCCTCGCTGATGACCTCGCCGCTCGGTTGCCGTCGCTTGAGGAAGGAGACGACCTGGTGCGTGACGTCGACCTCGCCCATCGACAGGCGGCAGTCGTGCCAGTCGCGGTGCTCACGCTCGGCGACGATCGAGATGTCGGTGACCTCCCGGGCCGACGTCGAGTAGGGCAGGTCGGCGGGGTGCATCACCGCGACGTGCTCCTCGAGGTCGAGCGACTCGACGAGCCAGGTCTCGCCGCGGTGGACATAGACGGCGCCGGGGTGGGCCGTGCCGTGCGAGCTCGACCCGTCGACGGTGCCGACCACGCGCCCGGTCTCCGACTCGATCAGCTGGACCTGGGCGCCTCCGCTCGACCGGATGTCGGCGAGGTCGCTGGCCCGGCGACGGTCGGTCCAGAACCAGCCCTGCGGGCGCTTGCGCAACAGCCCACCCTCGGTGAGCCGGTCGACGACGGCCCGGGCGCCGTCGCCGAACAGGGGCAGGTCGCTGAGTGCCAGCGGGTGTTCCTGGGCCGCGGCGCACAGGTGTGGTCCGAGCACATAGGGGTTGCCGGGATCGAAGACTGTGGCCTCGACAGGCTGGCCGAGCAGCGCCTCGGGATGGTTGACGAGATAGGTGTCCAGCGGGTCCGCGCCGGCCACCAGCACGCCGAGCGCGTCCTGGGCGCCGCGGCCCGCGCGCCCGACCTGCTGCCACAGCGCCGCCCTGGTCCCGGGGAAGCCCGCGATCAGCACGGCGTCGAGCCCACTGATGTCGATGCCCAGCTCGAGGGCGTTCGTGGCAGCCAGCCCGGTCAGGTCACCGCGACGCAGCGCCGCCTCCAGCTCGCGGCGTTCCTCGGGGAGGTAGCCGCCGCGGTAGGACGCCACCCGGGCCGGCAACGACGGGTCGACGTCGGCGAGGAGCTCGGCGGCCGTCGCGGCCACCTGCTCGGCTCCCCGGCGGGAGCGGACGAAGGCCAGCGTGCGGATGTCCTCGGCGACGAGGTCGGCGAGCAGGTCGGCGACCTCGGAGGAGGCCGCGCGCCGCACGGGCGCACCGTTCTCCCCGGCGTAGCTCGTGAACGGTGGCTCCCACAGCAGCAGCGAGACCTGCCCGCGCGGCGAGTGGTCGGCGGTGATGGCGAGCACGTCGTGCCCGGTGAGCCGACCGGCGGCGACCTCCGGGTCGGCGACGGTGGCGGAGGCGAGGATGAAGGTGGGGTGGGCGCCGTACATCGCGCAGATGCGCCGCAGCCGCCGCAGGATGTGGGCGACGTGGGCGCCGAAGACGCCGCGGTAGTGGTGGCACTCGTCGACCACGACGTAGCGCAACGACCCGAGGAAGGCCGCCCAGTGGGCGTGCCGGGGGAGCAGCGAGTGGTGCAGCATGTCGGGGTTGGTCAGGACGTATTCGCCGAAGTCGCGGGTCCAGTCGCGCTGCTCGCGGGTGCTGTCGCCGTCGTGGGTGCAGGCGCGCACGTCGAGGCCCAGGGCGGCGATGTTGGTCAGCTGGTCGTTGGCGAGTGCCTTGGTCGGCGCGAGGTAGAGGACACCCGCCCCGCGCTCGCCGCGTCGGCCCCGCCCCTCGCGGATGGCCGTGAGGGCCGGCAGCTGGTAGGCCATCGACTTGCCCGAGGCGGTGCCGGTGGAGAGCACGACGTGCTGGCCGGAGTGGGCGGCGTCCGCGGCGACGGCCTGGTGCTGCCAGGGGGTCGTCGCACCGGCCCGCTCGAAGGCGGCCCGCACGTCGTCGGCGACCCAGTCCGGCCACGGCGCGAACACGGCCGGCCGGGGCGCCACCACCTCGAGATGACGCAGCCTGCCCTCGCGGCCCGGCACCGCCGTCAGGCGCGCCACGACCTCGTCCACCCGGCGATGCTGGGGTCCGTCGAGGGTGCTCACGTTGCGCAGTGTCGCAAACGGCACCGACACCGGAGCGCCGCGGCTCATCCCCAGGTCATGGGTGGGCCTGCGTGGATGCCGTGAGTCATGGTTTGATGACTCTCGGCAGCATTCGGGGCGTCCTGCTTCGAGTGGAGTTCTTCCGAATCGGAGCAGTCGTGGATCTGACCCTTGCGACCCGCGAGGAAGACGGTCGCGCCATCGTCGCGGTCGGCGGTGAGATCGATGTCTACACCGCGCCCAAGCTGCGCGACCAGATCACCGAGCTCGTCAGTGGCGGCTCCTACCACATCGTGATCGACCTCGAGGCCGTCGAGTTCCTCGACTCCACCGGCCTCGGTGTGCTCGTCGGCGGCCTGAAGAAGGTCCGCGCCCACGACGGCTCGCTCGAGCTGATCTGCTCCCAGGAGCGACTGCTCAAGATCTTCCGCATCACCGGGCTGGCGAAGGTGTTCGTGATCCACGACTCCGTCGACCCGTCCGTCGCTCGCTGACGCTCGCACGTCGCCGTACGGCGGTGCGGTCGTTCCGGCATGCCCGGAACACGCATGTGATGTGTGACACAGCCGTCCGCGTGATCCGGGTCACAGGTGCGTAGACTCCCGCGCGTTCGTACTTAGACGTTCCACTCCCAGGAGGACGCACATGACCGGGATCGATCCCGCTGTCGTGACGCTCACGGGCACCAACCAGCTTCTGGTCATCGTCGTCCTCGCGATCGCGCTCGGCGCGCTCGCGATGGCGGTGGTGTTCCGCAAGCAGGTGTTGGCCGCCGGTGAAGGCACCGACAACATGAAGACCATCGCCCTAGCTGTCCAGGAAGGCGCCAACGCCTACTTGACCCGGCAGTTCCGCACCCTCGGCATCTTCGCGGTGATCGCGTTCTTCGCGTTGCTCGTGCTGCCGGCGGACGACATGACCGTGCGCATCTTCCGCTCCGTGTTCTTCCTGGTCGGCGCCGGCTTCTCGTCCGCGGTCGGTTATCTCGGCATGAACCTCGCCGTCCGCGCCAACCTCCGGGTCGCGGCCGCTGCCGACAGCGTCGGACGCGAGCCCGCCATGACGATCGGTCTGCGCACCGGCGCCATGGTCGGCATGCTCACCGTCGGCCTGGGCCTGCTCGGTGCCAGCCTCGTCGTGCTCGTCTTCCAGGACACGGCCCCCGACGTGCTCGAGGGCTTCGGCTTCGGCGCCGCGCTGCTCGCCATGTTCATGCGAGTCGGCGGTGGCATCTTCACCAAGGCTGCCGACGTCGGTGCGGACCTGGTCGGCAAGGTCGAGCAGGGCATCCCCGAGGACGACCCGCGCAACGCCGCCACCATCGCCGACAACGTCGGCGACAACGTCGGTGACTGTGCCGGCATGGCTGCAGACCTCTTCGAGTCGTACGCCGTGACGCTGGTCGCCGCCCTGATCCTCGGTTCGCAGGCCTTCGGCGACAAGGGTCTCGTGTTCCCGCTGCTGATCCCGGCCATCGGCGCCCTCACCGCGGTGGCGGGTGTCTACCTCACCAGGCCCAAGGCGGGGGAGAACGGCCTGAAGACGATCAACCGTTCGTTCTACCTCTCCTCGGGCATCGCGGCGGTGGCCAGCGTCGTGCTGGCCTACGTCTACCTGCCCAGCAGCTTCGCCGAGTTCACGAACATCTCCGATGCGCTCATCGACGCCGAGGGCGATCCGCGGTTCATCGCTGCGTCCGCCGTCGTCATCGGCATCGTGATGTCCGCAGGGATCCTGGCGCTCACCGGCTACTACACCGGCACGGAGCACCGCCCCGTCAAGGACGTCGGCAAGACCTCGCTCACCGGTGCGGCCACGGTGATCCTCGCGGGTCTCTCGGTCGGCTTCGAGTCCGCCGTCTACACCACGTTGGTCATCGGAGCGGCCGTGTTCGGCGCCTACCTCCTCGGCGGCGCCGCGCTCACCGTGTCGCTGTTCGCGGTGGCGCTCGCCGGCTGTGGCCTGCTGACCACGGTCGGCGTGATCGTGGCGATGGACACCTTCGGTCCGGTCTCCGACAACGCACAGGGCATCGCCGAGATGTCGGGTGACGTCAGCCCGGAGGGCGCGCAGATCCTGACCGAGCTCGACGCGGTCGGCAACACCACCAAGGCGATCACCAAGGGCATCGCGATCGCGACGGCCGTGCTCGCCGCGACCGCCTTGTTCGGCTCCTACGCCACCTCGGTGTTCGATGCCTTGGTCGAGGCCAACCCGGCGCAGGACGAGTTCTTGCAGTTCGACGTCTTCAACCCGGCCGTCCTGGTCGGCGTCCTGCTCGGCGCCTGCGTCGTCTTCCTCTTCTCCGGCCTGGCGATCAACGCTGTCGCACGAGCCGCGGGAGCGGTCGTCTACGAGGTCCGCCGCCAGTTCCGGGAGATCCCCGGGATCATGGAGGGCACCGGTCGCCCGGAGTACGGCAAGGTCGTCGACATCGTCACCAAGGACTCGCTGCGCGAGCTCGTGACGCCCGGCATCCTGGCAGTGCTGGCTCCCATCGCGGTCGGCTTCGGCCTCGGCGCCACCGCGCTGGCGGGCTTCCTCGCCGGCGCGATCGGCACCGGCACCCTGATGGCCGTCTTCCTGGCCAACGCGGGCGGCGCCTGGGACAACGCGAAGAAGCTCGTCGAGGACGGTCACCACGGCGGCAAGGGCTCGCTCGCCCACGAGGCCACCATCATCGGTGACACCGTCGGCGACCCGTTCAAGGACACCGCCGGCCCGGCCATCAACCCGCTGATCAAGGTGATGAACCTCGTCTCGCTGCTCATCGCGAGCGCGGTTGTCTCCATGAGCGTGGGCGATGACCAGAACGACGTGCTGCGGATCATCATCGCCGTCGTCGCGGTCGGCATCATCGCCGCCGCGATCTACGTCTCCAAGCAGCGCGAGGTGTCGATCAGCGACGACGGTGACAACACTGGCTCCTCGTCGATGGCACCGCACGCCACCACCTGATCCACCCCAGCACGACGACGGCCCGCCGGGAGACCGGCGGGCCGTTGCCGTTCCACGGTGGCGCGGCGGTCACCGCAGGCGCCCGCGTACTCAACCTCGTGCACGCTGGAAGACTGTCGTCATGACCGCCGCCCCTGAGCTCACCCTGGCCACCGATCTGCGAGCAGCGCTCGTCGCGGCCGACTTCACCTACGACGCCGTGGCCGAGGTGCTGGGCGACCAGGGCCACCGCGCGCTGAGCCGCAACGAGACCACGCCGGGCGTACGCCGCACGGCGGACGGCTCCGCACTGAGCACGCTCACCCGGCTGTTCCTGCTCCAGACGCCGACCACGCACGCGGAGGCGGAGCGTGCGCTGCCCGGACTCGTGGACCGGCTCTGCAACGCCGGCCTGCTCGAGCAGAGCGTCGGCGAGGTCGCGGCTCGGATGGACGTCCGCCCCTACTCCACCGACGACGTCGACCTGTGGGTCGTCTCCGACCTGACCCCCGGCCTCGACGGCGCGCCGACCCGGGTCGGCGCCGACCACGTGCTCGGCATCTCCAGTGCCTCGACGAGCCTGGCCCAGCTGACGGTCCGCGACGAGGTCGGCCGCGCGCTGGACCTCGGGACCGGGTGCGGGGTGCAGGCCCTCCACCTCGCGACCCATGCGGCGAGCGTCGTCGCGACCGACGTCAACCAGCGCGCGCTGTGGATGACCCGCTTCAACGCGGTGCTCAACGGCGTTGAGGTCGACGTGCGCGACGGCTCCTTCTTCGAGCCGGTGGCCGACGAGAGGTTCGACCTGATCGCCACCAACCCGCCGTTCGTGATCAGCCCCGCGACCGGCGAGCGGCTCGTCTACCGTGACTCCGGGCTGCCCGGAGACCGCGTCGTCGAGGACATCGTCCGCGCGGCGCCGGCCCACCTCACCGAGCGCGGCCTGTGCCAGATCCTGGCGAACTGGTCGATCCTGCGCGGCACCGAGTGGGACGAGCGCCTCGCCTCCTGGCTGCGCGACGACTGCGACGCGCTGGTCATCCAGCGCGAGGTCATCGACCCGAGCGAGTACGTCGAGCTGTGGCTCAAGGACGAAGGCGTGCACGGCACCCCCGACTACCCGCGCCGCTACGACACCTGGCTGTCGTGGTTCGACGAGCAGGGCATCGAGGGCGTCGGTTTCGGCTGGATCAACCTCCAGGCAGGCGGCAGCGGACAGCACCGGCTCGAGGAGTGGCGCTACGACGTCGAGCAGCCGATCGGGCCGGCGATCGCCGACCACTTCACCGCGACCCGGAGCCAGATCGACGTGACCACGCACCTCGTCGCCCGGCCCGACGTGCTGCAGGAGACGCAGGGCCCGCCCGGCGCCGAGGACCCGGCCACCATCGTCGTCCGCCAGCAGCGCGGCTTCCGGCGAGCCCGCCAGGTCGACACCGTGGAGGCTGCCCTGATCGGCGCCAGCGACGGCGACCTGTCGGTGGCACAGATCCTCGATGCCGTTGCCGAGCTCACCGACCAGGACGGCGAGGAGCTGCGCGCGACCTACCTGCCGGTCGTGCGCGAGCTGGTCGACGAAGGCTTCCTGACCACGCCGTGACCCGGGTCGCCGCGCGCGGTCACGACGCCTCGTCGAGCTCGCCCGGCTCGGCGATCCGCGCGCTCGCCAGGGCCTGCTCGCGCAAGCGGAGGAGGGTACGGCGAGTGCGGGCCGTGAGCAGGTCGGGCCGGCCGAGCGCCTCGAGCTCGGGCGTGATCGGCCGTCGCCAGCCCGAAGATGCGGTCGCGGTCGGCCAGGTGACGCGCAGGGCCGCCTGCACGGACTTGCCGTAGGCACTGGGATAGGCCGTCAGCCCGAAGTGGTCCCGCAGCTGCGACTGGGTGCAGATCGCATGGCCGCTGCCGGGGAACCAGCCGTTGGCCTTGCCGACCGCCCACACGATCCCGGCGGCGACGTGGGAGGCGGTCGGCGCCAAGGAGACCGCCTCGCGGTCGACCTCCCACAGCGTCACCAGGGCGCGCCGGCACGCGTTGCCCCACTCCTCCACGTGCAGGAGCACGTTGGCACAACCGTCGAGAAGCTCCGCGACGGCCAGCAAGCGCTGCTGGTCGGACGCGCGCTCCGCGGTGGGCACGTCGGTGTCGTCGTCACCGAGGGGCTCGCCGCCCAGCGCCAGGAGGGAGTCGCGGCCGCCGGCCTGTTCGTCCAGCCACTCCAGCAGCCGGACGTGGACGGGGACCGCGGGTGACGGCGCGGGCTCCACCGGCTGCCGCTCGCGAGCCAGCGACCGCGCGAACTCGGCGTACGGGCCATCGGCTGCTTGTTCCGACCAGGTCTCGGCCAGACGGCCGCCGACGAAGACGAGGTGCGTGACGACGTCGCTCTGTGGGTGGACGGAGGGGTAGGACGGGGTGGACCAGGGGTCGTCATAGTGGTCGTGCACGGGTGCTCCTTCGGGTGGTTGTGGTGACGTGTCACGCTGGCACCACCGACCGACAATCGAGCTCGGTTATCCACAGACCCGGCCCCGGCCGCCCGTTGCACCGTCCATCCACAGGGACGCGCAGGAGTGGACGTCTCGATTTCACGCGCTACGGTTGCGGCGCAATCGGGTCGGCACTGGGGACGGACACCGGGATCTTGCGTCGCGGACTCACTGGGAGTCGCCCGACGATTCATTGGCAGGGAGCAGGAGAAACACGTGGCACACAAGCTGGTCATCGTCGAGTCGCCCAAGAAGGCGCAGATGATCGGCGGCTACCTCGGCAGCGGGTATGTCGTCGAGTCGTCCATCGGTCACATCCGCGACCTGCCCAACAACGCCGCTGACACGCCGGCCAAGATCAAGGACAAGCCGTGGGGCCGGCTCGCCGTCGACGTCGACAACGGCTTCGAGCCCTACTACGTCGTGCCGCGCGACAAGAAGAGCCACATCGCGAAGCTGAAGAAGCTGCTCAAGGACGCCGACGAGCTCTATCTCGCCACCGATGAGGACCGCGAGGGTGAGGCCATTGCCTGGCACCTCCTCGACGAGCTCGCCCCCAAGGGCATCCCGGTCAAGCGGATGGTCTTCCACGAGATCACCAAGTCGGCCATCCTCGCGGCGGCCGACAGCCCGCGTGAGCTCGACATGGACCTCGTCGAGGCCCAGGAGACGCGCCGCATCCTCGACCGCCTCTACGGCTACGAGGTCTCACCCGTCCTGTGGCGCAAGGTCATGTCCGGCCTGTCCGCGGGTCGCGTGCAGTCCGTGGCCACCCGGCTCGTGGTCGACAAGGAGCGCGAGCGGATGAAGTTCCGCGTCGCGTCCTACTGGGACCTCGAGGGCACCTTCGACGCCGGCAGCTCCCACGACCAGCGGATGTTCCCGGCCAAGCTCCACTCCCTCGACGGCGCCCGCGTCGCCCGCGGCAGCGACTTCGGCCAGGACGGCGTCCTGAAGAAGGACGGCATCGTCCACCTCGACCGCGCCCGCGCCGAGGCCCTGGCTGCCGCGCTCGAGGACACGACGTACGACGTCCGGTCGGTCGAGTCCAAGCCCTACCGCCGCTCGCCCTATGCGCCCTTCCGCACCACCACGCTCCAGCAGGAGGCCGGCCGCAAGCTCGGCATGAGCTCCAGCGTCACGATGTCGGTCGCGCAGCGCCTCTACGAGGGCGGCTACATCACCTACATGCGAACCGACTCCACGACGCTGTCGGGCACGGCCATCAACGCCGCCCGGGAGCAGGTTCTCGAGCTGTACGGCGCCGAGTACGTCCCCGACGCCCCGCGCACCTACGCCTCCAAGGTCAAGAACGCGCAGGAGGCCCACGAGGCGATCCGCCCGGCCGGCGACTCCTTCCGCACGCCCGCGCAGAGCGGCCTCACCGGCGACCAGTTCCGGCTCTACGAGCTGATCTGGATGCGCACGGTCGCGTCGCAGATGAAGGACGCCACCGGCCAGTCCGTCTCGATCCGCATCGGCGGGACCTCCTCGACGGGTGAGGACGCAGTCTTCTCCGCGAGCGGTCGCGTCATCACCTTCCACGGCTTCCTCAAGGCCTACGTCGAGGGCACCGATGACTCGTCGCAGCGCGACGACCAGGAGACCCGCCTGCCCAACCTGACCCAGGGCGAGGCCGTCTCGGCCGCGTCGGTCCAGGCCGCCGGGCACGAGACGAAGCCGCCGGCGCGCTACACCGAGCCGACGCTGATCAAGGAGCTCGAAGAGCGCGAGATCGGGCGCCCGTCGACGTACGCCTCAATCATGGGCACCATCGTCAACCGCGGCTACGTCTACAAGAAGGGCTCGGCGCTCGTGCCGGCCTGGCTGGCGTTCTCCGTCGTGCGACTGCTGGAGAACCACTTCCCGCGGCAGATCTCCTACGAGTTCACCGCCCGCATGGAAGACGTCCTCGACGACATTGCCGGCGGTCGCCGCGACCGCAAGACCGAGCTGGCCGAGTTCTACTTCGGCGGCGGCGAGATCGAGGGCCTGCACACGCTGGTCAACGAGCTCGGCGACATCGACGCCAAGGAGCTCGCGACCTTCCCGATCGGCGAGGGCATCGACCTGCGCGTCGGTCGCTACGGCCCGTACGTCGAGGGCCCCGGCCCCGAAGGCGACGAGGGCGCGCTCGTGCGGGCCAACGTGCCGGACGACCTGCCGCCCGACGAGCTGACGCTGGTCAAGGCGCGCGAGCTGCTCGCCAACCCGGCCGGCGAGGAGGCCGTGCTCGGCATCCACCCGGAGACCGGGCTGGAGGTCGTCGCCAAGAACGGCCGCTTCGGCCCCTACGTCACCGAGGTCCTGCCCGAGGACGCGCCCAAGTCGGCCAAGGCGCGCACCGGCTCGCTGTTCAAGTCGATGTCGCTCGACACCGTGTCGCTCGAGGAGGCCGTCAAGCTGCTCGAGCTGCCGCGCGTCGTCGGCGCAGGCGAGGACGGCGAGGAGATCACCGCGCAGAACGGGCGCTACGGCCCCTACCTCAAGCGCGGCACCGACTCCCGCTCGCTGACCAGCGAGGACCAGATCTTCGACATCACCCTCGACCAGGCGCTCGCGATCTACGCCCAGCCCAAGCAGCGCGGTCGCGGTGCCGCGGTCGCTCCGCTCAAGGAGCTCGGCAACGACCCGGTCTCGGGTCAGCCGGTGGTCGTCAAGGCCGGCCGCTTCGGGGAGTACGTCACCGACGGCGAGTACAACGCCACCCTGCGCAAGGACGACACCGTCGAGTCGATCACCCTCGAGCGCGCGGCCGAGCTGCTCCAGGAACGGCGCGACAAGGGCCCGGCGAAGAAGGCGGCCAAGAAGGGCGCCAAGAAGGCGCCGGCCAAGAAGGCCGTGAAGAAGACCGCCGCGAAGAAGACGACGGTCAAGAAGGCCACGACCAAGAAGGCTCCCGCCGCGAAGAAGACGGCGACCAAGAAGACGCCGGCGAAGAAGGCCTGATCGACCCCGCGATGAACTTCTACTCCTACGGGTGGAAGTTCATCGTCGCCCGAGCGTGGCCGGTCGGTTTCCGGCCTGAACTTCCACTCGCTCGGGTGGAAGTTCAGGGGCGGACAACCCGACCGGCCGGCTCAGCGGGAGGCCGCGCCGCCACCGAGCAGCAACGCGAGCAGGAAGGCCCAGCCGCCGGTGAGCCACACCCGCGCGGGCGGGCGGGGCCGGAACAGGCCGGTGGCTCCGCCGAGCAGGAAGTACGCCGGCACCCCGACGAGGGGCGCGAGCAGCACCAGCCAGGCCCAGGCCCACCGCGTCGCCCGCCAGGGGCGCGGACCGGAGATCAGGGCGAGGGTGGCTACGAGGAGCACGAGGTGGGCCAGCGCGTGCCACCCGCTGGCATTCCAGCCGGAGATCGTCATGGACGCCAGCAGCCGCTCACCCCGGGTGACGCGGAGGTCCGGGTCCAGCGCCGTCAGGTGGTCCGCGACGGAGCCGACCACGACGGGCAGGGCTGTGCCACCCTTGCGGGCCTCGGCTGCGGAGCGCTCGTCCGAGGCATGGGTCAGCGTCGCCGTACGACGGACGAGGCCGTCCCGCCAGCGGATGTCGACGGTCTCGTAGCCGGTCGTGCCGGCGCCGAAGTCCGATCTCGACTCCTGCACCTCGGAGATCTCGCCTGCGCGGATGCCGGCCTCGAGGTCGGCGTAGGAGGACTCCCGCTCGGCGGAGGTCAGCAGGGACGCGAACAGGCAGACCCAGCCGAGCGCGAGGGACCAGGCGACGATCCGCACCTGGCGGGTCGCGTGCTCGATCGGTGAGCCAAGGTCACCTGTCGGCTGCTCCTCGATGATCGGCATGCTTCCCCCTTGCCGCGCGTGGACGAAGCCTAGGGCTCCCGCCCCTAGCGGTGTGGCGGAGCGGTGGGCGAGCGTGTGATCGTCGAGACCGTGAGCGACCAACCCGCACCCGAGCACCGCCGTCCCGAAGGTGTCTCCGACGCCACGATCGAGGCCCTGGGCAAGCTGTCCGCTGCCGTCGACCACGTCGAGCACGCCCGTGGCCACCTCTATGCGTTCCACCGCCTCATCGGCAGTGCGGAGCGGACATTGGAGGAGGCGACCGACCTGCTCCGCGACGCGGGCCACGACGCCATCGCCGCCGACCTCGACCGCAAGGTGCTGGGGCGCAACCCGCTACCAGGGATGTGGACCTTCCAGATGGTCGAGGCCTTTGACGACGGCTACTACGCCGAGGCGACCGGGCTCCAGCAGCGTGCGATCGACGAGCTGGTGGAGGGCCGGAGGCACATCTTCGAGGCGGAGATGAAGGAGCTGCGCCGTACGCGTGGGATCGAGGGCCACGAGGCGACGCCGGACGATGCGGACGGCCAGATCTGACGGAGCGCACTGGGCGTCGGTGCTCGCCCGTAGGGTGTGCGCGTGAGCGAGAAGGTCTATGCAGACAGCGGGCTGTTCGTCTGCTTCGAGGGCGGCGAGGGTGCGGGCAAGTCGACCCAGTCGCGCCTGCTCGCCGACTGGCTCGAGGGGGCCGGTCACACCGTGCTCCTGACCTTCGAGCCCGGTGACACCGAGGTCGGCAAGGCCCTGCGCCAGATCGTCCTCGACCCCGCGACGGGGGAGCTCTCGCACCGCACCGAGGTCCTGTTGTACGCCGCCGACAAGGCCGAGCACGTCGACACGGTCGTCCTCCCGGCGCTGGCGCGGGGCGAGGTGGTCATCACCGACCGCTACGTCGACTCCGCGCTGGCCTACCAAGGCGCCGGCCGCGACCTGGTCGTCGCCGAGGTCGAGCGCGTCAACCGCTGGGCGACGGGCGACCTGCGACCCCACCTGACCGTGGTCCTCGACCTCGAGCCCCAGACCGGCCTGGGCCGGTTCGAGGAGCGCGATCGGATCGAGGGCCAGTCCCTGGAGTTCCACCAGCGCGTGCGCCAGGGCTTCCTCGGCCTCGCCGACGCCGACCCCGACCACTACCTCGTCCTCGACGCCCGGGCTCCGATCGACGAGATCGCCGGATCCATCCGCACGCGGGTCGAGGCGATGCTGCCGTGAGCGACACCCGGGAGGCCCGCCCGGTCTGGGACGACCTTGTCGGCCAGCAGCCCGTCATCGAGAGCCTGCAGCGCGCTGCGACCGGTGACGGGATGACCCACGCGTGGCTGTTCACCGGCCCGCCCGGCTCCGGCCGGTCCAACGCCGCGGTCGCCTTCGCCGCCGCCCTCCAGTGCGAGAGCGGCAGCGGCTGCGGACACTGCAAGTCGTGCCACACGGTGATGACCGGCTCCCACGCCGACGTGCGCATCGTCCGCACCGAGAAGCTCTCCATCGGCGTCGACGAGGTGCGCGACCTCGTGCGCCGCGCCGGCCTGGCCCCGTCCGGTGACCGCTGGCAGGTCATGGTCGTCGAGGACTCCGACCGGCTGACCGAGCAGGCCTGCAACGCCCTGCTCAAGGCGATCGAGGAGCCGACCGCCCGCACCGTGTGGCTGCTGTGCGCGCCGACCGTCGAGGACGTCCTGCCCACGATCCGCTCGCGCTGCCGCCTCGTCACGCTGACCACCCCGCCGGCCGACGACGTCGCCGACTTCCTCGTGCGCACCCTCGGGATCGGGCCCGAGCTGGCGGCCAGCGCCGCCCGCGCCAGCCAGGGCCACATCGGCCGCGCCCGGGCGCTGGCCCGCGACGAGGAGACCCGGCTGCGGCGCCGCCAGGTCGTGCAGATCCCGGCCCGGCTGACCTCGATCGGCGCCTGCATGCAGGCCGCGACCAACGTCGCCGAGATCGCCAAGGACGAGGCCGAGGCGATCACCACCGAGCTCGATGCGCGCGAGAAGAAGGACCTCGACGCGGCGTACGGCGTCGTGGAGCGCGGCAGGCGACCGCGCGAATATTCCCCGGCGCTGGGTGCGCTGGAGAAGGACCAGAAGACGCGGGCCAAGCGGCGCATCCTCGATGTCGCCGACCGCTGCCTGATGGACCTGACGTCGGTCTATCGCGACGCGATCGCGCTCGCCGTGGGTGCGCCGGGCGCGCTCGTCAACGAGGAGATGCGTGCCGAGATCGAGCAGCTGACGCGGGTGACCACGCCCGAGCAGCTGCTGCGGATGATCGATGCGATCTTCACCGCGCGTGAGCAGATGCTGGAGTTCAACGTGCCGCCGCTCCTGGCGCTCGAGTCGATGATGGTGGCGCTGCGGCTGCCGGGGGGAACTGGTCGATGAAGAAGCTCGTGGTGGTGCTGCTGGTCTTCGCGCTGGTCGTGACGACGTTCTATGCCTTCGCGTCCGCGTTCATCCGCTCGGACGACGGCGGGCCCCGGTCCGACCGGCCGGGATCGCGGTCCTCGTCGCCGGCCGCCGAGCCCGACGAGGCGTCCGCGCCCTCGCCGGAGCTGCGCGACTTCTATGGTCAGGCGCTCGACTGGGAGTCCTGCGAGTCCGACGTCGAGTGCGCCACGCTCGAGGTGCCGCTCGACTACGCCGAGCCGACCGGCGAGACGATCGAGATCGCGCTGCTCAAGGTGCCGGCGCGTGGCGACAGCCAGGGTGCGCTCGTGGTCAATCCCGGCGGGCCGGGTGCGCCCGGCACCGACTACGCCGCTGCCGCCAACCGGGTGTTCCGCGAACCCCTGCTGCGTGCCTTCGACATCGTCGGCTTCGACCCCCGGGGCACCGGCGAGTCGGCCCCGGTCGACTGCCTCACCGACGACCAGCTCGACACCTATCTCTCCTCCGACCCGAGCCCTGACGACGCGGCGGAGGAGCAGGAGTTCGCCTCCCTGATCCGCGGGTTCGGTCGCGGTTGCGCCGAGCTCAGCGGCGACGCGGTCAACCACGTCTCGACCATCGAGGCCGCCCGCGACATGGACGTCCTGCGCGCCGCGCTCGGCGAGGAGACCCTGACCTACCTCGGCGCCTCCTACGGCACCAAGCTCGGCGCGACCTATGCCGAGCTCTTCCCCGACCGGGTCGGACGGCTCGTGCTCGACGGTGCCGTGGACGTCTCGCTCGACAACCGCCAGCTCGGCCTCGAGCAGGCGGCCGGCTTCGAGACCGCGCTGCGCGCCTACATCCAGAACTGCGTCGACACGACGGACAGCTGCTTCCTCGGTGAGTCGGTGGACGCGGGGCTGGCCACGATCAGCGGCCTGCTCGCCGACGTCGAGGCCTCGCCCCTGCCCACCGGCGACGACCGAGAGCTCCAGATCGGCAACGCCTTCTACGGCATCGTCACCCCGCTCTACAACCGCGACTACTGGTTCCTGCTCAGCGCCGCGCTCCGCTCGGCGCTCGACGGCAGCGGCACCGCGCTGATGGAGCTGGCCGACCTCTATGCCTCGCGCGGCCCGGAGGGCTACACCGACAACTCCTCCGAGGCGATCTTCGCGATCAACTGCCTCGACGACCCGTCCTCGGTCCCCTTCCGCAAGGTCGCGGCCGAGCTGCCGGCCTACGAGGAGGCCTCGCCGACGTTCGGCTCGATCTTCGCGTGGTCGCTGACGTCGTGCCGCGCGTCGAAGGCCAGGACCACCGAGGCACCGATCGAGATCCGCGGCGAGGGCGCCGCGCCGATCCTCGTGGTCGGCACCACCCGCGACCCCGCCACGCCGATGAAGTGGGCCGAGGCGCTGGCCGAGCAGCTCGACTCGGGGGTCCTGCTCCGCCGCGACGGTGACGGCCACACGGCCTACAACTCCGGCAACGAGTGCATCGACACTGCGATCGAGTCCTACCTCCTCGACGGGGACGTGCCGAAGGACCAGACCGACTGCTGAGGCGCCGTGTGGTTGTCTGGTGGCTCACTGCAATGGAGGGGGATTCCAATGCTCAAGAAATTCGTCCTGCCGCTCGCCGGCGCACTCGCTGCCGCCGTGCTCGCCGCCCCGGCGCCCACGTCGGCACACCAGGGCGCCGATGCCGGTGACGTGAGGATCGCGCCCGGGCGATTCGACACCGTGCGCATCGGCGACAGCCTCGAGTCGGCCGCGGAGTCGGGCTACTTCGCGCTCGACGTGAAGACCGCCGCCTGCGGCACGCGCGACATCTGGCCGACGAGGCCGTGGCGCACGTCGATCGACGTCTATCCCGGCTTCGTGGAGGGCACCGAGGGCACGGTCGGCACGATCGGCGTCTTCGGCGACGGCATCAGCACCAAGGAGGGCATCGAGGTCGGCAGCACCCTGGCCGACCTGAGGACGGCGTACGGCGACCGCCTGCTCGGGCCCCGCACCAACGACTACGACCAGTGGGGCTTCTTCATCCGCACCCAGCGCCGCTGGCTCGGCTTCTCGATGGATGCGAGTGCCGACGACGGACGGCCGACGGCCGACGCCGAGGTCGCGTTCATCGAGCTCACGAAGGGACGCCGTCCGGGCCTGCTCCGCGACGGGTGCTGACCTGATTTTCACGCTGGCGGCGCGGGCGTTATCCTTCTCGAGTTGCCCGGCTGGTCTCGACCGCGCCGGGCAGCACGCCGCCTTAGCTCAGTCGGTAGAGCATCTCACTCGTAATGAGAAGGTCGTCAGTTCGATTCTGACAGGCGGCTCCACCGCAAGGCCCCTGCTCCGCAGCGATGCGGACCGGGGGCCTTCGCGCTTTCCGTCGAGGGTGCCCCGGCCCGCCTCCTCAGGCGCCGTTCAGCAGCCGCTCAGGGTCGGTGGGTACGGTCGGTCCGGATGACTTCTTCACAGCGACTCCGCCCTGCCCTCGGCCTCTCCCTGGCCGCCGCCATGCTCGCCCTCGCCGCCTGCGGCGGCGGTGACGACGCCTCCGACAGTGCTGCGACGTCGGAGGAGTCGACGTCGCAGGAGGAGTCCGCGGGGGCCGATGACTCGACCGCCTCGGGCGACATTCCCGACGTGGTGGCCGAGGTGAACGGCGAGGAGGTGACGAAGGACGAGTTCGTCCCCGTCTTCGAGGCCCAGCTCCAGCAGGCCACCGCCCAGGCGCAGAGCACCGGCCAGGCGCCGGACGAGGACGCCATCAAGCAGCAGACGGCCGACCAGCTCGTGGACAACGAGCTCCTGGCCCAGGAGGCGGAATCCCGCGGCATCAGCGTCAGTGAGCAGGACGTCGAGGACGAGCTCGCCACGCTGGCGAAGGAGAACCAGCTCGCCTCGACCGACGAGCTCATCGCCGCGCTCGAGAAGCAGGGCACCACCGAGGAGCAGGCCCGCGTCCAGCTCGAGACGCAGATGGTGATCGAGCAGCTCGTCGCCGACGAGGCCGGATCGGTCGAGCCGACCGAGCAGGACCTCCGCAAGATCTATGCCGATGCCAAGAAGCAGCAGGCGCAGATGGGCAAGCAGGGACAGAAGATCCCGCCCTACGCCCAGGTCAAGTCGCAGATCGCCGAGCAGGCGAAGTCGGAGAAGCTCTCCGAGGTCGCCCAGTCGCTGGTCGAGACCCTGCGCGAGGACGCGGACATCCAGGTCAACCTCTGACCGACGGCCGCCCCGTCGCGGCGGTACGTTCCTCCCGTGAACCCCGGGCCGCGATCGTCGACCGGCACCGACACGGTGCTCGGCAAGGTGGTCGCGGTGCTCGGGGCCTTCACGATGGACGACCGCGGCGTGACCCTGGCCGAGCTCGGGCGCAGGACCGGCCTCGCGAAGGGCACGTTGCACCGTGTGTGCGGTGACCTGGTCGCCTCCGGCCTGCTGGAGCGACGTGATGACCTCTACCGGTTGGGCCGGCTGATGTTCGAGCTCGGCATGCGCGCGTCGGTGGAGCGCGACCTGCTCGAGGTGGCCACCCCGTTCCTCGAGGAGCTCCGGGCTGAGGTGAACGAGACGGTCCACCTCGGCGTACGCGACGGCATCGACGTCGTCTACATCGCCAAGCTCGGCGGTCGCCGCCAGGCCGCCGTACCATCGCGCACCGGCGGGCGGCTCGGGCTCTACTGCACCGCCGTCGGCAAGGCGCTGCTCGCGCACGCGCCCAAGGACGTGCTCGAGTCCGTGGTGGCTGCGGGCCTGGCCCGGCACACCGCGCGGACCGTCACCGCGCCCGGCATCCTGGCCCGCCAGCTCGCCCAGGTGCGGACGACCGGCGTCGCCTACGAGTTCGAGGAGTCCCGCCTCGGACTCGTCTGCGTCGGCGCGCCGGTCTTCGACCTCGACGGGGAGGCCGTCGCCGCCGTCAGCGTCGCCGGCCCGGTGACCCGCTTCAACCCGCAGGCCAACGCCGATCGGGTGCGCGTCACCGCCCGCGGCATCTCGGCCACCCTCGCCCGCCGCTGAAAGTCGTGTTCCGCTGACCGGAACCCGGCGCGAGGTTCCACGGGCGTGCGACGGCACAGTGTGCACGTGACCACGACCAACGTGCAGCCTGCGACCGAGCGGCTCGCCCTCGCTCAGCAGACCCTGACTCCCTGTCCACCCGTCCGCGACCTGATCGGCGCCGATGCCGACGCGGCGTACGCCGTGCAGCGCGCCGGCATCGCGAAGAGGGTCGCCGCCGGGGCGACGATCGTCGGGCGCAAGGTCGGCCTGACGTCAGCGGCCGTGCAGGCCCAGATCGGCGTCGACCAGCCGGACTTCGGGGTGCTCCTCGACGACATGGGCTTCCCCGACGGCGCCAGCGTCTCCACCCACGGGTTGCTGCAGGGCAAGGTGGAGGCCGAGGTGGCGTTCGTGCTCGGTGCCGACCTGGCCGACGGCGATCTCGACGACGCCCAGGTCCGGGCCGCGATCGCGCACGTCGTGCCCGCCATCGAGATCGTCGACAGCCGCATCGCAGCCTGGGACATCACCTTCGCCGACACCGTCGCCGACAACGGCTCGAGCGCGCTCTACGTGCTGGGCAGTGCCTCGAAGACGCTCGACGAGGTCGAGCCCGTCGACGTCGAGATGAGCATGACCCGCAACGGCGAGGTCGTCTCCACCGGCAACGGCGCCGCCTGCCTCGGCGACCCTCTGAACGCGCTGGCCTGGCTGGCGCGCACCGCCCGCGACTTCGGTGAGCCGCTCCGAGCCGGGCAGGTCATCCTCTCCGGCGCCCTCGGCCCGATGGTGCCCGTCACCGCCGGTGACACGTTCGAGGCGCAGATCTCCGGACTCGGCTCCGTGTCCGTCACGTTCCACGAAGGGAACCAAGCATGAAGACCAAGGTGGCCGTGATCGGCTCCGGCAACATCGGCACCGACCTGATGATCAAGGTGCTCCGCCTCTCCGAGACGCTCGAGATGGGCGCCATGGTCGGCATCGACCCCGACTCCGACGGCCTGGCCCGCGCGGCCCGCTTCGGCGTACCCATCACCTCCGACGGCGTCGACGGGCTGATCGCGATGGCCGGCTTCGACGAGATCGAGATCGTCTTCGACGCCACCTCGGCGAAGGCGCACGTCGCGAACGCGGCCAAGCTGGCGCCGTACGGGAAGAAGCTGGTCGATCTGACGCCGGCCGCCATCGGCCCGATGGTCATCCCCGCGGTCAACCTGGCGGACCACGTGGACGCCGACAACGTCAACATGGTCACCTGCGGCGGCCAGGCCACGATCCCGATCGTCGCGGCCATCGCGCAGGTCGTGCCGGTGCCCTATGCCGAGATCGTCGCGTCGATCTCCTCGAGGAGCGCCGGGCCCGGCACCCGCGCCAACATCGACGAGTTCACCGAGACGACCAGCCACGCCATCGAGGCCGTCGGTGGCGCCGGGCGCGGCAAGGCGATCATCATCCTCAACCCGGCCGAGCCGCCGCTGATCATGCGCGACACGGTGCTGGCGCTGGTGAACGCGCCCGACGAGGCGACCCACGACGAGATCCGCGCGTCGGTCGAGCGGATGGTCGGGCAGGTGTCGGAGTACGTCCCCGGCTACCGCCTCAAGCAGCTGGTGCAGGTCGTGCCGGTCCCCGCCGACCAGCCCGTGCACACGCTCACCGAGCAGCCGGTCACGCACCAGGTGAGCGTCTTCCTCGAGGTCGAGGGCGCCGCGCACTACCTCCCGGCGTACGCCGGCAACCTGGACATCATGACCAGTGCGGCCCTTCGTATGGCCGAGGCGATGGCCGCAACCAAGAAGAAGGTGTCGGCATGAAGCTCTTCATCCAGGACGTCACGCTGCGTGACGGCATGCACGCCATCCGGCACCGCATCCAGCCCGGCCGGGTGGGCGAGATCGTCGCCGCCCTCGACGCGGCCGGCGTCGGCGGCATCGAGGTCACCCACGGCGACGGCCTCTCCGGCGGCTCGCTCAACTACGGCCCGGGCTCGCACACCGACTGGGCGTGGATCGAGGCTGCCGCCGAGAACATCACCAACGCGCGGCTCACCACCCTGTTGCTGCCCGGCATCGGCACCATCGAGGACCTCAAGCGGGCGCACGCCATGGGCGTCCGGTCGGTCCGGGTCGCCACCCACTGCACCGAGGCCGACGTCTCCGCGCAGCACATCGCGACCGCGCGCGAGCTGGGCATGGACGTCTCAGGCTTCTTGATGATGAGCCACATGGCCGACGCGGCGACGCTGGCCGGACAGGCGAAGCTGATGGAGTCCTACGGCGCGCACTGCGTCTACGTCACCGACTCGGGCGGTCGCCTGATGATGGACGGGGTACGCGAGCGGATGCGCGCCTACCGCGACGTGCTCGACCCGGCGACCGAGATCGGCATCCACGCGCACGAGAACCTCTCGCTCTCGGTGGCCAACTCGATGGTCGCCGTCGAGGAGGGCGTGACCCGCGTCGACGCCTCGCTCACGGGCCTCGGAGCCGGCGCGGGCAACTGCCCGATCGAGCCCTTCATCGCCGTCGCCGACCTGAACGGCTGGGACCACGGCTGTGACCTGTTCGCGCTGCAGGACGCGGCCGAGGACTTGGTCCGCCCGCTGCAGGACCGCCCGGTCCGGGTCGACCGGGAGACGCTCACGCTCGGGTATGCCGGTGTCTACGGCTCGTTCCTGAGGCACACCGAGACCGCGGCCGAGCGCTACGGCGTCGACTCGCGCGAGCTGCTGCTCGAGGTCGGCCGCCGCGGGCTCGTCGGCGGCCAGGAGGACATGATCGTGGACATCGCGCTCAACCTCGTCGCCGCTCGTCAGGAGGAGCCAGCGCCCGCCTCGTGACACCCCGCCTCCGGGCCCGGCATGGACAAATGACCCGCGATCGACCGAGCAGCGCTAGATTCGGTCTGCTGGGGATCGACTGAGTTGCCATCCGGGGAGAGCACGATGACGGAGTCGTACGAGCAGGGACGCGAGCGGGTGCGTTTCGACGTGTTGCCCGACGGCACGGTCGAGGGCGATGACAGGGCCGCGGGCAACCTCGCCGCTGCCCTGCGCTACGCCTGCCGGATGGGCAGCCAGATCGGTGAGCTCCTGGACCTCGGCGGCCTCGAGCGCCTCAGCACCATGAGCACCCTCGCCGTCGTGGCACGAGCCTCGGGCGTCGCTCCGGACCTGAGCATCATGGCCGAGGTCGAGGTCCACCCGACCCCGCTGCCCGAGATCGTCCCGGTGCCCGGACTGGGCCCCCAGGAAGCGATCCGGCAGGGGCTGCGCCGGGCGACCATCGACTTCTCGAGCGACTGGTCCGCGCTCATGACCGACGAGGGCAAGCTCGTCGGGTCGATGCACGACGAGCTGGCCGGCACGATCTCCGCCGACGTGGTGGCGGAGGTCGGCCTCCGCGTCCTGGCCGTCCTCGGTGCCCTCGACGAGACGCTGCGCGAGACCGCCGTCCGCCTCGACTTCGTCCGCGGTTCCGTGCTGGTCGTCGCCATCGGCGCGCACGCGCTCTTCACCCACGCCGACAAGTTCGCCCCCCACGACGTGGTGCGGACCGTCGGCGCTGTCCAGAGCATGCTCGACGGCGTCGAGCTGGCCCGAGAGGCGCCGATCACCTCCTCCCTGCGGGTCTGACTCCGGGCCGATGATCGGGACACCTGGCGGCACGCCGGACAGGCCGGCGACCTTCTTCGCCTCGGCCGAGGAGTTCCGCGCGTGGCTCGAGGCCAACCACGAGACCGCCACCGAGCTGTGGATGGGGCTGCGGAAGAAGCACGTCCCCGACCGTGGGCTCACGTGGGCGGACGCCGTCCCCGAAGCGCTCTGCTTCGGCTGGATCGACAGCGTCGCGCAGCGCATCGACGAGGACGCCGTGCGGCAGCGTTGGACACCGCGCAAGTCGAGCAGCATCTGGAGCGCCATCAACATCGCCCACGTCGAGCGCCTCGTCGCCGAGGGCCGGATGCGGCCGGCCGGCCTGGCGGCGTACGAGAAGAGGAAGCCCGAACGCAGCGGCATCCATGCCTACGAGGCGGGCGGTCTGCTGTCCGACGAGCAGCGTGAGCGCCTGCTCGCCGACCCGGCGGCCGCGGCGTTCTGGGAGATCGCGACGCCGTCCTACCGCAAGATCGCGGAGAACTGGGTCGTCAGCGCCAAGCGCGAGGAGACGCGGGAGAGCAGGCTGGTGCAGCTGATCGAGGACTGCGCCGCCGGCCGGTTGATCAAGCCGCAGCGCTACGGCGACGAACCGAAGTGGGTCGCGAGAGCGGCGGAGGCGGCGCGGCAGGCGTGAGCCGCGGCAGTGCATCATGTCTGCGTGTTCGTACGCCGCGTGCTTCCCCTCGCCTTCCTGCTGAGCCTCGTCCCGGGCCTGACCTCGGTGCCGGCGTTCGCCGATCCCGACTTCACGCTGACCGCCCACCGTGGCGCGCCCACGCGCACGCTCGGCGAGAACACGCTGGCCGCGTTCGGGCGCGCACTGGCCGACGGGGCCACGGCGATCGAGACCGACCTGCGGCGCACGAAGGACGACAAGCTCGTCGTGCTCCACGACAGCGGTGTCGGCCGGACGACCAACTGCAGCGGCCCGATCGGGTCCTGGACGCTGCGCGACCTGGTCAAGAAGTGCCGGGAGGACACGACGCGCCAGCCGATCCTCACGGCGCGCGAGCTGCTCACGTGGGCAGACCAGAGCGGTGCCTCGCTGATGATCGAGCTCAAGGGCAGCAACTGGTCGATCCGCCAGATCCGCGAGGTCGTCAACCTGCTCAAGGACTCGACGGTCTTCGAGCAGGTCGCGATCTCGTCGCTGCGCCTGACCGTCCTCGAGCGCGTGCACCGGCTCTCGCCGCGGCTCGACACCCAGCTCATCGTCAGCGGCTGGGCGAAGGTGAAGGCCTCGATCGGTCGTGTCGAGGGCTACAACGCGCCCGCCGCCAGCCTGACGAAGTCGCGCGTCAAGCGGCTGCGCCGCAAGGGCATCGTGGTCGTCGGCGGCTATGCGGACTCGCCCGCGCAGTGGCGCGAGCTGGCGAAGCTCGGGGTGGACGGAGTCGTCACGCCGTCGGTGCGTCGCTACCAGCGGTGGGCCGGCTGAGCCAGCCGGTTCAGTCGAGCGCCCCGAGACCTGTGGGGTCGGGCGGCAGCTCTCCCGAGGCCGGCACTTCCTCGTCCGGGTCGAGGTGGGCGATGGTCTCCGGGTCGATCTCGTTGTCCGCGGGCGCTTCCGGGTCGTTGGGGTCCAGCTCCAGGACGTCCCGGTCGAGGTCGTCCGGATCGAGGTCGTCGATGCCTTCGTCGTAGGTGCTCATGGTTCCCTCCTGGTTGGTCATGACGCGGTGGGCAGGCTTCGGCAGGCTCGCTCGCACCGGCGGCAGACCTCTGCGCACAACCGGCACTGCTCGTGGGTGAGGGCGCGCTTCTCGCACTCGGACGCACACGCCGCGCAGGCGTCGGCCGCAGCCTCCAGCATCGGCTGGATCGCGTCGTCGTCGCCCATGGCGTGCCGCGAGAGCACCGAGGCGGCCGCTCCGCAGATGTCGGCGCAGTCGAGTGCCAGCCGGATGCAGGTGCTCAGGTCGTCGTCGGTCTCCTCGCGCAGGCAGGCGTCGGCCGTCGCGGAGCAGATCGCTGCGCACTTCACGCTCAGGGACAGGCAGGCTGCCCGGCTGTCCGCCTCGGCGGTCCGGGACCGGGCGCGCTCGGCACGCCGTTGGGCCAGTGCGTCGGGCATCTTTCCTCCTGGGTGGTGCGCGGGTGCGTGTCGGAGCGGTACCCACTTGCCGCGGTTCTGCCCCTACCCAGATAGTGAAACGTGTTCTAGTTTTGGCGCATGACAGAGAAGCCACTGCGCGTCGTCGTCTGGTCCACCGGCACCGTCGGGCGGCACGCGATCGCCGGCATCGACCGCCACCCCGCGCTCGAGCTCGTCGGCGTCTGGGTGAGCAGTGCCGAGAAGGACGGCCAGGACGCAGGCCGGCTGGCCGGGCTCGACCGGGACCTCGGCGTGCTCGCCAGCACCGACCGCGAGGGCGTGCTCGCGCTGAGGCCCGACTGCATCGTGCACTGCGCGATGACCGACGACCGGACCTTCGAGGCGATCGAGGACCTGAGCGAGTTCGTCGAGGCGGGCATCAACGTCGTGAGCTCCGGGCCGGTGCTGCTGCAGTTCCCCTTCGGCATCCTCCCGCCCGAGATGATCGAGCGGATCGAGCGCGCGCCGGCCAGCCTGCACGTCAACGGCATCGACCCGGGCTGGGCCAACGACGTGCTGCCGCTCCAGCTGACCAGCCTGAGCCAGCGTATCGACGAGGTGCGGGTGCTGGAGATCGCCGACTACTCCACCTACTACCAGCCCGTCGTCATGCGCGACATCTTCGGCTTCGGCGACGCGGTCGACGCGGACAAGCTGCTGTGGCAGCCGGGCGTGCTGAGCATGGCGTGGGGAGCAGTGGTCCGCCAGATCGCCGAGGGCCTCGACCTGCTGCTCGACGAGCCGCTCGTCGAGAAGGTCGACCGCCGCCCGGCCGAGCGCGACGTGAGTACGGCGAGCGTCGACGTCAAGGAGGGCACCATGGGCGCCGTCCGGTTCGAGCTGATCGGCACGGTCGACGGGGTGCCGCGCGTGGTGCTCGAGCACATCACCCGCACGGCCGAGGACCAGGTGCCGGAGTGGCCGACGCCGGCCGAGGGCGGTGGCTGCTACCGCGTCGTCGTGACGGGCGAGCCGCACCTGAAGATCGAGTTCAGCCACCACGGCGAGCACGGCGACCACAACGTCTCCGGGATGATCGTCACCGCGCAGCGGCTCGTGAACTCCGTGCCCGCGGTCGTCGCCGCGAAGCCGGGCCTCGTCACGGCGCTCGACCTGCCGCTCGTGACCGGGCGCGGACTGGTGGTCTCGTGACGAGCCTTCGGCCCTCCTCGACCTCCGGCGACTCCATCCTCGACCGCTTCACCCTCACCGACCACGTCGCGATCGTCACCGGCGCGGGCCGTGGGCTCGGTGCGGCGACCGCGGTCGCGCTCGCCCAGGCCGGCGCGGACGTCGTGATCTCGGCGAGGAGCAAGGACCAGCTCGAGGCCGTCGCGAGCCAGGTCCGCAAAGCCGGCCGGCGTGCCCTCGCCGTACCCGCCGATCTCTCGGACACCGACGCGGTGGCGGCCCTCGCGCAGGCGGCCGTCGACGAGTTCGGTCGCCTCGACACGGTCGTCAACAACGTCGGCGGAGCGATGCCGCGCGAGTTCGTCAGGACCAACGTGGTGGCGCTCGAGGACGCCTTCCACTTCAACGTGAGCACCGCGCATGCGCTGACCCGCGCGGCCCTGCCCCACCTGCTGGTGGGCGACGGCGAGAAGTCGGTCGTCACGATCTCCTCGCTGCTCGGCCGCGCCGCCGGCCGGGGCTACGTCGCCTACGGCACCGCCAAGGCCGCGCTTGCGCACTGGACCCGACTCACCGCGGCCGACCTGTCGCCGCGGATCCGGGTCAACGGCGTCTTCGTCGGCTCGATCATGACCAGTGCACTGGACATGGTCGCGGAGCTGCCCGAGCTCCGGGAGCAGATGGAGACGCGTACGCCGCTGGGTCGCATCGGCGAGGCCGACGACATCGCCGCCGCGGTGCTCTATCTCGCGTCGCCGGCGAGTGCCTATGTCACGGGCAAGATGCTGGAGGTCGACGGCGGGATCCAGGAGCCCAACCTCGACCTCGGACTGCCCGATCTAGAGTGACGCGGTGACGTCGACCAGCACCGCCACAGCGATCTCGCCCGACTCCGGCACCCACTGGACCGAGCCCGGGACGTGGCCGGTCGCGCCCGGCGTCCACCGGATCCCGCTGCCGCTGCCGATGGACGGGCTCCGCGCGATCAACGTCTATGCGATCGAGACCGACGACGGCCTCACCCTGATCGACGGCGGCTGGGCGATCGAGGTCTCGCGTACCCTGCTCGAGAAGTCGCTGCGCGACATCGGCCGCGACGTCCGCGAGATCACCCGGTTCCTGGTCACCCACGTCCACCGCGACCACTACACGCAGGCGGTGACGGTCCGTCGCGAGTTCGGTTCGCACGTCTCGCTCGGCCTCGGCGACAAGCCGACCCTCGACCTCATCCACGCCGTCGACCGCGACGCCGAGGACCCGCACATCGCGATGTTCCTCGCGGCCGGCGCGCCGGCGATCGCCCGGGAGTGGGGGGAGTTCACCCGTGACTCGACCCCCGACCTGACCATGTGGGACTACCCCGACACCTGGCTGGAGTCCGACCTCCAGCTCAGCGTCGGCGACCGCACCATCGACGCGGTGCACACGCCCGGGCACACGCAGGGCCACTACGTCTTCGCCGACCGGCCCGCCGGTCTCCTCTTCGCCGGTGACCACGTGCTGCCGACGATCACCCCGTCGATCGGCTTCGAGCCGGCGCTGGCCGAGCAGCCGCTCGGTGACTTCATGGCCTCCCTGACCAAGGTGCGCGGGCTGCCCGACCTGACGCTCCTGCCGGCCCACGGCCCGGTCGCTCCGAGCTCCCACGCCCGCGTCGACGAGCTCCTCGCGCACCACGAGGTGCGGCTCGACCTGTGCGTCGCCGCGATCGGCGACGGGTCGCGATCGGCGTACGACGTCGCGAGCGTGCTGCCGTGGACCCGGCACGAGCACAAGCTGGCGGACCTCGACGTCTTCAACGCGGCGCTCGCGACGCTCGAGACGCGCGCCCACCTCGAGCTGCTCGTCGCGCGCGGATCGCTCACGCGCGGCGACGACGACGGGGTCGTGCTCTACGGCGCCTGACGCACCATCGGCCGGTGCGCCACCCCGTCCTCGACGAACTCCGGCCCGCTGACCTCGAAGCCGTAGGTGGCGTACCACTCCGTCAGCCCGGTCTGCGCGTCCAGCCGGATCTCGCGGTCGCCGATCGCGGCGAGTGCCGCGGCCATCAGCTCGCGCGCCAGCCCACGGCCACGGGCGGCCGGCGTGACGGCGACGCGTCCGATCCGCGCGTGCGTTCCGTCGTCGAGCACCCGCAGGCAGGCGACCAGCTCGGCCCCGTCGTGGGCCAGCACGTGGCGGGTGGCCGGCTCGAGGTCGCGACCGTCGAGATCGGGGTACGGCGACTGCTGCTCGACGACGAACACCTGCTGCCGCAGTCGCCACAACGCGTAGGCGGCGCGGGAGTCGAGCTCGTCGAAGGTGTGGACGCTGATCGTCACGAGACGAACTCGACGACCTGCCGCAGGGCCCGGCGGGCCTCGGGGATGAACGGCAGGATGCTGTAGACGTGGATGAGGTCGGGCTCCTCGATGCTGGTGAGGTCCCAGCCGGCGTCGGCAGCCCGCTTCGCCAGCAGCCGGCAGCCGGGCGAGAGCAGGTCGCGGGTGCCGTAGAGCTGCAGCGCCGGCGGCAGGTCGTGGAGGTCGGCCAGCGCCGGTGACACCTCCGGACGAGCCAGGTCGCTCGCGGAACCGGCCCACCAGTCGGCGTACACGACGACCTTGGAGTGGAAGAGCCACGGGTCGACGGCATCGACCTCCAGGGTCTCGGGCGTGCTGGTCGTCAGGTCGACCCAAGGTGCGTGCAGGACGAGATGGGTCGCCGGGGTGAGCCCGCGGTCCCGCATCGAGATCGCCATCGCGAGCGCGAGGCCGCCGCCGGCCGAGTCGCCGGCGAGCACGATCCCGCCCGGCTCGTCGGCGAAGCGAGCGGCCTGCGCGACGAGCGCGTCGTGGCTGTCGCGCCAAGTGTGCTCGGGGGCGAGGGGATAGTCGGGCATGACGACCCGCGCCCCGATCCGGCCGGCGAGGCGGGTGGCGTGGCGGAGGTGGGCGGCGTCGATGCCGGCGACGAAGCCGCCGCCGTGGACGTAGAAGAGCGTGCGCGTGGGCTCGGTGTGCCGCGGTGTGATGACGTGGGAGGGGAAGCCGATGTCCTCGGTGACGACGCTGAAGCGCCGCTCGAACTGCCGCACGGCCTTCGTCGGCAGATCCGCGGGGGTGCGCTGGTGCCAGGCCTCGATCCGGGCGCGCTCGGCGGGCTCGGAGTCGAGCTCGCGTGCCTTGCGGACCCGCGGGACGGCGGTGGCGACGATCTGGTGGCGGAGGCTCGGCATGGGCGCAATCTATCCACGGACCAGGAGTGGGGTCGCCCGCGCTGCGGCGTACGCTTGCGGTCGAAGACAGGGGAGCACACCAGTGCTGAGAGTGCAGGACCGTCTGCAGACCCTCCGAACCTGATCCGGTTAACACCGGCGATAGGGAGTCCACGCATGCTGCGTCGCCTTGCCAGCTTGTCCATCACGTCCGTGCTCGTGCTCGCCGCCGCTGGGTGCAGCACCCTGGGCGGGGACGACAACGAGCCGACGGCCACCGAGCCCGGCTCGACCGCGCCCGAGGGTGAGGTCGGCGGCGAGGTCGTGCTCGTGACCCACGAGTCCTTCACCCTGCCCAAGAAGCTGGTCAAGGCCTTCGAGGCCGAGTCCGGCATCGACCTCGTCACCCGCGCCGCCGGCGACGCCGGCACGCTCAGCGCGAAGCTGTCGCTGACCAAGGACAACCCGACCGGCGACCTCGCCTTCGGCATCGACAACACCTTCGCCTCGCGGCCGCTCGGCGAGGGCGTCTTCGCGACCTACGAGCCGACCCTGCCGGAGGGTGCCTCGGACTACACACTGGACGAGGGCGCCGACAAGCTCACCCCGATCGACGTCGGCCACGTGTGCGTCAACATCGACAAGACGTGGTTCGAGAAGCAGAGCATCGAGCCGCCCTCGACCCTGGCCGACCTGATCGACCCGACCTACTCGGACCTGATGGTCGCGCCGGGCGCGTCGACCAGCAGCCCCGGCATGGCCTTCCTGCTCGCCACGATCGCGGAGTACGGCGACGCCGAGGGCGGCTGGCAGGGCTACTGGTCAAGCCTGATGGACAACGGGCTCAAGGTCGTCGACGGCTGGGAGGACGCCTACTACGGCGACTTCACCCAGGGTGGCGGCAAGGGCGAGCGCCCGATCGTCGTCTCCTACGACTCCTCGCCGGCGTTCACCGTCAGCGACGGGGAGACCACCACCGAGGCCCTGCTCGACACCTGCTTCCGCCAGGTCGAGTACGCAGGCGTCCTCGAGGGCGCGGCCAACCCGGCCGGTGCCGAGGCCGTCATCGACTGGCTGCTCTCCGACGAGGTGCAGGCCGCGTTGCCGACCTCGATGTACGTCTACCCCGTGAGCGACAGCGTCGAGGTGCCGACCGACTGGGCGACGTACGCCGTGCAGCCGCCGTCGCCGCTGTCGGTGCCGCCGGCCGACATCGCGACCAACCGTGAGCAGTGGCTCTCGGAGTGGACGGACGTTGTCACCAGGTAGGACCTCCCGGTGAGGCGCTGGCTGACCCTCGCGCTGCTCGCGACCGGGCCGGTGCTGGTCGTCGGCGTGTTCTTCGTGCTGCCGGTGAGCGGCATGGTGGCGCGCGGGTTCTGGCCCGACGGGGCCTTCGACCCTCGCGGCGTCCTCGACGTCCTGGCTCGGCCCCGGGTGCGGCGGGTCGCGTGGTTCACGGTGTGGTCCGCGGGGTCGGCGACGGCGATCGCGGTGCTTCTCGGCCTGCCGGTGGCCTTCGTGCTGCACCGCCTCGCGCTGCCGGGTCGCCGGCTGGTCCGGGCAACGCTGCTGGTGCCCTTCGTGCTGCCGACCGTCGTGGTCGGCGTGGCCTTCCGGCTGCTCCTCGGCGAGGCCGGGCCGCTCGGCTTCCTCGGCCTCGACGGGACACCGGTCGCGATCATCGCCGGCCTCGTCTTCTTCAACATCGCGGTCGTGGTCCGGGCGGTCGGGGCCGCCTGGGAGTCGCTCGACACCAGGCCCGCCGAGGCGGCCGCAGCCCTCGGTGCCTCGCCGGCGCAGGTGTGGTGGACGGTGACGCTGCCGGCGCTGCGCCCGGCGATCGTCAGCGCCGCGAGTGTCGTCTTCCTCTTCTGCGCGACCGCCTTCGGCATCGTGCTCACCCTGGGCGGGGTGCGCTACGCGACCATCGAGACGGAGATCTATCTCCTCACCACCACCCTGTTCGACCTGCAGGCCGCCGCCGCGCTGTCCGTGCTCCAGCTCGTCGTCGTGGTCGCGCTGCTCGGCGTCGCTGCGCGACTGCGGGCCACGCCCGATGCCACGGCCCACCGCTCCACCGCCCGCCCCCGGGCGATCCGCACCGGTGACGCGCCCGCGATCGCGGTGACGGTGCTCGTGCTCATCATGGTGGCCGCGCCGATCGCGACGCTGGTGCTGGGCTCGTTGCGCACCGACGACGGCTGGTCGATCGCCAACTACCGCGCGCTGACCAGCGTCGGCTCCAACGACGCGCTCCTCGTGCCTGTCACCGACGCGCTGCTCACGTCGGTGCGCACGGCCGTCGATGCGACGTGGATGGCCCTGGCGATGGGGCTGGCCGTCGCCGTGCTCGTGACCCGTCGCTCGCAGAGCCGGGCGGAGCGACGCGCTCGCGGCATCCTCGACGGCTTCTTCATGCTGCCGCTCGGCGTCAGCGCCGTGACGCTCGGCTTCGGCTTCCTGATCACCCTCGACCAGCCGCCGCTCGACCTGCGCGACTCGCCGCTGCTCGTGCCGATCGCGCAGGCGCTGGTGGCGCTGCCGCTGGTGGTCCGCACCCTGGTGCCCGTCCTGGGCGCGATCGACGACCGGCAGCGGCAGGCTGCGGCTTCCCTCGGCGCCTCGCCGTGGCGGGCGCTGCTCGCCGTCGACCTGCCCGTGGTGTGGAAGCCCCTGCTCGCCGCGAGCGGCTTCGCCTTCGCCGCGTCGCTGGGGGAGTTCGGCGCGACCTCCTTCCTGGCCCGCGACGAGCACCCGACCGTGCCGGTCGTGATCTTCCGGCTCATCGGCCACCCGGGGGAGATGAACTACGGCATGGCGCTCGCCGCGTCGGTCGTGCTCGCGACCGCCACGGCCGTGGTGATGCTGGCCGTCGAGCGCCTCCGAGTGCCGAGCGTGGGAGCCTTCTGACGATGCTCACCCTCACGGACGTCTCGGTCGCCTACGACGGCGTCGTCGCGGTCGACGACGTCTCGCTCGAGGTCCCCGACGGGTCGATCCTCGCCGTGCTCGGCCCCTCCGGCTGCGGCAAGTCGACCCTGCTGCGCGCCATCGCCGGTCTCGAGCCCCTCACCGCGGGCACGATCGCCTTCGACGGCGTCGGGGTGGACCGGCTGCCGACGCACAAGCGCGGCTTCGCGCTGATGTTCCAGGACGGCCAGCTCTTCGCCCACATGACGGTGGCCCGCAACGTCGGCTACGCCCTGCGCCTGCGGGGCCGCCCTTCTGAGGAACGCGTCGCCGAGCTGCTCGCCCTGGTCGGGCTGGAGGGCTACGCCGACCGCCTCCCGGCCACCTTGTCCGGTGGTGAGCGCCAGCGGGTCGCGCTGGCCCGGGCCCTGGCCGTCGAGCCCCGCCTGCTGCTCCTCGACGAGCCGCTGTCCGCCCTCGACACCGGCCTGCGCGAACGGCTCGCCGTCGACCTGCGCGAGATCCTGCACACCGCCGGCACCACCGCCTTGATGGTCACCCACGACCACGAGGAGGCCTTCCACGTCGCCGACCGGCTCGCGGTGATGCGCGCCGGGCGAGTCGTCCAGTCCGGCCCGATCGGGGACGTGTGGGCCGCGCCGGTGGACACCGAGACTGCGCTGTTCCTCGGCTATGCGCGCGTGCTCACCGGCTCGGCCGTGGCCACCGTGCTGGCCGCGGTCCCCGGGCACCCCGGAGGCGCTCCGGCTGCCGACGCTGTCGCGGGCGTCGCCGTACGCCGATCGGCGCTCGTCGCCGACGAGGCCGGCCGGCTCCGCGGCACCGTCGAGTCCGCGCGCGCCACCCCGGAGCTGGTGCGGCTGGTGGTCGACGTCGGTGACGTTGGTCTCGTCGACGCCGTTGCGCCCCGCGACAGCCACTGGGGACCGGGCGAAACCGTGCGGTTGCGGGTCGATCCGACCCGGGTCGCGCCGATCCGCGGAATCTGACCTGTCGCAGGGCCCTGCCTAGACTGCCCTTCGTGTATCGCCCGGCCTATGCCCTGCTCGTTGGAGTCGCGACGGTCACGGGACTGCTCGCGGTCGTCGCCGCCTTCAGCCTGGACCGGCGCCTCGTTGACCCCGAAGGGTTCCTCGGGCCGTCGTGGCTGAGGCTGCCGCTGCTCGTCTTCGGCGCGTTCCTGCTCGACATGCTGCCGCGGACCCTGTGGGTCTCGCGGCTGAACCCGAAGCTGATGCCGGACATCGTCAAGAACCGGGTCCGCGACCACTGGACCCGCGAGCGGATGATCCTCGTCGTCATGGGCCTGGTGTGCTTCTACATCACCTATGTCAGCTATCGGAACCTCAAGTCGTTCCTCCCCTTCATCATGGGCGACGCGAAGTACGACCGCGAGCTCCACCTCATGGACCGCGCGCTCTTCCTCGGCCACGAGCCCGCGACCGTCCTGCACACCATCTTCGGCACCGGCCCGTCCGCCCACGTGCTCTCGTCGGTCTACCTCTGGTTCCTGCCGCTCGTCCCGCTCGCGCTGGCTGCCTGGCTCGTGTGGTCGCGCAACATCACCTTCGGCTACTGGTTCGCCACCTCCCAGTGCCTCGCGTGGTCGCTCGGAACTGCTTCCTACTACGCGCTGCCGACCCTGGGCCCGGGCTTCCAGTACTCCTGGCTCTACCGCGACCTGCCCGACACCGGCTCGGGTGCGCTGATGGACTCGCTGTTCTATGCCCGCAAGGGCGTCGTCCGCGACGGCATCGAGGGCGCCGTGCAATCGGTGGCGGGCTTCGCCAGCCTGCACGTCGCGATCACCCTGCTCGTCGCGCTGATGGTGCAGTACACCCTGCGCAACCGGCTCGTGCACTGGATCTTCTGGATCAACTTCGTGATCACGGTGGTCGCCACGCTCTACTTCGGCTGGCACTACGTCGCCGACGACATCGCGGGCGTCGCGATCGCTCTCGTCTCCTTCTGGCTCGGCGGCCTCGCCAGCGGGCAGAAGTTCGACCGCGGGGGATTCGCCTCGCACCCGACGTCGACCACCTCCAAGGTCCCCGTCGACGTCGACTGACGTTCGCCCGGGCGTGGCCAGTCATCGCACCCGCCCCGATGAAGATCCACTCGTGCGAGTGGATCTTCGGGCGCCGTACCGCGCGCTCACGCTCGACCCCCGATGAACTTCCACTCGCGCGAGTGGAAATCCATCCGCGAGGCTCCTGCGAGCACGCCCACAGGTAGCCACCTGTCGAGAACTACATTGTTGTAGTTCGCAAGTCGACACGCCGACGACTTGCATGTTTTTTGTGAAAGTTGTTCCCTTTGGGGCTGGTGAGCACTAACGTGCCGCAAGTGTCATGGGTGAAAGGGAAGTCACCCATGGCCGTCTACTGCCAAGGGGATACACCGTGCGAGCCCTGTCTGCGCCCACAAAGAGCCGAACGCCGATCCGCTGGATCACCGCGTCGGCGCTGAGCCTGACCCTGCTCGCGTCGGGGGTGGCCGTCTCGGCCCACGCCGCGGACGAGGACGTGCCCTCGCAGGAGGACGTCGCCAGCGCCGAGGCCAGTGCCGACGCCGCCGCCCGCGACGTCGCCGCCGTCCGCGCCGACCTTGCGCTGGCCAACGAGCGCCTGCGCACCTCGGCCGTCTCGGCCTCCGTGGCCGCCGAGGCCTTCAACGGAGCGCGTTGGGCCGCCGACCAGGCCCGCGCGTCTGCCGCCTCGGCCAACGAGGCAGCGGCCGTCGCCCGCGCGGACGTCGAGCAGAGCCGCCAGGCGTACGCCGATGCGCTGGTCGACAGCTACCAGTACAACCCCGAGCTCCAGGGCTTCGCGGCCATGGTCGAGGCCGACGGCATCCAGAGCGTCCTCGACACGACCGCCACGATGCAGGTCACCGAGCGCGTGCTGGACAGCAAGTTCGACGCCTTCGAGGCGTCCTCCACGCTGGCCGCCGTCGCCGACCGCCAGGCGGAGGACGCGCTCGCCCAGGCCGAGCAGCTCGAGAACGACGCTGCCGCCGCCCGCAACGATGCCGCCGCCGCCCAGGAGCAGGCCGGTGCCGAGGCAGAGTCCATCGCCCGGACCAAGACCGACCTGATCGGGGAGTTCGCCGAGCTCCAGGGCATCAGCTATGCCCTCGCCGAGAAGCGCCAGTCCGCGCTCGAGCAGAAGGCGGCCGAGGCTGCCGCCCAGGCTGCACAGCAGGCGGCCGACGCAGCCGCGGCCCAGGCCGCCGAGGACGCCGCTGCCCAGGCAGCAGCCCAGGCAGCAGCCGAGAAGGACGCCCAGGAGGCGGCCGCCAAGGCGAAGCAGGACGCGGAGGAGGCTGCGGCCTCCGCCACCCCGACGCCGACGCCGACGCCGACGAAGGCCCCGACGAAGGCGCCGACGCAGACGGCCACGCCGACTCCCACCCCCACGCCGACCTCGACGCCGACGCCGACCAAGGCGCCGACGCAGACGGCCACCCCGACCCCGACTCCCACGCCGACGCCCACCCCGACCCCGACGACCCCACCGGCCCCCTCCGGGAACGCATCGGCCGCGATCTCCTTCGCCACGGCCCAGATCGGTGATCCGTACAAGTGGGGCGCCTCGGGTCCGGACGCCTGGGACTGCTCGGGCCTGACGGCCGGCGCCTGGGCTGCCGGCGGCAAGTCGCTGCCGCACTACTCGGTCGCGCAGTACACCGGCTCCACGCCGATCACCGCGGCCGCGCTCGTGCCCGGCGACCTGCTCTTCTGGGGCTCGAGCTCGAGGTCGTCCTCGATCTACCACGTTGCCCTCTACATCGGTAACGGCCAGATGATCCACGCCCCGCGCACGGGTCGACCGGTCGTGCAGGAGTCGATGTACTCCTGGACCGCGCCGAACTTCTTCGCCCGCCCCTGACGCGCCCGCCCCCGGATGGCCGTCAGGTGAGCGGTGAGCCAGCCACATTTTCTTGATCTGGAATGTGGGTGGCTCACCCCCGTCTCGGCGAGTCGCCACGGACACGCCCGACTCCGGTGGAGAGGCCACATTCCGCGTCGACGGAATGTGGGTCACTCACCGCTCGAGGGGGGAGGCGGATGCCCGTACGGCGCAGCGCCAGCCTCAGGAGGTGAGCGGTGCGACCTTCGTGGCGAAGCGGGCCGCGAGCTCGCCCGGGTCGAGGGTCCCGGCGAGGATGCGGGTCGTCGGCCACTCGGAGGTGTCGAGGCCCGAGACCTTGTCGAAGACGGCCAGGTCGGCGGCGTACAGCTCAGCAAGCGCCGCGAGGTCGTCAGCAGTCGGGGCGGTCCCGCTGACCAGCTCGGCGCCGGCGTAGCGGTTGCGCAACGGCGGGTGCTCCTCGAAACGCGGTAGCCCGAGGTGGTCGGTCGCGCGGTCGACCGAGGGGTTGAACGACGCGAGCATCTGGCGGAACTCCAGCAGCAGCCACTGCTCGCGCGGGAAGACCGAGAAGCCGTGCTCGAGCTGGGCGCCGTAGTAGCCGCGGGCGATGCCGGACATGTGCTTGTAGCGCATCGGCTTGACGTCGGTCGGCACCGTCATGGGCAGCGTCGTCGGGCGGAACTCGGTGAGGAAGCCGGGCCAGTCGGGCCAGTCGGGGTTGCGGGTGCGCAGCATCGTCCAGTGCGAGAACAACCGCTCCAGCGGGTCGCGGAACACTGCGATCAGCGGGAGGTCGGGGTTGTAGGCGCGCATCCGCTCGAGCGCGTTGGGCCAGAACAGGTAGACCGGCGTCGAGTCGCCGACCATCGTGTGGATCCGCGCGCGCCGCGGCGCGGTGTAGTCGCGCTCGTAGTCGGGCTGCGACCAGTCGTACTCCTCGTTGTTGAAGAAGTGCGCTTCCTTGCGCGGCGGCCGGCACACGAGGCGGTGCTGGCTGATGGTCCCGGACAGCGTCGAGGTCCCGCTCTTCTGCACGCCGACGATGGAGAAGTTGTAGGCCATGCGTCCGAAGTCGGTCTCGGGCTCGGGACGGTTCACGCGCGCGACGCTACCTTGTGGGACATGACCACGAGCGACGCTGTCGAGAACGTGACCGACGAGGCAAGCAAGTCCGAGGGCCAGGCCCAGGAGGCGGACGGCGGCTACGTGCAGCCCGTCGTCGACGTCGCGGCGCTGACCACTCTCCTGGACGGGGAGTACGCCGAGGTGCGGGCGCTCGTCCGGGGCAACCTGGCCGAGCACCAGCAGATCCTGGTGGACGCCGAGGAGATGAGCCGGGCCGACTTCCGCGACCGTGTGCGCGACGTCGTCGTGGAGATGGCCGGCACCGGCCAGACCGGGATGGGCTTCCCGCCGGAGTACGGCGGTGGCGGTGATGTCGGCGCCTCGGTGGCGGCCTTCGAGACCCTCGCCTTCGGCGACCTCAGTGTGCTCGTCAAGGTCGGCGTGCAGTTCGGCCTCTTCGGCGGCGCGATCCTCCAGCTCGGCACCAAGGCACACCACGACGCCTACCTTGCCGACCTCATCACCGGCCGTCTGATGGGCTGCTTCGCGATGACCGAGACGGGACACGGGTCCAACGTCCAGGCGCTCGGCACCACCGCGACGTACGACGTGGAGACCCAGGAGTTCGTCCTCACCACGCCCGACGACGCCAGTCGCAAGGACTACATCGGCAACGCTGCCGCGCATGCCGAGCTCGCGGTCGTCTTCGCGCAGCTCGAGGTCGGCGGCGAAGGGCGAGGCGTGCACGCGTTCGTCGTGCCGGTGCGCGAGGACGGCAAGGTCGTGGCCGGCGTCCGGATCGAGGACTGCGGCCACAAGATGGGGCTCAACGGCGTCGACAACGGGCGCATCTGGTTCGACGGGGTGCGGATCCCACGCACCAGCCTGCTCAACCAGTTCGCCGACGTGACCGAGGCGGGCGACTACGTCAGCCCGATCGAGAACCCCAACAAGCGCTTCTTCACGATGCTCGGCACCCTCGTCCAGGGGCGCGTCTGCGTCGGCGGCGCCGGCATCAACGCGGCGAAGGTCGCCCTCACGATCGCGACCCGCTACGGCGTCCGGCGTCGCCAGTTCGAGGCCAGCGACCCCGACACCGAGCAGCTGATCCTCGACTACGGCATGCACCAGCGGCGGCTGTTCCCCCTGATCGCGCGCACCTACGCACTCCACTTCGCGCAGGAGTACGTCGCCGGCGCCCTGCACGACGTGTTCATGGGCGTCACCGGGGACGAGCAGTCGCGGCGCAAGCTCGAGTCGCGGGCGGCCGGCACCAAGGCCCTCGGCACCTGGCACGCGACCCGGACGATCCAGGAGTGCCGCGAGGCGTGCGGTGGCGCCGGTTACCTCAGCCAGAACCGCTTCACCGCGCTGAAGGCCGACACGGACGTCTTCACCACTTTCGAGGGCGACAACCACGTCCTGCTGCAGCTGGTCGCGAAGGGCCTGCTCACCGACTACTCCAGCGAGTTCTCCGACATGGACCAGTTCGGCATGGTCAAGTTCGTCGCCGGGCTCGCGGTGGAGACCGTGATCGAGAAGACCAGCGCCCACAAGCTCTTCCAGCGGTTGAAGGACGCGCTCCCCGGTGGCGACGAGTGGGACCAGGAAGCCGGCCTGCTCGACCCCAACTACCAGCGCCAGATGCTGCGCTTCCGCGAGGAGCACATGCTCGGCGGCGTGGCGCGCCGGCTCAAGCGCGGCATCGACAACGGGATGAACCCGGGCGAGGTCTTCTCCCGTGTCCAGGACCACGTCATCGCCGCGGCGCGGGCCCACGTCGAGCGGATGGTGCTCGACTCCTTCATCGAGAAGACCCGGGCGCTGCCCGAGGGCGACCTGAAGGTCGCGCTCAACCTGCTCTGCGACCTGCACGCGCTCACCACCATCGAGGCCGACCGGGCGTGGTTCATGGAGCACGGCCGACTCTCCAGCGCCCGCTCCAAGCAGATCAGCCGTGAGGTCAACGACCTGTGCCGCAAGATCCGGCCGCTGGCCGTCGACCTCGTCGACGCCTTCGGGGTGCCGGAGGAGATGCTGCGCTCGGAGGAGATCCTGACGTGAACAAACCGGTCTATCTCGTCCTCGGCGCCGGGCCCGGCCTGGGCCTGGCCACGGCGCGCCGATTCGCCGACACCGGCCACACCGTCGTGCTCGTCGGGCAGACCGACGACCAGATGGAGCCGCTCGCCGCCGGGCTCCGCGAGCAGGGTGCGATCGCGGAGGGGCTGGGTGCCGACCTCACAGATCCGGCGGCGGTGACCGCGCTCGTCGCGGGCGTCGTCGAGCGGCACGGCCGGATCGACGTGCTCCACTTCAACCCCAGCGCGTGGCGCGAGGCCGACGTCCTGCACCTCACGCCCGACCAGCTCTTCGAGGACCTCGCGCTCGGGGTCGCGCCGTTGCTCCCCGCCGTCCAGGCGGCAGTCGAGGCGATGCCGGCGGGCGCGCGGCTGCTCGTGACCGGCAGCATGGCCGCCGACCAGCCGAACCCGGCGGCCCCCAGCCTGGGCGTCCAGAAGGCCGCGGTCCGCAATCTCGTGACCAGCCTCGACGCGACCCTCTCCGGCCGCGGCATCCGCGCCGTCGCCGTACAGGTCAATGGATCGCTGGCGAAGGAGGGCCCGTTCGCACCGCCCGCCGTGTCCGCCGCCCTGCACGCGGCGACGATCCGCTCCGACGACGAGTGGACCGCACACGTGGGGTACGACGGATGACCTTCGGAGGGCTGCCGACCCGGTGGGAGCCCGCCGGCGAGAGCCGCGGTCTGGCCGTGATCGCGCCGGGGCGCGCCTACCCGCCGTCGGCGCCGCTGCTGGAGTTCGCCCGGCAAGCCCTGGTCCAGCACGGGTTCACCGTGCAGCAGATCTGGTGGGACACGACCGATCGCGCCGAAGGTGAGGACCCGGAGCACTGGGTGCGCCGGCACGTGGAGGAGGCCCTCGCCCACGAGGACGCCGACCAGGTCGTCATCGTCGGGAAGTCGCTCGGCACCCGCGCCGCGTCGTACGCCGCGGAGCGGGCCCTTGACGCCATCTGGCTGACACCCCTGCTTGTCGAGCCAGCCCTCGCCGAGGCGATCGCCGCCAACGCCGGGCGCCAGCTCCTCGTCGGCGGGTTGGCCGACGAGCTCTGGGACGCGACCGTCGCCCGCGAGCTCGCGGACGCCGGTTGTGACGTGCTGGAGGTGGCCGACGCCGATCACGGCATGGGCACTGCCGACGCCGTGCGCTCGGCCCAGATCCACGTCGAGGTCGCACGCGCAGTCGATTCGTTCCTTGCGGGCATGCCATGAGGCTCCCGCTCGTCGGTGCGTGGGACGAGGACCCGCTGTGGGCGAAGTTCTACCCGCTGATGGTCGAGCGCCCCGCGCTCGGAAAGCCCCTGTGGCGGCTCGGCCTCGGCAGTGACATCTCGCGGTTGTACGCCGCCGCGCGGGAGATCGGTGAGCTGCCCGACGGCTCGCGGGTGCTCGACGTCCCGGTCGGCGGCGGGGTCGCGCTGCGCGGGCTGCGACCCGGCGCCCGGCTCGACTACGTCGCGGCCGACATCTCACAGGCGATGCTCGACCGTGCGCTGGACGTGGCGCGCAAGCGCGGAGTCGAAGGCCAGGTCACGACCGCCATCGCCGACGTGGGCGCACTGCCTTTCGAGGACGACTCCTTCGACCTCGTCGTGTCGCTGACCGGCCTGCACGTCTTCCCCGACCCGCAGCGGGCGATCCAGGAGATGGTGCGCGTGCTCAAGCCGGGCGCCGCGATCAGCGGCAGCTCGTTGTTCACCGACGACTTCAGCGGCCTGGAGCGGCGCTACGAGCTCGTGCACGCCGTCGGCCGGCGCGCCCACGTGCTCGGCCCGATGTGCAGCTCCGACGACGCGCGCCGCTGGCTGGAGGAGGCCGGCGCGGGCGCCGTACGACTCGAGATGAGTGGTGCGATGGGATATTTCCGAGCGATCAAGGGCCAGCTGTCACAGACCTGACGCGGTCGGTGTCTCCATGTCGTAGGAGACACCACCGACCAAGGAGATCACCATGACCAGCACGTTCCGGATCCCGAAGGCCACCATCGACGGAGCGTACGGCGCGGTGATGCGCCGCGTCGCCCGCCGGATGTGGGGCCAGGTCCCCGACAACGCCTACGTCCTGTGGCACAACAGGAAGGTGATGAACGGCGTCTTCGGCTTCGAGCGCAAGGTCGCCAAGTGGGACGCCCTCGACGCGCACCTCAAGACCTACGCCGTGATGGCCAGCGCCGGCGTCATCGGCTGCTCGTGGTGCCTGGACTTCGGCTACTTCATGGCCCGCGAGGACGGTCTCGACCTCGCCAAGGTGCGGGAGGTGCCGCGCTGGCGCGAGTCGGAGGTCTTCACCGAGCTGGAGCGCGACGTGATGGCCTACGCGGAGGCGATGACGGCCACCCCGCCGGCCGTCACCGACGACATGGTCGCGAGCCTCGACGAGCGGCTCGGCCACGCCGCGGTCGTCGAGCTGACGATGATGGTCGCGATCGAGAACGAGCGCTCGCGCTTCAACTCCGCGATGGGCCTGGCGAGCCAGGGCTACAGCGACGTGTGCGAGCTGCCCCTCGCCGTACCCTCCGAGGTGTGAGTGTGAGCCGGACCGACGCCTTCGTGGCGCACCGCAACCTGCTGTTCACCGTCGCCTACGAGATGCTCGGATCGGCGGCCGACTCCGAGGACGTGCTCCAGGAGGTCTGGTTGCGGTGGGCCGACGTCACCGACGAGGTGCACGACGAGCGCGCCTACCTCGTGCGGATCACGACGCGGCTCTCGCTCAACAAGCTGCGCGGCAACGCGCGGCGCCGTGAGGAGTACGTCGGTCCGTGGCTGCCTGAGCCGCTGCTGACCGCCCCCGACGTCGCCGAGGACGTCGCGCTCGCCGACAGCGTCTCGACCGCGATGATGCTGGTGCTGGAGACGCTGCCCCCGGTCGAGCGGGCGGTGTTCGTGCTGCGCGAGGTCTTCGACGTGTCCTATGCCGAGATCGCGGCGGCGGTCGACAAGTCGGAGGCGGCGGTGCGCCAGATCGCCCACCGGGCCAGGTCGCACGTCGAGGCGAGGCGCCCGCGCGAGGTGGTCGCGCCGCAGGCGCACGGTGCCGTGCTGGAGCGCTTCATCGACGCCGTCAACGGCGGCGACCTCCAGGCGCTGATGGATGCGATGGCCCCCGACATCGTGCTGATCACCGACGGCGGCGGCTTCAAGCGGGCGGCGCTGCGGCCGATCCTCGGGGCCGAGAAGGTGCTGCGCTTCCTGGCCGGCGTCTACGAGGCCTCGACCTCCGCCGAGATCGTCTCGGTCAACGGCGGGCCTGCCCTGCGGCTCGAGCTCGACGGCGAGCTGGAGGCGGTGGCGACGTTCACCTTCGAGAACGGGTTGGTGACCGGCGCCTACATCGTCCGCAACCCGCACAAGCTCAAGGGCCTCGACGCCCAGAAGCGCCAGCTGACCCGCTGAAATGCACGAACCCGCCCGGAGAGCTCCGGGCGGGTTCGAGGCGGTGGTTCAGTGGCCGGCGTGCTTGGCCCGCTCGAAGGAGGCGTGCACCTCGGCCTCGGCCTCCTCGCGGCCGACCCAGTTGGCGCCCTCGACGGACTTGCCGGGCTCGAGGTCCTTGTAGACCTCGAAGAAGTGCTGGATCTCGAGACGGTCGAACTCCGACACGTCGTTGATGTCCTTGAGGTGCGACATGCGCGGGTCGTGCGTCGGGACGCAGAGCACCTTGTCGTCGCCGCCGGCCTCGTCGGTCATGCGGAACATGCCGATGGCGCGGGCCTTGATGTGGCAGCCGGGGAAGGTCGGCACCTGGAGGATGACGAGCGCGTCGAGCGGGTCGCCGTCGAGACCGAGCGTGTTCTCGATGTAGCCGTAGTCCTCGGGGTAGGCCGTCGAGGTGAAGAGCATCCGGTCGAGGTAGATCTTGCCGCTCTCGTGGTCGATCTCGTACTTGTTGCGAGAGCCCTTGGGGATCTCGATCACCACGTCAAACTCGAGCACAGTGCCTCCACGTCGTCGATGCCCCGGCGACTCCGGAGCTGGTCCGTCCGGGCACTCCAGGGTGGACCCGGGCCCGGCTCGAGGGTCAGTGTCGCGCACAATGACGCAAAAGGGCCAAAGGAACGGGGGCAAATCGAGTGGGACGTGACGCACGCCACCCTGCCGGTCCGGGCGCTGCGGCGCACTGGCTGCCCACCCTGCTCGTCCTCGCACTGCTCGGCGGAGCGGTTGCCGCCTACCGCTTCGATCTCGGTCCCCGCTACCTCGGTTGGTACGGCGACGACGTGACCCAGGACCCGGCAGCGGTCGCGCCGCCGGCCGGCTTGGAGTTCCCGGCCTGGCCCGCGCCTGCCCCGGTCGCCGCGCCCGCGCAGCCGCAGACCCTCGTCGACCCGGCCGCCGTCGAGGCCGCCGTGGCCGAGGGGCTGCGGGACAAGGACCTCGGCAAGCACGTCGTGGCGGCGGTCGGCGACCTGGGCGGCGACGGTGCCGTGTGGACCCGCGACGACGACCAGTTCCTGCCGGCGTCGATCACCAAGCTGCTGACCAGCGCTGCCGCGTTGTCGGCCCTCGGACCCGACACCCGGTTCACCACGCGCGTCGTGGCCGGCCGTTCCCGGCGCCAGGTCGTGCTCGTCGGCGGCGGCGACCCCTATCTCGCGAGCAAGCCGGTGGCGCCCGAGGAGGCCGCGTCGGTCTACCCCGCCCGCGCCGACGTCCTCACCCTGGCCCGCGCGACGGCCCGCGCGCTCAAGGGCCGCAAGCGGGTGCGGGTCGTCTACGACGACTCGCTGTTCACCGGCCCCACCGACAACCCGAAGTGGCGCGCCGACTACGTCCCCGACGACATCGTCACGCCGATCACGGCCCTGTGGGTCGACCGGGGCGCGTCCCCGACGGGATACGGCCGCAGCGACGACCCCTCGCTCACCGCCGCCGCGACCTTCGCCAGGGCGCTGGCCGCCCAGGGCGTGAAGGTGCTCGGCGCCCCGACCCGCGGCGTCGCGTCACCGGGCGCGGCCACGCTGGCCAGCGTCGAGAGCGCCCGGGTCGACCAGGTCGTCGAGCGCCTGCTCGACGTCAGCGACAACGAGGCGGCCGAGGTGCTGGCCCACCACGTCGGGCTCGCGGTCACCGGTGACGGCTCCTTCACCGGTGGTGCGGCCGGGGTGCTCAGCACCCTGCAGTCCCTCGGCGTCGAGACCGGCTCCGACGTCGTCCACGACGGCTCGGGGCTCTCCCGCTTCAACCGGCTCTCGCCGACGACCATGCTGCAGGTCCTCCAGATCGCCGCCCGCGCCGACCACCCCGAGCTCCGCACCCTGATCACTGGGCTGCCGGTGGCCGGCTTCACCGGCTCGCTCGCGGGCCGGTTCGCCTCCGCGGACGCAGTCGCGCTCGGCGACGTACGCGCCAAGACGGGCACGCTCAGCGGCGTCAGCTCGCTCGCCGGGCTCGCCACCGGGCGCGACGGGACGCAGATGGTGTTCGTGCTCGCCGTGGACAAGACCGGGAAGGCGCGCGAGGTCGACGTCGAGGCTGCCCTGGATGCGCTCGCCGCGGACCTCGCCGCCTGTGTGTGCGGCGCGGGCTAGGGTCGCGGCATGAGTGGACTGGTCGACTGGGACTTCGCGGTGAACCTCGGCGCCAAGGTGGCGGGGGACGGGCCCGAGGTGTCCCCCGACGACGCGGCCGCCGCCGTCGCGGAGCTGCGCGCGGGAGCCGACCGCTCCACCGGCCTGGTGCGCGAGTTCACCGGCCTCGTCGCGGCCGAGCACACCGCGCCCGTGCTGGTCGTCGACCGGCGCGGCTGGGTGCAGGCCAACGCCGACGGCTTCGCCAAGATCATCGAGCCGATGGTCGCCAAGCTGTCGGCGAAGAAGGGCGCCCCGTCCGGGCTCTCGCTGGCGATCGGCTCCCGCGTCACCGGCGCCGAGGTCGGCCTGCTGCTCGGCTTCCTCGGCACCAAGGTGCTGGGGCAGTTCGACCCCTTCCACGACCCGTCCGGCCGGCTGCTGCTCGTCGCGCCCAACATCGTGCACGTCGAGCGCGAGCTCAGCGCCGACCCGAGCGACTTCCGCCTGTGGGTCTGCCTGCACGAGGAGACCCACCGCGTGCAGTTCACGGCCGTGCCGTGGATGCGTGACCACCTCCACTCCGAGATGATGGCGCTGACCGACAGCGTCGAGCCGACCCGACTCGCCGAGGACGCCGTCCGTCGCGTCTCCGAGGCCGTCCGGGGTGGTGGCGGCAGCCTGATCGACATGATGAGCACGCCCGAGCAGCGCGCGATCCTCGATCGGATCACCGGTGTCATGTCGCTGCTCGAGGGCCACGCCGACGTCGTGATGGACGGCGTCGGACCCACCGTCATCCCCTCGGTCGACGCGATCCGCGCGTCCTTCAACGAGCGCCGCAAGGGCATCGGCACCCTCGACCGCATCCTGCGCCGGCTGCTCGGCCTCGACGCCAAGATGGCGCAGTACCGCGACGGCGCCACCTTCGTGAACCACATTGTCGACAAGGTCGGCATGGAGCAGTTCAACGCCGTCTGGGTCGGCCCCGAGAACCTCCCGTCCAAGTCCGAGATCGGCGACCCCGACGCCTGGATCACCCGCGTCTTGTGACCCTCCACCCGTCTCTCGCGGTCGTACGCCGAGGTGTGCGCGCCGTGCTCGACCCGCTCGACCCCGGCGCGACCGTGGTGGTGGCCTGCAGCGGCGGAGCCGACTCGCTGGCGCTGCTCTCCGCTTCTCTCTTCGAGGGGCACAAGAGGTCGCTGCGGGTCGTCGGGGTGACCGTCGACCACCGGCTCCAGCCGGGCTCGGACGCCCAGGCCCAGCGCGTCGTCGAGCAGATGGCCGCGATGGGTGCCGACGAGACTCTGACCGCGACCGTCACGGTCTCCGCGACCGGGATCGGTCCCGAGGGTGCCGCCCGGCAGGCGCGCTACGCCGTGCTCGAGGAGGTCGCCGCCCGGCTCTCCGCCGCAGTCGTGCTCCTCGGCCACACCCTCGACGACCAGGCCGAGACGGTGCTGCTCGGCCTGACCCGCGGCTCGGGCGGTCGTTCCCTGGCCGGCATGCGGCGCGGGTTCGACGTCTTCGCACGCCCGCTCCTCGACGTACGCCGCGACGACACCGTCACCGCCTGCCAGGTCGAGGGCCTCACGGTGTGGGAGGACCCCCACAACTCGGACCCGGCGTTCACGCGGGTGCGCGTCCGCCGCACGATCCTGCCGCTCCTCGAGGACGAGCTCGGGCCGGGCGTGGCCCGCACCCTCGCCCGGACCGCCGACCAGCTCCGCGACGACATGGCGCTGCTCGACTCACTGGCTGACTCCGTCCTGGCGCAGGTGGCCGGTCCGCACGGACTTACGATCCCGCTGCTGTCCGCCCAGCCGCCGGCGCTGCGCCGCCGGGTCATCCGCTCCGCCGCCCTCGCTGCCGGAGCCCCGCCCGCCGAGCTTTTCCACGAGCACGTCCTCGCCGTCGACGCCCTCCTGACCGACTGGCGGGGGCAGAAGTGGATCGACCTCCCGGGCCACCTGCGCGCCGTACGCCGTGACGCCCTGCTCGTCCTCGAGCCGGCTCCGAGAGCGCCGTCCTGATTGGGCGCACCTGAATCTCCACGCACCTGCGTGGACTTTCAGTGCTGACCGCGGCTGGAGACGTGGATCTCCACGCACCTGCGTGGAGATTCATCGGGCCGCCATCCCTGTGGATGACCGGATGCGAGAACCGTGCGACCTCGGCACGCTGGCGGCATGCAGATCAAGGGCGATTTCAACACTCGGCGGCCGTTCCCGCGTTGGCGTGGGATCGCGGCCGGCCTCGGGCGCGCCAGCCTGGACGGTCCGGGTTTCCGGCGCATCCTGTACGGCGTCCTGGTGGCCGCCGACGTCCCGGATTCCCCACAGCTGCGTGCCGAGGCGGCGCTGCTCTGCTTCTTCGACAACGCCTTCGCGAGCCATGCCACCGCCGCGAGGATCTGGGGCGTGCCCGTGAGGTTGCCGCCCGACGAGCACGTGACCGTGCCCGAGGTCGGTCATCGGCTGAGGCGAGCCGGCGTGACGTGCCACGTGCGGTCGGACGCCGACGTGTCCGTCGTCGGCGGGGTCCGGGTCTCGACGCTGCCCGACCTCTTCGTCGAGCTGGCCACCCTGTTGCCGCTGGTCGAGCTCGTGGTTGCCGGGGACTGGATGGTCCGCCGCAAGGGCGTCCGCGTGGACCAGCTGATCCAGGCCGCGGGCTCGGCCGGCGGTCGCGCGGGTGACCTCGCGCGCCGGGCGGCGGCGTACGTCCGGGAGAAGGTCGACTCCCCGATGGAGACGCGGCTGCGGATGCTGCTGGTGCTGGCCGGCATCCCCGAGCCCCGGGTCAACCTCGAGATCAGGACCGAGGACGGGGAGGTGCTGCGTCGCTACGACCTGAGCTGGCCGGGCGTGCGGGTGATCGTCGAGTACGACGGGCGCCACCACGTGGAGCGGGTCGAGCAGTGGGAGGCAGACCTGACCCGTCGCGAGGCCATCGACGACAGCGAGTGGCGGATCGTCGTCATCGTCTCCTCAGGCATCTACAAGCACCCGGAGCACACCGTCCAGCGGGTCCACACCCTGTTGCGCGCTCGAGGGCTGGCCGGCTTGCCGGCACGACCCCGCGAGGACTGGCGACCGCACTTCCCCGGCTGGGCCGACGTGGCCTGACCTGAAGGTCCACGCACCTGCGTGGACCTTCAGCCCTGCCAGACCGGTGGCACCGGGATCTCCACGCACCTGCGTGGAGTTTCGTCTCCCCGCCGGACACCCGATGGCGCCGTACGCCGCACGGACCCGTGGCGACGAGAGGCCGGCGTGCATCTACGCTGACGCCATGGAGTCAGCCCACGTGGAGAACGACCTCGTCAACGTGCTGTTCACCGAAGCGCAGATCCAGGCGCGGCTGGCTGAGATGGCGACCCAGATCGCGGCCGACTACGAGGGCCAGGACCTGCTGATGGTGGGCGTGCTCCGTGGTGCGGTGATGGTCATGGCCGACCTGTCGCGGGCGCTGCCGCGCCACGTCGAGATGGACTGGATGGCGATCAGCTCCTACGGCTCGGGCACAAAGTCGAGCGGCGTGGTGCGCATCCTCAAGGACCTCGACACCGACATCACCGGTCGGCACGTGCTGATCGTGGACGAGATCATCGACACCGGGCTGACGCTGAGCTGGCTGGTCAACAGCCTCGGCAGCCGCAGCCCGGCCAGCGTCGAGATCGCCACCCTGCTCCGCAAGCCGGAGGCGCTGAGCATGCCGGTGGAGCCGAGGTACGTCGGCTGGGACATCCCGAACGAGTTCGTCGTGGGCTACGGCCTGGACTACCGCGAGAAGTACCGCAACCTGCGCGACATCGGCACGCTGGCCCCCCACGTCTACTCCTGAGCGGCGCCTCGCTTTCACCCCGCCTGAAACAATGCCTGCGTAAGCACGACTGGCACCACCAAGACCACAGGCTGGCCGCGACGAGGTAGCGTCGCGTCACTCCTGATCACCCCTGGCGAAAGATGCAAGTGAAGCGCATATTCAAGGGCCCCTGGCTGTGGATGGTGCTGGCCATGTTCGGCGTCCTGCTGGCCATCCAGTACCTCGCACCCAACGGCGGGTACGACGAGGTCAAGACGTCCGAGCTGAGCACCTGGATCAAGGACGGCGACGTCAAGGAGATCACCTTCATCGACGGTGACCAGGAGATCCAGGCGACCCTGGACGACGGCACCCGCGAGGGCAGCGACAAGGTGCTGACCCACTACATCGACGGCCAGCAGGAGAGCCTGCTCGCGCTGGTGGACGAGCAGGTCGACACGGGCACCATCGAGGAGTCCAACTCCGAGAACCCGCAGCCCAGCCTGCTCAGCTCCCTGCTCGTCACCCTGCTCCCGTTCGCGCTGATCGTGCTGCTGTTCATCTTCTTGATGAACCAGGCCCAGGGCGGTGGCCGCGGCGTCATGCAGTTCGCCAAGTCCAAGGCCAAGCTGATCACCAAGGACATGCCGAAGACGACGTTCTCGGACGTCGCCGGCTGTGAAGAGGCGATCGAGGAGCTCGGCGAGATCAAGGAGTTCCTCCAGGAGCCGGCGAAGTTCCAGGCCGTCGGCGCCAAGATCCCCAAGGGCGTCCTGCTCTACGGCCCGCCCGGCACCGGCAAGACCCTGCTCGCCCGCGCTGTCGCGGGTGAGGCGGGCGTGCCGTTCTACTCCATCTCCGGGTCCGACTTCGTCGAGATGTTCGTCGGCGTCGGCGCCTCCCGCGTGCGCGACCTGTTCGAGCAGGCGAAGGAGAACGCTCCCGCCATCGTGTTCATCGACGAGATCGACGCGGTCGGTCGCCACCGCGGCGCCGGTATGGGCGGAGGTCACGACGAGCGCGAGCAGACCCTCAACCAGCTCCTCGTCGAGATGGACGGCTTCGACGTCCGCGGCGGCGTCATCCTGATCGCCGCGACCAACCGGCCCGACGTGCTCGACCCGGCGCTGCTGCGCCCGGGCCGCTTCGACCGCCAGATCGCCGTCGACGCCCCCGACCTCAACGGCCGGCACATGATCTTGAAGGTGCACTCGCGCGGCAAGCCGATCGCGGCCGACATCGACCTGCTCAGCGTTGCTCGCCGTACGCCCGGCTTCACCGGTGCCGACCTCGCCAACGTGCTCAACGAGGCCGCGCTGCTCACCGCGCGCCAGAACGAGAAGCTGATCACCGACGAGAGCCTCGACGAGGCCATCGACCGCGTGATCGCCGGTCCGCAGCGACGCACTCGCCTGATGAGCGAGAAGGAGAAGCTGATCACGGCCTACCACGAGGGCGGCCACGCCCTCGTCGCCGCGGCGCTTCCCGGCACCGACCCGGTGCACAAGGTGACGATCCTGCCGCGCGGTCGTGCGCTGGGCTACACGATGGTGCTGCCCGACGAGGACAAGTACAGCCAGACGCGCAGCGAGATGCTCGACAAGCTCGCCTACATGCTGGGCGGGATGGCGGCCGAGGCGCTGATCTTCCACGACGTCACCAGCGGCGCCGGCAACGACATCGAGAAGGCGACCAACCTCGCCCGCGCGATGGTCACGCAGTACGGCATGAGCGACCGCCTGGGCGCGATCAAGCTCGGCGACAGCTCCTCCGAGCCGTTCATGGGCCGCGACATGGGCCACCAGCGCAACTACTCCGAAGAGGTCGCCGCGATCATCGACGAGGAGGTGAAGAAGCTGCTCTCCACGGCCCACCAGGAAGCCTTCGACACCCTCGAGAACAACCGCGACGTGCTCGACGCACTGGTGCTGGAGCTCCTCGACAAGGAGACCCTGGACAAGGCCGAGATCGCCGAGATCTTCGTCCCGCTGCGCCTGCACCCCGACCGTCCGGCGTGGACCGGCTCCGACGCGCGCACGCCCAGCACGATCCCGCCCGTGGAGATCCCGCAGGAGATCCGTGACCGCGCCGCTGCGGGTGCCCTGGCGTCCGGTCGCGAGGGTGGCGTCATCCTCACGCCGCCGGGCTCGGGTGGCGACACGCACGGTGACCTGCCGGGCGACACCGAGCCTCCTGCACCCCCGGCCTGAACGGACCCGCGACGATGACCGATCCGATCAGCCTCGACGAGCGCGAGATCCCCGACTACGACCACGCGCGTGCGGAGGCTGCCGTCCGCGAGCTGCTCGCGGCCATCGGCGAGGACCCGGAGCGCGAGGGGCTGCTGGAGACGCCGGCCCGGGTCGCGCGGGCCTATGCCGAGCTGACCCAGGGCCTGCGCCAGCGCCCGGAGGACGTGCTCACCACGACGTTCGACATCGGTCACGACGAGATGGTGCTGGTGCGCGACATCGAGCTGTGGTCGATGTGCGAGCACCACCTCGTGCCCTTCACCGGGGTCGCCCACGTCGGCTACATCCCGGCCGAGAGCGGCAAGATCACCGGGCTGTCCAAGCTGGCCCGCCTGGTCGACGTCTATGCCAAGCGTCCGCAGGTCCAGGAGCGCCTCACCACCCAGGTGGCCGACGCACTGATGGAGATCCTCGACGCGCGCGGCGTGATCGTGGTGATCGAGGCCGAGCACCTCTGCATGACCATGCGCGGCGTCCGCAAGGCCGGCGCCCGCACGATCACCAGTGCCGTCCGCGGCACGATGCTCACCGACCAGGCCACCCGCGCCGAGGCAATGGCGCTGATCAACTCCCGACGATGACTCGTCCCCGCGTGATGGGGATCGTCAACGTCACGCCCGACTCGTTCTCCGACGGAGGGTTGTACGCCGACGCCGACCGTGCCGTCGAGCACGGTCGTCAGCTCCTGGCCGACGGGGCCAACCTGCTCGACATCGGCGGCGAGTCGACCCGGCCGGGCGCGACCCGCCCGCTGGTCAACGAGGAGCTCGACCGCGTCGTCCCGGTCATCACCCGGCTGGTCGCCGAGGGGGCAGTGGTGTCCGTCGACACCATGCGCGCCTCGGTGGCGGCAGCGGCGCTGGAGGCCGGCGCGCAGATCGTCAACGACGTCTCCGGGGGGCTGGCCGATCCGGGGATCCTCGAGGTGGTGGCGGCCAGCGGGGCGACGTACGTCGCGATGCACTGGCGCGCCCACGCCACGACGATGCAGGACTTCACCGACTACGGCCCGGCCGGCGTCGTCGAGGGCGTACGCCGCGAGCTCGGCGCGCGCCTGGACGCGATCGTGGCCGCGGGGATCGACCCGGAGCGGGTGCTGCTCGATCCTGGCCTCGGCTTCGCCAAGCTGCCCGAGCACAACTGGGAGCTGCTGCGGGGGCTGGAGTCGCTCGAGTCGCTGGGGCGGCCGCTGCTGATCGGTGCCAGCCGCAAGTCGTTCCTGGGCTCGCTGCTCGCCGACGGCACACCGCGCGAGGTGGGGGAGCGGGAGTTCGCCCACGTCGCCCTGGTCGCGCTGCTGGCGCAGCGCGGCGTCGACTGCCTGCGCGTGCACGACGTGCGGGCGACCTGCGACGCCCTCGCCGTGGTCGATGCGCTGGCCGGCGACGGGTCCGGTGTCACCGGTGTCGGTGGCATCCGGCAGGGTGGTGTCTCGTGACCGACGAGCTGAGCATCACCGGAGTGGAGTGCTTCGCCTTCCACGGTGTCTTCGACTTCGAGCGGCGCGAGGGCCAGACCTTCGTGATCGACCTCACCCTCGGTCTCGACACCGCGCCCGCGGCGGCCTCCGACGACTTGCAGGACACCGTCGACTACGGAAGCCTCGTGGCGCGGGTCAAGGCGGCCGTCGAGTCCGATCCCGTGAATCTGATCGAGACGGTGGCCCAGCGCATCGCGGACGTCTGCCTCGCGGACGGTCGTGTTGAATGGGCCCGCGTCACGATTCACAAGCCGGATGCACCGATTGAGGCGACGTTCGCCGATGTCGCGCTCACGATCACCAGACACACCCCCTAGACAACGAGGGCCACCAATGACCGAGACCCCCAACCCCAACATCGTGGATGCCGACTCCCTGACCGGGGAGATGCACCCGATCCGCCGGGTGGTGGTCGCTCTCGGGTCCAACCTCGGAGAGCGCTTCGCCGCACTGCAGGGTGCCGTCGACGCCCTGGCCGACACCCCTGACTTCTTCGTCACCGGCGTCTCGCCCGTCTACGAGAGCGACGCCGTCGACGCGCCCGACGACGCCCCGCAGTTCCTCAACGCGATCGTGCTGGCCGACACCACGTTGCCGGCCGCCCGCCTGATGGAGCGCGCCCTGGCCGTCGAGGACGCCTTCGACCGGGAGCGCAGCGAGGTGCGCAACGCCCCGCGCACGCTCGACGTCGACCTGATCGTCGTCGGCGACCGTCGCGCCGACGACGACTTCCTGCGCCTGCCCCACCCGCGCGCCCACGAGCGGGCCTTCGTGCTGCAGCCGTGGCACGATCTCGAGCCCGACGCCGTGTTCCCCGACCGCGGCCCGATCGTCGAGCTGCTCGCCGACCTCGACGCCTCCGGCATCACCAAGCGCGACGATCTGGTGATCGAGGTCCAGTGACGCCCGACCCGGCCCCGCCGGACGGCCACCTGCGCCCCACCACGGGCGCGTCGTTGGCCATCGCGGCGGTGATCGGCCTGGTCTTCGGCTGGCTGTTGCGACCGGTCGTCGTCCGGCTCAGCGGCACCGCCCCCTTCGTCACGTGGGTGCAGGCACTGGCTCTGGTCTTCGTGGCCGCTGTGCTGGCCTACGTCGCCTGGCACACCTGGCAGACCGTCCAGGTCCGCCGCCAGCGACTGCCCGACAACCGCGCCGTCAACCGGCTGGTGCTCGCGCGTGCCAGTGCCCTGGTGGGGACCCTGGCGGCCGGCGGCTATGCCGGTTACGCCATCACCTGGCTCGGCGACGCCTCCGAGCTCGCCGACGAGCGACTGCTCCGCTGCGGGGTCGCCGCCCTGGGCGGCCTGCTCATGATGCTCGCCTCACTCGCGCTCGAACGCGCGTGTCGCGTCCCTTCGGGGGACGAGGAGCCCTAGCCTGACCACATGTCTTCCCTTCAGCCCCAGCAGTCACAGTCGTCCCGCACGACTGCGCGCCGTCGCCAGCGCAGCACCCGCCTGAGTGTGGCGGTCGCACTGCTGGCGCTCTCCGCCGTGTCGGTGGTGGGTGCTGTCGTGTCAGGGTCGGCGCTGCTGATCACCGTCGCTGCCGTCCTCGCCGTCGTCCTGGGCGCCGCCGCCACCAAGATCACCCACTCCGAGCTCGCCGACGACCGCGTCGAGGCGGCTCGTGACCGCGCCGAGCAGGCGCGTGCCTACACCGCGCTCACCGAGCGCCGTACGGCCGAGAACATGAACTTCGCGCTCGACATGCGCCGCAAGATCACCGCCCGCGAGGAGGTCATCGCCGGCCTCGAGGTCGCCCTCAGCACCGCGCAGCGCCAGGTCGCCGACCAGACCCGCAAGGTCAACAACGAGGCCCGCCGCGCCGACCTCGCCGAGCGCGCCCGCGTCGAGGGCACCGAGACGATCCAGGGCCTCGAGCGCTCGCTGAGCAGCTCGGAGGAGCGCGCCGCCGAGGCGATCGTGCTCGTCTCCGAGCTGGAGGCAGAGCTTGACGTTCTGCGCGCCGAGCTCGACTCCTGGCACGCCGCGTCGAACAAGCGCGCCAACTCCGCCTGACCCGCTCGGCTCGCACTAGGGCACAATCGATCGATGTGATCCCTGAGGACAACCGGTTCGAGAGTGACCCTGCTGAAGTTCTCCCCGAGGATCCTGGCCTTCCACGAGGCTGGGAGGCCGGCACCGTCGACGGCGACGACCCGGCCCAGGTGGAGCGACTGACCGACCTGCTGCGAGCCCACGAGCGCGCCGGCCGCGGCTGGGCGACCGGCTCCGAGGACGACGTGCTGGTCGAGGTCCACGGCCTCGAGATGCGCGAGAACCTCGTGGTCCGCGACGACGAGGGCCTCATCCGGGCCTGGGGCAGCGTGCACGACCGTGCCGTGGGCCGCATGCTCTACGTCCACATCGTCGATCGCACCCTGCCCGACAAGATCGCTCGCACGTGCTCCGACGTCCTCTTCGAGTGGGCGCACGCCCAGGCCCGCCAGGTCGGCGCCGAGCGCGGCCTGGCCGTCCAGCAGATCGACACCGGCGCGTTCCAGGACGACGAGCGCCAGCACGCCTGGCTGGCCGCCGCCGACTTCACCAAGGTCCGCACGTGGTGGCAGATGAGCCGCTCGGTCATCGCCGACGAGGTGGAGCTGGTCCCCGACCCCCTCGCGTGGAGCAAGGACGGCGTGCACTTCCGGCTCGTACGGCGCGAGGCCGGCGGGATGCCGGACGAGGCCGACCTCCGGGCGGTCCACGACGTGCTCGAGGGCGCGTTCACCGACCACTTCAACTCGGCGGAGGAGACCTTCCACGAGTTCATCCACCGGCTCCGCGAGGACCCGGGCCACCGCTGGGACCACTGGTGGCTGGCCGAGGTCGACGGCGAGCCGGCCGGTGCGCTGGTCGGCACCGTGAGCGAGGCGAGCAAGGGGCCGGACGGTTCCTACGTCTCCTACCTCGGCGTGCTGGAGTCGGCCCGCGGGCGCGGCGTCGCCAAGGGCCTGCTGCACACGATCATCGCCGACGCGGCGGCCCGTGGCCGGGACCGTGTCGGTCTGGAGGTCGATGCGGACTCACCGACCGGCGCCGACGGGCTGTACGTCTCCATGGGCTGGGGCACGAAGTACACCACCGAGTCGTGGCACAAGGACGTCCCGGTCGAGGAGGCCGGCTCGTGAACGGCATCGTGCTGCTGCTCGTGCTGATGATCGTCGTCGTGGCCGTCACGGTCGTCGCCGGCGTGCTCGTCCTGGACTCGCGCGGGGACAAGCAGGCCCGGGCCCTGGAGTCGGGTCGCGCCGCGCGGGTGCGCGAGGCGGTCGACCTGGCCTACCAGCACCTCGAGATCTCGCCGGCCCTCGCGGACGCCCTGATCGACGCCAGCAGGGACGTCGACTACGGCTCGCCGGCCCACGTCCAGTCGACCACCGAGCGGTTGCTGGGCATCGCGCGTGAGCACCGCGGCGCCGAGCCGGACCTTGCTGTCATCATCATCGACACACTGCGCCGCACCGCGGCCTGAGCTCGATCACGGGGGAACCATGACCACACCTGCCACTTCGTCGCGCGCATCGAAGGCCGCCAAGGCCCTCGTGGGGCTCGGCGCCATCGCCGTGCTCCTGCTGGCGATGCTGATCTTCATCCGGCCCACCACGGTGTCCACCGGTCCCGACCAGGTGGCGCTGCACTACAGCGACGGGGCGTTCACCCCGCGTCGCTTCCAGGACTGCGTGTCCAGCTCGACGCGCGCCTGGGACGGCCCGGGCGACAAGCACTACTCCTACCCCAAGAGCCAGCGCAACTACGTCTTCGGCGAGGGCGGCGACCGGCCGATGGTGACCTTCGTCAGTAAGGACGGCATCGAGATGAGCGTCGACGGTGTCGCGGCGTTCCTGCTCAACACGGACTGCAAGACGCTGCAGAAGTTCCACGACCTCATCGGCAACCGCTACGCCGCCTACATGGACACCACCGACGGCAACGGCTCCGCGGGCTGGCTGCAGATGCTGAGTGTCTACCTCAGCCGCCCGCTCGAGACCGCGATCGACCGCGCCAGCCAGAACTACACCTACACCGAGCTCTACACCGACCCGGCCGTCAAGGCGAAGTGGGAGCAGGAGGTGCTCGAGCAGATGCCCGAGCTCGTCGGGCGTCAGATCGACGGCGACGAGGAGTTCTTCACCGACTTCGCGATCACGTTGCAGAAGCCCGTCCCGCCGGAGTCGGTCAAGGCTGCCCTCGTCGCCCAGCAGGAGGCGGTCGCCAAGGCGAAGGCCAAGGAGGCCGAGGCAGCCGCGCAGGTGAAGGCAGCCGAGGCGCAGGTCGCGGTCGAGAAGGCGGAGGCGGCCAAGATCTCCGAGCGGATCAAGGTGCTCGGTCGTGACGGCTACCTCAAGCAGTACGCCATCGACCACGGCCTCAACCCCTACCAGCCCTCGACCAACGGGCTGATCACCGGCCCGTAGCCCCTCGGGCGGTCAGCGCAGGGACTCGCGCAGGGCCTGGTGCACTCCGTTGGGCGTCAGCACGCCGACGAACCGGGCCCCGCGCTTGACCCCGATCATCGCCTTGTCGTCACGCAGCAGCGCGGCGAGCGCCTCCTCCAGCGACGAGTCGATGTCGATGGCGGCGCCGAGCTGGCCGCCGCTGACACCGTCCAGTGGCTCGAGGTGCTCCTCGCGCAGCGGCGTGACGGTGAGCCGGCGCAGCCCGCGGGTCGAGCCCACGAAGTCGGCGACGAAGTCGTCGGCCGGTCGGGCGAGGAGCTCCATCGGGGTGGCGTACTGCGCGAGCCGGCCGCCGACGGCGAACACCGCCACGCGATCGCCCATCCGGACGGCCTCGTCGATGTCGTGGGTGACCAGCACGACGGTCTTGCCGAGGTCGCGCTGGAGCCGGAGGAACTCGTCCTGCAGCTTGGTGCGGACCACCGGGTCGACGGCGCCGAAGGGCTCGTCCATCAGCAGCACGGGCGGGTTGGCCGCGAGTGCTCGAGCCACCCCGACGCGCTGGCGCTGGCCGCCGGAGAGCTGGTGGGGGTAGCGATCGGCGTACTGCCCGGGCTCGAGCCCGACGGTCTCCAGCAGCTCGAGCGCGCGCGCCCGGGCGGTGGCCTTCGACTCGCCGTACAGCAACGGCACGGTCATGACGTTGTTGATGATCTTCTGGTGCGGGAACAGCCCGATCTGCTGGATGACGTAGCCGATCCCGCGTCGCAGCTGGACGGGATCGACGTCGGTGACGTCGCGGCCGTCGAGGATGATCCGGCCCGTCGTCGGCTCGATCAGCCGGTTGATCATCTTCAGCGTCGTGGACTTGCCGCAGCCTGACGGGCCGACGAGGCAGACCATCTCGCCGCGGCGTACGTCGAGGTCGAGCTCGTGCACCGCGACGGTGCCGTTGGCATAGGTCTTGCCCACGCCCTGGAGCTGGATCATCGATTCTTCCGACGACGAGGCTGACGTGGATCCGGCGCTCGAGGCGGTAGCGTCCATGCGGTGACCCTACTCGCGAGGGGCCTGCCCGCGGCGGAGCCGAGCTGCTACAACCGCACGGTCAACGACTGGTGGTGCGGTGCCTACTTCACCGACTATCGCGACGAGCTGGTCGATGCGACCACCCAACACCTCGTCATCACGGTCACGGCGATCGCGCTGAGCATCCTGATTGCCTTCCCGCTCGCACTGCTGGCGCGCCGGCGACAGCGCCTCGAGACCGCCATCACCGGCGTGTCGACGGCGCTCTACACCGTCCCGTCGCTGGCGCTCTTCCCGCTGCTGGTGCCCTTCACCGGCATCACCGCGACGACGGTGGTCATCGGTCTCGCGCTCTATGCACTCACCATCCTGGTCCGCAGCATGCTCGACGGCCTGCGCTCGGTGCCCGACGACGTGCGTGAGTCCGCACGCGGACTGGGGTACGGCGCCGCGTCGCAGCTGTTCCGGATCGAGCTGCCCCTCGCGCTGCCCGTGATGATGGCCGGCCTGCGCGTCGCCACCGTCTCGACGGTCGCGCTCACCACGGTCGGCACCCTCGTCGCCAACGGCGGCCTCGGCAACCTGATCGCCGACGGCGTCACCACCAACTTCAAGGCCGAGCTGCTCGCGGCCTGCCTGCTGTGCGTGGCGATCGCGGTCCTGCTCGACGTCCTGATCGTCGGCCTGCAGCGACTCGTCACACCCTGGACGCGGACGGGGGTCTCCTCTTGAGCGTCTTCGCAGACATGTGGGCCTACCTCACCGACGGGGCCAACTGGTCGGGCAACGGCGGCATCCTCGAGCTGCTCGTGCAGCAGCTCCTGCTCACCGGCACGGCGTTGGCCCTGGCGATCCTGATCGGGCTGCCGCTGGCGCTGTGGCTGGGACACCTCGGCCGGGGCGGCTTCCTGGCGATCAACATCTCCAACGTGGGCCGGGCGATCCCGACCTTCGCGCTGCTCGCGCTGCTCGTCACCGCCGACTGGCCGGGGGTCTCGACGTTCGGCCCGTTCGGGCGGGCCGGCATCGCCACCCTGATCGCGCTCACGCTGTTCGCGCTGCCGCCGATCATCACCAACGCCTACGTCGCGGTCCGTGAGGTGGGAGGGGACGTCAAGGAGTCGGCGCGCGGCATGGGCATGACGTCGTGGCAGCAGTTCCGCCAGGTCGAGCTGCCGCTGGCCCTGCCGCTCGTGGCCGGCGGCGTACGCCTCGCACTCGTGCAGGTCTGGGCCACGGCCACCATCGCTGCCCTGGTGGCCGGCCCGGGCCTCGGCCGGATCATCACCGACGGCTTCGCCAACAGCTACTACGGGAAGGGAATCGCCGGGGCCGTGGTTGTCGCGGTCGTGGCGATGGTCCTGGAGGTGCTCGCGTCCATGGCGCAGCGCGCCGTCGACCCGATCCCGCGCACCAGCACGGCCAAGAAGCAGGACCAGCTGCTCGCGACCACGTGAGCAGGACCGGACACGCGTGGCCACGGGGCCGCGGGACACAGAAGGTGAATGACATGCAGCTACGACGGATTGCCGCGAGTGCGCTGGCCATCAGCACGGTGTTGCTCGGCGCTGCGTGCGCCGGCGACGACCTCGCCGAGGACGGCTCGGACTCCGCGAGCGGGGACAAGGGCGCGGTCAAGATCTCCGGCCAGGACTTCGGAGAGGTGCAGATCGTCTCGGCGATGTACGAGCAGCTCCTCGAGGCCGAGGGCTACGACGTGTCCGTCCAGCTGGTCGGCACGCGCGACGTCTACATGGCCGAGGGACAGTTCCCCGACTCCGTGCAGCTCGTTCCCGAGTACGTCGGCGGCATCGTCGACTACCTCAACACCACGGTCAACGGTCCGGACGCCGAGCCGCTCACCACACCCGACGCCGACGAGTCCGTCGAGGCCGCCGCGCCGCTGCTCGAGGAGAAGGGCATCACCCTGCTCGACCCGTCGGCTGCGGTCGACACCAACGCCTTCTTCGTGACGAAGGAGTTCTCCGAGTCGCAGGGCGTCACCAAGCTCTCCGACCTCGAGGGCAAGAAGGTCGTCGTCGCTGCTGCCGAGGACTGCGCCGAGCGCACCGACTGCGGTGCCGGCCTGACCGAGGACTACGGCATCGACGTCACCGAGTTCCTGCCGCTGGGCTTCGCGTCCGCCGACGTCTTCAAGTCGGTCGCCGACGGTGAGTCGCAGCTCGGGCTGACGTCGACCACCGACGGCACGCTCGAGTCGCAGGGCATGGTGCTGCTCGAGGACGACAAGCAGATCCAGCCGGCGCAGAACCTCGTCCCCGCCGTCTCCTCCGACTGGCTGGCCGACAACCCGGACGTCGAGGACGTGCTCAACGAGCTGATGGCCGCGCTGACGACCGAGAAGCTCACCGAGCTGAACGGCCAGATCTCCGTCGAGCGCCAGAAGCCGGCCGACATCGCGAGCGAGTTCCTGGAGGCCGAGGGCCTGCTCTGAGGTTCAAGCCCTTGGTTTCGACACGCTCCTCGCTGCGGGCTGGTCCCGCTGGTTGAGCAGGCGCGCCAGCGCCGTGTCGAAACCAAGGGTCAGCGGATCTCGACGTCACGCAACGCGAGCGCGGCGGCGTCGACGCCCGACAGGTCCAGCACCTCGCTGGGTACGTCGATGTGTCGGCCCGCCGCGTCCGTCGTCTGTGGCGCCGGCCCGGTGAGAGCGCCGGCCCACGTCATCAGGGCGGCGGCGTCGGCGCGCCGGTCCTGCTCGACCAGCCAGCCGCAGAGCCGGTGCACGGGCGGCAGCCCGCTGTGCACCAGCGAGCGCTCGCCCCAGAACTCCCGCACGCCGTCGCGCAGCAGCACCCACCACTCGTCGGAGGCGCCGGGGATCTCGAGGAAGTAGCGCCACAGGTCGCCGGCGAGCACGCGGTCGACGAACACCGACTCCACGGTCGCGTCCCTGCCGGCGCGGACGGCGGCGTACGACATCCGCTTGGTCTCCCAGCGGTCGGTGAGGTCGCGCAGGGAGGAGCGCTGCTGGGTGATCGAGGAGCCGTCGTCGCGGATGCGCCAGTGGTAGACGATGTCGGGGACGACGTCGAAGGTGCCGCGCATGAAGGCGCGCGTGGTCGTCGGCTGGTCCTCGTAGCGGATGCCCTCGGGCCAGCCCAGGCCCGCCGCGTCCCAGAAGGAGCGGCGGAAGACCTTGTTCCACGCGAAGACGTCGCCGAGGATCTCCGGCCGGTCCGCGACCCGCAGGCCGAGGGCACGCGGGTGCAGCCGCCGCATCCACGGCGGCTCGTGCAGCCCGTCGCCCTCCCACCGCACGATCGAGCCGGTCACGAAGTCGGAGCCCGACTCGACGAGGGTGCCGACGAGGGTGGCCAGCGCGGACGGCGGCAGCACGTCGTCGGAGTCGAGGAACGTCAGGAGCTCGGACCCGGCGTGGGCGGCCCCGACGTTGCGTGCCGACCCGAGCCCGCCGTTCTCGACGTGCACGACCCGGATCCGCGGGTCGCGGGCGGCATAGGAATCGGCGATCTCTCCGCTGCTGTCGGGGGAGCCGTCGTCGACGACGACCGCCTCCCAGGCGGTCCAGGTCTGCGCGAGCAGCGAGTCGAGGCAGGCCGGGAGGTAGGCCTCGACGCCGTAGGCCGGGACGACCACCGAGATGCCCGGTTCACGCCGCCGCCGCAGGAACCCCATGGACGGGCACCCTAGTTGTTCTGTCCGGACAGGTTGGGCACGCGGT
>NZ_CM001852.1:311115-313207 GCF_000389985.1 Nocardioides sp. CF8
GCGCTACACCACTATCGGGGACTCAACTCAAAGGTTGCGCACGCCAGTCAAGGCACTGTCGTTCCCCCACCCCTAGGAGGAACGATGTCTCAGGTCGAAGACGCGAGTACCCAAGGTGATGACGAGCAGCTTGAGCCTCCGCCCAAGCCGCCGGGGCCGCCCGGTCCGCCGGTACCTGATACCGACGACCATGACGACTGACCACTACCGATCGCACGAATCGTGTCGCGCATGAACATCGCAGGCACGACGAAAGGGCCCATCATGAGTCAAATTCTGGTCATCGGCGCACGCGGCAAGACGGGACGATACGTCGCGTCGGGGCTCGTCTCGCGCGGAGTCTCAGTCAAGGCAGCCTCACGCAATCCGGACGAGCTCTCTGGTGGGCATGGTGTCCCGACTAGGTTCGACTGGCACGACGGCTCGACCTGGGAGCCGGCTCTCGTCGGTGTCGATGCCGTGTACCTCGTGAAGCCTGAGTCCGACGACGTCGTCGAGATCGTGACTGAGTTCCTGCGAGCGATGGAAGACGCAGGCGTGCGACGGCTCGTCCTGCTCTCCGAATGCGCTACTCACACCCGCTCTGACGACGTAACGGAGCGCCGGGTCGAGCTGGCGGTGGAGGCCACGAATCTCCAGTGGACGATTCTCCGTCCGAGCTGGTTCATGCAGGACATCATCGACGACGACTTCTTCGGACCGATGGTCCGCGACGACGGCATCATTGTGATGACCACCGGCGGTTCGGCGACCGCCTGGATCCATGTTCGCGACATCGCCGAGGTAGCCGTCGAACTGCTGATCGGCGGCGGCTCGATCGGCCAGGCACTCAACCTGACCGGCCCGGAAGCGCTCACGTTGAAGGAACTCGCCGAACGCATCACCGCCGCCGCGGGCACACCCGTGCTAGGCGTCGAGGAAACCGTGGCCGAAGCCGAGAGTCGTATGCGCCGTGACGGGTTCGACGAGGACACCATCGCGTACCTGACCCGGATCGTCGAGAGCATCATCGAAGGACACACCGCGAACGTCACGGGCGACGTCGAACGAATTGTCGGGCACCCGCCTCGCCACATCGACTCCTTCCTGGCCGACCATGCACGAGACCTTCGACGTACTGGTGACCTCGACGCGGACAACAGCGGCATCAACACACGAGTAGACGTCGCCACCGACAACGAGGCCCTCTTCAGGCGGCTAGTTGCCGCGTGGGCCAGCAGTGACTTCGACGCGCTGCTCGACTGCTTCGCAGACGACATGGTCTACACGGACATGCCGTTTCCTGACGCCCCAGTTCTGGGCAAAGCCGCATTCAGGCGCCACGTGTCCGACTACAACGCTCTGTTCGCCCGCGGACAGGTAGACACGGAACTGGTGACAGTCGTGGCGACCGAGTCACATGTGGTCGGTGAGCTGTCGTGCCGAGCTCAATACGTGGGCCCCGGTGCCCCGGCGGAAGGGGTACCGGTCCATTGGTACGCCACGTTGGTCGACACCATCGTGGACGGGAAAGTGAGTTCGGAGCACGCGTACTTCGATCCCACAGCATTCGAGAAGGCTGTCCAACGCGTCTCTACATGAACATCTGCGCTGCCCGAGCGAGTCGTCTACGACCCGGGACGACTCCTCGGCGCGGTCGAAAAGCCATTGTCAGATGACCGACATTGCAGGCCCTGACTTAGCCGTCTCCGTGAAAGGTGCGGCCGCCCACTGATCGTAAGTTGGCGAGATGACGATGGACCCCCGCCATGCACCACTGTTCGAACCGATCCGCGTTGGGCCGAAGACCTTCCGCAACCGGTTCTACGTAGCTCCGCACTGTTCCGGCCTGGGCGTCGAGTACCCGGGCGCACAGGCATACCTGCGCGGGATGCGGGCAGAGGGCGGATGGGCAGCCGTCAACACCGAGTATTGCGCGGTCGACGCCGAAAGCGACGACTCGCCGTGGGTCCAAGCGCGGCTTCTGGATGAACGAGACGAAGCCAACCTGCGTCTCATGGTCGAACGCGTCCATGAGTTCGACGCCCTGGCCGGTGTCCAGCTGGTGTACATGGGTGCCGACCTGAATCGCCCCGGGTTTCGTGGAGGCTCG
>NZ_CM001852.1:313307-338776 GCF_000389985.1 Nocardioides sp. CF8
GAGCCTCCATCAGACCCGGGGCGATTCAACCACACCGGTTACGTGACGCGGCTGCCCGCCGGTGGACCATCTCAGGTCGCGAGTGCCATGTCAGGCCACTCCTGCTACGCGATGGACAAGTCAGACATCCGTCGCATACAGAAGTCGTACGTCGATGCAGCTGTTCGCGCTCGAGACGTCGGATTCGACCTGATCCAGGTTGCCGCACGAGAGGGGTTCTCCCTCCCGCTCCAGTTCCTGTGGCGCTACTGGAACCATCGCACCGACGAGTACGGCGGCTCACTCGAAAACAGGACACGGTTCTGGAGAGAGACGCTGGAGCAGGTGCGCGAAGCGGTCGGCGACGACTGCGCCATCGTGGCCGGGTTCTGTCTGGACTCCTTCAATGACACCACGGACAGGGCGTTCAAGGTCAGCGACGACGGGGTGGGCGTAGTCGAGATGCTCGACGACATCGTCGACCTCTGGGACATGCAAGTCGGACACTTGGAGGACGACGTCAGCTCCTCACGATTCTTCGAACCGTTCTGGCAGCGGGACTACATCGAGCAAGTCCGGCCTTACGCCAAGAAGCCCATCGCGGCCGTCGGACGGTTCACAGATCCCGAATTGATGGCCCGAGCGGTAGGCGACGGGGTGATCGACATCATCGGTGCGGCGCGCCCAGCTATCTCCGACCCGTTCATTCCCAACAAGATCCGCGAGGGTCGAGCAGAAGACATCCGCGAATGCATCGGCTGCAACATGTGCGTCTCGCGCTTCAACAACGGCGGCGGCCGTATCGTCTGCACCCAGAACGCAACAGTCGGTGAGGAGTACCGCCGCGGCTGGCATCCCGAGAAGTTCAACCCGTCCGAGAGTGCCGGCGACCCCGTCCTCATCATCGGCGCCGGACCTGCCGGCATGGAATGTGCACGCGTACTCGGCGAGCGGGGTTTCGAAGCAGTCCATCTCGCGGAAGCCGAGTCGGAGATCGGCGGCCACGTCAATTGGGTGTCACAACTGCCCGGGATGCGAACCTGGCGACGAGTGGTCGAGTACCGCGAAGCGCAGTTGACGAAGATGTCGAACGTCACCGTGCTCACCGGAAAGCACTTCGACGTCGAAGACGTCCTGGACTACGGGGCTTCGACGGTCGTCATTGCTACGGGCGCGAACTGGGACCGTACGGGGACCAGCCCGATGACCCACCTTCCCGTCCCCGGTGCCGACATGCATCCGTCCATGGTGTTCACGCCAGAAGACGTCATGCTCGAGAAGCGGGCTGTCGACGGTGATCGAGTTCTGGTCTACGACTGTGAGGGCTACTTCATGGGATCGAGTCTCGCGCAGAAGCTTGCGATCGAGGGGAAGGAGGTCACCCTCGTGACCCCCGCCGACCAAGTGGGGTCCTACCTGTTCCACACTGACGAAGGTGGGCACGTGATGCATGCGTTGCTCGATCTCGGAGTGCAGCTCGTCACCAGTCACTCGCTCAGCAGGATCGAGCCGGGGAAGGTCACCGGACACAACGTCTACCACGCAGCCACCGAGGTGAGCTGGACCGTCGACTCTGTCGTGCTAGTGACACAGCGTCGGTCCCGAAATGACCTCTACGAGCAGCTGACAGCCGACCAGGAACGTCTGAGCGGTGCCGGGATCACGCAGGTGCTACGCATCGGCGACTGCGTCGAGCCGCGCGTCATCGCCGAGGCGGTGTTCGACGGTCACAGGCTCGGCCGTGAGATCGACACGTCCGACCCGGCAACCCCGCTCCCGTTCATCCGCGAGCAGCGCATCCTGGGTTGGCGCGAAGAGGATTACGACGGCGTCCTGCGGCACGTGCTGCCGCTCACGCCGGTGTCCAAGACGACGCACCGATGACGCTCGAGCACGACTCCGCTGGATGTCTCCATGCACCATTCACGATCACCGCCGCCTCATTCGGCTGCGCATGGGCACGAGGCGGTCCTGGCTGGGCATGGTCGCGGGTGATTCGACTGCAGAACATGAAGGACTCGAGATGACCTTGTCGCTAGAGACCGGCCGGCGGATCGCACGATTCGTCCACGGGGCGGCAGACCGCCTGCACCTGCGCCCGCTCACGGTCGTCGTGCTCGACAGTGGAGGGCACGTCGTGGTGGCGGAGAGATCGGACTTCTCGCCCATCGGTCGATTCGAGATCGCCAGGGGCAAGGCTTACGGTGCTCTGGCGCTGGGCATGAACTCGCGCGCGATCATGGAGCGAGGCGAACTGCAGCCGCAGTTCGTCGCATCGGCGACCGCGGCACTGGAGGGCAGGGTCATCCCCGTGCCGGGTGGCGTCCTGGTGGACGACTCCAGCGGTCAGCTCGTCGGAGCCGTCGGAGTCTCGGGCGACACGTCCGACAACGACGAAGCCGTGGCGATGGAAGCCATCGCCGCAGCGGGCCTCAAACCCCGCGGCGCGCGGGCATGACGCGACGGAACGTCTTCGCGCCGGTACCCAAGAGCGGGCTTCAGCCCACAGCTCCGTTGTTGACATTGGCATAGCGCCCGGCGCAGAACGACCGGAGCCGGTCGGCGAGAGTTCGAAGCTCGGCCGCCGCGTGGTGCTGATGGTCCCAGGCTGCGTGCAGGTTGATGGTCAGGCGACCACCGGGTGTTTGGATCGCCACTGGTACGAGATCGAATCGCGGGTCGTCCGACAGCACTGCGACTCCGCGCCGAGCGGCTGCGAGCGCCTGCGCGACTTGCGGGTGGGCGCATTCGATGGGTTCGTGTTGGGCGAGGCCTGCGGCAATCATGGCGTCATCGAGCAGTCGCCGGGGCCGAGCACTCTGGTCAAGCAGGATCAAGCGTTCCGCGGCAAGGTCCTCGAGGGCCACTTGGGCGCGGTCGGCCAACCGATGATCGGCACAGACGTAGGCCCACACGGGAAGTTCTGCCACGAGCAGGCTGGCGAGCTCCCGGGGTGGTGGTGCAGTCAGTATCGCCATGTCGACGCGCGTGCCGACGGCAGCAAGGGCCTGCGAATAGGTGCTTTCTTCGACGGTGATGAGCGGATCGTCAGGGGACAGCTCGGCCAGGAATGGAGCCAGCACGTCCGACAACGTCGTGGTGGGGGCCGCCATGCGTACGCGCGTCAGCTGACCGGCGGCGAGGGAGGAAGCAAGTGACGTGGCACCGTCCACGGCGGCAACCACGGAGTCGGCGGCTGCCAGGAAGCGCCGTCCCGCCGCGGTGAGTTCCAGCCGACGGCCTGCGCGCGTGAAGAGAGCGAGGCCCAGGTCACGCTCGAGCTGTTGAATCTGGCGCGACAGGGCAGGCTGCGAAGTTAGCAGCTCGGTCGCTGCCGCCGAAATGGTGCCGAGACGCGCGACGGCGCGGAAGGTTTCGAGCAGTCGCAACTCCACGGCGCAAGCCTCTCACGCATATGCGCCGCACGCATACCCGTGCAGCCAAAATGGCATTGGACGACATGGCCGATACTGCCGCACGCTGATTCGGTGACCACCCACGCACCTGCCGCGATGATTGCCCGCCGCCTTCTCACCGTCCTGCCCGGCCCGCGCTCGATCGAGCTTGCGGAGCGCAAGGCAAGCGCCGTGGCGGACGGAGTCGGAACGACCATGCCGGTCTACGTCGTTCGCGCGCAGGGCGGAACGGTCGAGGACGTCGACGGCAATGTCTTGATCGACTTGGGCTCTGGCATCGCCGTCACGACCGTGGGCTCGAGCGCACCACGCGTCGTCGACGCCGTTCGTCGTCAGGTCGAGGATTTCACTCACACCTGCTTCATGGTCACCCCCTACGAGCCGTACGTCGAGGTCGCCGAGCGCCTCAACCAGCTCACCCCCGGCGACCACGACAAGCGGACTGTCCTTTTCAATTCAGGCGCGGAAGCAGTCGAGAACGCCGTCAAGATCGCCCGCGCCCACACCGGCCGTCAAGCCGTGGTCGCCTTCGACCACGCGTACCACGGCCGCACCAACTTGACGATGGCCATGACCGCCAAGTCCATGCCCTACAAGCACGGCTTCGGCCCCTTCGCGTCCGAGGTGTATCGCGCGCCTCTGTCGTACCCCTTCCGTGACTCAGGCGTCGACGGACCGGCAGCAGCGCAGCGCGCGATCGATGTCATCGAGAAGCAGGTCGGCGCGGGCAACCTCGCAGCCGTTGTCATCGAGCCCATCCAGGGCGAGGGCGGGTTCATCGTCCCTGCTCCCGGATTTCTCGCCGGTCTCGCGGACTGGTGCCGGCGCGAAGGCGTGGTGTTCGTTGCGGACGAGGTGCAGAGCGGCTTCGCCCGCACCGGCAAGATGTTCGCATGCGAGCACGACGGGGTCGTGCCGGACCTCGTCGTGAGTGCGAAGGGCATCGCCGGCGGACTGCCCCTTTCCGCCGTCACGGGACGAGCAGAGATGATGAACGCCGTGCACGCTGGAGGACTCGGCGGCACCTACGGAGGCAACCCGCTGGCGTGCGCTGCGGCGCTGGCTGTCATCGACACCATCGTCGAGGACGACCTGCTGGAGCGCGCCGCCCAGGTCGAGCGTCTGATCCTCGATCGGCTCGACAAGCTGCGTACTCGAGACAACCGCATCGGCGACGTCCGCGGCCGGGGAGCGATGATCGCAGCTGAGCTTGTCCTCCCCGGGACGACTGAACCTGACGCAGGCATCGCCAAGCAGGTGGCTGTGTACGCACACCAGCAAGGCGTCATCGTGCTGACCTGTGGGACGTACGGGAACGTCCTTCGCTTCCTTCCCCCGCTCGCTATCAGCGACGCAGAGCTCCACGAGGCATTCGACGTCATCGAGACAGCCTTCGCCGAGGTCGTGTCGTGATGGCCATCACCGCCGCTGACGGGATCCTAGGTTCCGAACCGCCCGCCGTCGCAACCGTCGCCCAAGCGCACCAGCAGAGAGGCCTCCACCCGTGAGCAAGCTTGACCCCATCCTGGCCCGACTCGACCCCGAGTCAGGGATCCTCATCGGCGGACAGTGGGTGAGGGGAAGTTGTTCGTTCGACGTCGACAATCCTGCAGACAAGTCGGTCGTTGCCCGCGTCGCAGACGGCGACAGGACGCAAGCCCTCGCGGCCGTCTCCGCTGCCGCGACGGCTGCCGCTGACTGGCGCAACGCCAGCCCGCGGAGCCGCTCCGAAATCCTGTACCGCACCTTCGAAGCGATGCGGCGGGATGCCGACGAGTTCGCCGCGCTCATCTGTGCCGAGAACGGGAAGTCGGAAGCTGACGCTCACGCCGAGGTGGGCTACGCGGCCGAGTTCTTCCGCTGGTTCGCGGAAGAAGCCGTCCGAACCGGGGGGCAGTACGGCGAGGCGCCCAGCGGTGGGGTCCGCACCGTCGTCACCCACCGTCCAGTTGGCGTCGCGGCGCTCATCACGCCGTGGAACTTTCCGGCGGCCATGGCCACGCGCAAGCTTGCGCCGGCACTGGCAGCTGGTTGCACGGTCGTTCTCAAGCCCGCCGCCGAGACGCCCCTGACCGCACTTGCGGTGGCCCGCGCACTCCAGGCTTCGGGACTCCCCGACGGCGTTGTGAACGTCGTACCAACTACCGACCCGGCTGGGGTGGTGACGGCCTGGATGGAGTCGCCGAAGGTGCGGAAGGTGTCCTTCACCGGATCCACCGGCGTCGGACGGCACCTGCTGCGTCAGGCCTCGGACCGAATCGTCAATGCCTCGATGGAATTGGGGGGCAACGCACCCTTCGTCGTTGCAGCGGACGCGGACCTCGAGGCGGCCGTGGACGGAGCGATGATCGCGAAGTTCCGCGGTGGGGGACAGGCGTGCACCGCAGCCAACCGGATATACGTCCACGCCTCACAGGCCTCCGACTTCACCGCGATGCTGGCAGCCCGTGTCACAGCACTCCACGTCGGCCCCGGCACTGATGCCCGTACGGAGATCGGCCCCTTGATCAGCGCTCGCGCAGTTGAGAACGTTCGAAGACTCGTCGACGACGCCCTCAACCGTGGCGCTCGCATCGCGGCACAGGCCGAAGTACCGGACAACCTGAGCGGCTACTTCTTCGCACCCACCGTCTTGGGCGACGTCGCTCCTGACTCGGCCGCTGTCCAGACCGAGATCTTTGCACCCGTGGCCCCCGTGGTGACCTGGAACGACGAGTCCGAACTCATCGACATGGTCAACGGAACCGAGATGGGCCTGGCCGCGTACGTCTACTCGCGTGACCTCAAGTGGGCCATGCAGGTCGGCGAGCGCTTTGACGCCGGAATGGTCGCGGTGAACCGTGGCCTCGTCTCCGACCCGTCCGCCCCTTTCGGAGGGATGAAGCAGAGCGGACTCGGTCGTGAAGGTGCTCGCGAAGGCCTCGCGGAGTACCAGGAGACGCAGTACCTCAGCGTCGACTGGAGCCCGGCATGACCAGCGCGCTCACCGACCGTGTGAATGCGCTGAGCAGCGAGGAGATCCTCGACGCCCCGCCAGGTAGCTCGATCAGCGAAGCCGGTGTACTTGAAGCCTTCGAACGCCGCCGCCGCCACGTATGTGAGCAGCTGGCCTACGACGACCCGACGCTGGCCGTCGGGTAAGGCCAGCTTGAGTTCTCCGCCGCACTGGTCGCGGTGCGACGCGTCAAGATCACCGCCACGTTGGTGAACGAGAGAGAGTCCTGCGCACAGTTCGAGTTCCGTGCTGTGTACGGCGACGCCCAGCCACCGTCGGACTCCCGCCGATCGGCCACCGATCAGGTACTGGCTTCGGCGAGTGGGTGGACGCTCATTCCGGCCCGGCTGCATTAAGGCGTTTGCGCCCGACGACGTCGTCTGCACGCGAAGGCAAGGGACGAAGCTCTTGCGCGGCGACGTCCTCCTCGAACCGCGGACGCTGCTTTGCCGCTTGGTCCCGTGATGACGACTATCGGGTCGTCAGTGTCCCAACAGGCGCCAGAACGAGGACGCGAGGCGGGACGGCTTGCCGGACGTCGACTCCGTCTGGTCCGCGATCGAGAACGCCATGGTCCCCGCGTTGACACCCAGCCAGCGAAGCGGCTCCGGCTCCCACTTGGGCGACTGACGACCTGCCCACGGAAGTGCGCGAAGGTCGTCGTCCAGGTCCGTGATCTCGGCAGCCAGAGTTCGTCCCGCGAGGTGCGCCGTCGCTACCCCGTCTCCGACGTAACCACCGGCGTGCGCCAGCCCGGTCCGTCGGTCGTAGCCAACCGAGGGGTACCAGTCGCGGGGGATGCCGAGGTTGCCGCCCCACGCATGGGTGAACTCGACGCCGTCGATGACCGGGAAGATCTCGGTCAGGATGCTGCGCAACGTCGCGTGAACTCGTTCGTCGTTGTCGTACTCGGGCTTGATCCGGGAGCCAAAGTGGTAGGGAGCCCCACGCCCGCCGAATGCCAACCGCCCGTCGGCCGTGCGCTGACCATAGATTCGCAAGTGACGCTTGTCGCTGAAGGTCTCGCGTTGTTTGAGTCCAATCTCATCCCACTGTTCGTCGCTCAACGGAGCGGTCGCAACCATCAACGAGTACATCGGCACCAGGTCGCGCTTGGCACCGGGCAGGTTGGCGGTGTATCCCTCGGTGGCTCTGACGATGACATCAGCGTGCACCACACCGTGCGACGTCGTCAGACTCCGCTCGCCGATCTCCTCGACGGTCGTGTTCTCGTAGATCTTCACGCCGAGGCCCCGGACCACGCGGGCCAGCCCGCCGGCGAGCTTGGCGGGGTGGAGGACAGCGCAGTGGGGCGTGTAAGTGGCCCCGAAGAGGTCGGAGGCTGCGACTCGCCGACCGGCCTCTTCGCGGGTCAGGAGTTGCATGTCGTCGGCGGCGAAACCCCAGTCTCGCCAGGATTGCACCTCGCGTTCAGCTCGCGCCCATTGAGCAGCGTTGCGCGCCGTCGAAACGTAGCCGCCCTGCTCGAAGTCACAATCGATCGCTTCTGAGGCGACGACTGCGCCGATCTCGCGCACGGTCGAGAACATCGCTCGCTGCATTTGTACTGCGTCAGAGTGGCTGCTCTTGGACGCAATCTTGCGAAAGCTGGCAGGGAAGATTGCGGAGCACCAACCGCCGTTGCGACCAGATGCGCCAAAGCCGACGAACTCCTGTTCGACGATGCCAATCCGGAGCGTGGGGTCAGCCTTGGCCAGGTAGTACGCCGTCCACAACCCCGTGTAGCCAGCACCCACGATGGCGACATCCAGGTCTGTGTCACCCGGCAGTTCGCTGACGGGGGTGCTGCCCAGCTGTGCGTCTTCGTGCCAGAAGCTGATCGCAGAGGGCTTCGAACGGTGCGTGGGAGTCATTGGTGTACTGGTCTTCCGCTGGTTGTTGTGGCGAGCTCGGGGCGCTCGCGCACTGGCCAATCGCCCGTGCCTCAGTCTCGTTGTGGGCGATACACCAACACCACTAGACGGTCGACCAAACTCGTCGGCCTCCACTGAACTCACGTACGAGCTGACTCGGACTTTGCGTCCCGCCGCGCTCACGTAGGGCAGGAAGCGGGTCATGTCGGGCCCCGGCTATCGGCGCGAGGCAATTTCTCGACAACGTGGACAGCTGTCCTGCTCGGGATCGAGGGGGAAGGACTGGTCCCACCACTTGGGCCACGACTCGCACCTGATGCCACACGCCGTGGTCAACGTGCCCATCTCTTTGGCGTGGATCCTCGACGTCGGCACCATGACGACTTCTCGCATCTCATCCTCGCGTCGGCTCGACTCAGCGACGACGAACCACCTGTTCACGCAATCACCGACTGTCCTCCAAAGTTGGCGGTCATTCCCGCGACGTGCCAGAGGGGACACCACGAGGCGGGTCGCCATCGCCGTACCTGATCCGTCATGGCCCGTCGAACTGTAGGAGGACGCGCGCTGGATGGGCTGCATGTGATCTGGGAACTTTTTCGGCGATCTGCCGGAATCATGGCTGCTGCGAGTGATCTCCTCGGGAACGGCGAATCCGACGACTGTGCTTCGGCACCGAGGCGTCGCTTCAGGAGTGTGAGGCACGACGGTCGCGCCAGTCCACGAGCTGTAACAACTCGCGCTTGTAGGGAAGCGGCACAGATGGGTCTGGTGACTCGAACTCACGAGCCAGGCGATGACCGTCGAACATCGCGTCGGCCAGCGGGCGCGGAGACAGCGCATCGCCGATGCGGTAAACGGCTTCGATCCCTGATCCGTCCAGTGCGCCGCGGTCACTCACGAGTCGGCTGTACACGTCGTCGACCGGTGCCCGCATCGTCACCAGCACGAGGGCATCTGTCTCGAGCGAGAAGGGCGCCTCGAATTCACCTGCCCCTTGCAGTACGCCGTCGCCCACCTCGGTCAGACACACGTCTCGATACATGACCACACCGCTGGCATGGAGGGACGCACGAACCGCAGGTCCATCCAGCGTCAGATCTCCCTCGGCTGCGACTTGAGCATGCGGCGTCACGATAGAGACCTCGTAGCCTTCGTCGGCGAGGAGCTGAGCGAGACTCGACCCCATGTAGCCGCCCTCGGCGTCGTAGACGGCCACGCTACATCCTGCGGCTGGCCTGTCGCCCCGGACGAGCAACCGTTCAGGTGTGAACACCCAAGCGAAGTCGGACAGTCCGGGTAGTGGCGCGTGTGTGCTTGGCGCGATCCCCGTTTCCAACCATCGGGCACCTGTCGCGATGATCACGTGGGAGGCCCCGTAGTCGAGGACGTCATCGGCGCTCAGGGTGGTCGAGGAAATGAACTGCAAGTTCGGGAGCTTGGCGATCTGGATCATCCGGTGATCGATGAAGCGTCCCCACTCTCGAAGTCCCGGTAGGTGGACCACTGGACGGAGGTGGCCACCGATCTGGTCGGCCGAGTCCGCGAGGTGCACCATCTCGGCTCCTCGCTTCGCCAGGCCGATTGCAGCTTCCAGACCTGCCGGGCCTGCGCCGACCACCAAGACGCTCACATCGGGGCGTTCGAGCGGTTCGAATCGTTCCGGATGCCAGTCGCGCCTGTACTCCTCGCCTGCGGTGGCATTCTGAGCGCATCCCATGTTGCCCCGATCGAGACTGCTGATGCAGTGGTTGATGCCCATGCACTCCCGGATGTCTTCGACACGGCCCTCGTAGACCTTCTGAGGAAAGAATGGATCCGCGATCGACTGGCGGGCCGACCCGACGATGTCGATGAACCCGGAACGCACTGCCTGGGCCATCAAGTCAGGACTCGTCCATCGTGACACCCCGACGACGGGCTTCTGGGTGGCATTTCGCATGCGGGCGAAGAGCTCCATGTTGTGCCCTTCCGGGACGACCCGCGACGGGCTGATATCGCTCCCCCAATCCAGCACGGATCCGACGTTGAGATCCCAGAAGTCGACCAGTGGATCAGCCATTCGGACCAACGCCACGCTGTCGTCCAACGTGTGACCCCACGGACCCTGCGTCTGGACCGACATACGACTCGCGACGGCGCAGTCGGCTCCTACGGCGTCGCGGACGCGGCCGAGAGTCTCGATCCAGAACCTGGCCCTGTTCTCCAACGACCCGCCGTACTTGTCGGTGCGATGGTTGTGGAACGGGGACAGGAACTGCGCGAAGAGATACCCATAGCCTGCGAGCACATCCACGATGTCGTAGCCCACGTCGCGTGCTCGAACAGCCGCGTCTACGAAGGACTGCGTCACTCGCTCGATGTCCTCGAAGGTCATCACTTTCGGAGTGCCGAGAGGCCCTGCGGGTGGAGGCAGCTCACCCGCCAGGCCGGACGCCGACAACGCAGGCTCTCGTGACAACCTACGCATGGCGTGAGTGCCGCCATGGTGGAGTTCGATGCTCGCGAGAGCGCCATGGGCATGGACGGCGTCCACCATGAGCTTGTGCCGTCGTCCGTCTTCGTCGTCCCAGATGTCGCTGGAGTGCAGCGGGAACTCGTCGCTGCTCGGCCCGACACTGGAGAATTCCGTCGACACGGCGGCCCAGCCGCCTTCTGCCCGAATGCTGCGGTACGAGGCCCACGTGGACGGTCGAAGTACCCCGTAGGCGGTGCCGTGAGGAACGTTGAAGAAGCGGTTTCGAAGTGTCTTGGGGCCGATTGTGATCGGTTCGAACAGGATCTTGTGATGATCAGCCGGGGGCACGCACATCAACCTCTCGTGGGGTGCTTCGGTTGCACGGGAGACGGACGAGCGCCTCGATAGTCGGAGGGTGTCCTAGGGACTAGCCGGCTCCCGTCCACGTCATGACGTTAGTGGGAGGGCTGTGGCCCGCCTTGTGGCGATCGGCAAGCATCGTCGAGACCTCGACGGATTGGTGCAATCGCGGTCTGGGACCTTCGAACTCGTGAAGTCCTGAGGACTACGGTGCGCCGACCCACTCCTGGGTGCCGTCGCCGAACTGTTGATTCTTCCAGATCGGAACCTCTGCCTTGAGCGTGTCGATGAGCATGCGCGAAGCCGCAAAGGCGGAGCCACGATGAGCAGAAGTCGTCGCAACCACCACTGCGATGTCTCCGATCGCCAGGCTGCCCACCCGGTGAACAGCTGCAACCCCATGAACGTCGAGCTTCTCCGCAACGCCGCGCACACACGCCCCAACAGCTCCAGCGCACTCGGATGAGCCGAGTACTCGAGCCCGTGAACCGAGCGACCGCCATCATGGTCGCGCACACGACCCACGAACAGTACGACCCCGCCCGACGCGGCGTCGTCCAGCGAGCCAAGAACCTCGTCCACGCTCAGCGGCTTGTCGCGTATATCGACAAGACGGACAGCAGAATGGGTCATGCGTGGGAAGACCAGCCGGTTCCCTGTGAGACCCCCATGCAGCGCCCCGGCACGCAGGAAGGCTGACGATGAGACGAGTCCGCCATCGCGGAACTGCTGCGCCGCTACGAATCGCTCCGTCGCTGTCCGGTTCAAGTCGCTGATACCCACCCGAAACTCTCCTGGACCAGGAACCACACGATTTCCAGTTCATCCCGATCGCGGGGACCGAACACGAGAAGGGCATCCTGCACCGGATGCGGGACACCCCATCTGGCGTCCACTACCTGCTCCATCACCGAATCGGGAACCGAGAGGTGCAGGCTCCCGTCATGGTGAGGATGCAGGTGCGCGAACTCCCGCCCACGCTGAAACCTCTCGGGCGGCGCCGACCCGATCCCTTCCGCGAGGTGAAGAGCGCGTGCATGCGAGACCGATACCAGGGTGGGGGCCATGTAGGTGTAGGGGAGCGCTCGCATGCGGGACCACAGCTCCTCCTGAATCATGACGGGAGCAATCTGTGAGCGTTGAGCGTGCGGGGCCGGACCGACCACATCGGGGGCGGCACCCGCACGGCGTGGCAGCGTGGTGAACGGGCGAGCGGGGTCGGCAGGCGGGTGGGTCATGCACGTCCTTTCGACTGGGGTCCCGTCGACCTTACGGATCGCGGCTGCGCAGAGTTGTTACCGGAAGGTGATAGGGATCACCTGCATTTCGTCAGATCCGGGTAACCGAGCAGGTCGGGCCGGTTCGCGAAGATGACCATCAAGCGAGCGAAAGGGATGAGCATGGTCGAGAGCGTCGAGATCGCAGTCGTCGGAGCCGGATTCGCCGGGCTTCGAGCGGCACGCGATCTGAGCGCAGATGGCCGCTCGGTCGTGCTGCTCGAAGCAGCCGGCCGAGTCGGAGGCCGCGCGTACAGCCGAGAGTCGATGACCGACCCCGGGACGACCGTGGAAGTCGGCGGAGCCTACTTTCACCGCCACCACCACACCCGCCTAGCAGCGGAGGTCGACCGCTACAAGATCGACACCCAACCCGCCGCGCCGTTCAAGGTCTTCCGGAACCGGCTGGCGCCAGGAGATCACAACGCTGCCTTCCCGATCCCGCCGGAAGAGTTCCTCGAGGCCGAGAGGATCCTCTTCTGCCTCATCAGGGACGCGCGCCGCATCGACCCCCACGCCGGCCTCGAAAACCAGAACCTCGAGGATCTTGACATCTCGGCGCACGACTACCTGACCGCACTGAACCCGCCGCCGGTCACCAGCCAGCTCCTGCGATCGTGGATCTGGAACATGATGGGGCAGAGGGTCGAGGACGCGTCAGCTCTGTGGGTTCTCCAACTGATCGCATCGCATGACTACTCCGTGCTCGGTGTGCTCTTGTCCTTGGACGAGGTGATGGCCAGCGGTACTGGCACGCTCACGACTGCGATGGCCAATGAGGTGTCAGACCTGCGGCTGGGCGAGGCAGTGCACTCGATCCGCCAGCAGACCGACTGGGTGGATGTCACCTACGGCACGGAGCGTGCGCTGAGGGCCGAACATGTCGTCGTCGCGGCACCCTTGAACTGCATGCGAGAGCTCCGATTCGAGCCTCCCTTGTCGGGGCCGCGGGCCGAGGTCGTCGCGGAAGGGCATGGAGGTAGGGGTCTCAAGCTCCTCATCCACGTGCGGGGTGTCCCGGAAGGTATCTCCTGCACTGGCGACGGTGTCTTCCCGACTCTGTACGACTACCTACCCGCCTCCGACGGCGGTCGCATCCTCGTCGGCTTCACCGACCGGGACTCCTTCGACCCCGCCGACAGTGGGGCCATCGAAGCTGCGGTCCACCACTACTTGCCAGACGCGGTCGTCGTCGGAACTGACTATCACGACTGGTGCGCGGACCCGTTCGTCCGCGCGCCCTGGGTGTCCCCGCGTATCGGACAGGCGACCCGCGCCCACAAGTCGCTCGGCGAGCCGCACGGTCGCGTGCACTTCGCAGGGTCGGATGTGTCCCTGCTGTTCCCCGGCTACATCGAGGGCGCACTGGAGACTGCCGACCGCGTGCGGTCAGAGATCCTCGGCTGACGCTCGGCTGGGTGGCCACTGAGCGCTCGGAGCCCCCTCCGGCGGCCGCATCGGCACCCCGACCCCGTGCCAAGCCCGCTGTCGTTGTGCACACAGCTGTTCAGTCGCGGCGGTCCTGCTGAGGTGATGGGCGCACGGCGCAACTACCCCTGCAGGTCGTCACAGGGACCGGGGTCCCGACGCCGACCTCGTGCACAACAACCAAGCCACGGCTCAGGCTCGGCGTACGCCATGGACCACGAGACCTGGTCGCACGACCTGGTGAACCGTTCAAGGGCGGAGCAGACCCCGCATCGGCAGCCGGCGTCCCGTCTCGACCCCGACAACGGTCAGCTCGCCCAGGAGACGACTGGGAATACTGACAGCGAGTACAAGTTGGCGTTGAAGGACGTGTGAGGGGACTTCCTGACGCGGGGATCCCGTGTTCTGACCGACGGCGACTGACGACAGTTCCGGCACACACGATCGTGACGACCGCGCCCGCCGGGCGCGGTCGTCACTCGTTTGCACCATCTTTCGCGACGGCGCCAGCACCAATTGCAGGAAGGTGACAGGCATCACGGCAAGTTCGTCGAATCTCGGCAACGCGTGCCGCTGCGGCTGGGCCTCAAGATGTCCCTCACTCTCACAAGGAGGGGCCATGAACAGCATCGGCCGGCGCCACCGGTGGTCCAGCAGCGAGGTGCAGAACCACCTCGGGACGCTCTCCTCTCTCCCGCCCTGCGGTCGAACCGGCGCACCTAGACCCCCGGCGTTGCTCGACGAAGTTCGGCAAACCTGCCTCACCCTTCATCGATCTGTCTCTCGGACCTGCAGTACCAGCGGCACCACCGGCGTTTCGTCTCGCCGCTGACATCCGACAGGTGCTCGCACCTGATCCCGCACACCGTTCGAAAGAGGAAACGACATGTATCTGACACATGGCTCACGGATCCGCCGCGTGACGGGCGCTGTCCTGGTGCTGGCGGTGATGGCAGCTGCGAGCAGTTGCAGCACCGAATCCGGCGGCCAGGCGGCCACCAGCGCGTCCAGCGACGACGCCGTGGCGCAGCGCGCAACAGAGGCCATCGAGAAGCTCTACGGCGACGGCACCTTCACCGAGCCCGCGTCATCAGGACCCAAGGCTCAGGCTGGCTACAGGGTCGCGCTGGTGAGTTCCGGCGTCCAGTCGCCGACCGGCACTGCCATGGCCAACGGCGCCAAGGCCGCTGCAGAGCTCCTCGGCTGGGACTTCTCGGTTTACGACGGCAAGTACGAGCCCTCCGAGTACCAGGAGGGAATCCGTCAGGCCATCTCCCAGAACGCAGACGCCATCTGGCTCTACTCGATCGACTGCCCGCTCGTGAAGACCGCCCTCGAAGAGGCCAAGAAGGCCGGCATCCCGGTCTTCTCCCAAGAGGCCGCCGATTGCAGCGACGTCGATCCCAGCCAGCCCTCCTACTACGAGCGGAGCCTGGAGTTCGTCGAAGGTGACTTCATCGCCTGGGGCGAAGCCCTGGGCGCTTCGGAAGCGACGTGGCTCCTCTCCAAGCTCGGGTCGAAGGCCAACATCATCGAAGTCAGCAACACTGAGCTCGTCATCACCAAGGCAGTGCACGACGGGTTCCAGAAGGCGATGGAGGAGCAGTGCCCCGAGTGCAAGGTCACGACACTCAACATTCGGCTCGCCGACTTCGGCCCCGCCCTCGAGGAGAAGATCTCGACCGCGCTTCTCCGCAATCCCGAGGCCAACGGAATGGCCCTGTCCTACGACGACCTCCTCACGTCCGGGGGAGCCGCGGCAGTGATGGCGTCTGGACGCAACGACTCGATCGAGGTGGTCTCCGGTAGCGGATACGCCGCGAACATCGAACTCGTCCGAGAGAACAAGGGCCAGGACGCCGGATGGACCTACGACGGACGCTACGAGGCGTGGTCGGCCGCAGACATGATCAACCGTTACTTCGCGGGCGAAGAGAGCGTTCCGTCAGGCGTGGGCGTCTCGATGTTCGACCACGACAACGACCTCCCGCCCGAGGGTGAGGCCTGGTCGACCGGCATCGACTACGAGCCCGTCTTCAAGGAGGTGTGGGGCGTCTCCTGATCCACCAACCAAGGGGGAGGGCCAGGGCTCACGCCTGCGCCCTCCCCCTCGGACGGCCTGCCCAGACTGATGCCAGTCGAGGGTCACAACGCCGCTCGGACGTGTGAATCAGAGCCCTACAATCCACTTATGTCGATCGAGCACGACCTGCGGGCGGTCGCGGATGAACTCATCCTGAAGATCCCCGCGATCAGTGAGGAAGTCAGGGAGCGCTGCCGCTCCGGTGCTCCCAACTACTACCGCCGCAACGACCCCATGTTGCTCGAAACCGAGCTCCCCAGCATCACGGGCGCGCTCACGAGCATCATCCACGGACTCCGCAACGCCCGGCAGCTCCCCGAAGGTGCCTCCGAGGGAGCCTTGGAAGAGGCAAGGGTCGCTGCTCAGGCTGGCGTCGAGCTGACCGATCTGCTCCTGACCCGCCGGATCGGTCAAGTGGTCCTGTGGAACTGGATCCTCGAAACGGCTGTACGCATCGTCCCCGCGGGCCCCCGCCAGATCGCAGTACTGAAGCAGGCCGCCGAGTACCACTTCGCTTGGAACGACCGCATCACGCACGACGTGGTGGCGACCTACGAGCAGGAAAAGTCCGCGTACTTCTTCCACAGCAGGGACCGGCAGCGTCGCGCGGTCGTCACGGACCTCCTGAACGGAGTGCCGACCGACACCGAGCAACTGGGTTACAACCTCAAGGTCGATCACCTGGCCGTAGTGGTGTGGGGGAGTGCGCCCAGGGTCGCCCTGAAGTCCTTGGCGGCGCTGTTCGATGCATCCCTCCTCGTGGTCGAGGGCACCGGCGGGACGTCGCTGGCTTGGTTGGGCAGTAGCCGACTCTGCGAGTCCTTCGAGCAGCAGTTCGCGACGTTCCACCCGCCGGCCGCAACCTTCGTCGCAGTCGGCGGGCCCCTGAATGGGATCGAGGGCTTCCGCCGCGCACACCGGCAAGCATGGCAGGCGTGCCGAGTCGGGCGCCTTCGGTCTGAACCCGTCACGCGCTACCGCGATGTCGCTCTGGAGAGCGTCGTACTTCGCGACGCGCCGGCCGCTCGCGACTTCATGATGAGTGAGTTGGGGCCGATCGGCGACGACGATCCGCGCACCCAGCTCCTGCGCGAGACGTTGAAGGCCTACTTCGACACGGGGCAGAACGCGGCAGCCACCGCGGTACGCATCCGCGTGCACGAGAGGACGGTTGCGTACCGCCTCAAGTCGATCGAGGAGCGGCTCGGATTCCCGATCAACAACCGCCGCGACGAGCTCGCCGTCGCCCTGCGCCTCGCCGATGTGCTCCACGACGCCAGTGAGCGTCAACTCTCCATCCTCGGAGAGAACAGCCAAGGCGAAACAGGGATCTGAGCGACGACCAGGAGTCCCCGAGTGGACTTCGTCCCTGGCGCTGACGGCAAGCACGTCAGCAATCCCACAAAGACGCCCTCCATCTTGTCGGAGCATGCAGAGGCGATCGGAATGGTCGGCTTCCAGACTGACGCAGCGCAGTCGCGCACCCAAGCGTTAGCAAAGGAGTTCCCCATGATTCGCCACGTCTTTTCCTGGCGTGTGGCCGAGGGCCACAGCAACGACGACGTCATCGAGTTGCTGAACACCCTTCGCGAGCCGTACCCCTACATCCAGTACTGGGAGCTCGGCGCTCACGAGGGCGACCCGGGCGACAATGGCCAGCCCTTCAGTGGCGTGCTGATCAACGACTTCGAGTCCTGGGATGACCTGCAGAAGTACTCGGTCGACGAGTTCCACCTCGAGGTCGTGGCCAAGCTCAAGCCCAAGCTGGCCGAGCGCGCCGTCGTGGACTTCGTGCGTGAGGACGGCTGATGGCGCAGGCAGGCATCAAGGTCGCGTCCAGTCCTTGGGGACCGGATGATCAGCTCGGAGCTCTCAACCACCTCAGCCCTGAAGGCTCCGCCGCCATTCTGGCGCGGGTCGACGGCACCAGGAGCTACGACCTCAGCATCGACTACTTCGTGGGCATGCCGAGCTTCCAAGCCGCAGGCGACCCCAGCTACCAGCTGTTCATGAGTCACACCCCGGCCGGGACAGTCGTCGACAACCTGAACGGGGCAGGGGAGGCCGGCAACCGGCACGTCTGCTACTCCGGTGATGTCGTCTTCATGTACACCCACACGGGGACGCACATCGATTCCCTGAGCCACTTCGGCGTTGACGGGCACATCTACAACGGGTTCTCGGTCGAGGACAATCTCGGCAGTCGCGGATGGACCAAGGGCGGGGCGGAGGTCATCCCGCCCATCATCACCCGTGGTGTGTTGATCGATGTTGCCAAGAGCCACCAGGTCGATTGTCTGCCGGACTCGTACGCCATCACCGTCGAGGACTGCCAGAAGGTGCTCGCTGATGCGGGCGTCACCCTGCAGCCGGGCGACGTCGCGATGGTCCGGACCGGACGCATGGGGTACTGGCCCGACGGGTCCAAGGTCCTCGGCAACCCTCCGGGACTCAGCCTCGAGGCCGCCAAGTGGCTCACGAGTCAGGGAATCTCGGCAATCGCTGCAGATCAGGAATGCGTCGAGGTCGGACCGTCCCAGCACGAGGACAACTGGTTGCCCGGGCACTGTCACTTCCTTGCCGAGGCCGGCGTCCCGATGATCGAGCTGGTCAACCTGGAGGACCTGTCGCGAGACGGCGTCAACGAGTTCTGTCTGATCGCAGCCCCCATTCGTCTGCGCGGCGCAAGCGGGGCACCTCTCCGCCCCATCGCGCTGCCACTGCGTGACAACTGATCGCGATACGGGACGGACAAGGAGGTAAGGGATGAGCATGCCGAAGGTCGCCGTTGTCGGCGGCTCGATTGCTGGCCTGACGGCGGCGAATGTGCTCCGCGATGCCGGTTGCGACGTGGATGTCTACGAGCGGAGCAACACTCTGCTCTCAGGCTTCGGCACGGGCATCGTGGTCCAGCCCGAGCTGGTCCGCTACCTGCTGGAGCGCACCCCGACCACTCTGGAAGACATCAGCGTCCCGAGCCACCAGATGCGCTACTTCGATGCTGCTTCCGGACGAAGCGTCGGGCGGGTCGAGGCGGGATGGCGCTTCACGGCCTACAACGCCGTCTACCAGAAGCTGCTCGAGGCCTTCGGGACGCAGCGCTACCACCTCGGCAAGGAGCTCGTCGGGGTGACGCCGGGAACGGACAGCTCTTCGGCCACCTTTGCCGACGGCACCGAGGTCTCCGCCGACCTCATCGTCTGCGCGGACGGAGGCGGCTCTGTGGCGAGATCACAACTGCTCGCCCGGAAGCCTGACTATGCCGGCTACGTCACCTGGCGGGGGATGGTGGACCAACGTGATGTCTCGGAGGAGACGTGGGACTTCTTCCAGGACGCCTTCACCTACGGACTGCTCTCCGACGGCCACATCATCGCGTACCCCATCCGTCAGGTCTCCTCGGACGGTGAGGTCACAGGCGACACCCGCCTCAACTTCCAGTGGTACTGGAACGTCGAGGCCGGCGCAGCTCTCGACGACCTCATGACGGCGAACGACGGTAGTCGGCGCCCCGTCTCCGTACACTTCCCGGCCTTGCCGACGTCCAGCCTCAAGGAGTTCCACGGCCGCGCGGCCAGCCAATTGGCGCCGGTCTTCCGCGACCTCATCACCGGGGCCCCGCAGCCGTTCGTCACGATTGTCGCCGACGCCGATGTCCCCCAGATGGCATTCGACCGAGTCGTCCTCATCGGCGATGCGGCTTTCACCCCACGACCGCACGCCGCGGCCGGAGCTGCCAAAGCGGCTGCCGATGCGTGGGCGCTTGCGGATCGACTCGTCCAGGCTTCTGGGGACGTCCGGGAGGCTTTGGCCGCGTGGGAACCCGAGCGGCTGGCCGTGGGTCAGGCGTACCTGACCAAGGTGCGGGCCATGGCCGCGGCTCTGCAGCATGGAGGAGAGTTCCCCCCAGGGGCGTCCGAATTCCGATTCGGCTTGCCCAGACCCGCGTGACGCGGGGCATGGCCTCACCCGAGGTAACCCCGCGTTGCGACTGACGCATCATTGAATACGGCGCCCGCCGAAAAGGAGAATCCGATGCAGTTGCTCAACGAGTTCGAAGTAGCGCTTCCGCCTGAGAAGACGTGGATCCTGCTCACCGATCTGGAGAAGGTGGCGCCGTGTCTTCCCGGCGCATCGATCACCTCGGTCGAAGGCGACGACTTCCACGGCCGCGCCAAGATCAAGGTCGGTCCGATCACCGCCGAGTACAAGGGTGTCGCACAGTTCAAGGAGCTCGACGAGAAGGCGCACACCGCCGTCCTCCATGCACGTGGCAAGGACGCCCGTGGTCAGGGAGACGCGACGGCCAACGTGCGCGCGACACTCCACCCGAAGGGCGGAGGTACGCGCGTGGTGGTCGAGACGGAGCTCGCCATCACGGGGAAGGTCGCTCAGTTCGGACGAGGAGTGCTCGCAGACGTGAGCGGGGCACTCATGACCATGTTCGCACAGCGACTGCAAGAGATGGTTGCAGCGGAAGGCGCGCCGACCACACCCCCGTCTGCTGCCGCCGACGCACAACCCCCGACCACGGCTCCGGCTCCGCTGGCCGCTCCGCAAGCATCGGACGTGCATGGAGGGCGTGTCAGCGACCGCGACGACGAGGTGCTCGACGTCCTCGCTCTGGCTGGCGGCATGTCGTGGGCCAAGGCCCTGCCGACCGGTGGGGCGCTCGTCAGCGTCGTCGCAGCTCTGATCAGTGTCTTCGCCGCGGGCTACGCCTCGGCACGGGCGCGGTCGGCCAATCGTTGATGTCATCACTCACCGCTGATTGAGGGAGTACGCCGTGAAGCCACCCAAGTTTCGTTATGTCGCACCGCGGACGCTCGACGACGCGATCGAGCACCTGGCGTCCGACCCGGACGCAAAGGTGCTGTCGGGTGGTCAGAGCCTGATGCCGCTCCTTGCGATGCGGCTGGCCGCGCCCTCGATCCTGGTCGACCTGCAGCACGTGCCGGGCCTCGATGGCATCGAAGACCAAGGCACATCCGTTCTGATCGGCGCGCGCGTGACGCACCGAGAGATCGAGCGTTCCTCTGTGATTGCCGAGCGTCTGCCGATCCTGTCGTCGGCAGTGGTCCACATCGCTCATCCGCAAATCCGGTCGCGCGGCACGTTCGGCGGAAGTACTGCACACGCCGACCCATCCGGTGAGTGGCCGACCATCCTGCTGGCCGTGGGCGCAACGATGCACGCGGTGGGTCCCCGCGGGCGGAGGACGATCGGGGCCGACGACTTCTTCGTCGGGCCCTTCACCTCGACGCTCGCCGAGGACGAGATCCTGACCCACGTATCGGTGCCCACCACGCGCACTGCATGGTCGTTCCAGGAAGCTGCGGTCAAGAAGGGTGACTACGGTCTCGCCCTCGTCGCCGCCACTGGTACCCCTCGAGATGGGGTGCTTCTGGACCCGAGGGTCACGGTCGGCGCTGCGGTTGGCTCGGTCCGCAGGCTCGCGGAGGTCGAGCGACTCTTGGCCGAGGCCCCTCTGACCGAGGCCGTCGCGGACGAGGCAGCCGTGACGGCAGCTGCGTCGATCGACCCGATCTCGGACATCCACGGCAACAGCGAGTATCGCCGGAAGCTGGTCGCCTCACTCGTACGGCGTGCCGTGCGCGAACTCACGAACGGAGCCTGACGTGTCCATCACCCCCGAAGAGCGCCTGGACGTCTCCATGACGATCAACGGCCGCCGCTACCGCGCAACGGTGGAGGCACGCCGGACGCTGGCCGACTTCCTCCGTGAGGATGCGCAACTGCCAGGCACCAAGCTCGGATGTGAGCACGGTGTGTGCGGTGCGTGCACGGTGCTGCTGGACGACCTCCCGGCGCGTGCCTGCCTCACCCTCGCCGTGCAGGCGGAAGGCCGTCAGATCCGCACCGTCGAGAGCCTCGCCGACGGCCAGGAGCTGAACCCCCTCCAGCGCGCGTTCCGCGAGCAGCACGGGCTCCAGTGCGGATTCTGCACAGCCGGCTTCCTCATGACGGCGACCGCGTTGCTCGAGGAGAACCCCACCCCCACGCGAGAGGACATCGTGGAGACGGTGTCGGGTTCCCTGTGTCGATGCACCGGCTACCAGACCATCGTCTCTGCCATCGAACAGGCAGCCGCCGAGGGTCAGACCGACACGGAGGGCGAGAACCAGTGAAGAAGCTCGACACCCATCAGCACATGAAGACGCCGGTCGTCGCGGCTCGCTCGGTCGGGACCCGAGTACTGCGATCCGAGGACCCACGCTTGCTCACCGGCCGCGGTGAGTTCATTGCCGACATCGACGTCCCACGCCAGCTCCACGTGGCGTTCGTACGAAGTCCTGTTGCACATGCGCGGATCACCAACCTCGACCTGTCCGCAATCCGCGACGCGGAGGGTGTGGCACTGGCCTGGTCCGGCAAGGACGTCGCCCCCTTCTGCGAGGGCCTCGTCGGTGAGATGGCGGTCGAAGGCTGCTTCCCGACCACGATGCCGCTGCTCGCGGGGGACGAGGTCCTCTACGTCGGAGAGCCTGTCGCCGTAGTCGTGGCTGACTCGCGCTACGCGGCAGAGGACGCCTGCGAACTCATCGACTGGGACTTCGAGGAGCTGCCTGCCGTCACCAACGCAGACGCCGCGGCCGCGGGCGGCCCTGTCGCGAACCCGCAGCTGCCCGACAACATCGGCCTCAACGGCGGCGCAAGCTTCGGTAACGTGTCAGAAGCCTTCGACCAGGCCGACCAGGTCGTAGCGGGGCGGTTCTACACCTGCCGCGTGTCGGCGGCTCCCATGGAGACCCGCGGCGTGATCGCCGACTACGAATGGTCGTCGAAGGCGCTGCGTCTGTGGTCGAACACCCAGATGCCGCACTACCTCAAGTACATGCTGACCGCGTACCTCGGTTTCCCGGAGCAGAACGTCGAAGTCATCACGCCCGACACCGGTGGTGGGTTCGGCATGAAGGCGCACGTCTATCCCGAAGAGATGTTGTTGCCGCTCCTGGCGAGGGAAGTCGGCAGGCCTGTGAAGTGGATCGAGGACCGTCGAGAGAACCTCATCGCCGGCGCCCACGCCCACGAGCAGTACGTCGACATCGCCTATGCGCTCGACGCCGACGGCAAGATCACCGGAGTCCGCACACACGCGCTCGGCGACGGCGGGGCATACCACCTGCCACCGTGGTCCATGGCCGTGGAGCCGTGGTGCGCCGCGGTGATGACCCCCACCGGCATCTACGACGTACCGGCTGCGGAGTACACCTACAAGGCCGCGGCCACCAACAAGACGCCAGTCGGCGCCTACCGCGGCGTGGGCTACATGGCGGGGACGTTCGCCCGCGAGTGCCTCGCGGACGATGCCGCTCGTGCGCTGGGATTGTCGCCCTTCGACTTCCGTCGACACAACGTCGTGCGCGAGTTCCCGTGGACCAACCCGCAGGGCATCGTCTACCAGGAGGGAAGTTGGCTGCAGACGATCGACGCCCTTGAGGAGATGGTCGACTACCCGGCCTTCCTGCGTCGACAGGCCGAGCTGCGCGAGCAGGGGCGCTACATCGGGTTGGGCCTCAGCTGCTTCGTCGAGAGCAGCGGTGAGAGCACGGCGACCAGCCTCGAGCACGGCCTCGGCGACGTCTACCACGACACCGCCACAGTTCGGTTGAACCCCAACGGGACCGCCAACGTGACGATCGGTTTGTCGGCCCAGGGTCAGGGACTCGCCACGACGATGGCACAGATGGCAGCCGACACCCTGGGTATCAAGGTGGAGGACGTCAGCGTCCAGACGGCGCGGTCGACCTCTCACGCCTACGGCTCCGGCACCATCGGGAGCCGCGGCGCGGTCGTTGCAGGTGGCGCCGTAGCACGAGCAGCTGACGTCGTCAGGGAGAAGGTGCGGCAGGTAGCCGCGCACATGCTCGAGGCGTCGACAGATGACATCGAGCTGGTGGACGGGCTCGCGTCGGTCAAGGGCGTCGCAGATGCTTCGTTGTCGATCGCTGACGTGGCCACCGCGATCTACTTCGACCTCGACTCCTGGCCCGAGGACTTCGAGCCGACCCTCGAGGCCACGCAGGCCTACGATCCGTCACAGGCGATGTTCAGCAACGGCGGTCACGCAATCCTGGTGGAGCTGGATGCCGAGACTGGGTTCGTGCGTTTCGAGAAGATCTTCTCGGTCGAGGACTGTGGAACGGTCATCAATCCCAACATCGTCGAGGGACAGATCCGCGGCGGAGTCCTGCAAGGCATCGGTGCATCGGTGTTCGAGGAGCTCTCCTACGACGAGTCGGGCCAGATTCTCACCACCACGTTCCTCGACTACGGACTGCCGACCATGGACGTTGCGCCACCGTTCGAGATCCACCACCTCGAGACGCCCTCCTCGCACTCCGCCTCGGGGGTCAAGGGGATGGGAGAGTCGGGCCTGATTGCGGCTCCGGCTGCAGTCTTGAACGCTGTCAACGATGCTTTGTCGCCATTTGGTGTGGTGCTGCGCGACCTGCCTCTGACGCCTGAGAAGGTCCTCGGTGCCATGTCTGGCGCGAAGGCGGCGACCGGCTCGGCAGAAGGTCCGTGACTGGCGTGAACGGTGCGCACACGAATCGCCTGCGCGTTGCTCTGCTCCAAGTCTCCTATGGCGACGACGAAGCGCTGTCCGATCGGGTCGAGCGAGTCAGCCGATGGATCCGTGAACTCGGACCCGCGGACCTGGTGGTGCTCCCGGAGCTCTGGGCGCACGGCGGCTTCGCGTCCACATCGTGGGAGGCGACGGCCGAACTCATGAACGGGCCAACCGTCGCGCGGATGGCCTCGGTTGCGCGCGAGGTCGGTGTCTGGCTCCATGCGGGATCCATCATCGAGCGAGCGGAAGCGGGCGCCGATCCGGGTGCCGAGGGGCGCGGGCTCTGGAACACCTCTGTGCTCCTCTCTCCAGAGGGCACCGTCCACAAGACGTACCGGAAGATCCACCGCTTCGGCTTCGGCGACGGTGAACCTCGCCTGTTGGAAGCCGGCACAGACCTCGCCGTCACCGAACTGGTGCACGACGCCGGAGCAAGTCGGATCGGTTTGGCGACCTGCTACGACCTCCGGTTCCCGGAGCTCTTCCGTAGGCTGAGCGACCTTGGCGCCGACGTGATCCTCCTTCCGGCGGCATGGCCGATGCCCAGGGTGGAGCACTGGCGGCTCCTTGGTCGGGCTCGAGCGCTCGAGAACCAAGCCTGGGTGCTCCAGTGCAACACCGCCGGCACTCACAGCGGAGTGGAGATGGGAGGTCACTCCCAGATCGTCGCCCCGACGGGTGAAGTCGTCGCCGAGCTTGGGAGCGGTGAGGACGCCCTGTTGGCCGACATCGACCTAAACCTCGTCGTTTCCGTCAGAGCGGACTTTCCTGTCCTGGCCGACCGCAGAATCTAGACGTTCTCGCACCACGCCGGACGGCGAGGGTGGCTGTAGCTCGACAACGGCGGGCCGCCATGACCTGCGTCGAGCGGTATCGGCGGGCCGGCAGGCGCTCTTCAGTGCTCGGACCTCGTCGGGTCCCACTCCCGAGCCGCGCGCAATTGGCTCAGCCAACATGTGCGCCGCGGCCGAGGTGAGTTGAGTCCCCGATAGTGGTGTAGTGC
>NZ_CM001852.1:338876-351343 GCF_000389985.1 Nocardioides sp. CF8
AGCGCTACACCACTACCTGGGACTTGACCCCGAGGTGCCAGAACGATCTTCTCTGACGGCGCTAGACGACATCGGACGCGCTACCGGACGCGATGATCATCACCGCTCATCACAGAGCAATCGGCGCGACCTGGACTCAGCTGACCCATCGAGCTGCGCGTCCCGCAGGACTCATCCTCGTGGTACTCGTTTCGTGTGACCCAGAGAGTGGCCGCGGCAAATTCGGGACGGGGGATGAACCGCTGACGCCGTGCATGTGGCACCGGCGGTAGTGCACGAGGTTGATCTTCCACCAGACCGTGCCTTGTCGACGCAGCCGAGCGGGGGATGCCGGCTACTGGGTGCACGGTACGACTTAGCGGGCGTCGTCGCTCAGCTGACCGCGTAGATCAATCGGGCCAGACCTGAGATGACCTCCGCCCCGGTCGTCAGCGACGACCGGGGCGGAGAGCGAGCCTGAGATGTGCGATGTCAGTCGGCGAGTACCCAGACCTCCCGGAACTTGGTGTGGAAGGTCCACGTCGAGACGTGTCCGGCAGGAAGGAACGCCTGCATCCCCGCCTTGAGGTCCACGCGCGAGCCATTCTCGAGCTCGATCGTGACCTCGCCCTCCAGGACGTAGATGATCTCGTTGAACTCGAGCGTGTAGGTGGTCTTGGACGGCTCACACTCGAAGACCCCGGTCGCCCGGGCCCCTCCCTCGTAGTTCTCGAAGAGGGTGAATCCCCGCCCCTTGGGGTCTCCTTCGTGAATGGTGACCCCGTCGGGCTGCCACGTCTCCAGTTCGACGGTCCCTGACTCGACGGCCTTGATCTCATCCATAGCGTTCCTACCGTTCTGCAGCCGTGTGGCTGCCGTGATGGGTGTGGTGTGGCCCGCGCGGCGCTGCTGTCGCGTACGCCGCGCGGAGCCGGTCTAGGGGCGAAGCTGGTTCGCCAGCCAGTCCGCCATGCGGAGGCGCGGGGCAGGGCCAAGGTTGTGGCAGCAGTGGTCGCCCTCAGGCTCGAGATCGATCGTGATGTCAGCGTTGACCGCGTACTCCTGAAGGACGTCCAGCTCCGTGATGGGCGTCTCGTCCTTGGCGCCATGCAAGACGTAGGTGGGGACCTTGAGTCCGGCCAGCACCGGTCGCACGTCGATGGCGTCCCGGACCCGCACCTGCGCAGTGGCCAGATCGGGCGACTTGGTGACGTACTGCCAGCTGAGCTTGGTCATGGGGTACTCGAAGTCCCAGTCGTCCATCTGGACGAAACCACCCCAGGTGACGCACGCGCGGAAGCGGTCGTCCATCGCGGCAGCACGCAGCGCGTAATGTCCACCCAGGCTGCGGCCGAGTACTCCAATCCGGTCCCTGTCGATTGTCAGGTCAAGGGTCTCGAGGTAGTCGACCACTCGCGAGGTGTAGCGGTGGTAGTCGCCGGCAAGCGCCACGTCTTCGAACATCTCACCCTGGCCCGGGCCGTCGAACGTGAACGTGGCAACGCCTCGCTCGAGCAGGAGATTCTCGAACATGTAGCTCTCCTCCTTGGTGCTCTCGAGGCCGCCGAGCAGCACCGCGCACGGGACTGGCCCGTCGGCTCCCTTGGGCCGGCGCAGGTAGCCGATGATGACGGTGTCGTCGATGGGGAGGTCTACCCGTTCAGCCGGAGGGTCGAGCAGGGGGGCGGCTCGGTGGTAGAGCCCTGCCTTGCGGAGCTGGCCCTTCGGACGGCGCTCGTCGAACCAGAGAAATTGCGCGTACTGCGCAGCCATCGATCCGACCCAGAACCAGTAGCCAGCCGTGAGGTCGTTTCCGTCCTCAAGGGCCGTGTCACCCATGGCCTCGTACTCGTCCGCCTTCGCCATCCAGAAGTCGAACCACGACGTAGCAGCATCCCGACGCTGGGCGGCCAGGAGGTCAGCGAACGGCAGACCGTCCATCAGTAGGCGGCCCCAGTTCAGCATCTCTTCTTCTGCCGTCGGGACATGCGGGGTCTCGGTCGTCATCTCTTCTCCATAGGTCGGGAGCCAGCATCTTCCCCACTTCGCGCCCGTCGTCCGTCTACATGTTCCGCGAAACCTAGGCATCTCTTTGCTGCTCACCTAGCAAGAGGCCCGCGCATGTACATGTTCTGCCCAATGTGCGGGTGCGCTTCTCCCGCCTGCGAGCAGCGCAACGCGTGGTGGCTGGTGACACTTCGACTCTCGGTACATCGCACAGAAGTGAGGACGAGCAGTGAGTAGACCCGGCGCTTCCGGCGGCCTCGGCCCTTCAGCCAAGCGATACGTGGGGCAGCCCGTGCGTCGTCGTGAAGACGCGCGGCTCCTGCGGGGCGATGCACGTTTCGTGGACGACGTCGACATCCATGGACAGCTGTACATGAGCGTGGTGCGCTCATCGGAGGCGCACGCGCGAGTGGTCTCCGTGGATGCATCCGCCGCGCGACGGTCTCCAGGAGTCCGGCTCGTCATCACCGCCGACGACATCGATGCTGAGGTGCCGCTCGAACAGATCGGCTACCACGAGGTCTATCCACAGATCGATGACTACCTGCACCCGGTCTTTGCAGCCGACCGCGTCCGATACGTCGGGCAGCCCGTTGCCGCGGTCATCGCTGACACGCCCTACCTGGCCGAGGACGCCGCTGGACTGGTGGAAGTGACCTACGACCTCCTTCCCCCGGTGCTCGACCCTCAGTACGCGCTCACCGATGAGGCCGAACCACTCTTCGAGGGACAGTCCAACGAGGCCGTGCGGATCGTCAAGGCGTACGGCGATGTTGCCAGCGCCTTCAAGAAGGCAGCCCATGTCGTCGAGGGCCGATACGTGGTCGGGCGTCACTCCGGGGTCCCCATGGAGACGAGAGGCTGCATCGCTGAGCCGGACCGCGGACGCAAGCAACTGTTCATGTGGGGCCCGGTCCACACGCACGACTGCCAGCGCCTCATCGCGCAGGTCCTCGAACTGCCGCTCGCGGATCTCCGGATGAAGCACGTCGACATCGGAGGGAACTTCGGCGTCAAGGGCGGAGTGTTCCCCGAATACATCATGGTCGGCTGGGCGGCGATGCGCTTAGGGCGTCCAGTCAAGTGGACCGAGGACCGGCTCGAGCACATGGTGGCGAACGCGCACGCTCGCGAGCAGGTGCATGAGATGGCGGCCGCGTTCGACGCCAATGGGGTTCTGCTGGCATTGAAGGACGAGATCTGGCACAACCACGGAGCGTTCATCCGGCAGGCGGAGCCGCTCGTCAGCGACATCACCGTCGGGATGGTCCCGGGCCCCTACCGAGTGCCGGCGTACGACGGCCTCCTTCACGTCGTGGTGTCGAACAAGACTCCGCTGTCCGCCTACCGTGCGCCAGGCAGGTACGAAGGGACCTTCGCTCGCGAACGACTCCTCGACCTCGCGGCCGAACAGATCGGCATCTCGCAGGTGGAGATCCGGCGGCGCAACCTGCTGACCGAAGCCGACCTCCCGTTCGTCCCGGGCATGGACATCTGCTTCGAGCCCTACCACTTCGACTCGGGTGATGTGGTCGACCACTTGGACAAGGCGCTCGAATCAGCAGGCTTCGACGAGTGGCAGCGGGAGGCTGCGGAGCTCCGAGCACAGGGACGCCTTGTGGGCAACGGCATCGGCATGCTGATGGACAAGGCCGGCCTCGGGCTGTACGAGACGAGCGCCATCGACGTGGATGCGTCGGGACGGATCCGAGTTCGGACAGGCGCATCATCTGTCGGGCAGGGCATCGAGACGGTGTTGGCGCAGATCGTGGCCGAGGAGCTCCAGGTCGATCCCGAGCTCATCGACGTCATCCATGGCGACACCGAGCTCGTGCCAGAGGGGGTCGGTTCCTGGTCGAGTCGCTCGACGGTCCTGGCCGGGGGAGCGGCGCGACAGGCTGCCCTCGACACGCTGGCCAAGGCCAAGAGGCTCGCCAGTGAGATGCTGGAGGCAAATGTCGACGACCTGATCCTGATCGACGGTCGCATCGTGGTGTCCGGGCTCGAGCAGGAGGGCTTGAGCCTGGGGCAGATTGCCGAGCGATGGGACGGGTGGTCCGCCAGATTGGCCAATGACGAACCGGGTCTTGGCGCGCAGGCCGTCTATCTGGACGAGCACATGAACTATCCCTACGGCGTCACCCTGGTTCAGATCGAGATCGACCCGGCTACCGGGGGTCACACATTGAGGCGTTTCCTCACCAGCACGGAGGCTGGACGAGCCATCAACCCGATGACCACCCGTGGCCAGGTGATCGGTGCGGCAGCGCAAGGCATCGGCGGTGCGCTGTATGAGGAGTTCCTCTACGACGAATCCGGTCAACCGTTGGCGACCTCGTTCATGGACTACCTCCTGCCGACCTCGCTGGATGTGCCCGATGTCGACTTCTTCATGACCGAGGACGCGCCTACGCCGAACAACCCGTTCGGCGCCAAGGGCTTGGGAGAGGTGGGCCTCATTGCTGTCGGCGCGGCCGTAGCGGGTGCCATCGACGATGCCTTCGGCGAGGGGGTTCGCACGATCAAGGTGCCAGTCCCACCCGAGACGCTCTGGCGGAGGTCGCAATCGATCGCGCGCAACGACGAAGCCGGGCCGATGTGAGTCAAGACACTCTGAACACGTCAAACGGTGCTCTCGCATTGTCCGGAATCGAATAGCCGCACTCGCTCCCGAAGATCCACAGTTGCGTGTCTTCTCGGTCCGGGAGGCCGGGACGGCACCGATGGCCGGACCAAGCACGGACCGTGCGCAGAGCAGCCACCACCAGGAGCACCAATGAACGAGCAGACAGCGACGGAGCCAACCCGGGCCGAGCAGGCGAGGAAGGTTGCGCTCGCCGTGCAGGACGTCAGCAAGACCTACGGCGCCACCCGCGCCCTCGACGGAGTGTCCCTGGAGGTGACGACCGGTGCCATCCACGGTCTGATGGGCGGCAACGGGTCTGGAAAGTCCACGTTGATCAAGATGCTGGCGGGCGTCGTCACGCCAGACGAGGGCAAGCTGGCGCTGAAGGGCGATTGGATCGATGCGCGGTCTCACACGCCGGCGCGGGCAAAGGCATCCGGACTGCACTTCGTCCACCAGCAGAACTCGACCTTCCCGGACCTCACGGTCGCCGAAAACCTGGCGCTGGGGCGCGGCTTCGAGTCGACAGCCGTCAGGTCCATCAACTGGAGTGCTCAGAAGGCGCGGGCCAGGCAGGTGCTCGACCGGTTCGAGATCGACGTAGCCGCCGACACTCATCTGGTTCGACTGTCCCCTGCAGCTCAGATGATGGTGGCGATCGCCAGGGCGCTGCAGGACCAGGACGACACCGACGAGCGCGGCGTGCTCGTTCTGGACGAGCCGACGGCCAGCCTGCCGAAGCACGAGGTTGACGTGCTGCTCACCGCGCTGCGACGGTACGCCGCCGACGGTCAGACGATCATCTACGTGTCGCACCGGCTCGAAGAGGTCACCGCCATCACCGATGAGGTGACGGTACTCCGCAACGGCAACGTCGCCTCACGCCTCATCGGCACCGAGATCAGCCACGACACCCTCGTGGCCGGCATCACCGGATCGACGTCTGGGACGCATGCCGGAGGTTCGCGGCGTGCCAACGATGCGATTGCGAGCAGGGTCCACCTTTCCCATGCGGCGGGTTTCCGAGAGACGGCGCTCACGTTGAGTCGTCGTACGGCGAGCGGTCTGGAGGGCGAATCGCTGCTGCTACGAGCCGGCGAGATCGTCGGCATCGCCGGCCTACTCGGCTCGGGTCGCTCGCGCCTGCTGAAGCAGATCTTCGGCGCCGTTCCTCGGGATGACTTCGAAGTCACGGTGCGATCGGGCACGGTGCCGTCATCCGACATGCGGACCGCGATGAAGCGAGGCGTGGCCTTCGTCCCCGAGAACCGCCTGCGCGAAGCTGCACTGCCGGAACTCAGCATCGCTGAGAACCTGTCGATCACATCGCTCAGTGAACATTCCCGGGCGGGATGGATCCGGCCCTCGCGGGAGCGCAAGGCGGCCAACCGGCTGATCCAGGAGTTCGGGGTCCGCGCGCCCAGCACCATTGCGCCGTTGACAGCCCTCTCGGGCGGAAACCAGCAGAAGGTCATCCTGGCGAGGTGGCTGCAACGTCGTCCAGACGTCTTGCTGCTCGACGAGCCGACGCAGGGCGTCGACATCGGCGCTCGCAACGAGATCCACGAACTCGTGCGCGCCGCAGCGTCGGCCGGTACGGCCGTCCTGGTGGTCTCCTCAGATTTCGGGGAGCTGGCAGCGCTGGCTCAACGCGCCGTGGTCATCAGCGGCGGCGAGATCGTCGACAGCGTCGGCGGGCCTCTGACCGAGGACATCCTCAACGACATCGTGTACGCACAGGAGAAGGCACTATGAGTCACACCCAAGACACCACCAACGGGCCCGTCGCGGCCTCGGACGCGGCGACGTCGCCTGCTCCTGTCGACGCCGCCGAGGCAGAGCAGAGGCGAAAGGCGGTCCGATCCCGCACAGGCAAGGCACGTTTCGCAGGTTTCCTGGAGGCCTATGCTCTCTTGGTTCTCCTGGGTGTGATTGCCCTGTTCTTCTGCTTCTGGTCGGAGACTTCATCCACGTTCCCCACGGTGGCCAACATGCGGATCCTGCTCGCCAGCCAGGCCGTCATCGGAGTCATCTCGCTGGGAGCGCTGCTCCCGCTGCTCTGCCAAGAGTTCGACCTCTCGGTCGGCAACATCGCCGGGCTGTCGGCGATCATGGTGGCCGCGTCAGTGTCATCCAACGGTAGCGTGCTGGTGGCCGTGGCGCTTGCTCTCGCGATCGGTCTGGTGGTCGGCGGGGCAAACGCATTGATCGTCACTCGCCTCCATGTCAATGGCGTCATCACCACCCTGGGGATGTCGACGATCCTGGCAGGCATCATCCTGCAACGCACTGGCGGCCTGGCCCCAGCGAGCGACATCCCGCAGGCGATGACAAACTTCGGAACGGGCCTTGTCGCCGGCGTTCCGGTCATCTTCGTCACCCTCCTCGTGATTGCAGCGATCACCTACTTCGTCCTGAATCACACTTCCCTCGGCCGCCAGATCTACGCGGTCGGGTCGAACATGGAGGCGGCGAAGCTGGTCGGTCTGCGGACCGACGGGCTGCGTGCGGCGACATTCGTCGTCGGGGCGCTTCTGTGCGCCCTGGGAGGGCTTCTCTACGTCTCGCGGGCGGGTGGCGCGTCTCCCAACGTTGGAGTGACGTTCCTCTTGCCCGCCTTCGCAGCTGCCTTCCTCAGCGCTGCATCGGTTCGGCCGGGGCGGTTCAACGTGTGGGGCACCATCATCGCTGTCTACTTCCTCGCTGTGCTCAACAACGGGCTGAGCCTGGCCGGCGTCGAGCCCTACGTGAACGATTATGTGAACGGTGGTGCTCTCATCGCCGGCGTCGCTCTGGCCTCCGTGCTGTACCGCCGACGGACCACCTGATCGTGACGGCCGGAACCGATCGCGCTGCCGAGCACCTGGGGGACCCCTTCCAGGACCCAGCGCTGGTCAACACCACCGATGGCGTCATCACCGTCTGGTCGGACATCGGCTGTCCTTGGGCGAGCCTTGCCCTGCACACCTTGCGGTCTCGGGTGCTACATCGAGACATCGACATTCTCATCGACCACCGTGCATTCCCGCTCGAGCTCTTCAACAAGCGCGGCACGCCGAAGGGGATCATCGATGTCGAGGTAACTGCCATCGCCGGACTGGTGCCGGCTCTCGGTTGGCAGCCTTGGACCGCCCCCGACTGGCAGTACGTGGTTTCCACGATGCCAGCCATGGCTTCCGTCCAGGCTGCGAAGGCCCTCAGTGTTGGCGGCCTCCGTGCCAGTGACGAGCTGGACCATGCTCTGCGTCAGGCGTTCTACATTCATGGCCGACCGATCAGTGTGCACTCCGAGATCCTTACGGCTGCTGAGGGGTGTCCCTCGCTCTACCTGCCCGCACTCGAATCGGCTCTTGAGCAGGGGCGGGGTTACGGGGAGGTCTTCTCCCAGTGGCACACCGCGGCGGCGCTGCCGGTGCAGGGCAGTCCTCACATCTTCGTCAAGGACCGCTACGCGGAGCACAATCCCGGGGTGCGTTACCACTGGACGGCGCGTCCGGGCGAGGGATTCCCCCGCTTCGAGCAGTACGACGAATCTTGGGCGGACGCGGCCCTCGATGCCGTCGTGGCACCGTGAGCCGGTGCGCGCTGCTCGATGGGTTTCACTGCTCTGGGACGCCAATCGAGGACGCGCCTAGGATTGATTCATGACGATCGAGACCGACCTGCAGGTCGTGGCGAACGCGGTCCGCGCGCGTATCCCCGAACTTGTCTCGGCGATCGAGAGGACGTCCGCACAAGAGGTCCCTGAGATCTACGAGAAGGACGACCCGGTGTACAACGAAGCCGAGCGCTCCAGCGTCGTCTCAGCCGTCACGAGCATCGTCGACGGCTTGGCTGGCGGGCGGCGGCCACCCGACCGTCCCTCCGATGCTGCGCTTCAGGAAGCCCGCATAGCCGCCCAGGCTGGAATTGATCTGCACTCGTTGCTGCGCACCTATCGGGTGGGCCAATCGATTCTGTGGGACGTCATTCTTGAGGAGACCCTGCGCGTGGTCGACTCGGACGAGCGGCGCATGGCTGTCCTCAGGCAGGCATCGGACTACCAATACGGCTGGAACAACAAGGTGACGGAAGCCGTCATTGCCGCGTACCAGGCCGAGCACAACGCCTACTTCTTCAGGAGTCAGGACAGAAAGCGGCGAGCCGTCGTCAGCGACATCCTGCGCGGCATGCCGGCCGACGTCCAACAGCTCGGCTACAGCCTCCGCGCAGAGCATCTGGCGGTTGTCGCGTGGGGACGCTCGCCCGAAGCCAACATCCGCGCGCTGGCAGTCAGCTTGGACGCGAGGCACCTGACCGTGAGCGGCACGTCCGGGACGTACTTGGGCTGGCTGGGTTCGTCCACCTTGAAGCGTGTCCTCGAGGAGCGGCCAGAGGCGGCACGAGCGATGCGCGAAACCCACCTTGCCTTGGGCGAGGTGGCACATGGAGTCGAGGGATTCCGGTTGAGTCACCGGCAGGCGTGGCAGGCTTACAGAGTCGGCAGGCTCCGGGGCGCGGGTGTGGTCAACTACGGCGATGTCGCGCTGGAGGCCCTGATGCTCAAGGACCGCCAAGCCGTCCAGGACTTCGTGGCGCGTGAGTTGGGCCCGCTCCATGACGAGGAAGATCCGCGCGGAGAATTGCTGAAGTCCACGCTACGGGCCTACTTCCGGTCCGGACAGAACGCGGCCTCCACGGCACAGGCCATCCACGTCCACGAGCGCACAGTTGCCTATCGCCTCCGTTCGATCGAAGCCCGGCTCGGGGTGACCATAGGTGCTCGGCGGGACGAGTTGGCTGTGGCACTACGCCTCGCTGACGTTCTGAGCCAGGTGTCCAGTGCTGACCTACGCGATCTCGAGGTGCACGCGGACGCGGGCCTAGGGCCAGATCCCGAGGCCGCAGCGCCGTAGGTCGTTGGCCGGGCGGCTCTTGTCAGGTGTCGACCAAGAGGGCGCCAACCTTTGCCCGACTGCGTAGTGGGCATGTTGCGTCACTGTGACCAGACTGCTCGCACAGTCGGAACAAGGCGTCGTACCAGGACGCGCACCAGCGTTGGGACCAGTCGACGTTCCACGAGAGGGATGCCCGTGAAGCCACCGCCGTTCGAGTACGTGGTCGCCACCTCGGTGGACCACGCCATCGATCTCGTCAGCACGGACGAAGATGCAAAGTTCATTGCGGGCGGGCAGAGCCTCATTCCGCTGCTCAGCCTGCGATTTGCCAGCCCGACCGTGTTGGTCGACATCTCCCGACTCTCCGAGCTGCGGGACGTCCGTCGAGCCGGCGACGTGTTGCACATCGGGGCGCTCACTCGACACGCAGAGATCCAGAAGTTGCCCATCATGAAACAGGACGCTCCACTGCTCTCAGCTGCTGCAGGTTGGGTCGCCCACTCACAGGTCCGCAACCGAGGTACGTTCGGTGGAGCCGTCGCCCACAGCGACAGCGCGGCCGAGTTCCCGGCGGTGCTTCTCGCGACTGAAGCCACCATCGTCGCCCGGTCTCGCGATGGGGAGCGACGCATCCCGTGCCAGGACTTCTTCGGTTCCCACTTCCAGACTGCTCTCAACCACGGCGAGCTCCTGACGGGTGTGGAGCTCCCCGTGCACGACGATTCCACCAGGTGGGGGTTCTCGGAGTTCGCGCGGCGTAAGGGTGACTACGCCATCGGCGGGGCTGCGGTCAGCGCCCGCGTGGACGAACAGGGACGCTGCACGCGAGTGCGCGCGGGTCTGATCGCGGCCGGCCCTGGTCCCACCTCGGCTGAGGGGCTCGGTGAGGCCTTGCTCGACCGTGTAGTCGACGAGTCGGCCGTGTCGGACGCGGTTGCCCGCGCAGAACGACACCTGACCCCTGAGAGCAATGTTCATGGGACGAAGGAGTATCGGCGCGCCGTCGTCGCGGAATCTCTTCGTCGCGCTCTACGCCAAGCGTTCGAGCTTGACCACGCCGGAACCGATAGGAGATCCGCATGAAGACTCGTGTGACCGTCAACGGTGAAGGTTATGAGCGTGACGTCGAGCCCCGGATGCTCCTGTCGGACTTCTTGCGGCACGAGCTGGGGCTGACGGGCACCAACGTGGGCTGCGAGCACGGCGTTTGCGGCAGCTGTACCGTGCTCCTGGATGGCGAGCCTGTGCGCTCCTGCACCATGCTTGCGGTGCAATCCGACAGCCGGCGACTGACCACGGTCGAAGGGCTCGCGTGTGATCAGAAGTTGCACGGACTCCAAGAGGCATTCACCGCTTGCCACGGCCTCCAGTGCGGCTTCTGCACGCCCGGGATGCTGATGACCCTCCTGCCGATCTACAACGAGGCGCGGCGTCTGAGCGACGACGAGATTCGCGAGGCGATCTCGGGCAATCTGTGTCGCTGCACTGGGTACCAGCAAATCGTCGAGGCGGCCCGACAGGCGCTCGACGAGGCCGCCGAGCTGGCCGATCCCGATGCGGAATCTCAGTCGTGATCTGTCAGACCTGACCGGTCGTGAATGCGGCCTCGGCCGTCCCGCAGCGTGAGAAGTGGCGTGACCCTCCCCGCCATCTGACGTCCCCCCGACACGCGGGATCGCAGACCGAGCCCTTTGCTCGGGCACGGAGTGGCCGCAGCCCCCGGTGCCGTCCGGCTGTTCGGCATGATCGAACGCGCTTGATAAGCGGACGTCCTCTGGCGCATCCACGCCGGTGTGCAGGCAGCGGTCCCAGCCCTCGACCGCTTCACCACTGGGACCCGACTCGAGGTCTGCATCCGTCGGCAGCATGTCGGCATTCGCCGGTGAGACGGCACGGTCGCTTGAGCACAAAACGAGCAGCGGGCACGAAGCCGCGCCGTCGCCTGGGCACGCCATCGACCTGTCTAGCCCGCGCCGACCCCGACCATGGACTACTCGAAGGCACAGGCGATCTAGGTTCGCAGGTCGCCACGCTGCGTTTGTTGGAAGGCGCACAGCGGTAAGCCCGATTCGCCAGATTCAGGGAACAGTCGCGTCCGCCTGAATCTCAAGATGTTTCCACTCACGGTTGACAACGTCGAACGGGCTCACGAGGCCCCGACGACACAGTGGCGGAGGTCCCCGCAGATTCCGCAGTGGCCACCGAGCACCAGGACGTATGCGACGCGGGTAGTCGCCTAGGGATGGGCCCAGGCCCATCACGGCGACTCATGGGTCGCAGCAGTTCTTCAGCGACGACGGCCCGCACTCGGCGTGGGGGTCGCGCACCTCCAGACGGGTTTTGACCCCGTGCCTTGTATGCACTCGAAAGAGGAAAGATGCGTTCGACATTCAACAGGCCGGTGCGCCGGCTCGCCGGCGCCTCAGTGGCGCTCGTCGTACTGGCCGCCGGAGCGGCATGCAGCACCGAGTCCGATACGCCAGCAGCCGGTGGCGGTGGCGGTGGTGGCGACGACGTCGCGCAGAACGCTGCAGAAGCACTGGAATCGGAGTTCTACGGACAGGGGAGCTACGCCGAGCCGCCCGCGGAGGGTCCCGACGCTCAGCGCGGAGCCCGAATTGCGATCGTCAACTCCGGCGTGCAGTCGCCCACAGGTACCAAGCAGGTCGAGGCCGCGCGTGAGGTGGCTGAACTGCTCGAATGGGACTTGACGGTCTACGACGGCAAGTACGAGCCGGCCGAATACCAGGAGGGCATCCGGCAGGCCATCTCACAGAAGGCAGACGTCATCTGGCTCTACTCGATCGACTGCCCCCTCGCCGAGACCGCACTGGCCGAAGCCAAGAAGGCGGGCATCCCCGTGGTCTCCCAAGAGGCCGCAGACTGCACGGATGTGGATCCTCAGGCCGAGTCCTACTTCGCCGACACGCTCGCCTTCAGCCAAGGCATGAATCGCCCCGGGTCTGATGGAGGCTCTC
>NZ_CM001852.1:351443-372415 GCF_000389985.1 Nocardioides sp. CF8
CGAGCCTCCACGAAACCCGGGGCGATTCAGCACGTTCATTGACTGGGCAAAGGCCATGGGGGAGTCGCAGGCGACGTGGCTACTGGCGCAGCTCGGCGAGGATGCCGATGTGATCGAGGTCAGCGTGCCCGAGCTGGTCGTGACCAACGCCATCCACGAGGGGTTCGCGGCTGCCATGGAGGAACAGTGCCCGGCGTGCAAGGTCACCGAGGTCAAGGCGCAGATTGCTGACTTCGGGCCCGCGCTCCAGGAGAAGATCGAGACCGCGCTGCTGCGCAACCCGAACGCCAACGGCATGGCACTTTCCTACGACGACCTGATGACTACGGGTGGATCCGCAGCGGTCATGGCCTCTGGTCGCAATGACTCGCTGGCTGTCATCGCAGGTAGTGGCTTCCCGGCCAACGTGGAGCTCATCCGCAAGGGTCAGGGCCAGGACGCTGGCTTCGCCTACGACATGGGGTATGAGACCTGGGCTGCTGCCGACATGATCAACCGCCTGTTGGCAGGCGAGGACCAGGGCCCGTCGGGGGTCGGCATCGCAGTCTTCGATGCCGAGAACGGATTGCCGTCCGAGGGCCAGGCATGGTCGGTCGACATCGATTACAAGCCCGTCTACAAGGCGATGTGGGGCGTTTCCTGACATTGCTCGCGCGGGGGACGTCCCACGGCGGCGTCCCCCGCTGGACAGTTGACTACTTCGCTGGCGTCTCGCACCCTTGTGTGCGCCCGGGGACAGTTCTCGCGAGCGCTACCGGTCGTCAATGGCTCGGTTCACCATTCGGATCTGATGGTTACCGTCGGTCGACCCGGTGTCGTCGAGCGTCTGACCGGCGCGATTGACGGCGACCCCGCCGCTGCCCTTTGCTTTCCAACAGCGATGGGCTGCCCCGCTGGGTATCGACGGAGATCGCAAACCCGGGCGATTCAAGGCGTGACGGTTCGGCACCGCTCTCCTACGACCCCGACTTGGACCGTATCGGCGACTGGCACCGCGCAGCAGGCGACAGTCCATGAGCGACCCGCCGGGGTCGTTGCCGGAAAGCGATAAACCGGCTGACGGTTTCCGACACGTGGCACGCAGACGCCGGTAGGGATGCGCCCTACCGTCGGACCGTTCCCAGGAGTGACATGGCGCAAGGCGGAGACAAATGGTGACCTACCTGCTGCTAGGACTGGCAATCGCTGTGGAGGTGATGGCCACCCTGTCGTTGCGAGCATCCGAGGGCTTCAGCAGACTCCTGCCAAGCCTTGTCGTTCTGGGCGGTTACGGGCTGTCGTTCTTCCTGCTCTCCTTGGTGCTCCAGCGCGGTTTGGACGTCGCTGTCGTGTACGCATTGTGGTCCGCGACAGGCATTGTCGCCATCGCTGCGATCGGCGCAACCTTCTTGGGTGAACGCCTCACGAGTGCTCAGGTTCTGGGCATGGCCCTCATAGTCGCCGGTGTGCTTGCCCTCGAGCTGGGTGCGCGCCACGGTTGATCGGCGGCGCATAGCGATCAGGTCCGGGAACGACACGTCGACGGCGAGTCGATACCCGCTGTTGAATCGGGAGACACTGTGGTTACGAAGCCCGAATGGGTCGGAACGGTCGCACAGCTGTACACGACTGCGACGAAGGGATTCGCCCTCCGCGAAGTCGAGCACATCCAGGTGACAGCGTCAGGGATCGTCGGTAACCGCGAGTTCTTCCTAGTCGACGTCGACGAACGCCTGTACTCGGTGCCTAAAGACCCCATCTTTCTCGACTACTGGACCACCTACGACCCGCTCGCCAACACGTTCCGAATCGGTAGGCGAACGGTCGTCCATTGCGAAGCCGAAGTGCGCCCTGCAGGTCCTGTTCGCCCGTTCCAATTCGACGAGCGCAAGGTCGATGGTAGGTGGACTCCGGGGCCATGGGACGCATGGTTCTCCGAGTTGGCCGGGCGTAACCTGCGACTGGTTCGCTGCGCTGAGCCCGGCGCAGGTGGGGACGTCCACCCTGTCACCATCGTTTCGTCAGCCTCGTTGAGATCGCTGGGGTTTGAGCTCGACGGCCGACAGGTGGACGGTCGTCGGTTCCGGTTGAACATGACGCTCGATCTGGGCCCGGACCCCTATCGAGAGGACTCCTGGGCTGACCGAGCCGTGGCGGTCGGAGACTGTGCGCTCAGGGTCATCAGCGGGGTTCCACGATGCGTGGCTGTCGAGCATCGTCCGTACGACGGCGACCGGGCACTCCAAGTGCAGCGACGCATCCGGGAAGTGCGCGGTGCCACGCCGAGCGAGTCGGGTCCTGCCGTCCTATACGGCATGTACGCAGGTGTCGTGTCGCCAGGACGTGTCCGCGTCGGCGACCGGGTAGCGCTGACGAGCTGACGGATTGTCTGGTAGGCGCTCCTGCGTGCTGGTTGTGCCACTCACGGAGGAGGTACAGAGTCGCGGGACTGGGCCCGTTAGACGAACGAGACAGCGGAGGCAACACGGAGTGTGTCCGGCGCGTGGGTGAGGAACAACAGGATCCGAATGCAACGCCCCGCGCTGGGTCGCCTCGGCGGACATGTACGTGACGTGATTCGCACACGCCGCAGGCACACGTCATCCCGGTCGCGGCCGTGGCCGCGACGTCTCTGACGGCGAGGTCACGACCCGAGGATCTGCTCCATGGCGCGACTCACACGCTCGGCGTCTTCGTGATACTTCACCAGGGCGCCCAGCGTGACGGCGGCTGCCTCGAGATTCAACTCGACTGTCTGGAGATAGTGGAGCGCTTTCGCCCAATCCAATGTTTCGGCGACGCCAGGCGGCTTGAGCAGTGCGTGTTCCTCAAGTCGAACTTCTTGGACCACTCGCACGACCTGCGCTGCTAGTTCTCTTGAGACCTCGGGGGCGCGGGAGTGGACGATCTGCAGTTCGCGTTCCAGTCCGGGGTGTTCGACCCAGTGGTAGAGACATCGACGCTTCAGCGCATCGTGTAGTTCGCGCGTCCGGTTGGAAGTCAGCACTACCACTGGAGGGACGGATGCCCGGACCGCGCCGATCTCCGGAATGCTTACCTGATTCGTCGAGAGAACCTCGAGCAGGAAGGCTTCGAACTCGTCGTCGGCTCGGTCGACTTCGTCGATGAGCAGGACGGTCGGGGCCTGCCGCAAGGCCTGGAGCACCGGGCGCGGCAACAGGAAGCGCTCGTCGAAGAGCCCCTTTTCGGCTTCCGCTGCGTCGACCGCACCGGCTGCTTCCAAGGCGCGCAGGTGCAGGATCTGACGGGGAAAGTCCCAGTCATAGAGAGCTTGGGTGGAATCGATGCCCTCATAACATTGGAGCCGAAGGAGGGGCAATTGCCAGGCGGTGGCCACAGCCTCCGCAAGGGCGGTCTTGCCCGTACCGGGTTCGCCCTCCAGCAGAAGCGGTCTGTGCATCTTCATCGCTAAGAAGACAACCGCAGCCAGCTCCGGTGAGCAGAGGTAGCCGGTCTCGCCCAGCAGTCGCTCAACGTCGTCCGGTGAGTCGACTCGGTCGGCCGGGATCACAGCGATACCGCAGCTTCGGGGCGATGAATGGCGCCGTCCGTCGAGCTGAGAGGTAATCCGGTCCCACCCCAGCGGCTGGAGACGATTTCGGCTGCGATGCTGATTGCGGTCTCCTCGGGAGTACGAGCGCCCAGATCGAGGCCGATCGGGCTAGACATGCGGTCGAGCTGCTCCTGTGTGACGCCGGCTTCTCGAAGGCGAGTCATCCGGTCGTCGTGAGTGCGACGTGAACCCATCACGCCGACATACGCGGCGGGGAGGGTGAGCGCAACGGAGAGGAGGGGCACGTCGAACTTCGGGTCGTGGGTGAGAACGGCGATGACTGTGCGATCGTCGACCCGTCCTTCCTGGTGCTCTCGTGCCAGGTACCTGTGTGGCCAGTCCACAACGACCTCATCCGCCTGGGGAAAGCGTGCCGAGGTCGCGAAGACGGGTCGCGCGTCACACACGGTGACGTTGTAGCCGAGAAAGGACCCCACGGATGCGACCGCCGCAGCGAAGTCGATAGCGCCGAAGACAAGCATCCGTGGCTGCGGCGCGAACGCCTGGACGAACACCTTCATTCCATCGCCGAGCCGTTGGCCGTCGGGACCGTAGGTGAGCATCGCGTTGTGACCAGCAGCCAACAGTCCGAGTGCGTCATCGGCCACTGCGTTGTCGGCCCTGTCGCTACCCAAGGAGCCCTTGATCGAGAGCTCCCCTCCTTCCGGGTACAGCACTACCCGTCGACCACGCCACGCGGCGTCGGGATGGTCGACGACAGTCGCGACGGCCACGGGTCGACCGGTGCGGATGTCGTCGACGACTTCGGCAAAGTGCGGGAAGGTTTCACGGTCGAGCCGTTCCACGAAGACGTCCAGTTCTCCTCCACACGTGAGCCCGACCGCGAAGGCTTCGTCGTCGGAGTACCCGTAGTGCTCGAGCACCGGAACTCCATCTGCGACGACCTCGCGCGCAATCTCGTAAACGGCGCCTTCCACGCAGCCCCCAGATACTGAGCCGTGCACCGTGCCGTCGGGTCCGACGCCCATCGCGGCGCCGGGCCCACGCGGGGCAGACTTCGAGGTGTCGACGACGGTGGCCAGTCCGATCGAGACGCCGTCGTCCCACCATTCAATGAGGCGATCGATGATGTCGCGCATGATGTGTCTCCTTGCGGTCGGTCATCCAAGGAACGATGTGGGGTCGATCCGCGCTATGAGACGGGTGGGGAGGTCGATCCGGGCCTCGTCATCTTGTTTGCGGTCTTGGCGAAGCATTGCCGCCTTGACGAGTTGGCCGCCTAAGTAACGGAACGGCTCGGGCGGAAGGCCGTGTCCCGAGGGTGCCCTTGTCAAGAACGACGTTGTCATTCCGTCAGTCGACCTGGTGGCTAGGCCGGCCAGGATCTGAGCGCCGATGACAGACGGCCCGATGCCATCACCCGAGTAGCCCGTGCCGTAGTAGACGCCCGGGAAGCCGTTGATCTCGCCGAAGAAGGGTAGAGAGGACAGCGAGTACTCGACGGGCGCGCGCCACGAGGACACCAGTTCGGCGCCTGCCAAGCTGGGCACCGTTCGCGCCATCTGCGCCAACAGTCGGTCCGGGCGTGGGGCTGCGGTGAACATTGTGTTGGTACCCCGGACGCCCCAACCGATACCAAGGCCTGCCTTGCCGAAGAGGACGTCGCCGCCGCTCATCGGACGCCAATAGTCCAAGAGGCGCCCGGAGTCCGAGACGTTGGTGAGCGGAGGGTTTGCCAGCTCGTGTCGCGGGCGAACCACCACATTGTCCGAGGCCGTCGTGACGAGGTGGGAGCGAAGTTGCGGGAACTGGTTGCACCACGCGTTGATCGCCAAAACCACCGAAGCGGCTCGGACTGATCCAGAGTCAGTTGTCACTGTGGTGGCAGCGTGCTCGCGGAGCAATCCCGTCATCGGGCTGTGCTCGTGCACTACGACACCCAGGGTCTGGGCGACTCTCATGAGACCACGGGCGAGACGTGCGGGGTGCAGACCCACGCAGGTCGGGTCGAGGATTCCGCCCCGTGCGGGCGCACCAGCCAGTCGAGTCGCTTCCGCGGCGTCGACTTCGACGAAGGGGCATTCGCGGTATGCGGTCGCGGCTTCGAGGGTGTCAGTCCACGCCCCGTCCTGGCTGCTGTTGTTCGACGCCCACAACCACCCGTTCGACTCGATCTGCGCGTCGATGCCATGTTCGACGCAGAAGCGGCGAATGTGATCGATCGCCTCCACCGACGCCCGAGCCACGTCTGCGCCCTCGTCCTTGCCGCCCGCACGCAGCAGGGACGGCAGTTTGGGCCACAGGTTCATCAGCATGCCGGCGTTGGCTCCGCTGGCTCCGGAGCCGCACAGACCCGCTTCGAGCAGGACCACGTCGATGGTGGGTTCGCGGGTCTTCAGCTCGATCGCGGTCCACAAGCCGGTGAAGCCGCCACCGACGATGCACACATCGGCCCGGAGATTGGAGGTCAGCGGCTCGGCATCCATGCGGCCTGCCTCGTCGACCAGCGCGTCAGCCATCCAGAACGAGCGAACTCCCGCGTCGGCGATGTTCAAGTCATGGACGCGTGGGACGCGCCACGTTGCACTCATCGGACGACTCCTCGAGTACGGGTCCGTGCGTGCTGCCGGCGCGGAGGCGGAGAAGCGGAGCTGTTCGAGGAACGCATCTGGTCAATCTAGGAGCGGTCAGAACCGCACTCCTGCACAGTCGCGGGCAAAGATGCGTCGGGGCTTGTACGGAAGCGGTAGTGGGCTGGCAGGTGATGCCGATCGCGAGCCTGGCATCGAGCCTTGGTGACTTCCGCACAATCTCGTCGTTGGCCTTTGTACCACCCAGCAGTGCACAGGCGGTCTCTTCGGACGAGGATGAGCCGTCGAGTCCGGAGAGGGGCGCGCTGGATGACCTTCGCTATTACTCAGTCATGTTGCAAGGACGCGGCCTGCATCCCGGTGTGTCCGGTCCAGTGCATCCGACCTCGACCCGGCGATCCCGACTTCGAGAGCACGGAACAGCTCTACATCGATCCGTCGAGCTGTATCGATTGCGGCGCTTGCGCCACCGCATGTCCGGTTGATGCGATCTACTCCAGCGAGGCACTGCCCTCGAACCTTGCCGGATTCGGCGCGATCAACGCCGAGTACTTCGAGGCGCGTCCGTCGACGCCGGTTGAACCACCGGTGGTCTCCCGCCATCGTCTCCCTCCGGGCCTGTCGACACTGACGGTCGCGGTGATCGGATCGGGACCCGCTGCCCTGTATGCGGCCAACGAGTTGACAGAGATCCCCGGCGTCGAGGTGACGATCATCGAACGGCTCCCCACGCCTTTCGGGCTGATCCGCGCAGGAGTCGCGCCCGACCACGAGTCCACCAAGCGCATCGCTGACCGGCTGGGCCGCGTCTTGGTCAGGCCCAATGTGCGTTGTCTGTTCGACGTGGAGGTGGGACGCGACATCTCGATCGCAGAAGTGCTGCAGCATCACCACGCTGTCATCGTGGCAACTGGAGCAGCTGGCGCGCGACGGCCAGGCGTCCCAGGGGAAGATCTCACCGGTTCGGTCTCAGCCAGAGACTTCGTGTCTTGGTACAACGGTCACCCCGACAGCGCCGTCCCGGATTTCAGCATCAAAGGGCGGAGGGCGGTCGTCGTCGGCAACGGCAATGTAGCCCTGGACGTCGCGCGCCTGCTCGCCCAGCCGTCCACCGCATACGGGTCTACGTCGATGTCCGACGCCGCGCTCAGGTCCCTAGCCGCCAGCAACATCGATGAAGTGTCCATTGTCGGACGCAGGTCACAAGCCTTCGCCGCCTACAGCACAGCCGAGCTGTCGGCGCTGGCACACCTGCCACACGTAGATCTCCTCGCGAACGCGAACGAAGTTGCTGTCACGGACGATGACTGGGCCGCTGCTTCCCTCGCGAGCGGCGGGTGGGCCCTGGCTCGCCGAGCCGGCATCGTCGCCGAGGCTGCCGCTCGCAATCGCGCACGGCCTCGGCGCATAGTCCTCCGCTACGGTCTGACGCCGCTGGCAGTCTTGGGCCAGCACGAGGTGACCGGCGTCGAGCTGGCCCGGCATGACGGGACCACCGAGATGATCGAGACCTCGCTCGTCATCTGGGCGGTGGGATTCACCGGACAGCCCATCGACGGATTGCCCTTCGACGTGGACAGGGGAGTAGTCCCGAATCGTGCGGGACGGGTCATCGACATGCCCGCCGGGCGGCCGATGCCGGGCGTGTATTGCGCCGGATGGGCGAAACGCGGGGCCTCGGGGGTCATCGGGACGAATCGCATCGACTCGGCCGAGACAGTCGCCTCGCTGGTCGAGGACTTCAGGAACGGACACCTAGCAGATCCGGCCGGGGGCTCGGAATCATTCGCAGCCCTCGCACGGGTGCGACGGCCCGGCCTGCTGGGGGTCGACGAATGGCGACGAATCGACGATGCGGAGGTGCGTGCAGGTCGCGATCAAGGCCGCAGCCGGGTCAAGCTCGTGACGTGGGCGGACCTCCGCGATGCAGGTCGTAGGGACTGATCGTCGTCGAAGTGCCTGCGTCCACACGTCGGCGCAAGAACCGCAGTACACCCGCAAACCCCGGCGGCTTTTTCTTCTGACAGTGAGTAGGAGGGCTCGCAGACGTGACGACACCATGGAACTGGTCCGTCGCTCTTCCTTTCCGAAAGGTTCCACATGTCGCCGGTCAAGGTCGCTGTCATCTACTACTCCGCTACGGGGACCATTCATTCGATGGCCGAACGGCTGGCGACCTTCGCGCGCGGCGCCGGCGCGGAGGTCCGGCTCCGCCGAGTCGAGGAACTGGCCCCGCCGGAGGCCGTGTCACGCAACCAGGCGTGGGCAGAGCATGCGAGTGCCACTGAACACATCGATGTCGCGTCAGCCGATGACGTGCTGTGGGCGGACGGCGTCCTGTTCGGAACGCCAACTCGGTTCGGAAACGTTGCCAGTCAGCTGAAGCAGTTCTTGGACACCTTGGGGCCGCAGTGGTCACAGGGCCTGCTGGCGGACAAGGCATACGCCGGTTCCACGGCCACTCAGACGGCACACGGGGGTCAGGAGTCGACTCTGCTCGCGCTCTACAACAGCGTCTACCACTTCGGTGGTGTCCTCGTGCCACCGGGCTACACCGATCCCCTCAAGTTCGTCGACGGCAATCCGTACGGCGTGTCCCACGTGACTGGCCAGTCGAACAAGGAGCCGTTGGGAACGCCGCAAGTAGCTGCACTCGAGCACCTGGCCAGCCGTATCGTCCGGGTGTCCGGAAGGTTGCGGGGCGAATCCGCGTCGACTCCCGGCGACGCGAACGCGTAGTCGCGCGCGCTTCTCGCTGTACCGAGACGATCTCATGGCTCATCCAGCCGGCTGGGCAGCTGCCCTTTCCCTGCGATCTCGAACGGAGGTATGACAATGGCGAAGCAACAGGTGCCCGGTAGACAGAGGACCTGGGCGACACCAGCAAGGACCGGATGGTCGGCAACACAGTCGAGCTCACTCAGGTCCTGCGAGGATTGCGGCGAGGAACTCCAGCACTGCGCCGGATGCTCTGAGCCTCGGTGCCTGAGGTGCGAGCCGTACCTCTCCGACGACTGCCGTTGGGTCTTGTAGCAGCCAACCCGAGGCTTACGGGCCGGCGCAAAGGCTGCATCATCTTCGGAACCTGGACCCAGGCTCTAACAGCCGTGAGTGCGATCTTCGCCCGCACGGTCCGCGAGCTCGACGACGTTGCGCAGCAACATGGCCCTCGTCATTGGCCCCACACCGCCGGTGGCGCGCGTCCAGCGCCCAGCCACCTCCGCCACGTCGGGGTGGACATCGCCCAGGATGCCTTCCACAGTGCGGGTGATGCCCACAGACAGCACCGTGGCGCCGGGCTTGATCCAGAAGGGCTTCACCAGGTGCGCCACGCCCGCCGCAGCGATGACCACGTCCGCTACGCGCGTATGGGCAGCCACATCGACCGTTGCCTCGTTCACCATGGTGACGGTCGCATGCTCACTCGGACGGGTCAGCATGAGCCCGAGGGGACGACCCACTGTCGTGCCACACCCGATGACGCAGAACTGCGAACCGGTAATGGGAACGTCGTGCCCGCGAAGCAGCTCAAGGATCCCGCGGGGAGTGCACGGCAGCGTCCCCGGCTGGTTGAGCACGAGCCGGCCGAGGTTGACGGGATGAAGACCGTCCGCGTCCTTCTCGGGATCGATGGCATTGAGCACTCGATGAGTGTCGATGTGGGCGGGCAACGGCAGCTGCACGATGAAGCCCGTGCACCGAGGATCCTCGTTCAGCCGCATCACCGCCTCGAGGACTTCGGCCTCGGAGGCGGTCGAGGGGAGGTCGATGCGGATCGAGTGGACGCCGACCTGGGCGCAATCGCGATGTTTGCCACCTACATAGGCGACCGACCCGGGGTCATCACCGACGAGAACCGTTCCGAGGCCGGGCCTCCGACCGGAGGCGACGAGCGCAGCGACGCGTGGGACAAGCGACTCCTTCACCCTGCGTGCCGCGAGGTTGCCGTCGAGAACGAGCGCCTTCCGTTCCATCAACATGCCCTTTCTCCAGCATCGTCGAAGCAGGTCGCGAACCGCTGACAAACGGCCAGCGGCAGTCACCCGCGCCAACCCTCAGCGAGGTTCGCCCGAAGCACCATTGATCGATCGCACAGCCGCGGCTCGTCCTTTTGATAGGGCGACGCATGGCGATGCCCTCGCTCGCGAGGCACCGTCCTTGCAACGAAAGGTGGCTACATGGGAGCGCAGAAGCAACTGCCCGGCCGGGCGCAGGTCGTAGTCGTGGGCGGCGGCATCATCGGGACCAGCACGGCTTACCATCTGGCTTGCCGCGGGTGGACTGACGTGGTTCTCCTCGAGCGCAACACCCTGACCTCAGGGACGACCTGGCACGCGGCTGGCCTGGTAACCCAGGCACGCGGCACCTGGGGTACGCGTGAAGTCGTGCAGCGCAGCCTCGAGGTGTTCCAGAGCCTGGAGGAGGACACCGGGTTCTCGACCGGCTTCGTCACCACAGGAACGCTCAACCTCGCTACCTCGCGGGAGCGACTCGAGGAGATGCAGCACCTCGCCAGCGTGGTGCGCGGCAATGGAATCACTGCCGAGCTGCTGGACACCGACCGCACCCTCGAACTGCATCCCCTGCTGAATCCGCAGGGTCTCCAGGGCAGCCTGTACTTCCCTCAGGACGGGCGTGGGAGTGCCACCGACACCACCATCTCCTTGGCTCGAGGCGCCGCTCAACGGGGCGTGCGCATCGTGGAGGGTGTCGTTGTGACGGGCGTCCAGACCGCAGGTGGACGAGTCACTGGCGTCAACACGAGCGTGGGAGACATCGAGGCCGAGTACGTGGTCAACGCGGGCGGCATGTGGGGTCGGGAGATAGGCGCCATGGCCGGTGTGGATGTGCCACTTCAAGCGCTCGCCCACTACTACGTGGTGACTGAGGCGATCAAGGATCTACCTCGGAACCTGCCGACCATCAAGAGCGGGGACGAGTACGCGTATGTCAAGGACGAAGCGGGCGCGCTCATGGTCGGGTTCTTCGAGCCGGGCAGCTATCCCTGGGCTTCCCGAGGCATTCCAGTCACGGATGGTTACCTGCAACTGCCCGAGGACTGGGACCACCTCGGCGAGTACTACGAGAAGATGGTGGAACGCGTCCCGGTGCTGGCAGATGCAGGCATCAAGCTTCACTTCTGCGGTCCGGAGAGCTTCACTCCTGATGGTCAGTACCACTTGGGCGAAGCGCCGAACCTGCAAAACTTCTTCGTCGCTGCCGGCTTCAACTCAGTCGGGTTCCTGTCTGGGCCGGGAGCCGGGTCGGTACTGGCGGACTGGATCGTCGACGGACGTAGTCCGGTCGACCTTCCAGAAACGGATCTGGGTCGCGTGCAGCGACACGAGACCAACCGGCGGTTCTTGGAGGAGCGAGTCGTCGAATCGCTGGATCTGGCCTATGAGATCCATTGGCCCTTCCAACAACGCTCCACAGCCCGCGCCCTGCGAACGAGCCCGCTCTACGAGCTGACATCCCACGCGGGAGCCGTTTTCGGCGAGCTCGCAGGCTGGGAACGTGCCAACTGGTACGCGCCTGACGGCGTCGACCGACGGTACGAGTACTCGTTCGGCCGCCCCAACTGGTTCGAGCACTCCGCCCGCGAACACCGCGCCGTTCGGGAATCGGTCGGGATGATCGACACGTCCTCGTTCGGGAAGCTGCTGGTGCAGGGCCGAGATGCACTACAGGTCCTCAATCGGCTCTCGGTGAACAACGTCGACACCGCGGTGGGGCGCATCACCTATACCCAGTGGCTGAACGAGCACGGTGGCATCGAGTCCGACGTCACCATCACACGGATCGCCCCCGACCAGTTCCTGGTGCTCTCGGGCCCCGCCACCATTGCTCGCGATCGGGCGCACCTCCAGCGCCACATCCGCCGAGAGGAGTTCTGCACGGTGGCCGACGTCAGCGGCACGATGGCCATGCTGGCGGTGATGGGACCTCACGCGCGGGACCTCCTCGGGTCGCTCACCGACGCCGACTTGTCGAATGATGCCTTCCCCTTCGGCGCTTCACGTGAGATCGACCTCGGTCTGACGTTCGTGCGCGCTACTCGCGTGACCTACGTGGGCGAGCTGGGATGGGAGCTCTTGATCCCTTCCGAGAGTGCGCGTCACGTCTGGAACGTGATCCGGGAGGCCGGCGGCCAGCACGGTCTGCAGCCCGTCGGCTACCACGCGATGAACTCCCTCCGGCTCGAGAAGGCCTACCGCAGCTGGGGCCACGACATCTCTGCCGCCGACAACGCCATCGAGGCCGGTCTTTCGTTCACGGTCAAGTGGGACAAGCCGGGCGGGTTCGTCGGTCGAGAGTCATTGGAGAGGGCGAAGAGCGAGGGTGCGGCACGCCGTCTGGTCCAGTTCGTCCTTGAGGACCCAAGCACCCTGCTCTTCCACGACGAGCCCATCTATCGGGACAGCCGGCTGGTTGGCCGGGTGGCGTCAGCCCAGTACGGGCACACCCTGGGCGGCGCGGTCGCCCTGGGGTGGGTGGAAGCCCCGGAGATCGTTCCGCGGAGCTGGTTCGAGGCGGAGCCGTACGACATCGAAGTGGGAGGGCGACGAGTACCGGCTCGCGCATCCCTCAGCCCCATGTATGACCCCAAGTCTGAAAGGCCGAAGAGCTGATGCATGATCTGGTTCTCACACTCTCTTGCACCGACAGGCAAGGAATCGTCGCCATGGTGGGAGGGTTCCTGGCCGACCGGGGCTTCACCATTCGGGACAGCCAACAGTTTGGTGACGAAGAGACCAACCTCTTCTTCATGCGGGTGCACGCTGCCCCGCTGCCGCGGAGCCCGATCGACTTCGAACAGGTCCGCGCGGAGTTCGGTGCGACCGTCGGTGGGGTCCTCGAAGCCGACTGGGCGATCCACGACCCGAGCCGAAGGCATCGGATGCTTGTCATGGTCTCGCGTCAGAGCCACTGCCTCAATGACCTCCTCCACCGCGTCCAGGTGGGCTCTCTGCAAGCCGAGGCCGTTGCTGTCGTGTCCAACCACGAAGACCTGAGAGGGCTGGCGGAATGGCACGGAGTCCCCTTCCACCATGTCCCCGTCACTCCCGAGAGCAAGTCCATGGCTGAAGCGGAGCTGCGCAAGCTCATCGCGGCCTACGACGCTGAAACCGTCGTGCTCGCCCGCTACATGCAAATCCTCTCCAACGAGTTGGCCGAGCACCTTGCCGGCCGGGCGATCAACATTCACCACAGTCTGCTGCCGAGCTTCAAGGGTGCGCGCCCCTACTTCCAGGCGCATGCTCGCGGCGTGAAGGTGATCGGCGCCACGGCCCACTACGTGACGGCCGACCTCGACGAGGGGCCGATCATCGAGCAGGACTTCACGCGGGTCGACCATCTCCACTCTGCCGCGGATCTCACTGCTGTCGGACGCGATCTCGAAGCACTCGCACTGGCGCGCGCCGTGACGGCTCACGCTGAGCACAAGGTGCTGATGAACGGTTCGAGAACGGTGGTGTTCCGATGAGTCGGCTCTGGACGGTCCCGCCTGAGTGGGAGCGTGTGGATGGTGTGTCCGACTGGTACCCGACCATGGAGCAGACGTCACTCGGAGCAAACATTGTCTTGGGCGAGAACTGACAGTGCAGAGGCGCGAGGCGCGGGAGCTCTTCAGTCCCGATCAGGCGTGAGCAGCCGCAGGGTCCGTAGCGCCAGGTAGAGCTCAGCCTGTACTCCGAAGTCCCGAAGGTCAGTTCCGGTGAGCTCTTCGACCTTGTGCAGGCGGTACACGAGAGTCTGCTTGTGGATACCCAGACGTCTTGCGCCCTCTTGCCAGGATCGGTTCGCCTCGAAGTACACCTCCAGCGATCGTATGAGCTCCGAGTCGTGCTCGTCGTCGTAGGCGATCAGGGCGCCGAGGAGACGTTGGACGGCAAACTGGCCCTCGGCGACCGTACTGGGCATGAAGTAGGAGCCGTGCGATCCGTAGACCGCCGAGCTGACTCCGCCCTGGATGGCGCTCTCCAGCGCCCATCGGGCTTCACGAACTGCGTCCGCGAAGCGAGAAACGGCGGCGAACGGCTGGCTTGCACCGTGCTTGGCCCGAGGCTTCTCGAGCTCAAGCCCTTGCTGGTACTGGGCTTGCATCACGGTCACGAGGTGAGTGTCGTCAACGTAGGCGTAGAGATGGGGCCACGGGACATAAGCCAGAGCATCCACCAGCGTGCTTGTCGAAGGGTCGTTGTCCACCGACGCTGGACCGTCCTTCCACGCCGTCACCTGCCATGGCCCCTCGCCCAGTCCGAGTGCCGTGAGCTGTACAACAGCTGCCTCCGGAGCGATGGTGCGATCGAGCATGTTTCGCACCAGGCCGGCCGCCCGCGCCCGCGCCCTTGCTGCTCGGGCCGCCCGGCGCTCGACCTCGAACTCGGCAATCGTCGCCGTGTGCTGCGCCAGGAGCAGGTCTGGAGCAGATTGCTCCGGGTTGGTCCGGACGAGAAGCGCGGCTGAGTCGCTCGACCCGACTGGGACCAGCAAGGCCGACACGTCGCCGTCCTTGATGCGGTTGAACGCCGACAGCTGACCGCGCTGCTCGGCAACTCGCGCAAGCACTGCTTCGCGCAGCGGGTCGGGGATGCTGCTCCGGCTGGGCAGCAACTCCCTGCCGTGCCGCAGCTCGAGCACGTTCAGGTCTGCTCGCAGTTCGGTCGCGCAGTCGTCGAGAAGTCTGTCTCCTTCGCCTCTGGCCTGCGAACGCCGCAGGATGTTGTAGAGGCGTAGCACCTGTGAGGCACGCAGGCTGTCCTGACCACCGTTGGCGTCGGCGACCAAGCGGGCAAGGGTGACGAAGGGAACACTGCGAGCCGTCAGCAGGATGGGAAAGTCGAGGGCATCTGCGGCGGCAAGCGCCTCACCGGTCAGGGGTGGCGCCTTGAAGCCCTCGCCCAGGGCGAGTCCGGCGATGTCGGCTTCGGCCAGCGCGCGAACGAATGCGGTCTGTCCTTCGGGATCAGATGGAAAGCTGTAACCGTCGGTCATCAACAGGTCTCCACTGCCGAGCCAGTTCCAAGGATCCTCGACTTCGCACGTGTGCGCCCACATCACCCGCCGATCACGGCCGGCTGCACCAGCCACGATCTGCGTGCGGACAAGGGGGTCCTCAACCAGGGAACCGATGGTGAATCGCACATGACATGTTCCCATGCCCGATCGCGCGTGGTCCCGGTCGACGCGGTGCGTGGGGGACGAGGTCGCCGACGTGGTCAGCCTCCACGCCGACGGCCGGCCCGGGAACGCGCCGAGGCCATCGAGGACCTGCGGCGCTCGGAGCACTGCGTGTGGGTGCGCTCGTGGTGAGACGCGCTCGCCCCTACTGCACGAAGCGGAACAGCGGGCTGCTGGGCTCCACCAGCTCGACGCGCAGGGGAGAGTCCTCCATTCGGCGGATCAAGGTGGCGTAGTCCGCCCGTCGCTGCAGCTCCACGCCGACCAGCGCCGGGCCGGTCTCGCGGTTGGATCTTTTGACGTACTCGAACAGGGTGATGTCGTCGTCCGGTCCCAGCACCTCGTCGAGGAAGCGCCGCAGCGCCCCGGGCTCCTGGGGAAAGTCGACCAGGAAGTAGTGCTTGAGTCCCTCGTGGATGAGCGCGCGCTCGACCACCTCGGCGTACCGGCTCACGTCGTTGTTGCCGCCAGACAGCACGCAGACGACCGTCGACCCGGGCCGCAGGTCCGATGGCATCCGGAGAGCGGCCGGGGCGAGGGCGCCGGCGGGCTCGGCGATGATGCCGTCGGACTGGTAGAGGTCGAGCATCTCGACGCAGACCAGGCCCTCGGGGACCGCGAGCAGGCTCGGCCCGTGCAGGCGGGCAGCCTCGTAGGTGAGGGTGCCGACCTTGCGCACGGCGGCGCCATCGATGAAGCCGTCGAGGTCGTCCAGCTCCACGGGGCCGCCGTTGGCGAGGGCCGCGGCCATGGAGGCGGCGCCTGCCGGCTCCGCGCCGAACACGCGTGTGCCGGGGGACCGGTCCGCCAGGTGGCCGAGGGTCCCGGCGAGCAGCCCGCCGCCCCCGACCGGGACGACGACGGTGTGGGGTGGCGCGGGGAGCTGGGCGAGGATCTCTGCCGCGACGGTTCCCTGGCCGGCGATGGTCCGCGGGTCGTCGAAGGCGGGGACCTGCGTGGCGCCGGACTCCAGAGCGAACGCGCGGGAGAGGGCGGCTGCGTCGTCGTAGGTGTCGCCGTCGACGACCACGTGGACGCCGCTGCCGCCGAGAGCGGCGATCCTCTCGCGCTTCTGGCGCGGCGTGGTGCGGGGGAGGTGGATGGTGGCGCGCACCCCCGTGCGCGCGCACGCGAAGGCGACGCCCTGCGCGTGGTTGCCCGCGCTCGCGCAGGTGACGCCGGCGGAGCGCTCTGCCGCCGACAGTTGTGCGATGAGGTTGTAGGCGCCGCGGGCCTTGTACGAGCGGACGTCCTGGAGGTCCTCGCGCTTGAGCCAGACATCGAGGCCCGTCAGCGCCGACAGGCGTTGCGACCGGTGCAGCGGCGTACGATCGACCACGCCCTCGAGGCGGGCAGCGGCCTCGTCCACTTCGCGCGATGTCACGGACATGTGTCCAAGGATCGCAGCCCTGTCGGGCCTCACGGACCGTCGTCCAAGCAGCGTGCGGAGGCTGGTGGTCCCCACAACTGGATTCGCGACCTCGTAGCGGTGGAGGGGCTGCCGGCCTGCTCGTTGCGATTCGTCTCGCTGCCACAAACTAGACACTTACAGTCGGTCACGACCCCGTTCGTCCCCGCTACACTCCGAAGTGAATCAGCACAATTCTCCCCGTAAACCCGAGGAGATCCGCGATTTTCCCGGCCGATCCGTAGCGCCCGATCTCTCCCAGAGGTCGCAGGTTCAAATCCTGCCCCCGCTACGAATTTCAGGCTCGGTTCCCTCTGGGGAACCGAGCCTGAAAGCTTTCTAACTTGACTCGGTCATCACAAAGTCAGCCTTATGTGATCAACGCCGTGCCGCCGCAGTCCGGTGAGCCGCGTATCTGGCGTTGGGGGAGCGGGCGGCGCCGTTCCCAGGGCCGGTACAACCCGGCCATGACCCACTTCATGAACGCCACCCTGCCCACCAGCACCACCCTTGACCTGATCCGGCCCGAGCCGCCGGCCCTGCCCGCCGGGATCACCGAGCTCGACGCCGCCCGGATCACCCGCGCGATCGCGGCTGCCAAGAGCGAAACCACCCGCGGCGTGTACGCCCAGGTCTGGGGGCACTGGGAACGCTGGTGCGCCCGCCGTGGCACCACCGCCCTGCCCGGCGACGCGCTGGCCCTGGCGGCCTACCTGACCGAACGCGCCGAGGACGGCAGGGCGATCAGCACCCTCGACATGTCCTGCACCGTGATCCGGCACGTCCACCGGATGACCGGCACCGACGACCCGGTCGCCTCCGAGGCAGTCCGGCAAGTCCGCCGTGGCCTGGTCCGCACCTACGGCGCCGCACCACGACGCCTGGCCCGGCCGCTCACCGTCGCCGAGATCCGCCAGATCGTCGCCCCCATCGACCGCAGCACCCCGATCGGAACCCGGGATGCCGCGATCATCCTGCTCGGCTACGCCTCCGCCCTGCGCCGCGGCGAACTCGTCGGACTCACCCTCACCGACATCGAGCACAAGCCCGCCGGCCTCCTGCTGCACATCCGCCAGTCCAAGACCGACCGCGACGGCCACGGCCAACAGGTAGCCGTCGCCCACGGCCAACACGCCCTCACCGACCCCGTCGCTGCCCTCAACGCCTGGCGCGCCGCCCGCGGCGAAACCCCCGGCGCCCTGTTCACCCGGATCTGGGCCAGCACGGTGAGCCTCCAGCCGCTGTCGGGCCATGTGGTCGCCCGCATGCTCCGCTCCCGCGCCGAAGCCGCCGGCCTCGACGGCACCCGGATCACCGCCCACTCCCTACGCGCCGGGCACGCCACCGCCGCAGCGATGGCCGGTGTCCCCCTGAACCGGATCGCCGCACAGACCCGACACAAGGACCTCACCGTCCTCGTGAACCGCTACATCCGCCCGCTCGAAGCACTCGCCACGACCTCAAGCCGCGACCTCGGCCTGTGACTCACATGCAGCCGCCAGTTGCCCATCAGTTCCCGCAGGCCGGTCGTTCCAGGAACACGAGCTAGCCGGCTGGCCGCAACCAGGCGTCTGCGAAGGCCTCGATGCTGTCGAGCTCGAAGGTCCCGCAGGTCAGCTCGTCCTGCTGGTGCAGGACCTTGACGGCCGTGGCGGGATCGAGTCCGTCGCTGGGGATGCGGTCGGCCCCCTTGGACGTCACTGCTCCGGCCACGACGCCTCGGGCGTCGGACGATGCGACGTAGTCGCGCAGTTTGGCAAGGTCCGCGCTGTCGATGTCGGGTGAGTAGAGCACGACGACGTAACCGTCGCCGAGCGAGTGACCGAAGTCGTTGATCGGTATCACGTCGCCCGGGGAGTAGAAGCTCCGCTTCGGGTGCCCGCCGCTCCCGGGGAGGGTCTCGGAGAGGGCCTCGATAGTGCAGCGCGTACCGTCCGCCAGTCGGACCGGTTCAGGGCCCTGCTCGGCCATGAACGCATTGAGCGCCACGAGTGCGCCGGTGACGGATCCGCCGATGAAGAGCGCTGCCGACGCGAGCTGGGTGGCGAGTTGCTCGCGCGATCGAGGCGCGTCCGCGCCCATGTCACCGTCCTCGTCGATCACGGCCCCAGTGGGAGGTCCCGAGTCGTTTGCACCCGTCGTGGGTCGGACAAGGAACGAAGCGAGCAGTGAGCCCACCACAAACATGGCGAAGATGGCCGTGGCCTGGCCAACTTCAATGCCGATGTTGAAGGCGATCACCTTCAGCAGACGTCCGTTCTCAGGAAGCCCCAGGTCGGCGAACCGCGTGGCCAGCCCCAGGCCGTGGACCAGGCCGAAGCCGGCGACCACAATGCCGAACCAGCCCCAACGTCGCGGTCGGCCAAGAATGCCGACGCAGCCGACGAAGGCCACCGAACCAGCAATCACGGCATCGACGTAGTCGGCGTTGACCTGCCAGCCCAGAAGCGTTGCGGCGATAAGTGTCGTCGAGTGCCCCAACACGAAGATGCTGATCAACTTGACGGACAGTCCGAAGGACTGGGCGACAAGGAGGACTCCCGCGACGAACGCGAGGTGGTCCCAGCCGGTGAGCATGTGGGTGATGCCGAGCTCGATGAAGCCGAACACGGATGCATCGCTCGCGTCGCCGCTGATTCCGTGCGCGTAGGCCGGGGCCGGCGCACTCACCGATACGAAGAGGAGGGCGAGCCCCAACGCGGCTGGGACCCCCGGCGTCTTCACCTTCGGCATGTCAGCGCAGCGTCGCATCGGTCGCAGGACGACCGGTCTTGTGGCTGTGGGGAACGTCGCTGCCCAAGCCGCGGTCGGTATGGTCGGCATGGAAGAGCGCCTCGTTCAGGAGGGCATGCACGTGGCTGCTACCTGCCGCGTAGTACATGAAGGTGCCTTCACGTCGTCCGGTCACCAACCCTGCTAGGCGCAGCTTGGCCAGATGCTGGCTCACCGCCGAGGGCGACGATTCGACCAGTTCGGCCAGGCAGTTGACCGAGGTCTCACCTTGGAGCAGCGCCCACAGGATACGGATCCGGGTGGGGTCCGCCAGGAGCCGGAACGCGTCGGCGGCGAGGGTGACCTGGCGTTCGTCGGGCATGGCGAAGTCTGGAAGTTCGGCGTGCATGAGATAATCATAGCGTTTGCGTATATGCGCGGACACGCGGATACTGGGCCGCATGTCAGACCACGAGCACGGGGGTGCCCCGGTGCATGGACACGACCACGCCGATGGGCTGCTCGGTAAGCTGAAGCACCTCGTCAAGCCGCACAGCCACGACGCCGCTGACTCCGTGGACAGCGAGCTGGAGGGCAGCGCTGAGGGCATCCGTGCGGTGAAGATCAGCCTGGTCGTGCTCGGACTCACGGCCGTAGCCCAACTCGGGGTCGTTTTCCTGACGAACTCGACGGCTCTGCTGGCCGACACGATCCACAACTTCTCCGACGCGTTGACCGCCCTGCCACTGTGGGTGGCCTTCGTGCTGAGCCGCCGCGCCGCCACCCGTCGCTACACCTACGGATTCGGCAGGGCGGAGGATCTGGCCGGAATCTTCATCGTCGTGATGATCGCGCTCTCGGCTCTGGTGGCGGGGTGGGAGTCGATCGACAAGCTGGTCAACGGTGCCACCGTTACCTACCCGTGGGTCGTGGCAGCCGCGGGTGTCGTCGGCTTCATCGGTAACGAGCTCGTCGCCGTCTATCGCATCAGGGTCGGGCGACGCATCGGTTCCGCAGCACTGGTCGCCGACGGTCTGCACGCGCGCACGGACGGATTTACCTCCCTGGCAGTGGTCGCGGGCGCCCTGGGCGTCCTCCTCGGCTACCCCCTGGCGGACCCCATCGTGGGCATCTTGATCACCCTCGCCATCCTCGTGGTGCTTCGAGGCGCCGCCCGGGACATCTACCGGCGCCTGATGGACGCGATCGACCCGGCGGTCACCGAAGCCGCCGAGCAGACGCTCCTGGACACCCCCGGGGTCACCGGCCTCGAGCGTGTCCGTCTGCGCTGGATCGGCCACCGGATCGTCGCCGACGCTGGCATCACCGTCGACGCAGGCCTGGGAGTCGTCGCCGCCCACGACATCGCCAACGAGGCACATCACCGACTGCTGCACGGGGTTCCCAAGCTTTCGGACGTCACGATCCACGTCAGCCCCGAACCGGCCGACGACAGCGATCACCACGACCTTCTCGACCACCATGCGTAGGGCGACGACGCAGCCACTGCGCGGCCGATGCCTCCTCTAGGCCTTGCGGCTCACGGGTCGGGGTGACAGGT
>NZ_CM001852.1:372515-526200 GCF_000389985.1 Nocardioides sp. CF8
CTGCCTAACCTCCGTGGACAGAACACCTAGTAGGCTCCCCGCCGTGACTGCTCAGGCGCGTGCGATCGACGAGATGAACCCCGACGGTGTCCCGCGGAAGGTGCTCTTCGTCGCGGGTGCAGGCCGCAGTGGCACCTCCACGATGGCGGGGATCGCCAGCAAGCTCGGCATGCACGTGCCGCTGCCCGAGGTGCCGGCCGATGCGTCCAACCCGCGTGGCTTCTCCGAGCCGCAGTGGGCCGTCGACCTGCACGACCGCCTGCTCAAGGAGGCCGGCGTCCAGGTGAGCGACTCGCGCCCGAGCGCGTGGTTCGAGACGGGTCGCATCTCCACCCGCGAGCCCGCCAGGATCCGGGTCGCGGACTGGCTGGAGCCACACTTCGCCGTACACCCCGAGCTGGTGGTGAAGGACCCGCGGCTGAGCTGGTTCCTCGGCCTGTGGCGGGTGGCCGCCATCCGCACCGGCGCCACGCCGGTCTTCGTGACGATGCTGCGTCCGCCGGCCGAGGTCGTCGGCAGCAAGCAGAAGTACTACGCCAACAAGCTCGGCTCCGCCCACCTCGCGGCGAGCTGGCTCAACATGCTGCTCCACACCGAGCGGGCGACCCGCGAGGAGGCCGGCTCGGCGCGGGTGTTCGTGCGCTACGAGGACCTGCTGACCGACTGGGTGAAGACGACGATGCACGTCGGTCAGACCCTGGACCTGCAATCGATCGTGCACACCCGCAGCGACCTGATCCGCGAGGTGCACCGCTTCATCGACCCGACGCTGCGTCGCGTGACCGCGTCCCTCGACGACCTCGCACTGCCGCCCCGCCTGCACGAGCTGACCGGGCAGACGTGGGAGGAGCTGAACAAGCTCGCCAACCCCGACGGTGACGTCGCGTCGGTGCACGCCACGCTCGACGAGCTGCGTGACGCCTACACCGACCTCTACGAGGAGGCCGAGGCGATCAGCAAGTCATCGGTCGTCGCCGCCCGCATCGCCGGGGCCCGCACGGCCGCCGAGGTCGAGGCGCCCGAGCCGAGCGGCCTGGCCGACAAGATCCCCCACGACGTCCGCGCGAAGATCCCGCCGTCCGTACGCCGCGGGGTGCGCAAGGCACTGGGCCGCGAGCGGGCCTCGGAGCCGGCGGCGGGAGACGCGTGAGCGTCCCGGTCGGCGCCGGGCACGGCCTGAGCAACGTCGAGGGCCACACCGACTTCGACATCGTGTGGCCCTGGAACCAGGGCGCGCTGAAGCGTGGGGCGACCGCCGTGCTCCGGGTGAAGAACGAGGCGGAGTCGATGAGGTTCGTGCTGCCGCCGCTGCTGCGGGCCTGCGACCACGTGCTGCTCGTCGACAACAACTCGACCGACGGCACCGGTGAGGCCGCCCTCGCGGTCGCCGCGGAACACGGGGTGAGCGAGAAGTTCACGCTGAAGCACTACCCCTTCGACGTGGCCCGCGCCGGCGCCGAGCACCTCGCCGTGCCCGAGCGCAGCGTCCACTCGCTGGCCTACTTCTACAACTGGTGCTTCTCCCACGTCCGCACCCGCTACTCGTGGAAGTGGGACGGCGACATGGTCCTCACCACCGAGGGCGAGGTGTCGATGGCCGACCTCTCCTGGCAGGTCGGGACCGCCGAGGCCGTGATCCGCTTCCCGCGCCACGGGCTCTACATCGAGTCCGACCGGCGCGCCTTCCTCGACCTCGGGCTGCGCAACATCGAGGAGTGGGGCTTCCCGATGACGCCCGACTTCGTCTACTCCAAGGCGCCGGAGTGGGAGATCCGCACGACCCCGCCCGAGACACGGCAGTTCGCGCTGCCGCAGGGGCTGGTCGTCGAGCTGAAGTATCTCGACGGCGACGAGTTCGCCCACTGGACCAACCCGGAGTCGTTCGCGACCAGCGTCCGCAACCGCCGCAAGCGGCGCGAGTGGCTCGTCTTCAACGCCCTCAACAACGGTGAGGTCCCCGAGGGCGTCACCGAGATCAACGCGCCCGAGGGCGAGCACGTCGTCGACTACGTCACCCACACCTGGCTGCCGCGCGCGCCGCGCCCCTTCGTCGTCGACGACCCGGACCACGCGAAGCTGCACCTGCGCGCCTGAGCGGCGTACGGCGATGTAGGCCAGGTCACGTTCACTTCCTGTTCACAGGGCGGAATGAGGCGGCGTACGCTCCTTGTTCAACAGATCGAGCACCAAGTCTGGTACCCACACCGGCCCCACCAGGGGTGGTCGGCGGGACTGGAACGAAAGGGTTCGTGCAATGACTCAGTTCCGTGTGGGTGTCGTGGGCGCAGGCCGCGTCGGCGCCGTCCTCGCCGCCGCGCTCCGCACCGCGGGCCACGAGATCGTGGCCGCCGCCGGTGAGTCCGACGCATCGCGTGGCCGCATCGAGTCCCTCCTCCCCGGCACCCCGGTCATGAAGCCGAGCGACGCCGCTCGTGCCGCCGACCTGCTGCTCCTCACCGTCCCCGACGACATGCTGCCCAACGTCGTCGCGATGCTGAGTGCGAGCGGCGCGATCCGCGAGGGCCAGCTCGTCGTCCACACCAGCGGTGCCCACGGGCTCGCCGTGCTGGCCGACGCCGCCGCCGTCGGCGCGCGCACCATCGCGCTGCACCCGGCGATGACGTTCACCGGCACCGAGGTCGACCTGCCCCGACTGCGCGACGCGGTCTTCGGCGTCACCGCCGGCGAGGGCGAGCGGGCCGTCACCGAGCAGCTCGTCGCCGACCTCGGCGGGCGCCCGATGTGGGTCGCCGAGGACAAGCGCACGCTCTACCACGCAGGGCTCGCCCACGGCGCCAACCACCTCGTCACCCTGGTCACCCAGGCGATGGAGATGCTCGCCGCGGCCGGTGGGGACAGCCCCGCCGACACGCTGCGCCCGCTCCTCAACGCCGCGCTCGACAACGCGCTCGCGCACGGCGACGCCGCGCTCACGGGCCCGATCGTCCGTGGCGACGTCGAGACGGTCCGCGCCCACCTGGTCGAGATCACCGCCAACGCGCCCGAGACCGTCCCCTCCTACCTCTCGCTCGCCCGCGCCACGCTCGACCGCGTCGTCACCGACGGTCGCCTGCTGCCGATCCGTGCGGCCAAGCTGCGCCAGGTCCTCGCCGCGGCCGAGCAGAAGGTGCCCGCGCGCCGATGACCACGAAACCGTCCCTCGCGAACACCCGCGAGGAGCTCACCGACCTGCTCGCCGACGCGCGCAAGTCGGGCAAGCGCATCGGCTTCGTGCCCACGATGGGCGCTCTGCACGAGGGTCACGCGAGCCTGATGCGCGAGGCGGCCGAGCACGCCGACGTCGTCGTGGTCAGCATCTTCGTCAACCCGATGCAGTTCGCGCCGACCGAGGACCTCGACCGCTACCCGCGCACCCTGCCCGAGGACCTCGGGCTCTGCGCGGCCAACGATGTCGCCGTGGTGTTCGCCCCGGCCGTCGAGGAGATGTATCCCGGCGGCTTCAACCACGACAGCGTCCGTGACGGCGTCACGGTCCATCCCGGCACGCTCGCCACGATCCTCGACGGGGAGTCCCGGCCCGGCCACTTCGACGGTGTCCTCACGGTCGTCGCCAAGCTCTTCGGCCTCGTCCAGCCCGACGTCGCGGTCTTCGGCCAGAAGGACTACCAGCAGCTCGCCCTCATCCGGGCGATGGTGCGCGACCTGTGCCTGCCCGTCGAGATCGTCGGTGCGGAGACGATGCGCGAGGCCGACGGCCTCGCGATGTCCAGCCGCAACCGCTACCTCGACCCCGCGCAGCGCGCCGCGGCGACCGTCCTCAACCGTGCGCTGCGCGCGGCGCAGGAGCGGGCGGCGTACGGCGTCGCGCCGGCGCGGTGGGCGGCGATGAGCGTCCTCAAGTCCGAGCCCTTGGTGGAGCTCGACTACCTCGCGCTCACCGGCGTCGACCTCGGCGAGGCGCCGGACAACGGCGAGGGGCGCATCCTGGTCGCCGCGAAGGTCGGCAGCACGCGCCTGATCGACAACATGAGCATCCACGTCACGACACCGGCGGGCACCGCAGTCGCGGGCTCGACCACTGATGAAAGGAGCAGCTGATGCTGCGCACGATGATGAAGTCCAAGATCCACCGGGCCACCGTGACCCAGGCGGACCTCCACTACGTCGGTTCGGTGACCGTGGACGAGGACCTCCTCGACGCCGCCGACCTGCTCTCCGGCGAGCTCGTCCACATCGTCGACGTCACCAACGGCGCTCGGCTCGAGACCTACACGATCGCCGGCGAGCGCGGCTCGGGCGTCATCGGCATCAACGGTGCCGCCGCCCGCCTCGTGCACCCCGGTGACACGGTCATCCTGATCGCCTACGGCCAGATGGAGACCGCGGAGGCGAAGGACTACAAGCCCGCCGTCGTCTTCGTCGACGCCGACAACAAGGTGATGGCGACCGGCTTCGCCCCCGCCGAGACGTTCGGCGACCCGTCGCTGACTCGCGGCGACTTCCTCGCCCGCTAGCCTGCGCGGATGACTGCATCCTCGGCCGGGGTCCCGCAACGACTGACGGCTCCCGAGCCCGGGTGGACCACCCGCGCAGACGTCGTGGTGATCGGTTCCGGCATCGCCGGGCTGACGGCCGCGCTGCGGATCCACGCGGCCGACCGCAGCCTCAAGCTGCTGGTGGTCACCAAGGACGTCCTCAACGCCGGCTCCACCCAGTGGGCGCAGGGCGGGATCGCCGCGGCGCTCGGCCCGGGCGACACCCCCGAGGAGCACCTCCACGACACCCTCGTCGCCGGCGCCGGGGCGTGTGACGTCGAGGCCGTCCGCGCCCTCGTGACCGAGGGGCCCGACGCCGTGCACGAGCTGATCGCGCTCGGCACCGAGTTCGACCACCACGACGGAGAGCTGTCGCTGACCCGGGAGGGCGGTCACCACCGCGACCGGATCGCGCACGCCGGTGGCGACGCGACGGGCGCCGAGATCCAGCGCGCCCTCATCGCCGCGATCGAGCGGGCCCCCGAGATCGAGGTCATCCAGCACGCGCTGGCCGTCGACCTCCTGCTCGCCGATGACGGTGGTGTGGCCGGGGTGACCCTGCACGTCCTCGGCGAGGGCCAGCGTGACGGTGTCGGCGCGGCTCACTGCCGCGCGATCGTGCTGGCAAGCGGCGGGCTGGGCCAGGTGTTCTCGCAGTCCACCAACCCGAGCGTCTCCACCGGCGACGGCATGGCCATCGCGCTGCGTGCGGGCGCGACCCTGCGCGACCTCGAGTTCGTGCAGTTCCACCCGACGGTGATGTATCTCGGGCCCGACTCCCAGGGCCAGCAGCCGCTGATCTCCGAGGCGGTGCGTGGTGAGGGTGCCTTCCTCGTCGACTTCGAGGGCGATCGCTTCATGCAGGGCCAGCACGAGCTCGCCGACCTGGCGCCTCGTGACGTCGTCGCCAAGGCGATCACCCGCCGGATGCTGGAGACCGACAAGCCCCACATGTGGCTCGATGCGCGCCACCTCGGTCGCGAGTTCTGGGAGAAGCGCTTCCCGACGATCCTCGCGGTCTGCCGCGAGCACGGCGTCGACCCGATCACCGAGCTGATCCCCGTGGCTCCCGCCCAGCACTACGCGTCCGGCGGGGTGGCCACCGACCTCGACGGGCGCTCCAGCGTGCCCGGGCTCTACGCCACCGGCGAGGTCGCGTGCAGCGGCGTACACGGTGCCAACCGGCTTGCCTCCAACTCGCTCTTGGAAGGCCTCGTGTTCTCGCGCCGCATCGCCCAGGTGCTGCCCGGCGAGCTGCGCGAGTGGTCGACCCCGGCCGAGGACAAGCGTGCCGACGGCCTGGTCGACTGGACGCTGCGTCCCGACCTCCAGGCCATGATGACGACCCGTGTCGGCGTCCTGCGCACCGCCGACGGGATCACCGAGGCGATCGACTGGCTAGACGGCCGCGATGCCGGCAGCCAGGCCGTCCCCGGCGTCGACGGCTGGGAGACCACCAACCTCCACGCCATCAGCAGCGCCCTGGCCCAGGCCGCGCTCCGGCGCGAGGAGACCCGCGGCTCCCACTGGCGTGAGGACTTCCCCGACCGCGACGACGTGGCCCAGGCCGGTCACATCGACACCCGCCTCGTCGACGGGCAGCTGGAGCAGGAGTTCCTGCCGGCCCGCTCGACCGACCCTTCCACTGGAGCAGTCGCATGAGTTCAACGTCGTACGCCGCCCTGCCGGCCGAGCTCATCGCCGAGATCGCCGAGGCGGGACTCGACCCGGAGGCGATCTACGCCGACATCGTCCGCGCGCTCGCGGAGGACCTGCCGGACGGCTCGGACGACACCACCAGCGCGGCCACCATCTCCGACGACGCCCGCGGCAGCGCCGACTGGGAGGCCCGCGAGCCCGGCGTCGTGGCCGGGCTGGCGATCGCCGCGATGGTCTTCCACCACGTCATGGGCGACGACGTCCAGATCGACGGCCGGGTCGCCGACGGCACGCGCGTCGCCGAGGGCGACGTCGTCATGCGGGTGGCCGGCCCGACGCGGGGGCTGCTCACCGCCGAGCGGACCGCCCTCAACTTCGCCTGCCACCTCTCCGGTGTCGCGACCGCCACCGCCCACTGGGTCGACGCGCTGGAGGGCACCACCGCCCAGGTGCTCGACACGCGCAAGACCCTGCCCGGGTGGCGCGCGCTGCAGAAGTACGCCGTCCGCTGCGGCGGCGGCGTCAACCACCGCTTCTCCCTCGCCGACATGGCGATGGTCAAGGACAACCACGTCATCGCCGCCGGGGGAGTCGTGCCCGCCCTCGAGGCCGTCCGGGCTGCCTACCCGGGCCTCCCGATCGAGGTCGAGGTGACCGACCTCGACCAGCTGCGCGAGCTCCTCGCTGCCGGCTGCGAGCGCATCCTGCTCGACAACATGTCGACCGCGATGATGGCCGAGGCGGTCGAGATCACCGCCGGGCGTGCGGTCCTGGAGGCCTCCGGGGGTCTGACGATCGAGCGGGCCCGCGAGGTCGGTGAGACCGGCGTCGACTTCATCTCCGTCGGAGCACTGACCCACTCGGTGAAGGTCTTCGACATCGGCATGGACCTCGTGGACGCATGACGCTGCTCGCCGCCGACATCGGCAACGCCGACACCGTCCTGGGACTCCTCGACGGCGCGGACGTCGTCGCGCACTGGCGGGTCTCGACCGACGAGCGACGAACGTCCGACGAGTGGGCCGTGCTCGTGCGCGGGCTGCTGGCCGACACGGGCCGCAGCATCGACGCGATCGCCGTGTGCGCGACGGTGCCCGCGGTCCTGCACGAATGGCGCGACATGCTCGCTCGCCATTTCGAGGGCATCCGCAGTGTCGTCGTGGAGCCCGGTGTGCGCACCGGTGTGCCGGTGTTGATGGACAACCCGCGTGAAGTCGGCGCTGATCGCATCATCAATGCACTGGCCGCAGCAAGTGAATTCGGCGGCCCCGCGATCGTGGTTGATTTCGGTGGTACGGCGACGACTTTCGACGTCGTGAGTGAGTCCGGACAATATGTCGGTGGTGCGATTGCGCCCGGAATCGAGATCTCCCTCGAGGCCCTGGGCCGACGAGGCGCCCAGCTGCGCAAGGTCGAGCTCCAGCGACCTCGTTCGGTGATCGCCAAGAACACCGTCGAGGCGCTGCAGAGCGGGATGCTGTTCGGCGTCGCGGCCCAGGTCGACGGCATGGTGGCGCGGATGATCGCCGAGCTCGGGGTCGACGTGGCCGACGTCAATGTCATTTCAACCGGTCATCTCGCCCCGCTCGTGCGCGAGGAATGCTCGTGTTTCACCGCGCATTCACCCTGGCTGACCCTGCAGGGGCTCCGACTGGTCTTCGAGCGCAATTCCTGATATCCAATTCGGCGCGTATTGCCTCGACAATTCAGGTATGAGTAGTGTGGATCCCGCTTTCTCCTGCCCCTGTATTGAAATGAGGAATCGTGGCGCAAAAGGTCAACATCATTCTTGTCGATGACCTCGACGGCACCGAGGCCGACGAGACCGTGACGTTCGGTCTCGACGGCACGACCTACGAGATCGACCTCACGGACAGCAACGCCGCCGCCCTGCGCGAGGCACTGAGCGGTTATGTCGGCCACGCCCGCAAGGTGAGCGGTGGCGCTCGTCGCGGCCGCAAGGCTGCCGGCTCGTCGTCCAACACCAAGGACGTCCGCGAGTGGGCCCGTGGCCAGGGCATGGAGGTCTCGGAGCGCGGTCGCATCTCCGCCGACATCCAGCAGGCCTACGACGCCGCACACTGATCCACCCTTGTTCGCTCGCCGCGTCCCCCTCCGGGGGCGCGGCGAGCAACATTTCACGCGGAACCCACGTGTTGAACACACGCTCACCGCGCACGCCTGACGGCGGTCTCGTTGTCGCTGGTGGTCGTGCAGTTCCGGTGTGAGGATCGAGCACACGGCCCCGACCAGCGGTGGCGGGAGCGTGTGGTTCCTCGATCCTCGGACGGCGACGGTCGCGACCGCGACGTACGCCGACTGACCGCTCTGTTCGCTGTCAGCGGACGGCTCCGATCCGCCGGCGGGAACACGTAGGGTGGAGTCGGGCGTTGAGCCCACTGTCCGCAGCAATTTCGCGGACCACAGACATTGAGGAGCGCACATGTTCGAGCGGTTCACCGACCGAGCCCGGCGAGTTGTCGTGCTGGCCCAGGAAGAGGCCCGCATGCTCTCCCACAACTACATCGGGACCGAGCACATCCTGCTCGGTCTCATCCACGAGGGCGAGGGCGTCGCAGCCAAGGCCCTCGAGTCCCTCGACATCTCCCTGGAGGCCGTGCGCGCCCAGGTCGAGGAGATCATCGGCCAGGGCCAGCAGGCCCCGTCGGGCCACATCCCGTTCACGCCGCGCGCCAAGAAGGTGCTCGAGCTGTCGCTGCGCGAGGCGCTGCAGCTCGGCCACTCCTACATCGGCACCGAGCACATCCTCCTCGGGCTGATCCGCGAGGGCGAGGGCGTCGCCGCCCAGGTGCTGCAGAAGCTGGGCGCAGACCTCAACCGGGTGCGCCAGCAGGTCATCCAGCTGCTCTCCGGCTTCCAGGGCAAGGAGTCGGCTGCGTCCGGCGCCTCCCAGACCGGCTCCGGCGCCGAGGCACCGTCGAGCTCGCTGGTGCTCGACCAGTTCGGCCGCAACCTGACCCAGGCCGCCCGTGAGGGCAAGCTCGACCCGGTCATCGGGCGCGAGCAGGAGATCGAGCGGGTCATGCAGATCCTCTCGCGGCGCACCAAGAACAACCCGGTGCTGATCGGCGAGCCCGGCGTCGGCAAGACGACCATCGTCGAGGGCCTGGCCCAGGACATCGTCAAGGGCAACGTGCCCGAGACGCTCAAGGACAAGCACATCTACACCCTCGACCTCGGCGCGCTCGTCGCCGGCTCGCGCTACCGCGGTGACTTCGAGGAGCGCCTGAAGAAGGTCCTCAAGGAGATCCGCACCCGCGGCGACATCGTGCTGTTCATCGACGAGATCCACACCCTCGTCGGTGCCGGTGCGGCCGAGGGCGCGATCGACGCGGCCTCGATCCTCAAGCCGATGCTGGCGCGAGGCGAGCTGCAGACGATCGGTGCGACGACCCTCGACGAATACCGCAAGTACCTCGAGAAGGACGCCGCGCTCGAGCGCCGCTTCCAGCCGATCCAGGTCGCCGAGCCGTCGATCGCCCACACGATCGAGATGCTCAAGGGCCTGCGTGACCGCTACGAAGCGCACCACCGCGTGACCATCACCGACGAGGCGCTGGTCTCCGCTGCCACCCTCGCCGACCGCTACATCTCCGACCGGTTCCTGCCGGACAAGGCGATCGACCTCATCGACGAGGCCGGCTCGCGCCTGCGCATCCGCCGGATGACCGCGCCTGCCGACCTGCGTGAGTACGACGACAAGATCGCCGACGTGCGCAAGCGCAAGGAGGCCGCGATCGACGGCCAGGACTTCGAGGCCGCCGCCCGCCTGCGCGACGAGGAGAAGCAGCTCATCGCCCGCAAGGCCGAGCGCGAGACCCAGTGGCGCTCCGGTGACATGGACGAGGTCGCCGAGGTCGACGAGGAGCTGATCGCCGAGGTGCTCGCCGTCGCGACCGGCATCCCGATCGTCAAGCTCTCCGAGGAGGAGTCCTCGCGACTGCTCAACATGGAAGAAGAGCTGCACAAGCGCGTCATCGGCCAGGAGGAGGCCGTCAAGGCTCTCTCACGCGCCATCCGCCGTACTCGTGCCGGCCTCAAGGACCCGAAGCGTCCCGGCGGCTCGTTCATCTTCGCCGGCCCGTCCGGTGTCGGAAAGACGTGGCTGTCCAAGACGCTCGCCGACTTCCTGTTCGGTGACGAGGACTCGCTGATCCAGCTCGACATGAGCGAGTTCAGCGAGAAGCACACCGTCTCGCGGCTCTTCGGCTCGCCTCCCGGCTACGTCGGCTACGAAGAGGGCGGCCAGCTCACCGAGAAGGTGCGCCGCAAGCCGTTCTCCGTCGTGCTCTTCGACGAGGTCGAGAAGGCCCACCCCGACATCTTCAACAGCCTGTTGCAGATCCTCGAGGAAGGTCGCCTGACCGACTCGCAGGGCCGGGTGGTCGACTTCAAGAACACCGTCATCATCATGACCACCAACCTCGGCACGCGCGACATCTCCAAGGGCCAGAACCTCGGCTTCCAGCAGTCGGGCGACGGCAGCACCTACGACCGGATGAAGACCAAGGTGGCCGAGGAGCTCAAGCAGCACTTCAAGCCCGAGTTCCTCAACCGCGTCGACGAGATCATCGTGTTCCCGCCGCTGTCGCAGGACCAGATCGTCTCGATGGTCGACAACATGATCGCGGGCGTCGAGCTCCGGCTCAAGGACCGCGACATGCAGCTCGAGCTGACCCAGCCGGCCAAGAACCTCCTGGCCGAGCGGGGCTTCGACCCGGTGCTGGGTGCGCGTCCGCTGCGTCGGACCATCCAGCGCGAGATCGAGGACGTGATGGCGGAGAAGATGCTCTTCGGCGAGATCGGCCCCGGCCAGATCGTGCTCGTCGACATCGAGGGCGAAGGCCCGAGTGCCACCTTCACGTTCAAGGGTCAGAAGGTCTCGGCGATGCCGGACATGCCGCCCTTCGAGACCGCCGACGTCGTGGGCGACCCCGAGTCCCCGCTCGAGGGTCCCGACGACTCCGCCGGCCCGGTCGACGTGGAGAAGTCCTCCGACTGAGTCATCCCGCACCACCCGGAGCCCCTGGCCGACCTGGCCGGGGGCTCCGGCGCATTTCGGGTCAGCGGCGTGCGCGGTGCCCTGCGTAGTCAAGTGAGAGATTGCACTGTCCGCGCCGAATCACCGCAATCTCTCACTGAACTACCGCGGGATCCGGTCAGGACGGCAGGGCGTACGCCGACGGGCCGACGGCCTCGACCAGCCGGTCGGCGACGAGGCCGGCCAGGCAGCGTTCGCGCTGGGTGTCGTCCGGCCACACGGCGTGGATGCGGGACGTGGGGACGGACCCCTCCGCGTCGCGCAGCAGCGCCATGATCCGACCCCGGCACTGCCGGTCGGTGCCGTCCCAGGCCTGGCCGCGCCGCGGCGGGCCGGCGTGGGCCGGGCGCCCGGCGGCCTGCCAGGCGCACCGGTCCGCGATCGGACAGGTGTCGCAGCGCGGGTCGCGGGCGGTGCAGACGAGCGCGCCCAGCTCCATCACCGCGACGGCCCAGGTGGCGGCCGTCGCGGCGTCCGGCGGCAGCAGGTCGGTGGCGAGGTCGCGTTCCGCGCGGGTCACCGACGCCGGCGGGAACTCCGTGCCGCTGACCGCTCGCGCGAACACCCGACGCACGTTGGTGTCGAGCACGACGTGCCGCTGTCCGAAGGCGAAGCTCGCGATCGCCGCAGCGGTGTAGTCCCCGATCCCGGGCAGGGCCAGCAGGTCGCCGTACGCCGCGGGCACCCCGCCGCCGTGATCGGCGACGATCGCCGTGGCGGCCGCGTGTAGCCGCAGCGCTCGTCGGGGGTAGCCGAGCCGGCCCCACATCCGTACCGCCTCGCCGGTGGACTCGGCGGCGAGCGCCGCGGGGGTGGGCCAGCGGTCCAGCCAGGCGGCGTGCACCGGGAGGACCCGGGCGACCGGGGTCTGCTGGAGCATGAACTCCGAGACCATCACCGACCACGCCGACGCCGACGGGGAGCGCCACGGGAGCTCGCGTGCGTGCTCGTCGTACCACCCGAGCACGGGGTCGTGGAGGTCGCTCATCACCGCAGATCCTAAGCCTGGTGGGGGTCCTCGCGGAGTGGCAGCCGCGTTGAGGCGCGCTCGCTGTCTACCGTGTCGCCATGGCTTCCCCGCCCCTGCAACCCCGTGGTCCGTTGCCCGCGCGCGTCTACTGGACGCGCCGGCTGCTCCTGCTCGGCCTCGCGCTGGTGCTCGTGATCGGGTTCGCGCGGATCCTGGGTGGGTCCAGCGACGGCTCTGACGACGGTGCCAAGGCGACGACGGTCGGCGTGACGACGAGTGAGCCGACCGAGACGCCGACGACCGAGCCGGTGAAGCGCAAACGCAAGAAGAAGCAGCAGACCCCCACCGAGCCGCCGCTCGCCGAGCCCACCGGCCCGTGCGAGAACAGCGACATCGTCGCCACCCCCGTCGTGACGGAAGCCCAGGGCGGGGTCGACGTGCCGATCACCCTCAACCTGCGCACGCTCGAGTCGCCGGCCTGCACCTGGACGGTCTCACCCAACACGCTGACCGTGTCCATCACCTCGGGCAACGACGCGATCTGGGCGAGCCGCGAGTGCCCGGCCAGCATCGTCCCCCAGGAGGTCGTCGTCCGGCAGGCCGTCGACGCACCCATCAGCGTCGTCTGGGAGGACGCTCGCCGCTCGGACGAGGGCTGCACCGCGCAGCGCGGATGGGCCTTTCCCGGGTTCTACCACGTGGAGGCCGCCGCCCTCGGCGGTGAGCCGACCGACGTCCAGTTCGAGCTGGTCCGCCCCGCGAGCGCCGTGATCACCAAGACGATCACCCCCAAGCCCGAACCCACGACCAAGGGCAACGGCAAGAACCAGGGCAAGAAGAACGAGCCGGGCGACACCGACACCGCCCACACGCCCGGCGAGCAGGGCAACGGCAACTCCGAGGGCTGAGGCCAGTCCAGTCCCGGGCGGTGCCTCAGCAACCGTCCGTGGCCATCGAAACAGTTGCTGGCCCACCGCTCGTACGGCGAGTCGCCGGTGACGCACCCGCGGGAGGTGAGTCACCCACATTCGAGCGCGCGGAAATGTGGCTCACTCACCGCTCGGCCCGAAGGCCAGCGCCGCTGCGGCGCCCGGTCAGATGTAGCGCTCGGTGATGCTCGACTCGGCGAGCCGCGAGAGCCCTTCGCGCACGCTGCGAGCACGGAGCTCGCCGACACCCTCGACGGCCTGGAGGTCGTCGATGCCGGCGGACAGGAGCTGCTGGAGGCCGCCGAAGTGCTCGACGAGCCGGTCGACGACCTGCGCGGGCAGGCGCGGCACCTTGGCGAGCAGGCGGTAGCCGCGGGGGGCGACGGCACCGTCGAGGTGCTCGCCGGTGCCGAGCCCGAGGACGCCGGCGACCGAGCCCGGGTCGACCAGGTCGGTGGGGGACAGGGCCGCCAGGTCGGTCAGCATCGTCTCGGGGCTGGTCTTGCGGCGCTTGCCGGTCGGGAGGTAGTCGCGGACCACGAGCTCGCGCTCGGCGTCGACGCCGGTGATGAGCTCCTCGAGCTGCAGGGAGAGCAGACGGCCGTCGGTGCCGAGCTCGAGAACGTAGTCGTCGATCTCGCTCGCGATGCGGGTGACCATCTCGAGGCGCTGGGCCACGACCGCGACGTCGCGGACGGTCACCAGGTCCTCGATCTCCAGCGCCGAGAGGGTCGAGGAGACCTCGTCGAGGCGCATCTTGTAGCGCTCCAGGGTGGCGAGGGCCTGGTTGGCGCGGGAGAGGATCTTGCCGGAGTCCTCGAGCACGTGGCGGATGTCGCCGACGTAGGCCGCGATGATCTGCATCGACTGCGACACCGAGATCACCGGGAAGCCGGTCTGGCGCGCCACCCGGTCGGCGGTGCGGTGCCGGGTGCCGGTCTCCTCGGAGGGAATCGTGTGGTCGGGCATGAGGTGCACGGCCGCACGGTGGATGCGCGAGACGTCCTTGTCGACGATGATCGCGCCGTCCATCTTGGCCAGCTCGCGCAGGCCGGTGGCGGTGAAGGGGACGTCGAGGGTGAAGCCGCCCGTGGCGATCGACTCGACGGTCTTGTCGATGCCGAGCACGATCAGGGCACCGGTGCGACCGCGCAGGATCCGCTCGAGACCGTCACGCAGCGCGGTGCCCGGGGCGATCTCGGCCAGCGTGGCGCGCAGACGCAGCGTGTCGTCGGTTCGCTCTGCCGCCACGGTGTAGTCCTCCCCAGAACTGCGCGCCGGTCGGCGCGGCCGTCAGTCTAGGGGACCACGCCCACGCTCATGGCCGTTCGTGACACGCACGGCAGTCAGTGCGGAGGCCACCGTGCTGACGTCGAGGACCTGCATGCCGTCGACCTGCCGACGTGAGTTGTCAGCAGCGCCGGGCTCGCACGGCACGATGGCCATCCGGAAGCCCTGGCGCGCGGCCTCGGCCAGCCGCTGCGGCAGGTCGCGGACCCGGCGCAGCTCGCCGGCGAGCCCGATCTCGCCCATCGCGACGATGCCCTTGGGCGGCGCCAGCCCGGTCATCGAGCTGGCGATGGCGATCGCGATCGCGAGGTCGGCCGCGGGCTCCGTGATCCGCGCGCCGCCCACCGTCGAGGCGAACACGTCGTGCTGGTGCAGCCGGATCCCGGCGTGCTGCTGGAGCACCGCGAGGATCATCGCGACCCGGGAGCCGTCGATGCCCGAGGTCGTGCGGCGGGGGCGCTCGAGGGGCGACGGCGTCACGAGCGCCTGCACCTCGGCCAGCATCGGGCGGCGACCCTCCATCGAGACGGCCACGCAGGTGCCGGGCACCTGCGAGGAGTGGTGCTCGACGAACAGCCCGGTCGGGTCGGTGACCGCGCGGATGCCCTCGGAGGACAGATCGAAGCACCCGACCTCGTCGATGGGTCCGAACCGGTTCTTCATCGCCCGCACCATGCGGAAGCGGGAGTTGCGATCGCCCTCGAAGTGCAGCACCACGTCGACGAGGTGCTCGAGCACGCGCGGCCCGGCGATCGAGCCGTCCTTGGTGACGTGGCCGACCAGGACGGTGGTGATGTTGCGGGTCTTGGCGACCCGGATCAGCGCGGCCGCCACCTCCTTCACCTGGGTGACGCCACCGGGGACGCCCTCGATGCCGCTCGCGCCGATGGTCTGCACGGAGTCGATGACGAGCAGTGTCGGGCGCACCTGCTCGATGTGGGTGAGCACGGCGCCCAGATCGGTCTCAGCGGCGAGGAAGAGCTCGTCGTGCACCCCGCCGGTGCGGTCGGCACGGAGCCGGACCTGGGAAGCCGACTCCTCACCGGTGACGTAGAGGGTGCGGGTGCGGACCCGCGCGGTCTGGGCGGCGACCTCGAGCAGCAGCGTCGACTTGCCGACGCCGGGCTCGCCGGCGAGCAGGATCGCGGCTCCGGGGACCAGCCCGCCACCGAGCACCCGGTCGAGCTCGGGCACCCCGCTGGTGCGGAACTGCGAGTCCTCGACCGACACCTGACCGATCGGCACGGCAGGGGTCGTGACCGGCGACGCGGTCGCGCGCATGGTCGGCGCGGCTGTCTCGGCGACCGATCCCCACGCCTGGCACTCCCCACAGCGACCGACCCACTTGGTCGTCTCCCAGCCGCACTCCGTGCAGCGATAGGCAGGCCTGACCTTCGCGGATTTGCTCATGCGGTGAACCGTAGGTGACGGCACCGACACTCACCTCGCCAGCAGGCGCGCGATCTCCTCGAAGCCGCGACGGCGCGCGTGCTCCAGCGCCGTCACCCCGTCGCGGTCGGCGAGCTGCGGGTCCGCGCCGGCCGCGAGCAGGGTCCGCACGATGCGCTGCCACGGTGTGGTTCCCTCGCCGAGGAGCACCGCCTCCAGCAACGCCGTCCAGCCGAGGTCGTTGACGTGGTCGACGTCGATGTCGGTCGCTCGCACGGCCCAGCGGACGTAGGCCGCGTGGCCGCGCTCGGCCGCCGGGATGATCGACACCCCGCCGTAGCGGTTGCGCAGCGTCACGTCGGGATCGGCGGTGAGCAGCAGCCGGCCCATCGGGACCGAGCCGGTCACACCGGTCACCAGCCACGGGGTGTCGGACTGCGCGTCGACCGCGTCGGGGTCTGCACCCAGGGCGACGAGCACGCGCGCGACCTGGCCGACGTCGCCGATCACGGCGTGCAGGAGTGGCGTACGGCGATCGCCGTCACGTGCGTCCACCTGTGCTCCGGCCCGCAGGGCGAGCGAGGCGTTGTCGGCGTCGCCCGCCCGGGCCGCTGCGAGCAGCGCCGCCTCAGGCCGGCGCACCGGCCGGTCGGCTCGTGCGAGCAGGCTCGCGATGTCGCCGTACCCACGTTGCTCCGCGTGCTCGCGCGCGGTGAACCCGTCCTCGACCGCCGGGACGGTCGCGTCGACGCCGGCTGCGAGCAGCACGCGCACGGTGTCGAGGTAGCGCTGGGACCCGTCGCCGAGGATCACCGCCTCGTGCAGCGCGGTCCAGCCCAGATTGTTGACATGGTCGAGGTCGATGCCGGCCCGGACGAGTCGCCCGGCGATGTCCCAGTGCCCGCGATCGGCCGCGCGGATCAGCCCGGTGCCGTTGAAGCGGTCCTTGGCGTCGACCCGCGCCCCGGCTGCCAGGGTGAGGTCGAGCAGGTCGCGGTGGCCCTCGCTGGTCGCGATCAGGTAGGCGCTCTGCGTCGTCTCGTCGGTGTGGTTGACGTCGGCGCCGCGCGCGATGAGGCGCCGCGCGGCCGGCAGGTCGTTGGCCCAGGCCGCGTCGATCAGCGCCGCGTTCAGTCGCGCCAGCTCGGCCCCGCTGGGGGACGGGTCGGGGGACGTCGGCCGCACCGAGGTGGCGCTCGAGGAGGGACGCACCCGGGTGGGCTCCGCGGCGGGCTCGGTCGGTGGGGTGCCGGGACGGTTCTCGCCGGCGCTGCACGCGGCGAACACCGCAAGAGTGAGGAGGAGGGAGAGCTTGCGCATGACCTCATCCTCCCCACGCCGTTCCAGCGATTATGCTGCCAAGGGATTGGAACGATCAAGGAGCCAGCGATGTCGAGCACGGAGCCGCGCGGACCCGGGTTCATCCCGGTGTCTCCGCCGACGCTCGCCGACGTCGCGGAGCGCGCCGGTGTCTCGCGCCAGACGGTCTCCAACGCGGTCAACAACCCCGACCTCCTGCGTCCCGACACCCTCGAGCGCGTGCGTGAGGCGATCGACGAGATGGGCTACTCGCCCAACCGTGCGGCCCGCAACCTGCGCACCCGCAGCTCGCAGCTGATCGGCCTGCGCGTCCAGCCCGCCCAGGAGGGCACGGCCAACGCGATGATGGACCGCTTCCTGCACACGCTCGTCGACACGTCGGCCGAGGCCGGCTACCACGTCCTGCTCTTCGCCGGCGACAACGACGACCCGGTCGGCGGCTACGACCACCTGCTCCGCGCCACCGCTGTCGACGCGTTCGTCGTCACCGACACCTACCTCGGCAACCCGCAGGCCGCGTGGCTGAGCGAGCAGCGGGCGCCGTTCGTCGCGTTCGGGCGTCCCTGGGACCAGCCGCACGCCACCCACCCGTGGGTCGACGTCGACGGCGCCGCCGGCACCCGCCTGGCCACCGACCACCTCATCGAGAAGGGGCACAGCCGGATCGCGTGGATCGGCTGGCGCAAGGACTCACCCATCGGGGAGGACAGGCGCGCGGGCTGGCTCGCCGCGATGCACGAGGCGGGCCACCCGACCACCGGTCTCGCGTCCCGGGTGGAGGACACCGTCCAGAGCGGCGCAGAGGCCGCCGCCGTACTCCTCGACGAGTCGGCTCCGACCGCGTTCGTCTGCGCCTCCGACACGCTCGCCATGGGCGTGCTGCACACGTTGTGGATCCGCCAGCTCGCGCCCGGTCGCGACATCGCGGTCGTCGGCTTCGACGACTCCCAGGTGGCGCAGGTGTTCCCCGTCGGGCTGACGTCGGTGCGCCAGCCGCTGGAGGACGTCGCGGTCCAGATCGTGCGCGCCCTCGAGTCGCTGCTCGGCCACCTCCCGCCGCCCGCGCAGGGCGTGCTGCTCACCCCGACCCTGGCCGTCCGCGGATCCAGCTGACTCCGGCGTCAACCCAGCGCGGCTGCACGTCGTCCCTAGTCACAGAGATCCACGAACCGAGGAGACCCTGTGGCCAGACGCGATGACGACTTCGTCGCCTTCGTCGATGCGCGTTCCGCTGCCCTGCTGCGGACCCCGCGACTGCTGTCGGCGGGAGATCGGCATGCCGCCGAGGACCTCGTGCAGACCGCCCTGGAGAGGGCGTACGTCGCCTGGCCCCGCATCAAGCGACGCGAGGCCCAGGAGTCCTACGTCCGTTCGATCATGACCCGCGCGGCGATCGACCGCACCCGTCGCCGCCAGCGTCGCGGCGAGGTGCTCACCGGTGAGGTGCCCGAGACGGTCACCGTCCCCGCCGGACCCGAGGACCGCGACGCGGTCTGGGGCCTGCTCGCCGCCCTGTCGCCGCGCCAGCGCGCGGTGCTGGTGCTGCGCTACTACGAGGACCAGTCCGAGGTGCAGATCGCCGAGACCCTCGGCTGCAGCACCGGCACGGTCAAGGCCCATGCCTCACGCGGCGTCGCCCTGATGCGCGAGCTCTGCGCCGACCCCGCCACCTTCCACGCGACAGGACTGAACCGATGAGCATCGACTCCCAGATCCGTGACCGCCTCCACTCGGCCGTCGACGACACGACCGCCCCGCCCGCCTTCGCCCGGACCGTGATGAGGCGAGGACGTGCGCGGCGCCGTCGTCGGAACGCCGCGGGCGTGCTTGCTGCTGCCGGGGTCATCGCCGTCGGGAGCACGTTCGTGATCCCCGACTCGCCCACGGCTCGCGAGGGTCAGGTGGCCAATGGTGGACAGCGCTTCGACGCCGCGATGGCGTGGGCACAGAGGTTGCCGAAGGGCGCCAACGCCAAGCTCCCCTACTACGGCGAGGGTGGCCTTCGCGACGGCGACACCGTGGTGCCGCTGCCCGAGGGAATCGCCACGGTCGTCGCGCCGCAGCGAGCCCGCGGCGGCTGGGTTGTCGCCCTCGCCCCGATGGAGAACGCTCTCGCGCCCGCGGTGCTGGCATCCGACGGATCGATTCGGACGCTCCCGGCCGCGCCGTTCGGCGACGGCTCGGCCGACGCCACCATTGCCGTCTCGCCTGACGGATCCCAGGTCGCCTACGGCGATCGCGTGGTGGACCTCGCAACGCTGGACACGACGGAGATCCCGCACAACCCGGCCTACGAGCCGATCGCAGATCCCGGCCACGACCAGTCGATCCGGCTCAACGGTTTCACCGACCAAGGTCTCGTCTACCGGGGCTCGCCCACGACGAAGGGCTGGGGCACCACCTGGCTACTCAAGGGCGACGGCACCACGGTCGAAATCGAACCGCCCACCGACAGCCACATCCCCCAAGGTGGCCCCGCCGACTTTGCGATCTCCTACGACTACACCGAGAAGGCCAACACCTGCACCACGTCCTTCTGGCTCATTGGCGCTGCCTGGCAGGAGCAGGGCACCGGGTGCATGGGCAGTTACCTGTCCGAAGCCGTGGACGTGTCTCCCGATCGCCGATGGTTGCTCACCGATCACCTGCCGCGGGTCTGGAACCTGAGCAACGATGGCTTCACCGAGGTCGACATCCCACGCGACCTGGTGTCCAACGGCGAGGGATGGATGGGCAACGCTGGGTGGGAGAGCAACGACAGCTTCCTGCTGGCTCTGGTCGATCAGCGGATGGGTGCCTACACGGTGAGTGAGCCGGTCAAGCAGCAGCTCCAGATCGTGCGCTGCACGATGTCGACCGGCACCTGCGAACGAGCTGGCGACCTGCAGCACCTCATGGTGAGCGGCGAGGTGTGGGGAACGTCAGAGGTGACCTTCACCGGTCAGTAGTCACGCCACCACACGTTGACGGCGTAGTCGACGTCGGTGCCCTCGTGCGACGCGATGATCTCCTCGGCCAGCTCCGGCGTGAACTCGATCCGCACCACGGCCTCGAGGTCTGCTCGCGACGAGAACGACCACCCCATGTCGACCGGGATGCGCGTCCACCCACGCAGAGACCAGAAGGTCTCGACAGCGGAAGGGTCGACCATCGGATAGCCCCGGCGGAACCACGACCCGAAGGTCGAGCGCGAGCCGTCGTTGTCGATGACGAACGCCGTCCCGCCGCGCGCCATCACCCGGTCGAGCTCGACCAGCCCCGGCTCGCACCCGGGGCCGAAGAAGTAGGCCCAGCGCGCGTGCGCGACGTCGACCGACGCGTCCGGGACCGGGAGGGCCTGCGCCGTACCGACCGAGACAGTGACGTTGCCCAGCCGGCGGGTACGGCGCTGCGCCAGCCGCGCGAGGTCAGGGTGCGGTTCCACGCCGATGACGGAGGTGGCGCTCGCAGCCCAGCGGGGGAGGTGGAAACCCGAGCCGCAGCCGATGTCGGCGAAGCGCAGCCCGTCCCAGGGCGCCACCGAGGCCATCGCGGCCTCGATCCGTCCGTGCGGATCGGCCGCGCGGTTCTCGAGCTCGTAGGTCGCCGGGTGGTGCCAGATGTTCGGCGACGGGGTCGCGCCCTCGATCCGCGGAGGGCGCGTCATGCCGGGGGGAGCGTCAGATCCGGACCAGACCCGACGGGGTCTGGAACTGCGCGGCCAGGATGCCGGGGGTGCCGTTGGGGGCGACCCACTCGACCTTGACGTCCTCGAGCGGTGCCTCGACGGTCTCGCCGAGCCACTCGCTGACCCGCTGCGGGTCGCCGGCGATCTCGAGCGTCGCGAGCGCGAAGTCGGTGTCGGCGCCCGTGCTCGGGTGCATCGCGTCGGGCGACTCCCACTGGATGAAGAACGGGAGCTGCGGGTCGGCCATCAGGTCGTTGACGCCGATCTGCTTCCAGAGCAGCTCCTCGCCGGTCGGCAGGTGGCGGTTGCCCTTGACGGCGTCGCGACCGAGGCGCTGCTCGACCGCGGTGATGTCGTTGATCGCCACGACCCAGCCGAGCCAGCCGCCGCCGGCAGCCGAGCGCGCACGCACGGCCTGCCCGAAGGGAGCCTTGTCGCTGGCCGGGTGGTCCAGGACCTCGACGATCTCGAGGTAGGTGCCTCCGTCCAGGGGCAGGATCATGTTGCGGGTGCCGAAGCGTGGGTGCACTCCACCGTCGATGAAGTCCTTGCCGAGCAGGCCCCCGATGCGCTGGGCGGTGCTGGCGAGGCCATCAGGTCCGGCTGCGAAAGAAAGATGGTCCAGGCGCATGCAGGCATTCTGACCCCGCTGGCCGCGAGGGCCGGACAGGGGGGTCGGGTTGTCTTGACGTCGAGAAAACTCGGTCAGCGTGGATCGGCGGGATGCAGCGCCAGCGCGGAGCGCGAACGCACGTGTGCCTCGCAGTGGCGCACGAGCTCGACGTATCCGTCCTTGCCCATCAGCTCGGTGAGCTCCGCCTCGTGGGTGACGAACACGGGCTCGAGCGCGACGTGCGCCTCGGTGTTGCCGGAGCAGTACCAGTCGAGGTCGTGGCCGCCCGGACCCCAGCCGCGGCGGTCGTACTCACCGATCGCGACCTCGGTGTAGGAGGTCCCGTCCTGGCGCTCGACGGTGCGGAACGTGCGCCTGATCGGCAGCTGCCAGCAGACGTCGGGCTTCGTCTCGAGCGGGTTGCGACCCTGCTCCAGCGCCAGGCCGTGCAGCGCACAACCCGCCCCGGTGCTGAAGTCTGCGCGGTTGTGGAAGATGCACGCCGACTGCCCGTCGTGCTCACGGGTGAGGGTCTTGCGCTCCCCGTCGTCATCCTTCTCCACCCAGTCCGCCTTCGTGGCGGTGCGCCCGGGGTGGAACTGCCACTGCTCCGGGGTCAGCTGGGCGACGAAGCCCGCAACCCGCGACTCGTCGTCCTTGTCGGCGAAGTGGGCACCGAGCGTGCAGCACCCGGTGTCGGGGGCGTCGGCATAGATCCCTTGGCAGCCCTGGCCGAAGATGCACATGAAGCTCGACGTCAGCCACGTCAGGTCGCAGCGGAAGACCTGCTCGTCGTCCGCCGGGTCGGCGAACTCGACGTACGCACGGGGAAAGACGAGATCGACTTCGGGCACTGGACGATCCTACGGGCGGGCACCTTGCCTAGTAGTTTGGTCCCATGCGCCTGGGCGTCCTCGACATCGGCTCCAACACCGGTCACCTCCTCGTGGTCGATGCGCACGGTGGCGCCGCGCCGCTCCCGGCCTTCTCGCACAAGGAGCCGCTCCGGCTGGCCGAGCACCTCGACGAGCGCGGCGCCGTCACCCAGCAGGGCATCGACGCGCTGACGGACTTCTGCGCCTCGGCCGTGCGGGTCGCCGAGGACAAGGGCTGCGCCGACATGCTCGGCTTCGCCACCTCCGCGGTCCGCGACTCCGTCAACGCCGACGACGTGCTCGAGCACGTCCGGCGCGTCGCCGGGGTCGACCTCGCGGTGCTCTCCGGAGAGGACGAGGCCCGGCTGACGTTCCTCGCCGTACGCCGCTGGTTCGGCTGGTCTGCCGGCCGGCTGGCCGTCTTCGACATCGGCGGTGGTTCGCTGGAGATCGCCGGCGGCTCCGACGAGGCCCCCGACGTCGCCTGGTCGCTGCCGCTCGGCGCTGCGCGCCTGGCCCGCACCTGGTTCGGCGGCGACCGGCCCGACGAGGAAGCAGTGCGTCGGCTGCGCCGCCAGATCCGCGCCGACATCGCCGACAATGCCGGTCACCTGCTCCGTCCCGGCACCCCCGACCGGGCGGCGGCCACCTCGAAGACGTTCCGCTCGCTGGCGCGGATCTGCGGTGCGGCGCCCAGCGGCGAGGGTGCGCTGGTGCCGCGCGTGCTGGAGCGCGCCACGCTCGCGGAGTGGATCCCCAAGCTCATCGCCCTGACCGGCGACGAGCTCGCGCACCTGCCCGGTGTCTCGCCCAGCCGCACCCACCAGATCGTCCCCGGCGCGCTCGTTGCCGAGGCCTGCATGGACATCTTCGACCTGCCCGCGCTGGAGATCTGCCCGTGGGCGCTGCGTGAGGGCGTCATCCTGGAGCGGATCGACCAGATCTCAGTCTTGAGCCCGACGTGACCTTGATCGGCCTCTCCACCGCCTCGGTCTATCCCGAGTCGACCGCCCACGCCTTCGGCTATGCCGCGCAGCTCGGCTACGACGCCGTCGAGGTGATGGTCGGCATCGACTCGCTGTCCCAGCAGACGTCGGCGATCAAGCAGCTCATCGACCACCACGAGATGCCGGTGTGCGCGATCCACGCTCCCTGCCTGCTGTGGACGCAGCGCGTGTGGGGCACCGAGCCGTGGGGCAAGCTCGAGCGCTCCGCCGACCTCGCCCTCGAGGTCGGTGCCGACGTGGTCGTGGTGCACCCGCCCTTCCGCTGGCAGCGGGAGTACGCCGCCGGCTTCGTCGACGGCATCGCCGCGCTCGAGAGCTCGACCGGCATCGCCTTCGCCGTCGAGAACATGTATCCGTGGCGGGCGTCCTCGCGCCGCGGGATGGAGATGTACCTCCCGAGCTGGGACCCCAGCCAGCACAACTACGCCAACACCACCATCGACCTCTCCCACGCGGCGATCGCCGGCTCCGACGTGATCGAGATGGCCGACCGGCTCGGCGACCGGCTGCGCCACGTCCACCTCACCGACGGCAGTGGCTCGGCCAAGGACGAGCACCTCGTGCCCGGCCGCGGGGTGATGCGTGCCGGCGAGTTCCTCGGCCACCTCGCCGAGCGCGACTTCGCCGGTCACATCATCCTGGAGATCAACACCCGACGCTGCAGCACCCGCGACGAGCGGATCGCCGACCTGGCGGCCTCCCTGGCCTTCGCGCGCGAGCACTTCGCCGTACGAACGAACTGATGCGCTGATGGCTCGCGGTCGCCGCCCCGGCGCCTCCGACACCCGCGCGGCCGTCCTGGCCGCTGCCCGGACGTCCTTCGCGGAGCACGGCTTTCGCGGTACGACGATCCGCGCCGTCGCAGCGGCCGCCGGTGTCGACCCCGCGCTGGTGCACCACTTCTTCGGCACCAAGGACGACCTCTTCCTCGCCGCGATGGCGCTGCCCGTCGACCCGCGCGAGGTCATCGCACGCGTGGTCGAGGGCCCCGTCGAGGACGCGGCCGACCGCTTCCTGGCCGCCTTCCTGGGCGTGTGGGAGGACCCAGCGCTGCAGCCGGCCCTGCGGGCCGTGGCGCGCCGGATGCTCGAGCCCGGCGGTGACCGGCTGCTGGCGGAGGGCTTCTTGCCGGTGGTGGTCCAGCCGGTGGGGGCGAGGCTCGGCCTCGACCGCCCCGAGCACCGCATGACGCTGGTCGCGAGCCAGATGATCGGCCTGATCCTGCTGCGCTACGTCCTCCGGGTGGAGCCGCTCGCGTCGTTGCCGGCGGACGTCGTCCGGGCGACCTGTGCGCCCACCCTCCAGCGCTATCTCACCGGCGAGCTGCCCGACGCTTGACGGGCGCTCGTCCCGCGAGCACAATTCAACACATGATGAATAACATCGTCATCACCGACCTGAGGGTCGTGCGTGGGGGACGCGAGGTGCTGCCCGGCATCTCGCTCGAGGTCGGCGCGGGCGTCACCGGTCTGCTGGGGCCCAGCGGCTGCGGGAAGTCGACGCTGATGCGTGCGGTCGTCGGCGTCCAGCAGGTCCGCTCCGGCAGCGTCGAGGTCCTCGGCCGGCCCGCCGGCTCCAAGCCGCTGCGCGACCGCGTCGGCTACGTCACCCAGGCCGCGAGCGTGTACGACGACCTCTCGGTCGCGGAGAACCTGCGCTTCTTCGCCCGGGTGCTCGGGGTCGCGGCGATCGACGAGGCCATCGACCGGGCCGTCGCGGCCGTCGACCTCGACAGCCACCGCGACCAGGTCGTCGGCAGCCTCAGCGGCGGCCAGCGGGCGCGAGCCAGCCTGGCCGTCGCGCTCCTCGGCGACCCCGACGTGCTCGTCCTCGACGAGCCCACGGTCGGGCTCGATCCCGTGCTCCGCCGCGACCTGTGGGCGCTCTTCCACCGCCTCGCCGACGCCGGCAGGGTCGTGCTCGTCTCCAGCCACGTCATGGACGAGGCCGAGCGCTGCGACCGGCTGTTGCTCATGCGGGAGGGCCGGATCATCGCCAACGGCACCCCGAGCGAGATCCGCGGCGACGCCCGCGACATCGAGGACGCCTTCCTGCGCATCGTCGAGGGCGAGGCCGTCTCATGAGGACCCTCGCCGTCGCCGGTCGCGTGCTCACCCAGATCCGCCGCGACCACCGCACGCTCGCCATGCTGCTCGTGCTGCCGTGCCTGCTCATCACCCTGCTCTGGTGGATGTTCGCCGACCTGCCCGGCGCGGCCTTCGACCGCTTCGGCCCGGGCCTGCTCGCGCTCTTCCCGTTCATCGTGATGTTCCTGGTCACCAGCGTCACCACCCTGCGCGAGCGCAGCAGCGGCACCCTCGAGCGCCTGCTGTCGATGCCGCTGGGCAAGCTCGACTTCCTGCTCGGCTATGCCGTCGCCTTCGGCGCCATCGCGGCGGTGCAGTCCGCCCTCGCGGTCGCGGTCAGCGTCGGCCTGCTCGGGCTCGACGTCAACGGGCCGGTCTGGTTGCTGGGCGTGGTCGCGATCGTCGATGCCGTGCTCGGTACGGCGCTGGGCCTGTTCGTCAGTGCGTTCGCGGCCACCGAGTTCCAGGCCGTCCAGTTCATGCCGCTCGTCGTGGTCCCGCAGATCCTGCTGTGCGGGCTGTTCGTGGCCCGCGACAGCCTGCCGCGGGTGCTCGAGGTGATCAGCGGGGTCCTGCCGCTGTCCTATGCCGTGGACGCCATGCAGGAGCTGGTCGGGACGGCCGACGAAGCGGTCGTCTGGGGCGATGTCGGGGTGGTCCTGGGGTTCGCCCTCGCGGGGCTGGCGCTCGGTGCCGCGACCCTGCGGCGCCGTACGGAATGAAGCAGGCTGGCTCGGCCCGGCGAGGTCGGTCGGCGTAGCCTGTGCGCCATGTCACTGCTCCGCCAACCGATCCTCCTTCTTGCCAAGAGCGACAAGGTGAAGAAGCTCGTCAGCACCATGCCGGTCTCTTCAGGAATCGTCACCAGCTATGTCCCCGGGGAGTCCACGGAGGCGGCCGTCGACGCCACCTCCGGCCTCATCGACGACGGCCTTCGCGTCACCCTCGACTTCCTCGGCGAGGACACGTTGGACCTCGCGCAGGCCGAGGCCACCGTGGCCGCTTACAAGGAGCTGCTCGCCGAGCTCGCCAACCGCGGGCTGGCCAGCAAGGCCGAGGTGAGCGTCAAGCTCTCCGCCGTCGGCCAGGCGCTCCCCGACAACGGCGAGAAGATCGCGCTGGAGAACGCGCGCGAGATCTGCCGCGCCGCGCGCAACGCCGGCACCACGGTCACCCTCGACATGGAGGACCACACCACCACCGACTCGACGCTGGCGATCCTGCACGAGCTGCGCAAGGACTTCCCCGAGACGGGTGCCGTCCTGCAGGCGATGCTCCACCGCACCGAGGCCGACTGCCGCGCGCTGGCCCACGAGGGCTCGCGGGTGCGTCTGTGCAAGGGCGCCTACATGGAGCCCGAGTCCGTCGCGTTCCAGGAGCGCATCGACATCGACAAGTCCTACGTCCGCTGTCTCAAGGTGCTGCTGGCTGGTCAGGGCTACCCGATGATCGCCAGCCACGACCCGCGGATGATCCAGATAGCGTCGTCGCTCGCGAGCCGCTACGGCCGCCGGGTCGGCACCTACGAGTTCCAGATGCTCTACGGCATCCGTCCCGAGGAGCAGAAGCGCCTGGCCGCCGCCGGCGAGACGGTGCGCGTCTACATCCCCTACGGCCAGGAGTGGTACGGCTACCTCATGCGCCGGATGGCCGAGCGCCCGCAGAACCTCACCTTCTTCCTCCGCTCCCTCGTCTCCAAGAGTTAGGCAGTCATGACTACAGCGATCATCGGTGCCGGCGTGATGGGCGAGATGCTGCTCTCCGGACTCGTCCGGGCGGGCCGCCGTGTCGACGACCTCATGGTCGGTGAGAAGCGCGCCGAGCGGGCCCACGAGCTCGAGGAGCGCTACGGCGTCGCGGTGGTCTCCAACATCGAGGCGGCCAGCAAGGCCGACACGGTCGCGCTGGTCGTCAAGCCGCAGGACATGGCCGCGGTGCTCGAGGAGATCGCGCCGGTGCTGCGTCCTGGCCAGCTGATCGTGAGCCTGGCCGCCGGCATCACCACCGCCTTCATCGAGTCGCGGGTGCCCGAGGGCATCGCGGTCGTGCGGGTCATGCCCAACACCCCCGCGCTGGTCGACGAGGGCATGGCCGCCATCTCGCCCGGCTCGCACTGCGACGACGCCCACCTGGCCGAGGCCGAGTCGCTGCTCGCCTCGACCGGCCGCGTCGTGCGGGTGCCGGAGAGGCAGCAGGACGCGGTCACCGCGATCAGCGGCTCGGGTCCCGCCTACATCTTCTTCGTCGTCGAGTCGATGATCGAGGCCGGTGTCCACCTCGGGCTGCCGCGCGCGACGTCGTCCGAGCTGGTCATCCAGACGCTCTACGGCTCGGCCAAGATGCTCCGCGAGACCGGCACCCACCCCGCGATCCTGCGCGAGCAGGTCACCTCGCCGGGCGGCACGACGGCTTCCGCCCTGCGCGAGCTCGAGATCCACAAGGTCCGTGCTGCCTTCCTGGCTGCCATGGAGGCCGCCCGCAACCGCTCGCGCGAGCTCGCCGAGGGCAGCTGAGCGTTGTGCCGGGGGGCCCAGCCTCGCCCTGAACTTCCACTCGAGCGAGTGGAAGTTCATCGAGGTCCACGCTCAGCCTCGTGCCCGACGGTGTGAAGTTCCGCCCGTGCGAGTGGAAGTTCATCGGAGCGCGACAGCGATGGGCGCCGGGGCTCTGGCCAGCGCGCCGGGCCGCCCCGATCGCAACGTCCGACGATCCGGCTGCCCCGGCGACCGGGGTGTCGGACGTCCCGGGTGACGTCCGACGACCAGGTCGTACGGCGATCAGAACCGCAGCTCCTCCAGCGAGCGGATCCGCGGCGAGTGCGAGGGGTGCTCGTCCCGCCGATCCAGCAGCAGGGCCTGCAGGCCGGCACCGACGGCGCCCTGGACGTCCGCCACCAGCGAGTCGCCGACCATCAGCGCCTCGGCCGGGTCGACGCCCAGTCGCGCGCAGGTGCCGATGAAGGGCGCTGGGTCCGGCTTGCCGAACGGGAACTCGTCGGAGGTGAACACCTGGTCGACCTCGTCGATGAGCCCGACCCGCGCGAGCTTGAGTCGCTGGTGGGCGTGGTCGCCGTTGGTCAGGACCGCGGCGAGAAGCCCCGCTCCGCGCACCCGGCGCAGGGCGGGGACGGCGTCCGCGAAGCAGGCCCAGCTGGCGTGGTAGGCCTCGGCGTAGCCCTGGAAGGCCTCGTCCGCGGCCTCGTCGATCGCGAGGTCCAGGTGGGGGAGAAACTCCCGCACCCTCGCCCGGCGCTGCTCGGCGAAGGTGATCTCCCGCTGCTGGTAGCGCTCGTAATGAGGAGTCGCGATCGCCGCCCACCGCACCGCGAGCTCGTCGTCCGTGCCGGCCAGGCCTTGCCCGCGGGCCCACTGGACGCATGCCGTCCGGGCCGCGGAGGTGTGGTCGACCAGGGTGTCGTCGAGGTCGAAGATCACCGCGCGCATCGGCTCAGGCCCGCAGCGAGTCGAGCAGTGCGACGAGGTCGTTGACGACCCCCCGCACGACGGGGACGCGGGAGAGCCGGCCGAGCTTGTCGACCAGTGGGACGAGGCCGGCGATCAGCGCGAGCGTGCGCTGCTGGCCGGCGCTGCGGTCGTGCACCCAGAACAGCACGACGCCCATGTGCAGCAGCCACAGCAGCTCGGGCAGGCGAGGCTTGAGCGAGGATGCGACCTTGAGGTCCGAGCCCGCGAGCAGCTCGGCGAAGATCGCGATGCTGGCCTCCCGGGCCTCGGCAGACTCGGGGGAGAACGGCGACAACGGGCTGGTCGGCTCGGCGGCGTTCTTGAAGAAGGTGCCGGCAAATTCGTGGTACGGCGCCGCGACCCGCACCCACGCGGTGAGCACCCCGCGCAGGCGCGCCGCGAAGTCGGTCTCGGTGTCGAGCACGGTGCGCGTGGCCTCGAGGTGCTCGACCTGCATCTGGGCGTAGAATGCCTGGATCAGGTGCTCCTTGCCAGCGAAGTAGTAGTAGGCGCTGCCCAGCGAGACGCCCGCGGCATCGGCGATGCCGCGCATCGTCGTGCCCTCGAAGCCCGAGGTCTGGAACAGGTCCATCGCCGACGCGACGATCTTCGCGCGGGTCTGCTCGGCCTTGGCGGATCGGGTCACGCCGCCACCCTAGAGACACTCTTGAACATGTTCACCTCTGGTCGTCTGTCGAGCCGTCCCGGCGACGATCTCCTGCGGGGGATAGGTTCGGCTGCATGGTGGAGTGCTCCGGACCGGCGTCGGTCGTCTTCGACTCGTCGCTGACGGAATACAACTTCGGGCCCTCGCACCCGATGTCACCGATCCGCGTCGACCTCACGATGCGCCTGGCCGAGGAGCTCGGTGTCCTGGCCGGGCTGACGGTGGTGCCCCCGCCGATGGCCGACAACGACCTGATCGCCACGGTCCACACGCGCGAGCTGATCGCCGCCGTCACCCGCATGGGCATCGACGGTGGCGAGGACCCGTTGCACGGGCTCGGCAGCGACGACAACCCGGTCTTCGAGGGCATGCACACCGCCGCGGCGCACGTCGTCGGCGCCACGGTCGAGGCCTGCCGCCAGGTGCTCAGCGGTGAGTCGCTGCACAGCGCCAGCATCGTCGGCGGCCTGCACCACGCGATGGTCGACCGCTCGAGCGGCTTCTGCATCTACAACGACATCGCGGTCGGGATCCAGCACCTCCTCGACAGCGGCGTCGAGCGCGTCGCCTATGTCGACGTCGACGTGCACCACGGCGACGGCGTGGAGAAGATCTTCTACGACGACCCGCGCGTGCTCACCATCTCCTTGCACGAGACCGGCCAGATGCTCTTCCCGGGCACCGGGTTCCCGCAGGACTCTGGCGGCGAGGGCGCCGAGGGCACCGCGGTCAACGTCGCGCTCCCGCCCGGCACGGCCGACGGCGGCTGGCTGCGCGCCTTCCACGCGATCGTCCCGCCGGTGCTGCGCGAGTTCGCGCCGCAGGTCCTCGTGACCCAGCACGGCTGTGACTCCCACATGGAGGACCCGCTCGCCCACCTGATGCTCAGCGTCGACGGCCAGCGCGCCGCCTACCTCGCGCTGCACGAGCTCGCGCACGAGATCTGCGACGGCAAGTGGGTCGTCACCGGTGGGGGCGGCTACGCCCTCGTCGAGGTCGTGCCGCGTGCCTGGACCCACCTGTTGGCGATCGTCGCCGGAGCGCCGCTCGACCCGGCGACCGAGACCCCGCAGGCCTGGCGTGACCACGTCCTCGACGTCCTGGGTCGTACGGCGCCGCACCGCCTCACCGACGGTCGCAACCCGGCCTACCGGGACTGGTCGGGGGGCTACGACCCCGAGACGTGGCTCGACCGGGCGATCATGGCGACCCGCAGCGAGGTGTTCCCGCTGCACGGGCTCGACCCCTATCCGTGAGCCGGTCGGCGTACTCGAGATGCCCCGGATCAACCCGACACGCCGAGCGCCCCACAAGTTTCTCTAGTCACACCCTTCCCCACAGGTCACATTGGCCCTATCTTTGCGAAAAGAGCGCCACGAACTTGTGACACCGGTGGGGAAGCCGGTGCCGTTGCGCAGAAGGAATGGTGCACAGATGGCTCCCAACAAGCCTGGAGACATGTCCGACGTCGTCTTCTTGACGATTGCTGAGGTCGCATCCAAGATGCGCGTCTCGAAGATGACGGTCTACCGACTCGTCCACAACGCAGAGCTGCCGGCCGTTCGCGTCGGCCGCTCGTTCCGCGTGACCGAGGACGACGTCAACGAGTACCTCCGCAAGAGCTTCTACAACGCCGGATAGTTCCGGCGCGCAGGCTGGGCGGACACCGATTCTTGCCCTCCCAGCCTGCCCAGTAGGCTGTGCGGGTCGTGCGGGCACCTGCCTGTGCGCCGCGCGCGCATCCGTTTGCGTGTGCGCAGGTTCGTGAAAGGTCTTTCCGTGGGTTCTGTCATCAAGAAGCGGCGCAAGCGCATGGCCAAGAAGAAGCACCGCAAGCTGCTCAAGAAGACGCGCGTGCAGCGTCGCAAGCTCGGCAAGTAACACCTGTCGTCATGGGACGGGTCGTGCTGGTCACCGGGATATCCCGTGACATCGGCCGTCGCTTCGCGCGCGCTGCCGCCAGCGACCCGTCCATCGACCGCGTCATCGGCGTCGACGTGGTGCCGCCACGCGGCGACATCGGCGACGTCTCCTTCGTGCGCGCCGACATCCGCAGCCCCGTCATCGCGAAGGTGCTCGCGAAGGACGACATCGACACCGTCGTCCACATGAGCGTCATCGCGACCCCCGGCTCGGCCGGCGGTCGCAACACGATGAAGGAGCTCAACGTCATGGGCACGATGCAGCTGCTCGCTGCGTGCCAGAAGTCGCCGACGATCAAGAGCCTGGTCGTGAAGTCGACGACCACGATGTACGGCGCCAGCTCGCGTGATCCCGCGATGTTCACCGAGGACATGGGACCCAAGCGGGTGCCCAGCACGGGCTATGCCAAGGACACCTACGAGGTCGAGGGCTATGTCCGCGGCTTTGCGCGCCGGCGTCCGGACGTCAACGTCACGACCATCCGCGCGGCCAACGTCATCGGCCCTCACGTCGTCAGCCCGATGACGAGCTACTTCCGCCTGCCGGTCATACCGCGGGTGCTCGGCTTCGATCCGCGGCTGCAGTTCCTGCACGAGGACGACCTGCTCGACGTGCTGCGGCACGCTGCGGTCTCCGACATCTCCGGCACCTTCAACGTCGCCGGTGACGGCATGCTCATGCTCACCCAGGCGATCCGCCGGCTGAACAAGCCGACTGTGTCGATGCCGACGTTCGCCCTCGGTCGCGTCGGGTCTGCGCTGCGACAGGCCCGCGTCGTCGACTTCTCGCCGGAGCAGCTCACCTTCTTGACCTACGGCCGCGGCGTCGACACGACGCGCATGCGCGAGGAGCTCGGTTTCGAGCCGCGCTACTCCACCGCAGCCGCGTTCGCCGACTTCGCCGTCTCCATGGGGGTCCCGCTGCGCGGCGACCTGCTCGCTCCGCCTCCGAAGGGGGAAGTCCGTGTCTGATCGCGACCCGTCCGACGCCGACATCATCCCGATCGGCACCAGCGGCCGTCCCGGTCGCGGGACCGGACGTGCACGACCCTCCGCGGCGGCGCGCAGCCTGGCCGGCCCGGCGCCGAAGCCCGCCGCCAAGAAGGCTGCCTCGAAGCCTGTGCCCCAGGTTGGGTCGAAGGTGGAGCCCACGCCGGCAGCGACGACGCCCGCCGCGACCGAGCCCGTGACTCCGCGACCGACCCGGGAGTCCGGGCCGTCGAGGACCGCGTCGCGCCCCGCCGTCACCACCGAGGAGCGCCACCCGCTCGCGGGCGTCCCGATCGGGGACTGGCTCTCGGCCTTCCAGGGCGCCGCCGTCGAGCTCTTCGGCGACCAGTGGGAGCGCCGGCTGGCCGAGATGATGGCGTTCCTGCGCCGTCGACTCTCGGGCGAGTACGTCGTGGACGAGTACGGCTTCGACACCGAGATCACCGAGCGCTTCTTCATGGCCGCGCTGCGCCCGATCGCGCAGAAGTGGTTCCGCGTCGAGGTCCGTGGTGTCGACAACATCCCGACCACCGGTGGCGCGCTCGTCGTGTCCAACCACTCCGGCACCGTGCCCATCGACGGCCTGATGACCATGTTGTCGATCCACGACGAGACGGGTCGTTTCCTGCGACCCCTCGGCGCCGACCTGGTCTTCAAGCTGCCCGTCGTCAGCGCCTTGGCCCGCAAGGGCGGGGCGACGCTCGCGTGCAGCGAGGACGCCGAGCGGATGCTGTCCGGTGGCGAGCTGGTGGGCGTGTGGCCCGAGGGCTTCAAGGGCATCGGAAAGCCATTCAGCGAGCGCTACAAGCTGCAGCGCTTCGGCCGTGGCGGCTTCGTGTCCGCGGCGCTGCGCACCGGCGTGCCGATCATCCCGCTGTCGGTGGTGGGCGCCGAGGAGATCTATCCCCTCGTCGGCAACATCCCGTCGCTGGCCCGCCTGCTGGGCGTCCCCTACATCCCGATCACGCCGTTCTTCCCGCTGCTCGGACCGCTCGGGCTGGTGCCGCTGCCGTCCAAGTGGCTGCTCGAGTTCGGCGAGCCGATCCGCACCGACTCCTACGACGCGGTCGAGGCCGACGACCCGATGCTGGTCTTCAACGTCACCGACCAGGTGCGCGAGACCATCCAGCAGACCCTTTACACCCTGTTGCGCGAACGCCAGAGCGTCTTTCGCTGAGCTGCGACGCTGACGGGCGTCGCGTCAGGGGAGCAGCGGGTCGGTCGCGCTGTCGACGGTGCCCTGCAACCCGTCGACCGTGCCGTCGAGGGTCGTGCCGACACCGGTGAGCGCCTCGTCGGCGACCGGCAGGCCGTCCGTCGCGGTCGACAGGTCGCCGGTCAACAGCTTGGTGACGTCGTTGACCTGCTTCTTCACGTCGACCTTGGGCGTGCTGGGCTTCGGGGTGGGGTTCGACGTCGGGGCCGGGTCCGGCACCTCGAGGTCGGGCACCTCGACGCCGGCGACGTCCGTGCCCGACAGCGGGTCGGGAGCTGCGGGGGACGTGGGCCTGGGGGGCGCCGCCGCCGTGACCGGCGTGAGCAGGTCGGGATCCTGGCTCGCGGTGACGATCACCGTCGAGACGCCGGAGGGCGGAGCGCTGGCCGTGAGCAGGTTGGGCGGGATCGACGCGACGCCGCCATCGCAGGTCGGGCAGGCGCGGCTGGCGCGCTGGTCGATCTCGGCCAGGCGCTGGCTGGCAGCGACGAGGCTGTCGTCGGCCGAGTCGGGCAGGTCGGACTCGAGCGCGGACAGGCGCTGCATGCTCGCGCCGGTGAAGGTGCGCAGCTCGGTGATCGATGCCTCGTCACCCGTCGTGGCGTAGGCCGACAGCAGCACGTCGGAGGCCTCGCTGGCCTGCTCGGTGAAGGTGTCGAGGGTGGGCTCGAGAGCGCTGATGCTGCGCGGGCTGCCGTCGGCGGCGAGGTCGCGGACCTCGTCGAGCCGCCCACGGGCACTGGCGAGGAGCGCCTCACCCCGGGCGGTGTCGTCACGGGCGAAGTCGGTCTGGGCGTTCTCGAGGGCGCGCTTGACGGGATAGAGCGACTCGCCGGGCAGGGCGCTCTGGGCGGCGACGGCCATGGAGGTGGTCGCCCCGAGCATGGCGGCGAATCCCAGGACGGTGGCGAGTCGACGGTCGCGGCGGTAGGACCGGACGGGCAGGACGAGGCGCTGCTCCTCGGCCGTGAGCGGACGGGAGGCCTGCGGGAGCAGGGCGGTGTCGGCCTCTGCCATCAGGCGCAGGCGCAGGTCGGAGACGAAGTCGGCCCGCGGGGCCGGCTCCGGAATGGCTCGCAGGTCGCGGACGACTGAGAGCAGGTCGGCGAAGGCCGTGGCGTCCTGCTCAGTGAAGGGACGCGAGAGTGCCGCGTCGAACTCCTCTGCACGCCTTCGTGCCGAGAAAGGCCCAGTCATCGCATTCTTCCTTGGGTTCGCAGGCTGTACGTGGCAGCCGATCGGTGCCCCTCCACCGGGCCAAACGACCCGGTGAGGACGGAAGTTACGCGCGCGGGCGCAGCACTTGAGAGACGTCGGTTACGTTTGTTCATCGGTCGTGCGACCCTTCGGGCATCAGCTTGGCCAGATTGCGCACCCCGCGCAGCTGCAGCTGCTTGACCGCTCCGTCGGAGCGGCCCAGCGCCGCGGCCGTCTCGGCGATGCTCAGGCCCTGCAGGAAGCGCATGATCAGGCACTCGCGCTGCTCCGGCGGGAGCTGGGTCAGTGCCTTGAGCAGCACCTCGTTGGTCAGCCCCGCGAGCACCGCTGCCTCCGGGCCCTCGGTCACGTCGTCGTGCAGGCCCATGTCCTCGGTCGTCATCTCGAGGCGGGTGCGACCGGCCTTGAAGTGATCGGTCGTGAGGTTGCGCGCGATCGTCATCAGCCAGGCGCCGAAGTCGCGGCCCTGCCAGCGGAAGTTGTTCATGCTGCGCAGCGCACGGAAGAAGGTGTCGGCCGTCAGGTCCTCGGCCAGGGTCGCCGAACGCGTGCGGTAGTAGAGGAAGCGGTAGACCGACGGCTGGTAGTGGTCGTAGAGAATGCCGAACGCTTCCTTGTCGCCGCCGCGCGCGAGCTCGACGAGCGCGATCAGCCGCGTGCGGTCGGCCTCGCTCTCCTCCGAGGAGGTGGCCTGGTCGGCGTCGCCGTAGTCGCCGTTGGGTGCGCCCGCGGGACCGGTCGCGGGTCGCGGCGACATGGCCGCCTCGGACAGGGCCACGTCGAGGTGGACGCCCATCGCCGTACACAGGGACGGCGACAGGGCCAGCGCCAGGACGCGCCTCAGCGCATCCAGTCCAGCCGACAGTTCGATGTCGCGCGACATACGTAGAACACCCTCCCAGGTGTGACCAGTGTCTCGGTCACTCGGCAAGGGTATGCGGGCGAGCCCACATATGGAACCGAACTCACATGGTGATCAAGACGGGCGAGCGGCGGCAGCGTCAGTGACGCCGGCCGCGCACGGCCGCTCCGGCCGCCACGGCACCGCTCAGGCCGCCCGCCGCGGCGGCCAGCACGAGTCCGGCGCGGGCCGCCTTGCGCCCGGTGCGGTAGTCACGCACACGCCACTTGTGCTCCTTCGCGTGGGCGCGCAGCTTGGCGTCGGGGTTGATCGCGATCGGCTCGCCCACCAGGGAGAGCATGGGCAGGTCGTTGTAGGAGTCGGAGTAGGCCGAGCAACGGCTCAGGTCCAGCCCCTCGCGGATGGCCAGCGCCTTGATCGCCTCGGCCTTCGCAGGGCCGTGCAGCATGTCGCCGACGAGCCGGCCGGTGTAGACGCCGTCCTCGTGCTCGGCGACGGTGCCCATGGCGCCGGTGAGGCCGAGCCGGCGCGCGATGATGGAGGCGATCTCGATCGGCGCCGCGGTCACCAGCCACACCCGTTGTCCCTGGTCGAGGTGCATCTGCGCGAGGGCGCGGGTGCCGGGCCAGATGCGGTGCTGCATCCCCTCGTCGAAGACCTCCTCGCCGATCTCCCGGAGCTCCTCGACGGTGTGCCCGGCAATGAAGCCCAGCGCCGAGTTGCGGGCGTCTGCGACGTGCTCGGGATCCTCGACGCCGACGACCCGGAAGTAGGTCTGCTTCCAGGCGGCACCCAGGATGTCGCGGGTCGAGAAGAACTTGCGGCGGTGCAGCCCGCGGGCGAGGTGGAAGATGCTCGCGCCCTGCATGACGGTGTTGTCCACGTCGAAGAAGGCCGCCGCCGTGAGGTCGGTGGGCATGTTGAGCGCGGTCTCGACCTCGGTCGCTGCCGCGGCCGCCTCACCAGCCAGCGTCGAGCGTTGCTGGAGGTTCAGTCGGCGCGGTCTTTCGGGCGGCGTCACGTCGGTCAGCGTAGACCTGCAAGGCCGCCGCGAGGGGCAGCGCGTGTGGAAGTATCGGCCCATGCTGCAGACGGATCTCGCCGACCTCTTGCTCTTGGCGTCGGAAGAGGCACCGGATCGCCTGGCTGTGGTCGAGTCGGACGGTCGCGGCCGCACCTGGCTCGAGCTCGAGGGTGAGGTTGCGTCGTTCGCGACCGGCCTGGGCGACCTCGGCATCCTGGCCGGCGCCCGGGTCATGCTCGTGGTCGGCAACCGCCTCGAGTTCGTCACGGGCTATCTCGCGATCCTGCGCGCGCAGGTCGTCGCCGTACCAGTCAACCCGCGCTCGACCGCCGACGAGCTCGCGCGGATGATCGCCGACTCCGGCACCCGCCTGGTCATCGCCGACCCCGACTCCCTGGCCGTCGTCCGGGACGCCTGCGCCCAGGTCGTCGCGGCCCTCGACGGCGAGCCGACCGACCTCGAGGCCGACCTCGTCAGCCGCGCCCAGCGTCCTCGTGTCGTCACCATCGACACCGCTCCGCAGGACGGGGAGGTGTCGTACGCCGATGTGCTGGCCACCGAGGCGCGGGCCCTGCCGCCGCTGCCCGACCCGGAGAAGCTCGCGGCCCTGCTCTACACCAGCGGCACCTCCGGGCGACCGCGCGCGGCGATGCTCACCCACCGTGCGCTGCTGGCCAACCTCGAGCAGGTCGGCGACGTCGAGCCACCGATGATCCACGGCGACGACGTCGTGCTCGGTGTGCTGCCGCTCTTCCACGTCTACGGGCTCAACGCCGTCCTCGGGGGCGTCCTGCAGCACCGCGCCAAGCTCTTGCTCGTCGAGCACTGGGACCCCTTCGCCGTGCTCGACCTGATCGAGGACGAAGCGGTCAGCGTGCTTCCGATCGCCCCGCCGGTCTTCGCCCACTGGCGCGGGATCGAGGACCTCGCCGACCGGCTCGGCCCCGTACGCCTCGTGCTCTCCGGCTCCGCACCCCTGCCGCCGGAGGTGATCGAGGAGTTCACCGCGATCACCACCATCCCCGTCCACCAGGGCTACGGCCTCACCGAGGCGTCCCCGGTCGTGACCAGCACGCTGTGCAGCGACGTGCTGCAGACCGGCTCGGTCGGTGCCGCGCTGCCCGGCATCGAGCTGCGCCTGGTCGACGAGACCGACACGCCGGTCACGGGCGAGGACCCGGGCGAGATCCAGGTCAAGGGGGCCAACCTCTTCAGCGGCTACTGGCCCGACGGTGCGAGCGGCCCCTCCGACGAGGGCTGGTGGTCGACCGGCGACGTGGGCTTCCTCGACTCGACGGGCGACCTGTTCCTCGTCGACCGGGTCAAGGAGCTGGTCATCGTCAGCGGCTTCAACGTCTATCCCTCCGAGGTCGAGGAGGTGATCCGCGAGGTGCCCGGCGTCCGCGACGCCGCCGTCATCGGGGTCGCGGACGACGACACCGGTGAGGCCGTGGTGGCCTATGTCGTCGCCGAGGCCGACGCCCCGGAGGACGGCGAGGCGCTGGAAGACGCGGTGCGTGGCCACGCGTCCTCCCGCCTCGCCCGCTTCAAGCAGCCGACCCGCGTCGAGGTGGTCGCCGAGCTCCCGCTCACCGTCACCGGCAAGGTCCAGAAGGGCCGCCTGCGCGGGATGGAGCGCCGGCGCCAGCTGGGGCTGCTCGAATGAGCGCGAGCCCGAACCCGGCACGCGTCACCCTCTACGGCCGCGTGGGCTGCCATCTCTGCGACGAGGCGCGTGCCGTCATCGAGGCCGTGTGCGCCGAGCTGGGGGAGTCGTACGTCGAGGTCGACATCGACACCGACCCGGCTCTGCGCGAGCGTTTCACCGACGAGGTGCCGGTGACCTTCGTCGATGGTCGCCAGCACGACTTCTGGCGGGTCGACCCCGTCCGGCTGCGCACAGCCCTGCGTCGCTGAGGCCCCCAGTGCGGGTGGGTCATCTCACATGTGCTAGCCGGCATCGTCGCTCAGTTTGTTCTCCCGTTCACAAACTCCTACAGTGATCGCGCCGACTCGTTCTCACACGGGTTTTCCCACACCCGGGACCGCGTTGGCTGGAAAGAAGACGCAGTGACTGCACGGACGTCCAACGACCACGCCCGGGACATTCCCGAGGCCACTGTCGCTCGGCTACCCGTCTATCTACGTGCCCTCATCACGCTTGCTGAGCAGGACATCGAGACCTGCTCGTCCGAGGAGCTCGCGACCGCCGCCGGCGTCAACTCCGCCAAGCTCCGCAAGGACCTCTCCTACCTCGGCAGCTACGGCACCCGCGGTGTCGGCTACGACGTGGAATACCTGCGCTACCAGATCGCCCGCGAGATCGGTGTGACCCAGGACTGGCCCGTCGTCATCGTCGGCATCGGAAACCTCGGTCACGCCCTCGCCAACTACTCCGGATTCCGCAGCCGTGGGTTCCGCGTGGTGGCCCTGCTCGACGCCGATCCCGACCGGCACGACGAGGTCGTCGCGGGCGTCGACGTACGCCCCTTCGACGAGCTCGAGGCGATCGTCCTCGAGCACGGCGTCGCGATCGGCGTCATCGCCACGCCCGCCCTGGCCGCCCAGGACGTCGCCGACCGGATGGTCGACGCGGGCATCACCAGCATCTTGAACTTCGCACCGACAGTGCTGTCGGTGCCCGAGGGAGTCGACGTCCGCAAGGTCGACCTCTCGATCGAGCTCCAGATCCTCGCCTATCACGTCCAGCGCAAGGCAGCAGCCGGCATGGTCGAGGCAGAAGCAGTCACGGAGGACTCAGCATGAGTGTTCTCGTCGTGGGGGTCTCCCACAAGTCGGCCCCGGTCGCGCTGCTCGAGCGGCTCGCCCTGGATGCCAACGGCGTCACCAAGCTCGTCGACGACCTGATGGGCAGCGAGCACGTCGGTGAGGCGACCGTCATCGCGACGTGCAACCGCCTCGAGGTCTATGCCGACGTCGACCGCTTCCACGGCAGCGTCGAGGAGGTCTCGCGGCTGCTCGTCGAGCGCGCCGGTGAGTCCACCGAGGCGCTCGTGCCGCACCTCTACGTCCACTACGACGACGGTGCCGTCTCCCACCTCTTCAACGTCGCCTCCGGCCTCGACTCGATGGTGGTCGGCGAGGGCCAGATCCTCGGCCAGACCCGCGAGGCGCTGCGCCTGGGCCAGGAGGTCGGCTCCGTCGGTCCCGCGCTCAACGTGCTCTTCCAGCAGGCGCTGCGCGTCGGCAAGCGCTCGCACGCCGAGACCGACATCGACCGCGCCGCCCCGTCGCTGGTCACCGCCGCCCTCGAGCGGATCCCCGGGACCGTCGCCGGACGCCGTGTCGTCGTCGTCGGGGCCGGTGCGATGGCCTCCCTGGCCATCTCGACCGTCTACCGCCTCGGCGCCAGCGACATCGCCGTCGTCAACCGCACCAGCGACAACGCCGCCCGGCTCGCTCGCGAGTACGACGCCCGCTCGCTGCCGCTGGCCGAGCTCGCGACCGCTCTGGGCGACGCGGACGTGGTCGTCTCCTGCACCGGCGCCGCCGGTGTCCTCGTCACCCGCGCCGGGCTCGCCGAGGCCCGCGGCGACCTCGAGACCCCGCTCGCGATCATCGACCTCGCGCTGCCCCACGACGTGGAGCCCGAGGTCGCGACCCTGCCCGGCGTCACCCTCATCGGCCTCGCGTCCCTGGCCGAGGACCTGCGTGACTCCGACGCCGCCCGCGAGGTCGAGGGCGTGCGCGCGATCGTCGCCCAGGAGATCGCCGCCTTCCTCGCCGCGCGCCACCAGGCCAGCGTCACGCCGACAGTGGTCGCGCTCCGGTCCATGGCGACCTCGGTCGTCGACGCCGAGATGGAGCGGCTCTCGACCCGGCTGCCCGACCTCGACGAAGTCACGCGCGCCGAGGTGCTGCACACCGTGCGTCGCGTCGCCGACAAGCTCCTGCACGAGCCGACCGTCCGGGTGAAGGAGCTCGTCAACGAGACCGGCGCCGTGTCCTACGCCGCCGCGCTGGCCGAGCTGTTCGCGCTCGACCCCGAGGCCGTCGACGCGGTCACCCGCGCCGGTGTGCCCGAGGAGGGACGCCCATGAGCGCCCCCCTGAGCAGCATCCGGCTCGGCACCCGCCGCTCGCTCCTGGCCACCACCCAGTCCGGTCATGTCGCCGACTTGATTCGCCAGCGCCTGGGGCGTGAAGTGGAGCTCGTGGAGATCACCACCGAGGGCGACACCAACACCGCCCCGCTCGCCACGATGGGCGGCACGGGCGTCTTCGTCAGCGCCCTGCGCGACGCGCTGCTGCGCGGCGAGGTCGACGTCGCCGTCCACTCGCTCAAGGACCTCCCGACCTGGCCCGCCGAGGGCATCACCTTGGCCGCCGTACCCACGCGCGAGGACCCGCGCGACGTCGTGGTCGCCCGGGACGGCCTGACCCTCGGCGAGCTGCCCGCGGGCAGCCGCGTCGGCACCGGCTCGCCGCGTCGCGCAGCCCAGCTCGCAGCCCTCGGGCTCGGCGTCGAGATCGTGGAGATCCGCGGCAACGTCGACACCCGCATCGCCAAGGTCGCCAGCGGCGACTACGACGCGGTCGTGCTCGCGCGTGCCGGACTGGCCCGCCTCGGACGCGTCGACGAGGCCACCGAGGTGCTCGACCCGCTCCAGATGCTGCCGGCCCCCGGACAGGGTGCGCTGGCGATCGAGTGCCGCAGCGACGACACCGACCTCCTGGCCGACCTCGCCCGGCTGGACGACCACCCCACCCGGGTGGCCGTCACCGCCGAGCGCAGCCTGCTCGCCGCCCTCGAAGCCGGTTGCTCGGCGCCCCTGGGCGCCCTGGCCGAGGTCGTCGAGGGTGACGACGGCGACGAGCTGTGGATCCGGGCGATCGCGCTGTCACTCGATGGCGGCCTGTCGATCCGCACAAGCACGACCGGCAGCGTCGACGACGCCGCTGCCACGGGGAACCGCCTCGCGAGCGAGATGCTCGCCGAGGGCGCCGCAAGCCTGATGGACAGCACAGGGATGGAAGCACCAGTGAGGAAGCAGTCATGACGCGAGCACAGAGCGCCCAGTCCAACGCCGCCACCACGGCGCCCGCCACCACCACGAGGGGCTGGGTGTCGTTCGTCGGCAGTGGCCCCGGCGACCCCGGCCTGATGACGGTGCGGGCGGTGGAGCTGTTGCGCGACGCCGAGGTGATCATCACCGAGGCGCCCGAGCACGCCGATCTGGTGCACGCCCTGCTCACGGTCACCGAGGACGGCCCGCAGGTCGTCGACGGTGGCTTCGGTGAGGACGGCCAGCCGCTGACCCACGCCGCGCGCGCCAAGGTCGTGGTCAAGCACGGCAAGAAGTCGCGCGTGGTTCGCCTGATGACCGGCGACCCGTTCCTCTACGCCTCCGGTCCCGAGGAGGCGCAGGCGTGCGTCAAGGCCGGCGTCGGCTTCGACATCGTGCCCGGCGTCTCGTCGGTCTCCGCGGTCCCGGCCTACGCCGGCATCCCGCTGACCACCAAGGACCACCGCGAGATGGCCGTCGTCACCTGCGGCCCGAAGGTCGACTGGAGCCAGTACTCCGACGACCGCACCCTCGTGCTGCTCTCGGCCGTCGGCACCATCGGTGAGATCGCCGCCGCGCTGATCGCCGCCGGTCGCTCGGCCGAGACGCCCGTCGCCATGACCCGCGTCGGCACCACCACCGAGCAGGCGACGGTCACCTCGACGCTCGCCGACATCGCCGCCGACGCCCGCGCGGCGCGCATCTCGCCGCCGGCCATCACGGTCATCGGCAAGGTCGTCAACCTGCGCGAGACGCTGTCGTGGTTCGAGACCAAGCCGCTCTTCGGCTGGCGCGTCCTGGTGCCGCGCACCAAGGAGCAGGCCGGCTCGCTGTCGCGTCGCGTGCGCGAGTACGGCGCTGTGCCGGAGGAGGTCCCGACCATCTCGGTCGAGCCGCCGCGCAACCCGCTGCAGATGGACAAGGCCGTCCGCGGCCTCGTCGAGGGCCGCTACGAGTGGATCGCCTTCACGTCGGTCAACGCGGTCAAGGCCGTGCGCGAGAAGTTCGAGGAGTACGGCCTGGACGCCCGCGCGTTCTCCGGCCTCAAGATCGCCGCTGTCGGTGACAAGACCGCCGAGGCCATCGCTGCCTGGGGCCTGCGCGCCGACCTCGTGCCGACGGGCGAGCAGTCCGCTGCCGGCCTGCTGGCCGACTGGCCGCCGTACGACGACGTGCTCGACCCGATCAACCGGGTCTTCCTGCCGCGCGCCGACATCGCCACGGAGAACCTCGTCGCCGGCCTGATCGACCTGGGCTGGGAGTGCGACGACGTCACCGCCTACCGCACCGTGCGCGCCACGCCGCCGCCGGCGGAGACCCGCGACGCGATCAAGACCGGCAAGTTCGACGCCGTCGTGTTCACCTCGTCCTCGACCGTGCGCAACCTCGTCGGCATCGCCGGCAAGCCGCACCCCTCGACGATCATCGCGGTCATCGGCCCGGCCACGGCGAAGACCGCCGAGGAGCACGGCCTGCGCGTCGACGTACTCGCCTCGAAGCCCGACGTGGAGGTCCTCGTGGACGCCCTCGCCGACTTCGGTGCCAGCCGTCGCCTCGACCTGCTGGAGGCCGGCGAGCCGGTCACCAAGCCGAGCGAGCGCAAGCCCACCGCCCGCCGCAAGGCCCGCGCGAAGTGAGCTGAGCCGGACACGGCACGAAGGGCGGCGACGGAGGAGACTCCGTCGCCGCCCTTCGTCGTCCGTGGCGCAGCGGAGGGTCGCGGCTCGGCGACCCGTAGGCTTCAGGCGTGATCGCGAACGAGGAGCAACCCGACATCACCGGGCCGGTCATCCGGCCGCGCCGCCTGCGGCGCACCCCTGCGCTGCGCCGACTGGTCGGCGAGACGTCGGTGCAGGCGAGCCAGCTGATCCTTCCGGTGTTCGTCCGCGAGGACATCTCCGAGCCAGTGCCGATCTCCTCGATGCCCGGGGTCGTCCAGCACACCCGTGACTCGCTGAAGGCCGCCGCAGCCGAGGCCGCCGAGCTGGGGCTGGGCGGGGTGATGCTCTTCGGCATCCCGTCGACCAAGGACGCCGTCGGCAGCGGTGCCATCGACCCGAGCGGCATCCTCAACCTCGCGATCAACGACGTCGTCGCGGAGGTGGGCGACACGCTCACCGTGATGAGCGACCTGTGCCTCGACGAGTTCACCGACCACGGCCACTGTGGCCTGCTCACCCCCGATGGCGAGATCGACAACGACAAGACGCTGGCGGCGTACGCCGAGATGGCCATCGCGCAGGCCGAGGCCGGCGTCGACATGGTCGGCCCCAGCGGGATGATGGACGGCCAGGTCGCGGTCGTCCGGCGCGCGCTCGACGCCGCCGAGCACTCCGGGGTGTCGATCCTGGCCTACTCCGCGAAGTACGCCTCCGCCTTCTTCGGGCCGTTCCGCGAGGCGGTCAACTCCTCCCTCGAGGGCGACCGGCGCACCTACCAGCAGGACCCGGGCAACGTCCGCGAAGGCGTGCGCGAGGCGCTGCTCGACGTGGCCGAGGGTGCCGACATCGTCATGGTGAAGCCGGCGCTGCCCTATCTCGACGTCGTGCGCCGGGTCCGCGACGCCGTGGACGTGCCCGTGGCGGCGTACAACGTCTCGGGCGAGTTCGCCATGGTCGAGGCCGCCGCCGCGAACGGCTGGCTCGACCGCGACGCCGCGGTGCTCGAGACCCTCACCTCCATCCGCCGCGCGGGTGCCGACGTGATCCTGACCTACTGGGCGGCCGACGCCGCCCGCCTGCTCGGTCGCTGACCCCCGCCCGGTGGGGGTGTGTTGACGCCGACTCGGCAAATCACGAAGGCCCGCCGGGGAACCGGCGGGCCTTCGTCGTGGAGCGAGTGGCTACGGCGTCATCAGGTCCTCGACACACGCGTTCAGCGCGGCCAGGTCGAGGGCCGAGATGCCGCTGGTCAGGCACTGGGCCTGGGCCTGGGCGACGGTGAGCGTCTGGTCGAGCGGGGTGACGCTGGTCGTCGGCAGGCTGGGCAGCTTCGTCGGGATCGGCAGCTTGACCGGGTCCTTGGTCGGCGACGGAGTCGGGTTGGGGGTCGGGGTCGCTGTCGACGTGGTCGGCTTCGTCGGCGTCGGCTTGACCGTCGGGGCCGCGGTGCTCGTGCTGCCCCGCACCACGGCCTCGTCGCGACCCTTGGCGGCCTTGGTCTTGGCGCTGCGCACCGGCGAGGTGGTCGGCCCGGTGGTGTTGGGCAGGAAGACCCCGGCGGAAGTGGTGCCGTTGGGCACCGACGTGAAGTCGCCGTCCATGTAGGCCTGCATGATCGAGATCACCAGGTCGACGTAGTCGTTGGAGTGGTTGTAGCGGTAGACGCTGGCGCGCTGGCCCTTGTCGGTGGACAGGTCGTCGTCACCGGAGCAGAGGTAGACGGCCGTCGCGAGCGCGGCGTCGTCGATGTCCTGGGGGTTGCGCTTGCCGTCGTTGTCGCCGTCGACACCGACGACCGACCAGGTCGACGGGATGAACTGCATGGGGCCGACGGCGCGGTCGAACTTGGTGTCGGAGTCGTACTGGCCGGCATCGGTGTCGGTGATGTTCTGGGTGTTGTTCTTGCCGTTGAGCGCGATGCCGTAGATGCCGGGCTCGGCGACGCCCTCCTCGCTGAGGGTGTTGCCACCGAAGCGACCGTGGTCGGACTCGACGCGACCGATGGCCGCGATCAGCTGCCACGAGACCTCGCACGCCTTGTCGGCGGAGTTGATGACAGCCTCGGCGCGCTGGTAGGCGGCGAGCGCGGCCGACGGGATGCCGCTGGTGGAGGCGGTCGCGATGATGTCGCCGGTGTCGCCGCTCGCGGCGGCGGGAGCAACGGAGGTGGGGGAGGAGACGCTCGCCGGGGCCTCGATCGCCTGCGTCGGCACGGCGCTGCCGTCGGGCAGCGTCGTGGTCACGTCGCCGGCCAGGGCGGCGCTCGCGCCGATCCCGGTCAGGCTGGCGGTCCACGCGACGGAGAGCACGGCGAGCGGCACGACGGCCGTCGCCTTCTGCAACCGGTTGAAAGTGGGCATTGCTTGTCTCCCCTGAGGGTGCTGCGGTCAGAGCACGGCACTCCCTCAAGTGCGTGCAAGGCTCTCAACGAATGGTGTCACAGTGAGTTACGTCGCAACACCCTGGTGTGATGCCCAACACGTCGCGAGGTCCGAATCGTCCCTTGCTTGGGGACTACGCGACAATAACCCGGTGACTGCCCGTCCCGCCCCCGTTTCCAGCACGCTCTTCGAGCGGGCCCAGGCAGTGACGCCGGGCGGGGTGAACTCCCCGGTCCGGGCGTTCAACGCCGTCGGCGGCACGCCCAGGTTCATCCGCAGCGCCAAGGGTGCCTGGCTGACCGACGTCGACGGCAACGACTACGTCGACCTCATCTGCTCCTGGGGGCCCATGCTGCTCGGCCACGCCCACCCGGAGGTGCAGGCGGCGATCGCGCAGGCCGTCACCCGCGGCACCTCCTACGGCACGCCCACCGAGCCCGAGGTCGAGCTGGCCGAGGAGATCGTCTCGCGCACCCCGGTCGAGAAGGTCCGCTTCGTCTCCAGCGGCACCGAGGCCACGATGTCGGCGCTGCGCCTGGCCCGCGGCTTCACCGGTCGCGACATCGTCATCAAGTTCGCCGGCTGCTACCACGGCCACGTCGACGCGCTCCTGGCCAGCGCCGGGTCCGGCCTCGCCACCCTCGCGGTCCCCGGCACGCCGGGCGTCCCCGCCAGCGCTGCCGGCGAGACGATCGTCCTGCCCTACAACGACCGCGCCGCCGTCAGCGCGGCGTTCGCCGAGCACGGTGACCGGATCGCCTGCCTGATCACCGAGGCGACGCCGGGCAACATGGGCGTCGTACCCCCCGCTCCCGGCTTCAACGGCTTCCTCGCCCAGACCTGCCGCGACCACGGCGCACTGTTCATCAGCGACGAGGTGATGACCGGCTTCCGCGCCACCCGCGAGGGCGGCTGGGGCCTCGACGGTGCCGTCGAGGGCTGGACCCCCGACCTGATGACCTTCGGCAAGGTCATGGGCGGCGGCTTCCCGGCCGCGGCCTTCGGTGGTCGCGCCGACGTGATGAGCCGCCTGGCGCCCGAGGGCCCCGTCTACCAAGCAGGCACGCTGTCCGGCAACCCGATCGCCACCACCGCCGGCCTTGCCACGCTCCGCCTGGCGACGCCCGAGGTGTACGCCGACCTGTCGGCCACCGCCGACACCATCAAGTCCGCCGTGGTCGACGCGCTCACGGCCGCCGGTGTGCCCCACGGCGTACAGAGCGCCGGCACGATGTTCTCGGTGTTCTTCCGCGACGGCGAGGTCACCGACTTCGCGGGTGCCTCGACGCAGGACACCCAGGCCTTCGCCGCCTTCTTCCACGCGATGCTCGACGCCGGGGTCTATCTCCCGCCGTCGGCGTTCGAGTCGTGGTTCGTCTCCTCGGCCCACGACGAGCGGGCCGTCTCCACCGTCCTCGCGGCGCTCCCCGGCGCCGCCCGTGCCGCTGCTGCGATTGGATCCGCATGAGTGACAAGACGATCGTCCACCTGCTCCGCCACGGCGAGGTGCACAACCCCGAGGGCGTCCTCTACGGGCGCCGCGACGGGTTCCACCTCTCGGAGCTCGGTCGCACGATGGCCGAGCGCATCGGACAGGCCCTCGGCGAGCGCGACATCGTGCACATGCGTACGTCGCCGCTGGAGCGCGCGCAGGAGACGGCCGCGCCGCTCGCCGCCGCTCGCGGGCTGACGCCGGTCCTCGAGCCGCGCGTGATCGAGTCGGCCAACCGGTTCGAGGGGGTCAACTTCGGCGGGGGCGCGAAGACGTTCCTGAAGAACCCCGCACTGCTGCGCCACCTCTACAACCCGCTCAAGCCGTCGTGGGGCGAGCCCTACGACGAGATCGCGGCCCGGATGATGGCGGCCGTCGACGACGCCCGCGACGCGGCCCGTGGCCACGAGGCGGTCATCGTGTCGCACCAGCTGCCGATCTGGACGACGCGGCTGTTCGTGGAGAAGCGCTCCTACCTCCACCACCCCAAGACGCGTCAGTGCACGCTGTGCTCGGTGACCTCGCTGCACTTCGACGGCGACGCGCTGCACCAGGTCGTCTACTCCGAGCCGGCCGGCGACCTCATCCCCGTCGGCGACCGCTCGGCGCCGTTCTCCGCCGGTGGCGCCAAGGCGGAAGACCGACCGTGAGGAACCTCGTCGCGCTGCTCGCCCTGCTCACCGTCGTCACGACCGGCTGCTCGTCCCTCGACGGCACCGGCGACAAGGGCTTCATCTCCCAGGACGGTGCCGTCACCCAGATCCCCGCGGCTGATCGCGGCGAGGCGATCGACGTGACGGGCGAGGACCTCGACGGCAAGCAGATCTCCTTCGCCGACCTCCGCGGCGGTGTCGTGGTCGTCAACGTCTGGGGTGCGTGGTGCACGCCGTGCCGGGTCGAGCAGCCCGACCTCAACGAGGCTGCGGAGCAGACCGCCGGCGCCGCCGAGTTCGTCGGCCTCAACATCCGCGACGCGTCGGTCGACAACGCGCGGGCCTTCGTCCGTACCAACGAGGTGCCCTACCCGTCCATCTACGACCCGGACAGCAAGGCACTGCTCGACTTCTCGGCCGTCCACCCGGTCCGCTCGCCTCCGACCACGTTCGTGCTCGACCGCGAGGGCCGCGTCGCGGCGGTCGTCTCGGGCCGACTGCCGTCGGTGGGCACGCTCGTCACGCTGGTCGAGGACGTCGACAACGAGAGCCGGGGCACCACAGGTGGGTGACTGGTTCCGCGAGACCGCGGGCTCCGGCTCGCTGGTCCTGGCCCTCCCGGTGGCCCTGATCGCCGGCCTGGTCTCGTTCTTCTCGCCGTGCGTGATCCCGATGCTGCCGGGCTACCTCTCCTACGCCACCGGCATCTCCGGCTCCGACCTCGCCGAGGGTCGCCACGGCCGCGGCCGGCTGCTGGCCGGCTCGAGCCTGTTCGTGCTGGGCTTCGCCGTCGTCTTCGTCGCGCTGGGCGCCATCACCGGTCAGTTCGGGCTCTGGCTGGCCGCCCACGTGCAGCAGCTCAACGTCGTCCTCGGCGTCTTCGTGATCGTGATGGGGCTCGCGTTCATCGGCCTGGTCCCGCTGCTCCAGCGGGAGATGCGCTTCCACAAGGTGCCCGCCGTCGGCTTGGTGGCGGCGCCGTTCCTCGGGTTCCTCTTCGGGCTCGGCTGGACCCCGTGCGTCGGCCCGACCCTCGGCGTCATCTTCACCCTGTCGGCCAACGAGGCGACCGCCGCTCGCGGCGCGCTCCTCTCGGCCGTCTACGCCCTCGGCCTCGGGCTGCCGTTCATCTTCGCCGCGCTCGCCTACCGCCGCGCGCTCTCGGCCTTCGCCGTCGTCCGCCGCCACCAGCAGTGGGTGACCCGGATCGGCGGGCTGATGCTGATCCTGGTCGGCGTCCTGCTCGTCACCGGTGCCTGGGACTGGGCCGTGCAGTGGCTGCAGGTGCGGCTGGTCAGCAACTTCGAGGTCGCGGTGTGAGCGACGTGAGCGACACGGTCGAGAAGGACACCGGGGGCCGCGATCGGCAGGCCACCCCGATGCCCACCGACATGACGGCGCGCGAGCTCGGTCGCTGGGCCTGGCGCCAGGTCACGTCGATGCGTACGGCGCTGGTGCTGCTGCTGCTCCTGGCGCTGGCCGCCATCCCCGGCTCGATCGTGCCGCAGGAGGACGTCGACTCCCTCGCCGCCTCGCGCTGGCGCGAGGCCCACCCGAAGCTCACCCCGGTCTACGAGAAGCTCGACCTGTTCTCGGTCTACGACTCCCCGTGGTTCTCGGCGATCTACATCCTGCTGATGATCTCCCTCGTCGGTTGCATCGTGCCCCGCACGGCCGTCTACTGGCGCGCGCTGCGGGCCCAGCCGCCCAGGGCGCCGAGGAACCTGTCGAGGCTGCCCGAGCACGCGGCGTACACGACGGACGATGCGCCGGACGACGTGCTAGAGCGGGCCGCGGCAGCGCTGAGGAAGCGCCGCTACCGGGTGGTCTCGACAGGCTCGACCGCCGAGGGCTCCGGCTCGGTGTCGGCCGAGAAGGGCTACCTGCGCGAGGCGGGCAACCTGGTCTTCCACCTCTCGGTGCTGGTGGTGCTGGTCGGCTTCGCGCTGGGCGGGCTGTTCGGCTACAAGGGCGGCGTGATCGTCGGCGTCGGTCAGGGCTTCTCCAACGACCTCACGCAGTACGACGACTTCGTGCCCGGCTCCCTGTTCGACGGCGACGACCTCGAGCAGTTCACCTTCACGATCAAGGACTTCGAGGCCGAGTGGCTGACCGAGGGACCGCGCGCGGGCATGGCGCGCAAGTTCGTCAGCGAGCTGGAATACCGCGAGACGCCCGACGCGGAGCCCGAGAGCTATGACCTCAAGGTCAACCACCCGTTGACGATCGGCAAGACCGAGGTGTTCCTGATCGGCCACGGCTATGCGCCGGTCATCACGATCCGCGACGGCAACGGCGACATCGCCGCCACCGGCCCGACGGTCTTCCTGCCCACCGACCAGACCTTCGCGTCCTTCGGGGTCGTCAAGGCCGCCGACGCCCGCCCCGGCCAGATCGGGCTGGAGGGCGACTTCTACCCGACCTTCGCGCTCGGCGACGGGATGCCGCGCTCCAGCTTCGGCGACCTGCTCAACCCGCTGCTGTCGATGTTCGTCTACACCGGCGACCTGGGCCTCGACGCGGGCACCGGCGACTCCGTCTACGTCCTCGACAAGGCCGACGCCGAGCAGGTGATGAAGGCCGACGGGCAGCCGTTGCGCCTCGACCTGCGCCCGGGCGACACGGTGAAGCTGCCCGACGGGCTCGGCTCGGTCACCTTCGAGGGCATCGAGCGCTGGAACAAGGTGCAGATCAGTCGCACCCCCGGCAAGCTCGTCGCCCTCACCGGCGTCGTGATGGCGCTGATCGGGCTGCTCGGCTCGCTGTTCATCCGGCCCCGCCGGGTCTGGGTGCGCACCCGGCGCTCCGAGGACGGACAGACCGTCGTCGACCTGGGTGCCCTCGATCGAAGCAACGGCGGCGACCCCGAGCGCGGCGAGCTCGAGCTCGCGGCGATCATGGACTCACTCCAAGAACCGAAAGAGGACAAGTCGTGACCGACGCATCGTGGGAAGCGCTCAGCAACCAGGCGGTCGCGGCCAGTGGCGTCGTCTACTTCCTGGCGCTGCTCGCCCACCTCGTCCAGTGGGCTGCGCTGCGCAAGCTCCCCGCCGACGTCGTCGTGACCACGGGTCGTACGGCGATGGCCGGGCGCCTCGCCGTACTCCTCACCGTCCTCGGGGTCGGCGTGCACTTCGTCGCGCTCCTCGCGCGCGGGATGGCCGCGGACCCCAACCGGGTGCCGTGGGGCAACATGTACGAGTTCACGCTGTCGGGCACGTTCTTCGTCGGCCTGCTCTACCTCCTCTTCCTGCGCCGCTTCGCGCTGGAGTGGATGGGACCGCTCGTGGTCGCGTTCGTGCTGTCGATGATGATGCTCGGCGTCATCTGGCTCTACGACCCGGTCGCGCCGCTGACCGAGGCGCTCTACTCGCCGTGGCTGGTGATCCACGTCGTCTCCGCCGTGATCGCGACGGGCGCCTTCACCCTGGGCGGCATCGCGTCGGTGCTCTACCTCCTCAAGGAGCGTTCCAGGGCAGAGCGCGGCTATGTCGCGCGCCTGCCGGCCCTGGCGTCCCTCGACCGGATCTCCTACCGGATGCACGCCTTCGGCTTCCCGGTGTGGACCTTCGCGGTGCTCATCACCGGGCCGATCTGGGCCCACCAGGCCTGGTCGTCCTACTGGAACTGGGACCCCAAGGAGGTGTGGGCGTTCATCACCTGGGTCGTCTACGCCGCCTACCTCCACGCCCGCGCCACCGCCGGCTGGAAGGGTCGCAACGCTGCGATCGTCGCTCTCGTCGGCCTGGCGACCCTGTGGTTCAACTTCATCGGCATCAACTTCTTCAGCTCGGCCAGCCAGCATTCCTACGCGGCTGACACCACCACCATCACGTCCCAGGAGACCTCCCTGTGAAGGAATTCGTCGTCTACACCGGCCTGCGCATCGCGCTCTTCGTGGCCTGCCTGATCACCGTCCTGCTCGTCTGGTCCCTGTTCACCGATGGCAAGGTCCCCGCCCTGTGGCCGGTCGTGATCGCCTTCATCGCCTCCGGCGTGCTGTCCTACTTCCTGCTCAACCGCCAGCGCGACGCCTTCGCCCGCCGGGTCGAGGAGCGCGCCTCGCGTGCCGCCTCGAAGTTCGAGGAGCGCAAGGCGCGCGAGGACAACGACTGACGGGTCGGGCTAGAAGCTCGTCAGGCTGTACGGCGCCGCGCCGCCGTCCATCAACGCCGCGAGCCGTGACACCGCGTCGGCCGAGCCGGTGATCCGCCCGGCGCGCGCCATGGTGCGCACGGAGACGCCGCCGAGGTAGAGCGATGCGAGGGTCTCGGCCGTCAGCAGCACGTCGGCGGAGTCGCTGGTCGACGAGACCTTCGCCCGACCATCCCGGACGGTGATCGTGAACGCGCCCTGGGCGTGCCCCAGCGGGTCGTCGACGCCGAGCACGAGGGAGTCGTCGGCGAACCACGGCCGTGCCTCGAGGGCGACCGGCACGTCGAGGACGCGCAGCCAGATGTGGTCGATCACCGACTTCACGTGCACCACGTCGGAGTTGGTCACGCTCCAGTCGAGGGTGTCGTCGGGCCGGCTCCCGTTGTCGGTGACGCGGTCGGTCAGGTCGATCCCGGCCAGGAACTGCCACAGCCCGAGGTGCGCCTCGTTGGTGAGGGTCAGGAGGTTGGCGTTGACCGGCTTGGGCTTGGCGTTCTCGCCCTCGCCGACCTTCCACTGGGCGTAACCGTCCGGGTTGCCGTCGGCGTCGAGGTGGACCGCGCCGCGGAGCTTGGTGTCGGCGCTGCCGGTGGCGAAGTCGATCTCCCCGGTCAGCATCGGTCGGTAGAACGTCGGGCGCTCGAGCGAGCCCCGCGTGCTGGCGTGGAAGCGGTCGAAGAGGTCGCTGATGACCGGCCACATGTCGGCGGGCTCCATCAGCTCGCAGCGGCCCGGGTCGGCGTACGCACGCAAGGAGAACCGGGCGTCGGTGTCGACCTCGATGCGCCGGCGGAAGGTGGCGGCGCCGAAGCCGAAGCGGCCGTAGATCGAGCCCTCGGAGACGGTCAGGGCCGCGACGGGGAGGTCGGTGGCCGCGAGGTCCTCGACCATCATCCGGCTGAGCAGGCCGCGGCGCCGGTGGGCGGGGCTGACGGTGATGTCGGTGATCATGTGCACCGGGATGACGTCGAGGCCGGCGTTGAGCGTCTTGTCGAAGCTCGAGAACGTGCCGACCGGGCGCGGCCCTGCGCCGAACTCGCCCTCGGGCAGCCAGGCGCCGACCACGCGCTGCTCGTCGGTGCGCATGGTCTCGAGCCAGAGCCGAGTGTTGAGCTCGCCCGGCGTCCCGTCGTGGAAGCCCTGGCTGACTGCTTGCAGCCACGCGGTCAGCGCGGCCGTGGTCGCCTCGGACTCGTCTCGGGGATCGAGCGTTCGGAAGTCGTAGTCCACGCTCACCACGCTAGTGAACGGGGCAACCGGGTTTCGGGACAGGCCTTCGCCTTCCTCAACCACCGACACCGAGGACGATGAGAGGCGCGGTGACGAGGACGGCCCAGACGAGCTGCCCGACCCCGGTCTGCTGGAGCACGGGGACCAGGCCAGGTCCGGTGGCCCCGCCCAGCACCGTGCGCAGCGGGGGGAGCATCCGGACGAGGAAGACCAGCCCGAGCAGGCTCCACCAGGTCGACGCGGCAGCGACCGCGACGACGGCGACCGCGGCGAGACCGACGAGGAAGGCGTAGAGGTAGCGGGTGCGCTCGTCGCCGAGCACCACGGCCAGGGTGCGCTTGCCGGCCACCGTGTCGGTGGGGATGTCGCGCAGGTTGTTGACCACGAGGATGGCGCAGGCGAGGGCGCCGATGCCGACGGCGGCGGGGAGCGCCAGCAGCTCGAAGGTGTCGGTCTGGACGTAGGTCGTGCCGATCACCGCGACCAGGCCGAAGAAGACGAACACCATCACCTCACCGAGGCCGAGGTAGCCGTAGGGCTTCGAGCCGCCGGTGTAGAACCATGCGGCCAGCACGCACACGGCGCCGACGGCGACCAGCCACCAGGCCGTCGTCGCGGCGAGCACGAGGCCGGCGACGCCCGCGACGGCGAAGGCGAGGAAGGCGGCCGTCTTGACCGCCTTCGGTGACGCGGCACCCGAGCCGACGAGGCGCATCGGGCCGACCCGGTCCTCGTCGGTGCCGCGGATGCCGTCGGAGTAGTCGTTGGCGTAGTTGACCGCGACCTGCAGCGCGAGGCTGACCACGAGCGCGAGGGCGGCCTTCCACCACACCGGCTCGTCGACGTACGCCGCGACGCCGGTGCCCGTCAGGACGGGAGCGACGGCAGCGGGCAGGGTGCGGGGGCGGGCTCCGGCGAGCCAGTCAGTCGGGGTTGCCACCGACGGATTGTGTCAGGGCGCTGACGCCACCGGGCTCGCCGGGCTGCTCCACGGTGGGCGGCCCGAGCGGCGCGACGTCCTCGGGGTCCTCGGAGGCCGACGCATCGGCCAGCACGTGGGCCGGGACGTGCTCCTCCAGGAAGCGCCTGGCCATCTTCACCGACGGGTGCAGGCCGGCGGCGGCGACGGTGATGATCGCGGCGATCAGCAGCCAGCCGGCCGAGCCCCAGTTCATCGCCAGGAAGGTGTAGAGCGCGGGCGCCCAGACGCGTCCGAGCGTGCTGCTCAGCTCGGCGGCGCCCTGGTACTCGCCCCGTCGCCTCGGGTCCATCAGCTCGGCCTCGAAGGTCCAGCTCGCGGCCGAGAGATAGAGCTCGGCGCCGGTGAGCGTGACGTGGCCGAGGAAGAACAGCAGCACGGTCCACAGGCCCACGGAGTGGTGGGTGGACAGCGTGACGACGCAGGAGACGATGAAGAACACCGTGGAGACCCGGATCGCGCGCAGGGCGGTGCTGTTGTCCTTGATCCCGCGGGCCGCGGCGAGGGGCAGGAAGATGCACATCACCGTGTTGGTGCCGAAGAGGAACGCGAGCACGACCCAGGGGGCGTCGGTCTTCTCGACCAGCCACAGCGGGATGACGAGGTTGAGGATGACCTGGTTGGACCACAGCGTGCCGGAGAAGAACATCGACAGCATCCAGCCGAGGTTCTTCAGCGGGCCCGGGCCGGCGACCTTGACCTTGCGCTCCTCGGTGGTGCGCATGTCGTGGGGCGCGTCGGGCAGCCGGGTGACGTTGAACGCGTTGGTCATGAAGACGGCGGCGGTGAAGTAGGGGACCAGGGACAGCAGCGTGAGCGACTCGAAGGCCAGCGCGATGCCGCCGACCAGCGAGCCGAGCGTGAAGCCGACGTTGAGCGCGGAGTACATGTAGGCGCGCGAGGTCACGCGTTCCTTGGGCGGCAGGACGTCGATCGTGTAGGCGCCGTGGGCGGTGCCGCCCAGGGCGCCGATCACCTCCATGACCACGGCCATCGCGATGTAGCCCTGGAAGCTGTCGATGAACGGCCACACGGCGAACATCGCGGCCTGCCCGGCGCTGCTGATCGACCAGCAGCGCTTGGCGCCGATGCGGTCGACGATGCGGCCCATGGGATAGGCGGCGACGAACCCGAAGAGGCCGGCGATGGTCAGACCGACCCCGACCTGCACGACGCTCAGCCCGACGATCTGGGTGAAGAAGACGGCGGAGCCGGCCATGAAGGTGCCCTCACCGAGGGCGAACAGGAGCGACTGGGTCGCCAACCGACCCGCGAGGGGGGACGGCGGCTTGGCCTTGTCGATCCATCGCGAGCGTGGGGCGGTGTCGGTGGTGGTCATCGCGGCTCATTGTTGCCTGTCGCACCGACATCCGTCGCGGGAGTTTTGCAGATACCGGGAATTGCCGAAGATCCTCCTGTGGCAACACTGCTGGACGCCTCTAGGGTGGTGATCATGGCGGCGGTCAAGCAGTTCCAGGTCACCTTCGACTGTGCCGAGCCCGAGCGCGTGGCTCGCTTCTGGTGCGACGTGCTGGGCTACGTCGTGCCCCCGCCCCCGGAGGGCTTCGCCGGCTGGGACGAGTTCGACCGCTCCCTGCCGGCCGAGGACCAGGGGTCGGCCTTCGCTTGCGTCGACCCGACCGGTGTCGGCCCGCGCCTGTTCTTCCAGCGCGTGCCCGAGGGCAAGACCGTCAAGAACCGGCTGCACCTCGACGTCCGCGTCGGCACCGGGCTCGTGGGCGCCGAGCGCCTGGCTGCCCTCGAGGCGGAGTGCGCGCGGCTGCTCCCGCTCGGCGCGCGCCGGGTGCGGCTGCTGGAGGCCGACGAGGTCAACGAGTCCTGCCTGGTGATGCAGGACGTCGAGGGCAACGAGTTCTGCCTCGACTGACGGGGCTCCGGCCGTCGACGGGTCGGGGGATAGCGTTCCCACGTGAGCACCCTGCGCCCCTCCGACGACGCAACCGAGGCGATCGCGCAGCTCCGGGCATGGCTCGAGGTGGATGATCCCGATCAGCTCCTGATCGAGACCTCCGGCTCGACCGGCCGGCCCAAGCGGGTGCTGCTCTCCAGGACCGCGGTCATCGCGTCGGTCGAGGCGAGCGCCCGCCGCCTCGGCGCCCGCGGGCAGTGGCTGCTCGCGCTGCCGTCGTCCTACGTCGCCGGCGTCCAGGTCGTCTGCCGCTCACTGCTCGCCGGCCACGAGCCGGTCGTGGTGGCCGGTCTCGATCTCACGATCGCCCAGGACGGGCAGTTCACCTCCCTCGTCCCCACCCAGCTGCACCGCCTCCTCCAGGACGAGGCGCAGGTCGACGCGCTGCGCCGGCTGCACACGATCCTGCTCGGCGGCGGTCCGATCGACCCGGCACTCCGGAGCCGCGCCGAGGACCTCGGGCTACGGCTCGTGTCGACGTACGGCGCCAGCGAGACCGCCGGAGGCTGCGTCTACGACGGCCTGCCGCTCGACGGTGTCGCGCTCGCCGTCGGCACCGACGGGCGGCTGCGGATCGGGGGACCGACCGTCTTCGACGGCTATGAGGGGGACCCCGAGCTGACCGACGAGACGCTGGTCGACGGCTGGTTCCTCACCTCCGACGCGGGGACGCTCGACGAGGACGGCCGGCTGCGGGTGCTCGGGCGGATCGACGACGTCGTGGTCAGCGGTGGCGTCAACGTCCCGCTCCCGGCCGTGGCGAAGCGGATCCGCGAGCACCCCGACGTCGACGCCGTCGAGGTGCTGGGCGTCCCGGACGAGGAGTGGGGGACGCGGGTCGTGGCCTTCCTGACCTTGGTGTCGACACGCTCCTCGCAGGGCTCGTCGTTGCTCAACCAGCGGAGTGTGCGCGACTGGGTCGCCGCGGTGCACCCGCGCGCCTGGGCGCCGCGCCAGGTCGTCGTCCTGGACGCGCTGCCGCTGCTGATCAACGGCAAGGTCGACCGCCAGGCCCTCCGGGGGCAGGCGTGATCCACGTCTTCTCGATCCCGCTGCGCACCACCTTCCGCGGCATCACCGTGCGCGAGGGCGTGCTGATCCGCGGCGAGGGCGGCTGGGGCGAGTGGTCGCCCTTCCTGGAGTACGGCGACGACGTGGCCCGGCCCTGGCTGCGGTGCGCGGAGGAGGCGGCCGCAGGGGACTGGCCGCAACCCCTGCGCGACCTCGTCCCGGTCAACGTCACCGTCCCCGCGTGCAGCCCCGAGCGCGCCCACCAGATCGTCAGCGCCGGCGGCTGCACGACCGCGAAGGTGAAGGTCGCCGAACGCGGGCAGACGCTGGCCGACGACGTCGCGCGCCTCGAAGCAGTCCGCGACGCGCTCGGCCCCGGCGGGCTGGTCCGCGTCGACGCCAACGGCGGCTGGGACCTGGACGAGGCGGTGCGGGCGATCGGACTCCTCGAGCGGGCGGCCGGCGGCCTGGAGTACGTCGAGCAGCCCTGCGCCACGGTCGAGGAGCTCGCCGCCGTGCGCCGACGCGTCGACGTGCCGATCGCCGCGGACGAGTCGATCCGGCGGGCCGAGGACCCCTATCGCGTGCGCGACCTGGAGGCCGCCGACATCGCGGTGCTCAAGGTGCAGCCGCTCGGCGGGGTGCGCGCCTGCCTGCGGATCGCCGAGGACATCGGGCTGCCGGTCGTCGTGTCCAGCGCCGTCGAGTCGAGCGTCGGCATCGCTGCCGGGGTCGCGCTCGCGGCCGCGCTGCCGAGCCTGGAGCACGCCTGCGGGCTGGCCACGGTCCAGCTGCTCACCGACGACGTCGCGGTCTCACCGCTCCTCCCGGTCGACGGCTTCTTGCCGGTGACGACTCCCGAGCTCGACGATGCCGCACTCGCCCGGCTCGCCGCCCCGGCGGACCGGGTGGCCCACTGGGAGCGCCGGCTCAGCGCCGTACGGCAGGATCAGCGTCCATGACCGACGCCACCGAGCTCGCACGCGGAGTCGTCTCGCTCCTGCTGCGCCACGGCGTGACCGAGATCGTGCTCGCGCCGGGCTCGCGCAACGCGCCGCTGGCCTTCGCTGCCTTCGACGCGGCCGAGGCCGGCGTGCTCCGGCTGCACACGCGCATCGACGAGCGGTCGGCCGGCTTCCTGGCCCTCGGTCTGACCAAGGTCGGGCGCACCGCCGCGGTCGTCTGCACCTCCGGCACCGCGGTCGCCAACCTCCACCCGGCGGCCCTCGAGGCGAGCCACTCCGGGCTGCCGGTCGTCTTCGTGACCGCCGACCGGCCGGTGCCGCTGCGCGACACCAGCGCCAGCCAGACGACCGACCAGGTCGGACTCCTGCCCCGCCTGCCGTTCGCCGACCTCGCTGAGATCGACGACCTCGACCTGTCGATGGACCCCGGGCGGCCCTGGCACCTCAACGTCCAGCTCGACGACCCGCTCGTGCCGGACGGTCGCTGGGACGTCCCGGCGGTCCCGGTCGACGAGCGGCCGCGCGTGCGGCCCGACGAGGTCGAGATCCCGCACGGCCCCCGCACCGTCGTGATCGCCGGTGACGATGCCGGGCCGCCCGCGCGCGTGCTCGCGCAGCGCGGACAGTGGCCGCTCCTCGCCGAGCCGACGAGCGGTTCGCGCACCGGCACGCACGCGCTGCGCACCTACCGCCTGCTTCTCGACTCCGAGCTCGGGCAGCCGATCGAGCGGGTCGTCGTCGCCGGGCACCCGACGCTCTCGCGACCGGTCAACCGCCTGCTCACGCGCGACGACGTCGAGGTCTGGGACGTCGAGGACGCGGGGCTCTGGCGTCGGCGTCCCTTCAAGGTCGACCACGCAGTCGCCCGGGCGACGACCGCGGAGTCGAGCGACACTGCGTGGTTCGACGCGTGGGCGGCCGCTGACCGCTCGGTCGGCCGGCAGCTCGACGGGCTGTTGCGTGCGGAGGCCGACCTCACGCCGTACGAAGTGGCCGGTGCCGTCAGCCGGGCGCTGCCCGACGGCGGGCTGCTGTTCGTCGGCGCCTCCAGCCCGATCCGCGACCTCGACCTGATGGTGCCGCGCTACGGCGTCGGCGGCCGGCGCAAGGTCATCGCCAACCGCGGCCTGGCCGGGATCGACGGCACCGTGTCCAGCGCCGTCGGCGCCACGCTCGGCCGGCCGCGGTCCACGCGCGCGCTCGCGCTGATGGGCGACGTCACCTTCCTGCACGATGCGACCGGTCTCGTCCTCGGCCCGGCCGAGCCGCGGCCCGACCTGACGATCGTGGTCGTCAACGACGACGGCGGGTCGATCTTCTCCATGCTCGAGCAGGGCGCGCCGGAGTTCGCCGACCGCTACGACGCGCTGTTCGGCACCCCGCACGGCGTTGACATCGCCAGCCTCTGCGCGGCCACCCGCACCCCCCACCTGCGCGTCGACTCGCTCGGGGCGCTCGAGCAGGCGCTCGCCTCACCCAACGGCGGGATCGAGGTCCTCGAGGTCGTCGTCCGACGCGACAACCGCCGCGAGCTCGACGAGCGGATCAGGGCGCTGCGACCTCACTGAAGGTCGCACCCAGCACCGTCGGCTTCCCCTTCGACGGCAGGTGGATCACTCCCACGGCGAGGTCCGCGAAGGAGAGGACGCCGTCCTTGCTCTGGCGATACCTCCCGTACGGCGGCGCCCACCGCACCATCAGGTCGGACCGTCCGTCGAGGCGGGTCGTCACGCGCAGCGCCACGATCGCGAGCGCTCCGTCCGCGACCTCGACCACCCGGGACAGCCCCTCGGGCCGAGCCGTGACGGTGTAGCCGGTGAACATCGCGCGACTGCCGAGATCGGCGACGTTGTCGCGCCACTTCCGCGAAGCCCGGTCGACCTCCAGGCGGTCGTCCTCGGTGCCCGACCGGACGTAGTCGCGCCAAGCAGCGGTGGCGGCCGCCGCGTCCTTGACGCCCGGCAGCCTGGCTGGACGACCGGCCTCCGGCAGGTCACCGGTGATCGTGCTGCCCGCCTGGCGGAACCACGGGGCCTCCACGGAGGCCTTGGTGAACAGGTCGACCCGGGTCTCGCGGTCGACCTCCGAGGCGACCAGCGACCACATCGGGTAGGAGTCGAAGCGCCCGGAGTAGGCCTCGATGCCGTCGTGGACCGGCACCGAACGCCGACCCAGGCCGGTCAGCCGGCCGACGCGGGTCCCGAAGAGGTCGCTCTCCAGGGCGGGCCCGCGATCTGCGAGGCGCCACTTGTCCTCGCGGTAGCGCGGCGGCCGGGCGGCCTCGACCGCGGTGCGCAACCGGTCGCCGTACGACTCGAGGAGGGCGGGGACCTGGGACCGGGTGAGCGCGACCTTGGTCGTCGCGGTCTCGGGCGACTGCCGCTTCGCGGGCAGCAGGTCCTCGATGGTGCAGCCGGCCAGCGACAGCGTGAGCACGACGACGAGCGCGGACCGCCTGGCCTTGCGCCGCCCGCCCGGCCTGCTGGCGGCGACCCGCTCGGAGGAGGGGACGTAGGCGGCCACGCGCTCGGCAGCCGACGGCAACCGCGGTCCCCGGCGGCGCCGGGTGCGGGTGCGCAGCAACAGCTCGACGCAGGCCAGCAGCACGAGTGCACCGGTGGCGAACGCCACGAGCGCCCAGGTGAAGACTCCCGGCACGGTGATCGCGAACGACACCGTCGTCGGTCCGACCCCGGTCAGCGGCGCGATCACCCACTGGGCCGCGGACGTGTCGCGATCGAGGGTCAGCTCCTCGACCCCGGAGCCGCTCATCGAGTGGGTCCAGAAGCCGGCCTCCGCGGGCTGCACGCGCTTCCCGGAGCCGACGTCCTCGGCGACGACGCCGGTGCGGGTCACGCTGGTCAACCGGATCCGCGGGGAGTCGCCGACGAAGTCGGCCACGTCGACCGGGTGGGCGGTGCCGATGAAGACACCGTCCGGTGCCGAGGCGCGCAACGTGACGGTGACGCCCTCGTAGGCGAGCAGGTCGGGGGCGGTGAGGAGCGGGCGACCGTCGTCGCCGAGCGCGGTCGGCCGGTTGACGATCGTGTCGTCGGAGCCGACGACCCCGGCCACGACGGCACCCGCCGTCATCACCAGGAGTGCCAGCAGCGCAACGATCGCCACGGCGATCCTGCCCACCCTCCCGAGTCCCCGCACGCGGGGGATTATCCATGGCGCGGTCGGGGAGGCGGGCATCCATGCGACTGAGGGCGCCACCGACCGCATGAGTCGCATCGGGTGCTCACCGCCTGACAGACTCAGCGGGTGGAGATCGCCCTGTTCCTCGTCGCCCTGGTCGTTGTGGTCCTGGCCGGGGCCGCGCTGGCCGGCCGCCTCGAGGTGCCTGCCCCGCTGCTGCTGATCGCCGTCGGGGTCGGGGGCACCTACCTGCCGTTCGTGCCCGAGATCCACCTCGAACCCGAGATCGTGCTGCTGGGGCTGCTGCCCCCGCTGCTCTACGCCGCCGCGATCCAGACCTCGCTCGTCGACTTCAACGCCAACCGGCGCGCGATCCTGCTGCTGTCGATCGGCCTGGTCGTCTTCACGACGTTCGGTGTCGGCGCCGTCGTCCACCTCATCGTGCCGAGCATCTCGTGGCCGGTCGCGATCGCCGTCGGGGCCGTCGTGGCCCCGCCCGATGCCGTCGCGGCCACCGCGATCGCCCGCCGCATCGGGTTGCCGCGCCGGGTGGTCACGATCCTCGAGGGGGAGTCGCTGCTCAACGACGCGACCGCCCTCGTCTCGTTGCGTACGGCGATCGCCGCCGCGTCACTCGGCGTCAACGCCCTCGACGTCGGCGTGGACTTCCTGCGCGCCTCGGTCGGCGGGGCCGCGCTGGGCTTCCTCGTCTTCGTCGTCGTGGCCAAGCTGCGCAAGCTCGTCACCGACCCGCTCATGGACACCGCCATCTCGCTGGTGACGCCGTTCGCTGCCTACCTCCTGGCAGAGGAGCTCCACTCCTCGGGCGTCATCTCGGTGGTCGTCGCCGGCCTGCTGCTCGGGCACAAGGCGCCGATCATCCAGACCGCCCAGTCGCGGATCGCCGAGCGGATCAACTGGCGCACCATCGCCTTCCTGCTGGAGAACACGGTCTTCCTGCTGATCGGCCTGCAGGCTCGCTGGATCCTCGAGGGCGTCGCCGACAGCGCGATCGCACCCGCGCGCATCGCCGCGGTGTGCGCCGCCGCGCTGCTGGCCACCATCGTGCTGCGGCTCGTGTGGGTGTTCGCCGCGCGCTATGCGCTGGTCCGGCCCGGCCTGGATCCCGCCACGGGACACGCCCCGCCGTGGCAGTACACCTTCGTCCTCGGCTGGGCGGGCATGCGCGGGGTCGTGACCCTGGCGGCCGCGTTCGTCATCCCCGAGACCACCGAGCACCGCGAGGTGTTGCTGCTCATCGCGTTCACCGTCGTCGCCGGCACGCTGTTCATCCAGGGCCTCTCGCTGCCCTGGGTGGCGCGGAGGCTGCGGGTGCCATCGCCCGACCCCCTGGACGACGCGCTGGCGCGTGCAGCACTGCTGCAGCAGGCGTCCAAGGCCGGGTTCGCCGCCCTCGAGGAGCTGGACCACGACGACCCGCACGGCGTGGCCGACCTGATCCGCCAGCGCGTCGACCAGCGCAACTTCGCCGCGTGGGAGCAGCTGTCGACCACCCCGGGCCAGGAGTCGCCGAGCGATCTCTACGCCCGGGCCCGGCTGGCGATGATCGAGGCCGAGCGCGCGAAGGTGCTGGAGATCCGCAGCACCGGCACCGTCGCCAGCGAAGTGGTGCGCGACGTGCTCAGCATCCTCGACGTGGAGGAGTCGATGCTCGACATCGCCGCCACCGCCGACGACGAGGAGGCGCCGCGCGCCCGTCGCGTGCCGACCGGCAGCTCCTGCGAGCACCTCGACGCCGCCGGTCACGCCCCCGTCGCCCCCGTCGCCTCCGTGGACGACGGGCTCGTGTGCCAGCAGTGCGTGGAGCTCGGCTCCCACTGGGTCTCGCTGCGTCGCTGCCTGGCCTGCGGCAACGTCGCGTGCTGCGACTCCTCACCGCACCAGCACGCCACCGAGCACTTCCACGACACCACCCACCCGGTGATGCAGTCGGCCCAGCCCGGCGAGGCCTGGCGCTGGTGCTTCGTGCACCACCTCACCGGCTGACCCGCCCGGCGAAATGCGAGACGCGCCGCCCCACCGAAGTGGAGCGGCGCGTCGCCGTACGAGGTGAAGCGGGTCAGACCTGGAAGATCAGGCCTGCCACAGGCGGACCCAGTCGACGCTCATCGTCTGCGGGAGCTTGCGGTCGCCGCCCGGCATCTGCGCGATCTCGTAGTCAGAGGCGAGAACGCTCAGGATCGGGAACTGCTCCTGGCCGGAGACGCCGACCTTGGTGCGCCACGACTCCTTGCCGTCGATCCGGAAGATGTAGGACTTCGGGGTCCACTCGACCGAGAAGACGTGGTAGCTCTTCGACCAGCCGTCGCGCTTGTTCTTGAGGAACGAGGTGGGGCTCTTGATCCAGGAACCGGTCTTGACGTCCTTGCCGGAGCTGTTCTTGGAGTAGATGAACGACGTCAGGCCGCCCTGGGGGTGCTTGTCACCGAAGTACTCGATGACGTCGATCTCGGCGCCGGTCTCCTTCGGGCTGTTCGAGCCCGCGGCCCCCTGCGTCGCCGGCTGCATCCAGAAGCCGCCGTGCTGGCCGCGGAGCTTGTGCATCTTGATGCGCGCGGCCGCGAAGCCGTACTTCAGCGAGACGGCGCCCTGGGTGCCGATGTGGCCGTTGAGGCGGTAGGCGAACGCGCCGGTGGACTTGCCGTCCTTCTTCGCAACGCACTTCTCGCCGGCGCGGGCCGGGTCCTTCATCACGCTGATGCGGGCGGTGCCGCCGCGGACGGCGACGGCGCTCGGGGAACCCTTCGAGCACTCGCGCAGGCTGGAGGGCTCGTAGTTCGGGCCACGGTGGTTCCAGCTGGGCGACAGGGCCGAGCCGGAGAACTCGTCGGTGAACGAGGCGGTCAGCCAGCGCTCGGTGCTCGTGGGCTTGCTGGTGACGGCCGACGCACCCTTGAAGGCGGGAGCGGTGACGCGGTACTTCAGCGCCTTGCCACGCTTGGAGATCGGCGCACCGAACTCAGCGGTGCCCTTGCGCGTGGTCTTGGTCTTGGAGACCGTCTTCCAACCGCCGCCCTTCTTCACCTGCAGCGCGACCGGGCGGTTGACCTTGCGCGGCTTGATGTTGGCAGTCAGCGCAGCCTTGGCCTTCTTGGCAGCGGCAGGCTTCTTGCCCTGCTGGACGATCTGCGGCAGAGCGACCAGCTTGGCCTTGCTCTTCGCCTTGCGGGCGGAAGTGTTGGTGAGCGGGGCTTCAGCCGCGTCAGCCGAGGTGGTCGCGGAGACCATCAACAGCGAAGCAGGCATGAGCAGGGCGACGAGGCTTCCCGCCAGTGCGCGTCCAGACATGAATTCTCTCTTTGTTCGGGTGCATGTGGTTCCCCCTGGCATCCGTCGAGGGCGTCCACACCATAACTGCCGCACAAAGCGGCGTGGCACAGAACCGACGAACGGCCGGCGAACGCGTCATCTCCTACAGTGGACAGATGCGCGTCACCAAGTTCGGGCATGCCTGCGTGCGGATCTCGTACGCCGATGCGGTGGTCGTCCTCGATCCGGGAGTCTTCACCGAGGCCGCCGCAGTGGACGGCGCGACGGCGATCCTCATCACCCACGAGCACCCCGACCACTACGACCCGGACCACCTCCGGGCCAGCGATGCGCGCATCTTCACGATCGAGTCCGTCGCCGCCCAGATCCGCCGACAGGCGCCCGACCTGGTCGAACGGGTGAGCGTCGTGGAGCCCGGTTCGTCCTTCGACGTGGGGGTGACGGTCGACGTGGTGGGCTTCCAGCACGCCGTCATCCATCGCGACCTGCCGCGCATCGACAACAGCGGCTACCTCCTGACCGCCGGCGACCGACGCGTCTACCACCCGGGCGACTCGCTCACGCTGCCCGAGGCCGACGTCGACCTGCTGCTCGCGCCCATCAGCGCCCCGTGGCTCAAGGTCAGCGAGGCGATCGACTTCGTGCGGGCCGTCGGGGCGCCGCGCACCCTCGGCATTCACGACAAGATCTACACCGACGCCGCGCTCGGGATCGTCGACACCCACATGGGCAACCTGCTGCCGGACGGACAGGAGTTCCTGCGCCTGCGCGACGGCGAGGACGTCCCGGGCACGTCCTAGCCGGAGAGGGCGTCGCGCACCGGCACGAACTTCGCCTGCGACTCGGCCAGCTCGGCCTCGGGGTCGGAGCTGCCGACGATGCCGCAGCCCGCGAAGAGGCGCACGGTGTTGCCCTGGACGAGGGCGGAGCGCAGGGCGATCCCCCACTCGCCGTCGCCGTTGGCGTCCATCCAGCCGACGGGGCCGGCGTAGCGGTCGCGCGCCATGCCCTCGATCTCGGCGATCAGCGCGACGGCCGAGGTGGTGGGGGTGCCACCGACGGCCGCGGAGGGGTGCAGCGCCTCGGCCAGCTGCAGCGACGAGACGGTGGCAGCGTCGTGGACCACCCCGGCGACGTCGGTCGCGAGGTGCATGACGTTGGGCAGGTGCAGGACGAACGGCACCTCCGGCACGTTCATCGACGAGCAGTGCGGTTCGAGTGCGTCGGCGACCGACCGGACGGCGTACTCGTGCTCCTCGAGGTCCTTCGACGAGCGCGCGAGGGTGCCCGCCAGCGCGGCGTCGCGCTCGACGTCGCCCGTACGGCGGATGGTGCCCGCCAGCACCCGCGACGTGACGAGGCCGCGCTCGCGGCGCACGAGCATCTCCGGCGTCGCGCCGAAGATGCCGTCGACGTGGAACGTCCAGCACATGGAGTAGTCGCTGACCAGCTTGCGCAGGGCCCAGCGCACGTCGAGCGGCTCGTCGCAGGTGGCGACGAGGTCGCGGGCCAGCACGACCTTCTCGAGGTCGCCGGCGTTGATCCGGCCCACGGCGTCGGCGACGACCGACATCCAGGCCTCACCGTTGAGGGAGCCGTCGGCGAAGCTGAGCCCGGCGGGTGGGGCGGGGAGCGGAGCAGGCGCCAGGTCGGGGACCGGCACGCCGACCGTCGTCACCCAGGCCCGGTCCCCGCGCCGACCGACGACGACCTGCGGCACGACCAGCACCGACTCACCCGGGTCGTCGGCGAACCCGAAGGAGCCGAAGGCGACCAGGCCGGTGCCCGGCTCGTTGACGGAGTCGTGGACCTCGGCGTGGGAGGTGAGCTCGGACCACCACTTGTCGGCGTCGCTGAAGCGAGCGGTCCCGCGGGTGCGGATGACAGCGGCCACGCCCCAGCCGACCAGGCCCTCGTCGCGGCGCAGCCAGCTGACCGGGCTGTCGGCCGGCACGAGGTCGAGCAGCTCGCCGACCTCGTCGAGCCCGACGGCAGCCGTGTGCACGACCAACGGGTCGCTGGCAGCGGCGGTCGAGTGCGGCGTCACGAAAGCGGAGCCTACGCCGCGGCTACGGAGGGCCTCACGACCGGTAGACGATGACCTTGTCGCCGAGTCGGACCTGGTCGAAGAGCCAGCGGATGCCGTTGTAGTCACGGACGTTGACGCAGCCGTGCGAGGCGCCGTTGTAGCCGGTCGCGGCGAAGTCGGGGGAGTAGTGCACGGCCTGGCCGCCGGAGAAGAACATCGCGAACGGCATCGAGGTGTCGTAGAGCGACGAGACGTGGTCGCGCGACTTCTTGAAGACCGCGAAGGCGCCCTCGCGGGTCGGCAGCTCGTCGGAGCCGAAGCGGACGTCGTAGCGCGACTGCACGACACCGTTGACCACCCAGCGCAGCGAGCGGGAGGTCTTGTCCACGCACATGGCCCGGCCGGTCATGCACCTCGAGTCGAGCTTCGGCCCGGTGGGCACGATGTTGAACAGCTCGGCCTTGGTGGGCTTGCGGGTCATCTGCGCGAGGCGGTCGAGGGTGCGCCGGTCGACCTCGCCGGTGACGGGGATCCTGCGCTTGGCCTGGAAGCCGGAGACCGCATCGACCGTCCGCTGGTCGAAGGCGCCGGTGACGTCGCCGCTCCACCAGTTGATCTGCTCGAGGCGGGCCTGCAGCCGACGCACCGGCAGGCCCTGGTCGCCCGCCTTCAGGATCGCCGGGCCGGGCGTGTAGATGTTGTGCAGCGCCTCGTGGGTCGGCTCGCTCGTCTTCGCGCGCAGCTTGGCCCACAGGACCGCGTCGACGACGCCGGTCGTCGCGCGCTTGCGACGGGCCTGGAAGGTGCGCACGCCGTCGCGGGTCTGGGCATCGAAGCGCCGGGTGATGACCTCGGAGTGCAGGCCGAGCTGGTGCAGCCGGCTCTGCAGCTCGCGCACCCGCCAGCCCGTGTCGCCGAACTTCAGCCGGGTGAACGAGCTGCGTTCGGCGGCCGACCCCTCCGACTGGGCCGGTCCTGCCACCGAGACCATGCCCAGCGCCAGCACCAGTGCGATCAGCAGCGAGAAGAAGCGAGTCGTTCGCATATGAGTCTCCGAGGTAGGCAGTGGCGTCAATCGTAAGGACGCCCACCGACATCGCGAAGTTGCGTCCCGACTACCCTCGCCTGCGTGGCCCGCGCGGAACTCGACAAGCAACCGACCGACGTCCGACGCATGTTCGACGCGGTCGCCAAGCGCTATGACGTCACCAACGACGTGCTGTCCCTCGGTCAGGACCGTCGTTGGCGCCGCGACGTGATCGATGCGGTCGACCCGTCGTACGGCGACAAGGTGCTCGACCTCGCTGCCGGCACCGGCACCTCGAGCCAGCCGTTCGCGGACCGTGGCGCGATGGTCGTCCCGTGCGACTTCTCGCTCGGCATGCTGCAGGTGGGCAAGAAGGCGCGCCCGGCGCTGCCGTTCACCGCCGGCGACGGCACGAAGCTGCCCTTCGCCGACGACACCTTCGACGCCGTGACGATCTCCTTCGGCCTGCGCAACATCGTCGACCCCGAGCAGGGGCTGCGCGAGATGCGCCGCGTGACCCGTCCCGGTGGCCGCCTCGTCGTGTGCGAGTTCAGCCACCCGACGTGGGCGCCGTTCCGCACCGTCTACATGGAATACCTGATGAAGGCGCTGCCCGCGATCTCGCGCACCGTCTCGTCGTCCCCGGACGCCTACGTCTACCTGGCCGAGTCGATCCGCGCCTGGCCCGACCAGCGTGGCCTCGCCGACCTGATCGTGACCGCCGGGTGGACCGCTCCCCAGTGGCGCAACCTCTCGGGCGGCGTCGTCGCGCTGCACCGCGCCACTGCCTGAGCGGCCCTCGCCGTACGACCGGATCGTCGGACCTCCTGCGGGACGTCCGACGTCGTGGCTGCCCCGGCGACCGGGTCGTCGGACGTCCCGATCGACGTCCGACGGGGCCGTTGTCGTACGGCGAATTAGCCAAGCCGACAGTGCCCAAAATCGGCCTCCGCGGGACCGTCCGGAGCACTCCCACCCCCGACGTGACGCACGCCATGTCGGCCCCTAGACTGTGGTGCGCGCCACTAGTGAAGTAGTTCACAAGGTCACACGTGGGGTGCCGAGTCGTCGGCGACGAGAGGGAAGGAACTCAGGATGGAGCTCTACACGCCAGTGCTGGCGCTGGCCCTCCTGGCGGCCGGATTCGCGGTGATGTCCGTGGTCATGAGCACCGCCGTGGGACCCAAGCGCTACAACCGGGCCAAGCTCGATTCCTACGAGTGCGGCATCGAGCCGACCCCGCAGCCGATCGGCGGCGGCCGCGTGCCGGTGAAGTACTACATCACCGCGATGATGTTCATCATCTTCGACATCGAGATCATCTTCCTCTATCCGTGGGCCGTGCACTTCGACGCGATGAAGTTCTTCGGCCTCGTCGAGATGGTCATTTTCATCGCCACTGTCTTCGTCGCCTACGCCTATGTGTGGCGTCGCGGCGGACTGGACTGGGACTGAGGATCACGATGCACGCACCCTGCCCGCGTTGTCGTCGGTCGACGACCGCTCCGCTGCGCTCCGCTGAAGGTCGCCTTCCCTCCTCCGCCTTGGCATGGCACGCGCCTCGCGACCCTCAGAGAGGTAACTGAGTAATGGGTATCGAAGAAAAGCTTCCGTCCGGGGTCCTGCTGACCACCGTTGAGGGCGTCGCCGGCTACATGCGCAAGGCCTCCTTCTGGCCGGCCACGTTCGGCCTGGCCTGCTGCGCGATCGAGATGATGACGACGGGCGGTCCGAAGTACGACCTCGCCCGCTTCGGCATGGAGGTCTTCCGCGCCAGCCCGCGCCAGGCCGACCTGATGATCGTCGCCGGCCGCGTGAGCAACAAGATGGCTCCGGTCCTGCGCCAGATCTACGACCAGATGGCCGAGCCGAAGTACGTCCTCGCGATGGGCGTCTGCGCGAGCAGCGGCGGCATGTTCAACAACTACGCCATCGTCCAGGGCGTCGACCACATTGTCCCCGTCGACATGTACCTCCCCGGCTGCCCGCCCCGCCCCGAGATGCTGATCGACGCGATCCTCAAGCTGCACGACCAGGTCCAGGCGACCAAGCTCGGCGTCAACCGGCTGGCCGAGATCGAGCTGCAGGAGTCCAACGCCCTCAAGGCGCTGCCGACCTCCCAGATGCGGGGGCTGCTGCGATGACGGACAACACTCCGACCCACAACACCCAGGACCCGTCGACCGACCTGGTCGCTGGCGACCAGGAGGTCAAGCGCGCGGTCGGTTCACGCCGCGGCATGTTCGGTGTCCAGGGCACCGGCGACACGTCCGGCTACGGCGGACTGGTCACCCCGACGGTCTACCCCGGTGACAGCCAGCGCCCCTTCGGTGGCTGGTTCGACGAGGTCGTCGACGCCCTCGAGGCGCGGCTGCGGTCCACCGAGCTCGACACCGCGGTCGAGCGCATCGTCGTGCACCGCGGTGAGATCACCTTCCACGTGCGCCGTGAGGACCTTCCCTTCGTCGCCCAGATGCTGCGCGACGACGAGGCGCTCCGCTTCGAGTTCTGCTCGGGCGTCAGCGGCGTTCACTACCCCGACGACACCGGGCGCGAGCTGCACGCCGTCTACCACCTGCTCTCCATGACCCACAACCGACGGATCCGGCTCGAGGTCACCTGCCCCGACGCCGACCCGCACATCCCCAGCCTGGTCAGCATCTACCCGACCAGCGACTGGCACGAGCGCGAGACCTGGGACATGTTCGGCATCCAGTTCGACGGCCACCCGGCCATGGCCCGGATCCTGATGCCCGACGACTGGCCCGGTCACCCGCAGCGCAAGGACTACCCCTTGGGCGGCATTCCCGTGGAGTACAAGGGCGGCTCGATCCCGCCCCCCGACCAGCGGAGGTCGTACAACTAATGACTCAGGACATGTACGCCGACCCCAGCGAGACCAGCCAGGGCAAGGTCTTCACGGTCACCGGCCAGGACTGGGACTCCATCAGCCAAGGCCTCGGCGACGCCGCCGACGAGCGGGTCGTGGTCAACATGGGTCCCCAGCACCCCTCGACCCACGGGGTGCTGCGCCTCATCCTCGAGCTGGAGGGGGAGACGGTCACCGAGGCCCGCTGCGGCATCGGCTATCTCCACACCGGCATCGAGAAGAACATGGAATACCGCACCTGGGTCCAGGGCGTCACGTTCTGCACCCGGATGGACTACCTCTCGCCCTTCTTCAACGAGGCGACCTACTCCCTCGGCGTGGAGCGCCTCCTCGACATCGAGGACGACATCCCGGAGAAGGCGCAGGTCATGCGCGTCCTCCTCATGGAGCTCAACCGCATCTCCTCCCACCTCGTCGCGATCGCGACCGGCGGCATGGAGATCGGCGCGTTGACCGTGATGACGATCGGCTTCCGCGAGCGCGAGCTGGTGCTCGACCTGTTCGAGCTGATCACCGGCCTGCGGATGAACCACGCCTTCATCCGTCCCGGCGGCGTCGCTCAGGACCTGCCGCCCGGCGCCCTCGACGAGATCCGCGACTTCATCGCGCTGATGCGCAAGCGGCTGCCCGAGTACGCCGCCCTGTGCAACGCCAACCCGATCTTCAAGGCCCGCCTCGAGGACGTCGGCCACCTCGACCTCGCCGGCTGCCTGGCGCTGGGCCTGTCCGGTCCCCCGCTGCGCGCGACCGGCTACGCCTGGGACCTGCGCAAGACCGAGCCCTACTGCGGCTACGAGGACTACGACTTCGAGGTCCAGACCTGGGACACGGCCGACGCCTACGGCCGCTTCCGTGTCCGGCTCAACGAGATGAGCGAGTCGCTCAAGATCGTCGAGCAGGCCGCCGACCGCCTCGCCGCCCTCGAGGGCGCACCGGTCATGGTCGCGGACAAGAAGATCGCCTGGCCCAGCCAGCTGTCGATCGGCAGCGACGGCATGGGCAACAGCGCCGACCACATCAAGCACATCATGGGCGAGTCCATGGAAGCGCTGATCCACCACTTCAAGCTCGTCACCGAGGGCTTCCGCGTGCCGCCCGGCCAGGCCTACGTCCCGGTCGAGTCGCCCCGCGGCGAGCTCGGCGCGCACGTCGTCTCCGACGGCGGGACCCGCCCCTTCCGGGCACACTTCCGTGACCCGTCCTTCACCAACCTCCAGGCCACCAGCGTGATGAGCGAGGGCGGCATGATCGCCGACGTCATCGTCGCCATCGCCTCGATCGACCCCGTGATGGGAGGTGTCGACCGATGACCCAGCCTTCCGAGGTCCCCGCTGTCGACCCCGGCATGACCGTCAGCACCGCCGCCTACTCCGCGCCGGCGCCTGACCGGTTCGACGACGACCGGACACCGCTGACGCCGGAGACGTACGCCGAGCTGCGAGCCATCGCCGCCCGCTACCCCGAGGCACGCTCGGGCCTGCTCCCGATGCTGCACCTCGTCCAGTCGGTCGAGGGCCGGGTGACCCCCGAGGGCATCGAGGCCTGCGCCGAGGTGCTCGGCATCTCGGCCGCCGAGGTCAGCGGTGTCGCGACGTTCTACACGATGTACAAGCGCAAGCCCGTCGGTGACTACCTCGTCGGTGTCTGCACCAACACGCTGTGCGCGGTCATGGGCGGCGACCTGATCTTCGAGCGGCTCAAGGACCACCTCGACGTCGGCAACGACGAGACGAGCGAGGACGGCAAGATCACCCTCGAGCACATCGAGTGCAACGCCGCCTGCGACTACGCCCCCGTGATGATGGTCAACTGGGAGTTCATGGACAACCAGACGCCCGACTCGGCCGTCCAGGTCGTCGACGACCTCCGCGCCGGCAAGGACGTCCAGTCCACGCGCGGCCCCCGGCTCTGCACCTGGAAGCAGGCCGAGCGGGTGCTCGCCGGCTTCCCCGACGACCTCGCCGACGAGGGCCCGGCCGCTGGCCCGGCCTCCCTGGTCGGGCTCGCGATCGCCCGGGACCGGGGCTGGACCGCACCGTCGGCCGATGCCGCGGGCACGACCGCCGCCACCGGCACCAAGACCGACGCCGTCGAGCAGGCCGACACCTCGCGCGCGGAGTCCGAGACGAAGGCCGAGGAAGGCAAGTGAGCACCGACATGTTGACCCCGGTCCTCACGGACAACTGGGACCAGGAGCGGGCCTGGACGCTGGCCTCCTACGAGGCCCGTGGCGGTTACGCCGCCATGCAGAAGGCGCTCACCATGCCGCCCGACGACATCATCACCGCGGTCAAGGACTCCGGTCTGCGCGGTCGCGGTGGCGCCGGATTCCCCACCGGCATGAAGTGGGGCTTCATCCCGCAGGACCCTGGGACACCAGCCGGCAGCAAGCCGAAGTACCTCGTCGTCAACGCCGACGAGTCGGAGCCGGGCACCTGCAAGGACATCCCGCTGATGATGGCCAGCCCGCACACCCTGCTCGAGGGCGTCATCATCAGCTCCTTCGCGATCCGTGCCAACCACGCCTTCATCTACGTCCGTGGTGAGGTCCTCCACGTCATCCGCCGGCTCCAGCGCGCCGTGCAGGAGGCCTACCTCGCCGGTCACCTCGGCAAGAACATCAACGGCTCGGGCTACGACCTCGACGTCGTCGTGCACGCCGGTGCCGGTGCCTACATCTGTGGCGAGGAGACCGCGCTGCTCGAGGGCCTGGAGGGTCGTCGCGGCCAGCCGCGCCTGCGTCCGCCGTTCCCCGCGGTGGCCGGCCTCTACGCCAGCCCGACCGTCATCAACAACGTCGAGTCCATCGCCTCCGTGCCGAGCATCATCGCCAACGGTGCCGACTGGTTCGCTTCGATGGGCACCGAGAAGTCGAAGGGCTACGGCATCTTCAGCCTGTCGGGCCACGTCACCAACCCCGGCCAGTACGAAGCTCCGCTCGGCATCACCCTGCGCCAGCTGATCGACCTGGCCGGTGGCATGCGCGAGGGACACGAGCTCAAGTTCTGGACCCCCGGTGGCTCGAGCACGCCCCTGCTGACGCCGGAGCACCTCGACGTACCCCTCGACTTCGAAGGCGTCGGTGCAGCCGGGTCGATGCTCGGCACGCGTGCCCTGCAGCTCTTCGACGAGACCACCTGCGTCCTGCGTGCAGTGCTGCGCTGGACCGAGTTCTACAAGCACGAGTCCTGCGGCAAGTGCACCCCGTGCCGTGAGGGCACGTGGTGGCTGGTGCAGACGTTGGCCCGCCTGGAGAAGGGGCAGGGCAGCGAGGACGACCTCGACCTGCTCCTCGACCAGTGCGACAACATCCTGGGCCGTTCCTTCTGCGCCCTCGGCGACGGTGCGACCAGCCCGATCTCGAGCTCGATCAAGTACTTCCGCGAGGAGTACCTCGCCCACCTGAGCCACGGCGGCTGCCCGTTCGACCCGAACGCCTCGACCACCTTCGCCACCACCGGAGCAACGGCATGACGACGACCCCGGAGAAGACCGACCTGGTCACCGTCACCATCGACGGCGTCCAGGTCAGCGTCCCGCCCAACACCCTGGTCATCCGCGCCGCCGAGCAGGTCGGCGTGCAGGTGCCGCGCTTCTGCGACCACCCGCTGCTCGCCCCGGTGGGTGCGTGCCGCCAGTGCCTCGTCGACATCCCCGACGCCGGCAACGGCAAGCCGATCCCCAAGCCGCAGGCCTCCTGCACGCTGCCGGTCGCCGAGGGCATGGTCGTCGAGACCCAAGTGACCAGCAAGGTCGCCGACAAGGCGCAGCAGGGCGTCATGGAGTTCCTGCTCATCAACCACCCGCTCGACTGCCCGGTCTGCGACAAGGGTGGCGAGTGCCCCCTGCAGAACCAGGCCATGTCGCACGGCCGTGGCGAGACCCGGTTCGAGGGCGTCAAGCGCACCTTCCCCAAGCCGATCAACCTCTCCGCACAGATCCTGCTCGACCGGGAGCGCTGCATCGTCTGCCAGCGCTGCACCCGCTTCACCGACGAGATCGCCGGCGACCCCTTCATCGAGATGGTCGAGCGCGGTGCCCAGCAGCAGGTCGGCATTGCCGACGACGCGCCGTTCCTGTCCTACTTCTCCGGCAACACCATCCAGATCTGCCCGGTGGGTGCCCTCACCAGCGCCGAGTACCGCTTCCGCTCGCGCCCCTTCGACCTCGTCTCCACGCCGGGTGTCGCCGAGCACGACGCCTGCGGCGCCGCGATCCGCATCGACCACCGTCGTGGCAAGGTCATGCGCCGCCTGGCCGGCAACGACCCCGAGGTCAACGAGGAGTGGATCAGCGACAAGGACCGCTTCGCGTTCCACTACGCGCGCCAGGACGACCGCCTCACGCACCCGATGGTGCGCGACGAGGACGGCCAGCTGCGCCCGGCGTCGTGGCCCGAGGCCTTCGCCGTCGCTGCACGCGGCCTGCGTGCGGCCGGCGCGAGCGCGGTGCTCACCGGTGGTCGCGTGACCGCCGAGGACGCCTACGCCTACGCCAAGTTCGCCCGGGTCGCGCTCGGCACCAACGACATCGACTTCCGCGCCCGCCCGCACAGCGCCGAGGAGGCTGACTTCCTCGCGTCGTTCGTCGCCCTCAGCAGCGAGGTGTCGTACGCCGACCTGGAGTCCGCCTCCGTCGTCGTGCTCGCCGGCCTGGAGCCCGAGGATGAGGCGGCCACGATCTTCCTGCGGCTGCGCAAGGCGTCGAAGGGCAGGACCAAGGTGGTCGCGCTGGCGCCGTACACCACGCGCGGCCTCGCCAAGATGAACGGCCGCCTGGTCGCGACGGTCCCCGGCACCGAGGCCGAGGCGCTCAGCGCGCTCGCCAACGACGGTGAGACCGCCCTCGACGCCGGCGGCGTGATCCTCGTCGGTGAGCGACTGGCCCAGAGCCACGGTGCGCTCACTGCCGCACTCGAGCTCGCCAGGACCACCGGAGCCCGCCTGGCCTGGGTGCCGCGCCGGGCCGGCGACCGCGGTGCGGTCGAGGCCGGCTGCCTGCCGACCCTGCTGCCCGGTGGTCGTCCCGCATCGGAGGCCTCGGCGCGCGTCGATGCCGCCGCCGCCTGGGGCGTCGAGTCGCTGCCCGACACGGCCGGTCGTGACGGCAACGCGATCGTCGCCGCCCTGGTCAAGGGCGACCTCGGTGGCCTCGTGATCGGCGGCGTCGACCCCGATGACACCGCCGACCCGGCCGCCACGCGTACGGCGATCGAGTCCGCGCAGTTCGTTGTCAGCCTGGAGCAGCGGATGACCGACGTCGCCGCGCTCGCCGACGTCGTGCTGCCGGTTGCCCCGGTCGCCGACAAGGCCGGCACCTTCCTCACCTGGGAGGGGCGACCGCGCCCCTTCGAGGCGGTCTTCACCAACCCTGCGTCGCTGCCCGACCTGCGCATCCTCGCCGGCATCGCCGACGAACTGGGCACGCCGCTCGGCTTCCGCACCGTGCACGAGGTCCGCACCGAGATGGCGGTGATGGGAGCCTGGGACGGCCCTCGCCCGACCCTGACGCTCGGCAAGGAACCCCGCAGGCCCAAGGCCAGGGCCGGCGCGCTCGCGCTGTCGACCTGGAAGCAGCTGCTCGACCTCGGGTCCATGCAGCACGGCGACGTCAACCTCGCCGCCACGGCCCGCCCGGCCGTCGCCCGGATCAACCAGGCCGCCCACGACGCGCTCTTCGGCCTGCACCAGGGACCGGCGCTGGTGACCCTCTCCGGTGACCGGGGCTCGGTCACGCTGCCCGTCGAGGTCGCCGACCTGCCCGACGGTGCGGTGTGGGTGCCGGCCAGCTCGTTCGGTCGCGGGGTGCTGGCCGACCTGGCCTCGCCCGGCAGCTCCGTCACGGTGAAGGGAGCCAAGTGATGATCCCCCAGATGCTCAGCCAGGTGACGGCGTTCGTGGCGGACGACCTGTCCGCCTTCGGCCAGGACCCGTGGTGGCTGATCCTGGGCAAGGCCGTCGCGATCTTCATCGTGCTGGTCCTGCTCACGCTGTTCAACATCTGGCTGGAGCGCCGGGTCGTGGCCCGCATGCAGCACCGCATCGGTCCCAACGTGCACGGGCCCTTCGGCCTGCTGCAGTCGCTGGCCGACGGTGTGAAGCTCGCGCTCAAGGAGGACATCATCCCCAAGGCGGCCGACAAGGTCGTCTTCTTCATCGCTCCGGTGATCGCGGTGATCCCCGCCTTCGTGACGTTCGCGGTGATCCCGTTCGGGCCCGAGGTCGGGCTCCCGTTCACCGACCGCACCACCCCGCTGCAGCTGACCGACATGCCGGTGGCCGTGCTGTTCGTGATGGCCATCGCGTCGATCGGCATCTACGGCATCGTGCTCGGCGGCTGGTCCAGCGGGTCGACGTACAGCCTGCTCGGCGGCCTGCGCTCGAGCGCCCAGATGATCTCCTACGAGGTCGCCATGGGGCTCGCGCTCGTCGCGGTCTTCCTGTACGCCGGCTCGATGTCGACCTCGGAGATCGTGGCCGCGCAGAACCCTGGCCAGGAGTACTGGCTCGGCGTCATCCCGGTGCCGACGTGGTACGCCCTGATCCTGCTGCCGTCGTTCATCATCTACGTCATCTCGATGGTCGGTGAGACCAACCGGGCGCCCTTCGACCTCCCCGAGGCCGAGGGCGAGCTGGTCGGCGGCTTCCACACCGAGTACTCCAGCTTGAAGTTCGCGCTGTTCTTCCTCGCCGAGTACATCAACATGGCGACGGTGTCGGCACTCGCGACCACCCTGTTCCTCGGTGGCTGGCACGCGCCCTGGCCGATCATCCAGCTGTGGGAGGGCGCCGACTCCGGCTACTGGCCGCTGCTGTGGTTCTTCTCCAAGATGTTCCTGTTCATCTTCATGTTCATCTGGCTGCGCGGCTCGCTGCCCCGCCTGCGCTACGACCAGTTCATGGCGTTCGGCTGGAAGCGGCTCATCCCCGCGTCGCTGGTCTGGATCGTGCTCGTCGCGACGATCCGCGTCCTCACCCTCGAGGGCGGCATCGACCGCTCCTACATCCTCGCCGGCGCCGGGGTCCTCCTGGCGCTCTGCATCGTCCTGTTCTTCGTCGGGGACAGTGCCGAGGAGGAGGAGACCACGCCGGCCGGGACCGACGCCGAGGTGGACGCCTTCGCGGGCGGCTTCCCGACCCCGCCCATGCCGACCGGTGGAGCCGTGCGCGGCGCCGCCCGACCGCTGACGTTCGCCGATCGGCGTACCACCGTGACAGGCAGCGCTGCTGACAGTGCGACCGCCTCGGACCAGGAGAAGTGATGGCTGACGCCAAGACCCTCAAGGAGCAGTACTGGGACCCGGTCGCCGGGTTCGGGGTCACGTTCCGCACGATGTTCAAGAAGGTCGTGACCGAGCAGTACCCCTTCGAGAAGATGCCGACCGCGCCGCGTTTCCACGGTCGCCACCAGCTCAACCGGTGGCCCGACGGGCTGGAGAAGTGCATCGGCTGCGAGCTGTGCGCGTGGGCCTGCCCGGCCGACGCGATCTACGTCGAGGGCGGCTCCAACACCGACGACGAACGCTTCAGCCCCGGTGAGCGCTACGGCCGCGTCTACCAGATCAACTACCTGCGCTGCATCCTCTGCGGGCTGTGCATCGAGGCGTGCCCGACGCGGGCGCTGACGATGACGAACGAGTACGAGCTCGCCGACACCACGCGGGCCGACCTGATCTACGAGAAGTCCGACCTGCTCGCCCCGCTCCTGCCCGGCATGGAGCAGCCGCCGCACCCGATGCGGCTCGGCGACGACGAGGGCGCCTACTACCGCGGTGCGTACGGCGCCTCGGAGACTCCGAACGGAGGCCCCGCATGACGTTCTGGATCCTCGCCCCGATCATGGTGGCGGCCGCCCTCGGCATCCTGTTCGTCCGCAAGGCCGTGCACGCCGCGATGCTGCTGGCCATCGTGATGCTCAGCCTGGCCGTGCTCTACGCCGTCCTGGACGCGCCGTTCCTCTTCGCGGTCCAGATCATCGTCTACACCGGCGCGATCTTGATGCTGTTCCTGTTCGTGCTGATGCTCGTGGGCGTTGATGCGTCCGACTCGGTCGTCGAGACGATCAAGGGCCAGTGCGCGCTGGCCACGATCCTCGGGCTGGCCCTCGGCGCCGTCCTCGTGACCGCCCTCTCGCAGGTCACGCTCGGCACCGCCGTGGGCCTCGACGAGGCCAATGCCGGCGGCAACATCGAGCAGCTGGCCAACATCTTGTTCTCCCGCTACGTCTTCGCCTTCGAGGCCACCAGCGCCCTGCTGATCACGGCCGCGATCGGCGCGATGGTGCTGGCCCACCGCGAGCGCCTCACGCCGAAGGAGACGCAGGCCTCGCTGGCTGCGCAGCGGATGCGCGACTACGCGGAGACCGGCAAGCACCCCGGCCCGTTGCCGGCGCCCGGTGTCTACGCGCGTCACAACGCCGTCGACACCCCGGCCCTGCTGCCCGACGGTTCCGCGGCGGAGTCCTCGGTGTCGCGGGTGCTGGTCGCTCGCGGCGTCATCCGTTCCGGACCGGCCATGGCCGACGACATCGACGAGGTCCGCCGCCAGCTCGGCCAGGACCCCTCGGAGATGCCTGAGACCTCCGGCAAGTCCGGCGCTCCGGCCAGCACGGAAGAGGACGTCAAGTGACCGAGTACATCGTCCTGTCCGCGATCCTCTTCACGATCGGCTGCGTCGGCGTGCTCACCCGCCGCAACGCCATCGTGGTCTTCATGTGCATCGAGCTGATGCTCAACGCCTGCAACCTCGCGCTGGTCACCTTCGCCAAGCAGCACGGCAACCTCGACGGCCAGATCGCGGCCTTCTTCGTGATGGTGGTGGCGGCCGCGGAGGTCGTGATCGGCCTCGCGATCATCATGACCATCTTCCGCACCCGACGTTCGGCCTCCGTCGACGACGCCAGTCTGCTGAAGTACTGAGGGACCTGACGTGACTCTTGACGCAATCCTGCTTGCCTCCTCCGAGGCTGCCTCCGAGATCCCGGTCGTGCACCCTGTGGCCGCCGAGGGTGTGTTCACCTGGCTGTGGCTGATCATCGCGCTGCCCCTCGCGGGCGCTGCGGTGCTGCTGCTCGGTGGTGCCGTCGCGAAGGGCGCCCTGGACAAGGTCGGCCACTGGATCGGTACGGCGAGTGCCGCCGGCTCCTTCGTGCTGAGCCTCATCCTGTTCATCGCCCTGCTGGGGCGCGGCGAGGAGGAGCGGCAGATCGGCCAGCACCTCTTCACCTGGTTCCAGGTCGGCGGCCTCGACGTCGGCATGGACCTGCTCTACGACCCGCTCTCCGCGCTGTTCCTGCTGCTGATCACCGGCGTCGGCTCCCTGATCCACGTCTACTCCATCGGCTACATGGAGCACGACGACCGGCGCCGCCGCTTCTTCGGCTACCTCAACCTCTTCGTCGCCGCGATGCTGGTGCTGGTCCTCGGCGCCAACTACCTCGTCGTCTTCCTCGGCTGGGAGGGCGTCGGCCTGGCGTCCTACCTCCTGATCGGCTTCTGGCAGCACAAGCACTCCGCCGCCGCCGCCGCGAAGAAGGCCTTCGTCATCAACCGCGTCGGCGACATCGGTCTCTCGCTCGCGATCGCGCTGATGTTCACGACCTTCGGCACCACCGACTTCGCGGCCATCAGCGAGCAGGCCTCCGGTGCCTCGCAGGCCACCCTCAACGCGCTCGGCCTGCTGCTCCTGCTCGGTGCGTGTGGCAAGTCCGCCCAGGTGCCGCTGCAGGCGTGGCTGCTCGACGCGATGGAGGGCCCGACCCCGGTCTCGGCCCTGATCCACGCGGCGACCATGGTCACCGCCGGTGTCTACCTCGTCGTGCGCTCCAACTTCATCTACGAGCTGACGCCGGTCGCGCAGACCGTCGTGGTCATCGTCGCCACGGTCACGCTGCTGTGGGGTGCGATCCTCGGCTGTGCCAAGGACGACATCAAGAAGGCGCTGGCCGGCTCGACGATGAGCCAGATCGGCTACATGATGCTCGCCGCCGGTCTCGGTGTCGCCGGCTACCCGTTCGCCATCTTCCACCTGCTCACCCACGGCTTCTTCAAGGCCAACATGTTCCTCGGCGCCGGCTCGGTGATGCACGGGATGAACGACGACGTCGACATGCGTCACTACGGCGGGCTGCGCAACTACATGCCGGTCACGTTCTTGACCTTCGCCATGGGCTACCTCGCGATCATCGGGTTCCCCGGCTTCTCCGGCTTCTTCTCCAAGGACAAGATCATCGAGACCGCGCTCGCGGAGAACTGGATCATCGGTCTCTGCGCGCTGCTCGGTGCCGGCATCACCGGCTTCTACATGACCCGCCTGATGCTGATGACCTTCTTCGGCGACACCTCCCGCTGGGACAAGGACGCCCACCCCCACGAGTCGCCCCACGTGATGACGGTGCCGCTGATCGTGCTGGCTGCGCTCTCGGTCCTGGGTGGCGTGCTGCTCCTCGGTGACTTCGTCGTGGAGTTCCTCGCCCCGGTCACCGGCGTCGCCGAGCACCACGAGCCGCCGCTGCCGGCGATCGTGATCACGCTCATGGTCGTGGCCGTCGTCGCCATCGGCGTCGCTGCCGCCTGGTTCCTGGTCGGCAAGCGCGAGATCCCCCGCGTGGCTCCCACCGAGGTCTCCTTCGCCACCCGCGCCGCTCGTGCCGACCTGTACGGCGATGCGATCAACGAGGGCGTCGTCGTGGCCCCGGGCAGGGCCCTGGTCTCCGGTCTCACCTCGTTCGACCGCGTCGGTGTCGACGGGGTCGTCGAGGGCGGCTCGCTCGGTGTCGGTGCCGTGTCCGGTGCCCTGCGCCGCGTCCAGAACGGCTTCGTGCGCTCCTATGCCCTCTCCCTGCTCGGCGGCGCACTGCTCGTCGTCCTGGCCCTCCTGGCGGTGAACCTCGCATGAGTGATCTCCCTGTTCTCTCCGTGCTGATCGCGATCCCCCTCGTGGGCGCGATCGTGACGGCCTTCCTCCCGGCCGCGACAGCCCGGCTCGCCGGCGTCGCCTTCGCCGGAGCCGCGCTGCTGTGGGCTGCGATCGCCGCGCTGTCGGCGTACGACCTCGACGGCGGCATGCAGCTGACCGAGACGCACGCGTGGATCGAGGCGCTGGGCGTGCACTACGCGCTCGGCGTCGACGGCCTGGGCCTGGTGATGGTGCTGCTGACGGTCGCCCTCGTGCCGATCGTCCTGGTCGCCTCGTGGCACGAGGCCGACGAGGAGGGCAACGGCGGCAGCCGGAACTTCGTGGCCTGGGTGCTCGCGCTCGAGGCGATGTCGCTGGCGGTCTTCACGGCCACCGACGTGTTCCTCTTCTACGTCGTCTTCGAGGCCACCCTCATCCCGGCCTACTTCCTCATCGGCGGCTTCGGCCGCTCGGGTCGTGGCCGCGCGGCGATGAAGTTCCTCATCTACCAGCTCGCCGGCGGCCTGGTCATGCTCGCCTCGGTGATCGGGCTCTACGTCGTGTCGGCCAACAGCGGCAACCCGTCGTTCCTGATCTCCGACCTCGCGGCCCTCGACATCGACCCGATCACCCAGCGCTGGCTGTTCGTCGGCTTCTTCGTCGCCTTCGCGATCAAGGCGCCGCTGTTCCCGGTGCACACCTGGCTGGCCGACACCACCGAGAAGGCCACCACCGGCACGTCCGTGCTGCTGATCTGCGTGCTCGACAAGATCGGCACCTTCGGGATGCTGCGCTTCTGCCTCGGGCTGCTGCCCGACGCCTCGCAGTGGGCCACCCCGCTCGTGGTCGCGCTCGCGCTGATCTCGATCGTGTACGGCGCCCTGGTGGCCATCGGCCAGGACGACCTGCTGCGCCTGATCGGCCTGACGTCGCTGTCGCACTTCGGCTTCATCGTGCTCGGCATCTTCGTCTTCAACAGCCAGGGCATCTCCGGCTCGATCCTCTACATGGTCAACCACGGCGTCGGCACCGCCGCGCTGTTCCTGGTCGCCGGCTACCTCATCCGTCGCCGCGGCACCGCCTCGATCAAGGCGATGGGTGGTGGCGTCGAGAAGGTCGCCCCGGTCCTCGCCGGCACCTTCCTGATCGCGGGCCTCGCGACCTGCGGGCTGCCCGGCCTCTCGCCGTTCGTCTCCGAGATGCTGGTCATCATCGCGGCCTTCGAGCACGCCTGGTGGGCGGGCGCGATCGCGGTGACCGCGATCGTGCTGGCCGCGATCTACGTGCTCTGGGCCTACCAGCGCACCATGACCGGCCCGTCCGGTTTCGACCGCGTGGAGGTCATGCCCGACCTCGACGCCCGCGAGGTCGGCACGCTCACCCCGCTGGTGCTCGCACTCGTCCTGTTCGGCTTCTTCCCGATGCCGCTCCTCGACGTCATCAATCCACATGTCACCGACATCATGAGCAACGTCGGTGTCACTGACGCCCCGCCGAGCGTGACCGGAGGCCACCCGTGACCGACTTCGTCAAGCCCACGATCGACTACTTCGAGCTGTTCCCGCTCCTGGTCGTCTTCGGGGCCGCCTGCCTGGGTGTGGTCGTGGAGGCGTTCGCCCCCCGCGCTGCCCGCTACGGCGCGCAGGTCCTGCTCTCTCTGGGCGGCCTCGCCGCCGCCACCGTCAGCGTCGTGCTGATCGCGCGTGACAGCGAGGTCTATGCCGACGGCGCCGCCCGCGGCATCCTCGCCGTCGGCGGCACCATCGCGGTCGACGGACCCACGCTGTTCCTGTGGGGCCTGATCCTCGTGCTCTCCGTCGCAGGCGTGATGCTCTTCGCCGAGCGGCACCTCGACGGGGGAGTGTCCGCCTTCTCCGGCCAGGCCGCGGCCCTGCCCGGCTCCGAGGCCGAGCGCGAGGCCTCCACCCGGGGGCTGGACCACACCGAGGTCTACCCGCTGCTGATGTTCGCCGTCTTCGGCATGCTGCTGTTCCCGGCTGCCAACGACCTGCTGACGATGTTCGTGGCCCTCGAGATCCTCTCGCTGCCGCTCTACCTCCTCTGCGGCCTCGCACGTCGCCGTCGCCTGCTCAGCCAGGAGGCCGCCCTCAAGTACTTCCTGCTGGGTGCCTTCTCCTCCGGCTTCTTCCTGTACGGCGCCGCGCTGGTCTACGGCTACGCCGGCTCGATGGACTTCGCCGACATCAACGAGTCGGTCCGCAACGACGCGGGCAACTCCGCGCTGCTGCTGATCGGCATGGGACTGCTGACGGTCGGCCTGCTGTTCAAGGTGGGCGCCGCTCCGTTCCAGGCGTGGACGCCCGACGTCTACCAGGGAGCCCCGACCCCGGTCACGGCCTTCATGTCCGCCGGCACCAAGGTGGCCGCCTTCGGTGCGCTGATGCGCCTGTTCTACGTCGCCTTCGGCGCCGACCGCTGGTCGTGGCAGCCGATGCTGTGGGTGATCGCGATCTTGAGCATGCTGCTCGGAGCCATCGTCGCCATCACGCAGAGCGACGTGAAGCGGATGCTGGCCTACTCCTCGGTGGCCCACACCGGCTTCATCCTGACCGGCGTCCTCGGCGTCCAGGCCACCGGTGACCTGGCTGTCGGCGAGGTGAGCTCGCTGCAGTCGGTGCTGTTCTACCTCGCGACCTACGGCCTGGTCGTCCTCGGTGCCTTCGCGGTGGTCAGCCTGGTGCGCGACTCCGGCGGCGAGGTGACGTCCCTGGACCGCTGGGCCGGCCTGGGCAAGGAGTCGCCGGTCGTGGCCGGCGTGTTCGCGTTCTTCCTGCTCGCCATGGCGGGCATCCCGCTCACCTCCGGCTTCGTCGGCAAGATCGCGGTCTTCTCGGTGGCCCTCGCAGCGGGGGCCTGGCCGGTCGTGGTGGTCGGCATCCTGGCCAGCATCATCGCCGCGTTCTTCTACATCCGGGTGATCAAGGCGATGTACTTCGACGAGCCCGTCGGGGACGGTCCCAGCGTCGTCTACCCGTCCGTGCTGACCGCCACGGCCATCGCCTTCGCGGTCGCTGCGACGCTGATGCTGGGTGTCTTGCCGGGGCCGTTGCTCGACCTCGCGGGCCTTGCGGGACAATTCCTCAGGTGACCACCTCGTCAAGCTCGTCTCTGGCGCTCCCCGTCGACGACGCGGAGCTCGCGCAGCGCCTTGCCGAGCGCCTGGTCAAGGTCGAGGAGATGCTCGCCGGCCATTGCCAGGGCCGCACGGCCTATGTCTCCCAGGCGGCCGCGCACCTGATGGCAGCCGGTGGCAAGCGCTTCCGGCCGTTGCTGGTGCTGCTCGCCGCCGAGACCGGACCGACGCCGGATGCCGAGGAGGTCCTGACCGCCGCGTGCGTCGTGGAGCTGACGCACGTCGCCTCGCTCTACCACGACGACGTGATGGACGAGGCCGACCTGCGACGCGGTGCCGACACGGCCAACGCCCGGTGGGACAACCACGTCGCGATCCTGACCGGGGACTTCCTCTTCGGCCGGTCCTCGGAGCTCACTGCCGACCTCGGCCCCGACGCGGTCCGCATCCAGGCCAAGACCTTCACCCGCCTCGTCGAGGGCCAGATCCTCGAGACCGTCCAGCCGGAGCCCGACGAGGACCCGCTGGCCCACTACCTCGAGGTCGTGGCCGGGAAGACCGGCTCGCTGATCGCCACCTCCGCCCACTACGGCGCGATGTTCGGTGGCTCGACGCCCGAGGTGGTCGAGGCGCTGCGGGCGTACGGCGAGATCGTCGGCTCCGCCTTCCAGCTCTCCGACGACATCCTCGACATCGCCTCCGAGTCCGACGAGTCCGGCAAGACCCCCGGCACCGACCTGCGCGAGGGCGTGCCCACGCTGCCGGTGCTGATGGCGCGAGCCTCGACCGACCCGGCCGATGCGCGGCTGCTCGAGCTCCTCGACGCCGACCTCACCGACGACCAGCTGCACGCCGAGACGCTCGACCTGCTGCGCAAGCACCCCGCCATGGGCGAGGCCCGCGCCTACGTCGTGGCCCAGGCCGAGACGGCCAAGGCGCTGCTCGGCGTCCTGGAGCCCGGGTCGGTCCGCACCGCCCTCGAGTCCTTCGCCGACATCGTCGCCACGCGCTCCGCCTGATCGACCGGCCCCGGACCGGCCCACGACCGGCCCACGACCGGCTCGGAACGCGCACCCGTGATCCCCCTCCTAGGGGTGATGAGGGCTGTCTTGATGTGTGGTTGCGTCGGGGGGTACAGCCAGTCTGACTGGCGATCTCGGTATGCAGAGGAAGGACGAGACGCATGCGACAAAATCTCGAGGACAGCCTCCGGGACGGATTGAGCACGATCGCGGAGTTCTTGCCCAAGCTGGTTCTGTTCCTGGTCATCCTGATCATCGGGATGATCATCGCCAAGGCCATCGGCAAGGCGATCAACGCACTTCTCGAGCGGATCGGCTTCGACCGGGCCGTGGAGCGTGGAGGCGTCCAGAAGGCGCTGGCCAACTCCAAGATGGACGCCAGTGACATCCTCGCCAAGCTCGTCTACTACACGCTGATGCTCTTCGTCCTGCAGCTGGCGTTCGGCGTCTTCGGGCCCAACCCCATCAGTGACCTGATCACCCAGGTCATCACCTTCCTGCCCAGCCTGATCGTCGCCATCGTCATCGTCGTGGTCGCCTCGGCCATCGCGGCGGCGGTCAAGAGCATGGTCGAGGGCACGCTCGGCTCCTTGTCCTACGGCAAGGCGCTGGCCAATGCGGCCTCGATCTTCATCCTGTTCCTCGGTGTCGTGGCCGCGCTCAACCAGGTCGGTGTCGCGACCACGGTGACCACCCCGGTGCTCATCGCCATCCTCGCCACGGTGGCCGGCGTGATCGTCGTCGGCGTCGGCGGCGGCCTGATCAAGCCCATGCAGCAGCGCTGGGAGGGCTACCTCAACAAGGCCGAGCAGGAGGCGCCGCGGCTCAAGCAGGAGATCGCCAACGCCCCCAGCGCCAAGACGCAGGCACGCCAGATGGCGTCCAGCGCCTCGCCGAGCGGCACGACCGGCACGAGGACGACCGGCACGACCGGCGCCACCTCGAGCTTCGACCCGGCGTACGGCGCTCGGCGCGACGACGGGACCCAGCAGCTCTGACCCAGCAGCACTGACCTACCCCCGGGTGGCTGGGGCCTCAGACCGCGGAGGCCTCAGCCACCATCCGGAGCTGGCGCCGGCGGTGGTTGAGGGTCTCGACGGTGAAGATCACCAGCGCGACCCACACCAGCCCGAAGCCGATCCAGCGGCCGGTGGGCATGGCCTCGTGGAAGAGCAGGACGCCCAGCGCGAACTGGATGACCGGAGCGAGATATTGCAGCAGCCCCAGCGCGACCAGCGGCACCCGGATCGCCGCGGCCCCGAAGAGCATGAGCGGGATGGCCGTCACGATCCCGGTCGTGGTGAAGAGCAGGGCGTGCCCGCTTCCGTGGCCGCCGAAGGTCGAGGTGCCGGTGAGGACCAACCACGCGACGTACGACATCGCGATCGGCGCCAGGAGCAGGGTCTCGACGGTGAGGCTCTCGACAGGACCGACGCCGGCCTGCTTCTTCGCGAGCCCGTAGGTGCCGAAGGAGAACGCCAGCACGAGTGCGACCCAGGGCGGGCGGCCGTAGTCGATCGCCAGCACGACGACCGCGAACGCGGCGATGCCCAGGGCGATCCACTGCAGCCGGCGCAGTCCCTCGCCCAGCACGAGGACGCCCATCATCACGGTCACCAGCGGGTTGATGAAGTAGCCGAGAGCGGCCTCGACGACCCGGCCGTTGTTCACGCCGTAGATGTAGGTGGCCCAGTTGACCGAGATCACCACGGCGGCGACCGCCAGCAGCGCCAGCGACCGGCGGTCGCGGACGGCGGCGAGGACGGTGGGGGTGCGTCGCAGGACCAGCACGAGCACGGTCATCGTCAGCGAGGACCACACGATGCGGTGGGCGAGGATCTCCACGGCGCCCGCGGGCTCCAGCAGCGGCCAGTACAGCGGGAACAGGCCCCACAGGGCATAGGCGGCGGTGCCGAACAGCAATCCTTGGCGAGTGTCCGGCACTCCGCGAGTCTAGGTCGCGGGATCGACAACAGAATCTCGCCGGGCGGCGTCTACCATGCAGAAGTCTTCACCCACCGGCGTGCTCGTCACGCCGCGCGTCCGATCCACACGTCCCAAGGGGGAACCATGCGGATGATCCGCACCGTCATCGTCGGCCTGCTGACCGCACTCCTCGGCCTGAGCGCCGTCGTCGTCGCCCCGGCCCAGGCCGACCAGGCCCTGCCGAAGCGCACGATCGTCGAGCAGCCGCCGGGCGAGCACCAGCTCAACTTCGACACCTTCCTGCTCAAGGGCAAGGTCCTCGAGCCCCAGGCGGACGGCACCGAGCTGCCCTACGCCGAGCGGAAGGTGCACCTGCAGAAGAAGGCGTGCGCCAAGGGCTGCAACTGGAGGACCGTCAAGAAGGTCAAGACCAACGACGACGGCAAGTTCCGGACCAAGATCTACGCTCCCCAGGACGGCCGCTGGAAGTGGCGTGTCAAGGTGAAGGCCTCCGACGGCTACGGCACCACCAAGGGCGAGGTCTGGACCCTGTTCTTCAACTGATGCACTGAACAACGCGGGGCAAGCCCCCGGAGGCACGCTGACCCGCCCGACGACTCGTCGGGCGGGTCAGCTGCTTCGTCGGGTCAGACGACGGTCCAGGTGTCGCCGGCGCTGATCAGCTCGGCCAGGCGCGACGTCGGGTCGCCGGTCGCGGCGGCTTGGGCGGTGGTGATCTGCGCGCGAGCCTGGTCGTCGTAGGTCGGGCGCTCGACTTGGCGGAAGATGCCGATCGGCGACTGGTTGAGGTAGCCGGAGTCGGTGAGCCGCGAGATTGCGAAGGCCGTCGAGGGGTCGGCGTTGTGCGCGTCGTGCACGAGGATGTCGGCGTCGTCGACCTCGCTCACCTCCACGACCTTCACGCCACCCGAGGAGCGGTCGCGGGTGAGCGCCTTGGTGCCGCGGCCGTCGGCGTCCAGTGCGCCGAAGCGGACCTGCTCGCCGTGGACCAGCGGGATGATGGCGTCTGCCTTGGTGTCGGGGTTCTTGATGGCGTCGAAGGCGCCGTCGTTGAAGATCGGGCAGTTCTGGTAGATCTCGACGAAGGACGTGCCGCGGTGGGCAGCGGCCGCCGACAGCACCGCGGTGAGATGCTTGCGGTCGGAGTCGATCGTGCGGGCGACGAAGGAGGCCTCGGCCCCCAGCGCCAGCGAGACCGGGTTGAAGGGGTGGTCGACCGAACCCATCGGGGTCGACTTGGTGACCTTGCCCGGCTCGGAGGTGGGGGAGTACTGACCCTTCGTCAGGCCGTAGATCCGGTTGTTGAACAGCAGGATCGTCATGTTGACGTTGCGCCGCAGGGCGTGGATGAGGTGGTTGCCGCCGATCGACAGCGCGTCACCGTCGCCGGTGACGACCCACACCGAGAGGTCCTCGCGGGCCGTGGCGATGCCGGTGGCGATCGACGGCGCGCGGCCGTGGATCGAGTGCATGCCGTAGGTGTCGAGGTAGTAGGGGAACCGCGAGGAGCAGCCGATGCCGGAGACGAACACGATGTTCTCGCGGCGCAGGCCCAGGTCGGGCAGGAAGCCCTGGACGGCCTTGAGCACGGCGTAGTCACCGCACCCGGGGCACCAGCGCACCTCCTGGTCGGAGGTGAAGTCCTTGCCGGTCTGCGGCTGGTCGCCCTCGAGCACGGTCGGGACACCCTCGGTCCCGGAGCGCAGGCCGGGCAGGCCCAGGTCAGTGGTGCTGTCGGCGGTCATGCCAGCTCCTCCTTGTCGGCGGGCTTGTCGGCGGGCGTCGCGGCGGGCGTCGGGGCAGGGGTCAGGTCGACCTCGATGCCTTCGGCCTCGGCCACGAGTCCACCAATGACGTCGGCGAGCACCGCGGCCTTCAGCGGCAGCCCGCGGACCTCGTTGTAGCCGATGACGTCGACGAGGAACTTCGCGCGCAGCAGCAGCGAGAGCTGGCCGAGGTTCATCTCGGGCACGAGCACCTTGTCGTAGCTCTTGAGGATGTCGCCGAGGTCGTTGGGGAACGGGTTGAGGTGGCGCAGGTGGGCTTGCGCGACCTTGTAGCCCGCCTTGCGCACGCGACGCACGCCCGCACCGATGGGTCCGTACGTCGATCCCCACCCGAGCACCAGGACCTTGGCGTCGCCTGTGGGGTCGTCGACCGCGAGCGGCGGGAGCGAGTCGGCGATCCGGTCGACCTTCGCCTGGCGGGTGCGGACCATGAAGTCGTGGTTGCCGGGGTCGTAGGAGATGTTGCCGTGCCCGTCGCCCTTCTCCAGACCGCCGATGCGGTGCTCGAGGCCGGGCGTGCCGGGGATCGCCCACGGGCGTGCGAGCGTCTCGGCGTCGCGCTCGTAGGGCCAGAACTCCGCGTCCTCGCCGTCACCGTGGTTGAGCTCGGTGGCGAAGTCAGGGTCGATCGCGGGCAGGTCGGCGATGTCGGGGATCCGCCACGGCTCGGAGCCGTTGGCGAGGTAGCCGTCGGAGAGCAGCATCACCGGGGTGCGGTAGGTGATGGCGATCCGGACGGCCTCGACGGCTGCGTCGAAGCAGTCGCCGGGTGACTGCGGGGCGACGATCGGCACCGGGGCCTCGCCGTTGCGCCCGAACATCGCCTGCAGCAGGTCTGCCTGCTCGGTCTTGGTCGGCAGGCCGGTCGAGGGACCGCCGCGCTGGACGTCGACGACCAGGAGCGGCAGCTCGGTCATCACGGCCAGACCGATGGCCTCCGACTTCAGCGCGACGCCCGGACCCGAGGTCGTGGTGACACCCAGGCTGCCGGCGAAGGAGGCGCCGATGGCGGCACCCACACCGGCGATCTCGTCCTCGGCCTGGAACGTGGTGACGCCGAAGGACTTGTGCTTGCTCAGCTCGTGGAGGATGTCGGAGGCCGGGGTGATCGGGTAGGACCCGAGGAAGACCGGCAGGCCCGACTGCACGCCGCCGGCGATCAGACCGTAGGCGAGGGCGAGGTTGCCGGTGATGTTGCGGTAGGTGCCGGCGGACATCGGCGCGGGCTTGATCTCGTAGCGGACGATGAACGTCTCGGTCGTCTCGCCGAAGTTCCAGCCGGACTTGAAGGCCGTGATGTTGGCATCGCGGATGTCGGGGACCTTCGCGAACCGCTTGGTCAAGAAGGCGGTCGTCGACTCGGTCGGGCGGCCGTACATCCACGACAGCAGGCCGAGGGCGAACATGTTCTTCGCGCGGGCGGCGTCCTTGCGGGAGAGCCCGAACTCCTTGACCGCCGCGACCGTCATCCCGGTCAGGTCGACGGGGTGGACGGCGAACTCCGAGAGGTCGTCGCCCTCGAGTGGGTTGGCGGTGTAGCCCGCCTTCGCCAGGTTGCGCGCCGTGAAGTCGTGGGTGTCGACGATGATCGTCGCGCCCTTGGGCAGGTCGCCGAGGTTGGCACGCAGGCCGGCCGGGTTCATCGCGACGAGCACGTCGGGGGCGTCGCCCGCGGTGAGGATGTCGTGGTCGGCGAAGTGCACCTGGAAGGACGAGACGCCGGGGAGCGTGCCCTGGGGTGCCCGGATCTCGGCCGGGAAGTTGGGCAGCGTCATCAGGTCGTTGCCGAAGACGGCCGACTCCTGGGTGAACCGGTCACCGGTCAGCTGCATGCCGTCACCCGAGTCGCCGGCGAACCGGATGATGACGCGGTCGAGCTGCTTGACCTGCTTGGTCGGCTGGGTCACCTTCGGCCTGCTTCCTTCTCAGTAGAACGCGTTTCAGAAACACCTTCTTGCCCGGTCATCCACTCTAGTCCGGCCTTATCAGGCATCGGGGTGGGAGTCGCTCATTGGACGCGGACTTTCGGCGTGACGGGGGACACGCGCAAGGAGGGTGACAGTGCATACTTTAAGTCGTGTAGTCTTCTCGACATTAGTTAGTAACTGCCCTTATCAGACCCGCTCGGGTGCAAGCCGCGACCGAAAGAGACACCCATGTTGCTCACCTCCCACCAGGCACGTCGCTTGGCTGCCGCGTCCCTCGTCCCGCTGGTGGCGTTGACCGCGTGCTCGACCAGCTCCGACGGAGCCACTGCGGAGGGCGGCGTGTCGCTCGACCTCGTCGCCTACTCGACCCCCGAGTCGGCCTACGAGCAGATCACCGCCGACTTCGCCGAGACCCCCGAGGGCGAGGGAGTCGAGTTCAGCACCTCCTACGGCCCGTCGGGCGACCAGAGCCGCGCCGTCGAGGGCGGCCAGGCCGCCGACTACGTCAACTTCTCGCTCGAGGGCGACGTCACCCGCCTGGTCGACGCCGGCCTGGTGGGCGAGGACTGGAACGCCGGGGAGCATCGGGGCATCGTGGCCGACTCGGTCGTGGTGATCGTGACCCGTCCGGGCAACCCGCTCGGCATCACCGGCTGGGAGGACATCGTCGAGCCGGGTGTCGAGATCGTCTCGCCCAACCCGGGCTCGTCCGGCGGCGCGCGGTGGAACATCCTGGCGGCGTACGGCCACGCGCTCGAGGCCAACGGCGGTGACGAGGAGGCGGCCCGCGAGTATCTCGTCGACTTCTTCAACAACGCCGTGGCGCTGCCCGGCTCGGCGCGCGACGCGCTGACCAGCTTCACCAGTGGTGTCGGCGACGTGCTCATCTCCTACGAGAACGAGGCCATCCTGGCCCGCCAGAACGACCAGGAGCTCGACTACCTCGTGCCCGACGAGACGCTGCTCATCGAGACCCCGGCCGCCGTCACCGAGGGTGCCGAGCCGGAGGCGCAGTCCTTCCTCGACTACCTCTACACCGACGAGGCGCAGGCCAGCTTCCTCGAGCACGGCTACCGCCCCGTCACCGAGGGCGTCACGGGCGAGGTGGAGGGCGCCAACGACCCGGCCGACCCCTTCCCGACGCCCCAGGTGCTGTTCACCGTGGCTGACGACTTCGGTGGCTGGCCGGCGGCGGCGGAGAAGTTCTTCGCCGACGGCGAGGACGGCGAGCCGCTCGGCCTGGTGGCCGAGGTCCAGCAGGAGACCGGAAAGCTGGGCGAGTAGCAGCGATGACGAGCGCCCTCCTGGGCCCGCCTGCCGACACCGTCGGGGAGACGTCCACCGGACGTCGTCCCCGGCGGGGTCGCAGCGCCGGCCAGCGCAGCACCCTCACACCCGGAGCCGGGCTCGGTCTCGGCGTGGCCATGATCTGGTTCAGCCTGCTGGTCCTCATCCCCCTGGTCGCAATCATCGTGACCGCGGCCGAGGGCGGGTGGGGCGCCTACTTCCAGGTGCTCCGCAGCGACCAGACGTGGGCGGCGGTCATCCTGACCGTCAGCCAGGCCGCCATCGTGACCGCGATCAACATCGTGGTCGGCACGATCATCGCCTGGGTCCTGGTCCGCGACCGGTTCGTCGGCAAGTCGCTGCTCAACGTCATCATCGACGTGCCGTTCGCACTGCCGACCATCGTCGCCGGGCTGGTGCTGCTGTCGCTCTACGGGCCGGAGAGCCCGCTGGGCCTCGAGTGGGCCAACACCGAGCACGCCGTCATGCTGGCGCTCGCCTTCGTGACGCTGCCGTTCATCGTGCGCACGGTCCAGCCGGTGCTCGAGGAGCTCGACGCCGACGTCGAGGAGGCCGCGGCCTCCCTGGGCGCAGGACGCGGCACCATCGTGCGGCGCATCATCCTGCCCAGCCTCGCCCCGGCGATCTCCGCCGGGGCCGCCCTGTCCTTCGCGCGCGCCATCAGCGAGTACGGCTCGCTGGTGCTGCTCTCCGGCAACCTGCCCTTCCGCACCGAGGTCGTCTCGGTCCGGGTGCTGACCTTCATCGAGAACGGCAACACGCAGTCGGCCGCCGCACTCGCCTCGGTGATGCTGGTCGTCGCCCTGGTCGTGATCGTCGGGCTCGACATCGTCCAGCGGAGGGTGGCCAATCGTGGTTAGGGTCTCCGCTCCCGTCCGTTGGCTGCTCCGCCTGGTCGCCGTCGGCTACGTCTTCCTCCTCGTGGCCTGGCCGGTCTCGCTCGTCGCCGTACGCACCTTCGAGCACGGCACGGCCGACTTCCTCGCCATCTTCACCGACCCGCACACCGTGGCGGCGCTGAAGCTGACCGTGATGGTCGCCGCGTGGGCCGTGGTCATCAACCTCGTCTTCGGGGTGACGATCTCCCTGCTGCTCGTGCGCTACGAGTTCCCGGGCAAGCGCGTGCTGTCGGCGCTCATCGACCTGCCGCTGTCGGTCTCGCCCGTCGTGGTGGGACTGGCGCTGCTGCTCGTCTTCAGCGGCCGGACCGGCTGGCTCGGGCCGAGCATCGAGGAGGCCGGCTGGCAGGTCATCTACGACTCGCCCGGCATGATCATGGCGACCTGCTTCGTGGCGCTGCCGCTGATCATCCGCGAGGTCGTGCCGGTGCTCAGCGAGATCGGCGACGACCAGGAACAGGCCGCCCGCAGCCTCGGCGCCAACGGCCGCCAGACCTTCTGGCGGATCACGCTGCCCTCGATCAAGTGGGCCGTGATCTATGGCGTCGTCCTCTCGCTGGCCCGCTCGCTCGGCGAGTTCGGGGCGGTCAAGATCGTCTCGGGAAACATCACCGGCCGCACGCAGACCGCGACGCTGATCGTCGAGGCGAAGTACCAGAACTTCGAGCAGACCACGGCCTACTCCGTGGCGTTCCTGCTCGCGTTCATCTCCATCGCCTGCCTGGTCGTCGTCGCCTTCCTCCGCCCCTCCCACCAAGAAGCCTGAGGTTCACCCATGAGCATCGACGTCACCGGACTCACCAAGACGTATGGCGACTTCGTCGCGCTCGACGACGTCAACGTCTCCCTGCCCACCGGCCAGCTGACCGCCCTCCTCGGCCCGTCCGGGGGCGGCAAGTCGACGCTGCTGCGGATCATCGCCGGCCTCGACACCGCCGACACCGGCACGGTGTCGATCGAGGGCATGGACGCGACCAGGCTGCCGCCGCAGAAGCGCAACGTCGGCTTCGTGTTCCAGCACTACGCCGTCTTCAAGCACATGACGGTCGCCAAGAACGTCGCCTTCGGGCTCGAGATCCGCAAGCGGCCGAAGGGCGAGGTCGCGGCGCGGGTCGACGAGCTGCTCAAGCTGGTGCACCTCTCGCAGTTCGCGCACCGCCTGCCCTCCCAGCTCTCCGGCGGCCAGCGCCAGCGGATGGCGCTCGCGCGGGCGCTCGCGGTGGAGCCGACCGTGCTGCTGCTCGACGAGCCCTTCGGTGCGCTGGATGCGAAGGTCCGCAAGGAGCTGCGCGACTGGCTGCGCCGGCTGCACGACGAGGTCGCGGTCACCACGGTCTTCGTCACCCACGACCAGGAGGAGGCCCTCGAGGTCGCCGACGAGATCGTCGTCATCAACGAGGGCCGCGTCGAGCAGGTCGGCTCACCCGACCAGCTCTACGACGAGCCGGCCAACGACTTCGTGATGGGCTTCCTCGGCGAGGTCACCACCCTCGGCGGCCTGACGCTGCGCCCGCACGACATCGAGGTCGCGACGGCGCCGTACACCGCAGGCGCGATCGAGGGCTCGGTGCACCGCATGCTGCGCATCGGCTTCGAGGTGCGCCTCAGCGTGCTCACGGTCGACGGCGAGGACGCGTCCGTCGTGCTCACCCGCACCCACGCGCGCAGCCTGGGGCTCGTCGAGGGCGCCACCGTCTGGCTCACCCCGGCCACGGGTGCAGCGATGGTCCCGTCGATGCAGTCCTCGCTCGCCGGCTGAGCGACCAACTGGTGTGACCCTTGACACATCGGGCCCGTCTCTTTAGCGTGATCAGACATCAGATGTCTGATCAACAAGGAGACCCCCATGCACGCGCCTCCCCGCCGCCTCCTCGGAGCCTGGTGTGCCGCGCTCCTCGTCACCGTGCCCCTCATCCCGGCGCACGCGGACGACCCGGCACCCGCGCCCCTGTTCACCACCGACCTCGACCACACCGGCGTCGGCTACCCCGTCTACCGCATCCCGGCCCTGACCCAGTCCAACGCCGGCACCCTGATCGCCTCCTACGACGGTCGCCCGACGTACGGCGACGTCCCCAACAACATCGCGCTCGTCGTGCGCCGCAGCACCGACGGCGGCACGACCTGGCAGGAGCGGCAGGTCGTTCGCTACGAGCCCGGCAAGCCCGGGTACGGCGATCCCAGCCTGGTCACCGACCGGAAGACGGGCCGCATCTGGCTCTTCCACGCGGCCTCGATCAACCAGGGCTACTTCGGTTCCACCACCGGCAACGACAACGACGACCCCGACGTCCTGCACGCCGACGTCAGCTGGTCCGACGACGACGGTGTGACCTGGCAGCACCGCCGGCTCACCGAGGAGGCGAAGAACCCCGCCTGGGCGGGACTGTTCGCCGCGTCCGGTGAGGGCATCCAGATCCGTCGGGGCCCGTACGCCGGTCGCCTCGTCCAGCAGTACGCCGTGCGCCACCAGGGCGGCAACTGGGCCGCCAGCCTGATCAGCGACGACCACGGCGAGACGTGGCGCTTCGGCCAGCTCCTCGGCCCCGGGATGGACGAGAACAAGGTGGTCGAGCTCTCCGACGGCCGGCTGATGCTCAACTCCCGCGCGCAGGGCGGCTACCGCAAGGTCGCCTTCTCCGACGACGGCGGCGAGAGCTGGTCGGGCCTGCACACCGACGACGAGCTGATCGACCCGGCCAACAACGGCTCGATCATCCGCTACGACGCGGACGCCGCGCCGCAGTCGGCCGACGCCCGCAAGCTGCTGTTCAGCAACACCGCCACCCTGAGCGGGCGGTCCAACCTGACGATCCGGCAGTCCTGCGACAACGGCGAGACCTGGCCGATCCGGCGGGTGCTTGAGCCCGGCGCCGCCGAGTACTCCACGCTGACGCCGCTCGCGGACGGCCGGTTCGGCCTGCTCTACGAACGCGGTGGCTACCAGCACATCTCCTATGCGCGCTTCGGGGAGGACTGGCTCGACGGCGTCTGCGCGCCGGTCTCCGCCCGCACGACCGACCCCGGCCCCGCCGGCGGCACTGCCGAGGTCGAGGTCTCGATCACCAGCCAGGAGACGGGGGCCATCGACGGCGGCGTCGTTTCGCTGGACCTGCCGGAGGGCTTCACGGCCCCGGACGTGCGGATCGCGAAGCTCGCCCCCGGGGCGACCGCGAGCGTGCGGGTGCCCGTCCAGGTCCCCGAGGGAGTGGCGACCAACGCCTACCCCTACACGGTGGAGCTCACCAGCGACAAGGGCTCTTCGCAGGGCTCCGGGAGCATCATCGTCAAGGGCGGCAACACCGTCCTGAGCGACCTGGTCGAGCGTGACTACGACGGCTCGACGATGACCGACCTGACCGACCGGGTCGCCTCGGTGAAGGACCTGACGGGCGGAGCGGTGACCGTGCGGTTCAGCACCACCGCGCGGCCCACCGTGGGCACGCTGCTGTCGCTCGCGGACCCGATCAGCGCCGTACGCGACGTGGTCGTCTCGCTGAACGGTGGCAAGCCCTACGTCGAGGTGCGCACCGCGTCCGGCACCTATCCGGTGCGGTTGCAGAGCAACGTCGACGTGGCCGACGGCAAGCAGCACGAGCTGGTCGCAGCGAGCAGCTCGGGCGTGACATCGCTGATCCTGGACGGCGAGCTCATCGCCCAGGTGAACCGTCAGGCCTTCTTCGCCGACGTCACCGCGCTCACCAAGCCGCACGCCCTCAATCCCAGTGGGCTGCCGAACCTGACCGTGGGCATGAACCGGGCGCACCTCCCCGTCGCCGGCGGGGCGGCAGCCCCGGGCAACCGGTGGGGCTTCGTGGGCACGATCCACAGCGTGGAGGTCTCCGACGACCTCCGGCCCGGCGAGGAGCTCGTGCCGTCGTCCGACCTGGCGATCGCCTCGGTCTCCAGCGAGGAGACCGCGGGCGAGGACGGCCGCGCCGTGAACGCGATCGACGGCAGCTCGGCGACCATCTGGCACTCCAGGTGGACCAGCCCCGCGGCCGGCCACCCGCACCAGATCACGCTGGACCTCGGCAGCTCCCAGGCACTGACCGGGCTGCGCTACCAGCGCCGGGCCACGGGGACCAACGGCGACATTGCCGACTACAACGTCCTCGTCAGCTCGGACAACACGACGTGGACGAAGGTCGCCTCGGGCACCTTCCCGGCGGGCAAGGGCCTGGCGGAGGCGCGCTTCGCCCGGCAGGACGCCCGCTACGTCCGGCTCGAGGCGCTCAGCGCCACGGACGGGAAGGTCTTCGCCTCGGCGGCCGAGGTCCGGCCGTTGAGGCTGAGATGACGACGACGCGACGTGGCGCCCTGACCGGACTCGGAGCGGCCGGGCTGGGCCTGGCAGGACTGGCTGCCACGGCCCAGCCGGCAGTGGCGGACTCCTCCGGGCGCTCCGGGCTCCCGGTCCTGGCGCCCGTGGACGGCAACGACTGGACGGCCCTGCTGGCCGAGACGCCCCGGGTCCAGCTCGTGCCCGGTGCGACCTACGTCCTGGACCGGACCGCCGACCTGCCCGACGAGTGCCTGATCGAGGGAAACGGCGCGATCGTCACGGTCGCGGGTGGCGCCATCGGCGCCCTCGCGGCGACGTCGCGTCGCAACGTCACGATCCGCGGCGTGCGCTTCCTCGGGCAGGACGGGGAGGTCGTCAACGCGCCCGCCGAGTTCGGCCACGTCGGACTCCGGCTCACCCGGTGCACCAATGTCCGCGTCCTCGACTGCGACTTCCAGCGTTGGCGCGGCGCCGGGGTGGTGGTGACCGGCGCGGCCGCCGACAACTACTTCGACTACCGCGTGAAGCTGCAGGGGAACTCGTTCGAGCGTTGCTACATCGGGGTGTCACTGGCGGATCGCAGCGAGTACTCCCTGCTCAGCGACAACCACTTCTCCTACTGCCGGCTCGGCATCTGGAGCTCGTCGGGCAACTGGACCGTGACCGGCAACGTGCTGCAGAACTGCCACGGCGCCTACTACGCGATCGCCGCGACCAGCCCGTACGGCGCGCTCGCGGCCGACAACTGGAACCACGGGTCCGTCGTGGGGAACACGTTCAACCACTCCAACGGCAGTGGTGGCTCTGTGCGGTGGACGACCAACCTCGCGTTCCCGGTCGGAGGGGTCGATCGCGATCCCGGGAGGGGCGTCACCATCGAGGGCCTGCTGCCGCCGACCTTCACCGGCAACACGCTCTGGTACACCGACGTCCGGGCCAGTCGGCTCGTCGGCACCCGGTGGCTGTTGTCCGGGTGCACCTTCTCCAACCTCACGATCACCGGTGACGGAGCTGTCCCGGTGCACCTCGTCGGCACCCAGGCCAACGGTGCCGCGAACCTGCCCCGTCTGGTGGGCAACGTCGTGGACCTGCTGCCCTGGCCCTGAGGTGTGGCGGCGTCGTCAGGTCGTGGCGAACCGTTCGCGTAGCCACGCGATGGTGAGCTCGTCCTGGGCGACGCCGCCACCCTCGTGCTCGTTGTAGGTGTAGACCTCGAGCTCCTTGGTGCCGGCGTAGTGGTTGTAGGCCGCGTAGACGGTGGAGGGCGGGCACACGTCGTCCATCAGGGCCACCGAGAACAGCGCCGGCACGTCGCTGCGCGCGGCCATGTTGACGCCGTCGAAGTAGTCGAGGGTCGCGAGGGCGCGATCGGCGGCGGCGCGGTGGGTGCGGACGAACGCGAGCAGCTCGGCGTACGGCGCCCGCGCGGTGATCTCGACGGCGCGCTGCATGTGGCACAGGAACGGCACGTTGACGACCGCTGCCGCGACGCCGTCGGCGAGGGCTGCCGCGGCGAGGGCGATGCCGCCGCCCTGGCTGGCGCCCGCGACGGCGATCCGGCTCGGGTCCACGAAGTCGAGGCTGGCGGCCGCCTCGACCGCTCGCACTGCGTCGGTGAAGACACGCCGGTAGTAGTAGTCGGCCGGGTCGAGGATGCCGCGGGTCAGGAACCCCTCGACGTGGGGTGACGCGCTGCCGGCGGCGTCCCCGGTCGCGCCCGCCCGGCGAGCCCGCGCGCCCTGCCCGCGGGTGTCGACGACGAGGGTGGCGAAGCCGGCGGCCGGGAGCGCGAGCCAGTCGAGGGGACTGCCGGTGCCGTCGCCGTAGCCCAGGAACTGCACGACCATCGGCACGGGGCCGGGGACCACGGCAGGGGACGGGGCGATGAGCAGGGCGTGGATGCGGTCGCCGTCGAAGCCCGAGAACCACAGGTGGCGGCTGTCGACGAGCGGCAGGACTGTCGCGTGCGGCGCCGTCTCGACGTCGAGCGGCGCGGCGCGCGCGGCGGTGAGGGTGTCGGCCCAGAAGCGGTCGAAGTCGGCAGGTTCGCGGCGTGCGGGGAGGTACGTCGCCAGGTCGGCGAGCGGCAGGTCGAAGTGCGGCACTGGCGGATCAGACCTCGCTGGACGCGGTGCCGCGCTGGGCGCGGGCGCCGGCGATCGAGGCCCGGATCGGCTCGTAGTGGTTGGCGATGGCGGTGCGCAGCGCGTCGGCGTCGCCGGCCACGGCGGCCGCGGCGATGTCGCAGTGGTGCTCCGCGGTGACCCGGAGGCTCTCGCTGGTCGTCTCCAGGGAGGGGGCGACGATCGTGTGCACGTCCCAGAAGGCACCCGTCAGCTGCAGGATCAGGTTGTTGCCCAGCGGCTCCATCAGCATGAGGTGGAACTCGCGGTCGAGCTCGATGAACTCCTTGCCGTCGGCCGCCTTCTGGCGCATGCCGTCGGCGAGCAGCGAGAGCTCGGAGCGGTGGTCGTCGTCGAGGCCGGCGATGATCTGGTCGGCCAGGCCCTGCTCGAGGGTCTGGCGCACCTCGACCAGCTCGGAGAGCACGAGGTGGTCGTCGGCTTGGCTCAGCAGCCCGCGGAACGCGAGGCTCTCGACGAGGGCGGCCAGCGACATCCCGCCGACATAGGTGCCGTGGCCGTGGCGCACCTCCACGATGTCGAGCGCGGCGAGCGTCTTGACGGCCTCGCGGACGCTGGAGCGGCTCGCGCCGACGGCGTCGCACAGCTCCGCCTCGGTCGGCAACGGGTCGCCGGGACGCAGCCGCTGCTGGAGGATGAGCTGCTTGATGTCGTCGGCAACCGTCTCCCGCAGGTGGCGCGTGCGACGCCTCGCCGGGATGCCGTTGTCCGGCTGGGGAGACAGATTCGTTCCGCTCATGGCCTTGCCCTCCGTCGTGATCCGTGTCACGCTCAGCATACCGGCATCAGACATCAGACGTCATAGGTCCGGTGAAGTAATTCCGAATCGCATCATCTCGACACAGAGCGCTGGCGGTCTCCGCGGCCAGGTTCTGACCCCCGATGGAGGCAACAGTGAGCATCACCGACACGACACGGTCGGACCGATCGGCGGGCGTGCGACGCCGGCTGACGACGGGCGCGAAGGCGGTGGCCGTGGCCCTCAGCCTCGCGGTCGCCACGGCCGCGTGCAGCGGACCATCCTCGACCAACTCCGGCGCCAGCTCCTCGAACAGCATCGAGGCCACGCTGGCCTTCGCGCTGTCGAGCGGCTTCGACCCGGACAACGCGTCCAGCGCGGTGGCCACGGCGGCCAACCAGCACATCTTCGAGGGCCTCGTCGACCTCGACCCGGTGACGCGTGAGCCCTACCTCGCGCTCGCCAAGTCCGACCCCGTCGCCAGCGAGGACGGCCTGACCTGGACCGTCGAGGTGCGCGACGACGCCAAGTTCTCCGACGGCAGCGCCGTGACCGCCGAGGACGTGGCCCACTCCTTCACGCGCGTCCTCGAGCCGGCGGACCCCGCGGTCGTGCCCCTGATGAACGGCTTCATCAGCTTCATCGAGAGCGTCACCGCGACCGACGACGCGACGGTCGAGTTCAAGCTCAAGACGCCCTTCCCGCTCTTCGCCCAGCGCATCGCCGTCATCAAGATCGTGCCCAAGGCGCTCACTGCCGACGAGGCCGCGTCCGAGGCCTTCGACACCGCTCCGGTCGGCTCGGGCCCCTACAAGCTCGACAGCGCCTCGGCCGAGTCGGGCCTGAAGCTCTCGAAGAACGAGAACTACAACGGTCCTCTTCCTGCGAAGGCGGAGACCATGACGTGGAACACCAACACTGACGCCGCCGCGCGGATCGCCGACCTCGAGGGTGGTCGCGTCCAGGCCATCGAGGCCGTGCCCTACCTCAACGTCGACTCCCTGAAGGGCTCCTACGAGGTCGAGGCCAAGCAGGCCTTCAACCAGGCGTTCTTGATGTTCAACAACTCCGCAGCTCCCTTCGACGACAAGCGGGTGCGGCAGGCGCTGCACTACGCGCTCGACAAGGACAAGATCATCCAGACCGCACTGAGCGGCTTCGGCACCCCCGCCAGCAGCTATCTCGACGAGGGCAACCCGGACTACCAGGAGGCTTCGACGGTCTACGACTACGACGCCGCCAAGGCCGAGCAGCTGCTCGCGGACGCGGGCGTCAAGGACCTGTCCTTCGAGCTGGTCACGACCGATGCGTCCTTCATCAAGGACATCGCCCCGCTCGTGATCGAGGCGTGGAAGGCGATCGGCGTCAAGGCGACGCTCAACACCGTCCCGTCCGCCGCGGTGTACGGCGAGCTCGTCCCCTCGGACAAGTTCCGCGTGCTGCTCGCCTCGGGTGACCCGAGTGTCTTCGGTCCCGACGCCGACCTGCTGCTGCGCTGGTTCTACTACGGCTCGACCTGGCCGTCGGACCGCTACCGCTGGGATGCTCCCGAGCGCCAGCAGGTCGCGGACCTCATCGACGCGGCTTCGCAGGCCGACGACGAGACCGAGCGGGCCGACCTGTGGAAGCAGGCGCTCGACATCATCGCCGAGGAAGCGCCTCTCTACCCGATCCTGCACACGCAGGTCGTGACGGCCTACGACGCCGACGCGCTCGAGGGCTTCGAGGGCGCCGCCACCACCGGCATGTACTTCCTCGATGCCGAGCGCAAGGACTGACCGGACCTGATCCGGCCGCACCGCGTCCTGCCCGGCTTCCCCCCGAGCCGGGCAGGACGCATTCCCCCGATTCATCGAGAGTGAACCCATGCTGACTGTCCTGAGCATGATCGCCAGGCGACTGCTGACCCTGGTCCCGCTGGTCCTGGGGATCACGTTGTTCGTCTTCGTGGTCATGCAGTTCTCACCGGTCGACCCGGCACTGTCCGTCCTCGGCGACCAGGCCTCGGCGGCCCAGGTCGCCGCGTTCAAGGAGGCCAACGGCCTCGATCGTCCGCTGCCGGTGCGCTACCTCTTCTTCCTCGGCGACCTCGTGCGCGGCGACCTCGGGATGACGTTCCCGCCCTCAGTGCCGGTCGCGAGCAAGATCGCCACGGCCCTCCCGCTCACCATCCAGCTCACGGTCCTCGGTGTCCTCGGCGCCATGGTGATCGGCCTGGCCCTCGGCATCACCGCGGCGCTCTACCGCGACCGCTGGCCCGACCAGGTCATGCGCTTCGCCTCGATGGCCGGCATCGCGATGCCGTCCTTCTGGTTGGCCCTCCTGCTCATCCAGGAGTTCGCCGTACGCCGCCCGTTCTTCCCGACCGGTGGCTACGTCAACCCGGCCGACTCGCTGAGCGGGTTCCTCGAGACCCTCGCCCTGCCGGCCCTCGCGCTGGCGGTGCCGGTCGGCTGCTCGCTGGCCCGGATCGTGCGGACGTCGATGGTCGAGGAGCTCGACCGCGACTACGTCCGCACCGCCATCGGCGCCGGCCTGCCGCCCCACGTCGTCGTCGGGCGCAACGTGCTGCGCAACGCGCTCGTCAACCCGCTCACGGTCCTCGGCCTGCGGATCGGCTACCTCATCGGCGGCACCGTGATCATCGAGGCGATCTTCTCGCTGCCCGGCATGGGCACGCTGATCATGACCGCCGTCCGCCAGAACGACACCGCGCTCGCGCAGGGCACGATCTTGACCATCGCCCTCGGCTTCGTCGTCGTGAACCTGGTCGTCGACATCCTCTATCTCTTCGCGAACCCTCGGCTGAGGGGAGGCCACTGATGCACCACCTCCGCCGTCTCAACCTGACCTCGCAGTTCGCCCTCGGCTTCGTGCTGCTCATCGTGCTCGTCGGAGTGCTCGCGCCGCTGCTGCTCAAGCACGACCCGACCCAGACCGGGCTCGACTCGCCACTGACAGGTCCGGGTTCGGACTACTGGTTCGGCCTCGACAAGCTCGGCCGCGACGTCTACTCCCGTCTGGTCGCCGGCACCCGCCGCTCGCTGATGGTCGGCTTCGGTGCCGCCGGGATCGCCCTGGTGTTCGGGGCGCTGCTCGGTGCGCTCGCCGGAACCTCGCGCAACGCCGTGGACGAGCTCGTCATGCGCGTCCTCGACGTCGTGATGGCCTTCCCGGCCATCGTGCTCTCCGCCCTGCTCATCATCTCGTTCGGCAAGAACAGCCTGTTCGTGCTGATCGTCGCGATCGGCTTCGTCTTCATCCCGCCGGTCGCCCGCATCGTGCGCGCCAACGTGCTCTCGCAGTACCGCGAGGACTACGTCGCCGCCGAGCGCATCATCGGCGCGCGCCGCCCGCACATCCTGTGGCGCCACGTCCTGCGCAACTGCGCGGCGCCGATCATGGTGTTCGTGACCGTGATGGTCGCCGACGCGATCGTCTTCGAGGCGTCGCTGTCGTTCATCGGCGGCGGTCTCTCGCCGCAGGACGCCGCCTCCTCGTGGGGCTCGGTCATCGCCTTCGGCAAGGAGATGGTCCAGGTCGGGGGCTGGTGGGCCACCTTCTTCCCGGGCCTGCTGATCCTGCTCACGGTGCTCGCGCTCAACGTGCTCTCCGAGGGCATCTCCGACGCCTGGGCCGCCCCGGCCGCCCGGCGCTCCCTGGTGCGTCGCGACGTCGTCGTCGGCGACCGGCTCGAGCAGGCTCGCCCCGGCAACGGCAAGGTGATCGAGCTGCCCGGCCTCGCCGAGGCGGCCCAGCGCCTGCGGGAGCGGGCCCGGCCGCGGCCGACCGGTGAGCCGATCCTCTCGGTGGAGGACCTCTCGATCGGGTTCGCCGGCGTGCACAACGGCGTCGACATCGTCGACGGCATCTCCTTCGCCGTACGCCCCGGCGAGGTGCTGGGACTGGTCGGCGAGTCGGGCTCGGGCAAGTCGCTGACCGCCCTCGCGGTGATGGGGCTGCAGCCCAAGGGCGCCCGCATCCGCGGCACCATGGCCTTCGACGGCACCGACCTGCTGACGCTCAACGCCACGCGGCGTCGTGCCCTGATGGGCCGCGACATCGCGATGATCTACCAGGACGCGCTCTCCGCGCTGAACCCGTCGATCACGATCGGCGGCCAGCTCAGGCAGCTGATCCGCCGCGGCGGCACGCGTACGGCGGTCGAGCTGATGGGCCTCGTCGGGCTGGACCCGAAGCGCACCCTGTCGGCCTACCCCCACGAGCTGTCGGGCGGTCAGCGCCAGCGCGTCGTCATCGCCATGGCGCTGTCGCGCGACCCGCGGCTGGTGATCGCGGACGAGCCCACCACGGCGCTCGACGTGACCGTGCAGGCGCAGGTGATGGAGCTGCTGCTGCGGCTGCAGGCCGAGCTGGGCTTCGCGCTGATCCTGGTCAGCCACGACCTCGCGCTGGTCAGTGACGTCTCGCACCGCGTGGTCGTGATGTACGGCGGCCAGATCGTCGAGTCGGGCGTGACCACCGACGTGATCGGCGCCCCGGCACACCACTACGCGCGCGGCCTGCTCGGGTCGGTGCTGTCGCTGGAGACCGGCGCCGAGCGGCTCACGCAGATCCCCGGTGTGGTGCCGTCGCCGGCGGACTTCCCGCTCGGCTGCCGGTTCAGCGACCGCTGCCCGATGGCCAGCGACATCTGTCGCGAGCAGGCGCCACCGCTCGTCGGTGAGCCCGACCACCGCTACGCGTGCCACCACCCCGCGCTCCAGCTCGAGGCCACGGAGGTGACCCGATGACCGCCACCCCCGTCCCCACGCAGGCGATCGCCAGCCTGACCGACGTCCACGTCGTGCACCGCACCCGCGGTGGCGGCATCTTCGACCGCGAGCGCGTCTATGCCCTGACCGGGGCCGACCTGTCCATCGCCGCCGGCGAGACGGTGGGTGTCGTCGGCGAGTCGGGCTGCGGCAAGTCGACGCTGGCCAAGGTGCTGGTCGGCCTGCAGAAACCGACCAGCGGCGAAGTGCAGGTCGCGGGCCAGGACGTCTGGTCGATGAGCGCGGCCGAGCGCCGGCTGCACATCGGCGCGGGCGTCGGCATGATCTTCCAGGACCCCGCCACCTCGCTCAACCGGCGGATGCCGGTGCGCCAGATCCTGCGCGACCCCCTCGACGTGCACCGCCGCGGCACCGTGGCCGAGCGCGACGCGCGGATCGCCGAGCTGATGGAGCTGGTCGGGCTGCCGCAGTCGGTCGCCGACGTGCTGCCCAGCCAGCTGTCCGGCGGCCAGCGCCAGCGCGTGTCGATCGCCCGGGCGCTCGCGCTCGACCCGCACCTGATCATCGCCGACGAGCCGACCAGCGCGCTGGACGTGTCGGTGCGCGCGCAGATCCTCAACCTGCTCCTCGACCTCAAGGAGCGGCTCGGCCTGGCGATGGTCTTCGTCTCGCACGACATCCAGACGGTGAAGCGGGTCAGCGACCGGATCATCACGATGTACCTCGGGCGGATCGTCGAGCAGACACCCGCCTCGCTGGTGCCCGAGGGTGCCCAGCACCCCTACACACGGGCGCTGTTCTCGGCGACCCCCGGCCTGCTCTCCCCGCTCGACCCGATCCCGCTCGTCGGCCCGGTCCCCTCGGCGACCAGGCCACCCAGCGGCTGCCCGTTCCGCACCCGCTGCTGGAAGGCCACCGAGATCTGCGCCGGCGAGATGCCGAGGCCGGAGCCCGGTGCCGCCAACGGCGGCAAGCCCCACGACTTCCGCTGCTACCACCCGATCCCGGCCGGCACCACCGACGGCGAGCTCGTCGAGCTGGCGCGGGCGGCCACCCATACCGACACACCACTGCACGTCAAGGAGAGCTCGTGAACACCCCCAGGCCGCGATTCGGCGGCGTCGTCCCGCCCACCGTCACTCCACTCACCGAGGACGGTGCCGTGGACACGGCGTCCCTCGAGCGGCTCGTGGAGCGCCAGCTCGAGGCCGGGGTGGACGGACTCTTCGCCCTCGGCAGCTCGGGCGAGACGGTCTTCCTGACCGACGCCCAGCGCGACCAGGCCCTCGAGGTGATCGTGAAGACGACCGGCGGGGCCGTCCCGGTCATGGCCGGCTGCATCGAGCCGACGACCCAGCGGGTCATCGACCGCGCGCACGCGTCGCAGGCGCTGGGCGTGGACGCCCTCGTCACCACGGCGCCGTTCTACACGTTGGTCGGCCCCTACGAGGTCGAGCGACACTTCCGCGCGATCCACGCCGCGACCGACCTGCCGATGCTGTCCTACGACATCCCGGTGTGCGTGCACACCAAGATCCCCGTCGACATGCACCTGCGCCTCGCCGCGGACGGAGTGCTGGCCGGGGTCAAGGACTCGAGCGGTGACGACGTGTCGTTCCGCCAGCTGCTGGTGCGGCTCGCCGACGAGCTGCCCGACGCCGAGTTCGTCACCCTCACCGGCCACGAGGTGGTCGTCGACGCGATGATGCTCGCCGGTGCCTCCGGCGCCGTCCCCGGGCTGGGCAACGTCGACCCGGACGGCTACGTGCGTCTCGACCGCGCCTGCCGCGCCGGCGACTGGGCGGCCGCGAAGGCCGAGCAGGACCGGCTCACCCGGCTCTTCCGGATCGTCGACGCCCCCGACGCGACGGCCGCGGGCAGCACGCGCGGCGTCGGCGCCTTCAAGACCGCGCTCACCCTGCTCGGCGTCATCGACTCCAACGCGGTGTCCCTGCCCATGCGCCCGCTCGACGCCGACGAGACCGCCCGCATCCGCGGCGAGCTCGAGCTGGCGGGGCTGCTCTAACCAGATGCCCACCACCGAGACGGTCGCCGTCGTCGACATCGGCGGCACCAAGACCGCGGCGGCCCTCGTCGACCGCGACGGAGGCGTCGTACGCCGCAGTGAGGCCCCGACACCGGCGCGAGCCGGCGCCGGGGCAGTGCTGTCGACGGCGTCCGCGCTGGTGGCGTCGTTGCGCGACGACGCGCACCGCCTGCTGGCCCTGGGTGTCGGCAGCGCCGGCGTGATCGATCCGGTCGGCGGCCACGTGCTCGGCGCCACCGACGCGCTGCCCGGCTGGGCCGGCACCGACCTGCGCGGCGAGCTCGCCGCCCGCACCGGCCTGGCCACCACCGTCGTCAACGACGTGCATGCGCACGCGTTGGGGGAGAGCCGGTACGGCGCCGCCCGCGGCCGTCGCACGGCGCTGTTCGTGGCCGTCGGCACCGGCGTGGGCGGAGCCTTCGTGCTGCCCGGGGGCACGCTGGTCGGGGCCAACGCCGCCGCCGGACACGTCGGCCACGTGCCGTCGGCGCACGCGCGCGACCTGCCGTGCAGCTGCGGCGCCACCGGTCACCTCGAGGCGATCGCCAGTGGACCGGCCCTGGTGCGGGAGCACACGCGGCGGACGGGCGTGGAGGTCGCCGACCTCGAGGCGGTGGTCGCCGCCGCCTCCGCGGGCGACGCGGAGGCAGCCTCGGTCATCCGGCTCGGCGGGCTCGCGGTCGGGGCCACCATCGGCGGGCTGGTCAACGTGCTCGACCCGGACGTGGTCGTCGTCGGCGGCGGCGTGGTCAACGCTGGCGACCCCTGGTGGGCCGCCCTGGTCGAGGGCTCGGCCGCGGAGCTGTTGCCGTCCTTGCGTGACGTGGAGATCGTGGGCTCCGGGCTGGGCGGCGACGCAGCACTGCTCGGTGCCGCCTCGCTCGCCTGGGAACTCGTAGGAGAGGAAGCCTGATGATCGACGTGCTCGAGCGGTTGCGCGGGGGACTGGTGGTGTCCTGCCAGGCCTACGGCGACGAGCCGATGAACACCGCCGACACCATGAGCCGGGTCGCGCAGGCCGTCGTGGCCGGTGGGGCCGTCGCCGTACGCGCCCAGGGGATCGACCACATCGAGGCCATGCGGGCCGGCCTCGGCGTCCCGGTCATCGGCCTCTGGAAGGACGGCAAGGAGGGGGTGTTCATCACCCCGACCCTGGCCCACGCCGTCGCCGTCGCCGCTGCCGGCGCGGAGGTGGTCGCCCTCGACGGCACCAGCCGCCCCCGACCCGACGGGTTGAGCCTCGCCGAGACCGTCGCCGGTCTGCGCGAGCACCACGACGTCCTGGTGATGGCCGACGTGTCGACCTTCGAGGAGGGCATCGCTGCCGCCGAGGCCGGTGCCGACCTCGTCGGCACGACGCTGTCGGGCTACACCGACTACACGCCCAAGCTGGCGGGGCCGGACCTCGACCTGGTCGCCCGTCTTGCCGGTGCCCTCGACGTGCCGGTCGTGGCCGAGGGCCGCATCCACACCCCGGCCCAGGCCGCCGAGGCACTGGCGCGGGGTGCGCACGCCGTCGTCGTCGGCACCGCGATCACGCACCCCACCTCGATCACGCGGTGGTTCGCCGACGCCGTGGCCACGGCGCGCCCCTCGGCCTGACGCCCGTGCGGGCGGTGGCGGCTACGACGTCGGCGCGACGAGCAGGACGTGCAGGGTGCGGGGGCCGTGGACTCCCTCGACCCGCTCGAGCTCGATGTCACTGGTGGCCGAGGGACCGCTGATCCAGGTCAGGGGCCGGCCGGCGTCGACGGCGTCGCGGAGCGGGGCGATGGACTCGGGCACGTCGCCCACCAGCTGCGACTCGTGCACGACGCAGATGTGCAGGTCGGGCACCAGGGACAGGGCACGGCGGCCCTGGTCGGGGCCGTGGTCGAGCACGATGGTGCCGGTCACGGCGATCCCGACCCGCGCCGCGGTGACGACCGCGTCGAACCGGTCCAGCTCGTCGGCGCTCAGGTGCCCGTCGTCGGCCACGACCTCGACGCCGTCGAGGACGGCCAGCCATTCCGTCGGCAGACCGGGGGGTACGACGATGCGCGTGGCCCGCGAGAGCGCCTCGGCCACTGCCGCCGCGATGCCGTCAGGGGTCACCCGCTGGACGACGGCGCGGTAGTCCTCCACGCACTCGACGAAGGTGGCCGCGAGGTCGGCCAGCGGGGTCACGGCGCCGTACGGGTGGTCCGGGGGTGGTGTCCGCTCGGCGCCCTCGAGGGCAGTGGCGATCCGGGCGAGCATGTCTTCTCGGGCGCTCATCACTGGCCTTCCTTCTCGCGCTTCCACCATGTCCTGAAGGACTCTGCGGGCGGCACGGGGGCGTCGCGGGCGTCGCTCCAGGCCGACAGCGGTCCCGGGAGACGTCCGATGGTGTCCTTCTTCCGGAACATGCGGCCGCCCAGCTCGGCGCCCTTCTGGGCCTTCTCCCACCGGCGGTGGTCGGAGAACATCCAGGCGGCGCCCTTCATCGCGATCTCCTCACCGGAGGGCATCCCGCCGCGGTGCTCGTCGACCACGCGCGTGCGCAGGTGCACGAGGAGGTCGGGGATCTCGATCTTGACGGGGCAGACGTCGCCGCATGCACCGCACAGGGACGAGGCGTAGGGCAGGGACTGGTCCACCTCGCTGGTGGTGCCGCGGAGCTGGGGGTTGAGGATCGCGCCGATGGGGCCGGGATAGACCGAGCCGTAGGCGTGGCCGCCGACGCGTTCGTAGACGGGACAGACGTTGAGGCAGGCCGAGCAGCGGATGCAGCGCAGGGCCTGGCGGCCGACGGTGTCGGCCAGCGCGTCGGTGCGACCGTTGTCGAGCAGCACCACGTGCACCTGCTGGGGCCCGTCGCCGGGCGTGATCCCCGTCCACGTGGAGGTGTAGGGGTTCATCCGCTCACCGGTGGAGCTGCGTGGCAGCAGCTGCATGAACACCTCGAGGTCCTCCAGCCGTGGCAGCACCTTCTCGATGCCCACGACGCTGATCAGGGTCTCGGGCAGGGTCAGGCACATCCGGCCGTTGCCCTCGGACTCGACGACCACGAGGGTGCCGGTCTCGGCGATGGCGAAGTTGGCGCCGGAGATGGCCACCTTGGCGCGCAGGAACTTCTCGCGCAGGTGCACGCGGGCGGCCTCGGCCAGCTCGCGTGGCTCGGAGGTGAGCCCGGCGGGCGGCGGGGTGCCCACCTGCCCCATCTCGCGCAGGAAGATCTCGCGGATCTCGGCCCGGTTGCGGTGGATGGCCGGGACCAGGATGTGGCTGGGCCGGTCGTGGCCGAGCTGCACGATCAGCTCGGCGAGGTCGGTCTCCCAGGCGGCGATGCCGGCTTCCTCGAGCGCCTCGTTGAGGCCGATCTCCTGGGTCGCCATGGACTTGACCTTGACCACCTCGTCGGCTCCGGTCGCCCGGACCAGGGAGGTGACGATCTCGTTGGCCTCCGCTGCGTCGCCGGCCCAGTGCACGGTGGCACCGGCCCTGGTGAGCGACTCCTCGAGCTGGACGAGGTAGGTGTCGAGATGGGACAGGACGTTGTCCTTGATGTCCGCGCCCGCCTGGCGCAGCCCCTCCCAGTCGTCGAGCTCCTCGACGACCCGGGCGCGCTTCTCGCGGATGGTGTGGGTGGCGTGCTGCAGGTTGCGACGCTGCTGGGAGTTCCCCAGCGCCTCCTTGGCAGCGGTCTGGAACTTCGGCATGCCGATGAACGTGCCGCTCATGTCGTCGCCTCCGTGTCGGTGTGCTGGGTGGTCGTCGCGGCGGGCGGGTCGCCGAGCTCGTTGTCGACGGCGAAGTCGCGTTCGGTGGAGGCGAGCACCTCGGCCAGGTGCATCACCCGGACCCCGGATCGTTGTCGGGTGAGGAGCCCGCCGACGTGGGCCAGGCAGCTGTTGTCGCCGGCGACCAGGACCTCGGCCCGGGTCTCGCGGACGTGGTGGGCCTTGTCGGAACCCATCGCGACCGACGTGTCGGAGTTCTTCATGGCGAAGGTGCCCCCGAAGCCACAGCACTCCTCGGCCGAGGGCAGGTCGACCAGGTCGATACCGCGGACCTCCCGCAGCAGCCGCAGCGGCTTGTCGGCCACCCGCAGCATCCGCAGCGAGTGACAGGTCGGGTGGTAGGTGACGCGGTGCGGGAAGGTCGCTCCGACATCGGTCACGCCGAGCACGTCGACCAGCAGCTCGCTGAGCTCGAAGACCTTCCCGGCCGTCGTCCTCGCCCGGTCGGCCAGGGCGGGGCGGTCGCACCCACTGGCAACGGTGGCGTGCTGGTGTCGCACGCTCCCGACGCACGATCCGGAGGGCGCCACGACGGCGTCGTACTCACCGAAGACGTCGGCGAAGCGCTCGACCAGCGGCAGGGCCTCGCGGGCGTAGCCGGTGTTGGTGAACATCTGTCCGCAGCACGTCTGCTCGAGCGGGAACTCGACCGTGACGCCGAGGCGCTCGAGGATCGTGACGACCGCCTTCGGCGTCTCGGGCCACATCGAGTCGTTGAAGCACGTGGCGAAGAGCGCCACCCGCATGCCATGGCCGGGAAGTGAGGTCATCGTGATCACACCATCCAGGACAGCACAGTGGACTGGAGTCCCACCAGCAGGCAGAGCGCGAACAGGAGCCCCAGGCTCCAGCCGATGAGCTTGCGGAAGATGTCGGACTCCCGGCCGGCCAGGCCGACCGCCGCAGCGGCGATCGTGAGGTTCTGGGGGCTGATCATCTTGCCGACCACGCCACCGGAGGTGTTGGCCGCGACCAGCAGGTTGGGATCGAGGCCGGCCTTCTCCGCGGCGGTCTGCTGGAGCGTCGCGAAGAGCGCGTTGGCACTGGTGTCGGACCCGGTCACCGCGGTGCCCAACCAGCCCAGGATGGGGGAGAGGAAGGCGAAGGCGGCGCCGGTGCCGGCGATCCAGTGACCCATCGTCTGGGTCTGGCCCGACAGATTCATCACGTAGGCCAGCGCCAGCACGGAGGCGACGGTGAGGAAGGCGAAGCGCAACGTCTTCGCGGTGGTGAGGAACTCGGTGGCGATGCGCTTCGCCGCGACCCCCTGCACCAGCCCGATGATGATCGCGCAGATGACCAGCAAGGTGCCCGGCGAGGAGAGCCACTGCCACTTGTAGATCGTCGATGCCGACTCGACGGCGCCGTGCAGGCCCGGCCACTCGACCAGCCGGTCGGTGCTCGCCAGGAACTCCGTGACGGGCGCGACCAGCTTGGCGATGCAGAAGACCACGATGACCAGCAGGTAGGGGAAGAGCGCCATCGTGATCCGAGCGCGCGTGAGCAGGGAGGCTCGCTGCGCGACCTGGTCGAGCTCTCGCCTCGCCTCGACGGCCACGTTGCCGCCACCGCTGGGAGCGTCGTCGGGCAGGTCCTCGGCGTCGTGGGTGCTCATCAACCGCTCGGCGGCCTCGGTCGATCCCTGCGGCTGCCACACGCGGAGCATCGCCACCGCGGCGCCCATCCCGGCGAGCGACGCGATGATGTCGGTGAGCTCGACGGAGATGAAGTTGGAGCTGACGAACTGGGCGGCGCCGAAGACGGCACCGACGACGAGGGCCAGGGGCCAGATCTCGCGGACGCCGCGACGCCCGTCGGCCACGAAGACCAGGATCAGGGGCACGAACAGCGCCAGGAACGGCGTCTGGCGCCCGACGACGGCGCCGATCTCCTCGTAGGGGATCCCGGTCAGGGTGCCGGCCGTGATGATCGGGATGGCCATGGCACCGAAGGCCACCGGTGCGGTGTTGGCGAGCAGGACCACCATGGCGGCGCGCAGCGCAGGGAAGCCGACCGCGACGAGCATGACGCCCGAGATCGCGGCGGGGGCGCCGAAGCCGGCCAGTGCCTCCAGCAGGCCACCGAAGCAGAAGGCGATGATGATCGCCTGGATCCGTGGGTCGTCGGAGATGAGGTGAAAGGTGGCGCGCAGGTCCTCGAACTTGCCGCTGACCACCGTCAGCTGATGCAGGAACAGGGCGCCGAGCACGATCCACATGATCGGGAAGAGCCCGAAGATCGCCCCCTCGGAGGCCGAGAGCACCGCCAGGTCGGCGGGCATGCCATAGGCCAGCACGGCGACCACGACTGCGACGCCGACGGACGTCAGGGCGGCGAGGTGGGCCTTCCAGCGCAGGGCGCCGAGGGTGACAAAGATCGTCACCAACGGCAGCGCGGCCACCAGCGAGGACAGCGCGAGGCTGTCAGCGATCGGCGCCAGATCGGGTGAGTACATCGGGACCTCCACGGAGAGTTTGTGAACCCGTTGGTCGACCATCCTGTGGTCTGACCACACATGTGGACTGTAGGGTGATCCACATCACCCGTCAAGAGATTGGACGATGCAGATGACCGAGCGCGTCGCGCCCGCTGTCGAGGACGCCCCGGAGGCGCCCTGGCACCCCGTCACGCGGAGTCGCTCCCACGAGCTGGTCCTCGACCAGATCGAGGAGCAGATCCTGGCCGGGACGCTGCGCGTCGGAGATCGCCTGCCGGGGGAGCGCGACCTGGCCGGTCACCTGCAGGTCAGCCGGTCCGCGGTGCGCGAGGCCATTCGTGGCCTCGAGGCGCAGGGGGTCGTGCGGTCCGGTGTCGGATCCGGCAAGGACGCCGGGACCATCGTCTCCGCCATGCCCAGTGAGGCGCTGACCCGGCTGCTGCGCCTGCATGTCGCGCTCTCGAACTTCCCGCTGCCCGACGTGGTCGACGCCCGCGTGATGCTGGAGCGCTCGAGCGCGGCCCTCGCTGCCGACCACGCGGGCGAGGACGACCTCGACGCCATGCGTGCGGCGCTGGACGGGATGGACAGTGCCGGCATCGGCGCCGAGAGGTTCAACGACCTGGACACCGCGTTCCACGTGGCGATCGCCGAAGCGAGCGGGAATCGCCTCGTCGCGGACATGACCATCGCCCTGCGCGACTCGATGCGCCGCCCCATCCTGCATGCCCTGGAGGCGCTCGGACCGGACTGGGAAGGGGTCGCAGATCAGCTGCGCAAGGACCACCGCGCGATCTTCGCCGCGATCGAGTCCGGAGACGGCGCGCTCGCGGCCGACCGGGTCGACCAGCACATCCGCTCGGCGCACGCCGTGCTGCCCTTCGCGACCCACGGGTGACCGGGCCAGTGGCCGCCGACCTCATGGCGACGGCCGCTGTCCCTGCGGACCGCGGCCGTCCCTGAGGTGGCTCAGCGGTAGTTGGTGAACTGCACCGCGAAGTCGTAGTCCTGCGACTTCACCAGCGCCTGCACGGCCTGGAGGTCGTCGCGCTTCTTCGACGACACCCGGAGCTCGTCGCCCTGGACCTGCGCCTTGACGCCCTTGGGGCCCTCGTCGCGGATCAGCTTGGAGATCTTCTTGGCATCCTCGGTGGTGATGCCCTCCTTGAGCGTGATGTCGATCTTGGACACCTGGCCCGACTGGCGGGGCTCCGTGGCGTCGAGGATCTTCAGGCTCTGCTGGCGCTTGATCAGCTTGTCCTTGAAGACGTCGAGCACGGCGGTGGCGCGGTCGTCGGCGGAGGCGACGATCTCGATGGCCTGCTCGCCCTTCCACTCGATGGAGGCGCCGGTTCCCTTGAAGTCGAATCGGGTGGCAACCTCGCGAGCAGCCTGGCTCAGCGCGTTGTCCACCTCCTGGCGGTCGAGCTTGCTCACGATGTCAAAGCTTGAGTCGGCCATGTGGCTCCTCCGGTTTTCGGTCTTGATCGGTCTGACGCTATCCTCATCTCTCGTTGCTCCTCGACCAAGCTCGCCCTTGGACGAGGAACAGCACGGCAGATTGCCCGAGCGGCCAATGGGAGCGGACTGTAAATCCGTCGGCGTATGCCTTCGAAGGTTCGAATCCTTCATCTGCCACCAGCGGCCCCGCATCGTCGGGGCCGTTCGGCATTTCGGGGGCCAGCGCCGCCGCGGCGTACTCGTGTAGGAGTTGTGGCCGCAGGACCAGGCGATCAGGGGCCACAAGCCCTACACGCGTACGGCGATCGACTCCCTGCGATGCTGGCGCCATGGGCGCCGAGCAGATCCACGACATCGGTCGGCGTCGCGCGTGGGCGATCTGGTCGGTCGCGCTCGCGGTCTATGTCCTGGCCGTCTTCCACCGCAGTTCCCTCGGCGTCGCCGGGATCCTCGCGGCCGAGCGCTTCGAGATCACCGCCACGAGCCTGGCGGCGTTCACCGTGCTCCAGCTGGTCGTCTACGCCGGGATGCAGGTGCCGGTCGGGGTGCTGCTCGACCGCTTCGGCTCGCGGACGCTGCTGCTGTTCGGGCTGGTGCTGATGACGGCCGGGCAGCTGGCCTTCGCGTTCAGTACGTCGTTCGGTGCCGCCGTCGCGGCCCGGGCCGTGCTCGGGGCGGGCGACGCGATGATCTTCGTCAGCGTCATCCGGATCGTCAGCGTCTGGTTCCTGGTCCGGCAGGCGCCGATGGTCACGCAGCTGACCGGCCTCACCGGCCAGCTGGGCGCGATCGCCGCCGCCGCCCCGCTCACGCTGCTGCTCGACCGGCTCGGCTGGACCCGCGCCTTCGCCTCGGTCTCCTCGATCGGTGTCGTGCTGCTGATCGCCGTGGTCTTCCTGGTCAAGGACTCGCCGTACCGCCGTGACGAGGTGGTGCACATCAAGCTCCGCGCCCTGGCCCAGTCGGTCAGGACCGTCTGGGGCAATCCCGGCACGCGGCTGGGCATGTGGTCGCACTTCACCTCGCAGTTCTCAGGCACGGTCTTCGTCCTGCTGTGGGGCTTCCCCTTCCTGGTGCGTGGCCTGGGCTGGTCGGAGGGTGCAGCCAGCGGGCTGCTGATGGCGATGACCGCATGGGCCGTGGCGAGCGGGCTGGTGCTCGCGCGGCTGGTGGCGCGGCTGCCGCTCTACCGCTCCTGGATCGTGATCGGCGTCGTCCTGACGATGGCCGCCGCCTGGACCGCGGTCCTGCTGTGGCCCGGGGTGGCGCCGGCGTGGCTGGTCGTCGTGATGGCGTTCGCGACCGCGAGCGGGGGACCGGCGTCGATGGTCGGCTTCGACCTCGCCCGGACCTTCACGCCCGTCCAGGCGATCGGGCGCGCCAACGGCCTGGTCAACGTCGGCGGCTTCACCGCCTCCCTGCTCGTGATGGCGCTGATCGGCGTCGTGCTCGACCTGGCCCAGCCCGGTGGCATGGACGCCTACGCGCTCGACGACTACCGGCTCGCGATGGCCGTGCAGTTCCCGTTCTGGGCCTTCGGCATCGTGCAGATCCTGCGCTACCGCCGGCGCGGGCTCGACCACCTGCGCCGCGTCCACCCGGGCGCCGTCGAGGAGATGCAGGCCGGCCGTCCGTTCGTGCACCCCGGGATCGGCACCGAGGGCGTCTGATCCGCCGACCAATCCGTGACCCGGGTCACACCGAACCTCCAAGGAGGCCACCGCCGGGGTGTGCCCGATCGAGAGGTCCAGCTCATGCGTCTTCCGCACCTTCGCCGCCCTTCGCCGTCCATGGCCGTTTCAGTCCTCGCCCTCGTCGTCGCTTCCACGGGCACCTCCGTGGCCGCAGCCGGACTGATCGGCTCCGACGACATCGCCAACAAGTCGATCAAGTCGGTCGACGTCAAGGACCAGAACCTCAAGGGCCGCGACATCAAGAACGGCTCCCTGGGCTCGATGGACATCCGCGACAGCTCGCTGAAGGCTCGCGACTTCGCGAAGGGCCAGCTGCCTGAGGGCGCGAAGGGTGCCACCGGCCCGGCCGGCGTCGGGCGCTGGGCCCTGGTCGACGCGACCGGCGCGATCGTGGCGCAGTCCGGAGGCTTCAGCATCACCGCGGCCTATCCGACCCTCGCCCCGATGGGCGCGGACGTGACCGGTCTGCGGGCCAACGGCAACGTCTACATCAACGCCGGGGAGAACCTCACCAACAACGGCATCCTGGCGGTGGTCGCGCTCCAGAACACTGTCGACCAGAACGCCGACGGCGTCACCAACGGGCGCGCCGGTGCCGCCGACGCGAACCCCGAGTTCGCCGGCGAGATCTCCGCGGCGATGTGCCAGCCCGGCATCGTCAACTGCGCGCCGCCCGGCGCCGGCAACACCAACCACCTGGTCGTGAGCCCGCGCAACAGCGACGGCACCGTCACCACGGCCGACACCCGCAAGCGGTTCTACGTCGTGGTCACCGGCGACTCCTCCGACCGGCCGTAGCCCCGGGCTGGTCGCGGGGCCTCAGCGGTCAGGTCGTGACGTCGCCCTCGAGCTGGGTGTTGAAGGGCGAGGTCTTGGAGGAGGCGAGCTCGCGCGCCTCCTCGACGCTGAGCCCCTCGATCGCCTCCATGATGTCGAGGCCGATGCCGCTCACCTCGGGGCCGGGCACGAGCGGCACGATCGTGTGCACCAGCCGGTCGGCGTACGCATGGACCATCGTGAACGCCTGGCCGCCGTCGACGCCGGACACGAAGCGGTCGACCGGCGTCGGGTCGACGGTGTAGCAGCTGGCCGACGCGACCGAGACCGGGATGCCCTCGACGAGGGAGTAGGTCGAGAAGTGCAGGTGGCCGGCGAGGATGCCGCGCACGTCGGTGCCGCGGACGACGGCCGCGAACCGGTCCTGGTCGAGCAGCTCGATCAGCTCGGCGGCGCGCAGCATCGGCAGCGGGATCGGTGGGTGGTGCAGCGCGATCAGGGTGCCGTGCTCGGCGGGTGTCGCCAGCACGTCGGCGAGCCAGGCCAGCTGCTCGTCGCTGAGCTCGCCGTGGTGGTAGCCCGGCACGCTGCTGTCGAGGGAGATGATGCGCAGCCCGTCGACCTCGTGCACGCGGTCCTGCGGCTCGTCGGAGGCCTGCCCGAAGAGCTCGCGCGCGTAGTCGGCGCGCTCGTCGTGGTTGCCGATCACCCACACGACCACGGCGCCCATCGCGGCGGCGGCCGGTTCCACGATCTCGCGGAGTCGTGCGTACGCCGCCGGCTCGGCCTTGTCCGCGAGGTCCCCGGTGAACACCAGGGCCTGCGGGGGCGGGTCGACCCGGGCGAGCCGCTCGAGGGAGAGCCGCAGCCCTGCCTCGGTGTCGACGGCGCCGTACTGCCGCACACCGCCGGCCAGCAGGTGCGGGTCGGAGAGGTGCGCGATGACGTGGCGGGGCGGGGCATGCTGCCCGAGCTGCTTCACGCGTCGAACTCTAGACACGCGGGGGAACTGTTCGAGTCGAGTTCACCCGGACGTGGCGGACCCGTCGGTGAGCCGACCTAGCCTCCCGGCCATGTTGACTCGGGGGTTTGCCGGCGGCCTGCTGGTCCTGATCGGGGGCGTCGTCATCTCGACGCTGCCCGAGTCGACGGCGCTCATGCAGATCACGCTGGTGCAGGAGCTCCGGGGCGCGGAGTCCGGTCGGATGGCCGGGCTCGCCGTCGTGCTCGTCGGGCTCGGGCTCTACGCCGCCGCGTGGCTGCGCCTGTGCCGGCACGTCGCCCGGGCCGAGGGCGACGAGCGTGAGGACGCGCTCGCGCTGGTCCGGCACGCGACGATCGTGTGGTCGGCCCCGTTGGTGCTCGCGCCTCCGCTGTTCTCCCGCGACGGCTGGTCCTACGCGGCGCAGGGCGTGCTGACGCACTTCCGGATCTCGCCGTACGAGCACGGCCCGGGGGTGCTGGTCGGGCCGATCGTGCAGGGCGTCGACCCGCGCTGGATGGAGACCGCGGCGCCGTACGGCCCGGTGCCGCTGCTCCTCGGCGACGCGGTCGCCGACGTCACCGGCAACCCGTGGATGCTGGTGATCGCGCACCGGGGCTTCGCGCTGCTGGGACTGGCACTGCTGGCGTGGTCGGTGCCGAAGCTCGCGGCCTGGGCCGGCATCAACCCGGCGCTCACGTCGGCCGTCGTGCTGTGCTCGCCGCTGATGCTCGCGCACGGCGTCGGCGGGCTGCACAACGACCTGCTGATGGTCGGCCTGATGACGTCGGCGCTCGTCGTGACCGTGGAGCAGGGCTGGATGTGGGGTGCAGCCCTGGGCGGTCTCGCGGCGGCGGTCAAGCTGCCGGGCGGACTGGTCTGCATCGGCGTCGCGCTGATCGCGCTGCCGGTCGGCGCCTCGGTGGTGCAGCGGCTGCGGCGCCTGACCCAGGTCGGGGCGTTGGCGTGCGGTGCGCTCGTCCTGCCCGGGATCCTGGCCGGGCTCGGCGTCGGCTGGGTGCACGCGCTGGGAGTGCCCGGCTCGGTCAACGTGCCGCTCTCGATGCCGACCGTGCTCGGCGGCTTCTTCGACCTGCTCGCGCGCTGGCTCGGCACCGGCCTGGCTCCCGGCACCTTCCTCGATCTCGTGCGCGCGGTCGCGCAGGTGGTCGCGCTGGCGATCGCGATCCGGGTCGCGCTGACGTGGCCGACCGGCTCGCGGGTGCACGCGGTGCGGGCGGTGGCGGCCGTGATGGGCGCACTCATCCTGCTCAGCCCCGTCGTGCACCTGTGGTACTTCCTCTGGGCCCTGCCCTTCCTCGCGGCCATCCGGCTGCCGCGGCTCGGGACCGTCGGGCTGCTGGCGGCCGTCGTCATCTCCGGGCTCGTCGCACCCCTCGACTCGTCACTGCACGGGGCGTACGTCGCGATCGTGGTCGGCTCCCTGCTGGTGACCGGTCTCGTGCTGGCGCTGCTGGCGACCCGCACCGCCCGGGAGCGGCTCGAGAAGATCGCCACAGCACCGTGGCTGCCGGGCGTGCTGGAACCCGAGCTGGCTCAGGTCGCCGGCAGGATCCGACCCGTCACCTCGCCCAACGCGATCCGACCTCCAGACGTGCCGCGTGCGGTGTAGCGCAGTGTCACCTCGTCGCCGTCCTCGAGGAAGGTCCGCTCGACCCCGTCGAGCAGGAACGGCTCCTTGCCACCCCACGACAGCTCGAGGAACGAGCCCCGCTGGTCGGGCTCGGAGCCGGAGATCGTGCCCGATCCCCACAGATCGCCGGTGCGCACACTCGCGCCATTGACGGTCGTGTGGGCGAGCATCTGGGCGGGGGACCAGTACATCGAGGCGTACGGCGGACGCGAGACGACCGTCTCGTTGAGCACGACCTCCACGTCGATGTCGAGGCCGGCCCGCTCACCGACCGTGAGGTAGTCGAGCGGCTCGGGGTCCTGGCCGGGCAGGTCGGTCCACGCCGCCTCGAGGGCGGCCAGCGGGGTCACCCAGTGGCTGATCGAGGTGGCGAAGGACTTGCCGAGGAACGGTCCGAGCGGGACGTACTCCCAGGCCTGGATGTCGCGCGCCGACCAGTCGTTGAGCCCGACGACGCCGAAGGTGTGGTGCGTGAAGTCGGCGACGCTGACCCGCTCGCCGAGGTCCGTCGGCGTGCCCACGACGAAGCCGAGCTCGGCCTCGATGTCGAGCCGGGTCGACGGGCCGTAGGTGGGGCTTGGAGGAGAACCGTCGGTTGAGCCTGTCGAAACCCGCTGGCCGCACGGGCGGACGACGTCGGTGCCGCTGGCCACGACGGTGCCGGCGCGGCCGTGGTAGCCGACGGGCAGGTGCTTCCAGTTCGGCAGCAGCGGCGCCTGGTCGGGGCGGAAGATGCGCCCGACGTTGGAGGCGTGCTGCTCGGAGGCATAGAAGTCGACGTAGTCGCCGACCTCGATCGGCAGGTGCAGCTCGACCCGGTCGAGCGGGTGCAGGTGGGGCGCCGTGCGTGCCTCGTGCACGTCGTTGCGCAGCACCTCGTCGATCCACCAGCGCGCGGTCGCCCACTGCTCGGGACCCAGCGCCATGAAGGCGTTCAGGCTCGGCGACCGCCACGCACGCGCCAGCACCGAGGCGGGGTCGCCGATCTCCGCGACGGGCGCGAGGTCGAGGACGAAATCGCCGATGCGGACGCCGACGCGGCGGTCGTCACCGTCGATCGAGAACACGCCGTACGGCAGGTTGTCGAGGTCGAAGAGCGAGCCCGCGGCTCCGTCGACCCAGCTCTGTGTGGCCGTCATGGCTTCTCCAGGAGTCCGAGGTCGGTCAGGTCGGCGAGGGGCTCGAGGATCGAGCAGGAGCCGACGCCGGTGAACCACCGTCGGGCCTTGGTGAGGTCGAGCTCGCGGGCGAGGCCGAGCAGCTCGGCCTCGTCGGTCAGCTCCAGCGTCTCGGCGACGTCGGCGGCGCCCAGGCCGGAGTCGGCCTCGGCGGTGGCGGCCAGGACGTTGAGGAATCCGTGGTGCTCGAACCCGGTCTCGGGATCGCGATGGCGCACGGCGTCGTGCAGCCCGGCCGTGCACTTGAACGCGAGCTCGCGGTCGAGCGCGGCGTCGATCCAGGCAGCGACCTGGCCGGCGCTGGGGAACTGGTGTGCCTCGGTCCCGCCCGTGCGGAACTTCAGCCGCAGCTCCGCCGCGGCGACCTCGTCGGCCGCAGCCTCCCAGCCGTAGGTCACGTCGGCGGCGGGCAGCTCGACGAAGACCGGCGTCTCGTCGTCGAGGGCGCCCTCGATCCGGGCGGCGTCGACGGCGGCGACGACCCGGCGGGCGTTGCCGGCCAGGTCGTCGAGGTCGCGGAGGGCGATCTCCAGGCCGGCGACGCGGTTGCCCGCGCGGGCGGCGAGGCGGAGCGCCCCGGCCAGCGCGCCCGCACCGCCGGTGACGACGATCGAGAGCGGGACCTCGGCGTCCGCCACGGCCGGCACCCGTTCATCGGTGACGACGAGGGAGGCCACCAGGTCGGCGTACCACTCGTCTCGTCTCGCTCTGAACGCCGCGACCGCGTCGGGCAGGTCGGCGTTGCCGGGCGGGAAGACCGCCGCGTCGTCGAAGAAGCCGGTCCACATGGCTGGCAGGTGGGTGCTCACGCCGTTACTGTAGTCAATAGGCGCATAGCGGACGAGCGACGCCGATTATCGGACGAATGGGAATGCTGATGGCTCACTACCGCAGTGTCGGGGCGATCCCGCCCAAGCGGCACACGCAGCACCGCGACGACACCGGGGCCCTCTACTACGAGGAGCTGATGGGGGAGGAGGGGTTCTCCTCCGACTCCTCGCTGCTCTACCACCGCGGCGTCCCGTCCGCGCTCGTCGACAGCCAGGTCTGGGAGCTCGCCGACCAGACGCGCACGCCCAACCACCCGCTCAAGGCACGCCACCTCAAGCTGCACTCGCTGGAGACGGGCACCTGTCCGGTCGAGGGCCGCCGCCTCGTCCTCGGCAACAACGACGTCCGCATCGCCTACGTCGTGACCGGCACGGAGCCGAGCCCGCTCTACCGCAACGCCATCGGCGACGAGTGCGTCTACGTCGAGTCCGGCACCGGCACCGTCGAGTCGGTCTTCGGCGTCGTGCCCTATCGCGTCGGCGACTACGTCGTGATCCCGCGCGCGACCACGCACCGCTGGGTGCCGGCGTCGGAGAGTCGCCTGTACGCGATCGAGGCCAACAGCCACATCCACCCGCCCAAGCGCTACCTGTCGCGCTTCGGGCAGTTCCTCGAGCACGCGCCCTACTGCGAGCGCGACCTGCACGGGCCGTCGTCGCCGTACGTCATGGAAGGGGAGAACGTCGACGTGCTGGTCAAGCACCGCACCAGCTCCGGCATCGTCGGCACCCGGATGACCTACGCGACGCACCCCTTCGACGTGGTCGGCTGGGACGGCTGCCTCTACCCCTACACGTTCAACGTCGACGACTTCATGCCCATCACCGGCAAGATCCACCAGCCGCCGCCGGTGCACCAGGTCTTCGAGGGCTGGAACTTCGTCATCTGCAACTTCCTGCCGCGCAAGGTCGACTACCACGAGCTCTCGGTCCCGGTGCCCTACTACCACTCCAACGTCGACAGCGACGAGGTCATGTTCTACGTCGGCGGCGACTACGAGGCGCGCAAGGGCTCGGGCATCAACCTCGGCTCGATCTCCCTGCACCCGGGCGGCTACGCCCACGGCCCGCAGCCGGCCGCGATCGAGGCGTCGCTGGGTGCCGACTACTTCGACGAGTCGGCCGTCATGGTCGACACCTTCGCCCCGCTCGAGCTCGGCGAGGGCGGCCTCGCCGTCGAGGACCCGGCCTACGCCTGGACGTGGGCGGGCCGGGGCCCCGACGATCCTGCGGTGTTCTCGAACAGCTGACAGCCCTCAGCCGCGACGCAGGCGGCGCAGCCCCACGGCCGCGACGAGGCCGACCCCCAGGGTGAGCCCGGAGGCCGGCAGGCCGATGCTGGTGGGCTCGGCGACGGGCTCAGGGCTGGCCACGACGCCACCGAGACCCTCGGTGACCCCGGCGTCGATCAGCTCGGCGTCGGTCAGCAGCGAGGTCGGGACGAGCGGGGGGACCTCGCGGTCGATCCCGGTGCCGTCGTAGTGGAACACGTCGAAGCCGCGGACCATGTCGTTGCCGTAGCCGTAGAACGACCCGTCCGCAGCGATCTTGTTGGTCTTGAACGACCAGGTGTCGGCATCGGGCATCACGTAGGACCCGACCTCGGTCATGCCCACGCCGTCACCGAACGCCACCGCGGCCGGGAGGGCAGCCACGTCGGCGAGGCCGGAGATGTCCAGCACGCGCACGCCCTGGCCGTACCAGGCGATCGTGAGCATCTCCTGCTCCGGGTAGATCCGCAGCACGTGCGAGGTGCACCGGGACTCGGGGGCGTTGACGTGGTCGATGAACCACGCCCCGACCTTGACCGGGGCGAGCGCGTTGTCGTCGGTGATGTCGTAGACGTGCAGGCCGCCGCCGGGGCAGGTGTAGGTGCTGGTGGCACCTGCCAGCTCGTCGGTGATCACGAGCAGCTCCCGCTCGTTGCCGTCCGCGTCGGTGAGGGTGACCGGGTCGGCCTGGTGGGAGACGTTGATGCTCGGGTCGATGATCTGGGACAGGATCGAGGGGTTCGCAGGATTGGTGGTGTCGAGCACCAGCGTCTGGGAGATGGCCGCCGAGTAGGCGCGGTCGCCGTCCGCGTCGAAGGTGACGTCGTGGGACTCCGATCCCAGCGAGGTCGGGACCACCGGCAGGTGCAGGGTGTGCACCTTCGCCGGGGACTGCACGTCGGAGACGTCCCAGACCTCGATGGTCGGATCGGTGCTCGTGGCGAGGTCGGAGTTGGAGTTGTAGAGGTAGTCGCCGCTCGGGTGGATCGTCATGTTGTGCGACCCGCGGGGCACTGACAGGAACGACACGGTGCGCGGCTTGCGTGGGTTGGAGATGTCGGCGATGACGGTGCCCAGCGCGCGGGCAGGGTCGATGCCCTGGGCGGCGAAGTCGTCGGCCAGGTCGCGGCCGCACTGCGAGGTCGAGGCCTTCACGCCGCCGGAGTCGAAGGCGCTGTCGGCGGTGTAGGCGACGTACGCCCTGCCGCCGTTCTCCCAGACCTGGACGTCGCCCTGGTAGAGCGGGCAGTCGTAGTGCGCCGCCTGGCGGGGCGCGGCCGGATCGGTGACGTCGATGATCCGCAATCCCTTGCGCAGGGTGCCGGCCAGGGCGTACTCCTTCTTGCCGACGGTGATGAACTCGACGTCGGAGCCGTTCTGGTTGACCGGGTCGAGCTCGCCGTCACCGTCGGTGTCGGTGGTGGCCTGCTCGTACTGCAGGTTGGCGACGAAGGACATGTTGTTCGCCTCGCCCTCGGTCGCCACCTGGAGCGCGCGGACGTTGGTGGGGCTGTCGCCACCCCCCTCGTGGGCGAGGGCGGGGGCGGCTGTCAGCGAGAGCGCGACGGCTGCCAGGACGGCGCCGGAGCGCAGGACTGTGGAACGCATGGAGATCTCCTGGGAGAGGGGGTGGGATGGTCTGGGATCAGGAACGGCGACGCTGCAGCCTGCGCAGTCCCATGGCTGCGACGAGGCCGAAGCCGAGCGCGAGGCCTGGGGTCTGCAGACTGACCGCGTTGACCTGGCCGAGGAGTCCGCCGCCCTCGGTCGACGTACGGGAGGTGGGCAGGTCGACCTGGTAGACGTCGAGCCCGCGCACCAGGTCCACGCTGTAGGCGATGTCGCTCCGCTTGCCGGTCGCGACCTCGTTCTTGTTGTAGACCGGGACCCAGTAGGTGTCCCAGACCTCCGAGGCGCCCCAGACGGCGTGGCCGTAGGAGGTCAGCTGCTGGGGGTCCCGGACGTCGATGAACTGGGTGCCGCCGCCGTAGAAGCCCACCGCCGCGATGCCGGACTGGTGGTAGTCGAACCAGTGGGACGAGCAGAAGCCGCCGACGGGCAGCGGGAAGGTGCCGAGGTCGGCGAGCTCCACCTTGTCCAGCGGCACGATCGCGCCCTCGCCGGCGTCGCCGCCGGGCAGGCCCTGCACGTGCCAGGCCTGGAAGGAGCCGGCCGTCTCGCAGTTGACGTCCTCGTAGTCCTCCTCGGTCACCAGCAGGACGTTGCCGTTCGCCAGGGCCGGCGCCGCTCCGGCGACGAAGTTCTCGGCGTTGGGCCAGAAGGAGTTGTGGTGGATGAAGTCGTTGTAGCCGTTGGCCGAGCCGTCAGGGTTGTCACCGCGACCGGCGGCGCCACTGGAGGCCAGCAGCTGCGGGTCGCGTGGGTCGGTGACGTCGAGGATCCGGGTGCCGGTGCGACCCGTGTGGATGCCGTAGCCGGCCGCGAAGTTCCACTTGTGGCCGCCGGTCGCGATCGAGAGCGGCTGCACGCCGGCCGTGACGGCGTCGCCGTCGAGCTCGCGCGGGGCGTCGAGGTCGCGCAGGTCGACGATCGAGAAGCCCGTGCTGCCACCGGAGGAGTAGGCGTAGTCGCAGGCGGTCTCGAGGATGCACGCGACGGTGTGGTCACCGGTGGTGGTGGTCAGGCGAGACCGGACGTGGGGATCGGTGGGGTCGGTGACGTCGACGACGACCAGCTCGTCCTCCAGCGTGGATCCGGCCGAGCCCTCGGGATCGGAGCTGGAGTAGTCGTAGAGGTTGTTGCCGACCAGCACGAACCGCTCCACGCCGTCCTTGGTGCGCCGCTCGCCGCAGTTCATCGCCTCGTTCTCGAAGACGATGTTGTCCAGGACACCGACCAGCTCCGGGTTGGCCGCGTCAGAGACGTCGAAGACGCTGATCGTGTCGAGACCGGAGAGGTAGAAGTACGGCGCGCTCTTGGAGAAGCAGCCGGAGATGCCCAGGACGTCGGGGGAGTTGGCGAGGTGCTGGACGTTGTCGCTCATCAGCCCGAGGGCCGAGGTGCTGGCACCGGGGAGCGACGCGATCCGCGCCGGGTCGAGCCGGGCATCTGGCCCGGAACCGTCGTGGGCCGCGGCCGGTGCGGTGACACCGAGTGCGATGAGGAGGGCCGGGGCCAGGAGCGCGACGGCCAGGGGAGGACGGGACATGGTGAGTCCTTCGGTCAGGCGGAAGCACGTCGCGGGGGTGGTCGACGCGCCTCCCGTGTTCTACGTCACACCGGGCCGCGGGCGCAAGGGGGACGCCCGCAGAGTCGGCGCCAGGGCAAGAGCACTGGCGCCGGGATGATCTGATGACCCCATGAGCGCGGGGGAACGGGTCGACGAGGTCGCCGTACCCCGCTTCATCGCGCTCATCCCGCTGGTGCTGGCGATGCTCTCGATGATCGGGCCGTTCAGCATCGACACGCCGTTCCCGGCGTTCCCGCACATCCGCGACGAGTTCGGGGTGACGACGAGCGAGCTCCAGCTGATCGTCACGGCCTACATGCTGGCGTTCGCCGCGATGAGCATCTTCCACGGGCCGCTGTCCGACTCCCTGGGTCGCCGGCCGGTGATCCTCTGGTCCGTCGGTGCGTACGCCGCCGCGTCGATCGCCTGCACGTTCGCCCCCACCTTCGAGCTGCTGCTGGTCGGGCGGATCGTCCAGGGCCTGAGCGCCGGCGGCGCCACCATCGTGAGCCGCACCGTCATCCGCGACATGTTCGAGGGCGAGCAGGCGCAGCGCCTGATGAGCCGGGTGGCGCTGATCTTCGGGCTGGCCCCGGCCATCGCGCCGATCGTCGGCGGCGGGCTGCTCCAGGTCGGCCCGTGGCGACTGGTGTTCGCCTTCCAGGTGCTCCTCGGTGTCGTGCTCATCATCGCGACGCTCGTCGTCCTGCCCGAGACGCACCCGGTCGAGGCGCGGGTCCCGCTGCGGGTCGGCGAGGTCGTGCGCGGGCTGGTCGAGGTCGGACGGCAGCCCGCGTTCCACCGCCTGGCCTGGGCCGGCGCCCTCGGCTTCGGCGCGCAGTTCCTCTACATCGGCGGCGCCGCGATCTTCGTGGTCGACCTGCTCGGCCTCGGCGAGCTCGACTTCTGGATGCTCTTCGTGCCGATGATCGGCTCGATGATGGTCGGCTCGCTCATCAGCGGTCGCACCGCCGGGCTCATCACGCAGCGCAAGCTCGTCTCGATCGGCTACACCATCACTCTGCTCGGAGCCCTGGTCGGCGTCGGCATCTCCGCCTCACCGCTCGCGACCGACCTGCCATGGGCGATCATCGGCCCGAGCCTGCTCGGTCTCGGCAACGGCATGGCCTACCCGTCGATCCAGCTGATGACGCTCGACCTGCTGCCGACCCGTCGTGGCGCGGTCATGTCGTGCGCGAGCTTCCTGGCGCTCGTCTTCAACGCCGTCGCGGCGGTCGCGCTCACGCCGTACGTCGCCACCAGCACGCTCGGGCTCGCGCTCGCCGCCCTCGTGATCAGCGCGCTCGGGTCGCTCTGCGGGCACGGCACTGCGCGGCCACCCGAGACGTCTGACTCAGGCGTCGCGGAACGCCCGGTGCACCGCGCTGCCGACGAACTCGCCGAGCTCGTCGGGACCCCAGTCGTTGCCGTCGTCGAGCAGCGAACGGACCGCGGCTTCGCACGAGGACATGAAGAACTCGATCAGGACGGGGAGCTTTCGGCCCAGTTCGGGCGTGTTCCACCACCGGACCATCGCCGGGCCGATCCAGGCGGTCGCCTGGGCCTGGACGAGGGTGCGTGCAGCGCGGAAGCGCTCGGAGAGCGCAGGATCGGGTTCGCCGGTCAGCAACAGGTGCCATGAGTCCGGCCGGGTCGCCGCGGCCGCGAGCAGCGAGCGGAAGCCCTCGGTGAATGCCTGCTCGGGCTCGAGGGTCGTGCCCGAGCCGCGAAGTGCGTCGAGCACTGCCTCGAGCAGCGCTGCGGACTCTCGGTCCAGCAGCGCCTCGACCATGTCCACGCGGTCGGAGAAGCAGGCGTAGACCACCGGCCGCGTCACGTCCATCTCGGCCGCGACCGCTCCCACGGTGACCGCTCCGATGCCGTCGCGGACCGCGATCGCGAGCGCGGCGTCGAGCACCTGTGGACGTCGTCGCTCCGGCCCGAGGTGCGGGGCGCGCTGGCGAGCGCGGGTCTTCGCGGGCATGGCCGAATCCTAGGTCGGGGTGATTTTGCGTCACCACTGTAGCAAATTCCTGCATAGGTGTATTAACGTCAGGTCAGAGCTCGATGAGCTCGATGAACCCCTGAGGAATGTCCATGACGAAGAACAAGCCGAGGATCCAGCCGCACGAGGACTACGGGTTCTTCTCGGAGGACTCGCCGACCCGCAAGGTCTGGGGCTACGCCACGACGCCCCTGATCGGCATCCAGCGGGCTGTCGTCATCGAGGAGCTCGACCCCCACCTGCTCGCGGCCGTGCACAACACCGGGGACAACTACGCCCGGCTGCCCACCCGCTATGCGCGGACGGTGCAGTACTTCGCGACCGTCGCGTTCGGGGACAGCCGCACCATCACGAAGATGGCCGACGTGCTGGTCAAGATCCACTCCAAGGCGATTGGCATCGAGCCGGTCAGCGGCAACCACTACGACGCCAACGACCCGGACTCCCAGCTGTGGATCCTGATCACCGGCTGGCACTCGGTGCTCAAGGCCTACGAGATGTACGGCCCGGGCAAGCTCACCGAGGCCGAGGAGAACCAGTACTGGGCCGAGTGCGCGATCGCCGCCGAGCTGCAGACCTGCGACCCGGCCGCCGTACCCCGTTCCCGGGACGAGGTGCGGGCCTACTTCGAGGCCTGGCGCCCGAAGGTCGCCGCCAGCGAAGCCGCGCAGCAGATGATGGACCACCTGCTCGACGGGGCGAACCACGTCCTCGTGGACGCCACGGGGTTCGTGCGCGTGATGAGGCCGATCATGAATTGGTCGCTGCGCAAGGGCACCATCGCCTCGATGCCGCACTACCAGCGCCAGTTGGGCGGCATCGAGCAGTCCCCCGTGACCGATCTCCTGATCCGCCCCTACCTGTGGTCACTGTTCACGGTGGTGGACCGCGTCGGTCCGGTGAAGCGCTACGTCGTGCGCCAGGTCGCCCCCGGGCTGTTGTCGGTGGTCGAGCCGCACTGGCAGGGCATCGACCCGCTCAACCCGGAAGTGCTCACCCCGGCTGAGGCGCGTGAGCGGGACGGCTTCACCAAGCCTTCGGAGGCGCACCTCGGGCTCCGCGCTCGCCAGGCCCAGCGCGTCTTCGGTGACAAGCAGGCGCCGAGTGACGAGGGACTGGTCGAGTCCCAGTCCGCCCTGGGCCGCCTCGCTTGACAGGAGGGCGCGGAGCGACCGCGTCAGGCGTGGACGGGATAGTCCGTGTAGCCGGCCTTGGAACCGCCGTAGAAGCTCTCCGGCAGCGGCGCGTTCAGGGGGAGCCCCTCCTCGAGCCGCCGCGGCAGGTCGGGGTTGGCGATGAACGACCGGCCGAACGCCGCTGCGTCGATCAGGCCTTCCGACAGGAGCCGCGTCGCCTTCGCCGCGTCGTAGTTGCCGGCGCCGACGATGACGCCGGGGTGGGCGTCGCGCAGGGAGCGGCGGTAGTCGTCGCTCAGCTCCGGGCCGCCGGCCCAGTCGGGCTCGGAGAGGTGGAGGAAGGCCAGGTTGCGCTGGGCGAGCTCGCCGGCGACGTACAGGCCGGCCTCCGCACCCGAGGGGTCGGTCGTGCCGTTGAACGAGCCGATCGGTGAGATGCGGATGCCGACGCGGTCGGCCGACCAGGCGCCGACGACGGCGTCGGTGACCTCGAGCATCAGCCGGGCGCGGTTCTCGAGCGAGCCGCCGTAGGAGTCCGTGCGCAGGTTGGCGTCGGCGGCGAGGAACTGGTGCAGGAGGTAGCCGTGCGCGCCGTGGATCTCGACCAGGTCGAAGCCGGCCTCGCGGGCGTTGAGCGTCGCGCGGCGGTAGTCCTCGATCACGCGCGGGATCTCGTCGAGATCCAGGGCACGAGGTGTGGGGCAGTCGACGCGGGTGGGGTTGCCGTCCTCGCCGCGGACCGTCGTGCGATTCCGGTACGGCGCCGCGCTGGCCGACACCGGCAGCGCACCGTCGTGGAAGGACTCGTGGGACACCCGGCCGACGTGCCACAGCTGGGCGGCGATCCGACCGCCCGCGGCGTGGACCGCGTCGGTGATCGTGCGCCAGCCCGCGACCTGCTCGTCGTCGTGGATGCCCGGGGTGTCCATGTAGCCCTTGCCCTCGGGGCTGATCTGGGTGCCCTCGGAGATCAGCAGCCCGCCACTCGCGCGCTGGACGTAGTAGTCGCGCATCAGCTCGTTGGGGACGTCACCGGGCGCGGTCGCGCGCATCCGGGTCAGGGGGGCCATGAAGACGCGGTTGGGCGTCGTCACCGCGCCGAGGGTCAGGGGCTCGAAGAGTGAGGTCACTCGGAGCCCAACCGGCAGCCGGTGAGCGCTATTCCGTGTGGGCGTCAGGCGCCGACCGCGACGCGCGCACTGCGGGTGACCTCGGCGTGCACGTCGAGCATCGAGTCGACCGTCGCCGACCAGGGGAACTGCTCGGCGCGGGCGCGAGCCGCTCGTCGACGCTCGGCCTCGGGCCGGGCGGCCAGGTCGAGCACGGCATCCGCGAGGGCCGACGCGCGGGGAGCGGCCCACGCCCCCGATCCTTCGTCCACCAGCTCGCGGGCGCCACCCCGGTCGGCGGTCACGACGGGGGTTCCCGATGCCAGTGCCTCGAGCACGGCCAGGCCGAAGGTCTCGCTGGGGCAGACGGAGAGCGAGATGTCGGCCGCCGCGATCCGGGCGTTGAGGTCGGCGCGGCCCTCGACGAAGCCGTGGAACGTCACCGGTGCGCCGGCTGCGAGCTCCACGAGCTCTGAGAGGTGGGGGCCGTCGCCGTACACGTCGAGCGTCATCGAGATGCCGCGGCGGTGCAGCTCGACCGCGGTGGCCACGGCGAGGTGCGGGTTCTTCTCGCGGCTCAGCCGGCCGAAGTACGTGAGCCGGAGCGGCCCCTCAGCACGCTGCGGGTCGAGCGCCGGGCGGAAGGTGTCGAGGTCGACGCCGAGCGGCACCCGCACCATCGGGCAGTCCGCACCGGCCGCGGCGTTGGTGAACTCGTCCTCGGCGTAGCGCGAGGTGACGACGATGGTGTCGAAGCTGCGGACCAGGATCCGGTTGAGCAGCGCGATCGAGACCTTGGACGTCGTGTCGAGGCCGGTGCGCATGGCGAACATGTCGCTGAGCCGTTCGTGCGAGAACAACACCGAGCCGACGCCTGAGCGGCGTGCCCACCGAGCGACGGGCAGCAGCGTGAGCTTGTCGCTGAGCTCCACCGACGTCGGTCGCCAGGACTCCAGGACCTCGGTGACCCGCCAGGGCTCGACGATCAACCGGTAGCCGCCGCCGACCTTCGGCGCGCGCAGCTGGACGACGTCACCTGCGTGGGTCGAGACCCGCGAGTCCGTCGGGCCCGGGATCACGAGCAGGCGCTCACAGCCGGCGTCGACGTACCCCTCACCAAGCGCGTGGATGGCGGTCTTCATGCCGCCCGAGGCGGGTCCGATGAAGTTGGCGAGTTGCGCGATCCGCATGCGGGCACGGTGCCGCATGCCGATGAACGACAGGGAAGGTCGAGGTGTCCGGCGCGCGACAGCCCACGGTGTCGGGGGCAAGATGGGGGACATGTTGTTCTCGAAGAAGGTCGAAGACGAGAAATCCCTCGAGGTCGAGCACGGGCCGCACACCGCGGCTGGTGTCACCGGGGTCGCGAAGGCCATGGAGTCCGGCATCAGCCAGATGGGCCTGCGGCGTACGGCGCAGACCCTGCTCAAGCTCAACCAGGTCGACGGCTTCGACTGTCAGGGATGTGCGTGGCCCGACCCCAGTCCGGACCACCGCCACACGGCGGAGTTCTGCGAGAACGGCGCGAAGGCCGTCGCCGAGGAGGCGACCCGGGAGCGCGTCGGTCCCGACTTCTTCCGCGAGCACTCGCTGGCCGACCTCGAGCAGCGCTCGGAGTTCTGGCTGGGCAAGCAGGGCCGGATCACCGAGCCGATGGTGCTGCGTCCGGGCGCGACGCACTACGAACCCATCTCCTGGGACGACGCCAACGAGTTGATGGCCGGCCACCTCGCGCGGCTCGAAGACCCTGACGAGGCGGTGTTCTACACCTCGGGCAAGGTCTCCAACGAGGCCGCCTTCGCCTACCAGCTCTTCGCCCGGGCCTTCGGCACCAACAACCTGCCCGACTGCTCCAACATGTGCCACGAGTCCAGCGGCACCGCCCTCGTCGAGACCATCGGCATCGGCAAGGGCTCGGTCAGCCTCGACGACATCCACCGTGCGTCGTTGATCGTCGTCGCCGGCCAGAACCCCGGCACCAACCACCCGCGCATGCTCTCCGCCCTCGAGGAGGCCAAGCACAACGGCGCGAAGATCATCTCGATCAACCCGCTCGAGGAGCCGGGCATGGTCCGCTTCAAGAATCCGCAGCGCCCGCGCGGCGTCGTCGGCACCGGTACGGAGATGGCCGACCTGCACCTGCCGATCCGCATCAACGGCGACCTCGCGCTGTTCCAGGCCATCGGTGCGCTGCTCGTCGAGTGGGACGCGCTCGACCACGACTTCCTCGAGACCTACACCGAGGGCTTCGAGGCCTACGCCGCCCACGTCGCCGACCTCGACTGGGCGAAGGTCGAGCGGTCCACCGGGCTGAGCCGCGCGCAGGTCACCGCGGCCGCCGAGATGTTCCGCGACTCCGAGGCGACGATCACCTGCTGGGCGATGGGCATCACCCAGCACCACAACTCCGTCGCGGTGATCAAGGAGATCGTCAACGTCGCCATGTTGCAGGGCAACATCGGCCGGCCCGGTGCCGGCCTGTGCCCGGTGCGCGGGCACTCCAACGTCCAGGGCGACCGGACGATGGGCATCTGGGAGCAGGTGCCCGACCACTTCCTCGACGCGCTGCGTGACGAGTTCGGCTTCGAACCGCCCCGCGAGCACGGCTACGACACCGTCAAGGCGATCCGCGCCATGCGCGACGGCAAGGTCCGGGTCTTCTTCGGCCTCGGGGGCAACTTCGTCGCGGCGGCGCCGGACACCGAGGTGACCGAGAAGGCGATGCGCAGCTGCGCCCTCACGGTGCACGTCTCGACCAAGCTCAACCGCTCGCACATGGTCACCGGGGGAGAGGCGCTCATCCTCCCCGCGCTCGGTCGCAGCGAGCAGGACCTCACCGGCGGTCGTCGCCAGCGCGTCACCGTCGAGGACTCGATGTCGGCGGTGCATGCCTCGCACGGCCCGCTCAAGCCGGCGTCGAAGCACCTGCGGTCCGAGGTCGACATCGTCTGCTCGCTGGCCCTCGCGACGTTGCCCGACTCCACGATCCCGTGGGCGGCCATGCGCGACGACTACAGCCGCATCCGCCACCACATCGCGCGCGTGGTCCCCGGGTGTGCTGCCTACGACGAGAAGATCGACCAGCCGGGCGGGTTCGTGCTGCCCCACCCGCCGCGTGACTCGCGCACGTTCGAGACGAAGAGCGGCAAGGCGGTCATCACGTCGACGCCGATCGAGGTGCTCGAGGTCGACGCCGGCCGGCTGATCCTGCAGACGCTGCGATCCCACGACCAGTTCAACACCACCATCTACGGCCTCGACGACCGCTACCGCGGGATCAAGGGCGGGCGCCGGGTCGTGTTCGTGCACCCGTCCGACATCGAGTCCCTGGGTCGCAGCGACGGCGACATGGTGGACCTGGTCGGCGAGTGGGAGGACGGTGAGCGGGTCGCACGCGGCTTCCGGATCGTGTCCTACGACCAGCCGCGCGGGTGCGCCGCGGCCTACTACCCCGAGACCAACCCGCTCGTGCCGCTCGACTCGACGGCGGAGGGCAGCAACACCCCGACGTCGAAGTCGGTGATCGTGCGGCTCGAGGAGCCGGGCTACCAGCCGACGGACGAGAGCCGGGGTGTCACTGAGGGTCGGGGCACGGGCGGGCGGCGCGTGGTCACGCCCCACCACCTGAGCTGATCAGGACCCGTTCGACTCCGGCGCGAGCACCTGCACGACGATCCCGCTGTCGAAGCGGTGGGTGTCGACGAGCTTCAGGTGGGTCGTGTCGACGAGGCCGTCGAGCAGCCGGTCGCCCGTGCCCGCGATCACCGGGAAGACCCACAGGTGCAGTTCGTCGAGCAGGCCGCGCGAGAGCAGGGTCTGGTCGAGCTCGCCGGTGCCGAACTTCAGCAGGTCGCCGCCGGGCTGGTCCTTGACCGCGGCGAGGGCGTCGCCGGTGTCGCCGGCGAGCGGCGACGCGTTCCAGGTCAGGTCGGTGAGGGTGCGGGTGGCGACGTGCTTGGGCATCGCGTTGATCTTGTCGCTGTAGGGATCGCCCGAGCGGCTCGGCCACGCGCCGGCGAAGTTCTCGTAGGTCTCACGACCGAGCACGAGCGCGTCGGCGGAGTCGAGCAGGTGGGTGGCGTACTCCTGGTGCTGGGCGTCCCAGTAGGGCACTCCCCAGACCTGGGGATCACCGATGACGCCGTCCAGCGTCACGAACGTTGACTCGACGAGCTTCCGCATGCGGATCAGTCCTTCTCGTAGAACGGTGCGAAACGTGCTCCGGTCCCTGTGACCCTAGGGAGGGTGAAGGTGCCGGGTCGAGTGAAATTGCTGCCAACGGACCTCGATGTGCGGCCGATTCCCCGGAGTAGCGTGGGGGACCATGACCAACCCCGAGCGCGACCCCCAGGAGACCGTGGCGACCACGGGCGACGTCGAGTGCGGCATCGAGGTCCTCTCGCCGCGCGACGTGCCGCTCGGCGGGCCTCGCGCGATGCGGGTGCGCCGTACCCTCCCGCAGCGCGAGCGCTCGCTCATCGGCGCCTGGTGCTTCGTCGACCACTACGGTCCCGACCTGGTCGCCGAGTCGGGCGGCATGAGCGTCGCGCCCCACCCGCACACCGGGCTGCAGACCGTCAGCTGGTTGTTCGAGGGCGAGATCCGCCACCGCGACAGCGCGGGCAACGACGCGATGGTGCGGCCCGGCGAGGTCAACCTGATGACCGGCGGCCAGGGCATCAGTCACTCCGAGGTGTCGACGGCCGGGACGACGTCGCTGCACGGCGTCCAGCTCTGGGTGGCCCTGCCCGACGCGAGCCGTCACGTCGCGCCCGGCTTCGCCCACCACGCGCCGGCGTTGCTGACCGGGTCGGGCTGGCAGGCGCGTGTGTTCCTCGGCTCGCTGCTCGGGGACACGTCGCCGGTGTCGACGCACACACCGCTCCTCGGTGCGGAGCTGCACCTCGACCCGGGGGCCAGGCTCGACCTCGAGGTGGACGACACCTTCGAGCTCGGCTTCCTCGTCGACCGCGGCGTCCTGCAGGTCGACGAGCGCGAGGTCAAGCAGGACGAGCTCGCCTACGTCGCTCCCGGTCGTACGTCGATCGCGCTGACCGCAGGTGCTGAAGCCGTGCGCGTGGTGGTGCTCGGCGGTCCGCCGTTCGGCGAGCAGATCGTCATGTGGTGGAACTTCGTGGGCCGCACCCACGAGGAGGTCGTCGCGTTCCGTGAGGAGTGGCAGGACCAGGTCGTCGGTGTGACCGACGGCCGCGAGGTGCGACCCGGTCGCTTCGGCATCGTGGTCGACGAACCGCTCCCGCCGATCCCCGCGCCCACCCTGCCCAACGCGCGGCTCCGCTCGCGCGGCTAGGTAGCCCGCTCAGGCGTACGGCGCCAGCGACTCGATCGAGTCCGTCGGTGTCTTGAGGGCGATGCCCGAGCCGATGGCGTGCAGCTGCCACGCGTCGCCGTACCGCACGAGCTTGGCCAGGACGGCGCCCGTCTCGCGCACCTCGAGCGTGAGCGTGAAGCGGGCGAGCTCGACACCGGCGTCGTCGATCAGGCGGCAGTAGGCGTTGCGGATGTACTCCAGCGAGTGGCCCTGGTAGCTCGTCACCAGGAACAGGATCGTGTCGACCTTCGCGTAGACCTTGGCCAGGTCGACGCTGATCGACTCGTCGTCGCCCTCGCCCTTGCCCGTGGTGTTGTCGCCGAGGTGCACGACCGAGCCGTCGCGGGTCGCGAGGTTGTTGAAGAACGCGACGTCGAAGAACTGGCCGCCGGCGAACTGCACGGCCGACGCGTCGAGGTCGGCCGGTGCCGCTCCGCTGCCCGCGAAACCGGCCGTATGGGTGTGCTCCCAGCCGACGGCCATCCGGAGCTTTCCGAGCGGCTGGCCGTCCGCCAGGGTGAGCGACTCGCCCGCTGACAGCTGGGTCACTTCTTCGCCTTCTTCACCTTCGGCGGCAAGGTCGCGATGTGCTCGCGGGCCCGCTCGATCCACGACATCGCCTCCTCGTCGCTGAAGGACTCCGGCAGCGCGAGCCAGCCACCCATCGGGCGCTCGGCCGGCCCGAACGGACCCGCGCCCTCGATGGCGCCGAGCTCGGCGAGGTCCTCCGCGGAGGCCTTGACGCCGACCGCGGACCCGAACAACCCGGCATACATGTTGCCGTTCACGAACGCGCCGACCGAGCCGAACATCGGCTTGATCTCGACGCCCGGGCCCTCGGTGACCAGCGACCGGAAGCGGGCCTTGTCCTCGTCGGTGTGCTTCGGCATCTCCATGGTCGTCAGGCTACGACCGCGACGGGCGTACGGCGACCGGCGAACGCCGCAAGCCGGTCGAGCGGCGACGCGTCGGCCGGGGCCTCGACCTCGTCGGAGAACGCGCCGCGAGCGCGGGCGCCCACGATGATGTCGCCGCCGTGCTCGCGCACCCAGGCGACGACCTCGTCGGCGACGGTGACCTGCTGGCCGCTGGCCTGCGCGAAGTCCCAGGCGTGCAGCAGGAACTCGATCGACAGGATCGTCACCGCCACGCGCGCAGGCAGGTCGTGGCCGCCGGGACCGGCCACCGTGCCCTCGACGCCGCGGGCGCGGTAGGCCTCGATCACGTCGCCGGCCATGGTCGAGACGCGGTCCTCCAGGGTGCCGTCCTCCGGGGTCGCGATGTCGGCGCCGGCCATCGCGCCGACCCCGACGAGCGAGCCGAGGAGGTGGGTGGCCAGGGCGTCGCAGTCGAAGTCGGCGCACGGCGTCTGCGCGGCCATGTCCTCGGCCGCGAGGCCGCGCAGGACGGGCTGGAGGACCGCGAGCGTGGCCTCGGCGGCCGTGAGCTCGTCGAGGTTCTCCGGGGCCGCGGCCCACTCGTCCTGGCCGGCGTCGCCGGTGGTGGCGAGCCGCTCGAGCCGCTCGAAGAAGTGGTTCCAGCCCTCGGAGTGGCTCGCGGCCTGCTCGCCGGTCAGGCCCTCATGCACGAGGGTGACCTCGGTGCCGTCGCCGACCGGCGTGAGGGTGATGGAGACGGTGGAGGTGGCGGGGTCGAGGCCGCCCTCCCAGCCCCAGCCGAGGACGATCCGCTTGCCCGGCACGAGCTCGAGGACGGTGCCGGCGACGATGTGGCCGGGCGTGACCGTCCAGCGGTAGTCGCCACCGACGCGCAGGTCGATGCGCGCGGTGACGGTCTGCCAGCGGCGCAGCCGCTCGGGCTGGGTGACGAGGGCGAAGGCCTCGTCGACGGAGACGGGCAGGACGGCGGTCTTGGTGACAGTGGTCATGGGAGTGCCTTTCAGCGGTGGTCGGTTGGGCGGTTGTCGTCGAGGTGGTGTGCGTCGGCGACCAGCAGGTCGAGCTCGGTCGTCCAGAAGCGGTCGATCTCGGCCTGGAGCTCGCGCAGGCCGTCGGGTCGGACGCGGTAGATCCGCTGGCGCCCGACCTTCTCGGCCGTGACCAGGCCGACCTCCTCCAGCAGCAGCAGGTGCTGGGAGATGGCCGAGCGGGTGACGGTGAAGTCGGCAGCGATCTCGCTGACCGTCCGCGGCTGCGGGGCCAGCAGTTGCAGGATCCGGCGCCGGGTGGGCTCCGCGGCAGCGGAGAGGGCGTCGGTCATGAGTAATACGTTAGTCATGACTAACGCATTAGGTCAAGCGGGTCGGCGGCTCGGGGTCGGGTTGGCGCCGGCTCGGCGGGCCGCGCGAGGATGACGCCCATGGCCGGACCTGTGATCGGAGACGACGGACTCGCGCGCTGCCCGTGGGGTGCGGGCGACCCGGTCAACCTCGCCTACCACGACACGGAGTGGGGGATGCCGGTCGTCGGCGAGGCCGCCCACCTGGAGCGGCTGACCCTGGAGGCGTTCCAGTCGGGGCTGTCCTGGCTGACGATCCTGAACAAGCGCGAGGCCTTCCGCGAGGTGTTCGTCGGCTTCGACGCCGACGTGGTCGCGGCGTACGACGACAGCGACACCGAGCGCCTGATGCTCGAGGCACGCATCGTGCGCAACCGCCGCAAGATCGACGCCGCCGTCGCGAACGCCAGGGCGACCGTGGCGCTGCGCGACCAGGGCGGACTCGTCGACTTCCTGTGGTCCTTCCGTCCCGACCGGACCCCCGCCCCCCACGACACGGACGAGATGGGGGCGACCAGCCCCGAGAGCCTCGCCCTGAGCAAGGCACTGAAGAGGATCGGCTTCGCGCACGTCGGCCCGACCACGATGTATGCGCTGATGCAGGCCGTCGGGATCGTCGACGACCACCTCGTCGGCTGCCACCGCCGCGGCTCGAGCGGGGTCTGGGCGTGATCAACGGCCTCATGTGGCTCCTGGTCTGCCAGGTCGTCGGCGAGGTCGCGGTCCGCCTGACGGATGCGCCCGTGCCGGGGCCGATCGTCGGGATGGTGCTGCTCTTCGCGCTCCTCCAGTGGCGAGATCCCGACGAGGGCGCCGGCGTGCTGCGGGCCTCGGACGCGATGCTCCGTCACCTGCAGCTCTTCTTCGTCCCGGCGGGCGTCGGCATCGTCACCTACCTCGCCGTCCTGCGAGCAGACGCGCTGCCGATCGTGGGCGCCATGGCCGTGAGCTGGCTCGCCGGCCTGCTCGTCGTCGGCTGGCTCGTGACGCTCATGACGAGGCGCACATGAGCGAGGCCCTCGAGTGGCTGCGCACCTCGCCGCTCGCCCTGGTGGCGCTGACGCTGGTCGGCTACCGCCTCGGCTGCGAGGCGCGCGACCGGACGGGCGGGCACGCGCTCGCGCAGCCGGTGCTCGTCGCGATCGTGTTCATCGGCCTGGTCCTCTGGGCGGCCGACATCGACTACGCCGCCTACCGCGAGGGCACCGAGATCGTCGCGTTCTGGCTCGGTCCGGCGACCGTCGCGCTCGCGGTCCCACTGCATCGGCAGGTACGGCGACTGCGGGGCGTCCTGCTGCCGATGCTGGTCGCCATCCCGGTCGGCGCGGCGGCGTCGATCGTCACGGCCTACGCGCTCGTGAAGGCGCTCGGCGGCGACGAGGTGCTGGCGGTGACGATGGCCCCCAAGGCCGCGACGACGCCCGTCTCGATCGCGTTGTCCGAGGTGGCCGGCGGCATCCCGTCGCTGACGGCGGTGTTCGCGATCTCGATCGGGGTCCTCGGTGCGGTGGTCGGTCCGGCCGTGCTCGACCTGGCGCGTGTGCGTGACCGCCGGGCACGCGGCCTGGCGCTCGGTGCCACCTCGCACGGGATCGGGACGAGTCGCGCCCTGGCCGAGGACGAGACCGAGGGCGCGTTCAGCGGCTTGTCGATGGGCCTGACCGCCCTCGCCACGAGCATGCTGCTCCCCGTCCTGCTCCTGCTCCTGCAGTGACGTCGGGGCTACCCTGCCCGGCATGACCCGCGTGCACGCCTTCGCCGACGACGCCCTGCAGGACCTCGACGCGGTGGGGCTGGTGGCTGCGATGCACGCCGGCCTCCCGGTCACCGAGGTGATCGACGCGGCGATCGCCCGCGCGCAGGCGGTCGACGCCGACCTGGGGGCGATGGCCCATGCGGCCTTCGAGCGGGCTCGCGCCGAGTCGCGGGCGCCGCGGCCCGGCTTCTTCGCCGGGGTGCCGACGTTCGTCAAGGACAACGTCGACGTCGCGGGGATGCCCACCCAGCACGGCACCGACGCCTTCGTCGGAGGTCCCCGCAAGCAGGACGGCGACTTCGCCCGGATGTTCCTCGCCACGGGCGTGATCCCGCTCGGCAAGACCCGGCTCTCGGAGTTCGGCTTCAATGCCGCCGTCGACCACGCGCGCCTCGGCCCGGTGCGCACCCCGTGGCACCTCGACCACTACGCCGGCGCCTCCTCCGCGGGCTCGGCCGCGTTCGTCGCGGCCGGCGTGGTCCCGATCGCGCACGCCAACGACGGTGGCGGGTCGATCCGCATCCCGGCCGCCGTCAACGGCCTCGTCGGGCTGAAGCCGACGCGCAACCGGCTGGCGCAGGACAAGATGATGCGCGACATGCCGGTGCGGATCGTCTCCGACGGCGTGCTGACCCGGTCGGTGCGTGACACGGCCGCGTTCTACCGCGAGGCCGAGAAGGTCTTCCGGCACCCGCGGCTGGCCCCGATCGGCGACCTCACCCGGCCGGGGCGCTCCCGGCTGCGGATCGCCGTGGTGACGCAGGGCGTCGGCCGCGACGCCAGCCCGGAGGTCCGCGAGCTCACCCTCAAGACCGCCGCCCTGCTCGAGTCGCTGGGTCACCGCGTCGAGGAGATCGACCCGCCGGTGCCCGACTCCTTCGTCGACGACTTCCTCCTCTACTGGGGGATGCTGGCGATGTTCATCGTGCGCACCGGCCGGAGCACCTTCGGTCCCACGTGGGACCGCTCCCGCCTCGACAACCTCACCCTCGGGCTCGATCGGCACACCCGCCGCCACCTCCACCGCCTCCCCGGCGCGATCGCCGCGATCGGCGCCAGCAAGCGCCTCGCGGCGCGCCACCGAGCGACGTACGACGTCACGCTCACGCCGACGCTGGCGACGGCCACACCCCGCGTCGGGGACCTCTCGCCGAGCGCCGACTACGACGACATCATGGGGCGGCTGCTCGACTGGGTGGCCTTCACGCCGCTGGCCAACGCCACCGGTGAGCCGTCGATCTCGCTGCCGCTGGCGACCACCTCGACGGGGCTTCCGCAGGGCATGATGCTGGGCGCCGGATGGGGTCGCGAAGCCCGGTTGATCGAGCTGGCCTACGAGTTGGAACAGGCTGCTCCGTGGCCCCGGATCCAGGACTGAGAGCGCTGCGCTGAGGCGATTTCAGTTCCCGGTCGGCCGTGTGTATTCTTCTCCGTCGTTGCCCCTTTAGCTCAGTCGGCAGAGCGTCTCCATGGTAAGGAGAAGGTCTACGGTTCGATTCCGTAAAGGGGCTCTGGGTTGGAGCTCGTCGTAGTCTGGCGGTGCACCTGCCTGGCGGCGGGGTAGCTCAGGTGGTTAGAGCACACGGCTCATAATCGTGGTGTCGCGGGTTCGAGTCCCGCCCCCGCTACCGAACAGCCTGCATTGATTCACAAACTTCTAAGGACATCCCGTGGCCAGCAAGAGCTCTGACGTTCGCCCCAAGATCACGCTCGCGTGCGTCGATTGCAAGGAGCGGAACTACATCACCAAGAAGAACCGCCGCAACGACCCCGACCGCATCGAGCTGTCGAAGTTCTGCCCGCGCTGCCGCACGCACACCGCGCACCGCGAGACCCGCTGATCCCAGCTCTTCACCTCGACCCGGCACATCTTGTGCCGGGTCGTCGTCATTTAGGCTCACGCCCATGCCCGTCGATCAGTCCCTGGTGGGGCGCGAGTTCCCACCGACGCCCCAGCGCGAGGTGTCGCGTGCCGATGTCGACGCGTTCGCGACGGCGCTCGGTGGCCCGGCGGGTGACGCAGTGCCCCCGACCTACCCCATCGTCCTGGCCTTCGACGCGATGAACGCGTTCCTGGCCGCCGAGGAGATCGACCTCTTCCGGATCATCCACGGCGAGCAGCGCTTCGCCTACGAGCGCCCGGTCCGGATCGGCGACCAGCTCACCGCCACGCTGACGGTGGCCTCGCTGCGCCAGATCGGCGGCGCCGACATCATCGGCACCAGCAGCGCGATCCACGACGCCTCCGGCGCCCTGGTCTGTACGGCGAAGGCGACCCTGGTCCACACCGCAGGTGCCGCATGAGGGCCGGCGAGGCGTTCGAGCCGGTCACCTTCCCCCTGACCCGCGCCGACCTGGTCGCCTACGCACAGGCGAGCGGCGACCCCAACCCGATCCACCAGGACGAGGACGTCGCCCGCAGCGTCGGCCTGCCCGGTGTCATCGCCCACGGCATGCTCACCCTCGGCCTCGCCGGGCGGGCGGTCGCGGCGTGGACCGACGGGGCCGAGGTCGTCGAGCTCGGCTGCAAGTTCACCAACCCGGTCGTCGTCCCGGCCGACGGCGCCGTCGAGATCGTCGTCGCCGGCTCGGTCAAGAAGGTCGAGGACGGCCTGGTCACGATCGCCCTCGAGGTGACCTGCGGTGACGTCAAGGTCCTCGGGATGCCCAAGGCCGTCGTCCGTGCCTGACCCGTCCAGCAGGCTCCTCGCCGACCACACGACCCTGCGCCTCGGCGGTCCGGCCCGCGCCTGGGTGCGCGCGGCCACGGAGCAGGAGATCATCGACGCCGTCTCCGGCGCCGACGCGAGCGGCACCCCGGTCCTGGTCCTGGGCGGCGGCTCCAACCTCGTGGTCGCCGACGAGGGCTTCGAAGGGCTCGTCGTCGAGGTCGCCACGTCCGGCATCACCCCCGACACCGACGACTGCGAGGGCGTCTGCGGCGGGGTCATGGTGCAGGTCGCCGCCGGTGAGGGCTGGGACGACTTCGTGGCCACCGCGGTCGAGCGCGGCTGGGTCGGCGTCGAGGCGCTCTCCGGCATCCCGGGTCGCGTCGGTGCCAGCCCGATCCAGAACGTCGGCGCCTACGGCCAGGACGTCGCCCAGACGATCGCGTCGGTCCGCGTGTGGGACCGCACGCTCAAGGGCGTGCGCACCTTCGCCGCTGCCGACTGCGGCTTCGGCTACCGCCACTCGCGCTTCAAGGCCGATCCCTCGCGCCACGTCGTCCTCAGCGTCGACTTCCAGCTGCGGCCGGGGTCTCTCGGCGCGCCGGTCGCCTATGCCGAGCTCGCCCGCACCCTCGGTGTCGAGGCCGGCCAGCGCGCGCCGCTCGCCGAGGTGCGCAGCGCCGTCCTCGGCCTGCGTGCCGGCAAGGGCATGGTCCTCGACCCCACCGACCACGACACCTGGAGCGCGGGGTCCTTCTTCACCAACCCGTTCCTCACGCCCGAGCAGGCCGACGCCCTCCCGCCCGACGCGCCCCGCTGGCCCCAGCCCGACGGCACCGTGAAGTCCAGCGCCGCCTGGCTGATCGAGCGCGCCGGGTTCGCCAAGGGCCACGACATCGGTGGCCGGGCCTCGCTCTCGACCAAGCACACGCTCGCGCTCACCAACCGTGGCTCTGCCACGACCGCCGAGCTGCTGGCGCTGGCGCGCGCCGTGCGCGACGGGGTGGAGCAGGCCTTCGGCGTACGCCTCGTCAACGAGCCGGTGCTCGTCGGCTGCACCCTCTGAGGACGAGCCTCAGAACGACGGGTCGGACGTGTAGGAATCGGTGTCCGGGTCGAAGTCCAGGTCGGAGCCCTCGGTGACCGAGAACGCGACCGTGAACAAGATGATCGCGGCGATGGTGCCGAGCACCAGCAGACCGGTGCCGATCATGCCCATGATCCGGCCGGCCTGCGCCTGCTCGCGTCCTGACCAGCGACCCGGGTTGGCGTCGATCTCCTTGACCGCGCGACCGCCGATCACCCAGGCGAACGGCGCCAGCAGGACCGGCACGCCGCAGACGAACATGCCGACCAGGGCGCCGATGCCCAGCACCATGGAGGTCGTCGCCGACGGGTGCGAGGCGACCTGGCCGCCGTAGGGCGGCGTGCCGTAGGGCGGCTGGGACGGGTAGCCCGGCTGCCCGTAGGGCGCCTGGCCCCACGGCTGCTGCTGGCCATGGGGCGCGTACGGCGCCTCGCCGGTCGACGGCGGGGGCTGCTGCGCCGAGGGGTCCTGACCGTAGGGCTGGCCGTAGGGCTGACCCCACGGCTGGCCGGGGGAGTCGCTGCTCCCGCTCGAGGCGGGCTGCTCCGGCTTGGGCCAGTTGGGGTCGTAGGGGTTGCTCGGCGGCTCGTCGGGTGGCGTCACCCCGACATCCTCTCAGGAACGACCGACAGCCAATCGGTGATTTCCCCGGTTGCCGCGGAGATCAGCTCGGCCGGGGCGCGCGAGGCGGCGAAGGAGCTGCGGGCGAGGTCGGCCAGCGTGGCGTCGTCGAGGTCGTGGGCGGCGCGCATGGTGGCGTACTGGCCGGCGAGCCGCGAGCCGAAGAGCAGGGGGTCGTCGGCACCCAGCGCGATGGTGGCGCCGGCCGCGATCAATTGGGGGAGCGGCACCGAGGTGAGGTCGGAGTAGACGCCGAGCGCCACGTTGGAGACCGGGCACACCTCCAGGGCCACCCCGGCCTGGACGATCCGGTCGAGCAGCGCCGGGTCCTCGGCAGCGCGCACGCCGTGGCCGAGGCGGTCGGCGTGCAGCTCGTCCAGACACACCCGGATGTGCTCGGGCCCGCGCAGCTCGCCGCCGTGCGGGGCGAGCAGCAACCCCGCGCGTTCCGCGATCGCGAAGGCCCCGGCGAACTCGCCGGTCCGTCCCCGTCGCTCGTCGTTGGACAGCCCGAAGCCGACGACTCCGTGACCGGCGTACTGCCCGGCCAGCCGGGCCAGGGTGCGCGCGTCGAGGGGGTGGCGCGTGCGGTTGGCCGCGATCACCACGGCCATGCCCAGACCGGTCCGCTCCGAGGCGTCGCGGACGCAGTCGAGCACCAGCTCGGTGAAGGTGGTGATGCCGCCGAACCGGGCGGCGTAGCCGCTGGGGTCGACCTGGATCTCGAGCCACCGCCCGCCGTCTGCGACGTCGTCCTCCGCTGCCTCGAGCACCAGTCGCCGTACGTCGTCGGGCGTGCGCAGCACCGAGCGTGCGACGTCGTAGAGGCGCTGGAAGCGGAACCAGCCCTTCTCGTCGGCGGCCGAGAGCTGGGGCGGCCAGTCCTCGACGAGGCTGTCCGGCAGCGCGATGCCGTCGCGCTCGGCGAGCTCGAGCAGCGTCGCGTGCCGCATGGAGCCGGTGAAGTGCAGGTGGAGATGCGCCTTGGGGAGCGTGTGGAGGTCGCGGTGCCCAGGCATGTCGCCATGCTAGGGCGCCGCGTCCTCGTGGTCGGGAGGTTCAGCTCTTGCGCAGGATCTCGGCGAGCACCTGCGGGTAGTTGGTGATGATCCCGTCGACCTGCCAGGACAGGGCGCGGCGCATGTCCTGCCCGCCGTTGACGGTCCACACGTTGATCTCCATGCCCGCGTCGTGCACGGCCGTGACGGTGCCCTCGCTGGTCACTCCGAGCGCCGGGTTGACCTGCTCGGCCCACGTCGCGGCAGCGTCGATCTGGGCCTGCGTCGGGGTGGCGCCGAAGAGCAGGCCGGTCGGCACGTCGGGCGCGAGGTCCTGGTAGGCCCTGAGCCAGGGGTGGTTGAAGGCCTGCACGACGACCTCGCCGCGCTTGAGCGCCCGCGTGAACTCCGGCAGCGCGCGCAGCTCCTTGTCGAGGTCGACCTCGATGCCGGGGTAGAGCTCGGGCGCCTTGGGCTCCAGGAGCATCCCGGCGCGGTTGCCCACGGCCCGCACCCACTCGCCCAGGGTCGGCACGCGCTCTCCTGCGTACGCCGCCGAGAACCACGAGCCGGCATCGAGCTGCTTGATCTCGGCGAGCGTGAACGAGCCCACCGACCAGGGGGCGCGGTCGGGGAAGACCTGCTCCACGTCCGTGGTCCGGGCGAGCGTGGTGTCGTGCATGATCACCAGCTCGCCATCGGCGGTGCGCTGGATGTCGTTCTCGATCGTGTCCGCACCCTGGGCCAGGGCCCGCTCGACGGCGGCGATCGTGTTCTCCGGCACGACCCCGGAGGAACCCCGGTGGGCGATGTTCTCGACGGCGTCCGCACCCGGGGGAGCGGCGAGCGCCGGCTCCAGCGGCGCGCCGACGAGCACGCCGGTGACGAGGAGCGGGACAGCGGAGCGGACGAGTGAGCGCAGGCGGATGTTCATGGCAGTCTCCCGAGCTGGACGACCCCCGCCGGGCGGCGAGGCCCTCCCACCTCGCCCTACCTCCTCGACGACCAGATGGCGAATGCGCGAATGGCCGATGAGGCTTGCGCGACGAAGCCGCCGGTTCGACGCCGCTGGGGGGCCTTGCGTATGCTTCACGTTTGGTGGCTCACACCACCTGCTTCGTGCTGCCCGTCCTGCGGGCGTCACCGGCGGGTGCCGATCCATCGGAGGGCACTAGCTCAACTGGCAGAGCATCGGTCTCCAAAACCGAAGGTTGGGGGTTCAAGTCCCTCGTGCCCTGCAAAACACACGGAACAGACAAACGACGAAGAGAAGGTGGCAGACGTGTCGGACTCCAACGCGGTCCACGAGTCGCGTGAGGACTCCCGCCGCGACGACGGGCAGCGCACCAGTCCTGTCACGTTCTACCGTCAGGTGGTCGCCGAGCTGCGCAAGGTCGTCTGGCCGACGCAGGAGCAGCTCATCACCTACTTCCTGGTGGTGATGGTGTTCGTCCTCGTGATGATGGCGTTCGTCGCGGCCCTCGACCTCGCCTTCGGCAAGCTCGCGTTCGCCCTGTTCACCGGCAACGCCAGCCAGTGATCGCCCGCCGGTTCGCCGGCCATGCGGATCAACCCGTGTGAATCGCAACAGTCCAGTCGACCGGCCCGCGGCCGGTCACACCAGCAGACAGAAGTTCGGAGCACTACGTGTCGGATCAGTACGACTCCTCGGATGAGTACGAGGCCACTGACGCCCCCGAGGCGACCCCGGAGGACGCCCTCGAGGCGCCGTCCGAGGACGCTCCCGCGGACGCCGTGGCCACTGAGGTGACCCCTGAGGCAGACACCGAGGAGCCCGCCGAGGGCACCGAGGAGACCGACGCCCCCGAGGACATCGACGCTGACGACGAGTCGGCCGCTGCCGACGAGCCCGAGGACGACGACCCGCTCGAGGCGTTCCGCCGCGAGCTGTGGGCCAAGCCGGGCGACTGGTTCGTCGTGCACACCTACTCCGGCATGGAGAAGCGGGTCAAGCAGAACCTCGAGAACCGCATCATCTCCCTCAACATGGAGGACTACATCCACGAGATCGTGGTCCCCACCGAGGAAGTCGCCGAGATCAAGAACGGCCAGCGCAAGATGGTCACCCGCACCGTCCTGCCCGGCTACGTCCTGGTCCGCATGGACCTCACCGACGAGTCGTGGTCCGCGGTGCGGCACACGCCGTCCGTAACCGGCTTCGTCGGCCACAGCCACCAGCCAGTGCCGCTGAGCATGCAGGAGGTCGAGGACATGCTCGCCCCTGCCGTGGTCGCCGTCGCCGAGGCCGAGGCTGCCGCCGCTGCCGGCGACAAGTCCGGTCGGGGCACCGCCACGGTCAAGAAGCCGGTCGAGGTGGCCGACTTCGACGTGTCCGACTCCGTCATGGTCGTCGATGGTCCGTTCGCGACGTTGCACGCGACGATCACCGAGATCAACGCCGAGTCCCAGAGGGTCAAGGCCCTCGTCGAGATCTTCGGCCGGGAGACCCCGGTCGAGCTGAGCTTCAGCCAGATCCAAAAGGTCTGACACCGGGGCCGGGCTCGCTCGGCCGCGACGAGGTCCAGCACCAGTTGAAGTAACACCAGTGGCAGGGGGAGGTCCCCGTCATGACCACACGAGAGAGAGAAAGAAATGCCTCCCAAGAAGAAGATTGCTGCACTCGTCAAGGTGCAGCTGCAGGCTGGCGCAGCAACTCCGGCTCCGCCGGTGGGTACCGCCCTCGGTCCCCACGGCGTGAACATCATGGACTTCTGCAAGGCCTACAACGCGCAGACCGAGTCGATGCGTGGCAACGTGATCCCTGTCGAGATCACGATCTACGAGGACCGGTCCTTCGACTTCATCACGAAGACGCCGCCGGCCGCTGAGCTGATCAAGAAGGCCGCTGGCCTGAAGAAGGGTTCGGGCGTCCCGCACAAGGAGAAGGTCGGCAAGCTGACCAAGGACCAGGTGCGCGAGATCGCGACCACCAAGCTCCCCGACCTCAACGCCAACAACATCGACGCCGCGATGAAGATCGTCGAGGGCACCGCCCGCTCCATGGGCGTCACCACCGACTGACATCTCGCGACCGCGAGCAACACCCGTGGCAGAGCCGCGCTGGCTCATTCACGACCACACTTTCAGATAAGAGGAATCCCATGCAGCGCAGCAAGACCTACCGCGCGGCGGCCGAGCAGTTCGACAAGGACGAGCTCTACGCCCCGCTGACCGCCATCAAGCTGGCCAAGGCCGGCTCGAAGAAGAAGTTCGACGAGACCCTCGACGTCGTCATGCGTCTCGGCGTCGACCCCCGCAAGGCTGACCAGATGGTGCGCGGCACCGTCAACCTGCCCCACGGCACCGGCAAGACCGCTCGCGTCCTCGTGTTCGCGGTGGCCGAGAAGGCCGACGCCGCCCGCGAGGCCGGCGCCGACTTCGTCGGTGGCGACGAGCTCATCGAGAAGGTCAACGGTGGCTGGCTCGACTTCGACGCCGTCGTCGCGACCCCCGACATGATGGGCAAGGTCGGCCGCCTCGGTCGCGTCCTCGGCCCGCGCTCGCTCATGCCCAACCCGAAGACCGGCACGGTCACGGCCGACGTCGCCAAGGCTGTCGCCGACATCAAGGGCGGCAAGATCGAGTTCCGCGTCGACCGCCACTCCAACCTGCACTTCATCATCGGCAAGGCGTCCTTCTCCGAGGCGCAGCTCGCGGAGAACTACGCCGCCGCCCTCGAAGAGGTGCTGCGTCTGAAGCCGGCCAGCTCCAAGGGCCGCTACATCAAGAAGGTCACCGTCTCCACGACCATGGGCCCCGGCGTCCAGGTCGACCCCAACCGCACCAAGAACGTCGCGGTCGAGGACGAGGCCCAAGCCTGACTTGAGCCTGAGTCACCAACTGTTCACCACCCCGGTCGCCCAGGCGGCCGGGGTGGTGTCATTTCGGGCCCGAGTCGCCCTATTCCGTGTAGACCCGTTCGTCCATCAGCTTCTCGGAGACGACCTGGCCGGTGGCGTCGAACCGCCCGCACTCGAGGTGCTTGCGGAACTCCACCTCGCCGCCGCTGTGCCCGGAGCGGTTCTTCTCGATCGTCACGACCGACCACTCCTTGAAGTGCTCGCCGCCGTTGGCGGCGTACATGAGGTGATGGCGGGCGACGACGTCGGCCTTGTTGCTCATGATCAGCACGACGTCTGCCTCGTACGCCAGGGCGGTGGAGCCGCGCATGTTGCGGGCCCGCATCCTGGTGCCGGGCTCGAGGCCGGCGCGGTCGGAGGCGGAGATCGCGAGCACGGGGCACTCGAACTCGATGCTGAGGTCCTTGAGGCCCTCGGTGATCCGGGTGACCTTCTCCTCCTCGAGCAAGTGGTCGGGCGTGCAGATCTTCTGCAGGTAGTCGATGACCACGAGGGGCGCGACGCCGTGCTCGACCAGCACGTCCTTCACGGACGCCGCGATCACGTCGAGCGTCGTCTGGGTCGCCGTGGAGCGGTGGATGTACAGCAGACCTGCGTAGCGACTCACGGCGGTCAGCGCCTCGATGCCGCCGACGTGCTCGCGGAGCCGCTCGGGCAGGCCGCCCGCGACGGAGTCGGACGCCTCGAACGCCGCACGTACCTGCTTCACACTGAGGGGCGACGGGCGGGACGAGCGCTCTGCGGCCTCGGCGGAGATGCACTTCTGCAGCAGCGTCTCGGCCTCGAGCTCGAAGGACACGAAGACGACGGGCCGGCCCGCGCTGGCGGAGCGGCGAGCCATCTGCAGCGCCAACGTCGTCTTGCCCTCGCCCTGGGCACCGGCCAGCAGGTTGAGCGTGCCGGCTCGCAGCCCGCCGCCCAGCGCCTCGTCGAGCAATGGGAACCCGGTCGGCCACAGGGGCGCCGCTGAGTCGGGGTCGAGCAGGCGACGGTCGACGCGCTCCAGCACGTCACTCGCGAGAATCAGCTTCGGGTCCACCGTCGGATTTCAACACGTCCGGAGGGTGCCCCGAGGACAAACGCATGGAATCGTTCTCGTCCCGGCCTTGTCGTCCTGGTGCCCGTTCAGCAGATGGTGGCGTGGTTTGAGCCCGGGCGCGATGGGTGAGGATGTGCGCGACCAGCCCACATCGTGAAGGAGCCACCATGGCCCGCTCGTCCCTGGCCCGCCGACTCGGCGCAGCCTCCCTGCTCACCACTCTCGTGCTGACGTCGGCGTCGTGCGGAGGCGACACCGACACCAAGGCGAGCGACGACTCGGCGGGCGTCGACACGTCCGGCAGCACCGACGAGGTCTCGGGTGACCTCGAGGAGCTCTCGGTCGAGGAGTTCTATCCCGCAGTGATGGCAGCGATGGAGAAGGCCGAGTCGATGGCCTTCAGCGTCACCACGTCGGGTGGCGCCAGCGCCACCGAGATGACCGGCGTCCTGGAGTACGGCGACGACGGGATCGCGATGGAAGCCGCGAGCACCGGCGCCCAGGCGATGGAGATGGTCATGCTCGACAAGGTCCTCTACATCTCCGGCGGCGGTCTGCCGCTGCCCGAGGGCAAGAAGTGGTTCAAGGTCGACATGACCGACCCCAACAGCATCTTCGGCCAGCTCGGCAAGGCGAGCGACCCCAGCACGCTGTTCAAGGCCATGCAGACGCCGAAGGAGTTCGAGCTGCTCGGCACCGAGGAGGTCGACGGCGTCGAGACCAACCACTACAACGTCGTGATGGACACGGCGGCCTACACCGAGGCGATGGAGATGCCGGCCGAGATGGCCGCCTACCTGCCCGAGGAGATCGGCATCGAGATGTGGGTCGACGCCGACGACCAGCCGCGCAAGTTCCACCAGGAGCTCGAGGTGCCCAGCATGACGGGCGGCAAGCCGACCACGAGCACGACCGAGGGGACCTACTACGACTTCGGCACCGACGTCGACGTCTCGGCGCCGCCGGCGGCGGAGGTCGCCGACGACATCCCCGGCCTGAGCTGACCCGCGGGCCGGTTCCTACTCGAGGAAGACCCGGTCGTCGATCAGCTGCTCGGTGACCGTCCGCCCCTCCGGTTCGAACCGGCCCTGGTCGAAGCGCTTCTTGTACTCCAGCTCGATCCCGTCGCGCCCGAAGCGGTTCTTCTCGATCCCGAGGATGGCCCACTCCCGGAAGCGCTCGGTGTTGCCGAGGTCGTACATGAGGTGGTGACGGGCCACGATGTCGACCTTGTTGTTGAGGACGAGCACGACGTCGGCCTCGTAGGCCAGGGCCGAGGACCCGCGCAGGTGGTGCATCCGCATGCGGGTGCCGGACTGGAGGGCCTCCTTCTCGGCGGCGACGATCGCGAGCACGGGCGCCGCGATGTCGATGGCGAGGTCCTTCAGCCCCTCGACGACCGTGGTCGAGCGCTCGTTCTCGTCGGCCGGCCCACCGGGGACCAGCACCTTCTGCAGGTAGTCGACCACCACGAGCGGGACGCTGCCCGTGAGCGCACGGACCCGGTCGATGTGGGCTCGGATGGCCGCGAGGTCGGTGCGGCTGCCCGTCGATCGGTGCACGAACATCAGCTCGGCGTAGGCGCGCACGGTGGACAACGCCTGCACCGCGCTGGGGATGGCGTCGAGCCGCTGCTCGATGGAGCCCACGTCGTCGCCCTCGAAGGCCTCGCGGATGGTGGTCAGGCGCGAGCGCCCGGTGGCGTCCAGCTCGCCGGCCTCCATGGCCAGCAGCTTCTGGGAGATGTCGTCGGCCTCGTGCTCGTAGGAGAAGTAGAGGACCGGGCGTCCGGTGCGTACGACGTTGCGGCAGATCTGCACCGCGAAGGTCGTCTTGCCGAGTCCGTGCGGGCCGGCGAGCAGCGCCAGGCCGCCCGAGCGCAGGCCGCCGCCGATGATGGCGTCGAGGTCGCTGAAGCCGGTCGGCCACAGACGCTCGGCGGCGTGTCGTCCGGAGCGCATGCGCTCCTCGGCTCGAGCCAGGGTGCCGCCGATGGTGTCAAGGTTGTCGTCCACGGGGCCATGCAACCAACCCCGGGCCGACCGCGTGGCAGAACTCCCGATTTGGCACGGTGCAGCCCTCGCCGTACTGTTGCTCTTCGAATCCAAAGACCGCCGGTTGTCGACGGGCATCAGCCCTGAGATCGAAGGTTCCGCCCAACAGCGGACGGCCAGCGCAGGTGAGAGCACGATCCGCAGCAATGCGGCTCCGCGCCCTGAGCCTGTGCTCGGGGCGTTTGTCGTTGTGCGGGGTCTACGCCGGTGGTCGACATCCGGAAGGAGACCCCATGGCGCGGCCAGAAAAGACTGCTGCCGTTGCGGAGATCGTTGAGTCGTTCAACGAAGCCGCCGGCGCTGTGCTGACCGAGTACCGCGGTCTCACCGTGAAGCAGCTGCAGGACCTGCGGCGCTCCCTCGGCGAGAACGCCAGCTACGCCGTGGTCAAGAACACGCTTGCCAAGATTGCCGCCACCGAGGTGGGAATCGAAGGCTTCGACGACCTGCTCACCGGCCCCACGGCCATCGCCTTCATCAATGGAGACGTGGTCGAGGCAGCCAAGGGTCTGCGTGACTTTGCCAAGGCAAACCCCGCTCTTGTCATCAAGGGCGGTGTCCTGGACGGCAAGTCCCTCGACGCTGCCGAGATCGCCAAGCTGGCCGATCTCGAGTCGCGTGAGGTCCTGTTGGGCAAGCTCGCGGGCGGCATGCTCGCGTCGCTGTCCCAGGCCGTCTACCTCCTCAACGCCCCGCTCGCCCAGGTTGCCCGGCTCGCCGGCGCCCTGGAGGCGAAGGCGTCCGAGGACCCCTCGATCCTCGCAGGTGGTGCCGGCACGCCGGCCGCTGCCGAGGAGACCCCGGCCGCTGAGGAAGCCGCCCCTGTCGAGGACACCGAGGCTCCGGCCGAGGATGCTCCCGCAGCAGAGGCGACGGACGACGCGACCGAGTCCACCGACGCCTGACCCAGGCCGACGTACACCACCTGAAACCCCATGATCCGCGCGGATGCGCGGGTCACAGATCGGAAGGAACCGCCACCATGGCGAAGCTGACCACCGTCGAGCTGCTCGACGCGTTCAAGGAAATGACCCTCATCGAGCTCTCTGAGTTCGTGAAGGAGTTCGAGGAGACCTTCGGCGTCACCGCCGCCGCTCCCGTCGCCG
>NZ_CM001852.1:526249-545826 GCF_000389985.1 Nocardioides sp. CF8
CCGCCGCTGCGGGCGCCCCCGCCGCCGGTGGCGAGGCCGCTGCCGAGCAGGACGAGTTCGACGTCGTCCTCGAGGCCGCTGGCGACAAGAAGATCAACGTCATCAAGGAGGTGCGCGCCCTCACGAGCCTCGGCCTGAAGGAGGCGAAGGACCTCGTTGAGTCCGCCCCGAAGGCGATCCTCGAGAAGGTCGACAAGGCTGCGGCCGACAAGGCGAAGGAGGCCCTCGAGGCCGCCGGCGCCACCGTCACCGTCAAGTGACCTTGATCTGACTCCTGTCCGGATCGCACACGGCCACGGCCGTGCGTTGACCAGGCACTGATCGATCAGCCGGAGGGCGATCACCCGCGAGGGTGGTCGCCCTCTGTTGCATTTGCGTGTCGACACGTGGTTGGCCCATGACGCGATGGCCATTCACGCGTAACCTCACCGCGGTAGTGGCGTTGGTACCGAGGAGTAACGCCGACACTGAGATCTGTGCCACGCCGAGGGAGTCGTGCACGGCGGTGTCAGGCAGCGGTCGTAGACAGCAAAGGGAGATTGCGGGCATGGGCGTTGAGATCAAGGTCGACGGCCTCACCAAGTCGTTCGGCAAACAGCTGATCTGGCGTGACGTGACGCTGTCCATCCCTGCAGGGCAGGTGTCGGTCATGCTCGGCCCGTCGGGAACCGGCAAGTCCGTGTTCCTCAAGACGCTGATCGGCCTGATCAAGCCCGACGAGGGCTCGATCATGATCGAGGGCACCGACATCGCGAGCTGCTCCGAGCGCGACCTCTACGAGATCCGCAAGCTCTTCGGCGTGCTGTTCCAGGACGGCGCCATGTTCGGCTCGATGAACCTCTACGACAACGTCGCCTTCCCGTTGCGCGAGCACACCAAGAAGAGCGAGTCCGAGATCCGCTCCATCGTGATGGAGAAGATGGACCTCGTCGGCCTGATCGGTGCCGAGGACAAGCTCCCCGGCGAGATCTCCGGCGGCATGCGCAAGCGCGCCGGCCTGGCTCGCGCGCTGGTGCTCGACCCCGAGATCCTGCTGATCGACGAGCCCGACTCCGGCCTCGACCCCGTGCGCACCTCGTTCATCAACCAGCTCTTCATCGACCTGAACGCCCAGATCGACGCGACGTTCCTGATCGTCACCCACGACATCAACAGCACCCGGACCGTCCCGGACAACATCGGCCTGCTCTACCACAAGCACCTGGCGATGTTCGGCCCCCGCGAGATGCTGCTCAGCTCCGAGGAGCCGGTCGTGCGGCAGTTCCTCAACGCCCAGACCGTCGGCCCGATCGGCATGTCCGAGGAGAAGGACGCCGACGAGCTCGCGGCCGAGAAGGACCTCGACATGCCGCCGCTGCCGCCGATCCCGCTCCAGCTCGAGCCCTCGAGCGGCATCCCGCGCCGCCACCAGCCCGCTCCGGGACAGTGGTGCCGCGAGAACGGTGTGACCCCTCCTCCCGGGTCCTTCCTGAGCGCCAACGCCGGCCTCGCCCCGGGGGCCTGATCACGCCGTGTCCTCACTCACCGCATCCCGGGCACTTGCCCCGATCGGGGTCGCGGGCAAGCTCTTTGCCTTCGCTCTCGACGTCGGGCGCGCGCTGTTCCGTCGCCCCTTCCAGCTGCGCGAGTTCATCCAGCAGGCCTGGTTCATCGCGTCGGTGACCATCGTCCCGACCGCGCTCGTCGCCATCCCCTTCGGTGCCGTCATCGCGCTCCAGGTCGGTGGGCTGATCAAGCAGTTCGGTGCGCAGTCCTTCACCGGCTCCGCGTCGGTCCTCGCTGTCATCCAGCAAGCCGCGCCCATCGGCACAGCCCTGCTCATCGCCGGCGCCGGCGGCTCGGCCATCGCGGCCGACCTCGGTGCGCGCAAGATCCGCGAAGAGCTCGACGCGATGATGGTCCTCGGCATCGACCCCATCCAGCGGCTGGTGGTCCCGCGGGTCCTCGCCTGCATGCTGGTGGCGTTCTTCCTCAACGGCATGGTCAGCGTGGTCGGTGTCGCCGGCGGCTATGTCTTCAACGTGATCCTCCAGGACGGCACCCCGGGCGCCTACATCGCGAGCTTCACAGCGCTCGCCCAGCTGCCAGACCTGTGGATCGGCCTGATCAAGGCCCTCGTCTTCGGTCTGATCGCCGCGATCGTCGCGTCCTACAAGGGCATGAACGCCAGCGGTGGTCCGAAGGGCGTGGGTGACGCGGTCAACGAGTCCGTCGTCATCACGTTCTTGTTGCTCTTCGTCGCCAACTTCGTCCTGAGCATGATCTACCTCCAGGTCGTCCCACCGAAGGGCGGATGACATGGCCAGCATCAAGAGCGTCTACCAGAAGCCCCTCGACTCGCTCGACACCCTCGGGGGCCAGCTCGCCTTCCACATCGGCGTGGTCAGGTCGATCCCGCGCTCGGTCACGCGCTATCCCCGGGAGATCCTGCGGATCCTCGCCGAGGTCACCCTCGGCTCCGGCGCCCTGGCCGTCATCGGCGGCACCGTCGGCGTCATCATCGGCATGACCTTCTTCACCGGCGCCCAGGTCGGCCTGTCCGGCTACGCCGCGCTCAACCAGCTCGGCACCGCCGCGTTCGCGGGCTTCGTCTCCGCCTACTTCAACACCCGTGAGATCGCCCCCCTCGTCGCAGGCATCGCCCTCGCGGCCACGGTCGGCTGCGGCTTCACCGCGCAGCTCGGTGCCATGCGGATCTCCGAGGAGGTCGACGCCCTCGAGGTGATGGCCATCCCGTCGATGCCGTTCCTGGTCGCCACCCGTGTCGTCGGCGGGCTGATCGCGATCGTCCCGCTCTACGTCGTCGGGTTGCTGTCGTCGTACTTCGCCAGCCGTCTCGTCGTCACCCAGTTCTACGGGCAGTCGGCGGGCACCTACGACCACTACTTCAACGCCTTCCTGCCGCCGGGCGACGTGCTCTGGTCGTTCGGCAAGGTGCTCGTGTTCGCGGTCACCGTCATCCTCATCCACTGCTACCACGGCTACACCGCCTCCGGCGGTCCCGCGGGCGTGGGTGTGGCTGTGGGTCGCGCGGTGCGCACCAGCATCGTGGCGATCAACGTCATCGACCTGTTCTTGTCCATGGCGATCTGGGGAACCAACGCCACTGTCAGGCTGGCGGGATAGCGATGAATCCGATGAAGAACAACAAGGTGCTCGGCGTGGTCTTCCTCGCCCTGCTGCTCTCCAGTGTCTGGCTGTCGTACGGCGTCTTCACGCAGAAGTTCACCGACTTCGACGAGGTGGAGCTCAAGACCACCAACATCGGCCTGCAGACCCCGATCCGTGCCGACGTCAAGATCCGCGGCGTCCAGGTCGGAGAGGTGATCGACATCCGCACCGACGGTGAGGGCGCGACGCTGACGCTCGGTCTCTACCCCGACATGCGCGACACGATTCCGAGCAACGTCTCGGGCTCGATCGTGCCGAAGACCCTGTTCGGCGAGAAGTACGTCTCGCTGATCGTGCCCGAGGGCCCGCTGGCCGACCCCATCCAGGTCGACACGGTCATCGACCGCACCGACGTCTCGACCGAGGTCGAGCAGGTGCTCAACGACCTCTTCCCGCTCCTGCGCGCGGTGCAGCCGGCCGAGATCAACATGACGCTCAACGCGATCGCGACTGCGCTCGAGGGCCGCGGCGACCAGCTCGGCGGCAACCTCGAGACGATCGACAGCTACCTCAAGCGCCTCAACCCCCAGATCCCGGCCCTCGTCGAGGACCTGCGCCTCACCGGTCAGGTGTCCGACGTGTACTCCGATGTGTTGCCTGAGGTCGCCACGATCCTGCGCAACACCATCACCACCACGCAGACGCTCGAGGGGCGCGAGGAGAAGCTCAATGCGCTGTTCAAGGACATCGGCTCGTTCTCCGCGACGGCCGAGCGGTTCCTCGGTGACAACGGCGACAACATCATCCGTCTCGGTGAGGTCAGCCGCGAGCAGCTGGGCGTGTTCGCCCGCTACGCACCCGAGTACCCCTGCCTGCTCGAAGGCATCGTGAGCGCGGGCAAGCTGCAGGCCGAGGCGTTCCGCGGCTTCACCCTGCACATCGTGCTGGAGACGCTGCCCAACCAGCCGCGTGGCTACGGGCCCGCGGACAAGCCCGTGTACGGCGAGAAGCGCGGCCCCTACTGCGGCCGCCTGCCCAACGCACCCTGGAGCCAGGAAAACCCCGTGACCCACCAGCCCAACTTCGCCGACGGCGTCGACGAACCCACCGGCAAGGGCATCACGCGCTCCGCGACCGGCTGGTCGACCGGCGCCGGCTACCCCGGCAGCCGCGAGGAGTCGGCCCTGGTCAAGGGCCTGCTCGGCCCGGCGATCGGGACCAGCGCACAGGACGTGCCCGACCTGGGCGTCCTGCTGGTGGCACCGATGGCTCGTGGTGCGACCGTCTCGATGGGAGCTGATCGCTGATGCCGCTCCTCGACAAGAAGACCTCGGGCGACCTCCTCCGCCTGCTGACGTTCGTCGTGGTCACCTCGGTGGCGACGGCCCTGCTGATCGTGCTCATCGGCAACCTCAACTTCGCCTCCACCCGCGACTACAAGGCGGTCTTCACCAACGCCACCGGAGTCAACAAGGGTGACGACGTCCGCGTCGCCGGCGTGAAGGTCGGCACGGTCCGAGACATCGAGATCGTCGAGCGCACCCGTGCGCTGGTGACCTTCACGGTGGCCGACGCGACGCAGGTCAACGGCGGCACGTTCGCCACGATCCGCTACCGCAACCTCGTGGGCCAGCGCTACATCTCCCTCACCCAGGAGGTGGGCGACTCGGGCCGGATGCCCGAGGGCTCCACGATCCCGGTCGACCGCACCAAGCCCGCGCTGGACCTGACCGTCCTGTTCAACGGCTTCAAGCCGCTGTTCCAGGCGCTGTCCCCGGCCGACATCAACAAGCTGTCCTACGAGATCGTCCAGGTCTTCCAGGGCGAGGGCGGCACGCTCGAGGGCCTGCTGCAGCACACGGCGTCGGTCACCTCCACGCTCGCCGACCGCGACGAGGTCATCGGTGACCTGATCGAGAACCTCAACCAGGTCCTCGTGCACATCGGCGACCGCGACGAACAGCTCGCGCGCCTGATCGGGTCCTTCCGCCAGCTCATCGGTGGGCTCAAGGACGACCGGCAGGCGATCTTGACCTCGCTCGACGACATCTCGACCCTGTCGGTGCAGACCGCCGGGCTGCTGGAGGGGATCCGCAAGCCCTTCGTCCAGGACATCAAGCACCTGCGCAACTTCGCCGGCAACCTCGACCGCAACAAGGCAGAGCTCGACCGTGCCCTCCAGGTGCTCCCGATCAAGCTCGAGAAGGTGGGCCGCACCGCGATCTACGGCTCGTGGTTCAACTTCTACCTCTGCGAGTTCCAGGGCCGCGTGAAGCTGCCCGCCGGCGTGAACGTCCCTGTCAGCTACCAGACCGGATCGGACAGGTGCAACCTCGGATGAACCACATGATCCCCTTCCGCGAGCGCAACCCGGTCGTCATCGGTGCCATCAGCCTGGCGATGATCGCTGCGTCCCTCGTCGTCGCGTTCCGTGCCGGAGACCTGCCGGTCATCGGCGGCGGTGACACCTACTACGCCGCCTTCTCCGAGTCCGGTGGCCTCAAGGTCAACGACGAGGTCCGCATCGCCGGCGTGCGCGTCGGCAAGGTCGACGCCGTCGAGCTCGACGGCGACCAGGTCAAGGTCAGCTTCAAGGTCGACTCCGACGAGAGCTTCGGCCCGAGCACCAACGCGGCGATCAAGGTGAAGACCCTGCTCGGCGCGATGTTCCTCGCCTTGGAGCCGGCCGGCTCCGGGCAGATGGCGGAGGAGTCGACCATCCCCGTCGAGCGGACCACGTCGCCGTACGACGTGGTGTCGGCGTTCGAAGGCCTGGCCGCGACCTCCGAGGAGATCAACACCGACCAGCTCGCCGAGTCGCTGACCACGCTGGCCGACCTGACCCGCAACACCCCCGAGGAGTTCCGCGCGGCCCTCGACGGGGTCACCCGGCTCTCGGCCAACGTCGCTGCCCGCGACGGTGAGATCAACACGCTGCTCGTCAACCTGGAGAAGGTCTCGCGGGTGCTCGACGAGCGTGACCAGGACATCGTGGCGCTGATGCGCGACGCCGACGTGCTGTTCCGTGCGCTGGTGAGCCGTCGCGAGGCGATCCACAACCTGCTCACGTCCACCTCCACGCTCTCGCGCGAGCTCACCCTGCTCGTCAAGCAGAGCCGTGCGGACCTCAAGCCCGCTCTGACCCACTTGGAGAACGTCGTCAACGTGCTGAACAAGAACGAGGACAACCTCGACAACAGCCTGCGGCTGATGGCGCCGTTCTACACGGTCTTCGCCAACACCCTGGGCACCGGACCGTGGTTCGACACCTACATCCAGAACATGCCTCCCGCTCCGCAGGTGGGCTGACATGGACCTCATCAAGAAGCTCGCCGTCCCGCTGGTCGTCCTCGCCCTGGTGACAGCCGCGGTGCTGACCATGATCGGCAGCGACGACTCCAAGCGTCTCGTCGCCCACTTCCCCCGCGCGGTCTCGGTCTACGAGGGCAGCGAGGTCCGGGTCCTGGGCGTGGCGATCGGCACGGTGGAGGAGGTCAAGCCCTCCGGCACCGACGTCGAGGTGACCATGGCCTACGACGCCGACATCAACCTCCCCGCAGACGCCCAGGCGGCCATCGTGGCGCCGTCGATCGTCGGTGACCGGTTCGTCCAGCTGACCCCGGTCTTCCAGGAGGGCGACGAGGTCATGCCCGACAACACCGAGCTCGCGCTCTCCCAGACCGCGGTCCCGATCGAGCTCGACCAGATCTTCGAGAGCCTCGACACCCTCAATGTGGCGCTGGGGCCCAACGGCGCCAACGAGAACGGCGCCCTGTCCGACCTGCTGGCAGTGACGGCCGACAACTTCGAGGGGCAGGGAGCCAACTTCAACTCCACCCTGAAGAACTTCGCCCGGCTCTCCGACACCTTGGCCGACAACAAGGAGGAGCTCTTCGGCAGCGCCGAGCAGCTCGGGAAGTTCATCGAGACGCTGGCCGAGAACGACCAGACGGTCCGGGGCTTCAACCAGTCCCTCGCCGACGTGTCCGCGCTCCTCAAGGGCGAGCGCGAGGAGCTGACGGCCTCGCTGAAGAACCTGTCGACCGCGCTGACCCAGGTGTCGTCCTTCGTGACCGACAACCGTGAGGTCCTGGGCCGCAACATCAAGGGGCTCAACCGGGTCTCCAAGGTGCTGGTCAAGCAGCGCGACGCGCTGGACACCGTCCTCAAGGTCGGTCCCCTCGCCCTCAACAACCTTGCCCTGACCTACAACCCGCAGGCCGGCACCCTCGACACCCGGGCCAACCTCGGCATGCTGGGCAGCCAGATCGAGGCGGACCCCGCGGCCTTCCTCTGCGGGTTCACCGACCAGGTGAAGGGTGCTGAGTCCGTCTGCGACACGATCGAGCAGATCCTGCCCCGCAGCGGGGCCTTCAAGGAAGGCACGACCCTTCCTGCGGCTCCCGGCCTCGAGTTCGACCCGACCCTCGGCGGCCTCGTGGAGGTGCAGCGATGAAGAAGCTCAAGACCCTCGCGGCCGTACTGGGCGCGACCCTGCTCATGACCGGTTGTGAGTTCGACGTCTACAAGCTGCCGCTCCCCGGTGGCCCGGACTCCGGCGAGAACCCGATGATCGTCAAGGTGCAGTTCGCCGACGTGCTCGACCTCGTGCCCAAGTCGACCGTCAAGGTCAACGACGTGAGCGTGGGCACCGTGCGCGACGTGGACCTCGAGGGCTACACCGCCGAGGTCACCCTCGAGCTGCGCAACGACGTGGCCCTGCCGGACAACGCGCTCGCGGAGATCCGCCAGACCAGCCTCCTCGGCGAGAAGTTCGTCTCGCTCAAGGCACCCGACCAGGACGCCAGCGCCAACCCCCTCGAGTCCGGCGACGAGATCCCGCTCTCGCGCTCGGGACGCAACTCCGAGGTCGAAGAGGTCTTCGGTGCGCTGAGCCTGCTCCTCAACGGCGGCGGCATCGGCCAGCTCCAGACCATCACGCGCGAGCTCAACCTCGCCCTCGAGGGTCGTGAGGGGGCCGCTCGGTCCGTGCTCGAGCAGATCAGCTCGTTCATGGGCCAGCTCGACGAGAACAAGGCCGAGATCGTCACCGCGATCGAGAAGCTCAACCAGCTCGCACTGTCGGTGCGCAAGGAACAGCCGACCATCGACGCGGCCCTGGAGGACCTGCCCAGCGCGCTGGACTCCATCGACCGCCAGCGTGGCGACCTCGTCAAGATGCTGAAGGCGCTCGACCAGCTGAGCTCCGTGGGCGTCAAGGTCATCACGCAGTCGAAGGAATCCACCATCGACAGCCTCGAGCTGCTCAACCCGGTGCTGTCGCAGCTCGCCGCCTCGGGCGACAACTTCGCCCACGCCTTCCACGTCTTCTTGACCTACCCGTTCGTGGACGAGGTCGTGGGCCGTGACCCGCAGGTGGCGAGGAACCTGCACATGGGTGACTTCACCAACCTGTCCGTCACCCTCGACATCGATCTCAGCAACGGCGCGACCGGGCCGCCGACGCTGCCCACCAACCTGCCGACGCAGATCGACCCGACGAAGATCGTCGACAACGTGCTCGAGTGCCTCAAGAGCGGCAACCCGCTGAGTGCGGCCTGCTTGAAGGTCCTCAACACCCCCAACGACCTGCTGCAGCTCAAGGAAGAGTGCAAGAAGCAGGCGAACAAGGACAAGGACGTCTGCAAGCAGCTCAATGCGATCCCGGGGCTGCCGAGCAGCGTGCCGACGACGCTGCCCACGCTGTCGATCCCGACCACCCTGCCGAGCCTGCTCCGCCAGCCGGGAGCCCCCCGAGCCGGAACGGGCCAGCGCCCGTCTCAGCAGGGACCGACGATGGGTGAGTTGATGGACGTCTACGACCCCCACCTCGTGAACCTGCTCGTGCCCGGGATGGTGCTCCGATGATCACTCGCCGTACCAAGCTCCAGCTGATGGTCTTCGCGATCATCACGCTCCTGGGTGTCTCGTTCGTCGGCGCCCGCTACGCCCGCCTCGACCGGCTGATCATCGACGACGCCTACACGGTCGTCGCCCACTTCGCCGACTCCGGTGGCGCGTTCGCCGGTGCCGAGGTCTCCTACCGCGGTGTCCGGATCGGCGAGGTCTCCGAGATGGTGCTGACCGATGAGGGCGTCGACATCCACCTCGACATCGACAAGGGCCAGGACACGATCCCCGTCGACACGATCGCCGTGGTCGGCAACCGCTCCGCGGTGGGTGAGCAGTACGTCGAGCTGCAGCCGCGCGCCGACGGCGGGCCCTACCTCGACGAGGGCTCCGAGATCGACGTCGACCGCACCCGCACGCCGATCCAGACGGACACGCTGCTCACCAACCTGTCCAACACCGTGCGCAGCGTGGACGAGAAGGACCTTCAGACGGTCACGACGGAGTTCGGTGCCGCCTTCGGTGGCGCGGGCGAGGACCTGCAGACGATCATCGACTCGGGCAACGAGTTCCTCGCGGCGGCCGACGACAACTTCGAGATCACGACCAAGCTGATCAAGGACTCCAACGTCGTCCTGCGCGGCCAGCTCGCCTCGGAGAGCTCGCTGCGCTCCTTCGCCCGCGACCTGAGCGTCTTCTCCACCAGCGTCGTCGGTGCCGACAAGGACATCCGTGCCGTCATCGACAACGGCAGCGCGACCGCCATCCAGCTGCGCCGCTTCCTGGAGGACAACGAGGTCGAGCTCGGCTCCCTGATCAACAACCTCGTCACCACCGGTGAGGTGGTCGTGTCGCGGCTCGACGGTGTCGAGCAGCTGCTGGTGCTCTACCCCTACGTCGTCGAGGGCGGCTTCACCGTCGTCTCGAAGACCGCTGCGACCGGCAACTTCGACGCCCACTTCGGCATGATCATCACCGAGGAGCCGCACGTGTGCCACGGCGGCTACGAGAGCACCGACCGTCGCTCGCCCCTCGACGGCTCCAACCGTCCGATGAACATGTCGGCCGGCTGCACCGAGCCCGCCTCGAAGTCCAACGCCCGAGGAGCGCAGCACGCACCGCGAGCTGCAGCGTCCTACCCCGACCCCATCGCCGCCTACGATCCCGCCACCGGCGAACTCACCTGGGGTGAGCGCGAGGCGAAGGCTGTGGAGTCGGCCGGTAGCGTGGCACCCCGGACCCTTGGAAAGGAATCGTGGAAGTGGTTGTTCCTCCAGCCTCTGCTGACGCAGGACTGAGCACGCCCCCTTCCGTCGACCCACCCCGCTCCCAGTCGTTCCGACTGGTGCTGGCGGCTGTGCTGGTCGCGGTGATCCTGGCGGCTGTCGCCACGGCGGCGACGCTGCTCGTGACCCGTGACGCGGAGGCCGGCGACACCCAGGCCGGCCGCGAGGACGTGATGGCCCAGACCGAGCAGTTCATGCTGCGCATGGGCTCCTACGGTCCCGACCTGCTCGACGACAGCGGCGCGATGCCCGACTACCGCGAGAAGGTCAAGGAGGTCATCACCCCGAAGTTCGCCGCTTCCTTCGACAAGGAGGCCGGTGCGGCCGAGCAGCTCGTCGCGCAGGCCGGTGTGGCCCGCGTGCCCGACGTGTTCGCCACTGGCGTCGCCAGCCTCGACGCCGACTCGGCGCGCACGCTCGTCGCCGGGTCCTTCACCGACTCCTACACCATCAAGGGCAAGACCGTCCCGCAGGAGCCGATCCCGTTCCGCATCGAGGTCAGCCTCGTCAAGATCGACGGTGAGTGGCTGGTCGACGACTTCAGCCCCGTCACCGCCGGCGGAGCCGTGCCCGAGTCGGGCAACCCCGTGCCGACGCCCTCGCAGACCCCGTCGACGGAGGGCAAGCAATGACCCCGAGCTGGTACGACGTCCTCGACGTCGAGCCCACCGCGTCCCACGACGAGATCCGCGCAGCCTGGCGCGCCGGCATCGCCGACCTCGAGCCCGGCTCGCGACGGTTCCAGACGCTCAACCAGGCAGCCGAGGTGCTGCTCGACGAGCGGTCGCGAGCGGCGTACGACGTCGAGCTGGCCGCGCAGGCACCCGAGCCCGAGCCGGACGCCGAGACGTCCCAGGTCGACGACGCGACGACCGGGGACGCCCCCGTTGCCGCACGGTCGGTCGAGCCGGGTCGGACCCGCAACGTGCCGACCTGGCTGCTGGGGCTGCTCGGAGCGCTCGCGGCGCTCGGCGTGGCCGGAGCGATCTGGGCCTGGCAGGCGGGCGACGACTCGACCGTGGAGGAAGCGTCGAGCCAGGCGCAGGCGGCCGCGGAGCAGGCCATCGTGCCGGTGCTGTCCTACGACTACGAGTCGCTCGAGGCCGACCGTGAGCGCGCGAAGTCCTACGTCACGGCCGACTACTTCGAGGACTACGACCAGCTCTTCGGGGTCATCACCGACAACGCGCCGTCGACGCAGACGAAGGTCGCCGCCGAGGTCATCGCGTCCGGGATCGTCCGGTCGGGGGAGGACCGCGTCGACGTGCTGGTCTTCATCGACCGACCCACGACCAACAAGCTCACGCCCGAGCCGGTCACCTACAAGGACCAGGTCACGGTCACCATGCAGAAGGTCGGCGAGGACTGGTTGATCGACAACCTGGTCACCTCGCCCGCGGCCCAGTAGCGCTATAGGGGGCGGCCCGTGCGGCCGTGGTGCTTGACCTGACCGGCCTCGGCGTTCATCATCGTCGGCAACGCGGAAGAGTCGGCTCCTGAGGAGTTGACCCCCGCGTTTGAGCCGCGCGTCTATTTGGGGTAGCCTTCTTCTTTGCGCCTGCCCTCAAATGCCCTTCACCCTGTCCGGACGGGTGTCGACGGTGGAAGGCTGGCTGCGATTCGAATCACCTGATCATTCGAAGGAAAACTCTTGGCCGCGCGCAGCTCCGCTGGTAACTCCCGTCGCACCTCTTTCGCAAAGATCACCGAACCTCTTGAGGTTCCCGCTCTCCTGTCTCTCCAGACCGACAGCTTCGAATGGCTTGTCGGCGGCGAGAAGTGGGACGAGATGGTCGTGGCGCGCCGCGCTGCGGGTGAGGACGTCTCCGAGAAGTCGGGTCTTCAGGAGATCTTCGAGGAGATCTCTCCGATCGAGGACTTCTCCGAGACGATGATGCTCTCGTTCGACAACCCCGTGTTCGTCGACCCGAAGTACACCGAGGAGGAGTGCAAGGAGAAGGACTTCACCTTCTCCCGCCCCCTCTACGTCTCCGCCGAGTTCATGAACCACGAGACCGGCGAGATCAAGGGCCAGACGGTCTTCATGGGTGACTTCCCGATGATGACCCGCAAGGGCACCTTCATCATCAACGGCACCGAGCGGGTCGTCGTGTCCCAGCTCGTGCGCTCGCCCGGCGTCTACTTCGAGCGGTCCGCGGACAAGACGTCCGACAAGGACATCTACACCTCGAAGATGATCCCCTCGCGTGGCGCCTGGCTCGAGTTCGAGATCGACAAGCGCGACCTGGTCGGCGTCCGTCTCGACCGCAAGCGCAAGCAGAACGTCACCGTGCTGCTGAAGGCGCTCGGCTGGACCCCGGAGCAGATCCGCGAGGAGTTCGGCGAGTACGAGTCGATGATGCTCACCCTGGAGAAGGACACCCCCCAGACCCAGGACGAGGCGCTGCTCGACATCTACCGCAAGCTGCGTCCGGGCGAACCGCCCACGCGTGAGGCTGCGCAGACGCTGCTGAACAACTACTACTTCAACCCGAAGCGCTACGACCTGGCCAAGGTCGGTCGCTACAAGATCAACAAGAAGCTCGGCGTGACCGAGGCCTTCGACCAGCAGACGCTGACCGTCGACGACATCGTCGCCGCGATCCGCTACATCGTGCAGCTGCACGCCGCGGGTGCGCCGGTCGAGGCTCCTGACCTGATCGACGCCACGGGCGCCGTGGTCATGGGTCCGGACGAGAAGCCGATCAAGGTCCAGTCCGACGACATCGACCACTTCGGCAACCGTCGCATGCGCACCGTGGGCGAGCTGATCCAGAACCAGCTCCGCACCGGTCTGGCGCGCATGGAGCGTGTGGTCCGCGAGCGGATGACGACCCAGGACGTCGAGGCCATCACGCCGCAGTCCCTGATCAACATCCGTCCCGTGGTCGCGGCGCTGAAGGAGTTCTTCGGAACCTCGCAGCTCTCGCAGTTCATGGACCAGACCAACCCGATCGCCGGCCTGACGCACAAGCGTCGTCTGTCCGCGCTCGGCCCGGGTGGTCTCTCCCGTGACCGCGCCGGCATGGAGGTCCGTGACGTCCACCCGTCGCACTACGGCCGCATGTGCCCGATCGAGACCCCTGAAGGCCCGAACATCGGTCTGATCGGCTCCCTCGCCTCCTACGGTCGGATCAACCCCTTCGGGTTCGTCGAGACGCCCTACCGCCGCGTCGTCAAGGGTGTCGTCAGCGACGACATCGACTACCTGACGGCCGACGACGAGGACCGCTACGTCATCGCCCAGGCCAACGCTCCGCTCGACAAGAACAACAAGTTCGTCGAGGAGCGCGTGCTGGTCCGCCAGCAGCGCGGTGAGGTCGACGCGATCCTCGCCGAAGAGGTCGACTACATGGACGTGTCGCCGCGCCAGATGGTGTCGGTGGCCACGGCCCTGATCCCGTTCCTCGAGCACGACGACGCCAACCGCGCGCTCATGGGCGCCAACATGCAGCGTCAGGCCGTCCCGCTCATCGTCAGCGACAGCCCGATCGTCGGCACCGGCATGGAATACCGCGCCGCCGTCGACGCCGGCGATGTCGTGCTGGCCGAGAAGGCCGGTGTGGTCAAGGAGGTGTCCGCGGAGTTCATCGAGACGATGAACGACGACGGCAGCTACCAGACCTACAAGATGGCCAAGTTCAAGCGCTCCAACCAGGGCACCTGCATCAACCAGCGCCCGCTGGTCGTCGAGGGTGACCGCCTCGAGGTCGGCTCGCCGATCGCCGACGGTCCCTGCACGGACAAGGCCGAGATGGCCCTGGGCACCAACCTGCTCGTGGCGTTCATGCCGTGGCAGGGCCACAACTACGAGGACGCGATCATCCTCAGCCAGCGCCTGGTGCAGGAGGACGTCCTCACCTCGATCCACATCGAGGAGCACGAGGTCGACGCCCGCGACACCAAGCTCGGCCCCGAGGAGATCACCCGGGACATCCCGAACGTCTCCGAGGAGGGCCTGGCCGACCTCGACGAGCGCGGGATCATCCGCATCGGCGCCGAGGTCACCACCGGTGACATCCTCGTCGGCAAGGTCACGCCCAAGGGCGAGACCGAGCTGACCCCGGAGGAGCGCCTGCTCCGCGCGATCTTCGGTGAGAAGGCGCGCGAGGTGCGCGACACCTCGATGAAGGTCCCGCACGGTGAGTCCGGCACGGTCATCGGCGTCCGCGTCTTCAACCGCGAGGACGGCGACGAGCTGCCCCCGGGCGTCAACGAGCTGGTCCGCGTCTACGTCGCCCAGAAGCGCAAGATCTCGGTGGGTGACAAGCTCGCCGGTCGTCACGGCAACAAGGGCGTCATCGCCAAGATCCTGCCGATCGAGGACATGCCGTTCATGGAGGACGGCACCCCGGTCGACGTGGTGCTCAACCCGCTGGGTGTGCCGCGACGGATGAACATCGGTCAGATCCTCGAGCTCCACCTGGGCTGGATCGGCAAGCAGGGATGGGACCTCAACCTGTCCGGCGACCCGGAGAACAGCGACTGGAAGCAGCGCCTGATCTCGATCGGTGTCGAGAAGTCCGGGCCCGACACGAAGGTCGCAACGCCGGTCTTCGACGGTGCGCGCGAGGACGAGATCATCGGTCTGCTCGGCTCCACCACGCTGACCCGTGACGGTGAGCGCCTCGTGGACGAGACCGGCAAGGCCAACCTGTTCGACGGCCGCTCCGGTGAGCCGTTCCCCGAGCCGGTGTCCGTTGGCTACATGTACATCCTCAAGCTCCACCACCTCGTGGACGACAAGATCCACGCGCGCAGCACCGGCCCGTACTCCATGATCACGCAGCAGCCGCTGGGTGGTAAGGCTCAGTTCGGTGGCCAGCGCTTCGGTGAGATGGAGGTCTGGGCGATGGAGGCGTACGGCGCCGCCTACGCCCTGCAGGAGCTGCTCACCATCAAGTCCGACGACGTGCCTGGTCGCGTCAAGGTCTACGAAGCCATCGTCAAGGGCGAGAACATCCCCGACTCCGGTATCCCCGAGTCGTTCAAGGTGCTCGTCAAGGAGATGCAGTCCCTCTGCCTCAACGTGGAGGTGCTGTCGCAGGACGGTTCCACCATCACGTTGAAGGACGCCGAGGAAGACGTCTTCCGTGCGGCCGAGGAACTCGGCATCGACCTGTCCAGGCGCGAGCCCAGCAGCGTCGAAGAAGTCTGAGGTGACGTCCCGGGCGGTCGGTCACCGACCGCCCGGGCCCCTCAGTCCCAAAGCCACCTGACTCAAACAGCAACCAAAAGGAACACACCTTGCTGGACGTGAACTTCTTCGAGCAGATCCAGATCGGCCTGGCCACCGCGGACGACATCCGCGGTTGGAGCCACGGCGAGGTCAAGAAGCCGGAGACCATCAACTACCGCACGCTCAAGCCCGAGCGCGACGGCCTTTTCTGCGAGAAGATCTTCGGTCCCACCCGGGACTGGGAGTGCTACTGCGGCAAGTACAAGCGCGTGCGCTTCAAGGGCATCATCTGTGAGCGCTGTGGCGTCGAGGTCACCCGTTCCAAGGTGCGCCGCGAGCGCATGGGCCACATCGAGCTGGCCGCGCCCGTCACCCACATCTGGTACTTCAAGGGTGTCCCGTCGCGTCTCGGCTACCTCCTCGACCTGGCGCCGAAGGACCTCGAGAAGGTCATCTACTTCGCTGCCTACATGATCACCTCGGTCGACGAAGATGCCCGCCACAACGACATGTCGACCCTGGAGAACAAGGTCGGCCTGGAGCGCGAGCGCCTCGAGAAGCGTCGCGACGGTTCGCTGGACGACCGCGCCAAGAAGCTCGAGGAAGACCTCGCCGCTCTCGAGGCCGAGGGTGCCAAGGCCGACCAGCGCCGCAAGGTCAAGGACGGCGCCGAGCGGGAGATGAAGCAGCTGCGCGACCGTGCCCAGCGCGAGATCGACCGCCTCGACGAGGTCTGGAACACCTTCAAGTCGCTCAAGGTCCAGGACCTGCTCGGTGACGAGCTCCTCTACCGCGAGATGAAGAACTGGTTCGGCAAGTACTTCGAGGGCTTCATGGGCGCCGCGGCGATCCAGAAGCGCCTCCAGGACTTCGACGTCGAGGCCGAGGTCGAGTCGCTGCGCGACACGATCGCCAACGGCAAGGGCCAGAAGAAGGTCCGCGCCCTCAAGCGCCTCAAGGTCGTCGACGCCTTCCGCAAGACCGGCAACCAGCCGATCGGCATGGTCCTCGACGCCGTTCCGGTCATCCCGCCGGACCTGCGTCCGATGGTCCAGCTGGACGGTGGCCGCTTCGCGACCTCCGACCTCAACGACCTCTACCGTCGCGTGATCAACCGCAACAACCGCCTCAAGCGTCTCCTCGACCTCGGTGCCCCCGAGATCATCGTGAACAACGAGAAGCGGATGCTGCAGGAGGCCGTCGACAGCCTCTTCGACAACGGTCGTCGTGGCCGTCCCGTCACCGGCCCGGGCAACCGGCCGTTGAAGTCGCTCTCCGACATGCTCAAGGGCAAGCAGGGGCGCTTCCGCCAGAACCTCCTCGGCAAGCGCGTGGACTACTCGGGCCGTTCGGTCATCGTGTCGGGTCCGCAGCTGAAGCTGCACCAGTGTGGTCTGCCCAAGCAGATGGCTCTCGAGCTCTTCAAGCCGTTCGTGATGAAGCGCCTGGTCGACCTGTCGCACGCGCAGAACATCAAGTCCGCCAAGCGGATGGTCGAGCGCGCACGCCCGGTCGTGTGGGACGTCCTCGAAGAGGTCATCACCGAGCACCCCGTGCTGCTCAACCGTGCACCCACCCTGCACCGCCTCGGCATCCAGGCCTTCGAGCCCCAGCTGATCGAGGGCAAGGCCATCCAGATCCACCCGCTCGTGTGTGGCGCCTTCAACGCCGACTTCGACGGTGACCAGATGGCCGTGCACCTGCCGCTGTCTGCCGAGGCCCAGGCCGAGGCGCGGATCCTGATGCTCTCGACCAACAACATCCTCAAGCCCTCCGACGGTCGTCCCGTGACGATGCCGTCGCAGGACATGATCATCGGCATCTTCTGGCTGACCACCGACCGTGAGGCCGAGGTCGGCGAGGGCCGCGTCTTCTCCACGCCGGCCGAGGCCATGATGGCCTTCGACCGTCACGAGATCACCATGCAGAGCAAGGTGCGGATCCGTCTCAACGACGTCGTCCCGCCGCTCGAGGACAACCTCGGCGCTGACTGGGAAGAGGGTCAGTCGGTCATCCTGACCACGACGCTGGGTCGGGTGCTCTTCAACGACACCCTGCCGGGCGACTACCCCTTCGTGAACTACGAAGTGGGCAAGAAGGCCCTGGGCGCGATCGTCAACGACCTCGCCGAGCGCTACACCAAGGTCGAGGTCGCCGCCTCGCTCGACGCCCTCAAGGACGCCGGTTTCCACTGGGCGACCCGCTCGGGTGTCACGGTCTCGATCGACGACGTGACCACGCCTGCCGACAAGGTCGAGATCCTCGCGGTCTACGAAGCGCAGGCCGAGAAGGTCCAGAAGCAGTTCGAGCGCGGTCTCGTGACCGACGACGAGCGTCGCCAGGAGCTCATCGAGATCTGGACCCAGGCCTCCAACGACGTGGCCAAGGCCATGGAGGCCAACTTCGACAAGCGCAACCCGATCTACATGATGGTCGACTCCGGCGCGTCCGGAAACATGATGCAGATCCGCCAGGTCGCGGCCATGCGAGGACTGGTGGCCAACCCGAAGGGTGACATCATCCCGCGGCCGATCAAGGCCAACTTCCGTGAGGGCCTCTCGGTCCTGGAGTACTTCATCTCCACCCACGGTGCCCGCAAGGGTCTGGCCGACACCGCGCTCCGCACCGCTGACTCGGGTTACCTCACCCGTCGTCTGGTCGACGTGTCGCAGGACGTCATCATCCGTGAGGACGACTGTGGCACCGAGCGTGGCCTGCCCAAGGTCATCGGTATCCGCGGCGAGGACGGTGTGGTCCGCAAGGACGAGAACGCCGAGACCGCGGCGTACGCCCGTTCTGCTGCTGTCGAGATCACCAACCCGGAGACGGGCGACGTCCTCGCTGCTGCTGGCGAGGACCTGGGTGACGTCAAGATCGGTGAGCTGATCGCAGCCGGCATCGAGGAGGTCAAGGTCCGCTCCGTGCTGACCTGTGACGCCAAGACCGGCACCTGCGCGAAGTGCTACGGCCGCTCGCTGGCCACCGGAAAGCTCGTCGACATCGGCGAGGCCGTCGGCATCATCGCGGCCCAGTCGATCGGTGAGCCCGGCACGCAGCTCACGATGCGTACCTTCCACACCGGTGGTGTGGCCTCGGCCGACGACATCACGCAGGGTCTGCCCCGCGTGGTCGAGCTCTTCGAGGCCCGCTCGCCCAAGGGCCGTACCCCGATCAGCGAGGCCGCCGGCCGCGTCGAGATCGAGGACACCGACAAGGCCCGCAAGGTCCTCGTCACGCCCGACGACGGCTCCGAGGTCCAGGAGTACCCCGTCTCGAAGCGCTCGCGCCTCAACGTCGAGGACGGCCAGCACATCGAGGTCGGTCACCACCTGACCTCCGGAACGCCCGACCCGCAGGACGTGCTGCGCATCCTCGGTGTCCGCAAGGCCCAGGAGCACCTGGTCGACGAGGTGCAGAACGTGTACCGCTCGCAGGGTGTGGCGATCCACGACAAGCACATCGAGATCATCGTGCGGCAGATGCTGCGTCGCGTGACGGTCATCGAGTCCGGCGACACCAACCTGCTGCCGTCCGACCTGGTCGAGCGCTCGCGCTTCGAGGAGGAGAACCGCCGCGCGGTCTCCGAGGGCATCAAGCCTGCCTCGGGTCGTCCGGTGCTGATGGGCATCACGAAGGCGTCGCTCGCCACCGAGTCGTGGCTCTCGGCCGCCTCCTTCCAGGAGACGACCCGCGTGCTCACCGACGCCGCCATCAACGGCCGTTCGGACTCGCTGCGGGGCCTGAAGGAGAACGTCATCATCGGTAAGCTCATCCCGGCCGGTACCGGCCTCGAGCGTTACCGCAACATCCGGGTGGAGCCCACCGAGGAGGCCCGCGCAGCGGCGTACTCCGTCACCGGTTACGACTCCTACGACTACGACTTCGGCACCAGTGGCCAGGCCGTGGCGCTGGACGACTTCGACTTCGGTTCCTACCAGAGCTGATCCATCGTCGTAGAGCCCCGGTCCCGCTTCGGCGGGGCCGGGGCTTCGTCGTCTTCCGGGTCTCACTCACCGCTGGGGTACGGCGACGGCGCGGGGTCGACGTCGACATACCGAGCGTCTGTGCTGTTCCCGGGCGGGTGAATTCATATGGTCGAAGCAACGCTGAAGGAGCGTTGCTATGCCGAAGAGATTCCCGGTTGAAGTGCG
>NZ_CM001852.1:545926-569184 GCF_000389985.1 Nocardioides sp. CF8
AGCGCTACACCACTACCTGGGACTTGACCCTCCTCAACGGCCGCACAGGCCCGCCGCCCGGAGGTTGAGGAGGGCCGAAGGAGGGGACCGTTGCCGACCTGCTCCCCCAGGCCAAGCGACGACGGCGCGCTGGCTGATCCACGGCATTCGTCCAACAGCCCGCTGGACAGGTCGCCCGCGCTGGCGCGCTCCGCGTGACTGCACCCTCTCTACCGCGCAGCCCGCCCGATCTTCCTCGTCGGCGTCAGATCTCGCGCTGTCACGAAGTTGTCGTGTTCGATGTGTTTAGCTCGCAACGCGACACCTTCTCCCGCCAGAGGCGGTGTGCCAGACTCCGCAGAAGTTCAGATTCGATCTCCGCAAAAGGTCGATCGAGCAATCCGCAAACAGTCGACTCCATCTTCCGCAAACGGTAGACTACCTGCATGGCAGGTTATCTCCAGCGCATTGCTGACCGCGAGCTCGTCGAACGACTCGGCTACATCGGAGCGGTCCTGATCGAAGGCCCAAAGGCCTGCGGTAAGACCGCGACGGCGACCCAGCACGCCGAAACTGTTATCCGCCTCGATGAGGACCAGGCAGCACGTCGCTTGATGACGCTTGCGCCGGAACGCCTCTTCGACAACCCGACGCCGATCCTGTTCGACGAGTGGCAGGTCGAGCCGGCGATCTGGAACAAGGTCCGCCGGCAGGTGGACGACCGCGAAGGCAAGGGCCTCTTCATCCTCACCGGATCGGCGACCCCGACCGACGATGCCTCGCGGCACTCCGGAGCCGGGCGCTTCTCAGTGATGAAGATGCGCCCCATGAGCCTCTTCGAATCCGGGCACTCGAACGGCGAGATGTCGCTGGCCAAGCTCATCGCGGGCGATCGGCAGACAGGCCTCGGCACCCACCTCACGTTCGACGAACTCCTCAAGCGCATCGTGATCGGCGGTTGGCCAGAACTCATCGACGCCGACGAAACCGGTGCCCGACGCTGGCTGCGCGACTACCTCACCAACATCGTCGAGGTCGACATCCAGAAGCTCGGCTCCCGTCGTGACCCCTCCAACCTCCGTCGGCTCCTGGAGTCACTCGGGCGATCCGTCGCACAGGCCACGAAGGCCGTCGAGCTCGCGAAAGACGTCGGCGGCGAAGACGGGCCCATCGCCAAGGAAACTCTGACCGCCTATCTCACGGCCCTGGAGCGACTCCACCTTCTCGACAACTCCCCCGCCTGGCTGCCCCACATGCGCTCCCGTGCCCGACTGCGCACCGCGCCAGTCCGCTACTTCATCGACCCGTCGCTCGGGCCCGCCGCCCTCGGACTCGGCACCAGTGACCTCAGGCATGACTTCAACGGACTGGGACTCCACTACGAAGCCCTTGTCATCCGTGACCTTCGGATCTATGCCCAGCCTCTCGACGCGCGCGTCGAATCCTGGCGAGACGCCGATGGCCACGAGGTCGACGCGATCGTCAGCGTCGGACCCAACAAGTGGGGAGCCTTCGAGGTCAAACTCAGTCCGGATGCCGTCGACGATGCGGCGGCAGCCCTACTTCGGTTCAAGGCTAAGGTGGATACGTCGCGGCATGGCGAGCCCGCCTGTCTTGGCGTCATCACCAGCACCGGAGCGGGTGGCCTCCGGGAGGACGGCGTCCATGTCATACCGATCGGCTGTCTCGGACCGTGACGTCATCGAAGACAGGTCCTAGAATCATGGGCGAAGACCCCGAAACGATCACTGGCCACGGGCCACATCGCCGGGGTTTCGCCGTGCCACTGGGTGACCAGTGATGGGGGCCAAGTGATGCACGAAGCCCCGAAATCGGTGTCAAACGGCGATCCGCGGCGAACCAACGCGAACCGAAATAGGGCGCCTGACCTGCGGTTTTATGATTTCAGACCAAATCCGGAGCGCACCGTTCTTGACGTGGCATGGCAGGCGGCGTACCCGACGCTCAGCAGGATCGGCACGTTGCGGCGACGCGCCTCCTCGAACGCCTCCGGGCTCCACTCCCACCAGTCGACCGGGTTGTCGGCATGTTGGAGCAGGTACGGCGATGTGGCGACGGCGAGACGGTTGGACATGCTCCCTACGTTACGGACCCTGCCGGCCCGGCGGGGCGGTCGAGCTTGAACACCTCGGGCGGGTGGCCCCACTCGTTGCGACCGAGACGCGACACCGGCCGCAGTTCGGCGATGTCCGGGAGCCCGTCGGCGGCGAGAGCGGTGTCCAGGACGGTGACCGCGAGCACGGCGCCGAGCACGACCGTCGAGTCGCCGAGCTCGATCATGGAGTGGAGCCGGCACTCGATGGACGCGGGGGCGTCGGCGACGCGCGGCACCGACACCCGCACGCTGGGTTCGAGCCGGACGCCGAGTGCCTCCGCCTCGTCCACCAGGGGGTCGAAGCGGGCACTGGACGCGTTGATCGAGTCGACCATCGGCGCTGAGGCGAGGTTGACGACGAACTCCCCGGTCTCACGCACGTTGCGCAGCGTGTCCTTGTCGCCCACCGAGGTGAACTGCACGATCGGCGGGTCCGCGGCGGCGACCGTGAAGAAGGAGTGCGGCGCGAGGTTGCCGACCCCGGTGGCCGAGCGGCTGGAGATCCAGGCGATCGGCCGCGGCACGACGGTGGCCGTGAGCAGCGGATAGATCCGGACGTCGGGATCGTCGGCGGCGAAGACTGTGCGGTCGTGGGTCATGGGGCCACCGTAGGCATCCTCAGGTCCGCGCCAGCACGCGTCGGTCGTCACGACCGAGCAGCTCGCGGGCACCCGCGACGTCGCCGCAGGCCAGCCGGCGTCGGACCTCCGTGGAGGAGCAGCGCTGACCGGCGGCCTCGACCAGGTCCACCGCCTCGACGCCGAAGCCGTGGCTGCGCCCGAGCTCGGTGAGCCGAGCCACGTCGCCCTCTCCTCCCCGACCGCACCGGAAGTTGTCGCCCACGACGAGCTGCCGGACCTCCAGCGCCGCCACGAGCCCGTCGGCCACGAAGTCCGCCGCGGGCTGGACGGACAGCTCGATCGTGAAGGGCAGGACGACGACCGTGTCGATCCCGAGCGACAGCGCGTGGGCCACCCGGTCGTCGACGGACATCAGCTGACGGGGAGCCGCACCGGGTGCGAGGACGTTCAACGGGTGCGGGCTGAAGGTGACCAGCACCGCTGGGACACCCAGCCGGCGGGCGTGCCCGACGGTGCGGCGTACGAGCGCCTCGTGACCGCGGTGGAAGCCGTCGAAGACGCCGACGGTGACGGCCGAGCCAGTGGTGAAGGTGCCGGCAGGGGGCCAGCCGAGGAAGGCGGGGAGGGACATGAGGGACTCCGGACGGTGGAGACCCGGTGGCCGGCGCGATGAGGAGATCACCGGCCACCGGGACGTTGGGTCAGGCCTCGGGCTGGGGCTCCAGCTCGAAGTCGTAGGTGCTGCGGCGGGTGCCCGTGCCGTCGTCCTGCGGGTCGATGACCAGCTCGGGCTTGACCGCCTCGGCGACGTCGGAGTCGAGCCACTCGCCACCGGCGAAGTAGAGCTGGGTCGTGATCGGCCGATGCCCGTCGGCACGCACCTGGATGTGCAGGTGCGCCGGGCGCCACGGGTGCCAGCCGGCCGCCTCGATCAGCTGACCGGTGGGACCGTCGTGCGGGATCTGGTACGGCGCCGGCTGGATCGTGTCGATCTCGAACCGGCCCTCCGCGTTGGTCACGACGACGCCGCGCAGGTTGCCGTCGGGCACGTGCGGGGCGAAGCCCGAGTAGTAGCCGTCGGCGTCGGCCTGCCATAGGTCGACCTCGGCCCCGGCCAGCGGGGTGCCGGCGACGTCGCGCACCTGCCCGGCCAGCACGAGCGGGGTGCCCTGCTCGTCGTCGCGGCGCGGGAGCCGGCAGCTCGAGGAGAGCCTGGCCTGGCCGGGCAGGTAGTAGGGGCCGAGGATCGAGCCCTTGGTGCCCTGCTGGGACTGCGCGACCTGCTCCTCCACGGCGTGCTCGACGAACACGTCCATGAACAGCGGCCACTCTCCGCCGTCGCCGACCCTCATCAGCCACGCCTTGGCGGCCTGGAACTCGGGGTAGGAGACGTCGTGGTCCTTGATGGCACCGTGGACTCCCTGGAGGACGGCGGTCACGATCGCGGCCACGCGCTCCGGCGGGGTGTCGGCGATGTCGAGGCTCGCGGCCGAGGCCTTGAAGCTCTCGCTGGCGTTGGCGCCCGAGCCGGCGGCTGTCGGTGATTGCTGGGTGGCGGTCATCGGTGACTCCATCACTTCCGGTTGAGGATGACGCTGACGTCGGTCGGGTTGACCAGGTCGGGGACGGTCCAGCCGTCGAGGTCGTACTCACCGAGGAAGGAGTCGGCGAAGCCGGTCATCTTCTCGACCTCGCCCTGCGCCTCGGAGGCGAAGAGGATCTCGGCCTTCACGTTCTCGTGGTTGCCCGAGTAGTTGCGCTCGTAGAGCTCGTGACGGCCACCGAACTCGGTGCCGACGGCGTCCCACAGCGCCTTCATCAGCTTGACCCGGTCGACGGCGTCGATGCCGTTGGAGCCGCGGACGTACTTGTCGAGGTAGGGGCGGATCTCCGGGGTCTTGAAGTCCACGGCGTTGGAGTTGAGGTAGATCAGCCCGGACGCCACGTCCTGCATGATGATCTCCTTGACCCGGGGGTACATCTCGATCATCAGCTGGCGGTAGACCATGCCGTAGTCGAGCTTGGGCAGCGCCATGCCGCCGGGTCCCTGGTCAGGGTTGGCTGCCATCGCGTCGGCCAGGGCGCGGAAGGTGTTGCGGTAGCCGATGACCTCACCGACGCGGGTCTGCACTCCGCGGAAGTCCTTGGTGCCGGTCGCCTCGAGCGCCTTGAGCAGCAGGCCGGCGATGAACTCCAGCTTGGTGGCCAGCCGGATGCAGCCGTGGAACGTGAAGCGGTGGAAGAAGCCGGTCTGCATGGCGAAGCCGTTGATCTTCTCGGTGTCGCCGTAGACGAAGATGTTCTCCCAGGGCACGAGCACCTTGTCGAAGACGAAGATGGTGTCGTTCTCGTCCATCCGGCTCGAGAGCGGGTAGTCGAACGGGCTGCCGATGGTGTCGGCCTGCATGCCGTAGGACGGGCGACAGATCAGCTTCACGCCGGGAGCGTCCATCGGGACCGTGCACACCAGGGCGTACTCCTTCTTCTTGATCGGGAGCCCGTAGTGCGCGATGAAGTTGTAGTTGGTGATCGCCGAACCGGTGGCGACGACCTTGGCGCCGGAGACGATCACCCCGGCATCGGTCTCCTTCTCGACCTTCATGAAGACGTCGCCCACCTCGTCCGGCGGCAGGTTGCGGTCGACCGGCGGGTTGATGATCGCGTGGTTCCAGTAGAGGACCTTCTCCTGGCTCTCCTTGTACCAGCGCTTGGCGTTCTCCTCGTACGGCGCATAGAACTCCGGGTAGCCGCCGAGCGTGCCGAGGAAGCTGCCCTTGTAGTCGGGGGAACGACCCATCCAACCCCAGGTCTGGCGCGACCAGTGCTCGATCGCCTTGCGGTCGGCCTGCAGGTCCTCGGTGGTCTTCGGGGTCTTGAAGAACGGGTGCGTCCAGCCGCCGCTGCCGGTGTCGGTCGGCACCCACAGGTCCTTCTTCAGCTGCTCGTCGTGGAGCGAGTTGTAGAGCCGGGCGGTCATCCGGATCGGGTTGCGGAAGGCCGGGTGCTCGGTGACGTCCTTGACCCGCTCGCCGTAGATCCAGATCTCGCGGTCGTCCTTCAGACTGTCGATGTACTCGTCACCGGTCATCGGCGCCGTGGTGGGGATGATGCTGGTCGCCTCGGGAGCCTGCAGCTCGTCCTCGGCGCGGTCCTCGATCTGGGTCATGGCGTTCTACTCCTTGGTGGGTGGGAAACGGGTGTGCGGGTGGGCCACTCAGCGGTGGGCGGCCTCGGGCAGCGGGCGGAAGCTCTCGGCGTCGAACCAGCCGCTGGTCGGGCAGTCGAGCGACCCACCCCAGTGGAGGCCGGGCGCCTGGTCGTGCCTCGGGCTGAGGTAGCGGAACTGGCCGCCGTGGAACAACAACGGGTCGCGGTTCGTGATCTCGACGACCTGGACCTCACCGATGACGATGAGGTGGTCGCCGCCGTCGTAGGTCCGCCAGGGCCGGCACGAGATCGTCGTGGCGGCGCCTTCGAGCAAGGGGGCGGTCGGACCCTCGATCCACCCGGGCGTCCGGTCGGCTGGCCGCCCGGCGAAGTGCCAGGCGACGTCGAGCTGGTCGGCTGCCAGGACGTTGATGGCGAACGACTTTCCCTTCAGGTACTCGCACGCCTTCGCGTTGCGAGCCAGGGTCACCTGGGCCAGTGGCGGGTCCAACGAGACGGCCGTGAACGCGTTGACGGTCGCGCCGTGCGGCTCGTCCTCCTCGTTGGCGCAGGTCACCACGGTCACTCCCGTGGCGAACTGGCCGAACGCATTGCGCAGTTCTCTCGGGTCCATCCGGTCCACCTCCTCTGGTACGTTCTGCGTACAACTTGTACGCGGTGCGTACTGAAGACTGTGGTTGCCGTCACATCGGAAGTCAACGGGTGGCGTGGCCCGGATTCGTACGCGTCTGGTATCGACTGATTCGGGGGCCGACATGGGCGAAGGTTCTGAGCGGGACATCATCACGAGCATCGAGCGCGGTTTCTCCGTGCTCCTCGCCTTCGACGCCGACCTGCCCGAGCCGACGGCCGCGGAGCTGGCCGCGGCGACCGGGCTCTCCCGTCCGGCGATCCGGCGCATCCTGCTGACGCTGCAGAAGCTCGGCTACGTCGCACCGGTGGGACCCCGCTGGACACTGACGCCGCGCGTGCTCACCATCGGGCAGCACTACGCCGCCACCCACGGCATCGTGGAGGTGGCGCAGCCGCACCTGATGCGGGTCGCCGAGCGCACCGGCGAGTCCGCCTCACTGGCCCAGCTCGACGGCATCGACGTCGTCTACGTCGCCCGCGTCCACCTCCGTCGCGTCCTCAGCCTCAACGTCGACGTCGGCACCAGGCTCCCGGCGCATGCCACCTCGATGGGCCGGGTGCTGGCGGCTCACGCCGACGCGTCAGTCGTGGACCGCATCATCGAGGACGGGCTGCCCCGGCTGACCGATCGGACCATCACCGACCCGATCGAGTTCCGGGACCGCCTGCACGACGTGCGCCGTGACGGCTACGCGATCGTGGACAGCGAGCTCGAGGTCGGCTTCCTGTCCGCCGCGGTCCCGGTCCGTGATGCCACCGGCGCGGTGGTCGCAGCACTCGCCTATTCGACCGCCCGCGGGCTGCACACCCTCGGCGACATCGCGAGGGACGTGGTGCCCGTGCTCCAGGAGGTCGCGGACGACATCGGTCGCGACCTGGCCGAGCTCCCCGACCACGCACGCCGGGTGCGCCTCAGCGCCCGCACCAGCTTCTCCTAGGCGGGCTCGGCCGCGACCTGACGGCGCAGCACACGCAGCGTCCGCGCCAGCAGCGCCGACTCGTCATCCGCCCGGGTGGCAGCCACCAGCTCCATGCGCGCGCGGCTGACGAGCGGCCGGTAGACCGCGCCGGCCACGACGAGCTCGGACACGGGTTCGGGCACGATCGCCACCCCGAGCGCGGCCGCCACGAAGGTGACCAGGGTCGAGGTCTCGGCGACCTCGTGGCGGATCGCCGGCTCGAACCCCGCGTCGCGGCACAGCGTCGACACGGCGTCGTACATCGCGGAGCGCCCGTGCCCGGAGTGGACGATCAGGTCCTCGTCGCGAAGGTCCGCCACGCGCACCTTGCTGCGGCCGGCCAGCCGGTGTCCCTCAGGCAGCGCGACGACGTACCTCTCCTCCCTCAGCGGACTCACCGTCACGCGGGTGTCCTCGGACAGCTCCTGGAAGGGACGCAGCAACGCCAGGTCGATGGACCCGTCGCGCAGGGCGTCGAGCTGGTCGGGGCTGAGCATCTCGCCGCGGAACGCGAAGTCGACTCCGGGCATCCGCTCGCGCAGCGCGCGGGCGAGCGCGGGCAGCAGGGAGTAGGTCGCCGACCCCACGCAGCCGATCACCAGGCGTCCTTCCAACCCGCTGCCGATCCGTACCGCCTCGTCGCCGGCCGCATCGACGGACTGCAGGATCGCCCTCACCCGGACCAGGTAGGCCTCCCCCGCCGGCGTCAGGTCGACGCGGCGGGTGGTGCGGCTCAGCAGCGTCACGCCGAGCTCGTCCTCGAGCTGCCTGATCTGCTGGGACAGCGGGGGCTGCGCCATGTGCAGCTTGGCCGCGGCGCGGCCGAAGTGCTTCTCCTCGGCGACGGCCTGGAAGTAGCGCAGGTGACGGAGCTCCATCGATCCAGACTCCCACAGTCTTGATCGAAGCGAAATGGATACTTCTCAATATTGGTCACAGTGTCTACGGTCGATCCATGCCCGACATCGTGATCTGCGAACCCATCCGCACCCCCGTCGGTCGGTACGGCGGAGCGCTCTCCTCGCTCAGTGCCGTCGACCTCGCCTCGACCACCCTGGCCGAGCTGGTCCGACGCACCGGGCTGACGGAGGGCGACGTCGACGACGTGATCCTCGGGAACTGCTACCCCAGCGGCGAGAACCCGGCCATCGGCCGGATCGCCGCCCTCGACGCCGGCCTCGGCACCGGCGTCCCCGGCCTCCAGCTCGACCGCCGCTGCGGCTCCGGCCTGCAGGCCGTCCTGTACGCCGCCTCGCAGATCGCCAGCTGCACCGGCAGCGTCATCGTGGCCGGCGGCGTCGAGTCGATGTCCAACGTCGAGCACTACGCCCTCGGCCTCCGCACGGGCGTCCGCAGTGGCGGCGTCGAGCTGATGGACCGCCTCGTCCGCGCTCGCGAGACGGCCGGCGGCAAGGACCACCCCGTCCCCGGCGGGATGCTCGAGACGGCCGAGAACCTGCGCCGGGACTACGCCATCTCCCGCGAGGAGCAGGACGAGTTCTCCGTGCGCTCCCAGCAGCGCGCCGGCGCCGCGCACGACGCTGGCAAGTTCGCCGACGAGCTGGTCTCGGTCACCGTGCCGGGAAGCCGCGGCAAGCCCGACGTCGTGGTCGACCGCGACGAGCACCCGCGCCCGGACACCACGCTCGAGCAGCTGGCCGCCCTGCGACCCGTCCGCCAGAAGGTCGACGCCGAGTCGACCGTGACGGCCGGCAACGCGAGCGGCCAGAACGACGGTGCCGCCATGTGCGTGGTCACCACCCGCGAGGAGGCCGAGCGGCGCGGACTGCGGCCCCTGCTCGCCCTGAGGTCCTGGGCAGTCGCCGGTGTCGGCCCCGAGGTGATGGGCATCGGTCCGGTCCCCGCGACCGCCGCGGCCCTGGAGCGCGCGGGCCTGACGCTCGACGAGATCGACGTGATCGAGCTCAACGAGGCCTTCGCCGCCCAGGTGCTCGCCTGCCTGCGCGAGTGGAAGGTCGACGCGACCGACGACCGCCTCAACCCCAACGGCTCCGGGATCTCGCTCGGCCACCCCGTCGGCGCCACCGGCGGCCGCATCCTGGCCACCCTCGCCCACGAGATGCAGCGTCGCGAGTCGCGCTACGGCCTCGAGACGATGTGCATCGGCGGCGGCCAGGGCCTCGCCGCGATCTTCGAGCGGGTCGCCTCATGACTGCCGTCGCCCTCCACCACGTCGTCACCGGCCCCGAGGGCGCACCGGTCGTGGTCCTGTCCAACTCCCTCGGCTCGACCATGAGCATGTGGGACGCCCAGGCCGACGCCCTCGCCGAGCACTTCCGCGTGGTCCGCTACGACACGCGCGGTCACGGCGGCTCGCCGGTCCCGGCCGGCCCCTACGACATCGACGACCTCGCCGACGACGTCGTGGCCCTGCTCGACACCTTGGGCGTCGAGCGGGCGCACTTCGTCGGGCTCTCGCTCGGCGGGATGACCGGCATGCGCCTGGCCGCGCGCAACCCCGAGCGAGTGGACCGGCTGGTCGTGCTCTGCACGGGAGCACACCTGACCCCGTCCAGCGCCTGGCACGACCGCGCCGCCACCGTCCGCACCCACGGGTCCGGGTCCGTCGCAGAGGCCGTGGTTGCCCGCTGGTTCACGCCCGCGTTCCTGGAGGCTGACGCCGACACCAAGGCGGCCTACGAGGCGACCGTTGCGGCCACCCCGGCCGAGGGCTATGCCTCCTGCTGCGAGGTCATCGCCACGATGGACCTGCGCGCCGACCTGCCGACCATCTCCGCTCCGACGCTCGCGATCGCGGGCGCCGACGACCCGGCCACCCCGCCGCCGTTGCTCGCTGCCATCGCCGACGGTGTGCAGGACGGCCAGCTCCTCGTCGTACCCCACGCAGCGCACCTCGCCAACGCCGAGCAACCGGCGACCGTCACCCCCGCGATCATCGCCCACCTGACCGGAGCAACCCCATGAGCCTCGACAAGGTCGTCCCGTCCGCCGCGGACGCGGTCGCCGACATCCGCCCCGGATCCAGCCTGGCCGTCGGCGGCTTCGGCCTCGTCGGCATCCCGTGGTCACTGATCTCGGCCCTGCTGGAGCAGGGGGCCGACGACCTCACCGTCGTGTCCAACAACTGCGGCGTCGATGGCGCCGGACTGGGCCTGCTCCTCGAGCAGGGGCGGATCACCCGCGTGGTCGCGTCCTACGTCGGGGAGAACAAGGAGTTCGCCCGGCAGTACCTCGCCGGCGAGCTGACCGTCGAGCTCACGCCGCAGGGCACGCTCGCCGAGCGGATGCGCGCCGGCGGAGCCGGGATCGGCGCGTTCTTCACGCCGACCGGCGTCGGCACGATGGTCGCCGAAGGTGGCCTGCCCTGGCGCTACCACCCCGACGGCACGGTGGCGCTGGCCTCGGAGCCCAAGGAGGTGCGCACCTTCGGTGGCACCGAGATGGTGCTCGAGGAGTCGATCGTCACCGACGTCGCGCTGGTGCGAGCCGCGAAGGTCGACCGCGCCGGCAACTGCGTCTTCCACGCCTCGGCACGCAACTTCAACCTGCCCGCCGCCATGGCCGGGCGCCTCACCGTCGTCGAGGCCGAGCAGGTCGTCGAGATCGGTGAGATCGGCCCGGACGAGGTCCACCTGCCCGGTGTGTTCGTGCAGCGCGTGGTCGAGCTGACCCCCGAGCAGGCCCACGCCAAGGACATCGAGAAGCGCACCACCCGCCCCCGTGAGGAGATCTCAGCATGAGCTGGACACGCGACGAGATGGCCGCCCGCGCGGCGCTCGAGCTGCACGACGGGGAGTACGTCAACCTCGGCATCGGCCTGCCGACGATGATCCCGGGACACCTGCCCGCGGACTCGACGGTCACCCTGCACGCCGAGAACGGCATCCTCGGCGTCGGGCCGTTCCCCTACGACGACGAGGTCGACCCCGACCTGATCAACGCCGGCAAGCAGACCGTCACGGTGCTGCCCAGCGCCTCCTTCTTCGACTCCTCGCTCAGCTTCGCGATGATCCGCGGCGGCCACATCGACACCGCCGTCCTCGGCGGCATGCAGGTCGCCGCCAACGGCGACCTGGCGAACTGGATGGTGCCCGGCTCGATGGTCAAGGGCATGGGCGGCGCCATGGACCTGGTCAGCGGCGCGCGGCGCGTGATCGTGCTGATGGAGCACACCACCAAGACCGGGGCACCCAAGCTGCTCGAGGCGTGCGACCTGCCACTGACCGGACGAGGCGTCGTCTCGCGCGTCATCACCGACCTCGGCGTCCTCGACGTCGCCGGCGACGGCTTCGACCTCGTCGAGCTCGCACCGGGCGTGACCGTCGAGGAGATCTCCGAGAAGACCGGCGCCCCGGTCCGTGTGCCCGTCGGGGTCTGACGTGACCGACGACCTGGACCTCGCCGCCCGCGTCCGCCGGCTCGAGGACCTGCACGAGATCGGGCAGCTGCGCGCGCACTACTGCCAGGCCCTCGACGACGGCCGGTGGGACGACCTCGTCGAGCTCTTCACCCCTGACGGGGCGTTCGTCGGTCTGTCGACCGCACGCGGCCACGACGAGCTGCGCACGTTCTTCGCCGAGCTCCAGGAGGGCCCGCTCTCCGCGTGGTGGCACTTCTCGGCGAACGAGACGATCGACCTCGTGGGCGAACCCGCCCACGCCGCGACCGGACAGACGTGGCTCGACCAGCCCTGCGTCGTCGACGGTCGCGCCCACGTCGCCGCCGGCCGCTACACCGACCGGATGGCCCGCTGCGACGACGGTCGGTGGCGCTTCGAGGAGCGCCGCGTGACGTTCTTCTACTGGGTGGCCGGTGACGAGGACTGGGCCCCGGGTCGCTTCGGCTGGGCTCCCGCGCGTGCTGCCGCCGACCCCCGCACCCTCGAACGATCCGCCGCCCCGCGCGGCTGACCCCGCCCGCTCCACCCCGGCGCCACGCGTGCGTGCCGCCGTGCTGACCCCTGCCCATCGCCGTACCCCCGGAGGAACACCCATGTCGCACGAGACCCTGACCCCGAACCCGCCGTCCCCGCCCGGCCAGGAGGTGGCCGACCGCGGAACCCTCACCCGCGTCTGCACCGCGGTCCTGCTCGGCTCGGCCCTGGAGTGGTACGACTACTTCCTGTACGGCGCCGCGGCGGCACTCGTCTTCGGCCAGGTCTTCTTCCCGAGTGCCGACGAGTCGACCTCCCTGCTGCTCTCGCTGGCGACGTTCGGCGTCGGCTTCGTGGCCCGCCCGATCGGCGCGATGGTCTTCGGGCACATCGGCGACAAGCACGGCCGCCGGCCCGCCCTCATCGCCACGCTGATGCTGATGGGGCTGTCCACCACCGCGATGGCCCTCATCCCGTCCCACGCCAGCATCGGCATGGCGGCCCCGATCCTGCTCGTCGTGCTGCGCCTGCTCCAGGGCATGGGCTCGGGCGCCGAGTACAGCGGCGCCTCGGTCTATGCCGTGGAGTACGCCCCGCCCGGACGGCGCGGCCTGTTCGGCTCGTTCTCCGCTGCCGGCGTCTACCTCGGCCTGGTCCTCTCGTCCGGTGCCCTGCTCATCACGACCTCCCTCACGACCGACGCCCAGTTCGCGTCGTGGGGCTGGCGGCTGCCGTTCCTGGCCAGCCTGCTGCTGATCTTCCTGGGCCTGTGGATCCGGCTGCGCCTCGAGGAGACCCCGGCGTTCGAGCACGTCGCCGAGGAGTCCGCTCCGGCCAAGGCCCCGCTGCTCACCCTGGTCCGCACGCAGTGGCGCAGCATGCTGCTCGTCATGGGCCTGGTCGCCGCGCCCCTGTCGTTCAGCCACCTCTACCAGGTCTTCGCGCTGTCCTACATGGCTGACGCAGGCTACGACCGCGTCACCGGCACCACCGGGCTGCTGATCGCCGGCCTGGTCGTGATGATCACGGCCCCGCTCGCCGGCATCGCCTCCGACCGCTTCGGTCGCCGCCCGGTGCTGCTGGTCGGTGCCGTGTACGCCGCCGCGTTCGCCTTCCCCTTCTTCGCCCTCGTCGACACGGGGCGACCGGGGCTGGCGATGCTCGCCCTCGCCCTGGCCCAGGGCGGCAGTGTCGGCATCATGTTCGGCGTCCAGGGCGTGATCCTCTCCGAGCTGTTCAGCACCGCGAGCCGCTACAGCGGTGCGGCCGTGAGCCGGGAGTTCGCCGCGATCATCTTCGGTGGCTTCGCGCCGCTCATCGCGGTCAGCCTCGCCGCCGCCGGAGGCGGTGCGTCCTGGCCGGTGGGCATCTACGTCGTCGTGCTGGCCAGCATCACGTTCGTGTCGGCGTTCTTCGCGCCGGAGACCTACCGGACCGGCCTCACGGACTCGCGCCGCTGAGCCCCGCGGCGGTCGCGCTCACGACGGGTCGGGATCCTTCGCCCCCCGCAGTGCTGCGAGCTCACCGCGGGAACGGATCCCGAGCTTCGAGTAGATGCGCGTGAGGTGGTACTGCACGGTCTTGGTGGAGACGAAGAGCTCGGTCGCCACGGCCCGGTTGGTCATGCCCCGGGCGACCAGCTCGGTCACGAGCTCCTCCTGCGGGGTCAGCGTCTCGGGCCGGCGGTCGGCCGGGGCCGGGCGCGTCGCATGGACGCCGCCGGCACGCAGCTCGCGGTCGCAGCGTTCGACGTACGTCGTCGCACCGAGGCTGTCGTAGAGCTCGCGCGCGGCGTGCAGGACCTCGTCGGCGTCGCGCCGCTTGCCGGCGCGACGCAGCGTCTGTCCCCAGGCGAAGTGGACCCGGGCGCGGTCGTAGCGCAGCGGCAGGTCGGCCAGGAGGTCCGCGGACTCCTCGAAGGCGAGGCGCGCGGCAGGCAGGTCACCGGTGGCACCGAGCAGACGCGCCCGGGCATAGCCGAGCCTGGCCCGGGCCGAGCGGTGACCGCGCTCGGCGGCGAGCTGCTCGTGGGGTCGCAGGAAGGCGTCGGCCTCCTCGTGGTGGCCCTCCACCACGAGGGCGTTCGCATAGACGTCGACCCAGGGCCACGCCCCGGGCTCGTCGATGCCGTCCCCGGCCCACGGCTGGCGCAAGGGCTCGAGCGCACGCAGCACGCCGGCGTAGTCGGCCCGCGCCTCGGCCACGCTCGCGCGGGCGAGGCCGGACGCGACGCGCATGATCTCGTAGTCGCGCGGCCCTGCGTCCGCGGCGCGGACCGCGTGCTCGGCTCGCTCCCACTCGCCGCGCAGGGCGTGGACCTGGGCGAGGGTCCAGGCCATGAGGGGCTGGACCAGGCGCATGCCGGTGCGCTCCGCCAGCAGGTTGCCCCGCTCGGCCGTCTGCAGGGCGTCGTCCCAGTCGCCGCTGACGAACTGGGCGCGCGCCAGCCAGGCGTGGGCCCACAGCGAGATCCGGGTCGAGCCGCCGAGGAAGTCGGTCGACGTCGCCGAGGCCAGGGCAGCCCTCGCTTCGTCGACCTCGTCGAGGGCGAGGTGCAGCCAGCCCCGTCCCATGGCCACGCGCTGCGCCTGGGCGCCGTGCCCGACCGCCTCCGAGAGCCGGACGTAGTCGGCCAGGGCCTCGGGACCGTGTCCGGTGGCCGCAACACCCAGCCCCCGGATAGCGGCGGCCTCCACAGCGACGGGCGAGCCCGCCGGAGCGAGCTCGAGCGCCCGGTCGGCCCAGTGCACCAGGTCCGCTCCGCGGCAGCGGGCCAGGCTGTGCAGCACCCGGCGTTGGCAGATCTGGGCGGCGGTGCCCGGGTCACGCTCGACGTTGACAAGGTCCCAGGCGCGCTCCAACCGGTTCTCCGCCTCCCCCGGACGACCACGCACGATGGCGAGGTAGCCGAGGGCCGCGTTGCGCAGCGGGGTCTCGCGCAGGCTCTCCACCTCGGCCACGGCGGCCGCGGCACGGGCCGTGTCGCCGGATCCGACGAGCGCGTCGAACGAACGCGACAGCCGGTCCGCGCGGAGGTTGGCCTCGGTCGTCATCCGCGACGAGGCCGCGAGCAGCTCCGCGACGGCCGCCCACTCACCGGTCCGGGCACGCTCGCGCGCCAGCGCCTCGAGCTCGTCGGCGAGGCGGGCGTCGGGCAACGGCGTGGCAGCCACGAGGTGGGAGAGCCTGGCGACGGGATCGTCGACGAGCTCCGCCGCGGCGCCGTGCAGGTCGGCCAGCCGGGTCCGCCCCAGCGAGCCGAGCACCGCGGCCGCCACCATGGGATCGGCGGGTTGCACCACGGTCACGGCGTGCACGGAGCTGACCGTGACCAGCCCGGCGCCCACGATCTCGTCCACCGCCGGAAGCGGGTCGACGAGCCCGGTCAGCGACGCTGCGAGCGCGATCGGGGCGCGGCCGATGACTGCCACCGCCTCCGTCAGCCGGCGTGCCGGGTCGCTCAACGCGCCCAGCGTGGCCGCGACGTCCGCCGCCAGCGTTTCGGGGGCGGGAAGGACCGGGTCGTAGTCGTTCCAGAACTCCGCGGGGAGCTCCGAGAGCAGCGCCAGCACGGCGCCCGGCGTGCCACCGGTGAAGCGGCACAGGCGGTCCGCGAGCGTCAGGTGCAGGGCGGTCCCGCGACCGGCGGCCAGGGACTGGACCGCGGCCGCGTCCAGGGGGCCCAGGTCGACCCGGTCGTCCACCCGATCGAGCACCGCCGTGGTCTCGCGCGACTCCTCGCGCCCGTCGGCCCGTCGCCGTACGCCCCGGGTGACCGCGAGGACCACGAGCAGCCGCGCGCTCGGGTGGTGTCGCACGGCGCTCGACAACGCCTGCACGGACTCCGGGTCGCTCCACGAGGCGTCGTCGACGACCAGGAGTGTGGTCTCGCTCCCTGCCAGTCCGGCCACGACGGACGCGGCACCGAGCGTGTCCGTCTCCCCCACGGGCTCGCCGAGCAGCTGGGCCAGCACGCCGTTCGCGACGTCCTGCTCCCACGGGACAGCCCTCGCCTGCCGGCACTGCCCACCCGCTGCCACGTGATCGGCGGCCAGCCTGCGCACGAGGGCACTGGTGCCGATGCCGCTCGGCCCGCTCACCACGACCAGGCCCGGGCCGAGCTCACCGACCTGCAGCAGGCGCTGCCGCAGGACGGTGAGCTCGGAGTCGCGGGCGACCAGCACGGGTGCGGTGAAGGCCTCGGTCACGCAGCCACGGTAGTCCTGTCGGTCGTCGTCGACGGCGCTGCGACACGAGAGCTTGCGTGGGCCGGTCGGGGCACGAGCAGGGTCACCAGGGCACCGAGGAGCGAGATGCCGGCGAAGAGCTGGAAGGCCGTCGAGCCGCCCACGCCCGCTCCGACGAGCACGCCGCCGATGATCGGGCCGACGATCCCGCCCAGGCGACCGAAGCCGGCGCACCAGGCGACGCCCGCGGCGCGAGCGGTGGTCGGGTAGTAGTTGGAGACCAGCCCGTAGATCAGCACCTGGGTGCCGATGGTGCCGACACCGGCCAGGGCCACCGCCAGGAAGAGGAAGCCTGCCGGCATCGACAGCGGCAGCACGGCGAGCGACAGCGCGGCCAGCACGAAGGTGGAGGCGACGACACGCTTGGCGCCGACCCGGTCCGCGACGTACGACGCCAACAGGCCGCCGAAGATGGCCGCCAGGTTGAGGACGAGCAGGAAGGTCAGCGACGAGTTCTTGCCGAAGCCCTGCTCCCCCATGATCTGCGGGAGCCACGTGTTGAGGCCGTAGGTCAGCAGCAGGCCGGCGAAGCTCATGAGACCGAGCAGGGCCGTCGGGAAGGCATAGCGGCGGCTGACGAGGGCCGGGAAGCCGACCTTGTCCTCGACGACGGGCTCCGCGGCGGGGACGGGGATGCCGGTGCGGGCGGAGACTGCCTCGGCCTCGGCGAAGCGGCCGCGCGCCACCAGCCACTTGGGCGACTCGGGGAGGAAGCGGAGCGCCAGCGGCAGGAGCAGGACGATCGGCAGGGCGCCCACCCAGAACAGGCCACGCCACCCCAGGGTGTCGCCGAAGGTGATCGCCGTCAGCGCGGCCAGCACACCGCCGGCGGGCACGCCGCTGTAGACGATGGCGTTGTAGCGGTTGCGCTGGCCGGCCGGGGCGAACTCGGCGACCATGGCGCCGACGGTCGCGACGAGGGCCCCGACGCCGATGCCGGTGAGGAACCGAAACAGACCGAAGGTGGCCACGGAGTGGGTGGTGGCGGTGATGGCCATCCCGATCGAGAACCACGCGAGGTTCACCAGCATCACCTTGCGCCGACCGATCCGGTCACCGACGGCGCCGGCGACCAGGGCCCCCACCAGCACACCGACGAGGGCATAGCTGCCGAGCCTGCCGGCCTGCGCCGGCGTGAGGGCACCCAGCTGGTCGGGGTCGGACAGCAGGACGGGGACCACCGTGCCGTAGACGACGAGGTCGTAGCCGTCGAAGACCAGGGCGGCCGCGGACAGGAAGACGACCCAGCCGAGGCTGCGGCGACGTCGCTTCTCGAGATCGTGCGGAGTTGAGGGCATGACGGTTTCTCCCAAGGGTGGGTGTGGTGGTGCGGGGGTTGGGGTGGTGCGCGGGCGTGGGTCAGCCCGGGTCACCGCCGGCGACCGGGAGGACGGTGCCGGTGATGTAGGAGGCTTCCTCGCTGGCGAGGAAGGTGATCGCGGCGGCCTGCTCGTCGAGCGAGCCGTAGCGACGCATCGGGGAGTGCGCGAGCGTCTGGTCGATGTGGGCCTGGAACCACGCGCGCTGCTGCTCGTCCTGCGGCACCGGCGTGCCCCGTGAGACGCGACGCGGGGGTGCTTCGGTCCCGCCGGGCGCGGTGGCCACGACCCGGATGCCGGCATCGGCATACTCCAGCGCCAGCGATGCGGTGATCGCGTTGATCCCGCCCTTCGCTGCCGAGTAGGGGATGCGGTGGATCCCGCGGGTGGCCGCCGACGACACGTTGACGATGACGCCGGACCCGCGCGCCACCATGTCGGGGAGCACGGCACGGCAGGAGAACAGCGTCGTCATCAGCGAGCGCTGGACCTCGGCACTGATCTCGACGTCGGTGAACTCGGTGAAGGGCTTGAAGTTGATCGCGCCGCCGACGTTGTTGACCAGCACGTCGACCCGGCCGAAGCGGGCCAGGGCCTGCTCGACCACCGCCGACGCACCGTCGTAGGCCTCCAGGTCGGCGACCACCGCGAGGGCCCCGGATCCGGTGACGGCGAGCTGTTCCGCCAGCTCGTGCACGATCTCGGACCGGTCGGCCAGCACCAGACGGCCGCCCTCGTCGCTGATCCGCCGGGCGACGGCCTCACCGATGCCCTGGGCGGCACCGGTCACGACGACGACCTGGCCGGCGAACCTGCCGGGAGTCGTGAAGCGCGGCCGCTCGGCGCGGCGACCCTCGTCCATGGCGCGCCGCATCGTCGTCTTCGACCTGTCGGCGTGCTCGGTGACCAGGACCCGAGCCGCGGCCCGGTCGCCGCGTTCGACGGCGTCCACGATGTCGAGGTGGTCCTGCGCGCACCGGGGATCGCACCAGGTCGCGGTGCGCAGCACGTCCTCCATCCGGCCCTTCACACCGAGCGCCTGGTAGGCGCGGAGCAGGTGCTCGTTGCGGGTCAGGGTGAAGAGGTAGTCGTGGAAGGCCGCGTTGGTCTCGGTGTAGGCCGCGGCGTCGACGAAGCGGTCGCCGTCGACGTACGGCACACAACCCTCGGCGAGCAGGCGGTAGCCCGCGACCTGCTGGGAGCTGATCCGGCCGAGCACCAGGTCCAGCGCGCCGAGCTCGAGCGCCATCCGCGCCTCGAAGATCGCGTCCGAGGCGTGCAGGGACGGGTGCTCCTCCCCGATCTCGTAGCCGTCGGACGAGGGCTCGACGCTGGCAGTGACTGCGTGCTCGACCAGCGGCTCCAGCGTGCGGGCGGCGAAGGTCTCCTGGCCGGCGACGGAACGGGCAGCTGCTGCCGGGATCAGGTCGCCCTCGGCGTACGGCGCAGGCGACCCGGCGCCCGCACCCTCTCCTCGCGACGGGAAGACGGACCGGCCGGCCACCGTGCGGGCGGCGCCGGCGGTGGCCACGGGGTCCAGCGGCGTACCACCGCGCAGCGGCGCCACCTCGCGGGCCGCGAAGACCGTCTGCCCCGTGACCGTGCGGGCGCCGGCTCCGGCGACCGGCGCGGGCGGTGCGTCAGCAACCGTCTCCACGGCTGGAACGGTTGCTGAGCCACCGCTCGTCGGCGCGGGCGGTGCCTCGGCAACCTCTTCCGCGACCTCGACGGTTGCAGGGTCACCGCCCGTGGGAGCGGCGGGCGTGATCGGTGCGGTCCCGGACAGCGCGAACTTCTCGTAGTAGAACCCGGTGGGCACGACACCCTCGTCGGCGAAGTGCTGGCGGACCGACTCGACCATCGGCGGCGGGCCACAGAGGTAGACCGCGACGTCGCCGCCATGCAGGTGCTCGGGGCGGATGAGGCTCGTGACGTAGCCCTGGTTGGCCGCGGTGGTCGCCGGGTCGGAGACGCAGTGGTCCCACGTGAAGCCCGGAAGGGCGTCGGTGAGCTCCGCCAGCTGCTCGAGCTCGACGAGGTCGTCGTCGGTGCCCACGCCGTAGACGAGGTGCGCGGGGCGGGTGCTGCCGCAGTCGCGCATCTTGCGCAGGATCGCCAAGATCGGGGCCAGGCCGGTGCCGCCCGCGAGCAGCAGCAGCGGCCGGGTCGACTCGCGCAGGAAGAAGCTGCCGTTGGGACCGGTGAAGGTGACCTCGTCACCGATGGCCGCCTGCCCGGAGAGCCAGGTCGACATCACGCCGCCCGGGGTGAGCTTCACGAGGAAGCCGAGGGACTTGTCGTCCGGACCCGTGCTGAAGGAGTAGGAGCGGCTCTCGCCGGTCCCCGGCACCTCGATGTTGACGTACTGCCCCGGCAGGAAGGCGAGCCGGTCGCGCTCAGGGATCTCCACCGTGACCGACATGGTCGAGGGCGACAGCCGTTCGAGCCCGGTGATGGTCGCGGTGTACGTCGCTGCGCGGGTCTTGGCCACCTCGGACGTGCTGGCGATCTGGAGGACCAGGTCGGAGCGCGGCTTCATGCTGCACGGCAGCACGAGGCCGGCTGCTGCCTCGTCGGCGGTCAAGGCGTCCTCGATGTAGGCGCCGCCGTCGTAGTCGCCCGACTCACACTGCGCCTTGCAGGTGCCGCAGGCGCCGTCACGGCAGTCGAGCGGGATGTTGATGCGAGCGCGGTACGAAGCGTCCGCGACCGTCTGGTCCTCCGCACAGGTGATGAAGCGGGTGACTCCGTCCTCGAAGGCGAGGGCGACCTGGTGGGTAGTCATCACGGACCTCAGAAGTGATAGACGTCGACGACGTGGTGGATGTAGTCGTTCTTCAGCACCACGGTCTTGCGCCGGATCAGCGGGCTCTCGCCGGAGAAGTCGATCGTGTAGAAGGACGTCCCGTAGTACGGGTCGATCGTCTTGTAGCGGAAGTACATGGTGTGCCAGTTGAAGCGCACGTCCACGAGGTCACCTCGGCGCTCGATCACCTCGACGTTGCTGATGTTGTGGCTGGTCCGCGGCTCCGGCATCGAGGTGGCGCTCGAGCGCTCGGTGCGGATGCGGAAGACGCGGTCCTCGAGGCCACCCTTGTTCGGGTAGTAGATGAGCGAGATGTCGGTCTGCGGGTCCTCGACGAGCTCGTCGTCGTCACCCCACGCAGGCATCCAGTACTCGCAGTCGTCGGCGTAGCACTCGAGCCACGTCTCGAACTCGCGGTCGTCGAGGAAGCGGGCCTCGCGGTAGAGGAACTGCTCGATGTCGTTCTGCGTGATCAGCCGGTTGCCGGCCGGGGCGTCGGTCGTGGTGCTCATGCCGTGGCCTCCGTTCCGTTCTCGCGAGCCACCGCGGCGCGCATCGTGTCGAGCCAGTAGCCGTGCTGGACCGGGTAGAGCCCCTCGTCCTCGTTCTTGAGGCCGGCGGAGATGACGCCCGGCATGTCCAGGGCGAGGGCGACCTCGTCGGGACCGGTCAGCCAATGCTCGGCACCGCGGCTCATGTCGTTCCAGGGCGCCTTGGTGGCCTGGAAGGTGAGCTGGCAGGAGCGGAACTCCTCCAGGTCGTCGGGGGTGGCCATGCCGGAGGCGTTGAAGAAGTCCTCGTACTGCCGGATCCGCCACGAACGCGACTCGGCGCTCTCGCCCTTGGGGGCGATGCAATAGATGGTGACCTCGGTCTGGTCCGGCGAGATCGGGCGGAAGTGCCTGATCTGCGTCGAGAACTGGTCCATCAGGTACACGTTCGGGTAGACGCACAAGTTGCGGCTGCCCTTGACCATGAACTCGCCCTTGGCGTCACCGAACTTCTCCTTGAGCGTCTCCATCTGGTCCCAGAGCGGTCGGTCCTCGGGGTTGCCGGCCCACGTCCACAGGCACAGGTGCCCGTTGGGGTAGGACCAGTAGCCGCCCCCGGACTTGCCCCAGCTGCCGGCATCGAGGGTCTTGGTGGTGTTGGCCGAGTCGCCCGTGTCGCGTCGTGATGTCGTGGCGGCGTAGTTCCAGTGCGTGGCGGTGACGTGGTAGCCGTCGGCGCCGTTCTCGGCCTGCACCTTCCAGTTGCCGTCATAGGTGTACGTCGAGGAGCCGCGCAGCACCTCGAGCCCGTCGGGTGACTGGTCGACCAACATGTCGATGACCTTGGTGCTGTCGCCGAGGTGCTCGGCCAGCGAGGAGACGTCGTCGTTGATGCTGCCGAAGAGGAAGCCCCGGTAGTTCTCGAAACGGGGCACCTTGGTCATGTTGTGCGAGCCGTTGACGTCGAACGTCGCCGGATAGCCGGCTCCCTCGGGGTCCTTGACCTTGAGCAGCGTGCCGTCGTTGCGGAACGTCCAGCCGTGGAACGGGCAGGTGAGCGTCGTCCGGTTGTCGGTCTTCTTGCGACAGATCATCGCGCCGCGGTGGGCGCAGGCGTTGATCAGCAGGTTGAGCTCGCCGTCCTGGCTGCGGGTGATCACCACCGGCTGCCGGCCCATGTAGGTGGTGAAGTAGTCGCCGGGGTTGGGGACCTGGCTCTCGTGGGCGAGGTAGATCCAGTTGCCCTCGAAGATGTTCTTCATCTCGAACTCGAAGATCTCCTCGTCGGTGAAGATCCGGCGGTTGGCGCGATAGACGCCGCTGTGGCGGTCGTCGACCACGGCGTCGGCGAGCACCGATTCCACGTGGGAGAGCGTCTCGGTCATGGGTTCCTCCAGCGATCGTGCGGGTGTCCTGCGGTCGTTCGAATGACCGTCGCACGGCGTGGCGGGCGTCACACGAGCCGAAGCCCTAGGTCTGACCTAGGTACCTATTGATCGGCGTGACCTATCAATAGAGCCGAAATGCGTCCTTGTGCTGGCCCAATATTGAGACCTACCGTGAACCAATCGCCGCACGTGAGCGGCGTCACGACCAGTCGAGCAGGAGGAGGCACCCATGGAGCTGCGGCACCTGCGCTACTTCGCCGCGGTGGCGGACACCCGCCACTTCGGCCGCGCCGCCGAGCGGCTGCACATGGCCCAGCCGGCCCTCTCGCAGTCGATCCGCCAGCTCGAGGCCGAGCTCGGCACCCCGCTGTTCGTCCGCACGACCCGTCAGGTGCGGCTCACGCCGGCCGGCGAGTTCCTGCAGGTCGAGGTCGCCCGCATCCTCGAGGCCGTCGAGGCCAGCGTCCGCGGCGTACGGCGCATCGCGGACGGCCGACAGGGGCTGGTCCGCATGGCCTTCACCGGCAGCGCGGCGCACACCCAGCTCCCGCGGATGGCGCGCGTCGTCAAGCGTGAGCTGCCGGGAATGGCGCTGGAGATCCATGCCGACCTGCTGACCCCGGCCCAGGTCCACGGGCTCACCGACGGCAGCCTCGACGTGGGGGTGCTGCGCCCCCCGATGTCCGGGGACGGCCTGGAAACTCGCACCATCGCCT
>NZ_CM001852.1:569260-588566 GCF_000389985.1 Nocardioides sp. CF8
CGCCGACCCCCGCCTCGCCACGGAGCCGGTCATCTCGATGACCGACCTGCGCACCGAGTCCTTCGTGCTCTTCGCCGGCGCCGACTCGGCCGTCAACGACGCCGTCCTGCGCAGCTGCCGGGTCGCCGGCTTCGTCCCCCACCACGAGCACGAGGCAGCCGGCATCTCGGTCCTGCTCCCCCTGGTCGCCGCCGACCTCGGGGTCGCCCTGCTCCCCGCCTCCGTCCTGGCGGCCCCCCTGACGGGGGTCGTCTTCCGCGACGTCACCGACGCCGCCACCGTCGACCTCGCCCTCGCCTGGCGCACCGGCGAGAGCAACCCGGCCGTGCTCGCCGTCCTCGAGGTGCTCGCCGCCAACGAGTCCCCCACCCCTGCCACGTCCCCCGCCAACCGCCCCGATGAGGTCACCCGATGAAGATCACCCAGGTCGAGGCGATCCCCTTCGCGATCCCCTACGCCAAGCCCCTGAAGTTCGCGAGCGGCGAGGTCCACGTCGCCGAGCACGTCCTGGTGCGAGTCACCACCGACGACGGCGTCGTCGGCGTCGCGGAGGCGCCGCCGCGCCCCTTCACCTACGGCGAGACGCAGGCCGGCATCATCGCCGTGATCGAGGGCATCTTCGCGCCCCAGGTGACCGGGCTCGACGTGATCGAGCGCGAGCAGATCCACGCCCGGCTCTCGCGCACCGTCGGCAACCCGACCGCCAAGTCGGCCCTCGACATGGCCATCTGGGACGCCCTCGGCCAGTCCCTGGGCTACAACGTCACCGACCTGCTGGGCGGCTACACCGACCGGATGCGGGTCTCCCACATGCTCGGCTTCGACGAGCCCGCCGCGATGGTCGCCGAGGCCGAGCGGATGCGCGACACCTACGGCATCTCCACCTTCAAGGTGAAGGTCGGCCGGCGCCCCTTCACCCTCGACACGGCGGTCGTGCGCGCCCTGCGCGAAAGCTTCGGCACCGAGGTCGAGCTGTACGTCGACGGCAACCGCGGCTGGTCGCCGTCGGAGTCCGCCCGCGCGATGCACGAGATGGCCGACCTCGACCTCACCCTCGCCGAGGAGCTGTGCCCCGCCGACGACGTGCTGGGCCGCCGGTGGCTGGTGCAGCAGGTCGAGGTGCCCTTCGTCGCCGACGAGTCCGTCGTGACTCCGGCCGAGGTCACCCGGGAGGTGCTCAGCGGCTCGGCCAACGCGGTCAGCATCAAGACCGCCCGCACCGGCTTCACCACCAGCCGCCGCGTCCACCACCTCGCCGAGGGGCTCGGGATCGAGGTCGTCATGGGCAACCAGATCGACGGCCAGCTCGGTTCCTTGTGCTCGGTCGCCTTCGGCGCGGCCTTCGAGCTGACCTCGCGCCGCCCCGGCGAGCTGTCCAACTTCCTCGACATGACCGACGACCTGCTCGCCGAACCGCTGGAGATCCGGGGCGGCGAGCTCGTCGTCCGGCCCGGTCCCGGCCTGGGGGCCGTGATCGACCCCGACAAGCTGGCGCGCTACCGCCAGGACTGACTGACCCACCACCACCCGCACCACATCCCCGAAGGAGAACCCCCATGAGCACCACCGTCAACGAGACCGCTTCGGCGGCCGCCTCCGGCGCCAGCGCCACCGAGCGCTTCCACGCCGACAAGTCGCCGTACGACGCGGTCAAGGACGTCCCCGCCGAGCGTGTCGACGCGCTGGCCCGCGAGGTCCTCGACGCCGTCTACGCCACCGTCCGCAAGCACAAGGTCACCTACGACGAGTTCAACGCCCTCAAGGCGTGGATGATCAACGTCGGCGAGGACGGCGAGTGGCCGCTGTTCCTCGACGTCTGGCTCGAGCACGTCGTCGAAGAGGTCAACACCGAGCACCGCGAGGGCAACAAGGGCGCGATCGAGGGGCCCTACTACGTCCCCAACGCGCCCGAGCAGGGTGCCGACGGCACCATCTCCATGCGCGAGGGCGAGGGCGGAACGCCGCTGACCTGGACCGGCGCGGTCACCTCCACCGACGGCACCGCGCTGGCAGGCGCCAAGGTCGAGCTGTGGCACGCCGACTCCGACGGCCTCTACTCCCAGTTCGCCCCCGGCATCCCGGAGTGGAACCTGCGCGGCACCTTCACCACCGGTGAGGACGGTGCCTTCGCGATCCACACCGTGCAGCCCGCGCCCTACCAGATCCCCACCGACGGCTCCTGCGGCAAGCTCATCGCCGCCGCCGGCTGGCACGCCTGGCGCCCGGCGCACCTGCACGTCAAGGTCTCCGCGCCCGGCCACGAGCTGCTCACCGCCCAGTTGTACTTCCCCGGTGACGCCCACAACGACGACGACATCGCCTCGGCCGTCAAGCCTGAGCTGATCCTCGACCCCAAGCAGGAGTCCGACGGCAGCGCGAGCGTCGACTACGGCTTCGTCCTCGACCCCGAGAAGGGCTGACCACATGCTGTTCCACGCACGGATGGACGTCCGCATCCCGCTCGACATGGACCCCGAGGTCAAGGCAGACCTCGTCGCCCGCGAGAAGGCCTACGCCCAGGAGGTCCAGGAGTCCGGACGCTGGCCACACCTGTGGCGGATCGTGGGCGAGTACGCCAACGTCTCGATCTTCGACGTGGAGTCCAACGACGCGCTGCACGAGCTGCTCTCCGGGCTGCCGTTGTTCCCCTACATGGACATCACGGTGACGCCGCTCGCCAAGCACCCCAGCGACATCAACGCCTGACATACGGTCGTCCCATGGACTCACACGCATGGGACGAGCGGTACGCCGCCAGCGACCTCGTCTGGTCGCGCGGACCCAACGCCGTCGTGGCCGCCGAGTGCGCGGACCTGGCGCCCGGGCGAGCCGTCGACCTGGCGTGCGGCGAGGGCCGCAACGCGATCTGGCTGGCCTCCCTCGGCTGGGACGTGACCGCAGTCGACTTCTCGCAGGTCGCGGTCGACAAGGGCCGGACGTTGGCCGGCGACCTGTCAGTCACATGGGTGTGCGCCGACGCGACGGAGTGGACGAGCGACGGACTGGACCTCGCAGTGGTGGCCTACTTCCAGGTGCCAGCCGCGCTGCGGCGTACGGCGGTGCGCAATGCCGTCTCGTCATTGCGACCGGGCGGCACGCTGGTCTGGGTCGCCCACGACTCCACCAACCTGACCGAGGGCACCGGCGGCCCGCAGGACCCGGCCGTGCTGATGACGGCACAGGACGTCCTCGACGACCTCGACGGGATCGAGGTCGAGGTCGTCCGGGCCGAGCGGGTGGAACGGGTCGTGACCGCCGACGACGGTCACGGCAGCGAGGTCACCAAGACTGCGTGGGACTGCCTGGTTCGGCTCGTCCGCGCCTAGCGCACGACGGACGCCAGCGCGCTCGAGGGAACGACTTCCCCGGTTGCCAACCCGTTGTCGTCGAGCAACCACCCGATCCGTTTCGACGTGCGGAGCGTGATCGCGTTGTCGACGATCCCCAACCACGGCAGCCGCTCGCCGAGCAGCTGCTCGAGCCGCATGAGGTGCTGCAAGGAACGCACCCAGACCGTGAACATGAGGTTGGTGTCCCCGGTCGTCGAGATGCACAGGCGCAGCTCCTGCAGGGTGCCGAGGGCGGTGACCGTGCGCTCCCGCTCGGCAGCGGGCACCCGCGCCACCCACGTGCAGCTGATCGGCCACCGGGACGCCAGCTGAGCTACTTCGCAGCGGAAGCGCAACGCCCCCGAGCCGACCAGCCGCGAGAGCTGGCGACGCACCGTGGCCTCAGGCCGCCCGATCTGTCGGGCCAGGTCCGCGGCCGACGCGCGGCCGTCGCGGGCCAGGGCATCGATCAGCGCCTCGGCGTCACGGGGCGGGGTCACACCCGGCTGTGGTCCGGCAGCGGCAGCCAGCTGCTCACACACCGCCTGCTGGTCCCGGTCGAGCGCATCCAGCCGCCAGTTCGTGCCGTCGCTGTGGACGGCCGTGGCCAGGTGGGTGCGCTGCCGCTCGATGCCCGCGATGCCGGCCATGTCGTCGAGGACGAAGCGGGTCAGGGAGGGGAGGTCCGGGGTGAGCACGGTGAGCAGCAGGTCGCGCCCGCGTGCCGACTCCTCGACGGAAATGGTCCGGGGGTCGCGACACAACAGGCGGACGACCTCGGCTCGATGACCTGGCGCGACATCGACCTCGACGAGCGACGTGACCAGGTCGTCCCCGCGCGCCTCGGGATAGGACGTGACCCAGGCCAGCCCGCTCGAGCGGAGGCGGTGCCACCGGGCGGCCAGCGCCGTGGGTGTGGCGTCCAGGACGCGAGAAAGGTCGGTCCAGGTGACGCGAGGAGCAATCTGCAGAGAATGCAGAAGGGCAAGATCCTCCTCCTGGAAGCCGGGAGTGTGCACGTTTCCCCCTCCATTTCACCTTTGGGTGATCGAAATCAACGTTGTTGGGCGGGCAGTGTGACGACGATCGCACACTCGTCTCCTACCCCACAGCCCTCCCAGGCAGGAGATGACCCGTGAGCACTCTGGACGACGCGCGAACCATGGCCGCGGACCTCACTGAGCTGCGCGAGGCGCTGCACCGGGAGCCCGAGATCGGCCTGCACCTACCGCGCACGCAGGAGAAGGTCATCGCGGCCCTGGACGGCCTCCCCCTCGAGATCAGCACCGGGACGGACACCACGTCGGTCACCGCCGTTCTGCGAGGCACGGCGCCCGCCGGGACCGGGGACAGCGGCCCCGCACCCGTCGTCCTGCTGCGCGGCGACATGGACGGCCTCCCCGTCCAGGAAGCGACGGGCCTTCCCTTCTCCTCGCAGGTCGACGGGGCCATGCACGCCTGTGGTCACGACCTGCACACCAGCATGCTCGTTGGCTCCGCCCACCTGCTCAGCGCCCAGCGCGACCGGTTGGCCGGCGATGTCGTCTTCATGTTCCAGCCCGGAGAGGAGGGGTGGGACGGCGCCGGCGTGATGATCCGCGAGGGGATCCTCGACGCGGCCGGGCGCCGAGCGGACGCGGCCTACGCCCTCCATGTCTTCGCCGGGCTCGCTCCCGGTGGCCACGTCCTCACCCGCCCCGGGACCTACCTCTCCGCCTCGGACGAGCTGCACGTGACTGTCGTCGGGTCGGGTGGTCACGGTTCCACCCCCGACCGCAGTCGCGACCCTGTTCCCGCCGTGGCCGAGATGGTCACGGCCCTGCAGACCATGGTCACGCGCAGGTTCAGCATCTTCGACCCCGTCGTGGTGACTGTCGGCCTGCTCCAGGCCGGCACCAAGGCCAACGTCATCCCGGACACCGCGACCTTCCAGGCCACGGTGCGCACCTTCTCGGAGGCCGCCCGCGACACGATGATGCTCGAGGCTCCCCGCCTCCTGAAGGGCATCGCCGCGGCGCACGGGCTGGAGGTCGACGTGAAGTACGTCGACCAGTACCCGATCACCTCGAACGACGTCGCCGAGACGGCCTTCGTCACGGACACGGTCATCGACCTCTTCGGCGATGAGCGCCACGTCGCCATGGACTCGCCGGTCGCCGGCTCCGAGGACTTCTCGCGCGTGCTCGCCGAAGTGCCCGGCAACTTCATCGGACTCTCGGCCGTGGCCGGCGGAGCTGATCCGCAGACCGTGCCCTTCAACCACTCGCCGAAGGCCACCTACGACAGCTCGGTGCTGCCCGACGGGGTCGCTCTCTATGCCGAGCTCGCAACGCGCCGCCTCGCGGCGCTCCGCTCCCAGGCTGACCTCACCAGCAGCCACCCCGCCCGCAACCCCGCCACCAACTGAGCCCCAGGAGGCCACCATGAGCGTCATCGACCCACCCGCGACCGTCCCTCACCGGCTGCCCGTCCGCAACCTGGTCGCCGCCAGCGCCGGCAATGCCGTCGAGTGGTTCGACTGGACGATCTTCGCGCTCTTCTCGACCTACTTCGCCACCCAGTTCTTCCCGAGCGACAACCCGACCCTGGCCTACCTCAACACAGCCGCGACGTTCGCCCTCGCGTTCTTCTTCCGTCCGCTCGGCGGCTGGCTGATCGGTCGGTTCGCGGACGTACACGGCCGCAAGCCCGCCCTGCTGGTCACCATCGGCCTGATGTGCGGCGGCTCGTTGGTCATCGCGCTCACGCCGACGTTCGAGACCATCGGCTGGTTCGCGCCGATCGTGCTGCTGCTGGCTCGGATCGCCCAGGGCATCTCGACCGGCGGCGAGGTCGGCAACGCCTACGCCTATCTCTACGAGATCGCGCCGGAGGACCGGCGTGGCCGCTACTCGTCCTTCTGCTACATGTCCACGGGAGCAGCAATCCTCCTCGCGTCCCTGCTCGGCTACTGGATGAGCAGCACCTTCAGCCAGGCATTCATGCACGAGTGGGGCTGGCGCGTGCCCTTCGTGGTCGGCGCTGTCCTCGGCGTCGTCGTCGTGTGGCTGCGACGGACCATGGACGAGTCGACCGAGTTCACCGACAAGGTGGAGGGCACCGAGCCGGTCAAGAGCCCGCTGCTGTCCACTCTGCGCGACCACCCTCGCGCGGTCGCCCAGATCCTTGGCTTCATCGCCATGCTGACGCTCGTCTACTACACCTTGACCAATGCGCTGAAGGCCTACGCCAGCCGGCCGCTCGCTGAGGGTGGGACTGTCGGCGCGTCCGAGTCCGACACCTTCTTGGCCCTCAGCATCGGGTTGGTCGTCTTCGTCGCGGCGCAGTATCCCTTCGGCCTGCTGGCCGACCGCATCGGCCGGCGCAACCAGATCCTCGGCTGCGCCGTGGTCTTCGCGGTGATCACCGTCCCCCTGTCGCGACTCGTCACGGACGACCTCGCCAGCCTCATCCTGGTGTTCGTCGTCAGCCTGGGACTCTTCGCCTCAGCGACCTCGGTGACCCCGGCCGTCCTGTCCGACCTCCTGCCGGTCAACCTGCGCGGCGTCGGGATCGGGTCCTGGTACAACATCGCCATTGCGCTCTTCGGGGGTACGGCGCCGTTCATCCTGACTGCCCTGACCGATGCGGGGCACACGACGCTCTTCTTCTGGTACATCGTGGCCATGTGCGTGATCGGCTCGATCGTGATGCTCACCGTCCCGGACGAGCGCCGTGGGACTGCGCTGCACCGGAAGGCCGCCCAGTAGGCCTCAGCCAGAGGTCGTCGAGTCGCCGTCGGCGGGCTCGTCGCCGGAACCGGCCGGCTCGTCGCCGTACGCCCCGGCGTCCTTGGCCGCCTGCGCCTTGCGCAGCTGCTTGGTCAGGCTCCAGCCCAGGAACGCGACCGCGAGGGCCAGCAGCAAGAAGATGATCAGCGCGACCCAGCCGGCCTTGACGTCTTCGGGCGCGGGGCCCTCGGTGGTGGCGATGGTGACCGCGACGGCCAGGCTGTGCGTGAACATGGGCCCAGTCTCTCAGGCGCGTGTCGGCTCAGGCGTCAGGGGTGATGCCGGCGAACAGGTCGTCCTCCGGCAGCTCGGAGGCGACGTGGCTCACGACGAGCTCGAAGTCCTCGGTCGGCCACGTCTCGGCCTGGATCTCGCGCGGGATCGAGAAGAACCAGCCGTCCGGGTCGATCTGCGTCGCGTGCGCGAGCAGCGCCTGGTCACGCACCCCGAAGTAGTCCGAGCAGGGCACCTTGGTCGTCACCCGGGCGTCCCAGTCGGGGCGCTCGGGCCAGTCGGCCAGGCGCTCGGCCCACGGCGACTCGAGGTCGTGGGCCAGCATCGCCTCGTGCAGCGCGACGGCCTTGGGCCGGCTGTGGCCGTGCTGGTAGTAGAGCTTGAGCGGCTGCCACGGCTCCCCCGCCTCGGGATAGCGCTCCGGGTCGCCCGCCGCGTGGAACGCCTCGACCGAGATCTTGTGGCACATGATGTGGTCGGGGTGCGGGTAGCCGCCGTTCTCGTCGTAGGTCGTCAGCACGTGCGGACGCAGCTCGCGGATCAGCTTCACCAGCGGCGCAGCACCCTCCTCGACGTCGACGAGACCGAAGCAGCCCTCGGGCAGCGGCGGCTTGGGGTCGCCCTCGGGCCAGCCCGAGTCGATGAAGCCGAGCCAGTCCTGGGTCACCCCGAGGATGTCGCGGGCCCGCTCCATCTCCTGGCGGCGGATCTCGTGGATGTTCTCGAGGATCCCGGGCCGGTCCATCTTCGGATTGAGGATCGAACCGCGCTCGCCGCCCGTGCAGGTCACGACGTGCACGTCGACGCCCTGGGCGACATACATCGCCGTCGAGGCCGCGCCCTTGCTCGACTCGTCGTCGGGGTGGGCGTGCACGTGCATGAGGCGATATCCGGCGCGCTGGGCGGAAGGCTGCGGCATGGACGAGAGTCTAGGTTCTGCACCGTTGGCCGGGTTCTCTAGGCTGCACGCGTGACCGAGCCCGCGCCTGCCCCCAGCGACCTTTCCCAGAGGTACGGCGCACCCGCACCGTGGCGCCGGCAGGCACTGGTCGCCGCGACGACCGTGCTGGCGCTGGTCTTCCTCGCCTGGGTGGCGTGGGTGGCGTGGTCGCACGGCACCCCCGCAGCCGAGTCGGAGCTGGTCAGCTACGACGTGCGCAGCGCCAGCTCCGCGGTCGCGCACATCGACGTCCAGCTCGAGGACGGCGCCGACGCCACCTGCCGGGTGCGGGCCTTCGCCGAGGACCACACCACCGTCGGCGAGATCTCGTTCACGCCCCAGCAGGGCCGCAACGACGTCGTCATCCGCACCGAGCGACTCGCCACCAGCGTCGACCTGATCGGCTGCACCACTCCCGACCAGGAACGTCCGCGCTGAGCGTTGCGACCGCCCCGTCCACGCCGCTGACCAGCCTTTTTGGTGTCGTCGACCTGCATCTGCTCGCCTGAGTTGCTACGTTGGTGTCCTGCCCGCCCGGCAGCGCCAGCCCATTGCGCGGCCGAGAGCGCCAGCCGCAGGGCTCGCCAAGCAGGACAAACACCACCACGAGTGGATGCGATTGTGCGTATCCACCTAGTAGGAGTACACCGACATGACTCAGGACGCCGGCACCATCTGGCTCACGCAGGATGCCTTCGACAAGCTCACCTCCGAGCTCGCGGAGCTCAAGGGGCCTCGCCGCACCGAGATCATCGAGAAGATCTCGGCCGCCCGCGATGAAGGCGACCTGAAGGAGAACAGCGGCTACCACGCTGCCAAGGACGAGCAGGGCAAGCAGGAGGCCCGCATCCGCCAGCTGGAGGACATGCTGCGTCGCGCCGAGGTCGGCGAGACGCCGGCCAACGACGGCGTCGTGGAGCCCGGCATGGTCGTGACCATCCGCTTCACCGGCGACGACGACACCGAGAAGTTCCTGCTCGGGGCCCGCGAGAACCTCGCCGAGGGCGACACCCTCGACGTCTACTCCCCCCAGTCCGCCATGGGTGCCGCGATCAACGGCCACAACAAGGGCGAGACCGTCACCTACACCGCGCCCAACGGCAAGGACATCCAGGTCGACATCGTCGACGCGGAGCCCTACCGCAGCTGACCTTCGTTCCCCACGTCGACCCGGCACCTCGTGTGCCGGGTCGACTCATTCATAGACCTTGTAGCCCGCCTCGCGGAGCTTGGCCATCACGACCCCGGCGTGCACCTCGCCGCGGGTCTCGAGCTGGATCCGCACCTCGACCTCGTTGAGGTTGAGCGTCGGCGAGATCCGCTCGTGGGCGACCTCGAGCACGTTGGCGCCGGCCTCGCCGACGCGGGCGAGCAGCCCGGCCAACCCGCCGGGCAGGTCGGGGATCACGACCCGGAGGTAGAGGTAGCGACCGGCGGACGCGAGTCCGTGGCGGATCACCTTGCCGAGCAGCAGCGGGTCGATGTTGCCGCCCGAGAGGATCGCCACCGTCGGGCTCTCGAAGTGGTGCGGCGTGTCGAGGATGGCCGCCACGGCGGCGGCACCGGCCGGCTCGACGACCATCTTGGCGCGCTCGACGAGGGCGAGCAGCGCCCGCGACAGTGACTCCTCGGAGACGGTGCGCACCTCGTCGCAGTGGTCGCGCACGGCGGCGAAGGTGATCTCACCGGGACACCCGACCGCGATGCCGTCGGCCATCGTCGCCATCGACGACAGCGCGACGGGTGCGCCGTGGCGCAGCGAGTCGGGGAAGGCGGCAGCCCCCTCGGCCTGCACGCCGATCACCCGGACGTCGGGACGGGCGGCCTTGATCGCGATGGCGACGCCGGCGAGCAGGCCGCCACCACCGGTCGGCACGATGACCGTCTTGACGTCGGGCTTCTGCTCGAGGATCTCCAGCCCGGCGGTGCCCTGCCCGGCGACGACGTCGGCGTGGTCGAACGGGTGGATCAGCACCGCCCCGGTCTCGGCGGCGAACCGCCGCGCCTCGACCAGCGCGTCCTCGAGGTAGCGGCCGTGGAAGCGGACGTCGGCGCCGTACGCCCGCGTCGCCTTCTCCTTCGGGATCGGCGCCCCCTCGGGCATGAAGACGGTGGAGCGGATGCCGAGCGTGGTGGCGGCGAGCGCGACACCCTGGGCGTGGTTGCCGGCACTGGCGGCCACGACGCCGGCAGCACGCTCCTGCTCGGAGAGTCGCGAGATGCGGACGAAGGCGCCGCGGATCTTGAAGGAGCCGGTGCGCTGGAGGTTCTCGCACTTCAGACTCACGGGTCCGTCGGCCAGCGCGGAGAGCCAGCGCGACTCCTCCATGGGCGTGCGCACGGCGACGCCCTGCAGCACCTCGCGCGCGGCCTCGATGTCGGCCAGGGTCACACCACTCAGGCGAGGGTCACTCACTCGCCACCTCCTGCTCCACGTCTCGCTCCTCCTCGTCGGTGACGACTGGTGACTCGTAGTCCTCGGGCTCGCTCTCGCGGGCGAGGTGGTTGACCACTGCGTTGCCTGCGGCGACGAGGGGTACGGCGATGAGCGCGCCGGCGATGCCCGCGACCAGCACACCGCACCCGATGGCCACGATCACGCCGAGCGGGTGCACGGACACGAAGCGACCCATCAGGAAGGGCTGCAGGATGTGTCCCTCGATCTGCTGCACGAGAATCACGCCGCCGAGCATGAGCAGCGCGGTGAGCGGGCCCTGGTCGACGAGCGCGACCAGGATCGCGACGCTGCCCGCGACCGTCGCTCCGACCATCGGGATGAACGCACCGAGGAAGACCAGCACGCCGATCGCCAGCACGAACGGCACACCCAGCAGCGCGGCCACGATCGTCACGCCGATCGCGTCGGCGAGCGCGACCAGCACCGTGGCCCGGACGAACTGGGTCAGCGAGATCCACGCGACGCGGCCCGAGCCGTCGACGTGCTCGCGCGCAGCGCGGGGGGCGAGCCGGACCAGCCAGGCCCAGATGCGCCCGCCGTCGGCGAGGAAGAAGTAGGTGGAGAACAACACGATGAAGAAGCCGGCGAAGACGTGTCCGACGGCGGTGCCGAGCTCGGTGAGCCGGGTGACGGCACTGCCCTCACGGGAGTTCTCGGTGATGGTGCGCTGGGCCGACTCGATCCAGCCGTTGAGCTGGCTGTCGCTGAGGTTGAGCGGTCCGTCGCGCAGCCAGTCCTTCACCTGGCCGAGGCCCTCGACGACCGAGTCGGCGAGGTCCTGCGCACCGGCGGCGACCTGCTGGCCGACATAGGTGAGGAGCAGCCCGACGGTGGTGATGCCGACGATCATCACGATGCCCGCGGCGAGCCCGCGCGGCGCCCCGATCCGCTGCAACGAGGCGACCGCGGGGCCGACCAGCGCAGCGATGAGCAGCGAGATCGCCAGCGGCATGGTGATGACGGCGAAGAAGGCCAGCACCCAGGCGAGGCCGAAGACGGCCGCCGCGATGATGATCAGCCGCCACGACCAGGCCGCCGCGAGGTCGATGCCCCACGGCACCTGCGCGCGGCTGAAGTTGCTCGCCCCGGTGGTGATCGTGATCGGCTCCGGTCGGCGCTCGGCGCGCAGCGCCGCCCACTGCTGGGCCAGCTGCGAGGCCAGCCGCTCCCCACGCCGGGAGTCGGGATCGATGTCCGCCGACGCCTCGACGTCGTCCAGCTCCTGGTCGCTCACCCCGTTGTCCTTCGTCACGACTGCAGGCTACTCATCGGCACCGACGACAACCCCTGCACGAGCCGGTGGGCCGCCTCCGGATGCGACGCGGCCAGCAGCCCGGCAGCGGCCAGGACGTAGTCGTGGTCGACGACCCCCCGCGGCGCACGGGGCAGCTGCCACCCGCCGTCGTGCTCGCCGGTGGCGGGCAGCAGCACGCGGCCCACGACACCGTCCACGCCGTTGCGCAGCACCCCTCCGGAGCCGACGAGCAGGTCGACCTCGCGCAGGTCCTTGCCGGTGCGCTCGACGACCCGGCCCTCAGGGCTCAGGACGACCTTGCTCCGGCCGGCGTGCCGCTTGAGGGCGAGCTCGATCGCGGCACGGGCGATCGCCTCGTCGATCGCGACCTCCTCGGCCGAGTCGGGCAGGTAGTCGGGGTCGACACGTCGCCGCTCCGCCGCGTCGGCGAGATCGAGCCCCGCCTCCGACACCGTGCTCACCGCCGACCACCGCATCCCGAGGTCGCCCTCGACCGTGCGGGTCACGGCAGTGGTCGCGACGACCTCGCGCGCGAGTCCGCTCTCCTCCGGGTCGACCTCGACGACGCTGTGCACGTCGGTGGTCGCCCCACCGACGTCGACGACGACCACGTCGCCGGCGCCGAACCGTGCCTCGTCGAGCCCGCGCGCCAGCAGCTCGACGCCGGTGAGGACCACGTCCGGGGTCGCCCCGCGGACCATCGCGGCGAAGTCGGTGCGGGTGCTGAGGTGCTTGCCGCCGATGACGTGGGCCAGGAACATCTCGCGGATCGCGGCGCGTGCCGGCTCGGCCGCGAGCACGCCGATCCTCGGCACCACGTTGTCCGCCAGGACGTACGGCGTCCGCGACTCCTCGAAGGCCGCGGCGACGCGCGACTGCGCCTCGACATCACCGGCGACGACCACGGGGCCGGCCCAGCGAGCCTCCGCGAGGAAGTCGGCATCGGCGACGAGCTGGCTGCTGTTGCCGCCGTCGGTGCCACCCACGAGCAGCACGACGTCGGGCTCGGCCTCACGCAGGTCGGCGTAGCGCTGCGCATCGAGGCCGCCCGAGAGCACGGCCACGACCTTCCCGCCGCTGGACAGGGCGACGCGGCGCCCGGCCTCGGCGGTGACGAGCTCCTCGTTGCCGACGACCGCGATCCGCAGCCCGCCACCGGCGCTGGAGCAGGCCAGCACCTCGGCGTCGCGGGCGCGGGCATCCTGCTCGCTCAGTGCGGCCAGGCAGGCGTCGAAGCCATCGAGCACGTCGGTGCCGATCGTGGTCGCGTGGCTGGCGGACGCCACCATCGCGCCGGTCCCGAGGTCGACCAGCGACGCCTTGGTGAAGGTCGACCCGAAGTCGACGCAGACGACTGCGGTCACGGCCTCACACCAGCACGGTGACGACGGCGGCCGCCGCGCCGATCACGACCGCGGCCGTGAGCAGCACGAAGACCACGCCGTTCGTCGGCAGCATCTCCCCCGCCCGGATCGCCCGGTCGGCAGCGCGGAAGTGGGCATAGCCGACGCAGCCGGCCAGCGCGCCGGAGGCGAGCAGCAGCAGCGACAGGACGGTCGTCGCGGCCGACGGGCCGACCAGGTGGAAGATCGCGACACCGGCGGCGACCAGCCCGATCGCCGTACGCACCCAGGCCAGGAAGGTCCGCTCGTTGGCGAGCGAGAAGCGGATGTCCGGCTCGGTCATGCCAGGGCGCGGTCGAGATCGGCGAGCAGGTCCTCGACCGTCTCGATCCCGACACTGAGCCGGATCAGGTCGGAGGGGACCTCGAGGTCGGTGCCGGCGACGCTCGCGTGGGTCATCCGCCCGGGGTGCTCGATCAGCGACTCGACGCCGCCGAGCGACTCCCCGAGCGTGAAGACCTCCGCCTTCGCGCAGACGTCGAGCGCCTGCTGCTCGCCGCCGGTGACGCGGAAGCTGATGATGCCGCCGAAGCGCTTCATCTGCTTCGCCGCGACCGCGTGGCCGGGGTGGCTCCCGAGCCCGGGATAGATGACCTCGGCGACCTTCGCGTGGGAGCCGAGGAACTCGACGACCTTCTCGGCGTTGTCGCAGTGGCGATCCATCCGCACCCCGAGCGTCTTGAGGCCGCGGTGCGTGAGGAAGCAGTCGAAGGGACCGGGCACGGCCCCCATGGAGTTCTGGTGGAACGCGATCTTGTCGGCGACCTCGAGGTCGCGGACGACGACCGCACCACCGACGACGTCGCTGTGCCCGCCGACGTACTTCGTCGTCGAGTGGACGACGACGTCAGCGCCGAGGGTGAGTGGCTGCTGCAGGTAGGGAGACGCGAACGTGTTGTCCACGACGAGCAGCGCGCCCGCTTCATGGGCGACCGCCGCCAGGCTCTCGATGTCCCCGATGTTGAGCATCGGGTTGGTGGGAGTCTCGACCCACACGATCTTCGTCCGGCCGGGGACGATCGCGGCCCGCATCGCGTCGACGTCCGAGACCGCGGCGGGGCTGTGGTCGAGGCCCCAGACGCGCGCCACCTTGTCGAAGAGCCGGAAGGTGCCGCCGTAGGCGTCGTCCGGGATGACCGCGTGGTCGCCCGGCGCGGTGAGCGCCCGGATGATGGTGTCCTCGGCCGCCAGGCCGCTCGCGAACGCGAAGCCGCGCTCGCCCTCCTCGACGGAGGCGAGCGCGCCCTCGAGAGCAGTCCGGGTCGGGTTGGCCGAGCGGCTGTACTCGTAGCCGCCCCGCATCCCGCCCACACCGTCCTGCTTGTAGGTGCTGGTGGCGTAGATCGGCGGGATCACCGCACCGGTCATGGCATCGGGTTCGTAGCCGGCGTGGATCGCACGCGTCTCGAAGCCGGACTTGTTCGTGTGTTCCTGGGTCACACCGTCGAGGCTAGTGGGCCCCGTCACAACTCGTCAGCAGGGGCCGGGACGGTCGCCACCCGGTGGGTGGCAACCGTCCCGGTTCGACGAGCAGCTACTCCCCGACCAACGATGCATCCGGGGGCACGCGGGTCGCGGTGACGGTGCCACCCGGTCGTGCGGCCCAGCTGCCGTACGAGTAGATCGTGCCGGCAGCGGCGCTGATGATGTAGGGGTTGAAGCCGAACCGCGACACGATCCCGGGCAGGCCCGCATCCCCGAAGACGTTGCGGCCGGAGACGTTGCTCCCGACCTTCTCGAACACACACAGGTGGCCCGGAGCGGCGTTCGGTGCCGCGGGGGTGCCTGAGCACCCTGCGGGCGGGACCGCGCCGGCGTTGATGAAGTGTGGCGTGGGCGCTGACGGGAACTGCACGCCGAACGAGATGCTGTTGGAGAACTCCTGGCCCGCGGCGGTGGCGGGACCGATCACGGAGAAGGTGCCGCGGAGGACAGGCGGGTACGGCGCGTACTTCGCGTCCGATTCAGCCTTGCTGTACGACGAACCGGCTGCCGCGTAGCTGCCGGCAGGCTGGAACTTCGCGTCCGACTCGGCCTTGGAGTAGCTCGAGCCCTTCGCGGCGTACGCCGCGTCGCCGGCAGCCTTCGTCAGGAATCCCGCGAGGGCGGCGTCGTTCTGCGCCTTGGTGTAGTAGTTGGCGAAGGCCGCGCCGGTCTCGGCCTTGGTGGAGTACTTCGCGTCCGACGCGGACTTCGTGTAGTAGCGCTTGTCGGCCAGGGGCTGGAGCTTCTTCTTCCAGATCTTCTTCCAGTTCGTCGCCGCGAACTGCTCCACCTCCGCACCGGCAGGGCTGACGGCAGTGACGCCGCCGCCGATCAGCAGGCCTGCCACGACCGCGGCGAGCGCGCGCTTGGTCATTCCTCGAGACTGCATGGTGGTCGTCCTCTCAGTGGGTGGTCCCTCTCCGAGGCTCAAAAGTGGTCCGCAGCGGAGCCCAGCGCCCGCGCTCCGACCCTGATATACCCAGTTTTGGTCGTCTTCCTTGCCCGCATCCGGACAATGGAGACATGTTCGGACTCGGCAAGCCCTCCACCCTCCCGTCCGCCGACGAGGCGCTGCCCGGCCGCGCCGAGCAGCCCTGGACCCTCGGGGAGCACGTCGTCCTCAAGACGCCCGTCGTCGCCGACGAGGTGCCCGACGGCCACGAGGTCGCGATCTTCGGCCTCGGCTGCTTCTGGGGCGCCGAGGAGATCTTCTGGCAGGAGCCGGGTGTCTGGTCGACGTCGGTCGGCTACGCCGGCGGACACACCAGCCACCCGACGTACGACGAGGTGTGCTCCGGACGCACCGGCCACACCGAGGCCGTGCGGATCGTCTTCGACCCCGCAGTCACCTCGTTCGCCGACCTGGTGAAGAAGTTCTTCGAGATCCACGACCCGACCCAGGGCATGCGTCAGGGCAACGACGTCGGCACGCAGTACCGCTCCGCGATCTACTTCACCTCGCCCGAGCAGGAGCAGACGGCGCGCGACCTGACCAAGGTGTACGGCGACGAGCTGGCCCGGCGCCGGCTCGGCGACATCACCACGGAGATCCGCCCGGCGAGCGAGACGCCCTACTTCTACGCCGAGGACGCGCACCAGCAGTACCTCGCGAAGAACCCGTTCGGCTACCGCTGCCACGCCAACACCGGGGTGAAGTTTCCCGGCTAGCCGTGTCGATTCGGCCCCTCCTCGTCCGTCAGGGTGGTGAGGGCGGGCGCCGGGTCCGCCGTGCCAGGAGGAGCAGCCATGACCGAGTACCTCATCTACTTCAACCAGCAGTGGGTCGGCGACCACACCGAGGAGTGGTTTCGCTCGCGCGCGCCGCTGTCCATGGCCGTGGTCGACGACATGGTGGCCGCCGGGGTCTACGTCTACGCCGGCGGGCTGGAGGGAGAGGGCTCACCTCTCTTCACCGTCAGCAGCGCCGACGCCACCGGCGGCACCGTGGCGATCAGCGACGGTCCGTTCGTGGAGACGACGGAGGTCCTGGGCGGCCTCACGGTCGTCGACGTGGCCGACGAGGAGGCCGCCCGGATGTGGGCGGGCAGGATGGCGGAGGCGTGCGGGTGGCCGCAGGAGGTCCGCCGCTTCAAGCCGAGGCCGCGACCTATCGCCGGATCTTGACCTTCCCGGACTGACGCTGGGTCGTCTCGTAGCCGCGGCGCTTGCCGGTGACCTGGACCGAGATCTTCTTCCCGCGATCCTTGCGGCTGACGCGGTAGGTCCTGGACTTGGCACCCTTGATCGCCTTGCCGTTGCGGAACCACTTGTAGCGGTACTTCACCGCCTTGCTGGGCTTCCAGTCCCGCATGACTGCGCGCAGCGACCCACCGGGTCGTGCAGTGCCCTTGATCCTCGGGCGGTGGGTCTTCTTGAAGAGCTGCTTCCCGATCACCGCGGAGGGAGCCGAGCCGACCGCCACGGGCTGGTAGTACGGCGCCGAACCGGTCGCCGCGACGGTGATCACCGTCCCGACCTGCGCCTTGCCGAGCGTGAGCTGGGGGCCGGTCGCGCCGGCGATCGGCGCCCCGTCGGCGAACCACTGGTAGGTGAAGGTGACGTTGCCGGGTGCCCACCCGGGGGTGCTGACGGTCAGCGACCTGCCGCGGTTGGGGGTGCCGGAGATCGACGGGGCCGCTCCGTAGATCTGCGACTGGCGGTAGTTGGCCACTGCCGGCGCCTGCTCGGTGATCGCGCGGACGTTGTCGGCCGCAGCGCTGCCGACCGGGTAGCCCTCGGGCGTGCGCACGCTGGGTCCGGAGTAGTAGGGAATCCGCACGCAATTCACGCCGGCGGCGCGGCAGGTGTCGTAGTAGGCCATCACCGAGATGAACTGGTGGGCCGGGTCGGTGTAGCCGCGGGCATAGGGCTTGCCCTGGCTGGGCGGGAACGACGCCCCGGTGTCGTGGTCGCCACTGAAGTTGTGGCCGATCTCGTGCTCGAACACGCGGAAGTTGTCGGCGCAGGCGGTGTAGAAGAGCACGGTCCAGGCGGCGTACTCGGGGTCGTACTGCGGCTGGATGCCACTCAGCGCGCCGATGCCACAGCTCGAGCCCGCGGGGACAGAGCCGCTCGCCCACAGGCTCACGAGGTCGGCGTGGGTCTCCTCGCGGAGTGCCTGCGCCTCGTCGTAGATCCCGTCGCCGGGCGCCCCGAGCTGCTTGATCATGGTGCGCAGGTCGGTGGACGTCGCCGCTGCGACCTGCCGGTCACCGACGTAGCGCAGCTGGACGGGGACGCCGGAGTTGGCGAAGGCCTTGTTGGCCCCGGCGATCTGCGTCTGGAACCTGGTGCGCAGACCCTCGATGCCGCCGACGTCGGCCTGGGCGAGGAGCGCCGCGGGATAGACGAAGGCGACGTCGACGAGGTTGCCCGCATCGGCCCTGCGGGTCGCGTCCGTGAGCCGCGCGTCGGCCGGCGCCTGGACGGCCGTCCGCCGGGCCAGGTCCTGGGTGGCCGGACGCAGCACGACGGCGTCGGTCTCCAGCCAGGCGGGCTCGTCGCCGTGGCCGCTCGCAGTCGCCAGGGACGAGGGGGCCAGCGTCGTGGTGCCGGCGACGAGGGTCGTGAGAAGTGCGAGGGCGGTGATGCGCCGGAGTGCGCGTCGGGTGGGGCGGTTGGCCATGATCAGCTCCTTCAAGGTCGGGCTGTTGATACCCCGACGTCGGCGTCGCAAACCGCGACGGGCCATGGGCTGACGATCTCCCGCGGTCCCCCACCTTCGAAACCCGGTTGCCCCGATCGCCACCCAGCCACAGGGTGGGGCCATGGACGGCTTCGATCCGATGGACAGCTTCGGCCCCGACGTGGCCGCGGCGTACGACGACCACCTCCGTGGCGACGAGGCCGAGACGGTCTCGTTCCTGGCCGCGCTGGCCGGTGACGGCCGCGCCCTCGAGCTGGCGATCGGCACCGGCCGCATCGCGATCCCGCTCATCGAGCGCGGGGTGGAGGTCGACGGCATCGAGCAGTCAGCGGCGATGACCCAGCGCCTGCACGAACGACGACCCGACGTCGCGGTCGTCGCAGGTGACATGGCGACGGCGGACGCCCCGGCTGCGGCGTACTCCCTCGTCTACCTCGTGTTCAACACGATCGGCAACATCCTCACCCAGGACGGTCAGGTGCAGTGCTTCGAGAACGCTGGCCGCCACCTCGCCGAGGACGGCGTCTTCGTCGTCGAGATGACCTCCCCCACCGTGTCGATCGCCGGGCGCACCCAGTTCGTCGAGGCGGAACGGGTCGCCGCAGACGAGGTCGTGCTGGACGTCAACCGCTACGACCCCGTCACCCAGCTGCTGTCGGAGAACCACGTCACCATCTCCGCCGCCGGGATCACGATGGGCCCGATCGCGCAGCGCATCCCGTTCCCCAGCGAGCTCGACCTGATGGCACGACTAGCTGTACTCGGCAGGGACGTTCGTGACAGTGG
>NZ_CM001852.1:588666-645046 GCF_000389985.1 Nocardioides sp. CF8
GCACCATGCGGTTTGCTGGTCCACGAACGTTGCTGCTTCGGGGGTGAGTCCGACGGTGGTCTGAGCGATCCGTCGTGCCCGCCACGGGGTGACATCACCGGCCAGCACGCCGGCCCACAGTTGCGGGAGTCGGTAGCGGAGCTCGATCACGTCGGTGAGGTAGGACCCGACCGCATCGCAGGTCTGGCCGAGCATGGTCGCGACATCGGGAATGGTGAACTCGTCGATGGCCGGTGACCCGTCGCCGGCGAGTGTCTTCGGGGACTGGAAGCACGGCGCCCGGATCAGACGCATCGAGCACGGGGTGCAGCGCGACCCAGTGGGCTGCAAGCTGCATCGAGCGGATCTCGGAGGCGTGGCGCTGGTCCTGTTCGGCCCGCAGCGCGACCAGCACCTGCGCCGGGGTCTCCGGCAGGGTGTCGGTGCTGCTGTGGGTCGTGGTCGCCATACGAAAATCCAAGGGGACCACCGACAACCAGAGCCCGAAAACAGCCGATTCCGGGGGTCTGGGGAAAAGAATCTCAGAAAGTTTTCGGGCCGCCCCGACCACCGAGGCAACCTCTGTCCTGGGCCTTGATGACGTCGTCGACTCTCGCCGCGGTGCTCGAGGCTGCAGGGGCCGCCGAGCTGGCGTCAGGTCATGGTCTTCATGGTCGTGACCTTCGTTGGGGCGGGGTGACACCTGCTTGACGAGCGCGACGCGCGAGTCGTGACAGCTAGGATCGCCGGGTGCTGAGACTCACCGATTTCATCATCGACTGCCCCGACACGATGAAGTTGGCGGCGTTCTACTCCGAGGTGACGGGCCTCCCGGTCAAGGCTGGCAGCAACGAGCACTGGGCCGGCATTCAGCTCGCCGAGATCGAGCTGGCCTTCATCCAGGTGGAGGTCTACCGCGCGCCGCAGTGGCCCGACAATGAGCACCCCAAGCAGTTCCACCTCGACTTCGAGGTCGACGACATCGAGGCCGAGCAGCGCCGTGTCCTGGCCCTCGGCGCGACCGTGCAGCGGGACAGCACGGATCCCGACGGCTACGGCTTCCGCGTCTACACCGACCCGGTCGGTCACCCCTTCTGCCTGTGCCGCAACAAGGGCGTCGTGTGGACCGATGGCAGCCCCGTCTGGCCCACGCGCGACTAGTCGATCGCCCAGATGTCCAAGCGGGCGCCGGCGGCCTCGGGGACCGTAGATCCATCCGCACCGAGATCTCCGGGTTCTGTCCCCAGCAGATGCCTACCGAGCGTCAGCGGGAGAGAGAACGCCGGGCCCGCCGCGCGCCGCGCGACGACCAGAACGGATCCGTCGGAGTGCTCGCGCACGAACGCGATGGTGTCGTCGTCGACGTACGCCCATCGCTGTCCGCCGCGGCGGAGGGCGGCGCGACTGCGGCGCACGCGCGCGAGCGATGCATAGACGTCGAGGGTTGCCCGGTCCCACGACGACGAGGACGACCACGGCATCGGGCGACGCGAGTCCTCACCGTTGACGCCCTCCAGGCCGAGCTCGTCGCCGGCGAAGAGCATCGGCACGCCGGGCATCGTGAACTGCAGCCCGGCCGCCACGCGGTGCAGCGAGGGCGAGCCGACCATCGTGCGGATGCGGGCGGAGTCGTGGGAGCCGAGGATGTTCCAGCTCGCGGTCGTGGCCTGCCAGCCGAGGGCGCCCTGCCAGGCGCGGAACGTGTCCACGACGGCCGGCCCAGACCGCCGGGCGACCTGGACAGGTCGCCCGAACGCTCGCGCGGGCGTGTCCGGGGACCGCAGCCACGACCACACCGGCCACGAGAAGCCGGAGTAGTTCATGGTGCCGTGCCAGCCGTCACCGTCGACGTCGCCTGACGCGTCGTGGTTGTGCTCGCCGATGACGAGCGGGTCCTCGCGGAGCGAGTCCGCCGTGCGGCGTACGGCGCGGGCGACCTCGTGAGCGACATCGAGCGCGCCGAGGCGTCCGGTCATGTTGGCGACGTCGATGCGCCAGCCGTCGACGTCGAAGGGCGGCTGCAGCCAGCGCCCGACGATCGAGTCGGGCCCCTCGACCATCGCCGCGCGCAGGTCGGGATCACCGTGGTTGACCTTCGGCAGCGTGCCGTGGCCCATCCAGTTGGCGTAGGAACCGTCGTCCTCGAAGTAGTAGTAGGTCCGGGTCGCCGACTCCGGGTCGGCCTGCGCCGAGCGGAACCACTCGTGCGTGTCGCCCGTGTGGTTGGTCGTCAGGTCGCCGAGGATGCGCCAGCCGCGCGCGTGCACCGCGCTGCTGAGTCGTTCGTACGCCGCGTCGCCGCCCAGCAACGGATCGACCTCGCTGAACGTGGTGGCGTTGTAGCGGTGGTTGCTCTCGCCGGGGAAGACCGGAGTCGTGTAGACGATGTCGGCGCCCACCCGCTCGACGTGGTCGAGGTGGTTGGTGATGCCGTCGAGGTCGCCGCCGAAGAACTGCACCGGGGTGCGCGGATCCGAGCCCTCGAAGACGACGGTGTCGTCCCAGGCCGCCGGGACCGCCCAGGCGGGCGTCGGGCGCTCGTCGGCGGCCGCCGAGCGGGCGAAGCGGTCGGGGAAGATCTGGTAGACGACGCCGTCGCGGGCCCAGTCCGGGGCGGGGGCGTAGGACGTGAGCTTGAAGTCCGCCGCGTCGGGCGCATCGATGTCCACCAGGCCGTTGCCCGCCAGCCACTCCTGCCCGTCCGGGCGCGCGATCAGGAAGCGGTAGTGCGTCACCGGGTTGTGCACGAGCAGCGCGCACTCCCACCACACGGCCTCGCCCTCGGTGGTGCGCGTCGCCGGCACGTAGACCGGCTCCGCGTCGTACGTCGTGCGCAGCCAGACACCCTCGATCGGGTCCTCGACGTGGCTGCACATCCGCACCGTGACGGTGTCTCCGAGCCGGGGCGCCTCGTCGTCGACGTAGGTCGGCGAGCCGTCGTGGTGGGGTTGGTGGAGCAGGGTCATGGGTCAAGTCTCGCAGCCGCTCCGACTAGGATTGCGCCGCTGCTTGCAGCGCCGCCGCGTTAGCTCAGGGGTAGAGCACCAATCTTGTAAATTGGGTTGCGAGAGTTCGAATCTCTCACGCGGCTCGATGTCGGTGCGCCGCCGTACCTTCCCGGCATGACATGTCTCGGATGCGGTGTCGAGCTGACGAAGCGACACCAGAAGGTCTTCTGCAGCAATCGCTGCCAGCGCGCGATGGAGCGATCCCAGAACGTCGCTCGCTGGCTCGCCACCGGGATCGGTACGCCGGCATCGGGGATCCGCCACTACATCCGGACCTACCTCCTGGCTGACCAGGGCGGCCGCTGCGCCATCTGCGCGGCCGGCACCGAGTGGAACAACCTCGAGCTGCGATTCGTCCTCGATCACATCGACGGCGACTCAGAGAACAACCATCGCGAGAACCTGAGACTCATCTGCCCCAATTGCGATTCTCAGCTCCCCACCTTCAAGGCGCGCAACCGGGGCAGAGGACGAGCCTCGCGTCGTCAGCGCTACGCAGAGGGCAAGTCCTACTGAATCCTCACCGCACCTGCCGGACCTCGAACTCGCACTCCGGGTGCGCGATCGCGTCCTGTGCGGCGATCAGGCGCAGCTCGCGCTCGCCCGACTCGAGCGTGGCCTTGAGCACCGCGAAGACGGACGACGCCGTGCGGGCCAGGGCGGAGGCAGCCGACCCGGTCTCGTGCAGGTGGGCGGTGAAGAGGGCGGCGGTGATGTCGCCGGAGCCGTTGGCCTTCATCGGCAGCCGTGGGGTCTCGACCAGCCACGCGCCGTCGCCGTCCACGGCCAGCATCCCGATGGAGCCCTCGGTGAAGAGGACCGACGTGACGAGCACGGTCGAGGGCCCCATCGCCAGTGCGAGGTCCGCCGACTCCAGCGTCGAGGCCAGCGACACCGGCGAGGTGTCGGTGAGGAACCCGAGCTCGAACTGGTTGGGCGTGATGATGTCCGCCCGCGGCACGACGAGCTCACGGATGATCGGCGGGATCGCCGGGTCCACGAAGCAGCCGGACGTCGCGTTGCCCATCACCGGATCACAGGTGTACGTCGCCGCGGGGTTCGCCGCCTTGACCTGCTCGACCGCGTCCAGGATCACGGACGCGATCCCGGCACCGCCCTGGTAGCCGGAGAGGACCGCGTCGCACGAGCCGAGCACGCCGCGCTCGGCGATCCCCGTGACCACCGCCGCGACGTCGTCCGGCGCGAGCAGCGGGCCGCGCCAGGCGCCGTACCCCGTGTGGTTGGAGAAGACCACGGTCGACACCGGCCAGACCTCGTGGCCCAGCCGCTGGAGCGGGAAGACGGCGGCGGAGTTGCCGACGTGGCCGTAGGCGACCGAGGACTGGATCGACAAGATCTTCACGGGCACAGGTTAGGCCGGGGTTTCGTGACGGCGCTGGCGCGCCTCCTCAACCGCCGGACCCCTTCCCGGCGAAACTAGAACGAGTTACAGTTTCGGTTGACGCACGCCCAGCCAGTGCCCGTAGTGAAGGTGGATCCGACATGGCCAAGTCCCAGCCGCAGGTCAGCGAGGCCGACTACGTCGTGGTGGGGGCGGGCAGCGCCGGGTGCGCGGTCGCGGGGCGGCTCGCGGACGCCGGTCACAGCGTGGTGCTGCTCGAGGCGGGTGGTCCGGACACGTCGATGATGTTCAAGACGCCCGGCATGATCGCGATGATCCACGCGGAGCCGAAGCTGAAGGCGAAGTTCGACTGGGGTTTCTACCACGTCCCTCAAGCCAACTTGAACAACCGCAAGGTGCCCGCTACGCGCGGTCGCCTGATGGGCGGCTCGTCCTCGGTCAACGGGATGATCTTCGTCCGCGGCAACCGTGCCGACTTCGACTCCTGGGCCGACGAGGGCAACAAGGGCTGGTCCTACGACGACGTGCTGGCGACGTACAAGAAGCTCGAGAACTGGGAGGGTGGGGCCAGCGACTACCGCGGCTCTGGCGGACCGGTGCAGGTGATCGAGAACCACCACATCACCGACGCGGCGAAGGCGTTCGTGACCGCCGGGCGAGAGGCGCTCGGTGTCGACCAGACGCCGGACTACAACGGCGCCGAGCAGTCCGGCATGCACGTCATCCAGGAGAACACCAGCAACGGTGTGCGCTTCTCCGCCAGCAGGGCCTACGTCACCGAGAACACCTCGCCCGGCCTCAGCGTCACGACCGGTGCGACCGCCGCCCGCGTCGTCATCGAGGGCGGCCGCGCGACCGGCGTGGAGGTGATCGAGGGCGGCGCCCGGCGCACGATCCGCGCCACCAAGGAGGTCATCGTCAGTGCCGGTGCCTACGGCTCGCCGCACCTCCTCCAGCTCTCCGGGATCGGCCACCCCGACCACCTCGGCCAGTTCGGGATCACCGTGCACGCCGACCTGCCCGTCGGCGACAACCTCCACGACCACCTCTTCGTGCCGACGACCTGGCACGTCGACAACTCGCCCAACAAGGGCAACGCCTTCTACTTCGGCAAGGGCATCGTCAAGGAGCGGCTCCAGAAAGGGCGCACCTTCATGGCCCACTCGGTCTTCGAGTCGGGTGCGTTCGTGAGTACGTCGCACGCGCCGGCCGGGCTCCCGGACATGCAGCTGCTCGCGCTGCCCTGGAGCTATCCGGCTCCCAACCAGGACGCGCCGGTGCGGATGAAGTCCGACCAGCGCCCGTCGTGGTCGGTCTTCTCGACGCTGATCCAGCCGAAGTCGCGCGGCACGCTGCGGCTGGCGAGCGCCGACCCCATGGTCGCGCCGCTGATCGACCCGCAGTTCCTCGCCGAGCCCGACGACCTGGCCGTGCTCCGCGAGGGCCTCGACATGATCCGCGAGACGATGAGCCACCCCTCGATCGCCCGTCACGTGAAGGGCGAGTACGAGCCCGGCCCGGCCTACTCCGGTGACCGGCTCACCGACGAGATCCGCAACCGCGCGACCACCGTCTACCACCCCGTCGGGTCCTGCCGGATGGGCGTCGACGAGCGCGCGGTGGTCGACCCCGAGCTCAAGGTGCGCGGCATCGACGGCCTCCGCGTCGCCGACGCCAGCATCATGCCGACGATCATCCGCGGCAACACCAACGCACCCTCGATCATGATCGGCGAGAAGTGCGCCGAGCTGATCCTCCAGAAGGACTGATCCCATGCGTCCCGCTTCGCTGACCGACGACTTCCTGCAGGGCCTCGTGGCGCGCGTGCCGTCCACCAGCGGCGGCACCTGGAAGCTCACCGAGGTCTACACCGGCGAGCTGCTCGTCGAGCTCCCGCAGTCGACGCCGGAGGACATCGCGGCGGCGTTCGGCCGGGCCCGCGCCGTACAGGCCGAGTGGTCGCAGTGGCCGTTGCGCAAGCGGCTCAAGGTGTTCAAGAAGTTCCACTCGCTCGTGATCGACGCGCAGGAGCGGCTCGCCGACGTGATCCAGGCCGAGTCGGGCAAGAACCGCCGGATGGCCGTCGAGGAGACCTGCGACATCCCGATGGTGACCGCCCACTACCTCCGCCGCGCGCCCAAGCTGCTCGCCGACAAGTCGCGGCCGGGGCCGGTGCCGGTCATCTCCGGGTCGACGGAGATCCGCCAGCCCAAGGGCGTCGTCGGCATCATCGCGCCCTGGAACTTCCCCTTCGCCACCGCCATCTCCGATGCGATCCCCGCGCTCATCGCCGGCAACGGCGTCGTGGTCAAGCCCGACAACAAGACAGCTCTCTCCGGCCTGTACGGCGTCGAGCTGCTCGAGCAGGCCGGGCTGCCCGCCGGCCTCGTGCAGGTCGTGTGCGGCGAGGGCGCCGACGTCGGGCCGACGCTGATCGACAACGCCAACTACGTCATGTTCACCGGCTCGACCGCCACCGGACGGGTCGTCGGCGAGCGCGCCGGGCGCAACCTGATCGGCTGCTGCCTCGAGCTCGGCGGCAAGAACCCGATGATCGTGCTGCCCGACGCCGACCTCGACGACGTGGTCAAGGCGTCCCTGTTCGCCGCCTTCGGCAACACCGGCCAGATCTGCATGCACATCGAGCGGATGTACATCCACGACTCGTTGTACGACGCCTTCCGCGCGCGCTTCGTGGAGGCGACCGAGTCGCTGGTGATCGGCGCGACCTACGACTACACGCCCGAGCTCGGCTCGCTCGTCTCCGTCGACCACCTGGAGCGCGTGCGCTCCCACGTCGACGACGCGGTGGCCAAGGGCGCGACCGTGCTGACGGGCGGCCACCCGCTGCCCGACATCGGCCCCGCCTTCTTCGCGCCGACGATCCTCGAGGGCGTCACCGCCGACATGCTGACCGGCTCGTGCGAGACCTTCGGCCCGGTGGTCGCTCTGCACCGCTACTCCGACATCGAGGACGCGATCCGGCTCGCCAACGACACCGACTACGGCCTCAACGCGTCGGTGTGGGGGACCGACCTCGACGCCGCGATGGCAGTCGCACGCCGCATCCAGTCGGGCAACGTCAACATCAACGACATCCTCGCGACGGCCTATGCGTCCAAGGGCACGCCGTCGGGCGGGGTGAAGCAGTCCGGCGTCGGCGGGCGGCACGGCGACCAGGGGCTGCTGAAGTACACCGACTGCCAGAACATCGGGGTGCTCAAGAAGCAGGTCATGGGCCCGCAGCCCGGGCAGGACTACGCCGCCTACGCCAAGCAGACCCGGATCTCGCTGAAGATCATGCGGCGACTTCCCTTCGGCGGTTGAGGAGGCGCGCCAGCGCCGTCACGAAACCTCACGCGACTTGCAACGACCTCTTCGACAACCCCATCCAGAACCCGTCGATGACCTGGATCCCCGGCTCGTCGGGGGTGGTCGCCGCGCCCAGCGTGACGAACAGCGGGATGTAGTGCTCGACGGTCGGGTGCGCGTAGGGCATGCCGGGGGCACTGGCGGTGTAGTTGGCCAGCGCGTCGACATCGCCACGGGCCAGCGCCTCACCCGCCCAGGCGTCGAAGTCCTGGGACCAGCCCGGGGCCTTGGCGTTGATGCTCCAGTCCTTGAGGAACGGCAGTCCGTGGGTGAGGAAGCCGGACCCGATGATCAGCACACCCTCGTCGCGCAGCGGCTTGAGCCGCTCGCCGAGCTTCATCAGCTTGACCGGGTCGGAGGTGGGCAGCGACATCTGCAGCACCGGGATGTCGGCCCGGGGATACATGATCTTGAGCGGCACCCATGCGCCGTGGTCGAGGCCGCGGCTGGTGTGCTGGTGGACGGGCTCGTCCTTCGGCATCATCGCGGCGACCCGTTGCGCGAGCGCGGAGGCGTCGGGGGTCTCGTAGGTCATCTGGTAGTACTTCGGCGCGAAACCGCCGAAGTCGTAGACCAACGGTGCGTAGTTCGCGGTCAGGCTGACCGGCGCCGACTCCCAGTGGGCGCTGACGATCAGGATCGCCTTGGGCCTCGGTAGGTCCTTGGCCAACGTCGCCAGCTGTCCCGACCACACCGGGTCGTCGAGCAGTGGCGGCGCGCCGTGGCCGATGTAGAGGGCAGGCATTCGGTCGGTCATGCCACGAGAATAGTTGAATCCCGGACTATTCTCAAGGTCGGCCATCTGCGGGCGGTAGTTGAGTGCGACTTTGTGGAGATCTGGCCGTCAGCCGACAAGTTCTCACTCAACTACCGGGGGGAGGGGAGGAGAGGGGGCCGCCGGTGGGAGCGACCAGTCGACCGGGGGCGCGCCCTGGTCGGCGAGCAGCTTGTTCACGCGGGAGAACGGCCGGGATCCGAAGAAGCCGCGCGACGCCGAGAGCGGGGAGGGGTGGGCCGACTCGACCCACGGTATCGGGCCGAGCATCGGCTTGAGGGACTGCGCGTCGCGGCCCCAGAGGATCGCCGCGCACGGCCCTCCGCGCTCGGCGAGGGCGGTGATCGCGCACTCGGTGACGGCCTCCCAGCCGCGGCCGCGGTGCGACGCCGCGGCACCCGGGGCGACCGTGAGCACCCGGTTGAGCAGCATCACGCCCTGGTCGGCCCAGGCCGACAGGTCGCCGTGGGCGACCGGCGCCAGGCCGAGGTCCGAGCTGAGCTCGGCATAGATGTTGGCCAGCGACCGCGGCACCGGTCGCACGTCCGGCGCGACCGCGAACGACAGCCCGATCGGGTGTCCCGGGGTCGGATAGGGGTCCTGCCCGACGATCAGCACGCGTACGTCGCCCAGTGGCCGCGCGAAGGCCCGCATCACGTGGTCCCCGGCCGGGAGGTAGTCCCGCCCGGCGGCGATCTCGGCCCGCAGGAACTGCCCGAGCACCGCGATCCTGTCGTCCACCGGCGCCAGTGCCGCCGCCCAGTCGGGCGCCATCAGCCCGCGCTCGACCAGGCCCTGCAGAGCACTCACGGCGGCGGTCAGCGACCGAGCGAGCGCGAGCCGGCGGACCCGTAGCGACGGTGGGGGTTGGCCCCGATCGCGTCAGGGTCGGCCGTCTTCTTCTTCTTCGCGGTGGCGGCCTTCTTGCTCGCGGGGGCCTTCCGGGTCGGGGTGGACCACTGCTCGATCCACTCGTCCAGCACCCGCCACGTGGTGCCCCGGGCGGCTCGGCCGGTGAGCATCCCGAGGTGGCCACCGGGGACGATCTCGAAGCGGACGTCGACCGATCCGGTGAGGAGCGCGACAACGGGCTTGACCGCCTTGACCGGTGCGATGCCGTCGGTCGCGCCGCCGAACACCAGCACCGGCGCCGTGATCGAGGAGAGCTCGATCGTCCGGTCGCCGAAGGGCATCGAGCCCCTGGCGAGCGCGTTGCCCTTGACCATCCGGTGGTAGAGCTGGCCGAAGGTGCGGCCCGGGTAGGCGATCATGTTGGCCGAGAAGCGGTCCACCGCCTCGATCTGCGCGAGGAAGTCGGCGTCGTCGAGGTTGGTCAGCAGGGCGAGCGGCTTGGTGATGACCTTCTGCGCGGAGGCGGCCGTGAAAGCCCAGTTGACGAGCGGCTTCGGGATGCCGCCCATCGCTTGGTAGCCGCGGGTGACGAGGCCGTTGCCCTCCATGAAGTTGAGGTTGAGCAGGGGCCGCACCGGCGCCATCAGCGGCACCTTCTTCACGTCGACCGGCGAACCGACGACCGTGAGCGAGGCGATCGGCAGCGCGGGCTGGTCGGCCGCGGTCAGCAGCGCGAAGATGCCGCCGAGGCTCCAGCCGATCACGTGCACCGGGCGTCCGCCGGCGTGCTCGGAGACAGCCTTGATCGCCTCGGGCAGCACCTCGTCGACCCAGTGCTCCATGCCGAGGTTGCGGTTCTTGAACGACACCTCGCCGTACTCCACGAGGTAGGTCCGGCGCCCCTCGGTGACGAGGTGCTCGACGAGCGAGCAACCGCGGCGCAGGTCGAAGCAGATGGCGGGCGCGGCCAGCGGCGTCACCAGCAGGACCGGATCGCCCGTCTCGACGACTCCCGCGGCCGGCCGGTAGTGGTAGACCTCGCGCAGCTCCCCGTCGTCGATCAGCGTGCGCGGCATCGGCCTCAGGTCCGCCAGTCCGCCGTAGAACACCTTGTGGGCGACGTTGCTGGCAGCCGAGACCACTTGAGCAGGCTTGGGAGGCAGGAGATCCATGTGCCTGAAGATACGCCCGCCCGACTCGGGCCGAGCAGGTTGCTTGGAGGTCGGACGCAGGACTAGACACGACCCATGAAGAAGACGCTCGCCGCCCTCGGGGCGGCCGCTGTCGGTGCGCTCGCCGCTCACGACCTGCGCCAGAAGCAGCACGCCATCACCCGCAACTTCCCGGTCCTGGGCCACGCGCGCTTCGCGCTGGAGCGGATCGGCCCCGAGCTGCGGCAGTACATCGTGGCGGGCAACGACGAGGAGCGCCCCTTCAGCCGCGACCAGCGGCGCTGGGTCTATGCCAGCTCCAAGCTGCAGAACAACTACTTCGGCTTCGGCACCGACAACGACATCGAGGGCCACGTCGGCTACCCGATCATCAAGCAGCGCACCTTCGCCGACGTCGCGCCCTCGACCAGCGCCCACTCCGGCGAGGAGACCCCGCTGCCCTGCGCCAAGGTCGTCGGCCTGGCGCGCGGGAGGGCCAAGGCCTTCCGGCCGCAGTCGGTCGTGAACATCTCCGGCATGAGCTACGGCTCGCTGAGCAGCAACGCGATCACGGCGCTCAACCGTGGGGCCGAGCTCGCGGGCTGCCTGCAGAACACGGGGGAGGGCGCGCTGTCGCCGTACCACCGTGAAGGCGGCGACCTGGTCTTCCAGATCGGTACGTCGTACTTCGGCTGTCGCGACGAGGACGGGGTCTTCGACCTCGACCGCCTGGTCGCGCTGTGCGCCGGAGCGCCGGTGCGGATGATCGAGATCAAGCTGTCGCAGGGCGCCAAGCCCGGTCTCGGCGGGATGCTGCCGGGCGTCAAGGTCACCGACGAGATCGCGGAGATCCGGGGCATCCAGGCCGGCGTGGACTGCGCCTCCCCGAGCCGGCACGCGATGTTCAACGACGTGGACTCGCTGCTCGACTTCGTCGAGACCGTGGCGCAGGCGACCGGTCTGCCGGTCGGGATCAAGAGCGCCGTCGGCAACATGGACTTCTGGGACGACCTGATCGCGGCGATGTCCTCCGAGCGGATGGTCGACTTCGTCAACATCGACGGCGGCGAGGGCGGCACCGGCGCGGCACCGCTGGTCTTCGCCGACTCGGTGGCCTTCCCGTTCCGGGTGGGCTTCTCGAAGGTCTACAAGCGCTTCGCCGAGGCCGGCCTGACCGACGACATCACCTTCATCGGGGCCGGCAAGCTCGGCCTGCCCGACAATGCGCTGGTCGCCTTCGCGCTCGGCTGCGACATGGTCAACGTCGGTCGCGAGGCGATGCTCGCCATCGGCTGCATCCAGGCGCAGAAGTGCCACACCGACGAGTGCCCGACCGGCGTCGCCACCCAGCGGCCGTGGCTGATGCACGGGCTCGACCCGACGCTGAAGTCGGCGCGTGCCGCCAACTACGTCAAGACCCTGCGCCGCGACCTGCTCAAGGTCTCCGAGGCCGTCGGGGTCGCGCACCCCGCGCTGATCACCGCCGACGACATCGACCTGATCGACGGCCTGCTGTCCTCACGCCCGCTGCGCGACGTCTACGGCTACGGCCGCCACTGGGGCACGGTCGGGCCCGCCCTGGCCGAGGAGATCACCGCGATCATGGCCGAGCAGACGGCCGCCCACGGCGGCTGAGGGCGTACGGCGCTCAGCGCCGACGAGCGGGACGGACCGTCTTGTCGTGGTCGGGGCGGGTGTCGGCCAGCGCCGCGAGGAAGTTGTTGGCCCACGCGGTGACGTCGTTGTCGACGACCTGCTTGCGCATCGCCCGCATCCGGCGAGTCGTCTCCTTCGGCTCGGCGTGGAACGCCTCCATCAGCGCGGCCTTCATGCCGTTGATGTCGTAGGGGTTGACGAGGTAGGCCTGCCGGAGCTCGTCGGCGGCTCCGGCGAACTCGGAGAGCACCAGCGCTCCGTCGTCGTCGTAGCGGCAGGCGACGTACTCCTTGGCGACGAGGTTCATGCCGTCGCGGTAGGGCGTGACGACCATGATGTCGGCGGCGCGGTAGAGGGCGGCCATCTCCTCACGCGGGTAGGACGAGTGGAGGTAGGAGATGGCGGGTCGTCCGATGCGGCCGAGGTCGCCGTTGATCCGCCCGACCAGCCGGTCGATGTCGTCGCGGATGATGCGATATTGCTCGACCCGCTCGCGAGACGGCGTGGCGACCTGCACGAAGACGGCGTCCTCGACGTCGAGGAGGCCCTCGGCGATCAGCTCGGAGAAGGCGCGCAGCCGGGCGTAGATGCCCTTGGTGTAGTCGAGGCGGTCGATGCCGAGGAAGACCTTGCGCGGGTTGCCGAGCGCGGTGCGGATCTCGGTGGCTCGCTGCTGGACCGCCTCGGTGTGGGCGAGCTCGATGAAGCCGGCGGCGTCGATGGAGATGGGGAAGGCGGCCGCCTTCACGGTGCGGCCGTCGGGGAGGTAGACGAGGTCGCGGTGCGTCTTGTGGCCGACCCGCCCGCGGACCAGACGGACGAAGTTGGCGGCGCCGCCGGCGAGCTGGAAGCCGATCAGGTCGGCGCCGAGCATGCCCTCGAGGATCTGGCGGCGCCACGGCAGCTGGCTGAACAGCTCGGCGGGCGGGAACGGGATGTGGAGGTAGAAGCCGATGCGCAGGTCGGGTCGCAGCTCGCGCAGCATCTGCGGCACCAGCTGGAGCTGGTAGTCCTGCACCCACACCGTGGCGCCCTTGGCGGCGATCTCCGCGGCGCGCTCGGCGAAGCGCTGGTTGACCTGGACGTAGGAGTCCCACCACTCGCGGTGGAACTCCGGCTTGGCCACGAGGTCGTGGTAGAGCGGCCACAGGGTGCCGTTGGCGAAGCCCTCGTAGAACTCCTCGACCTCGTCCGCGGTCAGGTGGACCGGTACGAGCTGGAGGCCGTCCTCGACGAAGGGCTCGAGGTCGAGGTCGTCGGTCGAGCCGGGCCAGCCGATCCACGCGCCGTCGTTGGCTCGCATGACGGGCTCGAGGGCGGACACCAGGCCGCCCGGCGAGCGACGCCAGCCGGCGCTGCCGTCGGGCAGCGTCACCCGGTCGACGGGGAGCCGGTTGGCCACGATCACGAGGTCGGCCAGGTGGTCGGGCTGGCCTTGTGTGGTCACGGATCCACCCTAGCGGCCCCCATCGCCGTACAGCCCCGCGAGTGGTCCTTCCAACGCGACTCGCCGCAAGCGAATGACATGGGTGTTGTTCGTCGCCTACAGTGGGGCCCACAGGGACGCCGACTCAGGAGTTTGAAATGGACGCCGCGAACGCATTCGTCGCTCACGAGGGTGACGGCACACCCGGTCTGAGCCAGCGCGACCGCGACATCCTCGAGTTCGAGCGCCACTGGTGGAAGTTCGCCGGCGCCAAGGAGCAGGCGGTCCGCGAGAAGTTCGACATGGGCTCGACCCGCTACTACCAGGTCCTCAACGCCCTCATCGACCGTCCCGAGGCCCTCGAGGCCGACCCGCTGCTCGTGCGCCGCCTTCGCCGGCTGCGCGCCTCGCGCCAGCGTCAGCGGTCCGCGCGCCGTCTCGGCTTCGAAGTCTGATCCACGCCTTGTCCGCGCCTACTTCCCCCAGTGAGGCACCCATGAACATGTCGCGCACCCGCCGATCGCGCTCCGAGCGCGGCGTCGCCTTCCCGTCCCCGCTGGTGATGCTCAGCATCATCGCCGTCGCGATGGCCGGCTTCGCCTTCGTCGCCACCCGCGACGCCGACCTCGTCGAGCGCAAGGTCACCCCGGCCGCGGCGACCTCCACCCCGACCGTCGAGCCGACGGTGGTGGAGCCGACGAAGAAGCCCAAGCCGAAGCCCACGCTCAAGCGCGGCGAGGTCTACGTCGAGGTCTTCAACAACTCCGGCATCCAGGGCCTGGCCGCCTCGACCGCGGCCAAGGCCACACAGGTCGGCTGGCAGGTCGTGGGCGAGGACAACTGGGTCGGCTCCATCCCGACCACCACGGTCTACTACCCCGAGCGCCTCAAGGCCGCCGCCAAGCAGCTCGCGCTCGACCTCGGCGTCGGTCGCACCCAGCCGGCGGTCGAGCCGATGAAGATGGACCGCCTGACGATCATCCTCACCGCCGACGCGGTTTCGTGACGGCGCCGGGGCGCCTCCTCGACCGCCGATAACGTCCGCGTGGTTGGCTTTCCACATGGAGTTCACCTCCGCACGAGCCAGCCAGCGCTACGCCGAGGTCGTGGCGCGCGTCGATGAGGTCGTCGTCGGACTCGACTTCGACGGTGTCCTCTCGCCGATCGTCGAGGACCCCACCCAGGCGCTGATCCACGCCGACGCGCCCCAGGTGCTCATCGACCTCAGCGACCTGGTGCGAGCCGTCGCGGTCGTCACCGGTCGGCCCGCCCGGCAGGTCCTGGCCCTCGGTGGCCTGGACGAGGTCGGCGACGCGATCGGCGACCACGGCAAGGAGCTGTTCGTCTTCGGGCAGTACGGCAACGAGCGCTGGTCGTCCACGCAGCGGCGGGTCATCTCACCGCGCCCCCCGCACGGCCTGTCCACCTTCGAACGCGAGCTCCCCGCGTTGCTGCGGCGCAGTGGCGCGAGCGAGGCCTTCGTCGAGGAGAAGGGGCTGGCGGTCGCCGTACACACCCGACGGCTGCCGGACGCCAACGAGGCGTTCTCGCGACTGCTGGAGCCGATGTCGGAGCTCGCGCACGCCCATGGCCTGATCGTCGAGCCCGGGCGCAACGTGATCGAGGTCCGCTCCGACGGGCAGCACAAGGGCCATGCCGTGCAGACGCTGGTGAAGGAGCAGGCCGCCGGCGGCTTCGTGTTCGCCGGTGACGACCTCGGTGACATCGAGGCCTTCGAGGCGGTCGCCGAGCTGCGCGAGCAGGGGCTGGCGACGCTGCTGGTCTGCGCCGCCTCGGACGAGCAGTCGGCGCTGCTGCCGCTCGCCGACGTGATCGTGCCGGGCCCCGACGGAGTGCTCGACCTGCTGCGCCAGCTCACCGCCGACGCACGAGGCTGACCCATGGGCGCCGGTCACGGACACGGACACCCGCCCTCGCACCCGGGAGCGCGGCACCGCTGGCGCCTCGCGGTCGCGTGCGCACTGGTCGGCTCGTTCTTCGTCGTCGAGCTCGTCGTCGGCTGGCTGGCGCAGTCGCTGGCGCTGCTCTCGGACGCCGGCCACATGGCAGCCGACGTCGTCGCGCTCTCCTCGGCGCTGGTCGCGACCCGGATCGCCACCCGGGCCGACCGCACGGGCATGCGGACGTTCGGCTCCTACCGCGCCGAGGTCTTCGCCTCCGGCCTGACCGTGCTGCTCATGCTGGCCGCCGCGGCCTACGTCACGCTCGAGGCGCTGCGTCGCCTCGGCGACGCTCCCGACGTCGACGCGGGCCCGATGCTGCTCGTCGGTGCGCTCGGCCTCGTCGTCAACGTGGTCGCGCTGCTCCTCCTGCGCGGGGGAGCGGCCGAGAGCCTCAACGTCAAGGGCGCCTACCTCGAGGTGGTCGCCGACACCGTCGGCTCGGTCGGCGTCATCGTGGCCGGGGTGCTCGTCGCACGGACCGGCGACGGCTGGTGGGACACGGTCGTCGCGCTGGCGATCGCGGCGTTCGTCGCCGTACGCGCCCTGCTGCTCGGCCGCGAGGTCCTCGCCGTCCTCGGTCAGCACGCGCCGGCCGGGTTGTCGCCCGCGGCCCTCGAGACGTCGCTCCTCGGCGTGCCCGGGGTCGAGGGCGTCCACGACCTCCACGTCTGGACCCTCACCTCCGGCATGCACGTCGCCACCGCACACCTGCTGGCCGCCGAGGGGCAGGTGGGCGAGGTGCTCGCGACCGCGCGCGTGCTGCTGCGGGAGGAGTACGGCGTCGAGCACGCCACGCTCCAGGTCGAGTCACCGTCCTCGGCGTGCGACCAGACGTCCTGGTGAGACAGGTGCGTGCCAGCATGTGGACTCGATGTGCACATGCTGAGACGGCCTGTCTAACCTAGAGCCCTCATCACGAGGGACTGAGGGAACGGCCCGACGAAGTCCCGGCAACCGCCACGAACCTCCTTCTCGCTCTGCGGGAAGTCGCGGAAACGGTGCCAATTCCGTCCCGGAGCGAAAGTCGCGCCGGGGTAGATGAGAAGGAGGATTTCGACATGTCTGTTGTTGCAGAGAACGCGCCCGCGAAGACGCTTCGAGAGGGTGCCTTCGGTCATGCCCGTGTGCTCGTCTGTCGCGAGTGCAGCCACGAGGTCGAGCTCGGCCCGCACTACGCGTGCCCGGAGTGCTTCGGCCCGCTCGAGGTGGCCTACGACTTCCCGGTCGTGACGCGCGAGGAGATCGCCGCCGGCCCCGCCAACATCTGGCGCTACAAGGCCCTGCTGCCCGTGCCCAGCGACATCGAGCAGAGCCCCAACATGGAGCCCGGCTTCACCCGCCTCCTGAAGGCCCACAACCTGGGTCGCGAGCTCGGCATCGACAACCTGTGGGTCAAGGACGACTCGACCAACCCCACCAACTCCTTCAAGGACCGCGTCGTCGCCTGCGCGCTCAGCGCTGCCCGCGAGCTCGACGCCAAGGTCTTCGCCTGCCCCTCGACCGGCAACCTCGCCAACGCGGTCGCCGCGGCCGGTGCTCGGGCCGGGATCAAGACCGTGGTCTTCATCCCGAGCAACCTCGAGCAGCCCAAGCAGGTCAACTCGGCCATCTTCACCGACCGGCTGGTCGCCGTGAACGGCAACTACGACGACGTCAACAAGCTCGCCTCCGAGATCGCCGGCGAGGAGGAGGGCTGGGCGTTCGTCAACGTCAACGTCCGCCCGTTCTACGCCGAGGGCTCCAAGACGCTGGGCTACGAGATCGCCGAGCAGCTCGGCTGGCGCCTGCCCGACCAGATCGTCATCCCGGTCGCCTCCGGCTCCCAGCTGACGAAGGTCGACAAGTCGTTCCAGGAGCTGATCAAGCTCGGCCTCGTCGAGGACAAGCCCTACAAGGTCTTCGGCGCGCAGGCGACCGGCTGCTCGCCGGTCAGCGTCGCCTACAAGGCCAACACCGACGCGATCCGACCGGTGAAGCCCGACACGATCGCCAAGAGCCTCGCGATCGGCAACCCCGCCGACGGCATCTACGTCCTCGACGTCTGCCGCCGCACCGGTGGTGCCGTCGAGGACATCACCGACGACGAGGTCCGCGAGGGCATCGTCCTGCTTGCCCGCACCGAGGGCATCTTCACCGAGACCGCCGGTGGCACGACCGTCGGCGTCCTGAAGAAGCTCGTCGAGACGGGCCAGCTCGACACCTCCCTCGAGACGGTGGTCATCAACACCGGCCACGGCCTCAAGACGCTCGATGCCATCTCCGACCAGGTGGGCGCCGCCGCGACCATCGAGCCGACCTACTCTGCTTTCACTGCCGCCAACCTCGTCTAAGGAACTTCCATGAGCGTCTCGGTCCGCATCCCGACCATCCTGCGCACCTACACCAACGGTGAGTCCGAGGTGAGCGCCAGCGGCGCGACCCTGGCTGCCGTGCTCGACGACCTCGACGCCAACTACGCCGGCATCAAGGGTCGTGTCCTCGACGACGCGGGCAACCTGCGCCGGTTCGTCAACGTCTACGTCGGCAACGACGACGTGCGCTTCCTGGACAACCTGGAGACCGCGACGCCCGACGGCACCCAGATCTCGGTCATCCCCGCCGTCGCCGGCGGCTGATCACCCTCGCCTGACGCCTCACTCGGGAGCGCGTACGTCGATGAGCGCGGCGTGTCCGCGCCCGTCGATCTTCACCTCGGCGATCGCTCCGTCGCGCAGCATGTCCTCCATGGCCGCGGCCTCGTCCTGCGGCAGGAAGAAGCTGTCGATCCCGCACTCGACGCTCCAGTCCCGGTCGTCGCAGGCGAGGTAGGGCTGCTCGCCCGAGGGCCGCTCGCGCAGGAACTCGTCGGCGACCATGACACCGCTCTCGTCGACCAGGGTGATGTAGAGCGGTCCGCCGTCGCTGAGGGAACCCCGGTCGTGCTGGAGGTCGGGGTAGTCGAGCGTGACGTAGGCCCCGCGGAACGGGTCGATCGGATCGAGCGGGGCGACCCGCAGCTGATAGGTGTCGCCGGTGGCCCGGGCCGAGAGCTGGGGTGCCACCGCGACGCCCACGAGTGCTGCCTGGGCGACCACCACGGCCGCGAGGGTGACGAGCCTGTTCATCGTCCCGCTCCTTCCTGGTCGGTGTCCGCATGGTCCTCGAGCGAGGCCGCGATCTCGCGCCTGGCGCGGTCGAAGAGGAAGCCGGTCGCGAGGAAGATCAGGCCGAGCACGAGGAACAGCCAGGCCCCCTGCACGATCGCGGCGAACACCGCGAAGCTCTGGAAGGTCGTGAAGGCGACCAGCCCGACCATCGCGAGCGCGGTCAGCACGGGGTTGTCGCGCAGCGTGCCGATCGCGACGAGTGCCACCGCGAGGGCGACGAAGGCGACCACGCCCACGGCCGCATGGGCCCAGTCGGCGAGGTCGACCTGCGAGGTGTCGGTGCCGGTGTCCCAGCGGACCATCAGGGCGGCGACGGCGAGCACCCCGACGGCGACGACGGGTTCGAGGCGGGCCCGGCCCCGTGCGACGACCAGCGCTGCGGCGGCGGCCACCGTGGCGACGACCAGCGAGGCGACCAGCCAACCGTCCCACTCGAAGGCGTCGGTGTTCGTGTAGGGCACGGCGGCGATGAACAGGCTGACCATCCCGAGCAGGGCGCCGACCGAGCGCCACACCTGGCCGAAGCGGGTGAGCCCGCGGTCGTGGATGACGGCCAGTGAGATCGCGGCGACCCCCGCCGTACCGAACCCGACGACCGCACCGGCGACGCTGCCGTCGTCCCAGAGCGGCTGCGCGATCCACCAGCCGACCCCGGTGACGACACCGACCACGAGCGGCATCAGCGCCCGGAACCCGTAGGCGTGGGCGAGAGCGCCGGCCGCCCACAGTCCGATCAGCGCGGGCGAGAAGGCGGGCACCTGGAGGGACTGCGCCGCCTGGAAGATCACAGCGCCGAAGGCCAGCGACGCCATCAGGCGCAGGGCTCCTCGTACGGCGCCTGCCGCCCGCGACAGCTCGGCCCCCGCCATCAGGGCCAGCCAGATCGCGGCGACGGCGGCGAAGCGCAGCAGGGGCGGCAGCTGGTCGAGGTTGGCGGCCACCAGCCAGATCAGCCCGACCCCGACGAACGCGGCGCCGAGGACGAGGAGGATCCGGCCGAGCGAGACGCGGCGGTGAGCCTCGACGCCGCGGTAACGGGAGCCGATCGCCGCCGCCTGCGCGGCATCGACGAGGCCAGCGCGCTGCCAGTCGTCGAGCTCACGGCGCAGCCAGGCGGCGCGTTCCTCGGGGATGGGGCTGGGGCCTGCGCTGTCGATCGAGGCGTTCATCTGCACAGCGTGCACCCGTCCGGCAGCCCGGCGAGTGAGTATTCGCGCTCAACCGCCATGGTTACGCCGGCGTAACCCACCCTGCCGGTCCTCGTTGTCGGGTGTGGCCCACCTCACGTGTGGGCAACGCCCGGGCCGCGAGGCCCTGTCGGAAAGGCTCAGTCCGTGGTGGAACGCGCAGCCAGACCCCAGATCTCCCAGGTGCGGAGGACGCTCGTCAAGGTGGGGCGCACGCTGACCACACCGCTGGTGCCCGACGACTACCTCGAGCTGCTCAACCCCCGGTGGTCGATGCGCGAGCTGCGCGGGCACGTCGTCTCGATCACCCCCGAGACGCCCAGCTGCAGCACCATCGCCATCCGGCCCTCCGCTCCCTGGCGCGGGCACCGCTCCGGGCAGTACCTGCGTGTGGGCGTCGAGATCGACGGCATCCGGCACTGGCGCGCCTACACACTGACCTCGGACCCGGACCACCCCGACGGGCTGCTCTCGATCACCGTCAAGCACGTCGACGAGGGCGCGGTGTCCCCGTGGTTCACCGAGCTGTGCCAGCCCGGCGAGATCGTCTTCCTGGGTGACGCGGAGGGGAGCTTCGCGGTCCCGGAGCCGGTGCCCGCCAAGCTGCTGATGATCACCGCCGGCAGCGGGATCACCCCGGTGTGGAGCCTCCTGCGGGGACTGGCGGCGCGCGACGGGCTGGGCGACGTGGTGCACGTGCACTGCTGCCACGACGAGGACGACTTCATCTTCGGCCGCGCCCTGACGGCCGCGGACGAGCGGGAGCCGGGCTACACCTTGGTGACCCACTACCGCCGCGACCACGACCGCCTGGCGCCCGACGACCTGGATCGGCTGTGCCCCGACTGGCGCGAGCGGACGACGTTCCTGTCCGGCCCGGGCGAGCTCATCGACACCTTCGTCGCCCACTGGGACGAGCACGGCGACCGCGACCTGCTCCACCTCGAGCGGTTCCAGCCGGTCATCGGCGGGGACGCGACGGTGGCCGCCGGGGAGGGAGGCGTCATCCGGTTCCGGGTGACCGACTTCGAGGCCACGAGCGACGGCCGCACCTCCATCCTCGAGGCGGGGGAGCAGGCCGGCGGCACACTGCCCCACGGCTGCCGCATGGGCGTGTGCCACACGTGCAAGTGCACGTTGATCCACGGTCGCGTGCGCGACCTCCGCACCGGCGAGGTGAGCGGCATCCCCGGCGAGTCGATCCGCACCTGCATCAACGCACCCGAAGGTCCCATCGAGCTGGACGAGGGCCACGTGGTCATCAAGGGAACCAACGCGAGGAGTCAACGATGAATCCCACCCCGGTCGCTGCCGACAAGCAAGGCACGATGGAGGACCCGAACCATCCGCTCAACCGGCTCACGCCCGAGCAGGTGGAGGAGCTGGGCCGCGAGCTGCAGGCCATCCACGACGAGGTGTTCGCCGAGCTGGGCGCCACCGACGCCGCCTACATCCGGCGCCTCGTCAAGGTGCACCGACGCCTGGCGGCGCTGTCGCGGATCGCGCTGATGAACTCCCGCTTCACCCCGATGCTGGTCGCGGGCACCGCGGGCCTCTCGGTGGCGAAGATCCTCGAGAACATGGAGCTGGGCCACAACATCCTGCACGGCCAGTGGGACTGGATGAACGACCCCAAGATCCACTCCTCGACCTGGGACTGGGACAACGTCACGCCCTCGAGCGCGTGGAAGCACTCCCACAACTTCGTGCACCACACCTACACCAACGTCCTGGGCAAGGACCGCGACGTCGGCTACGACACGATCCGCATCGACCACCGCCAGCGGTGGAAGCCTGCTTACCTCGCCCAGCCGGCGTACAACGTGCTGCTCGCGATGTTCTTCGAGTGGGGCATCGCGATCTACGACCTCGACTTCCCCGCGGTCAGAAGGGGCGCAAGTCCAAGGAGCAGCTCCACGACGAGGTGCGTGCCATCGGCCGCAAGGCCGGTCGGCAGGTGTTCAAGGACTACATCGCCTTCCCGCTGCTGAGCGGGCGCGGCTGGAAGCGCACCCTGGCGGCCAACTTCACCGCCAACGTGGCGCGCAACGTCTGGACCAACGCGATCATCTACTGCGGTCACTTCCCCGACCAGGCCTACGTCTTCACCAAGTCCGAGGCCGAGGACGAGTCGCAGGGTGCGTGGTACCTCCGCCAGCTCATCGGAGCGGCCAACATCGAGGGCAGCGACCTGTTCCACCTGATGAGCGGCAACCTCAGCTTCCAGGTCGAGCACCACCTGTTCCCCGACATGCCCTCCTCGCGCTACAAGGAGATCGCGCCGCGGGTCAAGGAGATCTGCGAGGCCTACGAGCTGCCCTACAACACGGGGCCGTTCCTCCAGCAGTGGTGGTCGGTGCAGCGCAAGATCCTGCGACTCGCGCTGCCGGGCGGTGGCCCGAGGCCCAAGCCGGGCCCCTATGTCGCGCCGCCGGTGCCGGCGCACGCGTCGGGCGGTGACGCCCTGCGGGCGCCCTTCCCCTCGGCCGTCTGACTCCGGCCACCTCCTGTTGGCCCGCGGTTCCGATGGGTGTGGTTGAAAGCGCCCATGGACGCGAAGGTGTGGGCACGACTGGGAGTGGCAGCAGGAGTGCTGGGCGGGATCTCCGGCGCTTCGGCGTACGGCGCCCGGGAGATGCTGAGCCGACAGGCGGCGGTCGCCCGGAGCCGGATCGGCGACCCGCTCGGGCACGTCGCGCCGAGCGCGGACAAGACCTACAAGAAGCGCTACGGCAACCCCGTCGAGCTCGTGGTGCTGGGTGACTCCATCGCCGCGGGCCTGGGGGCCGACCATCCCAAGCACACCCTCGGCGGCGGCCTGGCGCGGCGCGTCGCGAAGCGCACCGGCCGGGCCGTGCGGCTGCGGACGGCCGCCGTCGTGGGCTCCGAGTCGAGCGTGCTGGCCGAGCAGATCGAGGGGTTGCAGGCGACGTACAGGCCGGACGTCGCCGTCATCGTCGTCGGCGGCAACGACGTGACCCACCGGATCCCGACGGCCGACTCGATCCGGCACCTCACGGAGGCGATCGGCGCCCTGCAGGAGCTCGGCGCCGAGGTCGTGGTGGGCACGTGTCCCGACCTCGGTGCGCTGCGTCCGGTGCCCCAGCCGTTGCGGGCACTGGGGTCGCGGGCCTCACGCCAGCTGGCCGCCGCGCAGCGCGAGGCCGCGCTGAGCCACGGCGCGCGTGCGGTCTCGCTGGCGCACGTCGTCGGGCCGTTCTTCATCACCAACCCCGACGAGATGTTCAGCCTCGACCGCTTCCACCCCAGCACCCACGGCTACAAGCGCACGGCGAAGGCGATGCTGCCGTCGGTCCTCGCCGCGCTGGGGTACGCCGACGACCTGCCCTTCGGCCACCACGCGCCGTCGGCAGGGTGACCTCAGGCCGCCGCGGCCAGCAGCGACCCCTAGCCTCGGGTCGTGCCCACCACCCTGCTCGCCGGCTTGGGCAGCGGTCTCTCGCTGATCATCGCCATCGGCGCGCAGAACGCGTTCGTGCTCCGCCAGGGCATCCGGCGCGAGCACGTCGGCGCGGTCGCGCTGCTGTGCGCCCTCGCCGACGCGTTGCTGATCGGGGCCGGGGTGCTCGGGATCGGCACCCTCGTCGAGCAGGCGCCGGTCGTGCTGGAGGTCGTCAAGTGGGGCGGGGTGGCCTTCCTGCTCTGCTATGCCGTGCTCGCGCTGCGCCGCGCCGTACACCCCGAGACGCTGCGGGCCGGGGAGACGGCGACCGGGGCGTCGCTCAGGGCGGCGCTGACCACCGCCGCTGCCCTGACCTTCCTCAACCCGCACGTCTACCTCGACACCGTGCTGCTGCTCGGCTCGATCGCCAACCAGCACGGCGCCGACGGCCGCTGGGTGTTCGCGGTCGGCGCCACGCTGGGCAGCTTCGTGTGGTTCTTCGCCCTGGCGTACGGCGCCCGCCGGCTCGCGCCACTGTTCGCGAAGCCGATGGCGTGGCGGGTCCTCGACGGGTCGATCGCGGTCGTGATGACCCTGATCGCGCTCAGCCTCGCCCTCGACTGATCGCCCCTAGACTCGTCGGCTGTGACCCAGGACGAAGCGCACCGTGTGACGCGGATGAGCGGACGCGACCCGCACGAGACCCACCGCACCGCGACCCCGCTCGAGCTGCTCTACGACCTGACGTTCGTGATCGCCTTCGGGCTCGCGGCCGACGAGCTGGCGCACGCACTGGCGGCCGACCACCTCGCCGTCGGGTTGGGCGGCTTCGCCTTCGCGATGTTCGCGGTCACGTGGGCCTGGATCCAGTACACGTGGTTCGCCAGCGCCTACGACACCGACGACTGGTTGTGCCGGTTGATGGTGCTGGTGCAGATGCTCGGCGTCCTGGTCCTCGCACTCGGGCTGCCCGCGATGTTCGCCTCGCTCGAGCACGGCGAGCACCTCGACAACCGGGTGATGGTGCTCGGCTACGTCGTCATGCGCGTGCCGATGGTGGCGATGTGGCTGCGCGCCCACCGGGGCGACGCCTCGCGCTCCCGCGCGCCCCTCGTCTACGTCGCCACGATCGTGGTCTCGCAGCTCATCTGGTGCTGGATCGCGCTCGCCGACCTGAGCATCCGCGAGACCCTGGTCGCGATGGTCGTGCCGTTGCTGATCGAGCTCGGTGGCCCGGTCTTCGGGGAGCGGCTCGCGACCCAGCACCGCATCCCGTGGCACGCCCACCACCTGGCCGAGCGCTACGGCCTGCTCGTCATCATCGCGCTCGGCGAGGGACTGCTCGGCACGGTCGCTGCGCTGAGCGCGATCGTCGGGCCGGACGGGCCGGGCTGGACGTGGGACGTCGCGGTGCTGGGCTTCGCAGGCGTCGCGATGACCTTCGGCATGTGGTGGATCTATTTCGTGCTGCCCAACGGCGAGCTGCTCCACCGGCACCGCGAGCGGGCGCTGCCGTGGGCCTACAGCCACTTCGCCATCATGGCCGCCCTCGTCGCCGTGGGTGCCGGGCTGCACGTGGCGGCCTTCTTCGTCGAGCACCACAGCGAGCTCGGCAGCTTCGCGACCGTCCTCACGGTGGCGGTGCCGCTGGCGGCGTACGTCCTGGGCACCTTCGGCCTCTACACGCTGCTCACGCGCACCTTCGAGCCCTTCCACGTGGTGCTGCTCGGCGGGACCACAGGCGTGGTGGTCGCCGCCGTGCTGATGGCCCGCTCCGGTGTCCCGCTCGAGTGGTGCCTGCTCGTGCTCGCGGCCACGCCGTGGGTCACGGTCGTCGGCTACGAGACCATCGGCCACCGCCGCACGGAGGACGTCCTGGCCGCGGGCTAGGGTTCCCCGGTGACTCTTCGCCACTCCGCTTCCTCCGTCGTACGCCGCGTGGCGGGCCGCGTCCGGACCGTGGAGGACGCTCCTGCCGCCGACCCGAAGGCGGAGCGCCGGCAGCGGCTGATGGGCCTCGACCTCACCGAGCTGGCCGTCGAGTTCGGCACCGACAAGTGGGGCGTGCACCGCTACACCCCGCACTACCAGCGCCACCTCGAGCACCTGCGCCAGCAGAAGTTCGTGCTGCTTGAGATCGGCATCGGCGGCTACACCCGCAAGCGCCGCAGTGGCGCCTCGCTGAAGATGTGGCGCTGGTTCTTCCCGAGGGCGCGGATCGTCGGCCTGGACATCGAGGACAAGTCGTTCCTCGACGGCGGCCACATCCAGACCTACCTCGGCGACCAGACCGACCCCGGGATCCTGCAGCGCATCATCGCCGAGGAGGGCGCCCCGCTCGTCGTGATCGACGACGGCAGCCACATCCCCGAGCACGTGCGGGCCACCTTCGCGATCCTCTTCCCGTTGCTGCCCGACGGCGCGATCTACTGCATCGAGGACATCCAGACGTCCTACTGGCCGGCCTGGGGTGGCGCCGTCGATCCGCGTGCGACGGGCACCTCGATGGATCTCGTCAAGAGCCTCGTCGACGGGCTGAACCACGAGGAGCTCCTCGTCGAGGACTACGAGTCGAGCTACACCGACAAGCATGTGAGGGCCGTTCACTGCTACCACAACCTCGTCGTCATCGAGAAGGGTGACAACGTCGAGGGCAGCAACCGCGACACCGCGGCGCACACCTTCCACGGCAGCAACGACGACCCTGCGGAGACCCCTTGACCGTCCTGATCGCGACCTTCGCCGGCATGCCCGAGGGCGAGCCCGGCTTCGAGGCCCTCGACAAGGCGCTGGTCGCCCGCGGGGTCGACTTCGCGTGGGCGGTGTGGGACGACCCGTCGGTCGACTGGGCCGCGGCCGACCTCGTGGTGGTCCGGTCCACGTGGGACTACGCCGTGCGCGCCGGGGAGTTCCTGGCCTGGGCCAGGTCGCTCGACCAGTCGCGCCTGCTCAACGGCGCCGACGTCTTCGAGTGGAACCACGACAAGTCCTACCTCCTGGAGCTCGGCCCCCTCCCGACCGTGCCCACCCGCCTCGCGGCGACCTCGGCCGAGTTCGGCTCCGCGATCGCCGAGTTCGGCACGGCCGTGGTCAAGCCCCGCGTCAGCGCCGGCGGTGCCGGGCTGATCGTCGTCAGCGACCCCCTCGACGGGCGGCTCGGCCAGACGCTGCGCAGCCACCCGACGTACCCACCCGTCGGCGGCCCCTGGATCGCGCAGCCGCTCGTGGAGTCGGTGCGCACCCGCGGCGAGGTGTCGGTGTTCGTGCTCGCCGGACAGGTGATCTCGCAGGTCGACAAGCTGCCGGTGGGCGACGAGGTGCGCGTGCACGAGCAGTTCGGCGGCGGCTCGCTGCCGGTGCCGATCGACGAGACGATCGCGGCCGTCGCGCTGGCGGCCAACGACTGGCTGACCGGGCGCTTCGGGCGCGAGCTCGACTACGTCCGCGTCGACCTCTTGTCGTACGGCGACCAGTGGGTCGTGTCCGAGCTTGAGCTGATCGAGCCGGGGCTCTACCTCGACATCGTCCCCGGCAACGCCGAGCCGTTCGCCGACCTGATCGCCTCGCGGCTGTCGTGACGCGACTTGAGCGGCCATATGGACGCTCAACACGCGGCATTCGGCGCGCCCACCGTCCAAATACCTGCTCAGGTGCTCCAACCTTTCGTTGCACGATGGCGTTGAGGTGGACATGGAACAACAACCGGACGATCGCGAGTCGTTCACGGCCTGGGCGACGACTCGTCGGCCACGGCTGCTGCGCACCGCGACCTTCCTGACCGGCGACCGCGGCCGCGCCGAGGACCTCGTCCAGGAGGCGCTGACCAAGGTCGCGCAGCGCTGGCCGCGGTTGCGCGACGGCAGTCCCGACGCCTACGCCCGCCAGATCCTCGTGCGCGACAACATCTCCTGGTGGCGCCGCAACCGGCTCCAGCTCGTCTCCGACGTCCCCGATCCGGGTCGTACGGCGCCGGGTGACACCGGGGTCGAGCGCCGGCTCCTGCTCCTCGATGCCCTGCGTCGACTGACCGAACGGCAGCGGGCCGTGCTGGTGCTGCGCTACTTCGACGACCTCTCCGAGGCCGAGATCGCGCTCGTCCTCGGCGTCTCCGCCGGCACCGTCAAGAGCACCGCCCACCTGGCCCTGCGCCGGCTGCGCGAGCTCGCGCCCGAGCTCAGCGACCTGCTCTCCCTGGAGACCTCATGACCGACTCCGCCCTCCGCGACCTCTTCCACGACGCGGCTCCCTCGTTGGATGGACCCGGCCCCGCCGCCATCGACCGCGCCTGGCGGGACGGAACCCGCCGCCGCGTCGGTGCTCGGGTTGCCGTGGTCGGCTCGGTCGCGGCGACCGTTGCCGTCGTCACCGGCGTGGCGCTGGTCGGCGGGTCCGACGGTCGGGTCGCTCCGGACCCGTCTGTGGACGCGCCGACGTCGACTCCCACCCCGCCGGTGACGGGGCCGCCGGTGGCCGAACAGGTCGGGAAGTACGCCGGCGCGGACGTGTGGTGGGCTCCGTCGGTGACGGACGAGTCGTCCCTGCCGCCGCTGTCCGTCGCGCAGCTTCCGCCGGTTGTCGACCTCGACGCGGCGCAGGAGGAAGCGGTCGGCGAGCCCGTGGTCGGGCTGTTCTCCGGCCGGGGTGAGCGGGCATTCGCGCTCACCGCGAGCCAGCGCGTCATCGAGATCGACACGTCCCGACTCGAGACGCTCACCGACGAGGCCGGGAATCGACGGAATCCGCTGTCCTCCTACTCACTGTCTGCAGACCGGCAGAGCGCGTTCTTCATCCAGAAGAGCTCGCTCGAGGTGCTCGACTTCGTGACGGGGGAGTGGACCACCATCGACACCCCGGACTGGCTGGCCGAGGAGGCGCGCTGGATGATGCCGGACCAGATCTGGCTGCCATCGCGATTGGGCGACGACTCTGGAGGGACCATCCATCCGGTGGGGCCCGGGGTGACGACGACGGCCACGATCGACTGGGTCCGCGGTTGGTCGGGCCCCGACGACCAGCCGTGGGGGCCGGTCGTCTTCGGACGAGGTGGCACCGCCCAGGCGGCGTTCGCCGGTCTCGACCTGGTCAGCCCCACCCGCTTCGCGGCACCGGAGGTCATCTTCGTGGACCAGCGCGGGGAGCGGAGCGTGCTGGCCTTCGACCGCGGCCCGGGCGAGGAGGGCACCCGCGTCAAGGGCTGCTGCATCCCGCGCGCCTGGATCGACGAGGACACGGTCCTCTTCTCGTCCGTGAGCACGGAAGGCCAACGGATCCTCGCCTGGGACGTCGGTACGCCGACCGTCCACCTCGTCAGCGACATCCGCGGACCGGCGAGCCTCACCGCGCTCGCGGACCTCTCCTGACGTTTGCACTCTCCTAGGCCGAGTGCTAAACATGAGGCTGGCACTCTCGGCATGAGAGTGACAACACGGCAGGTGACGCTGAGGTCGTCGGCGCTGACGGGAAGGGTCCGTCGGAGGCTGGGGATCGTCCGTCGCGGGCAGCCCACCAGCGCCGTACACAGACTCGACTCATGACGAAGGAAGCTCACGAGTTATGGCAAAGTTGATTGCTTTCAATGAGGAAGCCCGCCGCGGACTCGAGCGGGGAATGAACACCCTCGCCGACGCGGTGAAGGTGACCCTCGGTCCCAAGGGCCGCAATGTCGTCCTGGAGAAGAAGTGGGGCGCCCCCACGATCACCAACGATGGTGTGTCCATCGCCAAGGAGATCGACCTCGAGGACCCCTACGAGCGCATCGGCGCCGAGCTGGTCAAGGAGGTCGCGAAGAAGACCGACGACGTCGCCGGTGACGGAACCACCACCGCGACCGTGCTCGCCCAGGCGATGGTCCGCGAGGGCCTGCGCAACGTCGCCGCGGGTGCCAACCCGATGAGCCTCAAGCGCGGCATCGAGGCGGCTGTCTCGGCGCTGTCCGACCAGCTGCTCTCCATGGCCAAGGAGGTCGAGACGCGCGAGCAGATCGCCGCCACGGCCACGATCTCCGCCGGTGGCGACACCACCGTCGGTGACGCCATCGCCGAGGCGATGGACAAGGTCGGCAAGGAAGGCGTCATCACGGTCGAGGAGTCGAACACGTTCGGCATCGACCTCGAGCTGACCGAGGGCATGCGCTTCGACAAGGGCTACATCTCGGCCTACTTCGCCACCGACCTCGAGCGGATGGAAGCGGTCCTGGAGGACCCCTACATCCTGATCGCCAACTCGAAGGTCTCCACGGTCAAGGACCTCCTCCCGCTGCTGGAGAAGGTCATGCAGTCCGGCAAGCCCCTGCTGATCATCGCCGAGGACGTCGACGGCGAAGCGCTGTCGACCCTGGTCGTCAACAAGATCAAGGGCACCTTCAAGTCGGTCGCCGTCAAGGCTCCCGGCTTCGGTGACCGTCGCAAGGCCATGCTCCAGGACATCGCCATCCTCACGGGCGGCCAGGTCATCTCCGAGGAGGTCGGCCTCAAGCTCGAGTCGGCCGGCATCGAGCTCCTCGGCCAGGCCCGCAAGGTCGTCATCACCAAGGACGAGACCACCATCGTCGAGGGCGCTGGCGACCAGGGCCAGATCGAGGGCCGGGTCAACCAGATCCGCGCCGAGATCGAGAAGTCCGACTCCGACTACGACCGCGAGAAGCTGCAGGAGCGCCTGGCCAAGCTGGCCGGCGGCGTTGCGGTCATCAAGGTCGGCGCGGCCACCGAGGTCGAGCTCAAGGAGCGCAAGCACCGCATCGAGGACGCCGTTCGCAACGCGAAGGCTGCCGTCGAGGAGGGCATCGTCGCCGGAGGTGGCGTCGCGCTGGTCCAGGCCGGCACCGAGGCGTTCGCCAAGCTCGACCTCGAGGGTGACGAGGCCACGGGTGCCAACATCGTGCGCGTCGCGATCGAGGCCCCGCTCAAGCAGATCGCGATCAACGCCGGTCTCGAGGGTGGCGTCGTCTCCGAGAAGGTCCGCAACCTGACGCCCGGTCACGGGCTCAACGCGGCCACGGGCGACTACGTCGACATGATCGCCGAGGGCATCATCGACCCGGCCAAGGTCACGCGCTCTGCCCTGCAGAACGCTGCCTCGATCGCGGCGCTGTTCCTCACCACCGAGGCTGTCGTGGCCGACAAGCCCGAGAAGGCTGCGGCCATGGGCGGCGGCGACGGCGGCATGGGCGGCATGGGCGGCATGGACTTCTGATCCGCCCCGTTCCACCAGCACCATTCGGCAGGGCCCTCGTCTTCGGACGGGGGCCCTGCTCCATTTCCCGGGCGCCGCGGTCCGAATCGTCCGAGTGGACGAAGCTGCACGGGCGGTACGGCGCAGGGCCGGCGCTGCGACGTACCGAATCGTCCACGTGGACGGTCCTGCTCGGCAGCCCACGACCTCACCTAGTCTCGACCCACCGACCACGAGGAGACCGATGACCCGCGAGATGCAGGTGAGCGACAGCGTCGTCATCGACGCCGATGCCGAGACGATCTGGGCGCAGGTCGCCGATCCGACGCAGATGCCTCGGTGGAGCCGGGAGAACACCGGGGCGACGACGCCCGAGGCTGGTCGTCCGCTCACGGTCGACGAGCGGTTCGACGGCACCAACAAGCGTGGCCGGGCGCGCTGGATCACCGGGTGCGTGGTCACGGCCTCCGAGCCGGGGCGACGGTTCGCCTTCGACGTACGCAAGATCGGTGCGCGCACGCCGCGTCTCAAGAGCCGCATCGCCACCTGGGCCTACGACTTCGAAACGGTCGAGGGCGGCACCCGGGTCACCGAGACCTGGACCGACGGCCGTGGCGCCTGGCCCGATTGGATGGCCGGTGCCTTCGACCGCACCGTCACCGGCGGCAAGCTGTTCGCGGACTTCCAGCGCCGCAACATCCGGCGCACGCTGGCCGCGATGAAGGCCGACTTCGAGAGCGCCGACCGCACCTCGTGACGGGCACGACCGGACTCCTCCTCGCCGCCGGCGCCGGTCGGCGGATGGGCACCCCCAAGGCGCTGGTCGACGACTGGCTGCGCCGGTCGGTGCAGGTGCTCATCGAGGGCGGCTGCGACCGGGTGTACGTCGTGCTCGGTGCCGCGGCAGGAGAGGCGCGGACCCTGCTCGAGGGCCTGCCGGTCGAGGTCGTCGTCGCCGAGGACTGGGCCGACGGCATGGGCGCGAGCCTGCGCGCAGGACTCTCGCAGGTCCCGCTCGGGCGCGACGTGCTGATCACCCTCGTCGACCTGCCCGACGTCGGCGCGGACGTCGTGGCGCGGGTGCTGGCCACCGGAGCGGCGCTGGCGCGGGCGGCGTACGACGGCAGGCCCGGACATCCGGTGCTGATCGGCAGCGACCACGTCGGTCCCCTCGTCACGACGCTGCGCGGCGACGAGGGCGGACGGGCCTATCTCGGGGCGCACGACGTGACGATCGTCGAGTGCGGCGACCTCGCGACCGGCGCGGACGTCGACCGGCGCTGAGACCGACCAGGAAGCCAACGTCCGGCCAACGTCCCTGGTCGTAGCCTGACCAGCATGGACCCGGTCATGCACGATGCCGCCGACGTCGCAGCGCGCCTCGGCGCGACCGGCTACCTCGCCGACGACGAGCTGGCGACGGTGCTGTTCCTGACGATGCGGATGCAGCGCCCGCTGCTGCTCGAGGGCGAGCCCGGCACCGGCAAGACCGCGCTGGCCGAGGCGCTCGCCGAGTCGCTCGACCTGCCGCTGATCCGGCTGCAGTGCTACGAGGGCATCGATGCGACCCAGGCCCTCTACGACTGGGACTTCCCGCGCCAGATCCTGCACCTGCGTGCGCTGGAGGCCGCCGGCACCGATGCCACGGCGGAGGAGGCGGAGAAGAGCTTGTACGACGAGCGGTTCCTGCTCGCCCGGCCGGTGCTCGCCGCCCTGAAGCAGTCGCCGGCGGTGCTGCTCATCGACGAGGTCGATCGCGCCGACGACGAGTTCGAGGCGTTCCTGCTGGAGGTGCTCTCGACCTGGCAGGTCACGATCCCCGAGCTCGGGACGGTCAGCGCCGCGACGCCGCCGCACGTCGTGCTGACCTCCAACCGCACCCGCGAGCTGCACGACGCGCTCAAGCGGCGCTGCCTCTACCACTGGATCGACCACCCCGGCCTGGACCGCGAGGTCGCGATCGTCCGCTCCCGTGCCCCCGAGGTCGCCGAGGCGCTCGCGCGCCAGGTCGTGGGCGTCGTCCAGCAGCTGCGCGACCGCGACGACCTGCTCAAGCCACCGGGCGTGGCCGAGACGCTCGACTGGGCGCGGGCGCTGACCCACCTCGGCACCACCCACCTCGACCTCGCCACCGCTGCCGCCACCCTCGGTGCACTGGTGAAGTACCGCGAGGACGCCGACCGCGTGCGCCAGGCGCTGGACCGGATGCTCACCACATGACGCATGCAGCCATCGATCCGCTGCCGGTGCTGCTGGGGTTCACCCGGGCGCTGAAGGCGGCCGGCGTGCCCGTGACACCCGACCGCGCCCACGGGTTCGTCGAGGCGACGGCGCTCGTCGGGCTGGGCGACCAACAGGCGACGTACTGGGCCGGACGGGCGACGCTGTGCGCCGGTCCCGACGACCTCGCGCGCTACGACCAGGTCTTCGAGGCGTGGTTCGACCCGCGCGGGGAGCTGCCACGGCGCCGCGAGTCCGGCCTGCCGATGCCGGCGGCGCCCGCGCTGCCCACCGTCGACGCGCAGGAGGGCGGCGACGGCGGGGAGGAGGGCGAGGCGCTGCGTGCGGCCGCCACGACGACCGACGTGCTCCGGCACCGCGACGTCGCGAGCCTGGATGCGGGCGAACGGCAGCGACTGGCCGCGATGTTCGCCGGGCTGCGCCCGACCGCCCCGGTGCGGCGCACGGCCCGCCACGAGCGCTGGCACCGCGGCCGCCTCGACGCCTCCCGCACGATGCGCGACTCGCTGCGCCGGATGGGGGAGCCCGGCGAGCTGGCCTGGCGGCGCCGGCGGCTGCGTCCGCGCCGGGTGGTGCTGCTCGTCGACGTGAGCGGCTCGATGAGTGCGTACGCCGATGCGCTGCTGCGGCTCTCGCACCGGTTCGTCGCCACGCAGCCGAGGGCGGAGGTGTTCACGCTCGGCACCCGCCTGACCCACGTCACCCGCGCCCTGCGGCACCGCGACCCCGACCGGGCGCTCATCGCCGCGGGCGATGCGGTGCCGGACTGGTCGGGAGGAACCCGGCTCGGCGAGACGTTGCGCGTCTTCCTGGACCGGTGGGGCCAGCGCGGGATGGCCCGCGGCTCGGTCGTGGTCGTCTTCAGCGACGGGTGGGAGCGCGGCGACGCCGCACTGCTCGGCGAGCAGATGGCGCGGCTGCACCGCATCGCGCACCACGTCGTCTGGGTCAACCCGCACCGCGGGAAGCCCGGCTACGCGCCCGTGCAGCAGGGGATCGCGGCAGCGCTGCCGCACGTCGATGACTTTGTCGCAGGCCACTCGTTGGCCACGTTCGAGGAACTGGTGGAGGTGGTCGGGCGTGCGTGAGGTGCTGGACGAGCTGGTGGCGTGGTGGGAGGCCGGCGAGACCGTCGGTGTGGGGACCGTCGTGGCGACCTTCCAGTCGGCACCCCGACCGGCGGGCGCCTCGATGCTGGTCGGTCCCGACGGCACAGCCGTCGGCTCGGTCTCCGGCGGCTGCGTCGAGGGCGCCGTCTACGAGGAGGCCCAGGACGTCGTCGGCTCCGGGGAACCGGTGCTGCGCCGCTACGGCGTCTCCGACGACGACGCCTTCGCGGTCGGGCTGACCTGCGGCGGCATCCTCGACGTCTTCGTCGAGAAGGTGTCGCAGCAGACCTTCCCGCAGCTGGGCGAGGTCGCCGCCGACGTGCGGGAGGGCCGGCCCGTCGCCGTTGCCACCGTGATCGAGCACCCCGACCCCACCTGGCTGGGCCGCCGGATGGTCGTGCGGCCGGACGCCGACGCCGTCGGGTCGATCGGGTCGCCGCGCGCCGACGACGCGGTGCATGACGACGCGCTCGGCCTGCTCGCGACCGGCAGCAACGCGACTCTGACCTACGGCCCCGACGGCGAGCGCCGCGGCGAGGGGATGCGGGTGTTCGTCTGGGGGTTCGCGCCGAAGCCGCGGATGCTGGTCTTCGGCGCCATCGACTTCGCCGCCGCCGTCGCCCGGGTCGGCTCCTTCCTCGGTTACCACGTGACGGTGTGCGACGCCCGGCCCGTGTTCGCGACCACCAGCCGCTTCCCCGAGGCCGACGAGGTCGTCGTGGACTGGCCGCACCGCTACCTCCGCGCCGAGGTCGAGGGCGGCCGCCTCGACCGGCGCACCGTGCTGGCCGTGCTGACCCACGACCCCAAGTTCGACGTCCCTCTTCTCGAGGTCGCGCTGCGGCTGCCCGACGACGCCCGCCCTGCCTACATCGGCGCCATGGGCTCGCGCCGCACCCACGACGACCGGATGGCCCGGCTCCGCGAGGCCGGGCTGGCCGACGACGAGCTCGCGCTGCTGTCGTCGCCGATCGGGCTCGACCTCGGCGCGCGGACCCCCGAGGAGACGGCGATCTCGATCGCCGCCGAGATCATCGCCGGACGCTGGGGCGGGACCGGTGAGCGCCTCGCCGGCACCGCCGGGAAGATCCACCACGACCGCTGACGAAGCGGCCCCCGCGGGGCTACGGTGGGGCTCGACCCCTCTGGAGACCCCCGATGACCACCGACGACCTGCACTCGCGCCGCGTCGACGCCGTGCGCGCCTGGACCAGCTTCGTCACGCTCGGTGACGTCGCGGAGCCGACCGTCCGACCGGAGATCCGGCGCAGCTGGGAGCTCTCGGGAGTCGTCTCCCCGACCGTGACCCAGGCGCCGCTCGCCGACGAGGCGACCACCGCCGAGTTCTGGCGGGACTCACCGCTGCAGACCGCGGTCGCGCGGGTCCAGGACGAGCTGCGCCGCACCGCCGAGGACGGCGACCTCGTGATCGCGGTGACCGACGAGGAGACGCGCATCCTGTGGACGTACGGCGGTCGCGTCATGCGTCGCAAGGCCGAGTCGGTCAACTTCGTCCCGGGCGGGCGGTGGGACGAGGCAAGCGTCGGCACCAACGCGCTCGCCATCGCCGGGCGCACCGACGCGCCCTCGATGGTCTTCAGCGCGGAGCACTACGCCCAGGTGGTCCACAACTGGGTGTGCTGGGCGGCGCCGGTGCACGACCCGACCACGGGCCGACCGCTCGGGGTCATCGACCTCTCGACCACGTGGGACCGCACCCACCCGATCGGGCTCGCGACGGCCCGGGTCATGGCACGGCTGATCGAGACGGCCCTGCCGGCCTCGCGTCGCTCACCCGTGACCGGCATGGCGGCACCCGACGAGCCCGGGCTGACGCTGACCCTGCTGGGCACCGCCCAGGTGTGGCTCGACGGCGAGCGATTGCTCCTCAACCGTCGGCAGACCGAGATCCTCGCCCTCCTGGCGCTGCACCCCGCGGGGCTCTCGGTCGAGCAGCTGCACTCGCTGCTCTACGGCGACTCCTCGGTGACCACCTCCACGCTCAAGGCGGAGGTCTCGCACCTCCGCGCGGCTCTTCGGGGCCAGCTGTCGTCTCGCCCCTACCGCCTCACCCTGCCGGTCACCACCGACATCGACGAGGTGCAGCGACGGCTGCGCGTCGGTGACGTCCGTGAGGCGCTCGCGGCCTACGGCGGCGACCTGCTGCCCGGCACCGAGGCCCCCGCCCTGGTCGAGATGGCCGACTACCTCGCCGTCAGCGTGCGCGAGGCCCTGCTCGTCAACCCCGATCCCGATGCGGTGCTTCGCTACATCGAGCTGGCGCCGTACGACACCTATGTGATCGAGCGGTGCCTGGCCGAGCTCGGGCACCGCAGCCACCCCGCGGTGCCGCTCCTCAAGGGCCGGCTCGCCGCAGCGAGACCCTGAGCCGGCGACGCAACCTTTCGCCAACCACGCCTTCCTAGGGTGATCGCCATCACAGCGCCACTCCTACGCGAAGGCGGAACCGATGGCCAGGATCGAACTCACCGTCGACGGAGCAAAGGTCTCCGACGACGTCGAGCCCCGGATGCTGCTGGTGCAGTATCTCCGCGAGAAGCTCGGCAAGACCGGCACCGTGATCGGGTGCGACACCAGCAACTGCGGCGCGTGCACGGTGCACCTCGACGGTCGCAGCGTGAAGAGCTGCAACGTGCTCGCCGTGCAGGCCAACGGCCGCGAGGTGACCACGATCGAGGGGCTCGCCGACGGCGACCAGCTGCACCCGGTGCAGGAGGCGTTCCGCGAGTGCCACGGCCTCCAGTGCGGGTTCTGCACGCCCGGGATGATCATGCAGGCCGTCGACCTGCTGGGCGAGAACCCGAGCCCGACCGAGGCCGAGGTGCGTGAGGGCATGGAGGGCAACCTCTGCCGCTGCACCGGCTACCACAACATCGTCAAGTCCGTCCTGCACGCGGCGGGAGGTGCGAAATGACCGCCACGGCCGAGAAGCCCGACCTCGAGATCGGCCGCGACCGCCGCCGCAAGGAGGACCAGCGCCTCATCACCGGCCGCACCCGCTGGACCGACAACTTGACGCTGCCGGGGATGCTCCACCTCGCGATGGTCCGCAGCCCGTTCGCGCACGCCAGGATCGTCAGCATCGACACCGAGGCGGCCAAGCAGTCGCCCAACGTCGTCGGCGTCTTCACCGGCGCCGACCTGGGCGAGGCGCAGGGCGCGTGCATCAACGCCTGGGCCATCACGCCCGACCAGGTCACTCCGCCGCACGTGCCGATGCCGTCCGACCGGGTCGCCTTCGCCGGCGAGACCGTCGCGGTCGTCGTCGCCCGCACCGCGGCCGAGGCCCGCGACGCCGCCGAGCTCGTCGACGTGGAGTACGACGAGCTGCCGGCCGCGCTCGACCTCAAGGAATCGGCCGCGGACACCGTCCTCGCGCACCCCGACCTCGGGACCAACAAGAGCGCCCTGTGGGTCTTCGACTCCGCCGAGGCCGGCACCGGCTCCAGCGCCGACGAGGCGATCGAGAAGGCACGCGGCGACGGCATCGTGATCGAGCGCGAATATCGCCAGCAGCGCCTCATCCCGGCCTTCATGGAACCGCGCTCGACGGTCGTCGACCCGACCGGTGAGCAGATCACCGTGTGGAGCGCCACCCAGATCCCGCACATCCTGCGGTTCGCGATCGCCGCCACGACCGGGGTGCCGGAGTCGAAGATCCGCGTCATCGCCCCCGACGTCGGCGGCGGCTTCGGCGGCAAGCTGCAGCAGACGCCGGAGGAGATGATCACCTTCGCGGTGGCCCGCAAGCTCGGCAAGCCGGTGAAGTACACCGAGACCCGCTCCGAGTCGCTGATGACCGCCCACCACGGTCGCGACCAGTGGCAGAAGCTGACGCTCAGCGCGGAGAAGGACGGCACGGTCACCGGCCTCAAGGTCGGGCTGACGGCTGACCTGGGTGCCTACATCGCCATCGTCGGCGGCGGCGTGCCGGTGCTGGGCGCGTTCATGTTCAACGCGATCTACAAGTTCCCGGCCTACCACTTCTCCTGCCAGACGGTGCTCACCAACAAGACCTGGACCGACGCCTACCGCGGCGCCGGCCGGCCGGAGGCGACGTACGCCATCGAACGCCTCATGGACGAGCTCGCGATCGAGGTCGGCGTCGACCCGCTCGAGATCCGCGAGAAGAACTGGATCAAGCACGAGGAGTTCCCCTTCACCACGGTCGCCGGCCTGGAGTACGACTCCGGCAACTACGAGGCGGCCACGGCCAAGGCCAAGGCTGCCTTCGGGTACGACGAGCTGCGGGCCGAGCAGAAGCAGCGTCGGGAGTCCGGTGACCGCATCCAGCTCGGCATCGGCATCTCCACCTTCACCGAGATGTGCGGGCTCGCGCCGTCACGCGTGCTCGGCTCGCTCAACTACGGCGCCGGCGGCTGGGAGCACGCGAGCGTGCGGATGCTCGCGACCGGGAAGGTCGAGGTCATCACCGGCGCCTCTGCCCACGGCCAGGGCCACGAGACGGCGTTCAGCCAGATCGTCGCCGACCGGCTCGGCGTCGCCTTCGAGGACGTCGAGGTGCTGCACGGCGACACCCAGATCGCCCACAAGGGACTGGACACCTACGGCTCGCGCTCCCTCGTCGTCGGTGGCGAGGCGCTGGTCAAGGCTGCCGACAAGGTGATCGAGAAGGCCAAGCCGATCGCGGCGCACCTCCTCGAGGCGAGCGTCGACGACATCGAGTTCAGTGCGGGCCGCTTCAGCGTCCGCGGCACCGACCAGGGGCTGGCGATGGCCGAGATCGCGATGGCGACCTTCGCGGCCCACAACCTGCCCGACGGGATCGAGCCGAGCATCGACAGCGACGCGACGTACGACCCGGTCAACTTCAACTATCCGCACGGCACCCACCTGTGCGCGATGGAGGTCGACACCGAGACCGGCGGGGTGCTGATGCGCAAGTACGTCTGCGTCGATGACATCGGCAACATCATCAACCCGATGATCGTCGAGGGCCAGGTGCACGGTGGGCTGGCGCAGGGGATCGCGCAGGCGCTGTGGGAGGAAGCGGTCTACGACGACTCCGGGACCCTCGTCTCGGGCTCCTTCGTCGACTACCTGCTGCCCACCTCCGCCGACACGATCAGCTTCGAGGTCGACCACACCACGACCGCCTCGACGACCAACACGCTCGGAACGAAGGGCGTCGGCGAGGCCGGCACCATCGCCTCGACCCCGGCCGTCGTCAACGCGGTCGTCGACGCCGTACGCCAGTTCGGGGTCAACGACATCCAGATGCCCTGCACCCCGGAGCGTGTGTGGCGCGCGATCCACAGCGGTGACGGCGGCGACGAGACGGAAGGCGCCGCGGCGCCGCACTTCACGGAGGAGACCGGGATGCAAGGGCAGACCGACCGCACGGACGGGGCGAACCAGTGATCCCCGTCCAGTTCGACTACCTGGCGCCGACCAGCGTCGAGGAGGCGCTGGCCGCCCTGGCCGAGCACGGCGACGACGCCAAGGTCATCGCCGGCGGCCAGAGCTTGCTGCCGGTGCTGCGGATGCGCCTCAACGCCCCGGAGGTCGTCATCGACCTCGGTGGCATCGCCGAGCTGCGCGGCATCCGCGAGGACGGCGACTCGCTCGTGATCGGCGCGATGACCACCCACCACGACGTGCTCAACGACGCGCTGGTCAAGGAGCACGCGCTGCTCCTCGTGCGCGCCGAGCACCAGCTGGCCGACGCGCAGATCCGGCACCGCGGCACCTTCGGCGGCGCGCTCGCGCACGCAGATCCCGCGGGTGACCTCGGGGCCCCGGCGCTGGCGCTGGGCGCGGAGTTCGTCATCGCCGGTCCCGGTGGGTCGCGCACGGTGGCGGCCGACGACTTCTTCGTGGACCTCTTCGAGACCGCGATCGCCGAGGGCGAGCTGCTGACCGGGATCCGGGTGCCCAAGCACACGGGCTGGGGCGCGCACTACGAGAAGTTCGTCCGCGTCGCCCACCAGTGGCCGATCGTGGCCGTCGCAGCCGCGGTCAAGGTCGACGGCGGCACCATCAGCGAGGCCCGGGTCGGGCTGACCAACATGGGCTCCACCCCGATCCGCGCCCGTGCGGTCGAGGAGGCGCTGGTCGGCCAGCCCGCGACCGAGGACGCGGTGCGTACGGCGGCCGCGCTCGCGACCGAGGGCACCAACCCGCCCTCCGACCTCAACGGCGCGGCCGACTACCGCAGCCACCTCGCGCAGGTGCTGACCCGGCGGGCCGTGCTGGCCGCCGCGGGGGCGTGAGCGCATGGAGCTGAGCCACCGCTTCACCGTGCCGACCGGCGTCGAGGAGACCTGGGCCCACTTCGAGGACATCGCCTCGGTCGCCGAGTGCTTCCCGGGCGCCCAGGTGACCTCGGCCGAGGGCGACACCTTCGCCGGCACGGTCAAGGTCAAGCTCGGCCCGATCGCGCTGGTCTACAGCGGCAGCGGCACCTTCGTGGAGAAGGACGAGTCGGCCAAGCGCTTCGTCGTGGACGCCAAGGGCAAGGACAAGCGCGGCAACGGCACGGCCGGCGCGCACGTCACGGTCACCATGACCGACGCCGGTGGTTCGACCGACGTCTCGGTCGACACCGACCTCGCGATCACCGGCAAGCCGGCCCAGTTCGGTCGCGGCGTCATGCAGGACGTCTCGGACAAGCTGCTCGGCCAGTTCGTCGACTGCCTGGAGGCACGGCTGACCGGTCCCGCTGAGTCCGCGGGCGCCGTACCGGGCGGTGCGCCAGCAACCGTTCCCGACGGCGAGACGGTTGCAGAGCCACCGCCCGGGACGACGCCTCCCCGTCCGACGCCGATCCGCCCGCCCGAGCTGGAGGCGCTCGACCTCGGGAGCGCCGTGCTGCCGGTGCTGGCGAAGAGCTACTGGAAGCAGGCCCTCGGCGCACTCGCAGCCCTCGCCCTCGTGTGGCGACGCATCCGGCGCTGAGTGGAACTCGCCGGCGCCGCCGGGCGTCTGATCGGTTGTGGAACAGTTGGTTCCACACCCGATCGTGGAGGACCCACCATGTCTCGCTCGGCCAGCGCCGCAACCCTCGTCGTGACCGCCGTGCTGCTCGCCGGCTGCGGAGGCGGCGAGGCGACGGACGCGAGCGACGGCACGACGCCGACCGATGTTCCGAACATCGAGCTCACCGTCCCCGCGGCCCAGACCGGGCGCTGCATGCCACCCAACGTCGACAACCTGCGCGCCCAGGACACGGCCTTCGAGGGCGTCGTCGAAGAGGTCTCCGACGGCACCGCGACGTTGCAGGTCGTCGATGGCTACAAGGGCGTCCGCACCGGCACGGTCACGGTCTCGGCCCCCAGCGAGGACCTGCAGGCCCTGCTGCTCGCGGTCGACTTCCGGGTGGGCGAGACCTACCTCGTCAGCAGCCTCGACGGGCAGGTCTCCGTCTGTGGGCTGAGCGGGCCGAAGGACGACCTGCTCGCAGACCTCTACCAGCAGGCCTACACCGGCTGAACCGGATCTACCCCTAGGCTCCACGACCATGAAGCGACTGGTCGTCACGCTGCTCGCGCTCGGCCTGCTGGCCTTCTGCATCGTCACGCCCGCCCTCCTGTGGGACCGCACCACTGCCCAGGCCACCTACGAGCCGACGAGCATCTCGTCCTACCTCGCCGACTTCACCCTCGAGGAGGACGGCGATCTCAAGGTGATCGAGACGATCACCGTGGAGTTCCCGCTGTACGGCGACCGCCACGGCATCTTCCGGTTCTGGGACCGGCACGACGCGAACGCGCCGCGACTGCGCCGGGAGCCGCAGGACCTGAGCGTGCTGCGTGACGGCCGTGAGGAGCCGTTCGTCCTGGAGAGGCGGGAGCGCGGGCGCTTCGACGTGGCGCGGATCGGCTCGGCGTACGCCACGGTCCAGGGGCCGCACACCTACCAGATCTCCTACCTCATCGAGGACGCGCTGCTGCCCGCCGGCGAGGGGTCCCGCTTCTACTGGAACCTCGTCCCCGGTGGGTGGCTGCAGGACATCGCCAGCGCCCGGTTGCTGGTCCACCTGCCGGCCGAGGCCACCGGCGTGAGGTGCGCGCGCGGCAACGGTGAGACCGGTGGCTGCGAGGCGACGGGCGAGGGCACGCGCACGCTCCGCGTCGACGTCGACGACCTGCCGTCGCAGACGCCGATCACCATCTCGGCGGACCTGCCGATCGCGGCACCGACGCCGGACGACCAGCGGCTGTGGTCGCAGAAGTGGGACGCGGTCCTCGGCCCCCACATCCTGGGCGTGCTCCTCCTCCTTGGTGCCGGGCTCGCCTCCGCGCTCGTCGCGCTCCGTGCGGTCCGCAACGCGCACGAGCCGAAGCCGCCCTACCCGCTGCTCTACGCGCCGCCGCAAGGCGTCGGCCCGGCCCAGGGGCAGTACGTCCTGACCGAGCAGGTGCACGACACCGCCTTCGTCGCGACCCTGATGGAAGCGGCCGAGAAGGGCGCGATCGACCTGGACCGACGCGGCAACGGCTGGCAGATCCAGGGACGCGGCCCCGCCTCCACCTCACCGCTCGACGCGGTGACGACGGCGACGACCACGAGCTTGGGCGTCGCGGGCGACGGATCCTTCACCGCCGACCGCGACAGCATCGAGGCCGGCAAGGTGCTGCAGTCGGCCAAGGCCCAGTCGACGGCGAGCATCAAGGAGTGGGCGCGCAACGAGGGCCTGATGACCTCCGCAGGCCTCGGCAGCCTGGGTGGCTTCTCGGTGATCGCGGCGGCGGTGGTCACCGTCCTCGTCGTCGTCCTGAACCCGCTCGACATCTCCCTGCTCGCGCTCGTGCCCGGTGCGTACGCCGCCTGCGGACTGTGGCTGCTGACACCCGGCTCGGGCACCAAGCGCACCGCAAGCGGCCGCGAGCTCTGGTCGCAGCTCGGTGGCTTCCACCGGGTGCTGTCCACGCCCTCGAGCCAGCTGCGCTTCGACTTCTCCGGGCGCAAGGAGCTCTACACCGCCTACCTCCCGTGGGCAGTCGCCTTCGGGGTCGCCGACCAGTGGGCCGCCAAGTACCGCACCGAGATCGGCACCGAGCCGCCCGCGCCCGCCTACTTCGCGACCGGCTACACCGGCACGCACACCGGCAACCACGTCAACCAGATGGTCAACGACTTCGAACGCACTGTCGACGGCGCCATCTCCTCCTACCAGGCCAGCCAGCGTCCGCAGTCCTCCGGCAGCGGCGGCGGCTTCTCGGGCGGCGGCTTCTCCGGCGGTGGCGGCGGAGGCGGCGGCGGTGGTGGCTCGTGGTGACGCTCTGCGCCAGACTCCTCATGTCCTCCAACGAAAGGCCAGCCCCATGTCCCTCGCCCTGATCCTCGTCGCAGTGGTCCTCGCGGTCGCCGTGGCGCTCGTCGCCTTCGTGATCGCCGGCTTCAACAAGCTGCGTCGCGCCGACATCGCCGCCCAGGAGGCCATCGGCGGCATCGACGTGCAGCTCACCCGTCGCGCGGAGCTCGTGCCCAACCTCGTCGAGACGGTCAAGGGCTATGCCGCCCACGAGAAGGGCGTGCTGGAGGAGGTCACCCGGGCCCGGGCCGGGGTGCAGGCCGCTGCTGACGGCAACGACGTCGCAGCCAAGGCCGCCGCTGATGCCGCCCTGACCAGTGCGTTGGTGAAGCTGAACGCCGTGGCCGAGGCCTACCCCGACCTGAAGGCCAACGCCAACTTCCTCGACCTCCAGCGCCAGCTCGCCGAGATCGAGAACCAGCTGGCCTTCGCCCGGCAGTACTACAACGACGCGGTGGCGACCCTCAACAACCTCACCCAGACCATCCCGTGGATGTTCTTCACCGGCATCGCGGGCGTCAGCAAGCGTGAGTTCTACGACGCCCCGGAGGCCCAGGAGGCCGCACCGCGCGTCGAGTTCTAGGCCTCAGAACACGTTCAGCGGCCGGAACTGCACGCTGATCCGCGGGCCGGCCGCGGCGACCTTGGGGATGGCGTGCTCCCAGGTGCGCTGGCACGAGCCACCCATCACGACGAGGTCGCCGTGGCCCAGCGTCACGCCGATGGAGTCGCCCCCGCCGCGGGGTCGCAGCGCGAGCTTGCGCGGGTCGCCGAGCGACACGATCGCGACCATCGTGTCCTGCGTCCTGCCGCGCCCGATGGTGTCGCCGTGCCACGCCACCGAGTCCCGGCCGTCGCGGTAGTAGCAGCAGCCGGCGCTCACGAAGCGCTCGCCCAGCTCGGGGAGGTAGTGCGCGCTCAGGGCGTCGCGCGCGTCGTCGAGCGCCCGGTGGGGGAGGTCCTCGCCGAGGACGTAGGTGTGCACGAGGCGGGGTACGTCGACGATGCGGTCATACATCTGGCGGCGCTCCGCGCGCCACGGCACCTGCGCGACCATGGTGGCGAAGACGTCGTCGGCACCCGCCAGCCAGTTGCGCTGGACGTCGAGCCAGGCGCCGTGCGCCAGCGTGGTCCGCTCCGGGGACAGGGGCGCGACGACCTCGTGACCGGCAGGGGTGTCGGGGGCGAAGAGGGTCGACTGGAAGTCCACGGTGCGAGCCTAGATCGAACACGCGTTCGACACAACCCTGAGGGGCGGACCAGGGTGGATCCCGGTGGCGGTGCTTGGTCACGTGCGGGAGTCTGGGCGCATGACGATGACTGACGGGGGAGCGGGCACGTCCGCGAGGGTGGCCGCGCGGGTGCGGGACCTGACGAAGACCTACGGCAAGGGCGATGCGATGGTGCGCGCGCTCGACGGTGTCAGCCTCGACCTGGTCGCCGGCGAGTTCACCGCGATCATGGGCCCGAGCGGGTCGGGCAAGTCGACGCTCATGCACTGCTGCGCGGCCCTCGACACCGCGACCTCGGGCGAGGTGTTCCTCGGGGATCGCGAGCTGGGCAGGCTCAAGGACAAGGAGCTGACCCGGCTGCGCCGTGACGAGATCGGCTTCGTGTTCCAGTCCTTCAACCTGGTCCCGACGCTCAGCGCCGAGGAGAACATCGTCCTCCCGCAGTCGATCGCGCGCCGCAAGCCCGACCGCGAGTGGTTCGACACCGTGATCGAGACCGTCGGCATCCGCGACCGCCTCTCCCACCGCCCCAACCAGCTCTCCGGCGGCCAGCAGCAGCGCGTCGCGATCGCCCGCGCGCTCGTCGGCCGGCCCGCGATCGTCTTCGCCGACGAGCCGACCGGCAACCTCGACTCCCAGTCGGGGGCGGAGGTGCTCGACCTGCTCCGTCGCAGCGCGGCCGACCATGGCCAGACCATCGTGATGGTCACGCACGACCCGGTGGCGGCGTCCTACACCGACCGAGTCGTGTTCCTCGCCGACGGCCGGATCGTCGACGAGCTGCGCCGCCCCGACCGCGAGGGCGTGCTCGAGGTGATGGCGCGCATGTCCGCGCCGCTCGCGGCAGACGCGGAGCGCTGATGTTCCGCGCCGCCCTCAAGAGCCTGCTCGGGCGCAAGGTGCGCCTGCTGATGAGCACGTTCGCGATCGTCATCGGGGTCTCGTTCGTCGTCGGCACCCTGGTCTTCAGCGACACCCTCAGTCGTAGCTTCACCGCGCTGATGGCCTCGACGGTCGGTGACGTCGTCGTACGACCCGAGAACACCGATGCCGCGGCCGAGCCGACCACCCGCACCGTCGACTCCGGGCTCGTCGACTCGCTCGAGGGCGTCGAGGGTGCGGCCCGGGTCGACGGCAACGTCACTGCGTTCGGCGTCTACGTCGTCGGCAAGGACGGCAAGCTGATCGGCGGCAGCGGCCCGCCCAGCATCGGTGGCAACTGGACCGAGGCGCCCGCGGGCCACGACCTCGAGGGCATGGACGTCATCGCCGGGCGCGCGCCGGAGAAGGCCGGCGAGGTGATGCTCGACTCGAACACCGCCGGCGAGGGTGGCTACGTCATCGGCCAGGACGTCACCATCGTCACCGCCACCGACCGTGGCAGCCTGACCGCCGAGCTGGTCGGGGTGATCGGCTTCCCGGAGGGCGGCTCCCTCAACGGTGCGACCTTCACCGCCTTCGACACGCGTACGGCGCAGGACCTCTTCCTCGACGGGAAGGACGCGTTCAGCGACATCTGGGTGACCGCCGAGCCCGGCACCAGCCAGGAGGACCTCGCCGCCGCGGTGGGCGAGGCGCTGCCCGACGGGGTCGAGGCCGTCACCGGCGACGAGGCGGCCGACGAGGCAGCCAGCGCCATCCAGGAGGCGGTCGGGTTCCTGACGACCTTCCTGCTCATCTTCGCCGGCATCTCGCTGGTGGTCGGCGCGTTCCTCATCGTCAACACGTTCTCGATCCTGGTCGCCCAGCGCAGCCGCGAGCTCGCCCTGCTGCGCGCCCTCGGCGCCAGCAAGAAGCAGGTCACCCGCTCGGTGCTGCTCGAGGCCCTGCTCCTCGGCCTGCTGGGCTCGACGATCGGGCTGGGGCTCGGCGTCCTGCTGGCCATCGGCATCCGCACGCTGTTCGCGCAGTTCGGCCTCGACCTCTCCGGCCAGCCGCTCATCATGGCCCCGAAGACGGTGCTGGCGGCCTACGCCGTGGGCGTGGTCGTGACGATGGGCGCGGCGTTCTTCCCGGCCCGCCGCACCTCCAAGATCGCGCCGGTCCAGGCGATGCGCGACGACATCGCGATGCCCGAGTCCTCGCTGCGGCGCAGGATGCTGATCGGGGTCGTGCTGATCGTCGGTGGCGGGGTCGCGCTGGCGGCCGGGCTCACCGATTCCGTCCCGCGTCCGCTCTACTTCGTCGGCGGCGGCATCCTCGCGATCCTGCTCGGCGTCGCCTCCGCCAGCCCGGTGATCAGCCACCCGCTGCTGGCCGCCGCGGCCTGGACCTACTCCCGCCTCTTCGGGTCGATCGGGACGCTGGCCGGGCAGAACTCGCTGCGCAACCCTCGCCGTACGACCGCGACGTCCTCGGCGCTGATGATCGGGCTGTCGCTGGCCTGCACGATGGCGATCGTGGGTGACTCGGCCAAGGCGAGCGTCGACAAGACCATCGAGGAGAACTTCGTCGGCGACTACGTCGTCAGCAGCCTCGTCGGGCAGAGCTTCTCGACGCAGGTGGGTCGGCAGATGGCCGAGGTGCCCGGGGTGGAGAGCGTGTGGGCGCAGCGGTTCGCGATCTCCCAGATGGGCGGGGAGGGGCAGGGCATCGGTGCGGCCGAGCCCGCGACGATGCGCGACGGCTTCGCCATCGACATGGTCGAGGGCGACGTCGCCGACCTCGTCGACGACACGGTCGTGGTGGACGAGTCCCATGCCGAGGAGGAGGACCTGTCGCTCGGCGAGGACGTCACCTTCAGGCTCGCCGACGGCGAGCACGAGATGGAGGTCGTCGGGATCTACGCCGAGAACCCCATCCTGTTCTTCCCGATCGTCACGACACCGCAGACCCTGGTCGACGCCGGCCACCAGGACTCCGACAACTTCCTGATCATCGACACCGATGACCGCGCGGGCGTGCAGGCCGCCCTGGACGCCGTGGTGGAGAAGTCGCCGGTGGTCACGGTCAAGGACCAGCGGGGCTTCGCCGCCGAGCAGCGCGAGCCGATCGACCAGCTCGTGCTGATGATCTTCGCGCTGCTGGGGCTGGCGCTGCTGATCGCCGTCCTGGGGATCGTCAACACGCTCGCCCTGTCGATCATCGAGCGCACCCGAGAGGTCGGGCTGCTGCGGGCGATCGGGGTGAGCCGGGCGCAGCTGCGGCGGATGGTGACGCTGGAGTCCGTGGTGATCGCGGTGCTCGGGGCGGTGCTCGGCGTGGTGCTGGGCATCGGGTTCGGGATCGCGCTGATGCACTCGCTGCGCGAGGAGGGACTGGAGGTGATCTCGGTGCCGGTCGGGCAGCTGGCGGTCTTCCTCGTGGTCTCCGTCGTGATCGGCGTCCTGGCTGCGCTGCTCCCCGCACGCCGGGCCGCGAAGCTCGACGTGCTGCGCGCCATCGGTGCTGAGTGATGTCACTGAATTGTGGATGTCCCTTTACCGTGCGCTTCGACAAAACCCGTACGCGACCCTGACACCCGACCTAGTCTCATGCCGTGGACACCGTGGACGTGAGGCTCGCCGAGAGCGGGCTCAAGCACGTTCAGGTCCGCGAATACGTCCGCTCGCTGCTGGCCGAGGCTCCTCCCGGTGCGGCCGCCCCGTCGGAGCGTGAGCTGGTCGCACGGTTCGGGGTCGCCCGGATGACGGTGCGCCAGGCGCTCGACGTGCTGGTCACCGAGGGGCTCCTCGAGCGGGTGCCCGGTCGTGGCACCTTCGTCGCGCACCCGCGTCGCCGGGTGGGTCGGCTGTCGTCGTACACCGAGGACATGAAGGTGCGCGGGCTGCTGCCGGAGTCGCAGACGCTGGTGGCCCGTCGCGAGCAGGCGGGCCCAGGTGTGGCCCGTGCCCTCGACATCTCGCCGGGTGACGCCGTCATCCACTGGAAGCGGCTGCGTCGTGCCGACCAGCAGGTCGTGTGCATCGAGGACGCCTACCTCAACGAGGTCCTGCTGCCGGGCTTCCTGCAGAGCGGGATGCCCACCAGCCTCTACGACGCCCTCGACGAGCGCGGCCTGCGCCCGACGTGGGCCGAGGACGCGATCTCCGCCGACGGCGCCACCGCCGACGAGGCGGCGTTGCTGGAGCTCCAGCCCGGTGCGCCCGTGCTCCACCTCTCCCGGCGCGCGCTGTGCGGCGACAAGGTCGTCAACGTCTCCCGGACCGCCTTCCGGCCCGACCGCTTCACGATGTTCGTCCAGCTCGGCGACCTGGTCTAGGTCTGCGGCCAGGCGCCGGTCAGCCGCTCGATCTCCGCGAGCACGTTGGCTCGCGCCCGGTCCTCCCACAGGTCCCGGCCCTGCGGGGTGCGGAAGAGCGACGGACCGGCCAGCAGGTCGGTCAGCACGGCCGCCCGCCCGGCCCGGAAGTCGGCGTCCGGGACGTGCGCATACTCGATGCGTACGTCGCTCGCGTAGCGCTCGTAGCGGTCCGGGTCGGCCGCGAGGATCGCGAGGTCGGCATCGCTCAGGGCCGCGGCGTTGAGGTCGTCGGGGAAGGCCTGGTGGTGCTCGGTCATCCGCACCAGCCGGGCGACCTCCGCCGCCGGTGGATCAGGCAGGGAGGCCGACGCGAGCAGCGCGGAGCGCTCCTCGGCCCCGGGCTGCCCGTCGTGGACCGCGTCGTGGAACCACGCCGCGAGCACGACCGGCACCTTGTCGAACGCGGCGCCCGCCCGGTCGAGGTCCTCGAGCCGGTCGAGGACCTCGCCCAGGTGTCGCAGGTCGTGGTAGCCCGGGCGGTCCCACGCGACCAGCAGGTCGTCGCGGACGTCGAGGAGCGCGCGCAGCGGCCAGCGCTCAGCGAGTGGTGTCGAGGTCGGCGGCATCGATGATCCGGTAGGCGTAGCCCTGCTCCGCGAGGAACCGCTGCCGGTTCTGGGCGAAGTCGGCGTCGACGGTGTCGCGCGAGACGACGGTGTAGAAGTGGGCGGACTTGCCCTCGCCCTTCGGTCGCAGCAGCCGGCCGAGGCGCTGCGCCTCTTCCTGGCGGGAGCCGAAGGAGCCGCTGACCTGGATCGCCACCTCCGCCGACGGGAGGTCGATGGAGAAGTTGGCGACCTTCGAGACCACGAGCAGGGGTTCCTCGCCGGAGCGGAAGGCGTCGAAGAGCCGCTGCCGCTCCTTGACGGGGGTCTCGCCCTTGATCACGGGCGCCCCCAGCAGCTCCGCGAGCTCGTCGAGCTGGTCGAGGTACTGGCCGATCACGAGCGTCGGCTGGCCCTCGTGCTGGTCCACCAGTCGCCGTACAACATCGATCTTGGCGTGCGTGCAGGACGCCAGCCGGTAGCGCTCCTCCGGCTCGGCGACGGCGTAGGCGAGGCGCTGCCCCTCGGGGAGGGTGACCCGGACCTCGACGCAGTCAGCGGGTGCGATCCAGCCCTGCGCCTCGATGTCCTTCCAGGGCGCGTCGTAGCGCTTGGGGCCGATCAGCGAGAAGACCTCGCCCTCGCGCCCGTCCTCGCGCACGAGCGTCGCGGTCAGGCCGATCCGGCGGCGGGCCTGGAGGTTGGCGGTCATCCGGAAGATCGGCGCCGGCAGCAGGTGCACCTCGTCGTAGACGATGAGGCCCCAGTCGCGGGCGTCGAGCAGCTCGAGGTGCGTGTAGACACCCTTGCGGCGGGTGGTGAGCACTTGGTACGTCGCGATGGTGACCGGTCGGACCTCCTTGACGGATCCGGAGTACTCCCCGATCTCGTCGGCGGTCAGGGACGTGCGCTTGACCAGCTCGTCCTTCCACTGCCGGGCGCTGACGGTGTTGGTGACGAGGATCAGTGTGGTCGCCTGGGCCTGGGCCATCGCGGCCGCGCCGACGATGGTCTTGCCCGCGCCACAGGGCAGGACGACGACGCCGGAGCCACCGTGCCAGAACGACTCGGCGGCCTCCTGCTGGTACTTCCTGAGCTCCCAGCCGTCCTGGTCGAGCGCGATCGGGTGGGCCTCGCCGTCGACGTAGCCCGCGAAGTCCTCCGCCGGCCAGCCGAGCTTGAGCAGCGCCTGCTTGAGGTTGCCGCGCTCGCTGGAGTGCACGACGACCGAGTCGTCGTCGATGCGGTTGCCGAGCATGCCCGCGATCTTCTTGGCGCGCAGCACCTCCTCGAGCACGGGGCGATCGGTGCTGCTGAGGACGAGGCCGTGGGTCGGGTGCTTCTCCAGCCGCAGCCGGCCGTAGCGGCCCATCGTCTCGGCGATGTCGACGAGCAGCGCGTGCGGCACGGCGTAGCGGCTGAACGACAGCAGCGCGTCGACCACCTGCTCGGCGTCGTGGCCCGCGGCGCGCGCGTTCCACAGCCCCAGCGGCGTGAGCCGGTAGGTGTGGATGTGCTCCGGCGAGCGCTCGAGCTCGGCGAAGGGCGCGATCGCCTTGCGGGCGTCGCTCGCGCGCGGGTGGTCGATCTCCAGCAGCAGGGTCTTGTCGCTCTGGACGATCAGGGGGCCGTCATTCACGAGGCAGCAGCCTTCTGCCGCGCGCGGTACGCCGCAACGTTGGCCCGCGAGGAACACCGCTCCGAGCAGTAGCGCCGCGACTGGTTGGGGGAGGTGTCGACGAAGACGTGGTCGCACTTCACGGCCTGGCAGATCCCGAGGCGGGTCGCGCCGAGGTCGCAGACGAGGTTGGCCAGGCCCATCAGCGACTCACTGATCAGCAGCTCGGAGACCGACGCGGCACGGTTGGCGACGTGCATGTGCAGGTCGTCCGGGTCGTGGTCGCTGATCATCGGCGTCACGGGGTGCTCGATCAGCAGCGCGTTGATGGTGGACACGACGGCGCCGACGTCACCGCGGTCGGAGGCCTCGAAGACCGGCCGCAGTGCCGACTGGAAGCCCTGCAACGCGTCCACGTCGTCCTCGACCACGGTCGGGTGCAGCCACTCACGCCGGGAGAGGTGGTCCAGCAGCGCGTCGACGTCGGGCATGTCGGCGTTGAGGAGCGCCGCCGCCGACTCGGCGTACCGGATGAAGTCCACCTGACCACCTTACGGTTGCGGTGCGGACAGCGGCGTGACGGTCGTGATGCGGTGTACGGCGAAGAGTCGCTCGTCGTCGCTGCGGTGGTCGTGCGCCATCAGCTGGCCACCCTCGAGCCGCAGCGGGTCGACCACGCGGTCGGAGCTGGCGCCGTGGTTGTCGACGTAGCCGATCACGACGGTCTCGCGGCTCTCGATCGCCTCGCGCAGCGCTGCGAGCGCGCTGGACGGGGTGGTGGCGATCGTGGGTGAGGTCGGCCGGCTCGCGGTCGCGCGGTCGCCGCTGCGGATGGCGGTGACGACGGAGGCGACGGTGGCCTGGGCGCGGGCCTGCGCGGCGCCGCGCGTGCGCGAGGAGCGTGGTCGTCGAGCGCGCAACAGGTCGCGGCGCGCGACGCGCACGGTCCCGTCGGGTGCCTCCACGACGGGGGTGGCGCCGAGCTCGCGCAGTCGCGGGAGGAGCACGTCGACGGGCACGCTCGAGATCAGCACCGTCGGCGCGATCCGGCGCAGCCCGAGGGTGCTGGCCTTCGGGTGGTGCAGCAGCTCGGTCAGCGCGGCCTCGTCGTCGGCGCGCAGGAACGCCTCGGCGTGCCCGACCCGGACCGTGCCGAAGGTCCGCGCCACGTCGTCGACGAGGTAGGTCAGCGGCTGGGGGATGGGGGTGCGCGACACCGACCCGACGAACTCGTGCACCTCGAGCGCCGACCAGCCGGCGTCGAAGGCGCGCCGCACCGAGCCGTTGGTGAAGCGGTAGACGGTCGCGCCGCCGCGGGACTCGACGTCGGCCAGGAGGTGGAGCGTGCGGGCGAGCTCGGTCTCCAGCGGCCCCGGGGCGACCGCGGTCAGGTCGGCCTGCAGGAGGACGTGGTCGACAGGGTGGGGCAGGTGCGGGGTGATCGCCGCCAGCGCCGCGTCGTGGTCGTGGGCGAGGACGGCCCGCCCGGCAGTCGACAGCCCGCCGGCCCCGACCAGGCCGAGCAGCCCGGCCTCGTGGACGGCTGCCGCGACGAGGTCGCGGTGCACGGAGGGACGCCGCGGACGCAGCCACGCCACGCGCTCGACGAGCGAGGGCACGCCTGTGCCGGTCGCCAGGACGAGCCCCGGCGCGAGGTCGGCCAGCTGGGCCAGCGCCAGGGCGCGCGCCTCGGGGGCCATCACGCTCGACAGGTCGGGAGCCAGCGCGTTCCAGGTCTTGCCGCCCGGGTCCTTGGCGCCGATCAGGCTCGGCAGCCGCGTGGTGTCGAGCCAGGCCAGGGCCAGCGTCGCCCACCGCTCACCGGTCGAGCCGGCGGCCCAGGTGTCGAAGGCGTCGGTCGGCAGCCAGACCTCGTTGCCGTCCGGGTCGGCGGCGGAGGTGAGCAGCCCGGCCGCCGACGCGACCTCGATGAGCAGCCCGGCCTCGGGCTCGCTGACCTGCAGCTCGGAGGCGGTCGCCTTCAGGTCGCGTACGGCGAGGCCGCCGCTGCGCAAGGTCGCCGGAGGCTCCAGGCCCCAGTGGTCGAGGAGCAGCTCCGTTCGCCGTACGACGTCGAAGGCGGCACCGCCGGCGGTCCGGTCGACCAGGGCGGCGTCGCGCTCGGTGGTCGCGAGCTCGGGCACCTCGTCGCGGGGCGTCGTCGTCGTGTGACCGCCGCGCAGCGCGATCCCGACCTCCCCGGGGAGGACCAGCACGCCGCCGTCGCGGGGGATGAGCAGCCGGTGGGCGATGAGCTCCTCGACCGGGGTCGCGGCGTCGGCGGCAGACACGGTGCGCCGGGCGTTGCCCGTGGTTCCCTCGCCGCCGTTGGCGAGCACGTGCTCGAGCAGGGCGCGGGCACGCGGACTGATTGCCGTCAGCCGCGCCGCCACCTCCTCGGGGGTCCCGGGGTCGGCCGACATCGGCCGCAGGCCGCTGACACCAGCGGACTCGTCGCCCCGCAGCGCCTCGCCGACACCGCTCAGCGGACGCAGTCCGCCGGGCGACTCCCAGACGAGGGCGAGGTCGACCAGCCGCTCGGTCGCGGCCTCGGTGGCAGCGGGATCGGCGTGCACGATCCGGAGAAGTTCGGACTGGGTGGTTTGGTTTGCAACCACGAGGGCATCAAGCACGGAGAGCTCGAGCCGGCTGAGGTTGTCGAGCGCCCTGAGGACGGACGAGCGAGTTGCGGCGCGAGACGCGAGCTGCGCGGAATCATGAGGTGCAGGAGTGGCGAGATCCGGACGCATCCGCAACAGCGCCGCCAGCCGCTCATCGGGCCATCGGCGCAATTGGTCTGCCAGCGTCCGCGGGGGCGCCTGCTCCTGGGTAGACATCCCTTCTACGCTACTCGCCGAGCCCTTGCCGCGGCTCATCGTCGACGAGCGTGAGGGCTGGGCATGAAGCCGGTTGATCTGCACCACGGGTCCGCCTCCGAGGTCGGGCACGTGCGCAAGATCAACGAGGACTCCTTCCTCGTCGCGCCGCCGGTGTTCGTGGTGGCCGACGGGATGGGCGGACACTCGGGAGGTGACGTCGCCAGCCGGATCGTGGTCGAGGAGTTCGCCCGGCTCGCCGAGGAGGGCTACGACCCGCAGCGCGGTGCCGAGGTCGTCGCCGAGACGCTCTCGCGCGCACAGGTCCGGATCCTGCAGTACGCCGAGGCGCAGCGCGGCACGCACCCGCGCTGGCACGCCGGCACGACCTGTGTCGCGGCCGTGCTCGTCGAGGACCAGCAGCACACCCTGTGGATGCTGGTGAACCTCGGCGACTCCCGGATCTACCGCTTCAACGACGGCACGCTCGACCAGGTCAGCGTCGACCACTCGGTGGTCCAGGAGCTGATCGAGGCGGGGGAGATCACCCCCGAGGAGGCCGCCGTCCACCCCGAGCGCCACGTCATCACCCGGGCGCTCGGGAGCCCCGACGGCGTTGCCCCCGACTTCTTCCTGCTGCCGCTCGCGGCGGCCGAACGACTCCTGCTGTGCAGCGACGGCATCAGCGGCATGATCGAGGACGCGGTGATCGAGGACATCCTCGAGCGCATCCACGACCCGCGCGATGCCGCCGACGCACTGGTGCAGGCCGCCCTCGACGCGGGGGGCCGCGACAACGCGACGGCCGTCGTCGTGGATGTGGTGGGATTGGTGCACGACGATTCCTACGACTCCGAGCGCCAGCTCGCGAGTCTCGAAGACAAGCTGGGGGCCCGACCGTGACCGAGGACGCCGCACACAAGAGGACTTTCGCCGCCGGTGACTGGTATGCCGTCGTGGGTGAGCAGGTCACGGTGCTGATCCCCGCCGACGCCCGGGCGCGGGTGGCCGGCCTGTGGGACCTCGCCGACAGCGGTGCCACCTTCGAGACGGTGCTCGACGGTCTCGTGGCCGACGGCCTGAGCGGTCTGTCCGGCTTCGCCCTGGTCGGCCACGGCGACCGCACCCGCGTGCTGGTCCGCGGCGACGTCACGGCCACCTTCCACACTCCGAGCGGCGAGGTCGCCGTCGCGCACGAGCCCGATCTGCTGTGGAGCGAGCGCACGCTCGACGGCGTCACGGGGGGCCGCATCAGCGTCGGCGCCACGAGCGAGCAGTCCGACCTCGCACTGGTCGCCGGTGTCGCCCGCGCCTCCGCGGTGCAGTTCGGCGAGGTCGGCGCCCAGAGCGCGCCCGTCGAGCCGGCGCAGGCCCTACCCGCCCCGGAACCGACACCCGAGCCGGAACCGACACCGGAGCCGACGCCCGAGCCGACGCCCGAGCGCGAGCCCGAGCCGGAGCCCGAGCCGGAACCGACTCCGGAGCCCCAGGAGCCCGCGCAGGCCCCTCTCACCTTCGGTGCCCCCAGCGGTGACGACCCCACCCCGACCGGCGAGCAGCCGGCCGTCGACCATGACGGGCAGACGACGATCGGCGTCCCGGTCCAGGAGTTCGAGCGGCCCCAGATCGGGATCCCCGGTCAGGAGGTGGCGCCGGCGGTCGTCGCTCGCCCCGTCGCCAAGCTGGTCTTCTCCACCGGCGACGTCGTCGACGTCGACCGCGTCATCCTGGTCGGACGGGCGCCGGAGGCTCGCCGCTTCGCATCCAGCGACCAGCCGCACCTCGTGACGGTGCCCAGCCCCCACCACGAGATCTCCTCGACCCACCTCGAGATCCGCCCCGGTGCGGGCGCCGACCACGGCATGGCCGTGGTCACCGACATGGGCTCGACCAACGGCACCGTGCTGGTGCAGCCCGGCCTGCCGCCCGAGGACCTCCAGGCCGGCATCGCCGTCTCCCTCATCCCGGGCGCGATCCTCGACCTCGGTGACGGGGTCACCATCCAGACGACCAACGCGTGAATGCAGCAGGACCGACGATGACCGAGCACCGGGCAGCCGAGATGTATCCGATCGCCGAGCTCGAGCGACGGTTCCATGCCTTCTTCATCGACCGGCTGATCGGCTGGGTCGTGGTGGGTGCGGCGGGTCTCGGCACGTGGGTGCTCGCCGACGACGGGTGGACGGCGGTGGGAGCGGGCGCCGTGGTGATGGCCCTCATGTGGGTCGCCGGCGCCGTCGTCCTCGGTGTCAGCGGCAACACGCCGGGCAAGGCGATGGTCGGCCTCCGGGTGGTCCACCACGGAACCGGCACCCCCATCGGTGTCGGTCGTGCCCTGCTGCGATCCCTCGTCCTCGCGGTCGCGTCCGTCCCGACGTTCGCCCTGGGCCTGGCGACGCTGGCCTGGACGGCCGTCGAGGACCGGGGCCGGCAGCGCCGCGGCTGGCACGACCACCTCGCGCACTCCGTCGTCGTGGACGTGCGCCCGGTCGATCCCTTCGTCGAGGAGGTGGACGAGGGCCCGCGCCACGTGGTCAACCTGACTGCCATGCGGTTGATCCCGGCCCCGCCGGTCGAGCCGCCGGCGCCCCCGCGCCGGGTCAACCCGGAGCTCTCCACGCGCCGCACGGCACTCCCGCCCCAGGTCCTGGCGCCCCAGGTCCCGGTGCAGCAGCCGCCGGCTCCGCCCGCTCCGCCTGCCCGACGCCCGCCCGCCCAGCGCCCGCCGGGCGACGACGGCCGCACGGCCGTCCGGACGATCCCGGGCGTCGCACCGGCCGGCCCGCGCTGGCGGGGCACCTTCGACAAAGGCGAGTCCTTCGTGGT
>NZ_CM001852.1:645084-756347 GCF_000389985.1 Nocardioides sp. CF8
CGGCGAGTCCTTCGTGGTGGAGGGCCTTGCGCTGGTCGGACGGCGTCCCGAGCCGCGCTCGGGTGAACAGGTCCACCACCTCGTGCCGCTCACCTCGGCCGACATGTCGGTCTCCAAGACCCATGCCCAGTTCGGGCCGGCCCCCGACGGCGTGCTCGTCGTGATGGACCGTGGCTCGACCAACGGGTCGGTGCTCATGCGCCAGGGCGTGTCCCGGCCGTTGACGGCCGGCAAGCCCGCCACCCTCGTCGACGGTGACGTCGTCTCGTTCGGCGACCGCCAGATGTCGGTGCGCCGCGAGGCCTGAGTGCCCTAGCGGGTGATCGCGACCGGGAGGCGCGTCTCGGAGCCGCGGGCGCCGCGCCACACGATCCAGCCGTCGTCGAGCCTGGTCGGTCCGCTCGGACCAGTGACGGTGATGCGCACCGTGGCCGTCTCGCCCGGGGCGAGGCGCAGCGCGACCGGCGTCGTCCGGACGCTGTGCCCGGCGAACCCCTGGACCTGCGCGGAGAAGTACTCGGCGCGCGAGCCGAGGTTGGTGACGCGCCGAACGGCCGTGCCGCCGCGGCGGATGACGAGGGAGGAGACGTTGAGGTCACGCCACGACGTGCCGTCGAGGGCCCGCCGGTAGTCGCCGGAGCGGACGTCGAGGGCGAGCCCGGCCCGGCGCAGTGACCCCACCTGTCCGGCCCCCTGCTTCAGGGTCGGGGCGCCGGCGAGCGGTCGCGCGGTCGTGGTCAGCACGGAGCGGACGACCGGAGCCGACCAGTCGTGCTCGGAGCGCAGCAGGGCGGCGAGGCCGCTGGCGCGCGCGGTCGCGGCGGACGTGCCGGAGAACAGCGCCCACGAGCCGGGTACGGCGCCGAGCACCCCTTCGCCGACGGCGACGATGTCTGGCTTGAGCAGCGTGGACCGCGAGTCACCGGAGGCTGACCAACCGGCGGCCCGGGCGGCGGAGCGCTCGGGGGCGACGCCGGCGAGGCGCACGACGGTGCGGTCGTGCCGGCGGACCCAGCGGGTGAGGCGCTGGCCGTCGCCCTGCGTGAGCTGGACCGTCGGGACACTGTGGAAGTCGTCGATCACGCCGCCGGGGCGGTCGTTGACCAGCACCATCGCGACGCCGTCGGCCAGTGCGACGGCCTCGGACTTGTCGACGCGGCCGATGCCGCCGCGCACGCACAGGACGGCACGGTCGGCGACCTGGCGGGCGTCGAGCGAACCGGGCCGGCACTGCCGTGCGTCGCGGCGACGCGCACCTGCGGCTACCGCGTCGGCGCCGAGCACCAGACGCACCGGGCCGACGGCGCGGCGAGAGCGGCTGGCTCCGGTGAGGCGGGGGCCGCGCACGACCGAGACCTGGCCGCGCAGCGTGCTGCCGCGGGTGGCGCCGACCGTGGTGACCCACGGGGAGGTGTGGCCGGCGAACGCCGAGCGCCCGGCGTTGCCGGCGGCACCGATGACGACGACGTCGGCCTCGGCAGCACCCAGCAGCGCCCGCTCGACGGTGTCGATCGAGGAGGGGCCGGCCACGGCGATGTTGAGGACGTCGACGCCGTCGGCGGTGGCGCGGTCGATCGCGGAGACGACGTCGGCGGTCGCGCACCCGTCGTCAGCAGGGTCGGGCGCTGCCCAGCACGCCTTGTAGGGCGCGATCCGGGCGCGGGGAGCCACGCCGCCGAAGTTGCCCATGGTGCGGCCGTTCAGCCGGACCGAGACGTCGGAGTTGCCGGCCGCGACGGAGGCGACCTGGGTGCCGTGGCCGATGACATCGAGCGCCGACAGGCTCTCCGACGAGCGGATGCGGTCGGCGCCGAAGCCGGCCACCCACCACCCGGCACCGACGACCTTGCGGTTGCACGACGAGGAGGACCATCCCTCGCCGGTCGTGCACTCCCCGGCATAGCTGGGCAGGTCGGCGCCCAGGCCCGGGACGTCGGTGAACAGCGGTGAGTCGGGCGCGAGGCCGGAGTCGACGAAGCCGATCACCACGCCCGAGCCGGCTCGACCGCTGACGCGCTCAGCCTGCGCGGACACGGCACCGGTCGAGGTGATCCGGCCGGCCATGGGCAGCACGGAGTTGGCCTCCACGGTCGCGACCTCGTCGTGGGCCTCGAGGGCCGTGACCTGTTCGGGCGTCAGCCGGGCGGCGAAGCCGTTGAGGGCCGTCGTCCAGCGGTAGGTCGTCTCGGGGGAGTCGATGCTCGCGAGCACGGCGTCCTGGCGGGCCGTCAGGACGGCGGCGTCGGCCGTCGAGGCGGAGGTGCCCGGCCCGGTCAACGTCACGAGCTGCAGGCTCGGGACCTCGCCCTCGCTCGCGAGGGAGGGCACGGACGTCATGGTGGCGGCGACGGTCACGGCCGCGACGAGGCCCGGCAACAGCACACGGGCTGCGCGGGCAACGGCACTCGGTGCGGTCGGTGTCACGTGGGTCCTTGCGTCGTTCGTGCAGGTCAGAGCACGCCATTGTGGCGCGGAACCCTCCATGGTGTCAGCCGGATGGTGGGGAATCAAAGCCTCGTGCACAGGGGATCTACGCTGGCTGCATGTCGTCTCGCGCCCCTTCACTCGTGGTGGGCTTCGACCTGGACATGACCCTGATCGACACCGTGCCCGGGTTCGCAGCCACGCTGGTCGCGCTGGGTCACGAGCTCGACGTCGAGTTCCCCGTCGTCGAGCTCACCCAGAACCTCGGCCCGCCGCTCGACCTCATCCTCACCCCGCACCTCGCGGCGGAGGCGATCGAGCCCGCCATCACCCGCTTCCGCGAGCTCTACGTCGACCACTCGATCCTCCCGGTGCCCGCCCTGGCCGGCGCCCACGAAGCCCTGGCAGCGGTCCGCCGCCACGGCGGCCGGGTCGTGGTCGTGACGGGCAAGTTCGCTCCCAATGCGCAGCGCCACGTCGACCACCTCGGGTTCGACATCGACCACCTCGAGGGGACGGTCTGGGGCGTCGGCAAGGCCGACGTGCTCCGCCAGGAGGGCGCGTCCGTCTACGTCGGTGACCACGTCCACGACGTCGAGGGCGCCCTGGCCGCGGGCGTCATCAGCGTCTCGGTGCTCACCGGCGGCAGCACCCGCGAGGCGCTGCTCGCGGCCGGCACCCACGTCGTCCTCGACAGCCTCGACGAGTTCCCCGCCTGGCTCGACGAGCACGTCCTCGACCTGCGGCTGGCCGCGCTCGAGGAGCGCCTGCGCGAGCTCGGCTCCGTGCTGGTCGCCTTCAGCGGGGGAGCGGACAGTGCCTTGCTGCTCGCCGCCGCCGCCCGGACCCTGGGGCCCGACAACGTCGTGGCCGGCACCGGCTACTCCGACTCGCTGCCTGCCGTCGAGCGCGACCCGGCCCGCGACTTCGCGACCTCACTGGGCGTCGAGCTGCTCACCCCCCGCACCCACGAGATGGACCGCGAGGGCTACCGCGCCAACGACGGCGAGCGATGCTACTTCTGCAAGGCCGAGCTGATCGAGACCCTCGGGCCCCTCGCCGCTGGGCGCGGCATCGCCCACGTCGCCACCGGCACCAACGCCGATGACGCGGTCGCCGGCTTCCGCCCGGGCATCCGCGCCGCGGCCGAGCGCGGGGCCGTGACGCCGCTCCTCGACGCGGGCCTGACCAAGGACGACGTCCGCCGCGCCTCACGCCGCTGGGGCCTCCCGACCTGGGACAAGCCCGCCGCCGCCTGCCTGTCCTCGCGCGTCGCCTATGGCATCGAGGTCACGCCCCACCGCCTCGCCCGGGTCGAGCGCGCCGAGGCGGGCGTCCGGTCCGCGCTGGCCGCGGCCGGCCTCGAGGCCCGCGACCTGCGCGTGCGGGACCTGGGTGAGCGGGCCTCGCTCGAGGTCGACGCGACGCTCGTCGCCGGCCCCCTCACCGACGATGCCGTACGCCGCACGGTGCTCGACGCCGTACACGCCGCCGGCTTCGATGCCGCCGAGCTCGACCCCCGTGGCTTCCGCTCGGGCTCGCTCAACGAGGCCCTGCGCCAATCGGTTGGCGAGTGATCGGCACGTCCGCCTAGGCTTTGCCCGCAATCGCGACCACCGTCGCGGTGATCGTTTGAGTAGAAGAGGTCAGACCGTGCCCAGTGGCAAGGTGAAGTGGTTCGACGCCGACAAGGGATTCGGGTTCCTGTCCCAGGACAGCGGCCCGGACGTCTACCTGCACGCCGACGCGCTGCCCGAGGGCATGACCACGATCAAGAACGGCACCCGTGTCGAGTTCGGCATCGCCCAGGGTCGACGCGGCGACCAGGCCCTCCAGGTCCGGGTCGTCGACGAGCCGGCATCGGTGAGCCGCAACAAGCGCACCTCGCAGCGCAAGGACCCCGAGCTGATGGTCACCATCGTCGAGGACATCATCCGGCTGCTGGACGGTGTCGGTGAGACCTACCGCCACGGCCGCGCGCCCGAGGCCAAGACCGCCAAGCCGACCGCGAAGCTGCTGCGCGCGCTGGCCGACGAGCTCGAGCTCTGACCCGACGGCTCAGGCGCCACCGGGCGACGTGCCCATCCGGCTCGGGCGGCTGACGAACACGAAGATCGCCCACGCCGCCAGCACGGCGCACGCGATGCCGAGCCCGAGTCGCGGCATCAGCGGCATCGCGATGCCGACGAAGCCGCCGACCACCCACGCCAGCTGCAGCGTGGTGTCGGAGCGCGCGAAGGCGCTGGCCTGAATGCGCTCGGGGACGTCGCGCTGGATGGTCGAGTCGAGCGAGAGCTTGGCCAGCGACTGCGCGAGCCCGGCCGTGAGGCCGAGGGCGACCAGCGGGACCAGGCCGTAGAACAGCGCCGCCACCAGCACGACCACCGCGTCGGCGACCAGCGCCAGCACCACGGTCAGCGCCGGGTCGATGCGCTTGAGCAGTGACCCGAGGGTGATGCCGAGCGTGTTGCCCAGGCCGGCCGCGCCGATGACGAGCCCCAGCAGCACCTCGGGCTTCCAGTCGCCGATCGGGTTGTCGCGCAGCAGGAAGGCCATGAACATCGTCAAGAAGCCCGAGAGCCACCGCGGGCCGCAGTTGGCCCGCAGGGCGAAGGCGACGGCCACCGGGATGCGGCTCCGCGGGCGCTTGCCCGGCGTCTCGGGTCGGCGGTCCCGCGCCGCCGGCATGAGGACCAGCGTCCCCTCGCCGACGCTTGAGTCCACCCGCGACGGCAGCCGGATCGCCCACACGGTGGCGATCACGAAGACGACGAAGGCGTAGCGCAGCGACCACTCCGAGCCGGCGGTGGCGGCGAGGACGGCGATCGGGGCCGAGACGGCGGCGCCGACGATCCCCGCCAGCGAGACGCGGGCGTTGGCCTTGACCAGCGTCAGGGTCGGCGGGACGAGGCGGGGTACGGCGGCGGCCCGCGTCACGCCGTACGCCTTGGACGCCACCAGGACACCGAGAGCGGCGGGGAACAACCAGCGTGAGTCCGTCGCGACGGCCGTGGCCAGCACCCAGCACAGGAAGGCGCGGATCGCCATCGTGGAGCCGATGGCCCAGCGGCGGCCGTGGCTGAAGCGGTCCAGGAACGGCCCGATCAGGGGCGCGACGATCGCGAAGGGCAGCATCGTCAGGGCGAGGAAGAGTGCGACCTGGCCGCGCGCCTCGCCGGTCGGGACCTGGAAGAAGAGCGTGCCGGCGAGCGAGATCGCGACGGCCGCGTCGCCTGCCGCGTTGAAGGCGTGCAGCCCGATCAGTCGCGAGAGGCCGGACTCGCCGGCGCCCTCGGCCCGGGCCGCGCGCCGCGCCTGCTGGACGGTGTACCTGCCGGCCCTCCCGGAGACGCGGGTGGCGCCGGCGACGCCGCGACCGACGCCCCGACCGGCTGCGCGGACACCCCGGCCCGCTCCGGCGAGCCGACCCGATGCGGTGGCGTCGGACGGCGGCTCGTGCTCGGAGGTCATGGGCCAATCCTGCCGTGTGGGTGGGCCCGGGACGTGCAGCAGGCGTCCGGATGGCAGGGCGAACTGACAGACCGGCCCGACGTTTGCGATGATGCGCGGGTGATTGACCTCGACGAGACCTCGCCCGACGCCATCTTGGCCGCGGCCGTCGAGGACGCGCGAGCCGTCCTTCTCGACCAAGCGGACCCCTCCGACGTCGGAGACCACCTCGACGTCCACCGCGAGGACGACCTCGTGGTGACCCACACGTTCGTCTGCAAGCGAGCCGGCTACCTCGGCTGGCACTGGTCGGTGACGTTGACCCGCGACGCCGACTCCAGCAAGCCCACGCTCAACGAGGCCGTGCTGCTGCCCGGTGCTGAGGCGATCGTCGCGCCGTCCTGGGTGCCCTACAAGGAGCGCCTCCAGCCGGGCGACCTCTCCCCGGGAGACCTGCTGCCCGTCGAGGACGAGGACGTGCGCCTGGTCCCGACCTACTCCTTCGGCGACGACCCGCTCGATGCCGACGCCAAGGCCCAGGTCCGCCAGGTCGCCAAGGACCTCGGTCTCGGCCGCGTCCGCACCCTGTCCGTCGAGGGCCGCGACCTGGCTGCCGAGCGGTGGTACGCCGGCGACGGCGGTCCCGAGTCGCTGCTGGCCAAGAGCGCGCCCGACACCTGCTGGTCGTGCGGCTTCCTGGTCCGGCTCGCCGGTCCGCTCTCCGACACGTTCGGCGTCTGCGCCAACGGCAACGCCAACGACGACGGCAAGGTCGTGACCTTCAACCACGGCTGCGGTGCCCACTCCGAGGTCAAGCTCGCCCGCAAGCAGCAGCCCGTCCCGGTGCCCGACCACGTCTTCGACACGCTCACCGACGACGAGTTCGTCTCGCTCTAGCCGGCGCTCAGCACCCACACGGCGTAGTCGTCGTTGGGTGCGTGCAGCTCGTAGCTGCCGAACCGCCAGTCGACGCTGAGCCCGGCGGCCGACGCGTCGGCGACGAACTCGTCGGCCGGGTAGGTCCGGCTGCCGCTCTTCACCGCGGTCAGGTGGAAGCCCGCGAGGATCCGACCGCCCGGCGCCAGCAGCGAGCGCAGGTGCGCGAGCACGGCGCGCTCGGTGCCCTCACCGAGGTAGATGAACACGTTGCCCACCACGACGATCAGGTCGAAGGGCTCGAGTGCCGGGATCGCGAGGGCCTCGTGGGGCAGCACCGGCACATCGGCGTACGCCGCCTGCGACTGTGCGCGCAGGGCGGCATCGGGCTCCGTCGCGACCACGTCGTGGCCGCGGGCGGTCAGCGCCGCGGCGATCCGGCCCATCCCTGAGCCGACGTCGAGGATCCGGGCGTGGCGAGCGACGAGTGCGTCGGCCAGGCGCGCCTCACCCGCGACGTCGGCACCCTCGCGCACCAGGGCGTCGAAGTGCAGGCCGTAGAAGCGGTTGTCCTCGCCGGCGAGCTCCCACCGGGTCGGGGGCAGGGTCACGGGTCGACCAGCTCGGCGCGGGTCTTGCGTCGACGGCGGCAGTACTCGAGGCCGAAGAGGCCGAGCCCGAAGCCGGCCAGGCACGTCCACAGCCACCAGGTGCGCCCGCTGTCCTGCAGGGCGCCGTAGAACGGCAGCAGGGCGATGAACGCCACCAGCCACACGCCGACCCCGACCTCGACCGTGCGCACACCGTCGACGTCGAGCGGCTCGACGTCGGCCACGATGTAGGTGCGGTTGCCGATCTCGTGCTGCGTCGTCTGGTCGTCCCTCAGCTCCACACCGCCACGTTACCCCGAGGGTCTGCCAGACTCAGCCGCGTGACGGACAAGACCAGCACCAAGACCCCCACGACCACAGGCGGCCTCGACGGCTTCTTCCGGATCAGCGAGCGGGGCTCGACCGTCCCGCGCGAGATCCGCGGCGGGGTCGTGACGTTCCTGACGATGGCCTACATCATCGTGCTGAACCCGATCATCCTGCTCGCCGGCAAGGACATCAACGGCGACTCGATCGGCACCTTCGCCCAGGTCGCCGCCGCCACGGCGCTGGCCGCAGGCGTGCTGACGATCCTGATGGGGGTCGTGGCCAACTACCCGCTCGCCCTCGCGACCGGGCTCGGGCTCAACGCCTTCGTCACCTTCTCCGTCGCCAGCCAGATGACCTGGTCCGACGCGATGGGCCTGGTCGTGATCGAGGGCCTGATCATCCTGCTGCTGGTGCTCACCGGCTTCCGCGAAGCGGTCTTCCACGCCGTGCCCGCCCAGCTCAAGATCGCCATCTCCGTGGGCATCGGCCTGTTCATCGCCCTGATTGGCCTCGTCGACGCCGGGTTCGTACGCCGCACCGGTGTCGGTCCCGTCCCCGTCGAGCTCGGCGTCGCCGGCCAGCTCGCCGGGTGGCCGGTCCTCGTGTTCGTGATCGGGCTGGTCCTGGTCGTCGCGCTCTACGTCCGTCAGGTCAAGGGCGCCATCCTGATCTCCATCGCGATCACCACCGTGATCGCGATCATCGTCGAGAAGGTGGCGAAGGTCGGCCCGACCTTCACCGACGACGGCGGGGTCAACCCCACCGGCTGGAACCTCAACGTTCCCGCGCTGCCGGACAAGGTCCTCGACGTCCCCGACTTCGCCCTCCTCGGCAACTTCAACCTGCTCGGCTCGTGGGAGAACGCCGGTGTCGTCACCGTTGTGCTGCTCGTCTTCACGCTGCTGCTCGCCGACTTCTTCGACACCATGGGCACGATGACCGCGATCGGCGCCGAGGCCGGGCTCCTCGACGAGGACGGCAACCCGCCGAACACCAAGCGGATCCTGATCGTGGACTCGATCGCCGCGGCGGCGGGTGGTGCTGCGAGCGTCTCCAGCAACACGTCGTACATCGAGAGCGCCACCGGCGTCGGCGAGGGCGCGCGCACCGGTCTCGCCTCGGTCGTCACCGGCGTGCTGTTCCTGCTGGCCACGGCGTTCGCCCCGCTGGTCGAGATCGTGCCCAACGAGGCGGCCGTTCCCGCGCTCGTGCTCGTCGGTTTCCTGATGATGCAGCAGGTCCGCGGCATCGACTGGGACGACCTCGAGATCGCGATCCCGGCCTTCTTGACCATCGTCCTGATGCCGTTCACCTACTCCATCTCCGCGGGCATCGGCGCCGGCTTCCTGGCCTTCGTCCTGATCAAGCTCGTGCGCGGCAAGGCCCGCGAGGTGCACCCGCTGATGTGGATCGTGGCCGCGATGTTCGTCCTCTACTTCGCGATCAGCCCGATCTCGTCCTGGGTGGGCTGAGACCCCCGCACGGCCCGGCGGGGCCGCTGCCAACTGGAATAGTTAGCATGACTAATGAGTTATGCTAACGACATGCCAACTGTAGAAGCCGTCTCCCGCACCGACGCCGGTCTCGCCGCCGAGCTCCGCACGTCGGTCATGCGCCTGCGCCGGCGGCTCACTGTGGAGCGCCACCCGGACAACGAGCTGAGCATCGGCTCGATGGTCGTCCTGGGGCTGCTGCACCGCAGCGACGCGCAGACCGTGGGCGAGCTCGCCCGGGCGGAGAAGGTCCAGCCGCCGTCGATGACCCGGACGGTGAGCGGCCTGGAGGACGGCGGCTACGTCACCCGACGTCCGCACGAGACCGACGGCCGCCAGGTCGTCGTCCAGATCACCGCGCTGGGGCGCGCCACGCTGCTGGCCGACCGCAAGCGCCGCGACGCCTGGCTCGCCGTCCAGCTGAAGCACCTGACCGCCGACGAGCGCGACGTCCTGCGCCGCGCGGCCCCCATCCTCGATCGCCTGTCCCAGGCCGACTGACCCCCAGGAGCACGAACACCGTCTTGAGTCCCACCTTCCGTTCACTGCGCAATCCCAACTACCGCCTGTACGCCGCCGGCGGGGTCGTGTCCAACACGGGCACCTGGATGCAGCGAGTGGCCCAGGACTGGCTCGTGCTCCAGCTGACCGCCAACTCCGGCGCCGCCCTGGGCATCACGACGGGACTGCAGTTCCTGCCGTTCCTGCTGCTGGGCCCGTTCTCCGGCCTGGTCGCCGACCGCATGCCGAAGCGGCTGCTGCTGCAGATCACCAACGTCGCGATGGCCGTGCCGGCGCTGGTCCTCGGGCTGCTCGCCGTCACCGGCACGGCCCAGGTCTGGCACGTCTACGTGCTGGCCTTCGTCCTCGGCCTGGGAGCGGCCTTCGACGCGCCGGCGCGCCAGTCGTTCGTCTCCGAGATCGTCGAGCCGGCCGACCTCACCAACGCGGTGGGTCTCAACTCCGCGAGCTTCAACGCCGCCCGCCTGGTCGGCCCCGGCGTCGCCGGGCTGCTGATCGCGGCGTTCGGCGGGGGAGCGGCCGCCACCGGCTGGGTGATCCTGATCAATGCGGTGTCCTACGTCGCGCCGGTCCTCGCGCTGCGCGGCATGGACCCCAGCCAGCTGGACTCGCCCGCGCTCACCCACCGAGGCCCCGGGGCGATCCGGGAGGGCTTCGCCTACGTCCGCGCCCGGTCCGACCTCCTGCTGATCCTGGCCATCGTGTTCAGCGCGGGCACCTTCGGGCTCAACTTCCAGATGACCAGCGCCCTGATGGCGACCGAGGTCTTCGACAAGGGCCCCATGCAGTACGGCCTGCTCGGCACCTTCCTGGCGGTGGGCTCGCTCAGCGGCGCGCTGCTGGCTGCCCGGCGTGAGCTCGTGCGCCAGCGCCTGGTGATCTGGGCCGGGATCGTCTTTGGCGCCCTGGTCACGCTCTCGGGCCTGATGCCCTCCTACCTCACCTTCGCGCTGCTGACCCCGCTGATCGGCCTCTCGGCGCTCACCCTGATCACCAGTGCCAACGCCTACATGCAGGTGCACACCGACGCGGGCGTGCGCGGGCGCGTGATGGCGCTCTACATGATGATCTTCATGGGCGGCACCCCCGTCGGAGCGCCCGTGATCGGCTGGATCGGGGAGGCGTTCGGCGCCCGCTGGACCCTCATCCTCGGCGGCCTGCTGACGATCGCCGGGATCGGCGTGGCAAGTCTGCTGTTCGCCCGGTCGAAGGGCGCCACCATCGCCGAGCTGCACGCGCGGCCGGTGCCGCAGCCGGCGGCCCCCGGACAGCTCGCGTGAATGCGGTCCGACGGCCTCCCGCGACGTTTTGACCGGGCTCTGGCACCCCGGTAGATTGACTCCTCGTGTTTGGCCTGCCTTCAGGCCTGCCCTGAATAGGCCCAGACACCAGCCGGGCACCTTCCGCCTCACGGCGGCTGTTCCCGACACGACCCGCCTCGGCAGAGTGCTGTTGCGAGAGATCAAAGAAAAGAAAGGGAACCACTCGGTGCCCACCATTCAGCAGTTGGTCCGCAAGGGCCGCCAGGACAAGGTGTCCAAGAGCAAGACACCTGCCCTCAAGGGATCCCCGCAGCGCCGTGGCGTCTGCACCCGCGTCTACACGACCACCCCGAAGAAGCCGAACTCCGCCCTCCGCAAGGTCGCCCGCGTGCGTCTGAGCTCCGGCGTCGAGGTCACGGCCTACATCCCGGGCGTCGGTCACAACCTGCAGGAGCACTCGATCGTGCTCGTGCGCGGCGGCCGTGTGAAGGACCTTCCCGGTGTCCGCTACAAGATCATCCGCGGCACGCTCGACACCCAGGGTGTCAAGAACCGCAAGCAGGCCCGCAGCCGCTACGGCGCGAAGAAGGAGAAGTAATGCCTCGCAAGGGTCCCGCCCCGAAGCGGCCTCTCGTCGTCGACCCGGTCTACGGTTCGCAGGTTGTCACCCAGCTCGTCAGCAAGGTCCTCCAGGACGGCAAGAAGGCTGTTGCCCAGCGCATCGTCTACACCGCCCTCGAGGGTTGCCGCGAGAAGACCGGTTCCGACCCGGTCGTCACGCTCAAGCGCGCGCTCGACAACGTCAAGCCCGCCATCGAGGTCAAGTCCCGCCGCGTCGGTGGCGCCACCTACCAGGTGCCGGTCGAGGTCAAGACCAACCGTCAGACCACGCTCGCCCTGCGCTGGCTCGTGGGCTACGCCGCCGACCGTCGTGAGAAGACGATGGCCGAGCGCCTGATGAACGAGATCCTCGACGCCTCCAACGGCCTCGGTGCCGCTGTGAAGAAGCGCGAGGACACGCACAAGATGGCCGAGTCCAACAAGGCCTTCGCCCACTACCGCTGGTGATTGCCACGGCGTACGGCGAGGCCAACGCCTCGCCGTACGCCGTGACCCACCGCACCCATCTACTTTCGAGGGACTGAGACACAGACGTGGCTGTCGAAATCACCACCGACCTGAACAAGGTCCGCAACATCGGCATCATGGCGCACATCGACGCCGGCAAGACCACCACCACCGAGCGCATCCTCTTCTACACCGGTATCAGCTACAAGATCGGTGAGGTCCACGACGGCGCAGCCACGATGGACTGGATGGAGCAGGAGCAGGAGCGTGGCATCACGATCACCTCTGCTGCGACGACGTGCTGGTGGAAGAACCACCAGATCAACATCATCGACACCCCCGGCCACGTGGACTTCACCGCCGAGGTCGAGCGCTCGCTGCGCGTCCTCGACGGCGCCGTAGCGGTCTTCGACGGTGTCGCCGGTGTCGAGCCGCAGACGATGACGGTGTGGCGTCAGGCCAACAAGTACTCCGTCCCTCGCATGTGCTTCGTCAACAAGCTCGACCGCACCGGTGCCGACTTCTTCCGCTGCGTCGACATGATGGTCGAGCGCCTCAACTCCACCCCGCTCGTGCTGCAGCTGCCGATCGGTGCGGAGTCCGAGTTCCTTGGTGTCGTCGACCTCATCGGCATGCGTGCCCTGACCTGGCGTGGCGAGACCACGATGGGTGAGGACTACGAGGTCGAGGAGATCCCGGCCGAGCTCGCCGAGCAGGCTGCCGAGTACCGCGAGAAGCTCCTCGAGACGCTGGCCGAGGCCGACGACGAGATCATGGAGAAGTTCCTGGACGAGGGCGAGTTCTCCGTCGAGGAGCTGGAGGCCGCGATCCGTCGCGCCACCCTCGCCGACAAGCTCAACCCGGTCCTGTGCGGCACCGCGTTCAAGAACAAGGGCGTCCAGCCCCTGCTCGACGCCGTCGTGAAGTTCCTGCCCTCGCCGCTCGACATCGACGGCATCCAGGGTCACTCGGTCAAGGACGAGAGCGAGGTCATCGTTCGCCAGCCGTCCGACGACGAGCCGTTCTCCGGCCTCGCCTACAAGATCGCGACCGACCCGCACCTCGGCAAGCTGATCTACGTTCGCGTCTACTCCGGCAAGCTCGAGGCCGGCTCGACCGTGATCAACTCGGTCAACGGCCGCAAGGAGCGGATCGGCAAGGTCTACCAGATGCACGCCAACAAGCGTGAGGAGATCGCGTCGGTCGGCGCCGGCCAGATCGTGGCCGTCATGGGCCTCAAGGACACCAAGACCGGCCACACCCTGTGTGACCCCCAGAACCAGGTCGTCCTCGAGTCGATGACGTTCCCGGCCCCGGTGATCGAGGTCGCCATCGAGCCGAAGACCAAGTCCGACCAGGAGAAGCTCGGCACCGCGATCCAGCGGCTGTCCGACGAGGACCCCACCTTCACGGTCAAGGCCGACGAAGAGACCGGTCAGACCATCATCGCCGGCATGGGCGAGCTCCACCTGGAGATCCTTGTCGACCGCATGAAGCGCGAGTTCCGCGTCGAGGCCACCGTCGGCAAGCCGCAGGTCGCCTACCGCGAGACCATCCGCAACAAGGTCGAGAAGCACTCCTACACCCACAAGAAGCAGACCGGTGGTTCGGGTCAGTTCGCCAAGGTCGTCATCGACCTCGAGCCGAACATCGACCCCGAGACCGGCACCGGTGCGGGCTACGAGTTCGTCAACGCCGTCAGCGGTGGTCGCATCCCGAAGGAGTACATCCCCTCGGTCGACCACGGTGGCCAGGACGCCATGGAGTTCGGCGTGCTCGCCGGCTACCCGATGGTGGACGTGAAGTTCACGCTCACCGACGGTGCCTACCACGACGTCGACTCCTCGGAGCTCGCGTTCAAGATCGCCGGCAACCAGGCCTTCAAGGAGGCCGCCCGCCGGGCCAAGCCGGTCCTGCTCGAGCCGATGTTCGCCGTCGAGGTGACCACCCCCGAGAGCTTCCTCGGCACGGTCATCGGTGACATCAACTCGCGCCGCGGCCAGATCCAGGCCCAGGAGGAGCGTCACGGCGACATGGTCGTCAACGCCCTTGTGCCGCTCTCAGAGATGTTCGGGTACGTTGGCGACCTGAGGTCGAAGACCTCCGGCCAGGCGTCGTACTCCATGGAGTTCGACTCGTACGCCGAGGTTCCCACGAACATCGCCGAAGAGATCGTCAAGAAGGTCCGCGGCGAGTAGTCGCCCCGGGCCGTCGACAAGGCAGCCCCAGCAGCACCAGTTCCACCACCCACGAATTCAGTACAAACCCAACCAGGAGGAGCCCCAGTGGCTAAGGCGAAGTTCGAGCGGACCAAGCCGCACGTCAACATCGGCACCATCGGTCACATCGACCATGGCAAGACGACGTTGACCGCAGCAATCACCAAGGTGCTGCACGACGCGTACCCGACGCTCAACGAGGCGTCGGCGTTCGACCAGATCGACAAGGCGCCCGAAGAGCGTCAGCGCGGTATCACCATCTCGATCGCGCACGTCGAGTACCAGACCGAGTCGCGCCACTACGCGCACGTCGACTGCCCTGGTCACGCCGACTACATCAAGAACATGATCACCGGTGCGGCCCAGATGGACGGCGCGATCCTCGTGGTTGCCGCCACCGACGGTCCCATGCCGCAGACGCGTGAGCACGTGCTGCTCGCCCGCCAGGTCGGCGTGCCGGCCCTGGTCGTGGCGCTCAACAAGTGCGACATGGTCGACGACGAGGAGCTCATCGAGCTCGTCGAGATGGAGGTGCGCGAGCTCCTCTCCGAGTACGAGTTCGACGGCGACAACATCCCCGTCGTGCGCGTTGCTGCTCACCCCGCCCTCATGGGTGACGAGAAGTGGGGCCAGTCGGTCCTCGAGCTCATGGCCGCGGTGGACGAGTCCATCCCGACCCCGGCTCGTGAGACGGACAAGCCGTTCCTCATGCCCGTCGAGGACGTCTTCACGATCACCGGTCGTGGCACCGTCATCACCGGTCGCATCGAGCGCGGCATCGTCAAGGTGAACGAGGAGGTCGAGATCATCGGCATCCGCGACACCGCCCAGAAGAGCACCGTCACCGGTGTCGAGATGTTCCGCAAGCTCCTCGACGAGGGCCAGGCTGGCGAGAACGTCGGTCTCCTGCTCCGTGGCACCAAGCGCGAGGACATCGAGCGCGGCATGGTCGTCATCAAGCCGGGCACCACCACGCCTCACACCAACTTCGAGGCGAACGTCTACATCCTCAGCAAGGACGAGGGCGGCCGTCACACGCCGTTCTTCAACAACTACCGTCCCCAGTTCTACTTCCGTACGACTGACGTGACCGGTGTTGTGACCCTGCCCGAGGGCACCGAGATGGTCATGCCGGGTGACAACACCGAGATGTCGGTCGAGCTCATCCAGCCCATCGCGATGGACGAGGGTCTGCGCTTCGCCATCCGCGAGGGTGGCCGCACGGTCGGCGCCGGCCGCGTCACCAAGATCACCAAGTGATCGCTGCTCGTCCCTGACGAGCGACTGATTCAGCTGCGAGGCCCCATTCCTTCGGGAGTGGGGCCTCGTGGCATTTCAGCCCAGCGCCCAGGCCAGGTGCTCCTCGAGCCGCGCGAGCTGCGCCGGGTCGTCGAACATGATCGTGCCACCGGGTGGCGGCAGGAAGCCGACGATGTCCATGACGTCCCAGTAGGGCTCGCGCTCGACCCCGGTCACCTGCGTGTACGCCGCCGCGAACCGTTCCCCGGCCGGTGACCCGTGCCGCAGCGCGAGGTTGCTGGAGCAGTGCGCCACGTCCAGCCAGGCCGGGCCGGTCGACGTCTCGACCCAGTCGACGATCCCGGTGATGGTGTCGTCGGCCCACAGCAGGTTGTGCGGCCCGAAGTCGCGGTGAAGGAAGGTCGGCTCGAAGGCGGGTGGCTCCGTGGCGAGCAGGTCGAACGCGGCGCGCCACAGAGCGGGACGAGACGCCCAGGGCGGGACGACCCACTTCGCCGGCCACGCCCAGGACTGGAAGTCGCGAGGCGCCGGAGCTGTGACGACTCCGTGGATCGACGCCAGCAGCGCGGCAACGGCCGCGAGGGAAGCCTCGTCGAAGCGGGCCTCGTCGGACGTGCCCGGCACGAGGGACATCAGGTGCGCCGGGTGCCCGGTCGCCTCGCCGGTCGGGTCGGTCGCGAGGCTGAGCGGCGCCGGGATGTCGGTGGCTGCCAGGGTGCGTTGGGTGACGGACTCGCGCGTCACCAGGTCGTGACCGTGCGAGCGCCACGGCTCCTGGGTGATCAGCCTGAGGACCGAGGCCCGGCCCGTCCGGTCGTGCAGCGCGAGCATCGCCGAGGTCCGGCCGCCCAGGAGCGGCACCACCTCGGTGACGTCGTGGTCGAGGTGGGACCGGGCCCAGGTGATCGCTGCGGCGTACACGCAGCGAAGTCTCACACGAGGGCTGAGACACTGTGCCCGTGAACGTTGCCCGCCCCCCGCGCCCCCACCACAAGCTGACCGAGGACGGTCGCCGGATGCAGGAGGTGCTGACCTACTCACGCCGTGGCAGCCGCTTCACCCCGCAGCAGGCCGAGGGCTGGGCCGCCCACCAGGCCGACTGGGTGATCCCCGACGAGGCGGTGGACAGGCCCGACTTCGATCTCATGGGCTGGTGGGGTCGGGAGGCGCCGCTGATCGTGGAGATCGGCTCCGGCATCGGCGAGGCCACCGCCGCCCTGGCGGCGTCGAGGCCCGAGGCCAACATCCTCGCGTTCGAGGTCTGGGTGCCGGGCATCGCCGACTCGCTCTGGCGCGTGGCGGAGGCCGGCGCGGACAACGTCCGCTTCCTGGGCGTCGATGCGGTCTGGTCGCTCGAGCACCTCATCGCGCCCGACAGCCTCAGCGAGCTCTGGACGTTCTTCCCCGACCCGTGGCACAAGACCCGGCACCACAAGCGCCGTCTCGTCACGCCGACCAACGCCGCGACGCTGGCGAGCCGGCTGCGCCCGGGCGGGGTGTGGCGCCTGGCCACCGACTGGGCCGACTACGCCGAGCAGATGGTCGAGGTGCTCGACGCCGAGCCGCTGCTCGAGGGTGGCCGGGTCGAGCGCTGGGCCGAGCGCCCGATCACCCGCTTCGAGCGCAAGGGCCTCGACAAGCACCGCGACATCGCCGACCTGGCCTACACGCGGATCGGCTGAGTCCTCACTCGCCCACGAGCCGCGCGCGCACCGCGGCCTCGCGGGTCAGCCGGGCGGTGTCGCGCTCGCGGCGTGCGGCGATGACCGCGGCCAGGAAGTCGTGCGGGTCGGTGCCGGGAGGCGGCTGCGGAGCGACGTACGGCGACAGCTCGGCCGCAAGCCTCGAACCCAGGTCGTGCCTCGTGGCGGGATCGAGGGTGGCGGCGCGGCCGAGGAACTGGCGCACCGCGAGCGCGAGCCCCGTCGGGAGGGACGCCAGGTCCGCCGACCGGGCCCACGCCGCCAAGTGGGGCGGCATCAGGGCCGGCGGCGCCAGGTCGAGGCGCACGCGTTCGCGGACGACGTAGGTGCCGGCGGCGTGGTCGCCGAGCCGCTTGCCCTTCGCCGAGAGCAGGGCGGAGGAGAACGCGGGGGCGCCGGTGAAGGCGTAGATCTCGACGAAGCCGACGAGCGCGCGCACGAAGGCGTGCTGGAAGGAGATCGGGCCGGCGTCGTCGCGCACCGTGCGCAGGCCGCACACGAGCTTGCCGAGCGAGCGGCCGCGGGTGAGCGTCTCGACGGTGGTCGGGACGACGAGGAAGACCGTGACCATGGTGGCGATCATCGCGACGTGGGCGAGCGCGGCATCGGTCTGCAGGACGGCGATCCCGAGCACGACGATCGTCGCGATCAGCAGCAGCACCGTGACGACGACGTCGATCAGCCCGCTCCCGATGCGTGAGCCGAGACTGGCCGGCGGCAGGTCGAGCGCGACGGCCTCGCCGGTGACGTGGTCATCGGCGGTGATGCTGGCGAAGGCAGGACCGGAGGCGGACATCGCCGCCAGCATAGGCTGGCCGCGTGGACCTCGACGCGTACGTGCTGGCGCACCGTGCCCACTGGCTGCGGCTCGAGGAGCTCACCTCGCAGCGCCGCCTCGACGGCGCCCAGAACGACGAGCTCGTCGACCTCTACCAGCGTGTGGCCACCCACCTCTCGGTCGTGCGCACCTCTGCCCCCGACGCTGCGCTGATCGCCTATCTCTCCTCGATCCTGGCCAAGGCCCGGCTGCGCACCGTCGGCACCCGCTCCACCACGTGGCGCAGCGTCGCGGGCTTCTTCACCGACCGGTTCCCGGCAGCGCTCTACCGGCTGCGGTGGTGGTGGCTGGCGACGCTGGCGGGCAACGTCGTGGTGACCGCCGTGATGATGTGGTGGCTGCTCCAGCACCCCGCGGTCGAGCAGAGCCTGCTCTCGCCCGCGGAGATCGACCAGCTGGTCCGGCACGACTTCGAGAACTACTACAGCGAGTACGCCGCCTCGCACTTCGCCGCCCAGGTGTGGGTCAACAACGCGTGGGTCGCGGCGCTGTGCATCGCCCTCGGCGTCCTGGGTGCGCCGGTGATCTACCTGCTGTTCCAGAACGTCGCCAACCTGGCGATCATCGGTTCGATCATGACCCGCCACGATCACGCCGGCCACTTCTGGGGACTGATCAGCCCGCACGGCCTGCTCGAGCTGACGGCCGTCTTCGTGGCCGGGGGAGCCGGGCTGCGCCTGTTCTGGTCGTGGATCGCCCCCGGCGACCGCACGCGCGCCCAGTCGATGGCCCGCGAGGGACGCACCGCGGGGACCATCGCCCTCGGGCTCGTCGTGGTGCTGTTCATCAGCGGGATCATCGAGGCGTTCGTGACGCCGTCGGGCCTGCCCACCGAGGCGCGGGTCGGGATCGGCATCGTGGCCGAGCTCGCGTTCTTCGCCTACGTCTTCGTCGTGGGCCGTGGCGCCGTCGCCCGTGGCCACACCGGCGACATCGACGCCAGCCTGCTCGAGGACCGGGTCGCGACGCAGGCGTGAGTCAGAGCAGTCCGCGGGCCTTCAGCGCGAGGTAGTGGTCGGCCAGCGCCGGGGGCAGTGCCTCGGCCCCGGCGTCCACCACGTCGACGCCGAGCGCGCGCAGGATCTCGCCGGCCCGGTGGCGCTGGTGCAGGACCTGGGCGGCCGCGGCAGCGCCGTACACGTCGGTGAGGGAGTCGTGCCGGTCCCGCAGCGCGGTGAGCGCCGGGTCCTGCACGGACCCGACGACGACGCGGTGGTGCTTGAGGAGTGCGGGCAGCACCGGCAGCAGGCTCTCGATCACCGATGCGGGTTCGAGTGGCGTCAGGAGGACGACGAGCGCGCGCTGGCGCCCGAGGTGGTTGACCGCGCCGGCGAGGGCGGCCCAGTCGGCCTCGGCGATGACCGGCTCGAGGTCGGCCATGGTGTCCTGCAGGGTGGCGGCGATGTCGCGGGCACCGGCGGCCCGCCCCCGGGCCCGCCCCTGCCGGTCGCCGGCCAGGAAGTCGATCCGGTCACCGGCGCGCGCCGCGAGTGCGGCCAGCAGGAGCGCCGCGTCCATGGCCGAGTCGAGACGGGGCACGTCGCCGACCCGCGCGGCCGACACCCGCGAGGTGTCCAGCACGATGACGACGCGGCGGTCGCGCTCGGGCTGCCAGGTGCGCACCACGACGTTGCGGTTGCGGGCGGTTGCTCGCCAGTCGATGGAGCGTACGTCGTCGCCGCGGACGTATTCGCGCAGCGAGTCGAACTCGGTGCCGGCGCCCCGGATGCGCACCGCCGAGCGGCCGTCGAGCTCGCGCAGGCGTGCCAGGCGCGTCGGCAGGTGCTTGCGCGACTCGAACGGAGGCAGGGAGCGGACCGTGCCGGGCACGTCGAGGGTGGCCTGTCGTGCCGCCAGCCCGAGCGGCCCGGGGACCCGCACCGTCACGCCGACGGCCCGCAGGTCGCCACGGCGGCGCGGACGCAGCGCGGTGGTGACCACGGTGGAGTCGCCGGCACCCAGCCGGACCCGGTGCCGGTTGCCGGTGGCGCCCGCGGTGGGCTGCCAGGCGTCGCGGACCAGCGCCTGGACGGTCCGGCGGCCGGGGTTGGCGAGCGTGAGCCGGGACGCGGCGTCGTCGCCGAGGCGGACGGTCCCGATCTCGTCGCGGCGCAGGGAGAGCGTCGCGGGCGGGACGGCCAGCCACCGGTCGACGAGCGTCACCAGGGCGACCAGCAGCAGCCAGCCCCAGACCGTGCCCATGGCAGGGCGCAGCACGACGGGCACCAGCCCGAGGGCGAGCAGCAGGGGGACGCGTCCGGTGATGACCATCGGCTCAGCGGGGGACCGGGACCGAGTTGAGGGCCGAGGTCAGCACGGCGGCCACGTCGACCCCCTCGAGCTCGGCCTCGGGGCGCAGCCCGAGGCGGTGGACCAGCGTGGCGTGCGCGAGCGCCTTGACGTCGTCGGGAGTCACGAAGTCGCGCCCGGTCAGCCACGCCCAGGCACGCGAGGTGCGCATGAGTGCGGTCGCGCCCCGCGGGGAGACCCCGAGCGACAAGGACGGTGACTCCCGGGTGGCCCGGGCGATGTCGACGATGTAGCCGGTCACCTCCGGCGACACCTGCACGGTGCGTACGGCGGCCTGCCCCGCCTCGATGTCCGCCGGCCCGGCGACGGCGCGGACCCCGGCTGCCGCCACGTCGCGCGGGTCGAAGCCGGCAGCGTGCCGGGTGAGGATCTCCAGCTCGGCGTCCCGCTCGGGGATGGGCAGCACGATCTTGAGCAGGAAGCGGTCGAGCTGTGCCTCGGGCAGCGGGTAGGTGCCCTCGTACTCGACCGGGTTCTGGGTCGCCGCGACCAGGAACGGTCGCGGCAGGGGTCGCGAGATCCCGTCGACCGAGACCTGGCCCTCCTCCATCGCCTCCAGCAACGCCGACTGCGTCTTGGGTGGCGTCCGGTTGATCTCGTCGGCGAGGAGCAGGTGCGTGAACAGCGGCCCCTCCCGGAAGGAGAGCTCACCGGCCCGGCCGTCGATCACCATCGAGCCGGTGATGTCGCCGGGCATCAGGTCGGGGGTGAACTGCACCCGGCGCGTCTCCACGTCGAGCGAACCGGCGAGGGTGCGCACGAGCAGCGTCTTGGCCACCCCTGGCACACCCTCCATCAGCACGTGGCCGCCGCAGAGCAGGGCGACGAGCAGGCCGGACACCGCGGCGTCCTGGCCCACGACCGCCTTGGCGACCTCGGTGCGGACTGCGGCAAGTCGTTCGCGGGCGGCCTCGTGGGGACTGGTCATGTGCGGCGTACCTCTCTGTCGAGCTCGGCCAACGCGGTGGCCAGGCGGATGAGTTCGTCGTCGGTCGCGGGCGGGTTCGCCCGGTCGCCGATCAGGGCGTCGATCTCGCCCACTGGCCGGTCGAGGCGCAGGGCGACGTCGCGCACCAGCTCCCCGGTCGCGGTGGTGGGCAGTCGCAGGTGGGTGGACAGGTCGTCACGCGCGGTCCGGCGCAGCACGTCGGCAGCGTGCCCGCGCGCCGACGCCGAGCGGTAGAGCCGGCCGCGGGCGTCGGTGGTCTCGAGCGAGCGCACGGTGACGGGGAGCGGCTCGACCGCCAGGGCACCGAGCCTGCGCCCGCGCCACCAGATGACCGAGAGCACCACCAGGCCGAGCAGCCACACGGCGGGGACCAGCCAGGCCGGCAGCAACGAGCGGATCGAGACGCCGTCGTCGCCCACGAGGTCGTCGAGGCTCGGGACGTACCAGACGACACGCGGGTGCTGGCCGAGGAGTCGCAGCGCGACGGCTGCGTTGTCGGCGCGCAGGACCTGGTCGTTCTCCACGATGCCTGCCGCCCCCAGCAGCACCAGGCCGTCCCCAGCCGACGCGAGCGCCCACCCCGAGTCGCCGGGGAAGCAGCCAGCGGTCGTGGCATAGCTGGCCGTCGAGTCCACCGCGATGCTCAGCTCCGACAGGTCGCCGAGACCGGTGTCCGTGCACGCGCCGGGCTGGGGCCCGTCGAGCGGTCCTGAGGTGGTGGTGGCATCGACGCCGAGTGCCTCCACGGCTCCCGGTGCCGCCCCGACCACGACCGTGGTGCTGGCGCCTGCGACGTCGAGCAGTCGGTCGGCCGTGCTGCGGCCGAGGTTGTCCGGCGAGGAGACGACGACGGTGGTGCCCGGGCCGAGCGGCTGCTCCTCGAGGGCAGCGGCCGAGCGCACGATCTCCACCTCGACGCCCTCGTCGGCGAGCACCTGCGCCAGCGCTCGGGCGCCGCGCGACCCGGGGTTCTCGGGGTCGTGGTCGGCAGCCGTGCGCGGGCCGGTGCTGAGGGCCACGGCGACGACCAGCGCAGCGAGGGTCCCCAGGCCGATCACCAGCAGCGACCGGTTGCGCTCGAACCAGTCCCTCATCGGCTGCCCGCCAGCTCGTCGTCGAGCGCCAGGACGAACGTGGCCTGCTCCTGCGTGGCGTCGCGGTCGCCGTACAGCACGAGGTCGAAGAGCCGTGCGCCCTCGACCATCTCCGCAGCTTGGGAGGGGTACGCCGACCGCAGCACCTGCGTCACCTCGTGGGCCGTGGTCCCGGGGGAGGCGTCCAGGCGGCCGCGCTCGACCTGGCGGGCGACCATCGCGCGGAAGCCGTCGACCAGTGCGTCCGAGGGACGGTCCTCGGCGAGCGCCTGCTCGGCCCGGGCCCGCCACTGTGCCGCGCTCACGGAGGCGTCGGGCAGCAGGTCGGCGGCGACAGGCCGACCCCGGGGCGCGGTGCGGGCGCGTGTCGCCAGCCAGATCAGGGCGAGCACGAGCAGCAGCCCGACCGCCATCGCCGCGAAGGCCGAGAGCGGCGGGACCGCGGAGGCGGCGTCCAGGACGTCCGTCAGTCGACGGCCCAGCCAGTCGAGCAGCCGCTGCATCACGTCGTCCTGGTGGTAGTCGGGGTCGACGAGCTCGCGGCGCAGCAGGTCACGCCCCTGCTCCGGTGTCGGGACGAGGGGTGGCTCGGGAGGCGGCCGCCACGTCACGATCGGGTGATCCCCGAGCGCTGCATCAGCACCACGTCGAACGCCTCGGCGCGCATCCGGAGGTCGACGTACTGCAGCGTCGCCACCGAGGTGGTGAAGGGCGCGACGAAGGCCGCGGTGACCACCGACGCGACGGCCTGGCCGAGGACGAACAAGAACACGCCGGCCTCGCCGGGCAGGCCGCCGAGCAGCACTCCCTGGCTGAGCAGGCTGATCGGCGCGGTCAGCATGGTGCCGGCGAGCTGGGCGACGACGAACGTGAGCAGCGCGATGCCGAAGGTCCGCCAGAAGGCGCCGCGGGTGAGCCGGAAGCCGCGGCCGAGGGCATCGAGGACCCCGATCGGCTCGAGCATCAGCGCGGGGACGGGCAAGTAGTAGACGCGCACCCAGAACCAGAACAGGAACGCGAGGAACACGGGCACGCTGAGCACGCCGTAGACCACCGGGACCTGCCAGCCGCTGGCCGTCATGGCCACCACGACCCAGCTCAGGACGTAGAGGGTGATGATCAGGGTCGTCGCGAGGCCGAGCAGGAGGGTCAGGCCGATCAACCGCCACCGCTTGCCGCGGGTGGCGGCCCAGGCCTGCCCGAGCGAGAGCTTGTGACCGGTCGCGGCCGCGGCGACGACGTGGGCGATCATGCCGCCGACCAGGATCAGCCCGATGCCCTGCAGCACGCCGCCGACGGCCAGCGAGCCCAGGACGCCCATGAAGCCGGCGATGTCCTCGCCGCTCATCGAGGCCGGGTCATCGGAGGTCGTGAAGGTCCCGTCGGCCATCGACAGGTCCAGGGCCGCGCCCAGCGCAGCCGTCGCGAGCAGCGGGATGGTCATCGCGACAGCGGCCACGAGGATCGCCGACCCCACGGTGGCCCGCGGGTTGAACCGGATGATCTTGAACGCCGCGTCATACATGTCGCCGAGCGACAGCGGGCGCAGCGGGATCGCGCCCGGCTTGTGCGCCGCCCGGAGCGGGGGAGCGGGCGACCAGGACGCGGGGGTGGAGGAGTAGGGCTGCGTCGCGGGCCCCACGGGAGGCGGTGACCACCCCGGCGGTGGCGGCTGATGCTCCGACATGAGTTCCCCCTGGTGGTCGACGGCGACGCAATCCTGTCAGGTCGTCCCCGGCGTCGGTCGGCCCGTCGCTGGGCTAGGGAGGCCGATTTCCCGCCGGCCGGAGTGCTCACGGGCAGTGCCTGCCGAACCGATTTGGTGCGTGCCCCGATGTCTGCCAAGATAGTCCGGTTGCTCCGGCGAGTCGCTTACACGTGGCTGGCGGAGTGTGGCAGCACTTGACTTCTGAATCGCGTCTCCGAAGATCGATTGAGTTTGTTGCGTGCCCCGCACCTCACCAGATGGACGAGTAGGAGACCCGATCAGCCCGACGAACCCGTCGGGTGTCCCCCACACAACACATCGAGATCCAGGTCTCGTGTCGCAGAAATACCCGCGACACGCCCGACCGCGGGGGTCGGTGGTGGGGGCGGATGCACGGGCGGTACGGACTCACCCGAGGACGTGTCGTGAACCAGACCAGAACGCGGTACGACCCCAGCGGGGCGTACGAGATCGATAAGGACGAAGGACCTATGGCGGGACAGAAGATCCGCATCAGGCTCAAGGCCTATGACCACGAGGTGATCGACACCTCGGCGCGCAAGATCGTGGACACTGTCACCCGCACGGGTGCCAAGGTCGCCGGCCCCGTGCCGCTGCCGACCGAGAAGAACGTGTTCTGCGTCATCCGCTCGCCCCACAAGTACAAGGACTCCCGCGAGCACTTCGAGATGCGCACCCACAAGCGCCTCATCGACATCATCGACCCCACGCCGAAGACCGTCGACTCGCTCATGCGCCTCGACCTGCCTGCCGGTGTCGACATCGAGATCAAGCTCTGAGGTCTGATATGAGTACTTTGGAACGCAATGTGAAGGGCCTGCTGGGCACCAAGCTCGGCATGACCCAGTTCTGGGACGAGAACAACCAGGTCGTCCCCGTCACCGTGATCGCGGCTTCGACCAACGTCGTGACCCAGATCCGCCAGCCCGAGATCGATGGCTACAACGCCATCCAGGTCGGCTTCGGCGAGATCGAGGCACGCAAGGTCAACCAGCCCGACGCCGGACACTTCGCCAAGGCCGGGGTCACCCCCCGTCGCCACCTGGTCGAGATCCGCACCGCTGACGCCGCCTCCTACTCCATCGGCCAGGAGCTCAGCCCCGAGCTGTTCGCTGCCGGCGACGAGATCGACGTGACCGGCACCAGCAAGGGCAAGGGCTTCGCGGGTGTCATGAAGCGTCACGGCTTCCACGGTGTCGGTGCCTCGCACGGTGCCCACCGCAACCACCGCAAGCCCGGTTCCATCGGTGCCTGCGCCACGCCGGGTCGTGTCTTCAAGGGCACGCGCATGGCTGGTCGCATGGGTAGCGACACGGTCACCACGCAGAACATCACGGTGCACGCTGTCGACGCCGAGAAGGGCCTGATCATGGTCAAGGGCGCCGTTCCCGGCCCCAAGGGTGGTCTCGTGGTCCTCCGCTCGGCCGCCAAGTCCAGCCCCGTTTCCGGCAAGGAGGCCTGAGCATGGCTACCAAGACTGTCAAGGTCGACTTCCCGGCCGAGATCTTCGATGTCGAGGTCAACGTTCCGTTGATCCACCAGGTCGTCGTCGCCCAGCAGGCTGCTGCACGCCAGGGCACGCACTCCACCAAGCGTCGCGGCGAGGTCCGCGGTGGTGGACGCAAGCCCTACAAGCAGAAGGGCACCGGCCGCGCCCGTCAGGGCTCGACCCGCGCTCCGCAGTTCGCCGGCGGTGGCATCGTGCACGGCCCCAAGCCGCGCGACTACAGCGAGCGGACCCCCAAGAAGATGAAGGCCGCCGCCCTGCGCGGTGCCCTCTCCGACCGGGCCCGCAACGACCGCATCCACGTCGTCGACGGACTCATCTCCGCGGACAAGCCCTCCACCAAGGTCGCCCTGGCCGCGCTCACCGCTCTGAGTGACCGCGTCCGCTTCCTGGTGGTCCTCGAGCGCAGCGACGCCGTCACCTGGCTCTCGCTCCGCAACGCCCCCCAGGTGCACATCGTGGCGGTTGACCAGCTCAACACCTACGACGTGCTCGCCAGCGACGACGTCGTGTTCACCACGGGCTCCTACGAGGCCTTCGTGAGCGGCGCGGCCGCCAAGGCCAGCTCGCGCAAGTTCGTCGTCGTCGACGCGCCTGCCGAGACGAAGCCGGCCAAGGCTGCCAAGCCCGCCAAGGCTGCCAAGACCGAGGCGACCGAGACCGCGGCTCCCGCGGTCGCGTCCTTCGCCGCTGTCGAGGACGCCGACGTCAAGGGTGGCGCCAAGCCCGGCCCCGAGGGCGAAGCCCCCGAGGGCTACGAGATCAAGGGCAACAAGGACTCGATGAAGTTCCACGCCCCCGGTGGCCGTTGGTATGACGCCACGGTCGCGGAGGTCTGGTTCAAGACCGCTGCTGACGCTGAGGCTGCTGGCTTCGTCGAGGCCGGTACCAAGGCATCGATCGAGCAGAGCCACGAGGAGGACGACAAGTGAGCACCCTGCACAAGGACCACCGCGACATCCTGATCGCGCCGGTCGTCTCCGAGAAGAGCTACAGCCTCCTCGACGCCAACAAGTACACGTTCATCGTGCGCCCCGACGCCAACAAGACCGAGATCAAGATCGCGGTCGAGAAGGTGTTCAACGTCAAGGTGACGTCGGTCAACACGATCAATCGCCAGGGCAAGACGCGTCGTACGCGCACCGGCCTCGGCAAGCGTGCCAACACCAAGCGCGCCATCGTCAGCCTCGCTGAGGGTCACCGCATCGACATCTTCGGAGGTCCGGTCTCCTGACCGGACTGCTGAATAGGAACTGATATGGCTATCCGCAAGTACAAGCCGACCACCCCGGGCCGTCGTGGCTCCTCGGTGGCCGACTTCGTCGAGATCACTCGGACCACGCCCGAGAAGTCGCTGACGCGTCCGCTGCCCAAGAACGGCGGCCGCAACAACCAGGGCCGCATCACCACCCGGCACAAGGGTGGCGGTCACAAGCGCGCCTACCGCATCATCGACTTCCGTCGCTACGACAAGGACGGCGTGCCCGCCAAGGTCGCTCACATCGAGTACGACCCCAACCGCACGGCGCGCATCGCGCTCTTGCACTACGTCGACGGCGAGAAGCGCTACATCGTGGCGCCCAAGGGCCTCGAGCAGGGCACGCCCGTCGAGTCCGGCCCCAACGCCGACATCAAGCCCGGCAACAACCTGCCGCTGCGCAACATCCCGGTCGGTACCACCATCCACTGTGTGGAGCTTCGTCCGGGCGGCGGCGCCAAGATCGCCCGCTCGGCCGGCAACTCCGCCCAGCTGGTGGCCCGCGAGGGTAGCCGCGCCACGCTGCGCATGCCTTCGGGCGAGATGCGCTTCGTCGACGTGCGCTGCCGCGCGACGGTCGGCGAGGTCGGCAACGCCGAGCAGTCCAACATCAACTGGGGCAAGGCCGGCCGCATGCGCTGGAAGGGCGTTCGCCCGACCGTCCGCGGTGTCGTCATGAACCCGGTCGACCACCCGCACGGTGGTGGTGAGGGCAAGACGTCCGGTGGTCGTCACCCGGTGTCGCCCTGGGGCCAGAAGGAAGGCCGCACTCGCAAGAGCAAGGCCTCCGACTCCCAGATCATCCGTCGTCGCAAGTCCGGCAAGGGTAGGAAGTAACAGCTATGCCTCGCAGCCTGAAGAAGGGCCCCTTCATCGACGACCACCTTCAGAAGAAGGTGGACGCCGAGAACGACAAGGGCACCCACAACGTCATCAAGACCTGGTCGCGTCGGTCGATGATCGTGCCCGACATGATCGGTCACACCATCGCCGTACACGACGGTCGCAAGCACGTCCCCGTGTTTGTCACCGACTCGATGGTCGGCCACAAGCTGGGCGAGTTCGCCCCGACGCGCACCTACAAGGGGCACGTCAAGGAAGACCGGAAGGGAAAGCGTCGATGAGCGTCACCGAGCGCCAGCGCACCAGCGCCCGCCGCGTGACTCTGCTGGGTGACCAGCCGGGTTCCTACGCGTGCGCCCGTTACGTGCGCATCACCCCCATGAAGGCTCGCCGTGTCGTCGACATGGTCCGCGGCCTTCCCGTCGACGAGGCCCTGTCGCTGCTGCAGTTCGCGCCGCAGGCCGCCTCGGAGACCGTCTACAAGGTGCTGGAGAGCGCCATCGCCAACGCGGAGACCACCGAGGGCCTGTCCAAGGCCGACCTCGTCGTCTCCGTCGCGATGGTCGACGAGGGCCCGACGATGAAGCGTTGGCGTCCGCGTGCCCAGGGTCGTGCGACTCGCATCAACAAGCGCACCAGCCACATCACGCTCGTCGTGCAGCCGGCCGACGTCGCTGCCGCGAAGAAGAACGGAAGGGGTGCCTGATGGGCCAGAAGATCAACCCGAATGGGTTCCGCCTGGGCATCTCGACCGACCACAAGAGCCGTTGGTACGCCGACAAGCTCTACAAGTCCTACGTCGGTGAGGACGTCGCGATCCGTCGCCTGCTGTCCAAGGGCATGGAGCGCGCCGGCATCTCGAAGGTGGAGATCGAGCGCACCCGTGACCGCGTGCGGGTGGACATCCACACCGCGCGTCCGGGCATCGTCATCGGTCGCCGTGGCGCCGAGGCCGACCGCATCCGCGGCGAGCTCGAGAAGCTGACCGGCAAGCAGGTCCAGCTGAACATCCTCGAGGTCAAGAACCCCGAGATCGACGCCCAGCTCGTCGCCCAGGGAGTTGCCGAGCAGCTCTCCGGTCGCGTGCAGTTCCGTCGTGCGATGAAGAAGGCCATGCAGACCTCGATGCGCTCGGGTGCCAAGGGCATCCGGATCCAGTGCTCGGGTCGTCTCAACGGCGCCGAGATGTCGCGCACCGAGTTCTACCGCGAGGGTCGCGTTCCGCTGCACACGCTGCGTGCCGACATCGACTACGGCTTCTACGAGGCCAAGACCACCTTCGGCCGCATCGGCGTGAAGGTCTGGATCTACAAGGGTGAGGTTGCCGGCACGCGTGCCGAGCGCCAGGCGCAGGCTGCTGCTCGCGCCGGTGCTCCGGGTCGCGGTGGCGCAGGCGGCGCAGGCGGCCGTCCCACCCGTGGTGGCGAGCGCCCGAGCCGTGGCACCCGCACCGACCGACCGGCTCGCTCCGACGCGCCCGCCGAGGCTGCTGCTCCCGCGGCGACCGAGGCTCCGGCCGTGACGTCGGGCGAGGCCGCAGTCGCTTCCACCGGACAGGAGGGCTGAGCACCATGTTGATGCCCCGTCGCGTCAAGCACCGCAAGCAGCACCACCCCAAGCGGACCGGTGCGGCCAAGGGCGGCACGAAGCTCGCCTTCGGTGACTTCGGCATCCAGGCGATCGATGGTCACTACGTGACCAACCGACAGATCGAGTCGGCCCGTATCGCCATGACCCGCCACATCAAGCGAGGCGGAAAGGTCTGGATCAACATCTACCCGGACCGCCCGCTGACCAAGAAGCCTGCCGAGACCCGCATGGGTTCCGGTAAGGGTTCGCCCGAGTGGTGGGTGGCCAACGTCAAGCCCGGCCGCGTCATGTTCGAACTTTCCGGTGTCGACGAGGAGACCGCTCGCGAGGCCATGCGCCGCGCGATGCACAAGCTCCCCATGAAGTGCCGGTTCATTTCCCGCGAGGCAGGTGAATTCTGATGAGCAACAAGCTGAATGCCTTCGAGCTCGACGAGCTCAACGCTGTCGACCTCGAGTCGAAGCTCCGCGAGGCCAAGGAGGAGCTGTTCAACCTCCGCTTCCAGGCGGCCACCGGCCAGCTGGAGAGCCACGGTCGTCTCCGTACGGTCAAGAAGGACATCGCCCGGATCTACACCGTGGTGCGTGAGCGCGAGCTCGGTATCCGCAGCACCCCGGGAAGCACCAACACTGAAGAGGCCAGCGCATGAGCGACACCACTGAGACCAGCCAGGACGACAAGCGCAACCAGCGCAAGATCCGCGAGGGCCTGGTCGTGAGCGACAAGATGGACAAGACCATCGTCGTCACGGTCGAGGACCGCGTGAAGCACGCGCTCTACGGCAAGGTCATGCGCAGGACCTCGCGTCTGAAGGCGCACGACGAGACCAACGAGTGCGGCATCGGCGACCGGGTCCTCATCATGGAGACCCGTCCGCTGTCGGCCACCAAGCGCTGGCGCCTCGTCGAGGTCCTCGAGAAGGCCAAGTGACCTGAGGCCCTTTCGCCTCTGAGCTTCACCTCACCACACATCCGTTCGGCCAGGCTCGAGATCCCACTGAGATCTCGAGAACCAGCTCGACAACCAGGAGATATCAATGATCCAGCAGGAGTCGCGACTCAAGGTCGCCGACAACACCGGTGCAAAGGAGATCCTCTGCATCCGTGTTCTCGGTGGCTCGGGCCGTCGCTACGCCGGCATCGGTGACGTCATCGTCGCCACCGTCAAGGACGCGATCCCCGGTGGCAACGTCAAGAAGGGCGACGTCGTCAAGGCCGTCATCGTGCGCACCGTCAAGGAGCGTCGCCGTGCCGACGGTTCCTACATCCGCTTCGACGAGAACGCTGCCGTCATCCTCAAGGCCGACGGCGAGCCGCGAGGCACCCGCATCTTCGGCCCCGTGGGTCGCGAGCTGCGCGAGAAGCGCTTCATGAAGATCATCTCGCTCGCCCCCGAGGTGTTGTGAGAGATGGGTAAGGGCATGAACATCAAGAAGGGCGACACCGTCAAGGTGATCGCAGGCAAGGACAAGGGCGCCGAAGGCAAGGTCATCTCGGTCCTCCGCGAGGAGGAGCGCGTGATCGTCGAGGGTGTCAACCGCATCAAGCGGCACACCAAGGCGGTCCAGGGTGGCAACACCGGCGGCATCATCACCGCCGAGGCTCCCATCCACGTCAGCAACGTGATGCTCGTCGAGGGTGACGGCGTCACTCGCGTCGGCTTCCGTCGCGACGAGGTGACCAAGCGTCGCACCGACGGTTCGACGTACCCCGCCCAGCGCAGCGTTCGCGTGTCGCGCAAGACCGGTAAGGAGATCTGAGATGGCTGAGACCACCACCGAGATCCCGCGCCTGAAGGCTCGCTACCGCGCGGAGATCCTGCCGGCGCTGCAGGCCGAGTTCGACATCAAGAACGTCATGCAGGTCCCCGGCCTGACCAAGATCGTCGTCAACATGGGCGTGGGCGAGGCTGCTCGCGACTCCAAGCTGATCGAAGGCGCGATCAAGGACCTGACCGCGATCACCGGCCAGAAGCCGTCGGTGACCAAGGCTCGCAAGTCGATCGCCCAGTTCAAGCTGCGTGAGGGCATGCCCATCGGTGCCCACGTCACGCTGCGTGGCGACCGCATGTGGGAGTTCCTCGACCGCCTCCTGTCGCTGGCGCTGCCGCGCATCCGCGACTTCCGTGGACTCAGCAGCCTGCAGTTCGACGGCCGTGGCAACTACACCTTCGGTCTGACCGAGCAGGTCATGTTCCACGAGATCGACCAGGACAAGATCGACCGCTCGCGCGGTATGGACATCACGGTCGTCACCACCGCCACCAACGACGACGAGGGTCGCGCCCTGCTCAAGCAGCTCGGCTTCCCGTTCAAGGAGAACTGACATGGCGAAGACTTCGCTGAAGGTCAAGGCCGCCCGCAAGCCCAAGTTCGCGGTTCGTGGCTACACCCGTTGCCAGCGCTGCGGCCGCCCCAAGGCGGTCTACCGCAAGTTCGGCCTGTGCCGGATCTGCCTGCGCGAGATGGCACACCGTGGCGAGCTGCCCGGCGTGACCAAGTCCTCCTGGTAAGCCACCAGACTTCACCTCACAACCGCTGAAGGTCCGCCCCGTGCGGAAACCACAGAAGAGAGAGAACATCCAGCTATGACCATGACTGACCCGATCGCAGACATGCTGACGCGTCTGCGCAACGCCAACCAGGCGTACCACGACGAGGTGTCGATGCCCTTCAGCAAGATGAAGGAAGGCCTCGCCGAGATCCTCAAGCAGGAGGGCTACATCACGTCGTTCGACGTGAAGGAGCCGACCGAGGGTGAGGTCGGCAAGACGCTGATCGTCACGCTCAAGTACGGCCGCAACCGCGAGCGCTCCATTGCCGGGGTCCGCCGCATCAGCAAGCCCGGTCTCCGGGTCTACGCCAAGGCCACGGGTCTCCCCAAGGTCCTCGGCGGGCTCGGTGTCGCGATCATCTCGACGAGCCAGGGCCTCCTGACCGACCGCCAGGCCAACCAGAAGGGCGTGGGCGGCGAAGTCCTCGCCTACGTCTGGTAATCCGGACTACTAGACCAGAAGGAGAAACAAGCATGTCGCGTATTGGCAGGCTCCCCATCCCGGTCCCGTCCGGTGTCGATGTTGCCATCGACCAGGCGACGGTCACCGTCAAGGGCCCCAAGGGCACCCTGAGCCACACCGTGGCTTCGCCCATCGTGGTGGAGAAGGGTGAGGACGGCGTCCTCTCGGTCAACCGCCCGAACGACGAGCGCGAAAGCCGCTCGCTGCACGGTCTGACCCGCACCCTGATCAGCAACATGGTCGTCGGTGTCACCGAGGGCTACGAGAAGAAGCTCGAGATCGTGGGCGTGGGTTACCGCGTTCTGCCCAAGGGCCCCACGCAGCTCGAGTTCCAGCTCGGCTACTCACACCCGATCGTGTTCGACGCACCTGAGGGCATCACGTTCACGACCGAGGGCCCGACCAAGCTCGGCGTCGTCGGTATCGACAAGCAGCTTGTCGGCGAGGTCGCGGCCAAGATCCGCAAGCTGCGCAAGCCTGAGCCCTACAAGGGCAAGGGCGTGCGTTACTCCGGCGAGCACATCCGCCGCAAGGTCGGAAAGGCCGGTAAGTGACATGGCTATCTCACTGAGCAACAACAAGCACACCGCTGGTCGCGTCAAGTCGCGTCTGCGCCGTCAGGTCCGAGGCCGCAAGCGCGTCTCCGGCACTGCCGAGCGTCCGCGTCTCGTCGTCACCAAGTCGGCCAAGCACCTTTCTGTCCAGGTCGTCGATGACCTGCAGGGTGCGACGCTGGCCTACGCCTCCACCATGGAGGCCGACGTCCGCGCCGCCGCAGGTGACAAGACCGCCAAGGCCGTGAAGGTTGGTGAGCTCGTAGCCGAGCGCGCCAAGGCCGCAGGCATCGACGCAGTCGTCTTCGACCGCGCCGGCAACAAGTACCACGGCCGCATCGCGGCCCTTGCAGACGCCGCCCGTGAGGGCGGACTGTCGTTCTGATCGCCAACGCGGTAAGAGAGAGATCTTAGATATGGAGCACATCTCATGAGCGGAGCCCAGCGCGGACAGCGCAGCGGCGGCTCGGGCGACCGTCGTCAGCGTGACGACCGTCGCGGTGGCGGCGCTGAAAAGTCTGTCTACATCGAGCGAGTCGTAGCCATCAACCGAGTTGCCAAGGTCGTCAAGGGTGGTCGTCGCTTCAGCTTCACCGCCCTCGTGATCGTGGGCGACGGCGACGGTCTCGTCGGCGTCGGCTACGGCAAGGCCAAGGAAGTTCCCGCGGCGATCGCCAAGGGTGTCGAGGAAGCCAAGAAGTCCTTCTTCAAGGTTCCCCGCATCCAGGGCACCATCCCGCACCCGGTCCAGGGCGAGAAGGCTGCAGGCGTCGTCCTGCTCCGTCCCGCGTCCCCCGGTACCGGTGTCATCGCCGGTGGTCCGGTGCGCGCGGTTCTCGAGTGCGCCGGCATCCACGACGTCCTGAGCAAGTCGCTCGGTTCCTCCAACCAGATCAACATCGTCCACGCAACCGTGGCGGCGCTGAAGATGCTGGAAGAGCCCGAGCAGGTTGCCGCTCGTCGCGGTCTGACCGTCGAGCAGGTCACCCCGGCCGCCATCCTGCGTGCCCGCGAGACGGGTCGCGAAGAGGCAGCGGCTGCTGCCGCTGCGGGGGTGTCGTCCTGATGGCACAGCTCAAGGTCACGCAGAACAAGGGCCTCATCGGTCTCAAGCAGAACCAGCGCGACACTCTGCGCTCGCTGGGCCTGAAGCGGATCAACGATGTGGTCGTCAAGGAGGACCGCCCGGAGATCCGGGGCATGGTCCAGACCGTCCGTCACCTGGTGACGGTCGAGGAGGTCGACTGACATGGGTGCTCTCAAGCTGCATCACCTGCGCCCCGCACCGGGCGCGAAGACTGCCAAGACCCGCGTGGGTCGTGGTGAGGCTTCCAAGGGCAAGACCGCGGGCCGCGGTACCAAGGGCACCAAGGCTCGCTACAACGTCCCGGTCGCCTTCGAGGGTGGCCAGATGCCGATCCACATGCGTCTGCCGAAGCTGAAGGGGTTCAAGAACCCGTTCAAGGTGGAGTTCCAGGTCGTCAACCTCGACAAGCTCGCCGAGCTCTACCCGCAGGGTGGGGCCGTCTCGGTCGAGGACCTGATCGCCAAGGGTGCCGTCCGCAAGGGCTCGCCCGTCAAGGTGCTCGGCCAGGGCGACATCTCCGTCGCCGTCCAGGTCAGCGTCGACGCGTTCTCGGGCTCCGCCAAGGCGAAGATCGAGGCCGCTGGCGGCAGCGCCACGGTGGTTTGAGGACCATCAGCCCAGCTCAGTAGTACGCGGCCCGGCCGAACAGTGGGAACTGTGCGGCCGGGCTTGCGCGTTCACCGGGGCAACCAGGCAGTGACCTCACTGTTAGGCTCTCCCGGGCCCTCGCGGAGGCAGTCCCAGAAGTAGTTCATCGAGGGTTTCACCGGCCGAGGCAGGACACCTCCTGCGTCGGCAACGCATCAGAAAGAGGATCCTGTGCTCAGCGCGTTCGCCAACGCTTTCCGCACGCCGGACCTGCGGCGCAAGCTGCTGTTCGTCCTGCTGATTGTCATGATCTTCCGCCTCGGCTCCCAGGTGCCGACGCCAGGTGTCAACGTGGCGAACGTCGACGCCTGTCTCAACGACGTCGAGTCCAGCGGCCTCTACCAGCTCGTCAACCTGTTCTCCGGTGGTGCGCTGCTCCAGCTGACGGTCTTCGCGCTCGGGATCATGCCCTACATCACGGCCTCGATCATCCTGCAGCTGCTCGTCGTGGTCATCCCGCGACTGGAAGCGCTGAAGAAGGAAGGCCAGGCGGGGCAGACCAAGATCACGCAGTACACGCGCTACCTCACGCTCGGTCTCGCGCTGCTGCAAGCCACCGGCATCGTGGCGCTCGCCCGCTCCGGCAACCTGCTCCAGGGCTGTGAGCGCGAGCTGTTGCACAGCAACAGCACCTCGACCTTCCTGACCATGGTCATCACCATGACCGCCGGCACCGCCGTCATCATGTGGCTCGGCGAGCTCATCACCGACCGCGGCATCGGCAACGGCATGTCGATCCTCATCTTCTGCCAGGTCGTCGCGACTTTCCCGGCCTCGCTGTGGGCGGTCCAGTCCTCGCAGGGCTGGGTGGTCTTCGGCATCGTCATGATCATCGGCCTGCTGCTCGTCGCGGCCGTCATCTTCATCGAGCAGGCCCAGCGCCGCATCCCCGTGCAGTACGCCCGGCGCATGGTCGGACGCAAGATGTTCGGCGGCTCGTCGACGTACATCCCGCTCAAGGTCAACCAGGCCGGCATCATCCCCGTCATCTTCGCCTCGTCGCTGCTCTACCTGCCGGCGATGGCGGTGCAGTTCAACCAGGCCAGCACGTCACCCGTGCTGCAGTGGGTCAACAAGTATCTTGTGGGCGGTGACCACCCCATCTACATGGCGGTCTACTTCCTCTTGATCATCTTCTTCACGTACTTCTACGTCTCGATCACCTTCAACCCTGAAGAGGTCGCGGACAACATGAAGAAGTACGGCGGCTTCATCCCCGGGATCCGGGCGGGCAAGCCGACCGAGGACTACCTGTCCTACGTCCTGTCCCGCATCACGTTCCCTGGAGCTCTCTACCTCGGTCTCATCTCGCTGGTCCCGCTGATCGCCTTCGCGCTGATCAACGCCGACCAGAACTTCCCCTTCGGTGGGACCTCGATCCTGATCATGGTCGGCGTTGCGCTGGACACCGTGAAGCAGATCGAGAGCCAGCTCCAGCAGCGCAACTACGAAGGGTTCCTGCGTTAAATGAGACTCATCATCATGGGCCCGCCCGGTGCCGGCAAGGGCACGCAGGCGAAGTTCATCGCCGAGCACTTCGCGATCCCGGCGATCTCCACGGGCGACATCTTCCGTGCCAACGTCACCAGCGGCACGGAGCTCGGTGTCGAGGCGAAGCGCTACATGGACGCGGGTGAATACGTCCCCGACGAGGTCACCAACCAGATGGTGCGCAACCGCATCGACGAGCCCGACGCCGAGCCCGGCTTCCTGCTCGACGGCTACCCGCGCACCCTGGCCCAGGTCGAAGAGCTCGACGGCATGATCAAGCACACCGGCCACGCGCTCGACGCCGTGGTCGTGCTGACGGTCAACCAGGACGAGGTCGTGGACCGCCTCCTGCAGCGCGCCGAGACCGAGGGCCGCGCCGACGACACCGCTGAGGTCATCCGGCGCCGCCAGGAGATCTACGCCGAGGAGACGGCTCCACTCATCGAGGTCTACCGCGACCGCGGCCTGCTCATCGAGGTCGACGGCCTCGGCGAGATCGACGACGTCACCCAGCGCATCTTCGACGCGCTCGACGTCGTGCCCCAGAGCTGACCGGGTCCGTGGTGTTCGCCAACCGGGGCCTTGAGATCAAGACCCGCGACCAGATCGACAAGATGCGGGTCGCGGGACTCCTGGTCGGCGAGACGCTCGAGCTCCTGCGCTCCGCGGCCCGTCCCGGGATGTCCACCGGCGAGCTCGACGCCCTGGCGGAGGCCAACATCCGCGACCACGGCGGCATCCCGTCGTTCAAGGGCTACAGCCACCCGCCGTTCCCGGCGACGATCTGTGCGTCGGTCAACGACGAGGTGGTGCACGGCATCCCCGGGGCGCGCGTGCTGGGCGAGGGCGACATCATCTCCATCGACTGTGGCGCGATCGTCGACGGCTGGCACGGCGACGCCGCGATCACCGTCGCGATCGGTGAGGTCGCCCCCGAGGTGACCGAGCTGATGCGGGTCACCGAGGGCGCCCTGTGGGCCGGTCTGGCGGCCGCTCGCCTGGGCGGGCGGGTCACCGACATCTCGCACGCCGTCGAGCAGCACGTCCGCGCCCAGGGCCGCTACGGCATCCTGGAGGACTACACCGGCCACGGCATCGGCACCGAGATGCACATGGCGCCCAACGTCCCCAACTTCGGTCGCCCGGGCAAGGGCGCGACGCTGGTGGAGGGCCTGGCGCTGGCCGTCGAGCCCATGGTCACGCTCGGCAGCAAGGAAACCGACCTGCTCGAGGACGACTGGACCGTCGCCACCGTCGACGGGTCCATGGCCGCCCACTTCGAGCACACCTTCACCCTCACGCCCGAGGGCGCGTGGGTGCTGACGGCCATCGACGGCGGCGCTGCCCGCCTGGCCGAGCTCGGGGTCCCGTTCGGCGGTCGCTGAGTTCGCGTCGCCGTACACACGCATGACAGACTGACGGCCCAGGAGGGGAGTATTCCCCCGTGGTGGTGTCGTCAGTACGGCGCAGGCGCGAGCCCGCACCCGGTGCCATCGGTTCGTGTGCCCAGCACCGAGCGGAAGAGACCTCCGGAGCGTACGAATGCGCGCAGCCCACCGCTCGCACAATCCTGGTCCACTCCGGAGGAGAAGCACCACGTGAACTCACTGCTCGGCGACTCGGTCGCCTCACCCACTGTCTGGGCGATCACCCTGGTCGTCACCGTCGGCGTCCTGATGGTCGACCTGCTCGTGATCGCTCGTCGCCCGCACGAGCCGACGATGGGCGAGGTGTCCCGCCACCTCGCGTTCTTCGTCGGCCTGGCGATCGCCTTCGGCGTCGCGCTGCTGGTCTTCGCGCAGCCGCACGAGCTCTCTCCCAACCCGGGTGCTGAGTTCTTCGCCGGCTGGCTGACCGAGTACAGCCTGTCGGTCGACAACCTGTTCATCTTCATCATCATCATGAACAGCTTCGCGGTGCCGCGGAAGTACCAGCAGACGGCGCTGATGATCGGCATCGTGCTCGCGCTGGTGATGCGCGCGATCTTCATCGTGATCGGCGCGGCTGCGATCAACGAGTTCAGCTGGGTCTTCTACCTCTTCGGTCTGTTCCTCGTCTACACCGCCGTCAAGCTGGCCAAGGAGGGCGGCGAGGACGAGGACGAGTACGAGGAGAACCGGCTGGTGAAGTTCGCCGAGAACCACCTGCCGGCCACCAAGGAGTGGAACGGCACCAAGTTGTTCAGCGTCGAGAACGGCAAGCGCGTCATCACGCCGATGTTCCTGGTCATCCTCACCCTGGGCACCACGGACCTGCTGTTCGCGCTCGACTCGATCCCGGCGATCTACGGCCTGACGCAGGACCCCTACCTCGTCTTCACCGCGAACATCTTCGCGCTGATGGGCCTGCGCCAGCTCTACTTCCTCATCGGCGGCCTGCTGCAGCGCCTGATCTACCTCTCCTACGGCCTCGCGTTCCTGCTCGCCTTCATCGGCGTCAAGCTGATCCTGCACGCCCTGCACGAGAACGAGCTGGCGTTCATCAACGGCGGCGAGCACGTCAAGTGGGCCCCGGACATCCCGATCTGGCTCTCGCTGGTGGTCATCATCGGCACGCTGGCCATCACTGCAGTGGCCTCGCTGGTCGTCTCCGCCCGGATGAGTGCCGCCGAGCAGGACGCCGCCACCGGCCCCCGCCGCGACTGGGACAACGACTAGCTAGCAGTCGAGGCGACGGATGGTGGCCTCGTCGGCGCTGGTGATCGGCAGCCCCCAGGCCACCGCCACGCGGAGGTACTTCCGCACGTAGGTGCAGTGGTAGGCCCTCCGGGGCGGCAGCCACTCCGAGGGGCTCGAGGCCACCTTGTCGTCGTTGGCGCTGGCGGACACGGCCAGCAGCTCGCGGCGTACGTCGTTGGCGAACGCCACCCGGCGGCGCTGGCTCCACGCCCACGCGCCGCCGTGCCAGGCCTCGGCGAGTGGGTAGACGTGGTCGATCGCGATGTAGTAGCCGTCGGTGCGCCACGTCAGCCGCCGCCCGGTGTAGGGGTCTCGCAGGCGGGCGTCGTAGATGCGGCACCGCGATCCCCAGCGCATCTCGATGTCGCGCATCTGCCGGAGCAGGACGTCCTCGCGGGTGGTGCAGCCGTTGTGCGCGAACGGCCCGTCGTGATCGTCGGTCCACGGCTCGCCGAAGACGCAGGCGCCCGGGTCGCAGTCGCGGTCATAGCCCGGGTGGTACGGCGCCGTGTCGACGACCTCGACGGCGGCCAGCAGCCGATCGACCCGGGAGTCGTCGGCCGCGTGGACAGGAGTCGCCAGCGGCGTACAGGCCAGGGCGAGTGCCGCGAGGATGAGCCGACCACTTGCCGCACGTGGCTGCGGGGCTCGCGATCCGCTCAGGGCACGCACTCGTTGGCCGTGGGGGACTCGTCGGAGCCTCGCACCTGGCGCACCTCCAGGCACACCTGCTCGGTGCTGCTGACCCGGACCGAACGCTTGCTGGTGCGCTCGAACGCGTCGGTGCCGATCTCCTGCCAGATCCACTCGTCGCCGGCCTCCACGGAGTCCTGGCTGTCCCAGCGGAAGACGACGGAGCTTCCCGAGCGCTGCCCGCTGAGGTTGGGCGGCGAGGTGAGGGTGTCGGGGATGAGCGGCGACGGGGTGTCGGAGGTCGACGGTTGGGTCGGCGTGGGGGAGTCGCCGCGCCCACCTCCGGTGAGGATCAGCCCACCGATCAGGGCGACCGTGGCCAGCACGCCGATGACGGCCCAGACCAACCCGGAGACAGGACGCTCGTCGGTGTCGGGCTCGGTCTGCGCCGTCGCGATCCGGCGCGGACCGGACGCCGAGATGACCGTGACCGCCTTCATGACGGTGCGGTCCTCCTCGGGCTCCGGATCCGGCGTCCGCACCGACGTGTCGGGACGGTCACCCTCGACCGCGACCACGGTGCGGGGCCAGTTCGCGGCCGCCTCGATCTGCTGGAGGCTGCGGGCGAGGTCGAGCGCGCTCTGCGGGCGGTGTGCGGGGTTCTTGGCCAGGCACTGCTGCAGCAGCCGGTCGAGCGCGGGCGGCACGTCCGAGCGCTGGGTGGCGGGCGCGGCGGCGTGCAGGATGCGAGCGCTGAGGGCGCGCGTCGAGTTGTCGCCCGACGGGATGGAGAACGGCGACCGGCCCACCAGCAGGTGCCAGATCGTCGCGCCGAGGGAGTAGACGTCGGAGGCCACCGAGCCGTTGGACCGGCCGTCGAGCAGCTCCGGCGGCGACCACGGGTAGGAGATGCGGACGTCGCTCTCGCCCTCGACGTCGGCGATGTGGCCGGCGATCCCGAAGTCGGTGAGCGCGGGCTCGTGATAGGTCGTGACCAGCACGTTGCTGGGCTTGATGTCGCGGTGCAGGATCCCGGAGCGGTGGGCGGTCTCGATGGCGCTGGCCAGCTTGATGCCGGTGCTGACGGCGTCCACGACCGCCATCGGGTTGGAGCGCACCCGCACGCCGAGGTCAGGCGGCGGGCAGTAGCGCATCACGAGGTAGGGCCGGCCGCCCTCGACGGTGACCCCGGCGGTGATCACCGAGACGATGTAGGGGTGGTCGGCCAGCGTGGCCATCGCGTTGGCCTCGGCGGTGAAGAGCTGCTTCTCACGGTCGTTGAGGGGTACGTCGGGGCGCACGACCTTGACGGCGACCCGCTGCCGCGGCCAGTGCTGCTCGTAGAGGAAGACGTCGGCGAACCCGCCGCTGCCCAGGTGCTCGACGAACGTGAAGCCAGCGATGACAGGTGCACTCATCGGGCACTCACCGCGGCACCACCGGACCGACCTCGAAGCGGACCTCGTAGACCTCGGCGAGATCGAGGCTGCAACCGGGCTCGAGGACATAGGCCTCACGGGCGCGCATTCGTTCGGGTTCGCGTCCGGGCATGGTGAGCATCGTGCCACCCCGAGAGTCGAGGTCGCGCGCCAGCACGTTCCAGCCGTCCAGCTCGATGTGCAGGTGCATGCGGGACACGAACGTGTGGTCCGAGGGCAGGTGGACGAGGTGGGGCCAGTCGGTGCTGCCCTCCAGCGGGGCGGGCTTGCGGCCCAGCACGACGCCTCGATCGAGCGGCACGACCTCGCCCGTGGGGAGGCGCAGCCCGCCCAGGACCGGTCGCGGCACCCGTCGTGGCTCCTGCGGTGCGACCGGCTGGCGGCACACCCGGCACACCTTGCTGTCGGCCGGTGTGAGGTGACCGGTCTGGCAGCTCACCGCGAGCACCGTGTCGCTGGTGCCGTGGCGCAGGTGGGATGCGAGCTCGGGCCGGTGCACCGTCGACCCGTCGTGGTCGTCGTCCGCGTCGTCGACGTGGGGGTCGAGGAGCCCGGAGGCGACGTCGGCGGTCGCCGGCTGGATCGTGGTGTGCGCGCCCTCGGAGATGCGCTCCACGAACCCGGGTCCGGGCTCGGTCGTGTCGCCCAGGGGACCGGTGTCGTGCCCGGCTTCGTCGGTGGGCCGGCGGCGCGGGCGAGGGGGTGGTCCGTCGGGTCCGGTCGCGGCGAGGATCTCGTCGGGGATGCCGTCGATGAGCGGCCCCCCTGCGATCGGCGCCGGGGACGCGTGCACCCGGGGCGGCGAGACACGGTGGGCGAGCGGGCTGAGCGTCGCGCGCGACGCGGCCACGACCCCACCCGCGAGGCGACGCAGTCGCGGGACGGCCGCCGGATCCGCGCCGCCGTCGAGCGAGAGGATGCGGTCGGCACCGGAGACGCGGACGTGCCCGCGTCCGCGCGAGACGGAGGTGGAGCCGCCCTGGGCCAGGTCGACGATGGCCAGACCCGGAGGTTCGCCCGCGAACGCCTTGTCGACGATCGCCAGCACCTGCTCGGTGACGGAGGAGTCACTGGCGCGCGCTCCGGAGACCACGTCCCAGATCTCGTCCAGGACGTCGTCGTCCCCGGGGTCGGTCATGAGCACCCAGTGATCGCCCGCACCGAGGAGAACGCCGTCCCCTGCGGCGTACCTGGTCTCCACGACCACGACTGCCTCCTCACCCCATTGAGTGGCCACTGCTGTCCTACCCTGCCCCATGCCCGGGAGCGTGACCCTCACCATCGTCCCCGATGAGATGCCACTCTGTCTCAACTTGTCCTCGAGCGCACACCTACATACGCTCACGGTGCGACTTTCGGGTGGGTCGCACTGTCGTGTAGGGGGACGCAGGTGGCACGCTCTGGTTTCATTCGTCGGCACAAGGTGGCCGTGGCGTCCAACACTGCCCTCGTTCTCGCGGCCGGCGCGGTCATCGGCGCGAGCACGTCGTCACGCTCGATGCGACGTCCGGGGAGCTCGCCGTGATCGACGGCGCCTCGGCCACAGTGCCTGCCGACAGCGTGCTCCAGCAGCCCGGTCCGGACGCGGACGCGGTGCTCGTGGCCTCGCCCGACGCCCTGCTCAGCATCGACCTCGAGTCCGGCACCAGCACCGTCGTGGACGAGGGGGGCGGCACCCCCATCGCGCCGGTCCGGCTGGGTGCCTGCTCCTACGCCGCCTGGTCCGGCGGCAACGGGGCGGTGACGGTCCAGTGCGGCGACGACGAGGCCACGTCCTCGACCCTGGTCGCCAGGTCCAGCCATCTCTCCTTCCGGGTCAACCGTGGCCAGATCGTCCTCAACGACGACCGGAGCGGCAACGTCTGGGACCTGGACTCGCCGGAACCGAAGGAGATCGACAACTGGACCGCCTTCACCACGAGCAAGGAATCGAAGGACGAGGACCAGAAGAACCAGCAGCAGACCACGGGCGATCGCACCCCGCCCGAGGCCAAGCCGGACCAGTACGGCGCCCGCGCGGGCCGCACCACGGTGCTGCACCCCCTCGACAACGACTCCGCCCCCGAGGGCCGGCTGCTGAGCATCATCGACGTCGAGCAGCCGACCGGAGGTGCCACGGCCGAGATCAGCCCGGACGGCCAGACCATCTTGTTGCAGCTGCCGCAGAAGGCGCGCGCCACCTCGTTCGACTACTTCATCGACGACGGGCGCAACAACTTCAGCGCCCACGCGACCGTGAGCGTGGACGTGCGAGGGAGCGCAGACAACGAGCAGCCCGCCCTGCGCAAGGGCTTCGAGCCCCGCACCTGGCGCACCGCCGCGAACAGCTCGGTGACCATCCCGGTGCTCGCCGACTGGCGAGACGACAGCGACGGTGACTCCCTCGTCCTGGACTCGGCCGTGGTGCTGGGAGCCGGCGACTCGGGCGCGGTGGCCCGGACGACGTCCGACGGCCGGGTCAGGTTCACCGGCTCGCGCGAGGGCGGCGAGACCTACCAGGTCGAGTACCTCGTCAGTGACGGACGTTCCGAGCCCGTCAAGGAGCTGCTGACCTTCGAGGTCCAAGAACGCCTCGACCGCCAGACGTTCCCGGCCGTCGCCCAGCCGGACGTCGTCCGTGGTGAGGAGGACCAGCCGATCAAGATCCGGCCACTGCTCAACGACCTGCCCGGGTCGGACCCAGGCACCCCCAACGCCGAGCTCGCGCTCGGCGGCAAGATCACCGACCAGACCGGCGCCACCATCAAGACCGATGTCGAGAACGGCGTCATCACGTTCATCGCCGACGATCCCGACACCTACTTCATCGAGTACGACGCCGCGTTCGGCAAGGCCCAGCTCGACGCGGCGACGGTGCGCATCGACGTACGCCCCCGGCCCAAGTCGCCCGGGGCCCCGATCACGATGCCGGACAACGTCACCGTCTACGACCAGGACGCCGGCATCGTCGATGTCCTGGCCAACGACCTCGATCCGGCGGGCGGCCTGCTCGTCGTGCAGAACGCGACGGCCGAGAACCCCAACCAGCTCGACGTGGCGATCATCGACGGCCGCTGGCTGCGGATCTCCTCGCGCCAGGGTGACCTCGCGCCCAACCCGCAGCTGGTGAACTACACCATCAGCAACGGCTCCATCTCGGGCATCGAGGGGGAGGTCTCGGTGAGCCAGCGACCGGCGCCGGCCGACAACACCCCGGTGACCACGACCGACCGGGTGCACGTGCGGGCCGGCACGTCGGTCACCGCACCGGTGCTGGACAACGACATCTCGCCCTCCGGCGACCGGCTCTCCCTGGTCGCGGACACCGCGCAGGAGGTGCCGGGCGAGCTCGAGATCGACGTGCCGGTCGACGTGAAGGGCGATGTCGGAACCGCGCTCGTGTCCGGTCGCAACGTCCGCTACATCGCCCCCGACCTCAAGGAGCGCGACTCCTTCGAGGTGCGCTACGTCGCGCAGTCGACGACCGGGGACAAGGCCCTCGGTCGCCTGATCGTGATCGTCACCCCGGCCGACGACCCCAACACCCCGCCCGAGCCGCCCACGCTGGAGGCCCGAGCGGTCTCCGGTGACGTCATCAAGGTGCGGCTGCCCGGCAGCGGGATCGACCCGGAGGGCGACCCGGTCACCATCGCGGGCATCACCTCGGCGCCGACGCGGGGCCGCGTGACGTCGTTCGGCGGCAACTACCTCACCTACCAGGCCTACCCGCGCACTGCCGGCACCGACGAGTTCGAGTACTCCGTTGTCGACAGCCGCGGTGCCGTGGCCACCGGGACCGTGCGCGTGGCCGTGGTGCCCCAGGGGGAGCCCCAGCCCCCGCTGGCCGTGGCCGACCAGGTCACTGTCGAACCCGGCCGCACGGCGGTCCTCGACCCGTTGGCCAACGACTACATCTCGCCCGGCGACGACGTCGCGATCCGGCTGATCGACCCGCCCGAGGGTGTCACCCACGACCCGGAGACCGACCTCGTCTCCGTCCCGGCGTCGAAAACCGCCCGGGGAGCGGCGCGGACGGTCTTCTACGAGATCAGCAACGGCGTCTTCTCCTCGATCGCCACCTTGCGCGTCGACACCGCGGACGCCTACAAGAACCCGCCGGTCGTCCATGACTCCTTCGGCCGCGCCGACGACAGCGGAAGCGTCTCGGTCAACGTCCTCGAGGACGCCTACGATCCCGACGGCACGCTGGGCGACCTGCACGTCACCGAGGTGATCGGCACCGAGGGCCGACCGAGTGTCAACCGTGCCGGCACCACCATCAAGGTCAACCGCGGTCTGAACCCGATCGTCGTCCCCTTCCGGGTCGAGGACGCCGATGGAGCGGCAGCGACCGCCTCGTTGTACGTCCCGCCGACCGGGACCGGGATTCCCTACGTCAAGCCCGATGCGCTGATCGAGCTCAAGGAGGGTGGCTCGGCGAAGGGCAGGCTCAAGGACTACGTCGTCAACCCGTCGGGAGGACAGCTCCGGTTGACCGGTCGCGGCTCCGTCTCGGCCTCGCCGAGTGAGCTCGAGTCCACGCGCGTGGACGACGACTCGTTCGAGGTCACCGCCCGCGACGGCTACCGCGGTCCCGGTGCGCTGCTCGTCGAGGTGACCACGGCGACGAACGCAGCCGGCAACGAGGATCCCCAGGACCCCACCGATGGCTACACCGCCCTGCTGTCGGTGCCCGTCCAGGTCGGCGACGACACCCCGGTCCTGGAGTGTCCGCAGACGACCATTCCCATCTCGGCGGGGGAGAGCTACGACCTGGACGTCGAGTCCTTCTGCACCGTGTGGACCCTCGACCCCGCAGACGCTCCTGAGCTCGACTACGCCGCCGAGTGGAGCAACAGCCTCGAGGGGCTGACCGTGTCGGGCGACGGGAGCCCGGTGCTGGAGATCTCAGCGGACGAGAACGCCGGCCGTGGCGGAGAGGCCACGCTCACGGTCACCGCCGGGGAGAGCCTGCCGGCGGAGATCCGCTTCCGGTTGACGAGCGCCCCACCGCCCAGCATGTTGCCCGTCCGTGCCCAGGAGATCGAGGCCGGCACCTCGCTCGACCTCGAGCTGGCTCGCTACCTCGAGTCCGGCGTCGCGGACCCGACACCCACGCTCGTGGACGTCGACCTGATCAGCGGCTCGGGCGTGAGCGCGAGCCCCGACGGCCGGTCGGGAGTCACCCTGCGTGCGGGCGCCGAGGCCCGCGGGAAGGTCGTCTTCCGCGTCGTCATGAGCGACATCGACGACTCGTCCGCAGGCCCCGCTCGCCGGGCGGAGGGCAGGATCGAGGTCGAGGTCGCCGGGGTGCCAGGTCAGCCGAGCAAGCCGTACTCCTACGAGAACGTGGAGAAGGGCTCCATCCGCCTCGGCTGGTTCGCACCCAAGGACGACGGTGGCTCCCCGATCACCGGCTACCGGATCATCGAGACGAGGTCCGGCGACCAGCGCACCTGTCGCACCAACGAGTGCGACTTCCCGGGACTCAAGGAGCAGAAGGACTACAACTTCCGCGTGCGCGCGGTGAACAAGGTGGGCCTGGGGCCGTGGAGCGAGCTGTCGGAGACGGCCTACGCCGACACCAAGCCGGGGCGTGTCGCCAACATCAAGATGGTCTCGCGCGGTGACCACACCATCACGCTGGGGTGGTCCAAGCCGCAGAGCACGACGCCGATCAAGCAGTACCTCGTGCGCTGGCAGGGACATGCGGTCCCCGTCGCCGGCAACACCCTGTCCGTGACCGACCTCGACAACAACAAGAAGTACACCTTCTCCGTCGAGTCGCAGAACGGTGCCGGCTGGTCGCCGCCGAGGGAGTCTGCCTTGATGCAGTCCCTCGGGACGCCGCTCGCCCCGGCGGGCCTGCGTGTCGTCGACCGCCAGTCCGGCCTGCAGGCCACGGACATCAGCGCGTCGTGGACGCCGACGGCACCGGAGGGTCCCGCGCCGACCTTCTACACCCTCTCCTACTCCGCCGACGGAGGGGCGCTCACGCCCGTGCCCGGCTGCACGCGCATCCAGGCCACGACGTGCACCCACAGCGGCGTGAAGTACGACGGCACGAAGTACAACTACGTCGTACAGGCCCACAACATCGAGAACAGCTCCCCGACCAGCGCACCGGTCGTCTTCGACGCGATCGGCAAGCCCGCCAACTGGGGCCCCTTCACGGCCACCCCCACCGGGGTGGACAACCAGGTGCAGGTCACGGGCACTGCCCCCGAGTCGCGGGGCAACCTCGCCCAGGCCGCCATCATCGTCGGTGGGGGAGTCGTCTGGGAGCGAGCGGTCACCCCGGGCGCCATCATCAACGAGCTCGTGTCCACGCCGGGCAACAACGCGCCGTACTCCGTCCAGATGCGGATGTGCAACGAGCACGCGGCCAGGGTCGGCTGCAGCACCTCCGAGCCGAAGTCGGTCCAGACCTACGGTCCGCTGACCCGGGCCCACCTCAACGACGTCAGCCCCAGTGTCAACGGGCTCACCGTCACCTGGACGATCAGCGGCACCTCCAACGGTGACGCGGCGGCCGTCGGGATCAAGGTCGACGGCGGTGTCGAGCAGGTGCGCCCGCAGAGCGGTCCCGGGCCGTTCTCGTTCACCCACGTCGTCACGGTCGACGACTACAACAAGCGCACCAGCATCGAGGTGCGGCTCTTCGACGACAGCCCGGCCAACCGCGGTCAGGCGGTGGTCTACGGACAGGTCGACTCCGGTGATCCGCCGCCGCCCAGCTTCACGATCACAAGGGCGCCCAGTGCTCCACGGCCGCGGACGCCGCGACGAACTGCCACAGCGTCGACAGCAGCGGCGGCTCGTGCGAGGAACCCAGCTGCGCCTTCGTGAACGTCGCCTACACCAACCAGGGCAAGGCCCTGAGCTGCTCGGTCGACGTCTGGTCCTTCAACCTCCTCGGCAACGGCTACTGGCAGACACGCAAGAACTTCACCGCGGAGGCGAAGACCACCACCTCATCGACGCCGATCACCTGGTGGGGCGAGACGAAGCGGGCGCTCCGGGTCAACTGCGGGCAGTACGCGTCCAACGAAATCGAATGGTAAATGCACACCCACACTGCGACAGGAGCACCATGACGATCAGCCACGAGCAGGCCGACTGGTTCAAGCAGACCTTCGACCAGCTGACCGACAACATGGAGATTGCGGTGCTGGGCAAGCGGCACGTCGTCCGCCTGGCGTTGACCTGCCTGTTGTCGGAGGGGCACATCCTCCTCGAGGACTTCCCCGGGACCGGCAAGACCATGCTGGCGCGCGCCCTGGCCAACACGGTCCAGGGCTCCAACGCCCGCATCCAGTTCACCCCCGACCTGCTGCCCTCCGACGTCATCGGCGTCACGGTCTACGACCAGCACAAGGGCACCTTCGACTTCCACCCCGGCCCGATCTTCCACACGATCGTCCTCGCCGACGAGATCAACCGTGCCTCGCCGAAGACCCAGTCGGCGCTGCTCGAGGTGATGGAGGAGAGCCGGGTCACCGTCGACGGCGTGGCGCACTCCGTCGGCCGGCCCTTCCTGGTGATCGCCACCCAGAACCCGATCGAGCAGGCGGGGACCTACCGCCTGCCCGAGGCACAGCTCGACCGCTTCCTGATGAAGACCTCGATGGGTTATCCCGACCGCGCTGCCACGATCGAGCTGCTCGTCAACGCGGCCGTGCGCGACCGGGCAGCGCTCGTCACGCCGGTCATCACGGCGGCCACGATCTCGCAGATGAGCGGTCTGGCCGACCAGGTCTACGTCGACCCCGCCGTGGTGGGCTATGTCGCCGAGCTCGCGGAGGAGTCGCGCCGCCAGCCGCACGTCAAGCTCGGCCTGTCGGCGCGCGGTTGCCTGGCCTTCATCCGCGTCGCCAAGACCTGGGCGGCCGCCGACGGTCGCGACCACGTCGTCCCCGACGACATCAAGGAGCTCGCCGAGCCCGTGCTGTCGCACCGCCTCCTCCTCGACGCCGAGGCTCAGTTCAGCGGCGTCAGCGTGCAGACGGTCATCGGCCGGCTGCTCGACTCGGTCGCGCCGCCGACCGACCGGGTGGCCTGAGCCGTTGATGGAGCGGGTCAAGCAGCTGCTGAGGATCGTCCGCCCGGTGGGGTGGCTGATCCTCGGCCTCGGCATGGGCGCGGCGTACGTCGCGGTCGTCGCCAACTGGCGCGAGCTGGCCGTCATCGCGGCAGCCTGCCTGCTGCTGCTCGCCCTCGCCGCGCCGTTCCTGATCGGTCGCACCAACGTCGCGGTCGACCTGCGGCTCGAGCCCGAGCGGGTGGCGGCGGGGGAGTCGGTCGCCGCCGGCGTGGTCGTCACGAACATCGCCAACGGCCGCCTCATCCCCACGACCCTCGAGGTTCCGGTCGGGTCGTCGATGCACCGCTACGGCATCGCGTCGCTGCCGGCCGGCGGTCGGCACGAGGAGTCGTTCACCATCCGCACCGAGCACCGCGGCGTGATCGCCGTGGGACCGGCCACGACCCGGCGTGGCGACCCGATCGGCATCTTCTCGCGCGACATGGTCTGGACCCCGGTGCGGGAGGTCCTGGTGCGTCCCCCGATGGTGCCGCTCGACTCGCTGGGCGCCGGACTGCTGCGCGACCTCGAGGGGGTCTCGACCGACGCCCTGTCCCAGAGCGACCTGGCCTTCCATGCGCTGCGCGAGTACGTCCCCGGTGACGACCTGCGCCACATCCACTGGCGCTCGTCCGCCAAGGTGATGGCCTCCGGCGGCGACTCCAACCTGCTCGTGCGCCAGTACCTCGACACCCGCCGCAGCCACGCCGCGATCGTGGTCGACGACGTCGCGTCCTCGTGGGCCGATCCCGACCACTTTGAGTCGGCCATGTCGGTGGCGGCCTCGATCGCCGTACGCGCCGTGCTGGACGAGTTCGACGTCTCCTTCGTCTGCGGCGACACCGCCTCGACCGGCAACGACGGGCACCTGGCCCTCGACGCCGTCTGCCGCGCGGAGCACGGTCGCTCCGGCATCGTGAAGTCGGCGCGCCGCGCCACCCAGGTCGCGCCCGACTGCAGCCTGGTGTTCCTGATCGGCGGCCCCGGCACGGAGTTCACCGACCTGCTGCGCGGCGCTGCCGCGTTCCCCCCTGAAGTACGCCGCTACGCGATCCTCATCGACCCGTCGGGCACCAGCCGGGTGACCGAGACCGGCGGCCTGCCCGTGCTGCACCTCGCCGAGACGAACGACCTCGGCGGACTCCTCCTCTGGAGCGTCAAGTGAGCGCACCCCACTCGGGCGTCGACACCGTCACCCGCTCGCGCCGCAACCAGCTGCTGCCCGACCCGGCGACGTCGCTGGACCTGCTCTTCGTCCTGCTGCTGGGCGGACTCGCCCTGAGCGGCTTCGCGACGTCCTTCACCGGCTGGGGATTCCTGGTCGTGGGGCTCATCGGCGTGGCGCTGGGGATCGTGGTCGCCCACACCACCCGCACCCTCGGCTGGCCGCTCATCGCACCGGTCATGATCGTGGCGGTGCTGTTCTTCCTGCTGGGCGGCCCGTTGTGCCTGCGGTCGGTGGGCGACACCGCCTTCCTGCCCGGTGGCTCGACGCTCGGGACGCTCGTCGACCAGGCGATCTTCGGCTGGAAGGACATGCTCACCACGCTGCCCCCGGTCGACGGCGACGGCCCGCTGCTCGTCCTGCCGTGGTTGCTGGGCCTGACGGCGGGCGTGCTCGGCACCGTGCTGAGCGGCGTGCGGCTGCCGCGTGCCTGGCTGAGCGCGCTGCTGCCCGTGCTCGCGATGACGGGGGTCCTGGTCGCGGTCATCCTGCTCGGCGTGCGCCACCCGCAGTCGGTCCTGGTGCAGGGCTCGGTGTTCGCCGCCGCAGCGCTCGGCTGGCTGGCGATCCGGGCCCGCCGCGCCTCCGCCACGGTCCACGGCGGCAACTCCGGGTGGGGCCGCGTCGCGCTCGGGGGCGCCCTCGTGCTGCTGGCCTCGGCGCTGGCGCTGCCGGCCAGCGCGTTGGTCACCGGCGGCGACGACGAGGGTCGCACCGTGGTGCGCACCTGGGTCGAGCCGCCCTTCGACATCGGGCGCTACCCGTCGCCGCTGGCGGGGTTCCGCAAGTACATCGACCTCGGGAAGAACGAGGACCCGGCCAACGCCTACGACAAGACCCTCTTCACCGTCGAGGGTGCAGCCGGCCTGCGCATCCGCATCGCTGCCATGGACACCTACGACGGCCTGGTCTGGGGAGCCTCCAACGACGCGCTGCCCGGCGCCGGCGACGACTCCTTCCAGCGGGTCTCCTCGACCATCGACAACCCGGTCGAGGGCCGCGAGGTCGAGGTCACGGTGACCATCGGCGAGGGCTATGACGGCGCGTGGCTGCCGACCGTCGGTGCGCTGCAGGGCGTCGAGTTCCGCCAGGGCGACCCCGATGCCAAGGCCGAGTCCTTCCGCTACAACCTGGCCACGTCCACCGCGGTCGTGCCCTCCGGCATCCGCCGGGGGGACAGCTACTCGTTCACCGCGGTGCAGCCGGCCGACGACCTCACTCGGGAGACGCTCGCCTCCACCGCACTCGCAGCCTCGCCTCCCGGCACCGGCTTCCTCAAGGAGCCGGCCGCCGACTGGGCGGAGAAGGCCTCGACGCCGATCGAGCGGGTGCTCGCGATCGCCGAGCACCTGCGGACCGAGGGGAAGTACTCCGACGGCGTGCGCAAGGCCGAGCAGGTCTACCACCCCGGGCACCACGTCCAGCGCCTCTCCGACGAGTTCGTCAACGACGAGCAGATGGTCGGCAACGACGAGCAGTACGCCGCTGTGATGGCCCTGCTCGCCAACGAGGTGGGCGTGCCGGCGCGGGTCGTGCTGGGAGCTGTGGTTCCCGAGGACGGCGTCGTCACCGGCGAGCAGGTGGAGGCCTGGGTCGAGCTGCGCGCGGCCGACGGCTCGTGGCGGACGCTGCCCACCGAGGAGTTCATGTCCAAGGAGCCGCCGGCCGAGGAGCTGCCCGAGAACAACACCCCGATGAGCGGCACGGTCGTCCCTCCGCCCGCGCCGATCCCGCCGCCCTCCGACGCCGGCGAGCAGAGCGATGCCGACCTGAGGGAGCGCAAGGGCACCAAGGACGACCAGGACGAGGAGGCTTCGCTCGTCGCACGCCTGCCCGCTTGGGTGGTGTTCGCCGGCAAGTACGTCGGTGGGCCGCTGCTGTTCCTGGCCGCTGTCCTGGCCGCCATCGTCGGGCTCAAGCTCCTCAGGCGCCGCCGGCGCCGCAGCGCTGCCAGTGTGTCCGCCCGCTTCGTCGGAGCCTGGCGCGAGCTGGTCGACCATGCTCGCGACCTGGGCCAGCCGGTGCCGCTGGGCCCCACCGTGACCCGGCGTGAGCAGTCGGGGTCGATCGGCTCGGAGTCCGCGCCTGCCCTCGCCCGTCGAGCCGACAGCTTCGTCTTCGGCCCGGTCGTGCCCGAGGCCGCGGCGGCCACGACGTACTGGCGATCGGTCGATTCCGAGCGCAGGGCCATGTCACGCTCGGTGGGTCGGCGTCGTCGGTGGTTGGCGGCGATCAACGTCGCATCGCTGCGACGTGGCAAGATGACCCCCGCGTCGCCTCGTTCGACGCCCGACGAGCAGGCCCAGGGCCTGCCCGCCCCACCCCGGCCGACCAGGCGGGTGCGCGGTGGCCGGCGCCGCTCGTCCTGATTGGTCTTTTGGTCCCGCGACTGACTAAACTGGCGTGTCGGCCCAACGTGGGTTGCGCTTCGTGGTGCCTCGCGGCTGCCCGAACACGGAACATTCGCTCGCAGGAGCGGGTCGTTGCGTGCCCGGGAAGAGTCACCAGGAACCACCGCACGAGGTCCACCGTCACGCGACGGAGGTTCCCGGGCCACCCGTTCCACGCCGTGGAGCGGAGCACCAAACGGTAGAAGACCGAACAACAGATTGTGGAGGACATGCCGAAGAAAGAAGGCGTGATCGAGATCGAGGGCACCGTCGTGGAAGCCCTGCCGAATGCCATGTTCCGGGTCGAGCTGACCAACGGACACAAGGTCCTCGCCCACATCAGCGGCAAGATGCGCCAGCACTACATCCGGATCCTCCCCGAGGACCGCGTGGTGGTGGAGTTGTCTCCCTACGACCTGACCCGAGGTCGGATCGTCTACCGATACAAGTAGCAGCCACTCACGAGCTAGAAAGGGCTGACATGAAGGTCAACCCGAGCGTCAAGGCGATGTGCGACAAGTGCAAGGTCATCCGTCGCCACGGCCGCGTCATGGTCATCTGCGAGAACCCGCGTCACAAGCAGAGGCAGGGCTGAGCCCAGGCTCAGCACAGACGTAGCAACAACTGAATCACCCACAACGTGATCGCTAGGTCAGGGAGCTCCGACTCCTTGGCCGAAACCACCTCCGGAGCATTGGCCGGAGCCCACCCGAGGCGGGATGGGACGCGACACGACCAGAAACCACTGCGAGAACAGACAAGGAAACGCCACATGGCACGCCTCGTTGGTGTGGACCTCCCGCGCGACAAGCGCATCGAGATCGCACTCACCTACATCTACGGCATCGGCCGTACCCGCTCCCAGCAGCTGCTCGCCGCGACCGGGGTTGACCCGAACGCCCGCGTGCACACCCTCGGTGACGAGGAGCTGGTCAAGCTTCGCGATGAGATCGAAGCCAACTTCAAGATCGAGGGTGACCTCCGACGCGAGGTCCAGGCGGACATCCGCCGCAAGATCGAGATCGGCAGCTACCAGGGTCGCCGCCACCGCATGGGCCTGCCGGTCCGCGGCCAGCGCACCAAGACCAACGCGCGCACCCGCAAGGGTCCCAAGCGCACTGTCGCCGGCAAGAAGAAGGCCAAGTGATCGCAACGCTCACGCGTTGATCACCGCCGATTCACGAAGCTTCCAGACCAGAAACTCATAGGAGAAATCTATGCCTCCCAAGAGCCGCGCCACCAAGGTGCGTCGCAAGGAGAAGAAGAACATTGCTCAGGGCGAAGCCCACATCAAGAGCACGTTCAACAACACCATCGTCACCATCACCGACCCCACCGGCGCCGTGATCTCGTGGGCCTCTGCCGGCACCGTCGGCTTCAAGGGCTCGCGCAAGTCCACGCCGTTCGCCGCGCAGATGGCTGCTGAGGCCGCTGGTCGTCGGGCCATGGACCACGGGATGAAGAAGATCGACGTCTTCGTCAAGGGTCCGGGTTCGGGTCGCGAGACCGCGATCCGCTCGCTGGGTGCCATCGGCCTCGAGGTCGGCACCATCCAGGACGTCACCCCCACCCCCCACAACGGTTGCCGCCCGCCCAAGCGCCGGCGCGTCTGACCCGAGACTGAGAAAGAGAGACTGACATGGCCCGTTACACCGGACCCATGAGCCGTAAGTCGCGCCGTCTCGGTGTCGACCTCGTCGGCGGCGACTCGGCATTCGAGAAGCGCCCCTACCCCCCCGGCCAGCACGGCCGCGGACGCATCAAGGAGAGCGAGTACCTCCTCCAGCTGCGTGAGAAGCAGAAGGCCCGTTTCACCTACGGCGTCATGGAGAAGCAGTTCCTTCGCTACTACAAGGAAGCGAACCGTCGCCAGGGCAAGACCGGCGAGAACCTGCTCCAGCTCCTCGAGTGCCGTCTCGACAACGTCGTCTACCGTGCCGGCTTCGCCCGCACCCGTCGCGCTGCTCGCCAGCTCGTCGTGCACGGTCACTTCCTGGTCAACGGCCACAAGGTCGACATCCCCAGCTTCCAGGTCTCCGCTCACGACATCATCGACGTGCGCGAGAAGTCGCTGGAGATGACGCCGTTCATCGTGGCTCGTGAGACCCACGCCGAGCGTCACGTCCCGGCGTGGCTGCAGGCGCTCCCCGGCCGGATGCGCATCCTCGTGCACCAGGTCCCGGTCCGTGCGCAGATCGACACGCAGGTCACCGAACAGCTGATCGTCGAGTACTACTCCAAGAAGTAATCCCTGGTCGGTGGCCGCTCGTCCGCGGGCGGCCCCCGACGCCTCCTTTTCACGTGAGATCGGGTCCATCAAATGGTGGTTGGATCCGGGAAGGAAAGAATCAGTGCTTATCGCTCAGCGCCCGACCCTGTCCGAAGAGACCGTGGACGAGTACCGCTCGCGCTTCGTCATCGAGCCCCTCGAGCCCGGCTTCGGCTACACCCTCGGCAACTCGCTGCGACGTACCCTCCTGTCCTCCATCCCGGGGGCCTCGGTCACGAGCATCAAGGTGGACACCGTCCTCCACGAGTTCTCGACCATTGAGGGTGTCACCGAGGACGTCACCGAGATCATCCTCAACCTGAAGGGCCTGGTCGTCTCCTCCGAGCACGACGAGCCCGTCACGATGTACCTCCGCAAGTCGGGCGCCGGTGCTGTCACCGCCGCCGACATCGCGCCGCCCGCCGGTGTCGAGGTGCACAACCCCGAGCTCCTGATCGCCACGCTGTCCGACAAGGGCAAGCTGGAGATGGAGCTCGTCGTCGAGCGTGGCCGCGGCTACGTCTCGGCCGTCCAGAACAAGGGTGCCGACAACGAGATCGGCCGCATGCCGGTCGACTCGATCTACAGCCCCGTGCTGAAGGTGACCTACAAGGTCGAAGCCACCCGTGTCGAGCAGCGCACCGACTTCGACAAGCTCGTCATCGACGTCGAGACCAAGCAGTCGATGCGTCCGCGTGACGCCATCGCCTCGGCCGGCAAGACGCTGGTCGAGCTGTTCGGTCTGGCTCGTGAGCTCAACGTCGAGGCCGAGGGCATCGACATCGGCCCGTCGCCCGTCGACGAGCAGCTCGCCGCCGACCTCGCCCTTCCGGTCGAGGACCTGCAGCTGACCGTCCGTTCCTACAACTGCCTCAAGCGCGAGGGCATCCACACCGTGGGTGAGCTCATCAGCCGCTCGGAGCAGGACCTGCTCGACATCCGCAACTTCGGTGCGAAGTCGATCGACGAGGTCAAGGCCAAGCTGGTCGAGATGGGTCTGTCCCTCAAGGACAGCGCGCCCGGCTTCGACCCGCACGCTGCGCTCGCGGCGTACGGCGATGACGACGATGACGCCTTCGTCGAGGACGAGCAGTACTAACCCAAACCGCCGCTCGCACAGAGCGGCGTCTACCCCGGTACCTCGTACGGCCGGAGAGAATCGAGAAGAATCATGCCCAAGCCCAAGAAGGGCAAGCGCCTCGGCGGTAGCCCCGCCCACCAGCGCTTGATCCTTGCCAACCTGGTGACCGCGCTCTTCGAGCACGGTCGGATCACCACCACCGAGGCCAAGGCGCGCATGCTGCGCCCGTTCGCGGAGAAGCTGATCACCAAGGCCAAGCGTGGCGACCTGCACAACCGTCGTGAGGTCCTCAAGACCATCCGCGACAAGGGTGTCGTGCACGTTCTCTTCACCGAGATCGCGCCGACCTTCGCCGAGCGTCCCGGTGGCTACACCCGGATCACCAAGATCGGTCCGCGCAAGGGCGACAACGCCCCCATGGCGGTCATCGAGCTGGTGACCGAGGCCTACAGCCCGAAGGCTGCCTCGTCGAAGAAGACCGCTGCCACGGCCGCTCCGGTGGCCGAGGAGACCGAGGTCGCCGACACCGAGGTCAAGGGCTTCGCCGACGTGGACGGCTCGGACGAGCTGCCCGCCGGTGCGCACGCCCCGCTCGAGGACGCCGACCAGGCGCCCGAGGGCTTCCCGATCAAGGGCAACAAGGACTCGATGAAGTTCCACGAGCCGGACGGTCAGTGGTTCGCCGCGACCGTGGCCGAGCTGTGGTTCGACACCGCCGAGTCCGCTGAGGCCGCTGGCTTCACCCGCGCAGGCGAGTGAGTTAGCACCAGCCGCGACGCCGGGCCTGTCATCCCTCCGGGGATGGCGGGCCCGTCGTCATTTCGGCGCGCCTAGCCCTGCCACGCCGCCTCGACCAGGCGCACCGACTCCGGCAGGGTCAGCCCCTGGCGACGGCAGGCGGCGGCGTACGACGCGGCGGCATCGGAGACGGCAGCGCCGGCGTTCGTCGAGGTGACGAACGTGCCGCGCCGGCCCTCGGTGACGACGAGCCCGTCGGCCTCGAGCTCCTTGTAGACCCGGGCGACGGTGTTCACCGCCAGGCCCACCTCGGCGGCGAGGGCGCGCACCGTCGGGAGCCGAGCGCCGCTCGGCAGCACCCCGGCGGCGATCTGGCCCGCGATCTGGCTGCGCGCCTGCTCGAACGGCGGCACGTCGGCGTCGTGGTGGATCGGGTCCAGCTGCATGGCTCGAGCCTACGGCGGCCCGTCGCCGGCCGCGGAGTGGTAGACCAGCGTCATGGAACAGGTGGCCCTGGTCGTGGGTGAGGCGCTGGTCGATGTCGTGCACGGTCTCGACGGCACCGTGCGCGAGCACCCGGGTGGCAGTGCCGCCAACGCGGCCGTCGCGCTGGCACGGCTGGGGCGTCCGGTGCGTTTCGTGACGGCGTACGGCGACGACGACCGCGGCCGGCTCCTGGCCGACCACTTGGGCGACAACGGGGTGCGACTGGGCAGTGACCCGCTGGTGCTCGACCGGACGGCGACGGCCGAGGCGACGCTGGCCGCGTCGGGGGCCGCGTCCTACGAGTTCGACATCGAGTGGCGTCTCGGGGCCGTGCAGCTGCCCGCCGACGTCGACCCGGTCGCCGTGCTCTACGGCTCGATCGGAGCGGCCATCGACCCGGGAGCACGGGACGTCGCTGTCCTGGCGCAGCAGCACCGGCCGACCGCGCTGACCGTGTTCGACCTCAACGCCCGACCCGCCATCACCGGGAGGGGGCCTGGGGTCGCCGCCCGGGCCCGGGCGATGGCGGCGAACGCCGACGTGGTCAAGGCCAGCGACGAGGACCTCGAGCTGCTCTGGCCCGGTCGGGAGCACGCCGAGCTGGCCGCGGAGCTCCTCGCCGGTGGCACCGGCGCCGTCGTCGTCACCAGGGGCGAGGGGGGACTGCGCTGGTTCGCGCCCGCGGGGGAGGGGGAGGTGCCGGCACCGACGGCCACCGTGGCCGACACCATCGGTGCCGGCGACACGGTGACCGCGGCGGTGGTCGACGCCCTCTGGCAGCTCGGTGTCGTCGGGCCGGCCGCACGCGAAGGGTTGTCGGTGCTGCGTGCAGCCGACTGGACCGCAGTGCTGGAGCACGCCGCCCGCGCCGCCGCGATCACGGTCAGTCGGCCGGGTGGCGACCCGCCGTGGCGCCACGAGCTGGAGTGACTCAGCCGGGCGGGGCCCACGCGGGATCGCGACCGATGAAACCCATCAGCCGGTCGGCCACGGGCGCGTCCGGTGCGACGGGCACGGCATCGCCGTACTGACCAGAGCTGCGCAGCAGCTCCTCGATCGGCCGCATGCCCTCGAGCAGGGCGGTGGCGAAGTCCTCGTCCAGGCCGGGCTGCTGGCCGGTGGCGCGTGCCAGGTCCCAGGTGTGCATGAAGACGTCGGCGGTGTAGAACCGGTCGACCGCATCGGCGAGCCGGTGGGTCCCGGCTCGGGGGTGCGTGAAGGGCTCCTCGCCGCGAGCCTCGAGCAGTTCTTGTACGGCGCCTGCCTGGTGCTGCCACGCGGCGACCGGGTCGTCCGCGACGGCCGGTCCGGGCGGCAGGCCGAAGCCACCCGCGGCCAGGAAGCCCGGGAACCAGCCGACGAGGTGGTCGACCACGTCGCGGGCCGTCCACCCCGCCACCGGTGCGGGGGCCTCCCAGTCCCGGGTCGCTGCGACCCGGTCGCCGAAGGCGCCCGCGACCGCGCGGTGGCGCTCGGCCGGCGACTCAGGCAACGCCATCGGCCAGGAGCCTGTCCAGCTTGGCGTAGCCCTCGTGGACTCCGACCTCCATGCCGCTCGAGAGCATGCCGTCGCGGCCCTCGAAGGAGTCGCACAGCGAGAAGCCGTGCAGGCGGGTGCGCCCGTCGCCGAGGTCCTCGAAGGTCATCGTCTCGAGCGCGATCGCGTCGGGCATGCCCTCCCAGGTGAAGGTCTGCACGAGCTTGTCGTCGCCGACGTGGGGGAAGGTGCCGCGGAAGGCGTACTCCTCGCCGTCGCGCTCGGCGACATAGCGGTAGGAGCCGAGGGTGCGGCAGTCCCACTGGTCGATCCTGGTCGTGAGCGAGTCGGGGCCGACCCACTGCTTGAACAGCTCGGGGTCGGTGTGCGCCCGCATGAGCTGCTCAGGGGTGGCGGCGAAGTCGCGCCAGATGTGCACCGCGGGGACGCGGGGGTCTGCCTCGATCGCGGCCTCGGTGTAGCGGGTGTCGGGGTTCTGCGTGGTGGTCATGATGCTGTTCCTTCCTGCTGCTGGGTTGCGTTGTCCGTGTCCATGGCGGCCAGCACCGAGTCGAGGCGGCTGAACCGCTCCTCGGCCTGCCGGCGGTATCGCTCGATCCACTTCGTCATCAGGTCGAACACCTCTGCTTCCAGGTGCACCGGTCGGCGCTGGGCCTCCCGGGTCCGGCTGACCAGCCCTGCTTCCTCGAGCACCTTGAGGTGCTTGGAGACGGCCTGCAGGCTGACGTCGTACGGCGCCGCCAGGTCGTTCACCGTCGCGTCGGCCCGCGTCAGTCGCGCGACCATGTCGCGCCGGGTCGGGTCGGCCAGGGCGGCGAAGACCTTGGAGAGCTGGTCGGTCATGCGAGGCACCTTCCTCAACTGATTGATTGAATAGACGGTAGGACGTTCAGGGCGCGTTGTCAACCGATAGGTTGAATGATCAGCGCCTAAGATCTGCGGGTGCGCATCCGGCTCGACCTGTCCTACGACGGCACCGATTTCAGGGGATGGGCGACCCAGCCCGACTTCCGGACGGTCCAGGGGGCGCTCGAGGACGCGATCGCCATGGCGCTGCGGATCCCGTTGGTGCGCGTCGTGTGCGCCGGGCGGACCGACACGGGCGTGCACGCCCGCGGGCAAGTGGTGCACTTCGATGTGGATCCGGCAGATGTCGCACGCTCTGCCGGGCGCTCGAAGGGGCCTGCCCTGGACGCGTTGGTGCGCCGGCTCAACGGCATCCTGGACGGCGACGTGCGCGTACGCCGCGCGGTCGAGGCCGAACCGGGGTTCGACGCGCGCTTCTCGGCGCTCTGGCGTCGCTACGCCTATCGCATCGCGGATCGCCCCGAGCTGATCGATCCCCTCACCCGTCGACACGTGCTCGCCTGGGAGCGGCCGTTGGACGTCGACCTGATGAATGCGGGTGCCCAGCACCTGATCGGGTTGCAGGACTTCGCGACCTTCTGCAAGCGGCGGGAAGGCGCGACGACCGTGCGCACGCTGCTCGAGTTCGAGTGGACCCGGACCCCAGCCGACCTGATCGAGGGCCGGGTCGTGGCGGACGCCTTCTGCCACACCATGGTGCGGTCGCTGGTGGGCTGCCTGCTCATCGTGGGGGAGGGCCGACAGCCACCGGGGTGGGCTGCCGAGATGCTCGCCGGGCGCAGCCGCGACCCCAGCATGACCGTCGTGCACCCGCGCGGCCTGACCCTCGAAGAGGTTGGTTATCCCGACGCCGAGGAGCTGGCTGCACAGGCCGTTCGGACGAGGGCGCGCCGTACCGCCGAGTAGGCGGTAGTACCCAAAGGGGTGAAGCTGCCCTAGTTTGTGTGGCGATTCAACGTCTCATCCGTCGACTACTCGGGAAGTCTGCCCATGAACGAACGACAGGATCGCGTGCCCACGGGCACGACCCACGACCGCCGCACCGATACCCGGTGGGGCCACAGAAACCTGGGTGGGCCCTGGTGGCTCGCCCTGCTGCTGGTGCCGCTGCTGCTGGCGGCGCTGCTGACCGCCGTACGCGGCGGCGACATCGGCGACGACCTCCGTGGTCGCGCCCTGACCGCCCTCAAGGGAGCCGGCTTCGACGGCGTCGACGTCGACGCGAGCGGTCGTGACCTGACGCTCAGCGCCGCCGACGGCTCCGCGCTGAGCGCCGCCGACGCCGACAAGGCCCGCGACCTCGTCGCCGACGTGGACGGCGTCCGCGTCGCCAGCCTCGGCGACGGCCTCGACGGTGCCGGTGATGGTGCCGGTGCCGCCGACGGCAACGGTGACGAGGGCGACCAGGGCGCCGGCGACTCGGAGTCCGCGGAGCCCACCACCGAGCCCACCGACACGCAGGAGGCGAGCCCGTCCGCGACGGAGTCGTCCAGCGCGGCTGCCGGTGGCGTCAAGTGCAACGGCCTCCAGGCCAGCATCGACAAGGCGCTCGGCGCGGACTTCGTGCAGTTCGACGAGCTCCACCGCATCCCCAACGAGGCCTCCAAGGCCGAGCTGGCGGCCGTGGCCGAGCTGATCGCGCCGTGCACCGACCTGAAGATCACGGTCACCGGCTACACCGACAAGTTCGGGAGCAAGCGACTCTCGATCGCGCGTGCCCTGAACGTGTCGCAGATCCTCGTCGACGGTGGAGTCACCGCCGACATCCGCAAGGTCGGTGGGCACTTCTCGCGAGAGCTCGGCGACAACGAAACCCAGGCGGGGCGCGACCAGAATCGCTTCGCCACCATCACGGTGAAGTGAGGCTGACGACATGGCTTGGTTGTTCGCACAGCTCTGGTTCCTGATCCTGCTCGCCTTCGTGCTCGGCTCCCTGATCGCCTGGCTTCTCGCCAAGGTCGCGCTGCCGCACGTCGATGAGCTCGAGGCCGAGTCCGGCCTCTCCACGAAAGGTGTCCTCTGATGGGATGGCTGCTCGGTGAAAATTGGCTTTGGTTGTTGCTCAGCTTCCTGCTGGGCCTGGGGATCACGCTCTTCCTGATCCTGCGCAAGGTCGAGGTCTCGACGGTGTCGTCGAAGACGACGTACGCCGCGGCGGGAACGGGCGCCGCGGCTGCCGGTGTGGGCGCGGCCTCCCTCGCCGGGTCGAAGACGAAGGCCCCCTCGACCCCGAAGGCCACCTCGACCCCGAAGGCCCAGTCGACGTCGTTCGGCTCGTCCCGGGTCGAGGAGCCGTCGACGCCGGCCGCCACGCCGGTCGGTGCCCACGTGGCCGACCCGGTGGTCGAGTCGGCGCCGGTCTACGACGAGGTCGAGGCCACCCAGGCCCGCGACACCTCGTGGACGGACACGTCCTCCAACGGCTCGCGCTCCAGTGACTCGCTGTCCGGTGGCACGGTCGCCGGTGGCGCCGGCGCCGTCGCGGGTGGCGCCGTCGCGGGTGGCGCAGTCGCCGGTGGCTCCGCAGCGCTGGCCGACGAGGACGGTGCCACCCAGGCACGCGGCTTCGCCGGGACCGGTGGCACGACGAGCAGCTTCGGTGCGGGTTCGCTCGTGCCGGCAGCGGACGGCTCGTCGCCCGACCCGGCGTACACGATCAAGGGCAACGAGGACTCGATGCTCTTCCACCCGCCGGCCTCGCCCTACTACGGTCGCACCCGGGCCGAGGTGTGGTTCGACTCCGAGGACCGTGCGCGGTCGGCCGGGTTCACGCGGTGGGACGAGAAGGACAACACGTCCAAGGTCGCCGGGTTCGCGTCGCTGCCTGCGGCGGGCGCCTTCGGTGAGGGCTCCGCCGACCCGCTCGCGGACGGTGCGTCGCCGCACGAGTCGTTCACGATCAAGGGCAACGCCGACTCGATGCTCTTCCACACCGCTGAGTCGCCCTACTACGGTCGCACCAGGGCCGAGGTCTGGTTCGACTCCGAGGACCGGGCCCGCGCGGCCGGCTTCACGCGCTGGGACCAGCGCTGATCCATCAGCACGGCGAGGCCGCACCCGTTCTGCAGGGTGCGGCCTCGCTGCATTTCGTCGCACGAGAGGATGGCCCCGTGACCGAGGACCACTATTTCTCCGCCGACCCCGCCGCGCCGTTCGAGCGCGAGTCGTTCACGGTGGAGGCGTGGGGCAACGCCTTCGAGCTGGACAGCGGTGCGGGGGTGTTCAGCCGCGGCCACCTGGACCACGCGACCGCGGTGCTCTTCCGGGAGCTCGAGCCTCCGGTGCAGGGGCAGTTCCTCGACCTGGGCTGTGGCTACGGCCCGATCGGGCTCGCGATCGCCCGCGCCGTACCCCTCGCGACCGTCACCGGTGTCGACGTCAACGAACGGGCGCTGCTGCTCGCCAACGACAACGCCCGCGCGCTGGGCCTCGGCTCGCGCTTCGTCGCGGCGACGCCGGAGCAGATCCCCAGCGACATGACCTTCGACGAGATCTGGTCCAACCCGCCGATCCGGATCGGCAAGCCGGCGCTGCACGAGCTGCTGCTCACCTGGCTGCCTCGGTTGCGACCCGACGGACGCGCGGTCATGGTCGTGGGCAAGAACCTCGGTGCCGACTCGCTCCAGCGGTGGCTGGGCGAGCAGGGCTGGCCCACGGCGCGCCTTGCCAGCGTCAAGGGGTTCCGGGTGCTGGAGACGCGCCGGGGCTAGAGCCCCGCCTCAGTCCTCGTCGCTCTCGATCTGCTCGATGAGGTCGTCGGCACCCGCGTCGACCGCGAAGATCGGCAGGATGCTGACGACCCAGCTCGGGCGCTTGTCCTCGATCTCGTGGGCGAGGTCCCAGGCCTGCTGCGCGCCGACCGGGCCGAGCCGGACGTAGTCGCCCTCGTCCTCGTGCTCGTGGTCGGTGTCGATCTCGATCACCCAGGTCTGCGACCAGTCGTCGGCGAAGTCCTCGAAGGTGGTGTCTGCGTCGTCCGGGGTGTCTTCCGCGACGGGGTAGATCAGGGGCATGGTGAACTCCGTTCGGTGGTGGAGGGGTCGTGCTCGAGCGTGGCGGTGCCCATCGTTGCAGGCGCGGAAAGGCATTCGCCTGGATCGGCCGCAGCGGGGATGATGACTCGTTGTGGGTCACGTGGATGTCGCCGGAGTGCGCTATGAACTGCCAGACGGTCGGGTGCTGCTCGACGACGTCGGCTTCCGGGTCGGCGACGGCGCCAAGGTCGCGCTCGTCGGCGCCAACGGGGCGGGCAAGACGACGCTGCTGCGGATCATCACCGGCGACCTCGCCCCGCACGCCGGCGCGGTGACGCGCAGCGGCGGGCTGGGCGTGATGCGCCAGTTCGTCGGGCACGGCGGCGGTGACGAGACCGTCGCCGACCTGCTGCTCAGCGTGGCGCCGGAGGCGGTGCGCGCGGCGGCCGCCAGGGTCGACGCCTGCGAGCTGGTCCTGATGGAGACTGACGACGAGAAGGCGCAGATGGCCTATGCCGTCGCGCTCTCCGACTATGCCGACGCCGGTGGTTACGACGTCGAGGTCACCTGGGACGTCTGCACCACCGCCGCGATGGCGATGCCGTTCGACCGCGCGAAGCACCGGCTGCTGACCACCCTGTCCGGCGGCGAGCAGAAGCGGCTGGTGCTCGAATACCTCCTGCGCGGGCCCGACCAGGTGCTGCTGCTCGACGAGCCCGACAACTACCTCGACGTTCCCGGGAAGATCTGGCTCGAGGAGCGCATCCGCGAGTCGGCCAAGACGATCCTGTTCATCAGCCACGACCGCGAGCTGCTCAACAACACCGCGACGCGCATCGTCACCGTCGAGCTCGGCAGCGCGGGCAACCGCGTCTGGACCCACCCCGGCAACTTCGCCAGCTACCACGAGGCCCGCACCGACAGGTTCGCGCGCTTCGAGGAACTGCGCCGCCGCTGGGACGAGGAGCACGCCAAGCTCAAGGCGCTGGTGCTGCGGCTCAAGATCAAGGCGGAGTACAACGACGGCATGTCCTCGCAATATCGCGCGTCCCAGACCCGGCTGCGCAAGTTCGAGGAGGCCGGCCCGCCGACCGAGCAGCCACGCGAGCAGCAGGTCACGATGCGACTGCGCGGCGGTCGCACCGGCAAGCGCGCGGTCGTCTGCGAGGGCCTCGAGCTCACCGGACTGATGAAGCCCTTCGACCTCGAGGTCTGGTACGGCGAACGCGTGGCCGTCCTCGGCAGCAACGGGTCCGGCAAGTCCCACTTCCTGCGGCTGCTGGCCGCCGGCGGCACCGACCCCGACGTGGAGCACCGGCCTGTCGGCGACCCGCCCAGCGCCGTACCCCACACGGGGAAGGCGAAGCTCGGCGCGCGCGTGCGCCCGGGCTGGTTCGTCCAGACCCACGAGCACCCCGAGCTGGTGGGACGCACCCTGCTGGAGATCCTGCACCGCGGCGACGGCTCGCCCGGTGGCCGCGCGGGCATGGGGCGCGAAGCGGCTGCCCGCGTGCTCGACCGCTACGAGCTCGCGCACGCAGGTGAGCAGGGCTTCGAGTCCCTCAGCGGCGGCCAGCAGGCGCGCTTCCAGATCCTGCTGCTCGAGCTGTCCGGGGCCACGCTGCTGCTGCTGGACGAGCCGACCGACAACCTCGACGTGCAGAGCGCCGAGGCGCTCGAGGCCGGGCTCGAGGCGTTCGACGGCACGGTGCTCGCGGTGACCCACGACCGCTGGTTCGCCCGCGGCTTCGACCGGTTCCTGGTCTACGGCCAGGACGGCGAGGTCTACGAGTCCGACGGTCCGGTCTGGGACGAGGGGCGAGTGGTGCGGTCGCGCTAGGACTCAGCTCGCTTCTCTTTCTCGGCCAGCTTCCAAGGCCTTCAGCAGACCGAGCGCGACTGACTCATTGACGTCGCACCCCTCGAGGTCAGACGTCACCAACCGCGCGGCATCCATGTCGGGCGAGACGAGGAAGACGTTCGGGGAGATCGGATAGGGCTCCTCGCTCCAAGTCTTGTGAGCCAACCATGCCATCGTGAGTGCGGTGTGGATGGCCTCCTCATCCACCGGCACGTGCACCCAGAGCTCGAACTTGGTCGGAACCGCTACCAGGACTCCGTGGATCGGGAAGCCGGTGCCCAGGACGCGTCGCAGTAGCTCCGGCAGCACTGTCACCCGCGCTGCGCCGTAAGCGTCGGGACTGTCGAGGAACTCGACCCATGAGCCCCCCACGCGTGGATCGACTCGGCGTCGGGTGTGACGTGGCAGGGGTAGTCCCGCAAGGTTGCTGAGGGCTGCGTCGTAAGCCTTGTCCCGGTCGCCGATGAGGGCGAGCTCGCCGAACTCATGGCTTGCCCCTTTGCCCTGCGCTGCCAGCACGGCGAAGAGCCCGGGCAGTGGCTCGAGTGCGTCGTAGGTGAGGAGTCGATCTGCTCGCTCCTTGGGCCACAGCTTCACCCGGAGGTCGGCGGGCGCCGGAGGCTGGTCCGGCCGTATGGCGATGAGGGTTGACAACTGGTCCCGAACGGCGCGTGGCCATCGCTTGCGCGGCATCAGGCTCAGCGTGCGCGCGAGGTTGTCGAGCCCCAGTTCGCGACCGTCCGTGAGCGTGAGCGCGACGCTGTCCAGCACGCTCGAGCTGTGGCCGAGGTCGGTGAGCACGCGTTGGGCCTCGCCGATCAGCCAGCGGGTGTCAGCGGCGCTGAGGCCGGGGAACTTCGGTTCGTGTGGCTGTGTCATGAACCGATCGAAGCAAAATCGAGGACGCGGCGTCGTCCGTCATCCACAGGCTGCTGATCATGGGCCACTTTCCGTCCACACCCCTTCCGAGGTTTGAGTTCTCCCCAGAAAATGGCGGCGTCGTCGGGAGTGTCCGTGCGCGCTCCTAGCGTTGCGGCATGACTTCGACGATGGTGGCGTTGATCCGCCCGAAGGTACAAGTTATCTTGGAAAGGCGATGAGCCTGCTGTTCATTGCTCAGTCGGCGCTCAAGCACGGAATGAGCGAAGAGGAGATTCTTCATGCGTACCACCACCCGATCCGGGCTTGGGATCTCGGCGATGGGTTCACCATGGTCCTCGGACCGAACCACGCCGGGATTCTCTTTGAAGTCGGTTATGTCGATGGCGGGGAGGCCTTCGTCATCGTTCACGCCATGAGGGCCCGCGAGAAGTTCCTGAGGTGACGAAGATGCCGCGCACAGTTGACGAGATTCTGAAACACGCCGAAGAGCTCACGCTTCGGTTCGAGTCCTATGAGCCAGATCCCGAACACGAACTCGATGCCAGCGCTGTGGTCGTGCTGCGAGATGCCGTCGTCGAACGTTCCGAGGCGGAGCGCCATCTAGTTGAGGCGGTGCGCATCGCACGCGAGGCCGGGATGACCTGGTCTGTGATCGGGTCGCTGGTCGGCACCAGCGGTGAGGCTGCGCGGCAGCGATACGGCAACAAGGTCGCGTGACAGGCGTGATCGCGGCATTGCTGGTCCAGTGCACTCATACGAACGCGCTGATGCCCGTCTCGGCGCGCCCGATCAGCAGCTTCTGGATCTGGCTGGTGCCTTCGTAGAGCGTCATCACCCGGGCGTCGCGGAGGTACTTCGCGGCGGGGTACTCGTCGACGTAGCCCGAACCGCCGTGGATCTGGATGGCGAGGTTGGCCGCCCGGACCGCGGCCTCGGAGGCGAAGAGCTTGGCCTTGGACGCGGCCGTGCCGAAGGGCTCGCCGCGATCGACGAGGTCGGCGCAGCGCCACACGAGCAAGCGCGCGGCGTCGGCGTCGAGGGAGATGTCGGCGATCATGTCCTGCACCAGCTGGAAGGCCGCGATCGGCTTGCCGAACTGGGTGCGGGTGGTGGCGTAGTCCACCGACGTCTCCAGGCAGCCCTGGACGATGCCGACGCACCCCGCGGCGACGGCGAGCCGGCCCTTGTCGAGGGTGCTCATCGCGATCTTGAAACCACGGCCCACCTCGCCCACCACGGCCGAGGCCGGGACCCGCACGTCGGTGAGGAAGAGCTCGGCGGTCGCCTGGCCGCGCAGGCCGAGCTTGCCCTTGATCTCGCGGGCCTCGAACCCGGGAGTGTCGGTGGGCACGAGGAAGGCGGTAACCCCGCGGGGACCGTCGTCGCTGGTGCGGGCGAAGATCAGCGCCACGTCGGCCCAGGTGCCGTTGGTGATGAAGAGCTTCTGCCCGTTGAGCACCCAGTCGTCGCCGTCGCGCGTCGCGCGCGACGTCAGGTTGCCGGCGTCGGAGCCGGTGTCGGGCTCGGTCAGGCCGAAGCAGCCGAGCTTGCTGGCGGTCGCGAGCTGGGGGAGCCACTCCTGCTTCTGCTCCTCGGAGCCGAAGAAGAGGATCGACTTGCCGACCAGCCCGCTGCTCACCGACACGATCCCGCGCAGCGCCGAGTCGGCCCGGCCGAGCTCCTCCATGGCGAGCGCGTAGGTGACGTAGTCGCCCCCGAGACCGCCGTACTCCTCGGGGATGGTCAGGCCGAAGAACCCGATCTCGGCCATCTTGGGCACGATGGCCAGGTCGACGGCCTCGTCGCGGTCCCACTGGGTGCGGTGGGGGACCGCCTCGCGGTCGAGGAAGCTGCGGGCGAGGTCGCGGAAGGCTTGTTGCTCCGGGGACAGGGAGAGGTCCATCAGGCCAGCGCCTCGACCTCGCCGTGGTCGGAGACCCTGTCGGCGAGCCGCGTGAGGTGGTGATGGGCGCCGCCCAGCCACATCTCGAGCACGGCGAGGTGTGCGGTCCCGACGCCGACGGAGTATTCGGCCGTCATCGCGATCCCGCCGTGGAGCTGGATGGCCTCCTGGCCGATGTGGCGGCTGGCGCGTGCGACCTGGAGGCCGACGCGATCGGCCGCGTCGGCGATGTCCTCCTGGCTCCCGGCCGCGACCACCATCGTCGCCCAGTCGACGAGGCTGTGGGCGAGCTCGAGCTCGACGTACATGTCGGCCGCCCGGAAGGTCAGCGCCTGGAAGGTGTTGAGGGTGACGCCGAACTGCTTGCGGCTCTTGAGGTAGGCGTTGGTCGCCGCGACCTGGGCCTGCATCACGCCGAGCGCCTGGTTGGCGCCCATGATCCGGGTGATGTCGCTGATGGTCGCGATGGTCGCCGTGAGGTCGCGCCCCGGCTCGCCCAGGGGAATCGCCGGAGTCTCGGACAGCTCGACGCGGGCCGCGCGGCTGCCGTCGAAGACGGCGTGGTCGGCCCGCGTGGCCGCCGACCCCTCGACCACGAACAGGCCCGTGCCGCCGTCGGGAAGGGACGCGTTCACCACGAGGTGGTCGGCCCGTGCGCCGTTGGGCACCGGGTCGCGCACCCCGGTCAGGGTCCAGGTGTCGCCGTCCCGGGCGGCCGTGACTCCTTCCGCTTCGGAGCTCCAGCGCCCACCGGGGGAGGTGTCGGCGGCAGCGAGCACGATCTCGCCCGCCGCGAGCCGGCCCAGCAGGTCGGCGCGCTGCTCGGGCGAACCGGCCGCCGCGACCAGGCCGCCGGCGTGCACGACCGAGGCCAGGAACGGCTCGGGTGCGAGCACCCGGCCGAGCTCCTGGCAGACGATCCCGATCTCCACCGGGCCCGCGCCGACACCGCCGTCGTCCTCGCTGAAGGGCAGCCCGAGCACGCCCATCTCCGCGAGCCGGGCCCACTGCCCCTCGTCGAAACCCGGAGCCTCGGCCACCGCCCGGCGCCGGTTCTCGAACTCGCCGTACGCCTTGGTCGTGAGCCCGCGGACGGCCTCGCGCAGCGCCTTCTGCTCGTCGTCATACGTGAAGTCCATGTCAGAGTCCCAAGATCGTGCGGGCGATGATCTGGCGCTGGATCTCGTTGGACCCGCCGTAGATCGAGGCCTTGCGGAGGTTGAGGTAGGTCGGGGCGGAGCGTCTCGCCCAGCCGGGCACGGGCGAGTCGTCATCGGCGCCGGACGCCAGCGCCCCCGGGCCGGCGAGGTCGAGCGCGAGCTCGCTGACCGCCTGCTGCAGCACGGTGCCCTTGAGCTTGAGCACGGACGAGGCGGGGTGGGGAGCTCCGTCGGTGGAGTGGGCCACGACGCGCAGCGCCGTCAGCTCGAGGGCCAGCAGCTCGTTCTCGAGCTGAGCCACCCGGGCCCGGGTGAGCGGGTCGTCGAGCAGGTCGCCGGCGTTCTCCTTGAGCGTCGCCAGTGCACGCTTGGTCGCACCGACCGGGGCGACGCCGACGCGCTCGTTGCCGAGCAGGAACTTCGCGATCGTCCAGCCGCCGTTGAGGTCTCCGACCAGCAGGTCGCCGGGGACGCGCACGTCGCTGAACCAGACCTCGTTGACCTCGTGGCCGCCGTCGATCATCTCGATCGGACGGACCTCGACCCCGTCCAGCGTCATGTCGATCAGCAGCATCGAGATGCCCGCCTGCTTCTTCACGTCGGGATCGGTCCGGACGAGGGTGAAGATCCAGTCGCCGTACTGCCCCAACGTGGTCCAGGTCTTCTGCCCGTTGACGATCCAGTCGTCGCCGTCGCGCACCGCGGTGGTGCGCAGGCTGGCGAGGTCGGAGCCGGCGTCGGGCTCCGAGAAGCCCTGCGACCACCAGATGTCGAGGTTGGCCGTCTTGGGCAGGAAGCGCTCCTTCTGCTCCTGGCTGCCGAACTGCGCGAGCACCGGGCCGATCATCGAGGCGTTGAACGCCAGCGGAGTCGGGACCCCGGCGCGTTGCATCTCCTCGTGCCACAGGTGTCGCTGCAGGGTGGTCCAGTCCTTGCCGCCCCACTCCACCGGCCAGTGCGGGACGGCGAGGCCGGCGGCGTTGAGCGCCTGCTGGCTGGCCACGATCTGCTCGCGGGTCAGGTGGCGTCCCGCGAGGACGGTGTCGCGGATGTCCTGGGGGAACTCGGTGGTGAAGAACGTCCGCATCTCGTCACGGAATGCTGCGTCCTCGGCGGACAGTTCCAGCTGCATGCTGCTCCTCGGCGTCGGGTCCCGGCGGGGGACCGCCCCATCATGTCCCGGCGCGCAAGGCTGCGACAGTCACTCGCCGTCGGAGTCCAGCACCAGTTCTGCGCTCTGCTCCTCCTCGCCGCGCAGCCAGCTGACCTCGACGGTGTCACCGGGGCGGTAGGACCGGATGGTTGCGACGAGTGAGTTGGCGTCGGTGATGCGGGTGTCGTCGATCCCGGTGATGACGTCGCCGCTCTCGAGGCCGGCCTCGTCGGCCGTCGACTCCGCGGTCACCTCGCGCACGATCGCGCCCTCGGCGCTGTCGGCGGTCGGGTTGCCGACCTGGATCCCGAGGCGGGCATGGGTCGGCGTCTCGCCGGCGCTCATCTGGTCGACGATCGGCATCACCTCGTCGATGGGGATGGCGAAGCCGAGGCCGATCGAGCCGGAGGCCGACTGCTCCCCGAAGCCCGACTGGGACGCCGCCGTACGGATGGAGGAGTTGATGCCCACCACGGCTCCCGTCATGTCGACCAGCGGACCACCGCTGTTGCCCGGGTTGATCGCCGCGTCCGTCTGGATCGCGGGGTACGTCGTGGAGTTGCCGCCCCCGTCGGAGCCGGCGTTGACCGGGCGGTCCAGCGCGCTGACGATCCCGCTGGTGACCGTGGCGTCGAGGCCGAACGGCGAGCCCACGGCCACGACCTCCTGGCCGACGGCGAGGTTGGCCGACTTGCCGATGGTCGCAGCGGTCAGGTCGTCGACCCCCTCAGCCTTGATCACCGCGGTGTCGGTCAGCGGGTCGGCGCCGAGGACGGTCGCATCGGCCGTGCTGCCGTCGGCGAAGTCGACGGTGATCCGACCGCTCTCGCCGGCGACGGCGATCACGTGGTTGTTCGTGAGGATGGTGCCGTCGGAGGTGAGGATGATGCCCGACCCGGAGCCCGACCCCTCCTGCCCGACGACGTCGATCTTGACGACGCTGGGCAGCACGTCGGCGGCGACCTGCTCGACGGAGCCGTCGGCTGCCGGCGCCTCGGCCTGCGCGACCGGGGACGCGCTCTCGGAGGGCTGGGACGCCGTCTGGCTCCGGGTGTCGTCGTGCGTCGCGTCCCACGCGGCCGCGCCCCCGAGCCCGGCGCCGCCGCCGACGACCAGCGAGGTCGCGACCACCGCCGCCGCGAGTCCGGCTCGGCGCTTCTTGGGCTGGACGGGTGCAGGACCGTAGGAGTAGGTGTCATCGCTCATGGCACCGACAGTGCCCGGCGAGGCTGTGAGCCGCCTGAGCGGACCTGAAGGGAAGATGAAGAAGTGTGAGGCGCCGTACGAACGACAACGGCCCGCATCCCTGCTCGAGGGGTGCGGGCCGCCGTTCGTCAGTGTGTCAGGCCCAGCGCTCGGACGCAGGCACGAAGGTGAGCTGGCGCTCGCCGGTGTAGATCTGCTTGGGGCGCGCGATCTTCTGGTCCTTGTCCTGGATCAGCTCGGACCACTGCGCGAGCCAGCCGGGCGTGCGGCCGATCGCGAAGAGGACCGTGAACATCTCCGGCGGGAACTGGAACGCCTCGTAGATGAGGCCGGAGTAGAAGTCGACGTTGGGGTAGAGCTTGCGCGAGATGAAGTACTCGTCCTCGAGGGCGATCTTCTCCAGCTCCTTGGCGATCTCGAGGAGCGGGTTGACCCCGGTGACCTCGAAGACGTCGTCGCAGGCCTTCTTGATGATCGTCGCGCGCGGGTCGAAGTTCTTGTAGACCCGGTGCCCGAAGCCCATCAGCTTCTCGTTGCCGTTCTTCACGCCCTCGATGAAGGAGGGGATGTTCTCCTTGGTGCCGATGCGCTTGAGCATGCGCAGCACCGCCTCGTTGGCACCGCCGTGCAGCGGGCCGAAGAGGGCACCGACGCCGGCCGAGACCGCGGAGTAGGGGTCGACCTGGCTGGAGCCGACCGAGCGGACCGCGTTGGTCGAGCAGTTCTGCTCGTGGTCGGCGTGCAGGATGAACAGCACGTCGAGGGCCTTGACCAGGCGCGGGTCGGCCTCGAACTTCTGCTCGCTCATCTTGAACAGCATCGACAAGAAGTTGGCGGTGTAGCCGAGGTCGTTGTCGGGGTAGATGAACGGCTTGCCCTGCGCGTGCCGGAAGGACCAGGCGCCCAGGGTCGGCATCTTCGCGATCATCCGCACCATCTGGATGTGCCGGTTGTCGGCGTCGCTGATGTTGCGGGCATCGGGGTAGAACGTCGACAGCGCACCCACGGAGGCCATCAGCATGCCCATCGGGTGGGCGTCGTAGCGGAAGCCCTCCATGAAGGACTTCACGTTCTCGTGCACGAACGTGTGGTAGGTGATCTCGTGCACCCAGGCGTCGAACTCGGCCTTGGTGGGCAGCTCACCGTGGATGAGGAGATAGGCCACCTCGAGGAACGAGGACGACTCGGCGAGCTGCTCGATCGGGTAGCCCCGGTATTCGAGGATGCCCTTGTCGCCGTCGATGAAGGTGACGGCGCTGCGGCACGAGGCGGTGTTGACGAACCCGGGGTCGTACGTCGCCAGGCCGGGCTCGCCCTCGGCGGTGCGGATCTGGCCGAGGTCCTTGGCGTTGATCGTCCCATCGGTGATGGGGATGTCGTACTCCTGGCCGGTGCGGTTGTCGCGAACGGTCAGGGAGTCCGTGGAGTTGGCCGCTACGTCGGTCACGTCGGCTCCTTGAGGCGGGATGTGAGATGTCCGTCCAACCTAGCGGCGACCCTCGCCGGGGCGCGAACTCGCCCCCATTTTGACCCCTCCTGCCCGCCCGCGTAATCTGGCTGGTCGCGACTCCTGCCGCGCCCAACTCCCTCTCCGGAGCGGTGCAGACCTGGATGCAATGAAGCCAGGCAGTGTTCGTCAGAAGTCGCGGTCACACCCCGGTTGGAACACCTTCCCGCCGGACCTACGAACGAGAACGGGATACAGCCGTGCGCACGTACAGCCCCAAGCCCGCTGACATCCAGCGAGAGTGGCTCATCATTGACGCCACCGATGTGGTCCTGGGACGCCTCGCCGTCCAGACCGCCAACCTTCTCCGCGGCAAGCACAAGCCGACCTTTGCTCCGCACATGGACATGGGCGACTTCGTGATCATCATCAACGCCGACAAGGTCGCCCTCTCGGGCAACAAGAAGGTCACCAAGCTTGCCTACCGCCACTCGGGTTACCCCGGTGGTCTCTCCTCGACGCCGTTCGGTGAGCTCCTCGAGAAGGACGCACGCAAGGCCATCGAGAAGGCTGTCTGGGGCATGCTCCCCAAGAACAAGCTCGGTCGCCAGGTCTTGAAGAAGCTCAAGGTCTACGGCGGTGAGCACCCGCACGCCGCGCAGCAGGCCATCCCGTTCGAGATCTCCCAGGTCTCCCAGTAAGCGCATAGGACTGAACCGTGACTGAGAACATCGAGAACACCGCAGAGGTCGAGGAGACCTTCGAGACCGACGCCGACGGCGTCGCCTACAGCTCCGAGAGCGCCCCGTCCGCTGACGCCCCGCTGCGTCCCGCGACGATCGCCCCGGGTGCCGCCACCGGCCGCCGCAAGGAAGCCGTTGCACGCGTCCGGATCGTCCCGGGCACCGGCGAGTGGACGGTCAACGGCCGCACGCTCGACAGCTACTTCCCCAACAAGCTGCACCAGCAGATCGTCAACGAGCCCTTCGTTGCGCTGCAGCTTGAGGGCCGCTTCGACGTCCTGGCCCGCATCCACGGCGGCGGCATCGCCGGTCAGGCCGGCGCCCTGCGTCTCGGCGTGGCCCGCTCGCTCAACGCCATCGACGTCGACGCCAACCGCGCCGAGCTCAAGAAGCTCGGGCTGCTCACGCGTGACGCCCGCGCCGTCGAGCGCAAGAAGGCCGGTCTCAAGAAGGCCCGCAAGGCCTCGCAGTTCAGCAAGCGCTGACCTGCCTGCATGACACGCCTTTTCGGCACGGACGGGGTCCGGGGTCTGGCAAACGCCGCACTGACGGCGGAGCTGGCCCTGGACCTTTCCGTTGCCGCGGCACATGTCCTGGCCGACCGCGGTGACTTCGCGGGGCATCGCCCCGTGGCCGTGGTGGGCCGGGACACCCGCATTTCCGGGCAGTTCCTCGAGGCCGCCGTCGTGGCGGGGCTCGCGTCGGCCGGTGTCGACGTGCTCCTCCTCGGCGTCCTGCCGACCCCCGGCGTCGCCCACCTGACCGGGGCGCTCGGCGCCGACCTGGGCGTCATGTTGTCGGCCTCGCACAACCCGATGCCGGACAACGGCATCAAGTTCCTCGCACGCGGTGGCCACAAGCTCGACGACTCCGTCGAGGTCGCCATCGAGCGGCGCATGCGTGAGGAGTGGAACCGGCCGACCGGCGGTGCCGTCGGTCGCGTGTCGCCGTACGCCGATGCGGTGCGCGACTATGCCGCCCACCTCGTCGCCTCGACGACCCTGCCCCTGGCCGGCCTCAAGGTCGTGCTGGACTGCGCCGAGGGAGCCGCCTTCGAGGCCGGTCCCCAGGCACTGCGTGACGCGGGCGCCGACGTGATCGCCATCCACGCCGAGCCCGACGGGCTCAACATCAACGACAACTGCGGCTCGACCCACCTGGAGTCGTTGCAGCGCGCCGTCCTCGAGCACGGCGCGGACGCCGGCTTCGGCCTCGACGGCGACTCCGACCGCTGCCTGGCGGTCGACCACGAGGGCAACATCGTCGACGGCGACCAGATCCTCGCCGTGCTCGCGCTCGCGCTGCGCGACCAGGGCAAGCTCGTCAAGGACACCGTCGTGGCCACCGTGATGAGCAACCTCGGCTTCGTCCGCGCGATGAAGGCGGCCGGGGTCGGCGTACGCCAGACCAAGGTCGGCGACCGCTACGTCCTCGAGGCGATGAAGGTTTCCGGCTACTCCCTCGGCGGCGAGCAGTCCGGGCACGTGATCCTCTCCGACTACGCCACGACCGGCGACGGCATCCTCACCGCCCTCAAGGTGCTCGAGCGGATGGCCGCGACCGGCCAGTCGCTCCAGGAGCTCGCCGGGGTCATGACCCGTCTGCCGCAGGTGCTCGTCAACGTCCCCGACGTCGACAAGGCCCGCGCCGACGAGGACGCCGTGCTGGCCGCGGCTGTCGCCGAGGAGGAGGCAGCGCTCGGTGAGACCGGGCGCATCCTGCTGCGCCCGTCGGGCACCGAGGCGCTCGTGCGCGTGATGGTCGAGGCGCCCACCGCCGAGATCGCCCACGACGTCGCCCACCGCCTCGCCGACGTCGTCAAGGCCCAGCTCACCCTCTGACTCCGCTCAGAGCTTGCGCAGCCGCACGTAGCGCACGGAGTGGTCGGCGTCCTTGCGCAGCACGAGAGTCGCCCGGCCGCGGGTGGGAGCGACGTTCTCGGTGAGGTTGGGGCCGTTGATGGTGTCCCAGATGTGCGTGGCCATCTCGACGGCCTGGTCGTGGGTGAGGCCGGCGTACTTCGAGAAGTAGGAGGCCGGGTCCATGAAGGCGGTCTCGCGCAGGCGCAGGAAGCGTTCGATGTACCACTTGCGGATGTCGGCGAGCGCGGCGTCGACGTAGACGGAGAAGTCGAAGAAGTCGCTGACCGCGAGGCCGGCGCGACCGTCGTCGCGCACGCGTGCGGGCTGCAGCACGTTGAGGCCCTCGATGATCACGATGTCGGGACGCTTGATGACGACCTTCTCGTCGTGCACGACGTCGTAGACGAGGTGGGAGTAGGTCGGCGCCTCCACCTCGTCGCGCCCGGACTTGATGTCGATGACGAACCGCAGCAGCGCCTTGCGGTCGTAGGACTCGGGGAAGCCCTTGCGGTGCAGGATGCCGCGTCGTTCGAGCTCGGCGTTGGGGTAGAGGAAGCCGTCGGTCGTCACCAGCGCGACGTTGGGGTGCTCGGGCCAGTGCGCCAGCATCTGCTGGAGGACGCGGGCGGTGGTCGACTTGCCGACCGCCACCGATCCGGCCAGGCCGATGACGAACGGCGTGCGCGGCGGCTGCTGGCGGTGCAGGAACTCCTCCTGCTCGCGGTGGAGCCGGCTCGCGGCCTCGACGTACTTCGAGAGCAGACGCGAGAGCGGGAGGTAGACCTGCTCGACCTCGCGGAGGTCGAGCTCGTCACCGAGGCCGCGCAGGTGTCGCACCTCGTCGGGCGTGAGGGGGCTCTTGGTCTCCCGGGCCAGCGCGGCCCATGCCCCCCGATCGAGCTCCACATAAGGGGAGGACTCGCTCGAGATGGCCAACCCTGTGGCGTCCGACATGTCGAGGATTGTTGCACCGGCAGCGTGTCCGGGCACCGGGGGCCGCCCGCGTAGACTCCGGCTCATGTGCGGAATCGTGGGTTACGTCGGGGAGAAGCAGGCGCAGGACGTCGTGATCGAGGGGCTGAGGCGACTCGAGTACCGCGGCTACGACTCCGCCGGGATCGCCCTGATCGACACCAGCTCGGGCGCCGGCACGATCGTCTCCGACAAGCGTGCGGGCAAGCTCGCCAACCTGGAGAAGGCGATCGGCGAGGCACCGCTTCCCGCCGCCACCACCGGCATCGGCCACACCCGCTGGGCGACCCACGGCGCCCCCAACGACGTCAACGCCCACCCGCACCTCGGCCAGGTGCGCCGGGTCGCCGTCGTGCACAACGGCATCCTCGAGAACTTCGCCCAGCTGCGGGCCGAGCTGGAGACGGCGGGCCACGAGCTGGTCTCCGAGACCGACACCGAGGTCGCCGCCCATCTGCTCGAGCTCGAGGTGCAGTCGGGCGCCGACCTGACCACCGCCATGCAGCGCGTGTGCCAGCGACTCGAGGGTGCCTTCACCCTGGTCGCGATCGACGGCGAGGACCCGTCGCGCGTCGTCGCCGCACGCCGCAACTCCCCGCTCGTCGTCGGCCTGGGTGAGGGCGAGAACTTCATCGGCTCCGACGTCGCCGCCTTCATCGAGCACACCCGCGAGGCGCTCGAGCTCGGCCAGGACGAGGTCGTGACCATCACCCGCGAGGGCGTCGAGGTCACCGGCTTCGACGGCAGCCCGGCCGAGGGCAAGCGCTACCACGTCGACTGGGACCTCTCGGCTGCCGAGAAGGACGGCTACGACTGGTTCATGCGCAAGGAGATCTTCGAGCAGCCGCGCGCGGTCGCCGACGCGCTGCTCGGTCGTCACGACGGCAACGGCAAGCTCCAGCTCGACGAGGTGCGGGTGTCCGAGGACGAGCTGCGCTCGATCGACAAGATCATCATCGTCGCCTGCGGCACCTCCAACTACGCCGGTCTGGTCGCGAAGTACGCCATCGAGCACTGGACCCGGATCCCCTGCGAGGTCGAGCTCTCCCACGAGTTCCGCTACCGCGACCCGATCCTGACCCGGGACACGCTGGTCGTCGCCATGAGCCAGTCGGGCGAGACCGCCGACACCTTGATGGCGATCCGCCACGCCCGCGAGCAGGGTTCGCGGGTGCTCGCGATCTGCAACACCAACGGCTCCACCATCCCGCGCGAGTCCGACGCGGTGATCTACACCCACGCCGGTCCCGAGATCGGCGTCGCCTCGACCAAGGGCTTCCTGACCCAGCTGATCGCCTGCTACCTCCTCGGCCTCTACCTCGCCCAGGTGCGCGGCACGAAGTTCGGCGACGAGATCTCCCAGGTCCTCGACGAGCTGGCCAAGATGCCCGAGCACGTCCAGACGGTGCTCGACCGGTCGCAGGCCATCTACGACCTCGCCGCCAAGCACGCCGAGACCAAGTCGGTGCTGTTCCTCGGTCGCCACGCAGGCTTCCCGATCGCGCTCGAGGGCGCGCTCAAGCTCAAGGAGCTCGCCTACATCCACGCCGAGGGCTTCGCGGCCGGCGAGCTCAAGCACGGCCCGATCGCGCTGATCGAGGACGGGCTGCCGGTCTTCTGCATCGTGCCGCCCGAGGGTCGTGACGAGCTGCATCAGAAGATGGTCAGCGCGATCCAGGAGATCCGCGCCCGTGGCGCCCACACCATCGTGCTGGTCGAGGAGGGCGACGAGTCCATCACGCCGTACGCCGATGAGCTGATCCGGCTGCCGCGGGTGCCCACCCTCCTGCAGCCCGTCGTGGCCGTCGTGCCGCTCCAGCTCTTCGCCTGCGAGCTCGCGACCCGCATGGGCCACGACGTCGACCAGCCGCGCAACCTCGCCAAGTCCGTCACGGTCGAATAGCCACCACCCCGGAAAGGAGCACCCGTGCCCGTCGTCGGCGTCGGCATCGACGTGGTAGACGTCGCGAGGTTCGCCGAGTCGCTCGAGCGGACCCCCGCGCTGCGCGAGCGACTCTTCACTCCCGCCGAGGCGAGTCGCCCGCTAGCGTCGCTGGCGGCACGCTTCGCGGCGAAGGAGGCCATCGCCAAGGCGCTGGGCGCTCCGGCCGGGCTGGCCTGGCACGACGCCGAGATCGTCTCGGAGGAAACCGGTCGCCCCCGCTTCGAGCTGCGCGGGACCGTCGCGGCCCGCGCCGAGGCCCTGGGAGCCAGCCACGTGCACGTGTCGCTGTCCCACGACGCGGGTATCGCGTCGGCGGTGGTCGTGCTCGAAGGCTGACTGGGCTAGCGTTGGCTCGCCGTCGACGACGGCCCCGAAATGCGAGTCACTCGGGTGACGATCACAAGTGAGGTAGTGACATGGGGTTCCTGGACAACGTCAAGGATGCGCTCAAGGACGCCGTCTCGACGCAGGCGTCGAAGGACGAAGAGGCCAAGGACGAGGCCGCCAAGAAGGACGACGTCGTCGTCGACAAGGCGGACACCACGACCGCTGACGACAAGGCGACGCCCGCGCCGCCGACCATCCCGGTCGACGCCGACAAGGCTGACACCACGACGGCCGAGCCGACCACCGAGCCGACCACCGGCCCGGTCCAGCCGGCCGACTCCGTCGTGCCTGCTCCGACCGAGACGGCCGAGGAGAAGGCCGCTCGCAAGGAGGCCAAGGAAGAGCGCCAGGAGGCCCGCGAGGACCGCCAGGAGCGCAAGGAGGACCGTCAGGAGGCCCGCGAGGACGCGCGCGAGAAGCGTGAGGACGCACGCGAGGCCCAGTTCGAGACCTACACGGTCAAGTCCGGCGACACGCTCTCCGAGATCGGCGCCCGCTTCGGCGTCTCCTACCAGGAGATCGCCCGGCTGAACAACATCGAGAACCCGGACCTCATCTTCCCGGGCCAGGTGTTCCGGATCCCGAAGAACTGATCCGACGCACCATCTCGACGACGCCCCGGCCATCGGCCGGGGCGTCGTCTGCGTCCACGGGCGGCGCGGAGTGAGTAGCGTGCCGGGCATGCGCCGAGCCCACACCGTCGCCCAGGTGCGTGCCGCCGAGGCCGCCCTGATGCGTGAGCTGCCCGACGGGGCCCTGATGCAGCGGGCCTCCTCGGGACTCGCATACGCCGTGCTGGACCTCCTCGGAGGCGGCTACGGGCGCAGAGTGCTGCTCCTCGTGGGCTCGGGTGACAACGGCGGTGACGCGGCGTACGCCGGAGCGCTGCTGTGCCGCCGCGGCGTGGCCGTCGACGCGCTGCTGCTGGGGTCGAGCCACCACGAGGCCGCGATCGCCGCGTTGCGCGCGGCAGGCGGGCAGGTCGTGGACAGCCTCGAGGGGCTGGCGCCGGACGTCGTGGTCGACGGCATCGTCGGCATCGGCGGACGTCCCGGGCTGCGACCGGAAGCCGCTGCCGCGGTGGCCGAGCTCGACGGCATCCCGGTGGTGGCCGTGGACGTCCCCTCCGGGGTCGACGTCGACACGGGCGAGGTCGAGGGGCCGCACGTCCGCGCCGACCTCACCGTCACCTTCGGCACCCACAAGGTGGCCCACCTCGTCGACCCGGCCGCCGACGCGAGCGGCGCGATCCACCTGGTCGACATCGGCCTGTCGCTGCCACCTGCGGAGGTCGAGGCGCTGCAGCAGCACGACGTGGCGGCTCTCCTGCCGCGGCCTGCCCGCAACGCCCAGAAGTACACCCGAGGAGTCGTCGGGGTCCGGGCGGGCAGCGACACCTATCCGGGCGCCGCGCTGCTGTGCGTCGCGGGTGCGTCGTGCGGGCTTGCCGGGATGGTGCGCTACGTCGGTCCCGACGCCGTCGCCGACCGTGTCCGGGTCGTGCACCCCGAGGTGGTGGGGCCGGGTCGGGTCCAGGCCTGGGTCGTCGGACCCGGCGGTGGCGAGAGCGCGGGGGAGGCCCTGCGCGCTGCCCTGGCCGACGGCGTCCCGCTCGTGGTGGACGCCGATGCGCTGGCCGAGGTCGACGGGCCGTTCGCCGTACCGACCGTGCTGACGCCGCATGCAGGCGAGCTGGCCGCGATGCTCGGGGTGCCCCGCGAGACCGTCGAGGCCAGGCCGCTCGAGCACGCGCGGCACGCGGCCGACCGCTACGACGCCGTCGTCCTGCTGAAGGGCCGACACACCCTGGTCGCGCGGCCGGGCGGACAGGTCCGGGTGACCACGACGGGGCTGCCGTGGCTGGCGACCGCTGGGGCGGGCGACGTGCTCGCCGGGCTGGTCGGAGCGTTGCTCGCGGCCGGGCTCGACGCCTGGGATGCGGCCTCCGTCGGCTCGTGGGTGCACGGCGCCGCAGCGACCGAGGCGTCGGGCGGCGGGCCGATCGTCGCGGGAGACGTCGCGCACGCTCTGGGCGGCGTGCTGCGGACCCTGGGTTGAGGGATGGAAGAATCCCCCGCATGACGTCGACCGCGCGGGCCGAGATCGTGGTCGACCTGGCCTCGATCCGGCACAACGTGCGCCGACTGCGCGAGCTGGTCGGCCCCGACGTCGCGATGATGACGGTGGTCAAGGCCGACGCCTACGGTCACGGCATGGTCGAGGTCGCGCGGGCCGCACGACAGGTCGGGGCGGACTGGCTCGGCGTGGCCACCCTGGACGAGGCGCTGGCCCTGCGGGCGGGCGGCGACACCGGTCGGGTGCTGTGCTGGCTCGCGGTGCCGGGGGAGGACTATGCCGCTGGGGTCGCCGCCGACATCGACCTGACGGCCTACTCACGAGCCGAGCTCGACGAGATCGCGCAGGCCGGCCCGCGACCGCGGGTGCAGCTGAAGGTCGACACCGGCCTGGCGCGCGGCGGCGCCGCCCGCGCCGACTGGCGCGACCTGTTCGCGCGCGCCGCCGAGCTCCAGCAGGCGGGACGCGTCGACATCACCGGCATCTGGTCCCACCTCGCGGCCAGCGACCAGCCCGACCACCCCGCGAACGACGCGCAGGAGACCGCCTTCCGCGAGGCGGTCGAGCTCGCGGAGGTCCTCGGCGTGCGGCCCGGCCTGCGCCACCTCGCCAACTCGGCCGCCGCGGTGCTCCGGCCGTCCGCACGCTTCGACCTCGTGCGGTGCGGCATCGCGTCCTACGGCCTCGACCCGGCCCCGGGGGTGACCCAGGACCTCGACCTGGTGCCCGCGATGACGGTGCGTGCCGCGCTGGTGCTGAGCAAGCCCGTGGCCACCGGCGAGGGTGTGTCCTACGGCCACACCTGGGTCGCCGACCGCGACACCACCGTCGGCCTGGTGCCTGCGGGGTACGGCGAGGGCGTGCCCCGCGCCGCCGGCAACGTCGCCTCGGTCTGGGTCGGCGACCGGCTCCGCGCGATCCGCGGACGCGTCTGCATGGACCAGTTCATGATCGACCTCGACGGTGACCTGCCGCCGCCGGGCACCGAGGTGGTGCTCTTCGGACCGGGCACCGGCGGGGAACCCACCGCGCAGGACTGGGCCGAGGCCCTCGAGACCATCAACTACGAGATCGTGACCCGGATCGGTGGTCGTTTCCGCCGGCGGCACGTGCACCAGGACCCAGCATGAGAAGCGTCGCATGAGCATCACCCGCAGGCTGATCGGTGCTGCGGCCGGAATCGCCGCTGCCGGCATGGCCGTCGGCGTGGCCCAGCGCAGCCGGGTCATCGCGCGGCGCGGAGCCGGCGACGAGACCCCCTTCGGCTCGTTGCGCAGCGAGCCGCTGCACATCATCACCGACGACGCCACGGACCTGTATGCCGAGATCGACGAGGCCCCGTCGGAGCTGACCGTGATCTTCGCGCACGGCTACTCCCTCAACCTCGACTGCTGGCACTTCCAGCGGGCGGGCTACCGCGGCCAGATCCGCACGGTGTTCTACGACCAGCGCTCGCACGGGCGCTCGGCTCGTTCGAGCGAGGCGGGCTCCACCATCGAGCAGCTCGGCAGCGACCTCAGGCGTGTCATCGAGCAGACCTCGCCCGGTCCGTGCGTGCTGATCGGACACTCGATGGGCGGGATGAGCATCGTCTCCCTCGCCGAGCAGCACCCAGAGCTCTTCGGTGACAAGGTCGTCGGGGTCGGCCTGATCTCCACCACGGCCGGTGGCCTGGACCCGGGTCGGATCCTGTTCCCGATGGTGCCGCTCGGGATCGGCGGCAAGGTGATGAGCCGGACCGTGCGCACGCTGCACCTCGGGCACCGCGCTGTCGACCTCGTGCGCAAGTGGGGCCACGCGTTCGCCGACGTGATCACGGAGCGCTACGCCTTCGGCGACGACGTGCCCGGGCACTACGTCGACTTCGTCTACGACATGCTCGACGCGACTCCGTTCTCCGTGGTCGCCGACTTCTATCCGGCCTTCGCCACCCTCGACAAGTTCGACCACGTCGAGGTGCTGGGCCGGGTGCCCACCGCCGTCATCTGCGGGACCGAGGACAAGATCACCACCATCGGCCACGCCCGCAAGCTGCACGCGCAGATCCCGGGCTCGAGCCTGCTGGAGTGCGAGGGTGCCGGTCACATGGTGATCCTGGAGCGGCACGTCGACGTCAACGCCGAGCTCGACGACCTCATCGCGCTGGCCCAGCACGGGCCCGAGGCCTCGTGAGCCTCGACGTACGCCGTGTGGGACCCGCCGCCGCCGCGGACGTACTGCACGTCATCGCGACCGCCTTCGCCGCCCGGCCGGTGCTGGACCCGCCCGCCGACGCGCTGTCGGAGACCGAGGCCAGCGTGGCGGCCGAGCTGCGGGCCCACGGCGGGCTGCTCGCCACCTTCGACGGGGAACCGGTCGGCGCGCTGCTGTTCCGGCCCGACGGTGACGACATGGTGCTGCGCAGGTTCGGGGTCGTGCCGACTGCCCAGGGCAGGGGAGTGGCCCGGGCCCTGGTCCAGGCCGCGATCGAGCACACCCTCGGCCACTCCGCGCTCGCCGTCCTCGCGCGCGAGGAGCTGCCGGCCACCGTGGCGTTCTGGGAGGGACACGGCTTCCAGGAGACCGAGCGGCGAACGCCGTACGTCGTCCTGCGTCGACCCCTGCCCACCTCGTGGGAGGCCGTGGACGCCGAGGAGATGCGCGCGCTGGGTGAGCGGCTCGGGCGCTCGCTGCACGCCGGCGACGTCGTCGTGCTCACCGGGGAGCTCGGGGCCGGCAAGACGACCCTGACGCAGGGCCTGGGCATCGGCCTGGGCGTGCGCGGGACAGTCACCTCGCCGACCTTCGTGATCGCGCGCGTGCACCCGTCGCTGGTCGGCGGACCTGATCTGGTGCACGTCGATGCCTACCGTCTTGGCGGCATTGCCGAGCTCGACGACCTGGACCTCGACACCTCGCTCGACGACGCCGTCACGGTGGTGGAGTGGGGCGCGGGCCTCGCCGACGGGCTGGCGGAATCGCGGCTGGAGGTCACGATCAGCAGGGCGCTGGCCGATGAGTCAGCCGACGCCGAGCTGGATCCACGGGTGGTCCACGCGCGCCGTGTGCGTGCCTGAGTAACCTCGCCATCGTGCTCCTCTCGTTCGACACCGCGACCTCACTGGTGACTGCTGCGCTCCACGACGGCCAGGACGTCGTGGACGAGCGGCTCTCCGAGCGCCCCATGAAGCACGGCGAGCACCTCGCTCCGTTGATCGAAGCACTGCTCACCGACAACGGGCTGGTCCGCCAGGACCTCACCGCGATCGCCGTGGGCGTCGGCCCCGGACCGTTCACCGGGCTGCGCGTCGGCCTCGTCACGGCCCGCACGCTGGCCCACGTCCTGGAGATCCCGGTCTACGGCGTCTGCACGCTCGACGTGGTCGCTATCGAGGCCATCGACACCGGTGCGGTGACGGGCGACTTCCTCGTGGCCACGGACGCACGCCGCAAGGAGGTCTACCTCGCGGCGTACGACGACCGCGGCCGTCGCACGGAGGGTCCTGTGGTGGCCAGGCCGGCCGACGTGGCCAGCGACCTCCCCGTCGCGGGGGAGGGTGCCCTGCTCTACCCCGAGCACTTCGCCCGCGGCGTGGCACCGACGCGTCCCAGCGCCGGCTGGCTGGCCCGGGTGGTGGCCGAGGAACGTGCCGAGCTGCTGGACCCCGAGCCGCTCTACCTGCGCCGGCCAGACGCCGTCGTCAGCGGCCCCCGCAAGCCCGTGCTCCCGCCCGCATGATCCGGCCGGCCACCGAGGAGGACCTCCCGCAGGTTGCCGTCCTGGAGACGGAGCTCTTCGGCCCCGACGCCTGGGACGAGGTGGCCCTGCGTGCGGAGGTCCACGGCCCGGGCCGCCGGTTCGTGGTCGCTGTCGAGGAGGAACTGACCGGCTACGCCGTGTCCAGGTCGATCGGGGACGTCGTCGACCTGCAGCGCATCGCGGTGTCCCCGTCCCGCCAGCGCGAGGGGATCGCCGCGACCCTGCTCGCCGACCTGCTGGCCCACCCCGGCGACGCCGACCGGATGATGTTGGAGGTCAGCTCCCGCAACGACGCCGCGATCGCGTTCTACCTGCGCCACGGGTTCACCCGGTTGTCCGTCCGACCCCGCTACTACCGCGACGGCTCGGACGCGCTGGTGCTGGGCCGGGCCCTGCTCGTTGCCGACCAGGGATCGGGGAGGATGGGGACATGAGCGACGAACCCCTCGTGCTCGGCATCGAGACGTCCTGCGACGAGACCGGCGTCGGCATCGTGCGCGGACACACGCTGCTGGCCGACGCGGTGGCCAGCAGCGTCGAGGAGCACGCCCGCTTCGGCGGCGTCGTGCCCGAGGTCGCCAGCCGGGCCCACCTCGAGGCGATGGTGCCGACCATCGAGCGAGCCTGTGAGACCGCCGGCGTCAGCCTGCGTGACATCGATGCCATCGCGGTGACCTCCGGTCCGGGACTCGCCGGTGCCCTCCTGGTGGGGGTCGCCAGCGCCAAGGCGCTGTCGATCGGGCTCGGCAAGCCGTTGTACGGCGTCAACCACCTCGCCGCCCACGTCGCCGTCGACCAGCTCGAGCACGGGCCGCTCCCCGAGCCGTGCCTGGCGATGCTCGTCTCGGGCGGCCACTCCAGCCTGCTCAAGGTCGAGGACGTGACGGTCGGCGTGGACCCCCTCGGGTCCACCATCGACGACGCCGCGGGCGAGGCCTTCGACAAGGTCGCCCGGCTGCTCGGCCTGCCGTTCCCCGGTGGTCCGCACATCGACCGCGCCGCGGCCAGCGGCAACAGCGTCGCGATCGACTTCCCGCGAGGACTCACGGCGCGCAAGGACCTCGAGCGCCACCGCTTCGACTTCTCGTTCTCCGGGCTCAAGACCGCCGTCGCCCGGTGGGTGGAGGCGCAGCAGCGCGACGGGATCACCATCGACGTCGCCGACGTGGCTGCGTCCTTCCAGGAGGCGGTCTGCGACGTGCTCACCCGCAAGGCCCTCGACGCTGCCCAGTTCCACGGGATCGAGGACATCCTGATCGGCGGTGGGGTGGCCGCCAACAGTCGGCTGCGGGCGATGGCCACCGAGCGTGCCGAGGCCCGGGGCATCCGGGTCCGGGTCCCGCGGCCGGGCCTGTGCACCGACAACGGCGCGATGGTCGCGGCCCTGGGAGCAGAGCTCGTGAAGAGAGGTCGAGCGCCGTCGGCGCTCGACCTCCCAGCCGATTCCTCCCAGCCCATCACCACTGTCGTGGCCTGAGCCTGCTGCGTCAGTCCAGGACGCCCGGCGCGGTGGTGTCGTCGCCGAGCCAGTCCTGCTCGTAGACGAGGGCGTCACGCTGGGTGGAGCGCTCGTCGTTCTTCTTGTTCGAGCGACCGCCCGCGGTGGAGCCGTTGGCGCCCCGGCGGAACAGGCCCTTCATCTTGCCCTTGCCCGAGCCCTTGCCCGAGCTCTTGGAGCCGGTGGCACCGGCTGCGCCCGTGCGGTTGGCGCTGCCCTTGGTGCCAGCGCCTGATGCTCCGGCTGCCCCCGCACGACCGCCGGCACCGGCGCGCGAACCGGCGCCGGCTGAACGCGAGGAGCCGGCGGCTCCGGCTGCTCCGGCGCGGGTGCCTCCGGCTGCTCCGGCGCGGGTGGCGCCAGTGGCGGCACCGCGTGCTCCGGCGGCGGAACTGCGCGAGGTGGAAGCCGCGGTGGCGCCGCGGGTCAAAGAGCTGGCGCTGCCCGAACGGCCACCGGTGCCGATGCCACGCACGGACCCGCCCGTGGGCGCCTTGGCCGAACCGCTGAGCGGCGCGCCGCCCTTCATCATGCCCGCACCCAGGCCGGCTGCGCCGGCCGCGGCTGCACCGCCGATGCCCGCGCTGGCACCGCCTGCGCCTCCGCCCGTGGACGGGGTGCCGGGGTTGACGCCCTGATAGGTGGTGCCGCCATCGGTGGTGCCCTGGACGTTGCCCGTCGGCACGTCGACCGGGTTGAGACCGGTGGGCACCGGCGCTCCCGTCGGCCCGGGGTTCGGCGTGGGGTTGGGCGTCGGGTTGGGCGTCGGGTTGGGCGTCGGGTTGGGCGTCGGGTTCGGAGTGGGCGTGGGGGTCGGCGTCGGCGTGGGGGTCGGCGTCGGAGTAGGCGTCGGAGTAGGCGTCGGCGTCAGGGGGACGCCGGGACCACCCGGACCACCGGGACCACCCGGACCACCGGGACCACCGGGACCACCGGGACCGGACGGCTCCGGGTCGGGCTCGCCGTGGATCTCCTGCATCACCACGGCTGCCTCGGCGTAGTCCTGGTCGAGCTTCGTCAGCGCGATCCGCGCCTTCTCCTCGGCCGCTGCTTCGTTCGCCTCGTACTGGGTGACATTGGCGTTGTAGCTCGCCAAGGCTCGTGTCTGCGCCGGTGTGGGCTGTGCGCCGGGCAGTGGGCCCTCGGGCTTGGTGGGCAGCTGGTTCATCGGGCCGGACAGCTGGATCCCGTTGCGAACCTTGATGGCCTCGAGCGCGGCGTCGTGCGCGACGGCCAGGGCTGCCGAGCCCTTCTCCATGTCTTTCGCGTCGGACTCGAGCTTGTCGCTGATCTGCCTGAACTTGGTGACCATCGCCCTGCCGGTTTCGCCCTCGATCTCGCTGTCGAGCGTCTTCGATCCCGTGCGGATGCTCTCGGCCACCCGGCTCAAGAGCAGGGCATTGGTGCGCCACTCGGTCGACGAGGAGCTGATGGACTCGTCGTTGGCGCTGCTCAGCGCCGCCTGGAGCTTGTCGCGGTAGTAGTGGCTCGCCATCAGTGATCACTCCCGGGTTCGTCGACCGGCGCAACGGGTGGGGTGTAGCGGTTGTCGTCCAGGCCGTCGACCGCGGCCTGGGTGCGGCTGAGCAGGGCGCGGGCGGCTGCCTCGGAGTCGGCGTCGGCGGACGAGATCTCCTTGTCGAACTGCTTCATCGCGGTGCCGGTCGCCTGCAGGCTGGCCACGGCCTCGAGCACCGAGTTGGACAGGTGCTGGTGTGCCTTCGCGGTGTGCGACCCGAGGTTGCGGGCGCCGTACGTGCCACCGAAGACCTCGCCGTCCGGCTTCTTGAAGTGACCGTGCCCACCCTTGAGATTCAAGGAGTTTGACTCGAGGAGCGAGACGATGTTGTTGATGACGTCCGGCGGGACCGCAACGGCGTTGAGCGTGTTTCTGACACCGCTCAGGCCGCCGACGTCTGACAGCGTGATCATGGTGTGCCTCCCCTGTGGCTCCATGGTGCGGACAAGTATGAGTGGCGGCTGGCGCCGCGCTGGCGCTCATTCCCCGTCAGCGCGGGTCCCAAACCTGGCACCCGGATGTTCCCGACATAGTCTGCTCAACAGATTCTCATCGTCACCTCGGAAGGCGAAATCTCGTGACTTCACGCGTCAACTGCATGGTTCTCGGGTTGGCTCTCGCGCTTGCCCTTGCTGGCTGTGCGTCGGACCGGGGCGAAACCGCGCCCGATCCGCAGACGGCACCCACCACCAGCGGGTCCGCCGCTGAGACGCAGACAGCGACGGAGTCGCCGACCGAGGTCTCCACGACCGCGGCGGTCGACCCGGCCACGGGACCCAGGCTCGCCGTTCGCGGGCTCAGCGTGAACGCCCCCGCGGGCTGGCGTGCCACCCGCCCCTATGCGGTCATGGCGTCGGCGGTTCCGCCCGGGGCGACCGAGACGATCGCCTCCGTCTACCGCTTCCCCAACAGTGGCCTGTTCACCGTGGACGAGCTGGGCGACAGCTACCGCAGCCAGGGCCGTGCGAAGTTCAAGCTGAAGCGACTGGAGGACGTCGAGCTCGACGGGCAGACCTCCTTCCACGTCGCCGGGAAGGCCAACCCGGGCGAATACTTCGAGACGTTCGGCTCCATCGTCAACGACGACCACCTGTTGATCTTCTTCGAGTTCCACGACGGCGAGGACAAGGCGACGCGTGACGAGATCATTGCCAGTGTTCTCGCGACGGTCGACTATCGAGAGGTGAAGCAGTGACCAGTGCCCGGCTCGCCCTCGCCTCCCTCATGTGTGTTGCCGGTCTCGCGGCCTGTGGTGGCGACGACGATGCCGGGGCGGATCCAGCCGACCCGAGCACGACCTCCACCGAGTCGACCGAGGCGTCGACCCAGTCGGCTTCCGAGTCCCCGAGCCCGTCGGTGGCTCCCGCAACCGGGCCGAGGATCGCTGTGCGCGGGGTTCGGGCGAACGCCCCTGAGGGATGGGTGGCGACTCCCGCTTATGCGGTCATGTCCGGGGCTGCGCCACGAGATGCGATCGGGACGACGGTCTATGTGTTCCGCTTCCCCAACAGCGGCCAGCTGACGTTGGACGGGCTCGGGGAGGAATCGCGCAGGAGCGGAGGCTGGAAGTTTCCGCTGAAGCGTCTCGACGATCTCGAGCTGGACGGCCAGCCGGCCTTCCACGTGGCCGGTAAGTCGAATCCCGGGGAACACGTCGAGCGGTTCGGTGCGATCTTGAACGACGACCGACTCACGGTGACGTTCGAGTTCCTCAACGGCGAGGACAAGGCGACGCGTGACGAGATCATTGCCAGTGTTCTCGCGACGGTCGACTATCGAGAGGTGAAGCAGTGACCAGTGCCCGGCTCGCCCTCGCCTCCCTCATGTGTGTTGCCAGCCTTGCGGCCTGCGGCGGCGACGATGCGGGGGCTGATCCAGCCAGCCCGAGCACGACCTCCACCGAGTCGACCGCGGCGTCGGCCGAGACCCCGAGCCCGTCGGAGACGACACCGACCGTGGAGCCCGCCGACGGTCGCAAGCTCAAGCACGACCTCGCCGAGATCACCATGCCGAAGGGCTGGACGGAGCAGGACAACTTCGGTGTGCCGTTCATCCGGCAGGGCGCCGACACCTTCGGCGCGCTGACCTTCTCCGAGCTCGGCGGGGAGGACGACCAGGCCACCTCGCTGGACCGGATCGCCAAGCGCCAGCTCCGCATCGGGGCCGAGCCGGGAGTGAAGAGGATGGACGACGTCGTGCTCGGCGACGGCACCAGGGCCTACAGGTTGGCGGGTCGGGTCAACTCGGTCACCTACGACGAGACCTACGGCTCCCTGATCGGCAACATCGAGTACGTCCTGGAGTTCTCGTTCACGACGGAGTACGGCACCATCGCCGAGGCCAAGGAGATCATCGCCTCGATGCTCGCCACGTGGGACTTCAACCCCTGATCCGAAGGAGCACGACATGCAGCAGGTGAAGGGCGTCGTCGCCCGCGCCAAGGGCCAGCCGGTCACGGTCGAGACGATCAACATCCCCGACCCGGGTCCGGGTGAGGCGGTCGTCAAGGTCCAGGCCTGCGGGGTCTGCCACACCGACCTGCACTACCGCGAGGGCGGGATCAACGACGAGTTCCCGTTCCTGCTCGGCCATGAAGCGGCCGGCATCGTCGAGTCCGTCGGAGACGGTGTCACCGGGCTCGAGGCTGGGGACTTCGTCGTACTCAACTGGCGTGCCGTCTGTGGCAGCTGTCGTGCGTGCCACCGGGGCGAGCCGTGGTACTGCTTCGCGACGCACAACGCGACCCAGAAGATGACGCTCGAGGACGGCACCGAGCTGTCCCCGGCCCTGGGCATCGGATCCTTCGCCGAGAAGACGCTGGTCGCCGCTGGCCAGTGCACGAAGGTCGACCCGTCCGCCCGCGCGGCTGCCGTCGGCCTCCTCGGCTGCGGCGTGATGGCCGGCCTCGGTGCGGCCATCAACACCGGCAACGTGAGCCGCGGCAAGTCCGTCGCGGTGATCGGCTGCGGTGGTGTCGGGATGGCGGCCATCGCGGGCTCGGCGCTCGCGGGCGCCTCGAAGATCATCGCCGTCGACATCGACGACACGAAGCTCGAGTGGGCCCGCAGCATGGGTGCCACCGACACGATCAACTCGAAGGGCATCGACCCGGTGGCGGCGATCCAGGCCCTCACCGACGGCAACGGCGCCGACGTCGTGATCGACGCGGTCGGCCGCCCCGAGACCTGGAAGCAGGCCTTCTACGCCCGCGACCTGGCCGGCACCGTCGTGCTCGTCGGTGTGCCGACACCGGACATGAAGATCCCCGACATCCCTCTCATCGACGTCTTCGGCCGCGGAGGGGCGCTCAAGTCGAGCTGGTACGGCGACTGCCTCCCGTCCAGGGACTTCCCGATGCTCGTCGACCTCTACCAACAGGGACGCCTCGACCTCGACGCGTTCGTCACCGAGGAGATCGGCCTCGGCGACGTCGAGGCTGCGTTCGAGAAGATGCACGACGGCAGCGTGCTCCGCTCGGTGGTGGTGTTCTGATGACCGTCCGTGTCGACCACGGCGTCACCTCCGGCACGTTCTCGCTCGACGGCGAGATCCACGAGGTCGAGAACAACATCTGGGTGATCGGTGACGACACCGACTGCATCGTCATCGACGCGCCGCACTCGGTCGAGGACATCCTCGCGGTGGTGGACGGCCGCACCGTCAAGGCGATCCTGTGCACCCACGCCCACGACGACCACGTCCGCGTCGCCCCCGCCCTGCGCGTGGCCACCGGGGCGCCGATCCTGCTGCACCCCGACGACCGTCCGCTGTGGGAGCTCACCCATGCCGACGAGCTGTGGGACGTCGACATCACCGACGGCCAGTCGATCAAGGTCGGCGGCGCCGCGCTGACGGTCCTGCACACGCCGGGACACGCGCCGGGTGCGGTGTGCATCTACGTCCACGACCTCGGCTGCGTCTTCACCGGCGACACCCTGTTCCAGGGCGGGCCGGGCGCGACCGGCCGCTCGTTCAGCGACGCCCGCGTGATCGAGCAGTCCATCCGTCGTCGGCTCTTCGACCTGCCCGACGAGACCGTCGTCCACACCGGCCACGGCTCCGACACCACCATCGGCGCCGAGCGGGCCAACCTCGGCTGAGCCCGGCTGAGAGGATGGGCCGGTGCGCCGGTTCCTCCCCCTGATCGTTGCGCTGAGCCTGCTGGGCTCGGCGTGCTCGGGCGACCCCGAGGCAGGGGAGCCGACTCCGTCCGGATCGTCGGCGCCGACCGCCGAGGCGACGCAACCTCCGACACCTGCCGAGCGCCTCGGTCTCGTCGAGGGCTGGGGCCCGACGACCGCGGAGCTCGAGCGCGCAGCCCGCATCGTCGGCCGGATGCGGCTGCCCGACCTCGCCGGGCAGGTCATCGTCGCGGAGTGGCAAGGCACCGCGCCACCGGTCGCGATGGTGCGTGACCTGCACCTCGGCGGGGTCATCGCCTTCGCCGACAACGTCTCGTCCACCCAGCAGATCCGTGACGTCAATGCCACGCTCGAGCGCGCCGTACGCCGCACGTGGCCGCTGTTCCTCTCCGTCGACCAGGAGGGCGGCATCGTCGAGCGGATCAAGAGCGACGCGACGCGGTTCCCGACGTTCATGAGCGTCGGCGCGGCCGGCGAGGTGCGGCTCACGAAGAACGCGGCCCGCGCGAGCGGGGCCGAGCTGCGCGGGCTCGGCTTCGACGTGGTCTTCGCTCCCGACGCCGACGTCACCTCGGGTCCGGGTGATCCCACGATCGGCTCGCGCTCGGTCGGCTCCGACGTCACCACCGTGATCGAGCACGTCGGTGCGGCGGTCGACGGCTACACCGCCGCCGCGCTGGTGCCGGTGCTCAAGCACTTCCCGGGACACGGCTCGGTCCCGCAGGACAGCCACCTCACGCTGCCCGTGCAGACCCGGACGCGCAAGCAGCTCGGCGCGGTCGACCTGGCGCCCTTCGCCGCGGCCGTCGAGCAGGGCGTGCCGGCGATCATGGCCGGCCACATCGACGTGCGTGCCCTGGATCCGAAGGTGCCGGCCTCGATGTCCAAGGTCCTGGTCACCGACGTGCTGCGCGGCGAGCTCGGCTTCGACGGGCTGGTCGTCACCGACTCGCTCTCCATGGCGGGGGTGCGGGCGACGTACGACGCGGCGCGCTCGGCCGTGCAGGGGCTGCGCGCCGGCAACGACGTCCTGCTGATGCCGCCCTCGCCGGCGGCGGCTCGTGCCGGCATCGTGGCCGCGGTGAAGGCCGGGCGGCTGAAGCGGGCCCGTCTCGAGCAGGCCGCGGCCCGCCAGATCGCGCTGCTGCTGCACTACGAGGGGGACCGCCGAGACCAACGAGGTCGCCCGCCGGGCGCCGGTCGCGCGGCCTCCCGTGCGCTGAGCGCGGCGGCGCTGACGGTGGTGGCGGGCAGCTGTCGAGGCCGGTTGGTCGGGTCGTCGGTCACCCCGGTCGGCGACCCGGTCGCGGTGGCCAACTTCTCGAGCGCCGCGCGCGCAGCGGGCCTGACCGTGCTCGTGCGACAGGCCCCACCCGCGTCGCTGACCGACATCGAACCGGCGCCCGCGCGCAAGAAGAAGGAGAGCCGCAAGGCCTTCGCGCGGCGCAAGCAGGCCTGGCAGGCACGCGAGCGGCAACGCGCCTCGGCGCTCAGCCGGTTCGTCGCCGCCGAGGACACCCGGCTCGCCAGCGGCACCAACATCGGGTTCAGCGGCTACCAGGACGCGGCCCACGACGGCGAGATCGCGGTCGCGACCAACACGCCCTACGTGCTCGGTCAGCTGCAGGCGCCGGTGCGGATCGCGGCGTACGGCGACACACCGGGCGCCATGTCGGCGCTCGTTGACGTGCTGCTCGGGAAGGCGCGCGCGAAGGGTTCGCTGCCGGTGCCCGTGCCGGGCGTCGAGCGCAAGGGCTGCTAGAAGGGCTCGACGAGCAGGGCAGTGCCGGAGCCCGCGACGCGGGTCATCACCAGCGTCGCCGTGTTGTCGCCGCGCAGGTCGAGGCGCTTGCGCAGCTGCTCGGGCACGACCTCGACGCCACGCTTCTTGATCGTCAGGGAGCCGATGCTGCGCTCGCGCAAAGCTGCCTTGAGCGGCTTCTCGCGATAGGGGACCTCCTCCAGGACCCGGTAGGACCGGGCGAAGGGGGTGCGGAAGGACGAGTCGCTGGTGACGTAGGCGATGTGCTCGTCGAGCAGCCCGCCGTCGACGCCGGCCGCGACCGCGGTGACGAGACCCGCGCGGATCACGGCGCCGTCGGGCTCGTAGAGGAAACCGCCCAGCTCTCGGACCGGGCGCGCGAGCCCGGTGAAGGGATCGTCCTCGTCGGTGAGGGTGGCGAGCCCGCCGTCGCCGATCACCGTCGCGCGGCGGTCGGTGGTGGCGAAGACCGGCGCCCACAGCACCGCCTCCTTGACGTCGCCGCCGTCGCTGACCCACTCGGCCTCCACGCCGTCCGGGATCACGTCGTGGGGGATGCCGGGGGCGACCTTCACGACGCCGCGTCCCGCGAGCAGGTCGAGCACGAAGGGCCACGGCGGCGTCCAGCCGTCCACGTCGAAGACGCGGCCCCGGGCACCTCGTCGGGCGGGGTCGGCGAAGGCGGCCCCGAAACCGCTGGGGTCGATGGCGGCCACGTCCGCGACCTCGACCGCGCCGGGCAACCCGAGCGCGGCCAGGTTGGCGCGAGCCGCGGCCACGCGCACGGGGTCCAGGTCGACACCGGCCGCCGTGAGGCCCGCACGGGCGAACGCGATCAGGTCGCCGCCGATGCCGCACCCCAGGTCGATGACGCTGGTCGGCTGGGCCGCCGCCAGTCGGGCAGCGCGGTGGTCGGCCACCCGGAGTCGCGTCGCCTGCTCGAGCGCGTCCGGTGTGAAGAACATGTGGGGTGCCAGGTCGCCGAACTTCGCCACCGCGCGCGTCCGCAGCTCGGCCTGGGTCAGTGCCGCCGCGGCCCGCTCGGGGTCCGGCTCCGCCTTGCGCACAGCGGTCGCGGCGCGGACGGGATCGCCCGCCGCGTCGACGTACGCCCCCATCGCCACCTCGAGGAGGTCACGGCCCGCATCGGTGAGCAGCCATTCGAGCGTGGAGACGTCCATCCGCGCATCTTGTCAGGTGGTTCGTGGCGTCCCGACAGGGCGGAGATGGGAGGGTCTTCCTCGTGCGCAAGTCCCTCTGGCCCGTGGCCCTGGTCATCCTCATCGCCTCGCTCGCCGGAGGCGCCGTGTGGCTCTCCCAGCAGCAGCGGGACGGGCTGGAGGCGGGCACGCTGATCGCCGAGGACGCGGTCGACGCACTCGTGGGTCGCACCGCGGAGGTCAGGGTGCCTTGGGGGAGCCTGCAGGTGACCGTGTCCGAGCCGCTCGCGGAGACCGCCGAGGGCACGCAGGCCGGACATGACGCGAGCCTCGTCGGGGTCCAGGTCGCCCTGGACGGCCCCGAGGACCTGCTGGTGGCGGACCGGCTGCCCGACGGGGCGCTGGAGGACCCGACCTTCACGCTGGTCGCGGACGGGGAGGAGTTCCTCCTCGAGGGGCTCAACGGCTGGGTGAAGGACAATCAGGTCGCACAGGTCGCGCGGCGCCAGTACGTCGCGCTGAAGGGTGAGCCCGCCGAGATCGCCCTGCGGGTGGGCTACGACGGCGTCGACCAGGTCGTCGACGGACTCACCGGGACGCTCGACCGGTCCGCCGCCGAGCCGCTCTACCAGCTCGGCTTCGCCGCCGGTGCCCAGCCGTGCGGCGACCCCCTGTGGAGCCCCGAGGCCTCCGACGCTGGCAAGGCCGTCACCACTTGCCTGGTCTCCTCGTCGGCCCAGCGTCCCTACGTCGCCGGCCTGGGCTGGGCCCCGGAGGGCCGCAGCTGGCTGGTCGTCACGCTGCTGGGCGGCGCACCCACCGAGTTCGCAGGTCCGAACGGCACCTACGACGTGGCCGAGTCGGAGTCGACGTACCTCCTCGACGGGCAGGCGCCCGACGAGGCCTTCGCGCTCAACGACGCTCTGCCCGCCGGTGCGGTCGAGGACGCCAACGACCCGCAGGTCCTTGTCTTCGAGGTCGCCCCGGACCGCCCGACCGGCCAGTTCGAGGTCCGCACCAGCCTGACCGGTGAGACCGAGGTGGCGACCGGCAAGCAGGGCAAGGGCAAGGGGCGGACCAGGACGTTCGAGGCGCTGGTCGCGCTGGGGGCCTTCGTCTGAGTCTGCGCTAGCACTCGGAAGGGGGGAGTGCTAACGTCTGGGCTGGCACTCTCGCCATGAGGGTGCCAGCGCTTGCAATGACGTGCGATCCCCGCGACGGCGCGCATCACGGCAAGCCCAAGCGTGCGAGGAACATCCGTTTCTCGAGTCCCAGTTCAGCCCAACGTGGAAAGTGGAGGTCGACAAGTGTCGGTCAACATCAAGCCCCTCGAGGACCGCATCGTCGTCAAGCCGCTCGACGCCGAGCAGACCACGGCCTCTGGCCTGGTCATCCCGGACACCGCCAAGGAGAAGCCCCAGGAGGGCGAGGTCATGGCTGTCGGTCCGGGTCGCGTCGACGACAACGGCAACCGCGTGCCCGTCGATGTCGCTGTCGGTGACAAGGTCATCTACAGCAAGTACGGCGGCACCGAGGTCAAGTACGCCGGTGGCGAGTACCTCATCCTGAGCGCCCGCGACGTCCTCGCAGTCGTTTCCTGATCCATCCGCCCGGAGCGTCATGGGAAGCGGTCGTCTCGACGACCAGGCCCCATGACGTCCCGGGCGGTTTCTCTTTCACTAGGAGCATCTGAATGCCCAAGATTCTGGAATTCGACGAGAACGCCCGTCGCGCCCTCGAGCGCGGCGTCGACGCCCTCGCCAACGCCGTCAAGGTGACCCTCGGCCCGAAGGGTCGCTACGTCGTCCTCGACAAGAAGTGGGGCGCCCCCACGATCACCAACGACGGTGTGACCGTCGCGCGTGAGATCGAGCTGGACGACCCGTTCGAGAACCTCGGCGCACAGCTGTGCAAGGAGGTCGCCACCAAGACCAACGACGTCGCCGGTGACGGTACGACGACCGCGACCGTGCTCGCGCAGGCGATGGTCCACGAGGGCCTCCGCGCTGTCGCGGCCGGCGCCAACCCGATGGGCCTCAAGCGCGGCATGGACGCTGCGGCAGAGGCCGTCGGCGACGCTCTGCGCGAGGCCGCCCGCGAGGTGGAGTCCAAGGAAGACATGGCGTCCGTCGCCACGATCTCCTCGCGCGACTCCCACATCGGCGAGCTGCTCGCCGAGGCCTTCGACAAGGTCGGCAAGGACGGCGTGATCACGGTCGAGGAGTCCAACACCATGGGCACCGAGCTCGAGTTCACCGAGGGCATGCAGTTCGACAAGGGCTACATCTCGGCCTACTTCGTCACCGACCCCGAGCGCATGGAGGCCGTCCTCGACGACGCCTACATCCTCCTGCACCAGGGGAAGATCGGCTCGATCCAGGAGCTGCTGCCCCTGCTCGAGAAGGTCATCGCCGCCGGCAAGCCGCTCTTCATCCTCGCCGAGGACGTCGAGGGCGAGGCGCTCTCGACCCTGGTCGTCAACAAGATCCGCGGCACGTTCAACGCCGTCGCGGTCAAGGCGCCCGCGTTCGGTGACCGTCGCAAGGCGATGATGCAGGACATCGCCGTCCTCACCGGCGGCCAGGTCGTCGCTCCCGAGGTCGGCCTCAAGCTCGACCAGGTCGGTCTCGAGGTACTGGGCCAGGCCCGTCGCGTCGTGATCACCAAGGACAACACCACGATCATCGAGGGTGCCGGCGACGCCAGCGCCGTCGAGGGCCGCGTCAACCAGATCAAGGCCGAGATCGAGTCCTCGGACTCCGACTGGGACCGCGAGAAGCTCCAGGAGCGCCTCGCCAAGCTCGCCGGCGGTGTCTGCGTGATCAAGGTCGGCGCCGCCACCGAGGTGGAGCTGAAGGAGAAGAAGCACCGCATCGAGGACGCCGTCTCCGCGACGCGCGCCGCGATCGAGGAGGGCATCGTCCCCGGCGGTGGCTCCGCGCTCATCCACGCGGTCTCCGTGCTCGAGGACAACCTCGGCCTGACCGGTGACGAGGCCGTCGGCGTGCGCATCGTGCGCAAGTCCGCCGACGAGCCGCTGCGCTGGATCGCCGAGAACGGTGGCGTCAACGGCTACGTCGTGACCACCAAGGTCCGCGAGCTCGGCCTCGGCAACGGCTACAACGCCGCGACCGACACGTACGGCGACCTGGTGGCCCAGGGCGTCCTCGACCCGGTCAAGGTCACCCGCTCCGCACTGGTCAACGCCACCTCGATCGCGGGCATGCTGCTCACGACCGAGACGCTGATCGTGGAGAAGCCCGAAGAAGAAGAGCCGGCTGCCGCCGGTGGTCACGGCCACGGCCACGGTCACTGATCGACCCAGCTCCACGACGACGCCCCGCCCGGTTCACCGGGCGGGGCGTCGCGCGTCTGCGTCTGCTCAGTCCTGCGATCGCTGATCCGCAGGCCGTACGATCCCGAACATGAGATCGATGGTCGTCGCGACCTGCCTGGCTGCCCTCGTCGGTTGCTCCGGTTCGCCCGCGACCGACGCAGCACCGTCGCCCGAGGTCTTGGCCCCGACCGCGTCCACATCGTTGACGAAGGCGGTGGACCGACCGATCGACGAGCCGCTCGCGACGTCGCGGCCGCCGCGCACCGCCGTCGTGGCGGATCACACGCTGACCTACCCGGACGGCAGGACCGTGAAGCTGCCACGCGGCTGGGGGGTCACCGGGATCGCACGCTACGGCGACGGTTTCCTGTTGGCCGACAACCGCTACTTCGAGGGCACCCTCGGCATGCAGCGCCTCGACGCCGAGGGAAAGGTCGTCGACACCTGGACCAGCACTGGGCCGGCACTGGTGGCACCGGACGGTCAGGTCGCCTGGGTCAGCGTGGTCGCGCCCGAGTCGGGAGAGACCGGGCCCACGCTGATCCACGTGGGCGAACGGACGCAGGAGCTGTCGGGCCTCTTCTCGCCGTACCTCCAAGGCTTCGACGGGGAGACGGTCACCTTCACCGCCCGCGAGCTGGTCCGGGGCCGGTGGCGCTCGGTGACCTACGAGACCGACCTGGCCGACCCTCCACGGCTGATCGGCACCGCTCCGCGGTTGACGCGGTACTACAGCCCGAACGGGCAGAACTGGTACGGCTACCGACGCCACTCGCTGCGAATCGCGACGCCCGACGGTGCCACGGAGATCCGCGCCGACCGGTTCGTGCGCACCATGGCTGGGCTGTTCTGGGAGGACGACCGCCATCTGCTCGGCACCTACGTCCAGGACGGCCGGATGGCGGTGGCGCGCATCGACCTCAAGGGCACCCTCACGATCGCCTCGCCGTGGCGGCGACAGAACCGCCACGGCTTCGCGTTCCTGGGCTGAACTGCCCTCAGTCCTGCCACTCCGCGAGGACCTGGGTCGCGCCGTTGCCGCGGTTGACGGAGGTGTCCCACATGACGTGGCCGGCCGGAGCCACGCCGCCGAGCTCCCAGTTCGACACCGACTCGCTGACGCGGACGAAGCTGTCGTCGGAGAGGTCGTAGACGTAGTAGCCCTCCGAGCCGCGCTGGAAGGCGCGCACCCGGACCAGGCCGGGCTCGCCCCCGCTGCCCAGGGAGCCGTCGATGTCACTGTCCTGGATGGTGACGATCTGCTCACCCGTGGCCGAGAGCACCTGGACCCGGTCGTCGCGGACTCCGTCCTCGTAGGTGCCGCAGTACTGCCCCAGCACGATCCGGTCGTCGGTGGCGCCGAAGGCCAACAGGTTGCACTTCTCGCCCGACTGCGGGTCGAACTCGGTCTCCTCGCCCGTGGCCAGGTCTCGCACGTGCATCATCCCGCTGTCGCCGTTGGTGCGATCGGTCCACACCACCGACTCGTCGGTGAAGGCGAGGTCACCGAAGCGCACGCCCTCCTCGCGGACGTCATCGGGATCGGAGAGCGACACCGACCACAGGTCGTGGCTGTCGCCCTCAGCATCGGCGTCCTCCGCGTCGCCGCCGGGCTGGATGGGCCACCCGCCGGGCGGGGGCTTCCCCTGCGTCGCCGGCACCCCGACGTACAACCGACCGTCAGGACCGAGCTGGGCCGTGGGGAACTCGAGCCGGGGCAGCCCGGGCCAGGACATGGTGGACCACTCGCGGCTCTGGCGGTCGAAGGTGAGCAGCCGCAGGTCGCCGCGGAGCTCGCCGCCGTCGCCCTCGTAGTGCATCGTGCTCCACAGCAGGCGGTCCGTGCCGAGGTCGACCGGACGGATCTGCTCGAGGCTCTCGGGTGGGGCTGGCAGCCAGTCCTTCTCGCCGGTGGCCGGGTCCATGAGCGCCAGCCGGTTGGTCCGGTCCTGGGCGTCCGGGGCGTCGCGGAAGAGCACCAGACCGTCGTCGGTCAGCCCGTCGAGGTACTGCCCGTTGTCCGAGTCGAGGTCCTCGTTGGTGTAGGTCGTGAGCACGCGGTAGTCGTCGCCCTCGACGGCCGGAGTCGCGTCGGCCAGGCGCAGCACGGTTCCCGCAGGAGTGGGGACGCCTGCGGAGGCGAGGTCCGGGGGAGAGCGGAAGCCGTCGAGCGCGAGGGTCGAGCCGACCACCACGGTCGCGGCCAGTCCTGTCGCGCCGATCACGGCCGCGCGGCGGCGCCGGACCCGTGAGCGCCCGGAGCGCAGCACGGCGGCGGCGTCGAAGGCGGCGTACGGCGGGTTGTCACTGGTCTCGTTGAGCAGGCTGCGGAGTTCGTTCACCATGACGAGGTCCCCTCGTTGAGAATCACGAGCTCGCCGGTCGGCGACTCGTCGAACATGGACCGCAACGAGTCCAGGGCACGCGAGGTCTGGCTCTTGACGGTTCCCTGGCTGCACCCGAGTGCGGCGGCCGTGGCGGCGACATCGAGGTCCTCGAAGTAGCGCAGCACGACGCAGGCTCGTTGTCGGGGTGGCAGCTTCTCGAGCGCGACGACCAGTGCCCTGCGGGCGGTCACCGCCTCCGCCACGTCCTCGCCGGTGGCCACCGAGGCATCGGCCTCGGTCGCATACTCCGTGCTCGAGCGCTTGCGGGCGGAGTCGAGGAAGGCGCTGACGACGGCCTTGCGGGCATAGGCGTGCTCACCACCCGAGCGCCGCATCTTCGGCCACGCGACGTAGACGCGGATGAGTCCCTCCTGCACGTGGTCCGCCGCCCGGTCCCAGTCCCCGCACAGGAGGTAGGCCGCGCGGCGCAGGCGTGGCTGGGTGGACTGCGCGAACTCGACGAAGGCCATCTCGTCAGCGGGCTTCATGCGAGGCCCTCCCGAGGGTGCTGGTGCGATCCATGCTGGGTGAACGAGGTGGACCGGGCAAACGGTTGCACCTACGGCAGCACCACTTCGTCGAAGGTCGCGTCGCAGTCGATGCTGAGCGTCGGGCGGTCCAGCTCCCGCCGGAGGTAGACGCGGTAGGCGCTGCAGGCGATGGCCACCAGCTGGTAGCCCTCGAGCAGGTCGAGGCGGACCTTGTCGGTGCCCGCCTCCGACCACTCGTCGAGCCGCTTGGACTGCACGAACCAGGCCGGCGCGCGCGGCCCGTCCAGCACGCTCGCGAGGTCGCTGAGGTCCGGGTCGAGCGTGCGCATGGGCAGTGACCACAGGTGCTCGTACGGCGACGGCAGCCCGCTCGCCCACTGGATGTCCGCGCGCCCGCCGTACACGACGAGGGTGTCGCCGGGCTCGGCCGCGACCGCGATGGCACGACCGGTGCGATATTCGGTCGGGGGATAGCTGCCGACGGTGCGCTTCCACTCGGCCAGCGACAGCACTGAGACGATCACGGTGAACACGATCACCGCCCGCGTGACGATCGCGGTCCAGTGCCGCCACTGCCGGGTCATCAGCGTCTCGTCGGCGAGCAGCAGGGCGAGGCAGAGCGCGGCGGGGGCGATCGGCACGAGGAGGTAGGTGCGCCAGTAGCTGCCGCTCAGGAACACCCCGGCGGTGTCCACGACCAGCATCGCCACGACCGCCGCCGCCGGGACGCTCGCACGGCGGAGCAGGCGGGGCAGGCGGAGCAGGAACCACACGCCCAGGGCCCCCAGGCCGGTGTCGAGGACGATCTGGAGCAGGGTGTCGATCCGGGCGTCGATCGTGCTCGACGGCTGGGTGGCCAGCACCGTGTTGGCATCGAGCCGGAAGCCGAGGGTCACGTAGGCCAGCGTGGACAGGTGGACGCCCGCGGCCAGGCACCAGACCACGGTGGCGAGGACAGGCAGCAGTGCTCCGGCAAGCGCGGCGCCCGCGAGCCGGAGGAAGTCGCGGCGCTCGAGGCGGGACGTGACCAGTGCGGCGACGAGCAGGACGCCACCGAAGACCAGCCCCCCGAACAGGTTCTGCTTCACCCCGATCGCGAGGGTGGCCAGCGCCCCCGCCGCGGCCGCGTGGAGCCAGGAACGGCGCAGGAGCGCGTCGGTCGCGAACCAGCACGACGCCATGACCACCGGCAGGCCGAGGATCTCGCCCTTGGCGGCGACCGAGTCGATGGCGGCATGGGACGTCAGCGCCGCCGTCGCGACGGCCACCCATGCGCCGATCCGCGCGGCGTCGCGCGCCCCGGCGTAGTCCGCGAGGCGGCGGGCCGTGCCGGCCGCGGCGAGGACGAACAGGGCCGCGGCCAGGGCGGCGACGACCCGGATGAAGTAGGGCCCGCCGATCCAGTCGCTGAGCTTGAAGAGCGCGATGATCGGCGGTGGCCGGTCGACCCAGTAGGTGCCGAACATGCTGTCCGGCTGCGGGCGCCAGGCGCGGGCCACGAGCAGGAAGCCGGCCTCGTCGGGGCGTAGCGGCCACTGCAGCGACGGCACCCGCCCGACCACGGCCGCGACCATCGCCAGCGCGACCACCACGCGGGGTGACGGTCGTGGCAGGGGCGGCATCGGCCCATTGTGCTGGGTGCACCAGTGGGCCGTTAGACTCTGGGGGGTGGAGATCCCCGAGAAGTTTGCCGCGCTGGGCCTCACCTACGACGACGTCCTGCTGTTGCCGGGTGAGTCCGACCTGGCCCCGGCCGACATCGACACGACGTCACGGCTGACGCGCGATATCTCGCTCAAGGTGCCGCTCGTCAGCGCCGCCATGGACACCGTCACCGAGTCGCGGATGGCCATCGCGATGGCTCGCGAGGGCGGCATCGGCGTGCTCCACCGCAACCTCTCCATCGAGGACCAGGCCTACCAGGTCGACCTCGTCAAGCGCACCCAGACCGGCATCATCTCCAACCCGGTCACCATCGGCCCCGACGCGACGTTGGAGGACCTCGACCGCATCTGCGGCGAATACCGCGTCTCCGGGCTGCCTGTCGTCGACGTGGACAACCGGTTACTCGGCATCATCACCAACCGCGACCTGCGCTTCACGCCCGTCGCCGAGTGGGCCACCACGAAGGTCAACGAGGTGATGACCTCCGAGGGCCTGATCACCGGTCCGGTCGGGGTCTCCCGCGAGGAGGCGACCTCCCTGCTGCGCGCGCACAAGCGCGAGCGGCTCCCGCTCATCGAGCCGGACGGTCGCCTCGGCGGACTGATCACGGTCAAGGACTTCGTGAAGTCCGAGCAGTTCCCCCACGCCTCCAAGGACGACGACGGACGGTTGCTCGTCGGTGCCGCGATCGGCTACTTCGGCGACGCGTGGGAGCGCGCCACGACGCTGGTCGAGGCGGGCGTCGACGTACTCGTCGCAGACACCGCCCACGGGCACGTGCACCTCCTGCTCGACATGGTCCGCCGGCTCAAGACCGACCCCGCCACCAAGCACGTGCAGGTCATCGGCGGCAACGTCGCGACCCGCGCCGGTGCGCAGGCGTTCGTCGACGCCGGCGCCGACGCGGTCAAGGTCGGCGTCGGTCCGGGCTCGATCTGCACCACCCGCGTCGTCACCGGTGTCGGCGTCCCCCAGGTCACGGCGATCTACGAAGCCTCGCTGGCCTGCAAGCCCGCGGGCGTCCCGGTCATCGCCGACGGCGGCATGAAGCACTCCGGCGAGATCGCCAAGGCGCTCGTCGCCGGCGCCGACGCGGTCATGCTCGGCTCGCTGCTCGCCGGCTGCGAGGAGTCGCCCGGCGAGCTCGTCTTCGTCAACGGCAAGCAGTTCAAGTCCTACCGCGGCATGGGGTCGCTCGGCGCGATGTCCAGCCGCGGCAAGAAGTCCTACTCCAAGGACCGCTACTTCCAGGCCGAGGTCGCCAGCGACGACAAGATCGTGCCCGAGGGCATCGAGGGCCAGGTCGCCTACCGCGGCCCGCTCGGCGCTGTCGCCCACCAGCTCATCGGCGGGCTCAACCAGTCGATGTTCTACACCGGCGCGCGCACCGTGCCCGAGCTCCAGGACAAGGGCCGCTTCGTCCGGATCACGTCGGCCTCGCTCAAGGAGAGCCACCCCCACGGTGTGCAGATGACGGTCGAGGCGCCGAACTACTCGGGAGCCTGAGCCTTCAGCAGCTTGCGCTGGACGCGCGCGCCCTGCTTGACCACGAGGGGCACCGCGGCCAGCCCGAAGGACGGTACGGCGTCGCCGACCCTGGCGACGATCCCGCGCCAGCCCGGCACGGCGGTCACGAGGCGCGGCTTGTCGAGCACCTTGCGCACCGCGTCGATGACCTCCTCGGGCTGCAGCAGCTTGCCCGAGAACGACAGGGCCGAGCCCGGGTCGTCGAGCTTGTCGAACAGCATCGGCGTCCAGATGCCGTCGGGGCAGATGCACGAGATGTCGATGTTCTTGATCCCGGCCGCACGCAGGTCGGCCATCGTGCTCAGGCTGAAGCCCATGGCAGCGTGCTTGGACGCGGCGTAGACCGCCTCACCCGCGACTGCCGTCAGGCCGGCCAGCGACACGATGTTGACGACGTGGCCTCCGCCCCCGTCCCGCATGGCCCCGATCGCAGCGACCGTGCCGTTGATCGTGCCGAGGGCATTGACCTCGAGCATCAGCCGGCGGGCGGCCTCGTCCTGCTCCCACGCCGGGCCGGTGATCAGGATGCCGGCGTTGTTGACCCAGACCTCGAGCCGGCCGGCGCGCTCGACGACCTCGTCGCGCGCGGCCTCGACCTGGGCGTGGTCACGCACGTCGACGACGCGGGCGAAGGCCCGCTCGCCGAGCTCGGCCGCGGTGGCGGTGGCGGCTCCCTCGTCGACGTCGGTGACCAGGACGGTGTGGCCGCGCTCGACGAGCAGGCGGGCGATCTCCTTGCCCAGGCCTCGCCCGGCTCCGGTGACGACCGCGCCGGAGCTGCTCATCGCAGGCCGGCCTGGATCTCGCCGTACGAGATGCCGCCGTGGCAGAAGGTCGGCACGACCGGCCAGAACCGCTTCCACGGGACCAGCTCGGTCGACGGGAGGATCTGCAGCCAGCGCGGGTCGGCCTTGCACGGGTCGGCCATCGTCTTCTCCTTGATCATGGAGTCGTACTGGTCGAGCGAGTCCTCGAGCGTGTTGGCGTTGGGACAGATCTCGCGACCGAAGTGCTCGTGGTACTTCCGCACGCCGGGGATCTTCGAGAGCTCCGGCTGCCAGTTGTCCAGCGAGATGCCGTTCTCCGACGACACCCAGACTCCGTCGGGGGTGTTGAGCACCAGCGAGTGGTTGCCGTCGGTGTGACCGGGCGTCCACAGCAGCGCGATGCCGGGACCGAGCTCGATGTCGCCGTCGAAGGTCGCGAACTTCGACGGGTCGACGCCGCCGAGCCCGCCGTCGACGTACCACGCCCACTGCATCGGGTGCAGCGACTGCAAGGTGGCGAGCTCGCGGCTGTGCACCAGCATCTTCGCGTCGCCGAACAGCGGCTGGCGCGGCTCGCTCTCACCGTCGATGACCTCGGTCGAGCCGAGGATCATCCGCGGGTCCTGCACGTGCAGGTGGTCGAAGGTGCAGAAGTCGATGTCCTCGGGGCGCAGGCCGAGCTGGTCGAGCACGTCGCCGGGCTCGTTGTAGTACTTCAGCATCAGCGTCTCGGCGAACTTGGTTGCGCCGGGGACCTTCGCCATCAGCGCCTGGAGGTTGGCGTAGAACGGCGCCTCGGCCGAGCCCTCGGGCATCGTCGGCTCGAAGACCAGCGTGCGGGGGCGGCCGTCGAAGTCGTCGTACTGCACCACGATCATCCGGTTGATCATCGAGATCAGCGGCAGCGTCGGCACCGAGACGGCGTCGTGGAAGGCGTAGTGGACCGGATAGGGCGCCGCGGCGATGTCGACCGACTTCACCGCGCGGATCTGGCCCTGGGCCTTGAAGCGCACCTTGTACGCCGCTGCGGCCTCGCGCACGGCTCGGAGCCGGTCCCCGCGCGGCCACACGTCGTGGACGCCGTCGAACTCGGGGATCGCTCGGGCGCCGATGTCGGAGAGGGAATTGGTCAGCGTCATGGCGACAAGGGTGCGACGCACACCCCGGAAAGACTTGTCTCAGCGCGACAATCTCAGCTGGCGGGGCGTGACGCCGTGCCAGCGTCGCACCGCGTGCGCGAGGGTGGACTGCTCGGTGAAGCCGAGGAGGGCCGCGACCTGGCTGAGCGGGAGGTCGGTGGTCGTGATGAGGCGGTGGGCGGCGTCGCGGCGGACGTCGTCAAGGGTCGCCTCGAAGGAGGTGCCCTCGGCGGCCAGGCGTCGCTGGAGGGTGCGCGGGTGCAGGGAGAACAGCCGCGCGACGTGGGCCAGGCTCGGGGTGCGCAGGCCCAGGCTCTCCGCGAGCGCGCGGCGGACCTGCACGGCGACGCGCGAGGTCGGCTCGGGGTAGTGGCGCGCGAGGTAGTCGAGCGCCACCTCGCGGATGGTGTCGTCGGCGCCGGCGAATCGCGCGTCGAGCACCCGCCGCTCGATCCGCAGCGCGGCGGTGGGCGCGCCGAACCTGACGTCGACCCCGAAGAATTCGGTGTAGCGACGGATGGGGGAGAGCGGCTGGTGCGGGAACTCCACCGATCTGAGCCCGGTGATCCCGTCCATCATCTGGTCGGCCACGTGGTGGAACAGCCCGAGGCCCAGCTCCATCGCCTGCGGCGAGTAGGGCGACTCCAGGAGGTCCTTGCGGTAGGTCAGCGCGACCACACCGCGCGCCCCGCGCGGGTCCGGCTCGAGGGCCACGGTCAGCGCGGGGCTGTGCACGAACATGAACCGCGAGGCGCACTGCAGCGCGTCGGCGACCGTCGGTGACGACTCGATGGCGAGGGCCAGCGGACCGAGGATGGTGAGGTCCTGGGACGTGGCCAGCCGCAGGCCGAGATCACGGCAGTCCAGGTCGTCGGCGGCGGCATCGAGCATCCGGTCGTGCTCGGTGATGCCGATCAGGCCGTCGTCGGAGTCGAGGGCGTCCGCAGGGAGGTGGAACCGGGCGAGGAACGCTGCGGGGTCGCCTCCCAGCTCGCGGATGAGCGGTGCGAAGCCGCGCAGGCTCGCGGTCCGGATCATCGGCCCCATGCCGCACACGATAGGTGGCTCTTCTGCCGATAGGCTGCGGTAGTGACTGAGATCGAGATCGGCCGAGCCAAGCGCGCCCGTCGCGCCTACTCCTTCGACGACATCGCGATCGTGCCCTCGCGGCGCACCCGCGATCCCGAAGAGGTCAGCACCGCCTGGCAGATCGACGCCTACCGCTTCGAGCTGCCCGTGCTGGCAGCGCCGATGGACTCGGTGATGTCGCCCGCGACCGCGATCGCCTTCGGCAAGCTCGGCGGCCTGGGCGTCCTCAACCTCGAGGGCCTCTGGACGCGGTACGACGACCCGTCCGACCTGCTCGAGGAGGTGGCCGGGCTCCGGGGCAGCGACGCGACGCGACGCATGCAGGAGATCTACACCGAGCCGATCCGGGCCGAGCTCATCACCGCCCGACTCAAGGAGATGCGCGAGGCAGGCGTCACCGTCGCCGGCTCGCTGTCGCCCCAGCGGACCAAGGAGTTCGCCAAGGCCGTCGTCGACGCCGGCGTCGACATGTTCGTCATCCGGGGCACCACGGTCAGTGCCGAGCACGTCTCCTCGCAGTTCGAGCCGCTGAACCTCAAGGAGTTCATCTACGAGCTCGACGTGCCCGTCATCGTCGGTGGCTGCGCGACCTACCAGGCCGCGCTGCACCTCATGCGCACCGGCGCTGCCGGGGTGCTCGTCGGTTTCGGCGGGGGAGCGGCTCACACGACGAGGACGGTGCTGGGCGTCGCCGTACCCATGGCATCGGCGGTCGCCGACGTCGCCGCGGCCCGTCGCGACTACCTCGACGAGTCGGGCGGTCGCTACGTCCACGTGATCGCCGACGGCTCCATCGGCCGCTCGGGCGACGTCGCCAAGGCGATCGCCTGCGGCGCCGACGCCGTGATGGTCGGCTCGCCGCTGGCGCGTGCGACCGACGCCCCCGGCCACGGCTTCCACTGGGGCGGCGAGGCGCACCACCCCGAGCTGCCGCGCGGCGAGCGCGTCGAGTTCGAGCGGGTCGGCACGATCGAGGAGATCCTCTTCGGGCCCTCGCGGGTCGCCGACGGCACCATGAACCTGATCGGCGCGCTGCGCCGCTCGATGGCCACGACGGGCTACACGGAGCTCAAGGAGTTCCAGCGCGTCGAGGTCGTCATCGGCTGATGACCAGGTGGAGACCCGACTGCTGAACCGGCCGTTCGTCCTGCTGGGAGTGGCCAACCTGGCGTACTTCACGGCAGTCGGCGTCGCCGTGCACACCCTGCCGCTCTACACGACCGGTCCGGTGGGCTCGGACGAGGCGGGCGCCGGGCTGGCGTTCGGCGCCTTCGGCGTGACGGCGCTGCTGTGCCGGCCCCATGTCGGGCGACTGTCCGACAGTCGCGGCCGGATCCCACTGATGATCTTCGGCGCGGTGCTGGCCGGCATCGGCATGCTGCTGATCCCGTTCGTCGCGTCGCTGGAGGCGCTGGTCGCGATCCGGTTGCTCCAGGGAGTCGCCGAGGCGGCGTTCTTCGTGGCGTCCTTCGCGCTGCTCGCCGACATCGCCCCACCGGAGCGCATGGGCGAGGCGGTCTCCTACAACTCGCTCGGGCTCTACCTCGGCCTCGCACTGGGGCCGCCGCTGGGCGAGGCGCTCCTCTCGCGATGGGGGTACGACGTCGCGTGGACCGGCGCCGCCGTGTTCTGTGCGGTGTCGGTCGGCCTGACGTTGCTGATCGGCGAGCCCGCGCGCGATCGTTCCCTCGTCGGCCACGGGAAGCTGATCCACCGCCCGGGCATCCCGGCGTCGCTCGGCTTCTTCGCCTCGTTGGCCGCGGTCGGCGGCTTCCTCGCCTTCGCGTCCCTGCACAGCGCGCAGGTCGGGATGAGCAACACGTCGCTGGCACTGCTGGTCTACGGCCTCGTCGTGGTGGTCTGCCGCATCGTGTTCGCGCGGGTGCCGGACCGTCTGCCGGCGCTGCCCCTCGGCATGGCCTCGCTGCTCGCGATGGCGGTGGGGCTCGGTGTCATGTCGCTGTGGCTGACGCCCGTCGGGCTGATGGTCGGCGTGGTGATCACCGCGGTCGGGGTGACGTTCTCGACGCCGGCGTTCTTCTCCGCGATCTTCGCCACCGCCGCCCCCTCCGAGCGCGGCGCGGCCGCCGGGACGGCTTCGGCCTTCATCGACCTCGGGCTGGGCTTTGGCCCGATCTGCCTGGGCCTCGTCGCCCGGTCCGACGGGATCCCCGCCGCGCTGATGACCGGAGCCGGGTTCGCCGTCGTCGGGGCCATCTGGGTGGGGTGGTTGAGCACGCGCCGTACGCCTGTGGCGGCATGACGTCGGGCCCCAGCACCGCAGATGCTGTGTCGGCATCAGTCGCCTGTGCGCGAGCGCTGGGACTGCCTGCCGACGACCCGGAGGTGATCGCCGAGGGCTACAGCGTCCGGGTGCGGCTGCGGCCTGCCGCGGTGGTCACCCGCGTCGTCACCATCGGGCGTGAGCTGCGTCCTGATCCGTGGACGTGGCTGGAGCGCGAGGTGTCCGTGGCGAACTACCTCGCGGCGACCGGGCTACCGGTCGTCGCCCCGTGGGCGGACGCGGGGCCGTACATGGCCGAAGGGCTGGAGGTGTCGTTGTGGCACTGGGCCGAGCACGACTCGACCGTGGTGTCGGCAGCTCAGTTCGGCGCGATGCTGGGACGACTGCACTCGGCGCTGGACGCCGACCCCGGCGACCTGCCGCCGCTGGTCGGCCCGCTCACCGACATCGCCACGGCGTTGACGGTGTCCTCGGATCCAATGCTGCACCGGGCCGCGGGCGAACTGGTTCCACTCGCGCTGACCTGGCCGCGACGCCCGTTGCACGGAGACGCCCACACCGGAAACGTCCTCATGACCCCGGGCGGGCCGTTGTGGACGGACTTCGAAGACGTGTGCGTCGGGCCATTGGAGTGGGACTTGGCCTCGATGACGATCACGGACGACGCCGTGGCCGCCTATCCCGGTCCCGTCGACCGACTCCGGTTGGCCGATTGCCGTGACCTCCGTCGTCTCCAGATCCTGGCGAGCCTGCTGGTCGGCGGCTATGAGGAACCTGCGCTCCATCAGGAGCTCGTGTCCCACCTGGGGCGACGCGACTGTTGATCGCGCCCCCGGGGTGGCCCGGATTCGAAGGGGGCCTCTCGCCCGCCTCTGAGGCCGCAAGCGCGCCTCAGCCCACGGCCCTCCTGGCAGGCCACCAGCGGCCCTCGTGAGGCCCCACGCACCGCGAAAAGGACGACCTAGACCTCTTGACTCGAACAGATGTTCGAGGGAGAATGGGTCATGGCCACCGACACCGTCACTCCCACCGCGATGATCGCGGAGCTGAGGGAGACGACCGCACTGTTGCGGTCGGCGCAGACGCGGGTGTTCGTGCTGGCAGCCGAGTGGGCCGATGCCCACCCTGACGAGAAGGCGACCACGAGTGGTGCGTGCATCCACGGGTGTCCGACGACGGGTCTGCCGGGGGAGGACTTCGGCGGCGGCTGTGCGAACGGTTGTGTCGGTGACCCGGACGGGTTGGACGACCCGTTCATCCCTTCGGTGCGGTGGGACGCACCGGCGGCGTTCGGTGGTGCGATCGGGCGGTCCACCAACGCCGCGTCGTGCCTGATCCGCGATGCGCTGATCGTGCGACACCGCCTGCCCCGGCTCTGGGACCGGGTGCTCGTGGGCCAGGTCGAGCCGACGAAGGCGCGGATGCTCGCGCGCTCGATCATGGGTCGCCCGCGCGACGTGTCGGACCACATCGACACCCACGTGGCCCACCTCGCGCACAAGATCGGCGAGGTCGCGCTGGAGAAGAAGATCGACGAGGCGATGCTGCGGCTCTACCCCGAGCAGCGCGAGGCCGACCAGCTCGAAGCCCTCGACCGCCGGTTCGTGCGGCTCGACGAGGCCTCGATCAACCACACCGGGATCGCCGACATGGCCATCCGTGGCGACTGGAAGGACCTGTTCGACTTCGAAGCCACCGTGTCCCGGGTCGCGGTCGCACTCGCCGCGAGGGACGCGGCCCTGGGCCTGC
>NZ_CM001852.1:756447-782840 GCF_000389985.1 Nocardioides sp. CF8
CCGCACTACACCACTATCGGGGACTCAACTTTGAGGAGGCGCGTCAGCGCCGTCACGAAACCCCGCACCCCCAGCGTGGCAGTCTTGGGGGCATGCCGAATCGTCTGGCGGCCGCGACATCGCCGTACCTCCTCCAACATGCCTCCAATCCAGTCGACTGGTGGGAGTGGAGCCCGGAGGCGTTCGAGGAGGCGCGTCGCCGCAACGTGCCGATCCTGCTGAGCGTCGGCTACGCCGCCTGCCACTGGTGCCACGTGATGGCGCACGAGTCCTTCGAGGACCAGGCGACGGCCGACTACCTCAACGAGCACTACGTCAGCATCAAGGTCGACCGGGAGGAACGACCCGACGTCGACGCGATCTACATGCAGGCGACCACCGCCATGACCGGCCACGGCGGCTGGCCGATGACGTGCGTGCTCGACCACGAGGGCAGCCCGTTCTTCGCGGGGACCTACTTCCCGCCGCAGCCGCGGCACGGCCAGCCCGCCTTCAGCCAGGTCCTGCAGGGGCTCAGCGAGGCGTGGGTCGACCGCGGCCACGACGTCGCGCGGGTCGCGGCCAACCTGCGCGAGCACCTGAACCAGCAGGCTGCTCTCGTCGCCGGGTCGGTCGACCGCGAGGTCCTCGACAAGGCCGTCACCCGGCTCAGGACCGAGTTCGACACCGCCAACGGCGGCTTCGGTGGAGCGCCGAAGTTCCCGCCGTCGATGGTCCTGGAGTTCCTGGTGCGACACGGCTCCAGCGACGCCCTGGCGATGGTGGACGCCACCCTGGAGGCGATGGCCCGTGGCGGCATCCACGACCAGCTCGGCGGCGGCTTCGCGCGCTATGCCGTCGACGCCGGGTGGGTGGTGCCGCACTTCGAGAAGATGCTCTACGACAACGCCCTGCTGCTTCGCGTCTGCGCGGATCGTCGTACGCCGATGGCCGCCTGGGCAGGGGAGGGGATCGCCGACTTCCTGCTCCGCGAGCTGCGCACCGACGAGGGCGGATTCGCCTCCGCGCTCGACGCGGACAGTGAGGGAGTCGAGGGGAAGTTCTACGCCTGGACGCCGGCCCAGCTGGTCGAGGTGCTCGGGGCAGAGGACGGCGCCTGGGCCGCCGAGGTGTTCACGGTGACCGAGACCGGCACCTTCGAGCACGGCGCCTCGACGCTGCAGCTGCTGCGCGACCCCGACGACCTCGACCGCTGGATCGACGTCCGCGCCCGGCTGCTGGCCGCCCGCGCCGAGCGCGTTCGTCCCGAGCGCGACGACAAGGTGGTGGCCGCCTGGAACGGGCTCGCCATCAGCGGGCTGACACGACTGGCGGCCTGGCTGGACGAGCAGCGCTACCTCGACGCCGCCGTCGCCGCGGGCGAGCTGCTGATGGAGGTCCACGTGGTCGACGGCCGGCTTCGACGGGTCTCGCGCGACGGCGTGGTGGGGACGCCGGCAGGCGTGCTGGAGGACTACGGCGCCGTCGCCGCCGGCTTCCTGGACCTGCTGCAGGCCACCGGAGATCCTCGCTGGCTGCGGGCTGCCACGTCTCTCCTCGACACCGCGCTCGAGCACTTCCGCGCCGACGACGGCGGGTTCTTCGACACCGCCGACGACGCGGAACAGCTGGTCGCGCGCCCGCGCGATCCGAGCGACAACGCCTCCCCGAGCGGGCTCTCCGCGCTCCTCCACGCGCTGGTCGCCTCCTCCGCGGTGACCGGCGACCTGCGGCACCGCGAGGCAGCGGAGGGCGCGCTGGCGACGGTGCACGCGCTCGCCGTACGCACTCCGAGGTTCGCCGGTTGGTCCCTCGCCGCGGCCGCCGCCATGCTCGACGGTCCACACGAGATCGCGGTCGTCGGGCCGGCCGGCGCCCCTCGCGACATGCTGGCGAGCGTCGCTCGCGCCCACCCGACCGCGGTGGTCGTGGTCGCGGACGGGCCCGACGAGGAGATCCCGCTGCTCGCCGGTCGCGGACCGGTCGACGGCAACCCTGCGGCGTACGTCTGCCGGCACCACGTCTGCGCGGCTCCCGTCACCGAGGTGGAGGCGCTGCGAGACGCGCTCGGCTAGCTCCGTTGTCGGTCATCGGTGCCAGAGTGTTCGCATGCGACTCGGGACCGCGATGACGACGAAGACAGTGCAGACCCAGCCACGCCGTTTCTACGACGGCGGGGTGCTGGCGATCGGTGACCGGATCGGGTTGCCACCCGACCCCGACGCCGATCCCCGGATCGTGCTGGAGCGACACCTGGAGGCCGACCTCGAGATCTTCAGCCTGGAGCGGCGCATCGCCTACCGCGACCGGCACCTCGGGGAGATCCTGGTGCCGGCGTCGCCCGAGTTCCGCACCGACCTGACCTCCACACCCGCCCTGTTCACGTGGCTGGTGCCGAAGACCGGCGCCCACCTGCCGGCGGCGCTGGTGCACGACGCCCTGGTCGCGGGTGGGGGCGGCGACCCGTCCTACACCTCGACACAGGGCCACGACATCGATCGCGTCGAGGCGGACCGGGTGTTCCGCGACGCCATGGCCGACACCGGCACCGGCATCGTGCGGCGCTGGATCGTCTGGGCGGCCGTCGCGGCCGCGACGATCTTCGTGAAGGGCGGACTGCCCTGGTCACCAGTGGCCCGCTGGGCCCACCGCGTCGGAGCAGGCGCGTCGCTGGCGGTGATCATCTACCTCGGCTACTGCGCGACCGGCGACCTCGTCGACCAGCGCTGGCCGCTGAGCCTGCCGCTGCCGTGGATGGGGGAGCGGGTGTGGTGGCTGGAGGTCGTCGGCGGGCTCGTCGGCGCGATCGTCATCCCGCTGGCGCTGAGCCTGCTGTGGGGCCGCTTCCTGCGGGCCGGGGTGATCAGCTGCGTGATGCTGGCCGTGCTGCTCCACGTGACCGTGGGCCTGGCCGCGATCTCGCTGACCTACCTCGCGCTCGAGTGGCTCGCCCGCCGGGCGCCGTTGCTGGCGCGGCTGCTCGCGGTGGTGGTCGCGGTGTCCGCGATCGTGCTGTTCGTGTGGCTGAGCCTCGGGTGAACCTCGGCTGCGGCGATCAGCGCAGGGAGTAGGTCGCCAGCGAGACGCCGACGTAGTGGGTCACGAAGGCCAGGATGGTGAAGGTGTGGAAGACCTCGTGGAAGCCGAACCATTGCGGCCACGGGTTGGGTCGCTTGGTGCCGTAGACGACCCCGCCGATCGTGTAGAGCGCGCCGCCGGCGGCGACGAGGGCGATCACGGCGGTGCCCATGGTGGCGCCGTAGCGAGCGCTGGCGCCGCTGACGAAGTCACCGAAGAAGAAGACCGGGGCCCAGCCGAGCGCCATGTAGATGGGGGCCGAGAGCCAGCGCGGTGCGCCCTTCCAGAAGACCTTCATGAACACGCCGGAGATCGCGCCGCCCCAGACGATCGCGAGCAACACCCAGCGGTCGCTGCCGTCGAGCAGCAGCAGCCCGAACGGCGTGCAGGACCCGGCGATCAGCAAGAAGATGTTGGAGTGGTCGAAGCGTTTGAGCCGCGAGTGCACGGTGGGTGACCAGGTGCCGCGGTGATAGACGGCCGAAACCGTGAACAGCACGATCGCGGTCGCGGCGAAGACGCCCGAACCGATGCGGGTGGTGGCGTCGGGGGAGAGCACGACAAGCACGATCCCCGCGGCCAGGGCCAGCGGGGCGGTGCCGAGGTGCAGCCAGCCCCGCAGACGAGGCTTGACGTCGGCAATGACCTCTTCGACGCGCTCGGAGAGCTCGTCGAACCGGTCGCGCAGGATGTCGTTCATGCACCCAACTTACGACAGGGTAGGTAGTGAGTCACGTCAACGGGACTGACCTCACGTGACGTCGTGGTCCGGCGCGCCGTCCTCGTCCTCGTCGTCGGCGTCCTCGTCACGGGTGAAGAACGAGAAGGCTCCGTCGGTCTCCAGCACGCACAGCTCGATGTCGCTCAGCCGCCGGATGCCCCGCTGGCGAGCGGCCTCGTGGATGTCATCGATGGTCATCCGCTCGCCGCGCAGCGTCTCGAGCAGGGGCTCGCCGTCGCGGACCACGATGCGTGGCCGACCGGCCAGCCAGGGACGGAAGCCCGGCACGTGCAGACCGATGGTGTTCAGTGCCAGGCCGGCCAGGGTGAACGTCGCCACCGCGATCAGCGCAGCGGTCACGGAGTAGTCCTCTTGCACGATGCCCTGGCTCACGAGGTCGCCCACGGTGATGAGCAGGATCATGTCGAAGGCGGAGAGCTGGGCGACCTCGCGCTTGCCGCCCACCCGGACGACGACCCACAGGAAGGCGAAGATCACGAGTGACCTGATCAAGATGTCCATCAGGGCATCCTCCAGACGGTGAACGACGCGCCGACGACCGGTTGGTCGTCGACCAGCACGCTGAGGCCGCAGTCGTCGATCGCGCCGAACCGACCGGGTGCGACGCGTGCGTCCAGGCTGATCTCGAGCACGTCGCCGGTGGGCGGTGGGTCGAACTCGTAGATCACCCAGGGCGGCTGGCTGGTCTCGGCCGCGGGGTTGGGATACCAGTTCTGGAAGTCGAGGTCGTCGAAGAGCTCGTCGCACAGGCGCAGCTGGACTGTGTCGCCGAGACCGCCCAGCGCTTCCACAGTGATGTGGAGGGGGGCCGGTTGCCCGGCGCGGGTCACCTGCGGGAACTGGACGCGGAGCTCGTAGCCGTCGGCCTCGGCGGACGTCTCCCCGGTTCGGGGACCGAGGAGGTCGAGACCCGCCAGGACCACGATGAGGAGCAGGAAACCGGCGCCGGCTCGTCTGGCCCAGACGGCGCGCCTCCCGGGGGGTGTCGTCCACAGCTCGGAGGTGGTCTCGTCCTGCGGTGTCGTCTCGCCTGTCACCTCGCCACCATATGGCCCGGCTACCATCGGCGGGTGGCGAAATTGAGGGATGCAGTACGTCGGGTGCTCTACCCGGCCTACGAGCACCGCGTGGTGAAGTTCCTGCCTGCCGACCGCATCCCCCAGCACATCGGCGTGATGCTCGACGGCAACCGGCGCTGGGCCAAGGCCGTCGGCCTCGACACGGCCGGGGGCTACCAGGCCGGCGCCGACAACATCTTCCCGCTCCTCGGCTGGTGCGAGGAGGTCGGCGTCAAGGTCGTCACCTTGTGGCTGCTGTCCAGCGACAACCTCACGAACCGGCCTCCGGAGCAGATGGCGGGGCTGCTCGGCATCATCGAGGGCGCCGTCGAGTCGCTGGCCGCCCAGCGCAAGTGGCGCATCCACCCGGTCGGTGCGCTCGACCTGTTGCCCGCCGGCACCGCCGAGAAGCTCAAGGCCGCCGAGGACGCCACCCGCGACATCGACGGCATCCTGGTCAACATCGCCGTCGGCTACGGCGGTCGCCGCGAGATCGCCGACGCGGTCCGCTCGCTGCTGCAGGAGCACGCCGCCCGCGGCACCACCCTCGAGGAGCTCGCCGTCGTCATCGACGTCGAGCACATCGCCGACCACCTCTACACCAAGGGCCAGCCAGACCCCGACCTCGTCATCCGCACCTCCGGCGAGCAGCGGCTCGGCGGCTTCCTGCTCTGGCAGAGCGCCCACTCGGAGTTCTACTTCTGCGAGGCGCTGTGGCCCGACTTCCGCCGGGTCGACTTCCTGCGCGCGATCCGTGCGTACGCCGAGCGCGAGCGCCGCTTCGGCTCCTGATCACCTGTCCGGGTGAGGCGCGCCCAGCGCCGTACGACGTCACGAGCCGTTCACCCCGCGTTCTGGCGTGTCGCTGGGGAATGGCTTGCGGGCGGGCGTAGTTTTTCAGGTATCGGCGGGTGGGGAAGCCTGCTGTATCGGAGGCCAGTTCGTGAGTAGTCGCGACTCAACGCAGCACATCGGCTCACCGCCGCACCGGGTGACGTCGTGCTCGTGGAGAGGCCGGCACTCCGGCCTTCTGTCCCCCCGATCCGAGTGGTGAGCTCGGGCGGGCGAGAGTGTGCGCGCCGTCCGGTGAGGGGTAGTCCACAGTGGCCTCCAACGCTACGAAGAACCGCACCTATGTCCTCGACACCAGCGTCCTGCTGGCCGACCCCGGCGCCCTGAAGAGGTTCGCCGAGCACGAAGTCGTGCTGCCGGTCGTCGTCATCACCGAGCTCGAGGGCAAACGGCACCACCCCGAGCTGGGCTTCTTCGCCCGATCGGCCCTGCGGATGCTCGACGAGCTGCGTGTCGAGCACGGTCGTCTCGACGCGCCGGTCCCGGTCGGTGACGAGGGCGGCACGGTCCGCGTCGAGCTCAACCACACCGACTCCGCCTCGCTCCCGTCGGGCTTCCGGCTGGGCGACAACGACACCCGGATCCTGGCGGTGGCTCGCAACCTCGCCAACGAGGGACACGAGGTCACGCTCGTGTCCAAGGACCTGCCGCTGCGGATCAAGGCTTCGGCGGTGGGTCTCGATGCCCAGGAATACCGCGCCGAGGCGATCAGCGACTCCGACACCGGCTACACCGGCATGTCCGAGCTCGATGTGACCTCCGGAGAGCTCGACGAGCTCTACGAGGACGGCGTGCTCGACCTGGAGGCAGCGCGCGACCTGCCGTGCCACAACGGCCTGGTCCTGCTCTCCGACCGGGGCACGGCCCTGGGTCGCATCGGCCCCGACAAGCAGGTGCACCTCGTGCGCGGTGACCGGGAGGCCTTCGGCATCCACGGCCGCTCCGCCGAGCAGCGGATCGCCCTCGAGATGCTGCTCGACCCCGAGGTCGGCATCGTCTCGCTCGGCGGTCGCGCCGGCACCGGCAAGTCCGCGCTCGCGCTATGTGCCGGGCTCGAAGCGGTGATGGAGCGTCGCCAGCACAAGAAGGTCGTCGTGTTCCGTCCGCTGTTCGCCGTCGGCGGCCAGGAGCTCGGCTACCTCCCCGGCTCGGAGTCGGAGAAGATGAGCCCCTGGGGACAGGCGGTCTTCGACACGCTCGGCGCGCTCACCACGCCCGAGGTGATCGACGAGGTGATGGACCGCGGCATGCTCGAGGTGCTGCCGCTGACCCACATCCGCGGCCGCTCGCTGCACGACGCGTTCGTGATCGTCGACGAGGCCCAGTCGCTGGAGCGCAACGTCCTGCTGACCGTGCTCTCGCGGATCGGCGCCAACTCCAAGGTCGTGCTGACCCACGACGTCGCACAGCGCGACAACCTCCGGGTCGGTCGCCACGACGGCATCGTGGCGGTGATCGACAAGCTCAAGGGCCACCCGCTCTTCGCGCACGTCACGCTGACCCGCTCGGAGCGTTCGCAGATAGCGGCGCTGGTGACCGAGATGCTGGAGAACGTCCACCTGTGATCTGTGCCGCCCCGCCCGGGACTGTTCCGGGCGGGGCGGTCCGACCAGATGAGGCCACGGTGACTTGTGTGACTCCTGGGGCGAATGAGGCCTGATTCTTTTCGCGTTCGGTTTGCGTGCCCCTGATTCGTCCTGCATGGTTACCGAGATCGTTTTGTGACATTTCCGCGTCAGCCCCCCGCCTCGGCGATGTCATCTCTCGGGAGCGGTCATTGCTCTGCGCAATGCCATCCGTCGTCGACCCGTGAGACATCCCCTGTGACGAAGCCTGACAAGTACGTCCCCAAGCACCTCGCTCCCGGCAAGCACAAGGCACTCAGGACCGCCCCCCAGCGGGCGCTGCGCAACTCGGTCGTCCTCACCGGTGTCGCCGCCGTGGCCACCGGACTCGTCGTCTCCAACGGTGTGCTCAGCACGCCGGCAGGTACGGCGACCAGCGACCTCGCAGCGGCGGCGGTCAAGGGCACCGGGTCGGTGCAGGCTGCCGACACGCTCGAGCGCCGCGAGGCCAGCGGGCCGGTGTCCCGCTCCGATCGCCGCGGCAGCACCGACGCCCGCAAGGTCGCCGCGCTCTCGGCCGGCAACGGCCCGGCGATCACCCGCACCGAGGACCTCTCGACCGGCGACCCGCGCGACATCGCGCGTGCCCTGCTGCCGGAGTTCGGCTTCGACGCGTCGCAGTTCGACTGCCTGGACTCGCTCTACATGAGCGAGTCGGGCTGGCGCATCGACGCCGACAACCCGACCTCGTCGGCCTACGGCATCCCGCAGGCGCTCACCCAGCTCCACGAGCTGCCCGCCGACTACATGACCTCGGCGGAGTCACAGATCCGCTGGGGCCTGGGCTACATCCAGGACACCTACGGCACCCCGTGCAACGCCTGGTCGTTCAAGGCCGGCAACAACTGGTACTGAAGCCCGCGCTGACTGACGAGCAGCAGCGCCCGCGCCGCGGCTGAGGCACTTCTGTTTCAACTGCAGGCAGTTCGCGTGGACGTATGAGCGACTGAGCGTGAGCCTTGTCCGTGCCAGCGCGAACTGCCTTCAAGTGGTGCAGGGTCAGCGGGCCTCGAACACCGTGACGTGGCCGGCGTACTCCCGCTCGCCCTCGAAGGGCGGCAGCACCAGGCCCTCGTCGAACGAGTCGAGATAGGCCTGGGCGGCGGCGTGGTCACCGAAGACGGCGCGCGTCTCGAGGTCGTGGCGGCGGACGTCGCCGAAGCGGCGACCGAGGACGAACTCGCCCGTCTCGCTGCTGAACTGGGTGATCGCGGGCTTGCCGCCGGCCGCACGCAGCAGGTCGGCGATGTGGTCGTTGCCGTTGGTGACGGCCACGAACGTGCCGCCCGGTCGCAGCACCCGGCGGACCTCGTTGAGGGCGCGGTCGAGGTCGCGGACGTGGTAGAGCATCCAGCCGGCGTAGACGACGTCGAAGGACGCGTCGTCGAACGGCAGGTAGCAGATGTCGGCCTGGCGGGCATCGACACCACGCGCGGCGGTGAGCTCGACGAAGCGCTCGGAGAAGTCGGTCGCGACCAGCGTGACGCCCGGCAGCGCGTTGATCCGCTCGGCCATGGCGCCGGTGCCGCAGCCGACCTCGAGGACGTCGGCGTCGCCGACGAGCGCGCGGTCGATCGCGTTGAGCGCCTCGTTGACCGGGTCGAGCCCCTCGGCGGTGGGCTGCCAGACTGAGCGACGGGTCTCGAGGTTGTCCTCGGAGGCGTACTGCTCGCGGACGTAGTCCGGATCGTTCATCTGGCTCATGGTCGAGTCATCCGTTCCACGTCGAGGGCTGCGTCGAGCTGCTGCTCGGTGAGGTCGCCGCGATCGACGTACCCCATCGCGAGGACCGTATCCCGGATCGTGGCTCCGTCCTTCAATGCCTGCTTCGCCACCTTGGCGGCCTCCTCGTAGCCGAGGTGCTTGTTCAGCGGGGTGACGACGCTCGGGGAGGACTCGGCGTAGGCGCGCATGCGGTCGGCGTCGGCGGTGATGCCGTCGATGCAGCGCCCGGCGAGCAGTGTGGTGGAGGTCGACAGGAGCCGGATCGACTCGAGCAGGTTGCGGGCGATCACCGGCATCTGCACGTTGAGCTCGAAGTTGCCGCTCGCCCCCGCCCACGCCACGGCCGCGTCGTTGCCGACCACCTGGGCGCAGACCATCAGCGTCGCCTCGGGCAGCACGGGGTTGACCTTGCCCGGCATGATGCTCGAGCCCGGCTGGAGGTCGGGCAGGTGGATCTCGGCGAGCCCGGTCGTCGGGCCGGAGGAGAGCCAGCGCAGGTCGTTGCAGATCTTGGTGAGGCCGACTGCGATGGTCCGCAGCACGCCGGACAGCTCGACGAGCGAGTCGCGGGTGCCCTGCGCCTCGAAGTGGTTGCGCGCCTCGGTGAACTCCTGCCCGGTGTCGGCGGACAGCGCGGAGATCACGGCCGCCGCGAAGCCGGGAGGGGTGTTGATGCCGGTGCCGACGGCGGTGCCGCCCAGGGGCAGCTCACGCACGCGGGGGAGTACGGCGCCGAGCCGCTCGGCGGCGTACGACACCGTTGCGGCGTAGCCGCCGAACTCCTGACCGAGCATGACCGGGGTCGCGTCCATCAGGTGGGTGCGCCCGGCCTTGACCAGCCCGGCGAACTCCTCGGCCTTCGCCGACAACGACGCCTCGAGGGTCGCCAGCGCGGGCAGCAGGTCCTCGACGACCGCGAGGGTGGCGGCGACGTGGATCGCGGTGGGGAAGGTGTCGTTGGAGGACTGCGAGGCGTTGACGTGGTCGTTGGGATGGACGTCGCCGGCGAGCGAGGCGAGGACCTCGTTCATGTTCATGTTGGAGCTGGTGCCCGACCCGGTCTGGAAGACGTCGAGCGGGAAGGCGTCGAGGTGCTCGCCGGCCGCGACCCCGCTCGCGGCGCCGGCGATGGCGGCGCCCTGCTCGGCGGTGATGACGCCCAGGTCGGCGTTGACACCTGCCGCCGCGCCCTTCACCAGCGCGAGCGCCCGGACCAAGCGCGGCTCGAGGACGGTCCCGCTGATCGGGAAGTTTTCGATCGCCCGCTGCGTCTGGGCCCGCCACAGTGCGTCGGCCGGGACCTCGATGTCGCCGAGGGAGTCGTGTTCGGTGCGCGTCTTGCTCATGGCACCGACGCTACTCCCGACGTCAGCCGACCGAATGACGCTCAGCCGATGCGACCCGCCGGCCACCCTTGCGAGCGGCGCAGGGGATGCGTCGCCATGGTCAAGCAGGGCACAGCCGGGGCAGGGCTGGCGCCTGGGTTGAGGCAGTCGACGGGTCGCATGCGGTAGTGCTCCCACGGTTTCACTCGACGCACAGGCGGGGAGGCCTGGAGGTCAGGTGCAGCACGCCGAGGGTTGTTGGGGGGATGTGCTTGCCACCACTGTGACGAGTCCTCTTGACGGGTGTCAAGGGTTCCGGGGCGCCAGGGTCGAACATCCCCCACCTGGCCTACGCTGTTGATCATGACCCCCACGGCCGCGACGGTGCGACGCACCCGCGAGCAGAAGGTCGACGCGCGACGCGACCAGCTCGCGGAGTCGGCACTCGTGACGCTCGGTGAGCGGGGCTAAGCCAGGACCTCCCTGCGGGAGATCGCCCAGAACTCGCCCTTCTCCCACGGCGTCCTGCACTACTACTTCGAGAACAAGTTCGAGCTGATCACCTACTGCGTGCGCTACTACAAGGCGCAGTGCGTGACTCGCTACGACGAGCTCGTGGCCACCTCGACGACGCCCGACGAGCTGCGCCTGCGCTTCGCCGACAAGCTCGTCGAGACGCTCACCGACGAGTCGCACATGCACCGGCTCTGGTACGACCTGCGCACGCAGGCAATGTTCGAGGAGGCGCTGCGTGAGGCAGTGCTGGAGATCGACCAGTCCCTCGAGCTGATGGTGTGGCAGGTCGTCGCGCGCTTCGCCGAGCTGTCCGGTGCCACCCCGCTGCTCGACTCCGCCACGACGTACGCCCTGCTCGACGGCGTCTTCGAGCGGGCCCTCCTCGAGCACCTCACCGGCACGGGCACCGCGCTGCCGACGCTGCACGACCGGGCCTACAGCCTGCTGCCGTCCTTGATCTCGGACAGCTGACCTCGTCCTAGCGGCGAGCCACGTAGAGGTAGTAGGTCTCCGGGCGGTCCTGGAGCAGCACGTCATGCGGCTGCTCGTCGACCTCGTCGAAGACGGCGCGCATCGCGCTGTGCAGCTCCGGAGCCGCCGCGGCCGACCAGATCACGAGGGCGCCCTCGGGGTTGAGCAGGTCACGACACCGGGCGAGGAAGGGCTCCTCGTAGACGCGGACGTTGTCCTCGTGGACGAGGTAGCCCGGGCCGTTGTCGACGTCGAGCAGGATCAGGTCGTACGTCGACCGCGCCTCGGCTATCGCCATCAGGATGTCGGCATTGACGATCCTGACCCGCTGGTCGGCGAGGATGGCCGGTCCGTGCGGGACGGTGCCGTCACGCATCCACCCGACGAGAACCTCCTCGATCTCCACGACCATCACCCGCTCCACGCGCGGGTCGGCCAGGACGTGCCGGGTGGTGAAGCCCAGTCCGAGCCCGCCCACCACGACGTCGCGCGGTCGCGGCACGACGTCCAGGGCTGCGGCGGCGAGCTCGATCTCGGTGCCGGTCTCCTGGGTGTCCATCACGAAGACGCCGTTGACCCGCAGCTCGATCACGTCGGCCGCGAGCGCGGACCTGTGCCGCCGCAGCACCACCTCACCGCGCGGGGTCTCCGCCCGCGCGATCTCCACGATGTCGCCCTCGCTGCGCATGCCGTCCATCCAAACACCGTCGCCCGGGGATGTGGGTCGCCGGGCGTCCGAGGGGTGGTCGCAACGGTGAGAACACGTGGAACACCTCGCTCGCAGGTGTGACGGAGATTACGCTCGCGCCAGTCCAGCATCCCGAGGAGATCCCATGAGCACCCCCGTCACCGTCTGCGCGGCCTTCCAGCAGACAGCCCTCATCGACCCGGACGCCGTCGCGATCCGCACCGTGGGCGACACGGTCACCATCACCTGGCGCGACTACGCCGCCCGCGTCCGGAGCATCGCGGCCGGCCTGTCGGCGATCGGGCTCGGGCGCGGCGACACCGTTGCCATCATGCTCACCAACCGGCCCGAGTTCGCCCTGGTCGACTGTGGCGCGATGCACCTCGGCGCGATCGCCTTCTCGGTCTACAACACCTCGTCCCCCGAGCAGCTGAACTACCTGTTCGACAACGCCGATGCCACGGTGGTCGTGACCGAGACCGCCTTCCTCCCCACCGTGCTCGCGTCCGGCATCGAGTTCGAGCACGTGGTCGTCGTCGACGGCAAGCCGGAGGGCGCGACCCTCTCGCTCGAGGAGCTCGAGGCGCAGGGCAGCACCGAGTTCGACTTCGAGGCCGCATGGCAGGCCGTGCAGCCCGAGGACATCCTGACCCTGATCTACACGTCAGGCACGACCGGACCGCCCAAGGGCGTCCAGCTCTCGCACCACAACATCATCGCGCTCTCGGACTCCGCGATGCAGGTCGTGGACGTGAAGTTCGGCGACCGGATCACCTCGTTCCTGCCGTCGGCCCACATCGCGGACCGCGCCTCCGCGCAGTACTTCCAGGCCCTGCGCGGAGTCCAGGTCACCCATGTCGCCGACCCGCGCACGGTCGCGGCTGCCCTGCCCGACTGCAAGCCGACGATCTGGTTCGCCGTCCCGCGGGTGTGGGAGAAGATCAAGATGGGTGTCGAGGCCAAGATGGCCGCAGAGACCAGCCCGGTCAAGAAGGCGCTGGGTGGCTGGGCGATGGGGCTGGCCGCCAAGAACGGTCAGGCGAAGCTCGCCGGCAAGAGCCTGGGCCCGCTCGACGCCCTCCAGCTCGGGCTCGCCGACAAGCTGGTGCTGGGCAAGGTCCGAGACGCCCTCGGCATGGGCGAGCTCAAGTGGGCCTGGTCCGGCGCCGCCGCGATCGCCCCCGAGACGCTGACCTTCTTCATGGGCCTCAACCTCAACGTGTGCGAGCTCTGGGGGATGTCGGAGATGGCGGGCGCCGGGACGGTCAACCCGCCCGGCAAGGTCAAGGTCGGCACCGTCGGCCCCGCGCTCCCCGGGACCGAGATCAAGCTGGCCGACGACGGCGAGATCCTGTTCCGCGGTCCCGGCAACATGCTCGGCTACCGCAAGGAGCCGGAGAAGACCCGGGAGTGCATCGACGCCGAGGGCTGGCTCCACACCGGCGACGTGGGCACGATCGACGCCGACGGCTACGTCACGATCACCGACCGCAAGAAGGAGATCATCATCAATGCGGCCGGCAAGAACATGTCGCCGTCCAACATCGAGAACACCCTCAAGGTGACCACGCCGCTCGCGGCGACGATCACGGTGATCGGGGACGCCAAGCCCTACAACGTGGCGCTGGTGACGCTCGACCCCGACGCGGCCGCGGCGTACGCCGAGAAGGCGGGAGTCGCCGCCGACCCGGCCACCCTGGCCAAGGACGCCGGTCTCGTGGCGGCGATCCAGGCCGGCTTCGACGCGGGCAACGCCAAGCTGTCGCGCGTCGAGCAGGTCAAGAAGTTCACCGTCCTCGGCGAGTACTGGCTGCCCGGCAGCGAGGTCCTCACCCCGACCCTGAAGCTGCGCCGCAAGCCGATCTCGCAGAAGTACGCCGAGGCGATCGAGGAGCTCTACTCCTAGCCCCACGTCGGACCTCCCGGCGGACGTCCGACGACCCGGTCGCCGGATCGTCGGACGTCGAGCGGGGTCAGTCGAAGATCTCGCTGAGCCAGCTCTCCTTCTTCTTGCGATAGGGCTGCTGGCTCGCCTGGGCATAGCGCTGGTCCTGCTGCATGCGGCGCTGGTCGCGTTCATGCTCGTACGACGACGGCGCCGGTGCGGCAGGAGCCGCCGGGGCCGCGGGCGCGGGCTGGGTGACTGAGCGTTCGATGATCTTGTCGAGCTCGCCGCGATCGAGCCACACGCCACGGCACTCGGGGCAGTAGTCGATCTCGATCCCGCCGCGCTCGCTCATGGTCAGGGTGTTTCCGTCGGTGGGGCACTTCATCAGTTGTCCTCCTGGGGTTCCCCAGTCCAACGGCCGGCCCCGGGGCATCGTTCCGCGACCTCGGCCGGGCGGGGGAGGGGCGTCCGCGGATTTGGATACGGCGACGCCCCTGCCGTTATGGTTGAAACATCAACCATTGCGGTGAACCACGCCGTACGAAAGGAACTCACATGCTTCTCGGAAACAACCTTCCCGCCCCGGTGCGCGACGTCGCCCTCCTCCTGGCCCGCGTCGTGCTCGGCACCGTCTTCATCGCCCACGGCTGGCAGAAGTTCAACGAGTTCGGCCTCGCCGGCACCGGGGAGGCCTTCGAGGCGATGGGCGTGCCGGTCCCGCAGGCGGCGGCCGTGTTCGCCGCGACCGTCGAGCTCGTCGGGGGCGCGCTCCTCCTGCTCGGCCTGCTGACCCCGCTCGCCGCTGCGTTCCTCGTGATCGACATGCTCGGAGCGTTCGTGACGGTGCACCGCTCGGCCGGTGTGTTCGTGACCGCCAACGGCTGGGAGCTCGTCGCTGCGCTGGGCGCCGGCGCGCTGCTCATCGGCGCGGTCGGTCCCGGGCGCTACGCCCTGGACGCGCTGCTGACGCGCGGTGGCGTGACGGAGCGGGCCGAGGCGGAGACCGTCTCCCGCTGATCGATGTCTCGGGGGTCCTCGTCCTACTCCGCGGAGCGGACGCGGATCCCCGAGATCGGCACGTTGACCGCACCGGACGGGTCGGTGAAGAAGTCGTTGCCCTTGTCGTCGACGACGATGAAGGCCGGGAAGTCCTCGACCTCGATCTTCCAGACGGCCTCCATGCCGAGCTCCTCGTACTCCAGCACCGACACCGAGGTGATGCAGTCCTGGGCGAGGCGGGCGGCGGGGCCGCCGATGGAGCCGAGGTAGAACCCGCCGTGCGAGCCGCACGCCTCGGTGACCTGCTTCGAGCGGTTGCCCTTGGCGAGCATCACCTTCGAGCCACCCGCGGCCTGGAACTGCTCGACGTACGAATCCATCCGTCCGGCCGTGGTCGGGCCGAACGACCCCGACGCCATGCCGGTCGGCGTCTTGGCCGGGCCGGCGTAGTAGACCGGGTGGTCGCGCAGGTAGGACGGCATCTCCTCGCCCGCGTCGAGGCGCTCCTTGATCTTGGCGTGCGCGATGTCGCGCGCGACGACGAGCGGGCCGGTCAGCGAGAGCCGCGTCTTGACGGGGTGCTTGCTGAGCTCGGCCAGGATCTCGTCCATCGGCTGGTTCAGGTCGATCTTCACGACCTCGCCGGAGGCGATCTCCTCCGAGACTCCCGCGGAAGGCATGTAGTGGGCGGGGTCGGTCTCGAGCTGCTCGAGGAAGACGCCCTCCGCCGTGATCTTGCCGAGCGCCTGCCGGTCGGCCGAGCAGGAGACGGCGATCGCGACGGGCAGCGAGGCGCCGTGGCGGGGGAGGCGGACGACGCGCACGTCGTGGCAGAAGTACTTCCCGCCGAACTGCGCGCCGATGCCGAAGGACTGAGTCAGCTTGAAGACCTCCTCCTCGAGCTCGAGGTCCCTGAAGCCATGAGCCGCCATCGAGCCCGCGGTGGGCAGGTCGTCGAGGTAGTGCGCCGAGGCGTACTTCGCGGTCTTCAGCGCATATTCCGCGCTCGTGCCGCCGATGACGACGGCGAGGTGGTACGGCGGGCACGCGGCCGTGCCGAGGGAGCGGATCTTCTCGTCGAGGAAGGCCAGCATCCGCTCGGGGTTGAGGATCGCCTTGGTCTCCTGGAAGAGGAACGACTTGTTGGCCGAGCCGCCGCCCTTGGCCATGAAGAGGAACTTGTACTCCGGCCCCTTCGGACCCTGCTCCATCGAGTAGAGCTCGACCTGCGCCGGCAGGTTGGTGCCGGTGTTCTTCTCCTCGTAGGTCGTCAGCGGCGACAGCTGGGAGTAGCGCAGGTTGAGCTTCGTGTAGGCGTCCTTGACGCCGGCGCTGATCGCCTCGGCGTCGTTGATGCCGGTGAGCACGCCCTCGGACTTCTTGCCCATCACGATCGCGGTGCCGGTGTCCTGGCACATCGGCAGCACGCCGCCGGCGGAGATGTTGACGTTCTTGAGCAGGTCGAGCGCGACGAAGCGGTCGTTGCCGCTGGACTCCGGGTCGTCGATGATCTTGCGGAGCTGCGCGAGGTGCGCGGGGCGCAGGTAGTGGCTGATGTCGTGCATCGCCTCGGCGGTGAGCCGCCGGATCGCCTCCGGGTCGACCTTGAGGAACGTCTGTCCTTCGGCCTCGAACGTGGACACGCCCTCGGTCGTGACCAGCCTGTACGGCGTCTCGTCGGTGCCGTTCGATCCGTGGGTCGGCAGCAGGTCGGCGTAGGGGGTTTCAGCGTCGCTCACGGGCACTGAGACTACGCCGCCCCGAGGTCGAGGCGGCACGCAGCCCGATCGGCGAGCAGTCGACTCTGCTAGCGTCGGACACGTCCCCACGGGAGCTCGCGGCAGCGGGCTGAGAGGGAGCTGAATTCCGCTCCGACCGTTACACCTGATCCGGGTAATGCCGGCGAAGGAAGCGATCCGATGCTGTCCCGTTCCTCCCTGCCCCGCATTTTCGCGCTGGTCTCTGCAGCCGACGACCTCGACCTGCTCGAGGGCCTCGCCGCCGCTGGTGTCACTGGCTTCCAGGTCCGCGACAAGGACGCCACCACGCGCGAGCTGGTCGAGCTGACCCGGCTGGTGCTCGCCGCCGTGCGTCCGGCCGGCGCGACGGTCGTCGTCGACGACCGGCTCGACGTCGCGCTCGCCACCGGCGCCGACGGCGTGCACCTCGGGGCCGACGACCTGGCCGTCGCCGACGCCCGCCGACTCGCGCCCGATCTCCTGATCGGGGCGACCTGTCGCGACCGCGGCGCCATCGAGCGGGCCGCCGCCGACGGCGCCAGCTATGCCGGCTTCGGCCCGGTCTTCGCCACCACCTCGAAGGCCGGACTGCCGGCCCCCCTGGGTCCCGACGCGATCAGGAGTGTCACGGGGGCACTTCCACTGGTCGCGATCGGTGGGGTCGACGCCGTGGGTGCCCGGGCTGCGCGAGCAGCGGGTGCCCACGGCGTCGCCGTGATCGGCTCGATCTGGCGACATCACGATCCCTTGGCAGCCGCGAAGGAGCTCGTGACGGCGGTCGGCTGATGCGTGTGCACGTCCTGGGGGCCGGCATCGTCGGGCTCGCCTGCGCCGTCGAGCTCGTCGAGCGCGGCCACGACGTCACGGTCGTCGACCGGGCCCCCGGCTCGGGCGCCAGCCACGCCGCGGCGGGCATGCTCTCGCCGGCGGGCGAGGCTTGGCACGGCGAGTCCGCCCTGCACGCCCTGGCCGTCGCCTCCGCGGGGTTGTGGTCGCCGTACGCCGCTGGGCTGGGCGTGCCCCTGCACGACTCCGGCACGCTGCTGGTCGGCATCGACGCCGGTGACCGCCAGGAGGTCGAGCGCCAGGCCGAGCTCCTCGCCACCCACGGCGAGCAGGTCGAGGTGCTCGACGGCCGCGCGGCCCGGGCCCTCGAGCCGTCCCTCGGTCGCGTCACTGCCGCCGCGGTGCTGGCGCACGACCGCGCGGTCGACCCCCGCGCCGTCGTCGCGGCGCTGCTCGCCGCGCTCGGGCCGCGGGTGGTCGCGCAGCGCCCCATCGTCGGCCCCGATGCGACGGTGATCGCCACCGGCGCGCGGTTGCCGGCGCCGTACGCGCACCTGGTGCGGGGCGTGCGCGGTGAGATCCTGCGGCTGCGCGGCGACGTCGGCCTGACGCGCGTGCTGCGCGGCTGGGTGCGCGGCGAGCCGGTCTATCTCGTGCCGCGCGCCGACGGGGAGTTGGTCGTCGGCGCCACGTCCGAGGAGCACGACGGTCCGCCGGTGGTCACCGCCGGTGGCGTACGGCGCCTGCTGGATGCCGCGACGGAGCTGGTGCCGGGCCTCGACCGGGCCGAGCTGTGCGAGGCGCTCGCCCGCGACCGGCCGGGGACACCGGACAACCGGCCGCTCGTCGGCCCGACGGGCGACGACGGGATCTTCCTGGCGGCCGGCCACTTCCGCCACGGCGTGCTGCTCGCGCCGCTGACTGCGCGGCTGCTCGCCGACGCGGTCGAGGGCGCCGCGCCCGACCCCCTGCTCGACCCCCGCCGCTTCTCACTCCTGGAGGACAGATGCTGATCACCGTCAACGGGTCGGCCGTCGAGACCGCCGCCCACACCGTCGCCCTGCTGCTGGGCGACCTGCCGCCCGGCCACGCGGTTGCCGTGAACGACGAGGTCGTGCCGCGCTCGGCGCACCTCACCCATCCCGTCACCGAGGGCGACCGGGTCGAGGTCGTCGAGGCGGTGGCCGGCGGATGAGCGACCTCGTGATCGCGGGGGAGACGCTGGCGTCCCGGCTCTTCCTCGGCACCGGCGGGCTGCCGCGGCCCGACCTCGTGCGTCCCGTGCTCGAGGCTGCGCGACCGTCGTTGGTCACCGTCAGCATGCGGCGGACCTCGACCAGCGCACCGGGCGGACTGCTGGGCATCCTGCGCGACGTCGGCGCCCGCGTGCTGCCCAACACCGCCGGCTGCCTGTCGGCCGGGGAGGCGGTCCACACCGCCCGGCTGGCGCGCGAGGCGCTCGGCACCACCTGGGTCAAGCTCGAGGTGATCGGCGACGAGCGCACCCTGATGCCCGACGGGCTCGAGCTGCTCGAGGCGGCGACGACGCTCGTGGCCGAGGGCTTCGTCGTGCTGCCCTACGCGCCTGCCGACCCGGTCCTGGCGCGGCGCCTCGTCGACGTCGGGTGCGCCGCGGTGATGCCGCTGGGCTCGCCGATCGGCTCCGGCCTCGGAGTGCTCGATCCGCACGCGATCGAGGCCGTGGTGGCCGCTGTCGACGTGCCGGTCGTGCTCGACGCCGGCATCGGCACCGCCTCCGATGCAGCCCTCGCCATGGAGCTCGGCTGCGCGGCCGTCCTCGCCGCGAGCGCCGTCACCCGCGCCGAGGACCCCGTCGCGATGGCGCTCGCGCTGCGCCTCGCCGTCGAGGCCGGCACGGCTGCCCGTCGGGCCGGCCGCATCCCGCGCCGAGCGGCCGCGAGGTCGGCGAGCCCGCTGGTGGGGAGGGTCTCGTGATCCCGCGCCTGGTGCTGCTGACCGACCGCTCCCAGCTCACGCTCGGGCGGGGCCTGATCCGGACCGTCCGCGAGTGCGCCGCGGCCGGGCTCGAGTGGGTCGTGGTCCGCGAGCACGACCTGCCACCGCCGGCCCGCGCCGCTCTCGTCGCCGAGCTGGCGACCATCGAGGGCCTCACGGTGATCTCGTCGCGGATCGCCGACGACTCCGCACACGGCCTCCACCTCGCCGCCGACCAGCCGGTGCCGCGCGAGAGCCTGTGGGGAAGGTCCTGCCACAGCCACGACGAAGTCAGCCGCGCGGCGGACCAGGGTGCCTCGTGGGCCACGCTGTCGCCGTACGCCGCCAGCGGGAGCAAGCCCGGGTCGCGGACCCTCCTCGCGGCCGGCGACCTCGTCGACCACCCGGTCCCGGTGCTGGCCCTGAGCGGGATCGGCCCGCACAACGCGGCTGCCGCCGTCGCGGCCGGCGCCCACGGTGTCGCGGTGATGGGTGCGGTGATGCGCGCCGCCGAGCCTGCCGCCGTCGTCGCCGACCTGCGGGCGGTGCTGCGATGACGACGCCGCCCGTGGTCCTCACGATCGCCGGCACCGACTCCGGGGGAGCGGCCGGCATCGCGGCCGACCTTGCCACGATCGGACACCTCGGGTGTCACGGCGCCTGCGTCGTCACGGCCGTCACCGCGCAGAACACCGGTGGGGTGCACGCCGTGCACAGGGTGCCGATCCAGGTGGTCGACGCCCAGATCAGCGCCGTGCTCGACGACCTTCCGGTGACGGCCGTGAAGACGGGCATGCTCGGCACGCCGGCCGTGGTCGCGCTCGTCGCGGACCGGCTCGGCCATCTGCCGCTGGTCGTCGACCCGGTGCTGGTCGCGACCAGCGGGGCGGTCCTCGGCGACCGGTCCGTGGTGGAGGCCTACGTCGACCGGCTGTTGCCGCGCGCCCTGGTTGCGACCCCCAACCTCGACGAGGCCCGCGCCCTCACCGGCCGCGACGACCCGCCGTCCGACCTCGCCGCCCGGCTGGCCGACCTCGGCTGCGCGGTCGTGCTGACAGGTGGGCCCGAGTGGCGGCCGGGCCAGACGGCGGCGACCTGCACCGACTGGGTGTGCCTGCCCGGCGGACGGCCGGAGGCGCTCGCCCATCCCGCCGTCCCGACGACCGCCGACCACGGCACGGGGTGCACCTTCGCAAGCGCTCTGGCAGCCCTGCTCGCGGAGACACGCGGACATTGCCCCCACCCGGACGCAGGCTCCCCGCCTGTGGACCTCACCGCCGACGTACTGGTGTCCGCGTGTCTCCGCGCCGCGGCCTACGTCACCACCCAGCTCACCACCAGCAGCACCTGGCAGCTCGGCCGCGGACGCGGCCCGATCGCCCACACGCAAGCCCACCCCGAAGGAGAAACAAGATGACCGTCCACGACGCCCACACCCGCATGACCACCGGCGAGCTCGGCGTGCCGTTCACCCGCGTCGCGCTGACCAACGGCGAGACGTTCGACCGCTACTGCACCGAGGGCCCCGGCTCTGACCCGGAGGTCGGGCTGGCGCCGCTGCGCGAGGAGTGGATCATCGCCCGCGACGACACCGAGGACTACGACGGCCGCGAGACCCAGCTGCTCGACGACGGCCGCTCGGCGCTGCGCCGCGGCGCGGCTGCCGACCAGTGGCGCGGCATCGCGCGCCGCCCGCGCAAGGGCACCAACATCACCCAGATGCACTACGCCCGTGCGGGCGTGATCACCCGGGAGATGGAGTACGTCGCCGTGCGGGAGGGTTGCGACGTCGAGCTCGTGCGCAGCGAGGTCGCCGCCGGCCGCGCGATCATCCCCGCCAACGTCAACCACCCGGAGGCGGAGCCGATGATCATCGGCAAGCGCTTCCTGGTGAAGGTCAACGCCAACATCGGCAACAGCGCGGTCACCAGCTCCATCGCCGAGGAGGTCGACAAGCTGACGTGGGCGGTGACCTGGGGCGCCGACACGGTGATGGACCTGTCGACGGGCGAGGACATCCACACCACGCGCGAGTGGATCATGCGCAACTCCCCGGTCCCGATCGGCACGGTGCCGATCTACCAGGCCCTCGAGAAGGTCAACGGCGAGGCCGACCGGCTCACGTGGGAGATCTTCCGCGACACCGTCATCGAGCAGTGCGAGCAGGGCGTCGACTACATGACGATCCACGCCGGCGTGCTGCTGCGCTACGTCCCGATGACCGCCGACCGGATCACCGGCATCGTGTCGCGCGGCGGCTCGATCATGGCCGGCTGGTGCCTGGCCCACCACGAGGAGAACTTCCTCTACACGCACTTCGACGAGCTGTGCGAGATCTTCAAGCAGTACGACGTCAGCTTCAGCCTCGGCGACGGGCTGCGACCCGGCTGCACCGCGGACGCCAACGACGAGGCGCAGTTCTCCGAGCTGCGCACGCTGGCCGAGCTGACCGCACGGGCCTGGGAGCACGACGTGCAGGTGATGGTCGAGGGTCCCGGGCACGTGCCGCTCAACCTGGTCGAGGAGAACGTCGTCCTGCAGCAGGACTGGTGCCACGGCGCGCCGTTCTACACGCTCGGCCCGCTCGCGACCGACATCGCGCCCGGCTACGACCACATCACCAGCGCCATCGGCGCTGCCACGATCGCCATGCACGGCACCGCGATGCTCTGCTACGTCACGCCCAAGGAGCACCTCGGCCTGCCCGACCGCGACGACGTCAAGACCGGGGTGATCACCTACAAGCTCTCCGCGCACGCTGCCGACATCGCCAAGGGCCACCCGCGTGCCCGGGACTGGGACGACGCCTTGTCGAAGGCACGCTTCGAGTTCCGCTGGCGCGACCAGTTCGCGCTCTCGCTCGACCCGCACACCGCGGAGGCGTTCCACGACGAGACGCTGCCGGCCGACAACGCCAAGACGGCGCACTTCTGCTCGATGTGCGGGCCGAAGTTCTGCTCGATGAAGATCAGCCAGGACGTGCGCGAGCGCTTCGGCTCGACCCTGACGCCCGAGGTCGGGATGAAGGAGAAGTCGGCGGAGTTCGTCGAGCTGGGCGGCACTGTCTACGTGGAGCCGCAGCCGCGGGCATAGCGGAGGCGGGCGCGGCGTTGACCGGGTGTGCCCGTCCACGCCGCTCCCGTCCACGACTCCCTGGTGCATGACGCCCTGGTGATCGGCGCCGGCCAGGCCGGGCTGTCGGCGTCGCGCCACCTCAAGCTGAGGGGGATCGAGCACCTCGTGCTCGACGCCAACGAGGCACCCGGCGGCGCGTGGCAGCACCGCTGGGACTCGCTGGGGATGGACGACGTGCACGGCGTGGCCGACCTGCCCGACGCCGAGGCGCCCGGGCGATCGGCCGAGGCCGCCAACGCCATCGTGCCGGCCTACTTCGCCGACTACGAGCGCCGCTTCGCGCTCCCGGTCGTGCGGCCGGTGAGCGTCGAGGCCGTCACCAGCGAGGACGACCTGCTGGTCGTGCACGCGGGCGAGCGCACGTGGCGCTCGCGCACCCTGGTCAACGCGACGGGCACGTGGACGAAGCCCTTCGTCCCGCACTACCCCGGGATCGACCTGTTCGCCGGCGAGCAGCTCCACACCGCCGACTACCCGGGCCCCGCCCACTTCACCGGCAAGCGGGTGCTCGTCGTGGGCGGGGGCGCGAGCGCCGTGCAGTTCCTCGGCGAGCTCGCGCCGCTCGCGCAGACCCTGTGGGTCACCAGGCGCGAGCCGGTCTGGCGCTCCGACGACTTCGACCCCGAGGCCGGGCTCGAGGCGGTGACCGCGGTCGCCGATCGCGTCCGTCGGGGCCTGCCCCCGGCCAGCGTCGTCAGCGTGACCGGCTTGGCGCTGCGCCCGCAGGAGCGGGTCGCGGAGGCGCTCGGTGCCTACCAGCGCCGCCCGATGTTCTCCCGGATCGAGCGCGAGGGGGTGCGCTGGGCCGACGGGTCGTTCGAGCCCGTCGACGTGATCCTGTGGGCCACCGGGTTCCGCCCGGCCGTCGGCCACCTCGCGCCGCTGCGGCTGCGCTCGCGCCAGGGCGGCATCCAGCTCGAGGTCGGCGGGGCGGTGCAGAACGCCGTCACGGCTGTGCGCGACCCCCGCGTCCAGCTCGTCGGCTACGGCCCCTCGGCCAGCACGATCGGCGCCAACCGGGCAGGGCGGGCGGCCGCGATCGCCGTACGGCGCTGGCTGCTCGCGACCGACGACGACCTCTCCGCATGATCCTCCCGCGGTTGGCAGCCCTCGCCTAGGGTGAGGCCATGGGGGAGATGGAGAGGCCGGATCCGGCCCAGCTGCGAATCTCGGACGCCGATCGACACCGCGTGGCCGAGGTGCTGCGCCGCGCTGCGGGGGAGGGGCGCCTCGATCTCGACGAGCTCGACGAACGGCTCGAGCAGACCTTCGCTGCCAAGACCGATGCCGACCTGGTGCCGATCACGATCGACCTGCACCAGCCGGCCCCCGGGGCCCACGCACCGGTGCCGCGACCGGCGGCCGGCCTCCCGGCGGCGCCGGGCCACGCCAGCTCGCTGGCCATCATGGGCGACTGCAAGCGGCGCGGCGCGTGGCAGGTGCCGGCCCACCACTCGGCCTTCGCGCTGATGGGCAGCGTCCTCATCGACCTGCGGCAGGCGACGCTGTCGAGCCATGACACGACCATCAACGCCAGCGCGGTCATGGGCGAGGTGAAGGTGGTCGTCCCGGCCCACTTCAACGTGGTCATGGACGGCACGCCGATCATGGGCGACTACGGCCACGGCCGCGACAAGGTGCCGGCCGACATCGGCCCGGAGTCCCCGACGATCCGGCTCAAGGGCATCTCGTTGATGGGCAGCGTCAGCGTCACCCGGCTGCCACCGCCCGGGACACCGAAGAAGATCATCGGCACCTACTGACCCGAACGACCCGAGATCCTCCCGTCACGCGCCTGTTGCGGTGGATGGCTTCCTGTGCTGGGGTGACCCACGACACATTCATCCCACAAGGAGTGACGCATGTCGAAGAATCTCGGGACCGCGAGGCTGCTCCTCGCACTGGCTGCGGCGCTGTTGGCGCTGCTGCTCGGATCGATCCCCGTCCTGGCCCACGACGGGGACCACGAGGGGGAGGGCAAGGACGAGGTCGGCGAGGTCGACCCCGACTTCCCGACCACAGCACTGACGGGCGACCAGCGAGGACCGGGCGCAGCCTGCGTCGACGGGCGAGCCGGCTACTTCCCCTGCGAGAACGTCAACCTGTCGAGCTACCTGCCGATGGCCGACATCGGTGGCGGTCGCGGCTCGGACGTCTGGGGCTGGACCGATCCGGCGACCGAGCGGCGCTACGTCATCGCGGGGCGTGACAACGGCACCGCCTTCGTCGACGTGACCAACGAGCGTCGGCCCGTCTACCTCGGCAACCTGCCCACCTCGGGCATCAACAACGTGATCTGGCGCGACATCAAGGTGCACGGCAACCACGCGTTCATCGTCGCCGAGGCGCGCGAGCACGGCATGCAGGTCTTCGACCTGCGCCAGCTGCGCTCGGTCGACCCGGCCGCCGCACCGGTCACGTTCAACGAGACCGCGCACTACTCCGGCTTCCTCCGGGCCCACAACATCGTGATGAACGAGGAGACCGGCTTCGCCTATGCCGTCGGCGCCCGCGAGGACACCCGAGGGTGCGCAGGTGGCCTGCACATGATCGACGTGCGTACGCCGACCGCGCCGGTGTTCGCCGGCTGCGTCGGCGAGGACGGCTACGTCCACGACGCGCAGTGCGTGGTCTACGACGGGCCGGACACCCGCTACACCGGCCGGGAGATCTGCTTCAACTCCAACGAGGACACCCTCACCATCGTCGACGTCACCGACAAGGCGGCGCCCCGCCAGCTCTCGCGCGTCGGCTACAGCACCGCGGCCTACAGCCACCAAGGCTGGTTGACCGAGGACGGACGTCACTTCCTGATGGGCGACGAGCTCGACGAGCTGCGCAGCGGTGTCGGCACGACCACCCTGGTGTGGGACGTCGCCGACCTCGAGGCGCCCCGCCAGTTCTCCCGCTTCGTCAACGACACGACCTCGATCGACCACAACCTCTACGTCAAGGGGTCGCACGTGTTCCAGTCCAACTACCGGTCGGGGCTGCGCGTCCTCTCGGCCGCAGACGTGGCGAACGGCAACCTGAGCGAGGTCGGCTTCTTCGACACCTGGCCGGAGGACGACGACACGGCGTTCAGCCACGGCACGTGGAGCAACTACCCGTTCTTCGACAACGGGCTCGTGATCGTGCACGGCTACGACGGGCTCTTCATGCTGCGCCCGACCGGCGCGGCGATGCGTTCCTGACCCACCCGCCCGGTCACACGTGACAACGGCGCCGGTCCCCGTCGGGGGGCCGGCGCCGTTCGTCGTGCAGGTCAGGCGCGGGGCTCGGAGTCGGCCGAGTGGACCTCCTCGCCCTGGTCGGCCATCTGCTCCGCCTCCTGCGCGGCGCGCGGGTCCTCCCGCTCGGGGATGCGCCCGGCCCGCGACTCGTCGACGGTGAGGTTCTCACCCGTCGAGGGGTCGAAGAGGTGCATCTTGGAGGCGTCGACGTAGATCTCGGCCTCGTCGCCCGCGGCGATCTGGCTGGTGCCGTCGAGCGAGACCACCAGCTGGGTGCGCAGCGACTCACCGTCGAGGTCGCGCTCGAGCTGGGCCAGCTGTGCCTGGACCTCGGGCGGCGCTTCGAACGGGATGTAGGCGTAGGCCTCGTTGCCCAGCCACTCCACGACGTCGACCTTCGTGCGGAAGGTCTTGCCCGTCGTGTCGGAGGTGACCACCGACGCGTCCTCGAAGTGCTCGGGCCGGATGCCGGCGATGAGCAGCCCCCGCCCCTTGGCCCGCTCGGCCTTCTCGGCGGGGATCTCCACCGAGCCGAACGGCAGCTTGACGGTGTTGCCCTCCACCTCGGCCGGCACGAAGTTCATCGGCGGGGGGGCGA
>NZ_CM001852.1:782912-797983 GCF_000389985.1 Nocardioides sp. CF8
GAACAGGTTGCCGGGGTTCTCGTAGAGCTCGCGCGGCGTGGCCAGCTGTTGGAGGACGCCGCGCTTGAGGACCGCGACCCGGTCGCCGAGGGTCATCGCCTCGGTCTGGTCGTGGGTGACGTAGACCGTGGTGATGCCGAGGCGCTTCTGCAACCGGGCGATCTCGGTGCGCATCTGCCCACGCAGCTTGGCGTCCAGGTTGGACAGCGGCTCGTCGAAGAGGAACGCATCGGCGTCGCGCACGATCGCCCGGCCCATCGCCACCCGCTGGCGCTGGCCGCCCGAGAGGTTGCCGGGCTTGCGGTCGAGGTGCTCGTCGAGCTCGAGCGTCTTGGACGCGTCTCGCACCTTCTGGTCGATCTCGCTCTCGGGCGCACCCGCCAGCCGCAACGGGAAGGCGATGTTCTCGTAGACGGTCAGGTGCGGGTAGAGCGCGTAGTTCTGGAAGACCATGGCGAGGTTGCGGTCGCGGGGAGCGAGGTCGTTGACCTTGCGGTCCCCGATCATCATGTCGCCGGAGGTGATGTCCTCCAGCCCCACGACCATCCGCAGCAGGGTGGACTTCCCGCAGCCCGACGGGCCGACGAGGATCATGAACTCCCCGTCCTGCACGTCGATGCTCACGTCGTTGACCGCGGGGAAGCCGTCGCCGTACTTCTTGACGATGTTTCTCATGTCGATGGCAGCCATGAACTCAACCCTTCACTGCGCCGGAGGTCAGGCCGGCAACGATCTTGCGCTGGAAAAGCAGGACGATGATGATGATCGGCACCGTGACCACGACCGAGGCCGTCGCCAGCTGCCCGTAGGGCGGATTGAACGGGTCTGGCCCGACGAAGTAGGACAGCTGGGCCGGTACCGTGCGTGAGGCGGTGGTCGAGGTGAGCGAGATCGCGAGCACGAACTCGTTCCAGGCGAAGAAGAACGTCAAGATCGCGGCCGTGAAGACACCCGGCGCGGCGAGCGGGACGATCACCTTGCGGAAGGCCTGCCACGAGGTCGCGCCGTCCACCTGCGCGGCCTGCTCCATCTCCCACGGGATCTCGCGGAAGAAGGCCGAGAGCGTCCAGATCGCCAGCGGCAGCGTGAAGGACATGTAGGGGATGATCAGCCCCGGCCAGGTGTTGAACAGGCCGAAGGTGCGCCACATGTCGAACAGCGGGCCCACCAGCGAGACGACCGGGAACATCGCGATCGCCAGGGCCAGCGACAGCACGAAGCGCTTCCCGCGGAACTCCAAGCGCGCGATCGCGTAGGCCGCGAGCGTGGCGAAGATGACCGCGAGCACCGTCGAGATCATCGCGATCCCGAACGAGTTGAGCAGCGCCCGGGTGAAGTCGTCGTTGGCCAGGATGTCCTTGTAGTTCTGCAGGGTCGCGTCCTTGGGCAGGAACTGCGGACTGCCGGCGGCCGTCTCCTCGACCGGCTTGAACGACAGCGAGATGATCCACACGACCGGCAACAGGCACCAGATCATGATCAGCACGAACCCGATCCAGGTGCCGATGGATGTCTTGTTCTTCATCAGCCCTCCCCTCTCGCAGCGGCGAGATCGACGTTGAACAGCTTGACGATCAGATAGGCCAGCAGCAGCACGCTGAGGAACAGCAGCACCGACAGCGCCGAGCCGAGACCCAGCTGCACCTGCTCGATGACCTGGCGGTAGGTCAGGAAGGACACGGACTCGGTCTCCTGGGCGCCTCGGGTCATCACGAAGATGTTGTCGAAGATGCGGTAGGCGTCGAGGGCCCGGAAGAGCACCGCGACCATGATCGCGGCCCGCATGTTGGGCAGGATCACCTTCCACAGCCGCTGCCACCACGTGGCACCGTCGACCTGCGCGGCCTCGATCATGTCCTCGGACACCTGGGACAGGCCAGCGAGCAGCAGCAGCGCCATGAACGGCGTGGTCTTCCAGATCTCGGAGACCATGATCGCGAACATGGCCGACCAGTGACCGCCGAACCAGTTGAAGTTGTCCTCGACGAAGGGCAGCCACGAGTTCACGAAGCCGTTGTTGAGGCTGAATGCGAACTGCCAGGCGAAGGCCGAGACGACGGTGATGATGCCGTAGGGGATCAGGATCGAGGTCCTGATCACGCCGCGGGCGAAGATCACCTTGTGCATCACCATCGCGAAGGCGAAGCCGATGACGAGCTCGACGGCGACCGTGACCACCATGATCAGCACCGTGTTGAACATGTCCTGCCAGAACAGGCCGTCGCTGAGCACGGTGGCGTAGTTGGAGAACCAGATGAACTCACGGTCGTCGGGTGCGGTGAGCCGGTAGCGGAACATCGAGAGGTAGAGCGCCTGCAGCATCGGCCAGGCCGTCACCAGCAGCATCAGCACCACTGCGGGGGCGACCAGCTTCATGCCCAGGCGGTCCTCGGAGCGTGACCGGTCGGTCATGGCGCCGGCGCCTGACTTCTTCTTCGTGTCCTTCGCGCCGGGTGTGGCGACTACGGTGCTCACAACAGGCTCCTTCCCTGCAGCACTTCACCGATGAAGTCCGACGACTCGCCAGGCGTGTCCTCGTCGACGCTGCTCGGCGGGTGCCAGATGCTCTGGATGGCACCGGAGATGTCGCTCCAGTAGGGCGACGGCGTGCGCGGAGCCGCGCTCTCCAGGCTCTCCTGGAACAGGGCGATCAGCTCGGCCGGGAAGAGCTCCTGGACCGCCGGCTGCGCGTAGCCCGCCTCGGAGGAGGGCATGTTGCCGGTCAGCTCGGCGTTGAGCGCCTGGTTCTCCGGGCTGGTCAGGCACTCGAGTGCCCCCACCGCCAGGTCCTGGTGCTCGGACGACGAACTGACGCCGATCCCGATCCCGCCGTACGGCGGTCGCGACTCCTCGCCCTCGACGGTCTGCGGATAGCGGGCGAAGCCGATGTCGCCACCCAGCTGGTCGTCGCCGTAGTTGCCCCAGATGTAGGTCCAGTTGACCAGGAAGGCCCCGGCGTCGGACCCGAAGGTCGCTCCGGCCGTGCCCTCGTTGGAGACCGAGAGGTCGTCGGGGGCGGCCTCGGAGTCGGCCAGGGTCTCGATGACGTCGGCCGCGGCGCGCCCGGCGTCGGAGTCGATGGTGATCTCCGCTTCGGCGCCGGCGTCGGTGCCGGTGGCGATCTGGCCGCCGGCACCGGAGATCAGCGCGTTGACCCACACGGAGTAGCCCTCGTACTTGTTGGCCTGGACGCCGATCTTGCCGTCGTTCTCGGAGGCGGCCGTGATGATCTGCTCCCAGGTGACCGGCTGGCTCATGTCGAGCCCGGCCTTCTCCACGAAGGCCTTGCGGTACCAGAGGACCTGCACGTTGGACCAGAACGGCGCGACGACCAGCTCGTCCTCCCAGGTCGCGGACTGCACGGCGCTCTCGAAGCCCTGCTCGGAGAACTTCTGCTGCAGGTCGTCGGGGATGTCGGCGAGATAGCCGGCGTCGGCGAACTCCGCGGTGTACGGCGGGTCGAGGCTCATGAGGTCGATGCCGGTGTCGCCCGCGGCCAGCCGGCGGGCCAGCTGGATGCGCTGCTGGCCGGCGTCCTGGGGGAGGACCTGGGTGGTGATCGTGTAGTCGTCGGTCGAGCACGCCTCGGCCACCGCGGCCTGGCCGCCGGCGTCCGGGTTGGTGTACCAGACGAGCTCGGGCGTGCCGGATCCGTCGCCGGAGCAACCGGCCAGGATGCCGCAGGCGAGGGTCAGGGCTCCCGCAGGAGCCGCCCAGCGTCGTAGCTGCCTCGTGCGTGGATGCCGCGAAGATCGTGCTGTCATCCGCCCCTCCATTCATGTGTGGCTCAGGTCACAGGTCTAGTCCCCTGTGACCCACCTTGGCAACACGCGTGAGGGTGGGACGAGTGAAAGTTCAAACTCCGGCGGACGGTGCGTGCACACCCGGGGTGGGACGCTCAGTCGGGTGCGGACACGCGATCGGCCGTGCGCCGGATGCCCTCGACGAAGGTGTCGTAGAGATCGGTCGGCAGGTCGTGGCCCATGCCGTCGATGAGGATGAGCTCGGCACCCGGGATGGCCGACGCGGTGGCCCGGCCACCGCTGACGTGCACCATCTTGTCGGCCATTCCGTGGATGACCAGGGTGGGCATGTGCAGCGTGCGCAGCCGCAGGGTGCGGTTGGGCTGGGTGAGGACGGCGCACATCTGGCGGAGCACACCGCTGGCCGACACGCCGCGGTCGAAGGTGTCCTCGGCCCGCGTGCGCAGGAAGTCGGCGTCCACGGGGAAGTCGGGCGACCCGATGAGGCCCCACACCAGCGCGTTGGTGGCGACATAGGCCTCCTTGCCGCCGCGCCGGGGAGCGATCAGGGTCGGCAGCAGGTCGGGGCTCTGCCAGCCCACGGTCCGGCGCCCGGTCGTGGACATGATGCTGGTCAGCGAGAGCACGCGCGCCGGAGCCTCGATGGCCATCGTCTGCGCGATCATGCCGCCCATCGAGATGCCGGCGACGTGAGCGGCCGGGAGGCCGAGGTGGTCGAGCAGGGCGAGGCCGTCGGAGGCCAGCTCGCTGATGGAGTACGGCGCCTTGCCCCGCCCGGTCGAGAAGGCCCTGATGAGCTGGGCGCGCGTGACGCGCTGGGGCATCCGGGAGGAGCGTCCGGTGTCGCGGTTGTCGTAGCGGATGACGTGGAAGCCGGCTGCGGCCAGGCGCGTGCAGAAGTCGTCGTCCCACCAGATCATCGGCCCGCCCAGTCCCATCACCAGGAGCAGCGGATCGCCGTCGACGGAGCCGAAGGTCTGGTAGCAGATCTCCACCTCGGGGCTGACCGGGGCGAACAGCTCCTCCGAGACCGCCAAGGCGGACGGGTGCTGGGAGGGAGAAGGGGAAGAACTGGTCATGTGTCCAGTCAACACGACCGTCGTCGTGTCGAGCGTCAGATCCGGCCCTGACCGGCCAAATACCGGTATATCGGTCGTCGTGGGGCTAGGTTCGCCTCTTGTGACTCCCACCACTCTCGCGGACTTCCTGCTGCCGGACGGCTTCGCGCGTCCGCGCGTCCACGCGGTCATCAACGAGGGGCGCGTGATCGGTGAGGCCGGTCGCTACGCATGGGAGGCGATGAGCCAGCGCGGCGAGCGCCGCCACACGCCGTACGCCACTCGCGCACCCGTGCGCGACGAGGAGCCCGTGCTGCTGGTGCCGGGGTTCATGGCTGGCGACGGCACCCTCGCGCTGATGCGCCGGGCGCTGCAGCAGCAGGGGCTGCGCACCTACCGGTCCCACATCCGCGCCAACGTCGGCTGCACGCTCGACGTCTCCGCCCAGATGGAGATGCGCCTCGAGTCGATCGCGCAGCGGCGCGGCAGCAAGGTCCGCATCGTCGGCCACAGCCTCGGCGGCATGCTCGCGCGCGGGGTGGCGGCCAGGCGCCCCGACCTCGTCTCCGGCCTGGTGACGATGGGCAGCCCGATGCTCGCGCCGGGTGCTCACCACATCAGCCTGTCGGCGAGCGTCGCCACGCTGGTGCGCCTGAGCCGCGCCGGCTTACCCGGGATGATGTCCGAGGACTGCGTGGCCGGCGCCTGCGCGCGGCAGAGCTTCGACCAGGGGCTGGCGCCGCTGGCCGACTCGGTCGACTTCACCGCGATCTACTCCCGGCGCGACGGCATCGTCGACTGGCGCGCCTGCATCGACCCCCGCGCGATCCCGCTCGAGGTGCGCGCCTCGCACGTGGGCATGGCGCTGGACCCGCGCGTGATCGCTGCGGTCACGGGGGCCCTGCGGCCCTCCGTGTCAGCGGTCGAAGTCGATCGCGGAGAAATCGCGTAGCTTCGAGAGCTGGTGCTCGCTGGTGATCCGGCGGATCGTGCCACTGCGCGAGCGCATGACCAGCGAGTCGGTGGTCGCACCGTTGGCGCGGTAGCGGACACCGCGCATCAGCTCGCCGTCGGTGATGCCGGTGGCGACGAAGAAGCAGTCGTCGCCGGTGACGAGGTCGTCGGTGCCGAGCACGAAGTCCTGGTCGAGGTTGTGGCCGGCGTCGAGGGCGCGCTGGCGCTCCTCGTCGTCCTGCGGCCACAGGCGGCCCTGGATGACGCCGCCGGTGCACTTCATGGCGCAGGCCGTGATGATGCCCTCCGGCGTGCCGCCGACGCCCAGGAGCAGGTCGACGCCGGTGTCGGGGCGAGCAGCCATGATCGCGCCGGCGACGTCGCCGTCCGCGATGAACTTGATCCGGGCGCCGGTCGCGCGGATCTCCTCGACCAGCTGCGCGTGGCGCGGCCGGTCGAGCAGCACGACGGTCACGTCGGAGGCGGAGCTGTTCTTGGCCTTCGCGACGAGGTGGATGTTCTCGGCGACGGGCAGTCGGATGTCCACGACGTCGGCGGCCTCGGGGCCGGTGACGAGCTTCTCCATGTAGAAGACCGCGGAGGGGTCGTACATCGTGCCGCGGGGGGCGACGGCCAGCACGGAGATCGCGTTGTTCATGCCCTTCGCGGTCAGCGTCGTGCCGTCGATCGGGTCGACCGCGACGTCGCACAGCGGACCGGTGCCGTCGCCGACCTGCTCGCCGTTGTAGAGCATCGGCGCGTTGTCCTTCTCGCCCTCGCCGATGACGACGGTGCCGTTCATGCCGATGCTGGAGATCATCACGCGCATCGCGTTGACGGCGACGCCGTCGGCGTCGTTCTTGTCGCCGCGCCCGACCCAGCGACCGGCGGCCATGGCGGCCGCCTCGGTCACGCGAACGAGCTCGAGAGCGAGGTTACGGTCGGGCTGCTGCGTGGTCGGGCTCATGGGCCGCATGTTATCGGTCGCCGCGCTGGTCCTCGTCCGCGGATCCGTACCGTCTCACGGCGGTCGCCTTCACCGAGAGCCAGACGTCGCGGCCGGGGGCGAGTCCGAGCTCGGCCGCAGCCTGCGGAGTGACGTCCGCCAGCAGCGGCGGCTCGCAGTCGACGAGCAGGCGTACGGCGTCGCCGTGCTGCTGCGCGCTGGCGACCGCGCCCTGCCACTGCAGGCGCGCCGAGCCCTCCGGTCGGCGCAGGCTGACCGTCACGTCGCGTGGGGAGAACGTCGTGAGCGCCTCGACCCCGGTGGCGTCGGTCTCGCGCACCAGGTTGACCCCCACCAGCCTGGCGACGTGGTCGGTCGCGGGCCGGGCGGCGACGTGCTGGGGCGTGCCATGCTGCGCGACCCGCCCCCGGTCCAGGACCAGCACCTGGTCGGCGAGGGTCAGCGCGTCGATGGCCTCGTGGGTGACCAGGACGGTGACGCCGTCGAAGGACGCGAGGTGCTGGGCGAGCTCGATCCGCAGCGCCATCGCCGCGGTGACGTCGAGCCCGGTGAACGGCTCGTCGAGCAGCAGGAGCCTCGGTTCGGTGGCGAGGGCGCGGGCGATCGCGACGCGCTGCGCCTGCCCGCCCGACAGCTCACGCGGGCGGCGGCCAGCCAGGTGCCCGATGCCGAAGGTGTCGAGGAGGTCCTGCGCCGTGCGGTCCGCGTCTCGTCGCGACCGCCCGCGCGAGCGCGGGCCGAAGGCGACGTTGTCCAGCGCGCTCAGGTGGGGGAAGAGGAGCTGGCCCTGGAAGACCAGCCCCACCTCCCGGTCACGTGCGGAGAGCGTCAGCAGGTCGGTGCCGTCGAGCAGGGCCGTCCCGTCGGCCGCCACCAAGCCGGCGAGGGCACGGACGAAGGAGGACTTGCCGGCACCGTTGGGACCGATCACGGCGATCACCGCCCCCGGCTCGGCGTCCAGCTCCACGCGCGCGCGGCCCGGCACGGTCAGGTCGACCTGCAGGCCAGGGCTGTACGGCGAGGTCACGGCGTCCCCAGCCAGCGGTCGCGCAGGAGCAGCAGCACCGCGACGGAGACGACGAGCATCACGAGGCTCAGCGCGAGCGCTGCGTCCTGGTCGCTCTGTCGGGTGACGTAGATGAGGGTCGGCATGGTCTGGGTCGTGCCGGGATAGTTGCCGTTGAAGGTGATGGTCGCGCCGAACTCTCCGAGCGAGCGGGCCCAGCCGAGCACCATTCCCGCGACGATGCCGGGCAGGGCCAGCGGGATCGTGACGCGTCGGAACGTCGTCCACCGGGTCGCGCCCAGGGTGGCGGCGGCCGCGTCGTAGTCGGGGTCGGCCGAGCGCAGCGCGCCCTCGATCGCGAGCACCACGAACGGCATCGAGACGAACGTGTGCGCCAGCACCACGCCCCAGGCCGTGAACGGGAACGCGAAGCCGGTGGCCGCGAGCAGCGGCTCGCCGACCAGGCCCGTGCGCCCGAAGGCCGTGCGCAGGGCGACGCCGGCGACGACGGGCGGCAGCACCATCGGCACGGTCACCAGCACGCGCACGAGGCTCCGGCCGCGGAAGTCGACGCGGGCCAGCAGCCACGCGACCGGCAGGCCCAGCACGAGGCAGACGAGCATCGCGGCCGTCGACGTCGACAGGCTGAGCCACAGGGCGGTGCGCAGCGGAGCCGAGCTGAGCGAGGTGGGCAGGGTCCGCCAGTCGATCGCCGCGAGCATCGCGAGGAGCGGGACCACGAGCAGCGCGACGGCCAGCACCGCCGGCACCAGCAGCAGCAGTGGCGGCCGGCCCAGCGGATCGGTCCGGTGCGATCGCTGGCTCTGGGTGCGCGGACTCATGGTGCGCCGAACCCGGCTCGCTCGAGAACTGCCCGGCCCTCCGGCGAGACCAGGAAGTCGATCCAGTCCTGCGCGAGCTCGGCGTCGGCGGACTGCGCCAGCGCGGCCGTGACGTAGGACGTCGGCACCGACTCGGCGCCCGGAATGGGAACGGCAGTCACGGCGTCCCCGGCCGCCACGGCGTCGGTGGCATAGACGAGTCCGGCGTCGGCCTCCCCGGCGACGACCTTGTCGAGGGTGGCGCGGACGTCCTCCTCGAGGCTGGCCGGCTCGGCGGTGATGTCGTTGGAGTCGAGCACCGCCGTGGCGATCCGTCCGCAGGGCGCCTCGTCGGTGCAGCGCACCCAGGTCGTGTCGTCGAGGTCGTCGAGCGTTTCGATCCCGGCCGGGTTGCCGGCCGGCGTGACGATGGTGAGGACGTTGGTCGCGAAGACCGTGACCTCCTCGGTCACGCCTGCGTCCTCGACCAGCTGCATCGAGGCGGCGTCGGCCGTGGCGAGCACGTCGCCGGGGGCACCGTCGGCGACCTGCTCGGCCAGCGCCGTGCTCGACCCGAAGGAGAACTCGATCGTGGTGCCGTCGTGCGACGCCTCGAACTCCGCGGCCAGGTCCTCGAAGACGTCGGTCAGCGAAGCCGCGGCCAGGACCGTGAGCGTCTGCTTGTCGTCGGATCCGCAGCCGGCGGTGGCGACCAGCAGCGCCAGGCTGATCGCCGTGAGCGCGGTCCGAGGACTCCTCATGCGGCCAGTGTGCCGCATCTGCGGTTGCTCGCGGGCGTTCCGACCGCATCTGCGGTCGACTGTGGGATCAGGGGGTCTCGATCACCACGTTGGTCGACTTCACCGAGGCGATGGCGCGCACTCCGGGCGCGAGGCCGAGCTCGTCGGCCGCGTCGGCGCTCATCAGCGAGACCATGCGGCTGCTGCCGCAGACCATCTCGACCTGGGCCATCACGGTGTCCTTCCTGACCCGGGTGATGATGCCCGGCAGCCGGTTGCGGGCGCTGACCGAGCTTGCCCGGGTCCGGTCGCGGTCGGGTTCGTCGAGCAGCGACTCGGCCAGCGCGGCGAGCTCGGTGCCGGCGATCACGGCGGGACTGGTGCCGCTCGTCGTCAGCCTGCCCGCGTCCACCCAGCGCCGTACGGTGTCGTCGCTGACGCCCAGGATGTCGGCGGCCTCGGCCAGCCGGTAGGTCGTCGCCTCCGTTGTCATGAGGTCATTGTGGCCGCTGCTCGCGACATGCGTCGGCCGCCTGTCCGCCCGCCTGCCTGCCCGCAGGCAGGCGCGGCCGGGCGCACCTGTGAGAATGACCGGCGTGAGTGAGAAGCCAGGCCGCTACCAGCGATCGTCCAACGGCCTGATCGGGGCGATGATCGTGACGCTGCTGGCCATCGGGGCGTTCGTGCTCCTGCGGTCGCTGACCCGCGACCAGGTCGAGGTGGAGCGCGAGCCGGTCGACTACGTCGCGGCTGCCGAGGCTGCGCGCGGCGCCGGCTTCGACGTCGTCGCGCCGTCCGAGCTGCCCGCCGGCTGGATCGCCACGGCGATCGACCTGTCCCAGACGGACCCGCCGCTGTGGGGGATGGGGCTGCTCACCGATGACGACCTGTTCGTCGGGCTGCGCCAGGAGGACGAGTCGGTCAAGGACCTCGTCGAGTCCACGATCGACGAGGACGCCGTGGAGGGCGAGCCGCTCACCCTCGACAGCGCCGTCGGGTCGACGTGGCAGACCTGGACCGACGAGGGCGGCGACACCGGCTATTCCATCGAGTACGACGACCAGACCGTGCTCGTCTACGGCTCCGCGCCCGCCGCCGACCTGCAGGAGCTCATCACCCTGCTGGAGCGCTGAGGCGCTCAGCCGGACCACCTAGGAACTGGCACCGACCTGTCGCCGGACCACACGCCGCCGGAGGGTGGGGGAGGCCACCACCTCGTAGCCTGCCTCGAGGAAGACCTGCACCAGTCCGACCGAGGCCTCGTCCCAGATCACGGACTTGCCCGGCGGCGGCTCGATCGGATATCCCTCCAGGACGCGAGCGCCGACCTGCTCGCCGTACTCGACCGTGGCGTAGGCGAGCTCGTAGGTCAGTCCCGACTGACGCTGGCCCTTGCGCACGACGAAGCAGGTGACGGACCAGACGCCCTCGAGCTCGGGGTCCATCCGCATCCACGGCTGCTTCCGGCTCCACAGCCTGGGGTAGTTCTCCCGCGGCTCGACCGCGACCCAGCCGGCGGCCACGCCGTCGACGTAGCCGATCAGCCCGGACGTCGGTCCGGCGGCGCCGCAGGCGGTCTGCTCCAGCAGCGCGACGTCCCGCTGCTCCTGGGTGGTGTCGCGCCAGATCCAGCCCGGCACCTTCAGGGCCTGGCACCGGCACTTGTGAGCGCCACCCGTGGCGAAAACCGCCTCGACGTCCTCAGCCGCTGCTTCGTTGGCCGGGCGCCACGTGAAATCGGGCATGCGGTGACTCTAGTTGTCAGTCCGACGTCCTGCGCTCGTCTGCGGATCCCGGCCCCAGCGGGTCGGGCGGCAGGTCCTTCGGGTCCACCGCCGCGGGATCCACCCACTGGTGCGCGTCGCCCATGAAGGTGTGCACGAATCCGCACCGCACACAGATCACGCCGTCGGCGGACCGGTTGAGCCAGTCGAGGTCGATGAACGTCATGCCGGTGGTGGTCATCTTGATCTCGCGACGCGCGAACGTCAGGCCACTGCAGACCTGGCAGGCGAGGAACTTCTGTGTCGGTCTGACGAAGACGTGCACGGCGGAGCCTCCTGGTGACGTGAGCGGTCAGTCGTCCTCGGCCACGGCGGCGTCGAGGCGCTCTCGCGCACCGTCGAGCCAGGTCTGGCAGATCTTGGCAAGCTTCTCGCCGCGCTCCCACAGGGCGAGCGACTCCTCGAGGCTGGTGCCGCCGGCCTCGAGCGTGCGGACGACCTCGATGAGCTCCTCGCGGGCCACCTCGTAGGACGGGTTCTCGTCACTCATCGGCGTCTCCTTCAGTCGTGGTGATGGCTTCGGTGCTGGTCGTGGTGGCGGCGATCCGGCCGTCCGCAACCCGGATGCTGAGCTGCTGCGTCGCCTCGATCGACTCGACGCTGGTCACGACGTGCCCCTCGGCGTCCTGCACGACGGCATAGCCGCGCTGCAGCACCGCCAGCGGCGAGAGCGACTGTGCCCGGGCGCGGTGGTGGCCGATGTCGTCGGCGGCCCGGTCGAGGCGATGGGAGAGGTGGCGGCGCGCGCGCTCGCGCAGCTCGGTCACCTCGTCGGAACGGACGTCGAGGATCGTGCGCGGGTCGCGCATCACCGGCCGCGCACGCAGGTCGTCGAGGCGGACCTGCTCGCGCTGCACGAGCTGGTCGACCAGCTGGCGCACGCGGTCCCGGGCCCAGGTGACCCCACGCACCTCGTCGGCCATGTCCGGGACGATCAGCTTGGCGGCGTCGGTCGGGGTCGAGGCCCTGACGTCGGCGACGAGGTCGAGGAGCGGGGAGTCGGGCTCATGGCCGATCGCGGAGACGACCGGCGTGCGGGCCTGGTGGACGGCGCGGATCAGCGCCTCGTCGGAGAACGGCAACAGGTCCTCCACGGAGCCACCGCCGCGGGCGATCACGATCACGTCGACGGCGGCGTTGCGATCCAGGCGCTCCAACGCCGCCATCACCTCGGCCGCCGATCGCGTGCCCTGCATCGAGGCATGGGCGACCTCGAACTCCACGCCCGGCCAGCGGCGACGCGCGTTGTCCAGGACGTCGCGCTCGGCCGCGCTGTTGGGAGCGGTGATCAGGCCGACCCGGCGCGGCAGGAACGGCAGCTGGCGCTTGAGCTCGGGCGCGAACAGGCCCTCCGCGGCCAACAGCTGGCGACGTCGCTCGATGCGCGCGAGCAGCTCGCCGAGGCCGACCATGCTGATCTGTCGGGCATAGAGGGAGAAGCTGCCGCGGTTGGCGTAGAACGAAGGACGGGCGTGCACGACGACGCTCGCGCCCTCCACCAGCGGCGGGTTGAGCGAGTCGAAGAGGGTGCGCTGGCAGGTGAGCGGGACCGAGATGTCGGCGACCGTGTCCCGCAGGGTCATGAAGACGGTGTTGAGGCCCGGTCGCCGGCTGATCTGGGCCAGCTGGCCCTCCACCCAGACGCCGCCGAGCTGGTCGATCCACTGGCTGACCGCGTTGGCCACGGCGCGCACCGGCGCGGGCGCTTCCTGGGTCGCATCGCGGAGGGTGGGCACGGCGGTGACTCTAGGGGAGCGCACCGACACCGCGCCGTACGCCGTGGTGGGCGTCGCGAGTTCGCCAGTCTGCGACACCCACCTAGACTCGGGGCATGACGACCGACCTCGGCCTGCCGCCCGTCCTCGACCCGGACTCGGCGCGTGAAGTGCTGCTCGCGGCACCGCGCGGATACTGCGCCGGTGTGGACCGGGCCGTCATCACCGTCGAGAAGGCCCTCGACCTCTACGGCTCCCCGGTCTACGTGCGCAAGCAGATCGTCCACAACAAGCACGTCGTGGCCAACCTCGAGTCGCGCGGCGCGATCTTCGTCGAGGAGCTCGACGAGGTGCCCGAGGGCCAGACCGTCGTGTTCTCCGCCCACGGCGTCTCGCCGGCGGTGCACGCTGAGGCCGAGGTGCGGGGCCTGAAGACCATCGACGCCACCTGCCCGCTGGTGACGAAGGTGCACCACGAGGCCAAGCGCTTCGCGGGCGACGACTACGACATCCTGCTCATCGGCCACGAGGGTCACGAGGAGGTCGAGGGCACCGCGGGTGAGGCGCCCGACCACATCCAGCTCGTGCAGAGCCCCGACGACGTGGCCAACATCGTGGTGCGCGATCCCGCCAAGGTCGCCTGGCTGTCGCAGACGACGCTGTCGGTCGACGAGACGCTCGAGACCGTCGCCGCGATCCGCGAGAAGTTCCCGCTGCTGCTCGACCCGCCCAGCGACGACATCTGCTACGCCACCCAGAACCGTCAGCTCGCGGTGAAGGAGATCTCGCCCAACGCCGACCTCGTGATCGTGGTCGGCTCGCGTAACTCCTCCAACTCCGTGCGGCTCGTCGAGGTGGCCCTCGAGGCCGGTGCCAAGGCGTCCTACCTCGTCGACGACCACACCGAGATCGACGAGGCCTGGTTCGACGGCGTCGCTAACGTCAGCGTCACGTCCGGTGCCTCGGTGCCCGAGGACCTCGTCGACGGCGTGCTGTCCTTCCTCGCCGACCGCGGCTATCCCGAGGCCCGGGCCGTCCACTCGGCCGAGGAGTCGCTGATCTTCGCGCTGCCACCCGAGCTGCGTCGCGACATGCGCGCCGCCCAGCAGGCCTGAGCCCACGATGGCCCGCTACCTCGACATCCACCCGGAGAACCCGCAGCCGCGGTTCATCACGCAGGTCGTCGAGGCCCTGCGTGACGACGCGCTGATCGCCTATCCGACCGACTCCGGCTACGCGCTCGGCGCGCAGCTCGGCAACCGCGACGGCCGCGACCGCATCCTGGCGATCCGTGGCCTCGACGACCGCCACCACTTCACGCTGATGTGCAAGGACTTCTCCCAGCTGGGGCAGTTCGTGCACGTCGACAACGCCGCGTTCCGCGCGATCAAGGCGGCCACGCCGGGTCCCTACACCTTCATCCTGCCCGCCACCGGTGAGGTGCCGAAGCGGCTCATGCACCCCAAGAAGCGCACGGTCGGTGTCCGCATCCCCGACCATGCGCTCGTCTGCGCGATCCTCGAGGAGCTGGGCGAGCCGATCCTGACCAGCACCCTGATCCTCCCCGGCGAGGACGAGGCCCGCACCATGGGCTGGGAGATCAAGGAAGAGCTCGACCACGTCGTCGACATCGTGATCGAGGCCGGCGAGACGCCGGCCCAGCCCACCTCGGTGATCGACTGGTCGGGCGCAGAACCTGAGGTCGTACGCCGCGGGGCGGGCGACGTCGAGCGCTTCGAGGCCTGACACAGGGTCAGGCGTCGGCCCGGCTCTGGCTGCGCTGGCGCAGCGCGAGGGTGCCCAGGCAGACGACGTAGCCGGCCACGAGCGCGCCGCTGTGGTGGGCGAGCCCGGACACGACGGCCTGCACGATGCCGTCGCCCCGGTCCGCGACGGTCTCGGGGGCGACCGCGCCCAGCAGGGCGAAGACGGCCAGCATCATCAACGGCGGCAGCACACCGATCGTGAAGAAGTCGTGGGGCCGGACGACCAGGGCCAGCCCGAGGCACAGCACGATGAAGCACAGGTCGAAGAAGAAGCTGAGCTCGCCGACGAGCACCACGTCGATGGCCACGATCGTGAGCACGGCAGCGATCCCCAGCGCGACCGCCTGGCGGCCGGGCTCGAGTCCGTCGGTCCACACGGATCCGGTCTGGCTCACGCCTCCCAACGTAGAACGGGGGATCGGCGGCTCCTCGGCGGCGCGCCGGATGTCGATCTGTCGGACGTCCGCGCCTAGGTGTACTCGGCAGGGACGTTCGT
>NZ_CM001852.1:798083-815269 GCF_000389985.1 Nocardioides sp. CF8
ATGAACCTGTCAGCCGAGTACACCTAGGCGCGGCGGATCCGCGGCTCGTCCGGGCGGGTCCGGGTGTCGTCGAAGAGCGTCGCCTCGCCCGGACCCGGGGTCGCGACATCTCCCAGCGCCTCGAACTCCGGCGCGCTGAGGCTCCGTGGTGCGTCCTCCACCTGCCGGGGGGCCGGGAGCTCGTCGTCGGTCACCCCGAGGTCGCTGAACTTGCGCGCCGACACCAGCACCCGGCCCTCGAGCGAGCCGACTCCTGCGTTGTAGGCCGCCACCGCGGCGCCCAGGGACCTGCCGACCCGGTCGAGGTGACTGCCCAGGGAGCCGAGCCGCTGGTGGAGCTCGGTGCCGAGGCGGCGTACCTCGGCTGCCTGCGCAGCGAGCGTCTCGTGGGACCAGCCGTGCGCGACCGTGCGGAGCAGCGCGATCAGGGTGGTCGGGGTGGCGAGGATGACGTGCTTGGTCGCGGCGTGCTCGAGCAGGTCGCCCTGGGTCTCCAGCGCCGCGGAGAGGAACGCCTCGGCGGGCACGAACATGACCACGAACTCGGGGGTCTCGTCGAGCGCGCGCCAGTAGGCCTTGCTGCCGAGCTGGTCGACGTGGGTGCGGAGCTGACGCACGTGGCGCTGGAGGTGGGCGTCGCGCTCGTCGTCGTCCTCGCTGCTGGCCGCGTCGAGGAAGGCGTCGAGCGGGACCTTGGAGTCCACCACGATCGACTTGCCGCCGGCGAGGTGCACGATCACGTCGGGTCGCAGGACCCCGTCGTTGAGCTGGGCCTGCTCGGTGAAGTCGCAGCGCGCGACCAGGCCGGCCAGCTCGACGGTGCGCCGGAGGTGGAGCTCGCCCCACCGCCCGCGCACCTGCGGCTTGCGCAGCGCGGAGGACAGGGCGCCGGTCTCGCGGCGCAACGACTCGGTCGTCAGTCGCATGTCGGAGACCTGCTGGCTGAACTGCCCCTGCCAGGTCGCCCGCGCGTGCTCGAGGTCGCGCAGCTGGTCCTGGAGCCGGTCCATGCCCTCGCGCACGACGGCCTGGTCGGCGCCGCGCTGCTCCAGCGCCGCGAGCACGCCCTCGTCGCGCGGGCGGGCGCGGGAGGCCAGCCAGCCCAGGCCGAAGCCGAGCAGCAGGCCCACCGCGAGCATCACCAGGATCGTCAGGATCTCCATGCGTCCGATCATGGACGAGACCACCGACAACGATGGGGATGCGGCGCTTCAGCAACCTGCTGACCAACTCGGCTCGAGCGGCCATGTGGACGCTCGACGTCCACTATTCCGCGGCATTGCCTGGCTTGAGCGTCCATGTGGACGCTCAAGCGAGGTCGACGACCACCGGCGCGTGGTCCGACGGGCTCCCGGTGCCCTGGGCGGGGTCCCGCTCGTCGCGGTCGATGAACGCGCCGGTGACGCGCGAGGCGAGAGCGGGGGAGGCGAGCGCGAAGTCGATCTTCAGCCCGCGGTCGCGCTCGAAGCGCTGGCGGTAGTAGTCCCAGTAGGTGTAGCCGGGCGCGTGCTCGCGGGTCACCTCGACGTAGCCGTCGTCGAGGAAGCCCTGGAACGCCGCCCGCTCCGGCGGCGTCACGTGCGTCGAGTTGCGGAACTGGGCGGGGTCGAAGACGTCCGCGTCGGTGGGGCAGATGTTCCAATCGCCGACCAGGACGGTCTCGGCATCCAGCCACTCGCGGGAGGCGTCACGCAGCCGGGACAGCCAGTCGAGCTTGTAGACGTAGTGGGGGTCGTCGGGCTTGCGGCCGTTGGGGACGTAGAGCGACCAGATCCGCACTCCGCCGCACGTGGCGCCGATCGCGCGGGCCTCGGCGGCCAGCGGGTCGCCGTACCCGGGCATGGCGTCGAAGCCGACCGTGACGTCCTCGAGCCCGACGCGCGAGATGAGGGCGACCCCGTTCCACTGGTTGAGGCCGGCGACGGCGACGTCGTAGCCGCGCGCCTGGAGGCCCATCAGCGGGAGCTGGTCCTCGCGCGCCTTCGTCTCCTGGAGAGCGAGTACGTCGATGCCGTGCCGGTCCAGGAAGGCCTCGACGCGATCGATGCGGGAGCGGAGGGAGTTGACGTTCCAGGTCGCGATGCGCACCGGCCCACCCTAGGAGGCTTCGGCCCCGGGGCTGGAAGTGGCCAGAAGATTTTGCGGCCGAAGCCCTTTACACGGGCGATCCTGTTAGGGCAGGTTCACTTCACGCACTGTTCTCGGGAGGAAGTGCAGCAGCAGGATCCCCGGGCGGAGTGTGCTCTCATCACGACCACCCCCACAGGAGATCCACATGCAGCGCACCCGTCTCGGGCAGCTCGCTCTCGCGTCAGCCGCCCTCATGGCCCTCACCGCAGCGGCTCCGGCCATCGCGGCGACCGAGAGCGACATCCCGTCGTTCTCGCAGTTCCAGTCGCAGACCTACCGCGACACCGACCAGCAGTACATCGTCAACGGCGACGAGCCCGTCCAGACCACGGGCGACCTCAAGTCGTTCTACGACCGGCTGGTCGGACCGGAGAGCACCCACGAGGACGGCCTGGTCGTGAACACCGTCGGCGGCGTCGACGACAAGTGGTCCGACGCGCAGGTCCGCAACCTGACCTACTGCGTGAGCACCAAGTTCGGCTCGCGCTACACCGACGTCGTCAACGCGATGACCAGCGGTGCCGCCCTGTGGGAAGCGGCCTCCGCGGCCGACTACGTCCACGTGTCGTCGCAGGACTCCAGCTGCAACACGCGCAACAAGTCCGTGGTCTTCTCGGTCGAGCCCGTCGCGACGACGCAGTACATCGCCCGCGCGTTCTTCCCGAGCACGCCCAAGCGCTCGCGCAACGTCCTGATCGACGACTCCATCTGGACGTCGGGTTCGTGGACGCCGACCAACATCATCGGTCACGAGCTCGGCCACACCCTGGGCTTCCGCCACGAGCACACGCGCCCGGAGTCCGGCACCTGCTTCGAGGACAACAACTGGCGCCCGCTGACGCCCTACGACTCGGCGTCGATCATGCACTACCCGCAGTGCAACGGGTCGAGCGACGACCTGAGCATGACGGCGGCCGACCGCCAGGGAGCCGCAGCTCTCTACGGCGCCTGATCCACCCAGACCCACGAGAGCCCCTCCTGTCCCGAGCAGGAGGGGTTTTCGTGCTCAGGACAGCCAGGGGGAGAGCACTCCCGGCGTCGACGCATCGGCCAGGCGGATCGCCGCGGTGAGCGGGATGTCGCGCGCGACGACCCGCTCGGCGCCGGCCGCGGTGGTCGCGACGAGGGTGGCCAGGGCGAGGCGTCGCTGGAACCACGACTGCTGCACCACCCAGCCGATGATGCCGTCGTGCTCGAGCACGGTGCGCACCCGAGTCAGCTCGCCGCTGCCGACGACCAGGTGCTCGGGCGTCGTCGCGTGGCCGAGATGCCTGTACGCCGACTCGCCGCTCACCGCAGCGAAGGCGAGCGCCACCACGCCCACGACCACGGGCAGCCACGTCGGGACAGCGAGCCACAGTGATGCGACCAGCGGGATCGCGGTGACCAGGAGTGCTCCCCACAGCTGCCGGATCCACGCGCGCCGGCGGGCGGCCGGACCGTGCTGTGTGAGCGCGACCGACATCGGCTCGTGGGTCTCGAGGACGTCGGCGCCCACGGACGTGGCCACCGACCGGGGGCAGGGCGGCAGGATCGCGGTCACCCCGCCGGAGCCGACGCCGGTGGCCAGCGTGGCCAGCTCGGCGCCGCCGACGAGTCGCAGCAGCACCGGCTCCTTCATCTCGACGCCGCGCACGCGCTTCTCCTCGACGGTGATCGAGCGGGTCGTGAACAGGCCGGCGGTGAGCTGCAGCGAGCCGGCCTCGCGCGTGAGCCGCATGTTCCACCACTGCACGACATAGCCGGTCACGGCGACCATGATCCAGCTCACGAGTGCGCCGATGACCAGCCCGGCGATCACGAGCGAGAGCGCGAACTGGGCGACCCAGTGCCACGCCGACTCGGCCGTGTCCGCCACTGGCAGCTGGTCGCCGAACTGCGACAGGGCACCCACGGCCGCGGCGACGACGACGAGCCGGGCCAGGCTGAACGGCGCGAACCTGAGCCATGCCCAGTCGATCTCGGCGAGCACGCGCGCGGGTTCGCCGGTGCGTACGCCGCCGGGCGTCGCGACCTCGTCGGCGCCGGCCGGCAGTGTGTCGGCGTCCGCGGGCACCGTCACGGGAGCTCTCCTCGAGAGCAGGAAAGCGCGCAGGTCGGCGGCCTCGCGGACGGTGAGCGAGTCGAGCGTGATCCGGTCGTCGTCGACGCCGGTGCCGATCTGGACCTTGGTCAGGCCGACGAGCCGGTGGAGCAGCGAGGCCTCGAGGTCGACGCTGCGGACGCGGTCGAGCGGGGCGGTCTTGGACTTCTTGTTCAGCAGCCCGCTGCGGGTCTGGAACTGGGTGTCGGTGGTCCGGTAGAAGGTGGTGAGCCATGGGAGCACACCGAAGACCACGGCGCCGAGGGCGACGACCGGCACGGCCCACCACGGCATCGCGCGATCCCCCGAGCTGATCCCGACGAGCGCGATCGCAGCGGGGAAGGCGAACTGGCCGAGCACCTTGACGGGGTCGATCAGCAGGTTGCGCGCCGACAACCGCTGCCAGTCGGGCTCGCTCATGTCGCGTCGCCCTCGCTCGCGCCCGTGATCTCGGTGAGCTCGTGCACGAGCCGGCGGGCGACGTCGCGGTCGAGGCAGTCGATGGTGATCGGGCCCGCCGCCGACGCGGTGGTGACGGTCAGCGACGCGAGCCGGAACATCCGCATCAGAGCGCCCTGGGTCGAGTCGACCGTCTGCACGCGGCTCAGGGGGGCGATCCTGCTGTCGATGCGCAGCCAGCCGGCGCGGGTGTGGATCGCGGTCGGGGTGATCTCCCAGCGGTGGATGCGGAACCTCAGCTGGGGCATCACCGCCACGTGGGCCAGTGGCAGCACGAGCGCGAGCACCAGGGCCGGGACGGCCCACCACGGCCGCCCGGGCCCTTCGGACACCGCGGGCACGGCGAAGGCGAACAGCGAGATCGCGATGATCCACTCGACCACGGCGCCGATCAGCGCGCTCACCCGCCAGTAGGTCACGGCGCGGGGGGAGACCTGGTGGGCGGGCTCGCGCAGGTCCACGGAACCGCTCACCGCACTCATGCGCCCACTCGCGTGGCTTCGGGCGCACACGAGGCACGAGGGGCACTGCGCTGGCTGGTCCGCTGGCTCATGCGGTGAGCCTACGAGGCCGGTCGGCCCGCGCGGTGGCACGCGGCGTCAGTCCGCGATCGTCCAGGTCGTGTCGGTCGTCGGTCCCAGGACGGTGCGCAGCTCTCGGGTGTACGTCGCGAAGCCGCTCGCCGCGTCGAGCGAGTGCGTCTCCGTGGCACCGCCGGCGTCCCGGTCGATGAGGACCAGGTCGGCCCGGCCGTCACCGTTGTCGTCCGCGGCGGTGGCGACCCAGGACGAGTCGAGCGCGGGGGCGGCGGTCGTCGTCTGCGCCAGCCAGGACGTGAACTGCGTCCGGGCGTCGAGCACGTGCACCGCGGTGTTGGCGCCGGCCTGGGTGTCGACGAGGTAGAGGTCGTCACGGCCGTCGAAGTTGTAGTCCCCGGCAGCCATGCGCCAGCGGTCGCGGGGCAGGGGGGGCACCGGCAGGTCGACGTCGATGAGCCGGGTCTGGAAGTCGGTGTCGGCGTCCAGCACGGTCAGGTGGGCGGTGTCGCCGTTCCTGTTCGAGAGGAGGTAGAGGTCGTCACGGCCGTCGCCGTCGGCGTCACCCGCGAGGAACCGGGTCCGCCCCAGCCCACCGCGTCGCTCGACGATGGTCGCGTGGTTGAGGGAGGTGTGCAGGTAGTTGCCACCGTCGAGCACCTGCACCTGCGCCGTGTCGCGTCCCGCCATCCGGATCGCGTAGACGTCCGTGGCGAGGTCGCCGTCGTAGTCGCCGCCGGTGAAGCGCCACCCGCGTCCTTCGATCGGCAGCGGGGTCTGGTTGGAGTAGATCGCATAGCCCGAAGCCGCGCTGAGCACGTGGGCCTCGGCCCCGGCCTCGGTCTCCCGGATCGCGGTCAGGTCGGCCGGGACCCCCGAGGGCACGCGCCCGACGACCTCGACGGTCACCGCATCGACGTACATCGAGGGCGTGGTCGACGTCTCGCCACAGGTGGGCTGCTGCTCGTCGGGACAATTGCGCTTGTTCTGCAGGCGCAGGTGCTCGGCGGACACGGGCGCGTGCGGGGTCGACCAGGTCTCGACACCGTCGACGAAGTAGCGCGTCGGCGCTGGCGCCTCGGCTGCCGGGTCCTGGCCGGGCGGCTGGTAGGTGAACTCGACGGCGTAGGTGTGCCAGGCGTCCATGTCGCGCGGATAGCGATCACCGGCGCACTCGACCTCACCGATCGGCGGGGCGTAGCGCCAGTAGTAGGCCACCTGGACCCGGCTGCACTGCTTCTGGTCACCCCAGCTCTCGACGACGTCGATCTCGCCGGCGCGCTGGAGGTCGTTGGTGCGCAGCCAGAAGGAGGTGTGCACCCCGGTCTCGCGCGGCATCTTCAAGGTGGCGCTGACGCGGTAGGTCGTCCCGGGCTCGAAGGGCACCTCGGTGGCGTACTCGAGGTGCGCCTCGGGGCGCAGCTCGACGACCGTGCGCCCGTCCACGCTGGCCTGGGTCACCTTGTCGGCGGTCGACGACGAGACGTGCGTCCAGCGATCGGCGTACGGCGCGTCGAACCCGTCGGCGAAGACCTGGCTCGGCGCCGTGACCGCGACGTCGCTGGTCACGGGCACAGCCGGGACCTCGAGGGCCGGGACACCGGTGGCCGTCGAGGGCAGCATGGAGACGAGCACGAGCAGCTCTTGGAGCCAGGAAGGCATGGGTCCTTGGGAGGTCACGGCGCGGAAGGGACACCACGATTGAACAAGGCCGGGCCAAAGGCGTCGAATCGCTGCGGCCTCCCGCGCGGCCGTAGACTCCCGGCCCGTGGCTCTCACCATCGGTATCGTCGGACTCCCCAATGCGGGCAAGTCGACCCTCTTCAACGCCCTGACCAAGAACGACGTGCTTGCGGCGAACTACCCGTTCGCCACGATCGAGCCCAACGTCGGCGTCGTCGGTGTCCCCGACGAGCGGCTCGCGAAGCTCGCCGAGGTCTTCGGGTCGGCCAAGCTGCTGCCCGCGACCGTCGAGTTCGTCGACATCGCCGGCATCGTCGCCGGCGCCTCGCAGGGCGAGGGCTTGGGCAACAAGTTCCTCTCGCACATCCGCGAGTCCTCGGCGATCTGCCAGGTCACGCGTGTCTTCCGCGACGAGGACGTCACCCACGTCGACGGTGAGGTCAACCCGGCCTCCGACATCGGCACCATCCAGACCGAGCTGATCCTGGCCGACATCCAGACCGTGGAGAAGTCGATCCCGCGGCTGGAGAAGGAGGTGCGCGGCGACAAGTCGAAGGGCGCCGTGCTCGACGCCGCGCGCGAGGCGTTGACCGCGCTCGAGGGTGGGACGCCGATCATCGACACGAAGATCGACCGCGAGCTCCTCCGCGAGCTGTCGCTGCTGACGGCCAAGCCGTTCATCTTCGTCTTCAACTGCGACGCCGACGAGCTGTCGGATTCCGACCTCCTCGCGAAGATGCAGGCTCTCGTGGCACCCGCCGAGGCGATCTTCCTCGACGCGAAGTTCGAGTCCGAGCTCGTGGAGCTCGGCTCCGACGAGGAGGCGCACGAGATGCTCGCCGAGATGGGGATCACCGAGTCGGGGCTCGACCAGCTCGCGCGCGTCGGCTTCGACACCCTCGGCCTGCAGACCTACCTGACCGCCGGCCCCAAGGAGACGCGGGCCTGGACGATCAGGAAGGGCGCCACCGCGCCCGAGGCGGCCGGTGTCATCCACACCGACTTCCAGAAGGGCTTCATCAAGGCCGAGATCGTGTCCTTCGACGACCTGATGGCCGTCGGCACCATGCAGAAGGCCAAGGAAGCCGGCAAGGTGCGCATCGAGGGCAAGGACTACGTGATGGTCGACGGCGACGTCGTGGAGTTCCGCTTCAACGTCTGAGGGTTTCGGCCCTCCGGATGAAACTCCACGCACAGGCGTGGAGATTCAGCGCCTGAGCCGGTTGGACCCCTGAAACTCCACGCGTCTGCGTGGACCTTCATGAGGCGTACGGCGCTAGCGTGGCGCTCATGATCACCGCGCTCCACCGGGGCGTCGGCCTGCGGGTCCCCGGCGCCGACGACATGCTGCTCTACCAGCCGCGGCACGCCATGGCCTACGACGTCGGCCACTGAGGTGTTCGGTCACCGCCCCACCTCCGTCTCCGCCGCCGAGGGTGCGCGGGCTGCCGCGGAGGGCCAGGTCGTCATCTACTGGCGCAAGGGCTGCCCCTTCACCAAGCGACTGCGGCTCGTCCTGGGCAAGCGCGGAGCCGCCGCCGTGTGGGTCGACATCTGGGCGGACGCCGACGCAGCGGCGTACGTCAGGAGCGTCAACGACGGCAACGAGACCGTCCCGACAGTCGTGATCGACGGTGAGCCGCACACCAACCCGGCTCCGAGGCTCGTCGTCGCGGCGTTGTCCCGCCAGGCCTAGAGACTGGTGGGCGGCCAGGGCTCTCGTCTGGCCCGCTGTCTCGGGTCGAGGCGTTCCAACACGTTGGCCACCAGGTCCGGAAGCATGCCGATCAAGAGGCAGACAGCCGCCACCACGAGGAACACCGGCGCGTCTGAGCGCCGCATGTGTGACGCGGGAGCGACCAGCGCCCAGACCAGCATGATCAATGCGAGCATCCCGAACCCGAGGCCGGCAAACCCGATCACGTTGCGAACCCTGAGCAACCAGCCCGGTCTGCGCAACCACGGTCGATGCAACCTGTCGCCCAACCGAGCGGCGAATTCCTCAGCAATGTCGAGGCCCGGTCCGTTGCCGCGAATCGTTGTGCTTCCCTGAGAGGTCGTGATCCGCAGACGCCACCAGTGCCCACCGATCATGGGTCCGAAGGTTGCGGCCACGACATCGTCGAGAGGCACCTCCGTCGACTGTCCCTCCAGGTCACCGGCGTTGACAGCGGACATGCGCTCCTGGAAGGCCGTGCCATCCATCGCGTGGCGCACGTCGGTCCTGACTCCTTGCGCGTAGGTCACGGGGAACAGTCGCAGAGCCTGGGTGGAGAGCACTGCCTCGGCGGTTCGAAGGCCTTGGTAGGCATGGAAGGCAAGGATGGACTGCTCTCCGTCGGGCGCGACTCCCTCCCCGAGCCACAGCGGGTCTTCAAGGCCCACACCTTGGGCATGGAGCCAATCGCGGAGGGCGCCGAGCCCCCTGCCGGCACCGAACTCCGCCAAGGCGTGTTGCACCACCCCTTCGACGGCCAGGACCCGGCCTTGTTCGTCGATCAGGCATGTCCCGAACGGCCACTGCCAGATGGTTTGACCTGCCCCTCCATCGAGGAGCGCGACCGAGGTGGCAGCTGTCAGGACCTCGTCGAGGACGGGCTTCACAGGCGTCGGCTCTTCGCCTGCTTCTGTCGGCGTGCTGGTGAGCACGGCCGCCAAGGTGTCGGCCCACCCGTCCTCGACCAGACCCAGGATCGTCTCCAGGGTCGCCGGATGAGTGTGTCCGGTCGCACGGTCGGCTGCGACCAAAGCAGCTGCCAGGGTTTGACGCCATCGTGGAACGGAGACGGAAGCAGGGTGCTCCTCCCAGTTCGTCGGCTCGAGCGCCAGCTCGTCCGCGTCGACGAGCGTCGATGCGAGATCGGCCTCATAGCGGCGCACGTCCTGGAGCAGGGTGATGGACGGATCGCCACCCGGGCGTGCGTCAAAGGTCACGAGGGCATGACTCTCGCAAGCGGTGAGGAAGGAGCGCAGTCCGGTGAACGGCTCCGGGTGCCAGAATCGAGCAGCCATCGCTGGAGCCAGCCACAGTCCGCAGACGTGTTGCCACGATTCCTCAACCGCATCGAGCACCTGCGCGGTCTGCCGCCACGTCGATCCACGCTGACCGCGCAAGCTGTCGACCCACGCGTGGGTCGCCTCCTGGAAGTCGGCGGCGGCAACATCGATGCGATGCAGAAGCATTCTGCTCGCCCGTGAATCCTTGCCATCGCGATAGCGCAGGGCGCCGCCAAGCCCCGAGGCCAGGAGCCATCGCGCCCGTCGCGTCGACGGGTGCGCATCGAGTTCTGCGAAGACCTTCGCGTCGGTCACCAGAGCGGCCAGCTCGTCGCGCTGCAGGAACATGAGGAAGGGAAGGCCGATGGTCAGCGTCCCGTCCGCTACGCCGACTCCGGCATGTGGGGCCAGACGCACCTCGGGGCGGTATCCGGGCGCCACCGACTCCATCCACCGGGCGAAGCGCTCGGCATCGACGGGACTGAGTGGGATCGTGGATCTGTCGACCCCCTTGGACCGAGGCACGAACCGACTCGCGTTGTAGACGAGCGAGACGGTGGCCGCAGCTCCGAGCAATGCGTACCAACGCAGTTCATCGCCCCAGACCAGCACCGCGATCGTGAGTCCGAGAGTGACGAAGGGCATCAGCACTGCAGTCGCCAACGACACGACCCAGGCACGAGACAGTTGTCGCGCAGCCGCAGTCACGGCACGGCTCGGCTGGTTGGTCTCCACGATCGTCCCCGATCACGCGTTGATGGTCAGCGTCGAGGTCCTGTGTCGCCAGGTCCCAGCGATCTCGACGGGCAGATGGATGGGACGGCAGACCCTCAGGCCTCTGCCGCAGCCTTGATTGCCTCGAGCGTCTCGCGCATGCCGGCGAGCTGGCTCTCGGTGAACGCGTCCTGCCCACCCATGAAGCCGTCGGTGAGCTCGCGCGACAGCTCCGAGAGACCGTCGGGCAGCTCGCGGCGCTGGGTCAGGAGGGTGCCGGCGTCGGTCGCGGAGAGCAGGAACGACCAGATCGCCCAGTTCTCCTCGACCCGGAACGCCACCTCTGACTCCGGCGAGAACTTCACGACCTCCGCGTGCGTGGTCCACTCCAGCTCGCCGTGGATGTTGCGGTTGGTGAACTGCGTGCCCTGCTCCACGGTCTCGAAGCCGCTGCGCAGCCGGGTCGAGGTGACCTGCGGGCTCCAGTCGGGCATGCGGCAGACGTCGCTGACCAGGGGCCAGACGTGGGCGACGGGAGCGGAGATCTCGACGCTCTGCTCGAGCAGGGGGCGGATGTCATTCGTCACGACCAGCACCCTAGCGATCCGTCACGCGACGAGGGGGCGGGTCACCCGAAGTCGCAGGGCGAGGGCGCCGGTGACGGCGAGCAGCGAGACGGTCAGGGCGACCACGCCCGGCCAGCCGACGCTGCTCCACACGGTGGCGCCGAGGCTGCCGAAGACGGACGCGCCGAGGTAGTAGGTGAACGTGTAGAGCGACGCCGCCTGCCCGGCGCTCACCCCGCCCGCGTGCGCCCGCGCAGGCACCCAGCCGCTCGCCACGCCGTGCACGGCGAAGAAGCCGATGACGAGCAGCGAGAGCCCGGCGACCAGCACCGGCAACGACGACGACAAGGTGAGTACGGCGCCCGCGACCGCGACGACGGACCCGATCGGCAGCACGGCCCGGCGCCCGATCCGGTCGGCCAGTCGCCCGAAGGTCGCGGCGCTGACCGTACCGAGCGGATAGACGAGGAACACCAGGCTGGCGGCGCCGAGACCGAGGTTGAACGGCGCTGCCTCCAGCCGGAAGCCGACCACGTTGAGCATCGACACCATCGCTCCGACCGAGCAGCCGCCGATGACGTAGAGCCCGACGAGGGCCCGGTCGGCGACCGCGCGTCGCGCCATGGCGAGCATCGTCCGGGCGCCGGTGGGGGCAGGGGAGAAGTGGCGGGAGTCGGGGAGCAGGCGGCGTACGGCGACGGCGCAGACGAGCGCGAGCAGTGCTGCCGCGCCGAGAGACCAGCGCCAGCCGGCGAGCTCGGCGGTGTAGCCCGTGACCAGCCGGCCGGCCATGCCACCGAGCGCGGTGCCGCCGATGTAGAGCCCAGCCGCGCGCGCGTGGGTGGAGCGGTGCAGCTCCTCGCGGAGGTAGGCCGTCGCCACCGCCGGCAGCCCGGCGAGCGCGACGCCCATCAGGCAGCGCATGACCAGCAGCGAGGTCCAGGTCGGGGCGAGGGCGCAGCCCACGGCGCAGACGACCGAGAGCGCCATCGACAGGTGGATCAGCCGGGTCCGGCCGATCACGTCGGAGAGCGGGCCGACGACGAGCAGGGCCACACCGAGGGAGAGGGTCGCCAGCGAGAGCGTCAGGGTCGTCTGCGTGGACGAGACCTCGAAGCGGGTCGCGAGCTCCGGCAGGATCGCCTGGGTGCTGTAGAGCAGCTCGAAGGTCGCGAGCCCCGCGGCGAAGAGCGCCAGCACGACGCGGCGGTAGCCGACCGAGCCGGGGAGGTGGCCGAGGTCCAGGACGGGTGGCGGGGTGATGGCGGGAGCAGACATGACCACACGAGTGTGCGCCGAGAAGAGTCATGCGTCCAATGTCAGGAACGGCTTAGAGTCATGCGAAATGCGTATGATCCTCAGCATGCAGATCCGCGACCTGGAATGGCTGCTCGCCGTGGCCGAGCAGGAGCACGTCACCGACACCGCCGCAATCCTCGGGATCACCCAGCCCACCTTGTCGCGCGCGCTGGCGAGGGTCGAGCACGAGCTCGGGGCCAGGCTGTTCGAACGCGCCGCCGACGGTGTGCACCTCACGCCGATCGGCCAGACCGTCGCGCGCGGCGCACGGGAGGTCGTCGCCCGGCACGACCAGCTCCTGGCGGACGTGCGCGGTGAGCTCGACCCGGAGTCGGGCGTCGCCCGGCTGGCCTTCCTCGACTCGATGGCGACCTCGCTGGTCCCGCAGCTCCTGCGTGAGTTCCACGCCGTCGCCCCGAGGGTGCGGGTGCTGCTGAGCCAGGAGCCCGCCCACGAGCTCGAGGCGGACCTCGCCCGCGGCGCCGTCGACCTCGCCATCACGTCGGTCCGCCCGGCCGGCCACGGCTGGCACCTGCTCCAGGAGGAGCGGCTGGTCGTCGCCGTACCCCCCACGCACCGGCTGGCCGGACGCTCGCGGCTGCGCCTCGCCGACCTCGCGGGTGAGGACCTGGTGACCACTCCGCCGGGCTACGGCTTCCGCACGCTCGTCGACGGGCTGCTCCGGGAGGCGGGCGTGGCGCTCGAGGTGTCCTTCGAGAGCCAGGACCTCGCGACCATCGAGGGGCTCGTGGCGGCCGGGCTCGGGGTGGCGATCGTGCCCGAGGCGATCGTGGGGCAGTCCGGCACCCACGGTGTCCAGATCGTCGGGTCGCCAGGCGCACGTCGCGCGATCGGCCTCACCTGGCGCACCGACCGGCAGCTGCCGCCCGCCGCCGAGCGACTTCGGGAGTCGATCACTAGGCTCGCGCCATGAACCAGATCGAGTGGGACGACCACATCGCCGTCACCGACCGGGGCGACGGTGAGTTCGCCGCAGAGCTCCACGACGGCTGGGTCGTCGGCGCGGGCGTCAACGGCGGCTACCTCCTGGCCACCATCGGAAACGCCCTGAGCCGGGTGGCGCCCGGCAAGCCCGACCCGATCTCCGTCAGCGCCTACTACCTCTCCGCGTCGCGCCCCGGTCCGGCGACCGTGTCGACCCGGGTCGTGCGCGACGGTGGCAGCATCGCCACCCTCGCGGCCGAGCTGACGCAGGGAGGCGACGCTCGCATCACCGCGCTGGCGACGTACGGCGACCTCGACCGTGTCCCCGACGACATCCGCACCACCGCGAAGCCGCCGGTGATGGCCCCGCTCGAGGAGTGCGTGCCCAGCTCGATGGCACCGCCGGAGGTGCTCGCCAACGCCAAGCTGCTCGGGCGCTTCGACATGCGCTTCGACCCCTCGTGCATCGGGTGGGCCGTCGGCAAGCCGTCCGGCGACGGCGTGATCTCGGCCTGGTTCCGCCTCAACGGCGAGCGCGACCCGGACCCCATCGAGCTGCTGATGGTGCTCGACGCCCTGCCGCCGGTGACCTTCGACCTCGGCATGCCCGGCTGGGCGCCGACGCTCGAGCTGACCGCCCACGTGCGCGCGAAGCCCGCGCCGGGGTGGCTGCGCGTCACGCACCGCACCCGCAACATGGCGGGCGGGATGTTCGAGGAGGACTGCGAGGTGTGGGACTCCGCAGACCGCCTCGTCGCGCAGAGCCGGCAGCTCGCGCGTCAGCCGCGCCCCTGACCGCGGTCACCAGCCAGGCAGGTCACTCCCGGGAATGCCGAACGGGCGTGGCCCCCGAGGGAGCCACGCCCGTCCGGCGATCGTGCTGATCAGGTCACGGCGCGGAGACCGTCACGTAGGTCGGCGCCAGGGCCCCGTCGTACTCCAGGACACCGAGGTAGCGACCGGCCTCCAGGCCGGACCAGACGGCGTCGAACGACGTCGCCTCGCCCTGGGTGACCGCGACCGGGTCGGGCTCGGCGTGGAAGGTGCCGAGACCGGTGCCACCGACGACGTACTCGTCGTAGGTGGTCGCGATGCTGGTCTCGCCCGGGGCCGCGGCGTAGCCGTTGACGACGACGAGGTAGGACGCGGCGACCGGGTTGAGCAAGGTCACCGTCTCGTCCGCTGAACCTGTGGCCGACTGGCCCGCCAGTGCCACCGGCGTGCCGGCGGCGTTGAGGCGGTAGACGAACAGGTCGAGGTCGGCCGCGTCGTTGGCTGCGTCGGCCACGAAGCGGGCGGCCTTGGTGCCGCCCGGCACGACGACCGTGCGCTCGTAGTCCTCGCCGACGGCGGTGCTGCGCTCCACCGTCGTGGCCTTGGCCAGACCGGTCGGGCGGACGTCGAGCTCACCGGTGTAGCCGGCGGTGATGTCGACGGTGGCACGGCCGTCGGTTCCGGTGCCCGCCACCGTGGCGGGTGCCTTGACCGAGACGGGACGCAGTGCCACGGGCATCCGGACCGTGGTGGGACCGGTCAGGGTGACGAAGCCCGTCGCGAACTTGGCGAGCGGGGCGTCGGTGCGGGTGAAGGTGAAGGTGACCGCGACCTGCTCGCCGGCGGACCCGATGGTCACCGACGGCTTGTCCGTCGTGACCGAGAAGCCGGGCACGGTGGCCTCGACGCTCCACGTGCCGGCACGCAGACCGGTGAACGTGCGCGTGATGCTGGTGCTGGCGGCCACCTGGCCCTGGGCGATCGAGGGCACGTTGAGGGCGTTGGCCGCGATCGGCTCGACGCCGTCGATCGGGAAGCCCTGACCCTCGACGAAGCTCAGCCACTCGTCCTCGTTGGAGGTGACGACGAGACCCGGGTCGAAGAACCTGGTCGGGTCGACGTGGCCGGCGCCCTGGGCGAACGGGTCCTGGTGGGCGCTGCCGTCGGCCTTCTTGAGGTCGTATGAAGTCGTCATCATGGCCGATTTGACGGTCATCGGCGTCCACTGCGGGTTGACCCCGAAGATGAAGGCCGCGAGACCGGCGACGTGCGGGCTCGACATCGACGTGCCGGAGTAGAGGTCGAAGTCACGACCCTGTCCCGACGGCGGGGCGACCGCGGCCAGCACGCTGGCACCGGGAGCCGCGATGTCGGGCTTGATGACGTCGGAGTCGCTCGCCTTGGCGGGGCCACGCGAGGAGAAGCCGGCGATCTGCGGAACCACGGTCGGCGAGCCGCCGGTGGTGTCGCCCGACTCGAAGGAGGCGGTGGCGCCGGCGGTCGCGGCGTAGGCCTTGATCGCGGGGGCCGCCACGTGGTCGAGGTGGACGGTCGGTACGGCGTGGAAGTCGGCGTCGAGGCTGCCGGGCGTGATGTTGACCAGGATCATCCCCACACCGCCGGCCTGCTTGACCGCGGAGCTCTTGGCGACCCGGTCGTAGACGCCGCGGTCGCAGACGACGACCTTGCCCGTGACCTGGGCCGGGTCGAGGCTGCCGGGCGCGCACAGGCGGACCTCGTCGGCGGTGGCCGGGGCGAGACCGGCGGCGGTCGAGTTGACGAGCGGGGTGCTGGCCAACGGCGTGCCGTTGATCGAGGCGCCCTTGTGCTTCGCACCGTTGCCGAGCACAGCCGTGTTCTCGAACACGGCGTGGGTCGCCGCGGCCACCGTGGTGATCCACGGGCTGTTGTGCGCGACCGTGGAGGCCGTCGGTCCGCTGTTGCCGGCCGAGGCGGCGACGAAGACGCCCGCTGCCGCAGCACCCAGGAAGGCGAACTCGACCGCGTCGACGACCGTGGTGGTCGCGCCGGAGATCGAGTAGTTGATGACGTCCACGCCGTCGGTCACGGCGTCGTCGACGGCGGCGAGCGTCGAGGAGGTGTAGCAGCCACCGGTGTTGGGGTCGGTGTCGTTGAAGCACACCTTGTAGGCGGCGATCTTGGCCGCGGGAGCCATGCCGCTCACGGTGCCGAAGTCACGTCCCTCGACCGAGGCCGAGACGCCGAAGTTGCCGGCGGCGGTGCTGGCGGTGTGGCTGCCGTGGCCGTCGCCGTCACGGGTGGAGATGAACTCGTTGGCGTCGCGCTTGTCGACCGGGACGCTGGCAACGAACGCATCGGCGTAGTAGCGGGCACCGATCAGCTTCTGGTTGCAGTCGTTGACCTCCCAGTCCTCGCCGGTCTCGCACTCGCCGCGGAACTGGCTGCCGTCGGCCTTGTTCATGAAGGTCGTGCGGCCCGAGCGGTAGGGGGTGAACTTCCCCTCTGCCCGGCTCTTCAGCTTGGGACCGGCGAACGACGCCGACTCGGGCCAGATGCCGCTGTCGAGGATGCCGACGACGACGCCCTTCCCGGCGTTGGCCACGCCGCCCTGGGCGGCCCACTGGCCGCCCGTGCCGGTGCCCGAGCGGGACTCCAGGCCGAGGAAGCGCGGGGTGTTCCAGGTGTCGAGCTCGAAGGCGGTGTCCTCGACCAGGGTCAGCACCTCGCGCTGGCCGGCGAGCTCCGCCGCCTGCTTCGCGGTGAGCTGCGCGGTGAAGGAGTTGGACGCGATCGTGGTCTGCGAGAACACGTCGGCCCCCACGGCGTCGGCGATCCGGCTCTGCTCGCGCTCGAGGAAGCGCGAGTACTGCGCGACCTTGTCGGAGCGGGCGTTGAACTTGTTGCCCGAGCGGGCCTGGGTGGCCGCGAGGCCGTCGACGCCGCCCTCGTAGCGGGTCGCGCCGGGCAGGCGGAGCATCACGATGTAGCGACCAGCGCCGAGCGCCTGCTCGGGGGCCG
>NZ_CM001852.1:815366-829417 GCF_000389985.1 Nocardioides sp. CF8
TGGCCGTGACGCCTGCGACGAGCAGTCCGGCGGAGAGCAGGGCCACGGAGCGACTGCGCGCTCCCGGGCCCCGAGAGATGACTGACAAAGGAGACTCCTTGATGGCGTGCCTGGATGGAGAACGCTATTTCCTCGCGCGTCACTGGGTTGGTGATCGCGGAGGCTGCGCACAGACAACGTCACCGACGTGACACACGTCAAGCATTTCGACGTACGAACGTCAGACCCGTCGAGCCGTTGGTGGGCGTCAGTCGAACGCCGACCGCTTCATCGACACGATCCACCGGCGTCGTGGGTGCTCGGTGAGCGACCACAGCCGGTCGGTCGACGGCCAGTAGGTCAGGTCCTCGGGGCCCATCGGCAGCGCGAACCGCTTCGGCTTCAGCTGCCCGGACAGGCCGGCATAGATCGTGCCGGGCATCCACGGGCCGTGCGAGACGCTCACGTGGTAGCGCCCGCCGGCGAGCACAGCACCCTGCATCTGGACGACGCCGCCCTCGTCCACCTCCAGCGGACGGGAGAAGCCGTCGTCACCGGTCCGGAGCTGCCAGGTGTCCGCGTCGAGCTGGTAGCGCGCGAGCCGGTTGGGAGCGGTCCCGAGGTTGTACTCGCCCGCAAGCAGAGCCGGCGGGTCCGAGCGCCGGTCGAGGGAGAGGAAGGAGTAGCGCAGCTGCTCGTGCCCGTCGTCGGTGAAGGCCTTGTAGGTGAAGCGCACCGGCAGCACGTAGCGATGCCCGTACGACGACACGCGCTCGCCGTCGAAGCCGAGCTCGTCCGGGTGGTCGTCGTCGCCGAGGACCCGCATGATGTCGTCGACGCGGGCGGTGACGAAGCCGCGGCGCGTAGCCGCGATGTGGAGGTAGCCGCCAGCCCAGACGACTCCGCCGGCGTGGATGTTCATCGGCCGCAGCTGGAGGGCGCCCTCCTGGTCGAACACCGGGTTGACGAGCAGGACGTGGCGGTACTTCAGCGTCTCGAGGTCGATGAAGGTGACGCGCGAGCCGCGCTTCACGCCGTCCCGGCCGGTGGAGTACCACGTCGTCACGAGCACCTTGCGACCCGCGATGTCCTCGGTGTCCGAGGCGTCGGCGCTGGTGGAGATGCCCTGCGGGTACCAGAGCGGGTCCTTCCGGTCGTGGGCGTCCCACGTGTAGGCGTCGCTGACCGCGCGGCCCAGCAGACGGGCGGGGACCCGGCTGCGACGGGCCTGGTACTTCAGGTCGTCGAGCAGCCCGTCGAGCCCGGCCGGTTCGCCCAGGACCGCCGCCAGGGCGGCGATCTCGCGGACGTTCTCGTCGGTCCGCTGCAGGTGGACACCTTGGACAAGCATGACCACACCGTAATCTCGCTGCGTGACCTCACCGCTGCGCACTGCCGTCGTCGGTGCGGCGATCCTGCGCGACGGCACCGTCCTCGCCGCCCGCCGGACCGCGCCGGTCGAGGCCGCCGGCAGGTGGGAGTTCCCCGGCGGCAAGGTGGAGCCGGGGGAGTCGCCCGAGGACGCCCTGGTGCGCGAGATCGGCGAGGAGCTCGGCTGTCGGATCGAGCTGACCGGCTGGCTCCCGGGCACCGCCCTGATCGGTGCCACCCACGAGCTGCGGGTCGCCTGCGGCGTGCTCACCGACGGTGAGCCGACCCCGACCGAGCACGACCTGGTCCGCTGGGTCACCGCCGACGAGCTCGACGACGTCGACTGGCTCGACCCCGACCGTCCGTTCCTCACTGCCCTGCGGGAGAGGATGGGCGCGTGAGAGCCATCTTCTTCGAGGAGGACGACGCGCGACAGGTCGTCCGTCGCCTGGTCGCCAACGGCTTCGAGGCGAGCGCCGAACGAGAGCGGCTGGCCGGCGAGGACGACGACGAGGGTCACCCGTGGGCAGTCGTCACCGATGCGCCCGACTTCATGGTCGAGGTGCTGGTCGAGGACTTCGACGGCTGGCTGGACCCCGAGACAGCGGCCCCGAGCGGCCCGCCGCTCGTGCTGCCGACCGCGCCGAAGCGGATCAAGAAGCCCCTTGACTGACGTCCGGGCGCGCCCGGTCAGTGCGGTCGGCGCCATGCCACTCGTCCCGGCGGCCGCGTTCGTGCTGGTCTGGTCCTCGGGCTACATCTCCGGTCCCTACGGCGTGCAGCACGTGGCGCCGTTCACCTTGCTGGCGCTGCGCTTCGGCGTGGCGGCGGTGCTCGCGCTGCTGCTGGCCCGTCTGCTGCGCGGACCGCTGCGGATCGATCGCCGGACCGCCGGGCGGGTCGCGCTGACCGGCGTCGTGATGAACGCGGTGCAGTTCGGCGCGATGTACCTCGCCTTCGACGCCGGGCTCGGCGCGACCCTGGCCTCGTTGCTGCACGCCCTCACGCCGGTGCTGACCGCGGTGCTGGCCGCGGTCTTCCTCCGGGAGGCGTTGTCGCGACGCCAGCTGCTCGGGCTCGTCATCGGGGTCGCCGGGGTGCTGATCGTGCTCGGGCCCGACATCGAATCGGCCGGCGGCCCGTTGGGCATCGGGCTCGCGGTGTTCAGCGCGGTCACCCTCAGCCTGGGCACGCTCGGCCAGCGCTGGATCGGGCACGGTCCTGACCCCATCTGGTCGGCGGCGATCCAGTTCGCCGTGTCGGCCCCGCCGCTGGCCGTGCTCGCCCTGACCCTGGAGGGAACGCACGCCATCACGGACCCCGTCCGCGGGGGCGTCGCGGTCGCCTTCCTCGCGATCGTCAACTCGATCGTCGGCCTGCTCCTGCTCGGTGCGCTCGTACGGCGCGGGGGTGCCGGCGCAGGCTCCAGCCTGTTCTTCCTGTCGCCGCCCGTGACGGCGGTGCTCGCATGGCTGGTGCTCGGCGAGACCCTCGGCCCGCTCGAGCTCCTCGGGCTGGTGGTCGCGGTCGTCGGCGTCGCCCTCGGCACCCGCAGCGCCGCCCCTAGGCTGGTGTCATGACTGCCGACCTGCGCGCGCTCTTCGTGCACGCCCACCCGGACGACGAGACGATCAACAACGGCGCGACGATGGCGAAGTACGTCGCCGAGGGGCGCGGCGTCACGGTCGTGACCTGCACCGCCGGCGAGATGGGCGAGGTGCTCGTCCCCGATCTGGGCCACCTCGCCTTCGACAAGGAGGGGGGCCTCGGCGAGCGCCGCAAGCAGGAGATCGCGGCGGCGATGGCCCGACTCGGCGTCACCGACCAGCGGTGGCTCGGCGGCTTCGGCCGCTTCCACGACTCGGGCATGGCCTGGCACGCGGACGGTCACGCCGTCGCGGGCGAGTTCGTCCCCGACAACGCCTTCTGGAACGCCGACCTCACCGACGCGGCCGACGAGCTCGTCGAGGTCATCCGCGACCTCCAGCCGCAGGTCCTGGTCACCTACGACCAGTTCGGGGGCTACGGCCACCCCGACCACATCCAGGCACACCGTGTCGCGATGTACGCCGCTGTGCTGGCCGCCGCACCGACGTACAAGCTGCAGCTGGGGACCCCGCACGACATCGCGAAGATCTACTGGTGCGCGATGAGCGAGTCCAAGATGCGCGCGAGCCTGCGGGCGCTGCGCGAGGCGGGCGACACGCAGAGCTTCGAGGGGATGGACCCCGACGGCGAGATGGGCCCGTTCGTGACGCCGGACGAGCTGATCTCGGCGTGCGTCGACGGCACCGACTTCGTGCACACGAAGATGGAGGCGCTCAAGCTGCACCGCACCCAGGTCGACCCGGACGGACCGTTCTTCTCCGGCGCCGAGTCGGGGCACGCGTTCTGGGGCGAGGAGTTCTACGTCCTGGCCAAGGGCGTGCGCGGGCCGGTCGCCGACAACGGCTTCGAGGCCGACCTCTTCGCGGGTCTCTGAGCCCACCGTGCTGCTGGTCCGGGCGCTGGCGGCGCTTGCGCTGCTCGGCGTCGGCCTCGCAGGGGGACTCGCCGCAGTCCTGGTGCACGCGTGGTGGTGGGGCCTGGTCCTCGGCCTGGCCGCGGGAGCGCTGACCACGCTCGCTCTGCCCGCCGGCGGGTGGCGTCTCGCGTTCGTCGTGGGCTGGTTCGGCGCGATCGTCTACGCCGTGCTGCCGCGGGCCGAGGGCGACTACCTCCTCCCCGGCAGCACGGCCGGATACACGGTGCTGGGCGGCTCGTTCCTGCTCCTGCTCGTCGCCCTCGCGACGTCGCCACGACCCGGGACCGCTGCTCGGGGGCGACAGTGCCGTGGGAGCGACGATCCGGGCGTTTCGCCGGGGTGAACCTAGGATCGGACCGTGTCGATCCTTCCTCAAAGCGATGAGCTCACCGATGGCCCGGCCGCCGACAAGTCCGGCGGCCGTGTCGTCCTGTGGCTGCTGCTCGGCCTCGGACTGCTGATCGGCGGCGCCTACGTCGCGGCCCACTACGCCGCTGCCGACAAGGTCGCGCGCGGCACCACGGTGTCCGGTGTCAGCATCGGCGGACACCCGCAGGCCGAGGCCGCCGAGCGGTTGCAGGCGGGCCTGGCCGAGCGGGTCTCCGGCCCGATCGAGGTCACCGTCGAGGGCAAGCCGGTCAGCATCGACCCGGCCGCTGCCGGCATCTCGGTGGACTACGACGCCTCCGTGGCCGAGGCAGGCGGCGAGCGCAGCTGGGACCCGGTCCGGCTGTGGAACTACTTCACCGGTGGCGAGGACTTCGAGGCCGAGGTGACCGTCGACGAGGCTGCCTTCGCCCAGACGGTGGCCGGCCTGGACGAGCAGCACGGCACCGCCCCGCGCGAGGGCGCGCTCGGCTTCGACGGCGCGTCGATCACGACGGTCAAGCCGCGCGTCGGGGAGGCCCTCGACCCCGTCTCCACTCGCGACACCCTCGTGTCGGCCTACCTCAGCGAGGAGGCCGACAAGCCCGCACTCGAGCTGGCGCAGGCCGAGCCGACCATCGACGAGGCCGACCTCGCCGAGGCCCGCCAGGCCTTCGCCAACCCTGCCGTGTCGGGCTCGGTGACGCTGAGCTTCGACAAGGCGACCATCAAGCTCTTCCCCGAGGACTACACCACCGCGCTGAGCCTGAAGCCGGTCGACGGCAAGCTCGTGCCCCAGCTCGACACCGCCAAGCTGGCCGAGGTCGTCGCCGCCAACGTGGTCGCCGACGGCGCCCCGGTCGATGCCACCGTCGCGCTCGTGGGAGGCGTCCCGCAGGTGATCCCGGCCAAGCCGGGCGTCACCTACGACCAGCAGCAGATCGACGCGGGCTTCCTCGCCCTCGTCGCCGCGCCCGACGGTGAACGGACTCTGAGCGTCGACGCCAAGGTCGCCAAGCCCGAGTTCACGACGAAGGACGCCCGTGCGCTGGGCATCAAGGAACGCGTCTCGACCTTCACGACCTACTACCCGTACGCCGAGTACCGCAACATCAACATCGGCCGCGCCGCGGAGCTGGTCGACGGCACGGTGCTCAAGCCGGGAGAGACCTTCAGCCTCAACGACACGGTCGGCGAGCGCACCGTCGCCAACGGCTTCACCGAGGGCTACATCATCCAGGACGGCATCCTGGTGACCGACCTCGGCGGCGGTGTCTCGCAGATGGCGACCACGACCTTCAACGCGATGTTCTTCGCCGGTCTCGAGGACGTCGAGCACAAGCCGCACTCGTTCTACATCGACCGCTACCCGATCGGTCGCGAGGCCACTGTCGCCTGGGGCGCGATCGACCTGAAGTTCCGCAACGACACCCCCTACGGCGTGCTGGTCAGCGCCAACGTCACCCCGTCGACGCCGTCGACGAGCGGCGTCGTGACGGTCTCGATGTACTCCACGAAGCACTGGAACATCACCACCTCGGAGTCCGAGCGCTACAACATCACCAAGGCGAAGGAGCGCAAGGTCGACACCAAGAAGTGCCACGCCAACGAGGGCTACGGCGGCTTCGACATCGACGTCATGCGCTACTTCGAGCCGGTCGGTGCGAACACCGAGACCCGCTCACCCGAGACGTTCCACACGACCTACACGCCCTCCGACACGGTCATCTGCACCCACCCGAACGCCGAGGACAACGTCAGCTGAGCCCGGACCGCTGGTTGAGCAGGCGCGCCAGCGCCGTGTCGAAACTGAGGATCGCTACGGCGTCAGGCGGTGCAGGTCGCGCGGGAACAGCGTGACCTCACGGACGTTCGCTGCCTCGACCAGCCGGGCCACCCAGCGCTCGAGCTCGATGGCGAAGCCGCCGTGCGGCGGCATGCCGTGCTCGAACGCCTGGAGGTACGCCGCGTAGTCGGCCGGGTCCTCGCCGCGGGCGCGGATCGCTGCGTCGTAGTCGCTGGGCCGGTGCAGCCGCTGCCCGCCGGTGACCAGCTCGAGCCCGCGGAAGAGCAGGTCGAAGCTGTTCGACCCCTCCGCAGACCCCGGTGGTCGAGGAGGGGCGCCAGCGCCGTCACGAGACCAAGGGTGCGTGTAGAACGGCCGCTTCCGCATCGGGTAGCCCTCGACGGCGAGGAAGTCCGAGCCGTGCTCGGCCAGGGCCCAGGCGCCGAGCGCGCGCTCGTGCTCGGGCGCCAGGTCGGGCTCGTCAGCAGGCGCGCCGACCAGGGCCAGCGCGTCCGCGAAGTGGATCACCGGGATCTCGTCGGGCACGACCGCGACCGCAGCGAGGGTGCGCTGCACCGCCCCGCCGGCGAGCTCGTGCACGGCGGACACCATGCCCGCGAGCACCTCGCGCAGCACCGCGAGCACGTCGCGGTGGTCGCGGATGAAGCCGAGCTCGACGTCGAGCGAGCGGTATTCCGCGAGATGGCGGACCGTGTCGTGCGGCTCGGCCCGGAACACCGGGCCGACCTCGTAGACCCGCTCGAAGACCCCGACCAGCTGCTGCTTGTAGAACTGCGGGCTCTGGGCGAGATAGGCCGGTCGCCCGAAGTAGTCCACGGCGAACACGTTGGCGCCCGACTCGGTGGCCGACTCGACGAACTTCGGCGTCGCGATCTCGGTGAACCCCAGCTCGTCGAGCGTGGCCCGGAAGCCGCGCAGCGAGGCCGCGGCGATCTCCCACTTCGCGCGCTGCGCGGGGTGGCGCCACAGCACCGGTGCGTTGTCGAGCAGCGTCGGCAGCGACACGTCGAGCGCGGGTCGCCACAGCTCGGCAGGCGGTGTCGCGGCGGGTTCGGTGAGCGCCTCGATGGTGGCGTCGGTGACCTCGACGCCACCCGGTGCCTGCGGGTTGGCGGTCGCCGTACCCACCACCCGGACGGTCGTCTCCTCCGGCGGCACCGCGGTGCCGGCGGGCAGCACGACCTGGGCCAGGCCGCTGCGGTCGCGCACGACGAGGAAGGTGACGCGGGCGAGCTCGCGACGGCGATGCACCCAGCCCTCGAGGGTGACGGTGGAACCGGGCTCGGCCGTGGGCAGCGATGAACAGAGCGATCTCATGAGTACCTCCAGTTGGCGTGGCCCTGGAGGTGTGGGCGGGGGCAAGGTCGCGGTGCCACCACACCTTCGCCGGGTGAGATCCACCCGGCCTCTCGTCGATGACGCCGGACGCGCGGAAGACCCCTCAAGCGGGGGTTGTCAGTCCCCGGGGTCGTCGGTTCCCATGGTGGGGTCAGGCATGCCCGCGAGGCAAGTCGGTTGTCGGCCAATCCGGATGTCCCCGCGGCGTCGAACTGCAGGCGGCAGGACTCCCTGTCACCCGACGTCATCAGGAGAATCCAGATGAAGAACAGGTCCATGAACACCGTCGCGGTCGCGATCGCAGCCGCGGCGGGCATCGGCATCGGCACGGTTCTGGCGCCCCTTGCCGCCCAGGCAGGGCACACCAACGCGCTCCTGGAAGGTGACCTCGACGGTCGCCAGGAGGTCGCCCCCGACGGCTCGCGCGCCATCGCCGGCGACCCGAACGGTCGCGGCAGCGTCTACGTCTTCGGCATCGACGGCGACCCCACCACGCTCTGCTACGTCCTCGAGGTCTCCAAGATCGCCGAGCTCGAGCTCGCCCCCGGCGCTCCCCGCGCGGCGCACATCCACGAGGGAGCGGCGGGCGCCAACGGTCCCGTCGAGGTCACCCTCGCCTGGCCGCAGGACGGCCAGGCCGCCGACTGCCTCACCGAGGGCGAGGCCGGCAAGGGCCTCGACCCGGGCGAGGTGCAGGAGATCCTCGCCAACCCGTCGTCGTTCTACGTCAACGTCCACAACGGCGAGTTCCCCGGCGGCGCCGTCCGAGGCCAGCTCGAGGGCGCGCACTGACCCGTTCCTTGGACCTGAGTCTCGAGAGGACTCAGGTCCAAGGACGCAGGGCGCTCTCCGGGCGTGGTCAGCCCACGAACGTGCGCCGGTAGTGCGACGGCGTCATCGAGACGACGCCGGAGAACAGTCGACGGAAGCTGCTGGTGTCCTCGTAGCCCACGCTCCGGGCGATCTCGGCTACGCTCAGGTTGGTGGTCTCGAGCAGGTGCCTGGCTCGTGCGACACGGGCGCCCTGCAGGAAGTCCAGGGGCGTCTGGCCGGTCTCGGCGCGGAACCGTCTCAACAGGGTGCGTGTGCTCGTGTGGTGCGCAAGCGCCAGCGCCGTCAGGTCGTAGGGCTGGTCCAGGTGGTCGAGGAGGTGGCGCCGTACACCGGTGGAGAAGGCCTGCCTGACCCGCTGTCGAAGGGTGTCGTCGACGAACGGCGACTGTGACGAGCGGCCGAGCCGGGTGAGGGTGATGTTCGAGGTGGTCCGGGCGATCGACTCGCCGGCGTGCACCCGGACCAGGTGCATCGCCAGGTCCAGCGATGCGCTGAAGGCACCGGTCGTCGTGATCGGGCCGTCCTCGACGAGCAGGGCCCGGGGATCGATCGACGACGACGGATGACGCCGGGCGAGCTCGTCGGCGAAGAGCCAGGCAGTGGTCGCGCGCCGGCCGTCCAGCAGTCCCGCCGCGCCGAGGAGGAACGCGCCGCCGCAGATGCTCGCGGTGGGGATGCCCCGGGCGGCCGACCGGCGCAGGAGGGCGACCTCGGCGGACAGCTTCGGCAGTCGCCGTTCGATGTCCTGCTCCGGGCTCAGGTCGAAGCCCGGGACCACGAGCAGGTCGATGGTGTGGTCGATCCGGCGGGCCCTGACCTCGACACCGTTGGCGGCGCACACCACGCCCGGACGAGCGGCGTGGATGGTCGGTCGGAAGGGTGCGGGATGCCCCGTGAAGGCCGCGACCCTGTTGGCGACCGCCAGCACGTCGACGAGCCCGAGGGCCTCGGAGGCGAGGCAGTCGTCGTAGAGCAGGACCCCCACCTTGGTCACCGTCTGCACCATGTGGCGAAAATAGCCCGCAACGTGGCAATCGCGCCACTCCCCGTCGGCTTCTCCGTCGCCGAGCATGGGAGGGCCAGCATCGGCTGGTCGAAACCAAGGAGATCCAGATGCGCGTGACGATCCTGCTCATTGACGGCTTCACCGCCCTCGACGCGGTCGGTGGCTATGAGGTGCTGGCCAACGTGCCGGGAGTCGAGGTCGAGTTCGTCTCGCACGCACCCGGTGTGGTCGCGGCGGACACTCGTCGCCTCGGGATGCTGGCCCATCGAGGGCTGGACGACGTGACCTCGACCGACGTCCTCTACGTCCCGGGTGGTCCGGGGGTGGTGGCCGGGATCGCGGACGCGAGGCTGCTCGGCTGGATCGCCCGGGTCCAGGCGACCGCGACCTGGACGCTCGGTGTCTGCAACGGCGTCGCGCTCCTGGCAGCGGCCGGCGTGCTCGACGGGGTCAGCGTCACGACGAACTGGGGCTGGCGCGACCGGGTGGCGTCCTACGGCGTCGAGGTCGTCCCCGAGCGGGTCCACCGCGACGGGTCGATCGTGACCGGCGCGGGCGTCTCCGCCAGCATCGACGCAGGCCTCTTCCTGGCCGCGCTCATCGCGGGCGAGGACGTGGCGCGCCTGGTGCAGCTCGGCATCGAGTACTTCCCGGCACCGCCCGACTTCGCCCGGGCGACGCTCGACGACGTGCCTGCGGCGGAGCAGGAGCTGCTGCTCGCCTTCGAGGAGGGGCCGTTGATGGACCGGCTCGCCTCAGCCCGGCTCCCGGTCGTGCGCGTCGGCGCCTGACCTCCACGCGGCAGCCTCAACCGGACAGATAGCGGTTGGTGTGGTGGGTGACGAACCCAAGTCGTTCGTACGTCGCCAGGCCGGCGTGGTTGTCGGTCTCGACGTGCAACCACGCGGTGGTCGCGCCCTGGGACGCGCCCCAGTCGAGGAGCTCGGCCAGGACCCGGGTGCCGAGGCCCTGACGTCGGTGGGAGGGGTCGACCTCGAGGTCGTGCAGGCCCAGCCAGTCGCCGTCGAGGACCGCCTCGCCGCGTGCGACGACCGGCTGGTCGCCGTACTCGACGACGCAGGTGGCCCCGGATTCCGTCAGGCGCGCGTCGTCGCGTCCGCGCCCGGCGGCTCGCAGGGCGCGGGACACGGGCGCGAGCTGGCAGTGTGCGTCGCCGTCGCCGAGCGGTGTGAACCCGAACGGAGCGAGGGCTGCCTCGAGGGGTGAGTCCGCCCGGACCTGGATCAGCGGGTCCTGGCCGAGGGCGTCGTAGAACGAGCGGACGCGGTCGACGGCGTCGGCCAGGGGGAGGTCCGGATCGGCCATCGCCAGGGCCGAGTTGCCCCGGCGCCGCAGTCGACCACCCAGGGGCGGGGACGCGCGCAGCAGCCAGGTGCCGAGCGGCTCGGCGGTCATGGTGGGCCACAGCGACGCGACGTGCAGCTCCACGTCGTGCGCGGAGACGCGGTGGCGCACCGACGCCCGCGGCGGCACCGGCTTGCCCGACACGATGTCGGCGATGGCGATGGTGACGGGCCCGCGGAGCGAGTCGATCGACGTGACGCCGTCGCCCCACGCCGTACAGACCCCGAGCACGTCGGTGGCGCGACCGTCGGGCAGGAGGTGGCGCACCACGACCCGCTGGCCGACCACGTGGGGACCGAGGCCGTGGTGACCGACGGGACTGCCCACGGTGTGGGGTTCCGGCGCATCGCTCATGCCGAGATACTAAGGTTGGCCGCGTCCCACCCCGTGCCCCCTCAGGAGGATCCGGTGACCTACGTCATCGCCCAGCCGTGCGTCGACCTCAAGGACCGCGCGTGTGTCGACGAGTGCCCCGTCGACTGCATCTACGAGGGCAAGCGCATGCTCTACATCCACCCCGATGAGTGCGTCGACTGCGGTGCCTGCGAACCGGTCTGCCCGGTCGAGGCGATCTTCTACGAGGACGACACCCCGGAGGAGTGGAAGGAGTACTACACGGCCAACGTGAACTTCTTCGACGACCTCGGCTCGCCGGGTGGCGCCGCCAAGATGGGTGAGATCGACAAGGACCACCCCTTCATCGCCGCGCTTCCTCCCCAAGAGCACGACGAGTGAGCGGTCGGGTCTCGACCCGGCTCCCGGACTTTCCCTGGGACAAGCTGACGTCCTACGCCGCGACCGCGCGCGCACACCCTGACGGCATCGTCGACCTCTCGATCGGCACACCGGTCGACCCGACGCCTGCCGTCGCGCAGGACGCCCTGTGCGCGGCTGCCGACTCGCCGGGCTACCCGACCACCATCGGGCTGCCCGAGACCCGGCAGGCGGCCATCGACTGGCTGTCGCGGCGCTTCGGCGTGACTGGGCTCGGCCTCGACGGTGTGCTGCCGGTGATCGGTTCCAAGGAGCTGATCGGCTCTATGGCCGTGCACCTCGGCATCGGCGCCGGCGACCTGATCGGCTACCCCGAGCTGGCCTACCCGACCTACGAGGTCGGCGCCGCCCTCGCCGGCGCGCGCTCGCTGGCGACCGACTCGCTGACGGCCTTCGGCCCCGAGACCCCCAAGCTCCTCTGGCTCAACTCGCCGTCCAACCCGACCGGTCGCGTGCTGCCGGTCGAGCACCTCCGCAAGGTCGTCGACTGGTGCCGCGAGCGCGGCACGATCCTGGTCTCCGACGAGTGCTACCTCGAGTGCGCCTGGGACGTGCAGCCGATCAGCGTGCTCCACCCCGACGTCTGCGGCGACTCCCACGAGGGCATCCTCAGCGTCCACTCGCTCTCCAAGCGGTCCAACCTCGCGGGCTACCGCTGTGCGTTCGTCGCGGGCGACCCTGTCCTCGTCGGCGAGCTCCTCGCCGTACGCAAGAACCTCGGTCTGCAGATGCCCGGCCCCCAGCAGCGGGCCATGGTCGCGGCGCTCGAGGACGACACCCACGTCGTCGAGCAGCACGCGGTGTACGCCGCCCGGCGGGCCAAGCTCAAGGAAGCCCTGCTGCACGCCGGCTTCACCATCGATCACTCCGAGGCATCGCTCTACCTCTGGTCGAGCCGCGGCGAGGACTGCTGGACCACCGTCGCGGCCCTCGCCGAGCTCGGCATCCTGGTCGCGCCCGGCGCGTTCTACGGCGCTGCCGGCTCGCAGCACGTGCGGATCGCGTTCACGGCGACCGACGAGCGCATCGAGGCCGCGGTCGCGCGCCTCGCCGGACGCTGATCGCCTCAGGAGATCGTCGCCAGGCGCTCCTTCATGTGGTCGATCACGGCCAGGTGCTCGTCCTGCGGGCTGAAGAGGATCACCTCTGCGTCCTCCTCCACCCGCACGCTGTGTCCGGGCGGCCAGTGGAACAGCTCGTGGCCGACGACGTGCTCGGTCTCGCCGGTGTCGAAGCTGACCGCCAGCGCGCCGGAGATCAGGAAGCCCCAGTGCGGGGACTGGCAGAGGTCTCCTTCGAGGCCCACGAGCAGGGGAGCGATGTCGGTCCCGGCGGCCAGGCTGAGGTATTCGGCACCGAGCGTCGCGCTCGCCTCCCCGAAGTCGGACAGCTGGCGGACGGTGGCTCCGGGGACGGCCATCCGGACGGGGATCTCGTGCTTGGGAAGGTGCATGGCTGGTTTCCTCTCGGTTTGTCGGTCCATCACCCCTCAGGCGTGACAGCCGGTGTCACAATGCGACAGTGGCCGACCTGACAGGTGCGCGTGCAGCACTCGACGGCGGTGACTGGGCAGGTGCACTGACCCTGCTGCCGGTCCCCGCACCCGGTGCCGTCCTCAGCGCGGACGAGTGGGAGGCCAGGGCCCGAGCGGCGTACGGCGCCGGCGAGTTCGAGCACGCGATGTCGGCCTGGGAAGCGCTCTACGCCCTGCAACGCCAGCAGGGCGATGACGACGCCGCGGGGTTCACCGCCGCGACGGTCGCCCTCCACCTGTTGGTGGACAGCGGTCTGATGGCTACCGTCCGGGGGTGGGTCTCACGCGCGGAGGCGCTCGTCGGCGCCCGGCCCGACGGTCCCGCCCACGCACTGTTGGCGATGGTGCGGACCTATGAGCGGTTCCTCTCCGGCGACCCCGAAGGGGCACGGATCCATGCCGCGCAGGCAGTCGACCTGGGCAGCCGGCTGGGAGTCCTGCCGGCGCTCGTGCTCGGCCAGGTGGCCACGGCTCGGCTGATGCTCCACGACGGTGACCTCGAGGCGGGGTTGGCCCAGCTCGACGAGGTGGCGCTGCGCCTGACCTCGGGAGAGGTCGACCCGTTCACGACGGGAATGATGTATTGCGAGCTGGTGTGCGCGGCCCAGAACCTCGGCCTCCACGACCGCGCCCGGGACTGGACGCAGATGATGGAGCAGTGGCGCCACGGCCGGGCGTTCGGCGGCATCCACGGTCGGTGCCGGGTCCACCGGGCCGAGCTCCTGCGGATCTCGGGGCCGGTGTCGATGGCGGAGGACGAAGCCCTGGCCGCCTGCGCCGAGCTGCGTCCGTGGATGCGCCGCGAGCTGGGCTGGCCCCTGGTCGAGCTGGGCATCATCCGGCTGCGACGCGGTGACCTGGAGGGCGCCGAGGCGGCGTTCCTCGAGGCCCACGACCACGCCTGGTCCCCGCAGCCCTGGCTGGCCCTGCTCCGACTCGAGCAGGGAGACCTGGCCACCGCCAGCGCCATGGTCGACGAGGCCGTGGCCAACCCACCTGACCTGCCGTGGAAGGAGCGCCCGCCCTTCGGTGACCTCCGGATGGTCCCGCTGCTGGAGGCGCAGGCCGAGATCGCCGCGGCGTCCGGGGACCTGCCGGGTCTGCAGAGCGCCGTCGCGGGCCTGGCGCAGGTGGCGGTGCGCGTCGGGTCAGG
>NZ_CM001852.1:829517-830288 GCF_000389985.1 Nocardioides sp. CF8
GAGCTGGCGGGCCAACCGCGCCTGGCGCGGCTGGAGTGGCAGGCGGCGCATCGTGACTTCGTGGCCTTCGGTGCCGAGCGGAGGGCCGCGCACGTCGCGGCGATGCTCACCGATGACCAGACGAGGCGCGAGGGCGCGGCCGGTCCCGCGCGCGAGCTGCCTGAGCGGGCCACCATGCGGCGGACCGGCAGGGTGTGGCGCGTGACCCACGGCGGTCGTGAGGTGGTGCTGGCCGACCTGGTCGGGCTGGGCCATCTCGCGCGGATGCTGGCCGAGCCGGGGCGCGAGTTCCACGTCCTCGACCTGTGCGGGGCGCAGCACAGCGACCAGGGGCTGCCGGTCCTCGACGACGAGGCCCGAGACGCCTATCGGCGCCGGCTGGCCGAGGTCGAGGATGACATCGCCGAGGCGGAGGACGACCTCGATGACGTCCGTCGCGCGCACGCGGAGCAGGACCGGGACTACCTCGTCGCCGAGCTGGGGCGAGCACTCGGCCTGGGCGGTCGCGACCGGACCACCCACGGCACGTCGGAACGCGCCCGCACCAGCGTGACCCGGTCGCTGAGATATGCGCTGGCCAGGATCAGTGAGCAGGACGCCGAGCTGGGCGCACACCTGGGCGGCTGCGTCCGGACGGGTCTCTACTGCAGCTACCAAGCGGACCCGATGGCACATCTGGTCTGGGAGGTCGAGACAGCCCCGTGAGCGGCTGGTCCGTCGGGCCGTGTGGAGGAGGTCGGACTAGTTGTGATGTCCAGGGAGGTTGTCCCG
>NZ_CM001852.1:830388-937353 GCF_000389985.1 Nocardioides sp. CF8
CCCGACTGACCAACGTGCCTGGACATCACAACTAGTCCATCACGTCGACGTGCACGTGGTCGCGGTGCTCGAGGATCGCCCGGTCGCCACCCGAGGACGACGGCACGTCGTAGTCGGTCCAGCCGTCGCCCGAGCGCGACCCCGCGTGCCAGATGCGGTCGTCGAAGATCAGGGTGTTGATGTCGAGCCGGTCGGCCTGCGCGACGAGGTAGGACGCGATCGCCCACCCGCGCTTGCGGTTGTCGGGGTTGACCGGTCGGACGAAGATGTCGATCGCGCGGCCCTCGTAGTGGGCCGACCCCTTCATGTGGCCGCTGGAGACGCCCTCGGGCTCGAAGCCGCCGAGGGACAGCGTGCCGAAGACCGACTCGACGTCGCGGCGCACCAGCGAGGCCCGCTCGACCAGGCCGGCGTCGTCGAGCCGGTCGCTCGCCTCGTCGGCGTCGCCGTCGGTCTCGCACCAGAAGGCGCGCGGGCTGTTGCCCGTGAGGGCGGAGGCCAGCGCCCGGGCGTCGGCCTCGTGGTCGGCGTACGCATCAGGGAAGCCGGAGCGCTGCACGGCCTGTGCGGCGACGGTGATGTCCATCGCCTCGTAGCCCGCGACCTCGACCAGCTCGTCGTAGAACGCGTTGGTGGCATAGACGGGGTCGAGGAGCTGCTCGACGGTTCCCCATCCCTGGGAGGGCCGCTGCTGGAACAGGCCGACGGAGTCGCGGTCGCCGTAGTCGATGTTGGCGATCTTCGACTCCTGGTAGGCCGTCGCGAGCGCGATGCTCGCGGCGCGGGCCGGGAGCCCTCGCTCGATGGAGATCGCGGTGATCAGGGCGGCGTTCTCCGCCTGCTCCTGGGTCAGCTCGACCGTCACCTCGCCGACCTCGGCCGTGCACCCGCTCGGCCGGATCAGGGGACCGACCCCGCGGTTGACCAGCACCCCGACGACGGCGAAGACGAGCACCCCGGCGAGGCCGACGACCACGGCCTTGCCGAGCAGGGTGAGCCGGGTCCGGGGATGGCGGGCCGGTCGGACCTGTCTGCCCATGGTCAGTTGGCGTGCAGGGCGGCGTTGAGGGCGATGCCCTCGCCCTTCCACGCGACGGCCTCGATCGCGCCGCTGATCGAGTTGCGGCGGAAGAGCACGTTGCTGGCGCCGGACAGCTCGCGCGCCTTGACGACCTTGCCGCCCTCGCCCGGGAGCGTGACCTTGGTGCCGGCCGTGACGTAGCAACCGGCCTCGACGACGCAATCGTTGCCGAGGGAGATGCCGATGCCGGCGTTGGCGCCGAGCAGGCAGCGCTCACCGATGGAAATGATCTCCTTGCCGCCGCCGGACAGGGTGCCCATGATGGAGGCGCCGCCGCCGACGTCGGAGCCGTCACCGACGAGCACGCCCGCGGAGATGCGCCCCTCGACCATCGAGGCGCCGAGGGTGCCGGCGTTGAAGTTGACGAAGCCCTCGTGCATGACGGTGGTGCCCTCCGCCAGGTGGGCGCCGAGCCGGACGCGGTCGGCGTCGGCGATCCGCACGCCGGTGGGCATGACGTAGTCGACGAGGCGCGGGAACTTGTCCACGCCGAACACGGTCACGTGCTGCCCGGAGCCCCGCAGTCGCGCCCGGGTGTCCTCGAAGCCTTCGACCGCGCACGGACCCGCGCTGGTCCACACGACGTTGGCCAGCAGCCCGAAGACGCCGTCCATCGAGATCGTGTGCGGCGTGGCGAGCCGCGTGGAGAGCAGGTGCAGCCGCAGCCACACGTCGGCGGTGTCGACCGGGGCCGCGGCCAGGTCGGCGATCTGGACCAGGCGCACCTCGCGGCGTACGGCGCGGAGCTCGTCCTCGCCCACCAGCGCGGTCAGCGAGGCGGGAGCCTCGCTGCCGTCGTGCTCACCCAGCGCGGGGGAGGGGAACCACACGTCGAGGACGGTGTCGTTGGCGTCGAGGGTCGCAAGGCCGTGGCCGTAGGCAGCAGAAGTCACGGGCAAAGCCTACGGAAGGGCAGATGGACGACTTCTTGCGGATGCACGAGAGCCGCCGCCCGGCTGGGCGACGGCTCTCGGAGCTGGTCGGGTGGACCCCGGTTCAGCGATGACTCAGGCGACGACCGTGATCGCGACGAAGTCGGAGTAGATGTAGTCCTCGTAGGAGGCGTCCGGGGTGTAGAGCAGCTGGACGTTGTGGACGCCGACGCCGAGCTCCTTGACCTCGCTCCAGAGCGTGTCGCAGACGCCGAAGTCGAACAGACCAGCGCCCTCGACCGTGTCGAAGGTCAAGAAGCTCGGGGACTGGCTGCCGCCCTTGATGTCGCCGTTGAGGTAGGCATCGACGTAGCCCTCACTGGGGTGCGAGCCCTTGAAGAGCACCTGGCCGGTGAGGACCGGGTCGGACGTGCTGCAGTTGGCCGACTGGGAGATCGTGACGGCGTTGGCGGACAGGGAGAGCGAGGAGTTGTAGACCACGACCTTGGTCGCGGCCTTGCCGACGCCCTTGACCTTGGCCTTGACCTTGTAGGAGCCGGGCGCCAGCGTCGAGGGGAGCTGGAACTTGGCCTTGCCCCGCTTGAGCTTCTTGGTCTCCTTGATGGGCTGGCCGGCGACGACGAAGGTGATCTTGCCCTTCTTCTTCACGCTCTTGGCCGTGACGATCACGCCGGCCTGGCCGAAGTGGGAGCCCGGCTTGTTCTTGGAGAGCTTGAGTCCGCTCAGCTGCATGGTCCGGGCGGCGGACGCCTCGGCCTGCCCGACCGGGGCGGCGACGGCTGCGGCGCCTGCGAAGGTCAACGCTGGGGCGGTCAGGGCGGCAGCTGCCACCGCGGTCGTAACGAGAGTGGCGAACGTGCGCACGTCTCTGCTCCTCATCTGTGAGTGGATCGTGATCCGGCATGTTCCTTCGCGGCTGCGCAAAGTGACCGGCATGCCTTGACTTCCCCGATCCGGCTCGTTGAAACCTCAGGTGGGGATCACTGCCCCGCGCGGCCGTCGATGCACTCGCGGACCAGGTCGGCGTGCCCGCAGTGGCGCGCGTACTCCTCGATCATGTGCACGACCAGGTCGCGCACCTCACTGGGCTCTCCGTGCACGTCGACGAGGGTGTCGAGGTCGGTGCGGTCGAGTACGGCGCGGGCGTGCTCGACCTCGGCCCGCCAGAGCTCCCAGGAGTCCGCCACGAGCGCGTCGTCGGCCTCGCCCGCCCAGTTGAAGCCGGCGTCCAGATCCTCGTCCTGGAAGAGCCGCGGGATCTCCATGTGGCCCTCGATGACCCGCCGGAACCAGCTCTGCTCGACGCGCGCCATGTGCCGCACGAGCCCGAGCAGCGACAGGTTCGACGGCGGCACCGAGCGGGTGCCGAGCTGGGTCGGGGTCAGGCCCTGGCACTTCAGCTCGAGGGTCGTGCGGTAGGCCTCGAGGTAGCCGACCAGGGTGGCGAGCTCGCCCCTCACCGGGCCTGCCTCCGAGCGGGGGTCCTGGTCCTGGGGGAGCCACATGCCGTCGTACCCGGGGTTCGCCATGGGGGCAGCCTGTCGCGCACGCATGGTTGACGGCAAACGGATTGGCGACACGTCCGCGTCCCAGCTGCAGGCAGTTCGCTTCCCTTCCGGCACACCTGAGCGTGAGGACACGTGCTCATCGCGCGAACTGCCTGCAGTCGGAACGCTCACACCAGGATCGATACCGCGCCGGTAGCCTGCCGCCCATGCATCCGGGGGAGTTGCTGGTTCTGTTCGGGCCTCCGGCGGTCGGCAAGATGACCGTCGGGAGGGCCGTCAGTGCCGACTCCGATTTCAGGCTCTTCCACAACCACCACACGATCGAGCCCTTGCACGAGATCTTCGGCCAGGAGCACGTGGCCTTCGCGACCCTCAACGCCGAGTTCCGCAGGCGCATCATCGAGGAGGCGGCGGCCACCGGTGTCCGGCTGGTCTTCACGACTGTCTGGAATCTCGCCGGGGAGCGCGACGCGGCCTACATCCGCGGCCTCGTCGCGCCGTTCACGGACCGAGGGTTGCCTGTCCGCTTCGTGGAGCTGTGCGCCGATCTGGCTACCCGGTTGGACCGGAATGCCGGGCCTGACAGGTTGGCCGCCAAGCCTTCGAAGCGTGACCTGGAGTGGTCCGAGGACCACATCCGCGAGCGCGAGGCAGCCTTCACCATGAACACGTCACCGGACGGCGCACTGCCCGGTCAGGGCGTGCTGGCGGACTTCCCACACCTCCGGATCGACACCACTCGGTTGAGTGCCGCCGAGGCGGCCGCGCAGATCCTCGTCAACTGATTGGCGCCACGCCGACGCATCGCCGTACGATCGAGGAACAGGCGTCTGAGCCGTCATCAGCGGCGAGCCTCCGGAAGAACAGCCCACGCACGCCGGCGTGGAGCCCACTAGAACCGGGTCAGGACTTGAGTGGCAGCGTCGGGAGACGCCGCAAGCGAGGTGGTACCGCGGTCCCTGTCGGGGATCGTCCTCGTGGGTCAATCGATCACACGAGCAGGAGTTGCCACCCATGACCTATCCCAAGGTCTCGCACACCAACGCGAAGAGCGTCCCCGGCCAGCCGGGCTTCCCCGCACTCGAGGAAGCCGTCCTGTCCTACTGGGACGCCGACGGCACCTTCCAGGCGAGCATCGATGCGCGCGACGCCGAGACCGACGGCGAGTTCGTGTTCTACGACGGCCCGCCCTTCGCCAACGGGCTGCCGCACTACGGCCACCTGCTCACCGGCTACGTCAAGGACCTGATCCCGCGCTACCAGACGATGCGCGGCAAGCGCGTCGAACGCCGCTTCGGCTGGGACACCCACGGCCTGCCCGCCGAGCTCGAGGCGATGCGCCAGCTCGGCCTCAAGACCACCGACGAGATCCACGAGCTCGGCGTCGAGAAGTTCAACGAGGCCTGCCGCGAGTCGGTGCTGAAGTACACCGGCGAGTGGCGCGACTACGTCACCCGCCAGGCGCGCTGGGTCGACTTCGAGAACGACTACAAGACCATGAACCCCGACTTCATGGAGTCGGTCATGTGGGCGTTCAAGCAGCTGCACGAGAAGGGCCTCATCTACGAGGGCTTCCGTGTCCTGCCCTACTGCTGGAACGACGAGACCCCGCTGTCCAACCACGAGCTGCGCATGGACGACGACGTCTACAAGATGCGCCAGGACCCGGCCGTCACGGTCGGTCTCCGGCTCGAGACCGGCGAGCTCGCCCTCGTGTGGACCACGACACCGTGGACCCTGCCGAGCAACCTGGCGATCATGGTGCACCCCGACATCGAGTACGTCGTGGTGCGCTCGGCCACGCCGACCGGCTCTTCCGAGCGCTACATCATCGGCGCCGAGCGGCTGGCGGCGTACAGCCGTGAGCTCCTCGAGGGCGACGGCTCGATCGAGGACCAGGTCGTCGAGCGCGTGCACGGCCGTGACCTGCTCGGTCGCAGCTACACGCCGCCGTTCAGCTACTACCTCGGCCACGAGAACGCCTTCCGCGTCGTCGAGGCCGACTTCGTCACGACCAGCGACGGCACGGGCCTCGTGCACTCCGCCGGCGCCTTCGGTGAGGACGACAAGGTCGTCACCGACCGCGAGGACATCGAGGCGGTCATGCCCGTCGGCAAGGACGGTCGCTTCACCGCGCCCGTGAGCGAGTACGCCGGCATGCTGGTCTTCGACGCCAACCTGCAGATCATCGACGACCTCAAGGGCACGACCGCCTCCGTCACGCCGGGCACCGTGCTGCTGCGCCGCGAGACCTACGACCACTCCTACCCGCACTGCTGGCGCTGCCGCGAACCCCTCATCTACAAGGGCGTCTCCTCGTGGTTCGTCGAGGTGACCAAGGTCAAGGAGCGGCTGCTGGAGCTCAACGAGGACATCCGCTGGGTGCCCGACCACATCCAGCACGGCTCGTTCGGCAAGTGGCTGGCCAACGCCCGCGACTGGTCGATCACCCGCAACCGCTTCTGGGGCTCGCCGGTCCCGGTGTGGAAGTCCGACGACGAGGCCTACCCGCGCCTGGACGTCTACGGCTCCTTCGAGGAGATCGAGCGCGACTTCGGCCGGCTGCCGGTCGACCACGCGGGCAACGCCGACCTGCACCGGCCCTTCATCGACGAGCTGACCAGGCCCAACCCGGACGACCCGACGGGGAAGTCCACGATGCGCCGCGTCACCGACGTGCTCGACGTGTGGTTCGACTCGGGCTCGATGAGCTTCGCCCAGGTGCACTACCCGTTCGAGAACGCCGACTGGTTCGAGGGCCACTTCCCCGGTGACTTCATCGTCGAGTACATCGGCCAGACCCGCGGCTGGTTCTACACGATGCACGTCCTGGCGGGCGCGATCTTCGACAAGCCCGCCTTCTCGACCTGCGTCAGCCACGGCATCGTGCTGGGCAGCGACGGGCAGAAGATGAGCAAGTCGCTGCGCAACTACCCCGACGTGCGCGAGGTCTTCGACCGCGACGGCGCCGACGCCATGCGCTGGTTCCTGATGAGCTCGCCGATCCTGCGCGGGGGCAACCTGGTCGTCACCGAGCAGGGCATCCGCGACTCGGTGCGCCAGGTGCTGATCCCGTTGTGGAACAGCTGGTACTTCTTCAGCCTCTACGCCAACGCGGAGTCCTACGACGCGTCGTACAACACCGCCAGCAGCCACCCGATGGACCGCTACATCCTCGCCAAGCTGCGTGACTACGTCGCCGCGATGACCCACGAGCTCGACAACTACGAGGTCGCGGGTGCGTGCGACTCGACGCGCTCGTTCCTCGACGTGCTCACCAACTGGTACATCCGCCGCTCGCGCGAGCGCTTCTGGAACAGCGACTCGACCGAGGCCTTCGACACGCTCTACACCGTGCTCGAGACCGTCTGTCGCGTCACCGCTCCGCTGATGCCGCTCGTCACCGAGGAGGTGTGGCGTGGGCTCACCGGTGAGCGCTCGGTGCACCTGACGGACTGGCCGATCGTGGACGACCTCCCGGCCGACGAGTCGCTCGTCGCCGCGATGGACTCGATCCGCGAGGTCTGCTCCGCCGGCTCCGCGCTGCGCAAGGGCGCCTCGCTCAGGAACCGGCTGCCGCTGGCGTCGCTGACCATCGTGGTCGCCGACCCCGACCGCCTCGCGCCCTTCACCTCGATCGTCGCCGACGAGCTCAACGTCAAGAGCGTGCGGCTCCTCGACGTCGAGACCGACGAGGCGCACGCCTACGGCGTCAAGCAGTCGCTGACGGTCAACGCCCGCGCCGCCGGCCCGCGCCTGGGCAAGGACGTCCAGCTCGCGATCAAGGGTTCGAAGTCCGGCGACTGGAGCGTCGCCGACGACGGCACCGTCACCGCCGGCGGGCTCGCGCTCGTCGAGGGGGAGTTCTCGCTGGAGACAGTCGCCGCCGACACCGGCGCCGACACCGCGACCGGTGTGCTGCCGGGTGGTGGCTTCGTCGTGCTCGACACCGCGCTCACGCCCGAGCTCGAGGCCGAGGGCGTCGCCCGTGACCTGGTCCGGGCCGTGCAGCAGGCGCGTCGCGACGCCGGCCTCGACGTCAGCGACCGGATCACCCTCACGGTGAACGGCCCCGCCGACGCGCTCGCCGCCGCTCGCACCCACGAGACCCTGCTCGCGCAGGAGACGCTGGCCACGAGCGTGTCGTATGCCGATGCGCCGGACATCGCCGTGAGCGTCACCCGCGCCTGAGTGCCCGTGCGCCGGCCGCCGCCCACCGCGGCGGCCGGCGCTGGGTCAGCGGTGCCGCATGAGGGTCTTCTCATCGGTGTCTCACCGCGACCTCATCGGGCGTTCGTAGCGTCGCGGCCATGACCTCGACAGTGGACACGACCGGCCTTGCCCGCACCGACGACACGCTGGCTCGCCCCAGCCGATCGCACGAGCTCGCCGAGCATCGCGAGCCCCTCGACCCCGCGCGGCTGCGTCGCGCGAAGGTCGCCTACACGACCCGTTTCCTCGCCGAGCACCTGCGCTCGGAGCAGGACCTGACGCTCGTCGCGGGGGCGGCCGTGCAGCCGCGGCCCGGCGACATCACGCTGGCCCGTGTGGTCGAGATCGGCCAGCACAAGCGGCTCGAGAGCCCGACGAGCCGGCGGGCCGCGCTCTTCGTCGGTGACGAGGTCGTGGTCGCCTACGGCCACCGCTACGCCCCCGACCAGTTCGAGGCCGAGGTGCCTGAGGATCTCGCCCCGGCCCACCTCGTCGCCGCCGGGGGCGTCGTCGGCCGGGTGACCGCCCAGCACGCCGCGATCGAGGACGCGACCGTCCTCCAGCCGCTCGGCCTGCTGGCCGACGAGACCGGCGTGCTCACCCTCGAACGGCTGGCCCCCTGCCGGCTGGTGGATCCTTCCAGCGAGCTCGGCCTGCCGCGCCCACGGGTCGTCGCGGTGCTCGGCACGTCGATGAACTCCGGCAAGTCCACCACCTTGGCGTGCCTGGTCCGCGGCCTCGTCGCCTCCGGCCGCCAGGTCAGCGCGGGCAAGGTCACCGGCACCGGTGCCGGCGGCGATCCGGGGATGTTCCTCGATGCGGGAGCCGCTCGGGTCCTCGACTTCACGGACTTCGGGTTCCCGTCGACGTACCGCTTGGCCCACACCCAGGTGCGCGCCCTGCTGGTCTCGATGATCGAGCACCTCAGCGAGCCCACCACCGACGTCGTCGTCCTGGAGATCGCCGACGGCGTCTACCAGCAGGAGACGGCGCGGCTCATCGGTGACCCCGTGTTCGCCGACCTGGTGGACCACGTGGTCTTCGCCGCTGCCGACTCCCTCGGCGCAGCCGCCGGGGTCAGCAGCCTGCAGGCTGCCGGCCTCGACGTCGTCGCCTGCAGCGGCGTCGTCACGGCTTCCCCGCTGGCAGCGGGGGAGGCCCGCGGCGCGCTGGGCGTCCCCGTCATCGACACCTTCGACCTGACCGATCCCGAGGCCGCTGGGCGCCTCCTGTCGTGACCCGCGAGCATGCCGCCCTACCGGCGCTCCTCGTCGGCGCCCGCCGGTCGTTGTTCGCCCGCCTGGTCGGCACCGGCCTGGCGCAGGCGGGACTGGTGGGCGTCACGGCGGTGGCGATGCCGGTCCTGCTGGCCTCGCCGGACGCCGTACGCCGCGGTGCGGCCGCCGCCGTGCTGCTGGCGGGCGCCCTGGCCCTCGGGCTGGTGCGCTCGCGCGAACGGGTGCTGGGCGAGCGGCTGGGTCAGCACTACGTCCAGGAGATCCGGGTCGGACTGGTCGCCTCCAGCCTGGTCGACGACCGGTCCTCGCTGGGCATCACCGTGGCCCGGACCACCAACGACCTCACCTCGGTGCGCAACTGGATCGCCCTCGGCATCACGCCCATCGCCGTCGGGGTGCCGCTCATCGCCGGGACCCTCGTCGCCCTCGCGATGTTGTCACCGATGCTGGCCGTCGCGGTCGCCGTCCCGATGACGGTGCTCGCGGTGGTGCTGCTGCTCCTGGCGCGCGTCTCCTACGACCGGTCGCGACGGCTGCGGCGCCAGCGTGGACGGTTGGCCGCACACGTCAGCGACACCGTCCACGCCGCCGGCTCGATCCGGGCCGGCGGTGGCCAGCGGCGCGAGCTGCGCCAGGTGGAACGCCGCGGTCACCAGGTGATGGAGGCCGCCGTGGAGCGCGCCCGGGTGGCCGGACACATCCGTGGCGCCGCGGTGGCAGCCGCTGCCGTCGCGGCGGTCGCGGTGGCGATGGTCGGCGCGTGGAGCGCCCTCCCCGGCGGCACCATCGCGACCGCGCTCACGGTCGTCGGTGTGCTCGCAGGGCCGGTCACCGACCTGGGCCGGGTGGTGGAGTACCGCCAGTCCTACCGCGCAGCCCGACGCATCCTCGCCCCTGCCCTCGTCGCCGGCAGCGTCCTGCGCCAGCCGCTGCCGCGCGGCACGGCCGGGGGGGACCCCGAGACCTCGACGCTCGAGGTGCGCGGCCTCGTCGTGCGCGGCGCGTCGTTGCCGGACCTGGACGTCGGTCCCGGTGCGACGGTGCTGGTCCGCAGCGCCGACCCGGTCCGCGTCGAGACGGCCATGCGGGCCCTGGCCGGCCTGGACGCCGAGGCCGGGCACGTCCGGGTGGCTGGTCGCTCGCTGGCGGACGTCTCGTCGGACGAGAGGCGCGCCCTGGTCGGCCATGCTGCCCGCGACCTTCCCCTGGAGCGCGGGACGCTCGCGCGCGCAGTGCGCTACCGACGCCCCGACAGCACCGAACCCATCGGTGCTGTGCTGGCCACCGTGGGTCTCGTCGAACGGGTGGCCCGGCTCCCCGACCAGGAGCGCACGACCCTGCGCCGCGGTGGTGAGCCGCTGAGCCCTGCCGAGCGGGCTCAGGTGCGCCTCGCGCGTGCGTTGTACGGCGCTCCGCCCCTGCTCGTCGTCGACCACCTCGACGCCCAGCTCGGCCGAGGTCGGGTGGAGGTGCTCCGCGAGAGCCTGCGCGCGCACGAGGGGGTGGCCGTGGTCGCCAGCGACCATCCGGAGGCATTCCTCGACGACGTCGTCATCTGGGACCTGGACTCCGGGTCAGGGGAGCCGGGAAGCCACCTTGTCCAGGTGCGCGACGACCGTGGCCTCGTCGGCGTCGGGGACGCCCCAGACCAGGTCGGTGACCCCGGCGTCGGTCCAGAGCGCGATGTCGTCGGGCGAGGGCCTGGAGACGATCAGCAGGTGGATCTGGGGTGACCCTGCCCGCCCGGCGTCGGCCCAGGCCGCGTGCAGGAGGGCGGCCGATGCGGCGACGTCGGCCGTCCGCGGCGTCGTCATCCAGCCGTCGGCGTGCGCGGCGATCCACTCGACCGTCCTCGGCCCGGCCTCTGCACCGATCACGAGCGGCACGTGGGCCTGCACCGGCTTGGGATAGGCCCACGACGGACCGAAGGACAGGAACTCGCCGTCGTACGCCGCCTCCTCCTGGGTCCAGAGGGCGCGCATCGCCTCGACGTACTCCCGCAGCACGGTCCGCCGCTTGCCCGCCGGGACGTGGTGGTCCGCGAGCTCGTCGGTGTTCCAGCCGAAGCCGGCGCCGATCGTGACCCGGCCGCCGGAGAGGTGGTCGAGGGTGGCGATCGTCTTGGCCAGCGTGATCGGGTCGGACTCGACGGGCAGTGACACCGCGGTGCCGAGGCGGATCGTCGACGTGACCGCTGCCGCGGTCGCCAGCGCGACCCACGGGTCGAGGGTGCGGAGGTAGCGATCGTCGGGCAGTGACTCGTCGCCGGTGCCGGGGTGGGCCGCGCTCCGCCGTACGGGGATGTGGGTGTGCTCCGGGACGTAGAACGTGTCGAAGCCGCGCTCCTCGGCTGCCCGGGCGCAGGCGGCCGGGGTGATGCCGCGGTCGCTGGTGAACAGGACGACTCCGTTGCGCATGGCGCAAGACTAGAACACGTTCTCCTTTGTGCGGGCTGTGCCGTTGCCGGTCGAGCCGTCGCGGCGGGCTGGTTGGATGGACGCATGCCTGTGCCCGCACCCTTCCTGGACCTCACGCTCGACGTCGTCACGCTGACCGAGCAGCTGGTCAACATCGAGTCGGTGAGCCACGCCGAGGAGGCGATCGCGGACGCGGTCGACGCCGCGCTGCAGTCGCTCCCGCACCTCACCGTCACCCGACGGGGCAACACCGTCGTGGCGCGGACCGACCTCGGCCGCGACGAGCGGGTGGTCATCGCCGGCCACCTCGACACCGTCCCGATCAACGACAACCTGCCCGCGCGCCGTGACGGCGACATCCTGCACGGCCTCGGCACCTGCGACATGAAGGGCGGCGACGCGGTGATGCTCAAGCTCGCCGCCGACGTGACCGAGCCCAACCGCGACATCACCTTCATCTTCTACGAGGCGGAGGAGGTCGACTCCGTCTACAACGGCCTGCGACTGCTCGCCGAGAGCGACCCGGAGCTGATGACGGCCGACTTCGCGATCCTGATGGAGCCGAGCAACGCGGCCGTCGAGGCGGGCTGCCAGGGCACCATGCGCGTCGACGTGCGCACGACCGGCGAGCGCTCGCACTCGGCCCGCAGCTGGAGGGGCGTCAACGCGATCCACAAGGCGGCGCCGATCCTGGCCCGGCTCAACGACTTCGTCGCCCGCCAGCCGGTGATCGACGGACTGACCTACCACGAGGGCCTCAACGCCACCGGGATCCGAGGCGGGGTCGCGGGCAACGTGATCCCCGACGAGTGCGTCGTCGAGGTCAACTTCCGCTTCGCGCCCGACCGCGACGAGGCGAACGCGGAGGCGTTCGTGCGCGACTTCTTCGAGGGCTTCGACGTCACCGTGACCGACATGGCAGCGGGTGCCCTGCCGGGGCTCGACCGGCCGGCGGCGACGGCCTTCGTCGAGGCGGTGGGCGGCCAGGTCGCGCCGAAGTTCGGCTGGACCGACGTCGCGAGGTTCACGGCCCTCGGCGTGCCGGCCGTCAACTTCGGCCCCGGTGACCCGATGTTCGCCCACAAGCAGGACGAGCACGTGCCGATGGAGCACATCACGCGCTGCGAGCAGCAGCTGAAGGAGTGGCTGGCATGAACCAACGCTTCAAGGGCCCGATCATGACGCGACGTGGCCAGGTCGAGGAGGGCTCGACCACCGATCAGCGGCTCCTCGACTCGCGCGGGCCCAGCGACTGGGTGCACACCGACCCGTGGCGAGTGCTCAGAATTCAAGCTGAGTTCGTGGAGGGCTTCGGCGCGCTCGCCGAGCTCGGCCCGGCCATCGGCGTCTTCGGCTCCGCCCGCACCAAGCCCGAGCACCGCGACTACGCCCTCGCCGAGAAGGTCGGCCGGCGGCTGGCCGAGGAGGGCTTCGCAGTCATCACCGGCGGAGGGCCGGGCACGATGGAGGCCGCCAACATGGGCGCCAGCGAGGCAGGCGGCGTCAGCGTCGGTCTCGGCATCGAGCTGCCCTTCGAGGCGGGGCTCAACCAGTGGGTCGACAAGGGCATCAACTTCCGCTACTTCTTCGCCCGTAAGACGATGTTCGTCAAGTACAGCCAGGGCTTCGTCGTCCTGCCGGGCGGGCTCGGCACCTTCGACGAGCTCTTCGAGGCACTGACCCTCGTGCAGACCCAGAAGGTCACGTCGTTCCCCGTCGTCCTCCTCGGCACCGCCTACTGGCAGGGGCTGGTCGACTGGCTGCGCGACACGGTGCTTGCGGAAGGCAAGATCAGCGCGGACGATCTGGACATGTTCACCGTCACCGACGATGTCGAGCTCGCCGTCGAGCTCATGGTCAAGGCCCGCCAGGGCACGGTCGAGACCCCCGCCCCCGAACGACCGGAGTGAGCCGATGATGTGGTTGTTCGCCGTCTTGATCGTGCTCACGATGGGCGGTGTCGCCTTGGTCGCCTCGGGTCGCACAGGCGCCCTGCCGGAGGAGTACGGCGATCGGCCGGACGTGCGCGTCCCCGCCGGCCCCCTCGTGGCCGACGACCTGCGCCGGGTGCGCTTCTCGCTCGCGTTCCGCGGCTACCGGATGAGTGAGGTCGACACCCTGCTCGAGCGCCTCGCCGACCAGCTCGAGCAGCCCTCCTCGAACGTTCCCGACACGGCTGACGAGGCAGCCGACCAGCCCTCCCATGGCGGCCGGACCCTCGACTGAGGCACACTCCCGGTCATGTTCCTCGAAGTTCTCGTCTACATCCTGACCCCGCTGGCGGCGGTCGTCGTGGTCCTGACGCGCCTGCGGCTCAGCGGTGACGGGAGCGCTGCCGGCCGGCTCCAGATCAGTCACCAGCTGCTGTTGGCGCACACGGCCGTGGGCACGCTCGCGTTGTTGTCGTGGGTGCTGTTCCTGCTGTTCGCGCCCGACAGCCTGCTCGGCGGCGCGGGCGCGGGCATCGTCGCGATCGGCCTGTGGTGGATCACCACGATCGTCGGACTGCTGATCCTGGCCCGCTGGTTGCCGGCCCGCGGCAAGCACGCCGAGGCCGCCGCGACCGACTCCTGGAGCGAGGGTCCCTGGCTCTCGGTGCTCGCCCACGTCGGGCTCCTCGTGGGCGTGCTGATCTTCACCCTCGCCTACCTCACCGCAGCCGTCTGACCCGACGGCACCCCGCTGGGTCGGCGCACCTGCACCGAGCTCAGCGGCCGTGGAAGACCGGCTTCTCCTTCGCCACGAAGGCGGCGACCGCGGCGGCGTGGTCCTCGGTGGCGCCGGTGCGGTTCATCGCCTGGCCCTCGTTGGCCAGCGAGTCGGCGAACGAGTTCTGCGAGGAGAACGCCACCGACTGGCGGATGGAGGCGAACGCGACGGTCGGCCCGGCGGCCAGCCGGGTGGCGAGCGCGCTGACGGTCTCGGCGAGCTCGGCCGCAGGCACGACCTGGTTGGCCAGGCCGAGCGTCTCCGACTCCGTCGCGGAGACCGTGCTGGGGAAGTAGAGCAGCTCCAGCGCCTTGGCCTGCCCGACGAGTCGCGGCAGGTGATAGCTCGCCCCCGTGTCGGCCGCGAGGGCGACGCCGGCGAAGGCGAAGTTGAACCCGGCCGTGTCGGCCAGGACCCGCATGTCGCAGGCGAGCGCGAGGGACGCACCAGCGCCGGCCGCGACTCCGTTGACGGCCGCGACGACCGGCTTGGGCATGGTCGCGAGTGCGGTCACGATCGGGTTGTAGTGACGCTCGACGGTCGTGAACAGCTCGTCGCTCGCGCCGCTGCGGAGCAGCTCGATGTGCTCCTTGAGGTCTTGCCCGACGCAGAAGCCACGACCCGTGCCGGTCAGCACGACGCAGCGCACCGCCTCGTCGGCGGCGACCTGCTGCACGATGTCGCGCAGCAGCTCCTTGGTGGCGATGTCGAGGCTGTTCATCGCGTCGGGCCGGTTGAGGGTGATCGTGGCGATGGCGTTCTCGACGCTCAGCAGCACGGGCTGTTCGAGGCTCATTCCCGCAGTCTGCCAGCCGGCTGGGCGGTTGATCTGCGCCGACCCGTCAGGAGGTCTTCAGGGTGCGCGCGACGAACGTGGAGGCGGCCGGTCGCAGCCGCTCGCCCTCGACCTGGAAGAACGCAGTCGCGCGGTGCCCCGGCCAGTCCGTGGGGAGCAGCTCGCTGGGCAGCCCGGGGTCGGTGAAGAGGAACTTGCGCCACTCGTGGACCAGCCGGAAGCGGGCTGCGTAGGCCGCCTCGTCCGGATCCGCGTGCGCGGCGAGGTCGGCTGCCATCCGGTCGGCCGCTTCGCGCATCCAGACGTCGTACGCCGCCGCCAGCGCCTCGAGGTCCCACGCCTGCACCGGCGCGTCGGCGGGGTCGAAGTCCTCGACCACGGCAGTGGTGGCGCTCGCGCCGACGCGGGCCAGCGTGGCCTCGAGCTCGGCGCGGGGGAAGGGGCTCACCCACACCCGGTCGGCGAGCTCTGCATAACCGAGGAACGGCAGGTCGCGCAGCACCGCGGCCCGGGTCGTGCGATCGGCGTACGGCGCCACGAAGACGAGCTGCCACGAGCCGTCCCAGGAACGTGGCTGACGCTGGTAGATCCGCGTGGCCGACTCCTCGAGCCGCCGGACCGCCTGCGTGGTGGCGGCATAGCCGCGCGCGCCCTCGACGGTGGCCGGCGCGAGCCAGCCCTGCGAGACCATCCTGGAGACGGCGGTCCGCACCGCCGGCGCAGCGATGCCGAGAGGCGCGAGCAGGCGCACCAGATCGGCCACCGCGGCCACGTGTCCGTGTGTCCCGAGGTGGTCGCCGTACACATCGAAAAGTGCAGACCTGGCGTGCATGCGAGGAGTCTGCCAGCAGTGCTCGGAGACCTGTGGTCCCCGTCACGCCCGGCATGGGGGATAATGGATTCCTAGAACGCCGTCGAGGAGGCCCCAGCCGCCTCGATTTCGCATGTGGAGCCAAAGACCGGTGATCCACTCCCGCAGAATCAGGAAGAGGTGCGCCGATGGCCGCCATGAAGCCCCGGACGGGCGACGGACCACTCGAGGTGACCAAGGAAGGACGCGGCATCGTCATGCGCGTGCCGCTCGAGGGTGGTGGCCGCCTCGTGGTCGAGCTCAACAAGGACGAGGCCGCCGCGCTCGGCGACGCACTCAAGGACGTCGTCGGCTGATCGTGGCCGCCTCGTTGAAGCTTCCCGCCCAGGTCTCCCCGCCGGAGTTCGCCCTCAGCCCGGCCCTGCCGCACCAGATCGGCGGCGCCGAGGTGTGGGCACTGCCGGTGATCCCCGCGGACGCCGAGGACGGCTCTGTCGCCCTCGGGCCGGGTGCGGAAGAGGTGGGCGAGCTGTTCGGGCTCGACCTGCTCGGTCTCCTCGAAGCCCAGAAGGCCACCGGCCGGACCGGTGAGGTGACCACGGTCCCCGTCGTCCACGACGACGTGCAGGTGCTCCTGCTGGTCGGGGTTGGGGAGCAGACGGTGACCGACTTCCGGCGCGCCGGGGCGACCCTGGCCCGCGCGACCAAGGACCGCGCCAGCGTGGCCACCTCGATCACCGCGATCGCTCCCGACGAGGGCCTCGGTGCCTTCGTCGTCGGCGCGATGCTCGGCTCGTTCGGGTTCCACTGGCGCTCGACCGGGCCCCAGGAACGACCCGTGGCGCGCATCGTCCTCGGCGGCACTGTCGACGAGGTCGCCGACGAGGAGCTCGCCCGCGCCCTGGCCGCCGGCGGTGCCGGCTGGCGCTCGCGGATGCTCGCCTCGGTGCCCTCCAACCTCAAGACGCCGGCCTGGCTGGCCGAGCAGGCCGAGGAGTTCGCCGCCGCTGCAGGTCTCGACGTCACGATCTGGGACGAGCAGCGCCTGGCCGAGGAGGGTTTCGGTGGCGTGCTCGCCGTCGGCGCCGCCTCGGTGTCGCCGCCGCGACTGATCCGTCTGGACTACTCGCCGCGAGGCGCCACGAAGAGCACGCCGACCGTGGTGCTCGTCGGCAAGGGCATCACCTTCGACACCGGCGGCCTGGACATCAAGCCCCCCTCCGGCATGTTGTCGATGAAGCGCGACATGTCCGGTGGTGCCGCGGTGCTGGCCACCATGGCCGCGCTGCGCGACGTCCAGTGCCCCGTCAAGGTGATCGGGCTCGTGCCGGCCGCCGAGAACGCCATCGGTGGTGCCGCGATGCGCCCCGGTGACGTGATCCGGCACTACGGCGGGCGCACCAGCGAGGTCAACAACACCGACGCCGAGGGTCGGCTGGTGATGGCCGATGCGATGGCCTACGCCGTGGCCGACCTTGAGCCCGACGTGCTGGTCGACATCGCCACCCTGACCGGAGCGATGAAGGTCGCCCTGGGGCAGGGCACCGGCGGCTACTTCGCCAACAACGACGCGCTGGCCGGCCGGCTCGCGGAGGCGTCCGAGTTCTCGGGCGAGCTGCTGTGGCGGATGCCGCTCGTGGCGGACTACGAGGAGCGGGTCAGCTCCAAGGTCGCCGACGGCGACAACGCCGCCGGCGGTGCAGGCGCGATCACCGCGGCCCTGTTCCTCCAGCACTTCGCGGGCGACGTCCCGTGGGCGCACATCGACTTCGCCTCCATCGCCGAGGCCCCGGAGGAGCGCTACGAGTGGACCCAGGGGCCGACCGGCTTCGGTCCGCGCCTGTTGCTGGCCTGGCTCGGCTCCGAGGCCCCACTCGAAGGGATCGTGTGATGAAGGGTCTCAGTGTCCGGTGGTCGCTCGCGACGGCCGAGGACGGTGTGGAGGAGCAGCTGTCGACGTACGTCGCGGAGAGCTCCCATGCCCGCTTCACCGGCATGGCCGGGCTCCAGTTCAAGACCTGGCGGATGGTGCCGGGTGAATGGTTCGAAGGTAGCTACGTCTTCTCCTCCGACGAGGTGCGCGCCGAGTTCCAGGCGACCTTCACCGCAGGTGCCGCCGAGTCGCCCGTCTCGCAGCTCGTCGGCTCCGGGCCGGTGCTGATCGAGCCGTGCGACATCGTCGCGATCGCCGAGGGCTGGGACGGCTTCAACGCCGCTCCCCGCGCCTGACTTCTTCTCGCTCCCGCAGCGGTGAGTGAGCCACATTCGAAGTCACTCGAATGTGGGTGTGCCACCGCCGCTCCGGGTGAGTCGTGGCGACACGTCGTACGGCGGTGGGTGAGCCACCTTTTGCTTCGCTCGAATGTGGCTGGGGCACCGCTGCACGTCAGGCTGAGTGTCCCTCAGGTCTCGGGCGTCCAGACCTTCTTCGCGACCAGCAGTCCGTCACCAACGGGCAGCAGCACGGGCACGAGCGACTCGTTCTCCGCGATCGTGCGACCCAGGTCGCGGATCGCCACGGTCTCCTCGTCGCGCTGGGCGGGGTCGGCGACCCGGTCGTGCCACAGGGCGTTGTCGAAGGCCACGACGCCGCCGGGACGCAGCAGGCGCAGGGCCTCCGCGAGGTAGGCGGGGTATTCGCGCTTGTCACCGTCGCAGAACACGATGTCGTAGTGCCCGTCGGTGAGGCGGGGGAGCACGTCGAGGCCGGCGCCGGCGATCGTGCGGGCGCGGTTGGCCGAGATGCCGGCGTCGCTGAAGGTCTCCTTGGCGAGGCGCTGGTGCTCGGCCTCGATGTCGACCGTGGTCAGCACGCCGTCGGCGCGCATGCCGCGCAGGAGCCAGAGGCCGGAGACACCGGTGCCGGTGCCGATCTCGACCACGGCACGCGCGTCCAGCACGGAGGCCAGGAAGCGCAGCGCAGCACCACCGCCGGAGCCGATCGGAGCGACCCCGACCTCCTCGGCACGGGCACGCGCAGCGGCCAGGATGTCGTCCTCCGCCACGAACTCTTCGGCGTAGGTCCAGCTCGCGGGCTTGATCGGGGTGGTGATGATGATCCTCCTGGAGACGGGACGCGCGCGTGCGCACAGCGTGGCAGCGACTCTATCGCTCCCGGCGGGGACTTCCGGGAACACACGAGCTGACCCGTCCGTTGTGCACGAAGAGTCCCAATCCTGAGCAGGCTCGCGGTGCTTTCACAGGGTCCTCTCAGACCCGGTCCCTAGGTTGAGGAGGTCAGACACTGTTCGGTCAGCAGCTCAAGCGCCAGGGGGCACCGATGATGGACCAGAGTGAAGCCACCGTCGGCGTGCCGACGTGGGACGAGGTCGTCGAGAACCACTCCGACCGCGTCTTCCGCCTCGCCTACCGCCTCACCGGCAACCGGCCCGACGCCGAGGACCTCACGCAAGAGGTCTTCATCCGGGTCTTCCGCTCGCTCGACACCTACACGCCCGGCACCTTCGAGGGCTGGCTGCACCGCATCACCACCAACCTCTTCCTCGACGGCGCCCGCCGCAAGCAGCGGATCCGCTTCGACGCCCTCTCCGACGAGCGTGCCTCGCGGTTGGAGAGCACCGACGTCGCCCCCGAGACGTCCTACGCCGACCAGCGCTTCGACGACGACATCGAGCTGGCGCTGGCGACCCTGCCGCCCGACTTCCGCGCAGCCGTCGTGCTGTGCGACGTGGAGGGCCTGACCTACGAGGAGATCGCCGAGATCCTCGACGCCAAGCTCGGCACGGTCCGCTCCCGGATCCACCGAGGCCGGGCGATGCTGCGCCGTGCGCTGGCGCACCGGGCCCCCACCGAGGGCCGCGAACGCTACGCCGGCCCCGTGCTCGGGCCCGATGTCCCGGGACATCGGTCGTGATGCACCTCGGGTCGCGCGTCAGCGCGCTCCTCGACGGCCGGCTGCCGGCAGCGGAGGAGGAGCGGGCCTGGGCCCACGTCCACGAGTGCCACCCCTGTCGTGACCTCGTCGAGCGCGAGGGCTGGATCAAGACCCGGCTCGCCGGGCTCTCCTTCTCCGACCGGGCTGCGTGCGAGGCGCCCGACGGGCTCAAGAGCTCGCTGCTCGCAGCCGCAGGCTGCGGGTCGGCGCTGGCCCCGGCGCCGTTCCCGACCGCGTCGAGCACCTTCCGCTCGCGCCATCGTTCCCTGGTCGCCATCGGCGGTGGTGCCGCCGGCGCTGCCGTCGTCGGCGTGCTCGCCCTCGGCGCCGTCAGCACTCCCCAGCTCGAGCGCAGGGCCCCCGTCAGCGATCTGTCGCGCCCGACCGAGACGTCGACGCCGGTGCTCGACGACCGGACCGGCGGCCGGACCGGTGACCGGACCAGCGACCGTGCGGCAGACCGGGCCCAGCGTGCCGAGCGGCAGCGTGCCCGGCGCCAGGAGACCGCGCCGACCGATCCCACCCCCCACGTCGTAGTGGTGCGTGAGCGCCTCGGGTGAGAATGGGCCCGTGAGCGACCAGACCTCCGGACCCAACTCGCCCGATCCAGACGCGCAGCCTGCCGTCGAGCCCGATGGCGAGCCCGACGCCGAGCCCACGCAGCCGATCACCGGAGCGGGCTGGACCTCACCGTCGCAGTCGCACCGTCCGCCGGCTCGACCGGTGGAGCCCGCGCCGGCTCCCGCGGAGCAGCTCGCCCACCAGCCGGCCCCGTCGCCGATCCCGCCCCAGCAGTCGCCGTGGGGTCCGCCGCAGGACACCGCGCAGCTCCCGGGCCAGCCCTACGGTGCCTCCGGGCCGACGACTCCGATGCAGCAGCACCGCGATGATGACCGGCCGAGGGGCCGCGTCTCCGGCTGGGTCTGGCCGGTCGTCGCGACGATGTCCCTCCTGCTCGGCCTGATGGGCGGCTTCCTCGGTGCCCTGGGCTACGACGAGTGGGAGGACAGCTCCTCGACGTACGACGACGGGCTCGACGCCGTCCAGACGCAGGACTCCGCTCCGCTGGAGGCCGACAACGGCTCGGTCCCGGCCGTGGCCCAGGCACTGCTGCCCAGCACCGTGCAGATCCTGGCCGCCTTCGAGGGTGAGGACGAGGGTGCCACCGGCTCCGGCTTCGTGCTCGACCGCGAGGGCCACATCGTCACCAACAACCACGTCGTGCAGGCGGCCGCCGAGGACGAGGGGCCGATCAAGGTGGTCGACTTCGAGGGCGTGCGCCACGACGCGACCGTTGTCGGTCGCAGCCCCGTCTACGACCTCGCGATCTTGAAGATCACCGACGCCGGCGCCCTCGAACCGGCCGCTCTCGGCTCCTCGGTGGGCCTGCGCGTGGGTGACCCCGTCGTCGCCTTCGGCTCGCCGCTCGGGCTCAGCCAGACGGTGACCTCGGGGATCGTCAGCGCCCTGGACCGGCCGGTCACCACCGGCGACGAGGACAACGTCTCGTCCTACATCAACGCCGTCCAGACCGACGCGGCGATCAACCCCGGCAACTCCGGCGGCCCGCTCGTCAACCTCGCCGGCGCGGTCGTCGGGGTCAACTCGGCCATCGCGACCACCGGTGGGGGCAGCCTCGGCGGCGGGGGCTCGGGCAACATCGGCGTCGGCTTCGCGATCCCGATCGAGCAGGTCCGCACCACGGCCGACCAGATCCTGCGCAACGGCGAGGCGCAGTACCCCGTCATCGGTGCGCAGGTGCGCACGGGCGGCGCCGAGTCGGTCGGCGCCCTCATCACCGAGGTCAACGAGGGCACGCCCGCCGAGGACGCCGGGCTGCGCAAGGACGACGTCGTGACCCAGGTCGACGGCAAGCCCGTCACCGACGGCATCGCGCTGATCGTGGCCATCCGCACCCACCAGCCGGGCGACACCATCGAGTTCACCGTCAACCGCGACGGGTCGGAGCAGGCCTTCGAGATCACCCTCGACGGCGAGGTCGGCTGAGTCGCACCTCAGCCGTCGTCGCGACCGGCTTCGCTCTCCACGAACGGGTGGGCGGTGACGAAGGTCTTCGTCTCGTCATACATCCGCTCGATGTACTTCTCCAGCTCCGAGCCCTCCACGCGCCACTGTCCGCGGCCGCCGATCTTGATCGCGGGCAGGTCGCCACGGCGCACCAGGGCATAGACCTGGGCGCTGGACGTGTTGAGCACCTCGGCCACGTCGGCCAGCGTGAGGAAGCGGGGGGAGGCCATGGCGACATGGTGCCACTCGAGACGCAGCCGGAGGTACGGCGCCTCGCGGGCTGTGGAGAACTGTTGAGCCCTGGTGCACCTGTGGACAACGACTCGTGCCGGATGGCATCTGAGGTCATGATGTGTCGGTGTCTCGGACCCACGCTGCCATCGACGTCCCCACCGCCACCCGCGCCCAGCCTCCGGGGTGGCGCGATCCTCGTCTCTGGATCGGGATCGCGATCGTCGCCGTGTCGATCATCGCCGGTGCTCGCATCCTCGGTGCGGCCGACGACTCGGTGAGCGTGTGGGCCGCCGCGCGCGACGTCGCGCCGGGCGACACGGTCGGTGTGGACGACCTGGTCTCCACGTCGGTGCGTTTCGGTGAGAGCACCGACGCCGCCCGCTATCTCCTGACCTCCTCGCCGTTGCCCGACGACCTCACCCTGGTGCGGGCCCTGGGAGAGGGCGAGCTCGTGCCGGCCGCGGCCCTCGGCTCGGGTGATGAGGCCGACACGGTGATCGTGTCGCTGGCCTTCCCGCACGAGCTGATCCCGACCAACATCGGGACTGGATCGTTGATCGAGCTCTTGGTGATCCCGGCGGACGGCGCGAGCGACGACAAGCGGGGCAGCATCGAGCCGACCACGGTGCTCTCCGACGTCGTGGTCATCGACGCTCCGTCCGCCGCGGACTCACTGGGCAGTGTCAGCCGCGGCCGCCAGCTGGTGCTGGGGATCCCGGAGACGGACTCCGACGCCCTGGCGGAGATCCTGTCGGCCAGCGAGGACGAGCGCGTTCGCGTCCTCGTGCGCGGTTGAGGGCGGCGGCGCGATGATCTGCGTCCTGATGATGGCCTCCGGGGCCGCCTGGGAGTCCGACGCCTTCGCCCGGCTGACGAGCGCCGGTGGTGTCGTGGTGCTCAAGCGCTGTGTCGACGTCGACGACCTGCTCGCCACCGCGACCAGCGGCCAGGCCGACGTCGCCGTCATCGGCCTCGACGCCCCGGGCCTCGACCCGTCGGCCGTCACCCACCTGAGGCGCTACGCCGTCCGGCCGGTCGCCGTCGCCTCGACGTCCGCCGACGACCTGGACGTCCTCGCGCGGGCCGAGCGCCTCGGCATCGCCGCCCTCGTCGCTGCCGACGACCTCGACTCGTTGCCGGAGGTCGTCTCGACCGTGGAGGACCTCGGCGACACCCAGGTCCGGGGCGGCGAGGACTTGCCGTCCGCCGTCGTCACGACACCCGCCGACGAGCACCGGGTCGTGGCCGTCTGGGGGCCGGGCGGTGCTCCGGGACGCACCACGGTGGCGGTCTCGCTGGCGGCCGAGCTCGCGCGCCGGGGCAGCCCGGCCGTGCTCGTCGACGCCGATCCCCACGGTGGGGGCGTCGCCCAGCAGCTGGGCATCCTCGACGAGGTCTCCGGCCTGCTCTCCGCGGCCAGGCTGGCCGGTGCCGGCCAGCTCGGCGACCGTTTCCTGTCCACCACGCGCGCGGTCGGTGACCAGCTCACGGTCGTCACCGGACTGCCGCGCGCCGATCGGTGGATCGAGGTCCGCGCCAGTCACCTGGAGTCCGTCGTCGACCGGGCACGCGAGCTCGGCGACGTCGTCCTCGACACCGGGTTCAGCCTCGAGGACGACCCGGGCGGCGACTTCGGCGCCCGACCGGCGCGCAACGCGATGACCCTGACCGCGTTGGGAGCCGCCGACGAGATCGTCGTCGTGGGCGCGGCCGACCCCGTCGGGCTCTCGCGCCTCGCGCGAGGGCTCGTGGAGCTGCGTGAGATCACCGGTGGAGCGCCGGTGCGGGTAGTGGTCAACCGCATGCGTTCGAGCCTGGGCTGGTCGGAGCGTGAGATCGCGGGCATGGTCGAGGGCTTCTCCCGGGTCTCCGGCCTGCACTTCCTGCCCGACGACCAGTCGGCCGTCGATCGCGCACTCGTGGCAGGCAGGTCGCTCGTCGAGGGCGGGGACGGCCAGCTGGTGCGCGCGCTCGGCGGCGTCGTCGATGCGGTGTTCCCGACGACCCTGGTCGGTCACGAGCCCCGGCGCCGCGGCGCCCGTCGCAGGCTCGCCCGAAATTGAGGTTTCCACCCCGAGAGTTGGTCCGTGGGGTCAAGATGGTGGTCCCCCCACCCTCTTGATCAAGGACCTCCCACCATGATCCGCACTCTCGGCCGCTGCGTCGCGCCCGCCCTCCTCGCCGTCTGCCTGGCAGCTCCCGCCCTGGCCGCGTCCAACGGCCCGACGAGGGGCAACGACAACATCCAGGGCACCAGCGGGCGCGACCGGATCGTCTCGCTCAGCGGCAACGACAAGATCGCCAGCCGGGGCGGCAAGGACACCGTGCTGTCGGGTCCCGGTCGCGACCGGGTCGACGCCGGTGGCGGCAGTGACATGGTCCAGGCCGGGCCCGGCAACGACACGATCGAGGGCGCCAACGGTCACGACCGCCTGGCCGGCAGCTCCGGCAACGACTCGATCTCGGGCGGCCTCGGCAACGACCGGCTGCTCGGTGCGGTCGGTCTCGACACGATCGACGGCGGCGACGGCAACGACACGATCCAGGGTCAGGGCAGCGACGACCGGCTGTTCGGCGGGTCCGGCGTGGACACGATCCTCGGCGCGGAGGGCAACGACGCCATCGACGCCGGGATCGGCGACGACGTGGTCGACGGCGGCACGGGCAGCGACAGCATCCTGGGCGGGGACGGCAACGACGACCTCGACGGCAATGGTGACCACGACAGCATCGACGGCGGGACGGGCGACGACCACCTCGCCGGTGCGTCCGGCGACGACACCATCGCCGGGGGTGAGGGCAGCGAGCACATCAACGGCGGCGACGGCAACGACGTCCTCGACGGCGGGCCCGGCGACGACGGGGTGGCGCCGGGCGCCAGCGGCACGGCCGAGATCAACGGCGGCGCGGGGAACGACCGGCTCATCGGCGGTGAGGGCAACGACAAGCTGATCGGGCTCGACGGCGACGACCACCTCGACGCGGGTCCGGGCGACGACTACTCACTCAGCGCAGGTCCCGGCAACGACACGATCATCGACGGCGCCGGCAACGACCTCTACGTGAAGGGCGACGAGGGCGATGACGTCATCTTCCTCGGCCCCGGTGCCGACAGCGCCTTCTCCGAGCAGGGCAACGACACGATCTACCTCTACGACGACGGCTTCCGCGACGAGATCTACTGCGACGACTACGACGACATCGGCACCCCGGCCGAGGGCATGAACGACCGGGTCTTCTTCGTCGGGCGTCGCGACCCCCTCGACAAGGTGGTCGGTGACCGGAACACGTGCGAGGTCGTCGAGGTCATCCAGCACCTGCCTGCTGGGTGGCCCTACGGTCCGGTCCCCGGCGCGAGTGCGCGCGCGGCGTCCAGCCCGACCGCGGAGCGCCGCCTGTTCTGATCAGGCGGCGAAGAGCAGGTAGAGCCCGCCCACGGTGAAGCCGACCATGGCGACCAGCAGCGGGAGCTGACCCGTCAGCTGGTGGCGGGCCGGGAGAAGCCGGACGGCCCGGTCGTGGGCGGCAATCACGCCGAGCACGTGGCCTGCCACGACAGCCAGCACCTTGAGCCGGGCCAGGAACGTCGGGTGGTAGGACAGCCAGCGGTTCACGGTCAGGTCAGCGGTGCCCAGCAGGTTGTCGCCCCGGCTGAGCGGGTCGCTGAGCTGGATGATCGTGGTCTGGCCGTACTCCACGAGGTAGGCGAGGTAGTGGGCGATGATGTAGCCCACGATGATCGGCACGACCGAGTGCGCGAACAGGTCGGGCAGGGCGCTTCGCCGTACGCCGTCGCCGACGCCCGTCGTCATGGTGCCGAACGCGAAGAGCAGCGCGATGCCGGCGCAGAAGGCCAGCAGCCCGAGGTTGTTGAGCAGGTCGGGGCTGATGGTCGTCGACTGGATGAACTGCACCCAGGGGCTGGAGTCCTTGAAGGAGTCGAACGCCGTGCTGCCGAACAGCACCGCCACGACCGCCACGAGCCCGGGCTTGGCCGGCAGGCTGTCGAGGTTGGCCAGGGGCGAGCGGATCAGCAGGCGGTCGTCGCGGTGGCCCCAGATCGAGAGCTTGGCGACGAGGGACGAGTAGACCTCGAAGGGATCGGCGTGCTCGTAGAACTTGTTGCCGAACAGGGCGCCGCCGATGAGCATGATCGCGAGGTAGGCCGCGCACCACAGCCGCACTGGTCCGATCTCGGTCGAGTGCGGATAGACGAGCTCGAGCCAGACGAAGGCGAACAGGCCGATCGCCGCCGGCCAGTAGCCCAGTCGCGCGGGGTAGGTGTAGAGGCCGACCGACGGGTCGCTGCCGGACGCCTTGGCGAGGAGCCAGTTGATCGTGCGGCTCGGGCTGATCGCCTTCCAGACGGGTCCGAACAGCAGCGACAGTGGCACGATCCCGACCCACACCAGGACGTAGAACACCCCGAGGAACGGGTTGATCAGGGTGTCCTGGCCGGCGATGGCGGCCCAGCCGACGTAGAGCAGGGCGAGCACGCCGAAGGCGCGCCACCCGGCACGCCACGGCGTCGAGGACGTCAGGGAGTCGAGCCACGCGGGCGCCGTACGACCGCTCGTGGCCGCGTCGTAGCGCGGCTTGCGCCAGGCGACGGCCAGCACGGTGAAGGAGACGACCAGGGCCGCGACAGCGCCGGCGATCGCCAGCTCGAGCGGGATCGGCAGGTCCTTGGCGCCGCCGATGCCGTGGGCCAGGAGCTTGTCGCCCACCTCAGCGGACTTCGAGCTGGACGATCACCAGGTCGAGCGTGTGCGACTCGACGTCGACCAGGCCCGGCTGGTCGATGGTCAACGGCAGGTCGGTGGTGCCGGCTTCGTAGCTGAGCGCCTGCTCCGGGGTGGAGTGCACGTGGATCTCGCCGGGGGCGTCGGAGGTGACCCGCAGGACGATCTCCTCGCCGACCGCGGCATCCACGCGCTCGCCGTTGGGCTCCACGGTGTCGCCGGAGACCGTGATCTCGATGACCTGCGCGGCGGGTGCCTCGGGCGACCCGGTGTCCGACGGGGTCTCGGTCGACTCCGGTGAGGTCGTCTCGCCGACCGGGCCGGTCGGGTCGGCGTCCTCGGAGCAGCCGCTCAGCACGAGGCCGAGGCCGATCGTGAGGGCCGCGGCCAGGAGGGCCGGGCGGGTGGATCGGCGGCGCCGGGTGGTCGGCATGGTGCGGGGCATGTGGACTACTCCTCGTATGACTGCGGTTCCTCTGCCACAATCCCACGCGGAGCAAGAGAGTGGTGCCCGGGGTGTGTCAGCCTGTGGTGGCCGCCACCGACACGAAGGGCACACATGAGCGAGCGTTTGCGACCCCGGGACCTGGCATTCCTGGCCACCGAGTCCTCGCGGACGCCGATGCACAACGCGACCGTCGAGATCTTCGATCCGGGCGAGTCCGGGTTCGACTACGCGCGCCTCGTGGAGCTGATCGCCGACCGCATCGCCTTCGTCCCGCGCTACCGCCAGCGCCTGCAGTGGATTCCCGGACGACTGGCGACGCCGGTGTGGGTGGACGACCCCGAGTTCGAGCTGAGCTACCACGTCCGCCGCTCGGCGCTGCCGCGTCCCGGCGGCCACGACCAGCTGCGCGAGCTCGTCGCCCGCATCGCCTCGCGTCCCCTCGACCGCTCCCGGCCGCTGTGGGAGACCTACTTCGTCGAGGGCCTCGCCGGTGGCCGGGTCGCGGTGCTCACCAAGAGCCACCAGATCCTGGTCGACGGCCGGGAGACCGTCGACATCGGCCAGGTGCTCCTCGACACCGAGCCCGACCGCCCCGAGCTCGGGCACGACGAGTGGCACCCGCGCGGTCGCCCCGACGCGCTGTCGCTCACTCTGGGCGCCATCACGGACTCGATCGAGCGTCCCTCGACCCTGGTCAAGACGGTCCAGGCCAACACCCAGTCCATCGTGCGTACGGCGAGCTCCGCCCGCCACCGCGCCAGTGACGTCGCAGGGGCGCTGGCCGGGCGCAAGCCCGTCGCCTCCTCGCCGATCAACGGGCCGCTCTCGCGGCAGCGCCGGTTCCTCATGATCCACACGCAGCTCGACGACTACAAGCGGATCAGGCGCGTCCACGGCGGCACCATCAACGACGTCATCCTCGCGACCCTGACCGGTGGCCTGCGGGGCTGGCTGATGACGCGCACCGAGTCGATGGCCGGCCTGAAGACGATCAAGGCCATCGTGCCGATGTCGGTGATCGACGACGAGCTCGAGCCGACCTCCCTCGGCACCCAGGTCGCCGGCCACCTCGTCAACCTGCCCATCTCCGAGCCGTCGCCCGTGGTGCGGCTGCACCAGGTCAGCTACAGCTTCCAGGCCCACAAGGAGACCGGGCGCGGGGTGGGCGCCGAGCGTCTCGCCGGGATCGCCGGCTTCGCACCGACGACCTTCCACGCGCTCGGCTCGCGGGTGGCGGCCGACGAGCTGCGCCGCGGCTTCCACCTCTCGGTGACCAACGTGCCGGGACCGCAGTTCCCGCTCTACGCCGGTGGCGCGACGATGCTGGAGACCTATCCCGTGCACCCGCTGCTGCCCGAGCACGCGCTGGCCGTCGGGGTGACCTCCTACAACGGCAGCGTCTTCTACGGCATCACCGCCGACCGCGACGCCCTGCCCGACGTCGACACCCTCGGCCAGTGCATCGTCGAGGCGCTCGACGAGCTGACGGAGTCCGCCAGCGAGAGCCGCCAGCGGGCGCCGCGGGGCCGGAAGAAGACCACCACTCCGACCAGGACGGACCAGTCGTGAGGGTCTACCTCCCGCTGACGCTGGCCTCCCTCGCCGAGGCCCACGACGCCGGCGTCGTGCCCGCCGACGTCGAGAAGGTCGTCGCCGAGGACGAGTCGGAGGAGGCGGAGTACGCCGCCTTGATGACCGCCGCCGACGCGTCCGCCGCGCTCGGCACCGGCTCGGGTCGGCGCGTCGTGCTCGCGGCCGACGTGGTCGATGCGGCGGGCGCCGTACCCCGCAAGAGCTGGGCAGCGGTGCACGTCGACACCGAGGACGACGCCGACCCCGACGACGACCTCGCGTGGTACGGCATCCAGGAAATTTCGGACGTGCTGGCAGGTCGCTAAGGTCGGTTCATGGATGCGATCACGTTCCCACCGGCTCCCATCAACGAGCCCAACCTGACCTACGCCCCCGGCAGCCCCGAACGGGCTGACCTGAAGGTGGAGCTCGCCCGTCTCGAGAGCAAGCAGCACACCCTGCGCGCCCACATCAACGGCAAGAAGCGCAACGGCGGCGGTGCTGAGATGAAGGTCGTGCAGCCGCACGACCACCAGCACGTGCTCGGGACCTTCAAGAACTCCACGACCAAGGACGCCGAGGCCGCGATCAAGGCCGCGTCCGCGGCCGCGTTGCCCTGGCAGCGAATGCCCTTCGACGAGAAGTGCGCGATCATGCTCAAGGCCGCCGACCTCCTCGCGGGGCCGTGGCGCCAGCGGATCAACGCCGCGACGATGCTCGGCCAGTCGAAGACCGCCTTCCAGGCGGAGATCGACTCGGCGTGCGAGCTGATCGACTTCTGGCGGTTCAACGTCCACTACGCCAAGCAGATCCTCACCGACCAGCCGATGGCCAACAGCCCGGGCATCTGGAACCGCACCGACCACCGCCCGCTCGAGGGTTTCGTCTACGCCATCACGCCGTTCAACTTCACCGCGATCGCCGGCAACCTGCCGACCGCGCCCGCGCTGATGGGCAACACCGTCATCTGGAAGCCCTCGCCGACCCAGCAGCTCGCCGCGTCGCTGACGATGGAGCTGCTCGAGGAGGCCGGCATGCCGCCGGGCGTCATCAACATGCTCCCCGGCGACGGCCTCGACGTCTCGAAGGTCGCGCTGACGCACCCCGACCTCGCCGGCATCCACTTCACCGGCTCGACGCCGACCTTCCACCGGCTCTGGAAGGGCGTGGGCGAGAACATCGACCGTTACCGCTCCTATCCGCGGATCGTCGGCGAGACCGGCGGCAAGGACTTCATCGTCGCCCACCCGTCCGCCGACCCCGACGTCGTGCGGGTCGCGATGATCCGAGGCGCGTTCGAGTTCCAGGGCCAGAAGTGCTCCGCAGCCTCTCGTGCGTACGTCGCCAGGTCGGTGTGGGCCAAGATCAAGGACCAGCTCATCGCGGAGACCGAGGGCCTGGCCATGGGCGACGTCACCGACTTCACCAACTTCATGGGCGCCGTGATCGACGAGCGTGCCTTCGCCAAGCACAAGAAGGCGATCGCGCGGGTGCGCGCCAACAAGCACCTCACGCTGATCGCCGGCGGCCAGACCGACGACTCCGTCGGCTGGTTCGTGCGACCGACGATCATCGAGTCGACCGATCCGACCGACCAGATGTTCTCGGACGAGTACTTCGGACCGATCCTGGCGGTGCACGTCTACGACGACGACAAGTTCGAGTCGGTCGTCGCGCAGATGGAGTCGTTCGCGCCCTACGCCCTGACCGGGGCGATCATCTCGCAGGACCGCGCGGCCATCGCGTGGGCACGGCGCGAGCTCCGCTTCGCGGCCGGCAACTTCTACATCAACGACAAGCCCACCGGTGCCGTGGTGGGGCAGCAGCCCTTCGGCGGTGGCCGCGCGTCGGGCACCAACGACAAGGCGGGCTCGGCGGTCAACCTGCTGCGCTGGACGTCGCCGCGCTCGATCAAGGAGACCTTCGTGCCGCCGAAGGACTACCGCTACCCCTACATGGACGCCGAGTGACCGCTCTGCACATGGGGTCGCTGCACCCCTTCGAGCAGGCGCTGACGCTGGTGCTGGCGTTCGGCCCGTTCGTGCTGCTCGGCCTCGTGGTCTGGCACCGACGACGCCACGACGGCGCGGACGGCTGACGGTCGTGCGGGCGCCTCGCCTGTACGCCGCTGTGCTGGCCGTCGCCCTCGTGGCGGCGGCCGGCTGCAGTGCTGAGGTGGACGGCGTTCCTCCCGACGGGGTGGCCCCCAGCGCGGAGCCGACGTCCGCGGCGTCGGGCTCGAAGGCCTGGGTCGCAGACGTGCGGGTGCGGCCCGACTGGATCGGGCGCGACGCGCCGTGGATCTGGGAGTACAGCGACGACGTCGTGGTGATCGCGCCGCGCGGGCTGGTCGCGCTCGACCAGGAGACGGGCGCGGAGGTGTGGCGCCTGCCGCTGGGTGGTCAGGTGTGCGGGGCGACTCCGGTGCCCTCGAAGCTCGGACTCGTGGCCGTCACCGTCGGTCGCTGCGAGCCGGCCGGCCGACCCACACGCGCCGGGATGTCGGTCCTGACCGACGAGCCGGCCACCGCGCGCCGTACGACCGTGAAGGCCGTGGACCTGGAGAGCGCCTCGGTCGTCTGGGAGCGGCCGTTTCCCGGGGCGCCGACGCTCGAGGTCGGCGGAGAGGCGCTGCTCGTCGCGGGGCGCTGCAGTGCGCGTCGCTTCGACCTCGGCACCGGAGCGCCGCTCGGCCGTCTCGCGGCCGGCTGTGACAACCAGGTGCTGGTGCGCGACGGCGTGGTCGTCGTCTCGAGCGCAGGCGGCGGGCCTCCCTGGCGCGCCGTCGAGGTCACGTCGGGGGAGACCGTCGCCGAGGTGACGGTGTCCGACCCCTACAACCCGCTCAGGATCCTGGCGGGCCAGCCGCTGACCGTGCTGGCCGCGGACACCGCCGACGGGCGGTCGGTCGTGGTCAGGCTCGAGCCCGACGGCGTGCGCGAGCTCGCCGACGTCTCCACGGAGGCGCAGGACGCCTTCGTCACCGCCACGGACGAGTCGGTCGTGCTGGCGGGGGAGGCCTGGCCCGGCGCCACCGAGCTCTCCCTGGACGACGGCTCGACCTTGGGTGGGTTCCCGGGCGTCGGCGCCGAGCGGTGGATCCCGTTCGCCCGCCTGGACGGCGGGGTGCTCGGGTTCGAGGGCACCCAGGAGGCCCTGAACGCAGGCCGCGGGAGGCTCACGCTGCGCTCGCTCCGCGACGATTCGCTCACCGAGCTCGGCTCAGAGGTGTTCCTGAACGACACCAACCTGGCTGTCGCAGCACCCAAGGCAGTCGTCATCGACGACGTCCTGCTGATGCCGAGCCACGGGAACGGCGGAGTGCTGGCCCATCGCCTCACGCTGCCTTCGGCTTCGTGACGATCCTTCGGCCCTCCTCAACCTCCGAGGGTCGGCGGTTGAGGAGGTCGCGCAGCGATCGTCACGAAACCCCGAGCCACCTCAGGCCGACCTTGTTCTCGGCGCGCAGTGCCTTGGCGAGCAGGCCGGCGATGAGGTCCTCGACCTTGCCGCCGACGAAGGGGATGTTGACCTTCACGGTGAGCGCCACAGTCTCGACCACGTCGTCACCGACCTGGGCGAGGTCGAAGGTGCCCGACATGTCGCCCGGCTTGCCGGGGATCGTCACCCGGACGTCGGCGTGGGTGTCGCTGGTCCACGTCTCCTCCTGAACGATCGCGATCTCGTCGCCGACGAGCTTGCGCGCGAAGGAAGGGATCTGCTCGGTCCCGTGGACGATCTCGACGCGGGCGGTGCTGCCGGCGCCGACGCCGTCGAGCTCGGCCGAGCTGCGCACCGCGCGCTGGTAGGTCGCGACCTCCTCGCGGAACGCCGGGTCGGCGTACATCGCGAGCACCTGCTCGATGGTGGTGCCGGGATAGGTCAGCTTCTCGGAGATGTTCTTCGACATGTCAGCGCTCACCGGCCAGCCAGGCGGTGCCGACGACGTGCTCGCCGTCCCAGCCCTCCTTGAGCTTGGTGGCGATGAGGCTCTCGAGCTTGCCGCCGACCAGCGGGATCTTGGCCTTGGCCTCGCCGTCGAAGCTGTCGAGCGTGCCGTCACCGTCGGCCGTCAGGGTGCGGACGCCGCTGATCGAGCCGGGGGTTCCCGGGATCGTGATCGAGAAGTCCGCCGAGTCGGAGCCGTTCCACGCCTCGGCCTGGATGACCCGGCTGTCGTCGCCGACGATCTTGCGGGCGAAGCCCGGCAGGTCTGTGTTGGGCTGCTGCATCTCGAGGGTGACGGTCCCGCCGTTCACGGAGACGTCGACCGAGGTCACTCCTTGGGCCAGCGCCGCCTTCTCGCGGAAGGCCGGGTCCGTGAGCATGGCGTAGACGTCGGCGACCGGCGCGTCATACCTGACTGAGTGGGTGAGCTTCATGGGCGACATCCTCACGGCAATCGCCGGTCTTGACCAGCATGTCCGTCAGCGCGTCCGTCGGCTCTTGGTCACGATGTGACCGGCCAGTACGCGCCCGTGTTGTGTGCGTCACAAGCGGGCCCCTAGGGTCGGGGGTGTGGTGAACGTCGAGGACGACAAGGCCGAGCTTCTTGACCGCGCCGAGGGAGTGGCGCTGGCCTCCCGAGGCACCGGTGGCCCGCCGCACGCGCAGGTCGGCGAGCTGCTCGGCGCCTACTACCGCCACGTCGCGCCGGAGGACCTCGCCGGCCGCAGTCCCGAGGACGTGTACGGCGCCCTCGCCTCCCACTACGCCATCGCGACGTCGCGTCCGCAGGGCACGGCGGCGGTCCGTGTCGTCACGCCCAACCCGGTCGACGTGGGCTGGTCGGCCGGCGGTCACTCGGTCGTCGAGGTCGTCACCGACGACATGCCCTTCCTCGTCGACTCGGTGACGATGGAGCTGGCCCGGCTCGACCACAACGTGCACGTCGTCATCCACCCGAGGTTCGAGGTCACCCGTGACATCACCGGCGGGCTGCAGCGCGTCGGCGCCCTCGCCGACGGCGTGGTCGAGGAGGCCGCCCCCGACTCCCTCGAGGAGTCGTGGATGCACGTCGAGATCGAGCGCGTCGTCGAGCAGGACGAGGTGGCCGAGATCGTCGACAGCCTCCAGCGCGTGCTCCGCGACGTCCGCGAGTCGGTCGAGGACTGGCGCAAGATGGCCGATCGCGCCCTCGCGGTGGTGGCCGACATCGAGGACAACCCGCCGCCGATCTCCGCCGGTGAGATCAAGCAGAGCTGCGACTTCATCCGCTGGCTGGCCGACGACCACTTCACGTTCCTCGGCTACCGCGAGTACCGCCTCGAGTCGGTGGGCGAGGGGCCCGACGAGGAGTGGGCGCTGCGCGCCGTACCCGGCACCGGGCTGGGCGTCCTGCGCGCCGACCAGGACATGTCCTCGTCGTTCGCCAAGCTGCCGGCGCTGGTGAAGGACAAGGCGCGCGAGAAGACCTTGCTGGTGCTGGCCAAGGCCAACTCCCGCGCCACGGTGCACCGCCCGGCGTGGCTCGACTACGTCGGCGTGAAGACGTTCGACGACAACGGCGAGGTCGTCGGCGAGCGCCGTTTCCTGGGGCTCTACTCGAGCGCCGCCTACACCGAGTCGGTCACCCGCATCCCGCTGCTGCGCGAGAAGACGAGCAGCATCATGCGCAAGGTCGGCTTCGACTCGCGCAGCCACGCCGGCAAGGCGCTGATGGACACGCTCGAGAACTACCCGCGCGACGAGCTCTTCCACACTCCCGCCGAGGAGCTCGCACCGACCGTCGAGGCGGTGATGTTCGCCCGCGAGCGCCGGCAGCCGCGCCTGTTCGCGCGCCGCGACACCTACGGCCGCTACGTCTCCGTGCTGATCTACCTCCCGCGCGACCGCTACAACACGACCGTGCGCGAGCGCTTCGCCGACATCCTCAAGGAGCGCCTCAACGGCGACAGCGTGGAGTTCACCGCCCGCGTCAACGAGGCCACGACCGCCCGCGTCCACTTCGTCGTCCACCCCGCGAAGGGCGAGACGATCCCCGACATCGACGTCGCCGACCTCGAGCGGCGCATGGTCGAGGCCGCGCGCTCCTGGCGCGACGACTTCACCAACGCCGTCGTCGCGGAGTACGGCGAGGAGCGGGGCTCGCGCCTGTCGCGCACGTGGTCCGCGTCGTTCCCGGAGGCCTACAAGGAGGACTTCAACCCCCGCACGGGCGCCGCCGACCTCGGCCGGCTGGAGGCCATCGAGGGCGACGAGGGCATCGACCTCGCGCTGTTCGAGCAGGTCGACGCCGGTCGCGGCGAGGCCCGGCTGAAGGTGTTCCGGGTCGGGGCGCCGCTGTCGCTGAGCGCCGTCCTGCCGATGCTCGCCTCGATGGGTGTCGAGGTCGTCGACGAGCGGCCCTACGAGCTCGCCGGGCTCGGTCGCGAGTCCTACATCTACGAGTTCGGGCTGCGCTACGGCCAGCAGCTGCCCGATACCGCCCGCCAGCTCTTCGCCGACGCGCTGCGTGCGGTGTGGGAGGGCTACAACGAGACCGACGGCTTCAACGCGCTCGTGCTCGGCGCCGGGCTCACCTGGCGCCAGGCCACGGTCCTGCGCGCCTACGCGAAGTACATGAAGCAGGGCAACTCGCCGTTCGCGCTCGACTACATCGAGGAGGCGCTGCGCAACAACGTCGACATCACCCGGCTGCTGGTGGACCTCTTCGAGGCCCGCTTCGACCCGGGCAAGAGCGACCTCGCGGGCGACGCCGAGGCGCGTACGGCGCGGATCGAGGTCGTCGAGGAGAAGCTCGCCACGGCCCTCGACGACGTGGTCAGCCTCGATCACGACCGCATCCTGCGGTCCTACCTCACCCACATCCGCGCCACCCTGCGCACGAACTACTTCCAGACGACCGCGGACGGCGCGCTGCACCCCTACATGTCCTTCAAGCTCGAGCCGTCGTCGATCCCCGACCTGCCCGAGCCGCGACCGACCTACGAGATCTTCGTCTACTCGCCCCGCGTCGAGGGAGTGCACCTGCGCTTCGGCTCCGTCGCGCGCGGTGGCCTGCGCTGGTCGGACCGTCGCGACGACTTCCGCACCGAAGTGCTGGGCCTGGTGAAGGCGCAGATGGTCAAGAACACCGTGATCGTGCCGGTGGGCGCCAAGGGCGGGTTCTTCTGCAAGCAGCTGCCCGACTCCTCCGACCGTGAGGCCTGGCTGGCCGAGGGCAAGGCCTGCTACACGACCTTCATCTCCGGCCTGCTCGACATCACCGACAACCTCGTCGACGGCCCCGAGGGCAGCACCGTCGTGCCGCCGACCGGCGTCGTGCGCCACGACGGCGACGACACCTACCTCGTGGTGGCGGCCGACAAGGGCACCGCGACCTTCTCCGACATCGCCAACGGCGTGGCCGGCGACTACGGCTTCTGGCTCGGCGACGCGTTCGCCTCGGGCGGCTCGGTGGGCTACGACCACAAGGCGATGGGCATCACCGCCCGCGGCGCCTGGGTCTCGGTCCAGCGGCACTTCCGCGAGCGCGGCATCGACTGCCAGACCGAGGACTTCACCGCGGTCGGCATCGGCGACATGTCCGGTGACGTCTTCGGCAACGGCATGCTCTGCTCCGAGCACACGCGGCTCGTCGCCGCCTTCGACCACCGCGACATCTTCATCGATCCCGACCCCGATGCCGCGGTCTCCTACGCCGAGCGCAAGCGCCTCTTCGAGCTGCCGCGCTCCTCGTGGCAGGACTACGACAAGAGCCTGATCTCCGCCGGGGGCGGTGTGTGGTCGAGGGCGTTGAAGTCCATCCCGATCTCTGCCGACGTACGCCGCGCGCTGGGCCTGGCAGACGACGTCGTCAAGCTCACGCCGGCCGAGCTGATGCGGGCCGTGCTCCTCGCGCCGGTCGACCTGCTGTGGAACGGCGGCATCGGCACCTACGTGAAGTCCGCCGAGGAGGTCAACGCCGACGCCGGCGACAAGGCCAACGACGCGATCCGCGTCAACGGCGGCGAGCTGCGCGCGAAGTGCGTGGGGGAGGGCGGCAACCTCGGCCTCACCCAGCTCGGCCGCATCGAGTACGCCCGCGAGGGCTGCGGCGGCGAGGGTGGTCGGATCAACACCGACTTCATCGACAACTCGGCGGGTGTGGACACCTCCGACCACGAGGTCAACATCAAGATCCTGCTCGACAAGGTGGTCGCCGGCGGTGACATGACCCAGAAGCAGCGCAACACGCTGCTCGCCGAGATGACCGACGAGGTCGCCGACCTGGTGCTGCGCGACAACTACGAGCAGAACCTCGCCCTGGCCAACGCCGCCGCGCACGCCGTACCCCTCCTGCACGTGCACGAGGACTGGATGAAGGAGCTCGAGCGGCGCGGGGTCCTCAACCGCGACCTCGAGGCGCTGCCGGCCTCGCGCCAGGTGAAGCGCATGCTGGAGAGTGGCCGGGGCCTGTCGATGCCCGAGCTGTCGGTGCTGCTGTCGTGGACCAAGATCGTGCTGGCCGACGAGCTGCTCGCGTCCGACCTGCCCGATGACCCCTACCTCCGCGACGACCTGCTCGCCTACTTCCCCTCCCGGATGCAGGCCGACCACGTGCCGGCCATGGAGGAACACCCGCTGCGCCGCGAGATCATCGTGACCCAGGTCGTCAACGACCTGGTCAACGGCGCCGGGATGACCTTCATCCCGCGGCTCAAGGGCGAGACCGGGGCGAGCGTCGCCGACCTGACCCGGGCCAACTTCGTCGCGCGGGAGATCTTCGGGTCGCTGGCGATGCGCCACGAGATCGCCTCCTACGACAACCAGGTGCCCGCCGAGCGGCAGACCCGGATGCGGATCGAGATGCGCACCCTCGTCGAGCGCAGCTCGCGGTGGCTGGTCAACAACCGGCGGCCCCCGCTCGACTCGGTCGCGACCGTGGACTTCTTCCAGGGCCGCGTCCAGTCCGTGATGGCGGTGCTGCCGGAGCTGATGAGCGGCCAGGAGCTCGACGACTTCATCGGTCGCCGCGACCGGCTCACCACGGCCGGGGTCCCCGACGACCTGGCGACGCGCGTCGCCGTGCTCGCTCCGGCCTATGCGCTGCTCGGCATCATCGAGACGGCCGACGAGCTCGACCTCGATCCCGTCGAGGTCGCCCGGGTGCACTTCGCGCTGGGGGAGCGGCTCGGGCTGCCGGCCCTGGTGCAGCGGATCTTCGCGCTGCCACGGGACGACCGCTGGCAGACGATGGCCAGGGCCGCGGTGCGCGACGACCTCTATGCCGTGCACCAGCAGCTCACGGCTGCCGTCATCTCCTCCACCTCGGCCGAGGATTCCGCGCCGGCGCGGGTCGCCGAGTGGGAGGACGCCGACGCCGAGCTGATCGGTCGGGCCGCGGCCACGCTGACGGAGATCTGCCGCGACGAGGCCGCCGACCTGGCCCGGCTGTCGGTGGGCCTGAGGGTGGTGCGCGGACTGCTGTCCTGACGGGAGTCCCGCCTAGAGTTGGGCGGGTGACCCTGCTGCTCCAGACCCCGCTCGCCGCGCTCTCCCGACTGCACCGGACCTTGCGGCCCGGCACCCCCAGCCCGCTGCTCGGCGCCACCGTCCTGATCACCGGCGCCTCGTCGGGGATCGGTGAGCACACGGCGTACGCCGCGGCGAGCCGTGGCGCCCACGTCCTGCTCGTGGCCCGGCGGGCCCAGGAGCTGGACCGCGTGCGGGCCGAGGTCGAGGCTCGGGGCGGTCGCGCATCGACGTACACCGTGGACCTGACCGACGGCGAGGGCGTCGACGCGCTCGTCGCGGAGGTGCTCGCTCAGCACGGTGCCGTCGACTACCTCGTCAACAACGCCGGGCGCTCGATCCGGCGCTCGCTGGAGCTGTCCTACGACCGCTTCCACGACTTCGAGCGGATGATGGCGGTCAACTTCTTCGGGCCGGTGCGGCTCACGATGGGCCTGCTGCCCGCGATGCGCGAGCAGAAGTTCGGCCACGTCGTGAACATCGTGACCTGGGGCAACCAGATCAAGGCGCCGAAGTTCGCGGCCTACATCGCAGCCAAGAGCGCGCTCGACGTCTTCGGCCGGATCATGGGGCGCGAGGCGTTCTTCGACAACGTCACCTGCACCAACGTCCGCGTCTCCCTGGTCGCGACCGACATGATCGGCCCGACGGACGCCTACAAGAACAGTCGGGCCGAGAGTCCCGAGCACTGCGCCGAGCGGATCGTGCGGGCGCTCGAGGACAGGCCGATCACCGTCGACGGCATCGTCGGCTCGGTCAGCGAGGTCTTCAACCTCGTGAGCCCGCGGCTGGCCGACTTCGTCTTCGCCGAGATGGCGCGGCGTGTCCCCGACTCCGCTGCGGCGCGCGGCGAGGTCGCAGCACAACGAGATCCCGCCCCGACCGCGTCGTAGCAGAAGCGGATGGTCCCGGACGTTCGCTGACGCGCCGTGTCCAGGACTCCAACTGCAGGCAGTTGGAGGCTCGTACGGCGTGGGCACGCTCGGCTGCGCCGTACGGCCCGCGAACTGCCTGCAGTTGAAGCCCGAGCGACCTAGCTGGCCTTCTTCGCCGCGGCCTTCTTGGCGGGAGCCTTCTTCGCGGCCTTCTTGGCCGGCGTCTTCTTCGCGGCCGGCGTCTTCTTCGCGGGCTTCTCGTCCTCGGTGTCGTCGGAGGCTGCGGGCGCCTCGCCCCGGGCCGACTTCGCGGCCGCGACCGACTTCTGCAGCGCGGCGAGCAGGTCGACGACCTCGCCGGAGGACTTGGTGGAGGTGGCGGTCTTCTTGACCTCGCCGCCCTCGATCTTCGTCTTGACCAGGGTCTCGACGGCACCGGCGTAGTCGTCCTCGAACTCCGAGGGGTCGAAGTCGCCGGCCAGGGTCTCGACGAGCATGTGGGCCATCTTGACCTCGGAGTCCTTGACGTCGCCGGGCTCGATCGTGAAGTCGGGCTGGCGGACCTCGTCGGGCCACATCATGGTCTGCAGGACGATCACGTCGTCGCGCACGCGCAGGACCGCGATCGAGGTGCGCTGGCGCAGCGCGACGGTCACGACCGCCATCCGGTCGGCATCCTGGAGCGCCTGGCGGAGCAGGGCGTAGGGCTTGGCCCCCGACTTCTCGGGCTCGAGGTAGTAGGACTTCTCGAACATCATCGGGTCGATCTGCTCGCTCGGCACGAACTTCTCGACGGCGATCTCGCGCGACGACGTGGAGGGCAGCTCGGCGAGGTCGTCATCGGTGAGGATGACCATCTCGCCGTCCTCGGTCTCATAGCCCTTGGCGATGTCGGAGTAGGGCACCTCCTCGCCGTCGATCGAGCAGACGCGCTGGTACTTGATCCGCCCGCCGTCCTTCGCATGGACCTGGCGGAACGAGACGTCGTGGGACTCGGTGGCCGAGTAGAGCTTCACCGGCACGTTCACGAGACCGAACGAGACAGAGCCCTTCCAGATGGCGCGCATGGTTCAAACCGTAGACCAGAACACGTTCTTGTAGCACCCTGAGCGCGTGACCGAGTCCGCGCCCCGACCACTCACCCTGCCCGACGTCCTCGAGGCGATGGCCGATTCGGTCGGCGACCGCACCTTCGTCGAGACCCTCGACACCGCCTACACCTACGCGCAGGTCGACGAGCGCGCCAACCGGCTCGCCCACCACCTGCTCGCTCAGGGAATCGGGCGCGGGGACCACGTCGCCGTACACGCGCACAACCGGATCGAGTGGATCGACGCCTTCTTCGGCACGCTCAAGATCGGCGCGGTGCCGATCAACATCAACTACAAGTACCTCCGCGACGAGCTCGCCCACCTCTACGACAACGCCGACTGCGTCGCGGCCGTCATCGCGCCCGAGTACGTCGAGGTCGCCGGCGACCTGCTCGCCGGGCTGAAGCACGTCCTGGTCATGGACGCGTCGTACGGCGAAGCGATGGCCGCCGCCAGCGGCGAGCGTCCCCAGGTCGACCGCTCGGACGACGACCACTACGTCATCTACACCGGCGGCACCACCGGCTCGCCCAAGGGCGTGGTCTGGCGGCAGGCCGACCTCGTCCGGGCGGCCCTCAACGCCGCGCGCTACGGCGCGCCGATCGAGTCGGTCGAGGCCCTCGCGGTGGAGGCGGCGGCCAACGAGAGCCCGATGGTGCTGATGGCCTGTGGCCCGCTGATGCACGGCGGCAGTCAGTGGATCATGGGCAACGCGCTCGTCGCCGGGCAGCAGATCGCCTACTACACGGAGCCCAACTTCGACGCCGAGCGCGTGCTCGACCTCGCCGCGAAGTCGCGCACCGTCTCGCTCGCGATGCTGGGCGATGCGATGGCCCGCCCGATCGCGGAGGCCGTGCTCGCCGAGCCGGACCGCTGGGACCTCAGCGGGCTCGCGGCGATCTCCAACGGAGCCGCACCGCTCTCGCTCGGCGTGCGCGAGGAGATCCGGGCCGCCTTCCCGGGCAAGTTCATCCTCGACTCGTACGGCGCCTCCGAGTCCGGCGCCACCGGCTCATCGTTCGACACGGGGGACGGCGACGGGTCGGCCCGCTTCGGCGTCACCGACGAGGTGCAGGTCTTCACGCCCGACCTGACGCCGGCGGCCGTGGGGGAGCGCGGCATGCTCGGGCGCTCCGGCCCGATCCCGCTCGGCTACTACAAGGACGAGAAGAAGACGGCGGCGACCTTCAAGGAGGTCGACGGCGTCCGCTGGGTCATCCCCGGCGACTTCGCCCGGCGCGAGGAGGACGGCACGGTGACCGTGCTCGGCCGGGGCTCGGTGTGCATCAACACCGGCGGCGAGAAGGTGCACCCCGAGGAGGTCGAGGCCGTGCTGCTGCGCCACGAGGGCGTCTTCGACGCGGTCGTGGTCGGCACCCCGCACGAGCGCTGGGGCCAGCAGGTCACGGCGCTGGTGCAACGGCGCGAGGGGGCAGAGCTGACCGAGGAGGACCTGATCGCGCACGCCCACGCGCTGATCGCCAACTACAAGGTGCCCAAGCAGGTCTTCTTCGTCGAGGCCGTGCCGCGCACGCCGGTCAGCAAGGTCGACTACCCGGCCGCCACCGCGCGAGCGGTGGAGCTCACGGGCTCCTGACAGACTCACCTCCATGCGTCCGATGCTCGCCACGAAGGGCACCCACGTCCCGACCGGGCCCGGCTGGTCGCACGAGGTGAAGTGGGACGGCGTGCGGATCCTCGCCGACGTCGTCGCCGGTGAGGGCGGTCGCGCGCGCCTGTTCACCCGCAACGGCAACAACGCCTCGATCGCCTGGCCCGAGATCGCGCCCAGCCCGCTCGGCGATCGCGACCTGCTCGTCGACGGCGAGATCATCGGGCTCAACGCCGACGGGCTGCCCGACTTCGGCGTCCTGCAGGAGCGGATGCACGTGCGCTCGGCGACCTCGGCGGCCCGGCTGGCCGAGCGGATCCCCGCGACCTACATGGTCTTCGACCTGTTGCGCCTCGACGGTGAGGACCTCAGCGGCCTGCCCCTGGGCGATCGCCGCGAACGGCTGGCGGGGCTCGGGCTCGACGCCTCGTGGCAGGTGCCAGCGGCGTACGACGACGGCGCGATGCTCTTCGACGCGACCCGGCAGCAGGGGCTGGAGGGGATCGTCTCCAAGCGGCTGTCCTCGCGCTACACCTTCGACGCGCGCAGCAAGGACTGGATCAAGCTGGCGCACCGGCACCGCTTCTCCTACGTCGTGGCCGGCTGGCGCCCCCAGGAGGGCACCACCGACCGGCTCGCGTCCGTGCTCGTCGGGGAGCCGACGGCCGACGGCCTGATCTACCGAGGCCGGGTCGGCAGCGGCATCGGCGGCGCCGCGTCCAAGCTGCTGTCCGAGCTGGTCAAGCCGCTCGAGGTGGGGGAGTCGCCGTTCGCCGACGAGGTTCCCCGCGAGGACGCGGCCGGCACCCACTGGGTCGAGCCGCTGGTCGTGGTGGACGTCGACTCCCACAACCGCCCGCCCGTCAAGCGCCTGCGCCAGCCGTCCTACCGCGGCGTCCGCAACGACATCGGGCCGGAGGACCTACTGACATGAACGACATCCACGTCGACGTCGACGGCCGCACGCTCAAGATCAGCAACCTCGACAAGGTGCTCTATCCGCGCACCGGCACCACCAAGGGTGAGGTGCTCAACTACTACGCCTCGATCTCCGGGGTCCTCCTCCCGCACCTCGAGGATCGCGCGGTCACCCGCATCCGCTGGCCGCACGGCGTGCAGGCGGGGAGCTTCTTCGAGAAGAACGCGCCGTCGGGCACCCCGTCGTGGGTGCGTACGGCGACGGTGCCGACCACCGGCAGCCGCGCGAGCTCGGACAGCGACACCCTGCGGTTCCCGATCTGCGACGACCTCGCGACCCTGACGTGGCTGGTCAACCTCGCCGCGCTCGAGCTGCACGTGCACCAGTGGCAGGTGACCAAGGCCGGCAAGCCACGCAAGCCCGACCGGCTCGTCATCGACCTCGACCCGGGGGAGCCGGCCGGCCTGCACGAGTGCTGCCAGGTCGCGCTCAAGGTCCGCGACGCGCTCGCCGAGCGCGACCTGTCGTGCAGTCCCGTGACCAGCGGCAGCAAGGGCCTCCACCTCTACGCCGCACTGCCCCGCAAGCTCGACAGCGACGGCACCACCGCGCTGGCCAAGGAGGTCGCCGAGGAGCTGCAGAAGGCCGACCCCGGGCTGATCACGGCGAGCATGACGAAGGCCAAGCGGCCCGGCAAGGTGTTCCTCGACTGGTCGCAGAACTCCGGCTCCAAGACCACCATCTCGCCGTACTCCATGCGCGGGCGCGAGCGCCCCACCGTGGCCACCCCCGTCACCTGGGACGAGGTCGAGCTCGGGGCGCACGACCCCCTCGGGCTGGAGCAGTTCCGCTTCGAGGAGGTCCTCGAGCGGGTGCAGGACCACGGCGACCTCTTCGACGCCTGAGGACCGATGCCGGACGCCCGGCTCCGGCGTTCAGGCTCGCTGTCACCCAATCAGCCTTATGCTCGCCGGTATGGCGCGGGTGCTGGTCGTCGAGGACGAGGAAGACATCGCATTTCCGCTCGTTCGCACGCTCGAACGAGAGGGCTACGACGTCACCTGGCTCGACTCCGGCCGCGGCGCGCTGGAGCACCTGCGGCTCGAGTCGCCCGACATCTTGATCCTCGACCTGGGGCTGCCCGACATGGACGGCCTCGACGTCTGCCGGGCCGCCCGCACCGCCGGCTTCGAGGGCGGCATCATGATCGTCACCGCCCGCGGCGGCGAGCTCGACCGCGTGGTCGGTCTGGACTTCGGGGCCGACGACTACCTCGTCAAGCCCTTCGGGCTGGCCGAGCTCCAGGCGCGGGTCCGCGCGCTGCTGCGTCGCAGCCAGTCGGGTCGTGGCGACAACCGCGTCACCACGACCGAGACCGCCTCCGGGCTCCGCGTCGACGTCGACGCCCGCCGGGTCACCATCGAGCAGGTCGAGCTCGCCCTCACGGCCAAGGAGTTCGACGTGCTCGCGCTGCTGGCCGCCAGCCGGGACAAGGTCGTCACCCGCGAGACCCTGATGAACGAGGTCTGGGACGAGAACTGGTTCGGCTCGACCAAGACGCTCGACGTGACCATCGGCCGACTGCGCAGCAAGCTCGACGAGGCCGGCGCCCGCGATCGCGTCGTGGCGATCCGTGGGGTGGGGTTCCGGCTCGAGGGCGACGGCTGAGCCCTGGTGTGACGGGTGACGCCTCGTGTGGCGTCCCCGACGCGACGTTGTCCACAGGCTGTTCTTCGCCAGTGGTGGTCTGGTCCACCCTCATTTAGCCTCTAGCCCGTAGCCGATCTCGGGACAGGGGACTACGCCATGACGCTGACGCGTCCAGACACGCACGCCGACCTCATCGAGGAGCTCGACGCGCGGGTGCGCGAGCAGGTGCGCACCGAAGGGGTCGACCCCCAGCGCGATGCACTGATCGTGCGTCGCATCGCCGAGGACGTCGTCCGCCGCCACGACGAGCGCAGCTTGACCGGTGCCGTCGTCCCGGTCGCCGATCCCGGTGCCGTCGTCGGCGAGCTGATCGCCCGGGTCTCCGGCTTCGGCGCGCTGCAGCCGTTCCTCGACGACCCCGAGGTCGAAGAGGTCTGGATCAACGACCCGAGCCGGGTCTTCATCGCCCGGCGCGGGCGGCACGAGCTGACCAACCTGATGCTGTCGGCGGCCCAGGTGCACGAGCTGATCGAGCGGATGCTGAAGTCGAGCGGTCGCCGCATCGACATCTCCCAGCCGTTCGTGGACGCGATGCTGCCCGAGGGGCACCGGCTTCCGTGACGTAACCTAACCGGCAGCATCGATTGGGACGAATTGCGACGCGGAGTCAGGATGACCGGGCGGCACATAGGAGGGCACGCTCGAGCAGCTCGCGTTAGCGAACAAGGACTCTGTGGTCCCACACGATGCTCCACTCGAATCGGCGCCGCGGCAGCCGTCGCGCTCAACCAGGCTGCGGGCGGACCATCGCGGTGGATGCCCGCCGACGCCCCCGGCCAGGCCCGGTCAACCACAGCAGCAGATCGGTAGCGCTTCACTGTCCGATCCGACGCGCTACCGGTTGCTTCTCCCGGAGAACCAGCCCTCCAAAACCTGAGCAGGTGATCGTCAATGACCAACGTTCTCAAGATCAGCTCGCACGACGAACTGATCGCGTCCATTCCCCACACGCTGGGTTTCACGCCACGGGGCATGGTGTGCCTCGCCTTCGGCGGCGGCCCCACCGCCCGCCTCGACATTCCCGAGTTCCCCGCGCAGATGGATGAGTTCCTCCAAGTTCTATCCGACGTCTACCTGCACCAGCACCACCCTCGCCGGGTCGCCCTTGTCGCGTACGGCGTGGACGGGCCCGGCTGCGTGCAGGCGTTGGCTGCTTGGGAGAGGCCCTAGTCAGCGGCGAGGGGCGCGGTCCTGACGTCGGCCCGGTGCTGTGGGTCAATGGCGAGCAATGGACAGACGTTCTCGAAGGTACCCGCGGAAGCGTCGACCCCGGTGCACGCGCTCGGATGGATGCGGAGTTCGCTCTGCTGGGCCGGGTTATGCCCGTCGCCCGGCGCGAGGATCTCGTCGCGGCGATGCAGGGCGACCCCACCGCGGTAGACCAGCTCTTGCCTGCTGCCAAGGCGCGCGTACTCGACATGGATGTGGCTGCCCGCCGGACCGAGGTCGAGTGGCTAGGCGAACGTATCGACCAATTCGGCCGCGATAGGGAGTACCTCGCCGACAGCGACGCGGCCCGGGTCCTGGCCGTGATGCACGACAGCGGTGCTCGGGACGCGGCCGAGACCCGGATGAGTCGCGAGCACGCCCCGATTCTTTCGGAGTTCTGGGGCGACCTCGTCCGCCGCGCACCGAGCGAGGTTCGCGACACGCCTGCCGCGATGTTGGTGTTGAGTTCCTACCTGGATGGGAAGGGTGCCCAGGCGTGGGTGGCGATCGATCAGGTGACTGCGAGTCACCCGCTCGCCGACCTGGTGGCGATCGCGCTCGAACGGGCCATCGATCCGCGCGAGCTGGAGCGGGCATTCCGCGCTGACCCCTCAGGTGGGCTGATGCAGCAGGCCGCGCTCCGCGACACGACCGCGCACGAGCGCCGATATGGCCACGACGCACACAACGGCCCTGGCGTCGACGGTGCCGGCCCGGAGTCGTCGGCCCCGGGCCGCTGAGAAGGACGGAGACAGGCCCGTGCAGAACACTCGCTCAGGACTGGAGAAGCGCCTCGCCCAGCGCCTCGCCGCCTCTCCCCGGCTGGCTCGACGCACCCCGGGAAGCACGAGAGTCGACTTGGTCTACCTAGACGAGGAGACCCAGGACCGCCTGGACAGCAGATTGCGCGAATAGGCCGCTGCTGCGGAGTCAAGGTTCCGGCCGCCCGCCTGTGGATAGAGACTCGCGATCCACAGGCCGAGCAACGCCGTGGCTGTGCTGTCGGTCGTTCGGTGCACACTCAGATTGGCAGTGTCGGCACGATCGGGTCGTGCCGGAGGGATGGGGATTCATGAGGGTCCCAGCCACGAGGGGACGTGAGGAACGTGCGGACGTCGACCAAGCTGATCCGCGTTGGAGTCGTCGTACCGGCAGGGCTCGCCGGGAGCTTCGTTGCGGTCATCGGCCTGGGCTTCCTGCCCGACACGGGCCTGGTGCTTGCCTTCCTTGGCACCCTGGTGGTGTCACTGGTCCTGGTGTGCGGACTGCTGGAGGCCCCTGCCACCCGGCTCTTCGGGTTCGCGCGCGGCCTTCGCCCCGGACAGCGAGCTGTGCTCGCGCCGACGCTGGCCCTGGTCGAGAAGCTGGACCTTGCCCCCGGGCGGGTGCTGGTGCGGCTGACCGACCACGACGGCCTGCCGGCGACTCCGATCGGCCGGGACACGGTGATCGTGGAGCCGTGGCTGGTGCAGAGCCTCTACCAGCGGCGTCTGACGACCGCGGATGCTGCGACCGCGATCGGGCACGCGGTAGCAAGCCAGCGGATCGGGCCTTCCCGGTTCGACCTGGCGGCACGGCTATGGGCGCTCCCCTGGACGCTCGTGATTGTCGTCATCCGGCGGATCGCCCACACCTTCTCGTGGGTACCGGCGGGCGAGCTCGCCTGGCATCTGCGGATCGTGATGGGTGTCATCGCGGTCTACCAGGGCTTCCAGCCTGGCGGAAACCCCACGCTCGGTGTCGCAACCGGGGTGCTGGTCGCGATCAGCTACATCGCTCCCGCAGCCGACCGAACCTGGCGCGCCGTGGTGGAGCGGGACGCCGACCGCATCCTGGCCCAGTGTGGACTCGCTGAACCGCTGATCCACTTCGCGCAGTGGCGCCGGGGTGCCGAGTCGATGGAGCGGGCACACCGCATCCGAGCCGCCGCGGCCGACCGACCCGCCGCACCACCGCCCGCCAAGGCACCGACGAATCAAGGAGCCGACACGCGGGTGCTGACGCACCTGACGGGCGTCACCTGAGCAGGGAGGGCTTCGTCGGCGCGGTTCAATGAGCGCAGACCAGGGACTCCGATTTCCGCGAACCTGCCACGCCCAGATCCCGCCAGCAACCTCTGAGAACCTCTGAGGTGTGACGGCGGTTGATGTAGACGTTGCTCGTTCCGAGCCTTGCCGGCGTGCGTCCGCGTCCATCCACGACGAGCAGGGAACCGAGGTCGGGGTGGGGAGCATGGACTACGCGCAGCTCAGGGACGGCCGGTGCGTCTTCAACTTTTGGATGTTCATGGATCTCGATGCCGTCGGCGACACATTCACGTTCAAGGCGGCGCAGCGCAAGCCCATGACCTGCACGCGGGTCCAGCTCGTGGCGGAGACCTTGGCCGACATCGTCGTCGACCTCGAGCTGGAGTAGCGGGAAGCCCGGGCACGCCAGCGGGGTGGGCACCGCTCGCGTCAAGACTCGCACCATCGATGAAGGAACGGGAACTGTCGCGAGCGAGTTGTGGGAATCTCACAACAGAGCGGAATCTGTCCCTTCTCGGTCGGCCGGTTCCTAGACGTGCCCCTCCGGAGGCCCGATGGCCTTGGTGGTAAATGGATTCGTGTGTGGAGACCGGTTCGGGGTCGCTAGCGTCTACCACCATGACGACCACTGCTGGCACGCCTCGTGCTGCCCTGATGGAGCGCCTGGTGAACAAGGCCGGCGGTGTCCGCAGCGAGGCCACCATCCAATCCGATGTCCGGATGTTGCTGCTCGACCCCGAGCTGGGGCTGGCTGAGGACGACCTGGATGTCCAGCTGGAGGCCCAAGTCGGCAAGGGTCGCCGGATCGACGTGGAAGTGGGCTGCACAGTCATCGAGGTCAAGAAGAGCTTGCACAGCGCGGCGGTGATCGCCCCCGCGATCGAGCAACTGGCCGGCTACGTCGAGACCCGCTCGGCTGAGATGGGCCAGCGGTACGTCGGGATCCTCACCGACGGTGAGTTGTGGATCGCGTACCACGAAGTTGACGGCAGCCTGCGCGAGGCCACCCGCCACACCGCGGTCACCGGCCCGACCGGCGTAACCGCGCTGCTGCGCTGGCTCGAAGGAGTCCTGGCCACCAAGAGCGGCGTACGCCCGAACCCGGCCGAGATCGCTGACCGGCTCGGCGCCGAGAGCTCGTCGCACGCCCTGGATTACTCCACCCTCGCGGCGCTGTACGCCGACAGCAGAGACCTACCGACCGTGGTCCTGAAACGAGATCTGTGGGCCAACCTGCTGCGTAGCGCGTTGGGTACCCAGTTCACCAACTCCGACGAGCTGTTCCTCGAACACACGCTGCTGGTCAACTCGGCCGAGATCATCGCGCACCTGGTCCTCGGCCTGCCTGCTGAGGAGTTGTCCCCGTCCACGCTGCTTTCAGGCGATCAGTTCACGATCGCGGGTCTTCACGGGGTCGTCGACCGCGACTTCTTCGACTGGGTACTTGAGGTGCCCGGGGGCGACGGCTTCGTCAGCGCTCTCGCGCGCCGCCTGGCCCGGTTCGATTGGTCTGCGGTCGAGCACGACGTCCTCAAGGTGCTCTACGAGTCCGTGATCTCGGCCGAGACCCGCAAGGCGCTGGGGGAGTACTACACCCCGGACTGGCTCGCCAACAGGGTCGTGTCCGAGGTCGTGACCGACCCACTCAACCAGCGAGTCCTCGACCCCTCATGCGGATCAGGCACGTTCGTGTTCTACGCCGTCAAGAGGTTCCTCGCAGCGGCCGACGAGACCGGTATGTCCCTCAAGGACGCGATGGCCCTGGTCTCCTCCCGAGTGATGGGCATCGACCTGCACCCGGTCGCGGTCGCCCTTGCCCGAGTCACCTACCTCCTAGCGCTGGGCCGGGACCGACTCAACGCCCCCGACCGAGGCAGTCTCTCTGTCCCGATCTACCTCGGCGACTCGCTGGGCTGGGACCAGCGAGAGGACCTCATGAGCGTCGATCACCTGGTCATTCCCACCGAGGTGGGCGACCAACTGCTGTCCGGCGAGCTCCGGTTCGGAGAGCACCTCCTGGACAACGCCGCCACCTTCGACGACCTGGTGCAGTCCCTGGTCGACGAGTCTGGCCGCGCCGCTGGCAAGGTCACCAACAAGCTGTCCGAGGGCACCATCCGCCGCCTGGCCCTGGCCGAGGCCGACCTACCCGACCTGCACGCCAACTTCATCCGCCTCAAGGAACTGCACGAGGCCCAGCGCAACCACATCTGGTCCTACTACATCCGCAACGTCGCCCGACCTGCCTGGCTGGCCCGCGGCGAGAACCGCGTCGACGTGCTCGTGGGCAACCCGCCCTGGCTCTCGTACCGGCACATGACCGAGACCATGCAGAAGCGCTTCAAGTCCCTCGCCCAGGACCGTGACTTCTGGTCCAACGAGACCACCGCCACCCACCAAGACCTCGCCGGCCTCTTCGTCGCCCGCGCCGTCGAGCGGTACCTCAAGCCCGGCGGACGGCTCGCGTTCGTGGTCCCGAACTCCGTCATCGACCGCGACTACTGGGCAGGATTCCGGGCCGGTCGCTTCGATGGCGCCAACGTTGCGTTCACCACGAGCTGGGACCTGCGCCGGATCCGACCACACCTCTTCCCCCGAGGGGCGGCCGTCATCTTCGCGACCCGCGGCCCCAAGGAAGCCCGGATGCCGGGCCACGCCCTGATCTGGACCGGCCGCGCACCTCACCGTCACGCCAGCATCGACACCGCCCACCAACTCCAGCAAGCCATGGGTGAGCTGTCGATCGGTTCCGACCCTGATCAACGCTCTCCCTATGCTGCTCGATTCAGCAACGGGGCGACGCTCTATCCGCGCCTCTTGTTCGCTGTTCAATCGGCCCTGCCGAGTGCGCTTGGGGTTCCGGCCGGACGCGTTGCTCTTGTGTCCCGACGCACGGCTACCGAGAAGAGCCCATGGAAGGACCTCCCGGATCTCGCCGGGACCGTTGAAACGGAATTCGTTTGGCCAGTGGCTCTGGGTGAGCAGGTCGTGCCCTATCGCGTGCTGCCGCCGCAGCAGTTCGTGATCCCGATGACTCCCAAGGGCGACGTGCTCGGTGTCGACTCCCCGCGGATTGATGCATACCCCGGCCTGGCGGATTGGATCCGCAAGGCGGACGCGTTGTGGGTCGAGCATCGAAGGTCGAATGTGTCGCTGGTCAACCAGATAGATCACATGAAGAAACTCAGCCAACAGGTCCCTGCGGCGCCCATTCGAGTCGCCTACGCCAAAGCGGGGATGCATGTTGCCGCGGCCATGGTCACTGATCCTCGAGTCGCCATCGACCACAAGCTCTACTGGTGCGCAACTTCTTCGGAGGCCGAGGCACGATTCCTGGTCGGAATCCTCAACGCCCCTGTGCTCACGGAGCTCGTGCGCCCCTTGATGTCGTACGGCAAGGACGAACGCGACATCGACAAGCACGTGTGGAAACTGCCGATCCCGCTGTATGACCCGAGCAGCGATCGGCACTTGAAGATCTCCCGACTGGCCGGCGAGCTCACCGACGAGATCGCCGGCATGACGTTCCGGTCCACCAACTTCGTGACCACGCGCAAGGACCTGCGCGCCCACATCACGGAGTCAAAGACCGGCCGTCAGCTCAACGCCCTGGTCGCCGAGCTGCTCGACGTCGAGCCAGCACCCGCGGTGCTCTCACCCGCTGCCGACGCCGACGGAACCAGGCTGATCCGGACAACCTCCGGCCCCATGCTCCTGCCGGGGGCCGATGTCACGGTCGACGTCGATTGCGAGTTTGACGCGGATGGCCGGGTCTACCTGTGGGGTGCTTTGGTCTCCGGGCCCGGCCAGGAACCCAGCTACACCTCGATCGGCAGCGCAGCGTCCGACGTCGACGAGCAACACCTCGCCGTCGAGTTCGGCACTTGGCTCGAAGGGCTGCTCGACCAGGTCATGGGAGAGGGACATACCGCCGCCTGGTTCCACTACGGCCAGGTCGAAGCCACTCATCTCCGCCGGCTGCTACCGACGGCGCTCGCCGAGAAGCTGCTAGATCAGGCCACCGACCTCTTGGCCGACGTGGTCCGTCCACACTTCTACGCACCGGGCGGATACGGCCTCAAACACCTCGCACCGGCCGCCGACGCGAGTTGGCGCACCGAGGGCGCCACGGGCGCCGACACCCTGACCTGGATCCAGACGGCCAGGGACGGTGACGACGGCGTCTGGCAACAGCTGGTCGACTACAACGAAGACGACACCCGCGCTACCAGGATCCTCAGGGAAGCTCTGGCCGCTGCAACCGAGGTCGGCTGGACGCTCACTCAGGCATCAGCCGACCTCACCGATTCCAGCACCCCCGACACTGACGCCACCGGTGACAATCAGTAGGGCAATGGGCGACTGGACTGGCGAGGGCTGCATCAAAGCTCCCCGTGCGGGTTCGTGGCGGGCGTAGGTTCGCCCAACCGAGGCGTCCGCACCTCCTGAGACATCACGTCGTGTAGCGCCACGCCGATTGCCGTGCGGGTCGACCACACGAAACATTCAGAAACGGTCCATTCTGGAGAGACGAGGCCAAGGGCTCCATTCAGAGCGTCTGCCTGCTACCCGTGTAGGGGACCGGTGGTAGCTGCGCCGCAGCGACGCCGAGCGGGCCGCGGCCGTCCGGACGTTCCTCAACCGACCCGCTCCGGTCTGACCCGCCCTGCCCTGCCCCTGCCCGCTACTCCCCGGTGTCCTCGCGGACCAGGTTGAGGTGCTCGCCATGGCGGTGCGCCTCTCACCGATGTCCCTTCGTTCCAGACATCCGTTTCGGCGGTGCCGAACACGACCACCGTGTTGCTTCGCTCGAGGAGGGCCGCGCTTCCTGGCGTTGGTCCGCCAGGCCTTTGATCCGGCGCCGCGTTGGGTGCGGCATCGAACCCCGGCTTGAGCAACGGCCGCTACGTGCGAAAGGACGCCGACGTTGGAAGTGCCGGCATTTCTTCGCCGAGAACCCATGTCCAGGCATTCGCGCCGGCGTGGGTGGCGATCTCGGCGACCGTGTCGCGGTCCTCGTCGTTGGTGAGGAGGAAGGCTGCGGTGGGGGTCTCGGTGTCGGTAAAGACGAGAGAGGCCATGGGCTTGTCGGGGGCTAGGTTGTAGCGCAGGGATTTGGTGAATCGTCGGCGTGCCGCGAGCGCTGTGTCGAGGAGCAGCTTGTCGGCCAGGGACTCGTACGGAAGCCAGTTGCGGTCGGTCATGACCAGTGAGACCTCTTCGGCGGTGGCGAGGCCGGCGCGGCCGACGGAGAAGGTGGCAATGACCATCAGGTGGCCCTCATCGTCGGTGTGCCAGAGCTCGAGTTCGTGACCGAACCGTCTGTTGAGGCGGGCCAGGAGGGTGTCGTCGATCATGAGCGGTGCGTCGGGCAGGTGTTTGATGACCAGCTTGTGTCCGAACCGTGCGGGGTCGATGGCTTTCAGTTCGCCGATGAGCATCATGAACTGCTGGGCGGAACCGTGCTGCTGCATCGGCGTCCACGCGGAGAGCCGGCGGGCGGTGATCTCGGTCTTCTTCTTGACGGTGAACGGCTCGGGGACGTACAACCTGGTGGCGAGTGGCTTGCCCTTGGTGAACTTCCCGCGGGCGGCCCGGCGCAGGTACCAGGACACGATGCGCCAGTTGCGTTTGTCTGCCATGCCAGGCGTCCAGGTCGCGAGGTCGGCTTCTTGCCACAGGTAATGCAGGACCGCGCGGAGAGTGAGGCGGTTGGGGTCTGAGGCGACGGAGTCGGCCACTCCCGCATCACCCACACCCGTGGGGGCGGCGCGCTCCGACTTGGACATGCGGAACCCGAGCTTGATGGCGGTCAGGCCGCTGTCGGCTTCCTCGGTGATCGCGCTGCCGAGGACCTGGCCGAGACCGGAGAGCTCTTCGGGAGGTAGGTAGGAGGCGCAGCGGTGGGCGTGCTCGAGACCGGAGTCCGGCATCCGTTTGATGAGGTACTTGTCGGGGCCGATCTTGGCGACGTACATGGCGACGCCGCCGGTTCGGCACAGGCACAGGGGCCGGACCCGGTCTGTGTGCGCGGCCGCGAGGAGCTGCTGTACGTCGGCGTTGTTGGTGTGGGTGATCCGGTGGCCGTAGAGCTCGAAGGTCTGCCGGTCGCCGGCCTGCTCACTGGTGTGCACAGCTCGGGCTGGTCCCGGGGCGCTGTGTGTGGTGCTCATGGTCGGAAAGGCAACGAGTCGCCGCGTGGATCGGACGATCGCGCCGGCCCGGCGGGTGCTCACCACAAACTTCTCTCGCCGGTGTCCGATCTGCGGGCCGGATGGGTGCCTTTCCGTGGTGAGGGCGGTGGTGAGCCGTGGCATGGGTGTCGCGGCCGGCGTCCTCACCAGCGGGTTGGAGGTGCCGGGCGTGGCGCGAGGTCGTGCGAGTGTTGCTGACTCTGATCAGCTGACGCTGTGGGATCTTGGTGAGGAGCCAGGTGATCCGGCCGATCAGGTGCCTGGCGGTATTGGTGAGGTCACCAGCGAGCGCAAGGAGCCAGCTCGCAGCTCGGTGTCGCTCGTGACGGAGGAAGGGACTCGGGATGAACCCGTACGGGGCGCGGATGCGGGAGCACTACGCGAAGCATCGGGCCACGGAGTTGGCGACGATCGCCGACCCGGAGAGCTTCTTCGAGGAACTGGGGCTGCAGATCGAGACTCAGATCGACACGTTGGCGGACCAGATCGTCGGCCCGTCGGACCCGTCGGAGGGCTATCTGGAGCGGGTGGGCCGGTTGACCGAGGCGAGGGCCTCGGCGGAGTCGGAGGTCCTCCGGGAGCACATGACTCCGGGTCTGGCGACTCCCCCGACCCCGTAAGGACCGCGACCGACTCCGTCGGGCCGATTCCTGCCAGGGAGTTGCGGCGGTTCCGGCCGGGCTCGCAACGCGACCTGGCGCCGGCGACGTCGCGGGAGCGGTTGACCGCGAACGTGGCCGTGCTGGAGCTGCTGTCCCAGCTCGACGCGGAGAATCGGCTCCCGTCCACCGATGAGCAGGCCGTGTTGGCGCGCTGGTCTGGCTGGGGGGCGCTGCCTGAGGTCTTCGACGACACCGCCAAACACACCGAGGCAGCCGCGCGGGCACGTGAGCTGCTGCAGGGTCGGGCCCGGTCGGCGGCGGCGCGTACGACGCTGAACGCGCACTACACCGACGCCGTCCTGGTCAGGGCGGTGTGGAGTGCTCTCGGTGCAGCCGGGTTCGACCAGGGCGCAGGCGGTCGGCTGCTGGAGCCGGGGTGCGGGTCGGGGACCTTCATCGGGTTCGCACCCGATCATGTCCGCGACGTGGTGGGGGTCGAGCTGGACCCCACGACCGCGCGGGTGGCCTCGCTGCTCTATCCCGCCGCGGACATCCGCGGTGAGTCGTTCGCCGAGACCCGGCTGCCGGAGGGGCAGCGGGATCTGGTGATCGGCAACGTGCCGTTCGCCGACGTCGTCCCGCATGACTCGACCTACAACCGCCTCGGGCTGAGCCTGCACAACTACTTCATCTACAAGAGCCTGCACCTAGTCAGGCCCGGTGGCGTGGTGGCGGTGCTGACGTCGCGGTGGACGATGGATGCGGCGAACCCGGCGGCTCGGGAGGCGTTCGCCGCTATGGCGGACCTGGTCACGGCCCTTCGACTGCCGAACCGGACCCACCACCAGGCGGCCGGTACCGACGTCATCACTGACCTGCTGGTCTTCCGCCGGCGGCTGGAGGGCGAGGAGCCGCTGGACCTGACACCCGGGTGGCGGCACCTGGAGCGGTTGCCGGCATTCCGGGCCGGGGCTGGACTCGAGGCTGCGCAGGTGAACCTCAACTCGCTGTTCGTGCAGCAGCCAGCTCGGGTGCTGGGTCGGCTCACGTCCCGCTCGGGCCGGTTCGGTCCCGAGGTCGAGGTCAGCCCGCCGTTGACCAGCGAGGGCCAGAGCCTGGTCGAGAAGGTCGCGGAGGATCTGGAGCGGCAGCTCACCTTCGACCTGACCAGCTACGCCGATGTGCGGCCACTGTTCACCGCTCCCCAGGCCGCACCGCGGCCAGCATCCACCCCGACAGCCACGCCGGTAGCCACCCCGTCTGGCCAGGCGCCAACGCGTACGGGGGCACCTCGCCCCCGGCGTGGTGCTGACGAGGAGCCGCTGGTGCTCCCCGGGGCGGTGGTGCGGGCCGAGGGGCACATCAACCTGGGTGAGGACGGCGGCTGGCTTCTCGTATGCTCCGGGATCCCCGAGCCGCTGGAGGTGCCGAAGTCCCAGGCGAACGAGCTGCGGTTGCTGACCGGGCTGCGCGACACGGTTGTCACGCTCCTGGAGTCCGAGGCGACCACTCCACTGCCGGGTGACTTGCCCACGGCCGTCACCCTCCCGAAGGGGCCGGGAGCCACCGGGGAGGAGCAGATGACGACGCTGCGGGAGCGGCTGAACCGGCAGTACGACGCCTACGTCGCGCGGTACGGGCCGATTAACCGGGTCACCGGCCGCAACACCGGCCGGATCGACCCGAAGACCGGGGACCCGGTGCTCGCGCAGGTGCGGCCACGCCAGGGCGGGTTCCGCGCCGATCCCCACTCCCCTGCCGTGTTCGCGCTCGAGCACTACGACTCCACGACCGGGTCGGCGCGCAAGGCCGACATCTTCACCGAGCGGGTGGTCGCGCCGCGGGTGCTCCGCACGCGTGCGGATTCCCCGGCCGATGCGGCGTCGCTGTGCCTGGACACCTACGGCGAGCTCCGCACCAGCGAGATCGCAAGGCTGCTCGGCGTCGACCAGGCGGAGGCCGCGGCCGAGCTGGAGGCGTTCGCGTTCGTCGACCCCGACACCGTCAAGCGCACTGCGGACGGCTGGAGGGCCGACTGGGTGCCGCGCGCGGAGTTCCTGTCCGGGAACGTGCGCACCCGGCTGAACCGCGTCGGGGAGGTCCTCGACCAGCTGGTCGTGGAAACGCTGGGCGATACGTCCTCGCAGCCGATGATGAGGCGTCTCCAAGCGGCCAAGGTTGCGCTGGGTGAGGTGCTGCCCGAGGACCTGGGGCCGACCGAGATCGTCGCCCAGCTCGGCGTGCCGTGGGTGCCGGCCCAGACGGTGGAGCATTTCCTCCGCGAGATGCTGGATGACCGCACCGTGGAGGTCGAGCATCCGGGCGGGTCGGTGTGGTCGGTGCGTGGCGCGCGGCACTCGGTGGCCGCCCGGAACACGTGGGGCACCGGCCGCGCGAGTGCGATCGACATCGTCCAGGCCTGTCTGGAGCAGCGACAGATCCGGGTCACCGACGAGACCCCGGACGGCCGCAGGATCCCGAACGAGACCGAGACATTCGCCGCGCAGGAGAAGGCCGAGGAGTTGCAGGAGCGGTTCGCGACCTGGCTGTGGGAGGACCCCGAGCGGTGTCAGCAGCTGGTCCGCGCCTACAACGACAAGCTGAACGCGATCGTGCTGCGCTCCTACGACGCCGCCGAGGACAAGCACTACCCGGGCATGGCCCGGGTCCAGGACGGTCGTCCGTTGCGGCTGCGGGCCCATCAGCACGCCGCGGTGGCCAGGATGGTGGCCCAACCCTCGGTGCTGTTGGCCCACGACGTCGGTGCCGGTAAGACCCTGGCCGCGGTGACCGGTGTCTCGGAGCTGCGCCGCCTGGGGCTGGTTCGCAAGCCGGCCGTCGTGGTGCCGAACCATATGCTGGAGCAGTTCTCCCGGGAGTGGCTGCAGGCCTACCCGCAGGCCCGGATCCTCACCTGTGGCACCGAGGACCTGGTCAAGGACAAACGGCGCCTGTTCGTCGCACGCGCCGCGACCGGTGAGTGGGATGCGGTCATCATGTCCAGGTCGGCGTTCGAGAGGATCCCGGTCTCCACGGACACCGAGGAGACCTACCTCGACGAGCAGCTGACACAGCTGCGGATCTGGCTCGCCGCCTCCAAGGATGGCCGCGGCCTGTCGGTGAAGCGACTGGAGGGCACCCTTGCGCGCGCCGAGGAGCGGTTGAAGGCGCTGCGCGACGTCGAACGGGACCCGGCGATCTCCTTCGAGGCCACCGGGATCGACTACCTGTGCGTGGATGAGGCGCACGGCTACAAGAACCTCCGCCTGGCCTCCAACATCCCCGGCGCGGCCGTGGACGGGTCGAACCGGGCCACCGACCTGGACTTGAAGATGTCCTACCTGCGCGGCCGCCACGGCCGGCGGGTGGCGACGTTCCTGACCGCCACCCCGATCGCCAACTCCGTGTCCGAGGCGTACACGATGCTGCGCTATCTCGCCCCCGCTGACCTCGAGGCGGCGGGGATCAGCGACTTCGACACCTGGGCGGCCACCTTCGGCCAAGTCGTCACCGACCTCGAGCTCTCTCCGTCCGGGACGGGATTCCGGATGAAGGCCCGGTTCGCGAAGTTCAACAACGTCCCCGAACTGCTGCGCCTGTGGCACCAGGTCGCCGACGTGAAGACCGCCGAGGACCTCAACCTGCCCACCCCCGACCTGGAGGGCGGTCAGCCGGAGACGGTGGTGGTCCCGCCCAGCCAGGAACTCCTCGACTTCATGGCGCTGCTGGCCAAGAGGGCCGATGCCGTCTCGTCGCGGGCCGTCGATCCGAGCGAGGACAACATGCTCAAGATCAGCGGCCACGGCCGCGCGGCCGCGCTGGACCTGCGGCTCGTCGACCACCAGATCGACGGCCTGGGGGCGTTCTTGGACCGGGAGCCGACGAAGGTCGACGCAGTCGCCGACCGGGTTGCCCAGATCTTCCACGACCACGCCGACGTCGCCTTCGGCAACGACCCCGAGCCCGGCGCGCTGCAGTTGGTGTTCTGCGACCTGGGTACGCCCAGCGGGGCGGGCTGGAACGCCTATGAGGAACTCAAGGCCCAGCTCGTCTCCCGGGGCGTCCCGACCGGGAAGGTGCGGTTCATGCACGAGGCCAACAACGACCGCGCCAAGGCGCGGCTGTTCGAGCAAGCCCGCACCGGCCACGTGTCGGTGCTGATCGGGTCGACGGAGAAGATGGGTGTGGGCACGAACGTGCAGCGCCGTGCGGTCGCGCTGCACCACGTGGACTGTCCGTGGCGGCCCGCCGACCTGGCGCAGCGCGATGGCCGCATCATGCGGCAGGGCAACCTGAACGCCTCCGTGCAGGTGTACCGCTACGTCACCGAGTCGAGCTTCGACACCTACCTGTGGCAGACCGTGGAGCGGAAGGCGAAGTTCATCAACCAGTTGATGCGTGGGCGGCTCGACGTGCGCGAGATCGAGGACATCGGCGACTCGGCGCTCTCCTACGCCGAGGTGAAGGCCCTGGCCTCCGGTGACCCGCGGATCATGGAGTTTGCCAAGGCCGAGACCGACGCGACCAAGCTGGAGCGGCTGGAACGTGCCTGGTCGGCAGCCCAGCGCAGTCTCGCGGCAACGATCCGCGAGGCCGGGCCGCGGCTGGAGCGGCTCGCGAGAGACCGTCAGCAGCTATTGGTGGCGATGCCGTTGCGGCGCGGCACCGACGGCGACTCGTTCTCGATCCGGATCAACGGTCCCGCGTACGGCAGGCGGGCCGACGCCGCACCCGCGCTGCAACGGGCACTGCTGGCCGTGCAGCCGTACCAGCGCGACGCCATTGCGCTGGGTGATGTGGGTGGCCTGCACCTGCAGGTGTCGGCGGACTCGTGGATGGGCCAGGCCCGGTACGTCGTCTCCCTCGTCGAGGTGCCGCGGGTGCACCTGCTCGTCGAGGCCGGCGACGTGCGGCAACCGAACCCCGGCCTGGTGACCCGGGTCGCGAACCTGCCCCGGCGCCTGGAACGCGTACTCGCGGACGTCGAGATGGACACGACGAAGATCACCCGCGAGGCTGCCAAAGCCCGGGCGGGCCTGATCGACGTCTTCCCGCGCGCCGGCGAGCTCGCCGAGATCCGCGAGACGCGAGACCGGCTGTCGGCCGACCTGGCCGCCGACAGCGCCGAGAAGGACACCGACGACCACGCTAGAGGGCACGACCCCTCGACCACGGCTAACGGTTCCCAGCCCAACATCCCCACCAACCCGCCACGTCAACCCGGTCAGGCGGGGCGACCCGCGATCCCGTCGCCGCCGCCTCCCCCGCGGCCGCGCCCGGATGAGGGTTCACGCCCGCCGGGCACCCCGGGGTGGTCGCGGTGAGCCGGGCCCGGGGACCAGTTCCTGTCCACAGGCCGCGCGAGACCGCTGCTTTCCACCGGAGCGGGCGCGCCGGGCGCGCTGAGCCGTCCGGTGCTGTTCCACTGGGTGGTGGGGTCGAACCCGCTGCCGACCTGTCTCGAAAGGACCACCCTGATGGCTGCTCCCACGACCGATCTCACCGGTGACGTGTGCGACCCAACCCCGGACTTCGTGTACGCGGTCTCGTTGCTCGCCGCGCTCGAAGCGACCGAACAGGACGGGCACGCGAGGGTGTTGCCGTTCCTGGGCATGGCGCGTGCCGAGCTCGTCGACTTCGGCCAGCGCCTCCCTGACCGCTTCGTGGAGATCGAGGTGACCACCCTGGGCGACGGCATGCGTGACCTTGAGGCACGCCTGACGGATATGGTGTCCGCCTCGGCGGTCCTGCAGCAGACCCTTCGGCTACAGGCGGCTCGGCGCCACGTGCGCCGGGCACTCACGGCGAGTTCATCGGCCGGCGCCACGCATCTAGCCTCGACCCTGACCGTATGAAGCCGTATGTTTGGCCAGATACATACGGCCTCATACGGAGCTGACACCATGATCGAGGACCCCTACACACCCGGTTCGGCGAGCCCGGCATATCTCAGTGGTCGGGGGCACGAACTCGCGGTCATCGACGAGCTGGCCGCGCGTGTTCGCTCTCTGGGAAGATCCGGCGGTCCGCTTCTGGCGTTCTACGGGCCGCGAGGCACGGGCAAGACCTCGCTGCTGCGGCATGCACAAGCCGAGGCCCACCGGGCCGGAATGTTCACCGCCTGGGTGACCGGCAGGGGTGACGCCTCAATGGTCGACGCGCTGGCGAAGTCGCTGAACCGCGCGGTTGGGACCGCATCGCTGGGAGAGAAGGCCAACGGCCTCCTCCACCGCATCGATCAGGTCCAGGTCGAGTTCGGACTCCCTGGCGCCAAGGTCGGAGCACAGTTCGCCTCGAAGACCAAGGCCGCTGATGTCGTCCACGACCTCCTCGAGGACACCGCTCGGTTCGCCCGCAACCACAAGCATCACGGCCTGCTGCTGTTCGTCGACGAGTTCCACGAGGCCTCGGTCGAGGACCGCAAGTCACTGCTCATCGCGCTCCAGGAGTTCGACGGCGACTCGATCAGTCCCACTCCCGTCGGGATCGTGGCAGCTGGCCTGCCCTCGATCCATGCAGCGATCACCGAAGCGGCGACGTTCGGGGAGCGGACCCGCTTCATCGAGGTCAAGGGACTGACGCCCGCCGCCGCCGCGGAGGCATTGCGTCTCCCTGCCGAGAGACTGGGCGTCGACTGGGATGATCACGCGATCGCCGCTGCGGTCGAGCTCGCACACACCTACCCCTACAAGGTGCAGATCGTCGGTTCCTGCACGTGGAACTTCGCGCGACCCGCCGCCAACTCGGTCATCACCGAGGGCCATGTTCGTGGCGCAACCGACGACATCGAAGATCGTATGGACGAGCTGTACCGGACCCGATGGGCGGCCGCGAGCCCGGCGCATCGTCGAATCCTCCAGGCCATTGCAGCCGGTGGTGGAGACACCGCCACTCGGGATCAAATCGCTGCCAGAGTCGGCAAAAGCACCAACGATCTGAGTCGGCCACGCGATGAGCTGATCGAGCGCGGTCTCATTGCACCGTCCGGCCGTGGGCAGGTGACCTACACGATCCCGGGCTTCGGCGCCTATATCCGACGTCGGATCGCCACCGAGCTTGACGATTCCCCGACCGCAGGTCGAGCGCAGCCGTTGGTTTCCCCGCCCGCCAACAGTGTGAGTGCGACGCTCCAGGCCGGTGCCCTGCGCCCCGGCAACCCGTCGCCTCCGACGCACCAATCCGACGATCAAGGCGACCAGCCGAACCGTCCCGCACCGCCGGCACCATAATCCCCTCACAGATCCCGCCGGTTCGCCCGTCTGCCTCGTCCCTCGTCCGGCGTCAAGTGTTCGATCTAGCGCGGGTTCATCTGCGCTTCCGAGCGAACCTCTGGAAAGGATTGAAACGACCAGCTCACATTGATCCGGCCTTCGGGGGGTTAGTTCGTGGGTTGGTTAGTCGCCCGTCTCGACGAGCACGTTCCGCGGCAGTGTCCGATCTGACCCGCCGGCGGTTGCTTCTCCGGGCATGGCAACGACTTGTTCCGCAAGGCACGCGGTTGGCAAGCCGCGATGACTGTCGCGACGTATGGCGAGCACGCCGAGAATGCGGCCCAAGCGCTCAATGCCCTGATCCGCGCCGACATGATCCCCGCCGACAAGCACGCGGTCGACCAACTGCTCCACTGCCGCGAGACCGTCGTCGACGCGCTCCGTCAGCGGCTCTATGACCTCGGGCAGGACAGCTGGTACCCACGTCCCGACCACTTGCGGGCCAATACCTCGAAGCCGAGCCTGGCCGGGCTGGACGCGAAGCTCGCAACCCTGGTGGACAGCATCGCCCTTGGGCTGCCCACGCTGCCCCTCGACGAGCACCGCTCCTCGTCGGAGTACCTCACGCCCGCATCAGCCGATCCGACGGTAGAGGCGTGGCGAGCGGCAGCGGTCGAGCTCCTGTCGGCCTCGCACGCACTGTCGGCTTCCGAGGAACAGTCGTGGCGCACCGACCCGGGGGCCGGCTGGTGGGTGATGCGCGATGCAGCAGTGGCGCTCGAGGCCGTCTTGGTGCTTGACTCACGCCTCGAGGAGGTCGGACTGCTGGCCGGGCATCAGCGCCCGGACTTCGCGATGGGGTTGGACGAGAAGCGCCTGGTGCTCTCCCAGACCGCTCGGGTGGCGACTTGGCATGCCACGAGCGCGAGCCCCGAGGAAGCCACCCCGAGGCTGCAGCCGCGAGCCCTGTCGACCGTGGTGCAGCCGGTCTCGATGGTGTCCACGCCCGCTGACCTGGCGGCCGCGCAACAGCGACTCGCTCGGTTTCTGCGCCCGCTCTCGGCCAATGACGTGTTCTATGCCGAGGAGCCGGAGATCACCGCCGACTCCGCACGGCAGATCACGGCGAGCCAGCTCTACCTGTGCCGGGCCTTCGCGAAGGCCTCCGACCAGTCGGCCAAGACCAGCATGTTCGGGGCGTTCTTCACCGAGCGCTCCGAGGTACTGGAGTCGTTGCAGCCCCAACTCAGCCACCTCGCCGACGTGAAGGCCGGCAAGGAGCCCAACATGCGCCGCTACTGGCAGCAGAGTGAACTCACGACCGCTGTCGCACGGATGGAGGAGCGCGGCGTCCCGATCCGGCTACACCCCCCACAGATGGCCGAGCTGGCCAAGGCAACCCACGAAGTGACCCACGATTTGGGCAAGGGGCTGCGTCGTGAACTGCTGCGCAACAACAGCAACCTGGTCGACGCCCACCCCCGCCACGCCGACGGCCCGGTCCGCGTCGGGAGGAACTCGCGGCTGGAGACCACACTGACCGACCTGGTCAACATGCCGGCTCCCAACGCGCCGGCGGCCCGGTTCAGCAACCCGCTCCAGCGGGCGGCTCTCCAGCAGGCCTTGAATCTGACGCCGTCCTCGTCCGCTCGGATGCCGATGCCGTTCCCCGCCGCTCGGGCGGCGGCGTACGGCGCCCCGGCCATCTGACCTGAAGGATGAGGCGAGCCGTGAGCGTCGACCGTACGGACGGACCGAGCCTCCCAGCAGTCACGAATGTCCACGTTCGTAGACATAGACATTTGTCTACGAACGTGGACGGTCTAGAATGTCTGCGAACGTGGACAGGAGGAGTGATGGCGGTGATCAGTGGCGCCCGACAATTGGGTGCGGCAGTACGTGCGGAACGCAAGCGGCGCGGGTGGAGTCAGCTGGTCCTGGCCGAGCATAGTTCTGTCTCTCGCGCGTGGTTGGCCCGCTTCGAGACCGGCCACCCTGCGGCGAGCTTGGAGCCGGTGTTCCGGGTGCTGAAAGCCATGGATCTGGAGCTCAGCGTGATCAAGCGGCGAGTCTCTCCCGCCGAGGACGATGTTCTGGCCGCTCTGGCGCGACAGGAACAGGGATGAGGCAGAGCGATCTGGCGGTGGTGATGTACGGCCGGGTCGTCGGCCGGATCACCCAGCCGTTCCGGTCGGCCGAGCCGGAACTCACCTACGACTCCGAGTACGTCGACCACGGCCGCACCCCCCTCTCCGTACTGATGCCAGTCGTCGACGGCTCCTACCGCGGGCTCCGGGTGCGAGCGTTCCTGGAGGGCGTGCTGCCCGAGGACCCACAAACGCGCCGGCGTTGGGCCAGCCAACTCGACGTCGAGCCAGACGACTACATCGGCTTGCTGTCGCAGATGGGGTGGGACTGCCCCGGGGCGGTGCAGTTCAGCGCCGTCTCCGAGCTCGACGACATGCTGGCTCGTGGCCGGGAGACGCAGCTGGTCTCAACCGAGGAGATCAGCGCACGGCTCCGTGATCTTCGGACTGTGGCCGAGCCCTCGTGGACGATGCCCGAGGAACACTGGTCGCTGCCGGGCCAGCAGGCAAAATTCGCCATGTCTCGGCTGAGTGACGGCTGGCACGAGGCGCACGGTTCCGCGGCGACGACACACATCCTCAAGCCGGGCATCGGCCGGCTCCACCATCAGGCGCTCGTCGAGCACGCGACCATGCGGGCGGCCCGCTCAGCTGGTCTGTTGGTGGCGCTGACCGAGTTCCGCTACTTCGGCGAAGAGCCGGCCATCGTGGTGGAGCGCTACGACCGGGTGGTGCTGGAGGACGACACCGTGGTCCGGCTGCACCAGGAGGACTTCTGCTCTGCCAGCGGTCGGCTCCCTGCGAAGAAGTACGAGGCCCATGGCGGCCCGAGCCTGGGTGACATGGCGAGGACCGTGCGGCAGAACGTGCGCGACCGGCACTCGGCGCTGCGGTCGCTCGGAGACTTCGCGGCCTTCAACTACATCTCGGGATCGCCCGACGGGCACTCGAAGAACATCTCACTACTGCTGCTGCCCGACGAGGTCCGCGTCGCTCCCCTCTACGACCTGGCAACCGGGCTCCCATACGACTCGGTGCCCGGCTTTCGAGAGGTGGCACTCAGCATCAGCGGCCGACGCAAGTTCGGGCAGGTGCTGGGCAAGCACTGGGACCGCGCAGCCCAGAGCCTCGGCATCCCGGCCGAGGAGTTCCGCGCTCGGGCGCGTCACCTCGCCGGCGGCTTCCCCGATGCCTTCTCCGACGCCCTCCTCGACGTCGGGACAGCGGAGGCCGACCATGTCCGCCAGCGCAGCTTGATGGCCATCGACCAGCACACCCAGCAGGTCCTGGCCAGGCTCAACGACCCCATCGAGCACACCACCGACCGACGGCGATCAGCCTTACCCGCCGTCGATCGCCGGTCCACCGTCCTGCAAGCCCAGCTGCTAGATGACGCCATGCGCCGCCCATCGCGGCCATCGCGGCCATCGAGGCCATCGAGGCCACGCGACAGCAAGCCGGGCGACGAACCTCCCGCAACCCCGTCGCTCTGATCCGCCCGAGACCTGCTCAAGAAGTCGAGCCGTGCCGCGTGGTCGCACTGCGCCCGCCCCTCTGGTGAGCGCCCGTTGTGCGACCGGGGAGGGTAGTAAGGGACGGTCACGTAGACAGTGCCGGGTCAACTGCTCGTAGGCGGCCAGGGCTCGGAGCCGCTGCCTGCTGAGCGCCCGCGATGGCGCGCTCGCGCCCGTCGCAGAGGTGCTTTTGAGGCTGCCGCAAAGCTTGAGTGCTGGCCCTTTCGTCAGTCTTGGGCAGCGCTGGACGGTCGACGACTAGTCGCGTAGTCAGTCCAGCGCCGACCGAGTTCTTCGACGCGTTTGCGGTTTGTCGTCCACAGCACGACTCGTCCGACGCCACGCCGTTGACCGCGGGGATGGTCGGCGACGACTAGGTCGAGGTCTTCTAGCACCGCCAGGTGACGAAGGATTCGACTGTGCTCCACCCCGACCGCATCCGCCAACTCCCGCGTGCTCATTGCCCGCGACGAAAGATGGCGCAGCATCTCGGTCCGCGCGCTATTGCCGATCGCGTTGATGATCGCCAACACCTCCTCGGGCATCGTTGGCGGCTTGGACAGTCGAGGCACGGGTCGCATTGTGCCGGACGTCTTGGTGCGACGTAGCTCCTAAAGATTGCCATAAACGCCGTTCTTGTGTCATTCTCAAGTGAGACAGCATCGGGACTCCGCCAGATACGTGCGCTGGGATGTGTCCGATCCGGCCCGCCCACGGTTGCCTTCATTAGTTAGAACGTCTGCGGCCGGAAGGACTTACAGATGAACGACTCACCAAATGCGCGAACCATGGGGGCGACCCAGGCGCACCCGAGCGTCTACTCTTTGAGCAACTGTCGCCTACTCGGGGAGGCATGGTCCATGCTTGCCACCACCCTTCGCCGCTATGCAACCGCGTGCGTCGCCCTCACTGCACTGGCCGTCTTCACGACAGCATGCGCAGGCGATAGCGACCCCGAGACCGAACCCACAAGCGGCGCCACCAGCAGCGCGACCGACAACACGTCGGAACCCACCACGGACCCGAGCCCCACGCCGGACCCCGACGCTTGGCGGGCCAAGTTCGACGCGGCCCAACTCAAGGCCTACGACACGGCCCTCCAACGTTGGGAGTCCTACGAGTCCCGCTCCGAACCTCTCTGGGCGAAGGGTGAAGCCACCCCAGCAGCCGAGAAACTGTTCAAGGAGTTCTTTCCCCATCCCATCTGGATGGACTACTGGGAGAAGCTCCAGGGCTATGAGCAGGTCAAGGTGAAGATCTCTGGCACGCCGATGATCTATTGGTCCAAGGCCAGGTCTGTGACCAAGAGCGGCAGCGGTGTGCAGATCCAGCAGTGCGTGGACTACACGCCAGTCCAGAGGACTCAGGCCGGCGAAGAAATCCCTCGGCCCGCTCCGAAGCCTCAGTTGAGGACCATCTTCCTCAGCCAACCCGATGGATATGACTGGCTCATCTACGGGATTGAGGAACTAGTGGATGGGAAGCCCAAGACATGCACGCCCTAAGGCGCGTGCTCATCGGTGCCCTGGTCGCCACGATGCTAGTTCTGCTGCCCATACCTGCACATGCGGGTGAGTATCCAAACTGCGGGGACGGCGAGACACCGTCGCCATTCCCGGAGGGTGGCGGTGTTTGCATTCCAGCCGTCGACCCGGGCGATGGCGGAGATGACGGCGGCGAGAATCCGGACGACGGCGGCACAACGCCTGGTTCGACGCCTTGTCACGACGTCAGCGGAGCCGAGATCCCGTGCTCGACCGAGAACGGGACATGGAGTTCCGCGCATCAGTGCTACGCCGGGCCACTGGTTCCTCAACCCGCAGCTGACCAGACGGAGTATTGGAAGGGCAACGATCCGAGCGAGGGCAGCATTTGGGTCTGTGCGGGCCAAGGACAGGCCCTGCCTCCGAACACCTGGTTTGTCCCCGGCGGGGAGGTGCCTCCCGACCCCGGTGAGATGGCGGAGACGATCGTTGAATCGATGCCGTTGGTTAGGCCGACGGTGAACATGGCTCCAAAGCCGCCGCTGATGACGTACGTCGGGCTCCCGACCTGGTTGTGGGTGGGCGAGGACCAGTGGAGCAACGTCACTGGTAGCGCCACGATCGGCAACACCACGGTGACTGTGGTCGCGGAGCCGATCCGGGTCACGTGGGACCTGGGCGACGGCATGGAGACGTGCACCTCGGCTGGCCGCAAGTGGCAGCAGGGGATGAGCTCGGACGAGCAGACGGACTGCTCCTACGCCTTCCAGCACGTCTCGGACTTCGAGCCCGACGGGGTCTTCAAGGTGACCGCGGTCATCTCCTACGCCGTCAACTGGACCTGCTCTGGCACGTGTCTCTCAGCTGCGGGAACGCTCGGCGAGGTGCCTGGCTTCACCAGCGAGGCGACGACCATCCAAGTCGGCGAGCGCCAGTCGGTCGTCATCCGATGAAGGGCAGAACTGTGAGCGACACGATGGCCAAGCAGGACCGCAAGGCAGCTCGGGGCATGCAGGCTCCCGCGTCAGGACTCCTGGCCGCCGGCGAGCGACGCGCCACTCAGGGTGGACGCCGTCACCGGTCCTGGGGTCTGGTGACGGTTGCGGCATTGAGCGTTCTGGGCACCGGGCTCGCGGTCGCGGCCTGGGGGCTGCACGCCGGGCAGAAGGAGTCGGTGCTCGCGATCGGGGAGCCGGTCTCCAAGGGTCAGGTGATCGCTCGCGAGGATCTGGTGACCACGTCGGTGTCGGGTGTTTCCGGGGCGATCCCTGTCGGCGAGATCAACACCGTGGTGAACCAGACCGCGGCCGTTGACCTGGTCGACGGGCAGATCCTGACCTCGGAGATGTTCGCGGCCTCCGCTGTGCCAGCCGCCGGAGAGGCCACCGTTGGGCTGGCGCTCGACCCGGCGCGGGTCCCGGGTGCGGGTCTGGACCCCGGTGACGTGGTCGACGTGATCGCAGTCCCCGGAGGTGACGCCGCCCAGAAGGACCCCGCCGCGCTGGACACACCGGAGGTGCTGGCTGCTGGTGCGAGCGTCTACAGCGTTGAGGGTGCTGCCACGGCTGGTGGTCAGGTGCTGGTGACTCTGGTCGTTGACGCGGCGGTCGCCGCCCGGATCTCGGCGTACTCCACGCAGAACCGTGTGGCGGTCGTGGAGACTGCGCCGGCGGGCGCAGAGACGACGGGGGAGTGAGGTCGTGCTGATCTCGCTTGCTTCGGTGAAAGGGGCCCCGGGTGTCACCTCGACCGCGTTGGCGCTGGCAGCGGTGTGGCCGCGACCGGTCGTGTTGCTCGAGGCCGATCCGTCCGGTGGCGACCTGGCGTACAGGTGCAAGGCAGTTCACGGCGGCCCGGTCGCTGCGAACCAGGGACTGCTGCAACTTGCGGCCGCGGTGCGGGGCGGACTTCCCGGTGCGGGGGTGGTGGTCGATGAGGCGCAGGTGCTCGGCTGTGGGGTGAACCTGGTCCAGGGCGTGACCCGGGCCGGGCAGGCCAGGGCGTTCTCCGGGCTGTGGCCCACGATCGCGTCGGCCTGCGTGGGCGCCGAGGTCGACGTCATTGCAGACCTCGGGCGGCTGGATAGGACCAGCCCTGTGCTGCCGCTGGCCGAGCACTCCACTCACTTGCTGACCGTGGCCGCGGCGACGTTGGAGTCGGTGATGCACCTGCGCGAAGACGTCCAAGACTTGATGGGGGCCTTGGCGCATGCCGGAGCGATCCCCGTCTGCCCGGTGCTGGTGGGGCCTGATGCCCGCGCGGGTCGTGACCGTTCGGACCTCGACAGCCTGTTCGACGGAGCTGGGATTGCGGTTCGGCCGACGCTGTCGTTGCCCAACGACTCGAAGGCGCTGGCCCGGCTCGAGCAGGGAGAGTCGCCCTCCGGTCGGCTCGGCCGAACACTTCTGATGCGTGGGGCCAAGACACTGGCGGCGTCGCTGGAGATGACGGAGTTGAGCTCGGCATGATGGTTGATCCAGATCTCCTGCGCATCGTTCACCGCGAGGTCGGTGACCGGCTGCACCGCGAGCAGCAGCGACGCCTTCGCAGCGGCCAGGGTGAGCTGGCTGGTGCCAATGAGCAGCAGTACACGCGCAGGCTGATCGCCGACGTCATCCGCGAGCACGCCGAGAAACTCCTGGCGGTCGGGCAGTCTCCGCTGAACCCCGAGATCGAGCAGGAGCTCGCCGAAGGTGTGCATGCTCGGATGTTCGGTGCCGGGCGCCTCGAGTCGCTGCTGAATGACGAGTCGGTCGAGGAGATTGCGATCAACGGGTACGACGAGGTCTGGGTGTCCCGGGCCGAGTCGGACGCACCCTGGGAGCGAGCTGAGGCGGTCGCGAGCAGCGACGAGGAGCTGATCGAAGTGATCCAGGGCTTGGCGGCGTACGCCGGCTTGAACTCGCGGCCCTGGGATGCCGCCAACCCCGAGCTGGACCTCACCCTGCCGGACGGGTCGCGCCTTTCAGGGGTCATGGGCGTCACCCCGCGGCCGTCGGTGTCGATCCGCCGACACCGATGGGAAAAGGCCGAACTCGCAGACCTGGTCGGCAATGACACGATCACCGATGAGGCCGCCGACTTCCTGCGCTCGATCGTCCTGGCCCGGTTCAACGTGATGATCGCCGGCGGCACCAAGAGTGGGAAGACCACCCTGCTGAGGGCGATGGCGGCCGAGATCGGGCCTGAGGAACGCATCGTCACTGTGGAGAACGCGCTCGAGCTGGGGCTGCACAAGTTCGAGGACCGGCACCCCAACTGTGTGCCGATGGAGGTGCGGCTGGCCAACTCCGAGGGCCAGGGCTATATCGGCATGGATCGCCTGGTGCGGCGCACCCTGCGCATGGCGCCCGATCGGGTCATCGTCGGTGAGGTCCTCGGACCCGAGATCGTCCAGATGCTCAACGCAATGGGTCAGGGCAACGATGGGTCGATGTCGACGATCCACGCACGCAGCTCGCGTGAGGTGTTCGAGCGGATCGCGACCTACGCCATCCAGTCCCAAGAGCGGCTCCCGCACGAGGCATCGTTTCGGCTCATCGCCGGCGGCCTGGACTACGTGGTGTTCATCAGCCGCCACCCCAAGACCGGCAGGCGGCGCCTGGACTCCATCCTTGAGGTCAACGGCTACGAAGACTCGGTGCTGGCCTCGGAGATCTTCGCCGCGGGCCCGCACGGGTCGGCGACCTGGACCGGCACCATTCCGCAGCGACTGGACTACCTGACCGCGGTCGGGTGGCAGCAGCCGAGCACCGGGGGATGGTGAGCGGGGTATGTCCCTGACGGCGTTCACTGGTCTTCTGCTCGGGCTCGCACTGGGCGGCAGCGTCCTGCTTCTGGTCGCCGCCCTGATGGGGTGGAAGCCTCCGACACGGAAGCGGGCCGGCAAGGGTCGCGCGAACGCGCTGTGGGGCAGCGCGGCCCGTCGCCGTGCGCTCATCGCGCTCGGGGTCGCGGTTCTGGTCGCGGTGCTCACCAGGTGGCCCGTAGCCGCAGGCGCGGCCGCCGCGGTGATCTACCTGTGGCCCACCATGTTCGGCGGTGGCAAGACCGCAACCGGGCAGGTCGAGCGGGTCGAGGCCCTGGCCACCTGGACCGAGTCACTGCGTGACTCCATCGCCGGGTCGGTGGGACTCGAGGACGCGATCCGGCACTCCCTAACCGCCGCGCCGCCAGTGCTCCAGCCGGCGCTCCAGCGACTCGAGGGACGCCTGCGAGTGCAGATCCCGCTCACCCAGGCGCTCGCCGCGTTCGCTGAGGAGTTCGAGGACTCCTCGGCCGACCTGGTCGTGGCGGCACTGATCCTCAACTCCAAGCTGCGCGGCCCGGGTCTGGTGGCCACCCTCACCGCCCTGGCGAGCGCGGCACGCGAGGAGGTCGACATGCGACGTCGGATCGAGGAGGGCCGCAAGAGTCTGCGCCGTACCGCGTTGATCATCGTCGGTGCCACCGCGATCTTCGCCGGCGGGATGGCGGTCTTCTCCCGCGACTACGTCGCTCCGTACTCCACGCCGTTGGGCCAGCTGATGCTCGCGGTCGTGCTCTCGGTCTTCGCCGGTGGCCTGATGTGGATCCGGTCGGCGGCGAACCTGCGCCCGCCTGAGCGGTTCCTGGTCGGTGTTGACCAGGTGGACGCGGCGTTGCAGCCGGGGCTTGCTGGAGGTGGGACCCGATGACGTTTGGACTTCTGCTCGGTGCCGCCTTGGGTTTCTCGTTGTGCCTGTTGGTGTTCGCCTTGGTGCCGCCCCGGCCGGCGTTGGCCAGCGTGGTGGGCAAATGGGAGCGGCAGCGGGCCCGCCAGGCTGCGATCGTGGAGCTCGACGTCGATGACACCAGCTGGCAGGGCCGGTTCGGGCGGTGGCTGGTCGCGCAGCTCGCGCAGCGGGGCATCATGCTCGGCAAGTTGCGCGCCGACCTCGAGCTGAGCGACTACACCCTCGAGGGGCACTTGGTCCGCAAGATGACCTACGGGCTGCTCGGGTTGCTGTTGCCGTCGATGTTGACCGTCACGATGATGGTGATCGGGGTGACCCCTCCGCTGACGGTGCCGGCGGTCGGTGGGCTCGCGCTTGGTGCGCTGTTCTTCTGGGTGCCCGACCTGTCGGTCGTCCAGGCGGCTGAGCAGCGGCGTCACGAGCTGCGTCGAGCGTTGTCGTGCTACCTCGACCTGGTGGCCATGTCGCTGGCCGGTGGCCGCGGTATTCCCGAGGCTCTGCCTACGGCGGCGCGGATCGGCACGGGATGGGCCTTCGAGCTGCTCCGCTCGACGATCGACCGCGCCCGCCTCGTTGGTGACACCCCGTGGGCGGCGCTGGCCGACCTGGGCAAGCGCACCGGCATGCAGGAACTTCAGGACCTCGGCGGGGCGTTGATGTTGGTCGCTGATGACGGCGCCAAGGTCCGCCAGTCTCTGACGGCCCGGGCTTCGACCATGCGGCGCCGCCAGCTGGCCGAGGCCGAGGGTGCCGCGGCCAAGGCGGATCAGTCCATGGAGATGGCGCAGGTGGTGCTGTTCATCGGCTTCGTGCTCTTCCTCGGGTTCCCCGCGGTCGTCGCGGTGATGGGGGTCTGAGCCATGGCCGGCGTCATGTCACACCAGACCTCGCTGGGGGACTTGCCCTCAGTGAGCAACAACGACTTCCCGGGCGCTTGGGCGTTCGGGCAAACAGAAAGGTAAGCCGATGGTTCTCAACTCTCCCGAGGTCCAACTGCTGCGCACCTACATGAGTGTGCTGGCGTCATCCCTCAGCGGCGGCCGCGAGCGTGACGAGCGCGGCGAGATCGCCCAGACCGTCATCATCGTGGCGATTCTGGCGGCGGCCGCGATCGCAATCTGCACCATCATCGTCACCAAGTTCACCAACAAGGCGAACACCATCCCGACCGAGTGACCAGCGTCCATTGACCAGGCTCTGACTTCGAGGGAGGGATTCGCGGGTGAAGCGGCAGATGAAGCGACCAGGAGACCACGACGAGCGCGGGGCAATGTCCCTGGCGCAGGTCGTCATCACCGCGCCCGCGCTGCTGTTCCTGCTCATGCTGATCGTGCAGTTCGGACTGATGTTCCACGCCCGCAACATCGCCGAGCAGGCAGCCCAAGAGGGTGCCGCCGTGGCACGTCGCTTCGATGGGACCCAGGTCCAGGGTCGCGAGAAGGCCCTCCAGCTGCTCACCGCCGTGGGGGAGGGCACCCTCAAGAACCGCGACGTCACCGCCAACCGGACTGCCGACACGGCCACGGTCACAGTCACGGGCACGGTCGTATCGGTCGTGCCGGGCTTCTCCCTTTCGGTGTCGGAGAGTGCCTCAGGGCCGGTCGAGAAATATGTCCCTCCGGTGGACAACCCATGATCCGCCTGCGTCCGGGGCGCCGGGATGAGCGTGGTGTTTCCGCGATCGAGCTGACCCTGATCGCACCCGTACTCATGGTGGTCTTGCTGTTCGTGGTCGGCCTCGGGCGGATGGCGCATGCCCGGCAGCAGATTGAGTCCGTCGCGGCCGACTCGGCTCGAGCCGCGTCGTTGGAGCGCAACACCAGCCTGTCCACACATGCCGCCGAAGTCGCCGCGGCTCAATCGTTGGGGGAGGCGGGGGTCAGCTGCACCAACCTGAAAGTGGACGTGGACTTGTCGAGCTACCAGCCCGGCGGCCGGGTCACCGTCACGGTGTCTTGCAAGACCCAGCTCGGTGACGTGGCTTTGGCCGGTTTCCCCGGCAGTCGCGTGTTCTCCGCGACCTCGGTGGTCCCGATTGAGACCTACCGCGGTGGCTGAGTCCTCGGGTTCACGATTTCTGAAAGGCAGGGAGCGATGAACGGGCGTATCGGGTGGCGGCTGGGTCGTCAACGCGACGAGCGCGGGGCAGCGACCATCTTCGTGGTCCTGTTCACCGTGGCGCTGCTCGCGGTCGCCGGCCTGGTCATCGACGGCGGATACGCACTGGGCGCCAAGCGCGCGGCGATGAACAACGCAGAGCAGGCCGCCCGGGCCGGGGCCGACGCCCTCAACCAGGGTGCTCTCCGGGACGGGCAGACCATGGTCGACCCCGGGCGGGCGGTCAACGCCGCTCAGGCCTACCTGGCGCTGGTGGGCGCGCAGGGAACCGTGGATATCGCCGGCGGTGAGGTCACTGTCACGGTCACCGGGCAGCAGGACACCAAGCTGCTCTCCGCGGTCGGGGTGGGCTCCATCCCGGTCAAGGCGACCGCAACCGCGCTATCGATCGACGCAGACGACTAACCAGCTGTCACACGGTGCCGCCTCGGCGCACCTGCCCCAAGTGACAAGCCCATTTCGGAGAGGAAGAGAAAGATGCGACTGATCAAGGCTCTGCTGGCAGGGGTCGTGCTGGCTGCGATCGTGGTCGGACCGCCCTGGGCACTGCTTCGCTACATCGGCAACCCCTGGCCGGCCGAGGGAGTCTCGCTGTCCGCGCCGCTGACCGACGGCGCGATCATCGGACTCCTTGCCGTCATCGTCTGGATCCTGTGGGCCCAGCTGATGGCGTGCATCCTCGTCGAGGCGACCGCCGCCCTCACCGACGACAGAATCCAACTGCGCGCGCCCTTCACACTCGGCGTCCAGCAGCACTTGGCGCGCCGGCTCATCACCGCGGTGGTCGTCGCCACCGTGGCCACACCCGTCGCGGCCGCAGCCGTGGCCGCTCCAAGTGCCGGAGCAGCTTCACCGGCACCCGCCGCTATGTCCGCCGGCGTCGGTTCCGCGGACGAGAGGCAGACCGATCAGCAGGACCGAGCGACCAATACCCAGAAGCCGGGTGTCCCGGCAGCCGTGGTGACGGTGATGCGCCTGGATTCGTTGTGGTCGATCGCCGAACGGCACCTCGGCGACGGAGATCGGTGGCCCGAGATTGCAGCCCTCAACGAGGGCCGCACCATGAATGACGGCAGCCGATTCGTCGCCGCCGACCACATCAAGCCCGGTTGGGAGCTGCGCGTCCCCGGTGGACCAACCATCGAGGAGGAGCCGGCGATAGCGCACGAGGTCACCGTCACCAAGGGCCACACACTCTCAGAGATCGCCCTCGACGAACTCGGAGACGCCCAGGCCTACCCGAAGCTCTTCGAGGCCAGCAAGAACATCGACCAGCCTGGGGGAGCGCACCTGACAGACCCCGACCTGATCCAGCCTGGCTGGACGATCATGGTCCCCGGACGCGAAGGTGTCGTCGACGAGGGCGCCAACCATTTCGACGCGGACAGTTCGCGCCCGCGAACAGACGGACGGGACTCCTTCACGCCCTTCCCACGCATCGTTCCCGAGCCGACGGTGTCGACCGATGACCCCGGCAGGTCGGAAGAAGCCGGGGAGGCGTCTTCGGCTCACGAAGTAGCAGACGAGGACGGGCACACCCTCCTGAGGGCGCTACTCGCCACCGCTGCCTGTCTCTCGGTGGGGGCGCTGGGGTTGATCATGACGAACCGGCGCCGACAGTTCCGTCGTCGCCGAATTGGGCGAACGATCGCCTCGACCCCGCAGGAGGTCGTGGAGGTGGAGCAGGCGATCGTCGAGCACGGGTCCGAGGCGCAGGAGGATGTGACCTTCCTCGACCGTGCGTTGCGGCACGTCGCGGGGTCGTGCAAGGTGGCGGGCCAGCCGCTTCCCCAGTTGGGTGCCGCCGTGCTGGGCGAGGAGGACCTGACGCTGTTGTTCACCCACCCCGCCAGCTGCGAGGTGCCGGAGGGCTGGACGGCGACGGATGACGCCCGCGCGTGGATGCTGCCACGCTGGACCATCCTCGAGAAGGACCTGGAGACCCAGCCGGCTCCATACCCGGCGCTGGTGAGCATCGGGCAGGACGAGGGCGACCGCACCTGGCTGCTCGACCTGGAAACGCTGGGCATGTGCGGGATCGGGGGCGAGCCGCAGCAAGTCGCCGACCTGACCCGGTTCATGGTCGCCGAACTGGCCGTAAATGCGTGGTCGGAGGGCAGCGAAGTTCTGCTGGCCGACCAGTTCGGCGCCGAGACCATCGGGCTCAACCCCGCCCGGCTCCGTCAGGTGCAGCGGGGCGATGCCCTCGCCCGCGCCGCTGTGCTCGCCGGTGAGATGAGCGAAGTCGAGCAGAACCTGGACGCCGACGTGTTGACCAGGCGCCGCGATGGGCTGCTCCTGGACACCACCAACCCCGTGGTGGTCGTGGTGGCGTCTCGACCCGAGGGCGCGTTCGCCGCCGACATCGGGGCCCGGGACCGGTCCCGGGTCGTGATCGTGCACGGCGACGAGGAATCCCCCGCAGTCGAGCTGGCCGGCGACGGGATGGCGTTCCTGCCGATGTGGGGGATCAGCGTCAAGGCCTTCACGCTGCCGGCCTCCGAGGCGGGTGCCATGGCGGCTCTGCTGGCCTCTACCCGCAACTTCGAGGACGAGCCGGTTCCGGCCACGCAATCCGACGATGGACCGCTGGGTAAGTACGCCCGGGCCGACGGGTCCCTGCGCGAGGAGTACACCGAGCCGCGGCACACCGAGGGCGACGACCCCTCATCGATGTTGCCCGACGCCGACGCGGTCTACCTGTCCGCCGCAGCGACGACCGCGGGGGATCTCGCTGCGGCCGCGCCGAGTGTCCCGGAGGCGACCCGCGCCGAGCTCGCCACCCTCGACCCGACGCTGGACCAAGACGTCGCGGACTGGTTCGACGAGTCCTCCCCGCGGCCCAAGGTGCACCTGCTGGGACCGGTCGAAGTGACCGCGCTCAACGGGGGCGACCCCACGTCGATCGACAACCTCGGGGGAACGATCTCCTTCATCGCCTACCTGGCTTGTCAGGACCACGGCGTGACGGGAGAGCGGGCTGCCGCGGCGTGCGGGTGGAAGACCCAGAAGACGGTTCAGAACCGGGCCACCAACGCCCGCTTCCTGCTCGGCACCCGACCCGACGGAAGCGACTGGCTGCCCGACGCGAGCATGAGCGCCGGGGCCCGCCGGGGGACGAGCCCGACCTACGAGCTCGTCCGGGGCGTCGGCGGGGTGCTCAACAGCGCCGACCTGTTCGTTCGGCTGCGCCACCGGGCCGAACGTCGAGGTGATGTCGGCGGGTGCGAAGAGGACCTGGTGACTGCCCTGTCGTTGGTCACCGGTGCCCCGTTCGAGGCCGCCACCGAGCACCGGTTCAAATGGCTCTTCAAGCCGGGGCAGCAACGGCACGACGAGATCCTGGTCGGGGCCGTCCACGACACGGCCCACCTGCTGGCCACTCGAGCAGTCGCCGGGGGTCGCACCGACCTGGTCCGGATCGCTTGCACTGCAGCCAGGAACGCCAGCCCGCACAGCGACATCGCTTGGCTCGATCAGGCCGCGGCCACCGAGGCAGATTCGGGCCGCGACGCCGCTGGAGAACTCGTGCGTGATCTAGTCCTCGATCGTTTCGACGAGGACCTCCCGCCCCGTTCGGAGGCCATCGTGGAGCAGCGTGAGTGGGGGGCCACGGGTTAACCCGAGAAGTCCCAGACGACGGTTCGGCCCTGTCTCACCACCGGCGGTGAGGCGGGGCCGAACCCATTTCGAACGGGCCACACCAGCCTGTCGGCAGAACTTTCTGAACTTTCTTCCCGCGGCCTCGGGTTGGCGCCGACACCGTCTCTGACCTGCGCGTTTGGTTTTGGTGAGCGGGTTTGGTGAGCGGCCCGCCAGGCATCCGGGGGAGTGGTGACCGGCGTTGGTGAGCGAGGTGGTGAGGGGTCGGGCCTGCAGTAGGCGCGTCCTGATCGCCTACTCGGAGGACCGCCATGTCGGCCAGTCACCCAGCCCGCGAAGTCACCATCGGCGCCACGTCCCTGACCCCCGCCCCTGCCCCGCCATGCAGCGGTGGCCAGCACCAGCGCCGCAAAGCCCAAAGCGCGTTGGCCGCCTCGGTCATGAGCACCTTGGAGGGTTCCGGGAAGTGGGCTGAATGGCAGTCCGTCGAGCCGCGGCTTGCCGGGTTCGCCAGCCTTGAGGAAGCACGTGAGGGATGGCGCCGCCGCGACGAGCGCTGCTACCAGGTCGTGGCCGGCTTGACCGCCCTCGGGTCACGGCGCGGCGGTGACGATGACGACGCCGCCCTCGCTGTGGCCGTGCTGCTCGAGGAGGGCGTGAACCGGGTCGCGATGACCCTGAGCGACGTGTGCGAGCTCGTCGACGTCAACACCACAGTGTGGGAAGAGGTCAAGGCAGCCGAGCCGAGTTTGGGCACGCACGCGGCCCGGTACATGCTGCAGCGCGCTCGGCAACGGTTGACTCGCCCGGCAGCAGGAATGGTCGCTCGAGTTCAGGCCACGTCCTTGGACCAACGGCTCGGGTGGGACAGGCCCGCCACCGCCTTCGGTGAAGACCAGGACCGCGATCTGCTGCTGGCTGTTCCCGAGGTCGAGGACCCTGTCGAGGATCTTGCCGACCTGCTGACATGGGCGAGGGAGATCGGTGTCATCGCCAGCGAGGAGATCGATCTGCTCGTCGAGCTGCTGGCCGCGGAGAACGACGGGATGGCCCGCGAGGAGGCGCAGCGGGCTGTCGGCGAGCGCCACGGTGTGGCCATGCGGACGATCAGGCGACGCCGGGACCGCACCGCGGCTCGTCTGCGGGATGCGGCCCCCCAGTACTTGGCGGCCATCGCCTGAAGCATGCGTCCCACGTTCACGGGACTTCATGCCGCTCCCTGTCCGATCCGGACAGGGAGCGGTTGCTTTTCCAGTCATGAGCGAGCAGGCACACAACGCAGTCAGCGTCTCCGAGCCGACCCCTGCGGTCGTCGCGCAGTTGCTGGACGTGGTGGCCGACCACAGTGTCGATCACGCACTGTCCGACATGGAGCAGGTGATTGCGCGTCTGCGGGCCGAGGCCGAGGCGGCGGCGGCGGCACGCGAAGTGCTCCGCAACACCCCCGCCACGGTTCTGCGTGAGGCACTGCGGCTGCGGGCCGTCCGGATCGAGACAGCCCGATGAGCACCCGCACCGCGCCCCGGTACTCCACCCGCGAGCTTCAGGCCGCGGCCGCCGCGCTGGCGGCCGGCCGGTTCACCCCTACGACCTCCCGTATTGAGACGACGGCCGCAGCCGCCGAGGAGTGCACACACCCGGTGCGTGACGCCGTCGAGGGAAGCATCGTTGCTACGCGACTCCCGATAGCCACATCGACCGCGTCAACTGGTTCGGCGCCCCTGGTGCGGGTCCGGGCCGCCAACGCTGGCGCGGGCGCCTCCACGATCGCCCTCGCGCTCGCCGACGTCGCAGACGTCGCCGGTATCCGTACACGGGTGCTGGATGCAGCGGCCCCCGCGTGGTCAGGGCTGCTGGGCGCCACGGTCACCGAGCTGGGCGCGGCCGAAGGCTGGCGCCGTGGCCGACGGGGCGACGGCGTACTTCTCGACCGGGTCGAAGAGTCGATACGCGTCCCCGCGGAGGTGCCCAGCCCGCGGACGGTCGACGGCGTCGACCTGACCGTGTTGGACGCCGGCTGGTCGATGCGTGAGCTAGCCGCCGCGACCGACGCGTGGGTTGCCACGACTCTCGCGCAGGTCGAGGTCCTGGTGACCCGCCCGCACGGGCTGGCGCTGAGCCAGATCGAGGCGGCGCTGGCGCACCTCGAGGACCAGCTCGCCGGCGACCAGGTCGTCGTCGTGGTCGTGGGCGCCAGCCGCTGGAGCGACCGCGAGTTCGCGACCGCCGGACGTCTGCTGCGCACAGCCCACCAGCAGGACGCCGTTCTGTTCGCGCCGCTCCTACCCGCCAAGGCGCTGCCGGGTCTGGGACCCGACCCGCTACCCAAGCAGCTCACAAGCCCCTCCCAGCGCCTGCTGGAACGGATCACCACCATCACCGGCCCGCTCACGGCGAACCGGACCTGAAAGTAGAGGAGAGACACATGATCATCCACGCCATCTCCGAGGTCGCCATCCAGATGGTGACGCTCACCGGCGCTATCCACGCAGAAGGCGTTGGCAACGTGTGCGCCGCCCCGCCTGCCGGTGTCGAGCCGTACGTGAAGGACATTCTCGGCTGGGTGAAGTACGGCGTCATCGCGATCATCATCGGCGCCGGGTTCGCCTCCGTCGGAGCAATGATCGTGGGCAAGATGGGCTCGATGGGACGCGCCGCACAGGTCGGTGCCTCCGGCCTCTTCTGGAGCGTCCTTGGTGCGGTCGCGTTCGTCGTGATCTACGGCATCTTGAACGGCATCGTCGGGAACGGCTGCTGACCATGCTCAAAATGCCACGGTTCAACTTCGAGACTGCAGTCATCGACCCACAAACTGAGTGGACGCGCCGCCGGCTGCAGATCATGCTTGGCGGCGGCGTGGCCGTCGTGCTCGCGGTTCTCGCGGGCGGAGTGTGGTCGGTGGCCAGCATCGTGACCGGAGGGTCGGACGCCGTCGACAGCTCGAACGGCGCGACGCAGTCCGCTCAGGACCAGTTGGCAAGCAAGCAGCTCCCAGTCGCGCCGCTGGAGGCCGCACAGCCCGGCAGCCTGTCGTCAGGGGAAACCGGCACGCTGGAGATTCCGGCACCGATGGAGGTGGGGGAGGTGGGGGTCGCGACCGGCTTCCCGCACACCCCGGAAGGTGCGCTGGCCCAGCTCGCCGCGATCGACTCGACCGCCCTGACCTCCGCGTCGGTGCGTGTGGCCCAGGACGTCATCGCGCAGTGGGCCGCCCCGGGAGGTCCGAGTGCCGAGAGCTGGACGGGAGTCCTGGCGGTGGCCGCGCTGCTGGAGTCGGCCGGCATGTCCTCGGACGCACAGAACAGCATCACGATCGCGGTTGAGCCGAAGATGGGCTACATCAAAGGCACAGTCGGCGACGACTTCGTCGTTCCGTGCATCGACTTCATCGTCACCGCCACCATCGCGGCAGGCCAGCCGCAGCAGGTCGCGGCCGCCGATTGCCAGCGCATGGTGTGGCAGAACGATCGGTGGGTGATCGGGCCAGGTGAGGAGCCGGCTCCGGCTCCGTCGCTGTGGCCCGGCTCTCAGGCCTCCTTCGACGCCGGGTATCAGTGGCTGGAGGTGCCCCAATCATGAACGAACCCATGATGACTCAGGCAGTCGCGAGCACCGTCGTGAGCACGGTTTCGAACGTGGTCGCGATGTTCACTCTCAATCCGTTGGAGTGGCTCGGCGGCAAGGCCAAGGAGACGTTGGCGGACGGGTTCACTTCAATGATGATGGGCCTGTGGTCGGCCGCCATGTGGCTCCTGCAGACGGCCTTCAACCTGATCGATGACTTCATCCCCAACGTCGCGGACCCGGACCTGGGGAAGCTGTACTCGGTCACCTTGTGGATCTCGCTCGCTATCGCCCTGGTGATTGCGTTCGGTCAGATCGGCTTGGCGGTGCTGCGACAAGACGGCCGGGGCTTCGGCACCCTCGCGGCGGGCCTGGTCCAGTACGGCCTGGTGGTGGCGTGCTGGGTCGGGGTGTCTGCCGGACTCATCGTCGCCTGCTCCGGGCTCTCGCAGGCGATCTTGAAGACACTGCTCGGTGTGGACAGCTTCTCCGGCTATGCGGCCGGCGATGGGTTCGTCGACACGGTGTCGGGCACTGTCCAGGCAGCAACGTTGGGGGTGTGTGCGCTGTTCGTGGTCATTCCCGCGGCCTTCGGCAACATCATCATCATGTTGGTGCGCTCCACCGCTCTGCTGATTCTGACCGCGACGTTGCCCATCACCGCGGCGGGCGCGATGTCCGATGGATCCAAGTCGTGGATGTGGAAGTCGATCCGCTGGTTCCTGGCGTGCTGCCTGATGGATCCAATGCTGGCCCTCGTGCTCGGGATTGGGACCCAGTTCGCCTGGGCGGGGTTGCCGGATGGGGCAGCCGCCGATGGGTCTTCGAGTGCCGAGAACATCGGCATGTCGGTGGTCGGGTCGCTGATTCTGCTGGTGGCTTGCTTCATGCCCATGGTGTTGTTCCGGTTGCTGGCCTTTGTCGATCCGGGCACGGCCTCGGGTGCCTCGTTCCGTTCGACGATGAACGCGAACGGCGGTGTGGCTGGCTTGCTGCGTGGCAAGAGTGGGCAAGTTGGCGGTGTCGATGCGGGGTCGGGGTCGGCTGCCGCTAGCCAGACTGCTCCCGACGGGCGCACCACCGGCGAGGCGGGCGCCGAGGCCGAGACCGCCACGAGGTGGCAGTCCTCAAAGATCGGCAAGACGGCCGCCGTCGTCGCGGCTGGCATGGAAAGGACCGGGCAGGTCGCCCAGGCCGGTGCCGGGATGGGGGTCGATGTGCTCGGCCAGTCCGGCATCGGCAACCAGGGCTACTACGACACCAGCCACAGCCCGAGGAGTCCCCAGGCGCGCGGGCCCGGCCCTCAGGGTGGGGTGTCGGGCCGCAACGGAAAGGGTGTCGCGAACGACTCCCCGCCCGAGGTCCAAGCAACTGTCGACGAAAGGGAGATCTACACATGAGCGTCTACGGAGCATCGGCGACACGGGACCGGGAGGCCTGGCTCTTCGGCCTCACCGGCCCCCAGTTCTTCATGGTTCTCGCCGCAGGTTTCCCCACCTGGATGGCGATGGCCGCGGGGCAGTGGCTCGCCCTGGTGCTAGTCGTCCCGCTGTGGGCGCTGGCCGGGCTGTTGATCTGCCTCCCGGTCCGGGGCTGGTCTGCCTTCCAGTGGATCGGGGTGCTGGTCCGGCACCTGGCCGGGGCAGCCTTCGGTTGGTCACGGTTCCAGTCCAAGGCAGCCGCCGGTGACCTCGATCTCGGCGACGCAGAAAACGGTGGGGATGAGGGGGACGCGGGCGAGGCGGACCTGCCCGGCATCCTTGCCAGCATCCAGATCCACGACGGACCACCGATGACCGGGCAGACCGGCCGGCCGGCGATCATCCAGGACCACGCGGCCCGGACGTGGGCGGCGACCGCGCGCATCGTCCACCCTGGTATCGGGATGAGCGACGATGCGGACCGGTTCCGGATGGGTGCCGGGTTGACCGAGCTGATGGAGGCTGCGACCGCGGGCAACCAGATCGACTTGGTCGTGGTGCAGGTGCGTACCGTCCCCGACGATGGCACTGAGCGAGACGAGTGGGTGCGTCACAATGCCCGAACCGACGAGCCGGAAGTCTCGGCACAGGTCAACGCCCAACTGGAGGCAATGACCGCCGGGGCGGCAGTGCGCCGGGAAGGGTTCGTGACCGTGGTGGTCCGTGAGGACGTCATCAACAAGGACGCCAAGCGCGCCGGACGGGGCGTGATCGGCCGCGCCCGAATCCTGTACTCGGTGCTTGCCGAGGTCGAGGCGCGGCTGACCGGTTCGATCGGCTGCACCCGGGTGAACTGGCTCGACACGTCCGAACTCGCCGCGGCGATCCGCACCGGATTTGAGCCGGGCGATGCGCCTGCGCTCGCCGACGCGGCGATCCACCACGGCGATGACCCGTCGATCGCGGCCGGTGTCCCGGTCGCGGCTGCGGGCCCGACCAACGCCTCGACCGCGTTGCGTTCCTACCGGCATGGGGAGTGGGAGTCGGTCTCCTCCACCATCCTGTTGCCCCGCAAGGGTGCCCGGATGGGTGCTCTGGCGCGGGTGCTGGTGCCGTCCCAGCCCGGTGAGCGGCGCGCGCTGACGGTGTTTTACCGGCCGGTCTCGCAGCAGTCCGCGGACCGATCCACCGGACGGGCGCAGATGTCGGCGGTGATGGCCGGGACGCTGCGTGAGAAGGCCGGCAAGGTCGAGCGGGCCAAGGACCGTCAGTCGGTCGGCAAACTGCACGAACGCGACGAGAAGCTCGAGCTGGGCCGCTCGCTGGTCAAGGTGTCCTCCGCGGTCTCGATCACGGTGCCGTCCGGATGGAACGTGCAGGACTTCGGCCGCCGTCTCGATGCGTCGATCCGCATCAGCGGCTTCACACCGCTCCCTCTGGACGGGGCACACGACTCGGCCTTCGCCGTGTCCACGATCCCGTTGGGAGCAGGCCTGCCCAAGAAGCGCCGCTAACCCGAGCCGCGATTCGGCTCCAGCCTGAAACAGCCCGACCCTCAGATGTCCGATCTGGCGGCCGGGCTGTTGCTTCTCCAGGCATCGGAGCACCAACCGGACCCCGTTGAAGGGAATGCCTGTCATGTCTGCGCGATCGAGGAACCGTCCGGCCCTGAGCGTGCGCACGTCGAGCCACACGATGGGGGAGTTGTGAGCATGACCGCGACCCGGACCCGCTCACGTGGCGGCACCAAGAAGGACCGGCCGGCGTCGCGGACGATCGATGACCTCCTGTCGGACTTCGGAACGACGATGCCGCGCAAGGCGGCCCCGGCGTCGGCGCCGCCGGCCGAGAAACTGTTCCCCGGATCGGTCAAGCACAACGGTGTACGGCGGATGGGCCACGGCTGGGCTCCCACGCTGCCCCCGCTGGCCGGCTACCAGATAACGTCGGAGGAGACCCCGGTCCTGTGGCCGCTGATCTCCGGCGACGGGCTGCCGCCGTGGGGTGCGGAGTTGGGCTACGACGTGCTCTCGGGCGGCAAGTTCTACTGCGACCCGATGGGCTGGGTCCTCGACGACGCGATCCCGGTCACCAACCCCAACATCTTCATCTTCGGCAAGCCGGGGCGCGGTAAATCCGCGATCGTCAAGGCGTTCATGCTCCGGATGATCCGCTACGGCTACCGGTCCCTGGTACTTGGTGACGTCAAGGACGAGTACGAGGATTTGGCGCGGTTCCTGGGCGTCGACCCGTTCCGCATCGGACCCGGTCTTGCTGGCCGGATCAACCCCCTCGACTTCGGCCCACTCGGGGTGGACTGGGAGAACCAGACCCGTGAGGAACAGCACCGTAGCGCCACCGTGATCTTCAACCGCTGGCTGTTCTTGATCCGGGGCCTAATCGGCTCCCAGGGGGTGAGGTTCACCCCGACCGAGGAACGAGTGATCAATAGGGTGCTGCGTCATCTGACCGGCTGGTCGACCAGGGCATCGCGGCTCAAACCGGTGACCATCCCTCAGGTGTGGGCGGCACTCGACTCACCCGCCGACGACCTGGTCGCGGACTGTCGCTACTCCTCCCGGCAGGACTTCTACGACGGCACACGTCCGTTGCGCGACGCCTTGGGTGCACTGTGCGAGGGCTCGCTGCAGGGCATGTTCGACACCGAGTCCACCTACCGCCCCGACTGGCGTGCACCGATCCAAACACTGTCCCTGCGCTCCCTGCACGAGACCGGTAACAAGGTCGCCGTCGGCATCGCGTTGATGTGCCTCAACTCCTGGGGCCAGGGGATGCGCGAGATGGCCTCCGCAGGGGATCGGCGGATCGTGCTGCGAGACGAGGCGTGGCTGCAGACCCGACTTTCATTGGACGCGGTGCTGGCGCTGGACGCCAACCTGCGTCTCTCGCGTACCGAGGGCGACATCCAGATCGTGACCTACCACAAACCGTCCGACCCGCTCTCGGCCGGCGATCAGGGCAGCCAGGCCGCCCAGATCGCCAAGGACCTGCTCAACCTCTCCGACATTCGCATCCTGATGGGCCAAGACGAGTCGGTCGCCGACGAGCTCGGCCGGCTGATGGGGCTCTCGGAGATGCAGCAGGCAGTCATCACCAACTGGGCGATGCAGGAGAAGGGCCGAGCCCTGTGGATGGTCGGCGACCAGCGATACAAGGTGCAGACGCTGCTCACGCCGCTCGAGAGGCGGCTCACGTACACGAACGACGCGATCGCGACAGCCAGTTAGAAGTTCGCGTGAATATTGACGGTTTCGCCGGGAACCTGAGCATGTGCCAGGCCGTAGGTGTCGTTGGGGCGCTCAGGTTGCCACGAACATGGTCGCGCCCGCGCCAGAGGTTCCGGAAGGCGCTCCCCAGTCCCGGCGACGACCTCCGGACGCGTCTTCCGGGACGCTGGAATGGTGGTGCATCCGCTGATCAGCCGTGAACCCGGGGTTCGCTATCCGGGCAGGTCGGCTACCTGTCCGAAGGCTCCATGGCCAAGCTCTACGAGGCCAGCAATACTGAGCCCGTCGCCGCCATCGAGAGCAGCGACGTGTAGGCACCGAGGATCACCTCAAAGCCCACCACCCCGCAGGGCTCTGTCCTTCAGTTCGCCGCGGTGACGAGACCGTCTGTCTGCTGAGCGAGGAGGGTAGCTTCGCGCTGCGCTCCCATGTGCTCCACGAGGGCATCCGCCGTTGACATCCCGCTCGGGGTGGCGTCGGCCGGACTGGCCATCTTGTCCCACCTCCCGGAACGTGAGCTCGAGGCGTACCTGGCGCGGGCCGAGCTCGAGGAATCGTGGGGGGAGGCGCACGGCGACGGGCCGTTGCGAGCGCGGGTCGCGGAGACGCGGCAGGCGGGGTACGCGACGAATTCGGGCCTCGTCGTCGAAGGAAGCTGGGGAATGGCGTCGGCCGTGTTCGATCGCTCCAGCGCTCCAGCGCTCCAGCGCTCCAGCGCTCCGGCGCTCCGGCGTGGGCGCTGAGCCTGACGGGAGTCGAGTCACGCTTCCGCGAGGGTCGGCGACAAGAGCTCGGTCAGCTCCTGCTCGAGACCAGGCGCACGTGCTCACGCAGAGGCTGACCTCGTGACACCGGAGGTCGTCCAATGCCGGGTGAGCGATGCGACCGGTGCTACGCGATGTGATGACAGCACGGTAGGCTTCTGACACTGTCAGCGCTCGTCGAAAGTTCGGCCGGTTCTGCTCTTTGAAAGTTGGGCCACTTCGGTGTTGGTCACTGTGCCGTGTTCTCGGCTCTGGCGGAGGGCAGCGTGTCGATGCCACTGTCCTTGAGCCGGTAGGAGCTGCCTTTGAGGGTGAGGACGTCTGCGTGGTGGACGATCCGGTCGATCATCGCGGCGGCGACGACCTGGTCACCGAACACGTCGCCCCAGCGGGCGAAGGGCAGGTTCGATGTGAGGATCAGCGAGGCGTGTTCGTAGCGGCTGGTGACGAGTTGGAAGAACAGGTTCGCGGCGTCTTGCTCGAACGGGATGTAGCCGACCTCGTCGACCACGATGAGTCCGTAGCGGCGTAGCCGTGCGAGCTCGTGACTCAGCCGGCCGGTGGTGTGGGCGCTCTGGAGTCGGGTGACCCATTCGGTCGCGGTCGCGAACAGGACCCGGTGCCCGACGTGGGCTGCTCTGATCCCGAGCCCGATCGCGAGGTGGGTCTTCCCGGTCCCGGGCGGGCCGAGGAGCACGAGGTTCTGGGCGGCGTCGATGAACGTTGCGGTTCCTAGGTGCGCGATCGTGTCGCGCTTGAGTGCGGGCTGGTGGTCGAGGTTGAAGTCCTCGAGCGACTTGCGGCCCGGGAACCCCGCGGCCCGGATCCGGAGCTCGGCACCTGATCCTTCGCGGGCTGAGACCTCCCGCGACAGCACGGCAGCGAGGTACTCCTCGTGGGTCCACGACGCGTCGCGGGCCTGATCAGCCAGCCTGGCCGCAGCCTCACGGATCCGTGGTGCCTTCAGCGCCCGGGAGAGGTACTCGATCTGCTTGGCCGTCTCTTTCGCGACCGCCGCTGAGGTGGTGGGCTTCGTGGCCATCAGGCGACCTGCCCATCAGCGTCGACGTGAGTGTCGAGGTCGACACCGAATGCGGTGTCGTAGTCGGCCAGGTCCCGCAGCAGCGCGTCGGACGCGACGACGGGTGGGGCCAGGATCGCTTGGCGCAGCCGCCGTGCGGTAGCGACGTGGTCGGGATCTGTGATCGTCTGGGCGGTGGCCCAACACCGCCGGTGGTTTGCGACGGCGCGGCCATCGCAGGTCACGGTGACCGTGTCCAGGTCCGCGTGGACCTCGACCATCCTGCCGATCACGACCGTAGTAGTCACGCGGGAGCCGGACCCGGGCCCTGAAACCGGTCGCTGGCGGCATCGGTGGCAGGGCCAGCATCGCGGCCCGGTCCAGGCCGATCCGCTCGACCGGACGGGCACCCAAACGGCGCACGATGCGTCCGTTCGCGAGCGGGAGCCACTGGCCGAGTTGGGTGTTGAAGTCCGCCGGGCTGGTGAAGGCCCGCCCGGGCAGGAACGATGTTTCCAGGTACCCGTTGGCGCGTTCGACGATGCCCTTGGACTCGGGGTCGAACGGTCTGAACTGCACCATCCTGGTGGCCAGGGTGCCGCAGAACCCGGTCACGCCTTCGGCGTAGCGGTTGCGACGCCCGATGCCTGCCTCGTTGTCCCAGATCAGTCGCTGCGGGACCGCGCCGAGCTGGCTCGACATCAGTTCCCACATCCCGCCGAGCAGGTCGCCGGTGGTTCGCGAGGGCAGCATCATCGCGGTGATGAACCGGGAGTAGGACGACACGATCACCAGCACCGGTGGGGTCGCGCGCTGCCCCGGCCCCAGCGCGATCTTGACCGGCGGGAACCACAGGTCGCACTGGGCCTGGTCCCCGGGGCGGTACTCCAAACGATCGGCCGGGTCGCGCGGTGCGTAGTCGACCCGCAGGCCCGCGACCCTTTGCGGAACCACGACGGCGAGCCCTCCCAGCCGACCCGCTCGGCGATCACCGTGGCCGGCATCGCGGGGAAGTCCTTCAACAGCTCCCGCACCCGCGGCTCGTAGGCGTCGAAACGCGAAGCCACCGGTGGCCGCACGTACCGCGGTGGCCGCTGCGCGACCGCCGCCCTGGCAACGGTGTCGCGCGCGATCCCCAGATGCTTCGCGATCGCCCTGATCGACAACTGCTCCTGCGCATGCAGCCGCCGCATCTCAGCCCAGTCCTCCACTGTCATCACCCAATCCATCGTGGTCGGGTGGCCTACTTTTCGAAGAGCGCTACTGGCCTAGTTGTCGAGGAGCGTCGACAGACACGTAGCGAAGGGATGCAGCATGCAGGCGATGGATTCGACGGCAGCACCCGCATCGCGCGAAGCGTCCCGAGTGCTGGCTGCGGCACACGCCGAGTTCGCTGCTCGTGGACCGGTTCACGGGCGGATAGACGGATCATCTCCGCTTCGTGGGTCAGTGCCACGTCGATTCGGGAGCAGTTCGGCACCGAGGAGCACTTGTTCACGGCTGTCGCGCAAAGGGCCCTCGGGATCTCTGACTTCTCGGAGCCTCTCCCACCAGAGCACCTGCAGGCGCAGATTCGCGCACTGATGGATCGCTTCGTCGATGACCCTCAGGTCTTCAGTCTCGCGATGTGGCTCAGCACGAGGGGGTCCGGCGCTTCTTCTCAGAGGAGTGCTGCTCCGGCGACATCTCGCGGCGAGACCCCCGAAGACGTGACCCCCACCTACCTGGCGCTTGTGAGCGTCATGAGCGCCCTGGCCTTCGCGCGTGTGGTGGCGACGAATCCGTCGGGCCTTCACTGGTCGGCGTCAGACCTCGACGTGTCTGCACTGCGGCGTTGCCGGGCAGCCATAGAGAAGGACGCCGCGCGCAGCTGATCAGGTCCAGTCCACACCTGCCGTCGCCACGACCTGGGTCCACGCGAGGAGGTCAGATGCCCCGCTCTGGGTCGAGGCGGTGGCGATCGCGGCGAGCGCCTCGCGCCTCTGCCGTCGCGACAGCTCATCGCCGAATCGGTCCAGCACCAGGATTCGTCGCGGCCTCGCGAGCCCGCCGAGGGTCTCGCGAAGGTCGTCGAGGAGGCCGCGGGTCACAGTCTCCAACGGACCGACGGCGGACGTCTCGCGGTCAAGTGTGACGACGGCCAGGATCGAGGGCGGTGCCGCGGGATGCCGGACCTCGAACACGTCCGCCGCGTGGACGTAGGGATGACTCTCGAGAGCTTCTCGGATCTCGGTGAGGGAGACCAGGTAGCCAGACACCGACACGACCTCGTCGAGCCTCCCCAGGAACTCGATGTTGCCGTCCGCGTCATAGGTTGCCTGGTCACCTGTCGCGTACCTTCCGGGGAAACGATTCCAGTGCTCGTCGATCACCTGTTGGGCCTCCGCACCGTGCACGCCGATCACGGTGCCCGCCCACGGCGACGTCAGGACGACCTCGCCCTTCGTCGCCGGCCCAACCGATGCGCCGTCCACGTCGACGATCACGAGCCCCGGGTCAGGCAGTCCGTCGGGAGCAACGGGTCGATCGAACCGCACCACTCCACCAAGCTGGACCTGGCCCCACCCGTCGGCCACCTCGATCCGACCTTGGCCGACGTCATCGGCGAACCACCGGAGCACTGCCTTGTCGGCTCGCTCTCCGATGGTCGCGACATGTCGAAGTGAGGTGACATCGGGTACCCGAGTCGTCGACGCGGTCCAGTCCCGGAGCAGGCGGGCGGTCGAGGGAGACATGAGCCAGGACTCGACTCCGTAGCGTTGGACGATGTCCCAGGCTCGGCCATGGTCCGGCGTATCGAGGGCACCTTCGAAGAGCACCGTCTCTCCACCCCAGAACAGTGGCCCGAGGATTCCTGAGGACTGTGCCGCGATCCATGGTGCGTCCCCGGCGATCCAGGTAGGCCCGTCCTGTCCGGCGCTCGACCGGTGGATCATCGCCGACATCAGCAGGAGGCGCGCCGAGCCGTGGGTGATCGACACGGGGTCGCCTCGGCGGTTGGCGAGAGCCTCGACGTACAGCGGATGCTCGGCCGGGAGGGATGCTGGTGATGAGTCCTCTTGCTGAGCGCCAGGTCGGGATTCGGTGGTCAGGTCATGGAACCAGCGGTCTCCCTCGAACCACGCGACATCTTGGCCCGTGCGGCGAATGACGATGGTGAGCTCGACGCCCGGAACTGCCGCCAGGGCCTCGTCCACTCGAGACTTCAGCGGGAGGATCGAGCCGCGGCGCCATGCGCCGTCCTGGGTGAACAGGAACCGGGGCTCGAAGTCACGGATACGTTCCGCCAGTGCCTCGACGGGCAGAGGTGTGGGGATGACGCTGTAGATGGCGCCGATACGAGCGCACGCGAGCATGATGCTCGCCGTTTCCGGCAGCCATGCCAGGTGCAGTGCGACCCGATCACCCTGGGCCAGCCCCGCGGCGCGAAGCGCTCGGGTCAGCGTCTCGACGCGAGTGTGCAGCTCTCCGTACGTGATCGTCATGCGATCGCCCGGCTCGCCCTCCCAGTGGATCGCTGGCCGTGTGGACCGCACCGGAAGGTGGCGATCCAGACAGTTCGACGAGACGTTCAGCTCACCGTCGACGAACCAGCGATCGAACGGCGCGTCGGCGATCCGCAGAGTCGTCCAGGGGCGGGTCCAGTCAGCGCGTCGCGACGCGCCTTCCCACGTGGCCTGGGCATTGGTTGGGCTGTCATCCATGGCCGAGGGTCCTTCCGGCCGCCGAGGCAGTCTCCGTCAGGTGCTTGCTGAACAGCGTGATGGTGGCCTGATCTGCCGGTGCGGTCAGGCTCGCGGCGAGTGCGGCACAGACCGTGCCTGAACCGTCGAAGACCGGTACCGCGATCTCCGGGTTGGCGCTCACCGTTCCGTCGACCACGAGGAAAGGGCTCTCGGACCACTCTTTTCGCGCCTCCGGGGGAAGAGGGCGGGTCGGCGAGTCGGACCGCGAGACTGCCCGCGCCCAGTCCTCGTCGGAGCTGCGGGACGCCAGCACGCGGCCCGCGGCGGTCGCGAGAGCCGGCTCGGTTCGGTGCGAGCCTCGGAACACGCCGGTCGTCGTGCTGTCGACACGGTCCACGTAGACGACTGAGCCACGCACGAGGATGCCGACGTGGATCGTCGCGTTGATCTCGTTGCGCAGAGGCACGAGGTACGGACTGAGCGCACCGATGATGGGAAGCCGAGCCAGGTACCGCTGCGACAGCCTGGCGAGCTCAGGCCCCAGGCCGTATCTCGAAGTGCGCTCCTGTTGCTCGATGAGCTGCGCGAGGACCAGCGACCGCAAGAGTCGGTGGACCGTCGGCAGCGACAGGCCCGACAGCTCTGCCAGCTCGCTCAGCTGCCGGTACGCAGGCCCCTCACTCATCAGATCGAGCAGAAGCATGGCATTGCGCACCGTGCCTAGTGTTCCCCGGATGTCTGCATCGCTGGATTTGTCCACCATGCGTATCACGCCCCCTCGACTCTGCGCCATACCTGACGATAACAGGAATCCAATCTTTTGAGAATAACTATTGCTTTTCACATAGAGGAAAATTATGGTCACTGTGATCCCAACCACAAGGAGTCGCATGTCCGTCACCAGGGCCTACAGACATCGGCTCAACTCGAGCAACGTGCCGCCGGGGGAGACCCTCGTCGCCGTTGAAGGGCTCTCGCTGCGATTCGGCGGTGTGAGCGCACTGGACGATGTCTCCCTGACAGTTCGCCAGGGCAGCATCCACGCCATCATCGGCCCGAACGGCGCCGGCAAGTCGAGCTTGCTGAACTGCATCAGTGGGCTCTACAAGCCACAAGAGGGCGCCATCACGATGCACGTCGCGGACTCATCGGGCGCCCGTCGGGCTCATTCTCTCGTGGGCATGCCCCCCCACCGAGTCGCCAGGATCGGGGTGGCCAGGTCGTTCCAGAACATCGAGCTCTTCATCCACCTGACGGTCCTCGAGAACCTGATGCTGGGACGGCACATCCACATGCGCCACGGAGTTCTGACGTCGATGGCCTGGTTCGGTCCGGCTCGGCGGCAGGAGATCAGGCACCGCGAGCTGGTCGAAGAAGTGATCGACATGCTCAGCCTGCAGCCCTACCGGCACAAGCCGGTCGGCTCGTTGTCGTACGGCATCCAGAAGCGGGTCGAGCTGGGGAGGGCCTTGTGCATCCAGCCGGCCGTCCTGCTGCTGGACGAGCCGATGGCCGGGATGAACAGCGAGGAGAAGGAGGACATCGCCCGCTACATCCTCGACGTTCATGAGCTTGCTGGGGTCACGGTCATCCTGATCGAGCACGACATGGGTGTCGTGATGGACATCTCGGATCGCATCAGCGTCCTGGACTTCGGCCGGCTCATCGCCGACGGCACGCCGAAAGAGATCGAGGTCGATGCCGCCGTCATCGATGCGTACCTGGGATCGGAAGGCAGCTGATGAGCTCAGGAGAGACCTTCCCGACGCTTCTGCACAAGTGCGCGGCCGAGCGTCCCAAGGACGTGGCGATGCAGGAGAAGCGCTACGGGATTTGGCAGCCCATCACCTGGCAGGAGTACGAGCAGCGCGTCGGCGACTTCGCACACGGGCTCGCGAGCCTGGGTGTCGAGCGAGGGGACGTCGTGGCGGTCCTCGGCGACAACCGGCCGGAGTGGCTCATCGCTGAGCTCGCGGCTCAGTCGATCGGTGCGGCGATCGTCGGAATCTTCCCGACGAGCATCAACGAGGAGATCGAGCACATCCTGAACCGTGCGGACGTGCGAGTGGTGGTCGCAGAGGACCAGGAACAGGTCGACAAGCTGCTCCGACTCGATGCTGCAGCCAGCGTGCGCGTCGACAGCATCATCTACTACGACCCGCACGGTCTCGAGTCCTACGACGATCCGCGCCTTCGGCTGTTCACGGACGTCGAGAGCAGCGGCGCGGAGTGGGGCGCTCTCCACCCGACCTGGCTGTCCGAACGAGTGGCGAAGATCGATCCCGACGACCTCGCGATCATCTGCACGACATCGGGCACGACCTCACGACCCAAGCTGGGAAAGCTGACTCACCGCAACCTCCTGTCGATGGCTCAGAGTCTTGCCGAGGTGGACCCGATCTCCACGAAGGATCGCTACGTCTCCTTCCTGCCGTTCGCATGGGTCGGTGAGCAGATGTTGGCGGTGGCCTGCGGGATGTCCTTCGGGCTAACGGTCTCGTTCCCCGAGAGCGCCGCGACCCAGCGCGAGGACCTCAGGGAGATCGGCCCGGACCTCATGTTCAGCCCGCCGCGCATCTGGGAGTCGATGCTCTCAGACGTCCAGGTCCGCATCGACGAGGCCGGATGGTTGAAGCGAGCGGTCTTCGGGTGGGGCTATGACGTGGGCGACAGGGTGGCAGGAGACATCGCTGCTGGCCGAAAGATCGGTTTTGTGCAGCGACTGCGGTTGGCCTTGGCCAACGGGGTGGCGCTCCGTCCGGTCCGAGACCAGCTCGGACTGTCCAGGCTGCGCCACGGCTACACGGGTGGCGCTCCGCTCGGACCTGACGCCTTCCGATTCTTCCACGCCATCGGCGTCAACATCAAGCAGATCTACGGGCAGAGCGAGATCTGCGGGATCGCCGTGCTGCATCGCGATAACGACATCGCCTTCGACTCCGTGGGGGTTCCGCTCCCCGGCACGGAGATGAGGTTCAGCGACTCCGGCGAGATCCAGCTCCGTTCGTCGGCCGTGTTCGGGGGCTACCTCGGTGATCGCGACGCGACGTCCGCAGCCCTCGACGCGGATGGCTGGCTGAAGACGGGTGATGCCGGATACCTCAACGAGTCCGGTCACCTGGTCGTCATCGATCGCGTCAAGGACGTCCTGGTGTCGCGGGACGGAACTCAGTTCTCGAGTGCGTTCATCGAGAACAAGATCAAGTTCTCGCCCTATGTCGAGGAAGCCGTTGCGTTCGGAGGGGCGGCTGACTCGCTCGGCAGCCACGAGGACGTCACCGCGCTGATCACCCTTGATCAGGCGACCGTGGGCGCCTGGGCCGAGCATGAGCATCTCAGCTACACGACGTACAGCGACCTGGTCCAGAAGCCGGAGGTCTACGACGTGATCGCCGAAGAGATCTTCAGGACGAACGAAGAGCTGCGTGACGCCATCAAGGTGCGCCGTTTCGTGCTCTTGCACAAGCAGTTCGACCCGGATGACGACGAGATCACCAGGACCCGGAAGGTCAAGCGATCGGTCATCAGCCAACGCTATGCCCAGATCATCGAGTCACTGAGCAACGGAGATGACGACGTGCAGGTATCGAGTGCCATCACCTACCAAGACGGCACGACTGTCGAGAAGAACATCGCCCTGAGAATCTTCGACCTCTCGACCTTCGCGCCCAAGGAGGGCCTGGACCGCCGGGCCGTGTGGAGTGGACGCCGATGAGCACCTTCACGAACCTGTTGATCTACGGCCTGGCAGACGGGGCCATCCTGGCCTTGGCTGCGCTCGGATTCGTCCTGATCTACAAGGCGACGGGCGTGATCAACTTCGCGCAGGGTGAGTTCCTCCTCATCGGGGCGTACATGTTCTATTCGGCGTTCGTCCTCTTAGGTCTGCCGTTCACGTTCGCGATCCTCATCGCTGCCGTGGGAGCCGTGCTCCTCGCGCTCGTCGTCGAGCGGCTCGTTCTGCGACCGCTCATCGGAGAAAACCCGATCAGCGTCATCATGGTGACGATCGGGCTGTCGCTCTTCCTGAAAGCCTGCGTGCAGATGCTGTTCGGCACTGCTGTCCGGGAGATGCCCGCGATCCTGCCGACCAATCCGGTCGCCGTCTTCGGTGGGCAAGTACCCCTGAATCGGCTCCTCGTGATCGCCATCGCCGCCGTCGTCCTGACCGGCTTCACCTCCTTCTTCAGGTACTCCTCACACGGAGTCGCGATGCGAGCGGTCGCGGACGACCAGCAAGCCGCGATGACGGTCGGGATCTCGGTGCGCCGGATCTTCGCCCTCGCGTGGGCCCTCGCAGCTGTCAGCGCGCTGATAGCCGGCGTGCTGGTCGCGGACGTAGGAGCGGTCGACGGCAGGATCGCCGCCTTCGGCCTGCTCGTGTTCCCTGTCGTCATCCTCGGTGGGCTGGACTCAGTCCCCGGAACGGTCGTAGGAGGTCTGGCGATCGGCGTCCTGAAGCAGATGGTGTCCGGATATGCCGATCCAGGTCTCGCGGAGGTCATTCCCTATGTCGTGCTCGTCGCGATCTTGATGGTCAAGCCGTACGGCATCTTCGGCGAGTCCCGAATCGAAAGGGTCTGATCGCATGGCAACCGCAACTGGTCTCTATCACCGCTCATACCGCAAGGAGCTGGCGCTCCGGCACACCCGAGCGGAGTACGCACGCCTCGGCCTGGTGATCATCGGTCTCGTCGCCCTTCCCTACGTCGTCAACGGCTACTGGCTGGGGATCGTGAACACCGTCCTCATCGCGGTCGTCGGTGCAGTTGGCCTGAACATCCTGACGGGCTTCACGGGTCAGATCTCCCTCGGTCAGGGCGGCTTCCTTGCTGTGGGCGCGTACTCGTCGGCGATCTTCAGCTCGCGAGGGGGGATGCCCGTCGTGCTGAGCATCGTTCTCGCCGTGCTTCTCACCGCGGCGGTGGGTGCCTTCTTCGGTCTTCCCGCTCTTCGGCTCAAGGGCCTTTACCTGGCCATCGCCACTCTCGCCTCGCAGGAGATCATCGTCTTCATCGCCCGTCGGTGGAGCTGGCTGACCGAGGGAAAGGGATTCATCTCGGTCGACCGCCTCTCCATCGGCGGGTTCCAGATCGACCGGGTGGCGTTCGAGTTCCAGTGGTACTGGATCTTGCTGGTGGTGGCGGTCCTCGCCACGTTGGCGGCACGGAACCTCTTCCGCACCGGTCTCGGTCGTGCCTTCATGGCGATTCGCGACCAGGACATCGCCGCGGAGGCGATCGGGGTGAACCTGACGAGGATGAAGGTCACGGCCTTCGCCCTGTCGAGCGGTTTCGTCGGACTGGCGGGGGCGCTCACGGCTCACTACACCGAAACCGTCACGTGGGAGCGTTTTACCCTTGACGTCTCCATCACCTACCTCGCGATGATCCTGGTCGGTGGGCTAGGGAGCATCGCCGGCGCTGTCTACGGCGCAGTGTTCATCAGCCTCCTGCCGCCGCTGCTGACGGAGCTGAGCGACAGCGTGAAGGGCAGTCTGCCGTTCATCGCGGATCAGCTGCCCGCGATCAAGAACGCGATGTTCGGTCTCATCATCATTCTCTTCCTCATCTTCGAGCCTCGGGGTCTCGATCGGATATGGCAACGGGTCAAGGACTACTTCCGGTTCTGGCCTTTCAGATACTAGCTCGCCGTTGGCGAGTCGAAAACAACAGAAGGAGCGATCAGAATGCGCGCAAGAAACTGGGTCATCGTTGCCGGAGTTTCAGCGGTCCTTATGGCGTTGTCGGCCTGCGGGGGGCCCAGCTCCTCCAGCGATGACGGAGGCGCCATCAAGGTGGGCATCATGGCGGACCTGACCGGGGCAACCGCTGACATCGGAACGCCCTACAACAAAGGAATGCTCGGGTACATCGACTGGCGGAACAAGCAGGGCGGGATCGAGGGTCGCAAGATCGAGGCGGACTCGAATGACTTCACCTATGAGGTGCCCAAGGCTGAGCAGCTGTACAAGAAGTACGTGTCGGAGGGCTCTCTGGTGATCCAGGGCTGGGGCACAGGTGACACGGAGGCGCTGACCGCGAAGGTCGGTGCGGACGAGCTGCCGTTCATGTCGGGCTCACTGGCAGAGCCGCTGACCGATCCGGAGGAGTCGCCGTACAACTTCGTCAACATCGCTACCTATTCCGACCAGATGCGAGTCGCCCTCGACTGGATCGCGGAGGACTCAGGTGGAGACGGCAAGGTTGCCGTGTTCCACAACGACTCTCCGTTCGGCACGGCTCCGCTGAAGGACGGTGAGGACTGGATCAAGGACAAGGACTATGGCCTGTCCTACAAGTCCTACGCCATGCCGGCATCGTCGAACTACGTCGGACTCGTGTCGCAGGCGGAGTCGCAGGGTGCCGAGTACATCGTCATCCAGAACGTCTCCAGCCCGTCCGCCCAGGTTGCCAAGGACGTCAAGGCCAAGGGTTCCGACATGAAGGTCGTCTGCCTCAACTGGTGCTCTGACGAGCTGTTCCTGAAGACGGCAGGCAATGAGGCGACGGAGGGCGTGATCATGGTGACGCCGGTCGCGCCGCCGAACTCGGGGAAGCCCGGCCTCGATGACCCGGCTGCCTATCTCGAGAGCAAGGGTGACTCGCTCGACGAGGAGGGTCTTCACTACCTCCAGGGCTGGTACACGATGCACGTCATGGCCGAGGGCATCGAGGAAGCGATCAAGAACGGTGGCGAGCTCGACGGTCCGGCCATCCGCGAGGCTCTGGAGACCATGGGCCCCGTCGACACGGGCGGCGTCTTCGCCACGGTGGAGTTCTCGGAGACGTCGCACCGTGGTTCCACGTCCTCGTCGATCTTCGAGGTCAAGGACGGCGAGATGGTGTCGCTCCAGGACGACGTCGAGCCCAAGAACTAAGAGGTGTGAGAGCGCCGGTCCCGGCGCTCTCACACCTTCCCGACAACAGCTGAGGTGCGCATGAGTGCAATGACGATCCCCGCGATGCCTTCTTCACCGAAGACGTCCGACAACATGCTCGAGGTGCGAAACGTCGAGGTCATCTACGACGAGGTCATTCTCGTTCTCCGTGGCCTGTCGATCGAGGTTCCCACGGGATCCATCGTGGCCCTCCTGGGCTCGAACGGCGCCGGCAAGTCCACGACGCTGAAGGCGCTGGCAGGACTGCTCGACTCCGAGCACGGCGAGGTGACAGACGGGACGATCCGCATGGAGGATCGAGAGATCTCACGCCTCGACCCGGCCGCCCGAGTAGGACTGGGCATGAGCCTGTGCATGGAAGGTCGGCACGTGTTCAGCCATCTGACAGTCGCGGACAACCTGACCGCCGGCGCCTACTCGCGCACTCGGCAGCAAAAGAAAGAAGCCGAGGACCTCGTGTACTCCTTCTTCCCTCGACTTCATGATCTCCGCACCCGTGTCGCCGGGTACCTTTCCGGGGGCGAGCAGCAGATGCTGGCCATCGGTCGGGCCATGATGGCGGGTCCGCGACTGCTCATGCTGGACGAGCCCTCACTGGGACTGGCGCCGCTGCTGGTCAAGGACATCTTCGACCACATTAAGCGGCTCAACGAAGAGCTCGGACTCACCGTGCTTGTCGTCGAGCAGAACGCCAAGCGCGCCCTGGACATCGCCGATCACGGATACATCATGGAGCAGGGTCGCATCGTCCTCGAGGGATCCGCTGACGAGCTGAAGGCCAACCCGGACGTCAAGGAGTTCTATCTGGGCCTGGGCGACGAAGGTGCCCGCAAGAGCTACCGGGACGTCAAGCACTACAAGCGTCGCAAGCGATGGTTGTAGGGACGGGAGGCCATGATGAATAGCATTCACCAGACCTACCTGGACCAGTTCGCCGACCGCATCGAAGCGCTCGTGAGCAGCGCTCACCGGCTGGATCCGATCGCACGCCGGCTGAAGGACGCGGGTCTTCGACCCGAGTCCGTCCGAGACTACGCCGGGCTGATCGCCCTGCCGGTGCAGTCGAAGGATGAGGTGCGACTGGCGCAGCTCGCCGACCCGCCGTTCGGTGGCCTGCTGTCGGCGGAGGCTCGCCCGCGGCGAATCTTCCAGTCACCCGGACCTTTGTACGAACCTCAGCTCGACGGGGACGACCCGTGGCGATGGGGACAAGCCCTGGCTGCGATCGGCATCGGGTCCCGAGACGTCGTGATGAACTGCTTCGGGTATCACCTGTCGCCCGCGGGAGTGATGTTCGACGAGGCGTGTGGCTCGGTCGGGGCGGGGGTGGTGCCCGGCGGGATCGGATCAGCAGAGCTCCAGGCGAGAGCGGTGCACGACCTCCCACTGACGGCGTACGTGGGTCTGCCGAGCTACCTGAAGGTCCTCATCGACAGCTTCAAGTCTGCCGATCTCGACCCTCAACGGTGGGAGATCCATCGCGCCGTCGTGTCGGCAGAACCCCTGCCAGACACGTTGCGGGAAGAGCTGAAGGCGGCGGTCCCTCACGTCATCTCCGCCTATGGAACGGCCGAAGCCGGGCTGATCGGCTACGAAGATGCGCCGGGAGCAGGGCTGATCATCCCCGAGGGGGTCCTCGTCGAGATCTGTGATCCCATCTCTGGCGAGCCGGTGTACGACAGGGAGGGCCAGATCGTCGTGACGCTCTTCCGCCAGGACTACCCAATGATTCGATTCGGCACAGGGGACATATCCGCCTGGGTCACAGGTACGGATGGCACCCTGCGTCTCGCGGGCGTCCTCGGTCGGGTCGGTGACGGCATCAAGGTCCGCGGAATGTTCTTGCAGCCAGACCAAGCCTACCGGTACATCGCGGGACGACCCGGCGTCGGTCAATTCCGCCTAGTCGTGGACAGGGTCGACCATCGCGACTCGCTGACCGTCGAAGTCGTCCTGGAGGACGGCGCCGACGAGCGCACGACGCTCAACGATGTGCGATCCAGGGTTCGCGACGGACTCAGGTTCGCGTGCGACGTGGTCGCGGTGCCCAGTCTCGCCGAGTCCTCCGGGTCGATCGTCGATCACCGCGACTGGAAGTGAAGGACAGCCGACTCACGCGCTCCCTTCGGTTCGGCGTTGCATCGAGATGACAAGAGTCATGGTGAACACAGTGTGTTCGTCATCGTCCAGCAGCAGGCCGTCGAGGACCACGTCCGCGCTTCGGGGGGACCTGTGCGCTACCTCGGCCACACTCAGTGATCCCGAGAGCTTCACGCCCGGACGCACGGGCTTGACGAAGACCACGTCGCGGAAGGACCGTCCGGCCAGGAGTGCCCAGTGGCTGAACTGCTGATCGACACACATCCGCTGGAAAAGGGCGATGGTCTGCACACCACTGGCGACGAGGCCGCCGAACTTGCTGCTCTCCGCTGCCCTCGGGTCGACATGGAATGCAAGCGGGTCCCATAGACGCCCGAACTCGACGATCTCCGTCACGGTGAGTGCTCTCGCGCCCAGGGCGAAGGTCTCACCCAGACGCAGGTCCTCTGCGAAGATGCTGGGGGGAGCGGGCATCACAGCTCTCCTCGGCGCGACGTGGCGGGTGGAACGGCCCGGGCTGACCGGCTCTGCCGGTCGGCACGGGAGCGCGCGAATGAAGCGGGCCGCGGTGTAGCCTCGGACCGCACGAGACGTCGGCCCCGACAGGATGAACCGGTATGACGAGTTCGAGAGAGAAGGCCGCTGAAGCCGGGTCGGAGGTGAAGCGACCGACGGCGCGGGAGCGCAAGGTCGAGGAGCGGCGCGAGCGGATCGCTCAGCTCGCGAGTCAGGGAATTCTGCGCATCGGCTACGAGGGCCTGTCGGTCAACGTTCTCGCCGAGGAGGCCGGCCTGAGTGTGGGCGGGCTGTACCGCTACATCTCGCAGAAGTCCGACCTCCTGGTGATGGCCTGTGAGGACATCTACGGAGGGCTGCTGGAACGGATCCACGAGGCTGCCTCGGCGAACGGACCGGCGGAGGCCCGTCTGCGGGGTGCGCTGGCCGAGTACTTCGACGCGTGTGTGGTCAGCCGGGACCAGATCCTGCTGATGTACCGGGAGTACCGGCACCTTCCGCCGGATGCGCAGTCCCGGTTCCGCGAGAAGGAGACGTCGATCAGTCGCGCCTTCAAGGACATCGTCGATGGCGGGGTCGCCGAAGGTGTCTTCGACTGCCCCAGCTCCGACGTCCTCGCTCTCGACATCATCGTGACGGGACACCTGCCAGCTCTGAAGGGCTGGGCGGTCAAGGACCTCCCCGGATCCGACCTCACGGAGAAGCAGGTCGACTTCATCATGCGGAGCCTGCGCGTCTGACGCGTGGCTCGGCTTCCTCACCACTGGAACAATGTTCGGCGGACCATTGACGGACTCATGAGTAGATCCTACTATGTGAGCAAGCACTTGCTCATTTTTAGGCCTGACTCGTGTCACCGGGGTGTGTCACTGAGCGTTGATCCCGAGTGCGTCGAGGATCGCCGCGGTGACAGGCGTGATCGGGTCCTCGGCGACGTGTTCGTGGCCGGCGATGCGGACGGTGATCTGCTGGATCGGTCGCAGGGTCTGGACGATCTTCTTGATGCTCAGCCCGGTGGCGTTCTGTAGGTGGCGGGCGATCGCGAGGGCGGCGAACACGATCGTGAGGTGGGCCTCGATTGCCTCGCGGGTGTGGTGAAACATCGGCCGGGCGGCCAGGTCGGTCTATGACATCCTGAAGGGCTGCTCGACGTGCCACAGGTCGTGGTAGCTCGCGATCACCTCGCCCGCTGGCATCAGGCCGGCCTCGATGTTGGTGACGTAGCCCTTCAACCCCACGAGGTCGCGTGCCCTGGCCAGTGAGGTTTCGTCGAGCTCGTTGGCGCCGTTGCGGGTCTTGACGAACCGTGGTGTCCTGGCGGCCTTCTCCCCGGCCACGACGGCACGGGCCTTGTTCTCCTGCAACGTGAGCGTCGCGTTGTCGCGCACCGCTCGCTTCCGCGAGTAGGCCCACACCGCGCGCCACGACTTCGCATGCACGGCCCGATCCCAGATGGGCTCGGCCCGACGCATGGGGTCGCTGCTCTTCACCGCGGTGCCGCGCTCGTCGCGTGGGGTGATGGTGTCGATGACCTGCCCGTCGGTGAACGCGGTGCCGTGCCAGCGGAAGTGGGACTCCAGGTCCTTCGGTGCCTTGGTGACCCGGGAGCCGACGATGAACCGCAACCCAGCCTCGGCCAGATCACGCAAGTTGCTCGAGGACAACATCCCGGCGTCGGCGACCACGACCATGTCCGCGATGCCGTGGCGCTCGGCGAACTGCTTGACGATCGGGATGATCGTGAGTGTCTCGGCCTTGTTGCCCTCGAAGCAGCCGATCTCGAGCGGGGGAACCCGTGCCGGTCCACGAGCAGGCCCACGACGATTTGAGGGTCTACGCGGCGTTCCTTGCTGTAGCCGACCTTACGTAGCTCGTCTTCCTTCTCTGCTTCGAAGTACAGCGTGGTCACGTCGTAGAGCACCAAGCTCACGTCGCCGTGAGTCATCGCGTGGCTGAAGCAGGCCGTAGCGATCTGGGCGCGGTAGTCACGCTGGGTGGCTCGTTGCAGGGTCCGGAACATCGTGCGCAGCGACGCCGCCGCAACACCGATCTCCTTCAGCACCCGCACCGAGTCGGCCTTCGAGGTCGGCTCGATGATCCGCGCCAGCACGAGTTGAGCGAAGGCCTCATCGTCGATGGCGTCGAACCCGAGCCGGGCGTAGGCCTCGGTGAGGACCCGCCACAACAGCGCCGAGCGCTTGCTCGTGATCAGGCCAGGCCGCTGCGGCACGCCCTCATCCTCAAGCCCGACGACCTCGAGGTCGAGGTCGAGGTCGAGGGTCCCCTGCCCTTCGTGCAAACGCCGGCGCGCCTGGGCCATGAGCACCGCCAACTCGGCGTCGGTGCGGGCCGTGCCGACATGCTCGAGGACGACGTCGCGGCCGTCACGGCGCTCAGCAAGCTGGCCCACCGTGCTGCCCGACCGGCCCGGAGACTTCCGCACCAACACCACCGGACCCTACCGACCCCGGGGTGTGTCAATCAGCGACGCCGTAACGCGCTCACCTACGAAAACGCCGACACAGTCACCGATCCGCGGTCAAGTGGCACGAGTCAGGCGGCTTCCTCACCACTGGAACAATGTTCGGCGGACCATTGACGGACTCATGAGTAGATCCTACTATGTGAGCAAGCACTTGCTCACTTTTAGGCTTCGTCAGGAGAAGGTTGATGGATGACAGAGTGGTAGATCGAATTCGGGTACTCGTCACCAAGATCGGCCTGGACGGCCACGATCGCGGCGCGCGAATCGTCGCATCCTTCCTTCGTGACGCGGGCTTCGAGGTGATCTACACGCCTCCGTGGCAGGAGCTCACGGACGTGGTCCAGCTGGCCATGCAGGAGGACGTTGACGTCATCGGCATCTCGACCCTCGCCACCGATCACCTGATCGTGCCCGACCTGATGGAGGCCCTGCGTGACGCGTCGATGGGGCATGTCGGTGTGGTCGTCGGGGGGATCGTGCCCGAGGTCGAGCACCAGATGCTCTTCGACTCGGGCGTCGACAGCGTGCTCGGACCCGGAGCGTCGCGGGACGACATCGTCGGCGCGGTTGCGGCGCTGGGTGAACGTATCCTCGCCAAGAAGTCCAGCGTGAAGGAGTTCCAGTCATGAGCAGTGCTATGGACGACGTGGTGGGGCCCGCCCTGGACCGGGAGCAGCCCATGCTGCCCGGATTCGAAGCCGATCAGGCGGAGTGGAAGCTCGCGTACGACGCGCAGATCGGGGTCGACAAGTCGGTCCGGAACCGGTCTGGCATCGAGATCGCGGCCCTCTACACGCCCGAGGACTGGTCCGCGGACCGGTACGTGCAGGATGTGGGATTCCCCGGGCAAGGGCCCTTCACCCGTGGGATCTATCCCACGATGCACCGCAAGCGTACGTGGACGCAGCGTCAGCTGATCGGTCTGGGAACACCGGACGACTACAACGAGCGTGTGCGCAAGATCCTCGACCTCGGCAGCACGGCGATCAGCCTGCTGCCATGCAACTCTGCCTTCCGAGGAGTCGACTGTGATCAGGTCCCACTCCCGCTGCTGGGCACCTGTGGAACCGTCATCAACACGACTGATCACATGGACAGGGCGCTGGAGGGCGTGGCGCTCGACAGCATCTCGACGGCCATGAATGACCCGACCCCGTTCACGCTGCTGGCCTTCGTGCTCGGCACGGCCAAGCGTCGCGGCATCCCGTTCGACAAGATCACCGGCACGTCGAACCAGTCCGACTACATCTCTCACTACGTGGCCAACCACATGTTCTACCGGCTCTCGCAGCCCGGAGCACGCCGGTTGCTCGTCGACCACATCGAGTTTTGCCGGGAAAAGGTCCCGAACTGGAACCCGGTCTCCGTGGTCGGTCAGCACATGCAGCAGGCCGGAGCGACTCCGGCCGAGACGATGGGCTTCACGCTGTCCACGGCCATCCAGTACGCCGAGGACTGCATGGCGCGCGGGATGGATCCGGACTCCGTGCTCCCACGCTTCACCTTCTTCTTCGACGTGTCGATCTCGTTCTTCGAGGAGATCGCGAAGTTCCGCGCCGGCCGTCGCATCTGGGCGCGGATCGCCAAGGAGAGGTTGGGAGCGAAGGACCCTCGATCGTGGCGCTTCAAGTTCCACGGACAAACGTCCGGCGTCGACCTGACAGCCCAGCAGCCCCTCAACAACGTGGCTCGAGTCGCAGTTCAGGCGGCTGCCGGCATCTTCTCCGGACTGCAGTCGATGCACACGGACGCATACGACGAGGCCATCACCTGCCCGACGGAGGACTCGGCCCGCATCGCCGTCGCCACGCAGAACATCCTGCGGGAGGAGGCGCACCTGTGCGACGTGATCGATCCTCTCGGCGGCTCCTTCTACATCGAGGCCCTGACCAATCAGATGGAGGAGGACATCCTGCGAGTCATGGGCATCGTCGAGTCGGCCGGCGGGATGTACGAGGCTGTCGGATCGGGACTCGTCCAGCGCATGATCGGCGACTCCGCCCTGGCCGCGCAGATGAGGATCGAGAACGGTGAGGAAAAGGTCGTCGGCGTGAACTGCTACCAGACAGATGACGACGGTGTCGATCAGCCTCCTCCCTATCGCCCCGACCAGTCGCGGATGAAGGAGCACGTCGAGTCGTTCAAGCAGTTCAAGCGCGATCGGAGCCAGGCCGAGGTGGACAAGGCCATCATCGGACTGCGCCGGTCTGCCAGCGCCGAGCGAGAGAACGTCTTCGAGAAGGTCGTCGACGCGGCGACGGCAGGTGTCACCCACGGCGAGATCGTGGCGACGCTTCGCGAAGAGCTGGGCTTCGGTCAGCCGCTTCTCATCACATGACGTCGACGAGTGGGGTTGCGGAGATTACCCAGTCAGTGGGTCTCGGCAAGCTTCTCAACGGTGACATGGGCGCACTGGCAAGGGCACTGACACTGCTGGAGCGTTCGGGCGCCGAGTCGAGCGCACTCGCGCGAGACCTCCGTCGTCACACCGGGCGCGCGTTCGTCATCGGTTTCAGCGGGCCCCCTGGTGCGGGCAAGTCCACCCTCATCAATGCGTACATCGGGTTCCTCCGAGACCGGGGCGAGCGGGTGGCGGTTCTCGCGGTGGATCCTTCGAGCCCGATATCCGGGGGCGCCCTGTTGGGCGATCGTGTGCGCATGGGCGTCCACACCGCGGACGACGGGGTGTTCGTCAGGTCGGTCGCCTCGCGAGGACACCTGGGGGGCCTCTCCCTGGCTGTGCCCATGATGCTGGACGCACTCGACGCGGCGGGTTGGTCGAACATCATCATCGAGACGGTCGGCTCGGGTCAGTCCGAGACGGAGATCGCCGAGTTCTCTGACGTGCGTGTCGTGCTCAGCGCGCCCGGACTGGGTGATGACGTTCAGGCGCTCAAGGCCGGTCTGCTGGAGATCGCGGATGTGCTGGTCGTCAACAAGAGCGACCTTCCCTTCGCCGATCGTACCAATAGCCAGCTTCGCCGGATGCTCAAACTGCGGGACCCTGACCGCGGAGCTCCGGCCGTCGTGAGCACCGTGGCCGCTGAGGGCCGAGGGCTCGAAGACCTGCACGAGGCGATCACGGCCAAGAGGGCGGAGTTCCGGGACAGGAGTGACGAGGAGCGATTGGCGGCCCGACTTGACGGGTTCGTGACCAGGTCGGTCATGGCTGAGTTCGCCTCGCGCCTGTCGTCAATCGATCGCGAGACCCGTGATGAGCTGGACTTGGCACTCCGGTCCGGACAGCTGTCACTCGACGAGATCGTCTCGACGCTCATCCTGAGGAGCGCGAGCCTCCCGTCGACCATCTCCCGCTCGGATCGGTCCCCGGCCGCAGATGCCTGACATGCCGTCGGACACCGTTGCAGCAGGGGCGTCAAGCCTCGGCCATGACCCCGCTGCCGCCCACCTGGGGATCGAGATCCGCGAGCTGAGCGAGGGGTTCGCCAAGGTCGTCGGCACGGTTCCGTCGTTCATGCTGAACGGACTGGGCACGTGCCACGGGGGATACCTGTTCTTCATCGCCGACACGGCGTTCGGGGCCGCCTGCAACGAGGGCCAACCCGTGACGATGGCGGCGGAGGCGAGCATCGTCTTCGCACGACCTGCCCAAGCGGGCGACCAGCTGACGGCGACCGCCCGGCTCAGGTCGCGGTTCGGACGAAACTCGATCTACGACGCGTCGGTCGTCAACCGCGATGGTGAGCTGATCGCTGAGTTTCGGGGTCGATGCGTCACGTTGCGCTCGAGGGTGTCCGAGCGGAGTTGATCGCCGGCAGACCGGGCATCGCCCCGTGATGCTCTGCATCTGGCGCGGTTGCTCAAGTTTGGCGAGATCGTCGAGGTCACCATCCCCGGTGTTGAACAGGAAGCGGCAAGGGACTTGGTGCGTGGCCGAGAGGACGCCCGCGCAGATGTCATGCGGGCCCGCCCTCGGGTTTCCAAACTGTTGTTGCGGCACGGGATCCGCTGTCGGTACGTCCGGATGAGTGAGCACAGCGGCAACCGTCGTCGTGGGGTGGACCGTGTCATGGCACGCCCGCTGGCTAGCGCGATGGTGAGCCGGTCGGGGGCGCGCTGGGTCCAGATGGCGGGTCGCGTCGCTGTTGCGATTGTTGGAGGAGGTATCGCTGCAGGGTGGTCATGTCCGGGGGAGATCCGCCGTCCGTCGGTTCGTGGCCGCTTGTCCCCGCGGTGGGCCATTGGGAGCTATATGGCGTCGGCAGGCTGCTGGCGTGGCCCAGGTCG
>NZ_CM001852.1:937453-944590 GCF_000389985.1 Nocardioides sp. CF8
ACGCTGCTACCAACGTCCTGGCCGGGTACAGCTAGGTCGCTGGCGTCTGGGGAGCCGATGGGCATGCCGACGATCGATCGCTGCTGGAAAGCCAAGCCGTGGAAGCAGGTAGTCACGCCGGCGGCGCGCAACCGTGCCCCGGCCGAGGCGAGGGCAAAGGAGGCGTCGAGGGTCGTGCCGGGGCGCGGACGCACCTCCCTCGCCAGCACATCGCTGTGTACGTCGATCAGCCCCGGCAGTAGCGCCGCCCCGCGACCGTTCAGGTCGCAGCTCGCGCCTGCACGATGCGGGCCCACCTCGGCGATGCGCCCCTCGCGCACGACCACCCGTGCATCGTCGACCAGCCGGTCGGGCAGGACGGCGACCACATGCCCGATGACGTAGTTGGTGGGGATGAGGGACGGTGTCCATGCGGTCATGGGGTGAGCGTCGCTGGACGACGTGGCCGGCGGGTGAACGAACCCAATCGGTGGCGGCGCGTTCATCCAATGTTCAGCCAAGGCGTCGTGCTGGTTCGCAACTCCTCTATAGGAATTGGTGCATGAGACAGATTCCTCTAGAGGAGTGCAGATGCTGGAGCTGACCGACGTGAGCAAGACCTATCGGGGTGGGGTACAGGCGCTCCGCCGCACTGACCTGGTCATCCAGCCCGGTAAGGTGACCGTGCTCCTCGGGCCCTCGGGGGCCGGCAAGTCCACGATCCTGCGCTGCATGAACCTCTTGGTGCAGCCGTCGACGGGGACGGTGCGCGTCGAAGGCCTGCCGGCGCTCGCCGCTCGCCGCTCCCTGCGCGAGCACCGCCGACTCACCGGAATGGTGTTCCAGCACCATCAGCTGATCCTGCGCTACACGGCGCTCCGCAACGTGCTGCTCGGCCGCGTGGGCTACCAGCGCCTGTGGAGCGTGCTGGTGCCACCGAACAAGACTGACCTCCGAATCTCCCTCGACGCCCTCGACCAGGTGGGTCTGCTCGGCAAGGCACTCGATCGCGCCGATAGCCTCAGCGGTGGGCAGCAGCAGCGGGTCGGCATCGCCCGGGCGCTGGCCCAGCAGCCGCGGTTGATCCTCGCCGACGAGCCGGTCGCCAGCCTTGACCCCGCCACCGCGCGCCGCGTGATGCAACTGCTGCACCGCGTGTGCCAGGAGAACGGCATCACCCTCGTCGCCAGCCTGCACCAGGTCGATCTGGCCCTGGAGCACGCCGATCGAATCATCGGCCTCGCCCACGGCGAGGTTGTCTACGACGGGCCCGCCGCTGACGTCTCCGATGCCGACCTGCGACTCATCTACGAAGGCACCCCTGCCCCCACTCACGAAGACCAGCTCGCCGCCGCCGCCCGCTAGTGGTCATCTCCGTCTCGGCCAGCTCATTCCCACCCGTACCCCGACAGCCAGGAGCTCCCCATGTCCCACCAACGCCGCCTGCCCACCGTCACGCTCACGCTGATCGCGCTCACGCTCACGCTGGGGAGCTGTGGCTCCAGCTCCAAGGCAGCGGAGGGCGAGGTGCCCGAAACCCTGCGCGTTGCCCTGTTGCCCGACGAGAACGCCTCGGCAGTGATCAAGAACAACGAACCTCTCCAGGCCTACCTCGAGGACGAGCTCGGCGTGAAAGTGGAACTGGTGGTCACCACCGACTACTCCTCGATGATCGAGGCGATGGCTCGCGGTCGGCTCGAGCTCGGGTACTTCGGTCCACTGTCCTACGTGCTCGCCCAGGAGAAGTCCGACATCGAGCCCTTCGCCGCGTTACAGGAGGTGGCGGGCGAAGAGCCCACATACCAGTCGGTGTTCATCGCGGGCGCCGACTCAGGCATCGAGAGCCTCGCCGACGTCGGCGGCAAGACCGTTGCCTGGGGTGACCCGGCGAGCACCTCCAGCCACCTGATCCCCAAGGCGATGCTCGCCGAGGACGCCGACCTCAGCGTCGACGACGGTGACTACGAGGAGCAGCACGTCGGCGCCCACGACGCGGTCGCACTCGCCGTCCAGAACGGAAACGCCGACGCCGGCGGACTGAGCCTGCCCATCTACGAACGAATGATCGAGGACGGCATCATCGACCCGAATAAGGTCGTCACCGTCCAGGAGTCCGACCCCTACTACAACTACCCGTGGACGATGCAGGCGAGCCTGCCGGACGAGTTCAAGGAGAAGGTTCGGGCGGCGTTCCTAGAGCTCGAGGACGAGTCGGTGCTCGAGCCGTTCGAGGCGGCCGGGTTCGAGCCGGTCACCGACGCCGACTACGACGCCGTCCGCGAGCTCGCGCCGCTGCTCGGCGTCGACCTCGCCGACTTCCAGTGAGCATCGAAGTGCTGCCGCCGCAGGAGCAGGCGGCAATGCGAGACTACGGGGCCCTCACCGGCACATTGAGGCGCTCGTGGGGTCACCGCGCATGCGAGCTCGCGGTGGTCGTGGCACTGGTGCTCGTGTGCGCCCACTTCGTCGGGCTGCTCGACGGGCAGCGCATGGCCACCGGGCTCGCCGACATCGTCGACCTGCTGGGCGACATGTGGCCGCCCGACTTCAGCAACCTCAGCACCTGGTGGGGCCCGCTCTTCGACTCGCTGTCGATGAGCATCGCCGCCACCGCGCTTGCCGTGCTGTTGTCGGTGCCACTTGCCCTGCTGGGCGCGCGCAACACTTCTCCGCACCCGGCGGTGTACTGGGTCGCCCGGATGGTGCTGAACACGCTGCGCTCGGTGCCCGAGCTCATCATGGCGATCGTGTTCGTCGCGGCAGTCGGCTTCGGCGCTCTGCCGGGAGCCCTCGCGCTGGGCATCCACTCTGCCGGCATGGTCGGAAAGTTCTTCGCCGAGGCGATCGAGCATGCGGACCAGGCTCCGGTGGAGGCTGCCCGCGCCGTGGGCTCTACGCCGGCGCAGGCGCTTGTGCACGGCGTACTTCCTCAGGTCCTGCCCCAGTTGGCGGACGTGACGATCTACCGCTGGGAGTTCAACTTCCGGGCGTCAGTGGTGGTGGGGGTGGTCGGTGCCGGTGGCATCGGGTTCGAACTGATCGCCGCACTGCGCACGCTCAACTACCAGGAGGTGTCCGCCATCCTGCTCGTCATTCTGGCCACGGTCACCGTGGTCGATGCTCTGGGCGGCTGGCTGCGTAGGAGGTTCGCATGACGACCGAGAACTCACGACCGGTCGTAGTGCTGACTCACCGGGTGCACGACGAGCTGCTCGACCTGCTCGGCCGCGAGTGCGACGTGGTGTCCAATCAGACCGAGGAGAGCCTGTCCGCGAAGGAACTGCGGCGTCGGGCCGCGGACGCCGACGCGCTGATGGCGTTCATGCCCGACCGGATCGACGCGGCGTTCCTCGACGGATGCCCGCGGCTGCGCATCGTGGCCGGCGCGCTCAAGGGCTACGACAACATCGACGTCGGCGCCTGCACAGCGCGCGGGGTCTGGCTGACCCGGGTGGAGGATGCTCTCACCGAGCCCACCGCTGAGCTTGCGTTGGGCCTGTTGGTCGGGCTGGCGCGCAACATCGGCCCCGGCGACCGACGACTACGCGACGGGCTCTCCGGGTGGCGACCCGCCTTGTACGGGCGCACCCTGATCGGGTCGACCATTGGCATCGTCGGCGCCGGTGCCGTGGGCCGCGCGGTTGCCCGGCTGCTCGTCGGGTTCTCCGCGCGCGTCGTCTACAGCGATCCCAATCCGGTGCCCGCCGCAGACGCTGAGCTGCTGGGCCTCGAGCAGGTGCCGCTCGAGGAGCTACTGCGCACCAGTGACGCCGTCGTCGTGTGCGCGCCCTTACTGCCCGAAACCACCCACCTGCTCGACCGGGTAGCGCTCGCCTCGATGCCTGCCGGCGCTATGCTGGTGAACGTGGGCCGCGGGTCGGTAGTGCACGAGGAGGCGGTGGCCGAGCAGCTGAGGAGTGGCCGCCTGGGCGGATACGCCGCCGACGTGTTCGAGTTCGAGGATCTCTCCCGGGCACACCGCCCTGACGGGCCGCACCCGGAGCTGGTGGACTGCACCGACCGGACGCTGCTCACACCCCACCTCGGCTCCGCCGTGGCGGACAGCCGACTCGCGATCGAGGAGCGGGCTGCACGCTCGATCCTGCAGGCGCTGGCCGGCTGCGTGCCCGACGGAAGCGTCAACGATCCCCACGGCTTGACCGTGTCCGGGGGCTCGCCGGCGATATGATCCTCCCCACCAACAGCGACACTGCTTCGAACAGGACCAACGGTCGAAAGCCGGTGTACCTCGCTGCCGCCGACGCATTGGCCGAACGCATCGTTGACCAGCCCGTCGGCGCCCGACTGCCGTCGGAGGAGGAGCTGGCCCGCGACCTGGGCGTCGGCCGCCTGACGGCGCGGGCCGCGCTCGCTGAGCTGGAGAGCCGCTACCTGGTGCGTCGGCGTCAGGGAAGTGGCACCTTTGTCTCCCAGCGCATCGACTACACGATCTCGCGACACTCGCCGCCCAGCTGGAGCACCAGCGTGCGCAACGCCGGGCTGACACCCGAGATCCGGACCACCGGCTGGCGACTCGAGAAGCCGCCGGCCGAGGTACGACGCCGAATGGGCGTCGGCGCCCGCCGCCAACTGCTCGCCGTTGCACGCGACCGCTACGTGGACGGCGAGCTGGTCGGGTTCGCCGACACCTGGCTCGACCCCGAGCTGGTGCCCGACCTGCCCCAGGTGCTCGCCCCCGGGGGGTCGCTGCACGATGCCTTGGAACAGGGCTACGGGCTGCAGCCCGTGCGCGGCTGGTTCGGCGTTGCCATCGACCCCGCGACACCCGAGGTGGCCGCTCACCTTCGGCTCGGCGGCCGCCCGCCAGTGATCGCCATCCGTAGCCGCACGGACGCCGCGGCCCGCGACCACCGGCCAGTCGAACTGACCGTCTCGTGGCTACGCGTGGATGTGTTCCGTGTCGAGGTCGACTTCGACCCCTGATCCACCCTGGCGTGAAGGGGCGAGGCCGGGGACCGGCTTCGGTCATGGTGACCAGAGTGATGTGGTGGGAGTTTCCTTGGTCGCTGTTGACGACCCAGAGGCCACTCGTGGGTCCGAAGCGTTCGCGCGCAACCACGACCATCACGGGCTCGCGGTCTTCGTCGACGAGTTCCAAGAGGCCCGGAGGGGTCTCTGATTTCGGACCGACACGCCGGCCCCTCCGGATCGACGCCAGGGGACGAGCCCACCTTCACCCCCGAGGAACTGGTGGAGACATCTGAGGGCATCGTCCGGCCGGAGAGGGCCTGACCGACGAGTGGCCACGTCGAGGTAGTGATTCCGTGGATGTGGATCGGCCGTGTGGCCCGCCGAATTTGCACGCTCTCTATCGCATGTTGGCGGGCGAGAACATCTCCGCGCGCTTCGTCGTCCCGACGGTGGCGAGCTCGGTCGACCTCGTCGTGCACCTCGGCATCGACGCCCAGGGTGTCCGCCGGGTCAACGAGATCGTCTCCGTGCCCGGCCGGGTGGAGAACGACATCATCGAGGTCGAGCCCATCTTCGAGCGCGTGGGCGGCGAGCTGCGCCGCGGTGCCGGGATGCCCTCGCGGCTCGAGCGCTTCGAGCGGATCGGCATCGACCTGCACCAGATCCTCAACGGGGTCCACTGATGGGTGCGCTCGTCGGGCTCGGCACCGGCCTGGGCCTGCTGCTGATCTGGTCGGCCTTCTTCGTGCCGCGGACGCCGAAGGAGCCCAGGCCCGGCGGCGGCCGTGGACGCCAGCTGCTGGCCAGGGCCGGGCTCGGTGACGTCTCGGTCGCCAGTCTCGCGGCGTTGTGCGTCGTCTTCGCCGTGGTCGCGTTCGTCGTCATCCAGGCGGTCTCGCGCACCGTGCCGGTGTCCATCACGTTCGCGCTGATGGCGGGCTACACGCCCGTCGCCGTGGTCAAGCAGCGCGCAGCCAAGCGCCAGCGCGAGTTCGCCGAGGTCTGGCCCGACGCCGTCGACAACCTCGCCAGCGCCGTACGCGCCGGACTCTCGCTGCCCGACGCGCTCTCGGCGCTGGGCACCAACGGCCCCGAGCCGTTGCGTGACTCCTTCGACCAGTTCGCGCTCGACTACCAGGTCACCGGCCGCTTCCACGAGTCGCTCGACCGGCTCAAGGTGCGCTTGGCCGACCCCGTCGGCGACCGCGTCGTCGAGGGCCTGCGGATCGCCCGCGAGGTGGGTGGAGGTGAGCTCGGCCGGCTGCTGCGCAACCTCTCGGGCTATCTCCGCGACGAGGCGCGCACCCGCTCCGAGATGGAGTCGCGCCAGGCGTGGACGGTCAACGGCGCCCGGCTGGCCGTGGCCGCGCCCTGGGTCGTCCTGCTGCTGATGTCCTTCCAGTCCGGCTCCGTCACCGCCTACTCGTCCGGCGCGGGCGTCGTGGTGCTCGTGATCGGTGCCGTGCTGTGCCTGACTGCCTACCGGCTGATGATGCGCATCGGCCGGCTGCCCGTCGAGCGACGGATCCTGGCATGAGCGCGTCGCTGTGGGGAGCGGTGCTCGGAGCCGCAGCGGCTGCGGGGGTGCTGCTGATCGCCGCCCGGATCCTGGTGATCCGGCGCCCCCAGCTCGCGCTGCGCGTGCTGCCCTACGTCCGCGACCTGCCGCAGGTCGGGCGCACCCCCAGCCTCAAGGTCACGTCGTCGTCGCCGACGGTCGCGGCGGCCGGCATCTTCGGACCCTTCCTCCGCTCCACCGCCGACCTCGTCGAGAAGGTCCTCGGCGGTGCGACGTCGGTGCGGCGCCGCCTCGAGCGCGCAGCGATCCCCAAGACCGTGCACGAGTTCCGGATCGAGCAGGTGCTGTGGGGGCTCGCCGGCTTCGGGCTGGTGGCCGCATACTCCCTCCTCAAGGCGCTCTCGGGGTCGGTCGCGCCGATCACCTCCTTGCTGCTGTGCGGCCTGGGCTTCGTGCTCGGGGTCATGGCCCGCGACAACCGTCTCAGCTCCCAGGCGACCAACCGCGAGCGACAGATCATCACCGAGTTCCCGACGGTCGCCGAGCTGCTCGCCCTCGCGGTGGCCGCGGGCGAGAGCCCGGTCGCTGCGCTCGATCGTGTCGTACGCCGCAGCGGGGGCGAGCTGTCCGCCGACCTCAGCCGTGTGCTGGCCGACATCCGCACCGGCACCCCCGTCGCGGCCGGCTTCGACCGGCTCCCCCCCCCC
>NZ_CM001852.1:944651-946937 GCF_000389985.1 Nocardioides sp. CF8
GCTCGTGGCCCGCTTCGCGACCGGCATCTCGGTCGCCATCGAGCGCGGGACTCCGCTGGCCGACGTGCTGCACGCCCAGGCCGCGGACGTGCGCGAGGCCGGTCGCCGCAACCTGATCGAGACCGCCGCCCGCAAGGAGGTCCTGATGATGGCGCCCGTCGTCTTCCTGGTCCTGCCGGTGACGGTCCTCTTCGCCTTCTTCCCCGGCGCCATCGGCCTCAGCCTGGTGGTGCCGTGAGCACCGCCGATCCACACCCACCTCTGTGCACGTCCGAACGAACCGAACGGGGAAACCGATGATCAACACCACTCTCGACCAGCTCCTGCGCCTCTACGTCGCGATGACCGAGCCTCGCCGGCGTGACGAGCGGGGAGACGTGCCCGGCTGGGTGATGGTGACCGTGATGACGGTCGGCCTGGCGATCGTGATCTTCGGCTTCGCCGAAGAGCCGCTCAAGGCCCTGCTGACTCGCGCGTTCGACTCGGTCAAGTAGCCCGATGCTCGGCTGCCTCCGATCCCGCACGAGGTCAGAGCGTGGCAGCGCGGTGGTGGACTTCGTGATGATCCTGCTGGTCCTGCTCCCGCTGTTCGCCGGGTTGCTCCAGCTCGCGCTCGTCCTGCACGTGCGCAACACGCTCTCCTCCGCCGCGGCCGAGGGGGCGCGTCGCGCGGCCGTCGTCGGGGCGACGGCCGACGACGGCAGGGCGAAGGCGGCCGAGCAGATCGTGGGCACCCTCAACGAGAAGTTCGCCCAGGACATCGACATCCAAGGCACGACGATCGGTGGTGCGCCCGCCTACAAGGTCGTGATCGTCGCCGAGGTCCCGGCGCTCGGACTGGGCGGACCGGCGATCCGCCTCGAGGTCAGTGGCAACGCGATCATCGAGTCGCCATGAGGATTCGGGCTGACGAGCAGGGGAGTGCGCTCGTCGAGTTCTGCTGGGTCGGGCTGATCCTCTTCATCCCGATCACCTGGATCGTCATCTCCGTGTTCGAGGTGCAGCGCGGCGCCTTCGCCGTCAACGGCGCGGCCCGGGCGGCGGCGCGCGCCTATGCGCTGGCGCCGGACGACGCGACCGGTGCCGCCCGGGCGCAGGCGGTCGTCGACCAGACGCTCGCCGACCAGGGCGGCGACGGGCAGACCGGCAAGGTGCACGTGTCGTGCGTCCCCTTCCCGAAGAACTGTCACACCGGCACCTCGATGATCACCGTCCGGATCGCCTCCGGGGTCACGCTGCCGTTCCTGCCCGCGGTGCTCGGCGACCAGCGGGACTCGTTCAAGCTGACGGCGACGCACACCGTGCCGATCGGCCAGTTCGTCGCCGTACCCCACGAAGAGCAAGGGGTCGAGGAGTGAGGCGCCGCGACGAGCGTGGCTCGACGATCCCGCTCATCGTCGGTCTCGCGGCCGTCCTGCTGATGGGCGTCGCCCTGGTCGTCAACGCGTCGTCCGCCTATCTCCAGCGGCAGGCGCTGGACACCCTGGCCGACGGCGCGGCGCTGCGCGGGGCCGACCTCGGCGCTGCGGGTGTGTACGGCGAGGGCCTGGACGTCGAGCGGTTGCTGCAGGAGAAGGGGGCCGTCGAGAAGGTCGTGGTCGCCTACCTGCAGTCCATCGGGGCGGACAGGACCTACCCCGGCCTCGAGGTCGACGCCCGGGTGAACGTCGTCGACCGGTCGGTGACCGTGACCCTGAGTGCGCCCGTCGACCTGCCGATGCGCATCCCGGGAAGTCCGACGAAACCCGTCGTCGGGGCGAGCAGCACCGCCGCCGTGACGGTCCAGGGCAACTGAGCGACAACTAATCGACCCACCGGCGCATCCCTCTTGCAGCAGCCCACAACGGGCGACACTGACAGGGGGAATCCCATGAACCGATTCATCACCGCCGGCGCCGGTCTCGCACTGATCGCCACCCCGCTCGTTGCCACCACGGCCACCGCGAGCGACACCACCGCCGAGCGCAAGGTGGCCTACTCGGTCACCGCCAAGATCAACAAGACGATGGCGATCGCCGACGAGGACGTCGTGAAGATCCGCGGCAAGGTCAGCCCGAAGGCCGTCGGCGACAAGGTCGTCCTGCAGCAGCGCATGGACGGCAAGAAGAAGTGGGCGGTCTCCGGCAAGGCCAAGATCAAGGCCAACGGCACGTTCCTGCTCAAGGACGAGCCGAGCACCGCCGGCACCCGGTTCTACCGCGTGCTCAAGCCGGCCGCGGGCAGCATCAAGAAGGGCGTGAGCCAGGAGCTCGAGCTCGTGGTCTACGGCTGGGAGAAGCTCGGCTA
>NZ_CM001852.1:947006-997136 GCF_000389985.1 Nocardioides sp. CF8
CCAATGTGTTCGTCACCAACGCCGTGATCGCCACCGAGAACTACGCCGCCAGCATCGTGACCGACAAGACCGGCACGCCGTCGTCGGTGGAGTACACGCTGGGCAAGAAGTGCCTCAAGCTGCGCGCGAGCTACGCCCTCACCGACGACTCCGCCAGCGACAGCACCGGCATCGCGGCCCTCAAGGTCGACGGCAACGTTGCCTTCGCCTCCGGCCTCGCGATCGGCCAGCTCGTCGAGGACCACGAGGTCAACATCACCGACGCGTTCCGGATCAGCTACGAGCTGACCGCCACGGCCACCGCCGCCGACAAGGTCTCCAGGGTCGCCGTCGCCACGCCCGAGGTGCTCTGCACCAAGTAGCCCGAGAGCTCGCTCCCCCTTCCCACTCGGGAGCGTTCAAGTCGGGCCCGCACCGCCCGACGGAGCCGCCCGGAGTCGCCCGAGAAGTCGGGTCGGCTCCGGGCGGCTCGCCGAATCGACGGCCCATGGCCCGCCCCGTAGTGTTGCCCTTTGTGGCAGGCACCGACTTCGACCAAGAGATCAAGCAGCTCCAGGCGACCATGAAGACCATCGGCCAGGTCCTCGACCTGGACAAGATGCGCGAGGAGATCGCCGACCTCGGCGACCAGGTCGCCGCCCCCGACCTGTGGGACGACGTCGACAGCGCCACCCGCATCACCGGCCGGCTCTCGGCCCTCCAGGGTGAGCTGGACAAGTTCACCGGCCTCGAGGGCCGCATCGAGGACCTCGCGCTGATGGTCGAGATGGCCCAGGAGGAGGGTGACGACGCCACCCTCGAGGACTCCCAGCTGGAGCTCGACCGGATCAAGAAGTCCGTCGAGTCCCTGGAGATCCGCACTCTCCTCTCCGGTGAGTACGACGTCCGCGAGGCGCTGGTCAGCATCCGCGCCGGTGCTGGTGGTGTGGACGCGGCCGACTTCGCCGAGACCCTGATGCGGATGTACATCCGCTGGGCCGAGCAGCACAAGTACCCCGTCGAGGTCTTCGAGACGTCCTACGCCGAGGAAGCCGGCCTGAAGTCCGCGACCTTCGCCATCCACGCGCCCTACGCCTACGGCACGCTGTCCGTCGAGGCCGGCACCCACCGCCTCGTGCGGATCAGCCCCTTCGACAACCAGGGCCGTCGCCAGACCTCCTTCGCGGCGGTCGAGGTCGTGCCGGTGCTCGAGCAGACCGACGAGATCGACATCCCCGACGAGGAGATCCGCACCGACGTCTACCGCTCCGGCGGTCCCGGCGGCCAGTCCGTCAACACGACCGACTCCGCGGTGCGCCTCACCCACATCCCCACCGGCACCGTCGTGTCCTGCCAGAACGAGAAGTCGCAGCTGCAGAACAAGGCATCCGCGATGGTCGTGCTCAAGGCCAAGCTCCTCGCCCTGAAGAAGGCCGAGGAGAAGGCCCACCTCGACGGCATGCGCGGCGACGTCCAGGCCTCGTGGGGCGACCAGATGCGCAACTACGTGCTGAACCCCTACCAGATCGTCAAGGACCTGCGGACCGGCTACGAGTCGGGCAACCCCACCTCGGTCTTCGACGGCGACCTCGACGGCTTCATCGAGGCCGGCATCCGCTGGCGCAAGGCCGCCGAGAAGGCCGACGCCTGATCCGCTGACCGCAACGTCATGGGTTCTGGCTGTTCGAACAGCCAGATCCCATGACGTTGCGGTCGCCTCAGGTGGTCCGCAGCGCTTCGAGTACGGCAACGCACCACTCGCCGGCACGCTCCTCGCGCGACCCGCGGAGGCCGCTGAGCTCGCAGGCGACCCAGGCGCTGCCGACGAGGCCGTAGACGCCGGTGCGACCGTCTGCGTCCGGGCACTGCTGCGCGACGCTGGGGGAGCCGAGGTCAGCAGCGGCGGAGAGCCGCTCACATCCCTGGCCAGGGGTCTCCCGGACGAAGTCGCGGGCTCGCTGCGGCGAGACGGGCGGCGCGAAGACCCACGCCCGGGCCGTCGTCGACGAGCCCTGCCACGAGCAGCCGAACTCGTCGCTGATGTCGCGGCTCCCGGGCAGTCGGCGCCCCGGCTGCCAGGCATCCGTCCCGGTCGACTCGCCGTCCAGAGCCGCGATGACCGCTGGCTCGGCGACCCTGGCGCAGAAGTCGTCCGGGGTCAGCGTGAGGCCGGAGGTGTCGTAGTCCGCGAGCGGTGTCGACTCCGCGGTGGGCTCGGCCGTGGGCTGCTGCGGCGCGGGATCGTCCGTGCACCCGGCGAGCGCCACGAGCAGGCCGACCGTGGCCACGGTCGCCGTCAGGGCGCGGCGCCGGCGCATCGGCGTACGGGATGAGACAGGCACCACGCCACCCTAGGGTCAGGATGTCCGGGTTGGCTGGGTGCACCGCGTAGCCTCGGGGCCGTGATTCGCTTCGAGAAGGTCACCAAGACCTACCCCGGCCACGCCCACGCGGCCCTTGACCAGGTGTCCGTCGACGTCGACAAGGGCGAGTTCGTCTTCCTGGTCGGTTCCTCGGGTTCGGGCAAGTCGACGTTCCTGCGCCTCGTGCTGCGCGAGTACCGCCCGACGTCGGGGCGGGTCTACGTCGCCGGCAAGGAGATCAACCGGCTCGCGAGCTGGAAGGTCCCGCGCCTGCGCCGCGACATCGGGACCGTGTTCCAGGACTTCCGCCTCCTCGGCAACAAGACCGTCTCGGAGAACGTCGCCTTCGCGCTCCAGGTGATCGGCAAGTCACGCAGCGACATCGACAAGCTGGTGCCCGAGACGCTCGAGATGGTCGGCCTGACCGGCAAGGGCGACCGGCTGCCCGACGAGCTCTCCGGTGGCGAGCAGCAGCGCGTCGCGATCGCGCGCGCCTTCGTCAACCGGCCCAAGATCCTGATCGCCGACGAGCCCACCGGCAACCTCGACCCGACGACCTCGGTCGGGATCATGAAGCTCCTCGACCGCATCAACCGCACCGGGACGACCGTCGTGATGGCCACCCACGACGCCGGCATCGTGGACCAGATGCGCAAGCGTGTCATCGAGCTCGAGAACGGGCGCGTGATGCGTGACCAGGCGCAGGGCGTCTACGGCACCTCCAACTGAGATTAGGACTGACACAGATCCATGCAGCTTCGCTACGTCTTCTCCGAGCTCGGCCAAGGGCTGCGCCGCAACCTGTCGATGCACCTCGCGGTGATCTTGACCCTCTTCGTCTCGCTGACCCTGGTCGGCCTGGGTGTGCTCTTCCACCTGCAGGCCGAGAAGGCGGGGGAGCACTGGGGCAGCCAGCTGCAGATCCAGGTCTCGCTGTGCACCGCCGAGGACAACAACCCCGCCTGCGTCAGTGAGGTCACCGACGCCCAGCGCGACGCCATCACCGCGGTCATCGACGAGAACCCCGAGGCCGCAGGCTGGGACCTCGAGACCAAGGAAGAGGCCTTCGAGAAGGTCAAGGAGCTCTACGGCGCCGAGAAGTTCGAGGGCGACAACGCCGTCCTGACCGTCGAGGACATGCCGCAGTCGCTGTGGGTCGAGCTCAAGGACCCGGAGGAGTACGACGGCGTCGTCAGCGCGGTCGGCGGCCTCGACGGTGTCTCGGTCGTGCGCGACATGCGCCGCTACATCGAGCCGATCATCGGCTCGATCAACATGCTCCAGTGGGTCTCGATCGCCACGGCGGCGTTCCTCGTCATCGCGGCGCTGCTCCTGGTCGCCAACACGATCCGGCTCGCGGCCTTCGCCCGGCGCAAGGAGATCGGCATCATGCGCCTCGTCGGCGCCTCGACCCTCTACATCGCGCTGCCCTTCCTGCTCGAGGCCCTGGTGACTGCCCTGATCGGTGTGCTCCTCGCGACCGGTGCGCTGGCTGCGTTCATGTACTTCGGCATCGAGCAGCGCGGTCAGGACAAGCTGAAGTTCATCCCGTGGATCGGATTCGAGCAGTACGGCGTCGCCGTACTCCTCGTCGCAGTGCTCGGTCCGCTGCTCACCGTGCTTCCGACACTCGTGTTGACGCGCAAATACCTCAAAGTCTGATCCGCGCGGGTTACCTTCGTGGCGTTCCCTTCCCCGAACACACGTAAGGCTTCCCGGTGCGATCCTTCCCCCGTACCGCCCGCACTCGCGTGGTCGCAGCAACTGCTGCGGCCGCCATCGCGCTGGGCACCCTGTCCGTCCCGACCGCGTCCGCCGACGACCTCAAGGACCGGCAACGGCAGGTCGAGAAGAAGATCGACCGCGCCCACGACCACGTCGACGAGTCGAGCAAGCAGCTGCACAGGGCGGCCGAGCGGCTGAAGGCCGCCCGGTCCCAGCTCTCCGACGCGCGTACGGCGCTCGCGACCGCGCGCGGCAAGCTCGCCGTCGCCCAGGAGCGCGACGCGGCGGCAGCCGTCCTGCTGGCCGAGGCCGAGCAGCGACTGGTCCAGGCCCAGGCCGAGCTGGCTGCGGGAGAGGCCGACGCGGCCGCGCAGCGCGACGTCGTCGGCGACACGATCAAGCGTCTCTACGCCGAGGGTGATCCCGACCTGGTGGCGTTCGCGTCGCTGATGGACTCCGAGTCGGCCCAGGACCTCAACCGCCGCGCCGAGGTCAACCAGACGATGGTCGACAAGCAGGCCCGCGACTACGACCGGCTTCAGGCCGCCGAGGTGCTGCTCGAGGTCCGCGAGGACCAGGTCGCCCAGGCGCGCGACGACGTCGCAGCCAAGCGCGAGCAGGCCGCGGCCAACCTCGCCGAGACCCAGCAGCTCGCGGCCGAGGCGAGCGACGCGAAGGCGTCGGTGGCCTCCCTCGTGGGAGAGCGTTCCTCGGCTCGCGAGAAGGCGGCCCAGATCCGCGCCCGCGACGTGCGTCGGCTCCAGCAGGCGCAGCGCCAGAAGGCGAAGATCGAGGCGATGCTGCGCAGGCGCGCGGCCGCGGCCCTGCGCCGGGCACGCGCCCAGGCGGTGAAGAACGGTCGGGTCGGCCCGACCGACGGCCTGCTGCAGATGCCGGTCGGTGGTGGCATCACGTCGCCGTTCGGCTATCGCACCCACCCGATCTTCGGCTACTGGGGACTGCACGACGGGACCGACTTCGGCGGCGGCTGCGGGCAGCCGATCGTCGCGGCCGAGTCCGGCCGGGTGATCTCGGCCTACTACAGCTCCGTCTACGGGCGGCGGCTGATCGTCGACCACGGTGCCCTGGCCGGCGCCGGTGTCGCGACGATCTACAACCACGCGTCGTCCTACACCGTCGGCCCGGGCGCGCAGGTCCAGCGCGGTGCGGTGATCGGCTACGTCGGTGACACCGGCTGGTCCACGGCCTGCCACCTGCACTTCACGGTGATGGCCAACGGCAAGGCGGTCAACCCCGCCAACTACTTCTGATCGCCCACGTCGGCCGGTGAGTGACCCACATTCCCCGGCCTCGGAATGTGGGTGGGCGACCGCCGGTGTGGCGTGTCCCGGCCGACTCGCCCGACGCAGGTGAGTGACCCACGTTCGCGGGCCCGGGAAGGTGGCCTTGCCACCGCTGCGGGGCGGGACGTGGCGCCCGTCCGAACCGAGTTGCGGCCGATGAGAAGATGACCGGATGGCCGCCAAGGAGAAGGATCAGCGCAACCGGCTGATCGCGCAGAACAAGAAGGCCCGTCACGACTTCCACATCGAGGACACCTACGAGGCCGGGCTGGTCCTGCAGGGCACCGAGGTGAAGTCGCTGCGTGAGGGTCGCGCGAGCCTGGTCGACGGGTTCGTCGACGTCGACAGCGGCGAGGTGTGGCTGCACAACGTGCACATCCCGGAGTACGCCCAGGGTTCCTGGACCAACCACTCCGCCCGCCGCAAGCGCAAGCTGCTCCTCAACCGTGCCGAGATCCACAAGATCGAGCGCAAGATCGGCGACAAGGGATACACCATCGTCCCGCTCTCGCTCTACTTCAAGGACGGCCGCGCCAAGATCGAGATCGCGCTGGCCAAGGGCAAGAAGGAGTACGACAAGCGCCACTCCCTCGCCGAGCGCCAGGCCAACCGGGAGAAGGAGCAGGCCGTCCAGCGGCGGCTCAAGGGCATAACCGACTGATGAGTGGCTCCGACGCGCTCGCCGTGCGCGAGTGGTGGACCCGGCTCGGCCTGCCCGGTCTCATCGACATCCACACGCACTTCCTGCCGCCGCAGGTGATGGCGAAGGTGCGCGCGCAATTCGACGCCGCCGGTCCGCTGATCGGCCGCCCGTGGCCGCTGCACTACCGCGACACCGACGAAGCGCTGGTCGAGACGCTGCGCTCCTTCGGGATCACGCGCTTCAGCGCACTTTCCTACGCGCACAAGCCCGACATGGCCGACTGGCTCAACGAGTGGGCAGCGGGCTTCGCTGCCCGCGTGCCCGAGGCGCTGGTGTGCGGCACCTTCTTCCCCGAGCAGTCGGCGGCGACGTACGTCGAGGCGCGGCTCGACACCGTCGAGGTGTTCAAGATCCACGTGCAGGTGGGGAACTTCTCGGTCCTCGATCCGCTGCTGGACGACACGTGGGGACTCGTCGCCGAGGCGGGGACGCCGGTGGTGCTGCACGCGGGCAGTGGGCCGGTGCCCACGGCGTACACCGGACCCGAGCCGGTCGCCGAGCTGCTCGCGCGACACCCGCGGCTGCAGCTCGTGATCGCGCACATGGGCGCGCCGGAGTACGCGGCCTTCCTCGAGCTGGCCGAGTCCTACGAGCGGGTGCACCTCGACACCACGATGGCCTTCACCGACTTCTTCTCCGAGATGGGCGGCGTCTTCCCGGCCGACCTGCTGCCGCGACTGGCCGAGCTGGGGTCGGGCGGCAAGGTGCTGCTCGGCTCGGACTTCCCGAACATCCCCTACCCCTACCTCCACCAGCTCGAGTCGCTCGAACGCCTCGACCTCGGTGACGACTGGCTGCGAGCGGTCTGTCACGACAACGCGGAGAGCCTGCTGCGCCCATGACCCGGGCGGTGCTGGTCGTCGCGGCGTGCGTGCTGCTCGCCGGCTGCGGCGGCGAGGACGAGGGCGTCGGTGGGCGCCCCATCACGCCTGAGGAGATCGCCGCGATCGTGCAGGAGCACGTCGACCTCGAGCCGCGCGAGACTGCCGAGTGGGACGTCTTCACCCGGGAGCTGGGGGAGGAGTCGCCGGGTGTGCAGCTGGAGTACGCCGACGTGTCGCTCGCCGTCGTGGTCGCCCCGACGAGCGACAGCCCGCTCGTGTGTGCCGATGACTCGTTCTTCGACGAGTGCGTGAGCGAGGACCACGACGGCGACGAGGTGACCGTCGCGTGGCAGGAGCTGGAGCCCGAGGAGGACCCGGGCGTCGTCTATGTCATCGACCGACGGGACGGGGAGGACGTCGCCGTACACGTCGTCGGTGTGTCCGTCACCGACGACCCGCGCACCCTAGACCTGGGCGTGCCGCTCGAGGACCTGATGGCGCTCGTGACCGACTCCCGGCTGAGCCTGACGACTCCCTGAGGGAATGCGGGCGACGGCTCTGGGTGTTGACCCGTAGACTGACCACACAACTCAAGAGGGGCTGATCGGTTTCGACTTGGGACGTTAGTCCCAGGGGAAGCGGGTCGAGAAGCCAGCGTCATCTCGTAAACGATCGCTGGAAAACCATAGTTGCCAACTCAAACCGCAACGACTTCGCTCTCGCTGCCTGAGCAGTGATCGAAGGGTCTGACCGGGCACCCGTCCTCGTCCCGGACCCAGGCCTCATCTAGAGGACTTGCTGATCACCTCCGTCAGGAGGGGTGATCGGGACTTTTTCCTGACTGAGTCTGTCGGCGACGTGTCTGTGCGAGCGCCGGGACTGAGAAAACGACATCACTGACTGCACCCGGAGAAGACCTGGTTCGACGCTCGAGGACGCGGGTTCGATTCCCGCCAGCTCCACACACGAAAAGCCCTCATGAGAGATGGCGGTAGTTCCCAGTCACCCAGTGACTGTGAACTACCGCCATCATCCTTTTCAGCGGCGTACGGCGCTGACGCAGCAGCGGTCCTCGCCGGGATCGAGGCGGGTCGCGAGGCCGGCACACCCGGTCGCGGTTGCGACGCCGGTGACGAACTCGAGGTTGAGCCCGCAGACGAGCTCGGTCTGCTCCTGCGCGACGCGGTGGAAGGGGCAGTTCTGCACGAACAGCGTCTCGTCCTCGATCCACGGCTCGTAGCCCCCGGCGTCGAGGGCCGCGGCCAGTCGTTCGAGCTCGGCGGTGCCGGGCAGGTCGTCCAGCGAGGCGCCCCAGGCGACACCTTCGGCGCGGGCCACCCGCGCGACGATGCTCGCCACGTCCTCACCTGTGGCGGTGGCCTCGGCCACGGCCTTCGCCAGGATCCGGCCCAGCAGGTCGTAGTGGCGCTCCGGCAGCGACACGGTGATCTCGCGGTCCGTACGGCGGTAGAGCTTGGCCGGGCGACCCGAGCCGGGGCCGGTGCGCCCAGTCAGCCGCCTGAACTCCACCTCGAGCAGGCCCTCCTCGACGAGTCGGTCGAGGTGGAACTTCGCGGTGTGGGCGGGGATCTGGAGGCCCTCGGCGGCCTGGTCGCGACTGACCGCGGTGCGCGCCGCCACGACGAAGTCGAAGAGGTCTCGACGTACGGGTTCCGCCAGGGCGGCGACACCGGAGACGTCGGACGCAGGAGTGGCCATTTCTAAAAGATACGGGACTTGACGTTAGAGCGCCAGCAGGTGTCTAGTGGAGAGATCATCCTCTGTTAGAACGGAGTTGCGGCCATGTCCACCCAGCCCGACGTCAGCAGCAACGGCCGGTCCGCCACACGGTGGCCGGCCACCGGAGCGGAGCAGGCGTTCTTCCTCCTGCGCACCGTCTTCACGATCGCGCCGATCGCCTTCGGCCTCGACAAGTTCACCCAGGTGCTCGTCGACTGGGAGATGTATCTCGCCCCGTGGATCAACGACCTCGTCCCCGGCAGCGCGCACGACGCGATGATGATCGTCGGTGTCGTGGAGATCGTGGCCGGGCTGCTCGTCGCCGTACGACCCCGCATCGGGGCCTATGTCGTCGCTGCGTGGCTCGCGGGCATCATCGTCAACCTGCTGACCCTGGGCGACTTCTACGACGTCGCGCTGCGTGACTTCGGGTTGCTGGTCGGTGCGCTCGCCCTGGGCCGGCTGGCCTCGGACCGGGCGAAGCGGTGACGGGCCTGTCCGTCGTCCCGCAGCGCAACCGGGTCACGCACGCCGAGCCCGTGCGCGACCTGGACGCGGCCACCCGGGCCGCGGGGGACCTCCTGCGCAGCCTCGGCATCGACCCCGACGACCCGGCCACACCGGACCTCGCGGAGACGCCGCGCCGGCTCGCGCTGGCCTATGCCGAGCTGCTGGACGTCCCGGAGTTCGACTTCACCACCTTCGCCAACACCGAGGGCTACGACGAGCTGGTCCTGGTCCGCGACATTCCGTTCCAGTCGGTCTGCGAGCACCACCTGCTGCCGTTCAACGGGGTGGCGCACGTCGGCTACCTGCCGCAGGCGCGGATCGTCGGCCTGTCCAAGCTGGCCCGCACCGTCGACCACTTCGCCCGGCGACCGCAGACGCAGGAGCGTCTGACGATGCAGGTCGCCGACCTGCTGGAGGAGCAGCTCAGCCCGCAGGGGGTTGGCGTGCTGCTCGTCGCCGAGCACACTTGTATGACGCTGCGCGGCGCCCGCGCCCCCGGCTCCGCGACGACCACGTCGTCGTTGCGAGGCCACCTGCGGGACAACGCCGCGGCGCGCGCCGAGTTCCTCACCCTCGTCCATGGAGGTGCACGATGACCGAGCCGATCGTGATCATCGGAGGGGGGATGGCGGCCGGCAACGCCGCGGTCGAGCTCCGCGAGAACGGCTACGACGGCGAGCTGGTCGTGTTCGCAGGCGAGTCGCACCCGCCGTACGAACGACCCCCGCTGTCGAAGGACTACCTCGGCGGGAGGGCCGAGGCGGAGGACGCCTACCTCAAGCCCGCTGAGTGGTACGGCGAGCACGACGTCGACCTCCGGACGGGCATGTTCGTCGAGAGCATCCACCTCGACGACCACGTCGTGGCGACGGCTGACGGCCGGCAGCCCTACAGCCGGCTGCTGATCGCCACCGGCGCCCAGCCGCGCACGCTCCCGCTCGCGTCCACCGGCGAGCTCGAGGTCGTCTACCTGCGCAGTCTCGACAGCGCCCGTCACCTGCGCGAGCGGATCGTCGACGGCACCCGGCTGCTCGTGGTCGGCGGTGGGTGGATCGGCATGGAGGTCGCGGCCACGGCGCGCGGCCTGGGCGCTGAGGTCACCCTCGTCGAACCGGCCGAGCAGCCGCTGCTCAAGGCCCTCGGTCCCGAGGTCGGGCAGCGCCTCGCCGACGTCCACCGCAAGCACGGCGTCGACCTGCGGACCTCGACCTCGGTGGAGTCGCTGCAGGGCAGGCGCGCCGTCCTCGACGACGGCAGCGAGCTGGAGGTCGACCTGGTGCTGGTCGGGATCGGGGCCGCTCCCGACGACGGGCTCGCCCGCTCCGCCGGGCTCGACGTCGACAACGGGATCCTGGTCGACGCCGGCCTGCGCACCAGCCACCCCGACGTCTTCGCCGCCGGCGACGTCGCCAACCACGCACACCCGCTGCTGAAGGAGCGCGTGCGCGTCGAGCACTGGCAGAACGCCGTCAGCCAGGGCAAGGCCGTGGCGCACGCCCTGATGGGCGAGGACGTCTCCTTCGACGAGCTGCCGTCGTTCTTCTCCGACCAGTACGACCTCGGCCTGGAGTACTTCGGCCACCCCGGGGCCGCCGGCAGCGACTCGGTCCGGATCGAGCCGGGCTCGAGCGGTGAGGACTCGCTCGTCGCCTGGTGGCACCGCGGGGACACGCTGGTCGCCGCGATGCACATCAACGAGTGGGACCGGTCGAAGGAGCTCGCCGAGCGGGTCCGTCAGGGCAGCTGAGGAGCTCAGGCCCTGCCGGGCACGGCCAGCGGGGTCCCGCGAGCGCCCGCCCACTCGCCGGTGCCGGCGAGCCGTTCCCACACGGTGCACTCGGGAGCGAGGTGCTCGCGCAGTGCCTCGCGCGTGGCATCGGTCAGCTCACCGCGGACCGGCGCCGTCGAGACGTTGCGGCGCTCGAACTCCAGCGGGCGCTCGAGCCGCTCGGAGAAGTAGGCCTGCCACACGTCCGGCCGCTCCACCGCGAGGATCCTGTCCACGCCGATGAGCCCGTCGACGGTGATGAACTTGGCGGGACGCCCGCGGGGCGTGGGCACCCGGCGGTCACCGGCGATGTAGCTGCGGGCGTAGTCCTCGAAGGAGACCGCCGCCGTGGACTTGTCCGGCCGGCGCTCCTCCTGCCCGTCCCGTGCGCGGTAGCGCCACCACGACTCCAGCCACGAGACCGGGTCGCGGAACATCGTGACGACCTCGTAGGACCCGCGCTCGTGGCCCGACTCGGCCAGCCGCGGCGCGATCTTGCGCTCGAAGCCGCTGGCGCCGAGGTGCTTCATCCCGGGCGGGCTGCTGATGACCAGGGAGGCGTACGGCGCGAGCGTCCGCTCCAGGCTCGTGCTGGCGGTCTTGGACAGCGCGAGCAACACGAAGCCGTAGTCGGGCAGTGCCATCACGCGCACCATCCTTGCACCGGGGCCGTCCGCGCCGTGGGCTAGCCTCGGCGCGTGCTGATCTCCGACCACCACCGGTTCGTGTTCGTCCACGTGCCCAAGACCGGCGGGGACTCGATCGACAAGATGCTGCGCGCCCACGTCCCGGACGTCCGCAAGCAGAAGATGACCCGCCATGCGCCGTACGGCGACATCCTGGCCCTGGAGCCGGACATCGCCGACTACTGGTCGTTCGCGATGGTGCGCAACCCGTGGGCGCGGATGGTCTCGTGGTGGTCGATGATCGACAAGTGGAACCACGCGTGGGGTCCCGCGTCGGGCAAGCCCCAGATCAAGCGGGGCGGCATGAAGGACGGCAACAAGATGTGGCGCCGGGTCGCCGAGTTCGCCGACTTCGAGGAGTTCATCCTCCGCGGGACCGACGAGATCCCGCGACTGGCGATGCCGCAGATCGACTACCTCCTCGCGCCCGGCCGCCGAGTCGACTTCATCGGTCGCACCGAGTCGCTGGCCGCGGACGTCGCGCACGCGCTGCAGGAGATCGGGCTCCCCGAGGCGCCGCTGCCCCACCGCAACAAGTCCCTCAGCACCGGCCACTGGCGCGACCACTACACGCCGGCGACCCGCGATCGCATCGCGCGGATCTATGCCCCCGACTGCGAGGAGTGGGGCTACACCTATGACTAGCCCGCGGGCTGGCTGCGTCTTCTGCCAGATCGTGAGCGGCGAGGCGGCGGCAGCAGTGGTGCTCGAGCGCGACGACGTCGTCGCCTTCCTCGACCAGCGGCCGGTCTTCAAGGGTCATGTCCTGCTCGTGCCGCGCGCCCACGTCGAGACGTTGCCCGACCTGCCGGCAGCGCAGCGCGACGGCTTCCTCGCTGCGGCCCAGGACCTGGCGAGCGCGGTCACGGCGCTCGGGGCCCAGGGTTCCTTCGTCGCGATCAACAACACCGTCAGCCAGTCGGTGCCCCACCTGCACCTGCACGTCGTGCCCCGCACCAAGGGCGACGGACTGCGCGGCTTCTTCTGGCCGCGCACGAAATATGGTGCCGGCGAGATGGACGACCACGCCGCCCGGCTCCGCGAGGCGCTCGCGCACTGAGCCCCCTGCAACGATTCGGGCACCGGCCGCGTCACAGGGGCATGAGGAAGCTGCTCGGACCGCTGCTGGTCCTGTTGATGGTCACCCTGGTGGCGCCCGCCCAGGCCGGCTCCGTACGTGCCCGCTCGAGCGTGCCGTGGGACCGGGTCGGCGACGGATGGGTGCTCGCGACGATCGACCGCGGCGTCCCCCGGCAGGGCGAGCTCCGGGTCCGGGCGCGCAGCCTCGAGCTGATCTCCCCGGAGGGCACCCGCTACGCCCTCCACGCCACGCGCCGGCAGCCGCTGGAGCACGGCGTCGACCCCAGCAGCTTCACCCTGGTCGACTGGGACGCCGACACCCGCACGGCCCTGCTCAAGCGCTACGTCAGCCTGGCCCGCGCGCAGGCGGTCCGGCTCAACCTCGAGAGCGGCGCGAGCCAGACCCTCGCGCTGCCCCGGCGCGAGATGGCCACCGGGCTGCGGCCCGACGGCGCCGGCGTGCTGTCGCAGACCCTGAGCGGCAAGATCCTCTCGATCACGTGGGCCGGGGAGCGCAGCGTGGTCGGGCAGGCCTCCCAGGGCGGCGCCATCGCGACGCCCGACGGTTCGGCGGTGCTGGTCGCCGACGTCGGCCACCTGGCCGTGCTGCCGCTCGACGGCTCGACCGGCCGCGAGATCGCGACGCCGGGGGAGTGTCGACCGCTGCGCTGGCACGCCGCCACCACGCTGCTCGCCTCCTGCTTCTCGCGCCAGGGCAGCCAGCTGGTCACCGTCGGCCTCGACGGCACCGTCACGCCGATGGCCGGCCTGCGGCCCACGACCTCACCCGGCTTCCACGGCCCGAGCTGGGACGACTCCGACGTGCGGGTCGTCGGCGGGCGGTCCTACTACGAGGGCAACGGTCCGTGTGGTGGCTCGTTCATCACCCGCGAGAACCGCGCCGGCGAGGTCAAGGTGGTCCGCGTGCCGGGGAGCCGGGGCGGCATCTCGCTCGTGGACACCCGCGACGAGCGGCTCGTCATCGCCCACACCGCGACCTGCGATGCCGGCCCGCCCCGCGCCGTGCTCTCGACGTTCGACCCGGTCACCAAGGACGAGGACGCGCTGGTTACGCTCGCGCGCAGGGAGCACTGGCGCGAGGTGCTGGCCTGGGACGAGGCGCGGTCGTGGGGGTACTAAGGTCGGCCCGTCCAGTTCTTTGATGTCAGGAGTCACCATGGGTCGCTTTGACGGTCGCGTCGCAGTCATCACCGGAGCCGCGCGCGGCATCGGATTCGGTACGGCGCAGCGCTTCGCCAGCGAGGGCGCGTCGGTCGCCATCGTCGACCTCGACGAGGCAGCCGCGCAGGAAGCCGCTGGCCGGCTCGAGCTGACCGACGATGCCTTGGCGATCGGCGTCGGCTGCGACGTCTCCGACGTGGCGGCCGCCGAGGCCGCGATCCAGGCTGTCGTCGACGAGCTCGGCGGGATCCACATCCTCGTCAACAACGCCGGCATCACCCGCGACAACCTGCTGTTCAAGATGACCGAGCAGGACTGGGACCTGGTCATGGGCGTCCACCTCAAGGGCCCGTTCAACATGACCAAGGCCGCCCAGAAGCACTTCGTCGAGCAGAAGTACGGCAAGATCCTCAACCTCTCGAGCGTCTCCGCGCTCGGCAACCGCGGCCAGGCCAACTACTCCGCGGCCAAGATGGGCGTGCAGGGCTTCACCCGCACTCTCGGCATCGAGCTCGGCCCGTTCGGCATCAACGCCAATGCCATCGCGCCCGGCTTCATCGCCACCGAGATGACCGACGCGACGGCCGCCCGGCTGAAGATGGACGTCGAGGAGTTCCGCAAGCTCAACGCCGACCACAACCCGGTCCGCCGGGTCGGTTTCCCCGAGGACATCGCGGCTGCCGCGGCCTTCCTGTGCAGCGACGAGGCGTCCTACATCACCGGCCAGACGCTCTACGTCGACGGCGGCGCCAAGCTCGGCTGACGACGAGACGCCGCTCACACGGGCGGCGAGACGCCGCTCACAGCAGCGGCGAGACGGGGGTCACTCCCGCACTGAGACACCGCTCACGCGCTACGCCTGAGCGGTGTCTTTTCGTGCATTTCGAGTTGGACGGCGGCGCTTTCGCATGCATAGCGTGCTCGAGCACCACCGCTCCGGGTTCGCCGAATCCTGCCCGTCCGGAGCGTCCCCCGAGACACGAATTCATCGGGCAGGAGTGGGGGACCCACAGGTTCCACGCCGGGATCGTCGCTCGACGATCGCGGCTCGGGGTGAAGTCACGCGAGTGACGGAGCACTTTCCAGCTCCAACCCGACAGCTCACCTCACAGGCGTGGGAAAGGAATCTGCCATGCCTGCGATTCGTCGCATGGCGCGCTCCTGCGCGCTCACGATCGTCACCCTGGGCGTCACGGCCACCACCGTGGCCGTCGCCCCCGCCCATGCTGCCGACAGCCAGACCACCCGGTCCGGCGCGGTCGCCCTCTCCGACAGCCAGGTCACGAAGTACGACAAGACCATGGCCTCGCGTCGGCAGCGGTCCGCCCAGCGCCTCTCCGCGCGGATCTCCTCCGCGCAGCAGACCGCGATGGCCCAGCGCGGCGACGCCTACTCGTACGGCGCTGCCGGCCCGAACGCGTTCGACTGCTCGGGGCTCATCTACTACAGCTACCGCGGCGCCGGCTTCGACGTGCCGCGCACCTCGGGTGCGCAGGCGGCCCACACCCGTCGCATCTCCAAGCAGGACATGCGCCCCGGCGACCTGATGTTCTTCTTCAACTCCGGCGGGGTCTACCACGCTGCGATCTTCATCGGCTACCAGAACGGCCACGCCATGATGGTGCACGCGCCCGGCTCCGGCCAGCGGGTCACCGTGGCTGCGCCCTGGACCAGCTCCTGGTTCGCCGGCACCCTGCGCTGACGCGCCTGCCTGACGAAGCTGCCTGACACGGCTCGCCTGCTCCTCGGAGCGGGCGAGCCGTTCGTCATTTCAGGCCGGCGAGGGTTCTGCCCTGCCGGCCGCGACGCCCGCCCCGGCTCGCCCCCCTTTGCGCTACCGAAGGGTACGGCTGGGGATTTTGGCTGGGGGCCACCTGACTGTTCGGTAACTCCGGGCGGGCTCGGGCGGGGCTCCGGTGGGCCGTGGGCGTGGTGTGCGCGTGGGTATGGGCGCTGGCGTGAGCAGGGTGGTTCGCAGGCTGTTCGCCGAGGCGTCGCACCCGGCTCCCCGGGAGTTCTCGAAGAGCGACCAGATTGAGCGCCGGCCGGCCGTTCGGGCCCGTCCACACGTCTGGTTCTCGAGGTCTTCACGGAAGGACGCGCGCCGATGCGCCGCAACTCAGCGAGCCCTGTCCACCTCCGACCGGTCAGGGCGCTGGCGCTGCTGGTGACGCTGGCCGGCGTGATGCTGTCCACGGGGGCGTTCATCACCCCGGCATCGACCCAGCCGCTCCTCGTGAAGCCGAAGCCCAGCGCGACCGCGCTGGCGCCTGCGACGCTGTCCCCGCGTGACGGTGCCTTCGTCGAGGGCACGCAGACCGTGGCCTCGACGCCCACCACCGCCGACGACTCGGTCGTCTCGCTGTGGGCCGACGAGGGCCGGCTCGAGGCGACGCCGACGGTGGGCACCTCACGGATCAGCTTCGACGTCGGCACGAACTCGATCGAGGCGCGCTACGGCAACCACCTGCTCGTCAACGGCGAGCACCGCATCGACCTGCCCGACCTGGTCGACGAGCGCACGACGCTCGAGGTCCCGAACGACGCGCTCGTCCAGGGCGAGAACACGGTGCAGGTCGTGACCGGCACCATCCAGAGCAGCTGCGGCACCAACCACGACGACTTCGTCGTGAGCAACGTGTAGCTCGAGCTCCTCGGCGAGGTCGCCGACGGTGAGGAGAACGAGTACTCCTACTCGATGGGCGACGGCAGCTGCGGCTCGAACACGTCGCTGCGCAAGGACGCCACCCTCACCTTCTTCGTCCTCGGGGACCCGGTCGGCACCACCGGCCTCACCACCGAGCTGGACACCTCCACCCTGACCAACGGGGCGCACACCCTCACCGCGGTCACCGAGTCGGGGGCGCAGACCGAGCACACGGTCACGGTCAACAACGCCCCTGCCGGAGCTCCGCGCCTGATGCCGGCCGACGGCACCATCGCGGCCGGTGAGCAGCCCGTGCTCGCGTCGTTCCTCGCGGGCACGCCCGGCAGCGTCGCCTCCATCACCGTCGACGGCTCCCCGCTGGCGACGACCCCGACCCTGGGCCACGGCGCCGCGGCCTTCAGCTTCGACGTCGGCAGCAACTCGATCGAGGCGAAGTACCACAACCACGTGCTGGTCAACGGCGTGAAGGCGGAGATGGGCGGCGACTTCGTCAACCAGCGCGTCGACGTGATGTTCCCCAACGACCGGCTGGTGCCGGGGCTGAACACCGTCACCGTCGTCACCGGGACCACGACCGGCTCGTGCGGGCAGAACCGTGACGACTTCACGATCTCGAAGATCGCGCTGACGCCTGCGTCCGGTACGGCGACGGGCCAGGGCATCAAGACGTCCTACTCGATGGGCGACGGCAACTGCGGGTCGTCGGCCACCGCCTTGCGCGAGGTCGAGCTGACCTTCTCCGTCGACGCCCCGCAGGGCGGGGTCCGGGCGGCCCTCGACACCGCCGCGCTGACCGACGGCGAGCACACGCTCGCGGCCACGTCCACGACCGGCGAGACGGCCACGCGCCTGCTCGTCGTCGACAACACCGCTCCCGAGGTCGTCGGCTCCACCCCGGCCGCCGGCTCGACCATCACCTCGGCGGTCTCGCTGGCCGTGGAGCTCGCCGACGCCAGCGGGATCGAGGGCGAGGCGACGTACGCCCTCGACGGGCGGCCGGTCGGGCTCGGCGCCCCGATCGGGCCGGGCCTGGCCGCGGGCGACCACACGGTCGCGGTCACGGCGTCCGACTCGCTCGGCAACACCGCGACCCGCGAGATCAGCTTCCGCTCCGCCGGCATCCCGGACGTGCCGTCCGACCTCAGGCCCGCCTCCGGGTCGACCGACATCGGTGGCACCGCGACCCTGAGCGCCACGGTGGCCGAGCCCGACGGCGGCCCGGTGACCGCGACCTTCGCGCAGGCGCAGATCCTCACCCCGACCCAGGGCTGGCAGGGCACCACCGACCAGGCGCCGACCACGTTGCAGATCCCGGGGGAGCAGCGGATCGGGAGCACCAAGGTGCTGGCGCCCGGTGACGCCGGCACGCTGTCGTCCGCGGCGGCCACGGACGTCGCCTACCAGCGCTTCGACGTCGCCATCAAGGGCAAGGTGACCGCACCGGTGCTGCGCTGGGAGGGCACGATCGACCCGGCCCGGCGCGCCGTCCTGCACGCGTGGAACCTCCAGGCGCAGAGGTGGGACCCGGTGTCCGCCGCGCGCGGAGCGGCCGACGCGCCGACCGTGCTGACGGCGACCGTCAACGGGCGCTACCTCGACGGGCAGCTCGTGCACGTCCTCGTCACCGGCGAGGACCCCTTCGCCGACGACCTCGACGCCAGCGGCAAGGCCGGCTTCGACGACCCGGCCGGCTACGACTTCTCGCTCGTCCACTACACCGACACGCAGTACCTGTCCGAGGGCGCGGTCGAGCAGGAGACGGCCGAGGAGCGCGCGATCTGGGAGAAGGCGTACGGCGACGTGACCCGCTGGGTCGCGGCGAACGCCGAGCAGCGCAAGATCGCCTACGTCGCCCACACCGGCGACATCATCGAGAACAACATCCGCAAGCCCGCGACCCCGGCCATGCAGCAGCAGGCCGTCGGCGAGATGGAGGTCTCGTCGCGCCAGCAGCGGGTGCTCGACGACGCGGGCGTCGCCAACGGCGTGATCGCGGGCAACCACGACAACCAGTCGGGCACCGAGGACGGACCCGAGGCGATCTACAACCGCTACTACGGCCCCGACCGCTACTCCGAGGCTGCGAAGCGGTGGCAGGACGCGTCCTACGGCGGCCCGTGGCAGCCGGGCGACAACCAGAACCACTTCGACCTGTTCTCCGCGGGCGGGATCGACTTCGTGGTCGTCGGCCTGTCCTACGGCGTGACCCGGGACGAGGCGGAGTGGGCGGACGGGATCTTCAAGCGCTTCCCGGGCCGCAACGGGATCCTGCTCTCCCACGACTACATCAAGCCGTCGAAGAGCCCGGACGGGCGCGGGTCGACGTTCTCCGCACCTGACGGCGCGATGCTCTTCAACACGATCGTGAGCGACAACCCCAACGTGTTCTTGATCCTCGCCGGACACGAGCACGGTGTCGGCACCAACGTGAAGCCGCAGGTCGGCGCGATCGGCAACGGCGTCGTCGAGCTGCTGGCGGACTACCAGTTCTACACCGTCTCCGCGGGCCGCCTCGGGCTCACCGAGGTCGGCGGCTACAGCCCCCAGGACCAGCTGCGCTTCGGCGCCAGCTTCTTCCGGATGCTGCAGTTCGACGTCGACCGCGGCGAGATGTCGGTCGACACCTACTCGCCGCTGCTCGACGACTTCGGGGCAACCGAGTTCGACATCGACAAGCGCTACAACGGCCAGGAGGACACGATGGTGCTGCCGGTCGACCTCACCAGCCGCACCACCAGCCTCGAGACCGACTCGGTCGCGGTCTACGCGCCGACGACCGTGATCGGCGAGGCCACGGTGCCGTCGGGCCAGGTCGCCAGCGTGCCGTGGACCGGTCTCAAGCAGGGCACCGCCTACGCCTGGGTGGTCACCGCCCGCTCGGCCGGCGGCGGCACCACCACGTCCGACCCGAGCATCTTCGCCACCCTCGACGCCGAGGGCCGCCCGGTCCGCATCGACGACCTGGTGCTCGCTCGGTGAGGTTGCTCCTCGCGCTGGTCGGGGCGGTCCTGGTGCTCGGCACCGGTGCCGCCCCCGCCGGTGCGCACGGTGCGATGACGACGGCCCGGGTGGACGTCTCGACCGTGGACGGCGTCGACGTCCGCGCCGAGATCGAGGTCGAGTACGACCTGCTGATGAAGTCCGCCTAGCTCCGCGAGGAGGCCTGGGGCGCCACGGACCCGGCCGAGCAGGTGCGACAGCTCGACGCGAACCGGGCCGACGTGGCGGCGTACGTCTCCGAACGCTTCCAGGTCGCCTACGACGACGTGAGGTGTACGGCGACGCCGACCGCGGCACCGGAGCGGACCGAGCGGGACGGGCGTGCCCACGCGCTGATCACCCTCGGCTACGACTGCGAGGGCGCTCCCGGCGGAGCGCACGCGCTGTTCTCGGCGCTGTTCCCCGACTCGGAGACCTTCGTGCACAGCACCCGGACGCTGGTGCACCACGACCTCGACGGCACCGAGGGGACGACGGTGCTGACGGGGGAGGACGACACCCACGCCATCACGCCCGGCGAGCGCCACGAGTCGCGGCAGTGGGCCGAGTTCCTGGTGCTCGGGGGAGAGCACCTGCTCCTCGGGCTCGACCACCTGCTGTTCCTGGTCGCGCTGCTGCTCGCCTCCCGATCGGTGCGCGACGTCGTGCTGGCCGCGACCACCTTCACCGCCGCCCACAGCGTCACCTTCCTGCTGGCGGCGCTCGGGGTGGTGTCGGTGCCGTCCGCGGTCGTGGAGCCGATCATCGCGCTCTCGATCGTGGTGGTCGCCGTGCTGGGCGTGGTCGGGCGGGGGGAGCGGTGGCGGCTGCCGGTCGTGTTCGGCTTCGGGCTGCTGCACGGCCTCGGCTTCGCCGGCGCGCTCGGCCTCGACGAGCGGGCGTCCTGGGACCTGCTGGGCGCGCTTCTCGCCTTCAACCTCGGCATCGAGCTCGTCCAGCTCGCACTGGTCGCGCTGCTGTTCCCGATCGTGCTGGTGCTCCGACGGCTGCCCCGCGGGCAGGTCGTGACGGCCGGTGCGGCCGTCGTGGTCGCGATCACCGCGACGGTCTGGCTCGTCGACCGCCTCGTCGCCGGCGTCGCCCCGGTGTGAGCGGGACCACTGTTCGGGCGCGCCTTCCGTGCCGCGTTTGGCGCCGGAGCGACACTGGGCGTCGAGCTTCTGCCCACTGATCGACCCCTGTGATCGGAGAACGCGTGCACCCCCGACTGCGACGCCTCATGGCTGTCCTTGCCGCCACCACCCTGTTGACCGGGCTGGCTGCCTGCAGCGGCGACGAAGCCCCCGAGTCGAGCCCGTCGTCCTCGGCCGAGCCCGACGCCGGCGAGACGCCCGAGCCGCCGGCCCTGTGGCCGCTCACCGGCCTCGAGGTCGAGGGTGACTACCCGAGCCACCCGGTGCTCGTCACGAAGGTCGACAACACGTCGTCCAGCGCCCCGCAGGTCGGACTCGGTTCCGCCGACATGGTCGTCGAGGAGCTCGTCGAGGGTGGGATGACCCGGCTCGCGGCGTTCTACTACTCCAAGGTCCCCAAGGTCGTCGGACCGGTGCGCTCGATGCGCGCCAGCGACATCGGGATCGTGCCGACCGGCGCCCACGTCATCACCAGTGGCGCGGCCCAGATCACGCTCGACCGGGTCAAGAAGGCGGGCATCCCGTTCGTCACCGAGGGAGCCAAGGGCATCTACCGCGAGACGTCGCGCTCGGCGCCGTACAACCTCTTCTCGCAGCCGAACGTCATCGCGAAGGGGATCAAGGGCTCGGAGGCGCCGGAGCCCTATCTCGACTTCGGCACCGAGGCCGACTTCCCCGGTGGCAAGAAGGCCCGCACGCTGTCGGCGGCCTTCGGCGGACACACGACCACCTGGCAGTTCCAGGGCGGGAAGTACGTCAACACCAACTCCTATGCCGCGGACGGCGACGACTTCCCGGCCACCTCCATCTTGTCCCTGCGGGTCAGGATCGGGGACGCGGGCTACCGCGACCCCGCCGGCTACCTCGTCCCGGAGACGAAGTTCGAGGGCAGCGGTCCGGCGCAGCTGTTCCACGACGGCCAGGTCGTCCAGGGCACCTGGACCAAGGACGGGCTGACCGGCGCGATCAAGCTCGAGACGAAGAAGGGTGACGAGCTCACCGTGCCCGCGGGGCACGTGTGGATCGAGCTGGTGCCGCAGGGCACCGGCAGCGTCACCTGGGCGAAGTAGGACTCAGCCCTCGTCGGTCCCGGTGTCCGCGTCCTGCGGCGCCGGGATCGGCACGCCTGCGTCGGCCAGGGACTGGAGCCCGGCCAGGATGAAACCGATCGCCATCTCCACGCGCACGGCAGCGGTCGCCGGGTCGTCGCTCGAGGCCACCGACTCGCCGGCTGACGACATCGCGCCGAAGAAGATGCGGGTGAAGGTCTGCAGCATCTCCTCATCGAGGTCCCACTCGCCGGCGGTGAGCACGGCGCGCACGATCTCCACGACGGTCGCGAACGTCGAGCGCTCCTCGTGCTCGCGGAACCGCTCGTAGCCCAGCACCGACGGACCGTCCTGGATCACGACCCGGCGGTAGCCCGGCTCCTGGACGACGTCGAGGAATGCCCGCAGCCCCGCCTGGGCCTTGCGCCACGGGTCGCGTTCGCCCTTGAGGCCGGCCTGGATCGACTTGCGGGCCTCGTTCTCGATCCGCTCGAAGACCGCCTCGAACAGGGCCTGCTTGCCCGAGAAGTGGTGGTAGAGCGCCCCCTTGGTGACCTGCGCCCCGGCCACGATCTGGTCCAGCGAGGTGGCGGGATAGCCCTGCTCGGCGAAGAGGTCCTCGGCAACCTCGACGAGGGCACGCTTGGTGGAGGAGGAGAACTGCGCCCGCCGGCTCGGCACCCGGGGAACCCCCGGCACCTTCGGGATCAGCTTGGAGGCGTTGGTCATCCCGCGAGTCTAGGACCGCGGTGCGGAGAGTCCACGGAGCCCGTGTGGGCGGAGTCACGGCGGTGTTGTTTGAATGCCGAAGGACCGTCGCATACTCTGAGTACGTACCAACGGTATGTGACTCACACAGAAAGGGATTCGCCATGACCTGGACGTCCTTTCACCGACGCGGAGAAGTCCTTCGTGCCGTGATCACCGAGGTCGACGCCCGACGCGACGGCCACCTGCCGATGAGCGTCACCGGTGTCTCTGAGACCTTCGGAGACGAGCTGACCCTGCTCGGCGCCCTGACACTGCGCTGGCACACCCGCCTGGCCGGTCGCATCGAGCGCGAGCTCATGAACCAGCCGATGGACCTCGAGGGCGCCGTCATCGACGCCTGGCAGGCCACCGCCGAGGAGCTCCCCGGTGTGCTGGCGATCCTCGACCGGCACCGCGCCGAGCCCCTCGACGACGCGATGGCCTCGGCCATGGCGGCCTCGACGGCCAAGGAGCACACGCTGCTGGCCGTGATGGCGGGCGCGACGTCCGCACGCGACGAGCGTGCGGCCCGTGTAGGTGCCCAGATCGCCGAGCGTGCCCGAGCGGCCCTGGCGCCTGCGTCGCAGCGCGTCATCTCTCCCGCGCCGGCCTCGTTCGTCGATCGACTGCGGGCGGTGCTGCACGCGGCCTGACGGCCACCTCGAATGTGACGGCCCTCGTCCGACGCCCGCGGTTCCTCCCAGCCGCATCCTCCCTCCCAGCGTCGGACGGGGGTCGTCCTGCGTCTCGGTGGGCACGGTCCGCGTGCGCCATACTGGCGCCATGATCCACGGGACCGACGTGGCACCGGGCACGCTGCTGCTGGCGACGGCCGAGCTGATCGATCCCAACTTCGCGGGGACCGTCATCCTGCTGCTCGACGTCAACGACGAGGGCGTGCTCGGCGTCGTGCTCAACCGGCCCTCGCCGGTGCCGGTGGCCGAGGTGCTGCGGCCCTGGGACGCCATGTGTGCCGAACCCGAGGTGCTCTTCCGGGGCGGCCCGGTCAGCCCCGACGGCGCCCTCGCGGTCGCGCTGCTGCGCGACGCCGACGACGAGCCGGTGGGCTACCGGTCGGTCGTGGGGCGCCTGGGGATGCTCGACCTCGACACTCCCGTCGAGCTCCTCGACGGCAGCCTCGGCGGCCTCCGCGTCTATGCCGGCTATGCCGGTTGGGACACCGGACAGCTGCAGGGCGAGATCGAGGAGGGCAGCTGGTACGTCGTGGCGGGGGAGAGCGCCGATGCCTTCCGGGCCGACACGACGGACCTGTGGCGCGACATCATCCGTCGCCAGCCGGGCCATCTCGCCTGGCACCTGACCCGACCCCTCGATCCGGAGACCAACTGAGGTCGAGGGATGTCGCCGAGGTCCCCTTCGCTCGCTGCGGACGTTAGGCTTGGGGTCATGAGCACCATCGGTTTCTCGCCCGGCACGCAGACGATCGAAGACCGTCGGACCCAGCCGACCGATGAGGGTGACCACGAGAAGTTCAGTCACTACGTCCCCAAGGACAAGCTCACCGAGGCGATGGTCATGGGCACTCCCGTGATCGCCCTGTGCGGGAAGGTCTGGGTGCCGTCGCGTGCGCCGGAGAAGTTCCCGGTCTGCCCCGACTGCAAGGACATCTGGGAGCAGATGAAGCCCGGAGGCGGCGACTCGGGCAACCAGGGCCCCGACGCGTGACTGGGCGCCCTGAGCCCACCACCCCTGCGCCCGTCCTCACCCCAGCCTGGCCCGATCGTGCCGCGTGGGGGACGGCCCCCTCGCTGCGCGCGTGGCAGCAGGCGGCGGTGGACAAGTACGCAGCCTCCTCCCCGCGCGACTTCCTCGCCGTCGCCACGCCGGGCGCCGGCAAGACGACCTTCGCGCTGACCGTGGCCGCCGAGCTCCTCGGCCGGCGGATCATCGACCGCATCACGGTCGTCGCGCCCACCGAGCACCTCAAGACCCAGTGGGCCGAGGCCGCGGCACGCGCCGGCATCCCGCTCGACCCGACCTACAGCGCGGGCTCCGGCAAGACCTCGAAGGACTTCGTCGGCATCGCGGTGACCTATGCCGGGGTCGCGGTCAACCCGCTCGCGATGCGCATCCGCACCGAGCGCTTCAAGACCCTGGTGATCCTCGACGAGATCCACCACGCGGGCGACGCGATGTCGTGGGGCGAGGGCGTGCAGGAGGCCTTCCAGCCGGCCACCCGGCGGCTCGCCCTGACCGGCACGCCCTTCCGGTCCGACATCAACCCGATCCCGTTCGTCACCTATGCGCCCGGCGACGACGGGATCCCGCGCTCGGTGGCCGACTTCACCTACGGCTATGCCCACGCGCTGGCCGACCACGTCGTGCGCCCGGTGCTCTTCATGGCCTACTCAGGGGAAATGACCTGGCGCACCCGTGCCGGTGACGAGATCCTCGCCCGGCTGGGCGAGCCCCTGACGAAGGACATGCACGCCCAGGCGCTGCGCACCGCGCTCGATCCCTCGGGGTCGTGGATGCCGGCCGTGCTCGAGGCCGCCGACAAGCGCCTCTCGGAAGTACGCCGCCACATGCCCGACGCCGGAGGGCTGGTCATCTCCTCCGACCAGGAGTCCGCTCGCGCCTACGCCGGGCTGCTCAAGAAGATCACCGGCGAGTCGCCGGTCGTGGTGCTCTCCGACGAGAAGGCCGCGTCGAAGAAGATCAGCCAGTTCTCCGAGTCTGACAAGCGCTGGATGGTCGCGGTCCGCATGGTCTCCGAGGGCGTCGACGTGCCGCGACTGGCCGTCGGGGTCTGGGCCACCACCACCGGCACCCAGCTCTTCTTCGCGCAGGCGGTCGGCCGCTTCGTGCGTGCCAGGGGCCGGGGCGAGACGGCGTCGGTGTTCCTGCCGTCCGTGCCGCGCCTGCTGGGCTACGCCTCCGAGATGGAGGTGGAGCGCGACCACGTGCTGGGCCGCAAGGTCGGCAACGAGGACGACATCTTCGCCGCGGAGAACGACCTGCTGGCCCAGGCCAACGCCAGCGAGAGCGCCTCCGGCGAGCTGGAGATGTCCTTCGAGGCCCTCGGCTCGACCGCGTCCTTCGACCGGGTGCTCTACGACGGCGGCGAGTTCGGCCACTCCGGAGAGGTGCACGTCGGCTCGGAGGAGGAGATGGACTTCCTCGGCATCCCCGGCCTGCTCGAGCCCGACCAGGTGCGCGAGCTCCTGCACTCGCGCACCAGCGAGCGCGCCAAGCGCCAGAAGGCCGCCGCGGCAGGGCGCGAGCCCGACACGGTCGCCGAGCTGACCACCCACGAGCAGCTCGCGGTGCTACGCCGCGAGCTCAACGGCCTGGTCGCCGCCTGGCACCACCGCACGGGCCAGGCCCACGGCATCACCCACGCCGCGCTGCGCAAGGAGTGCGGCGGTCCCGCCGCCGCGGTCGCCACCGCCGAGCAGCTGCACGCCCGCATCAACCGCGTGCGCGAGTGGGCCGTCAAGAAGACGTCCTGACGGCGACGTACGACCGACTCACCGTCCCGCCCGGGGACGCGGACCGGCCGCCGCCCGCGGGTGCGGACGACGGCCGGTGTGCTGTGATCAGTCTTGCTCAGCGCTCACAGTTGCGGCGACGCTCGACGGCGAAGCACTTGTCGAAGCCGTCCGCACCGTTGGCGCGGTCGAAGCCGCGGCCACCGACGAGGACGTCGTTGCCGGCCTGGCCGAGCAGGCGGTCGTTGCCCTGGTCGCCCTGGACGCGGTCGTTGCCGTCGTTGCCGCCGACCTCGTCGTTACCTCGGCCACCACGGACCTTGTCGTCCCCGGCGTTGCCGTTGACGCGGTCGGTGTCGTCGCCACCAAAGATGACGTCGTTGCCGGCGAGGGCGTCGATCGAGTCGCGGCCGCGGTTGCCGAACAGCTTGTCAGCACCGTTCGTGCCGGTGATCTCGTCGTCGTTCTTCCCGCCTCGAGCGGTCATCGTCGTCGTCGAGCAGGTCACGCTCGGCGCGTTCTCGATGTCCGTGCCGAAGGCGAGCTTGTCGTCGCCGGCGCGACCGGCGAGCCGCACGTCGCAGCCGTCCACGTTGATGACGTTGGCCTGGTGCGTGCCCTTGACGGTCATCGACGTCGTGACGGCGTCGACGTTCTCGAAGGTCCGGACGGTCTGGTCGACCGTCACGTCCGGCGCCCCGGTCTCGAACTGCCCGCTGTTGAGGTTGATCAGCAGCTCGCCGTAGTTGTGGGCGACCTGGAACAGGTCCGTGCCGTCGCCACCGGCCCAGCTCGAGCCGTCGATGACGTTGGAGCGGATGGTGACGGTGTCGTTGCCGCCGGCCATGTCGACGGTCACCTTCGTCGGCGTCGCCCCGGCAGCCGGGTCGCGCAGGATGAAGGTCTCGGCGTCGTTGGTGCCGGTGAACGCGGCGGACGTCGCCGTGGACTCGACGACGTAGGTCGTCACCGTGCCCTTCCACTGCAGGGCCGTGACAGCGTTGCGGTCGAGCTTGCGGGGTACGGCGTTGATGGCGACGACGCCGCCGTCGCTGTCGGCCAGGGTGTTGGCGCCCTCGCCGAGGTCGACACTGCCGCCCGGCGCCTGGATGCCGTGCCAGTCGAGGACGTCGTCGCCGACACCGAGGTCGAGCTTGTCCCCGTTGGGCTGGGCGGCGATGCCGCTGCCGACGCCGTCGTTGCCGGCCCCGGTCGAGACCGTGTCCGCGCCTTCGCGGGTGGCGACCTGGTCGGAGGCGGCGCCACCGGCGTAGGTGTCGTCACCGGCGCCCAACGTCGTGGTGACGGTGACACCCGCGGCGAGCGTGGACGTGTCGACGGAGTCGTTGCCCTCGCCGGCATCGACCGACGTGGGCGTGGTGGCCGTGCTGGGGAGCACACAGATGGTGTCGTCCCCGGCGAGTGCCGAGACGCTCGAGCCCTGGCCGGCCGCGATCACGTCGTTGGCGGGAGTGCCGGTGACGGTGGCCTGCCCGGTGCCGTCGATGGTCACCTCCTTCCCCTGACAGGTCGTGGCTGCGGCAGCCTGGGCACCGGGGGCGGTGAGCAGTGCTGCGGCGAGGAGCGCCGTCGTCCCGGTGCTGGCGAACGTGCGGCGTACGTGGCGATGCATGGATTTCTCCCTTGATCGACTGGTGTGTGGACACCCCGTCTCGGGGTTGGTGCCAAAAGGCACTCGAGGGTGTGATGGGGGCCGCGCGCACGAAGTTGTCACTAGATTGGATCCATGGCCACCGAGACCTCCCAGACGCTCGATCGAGGCCTGCGCGTCCTGGAGGTGCTCGCCGAGGCTCCGCAGGGGCTGACGGTCACCGAGCTGTCGCAGCAGATGGGCGTCAACCGGACCGTGGTCTACCGGCTCATCAGCACGCTCGAGCAGCACGCCCTGGTCCGCCGCGACGGCCGTGGTCGGCTGTGCGTGGGACTCGGCGTGCTGCACCTCGCCTCGGCCGTCCAGCCGCTGCTGCGCGACCTCGCCGTGCCGGTGCTGCGCTCGCTCGCCGAGGCCATCGGGTGCACCGCCCACCTCACCGTGGCCGACGGCGACGAGGCCCTGGCGCTGGCGGTCGTCGAGCCGACCTGGACCGACTACCACGTGGCCTACCGCGTCGGCTCGCGTCACCCGCTCACTGCGGGGGCGGCAGGGAAGGCGATCAGCCTGCTCAGCGACGCTGACACGGCGGCGTACGCCGTCACCAGTGGGGAGCTCCAGTCCGGTGCCCACGGGCTGGCCGCCCCGGTGCGCGGGCTCGAGGGGCTGCGCGCCAGCGTCGGCATCGTGACCCTCGACGGCGCTATCGACGAGAAGCTGGTCGCACCCCGTGTCCTCGCGGCGGCCCAGCAGGTCGCGGAGCGGCTGCGCTGAGGCTCGGCTGCCGCTAGCCCGGCGTGACGGCGGCGCGCGCCAGCGGGAGCACCCGGTGCTCGATCTGCGCGGCGAGCGCGATCACGGTCGTGGAACGCTCGATGCCACGGTCCGCGAGCACCTGGTCGATCACCCGCTGGAGATCGGCGTTGGACCGTGCCACGACCCGCGCCCACATGTCACCGGCGCCGGTGATCGTGTAGGCCTCCAGCACCTCGGGGATCGCGGCGAGGTGGCGGGCGATCGCGTTGTGGCCCGACCCCTGGCGGATCTCCAGGGTCAAGAATGCCATCACCGGGAAGCCGAGCGCCTCGGGGGAGAGCTCGGGACCCCAGCCGATCACGACGCTGCTCGAGCTCAGCCGGTCGAGCCTGGCCTGCACGGTCCCGCGGGCGACACCGAGGCGCCGACTCGCCTCGAGGACGCCGATGCGCGGCTCGGCAGCGAAGAGATCGATCAATCTGCTGTCCAGATCGTCCATGCGATGACTCCTGATGAGGCAAGTTGTCCAGCACTTCGCCGTACTGTTGCACACCTTGCCTGTCCTCGACAGAGTTGACCGCATGACTGACACCACGCTGACCGTGCTCACCGCCGAGGAGCAGCAGGCCGGGCTCACCCTCGAGCAGCTCCAGCAGCTGGTCGGGCTCGTCGAGTACGACGCGTCGAGCGACCCGTTCCCTGTGATCGCGCAGGACGCCGTCTGCTTCGTCGTCGGCAACGCGACCCAGACCGCGAACTTCTACCAGCTCGCGCTCGGCATGGAGCTCGAGGCCTACCGCGGCCCCGAGACCGGCCACCGCGAGTCCAAGACCTATGTCCTGCGCAGCGGCTCCGCCCGCTTCGTCTTCACCGGCGGCGTCACCCCCGACAGCCCCGTGCTCGAGCACCACCGCAGGCACGGCGACGGCGTCGTCGACCTGGCGATCGAGGTGCCAGACGTCGACAAGTGCATCGACCACGCCCGCGCCATGGGCGCCACGGTGCTGGTCGAGCCGCACGACGAGTCCGACGAGCACGGCACCGTGCGGCTGGCGGCGATCGCGACGTACGGGGAGACCCGCCACACCCTCGTCGACCGATCCCGCTACAGCGGGCCCTACCTGCCCGGCTTCGTCGCCCGCGAGTCCACGGTGGTCCGTCGCGAGGGCCACCCCAAGCGGCTGTTCCAGGCCGTCGACCACTGCGTCGGCAACGTCGAGCTCGGCAAGATGGACGAGTGGGTGACGTTCTACAACAAGGTGCTCGGCTTCACGAACATGGCGGAGTTCATCGGTGACGACATCGCCACCGACTACTCCGCGCTGATGTCGAAGGTCGTCGCGAGCGGCAACCACCGCGTGAAATTCCCGCTCAACGAGCCGGCGATCGCGAAGAAGAAGTCGCAGATCGACGAGTACCTCGAGTTCTACGACGGCGCCGGCTGCCAGCACATCGCGCTCGCGACCAACGACATCCTGCGCTCGGTCGACATCCTGCGCGACAACGGCATCCAGTTCCTCGACACCCCCGACTCCTACTACGACGACCCGGCGCTGCGTGCCCGCATCGGTGAGGTGCGGGTGCCGATCGAGGAGCTGAAGAAGCGCAAGATCCTGGTCGACCGCGACGAGGACGGCTATCTCCTGCAGATCTTCACCAAGCCGATGGGCGACCGGCCGACCGTGTTCTACGAGTTCATCGAGCGCCACGGCTCGCTCGGCTTCGGCAAGGGCAACTTCAAGGCGCTCTTCGAGGCGATCGAGCGCGAGCAGGACGCCCGTGGGAACTTGTAGGGGACTGAGGCCGGGCGTCGGTTTCCCGGCTCAAGCGTCCACATGGACGCTCAACGCTGGGACTGCGGGTCGTCGGGCGTCGAGCTGGACGCTTGAGCAGGCAAATGGTCACGCCTGCGCGGAGGCCCTCAGCTCGCGTGCCTCGTCGACTCCGGGCGTCATGGCCCAGCGAATGGTGCCGGTGGCGAGGACGCCGAGCGCCCTGACCACGGTCCGCTCGGAGACCGGCAGCCACGGCAGGCGCAGCGGGCGGCGGGTCCAGCGGGGGAGCAGGGCGACGCCGGCCGCGATCAGCACGCCGTAGGCAGGGCGCGCGGCGAGCGGCAGGTCGGGGTGGAGCACCAGGAACCGCACGGCACTGCGCGCCTCGTCGGTGGCACGCAGCTCGGGCCGGAAGTCGTCCAGCACCCGACGCAGCTCGGCGACGGTGCGCGGGGGGTCGATGACCCCGAGGCGGGCGCCGATCTCCGCCGCCTGCGCGACATAGGCGTCGCACCCGGCTGCGTCGAGCGGGCGGGCGCCGTACGTCTGGTGCGCGAGCAGGAAGCTGTCGACCTCGGCCGCGTGCACCCACGCCAGCAGGTGCGGGTCGGAGGCCGCATAGGGCGTGCCGTCAGGCATCGTCCCCGTCACCCGCTCGTGGATGGTGCGTACGGCGCGGACAGCCTGTTCGGCATGCTCGGCCGTGCCGAAGGTGGTCACCGCGAGGAACTGGCTGGTGCGGGCGAGCCGGCCCCACATGTCGCCGCGGAAGCCCGAGTGGTCGGCGACCGCCTGCATCGCGGCGGGGTGCATCGTCTGCAGCAGGATCGCGCGGATGCCGCCGATGAACATCGAGGCATCGCCGTGCACGCGGACGATCTGGGAGTCGCGGTCGAACCATCGCGGCCCGGGCGTGCCATGGATGCGTTCGCGATGCCGCGGCCCGTCGGGCCCGGCGACGCGGCGGAACAGCTCGTGGCCCAGTCGAGCGCGGAGGGACGGCATGCATCGAGCCTACGAGCCCGGCCCATGCCCCACCGAGGATCGCGGCCGACGGGCGACCTGCCGCCCGACGGCCGACTCTGGCAGGCTTGCCCGTCATGATGATCCGGCGCGACATCCTCGATGCGATCAAGGCGGGGGAGGTCGACCTCGCGCTGCGTCGCTGGGCCACCCCGCGGGTGGTCGTCGGCACCCAGATGCGCACGGCTGTGGGTGTCGTCGAGGTGACCTCCGTCGAGCGGGTCCTCGAGCCGACGCCCGACGACGCCCGCCGTTCGGGGCTGACCCCCGCCGCCCTGGCCAAGGCCCTCGCCACTCGTCCGGACGACCCGATCTGGCGCGTCGGGCTGGCCTACGCCGGCGCGGACCCGCGCGAGGCGCTGCGGGAGAGCATCCCCACCGCCGAGGAGATCGCCGAGATCGACGCCAGGCTGGCGAGGCTGGACAAGGCATCGGCGTACGGCGCCTGGACCCGCGAGACCCTCGACCTGATCGACCTCAACCCGACGGTGCGGGCCCCCGACCTGGCCGCGCAGGTCGGGCGCGACACGGCCGACTTCAAGAAGGACGTCCGCAAGCTCAAGGAACTCGGCCTGACCGAGTCGCTCGACATCGGCTACCTCCTCTCGCCCCGCGGCCAGGCCGTCGTCGACTCGGGCCTGTCGGCACCGCGTCAGCGCACACCGCGGCCCGCGGGCACGAAGCTGCCGAGGATCGGCGCCCCGGCGACCAAGGCGTTGCGCGCGGCGGGGATCACCACGCTCGAGCAGGTGGCCGCCCTGACCGCGGCCGAGCTCGGCGCCCTGCACGGCGTCGGGCCGATCGCGATCGACCGGCTGCGCGAGGCGCTGGAAGCGCAGTCGCTGGTGTTCGCTCAGGACGACAGGAACGCCTGAAGGCCCGCGAGGTCGTCGGTGTTGATGTGGTCGACGCCGGCGTTGCGCAGTGCCTGCCAGACCGCCTCCCGGTTGGGCAGGGCAGCATCGGGGGTGGCCCAGAACCGGACGCGGTAACCGGCTGCGTGAGCCTGCGCGACGATCGCCTCCAGCTCGGCACGCTCGGCTGCCGGCATCGGGCCCACGCCCTGCCAGGTGAAGTGGCGCGTCCAGTTGTCGCTGACGAGGGGCATCACGTCGGAGGACAGGCCCGACCCGAGGTCGCCCAGCCGGCCGTCGTACCCCGCGAAGCGCTTCTTCTGCGACGACATGAAGGCGAGGTCGCGGTTGCCGCTGATCACGGCGTCGACGGCCCGCTGCTTGCGCGCGCCGTGCTGGAAGCGGGTGATGATCTCCTCGTGGGCGGCGAGCGCCGCGTGGATGGCGTCGTACGTCGGGCGGGCGGCGCTCTTGACGTCGATCAGCAGCTGGAAGGTGCCGTCAAAGCCCGGGTGGACGGTCCCGCCGTTGTCAGCCACGATCTTGGCCAGCGGCTCGAGGTAGAGCGACTCCAGCGTCCGGCCGGGCTGGACGTCGGCCAGGTCGTGCGCGACCAGCAGCTCACCATCGACCAGCCAGACGTCGGCCTCGACCGAGGTGAAGCCGTGGTCGAGTGCGTCGAGCAGCGGGCGCTGGTGCTCGTAGTCGTTGTGGGCGTGGGCCTGCTGGAGCGCGACGACCGGCTCGGGGGCGGCTCCGGTCGTGGCCGCCGCCGGGGCAGAGAGCGCGAGCGACGCCAGCAGGGCGGGTGCGAACAGGGTGGCCAGGATCCGGGAGGTCATGTCCCGAGTCGACCCGGCGGGGTTGACGCCCACGTGGCGCCGTCGTGCACGCCGGGTGACGTGATCGCGACGTCCCGACGCGGCTCAGTGCACGAGCAGCCCAACGCCCAGGCCGCCCATCACCACGGCGATGCCGGAGTCGAGCACCCGCCAGGCCGACGGGCGGGCGAAGATGCCGCGCAGCGCGCGGGCGCCGAGGCCGAGGGTGGGGAACCAGATGCTGCTGGCGACGAGCGAACCGGCCCAGAACCACCAGCGCTGGTCGCCGAAGCTGTTGGCGACGGTGCCGAGCATGAGCAGCGCGTCGAGGTAGAAGTGCGGGTTGAGCCAGGTCAGCGCCAGCGCCAGCAGCATCGCGCGACGCAGTGACATCGTGGTGCCCGTCTCCGCGGCGAGTGCGCTCGGCCGCCACGCGCGCATGGCCGACTGGATGCCGAAGGCGATGAGATAGATCCCGCCGCCGATCTGCGCGATCGGCAGCACGGCCGGCCAGCGCTCCATCACGACGCCCAGGCCGGCCACACCGGCGGTGATCGCGACGACGTCCGAGACCAGGCAGACGGCGATCACCGCGACCACGTGCTCGCCACGGATCCCCTGGCGCAGGACGAAGGCGTTCTGCGCGCCGACGGCCACGATCAGGGCGAGTCCGGTCAGCAGACCGGTGACGAAGATGCTCAACATGCGGTCAACGCTAAGTCGACACCAGTCATCAATCCAGCGAAGTATTTGCAAGGATCATTAGCATCTCTAATTGTGAAAGACCTCACCCAGATCGACCCCGTCGCCCTGCGCACCCTGGCCGCCGTGATCCGCTTCGGCACCTTCGAAGCGGCAGCCCGCGAGCTGCACGTGACACCGTCGGCGATCAGCCAGCGGATCAAGGCCCTGGAGACGCGGGTCGGGCGGGTGCTGGTGCACCGGGTCAAGCCGATCTCCGCGACCGAGGCGGGTGACGTGCTGGTGCGGCTCGCGACCCAGGTCGAGCTCCTCGAGCGGGAGGCCGTCGCCGAGCTCGTCGAGGCGGGGGAGGCCGGTGACGAGGACACGCCGTACGCCTCGGTGCCGATCGCGGTGAACGCCGACGCTCTCTACACCTGGCTGATCGACGCGCTGGTCACGGTGCAGCGCGCCCACCGCGTGACGTTCGAGGTCGTGCGCGAGGACCAGTCACGCACCACCGAGCGGCTGCGGCGCGGCGACGTCATGGCGGCCATCACCTCGGAGCCGCGCCCGGTGCCCGGCTGCCGGGTGGTGCGGCTCGGGAGGTTGCGCTACGTCGCGGTGGCGACACCCGAGTTCATGGCCGCGCACCTGCCGGACGGTGCGACGACGGCCGATCTCGCGAAGGCGCCGATCGTGGCGTTCGACCGCAACGACACCCTGCAGCACGACTTCCTGCGCAAGGTCACCCGGCGACACCTGGCGCCCCCGGTGACGTGGATCCCCTCGGTGCGCGAGTTCGACAACGCGGTGCGGCGGGGGATGGGCTGGGGGATGATCCCGATCGGCCAGGCGGGGGACGACCTCGCCAGCGGCCGGCTCGTCGAGCTGCACCCCGGGAGGCACTCGGACGTGCCGCTCTACTGGCAGCACTGGCGCCTCGGCTCGGCCGTGGTCGCCGACCTGACCGAGGCGGTGGTCGCCTCGGCCAGGGAGTGGCTCGGGTCCTAGAGGACCTTGGACAAGAACGCCTGCGTGCGCTCGTGCTGCGGGTCGGCGAGCACGGCGGCGGGGTCGCCCTCCTCGACGATGACGCCGCCGTCCATGAAGACCAGCTTGTTGCCGACCTCGCGGGCGAAGCCCATCTCGTGGGTGACGACCATCATCGTCATGCCCTCGGAGGCGAGGTCCTTCATGACGGCCAGCACGTCGCCGACCAGCTCCGGGTCGAGGGCCGACGTCGGCTCGTCGAAGAGCATCATGTCGGGATCCATCGACAGCGCCCGGGCGATCGCCACGCGCTGCTGCTGCCCGCCGGAGAGGTGGGCTGGGTAGGCGTCCTCCCGGTCGGCGAGCCCGACCTTCTCGAGGTTCTTGCGGGCGACCTCGACCGCTTCGGCCTTCTTGCGCCCCTTGACCTTCTCCTGGGAGATGGTCAGGTTGCGCAGCACGGTCATGTGCGGGAACAGGTTGAACTGCTGGAAGACCATCCCGATGCGCGCGCGCAGCTTGTCGATGTCGGCGTCCGGGTCGGTGATCTCGTCGCCCTCGACGAAGATCTTGCCGCTGGTCGGCGTCTCGAGCATGTTGACGCAGCGCAGCAGGGTGGACTTGCCCGAGCCGCTGGGGCCGATGACGCAGACCACCTGGCCGTTGCTGACGTGGAAGTCGATGCCCTTGAGCACTTCGTTGTCGCCGAAGTACTTGTGCAGGTCCTGGACGTCGATCGCTGCCGCGCCTCGACTGGTGTCGCTCTGGGTGGTGGTCATCAGCGGGCCCTCTCCGAGCGGCTCTCCATGCGGCGTACGACGATCGACAGCGGCACCGTGATCAGCAGGTAGCACAGGGCGATCACGATGATCGGGGTCAGGTTGGAGGCGGAGTTCATGCCCTCCCGGCCGAACTTGGTGAGCTCGTAGCCCGAGAGGGAGAGCCCGAGGATGTAGACCAGCGACGAGTCCTTCGTCAGCAGGATCAGCTCGTTGGTCAGCGGCGGCAGGATGATCCGGAACGCCTGCGGGACCACCACGCTGATCATCGCCCGACCGTGCGACATCCCGAGCGATCGCGCAGCCTCGAGCTGGCCCTTCGGCACCGCCTGGATGCCGGCCCGGATCGTCTCTGCCATGTAGGCGCCGCCGACGAGGCCCAGGGCCAGGGTGACGATGCCCAGGTTGCCGAACGGAATTTCGTAGGCCGGGAAGGCCAGGTTGAACCCGACGCTCAGCGCGATGAAGACGACCAGGGCGGGCAGGCCACGGAAGAGCTCGATGATGCCGGTCGCGATCCACCGGTAGGGCCCGACGCTCGAGAGACGCATCAGCGCCAGCAACAAGCCGAGGGCCAGTCCGAAGGCGAAGCCGCACGCGGTGTAGACGATCGTGTTCTTCAGGGCGATGGTCAGGACGCGCGGGAACTGCTCCTTGACCAGCTCCCAGTTCCAGAACGCCCGCTGGATCTGGGCCCAGTCGGCGATGAACGCGATCGCCAACAACGCGGCGACGAGGATGGCGTACTGGACGTAACGCCACCGGGCGGCACGTTGGCGGGGACTCGCCATGAATCAGGTCACCTTCTTGGACGGGTCGGCGGGGAAGGGGGCGATCAGCTGGGCGGGGCGGTGCCGAACCACTCTTCGTAGACCGCGTCGTACTCGTCGCTCGCGATGCCGTCGTTGATGGCGGCGAGCAGCTCGTCGTTGCTGTCCTTCTTCACCGAGAAGCCATACTCCTCGCCGGTCTCGAACTCCGTGACGACCTCGACCTCGGGGTTCTCGCTGACGAAGTAGTTGAGCAGGCCGTTGTCGTTGACGCCGGCGTCGGCCCGGCCGGTCAGGACCGCCTGCTGCATGAGCGAGGAGTCCTCGTAGGAGACGACCTCGGTGTTCTTGGGGGCGTTCTCGCGGACGTAGTCGGCTCCGGTCGTGCCGTCCTGGACAGCGACCTTCTTGCCCGCGAGGTCCTCGAGCGACGTGATGCCCGCGCCGGTCTTGGTCATGAGGGCCTGGGTGGCCGTGAAGTAGGGGTCGGTGAAGTCCATGACGGCCTCACGCTCGGGGTTGATCGTCATGGCGCCGGCGGCCACGTCGCACTGGCCGCTGTTGAGGGCCTCGCCCGTCGTGATCGTCTCCCACGCGACGTCGATGACCTCGGTGTCGAGCCCCTCGTTGTCGGCAGCGATCTCCAGCACCGCGGGGTCGAAACCGACGACCTCGCCGCCCTCCGTGAACTCGAAGGGCTCGTAGGGCAGGTGCGTGCAGATCGTCAGCACACCTTCCTTGACGAGCTGGATGCCCGACTCGGTGGTCGAGGAGGTGTCGTCCTTGGCGCAACCGGTGGCCGCAAAGGAGAGGGCGATGGCGCCGAGGCCGAGGGCAAGAGTGCGTGTGTTCATGCCAGCACCTTAGACCCAACGGACTGTGTGCATGATCTCATCCATGACCACCCACGTGGCGTTTCTCCGTGCCATCAACCTCGGCGCCAGGCGCAAGTTCCCCAAGGAAGCGATCAGGGCGGCGTGCGAGATGGCCGGGTTCAGCGACGTCGAGACCTACATCAACACCGGCAACGTCCGGGTGACGTCCTCGCTGCGCTCCCGGGTCAAGGTCGAGGCGGCCCTCGAGAGCGCGTTCGCCGAGGTCGCCGGCTTCGAGGTGCCGACGATCGCCTTCACCAGGGCGGAGCTCGCGCAGATCGGTAGGGACGCCGAGGAGCTCTCCGCGGAGCGCGAGCTGTCGCGTCATTACGTCCTGTTGCTCAAGGAACCCGTCGCGGATGAGGCCGCCGTCGAGGCGCTGTCCACGGCCGAGCACCGCGCCGTCGTACGCGGTCGTGCGTGCCACCTGTTGCTGGGGCCGACGTACGAGGCCGGCGCCGTCGACCCGCTGCGGGTCGAACGGCTGATCGGCGTCGCGACCAATCGCAACTTCAACGTCGTCACGACCCTGGCGCGCAAGTGGTGCTGATCAGCGCCCGGTGAAGGTGGGCCTGCGCTTCTCGCCGAACGCGCGCATGCCCTCCGCGGCGTCCGCCGTCCTGAGCAGGATGGTCTGGCCGGTGCGCTCGCGCTCGAGGGCACCCTCGAGGTGGCTCAGGGTCGCGGCGTTGATGGCCCTCTTCGTCGCCGTGAAGGCCAGCGGCGGCCCGGCGGCGAGGCGCCGCGCGAGCGTGGCGACGGTCGTGTCGAACTCATCGTCCGTGCTGAGGTGGGTGATCAACCCAGCGTCGAGGGCCTCGCTGGCGCCCAGCGGCTCGGCGAGCAGCGCCATCCGCATGGCCCGCGCGCGGCCCACCCCGGCCGCGATGGTGGCGCTCGCGCCTCCGTCGGGCATCAGGCCGACTCGCGAGAAGGCCAGCAGGAAGGCGGCCGACTCCTTCGCGACGATGATGTCGGCGGCCAGCGCGATGCTGGCGCCGACCCCCGCTGCGATGCCGTTGACCCCCGCGAGCACCGGCTTGTCGAGGTTGACGACCGCGCGCACCATCCGGTTGGCCAGGTCGAGTGCGCGTGCGTCGAAGCGCTCGTGCGCGTCGGCACCGCCGATGTCCGCCCCGGTGCTGAAGGCGGCGCCGGTGCCCGTGATCACGACCACCCGCACGTCCGAGCGGGACACCGCGCCCTCGAGCTGGTCGGCGAGGCCGAGCGACATCTCTCCGCTCAACGCGTTGAAGACCTCCGGCCGGTTGAAGGTCAGCGTCAGCACGCCGTCGGCCACGTCGGTGAGGAGATCGGGCATGCCGGCGACAGTATCGCCGGGGTCGGCGTGCCGGGGAGGAACGAAGGGCCCGCCGTCTTCTCGGCAGCCGGCTGGTGAGGGGTCGCCCTCGGGTGTGCCACGATGGCGAACGTGTCAGCCGCAAGCCCCGTCGAGGTCGAACCGACCCTGACCCCCGACGAGATCACCTTCCTGGCCAAGCCGTGGGTGACCATCGTGTGGAACGACCCCGTCAACCTGATGAACTACGTCAGCTATGTCTTCCGGAAGTACTTCGGCTACTCCGAGGCCAAGGCCACCAAGCTGATGCTCGAGGTGCACAACGACGGCCGGTCCGTCGTGTCCACCGGCACCCGCGAGGAGATGGAGCGCGACGTGCAGGCGATGCATGAATACGGCCTGTGGGCGACCATGGAGAAGGCGACCTGACGTGGGGGCTTTCACGCGCCACCGGAAGTCGCGGCTGATCATCGCCAACTTCACCGGCTTCGAGTCCGACCTGCTGCGCTCGCTGGCCTCGCAGATCGTCGAGCTGCTGCGCAACGAGGCGGCTGTGCCCGACGACGCGCGCGATCCCTTCGAGGCGATGATGGACTTCTCCGGACCGACCAGCGAGCCGGAGGACCCGGTGCTGCAGCGGTTGTTCCCCACCGCCTATCTCGAGGACGACGAGGCCGCGTCGGAGTTCCGGCGCTTCACCGAGGGCAGCCTGCGCGACGGCAAGGCCGCGGCCGCCTGCACGATCATCGACTGCCTCGAGGAGGCCGGGCTGCCGCCCGAGCTCGAGGAGGACGGCCTGATGATCGACGTCGAGCTCGACGAGCCGACCGCCGAGACCTGGATGCGGTCGTTCACCGACATCCGGCTCGCGCTCGCCACCCGCCTCGGCGTGGAGGACGGCGACGAGGAGATCTGGGACGCCATGGACGACGACGACCCCCGCGCGCAGGCCCACGACATCTACGAGTGGGTCGGCTGGCTGCAGGAGACGATCGTCGAGGCCCTGACGGCGTGAGCCCGATCCCCGACTTCGTCGTCGAGATGCGCGAGATGATCGGCCACCACCCCCTGTGGCTGCCCGGCGTCACCGCCGTCATCACCCGCGGCGACGACCATGTGCTCCTGGTCAAGCGCTCCGACAACGGTGCCTGGACGCCCGTCACCGGCATCGTCGACCCGGGCGAGGAGCCCGCGATCGCGGCGGCCCGCGAGGCGCTGGAGGAGACCGGCGTCGTGATCAGCGTCGATCGCCTGGCCGCCACCACCGTGCTGCCCGAGCTCACCTACGACAACGGCGACCGGGCGGCCTACCTCGACCTGACGTTCTCCTGCACCTGGGTGAGCGGTGCCGCCCACGTGGCCGATGACGAGTCCACCGACGTCCGCTGGTGGCCCGTCGACGACCTGCCGCCGATGTCCGCCCACATGGCCGGCCGGGTCGAGGCCGGGCTCGCCGACGAGCGCGAGGCGCGGTTCGTGGGGAGGTCCGAGGCCGAGATCGGCCCGGAGCCGCTGCGTCCGGCTGCTCCGGTGCTGGGCGTGACCTCCTGCGCAGCAGGCTGGGTGGGCGTGCTCCTCGGGCCCGAGGGCAGGGCGACGGTGCACGTCGCCACGACGATCGCCGACCTGGTCGACCTGGTCCGCGAGACCAGCGACCCGGAGCTGGTGCAGGTCTTCGAGGAGGACCCGACGCGGGACACCTCGCGCGAGTCCCTGCTCGCGCTGGGCCTGACGGCGCCCGCATGGTTCGCCGGCTCGGGCTTCTCCGAGGGCGAGCTGCTCGACGCCTGCAGCGCCACGTGCGCCGCAGCGGCCCTCGTCTGAACCGTCCGCACCGATGAACTTCCACCCGCACGAGTGGAAGTTCAGGCCCGATCCGCCCGTCCCCCGCTCAGCGGCGGATGGACTTCCACCCGCACGAGTGGAAGTTCAGGGGGGAGGCGGAAGGTGACCGCCGTCGCGCTCGTCTGAGACGCGGTACGGCGCGGGCGGAGGCGCCGCCTACCCTTGACCTCGTGTTGACCATCGACCAGGCGACGTACGACGCGATCGTCGCGCACGCGAAGCGCGACCACCCCGACGAGGCCTGCGGCGTCGTCGCCGGCCCCGAGGGCAGCGACCGGCCCGAGCGCTTCATCGAGATGGTCAACGCCGCGGGCAGCCCGACGTTCTACGAGTTCGACTCCACCGACCTGTTCCAGCTCTACAAGGACATGGACGAGCGGGACGAGGAGCCGGTGGTGGTCTACCACTCGCACACAGCCACCGAGGCCTATCCCAGTCGCACCGACATCGGGCTGGCGAGCGAGCCCAACGCGCACTACGTCCTGGTCAGCACCCGCGAGCACGGGAATAACGACGGCCCCGTCGAGTTCAGGTCATACAGAATCATCGACGGTGTCGTGACCGAAGAAGACGTCACGATCACGCCTACGGAAGAGAGCACCCCCTGATGGCCATCGAGGTCCGCATCCCCACCATCCTTCGCACCTACACCGACGGCGCCAAGGCGGTCGAGGCCGAGGGCGCGACGCTGACGGCGCTGATCGACGACCTAGAGGGCAACCACCCCGGCATCAAGGAGCGCCTGATCGACAACGGCGACCTGCGCCGGTTCGTCAACGTCTACATCAACGACGAGGACGTCCGCTTCATCGGTGGCCTCGACGCGGAGCTCGCCGACGGCGACCAGGTCGTCGTGCTGCCGGCGGTCGCAGGCGGATGACCCGCTTCGACAGCCTGCTGGAGTCCGTGGGCGGCACGCCGCTGATCGGGCTGCCGCGACTGTCGCCGAGCCCCGATGTCCGCATCTGGGCCAAGCTCGAGGACCGCAACCCCACCGGCTCCATCAAGGACCGGCCCGCGCTCAAGATGATCGAGCAGGCGGAGAAGGACGGGACGCTGCGACCCGGCGCCACGATCCTCGAGCCGACGAGCGGCAACACCGGCATCTCACTGGCCATGGCCGCCAAGCTCAAGGGCTATCGCATCGTCTGCGTGATGCCGGAGAACACCTCCGAGGAACGCCGCCAGCTGCTGCGCATGTGGGGCGCCGAGATCGTCTCCTCGCCCGCCGCGGGCGGCTCCAACGAGGCCGTCCGGGTCGCCAAGAAGATCGCTGGAGAGCACCCCGACTGGGTCATGCTCTACCAGTACGGCAACGAGGCCAACGCCCTCTCGCACGAGGAGGGCACCGGCCCCGAGCTGCTGGCCGACCTCCCCGAGATCACCCACTTCGTCGCCGGGCTCGGCACCACCGGCACCCTGATGGGCGTCTCGCGGTTCTTCCGCAAGACCAAGCCCGACGTCCGCATCGTCGCCGCCGAGCCCCGCTACGGCGAGCTCGTCTACGGCCTGCGCAACCTCGACGAGGGCTTCGTGCCGGAGCTCTACGACGCGACCCTGATCGACTCACGGTTCTCGGTCGGCCCGCGCGACGCCGTACGCCGCGTCCGTGAGCTCCTCGAGCTCGAGGGCATCTTCGCCGGCATCTCCACGGGCGCGATCCTGCATGCCGCGCTCGGCCAGGCCGCGAAGGCGGTCAAGGCGGGGGAGAAGGCCGACATCGCGTTCGTGGTGGCCGACGGCGGTTGGAAGTACCTCTCGACCGGTGCCTACGAGGGCACCGTCGACGAGGCCGAGGACCGCCTCGACGGCCAGCTCTGGGCCTGACGCCTCCGAGCGTCAGCCCGCGGCCGGATTCGGGTCGGTCGTGAGGGTGACGAGGTCCTGCGCGACGTTGTGCTCGCTGTCCGTGACGGCGGGCAGCTCGAGCAGGTCGAGCGCGAGGTTGGCGACGTCGCCGTTGCGGATGGTCGCGTCGTCGTAGGTCGACTGGGTGCGACCGGGATCGGTGTAGGTCGGGTTGATGTCGTAGAGGTCGGCGACGGCGACGTCGGGACCCCAGACCATGAAGGGCACCGTGTAGTTGGCCGGTCGGTTCGGCGCACGGTGGCTGGCGCCACGGCCGCCGTGGTCCGAGGTCAGGATGACGGCGGTGTGCCCGGAGAGCGTCGGGGAGCTCGAGATCGCCCGCAGCACCTTGCCGACGAGCCGGTCGGTGGCCGTGACCGTCTCGAGGTAGCGCGGGCTCATGAACCCGTGGTCGTGACCGGCGGCGTCGGGCGCGGAGAGGTGCAGGAGGCGGAAGCTGCGGGTGGTGCCGGCCAGGTCCGCGACGAACCGTCGCGTCAGCCGCCGGTTGTTCTCGATGATCACGTCGGTGTCGATGGCCTCGTCCCAGGAGCGCTCCCACAGCGAGAACTTCGTCTTGCTGGCGAAGTAGGCGGTGCTCCCACCCGCGTCGTGCACGACGTCGAACACCGACTCGACCTCGTGGCCGGCCGCAGCCTGCACCGTCGAGGGCCTGCGTCGATCGTCGTTCCACGTCACGCCGTGCCCACCGGTGGCGGCCTCGATGCGGCGCCCGGTGACCATGCCCGTGTGGTTGGGCAGCGTGTCGGTCAGCTCGAGCTCGGTGCGTGCGTTGAGCGTGCTCGCGCCGGTGCGGATCAGCCGGTGCAGCGCGGGAGTGCCGCGCTTGCGCAGCTTGGTGATCGCATTGGGGTTGAGGCCGTCGATCGAGATGGCCACGACGGTGTCGATGGGGCCCAGCGTGTCGATCCGACGCTCGGCCGTCGTGGGCCGCGCCGCCGCGTCGGGAGCCTCGCTGGCGGCGGCGCAGGCCAGGCCACCGGACAGGACGAGCGTGAGTGCGGGCAGGACGACTCCGAGACGCGACATGCGAGAAGCCTAAGCGGGCGGTACGGCGCAGTCCGCACCGCCGGCCGCGCGGTGCGTCGCACCGCGCGGCCGGGACGGCGTCACGCGAGGGCGGCGCGGATCGCCTCGGCCGGCGTGGTCGTGGGGCGACCGATCAGCCGGGACAGGTCGCCGGAGTCGACCAGCAGCTCACCGCGCGCCAGGCCCAGGTCGGAGTCGGCGAGCACGTCGGCGTACGGCTCGGGCAGGCCGGCGCCGACCAGGGCGGCACTGAGCTCCGGCGCGGGCAGGTCCTGGTAGGCGACGGGCCGGCCGGACTCGGCGGCCAGCGTTGCGGCGTACTCCTCGAGGGTGAAGGCGGTGTCGCCACCGAGCTCGTGCACGCGACCGGCCTGGTCGTCGGCGACCAGTGCGGCGGCGGCCGCGGCCGCGAAGTCGGCGCGGGTGGCGGCGCTGACCCGACCCGCGCCGGCGGCACCGAGCACGACACCGTGCTCGAGGGCGGTGGCGACCTGGGCGGTGTAGTTCTCGAGGTACCACGAGTTGCGCAGCAGCACGACCGGCAGCCCGGACGCGGCCAGCAGGTCCTCGGTCGCGCGGTGCTCGCCGGCCAAGATCATCTGCGCCGTGTCGGCCCGGGTGATGCTGGTGTAGCCGAGCAGCTCGACGCCCGCATCGCGTGCCGCGTCGATGACGTTGGCGTGCTGCGCGACCCGCTCGCCGACGGCGCTGGACGAGACGAGCAGGGCTCGGTCGACGCCGGCGAAGGCCTCCTTGAGCGAGGTCGGGTCGGTGTAGTCGGCGGCGCGGGTCACGACGCCGAGGGCGGCCAGGTCGGCGATGGCGTCGGTGTTGCGCGCGGTCGCGACGACGTCGGAGGCCGCCACCCCCTGCTCGAGGAGGGCCTGGACAGTGAGGCGGCCGAGCTGGCCGCTGGCGCCGGTGACGAGGTAGGTGGTCATGTCATGTCCTGTTCGTTGGAGGGCTTGTCGTCCGGTCCAACGAAGGAGGTCACCGCTAACTTCCCATGGGGTAGTACCCACTTTGAAGTAAGGTACGCACATGTTGGTAAGTCGCAACCTCCGCGAGCTCTATCCCGACGGCGTGTTCCCGGCGGCCTGCCAGAGCCGGGTCCTGCTCGACCACGTGATGAGCAAGTGGGGCGTGCTGGTGCTGCTGGCCCTCTCCGAGGGGGAGCCGCTGCGCTGGAGCGAGCTGCGCCGCCGCGCGCAGGGCGTCAGCGAGAAGATGCTGGCGCAGACGCTGCGCACCCTGGCCGACGACGGGCTGGTCCATCGCGAGGCCCGACCCGTCGTCCCGCCCCATGTGGAGTACTCCCTGACCGAGCCCGGCGAACAGCTGGCCGCGCTCCTCGTCCCGTTGATGCAGTGGGTCGCCGGGCACGCGGGGGACCGCCCGACCACGTGACGTGTGACCGGGCCAACGCGGCCCGGCGCGTGCCTTTCCCAGACCGCGGCCCTAGCCTTGCCCCGTGCCCACCCAAGACCGCGAAGCCCCGATCGGGATCTTCGACTCCGGCTTCGGCGGACTGACGGTCGCACGCTCGGTCATCGACCAGCTCCCGCACGAATCGATCCGCTACGTCGGCGACACCGCGCGAGCGCCGTACGGCGCCAAGCCGATCGGCGAGGTCCGCGAGTACGCCCTCGAGTGCCTCGACCACCTCTATGCCGAGGGCGTCAAGGCGTTGGTCATCGCGTGCAACTCCGCGAGCGCGGCGATGCTGCGCGACGCCCGGGAGCGCTACGACGTGCCCGTGGTCGAGGTGATCCTGCCCGCCACACGACGCGCCGTCGCTGCGTCGCGGACCGGCCGGATCGGGGTGATCTGCACGCGCGCCACCGCCGAGTCGATGGCCTACGACGACGCGTTTGCCGCAGCCCCTCAGGTCGAGCTCCTGACCCGCGCGTGCCCCCGCTTCGTCGACTTCGTTGAGCAGGGCGTGACCGGAGGCAGCGAGCTCATCGACGTCGCGCACGACTACCTCCAGCCGCTCGTCGACGCAGGGGTCGACACCCTCGTGCTCGGCTGCACCCACTACCCGCTGCTCACCGGGGTCATCTCGCTCGTCATGGGCGACGGCGTCACCCTGGTCAGCTCGGCCGAGGAGTGCGCCAAGGACGTCTACAAGCTGTTGGTCCGCACCGACCTGATGCGCGAGGGCGGCGTGCCGGCCTACTCGTTCGCCACCACCGGCGACCCTGCCGAGTTCGAGACGATCGGTCGCCGCTTCCTCGGCACCGAGCTGCTGGGCGCCTCGCAGTTCGCCGGTGGCCTGTCATGACCGCCCGCCTCACCGTCATCGGGTGCTCCGGGTCCTACCCCGGCCCGGACTCGCCCGCCAGCTGCTACCTCCTCGAGGCCGAGCAGGACGGACGGGCCTTCCGGATCCTGCTCGACCTGGGCAACGGCTCGTTGGGACAGCTGCACCGCTACGTCGACCCGCTGACGATCGACGCGGTGTTCATCAGCCACCTGCACGCCGACCACTGCCTCGACATGTGCGGCTACTACGTCATGCGCAAGTACCACCCGACCGGTGCCCAGCCGCGCATCCCCGTGTGGGGACCGGCGGACACCCCCGGCCGGCTCGCGCGCGCCTACGACCTGCCCCTCGAGCCCGGCATGACGGAGGAGTTCGACTTCTTCGCGCACGGCGAGCCCGTGCGGATCGGCCCCTTCACGATCGAGTCCACCCGGGTCGTGCACCCGGTCGACGCGTTCGCGCTGAAGGTCACCGTGGGCGGTCGCACCGTCGTCTACAGCGGCGACACCGGTCCCTGCCCGGAGCTGACGGAGCTCGCGGCCGGCGCGGACGTGCTCTTGTGCGAGGCGTCGTTCCGCGACGGTGCCGACAACCCGCCCGACCTGCACATGACCGGCTCCGACTGCGGCGCGACCGCCACCGAGGCCGGTGTCGCACGGCTCGTGCTCACCCACATCCCGCCGTGGCACGACCAGCAGGACGCGCTGGTCGAGGCCAGGACGACGTGGAGCGGTCCGCTCGACCTCGCCGTCGCCGGGATGGTCATCGAGCTCTGAGCGCTCGGCCCCGCCGGGTGGCCGGACGCCCGTTGTCCTCAGACGAGGCCCGCGTCGTGCACGACCATCGCGATCTGGACGCGGTTGGTCGAGTCGAGCTTGTCGAAGAGCCGCGAGACGTGGGCCTTGACGGTCGGGATCGAGAGATAGAGCTCGCCCGCGATCTCGGCGTTGCTCAGCCCCCGGCCCACGCAGATCGCGACCTCCCGCTCGCGCAGGGTCAGCGCCGCCATCCGCTCCTCCGCGGCGGCCGACCGGTCGAGCGGCTGCGTCAGGCGCATCTGCTCCAGCACGGTGCGGGTCACCGAGGGCGAGAGGATCGCCTCGCCGTCAGCCACTCGGCGTACGGCAGAGACAATCTCGTGCGGGGGAGTGTCCTTGAGCAGGAACCCGTCGGCGCCGGCCGCGACGGCGGCGAAGACGTAGTCGTCGGCGTGGAAGGTCGTCAGCACGATCACGGCCGGGGGCTGCGGCAGCTGCACCAGCGCCTTCGTCGCGTCGAGGCCGTTCATGACCGGCATCCGGATGTCCATCAGCACGACCTGCGGACGCTCGCGCTCCGTCATGGCGAGCGCCTCGACGCCGTCGCCGGCCTCGCCGACGAGCGCGATGTCGGGCTGGCCCCCCAGCATCAGCGCCAGAGCCGAGCGGACGAGCGGATCGTCGTCGACCACGAGCACCCGGATGGTTCTCGTCGCCGGCTTCATGGGGTCCACGGTATAGAGCCGCTCAGCACGAACACGCCGTCGTCGCTGCCGTGCTCGAGCGTGCCACCGCGCAGCTCGGCCCGCTCGGCCAGTCCCACGAGCCCGAGCCCGGCGCCGGGGGTGGAGCCGGTCGCAAACCCCAGCGGGTTGCGGATGACCACGTCGATGCCGTGCGCCGGCGATCCGCTGAGCGCGATGGTGACGAGGGCGCCGGGCGCGTGCTTGGTCGCGTTGGTGAGCCCCTCTTGGATGATCCGGTAGAGCGCGCGGCCGACGGGGTCGGGCACGGCCTCGGTCGAGCGGTCCACCCGGTCGCTGAGCTCGACGTGCACCCCGTGCGCGCGGGACTCCTCGACCAGGGCGGCGATGTCGTCGTACGTCGGCTGCGGCCCCTCGACCAGCTCGCCCGTCGTGCGGTCGCGGAGCACCCCGAGCACCCCGCGCAGCTCGTTGATCGCCTCGCTGGACTTGCCCTGGATCTCGCCCAGGCCGTCGCGGAGCTGCTCGGCGGCCAGGTCGTCGCGGAAGGCGAGAGCGCCGGCCTGCATGGAGATCTGGGCGATGCGGTGCGCGAGCACGTCGTGCATCTCACGGGCGATGCGCTCGCGCTCCTGGCTGCGGCCCTGCGCCACCCGGAGCTCCTGCTCCGCCTCGGCGCGCGACGCGCGCTGGCGCAGGGTCCAGATGAGCTCGCGCCGGGAGCCGAGATACATGCCCCAGCCCATCATGCCTGCGTTGACGACGAGGTTGATGACGACCGAGACCCAGATGGGCTCGGTCAGGTCGAAGGGCGCGTAGAGCGTGTAGGTCATGGCGCAGGCGAAGTTGAGCAGGCCGATGCCGATGATCGGGGTCGGGCGCCGCAGGGTGGCGAGCGACACGGCGGCCAGCGTGGCCGGGCCCGCCGCGATACCGGAGAACATGCTCAGGCCCGCGGTCACGGCCGCGATGGCGGCGGGTGCTCGGCGCCGGAAGATGACCACGACGAACGCGGTCGCCCCCAGGGCGATCTCGAACCAGAAGATCGAGCGGTGCTCGCTCCACTCCTTCTCGACCGCTTGCGACCAGACGAGCATCGAGAAGGCGAGGCAGACGGCCAGGCGCCAGGCCTGGCCCCCGAACGTCAGCTCCGGCCGGGTGTCCTCGGCGCGCGGGCGTTCGGGTGGGCCGTCCATGGGGGCAAGGCTAAGGGGCGCGCACCCCTACTTTGGTAGGGGCAAGGTCGAGCCCTGCGACCGATGTCCGTGCGTCCCCCACCGGACAGAGTGGCGGACATGATTCGGGTGGACTCTCTGACCAAGCAGTACGGCGACTTCGCGGCCGTCAAGGACGTGAGCTTCACCTGCCGTCCGGGTCGGGTGACGGGCTTCCTGGGACCCAACGGTGCCGGCAAGACCACCACGATGCGGGTGATGGTTGGCCTGACACCCGCGACCGCGGGCGAGGTCACGATCGGCGGCCACCACTACCGCGACATCCCCAACCCCGGCCGGCACGTCGGCGTGCTCCTCGACGCGTCAGCCCAGCACGCGGGTCGCACCGGTCGCGAGATCCTCACCCTGGGCGCCAAGCTGATGGGCCTGCCCCTCTCGCGGGTGGACGAGATGCTCGCGCTGGTGAGCCTGTCCGACCTCGAGGCGACGCGCCGACTGCGCGACTACTCGCTCGGCATGCGCCAGCGACTCGGCATCGCCCACGCCCTGCTCGGCGACCCGTCGGTGCTGATCCTCGACGAGCCCGCGAACGGTCTCGACCCCGCCGGCATCCGCTGGATGCGCGGGTTGCTGAAGGACTACGCCGACCGCGGCGGAACGGTCCTGCTCTCCAGCCACCTCCTCAACGAGGTCGAGCTGATCGCCGACGAGATGATCCTCATCGGCCGCGGCCAGATCGTCGCCAGCGGCACCAAGCAGGAGCTGCTGGCCGGACGCGCCGGCGGCGCCACCCACGTCACCGCGCTGGACCTCGCGTCGCTCTCGAGCGCGCTGGAGGCCGGCGGCTTCGCCGTGTCGGCCGCCGGCGAGGGCCTGCGCGTCGAGACCGACCCGGTGCAGGTGGGCCGGGTGGCAGCGGACAAGCAGCTCGTCCTGACCGACCTGCGGCCCGCCGAGGGCGGCCTGGAGAACCTGTTCCTCGAGCTCACCGCGGACACCCAGCGCGAGAGCATCACTGCCGAAGAAGTCGCGGTATGACCGCCGTTGCTGCAGACCCGACCCCCACGATCGACCTCTCCTCGACCTCGCAGGTGCCCTTCGGGCGCCTGGTCTCGGTCGAGCTGCGCAAGATGTACGACACCCGGGCCGGCTTCTGGCTGCTCGCCCTCACCGGCGCGTTGATCGCGCTGGCGCTGGGCATTCCGCTCATCGTGCTCGCTCTCACCGACGAGACGATCTCGGCCAACACCTGGGGCCAGATCATGACCGCGCCGGTGTCGCTGCTGGTGCCGGTGCTCGCGATCACCAGTGTGACCAGCGAGTGGAGCCAGCGCACCGGCCTCGTGTCCTTCACCCTCGAGCCCCACCGCATGCGCGTCGTGTGGGCGAAGTTCGTCACCGTGCTCCTGCTGGCGCTCGCCACCGTCGCCCTGGCCGTTGCGTTGGGCGCCCTGGGCAACATCGTCGGCGCCGCCGTCTCGGGCATCGACCCGGTGTGGGACATGGAGGCGGGCACCCTGGCGTGGACCGTCCTCACCCAGGTCGCCTACTTCTCGATGGCGTTCGCCTTCGGCCTGACCCTGCTGAGCACCCCGGCCGCGGTCGCCGTCTACTACATCGTCGCCATGCTGCTGCCGTTCATGGTCTACGGGGCGCTCTACGGATTCTTCGCCTGGGCCCGGGACATCATCCCGTGGATCGACCTGGGCTTCGCCACCTCCGTCTTCACCACCGGTGAAGAGACCGACACCACCGATCTCATGCGGGTGATCGTCACGGTCCTGATCTGGGTCGTGCTGCCGTTCGTCCTCGGCCTGCGCCGGGTGGCGAGGGCTGAGCTCAAGTAGCTCCCACAGGCTGGCCCACCGCGGGGGAGGGGCCACACCGAGCCGGGTCCGGTCTTCCACGGGGATGACCGGCCCCGGCTGGCGTGTGCGTCACCACCGCGGATCTTCACGCCGCGTTGGACTCACCGTCACCGGGAAACAGCGCGCCGCTTCCCGGGCGCCGGCACGCTGCGGGCATGCGGTGTCAGCTGCGGTTCGCGGCCCTCGGCGACAGCACCACCTTCGGCGTCGGCGACCCGGTGCACGGCGGGTGGCGGGGCTGGGCGGCCCTGCTGGCCGACGCGCTGGATGAGTCCTACGACGTGCGCTTCACCAACCTCGCGGTCTCCGGCGGGACCACGAGAGACGTCCTCGACCCACAGCTCGGGAGCGCGCTGGCCCAGCGGCCCGACCTCGCCTCCCTGATCGTCGGCGTCAACGACACGATGAAGTCGTCCTGGGACCCAGTCCTGGTCCGCGAGCGGCTGCTCGCGGCAGCCGCC
>NZ_CM001852.1:997189-1040599 GCF_000389985.1 Nocardioides sp. CF8
CGGTGCCCTGCTGCTGACGGTCCGCTACCACGACCATGCCTCGGTGCTCGGCCTCCCCGGCTGGCTCCGACGGCCGATGTGGCGGCGGATCCAGCAGCTCAATGCGACGTACGACGAGATCCATGCGCAGCACGGCGGGGTGCGCATCGACCTGGCGCAGCGTCCGGAGGTGGCGACGCGGGCCTTCTGGTCGGTGGATCGGCTGCATCCCTCGGGGTCGGGTCACCGGGCGGTCGCGCGGTGGTACGCCGAGCTGCTGGCCGAGCGCGGATATCTCGTCGTGCCTCCTCCGGCCGGGAGCGACGCGGGTCTGGCGCCCTCACGCCGGGAGGACCTGGCCTGGCTGGCCAGGGCGGGCCTGCCGTGGCTCGCGCGGCGGGCGGGGGACCTCGGACCGTGGGGAGCGCGGATGGCGCTGGCGGAGCTGGGTGCCCGGCGAGGCCGCGAGCTGGCGCGGATGCCGGCCCTGCCGGGGCCCGACGTCGGCCCACTCCGCGACGAGGTCGTCGCCTGACTAGGTTTGTCCCCATGACGACTCCCATCGCCCCCGCACGCGCCGACGGCCGCACGGACGACCAGCTCCGCCCGATCACCATCACCCGCAACTGGCTCGACCACGCCGCCGGCTCGGTGCTGGTCGAGTTCGGCGGCACCAAGGTGCTGTGCTCGGCGTCGGCCTCCGAGGGCGTGCCGCGCTGGCGCAAGGGCTCGGGCCTGGGCTGGGTGACGGCCGAGTACGCGATGCTCCCCGCGGCGACCAACACCCGTTCCGACCGCGAGTCGGTCAAGGGCCGCATCGGTGGTCGCACCCACGAGATCTCGCGCCTGATCGGCCGCTCGCTGCGGGCGATCATCGACTACCAGGCACTCGGCGAGAACACGATCGTTCTCGACTGCGACGTGCTCCAGGCCGATGGTGGCACCCGCACCGCCGCGATCACGGGCGCCTACGTCGCCCTCGCCGACGCGGTCGCCCACCTGCGCTCGACCGGTGCGCTGATGGGTGAGCCGCTGACCGGCTCGGTCGCTGCCGTCAGCGTCGGCATCATCGACGGCGTGCCGCGCCTCGACCTGCCCTACGAGGAGGACGTCCGGGCCGAGACCGACATGAACGTCGTAATGACCGGCACCGGGTCCTTCGTCGAGGTGCAGGGCACGGCCGAGGGCGCTGCCTTCGACCGCGCCGAGCTGGACGCGCTGCTCGACCTGGCGGCCAAGGGCTGCGTCGACCTGACGCGCCTGCAGCAGGAGGCGCTCGCTCGATGAGCCGCGTCTTCCTCGCCTCGCGCAACGCCAAGAAGCTGGTGGAGATGCAGCGCATCCTGGCCGAGCACGTCGACGGGGTGGAGGTCGTCGGGCTCGATGACGTCACCGACTACGCCGAGCCGGTCGAGGACCAGCCGACGTTCGAGGGCAACGCCCTGCTCAAGGCGCGCGCCGGGTTCGCGGCGACCGGGCTGCCGACGATCGCCGACGACAGCGGGTTGTGCGTGAGCGCGCTCAACGAGATGCCGGGCGTGCTCTCGGCTCGCTGGGCCGGCCCTCCCAAGAGCGACGAGCGCAACAACGCTCTGTTGCTCGCCCAGCTCAGCGACGTACCGGACGAGAGGCGCGACGCGTGGTTCGAGTGCGCCGTCGCGTTCGTCGGTGCCGACGGCGCCGAGCTGGTCGAGCACGGCCGGATGCCCGGCCGGATCATCCGGGAGACGCGGGGCAGCGGTGGCTTCGGCTACGACGTGCTCTTCGTGGCGGACGAGCACGCCGAGGCCGACCTGACCTCCGCCGAGCTCGACCCGGCCGAGAAGGACCGCATCTCCCACCGCGGCCAGGCGCTGCGGGCGCTGGCGCCGCGGATCGCCGCGGCGCTCGCCTGATCAGGCGTCGACGTATTCCTGCGAGTCGATCTTGAGGCAGACGGCCATCCCCCACAGGGTGGCCAGGGCGAACATGACGACGGAGTAGACCGCGGCCGGCACCGAGATCTCGACGCTGTCGAGGACCTCGACCGCGACGAAGATCGCCAGGGCCCCGTTGTGCACCCCGATCTCGAACGACGACGCGATGGCCTGGGACTCGACGATGCCGACGGCCCTGGGGATGACGTAGCCCACGACGAGGCTGGTCGCGCAGAAGATGGCCGCGATCAGGCCGACGTCACCGAGGTAGTCGAGGATGTTGTTGCGCTGGTCGACCATGATGCCCAGGACCAGGGTCGCCAGGATGATGGCCGAGCCGATGCGGACCGGGCGGTCCATGCGGGCGGCGAACTCGGGTGAACGGTGACGGATCGCCATGCCTATGCCGACCGGGATCAAGATGATGGCGAACACCTTGACCACCTCGGCGAAGGGCATGCTGACGTCGTCGCTGCGGTCGAAGTAGGCGATCGCGAGGTTGGTGATGATCGGCAGCGTCGCGATCGCGATGATCGAGTTGATCGCGGTCAGCGTGATGTTGAGCGCGACGTCGCCGCGGAACAGGTGGCTGAACAGGTTGGCGGTCGTCCCGCCCGGGCTGGCCGCGAGGAGCATCATGCCGATGCCGAGCAGCGGTGGCAGGTCGAAGAGCAGCACCAGGCCGAAGCAGATGATCGGCAGGATCACCAGCTGTGCAGCGAGGGCCACCAGCACGGCCTTGGGGTTCTTCCCGATGCGACGGAAGTCGGCCATCGTCAGGTCGAGCCCGAGTCCGAGCATGATGATGCCGAGTGCGATCGGGAGCCCGATGGTTGTCAGCGCAGAGTCCATGTGCGGACACTAGCGACGTGAGGCCTCGGCGGGGCCGAAATCGCGATCACGTTGCGTGGGGTGCGCTCGGAGAGATTCGAACTCTCACTGGACAGGACCTAAACCTGTTGCCTCTGCCGTTGGGCTACGAGCGCCTGGTGCGCCCAGCGTAGGTGCTTGCGCGGACGGGTACGCGCGGGGTGCGCGGGGTAGTTGAGTGAGAGTTTGCACTCCGTCGACGGTTTTCCCACAAGGTCTCACTTGACTACCCGGCGCCCCCCGACGAGCAGCGCAGCCCGCCGTCAGTCGAGCCCGAGGTCCCGACGCAGCTTGGCGACGTGGCCGGTGGCCTTGACGTTGTACTGCGCGAGCTCGATCTTGCCGTCCTCGTCGATCACGAAGGTCGAGCGGATGACGCCCTCGACGACCTTGCCGTAGAGCTTCTTTTCGCCGAACGCGCCGTAGGCCCGGTGGACCTCCAGCGACTCGTCGGACAGCAGCGCGAGCGTGAGCTGGTCACGCTCGCGGAACTTCGCGAGCTTGGCGGGCTTGTCCTTCGAGACTCCCAGCACCTCGTAGCCGGCGCCCTTGAGCGACTCCAGGGACTCGGTGAAGTCGCAGGCCTGCTTGGTGCAACCGGGGGTCATGGCGGCGGGGTAGAAGTAAACGATCACCTTGCGTCCGCGGAGCCCGGACAGCGTCACCTCGGCGCCGGTGTCGTCGGTGAGGGTGAAGTCGGGGGCGGTGTCGCCGGGGGCGAGGCGGTCGGTCATCCGGGGTCTCCTGGGTCGGGGGACCTGCCCGGGCGGACAGGTCGGATCCCGTCGTTGGGGTCAGGTGGTTGTTGCAAACAAGATGCAATAAGGTGGCGGTGCCAGGTGGGCGGCGTTCGGGGGAGCCCGCCCACCGGCAATCTACCGACCGCTCCAGGAGGCACGCGTGCACGTCCCCGAAGGCTTTCTCGACGTACCGACCTCGTTGGCGACGGGTGCGATCGCGGCTGCTGGCGTGGGACTCGCCCTGCGGGGTGCGCGCCGCGAGCTCGACGACCGAACGGCCCCGATGGCAGGCCTCGTCGCCACCTTCGTGTTCGCCGCTCAGATGATCAACTTCCCGGTCGGCGCCGGCACCAGCGGCCACCTCCTCGGCGGAGCGCTGGCGGCGGTCCTCGTCGGTCCGTGGTCGGCCGTGCTCTGCATCTCGGTGGTGCTGCTCGTCCAGGCCCTGTTCATGGCCGACGGCGGCATCACCGCGCTGGGCACCAATGTCACGTTGATGGCGCTCGTCGGCGCCGGCATCGGGTGGCTGGTCTTCGCGGGGCTGCGCCGGGTTCTGCCGCGCAGTACGCCCTCGATCGTGGCCGCGGCGGCCGTCGCCGGCTTCGTCAGCGTGCTCGCGGCCGCCACGACCTTCACTGCCCTCTTCTCGCTCGGTGGCACCCTCCCGGTCGACCCGGCCAAGGTGCTGGTCGCGATGGTGGGCTGGCACACCCTGATCGCGCTGGGGGAGGCGGCCATCACCGGCCTGGTCGTCGCCAGCGTGATCGGCGTGCGCCCCGACCTCGTGTACGGCGCCGCGCCGGTGCTACAGGCCCGCGAGCTCGAGATCCGCCTGCCCGACTCGCAGGTCGTGCGATGAACCGGCGCACCTTCTTCGCGATCGGCGTCCTGCTGACGCTGCTGCTCGCCGGGGTGGCGAGCTACTACGCCAGCAGCCACCCCGACGGCCTGGAGTACGTCGCCGGCCAGACCGGCTTCGGTGACTCGGCCGAGGACTCGGCGACGGACGACAGCCCGCTGGCCGACTACCAGACCGAGGGGGTCGAGGACGAGCGCCTCAGCGGCGCCCTGGCCGGGCTGGCCGGGGTGGGGCTGGTCGCGCTGCTCGGCGGTGCGCTCTTCTGGACCCTCGGCCGCCGCTCCCGCGCCGAGGAGCCGGGCACCGACCAGGACGACGGCTGATGGGCGCCGGCCACGGCCACCGCCTGCACTTCCACGCGCACAGTCCTATCCACCGCGCGCCGGCCCACCTGAAGATCGTCGCCCTCGTCGTCTTCATGCTCGTGGTCGTCGCCACGCCGCGCCAGGCCTATGCCGTGTTCGCCGTCGAGGCCGCCGCCCTGGTCGGCGTCGTCCTGCTGTCGCGGGTGCCTGCGCCGTACCTCGCCAAGCGCATGGTGATCGAGGTGCCGTTCGCGGTCTTCGCGGTGCTGGTGCCGTTCGTCGCCTACGGCCCACGCATCGACGTCCTCGGCGTCAGCGTCTCCGAACCGGGGCTGCTCGCGGCCGGGGCGCTGCTGATCAAGGGCACCCTGGGCGTGCTGGCCTCGCTCACCCTCGCTGCGACCACCGAGCCGCAGGACGTGCTCCGCGGTCTCGAACGACTGCGGATGCCCGACCTGATCGTGCAGATCATGGGATTCATGATCCGCTACCTCGACGTCGTCACCGCCGAGCTGGCGCGGATGATGGTCGCCATGCGCTCGCGCGGCTGCGAGCCTCGCTCGCCCAAGCACTGGCCGACCCTGGCGCGGGCGATGGGGTCGCTGTTCATCCGCTCCTACGAGCGCGGTGAGCGGGTCCACCTCGCGATGCTGTCGCGCGGCTACGACGGACGTTTGCCATGAGCACCCCGGTCCTCGACGTCCGCGGCCTGGCATTCGCCTACCCCGACGGACACCAGGCGCTGTACGGCGTCGACCTGCACGTCCACCAGGGGGAGCGGGTCGCCCTCCTCGGACCCAACGGCGCGGGCAAGACGACGCTGGTGCTCCACCTCAACGGCATCCTCACCGCCGGCGCCGGCGAGGTGGCCGTGAGCGGGCTGCCGGTCGCGAAGCGGAACCTGCAGGAGATCCGGAGACGGGTCGGCATCGTCTTCCAGGACCCCGACGACCAGCTCTTCCTCGGGACCGTCCGCCAGGACGTCGCCTTCGGCCCCGCCAACCTCGGTCTCAAGGGCGCGGCGCTCGACAAGCGGGTGATGACGGCGCTCGACCTGGTCGGCATGGCCGACTTCGCGGACCGCCCGCCCCACCACCTCTCCTTCGGGCAACGGCGGCGCGTGGCGATGGCGACGGTGCTGGCGATGGAGCCCGAGATCCTCGTGCTCGACGAGCCCAGCTCCAACCTCGACCCCGCCAGTCGTCGCGAGCTCGCCGACATCCTGCGCAGCCTCGACGTGACGTTGCTGATGGTGACCCACGACCTGCCGTACGCCCTGGAGCTCTGCCCCCGCTCGCTGGTGCTGAGCGACGGGATCGTGGTGGCGGACGGTCGGACCTTCGACGTGCTCACCGATGCGCCGCTCATGGCCGCCCACCGGCTGGAACTGCCCTGGGGATTCGATCCGCGCTCGGTTGGTAGCCTTCCGGCGTGACCAACGAACTGAGCGCGCTCGAGCGCGAGATCGAGGAGACGCGGCAGCGCCTCGCCAGCACGATCGACCAGCTCACCCACCGCGCCAGCCCGAAGACCATCGTCGGTCGCCAGGTGACGTCGGTGAAGTCCAGCTTCGTGGACCTCGAGACGGGCACCCCGCGCACCGACAACATCATCAAGGTCGCCGGCGGAGTCGTCGGCGCGATCGTGGTGCTCGCCCTGCTGCGCAAGATCGTCCGCTGACCGCGGGCCTGATCCACCCGTGAGCACCACCTCGGGCGCAGCAGCCATCAAGATGCTGCACGACCGTCTCCTGGTCGAGCTCGACCCCGAGTCGGGCGAGCGTCGCTCCTCCGGCGGCATCGTCATTCCCGCGACCGCTGAGATGGGTGCCCGCCGACTCGCGTGGTCGCGAGTCATCGCCGTCGGCCCGCACGTCCGGGCCGTCGAGGTCGGTGACCGGGTGCTGTTCGACCCGGACGAGAAGTCCGAGGTCGAGGTGCAGGGAGACGTCTACATCGTGATGCGCGAGCGCGACGCGCACGCCGTCGCGGCCGAGCGGCTGGACGCCGGTTCCACGGGCCTCTACCTGTAGGAGCGAAATGCGGGAAGTCCCGTGAGGGTCTAGCCACGGGGCCCCGGCCGGGGTGAGGATGGCTGGGTCGCGACATTACCCCCGTGAATGTCGAGACGTCGTTGGACGGCCTGTGCGGATCCCCCCGCTCGTGCAGGCCGTCCGCCCCGCTCACCGCCTAGGGTGAGCGCGTGAAGCAGCGCGACGTGATCGTCATGGACGACTCCGAGATCGACACCTTCCTGGGCCAGCAACGCAGCTCGACGGTGGCCACGCTCGGTCCGCAGGGCCAGCTCCACCTCGTCGGCATGTGGTTCGCGTGGTTCGACGGCCACGTCTGGCTCGAGACGAAGCCGAAGTCGCAGAAGGTGCGCAACCTGCGCCGCGACGACCGGATGACGTTCCTGGTCGAGGCCGGTCACACCTACGACCAGCTGCGCGGCGTCTCGTTGGAGGGCCGCGGGGTGGTCGTCGAGGACGACGCCGAGCTGCTGGAGCGTGTCTGCCTGCAGATCTTCGAGCGCTACAACGCGCCGTACACACCTGAGCTGCGGCCCTTCCTCGACCTGATGATGCACAACCGTGTGGTGGTGCGCCTCGACGTCGAGCGCACCCGGACCTGGGACCACCGCAAGCTCGGCCTGCCGGCCATGGAGCTCGGCGGCACGACCGCGGCCTCCGTCCGGGAGCTCGACTGAACCGCTCGTCCGAAGGCCTCCGGGACTTTCAACGTGCGCATCGGTGAAGGACTCCACCGGGACCTCGTCGTGCACGCGGCCGAGGCGGCTCGAACGCAAGAAGGTCAGGACCGGTGACCGGTCCTGACCTTCTCATTTGTACGCCAGCAGGGACTTGAACCCCGAACCCGCTGATTAAGAGTCAGCTGCTCTGCCAATTGAGCTACTGGCGCATATTGCGCAGCGCGGTGGAGCGCTGCGCAACGAGGTTGAACTCTACACGCATGCGACCCACGGGTGAAATCGAGATGTGTCAGCCGAGATCTGCGAGCACGGCCTGGGCCGCGTTGTGGCCGCCGAGGCCGGAGACGGCGCCGCCGCGCCGCGCCCCGGAGCCGCAGAGCAGCACCACGTCGTGGTCGGTCGCGACGCCCCACTGCTGGGCCGCGGTGTCGCGGCGGGCGCGGTTGGGCGCCCACGGCCAGTCCAGGTCGCCGTGGAAGATGTGGCCGCCCGGCATGGCCAGGTCGCGCTCGATGTCCTGGGGGACCTTCGCCTCGATGCAGGGGTTGCCGTCGGTGTCGGTGGCGATGCAGTCGCGGATCGATCCGACCAGGTGCTCGTCGAGCGAGGCGATCGCGCGCTCGACCGCGAGGTCCTTGGCCGCCGCACCACCCGGCCCCTCGAACAGGCTCGCCGGGGTGTGCAGCCCGAAGTAGGTCAGCGTGTGCGCGCCCTGCGCGGCCAGGTCCCCGAGGATCGAGGGGTCGCTGAGGGAGTGGCAGTAGACCTCGCCCGGCATCGTGGTCGGGACCTGCCCGGCCGACGCCTCGGCGTACGCCGTCTCGAGCTGTGTGTAGTCCTCGCCGAGGTGCAGGGTGCCGGCGAAGGCGACGGCCGGGTCAGCGCCCGACCTGAGCTCGGGCAGCCGGTCCAGGAGGAAGTTGATCTTGAGCTGCGAGCCCTCCGGCTTGCTGGCGTCGTCCTCGCCGTCGCCGAGCAGGATGCGCAGCACCCACGGCGCGACACCCGACAGGACGCGGCGACAGGTCAGCGACTGCTCGCGCGACCCGTCGTGCCAGACCACGGTGGCCGAGTTGGAGCCCGGTTCGATCCGGCTCACGCCTGCGCCGGTGAGGATCTCAGCGCCTGCCGAGGTGGCCGCACGGGCCAGCGCGTCGGTCACCGCGCCCATGCCGCCGATGGGCACGCGCCACTCGCCGGTGCCGTTGCCGATCAGGTGGTAGAGGAAGCAGCGGTTCTGGACCAGCGTCGGGTCGTGCAGCGACGCGAAGGTGCCGATCAGGGCGTCGGTGGCGACCACGCCGCGGACCGTGTCGTCGAGGAAACGCTCCTCGATCGTCCGTCCGAGCGGCTGGGTGACGACGTCGCGCCAGAGGCCGGGATCGACGGCCTCGCGCAGCTCGCGCTCCAGGGGGAGCGGTGACATCAGGGTCGGCGCGACGGCGTGCGCGAGGTCGGTCACGTCGGCGTAGAACTCCCGCCAGGCGTCGTACTCCCGGTCCGATCCCGTCAGGGCGGCGAACGACTTCCTTGTCAGCTCACCCTCCGGCCGTTCGATGAGGAGGCCGCCGGCCTGTCCGTCCCGGGTGTACGGCGTGTAGGAGGCCGTGCTCCGTGACGCCAGCCGGACGTCGAGGTCGAGGTCGGCCATCAGCTGCTCGGGCAGGAGGCTGACGAGGTAGGAGTAGCGCGACAGCCGGGCCGGCAGGCCGGCGAACGGGCTGACCGAGACGGCCGCGCCGCCGGTGTGGCCGAGGCGTTCGAGGACGACCACCGAGAGGCCCGCGCGGGCGAGGTAGGCGGCCGCGACGAGACCGTTGTGGCCGCCGCCGACGATGGCGACGTCGTAGCTGTGCTGACCGTTGCTCACCTGAGCCAAGGTAGTCGCACCTCCGGGCGGGAGTGGTCAGGAGGGCAGCAGGGCCTCCATCGCCTCGATCTCGGCGCTCTGGGTGTCGATGACGTCCTCGGCCAGCTCGACGGCTGGTTCGTACTGCCCGTCCTCGGTCTCGGCCTGCGCCATCTCGACGGCTCCGCGGTGGTGCTCGAGCATCATGTCGAGCCACATCGCCTGGAACTCGCCCTCGGGGGCCTCCTCGAGAGCGGTCATCTCGTCGGCCGACATCATGCCGGGCATGCTGGTGTCGAGGCCTTCCATCGACTCACCCATGTGCTCCATGTCGTGACCGGCGTTGGAGTGGTCGCGCATCGTCTCGGGGATCGGTTCGTCCCAGTCGGTGAGCCACTCGGAGAAGGTCTGGATCTCGGGTGCCTGGGCGGCGCGCACCTGCTCGGCGATCTCCTGCACCTCCGGATCGAGCGGGCGGTCCAGGGTCAGGTCGACCATCGAGAGCGCCTGCGCGTGGTGCTGGAGCATCTCGGAGGCGAAGGTGACGTCGGCGGCGTTGTGCTCGGTCGCGGAGCGCTCCGGCGCGGGCGCGGAGTCCTCGCCACAGGCGACGGCCAGGGCGAGGATGAGAGCCACGGCGGTCGTGCGGAGGACTCCGCCGACATTGGGGTGGCGCATGAGGAATATACCCCCCTAGGGTATTGGTTCGAGTCGGTATGAACCACTCCATCATTCACAACGGAGGAAGCCAGATGACCAGCACGCCGCACCACGGACACGCCGGGCACGACCATGCAGCGATGAGCGGGGTGAACTCGATGGCGCTCAGCGCCACCCTGCACTGCCTCACCGGCTGCGCCATCGGTGAGATCGCCGGCCTCATGATCGGCACCGCGATCGGCCTGAGCGCCGGCTGGACCATCCTCCTGGCCGTGTCCCTCGCCTTCCTGTTCGGCTATGCGCTCTCGACGCTGCCCCTGGTCAAGGCGGGCCTGGGGTTCGGCGCCGCCCTCAGCCTCGTGCTCGCCGCGGACACGCTGTCGATCGCGACCATGGAGGTCGTGGACAACGCGGTGATGGCCCTCATCCCGGGGGCCATGGACGCAGGTCTGGTCAACCCCGTCTTCTGGGCCAGCATGATGCTCGCCCTGACCGTCGCCTTCTTCGCTGCCTGGCCGGTCAACCGCTACCTCCTCCAGCGCGGCAAGGGTCACGCGCTGACCCACGGCCACCACGCCGGGGGAGCGGTGAGCGGCGCGCGCCGCCTCATCCCGACGCTGACGACCGCGACCCTGGTCGCAGCCATCGTGGCGTTCATGCTCGGCGGGTTCGTGGTCTCGGTCGCCGACCGGCTCGGGGACGAGCAGGTGACGGAGACCTCGCACGCATCGAGTCGACGCTGACGCTGCGTGGAAAAGCAGAAACCGCAGGTCAGGAGACATGTCCCTGACCTGCGGTTTCATTGGGGTGAGTAACGGGACTTGAACCCGCGACATCCGCCACCACAAGGCGGCGCTCTACCAGCTGAGCTATACCCACCATGGCTCGCGCACAACGGCGCGAGACCGAGAGAAGTGTAGGGCAATCAGTGCGCGGATTCTGAATCGGGGCCGAGGCCGGTGATCGTGCCGGCGTGCTTGGCCGCGATCTCGCGAGCAGCGGTGCTGTCGAGGCCGGGCTGCGGGACGAAGACCGCCTCGCGGTAGTAGCGCAGCTCCTCGATGCTCTCCTGGATGTCGGCCAGCGCCCGGTGGTTGCCGCGCTTGGCCGGAGCCGCGAAGTAGGTGCGGGGATACCAGCGGCGGGCGAGCTCCTTGATCGAGGAGACGTCGACGTTGCGGTAGTGCAGGAAGCCCTCGAGGGTGGGCATGTCACGGGCCAGGAACGAGCGGTCGGTGGCGACGGTGTTGCCACCCAGCGGCGGCCGGCTGCCGTCGGGGCAGTGCTCCTTGATGTAGGCCAGCACCTGCTGCTCGGCGTCCTCCATCGTCGTCCCGCCCTCGAGCTCCTCGAGCAGGCCGGAGGAGACGTGCATGTGGCGGACGAAGTCGATCATCTGGTCCAGCGCGGCCTGCGGTGGCCGGATGAGGACGTCGATGCCGTCACCGAGGACGTTGAGATCGAAGTCGGTGACCAGCGCCGCAACCTCCACCAGGGCATCGGTCTCGAGGTTGAGGCCGGTCATTTCGCAGTCGATCCAGACGAGTCGCTCATTCACGGTGAGCACCCTACTCAGGGTTCTCAGCGGTGGTTCAGGCGCTGGTCCTAGGGTCAGACACGTGAAGCAGTGGATCGGTCTCGTCGCGCGACTGATCACCGGTGGCGTCTGGATCGTCGCCGGCGCGCTCAAGCTCCCCGACCCGTCGGGCAGTGTCCGCGCCGTACGCGCCTATGAAATCCTGCCGGAGCCGATCGTGCCGACGGTGGGCTACGCCCTGCCGGTGGTCGAGGTCGCGCTCGGTGTCTGCCTGGTGCTCGGGCTGCTGACCCGGCTGATGGGAGCGCTGTCGGCGCTGTTGTTCGTCGCGTTCATCGTCGGGATCTCGGCGGCGTGGGCCCGCGGGCTGTCGATCGACTGCGGCTGCTTCGGCGGTGGCGGCGAGATCGCGGACGCGACGGCGAAGTATCCGTGGGAGATCGCCCGCGACGTCGGTCTGCTGCTGCTGTCCGTGTGGCTGGTGATCTGGCCAAGCAGCCGCTGGTCACTTGATGCTGTTGTCCTCCCGCCGCGTGCGGGTGAAGTCTCGCCCGGACCGGGCGAAGGAGAGGAACTCGATGTCGAAGCGCAACAAGGCCGCTGAGCGGGCCGCCCGGGCCGCGGCCCTGAAGGCGGAACGGGAGCGCAAGGCGCGCCGGGACCGGCAGCGCCGGCTGCTGACGATCGGCGCCGTCGTCGGCGGCCTGTTGATCGTCGTGGTGGCGGCCGTCTGGTTGCAGAGCCGCGCGGGTGACATCGACGAGACGGCGGCTGCCCCCGAGGGAGCCACCCAGTCCTACGGTCTCCGGCTGGGTACGGCGGACGCGGAGCACGAGGTCGTCATCTACGAGGACTTCCTGTGCCCGGCGTGCAAGTCCTTCGAGGACGCCTACGACGCTGAGCTGGAGAGCGCCGTCGAGGAGGGTCGGGCGAGCGTCGAATATCGCCCGCTCGACTTCCTCGGCCGGTTCGGTGACTACTCCCAGCGCACCGCCAACGCGTTCGCGGTCGTGCTGGACGCCGCCGGCCCCGAGGTGGCCAAGGAGTTCCACGACCTGTTGTACGCCGAGCAGCCGGCCGAGGACGGAGACCACCCCGACGACGCGTGGCTGATCGAGAAGGCCGTCGAGGCAGGCGCGACCGAGGCCGACGTGGCCGCCGGCATCGAGGGCCTCGAGTTCGAGGCGTGGGTCAGCAACGGCGTGAAGGCCGCGACCTCCGCGGGGGTCCAAGGCACTCCCACGGTGATGGTGGACGGGGAGGCCATCGACGCCAGCACCCTCGCCGAGGCGATCGAGTGAGCGAGCAGACGCAACCCGCCCTGGCCCAGTTCATCGCCGGCCTGCCCAAGGCAGAGCTGCACGTCCACCACGTCGGGTCGGCGTCACCGCGGATCGTCGCCGAGCTCGCGGCGCGTCATCCGGGGACCGTTCCCTTCGACCTCGATGAGCTGAAGACGTTCTTCGAGTTCCGCGACTTCGCGCACTTCGTCGACGTCTACCTCGCGGTCGTCGACCTGGTCAGGACACCCGAGGACGTCCGCACGCTGACCTACGAGGTGGCGCGCGAGATGGCGACCGGTCAGCACCTGCTCTACGCCGAGCTCACGTGCACGCCCTACACCTCCGTGCGACCCGACCGCGACGACATCGGCATGCCGATCGAGGCCTACACCGAGGCGATCGAGGACGCGCGGGTCTCGGCCGAGCGCGACTTCGGGCTGGTGCTGCGCTGGATCTACGACATCCCCGGCGAGTCGGGGATCCCCGCCGCGGACGCGACCTTGTCGTACGCGCTGGACCACGGTCCCGAGGCGCTGGTCGGCTTCGGCCTCGGCGGGCCGGAGATCGGCGTACCGCGACCGCAGTTCCAGCCGCACTTCACCGCCGCCCGGGCTGCCGGGCTGCACTCCGTGCCGCACGCGGGGGAGACGACCGGGCCCGAGACCGTGTGGGACGCGGTCCGCCTGCTCGGGGCCGAGCGGATCGGGCACGGGACGTCCTCGGCCCTGGACCCCGCGCTGCTCGCCCACCTCGCCGCGGAGGGCATCACGCTGGAGGTGTGCCCGTCGTCCAACATCGCGACCCGGGCGGTGGCATCGCTGCCCGAGCACCCGCTCCGCCTGTTCGTCGAGGCCGGCGTCCCGGTGACGATCAACTCCGACGACCCGCCGATGTTCGGCACGACGCTGAACGCGGAGTATGCGATCGCGGCGGAGCTGCTCTCGTTGTCCGCCGAGGGTGTCGCCGACCTGTCGCGAGCAGCCGTCCGCGCGTCGTTCGCCCCGGCCGACGTGAAGACGCGGATCCTCGGGGAGATCGACGACTACCTGGGCTGATCGGGGCCGCTCGCTCGCCCCACCTGTCACCTCGCACGGCGTGTCCGGCGCGACACGCCGTACGCCGCGAAGATCTCGGCAGAGATTCGGCCCCGGGTCTTGCGCGGGCTCGCGGGGCGGGCGTAGAACTGAGGAGTCGGAAGGACTTCGGTCCGGAAGACACCGGAAGCCGGCAACTCATACTTGCCGGCTTCCACCCATTTCAGCCCGAAATGCGTTCGGCCCGGCGATCTCATACGACGCCGGGCCTGTTGCTTTTCTAACCGGCGCGCTGCACCCGATCCGGGAGGCGCGCCGGGATCAGACCCGGCTGGTGCGGGTCCCGTCCTCGTTGAAGTCGTGCTGCTGGAAGTCGACGGTGCGCAGCGCGTTGGACAGCGACGTCACCATCGACTGGCCGATGACGCCGTCACGGTCGTAGACGGTGGCGACGCCGACCGCGATCCCGTCGTGGCCGGACCAGCGCTCGCCGCGCAGCCCCAGCTCGGCGGTGCGGGGGAGCCGGGACAGCGACAGGGTGATGTCGGTGTTGATGTACTGCACGCCCTTGCTGCCCCAGTTGCACGCCATCGTGGTGGCGTCGGCGATGCTCGCGACGGCCTGGAACGGGGTCGGCTCCTCGCCGGCCACGACCGGAACGCCGTGCTGCCAGGTCTGCTTGCGTCCGGCGTTCTGGTGCTCCGAGAAGTCCTGCGACCACGGCTCGTCACTGGCGAACCACGGGATGGTCGGCGCAGTCAGCACGGGCACCCCGTCCGGCGCCGTCGGGTCGTCGGTGGGCCGCCAGACCTCTCCGTCGGGGTCCTCGCTGGGCTTGAGGAAGATCGCGCTGGCGCGGACCTTGGGCTCGCCGTCCTGGACGAGCACGGCATCGACCAGGCAGATCCGCCGGCCCTCGCGCACGACCGTGGTGTCGATGGTGAACGGGCTCATCGTCGCCGGTCGGAACATGTCGAGGGTGTAGCGCGCGGGGCGGAGGTCGTCGCGCGGGACGCTCATCTCGATGGCCCGAGCCATCGCGCCGCTCACGGCCACCCCGTGCATCTGGTCCGCGCTCCACAGGCTGCGCGCGGCGTCCGTCGGAGTCAGCAGCTCGGCCTCGGCGGTGAAGAAGGAGAAGGTCACGCCCGCATTGTTGCGTGGACGGGCCCTTGACCAGAGTGCCCGGGCCTTCGAGACTCCGGTAATGACGCACCAGGCACCACGCACCGGATCCGCGGTCACCCGGGCCAAGGGCCGCGGCAAGCAGCTGCTGGCTCCGCTCACCACCCGGGTCGGGCTGGCGTCACCCGATCCGGCGGACGGGCACGAGGTGGCGCAGATCCTGGCCGACGAGGCGTTCGGGGAGAAGCTCGCCTCGCTGGCCGAGGACCTCGGCCGGCCCAAGCGCCAGGTCGGCGCCGAGGCAGGGGCTCACCTGCGCGAGATGTCGGCCACCCACAGCGCCGGCACTGGCGCGGCCTTCCGTCGCTTCTCGCAGTGGCTCGCGCGCGCACACGACGTCTACATCGACGAGGACTCGATCGCCCGGTTGCGGGCCCTCGACCGGCAGCACTCGCTGCTCTTCCTCTTCTCCCACCGGTCCTACCTCGACGGTGCGCTCGTCCCCGAGGTCGTCGCCTCGGGGCGGATGTCGACGCCCTTCACCTTCGGCGGGGCCAACCTCAACTTCTTCCCGATGGGCTCGATCGCCAGCCGCTCCGGGGTCATCTTCATCAAGCGCAGCACCTCCGACATCCCGGTCTACCGGCAGGCGCTCCGCTCCTACATCGCCCAGCTCCTCAAGAACCGCTCCAACCTCGCGTGGTCGATCGAGGGCGGCCGGACCCGCACCGGCAAGCTCCGTCCGCCGGCCTTCGGCATCATGCGGTACGTCGCCGACGCGGTGTGCGAGGCCGACGGGGTCGACGCCCTGATCGTGCCCGTGTCGATCGTCTACGACCAGCTGCACGAGGTCTCGATGATGACCTCCGAGGCCAAGGGTGCGCAGAAGCGGCCCGAGGACCTCCGCTGGCTCTACAAGTTCGCCCGCGAGCAGCGGCACCGCCTCGGCCGGGCCTACGTCGACTTCGGCGAGCCGATCTCGCTGGCCGCGCGGATGGCCGAGCTGCATGCGGACGAGTCGGCGGCGCCGTACGCCATCGAGCGGATCGCCTTGGAGTCGTGTCACCGCATCAACCGGGCCACCCCGGTGACCGCGACCGCCATCGTCAGCATGGCGATCCTCGGCGAGGACCGAGCGCTCTCGCTGGCGCAGGTGCAGGCGACCGTCGCGCCGATCGCGGACTACCTCGCCGAGCGGGGCTGGCGGGTCGCGGGGGCGTTCAACCTCAAGGAGCGCGAGACGCTGCGGCGCACGCTGCAGGAGCTGGTCGCGTCGGGGGTGCTCGTGGCCTACGACGGCGGTACCGAGACGGTGTGGCACATCGCGCCGGACAAGCACCTGGTGGCGGCGTTCTACCGGAACACCGCGATCCACGTCTTCGTCGACCGCGCGATCGGCGAGCTCGCCCTGCTCGCGGCGGCGGAGAGCGACTCCGGCGACATCGTCGCCGTCGCCGAGGCGGAGGCGCTGCGGCTGCGCGAGCTGTTGAAGTTCGACTTCTTCTTCTCGGGACGGCACGAGTTCGGCGCCGACATCGTCGCGGAGCTGCGCGGCGTCGCGGACCCGACGCGCGATCGCAGGAAGGCCGACACGGCCGAGCTGCGGGCGAGGCTGGCGACCACGCGGCCCCACGTCGCACACCTCGTGCTGCGCCCGTTCCTCGACGCCTACCACGTCGTGGCCGACCGGCTGGCCGACCTCGACGTGCCCTTCAGCGAGCCGGAGTTCCTCGACGACTGCATTGCCGTCGGGCAGCAGTGGGCGCTCCAGGGCCGCATCACCAGCGACGAGTCGGTGACCCTCGAGCTGTTCCGGACCGCGCTGCGCCTCGCCGACCACCGCGGACTCCTCGACAGCGAGACCCCCGACCTCGACAAGCTGCGCCACGCGTTCGCCGACGAGATCGCCATGACGACGGCCCGCGTCGACACGATCGCGGAGTTCCACCGGGCGGGCCGGGCGTGAATCCCGACGACCTGATCGCGGAGATCGAGGCCGGGCCCCGGGGCCCGGGCATCGCGGCGTTCTTCGACCTCGACGGCACGCTGGTGCACGGGTTCACGGCGACGCACATCCTGCGTGACCAGGTCCGCAAGCGTCAGGTCGGTGCGGGCGACCTCGCCAGGCTGGTGCTGACCGCGGTCGATGGCACCCTCGGTGGCGACCCGACGCGCGCCGGGGACCTCGGGCTCAGCGCCCTGCGCGGCCACCTCGAGGACACGATGCAGGAGATGGGTGAGCGACTCTTCGTCCAGAAGATCGCCGGCACCATCCGGCCGCAGGCCCGCGCCATCGTCAAGGCCCACCAGCGGATGGGACACGTCGTGGTGCTCGCCTCCGCGGCCACCCGGTTCCAGACCGGGCCGGTTGCCCGCGAGCTCGGCATCGACGACATCCTCTGCACCGAGCTCGAGATCGAGGACGGGGTGCTGACCGGACGCGTGGTCGGCAAGTTCCTCTGGGGCGAGCCGAAGGCCCAGGCCGTACGCCGCTTCGCGCGCGAGCACGACATCGACCTGCACCAGAGCTACGGCTACGCCAACGGGGACGAGGACGTGGCGTTCCTGGCCAGCACCGGGCGCCCCCACCCGATCGCGCCCGGGCGGGCGCTGCGGGAGACCGCGAAGCTGCAGGGCTGGCCGGTCCTCGACATGCACGAGCCGCTGCGTGCGGGTGTGCGATCGGCGCTCGGCACTCTCGGTGCGGTCGGCGGGCTCAACGCCGGCCTCGTCACCGGCGCGGTCCTCGGCGCCGTACGCCGCGACAAGCGGGCCGGCACCAACGTCGGCATCCCGCTCGCGTGCGACCTCGCGCTGGCCCTGTCCGGCGTCAAGCTCAACGTCATCGGCGAGGAGAACCTCTGGAAGGCCCGGCCGGCGATCTTCATCGGCAACCACCGCAGCAGCCTCGACCCGGTGATCATGGGCTCGCTGCTGCGGCGCGACGTCACGGGAGTGTCCAAGGCGGAGGCGAGGCTCGACCCGCGGATGCTCGCCGCCTCGCTCTTCCTCGACCCGGTCTTCATCGACCGGTCCAACTCGGGGCAGTCGCGAGAAGCCCTCGACCGGCTCACCCGGCGCATCCGGTCGGGGACCTCGATCATGATCTTCCCGGAGGGCACGCGGATGCCCACTCCGGAGCCGGGGGCGTTCAAGAAGGGCGCCTTCCACATGGCGATGCAGGCAGGGGTGCCGGTGGTCCCGGTCGTGTTCCGCAACGCCGGTGAGCTGCTCGCGCCGCGGGCCAGCGTGGTCCGTCCCGGCACCGTCGACGTCTGCGCGCTCGAGCCCATCGACACGAGCGACTGGACGCCCGACAACCTCAACACCATCGTCACCGAGGTGCGCCAGCTCTTCGTCGACACCTTGGAGAAGTGGCCGTCGTGACCGAACAGATGTGGGACCTCGCAGCCTCCTGGGGCACCGAGGACCGGATGAACGAGATCGAGGCGCTGATGTGGCGCTCGGAGAACCACCCGCGGCTGTCGTCGACGATCTGCTCGTTGATGCTCTTCGACACCTCGCCCGACTGGGACCGGTTCCTGGCCGCCCACGAGTGGGCGACCGAGCTCGTCCCGCGCTGTCGCCAACGCGTCCTGGACCCGCTGCTCCCGGTGGGACCGCCGGCCTGGGTGCCCGACGAGGCCTTCCAGCTCGACTACCACGTCCGTCGCACGCGCCTGCCCGGCGAGGGAACGATGGCGCACCTGCTGGAGTTCGCCCAGACCCAGGGGCTGGCGCCGTTCGACCGCACCCGCCCGCTGTGGGAAGGCACGCTGGTCGAGGGGCTGGAGGGTGGGCGCGCGGCCTATCTCCTCAAGCTGCACCACTCGCTCACCGACGGGCTCGGCGGCATCCAGCTGATGTCGCTGGTCCAGAGCCGGACCCGGGAGCACACCGCGGACAAGCCGCGGGCGGAGCCGCGCGCGTCGGCCCATCCCGCCAACCAGCTGGACCTCACCACGACCGTGATCGCGGAGAACGTGCGCCGGCTGCCCGGCCTGGCCGGGCGCGCCGTCGCCGGTGGTGCCCGGGTGCTGACCGGACGGTCCAACGCGCTCGGCGAGGCCGTGCGCTACGGCAGCTCGCTGCGCCGTACGCTCTCGCCGCCCCCGGCGACGCCTTCCCCGCTGCTGGCGGACCGACGCGGGACCGCCTGGCGCTTCCAGGTCATGGAGTGCGAGCTGGCGGACCTGAAGGCCGCCGCGAAGCTGGCGCGCGGGTCGCTGAACGACGCCTACGTCGCGGCGCTGCTCGGTGGATTGCGGCGCTACCACCAGCGCAACGGCGTCGACATCGAGGACCTGTCGATGGTGATGCCGGTGAGCATGCGCAAGTCCGACGACCCCATGGGCGGCAACAAGTTCGCCGGCGCCTACTTCGCCGCACCGATCGGGATCGAGGACCCGGTCGAGCGGATCGCAGTGCTGCGCGGGATCGTGCTGACCCTGCGCGTCGAGCCCGCGCTCGACACGCTCTCACTGATCGCGCCGCTGCTCAACCGGGTGCCGTCGAAGGTCGGCCAGATCGCCTTCAACCTGGTCGGCAGCGCCGCCGAGCTCTCGGCGTCGAACATGCCCGGCGTGCCCCACCCCGTCTACATGGCCGGCGCCCGCGTCGAGCGGGTCTTCCCGTTCGGCCCGCTGCCGGGGGTGGCGGTGATGGCGGGGCTGATCTCGCACGACGGCACGTGCTGCATCGGGCTGAACATCGACGGTGACGCGATCACGGACCTGGACCAGTTCATGGAGTGCATGAACGAGGGGCTGCTCGAGGTCACCTCGGTCGTGGGGTGAGCGCTAGCTGCTCACGGGTGCGGCGTCATGGGCCAACGAGGTCTCGTTCGTGGGGAAGGCCCGGAACGCAGCGATGGGGAGCACGCCACGCTGCTGCCCGTTCTTGCTCGGGACCAGGCGCAAGGTCACGGACCGTCGGAAGTCCGTCGGGCGCAGGTAGTAGCAGCTATCGGTCTGGGGACAGTAGATGCACAGCACGTCCACCTCGGCCTTGTCCGACGGCTTCATGTGCGTGCCGTTGCGATCAGCCCACACCGAGCGGAACTGGACCGAGATCGTGCCGGAGCGCGCGGAACGGTACTTGACCTGGACCCGGTGGAACGTCCCGTCGCGATACGCAACCAGATCGAACGCCGCGTGCTCGGTGGCGGGAAATAGGACAGTGAAACCAAGTCCGACGAGATCGGCGTGTGCCTTCGCAGTCCCGAGATCACCCTTGTCCTTGGTGTGGTGCATTGCCATCGTCTGCTGTCCTTCGTCAGGCTTCTGATCCGGCAATGACGAGGTCTCGGCCTCGGCGATCGAGGTGTTGTCTCGCAGACGGGAGGCTGTGTGCAAGGTGCCGGGATCGTCGATCGAGTCTCTTCATGGTCGCTCCTTTTCCGCGACCGTACGGGCAGCCACCGACAGTTCTCGGGTCGCCACCCGTCGACTCTCTCCGCCGGGAAAGACACCAGGGTGTTTCCGGCTCGGCGTGATCGCTACGGCATACTCGGCCATGGACCAGAAGAGCACCGGGGGGACCACGACGGGTCGTCCCTGTGTCCTCCTGATCCTCCGCCCCCGTAGCTCAGCTGGATAGAGCGAGTCACTTCTAATGACTGGGCCGCAGGTTCGAGTCCTGCCGGGGGCGCAGAGTGCCGGCTGCTCCGTCAGCGGGCGAGCAGCACGATCACTTCGTAGTGCGTCGTGTGCGGGAACATGTCGAGCACCCGCGCCTCGACGGGTCGCAGGGACGGCATCCGGGCCAGGTCCTCGGCCAGGGTGATGGCGTTGCAGGACGAGTAGATGACGTGTCGGGTGTCCGACGCCTCGAGCCAGCCGGACAGGTCGGGCCCGATGCCGCGTCGGGGCGGGTTCACGACCACCAGCTCCGGAGCCACCGGCTGCGCGAGCGCCCACGCGGTGGCGTCGCCGGCCACGAAGGACACGCCCGGGGGAGCCGTCGCCGACGCCGCCGCGACCGCCTCGGCGGACAGCTCGACGCCGATGACCGACCGGCCGGGCGCCGTACAGGACAGGGCGAAGCCGCCGACGCCGCAGTAGAGGTCCCAGACCGACGCGGGACCGATCGCGGAGGTCCACGCGCGGGCCTGGGCGTAGAGCGCGGCCGCGACGTGGGTGTTGGTCTGGAAGAACCCTTGCGGCCGCAGCGCGAGGTCGAGCCCCTCCAGCCGCATCGGCAGCGCGGTCTCGGTCGTCAGCACGATCTCGCGCTCGCCCTCGAGCACGGCGGCGTGCGACGGCTGCACGTTGAGCGAGACGACCCGCAGCGCGGGCAGGGTCGCCAGCAGCCACGGCAGGTGCTTGCGGATGCGCGACTCGTCGGCGGTCGATCGCACGACGAACCGCAGCATCAGCTCGCCGTCGGGCGACTCCGTGAGCAGGACGTGCTTGAGCTCGCCGCTGCGCTCGGTGACGTCGTACGGCGCCAAGTCGGCCTTCGTGATGAACGCGGCCACCACGTCCAGCGCGGCGGTGAGGCCGGGGGAGTGCAGCCCGCAGTCGCGCAGGTCGACGCCGTGGTGGGCGCGATCGAGGATGCCGAGCGTCGGGGCGGCGGCCGTGCCGCCGACCGCCATCTTGGCCTTGTTGCGGAAGCCCGCGTCGGGCCCGGCGATCGTCGGCAGCCAGGTCGGCGCAGGCACGAGCGATCGGGCGTGCGCCTCCTTGTCAGTGAGCTGCTGCGGTCGCGCGATCTCCAGCAGCGAGCACGAGCGACATCGGAAGGCGTCGAAGTGGTGGCACTCCACTAGCGCAGCGAGCCCATCCACTCCTCGACCTCCGAGGAGGTGCGAGGGAGGGCGGCGGAGAGGTTGCGCCAGCCGTCGGCGGTCACGAGGATGTCGTCCTCGATCCGGATGCCGATGCCGCGCAGCTCCTCGGGGACGAGCAGGTCGTCGGCCTGGAAGTAGAGGCCCGGCTCGACGGTGAGGACCATGCCCTCGGCGAGGTCGCCCTTGGGGTAGACGTCGGCCGACGCGCGACCGCAGTCGTGGACGTCCATGCCGAGCATGTGTGACGTGCCGTGCAGGGTCCACCGCGCATAGAGCTTCGACTCGGGGTCGAGCGCCTCCTCCGCCGAAACCGGGAGCAGCCCGAGGTCGGAGAGGCCGTGGGCCAGGACCTCCATCGCGGCGTGGTGGGCGGCCAGGAACGGCACGCCCGGGCGAACGGCCTCGATGCCGGCCTGCTGGGCGTTGAAGACCAGGTCATAGAGGTCGCGCTGGAGCGGGGTGAAGCGACCGTCGACGGGGATCGTGCGGGTGACGTCGGCGGTGTAGAGGTTGGTGCCCTCGACGCCCATGTCGAGCAGCACCAGCTCACCGGGCGTGATCGGGCCGGTGTTCTCGATCCAGTGCAGCGTGGTCGCGTGTGACCCTCCGCCCACGATCGAGTCGTAGCCGATGTCGTTGCCCATCGCGCGGGCCCGGCGGAAGAACGTGCCCTCGACCCAACGCTCGCCGAACTCCAGCACGCGGTCCCACTCACGGACCGAGTCCTCGAAGCCGAGGGTGGTGATGTCGCACGCCTCCTGCAGCTCGCCGACCTCCCACTCGTCCTTGACCAGCCGGAGCTCGGAGGCGACGCGCGCGAGCTCCTCGTCCGTGGTGATGTCGCGGGTCTTGCGGTCGTCGTCGAACGACGGGAGGTCCTTGACGTGGCGCACCTCGATGCCGAGGGAGTCGCTGATCTCCTGGGACGAGGGACGACGTCCGGCCCACAGCTCGCCGTACTGCCGATCGCGGAAGAACTCATCGGTGTCGCGCGTCGCGCGCGGACGTGCGTAGAGAACTGCGTCACCGTCCTCGAGCACCAGCACCGCGTCCGAGGTCTGGTTGCCGGTGAAGTAGGTGTGCGCCGTGTCCGGGCGGAAGCGGTAGTCGGTGTCGTTGGCGCGGACCTTGTAGGTGCCGGCGGGTAGCACCAGGCGCTCACCCGGGAACGCCTCGGCGAGCCTGGCGCGGCGCGCCTCGGCGTACTCCGCGACGGGGTGCTTGGGAAGGTCGAGCTCGCGCTCTCCCCAGCCGGTGCGCATGAACGCGGCATAGGCCTCGGGGACGGCGGGATCGTGGGACTCGGTCTTCGGCTCGGTGGTCTCAGGAGTCGTGTCGTCGCTCACGCCGGTCACTGTACGCCGGGCGGAAACGAGTCGCAGGGTCGAATCGGGCTAGGCTTCCCGGCATGCCCAGACGTCGTCGCGACAGCGTTGCGTTCACCGTGATCGTGACAGGCCTCGTGCTCCTCGGCGCCGTCGTGATGGCTGCGGTGATCGCGGTCGCGGGCGCGCCCGGTTCGCTGATCCTGGCCACCGTGCTGGCCGCACTGCCCGTCGGTCCTCTGGTCGGCTGCTTCATGTGGCTGGACCGCTACGAGCCCGAGCCCCGCTCGCTGCTCGTCGGCGGGCTGCTGTGGGGCGCCTTCGTGGCGACCGCCGCGGCCCTGGTCTTCCAGGGCATCGGCCTGGCAGGCGGCGCGACCAACGAGCAGAGCCTGTCCTTTCTGGCGCCGGTGACCGAAGAGGCGACGAAGGGCGCGTTCCTGGTGCTGCTCCTGTGGTGGCGACGACACGAGCTCGACGGCATCCTCGACGGCATCGTCTATGCCGGCATGGTCGGCATCGGCTTCGCGTTCACCGAGAACATCCTCTATCTCGCGGCGGCCTACAACGGCACGGACGGTCTGGGCCCCGGCGGCACCGAGGCCCTCACCGGCACGTTCATCATTCGCTGCCTGCTGAGCCCCTTCGCGCACCCGCTGTTCACGGCCTTCATCGGGATCGGTGTCGGGCTCGCGGTGACCTCGCGCAGCCCCGCCGTCCGCCTACTCGCTCCGCTCGGCGGCTATGTCCTCGCCGTCCTCGCCCACTCGCTGTGGAACTCCTCGACCCTGGGCGGACCGGACAACTTCTTCCTGGTCTACGGCACGATGATGCTGCCGGCGTTCTTCGGTCTCATCGCCTTCGCGCTGTATCGCCGTCGCTCCGAGAAGGGGATGATGGCGGCCGCGCTGGACGACGCCTCCCGGCGCGGACTGCTGCCGGCCACCGACATCCCGTGGCTCGTGGACCTCCGCGCCCGGCGCCGGGCCCGTCTCTTCGCCAAGCAGTCCGGGGGAGCGCAGGCCGAGCGGGCCATGCGCGAATACCAGGCTGCCGCCATCGAGCTGGCCTACCTGCACCACCGCTACCTTCGCGGCACCGCCCCGCACGACTTCGCCGAGAGGGGCCAGGAACATGTCGTTGCCCTCAACGCTGTCAGGCCCTACATCTCCTTCCCCGGACAGGTGGTTCCCACCCGATGACTGAGCTCGAGAGCAAGGACGCAGGCCAGAACGAGGGGCCGAGCGCCGAGAGCACCCAGATGCTCACCGCGCTGGTGCGCATGCGCAGTGCCCTGCAAGAGGTGCGCCTCCCGCTGGAGCTGCCCAGTGCGCTCGCCAACCGCGACGCCCAGCGCGAGATGGTCGACCAGCTCGAGGACTACGTCATCCCTCGCCTGATGACGATCGACGCGCCGCTGCTGACCGTGGTCGGCGGCTCGACCGGCGCCGGCAAGTCGACGCTCGTCAACTCGCTGGTCGGCAAGCGCGTCACCCAGCCGGGCGTGCTGCGCCCGACCACCCGCTCGCCCGTCCTGGTGCACAACCCGGCCGATGCGGAGTGGTTCGGCCAGGACCGGCTCCTCCCCGAGCTCGAGCGCGTCACCAAGTCGACCAACGACCCCGACGCGCTGCAGCTCGTCGCCTCCGAGGCCGTTCCGGCCGGTCTGGCGATCCTCGACGCGCCCGACATCGACTCGGTGGAGGAGCGCAACCGCACCCTGGCCGCGCAGCTGCTCGCGGCTGCCGACCTCTGGCTGTTCGTGACCTCCGCCGCCCGCTACGCCGACCAGGTGCCGTGGGACTTCCTGCGCAAGGCCGCTGACCGTTCGGCCGCCGTCGCGATCGTCCTCGACCGCACCCCCCCGGACGCCGTGGAGACGGTCTCGACCCACCTCGCGCGCATGCTCGCGAGCCGTGGCCTCAAGGACTCCCCGCTGTTCACCGTGACCGAGGGCAACGTCAACGACGACGGGCTGCTGCCGCCCGAGTCCGTCGCCGCGATCCGGGGTTGGCTCGAGTCCCTGGCCGCTGACGCCGAGGCCCGCTCCGCCGTGGTGAAGCAGACGCTCGACGGCGCCATCCGCACCCTCGCCCGGCGCACCCACTCCGTCGCCGACGCGGCCACGGAGCAGGTCGATGCCGTACGTCGCCTGCGAGACGACGCCAACAAGGCCTACGACCAGGCGGTGGCCGAGATCTCCGAAGCCTCCGCCGACGGCACCCTGCTGCGGGGCGAGGTGCTCGCCCGCTGGCAGGAGTTCGTCGGCACGGGCGAGCTGCTGAAGTCGCTCGAGACGCGCGTCGGCTGGCTGCGCGACCGGGTCGTCAACGCGGTCAAGGGCAAGCCGCAGCAGGCCGAGCGGGTCACCGTCGCGGTCGAGTCCGGCCTCGAGACGCTGATCCTCGAGCACGCCGAGGCCGCCGCCGAGCGGGCCGAGGCGTCGTGGCAGTCCCTGGCCTCCGGCCAGATCCTGCTCGCCGATGCCGGCGAGGACCTCGGCCGTGCCTCGCGCGACTTCCGTCGTCGGGCGGAGCGCGCCGTACGCGACTGGCAGTCGGACGTGCTCGACATGGTCCGCAGCGAGGGCGCGGACAAGCGCTCGACCGCGCGCTTCCTGGCGTTCGGCGTCAACGGGCTCTCGGTCGCGCTGATGGTCGTCGTCTTCGCCCACACGGCCGGTGTGACCGGCGCAGAGGCCGGCATCGCCGGCGGTTCGGCGGTCCTGGGGCAGAAGCTGCTCGAGGCCGTCTTCGGCGACCAGGCCGTCCGTGCCCTCGCCGAGCGCGCCCGTCGCGACCTCGAGAGCAAGGTCGCCGAGCTGCTCGGCAGCGAGCGCCAGCGCTACCTCGACCTGCTCGAGAGCCTCGAGATCTCGCCCGAAGCACCCGAGAAGCTGCGGTCCGCATCGCGACGCGTCGATGATCTTCGTTTCGCTGCCAAGGGTGGCACGAACAACGTCGAGGCTCCTGACGCATAGGGTGGGGCCAGCACTTCCGATGTGCACCGACCCACCGCTGTTTGTCCGAGGGAGACCATGACGTCCTTGCTCGAGGGGGCCAAGAAGCTCGTCTCGCGGAGCTCTGAGATCGGGGCCCGTGTCCAGGGTCTCGAACAGGCGGTCGACAGCGCTGAAGGGCGCGTCGACTCCGCGATCATCGACGATGCCCGTTCTGTCGTCGACCGCGCCGCCGGCCGGTTGAAGCTGTCGGCCGAGCACACCGTGGTTGCGCTCGCCGGCGCCACGGGCTCGGGCAAGTCCTCGACCTTCAACGCGCTGAGCGAGCTCGAGCTGTCGGCGGTCGGCGTCCGCCGGCCCACGACCTCGTGGGCGACCGCGTGCGTGTGGGGTCGCGACGGCGCCGAGGAGCTCCTGGAGTGGCTCGGCATCCCGCCTCGCCACCAGGTGACCCGCGACTCGATGCTCTCCACCGGCAAGGAGGACAACGCCCTCGCGGGTGTCGTGCTCCTCGACCTGCCCGACCACGACTCGACCGAGGTCTCCCACCACCTCGAGGTCGACCGGCTGGTGCGGCTCGCCGACATGTTCGTCTGGGTCCTCGACCCGCAGAAGTACGCCGACGCCGCGATCCACGACCGCTACCTCGCGCCGCTCGCGTCCCACAAGGACGTGATGCTGGTCGTCCTCAACCACATCGACACCGTCCCCGAGGCGCGTCGTGACGGCATGGTCGCCGACGTCCGCCGCCTGCTGGAGGCCGACGGCCTGGCCGGCGTGCCGGTGCTGCCCATCAGTGCCCGCCACGGCTGGGGGATCGACGAGCTGAAGAAGCAGATCGCCAAGCGCGTGGCCGAGAAGAAGGCCACGCGCGCCCGGCTGGGCGCCGACGTGCGTGCTGCCGCGGAGCGACTGCAGGAGGTGTCGGGCAACGCCAAGGTGCGCTCGCTGTCCTCGGAGCGGATCGCGGCGCTCGACGACGCGTTCGCCGACGCCGCAGGTGTGCCGACCGTCGTCAAGGCCGTCGAGGACTCCACCCGCATCCGCGCCAACCGGGCCACCGGCTGGCCGGTGACGGCCTGGTTCTCCCGCCTCAAGCCCGACCCGCTGAAGCGGCTCCACCTCGACCTCGGCTCCGCCGGCAAGCAGCTCACCGGCGCGGCCCGCACCTCCGTGCCCAAGGCCACCGGTGTGCAGAAGGCCCGCGTCGACACCGAGGTGCGGGCGCTCGCCGACCAGGTCTCCGACGGCATGGGCCAGCCCTGGGTGACCTCGATCCGCAAGGCCTCGATCTCGCGGCTGCCCGACCTGGGCGACCGGCTCGACCGCGCCGTGGCCGCGACCGACCTGGGCGCGGACAAGATCCCGTGGTGGGCCGGCCTCGTGCGGCTGCTGCAGTGGTTGCTCATCATCGCCGCCGTCGTCGGTGGCGGGTGGCTGGCGCTTCTGGCCTTCGGCTCCTACGCCCGACTGCCCGAGCCCCCGACCCCGGACCTGCGCGGCTTCCCGATCCCCACCCTGTTGCTGCTGGGCGGGATAGGGCTCGGGGTGCTGCTCGCCCTCGTGTGCCGGGTGCTCGTGTCGCTGACGGCGCGACGCCGCGGACGCTCCGCCGACAAGCGGCTGCGCGACGCGATCACCTCGGTCTCCGAGGAGCTCGTCGTGCAACCGGTGCAGGCCGAGCTGGCGGCGTACTCCTCGATGCGCGACGGCCTGGCGATCGCGCTCAAGTAGGCCCCTCGCGGGCCACTGGGCATCCACAGGCGGGTGACCCGTCCGGGTTGTCCACAAGATCTCGTACGCCGCCGTGTCGTTGTCCGTGCCTCGCCGCAGTCTTGGCGTCGAGGGCGGACACGCCGTCCTCGACAGCGAGGAAGGCACTCCCCATGAACGACACCTACATCACGCTCGCCGGCTGGGTCGGCTCCGACGTCTCGTTGCGCGAGGTCGGCGGCGGCACCCCCGTCGCCAACTTCCGCGTGGCGACCACGTCGCGCCGGTTCCGCAACAACCAGTGGGAGGACGGGGCCACCACGTGGTACTCCATCCGCGCCTGGCGCAGGCTGGCTGACAATACGTTCGCCTCGATCAAGCGCGGCGACCCGGTGGTGGTGCACGGGCGGCTCGAGGCCGACGTGTGGACCAAGGAGGACGGCACCACCAACACCCAGCTGGTCATCACCGCCAGCTCGGTGGGCCACGACCTGTCGCGGGGCACCGCCGTGTTCACCAAGCCGGCCCGGCCCCCGGCGGTCGAGACCGCTGCGGCGCCCGGGGGAGACCCCTTCGAACCTCGCGACGGGCAGTCCGCCGACCCCTGGTCGGTGCCGCTGGGCGAGCCGGTGCCGGCATTCGCCACCGACGCGCCCACCGACGCGCCCACCGACGCGCCCGCCGTCGCATCCGTGCCCGAAGCGGACGCTGCCTGACGCCGCGGTGGTCGGGTCGCGAGCATCGCCCGGGTGTCGTCAGCGATGAGTCCACCGACCGTGTGGATCTGGTGTCAGCAGGTGGCAGCAGATCCACACGATCGTCCCGCGGGCCCGGAGGTCTGCCGGTTGTCGGCCGGCGCCCCGTGCCCCGTAGGCTCGGGGCCATGGCTGAATACGTTTTTACCCTGCGCAACGTGCGCAAGGCCCACGGTGACAAGGTCGTCCTCGACAACGTCACCCTCTCCTTCCTGCACGGCGCCAAGATCGGTGTCGTCGGCCCCAACGGCACGGGCAAGTCGTCGTTGCTCAAGATCATGGCGGGCCTCGACAAGGCCAACAACGGCGACGCGATCCTCGATCCCGGCGCGACGGTCGGCATGCTCCAGCAGGAGCCGCCGCTGAGCGAGGGCAAGACCGTCCTGCAGAACGTCGAGGAGGCCGTCGGCGAGATCAAGGGCAAGCTCGACCGCTACAACGAGATCTCCGAGCTGATGGGCGACCCCGACGCCGACTTCGACACACTGCTCGCCGAGATGGGCGACCTGCAGACCGATCTCGACCACGCCAGCGCGTGGGACCTCGACAGCCGCCTGGACCAGGCCATGGACGCGCTGCGCTGCCCGCCGCCGGACGTCCTCGTCGACAACCTCTCCGGTGGTGAGCGCCGCCGCGTGGCGCTCTGCAAGCTGCTGCTCCAGCAGCCCAGCCTGCTGCTCCTCGACGAGCCCACCAACCACCTCGACGCCGAGTCGGTGCAGTGGCTCGAGGGTCACCTCGCGTCCTACCCCGGCGCCGTCCTGGCCGTGACCCACGACCGCTACTTCCTCGACAACGTGGCCTCCTGGATCCTCGAGCTCGACCGCGGCCAGGCCCACCCCTACGAGGGCAACTACACGACCTACCTCGAGACCAAGCAGAGCCGCCTCAAGATCGAGGGCCAGAAGGACGCCAAGCGCGCCAAGGTCCTCGAGCGCGAGCTCGAGTGGGTGCGCTCCAACGCCAAGGCCCGCCAGACGAAGAGCAAGTCGCGACTGGCGCGCTACGAGGAGATGGCCAACGAGGCCGACCGGATGCGCAAGATCGACACCTCGGAGATCAACATCCCGGCCGGTCCCCGCCTCGGCGACATCGTGCTCGAGGCCAACGACCTCGGCAAGGGCTTCGAGGGACGCACCCTCATGCACGACCTGAACTTCTCGCTGCCGCGCGCCGGCATCGTCGGCGTCATCGGCCCCAACGGCGTCGGCAAGACCACGCTGTTCCGGATGATCACCGGTGAGGAGCAGCCCGACGAGGGCGAGCTCAAGGTCGGCCAGACGGTGAAGATCTCCTACGTCGACCAGAGCCGCGGCGGCATCGACCCCAACAAGAACGTCTGGGAGGTCGTCTCCGACGGGCTCGACTTCATCAAGGTCGCCAACTTCGAGATGAACTCACGGGCCTACGTCGCCTCGTTCGGCTTCAAGGGCCCCGACCAGCAGAAGAAGGCCGGCGTGCTGTCCGGTGGTGAGCGCAACCGCCTCAACCTCGCGCTGACGCTGAAGATGGGCGGCAACATGCTGCTCCTCGACGAGCCCACCAACGACCTCGACGTCGAGACCCTGTCCTCGCTCGAGGACGCGCTGCTCGACTTCCCGGGCTGCGCCGTCGTGACCTCCCACGACCGGTGGTTCCTCGACCGGGTGGCCACCCACATCCTGGCGTGGGAGGGCGACGACGAGGACCCCGCGCGCTGGTTCTGGTTCGAGGGCAACTTCGCCTCCTACGAGGAGAACAAGATCGAGCGCCTCGGCGCCGACGCCGCCCGCCCGCACCGCGTGACCCACCGCCGGCTCACGCGCGACTGATCGCACAACCTTGTCGATGGTCCGTGACGAACGGACCCCGGACCACGAGGTTCGAGGGCCCGTCCGTCACGGACCATCTCAATTTCTCGGCCGGCCCGTGCCCGAGCGGTGACTGAGCCACATTTTCTGGTCGCGAGATGTGGCTGACGCACCGCCCAGGGGTGGGTCGTACGGCGACGCGCCGGCCGGCGGTGGCACAGCCACAAGATCGCCGTACGGAATGTGGCTGACTCACCGCTGGTCGGTGAGAGTCGTACGGCGCCGACGAACCCCGCCGGGCGGGGCGAACGTCAGCGGATCTCCATCTCCGGGTGTCCGGCGATGAGCTGGTCGGTGACGGCGTCCATCGTCCGACCGAGGGCGGCGAAGTCGGCCGGGTCGGCGACGTCGACGAGGTAGGAGCGCACGCCCTCGACGTGGACGGGCGCAGCCTCCTCGAGCACCCGGAGGCCCTGGTCGGTCATCGTCGCGACGATGCCCCGGCCGTCCTCGGGGGTGGTGCCGCGGACGATGAGCCCGGCCTTCTCCATCCGGTCGACGGTGTGGGTCACGCGGCTGCGGGAGTGGGCCAGCGCGTCAGCGAGCTGGGCCATCCGCATGCTGCGCCCGGGACGCTCCGAGAGCCGCACGAGGATCTCGTACTCGGTGAGCGAGATGTTGAAGGTGCGGCGCAGGTCGTCGTCGAGACGGTCCATCAGCAGCGTGGTGCCGATGACGAGCGCGCGCCAGGACCGCTGTTGGCCTTCGTCGAGCCAGCGTGGTGTCCGAGACGAGGTGCTCATGTGCGTTGTTCTCCCGTGGTGGCCGCTGCTCCGACGGAACAGTGGTGTCCACGAGGGTATCCACCGAGGCCGGGAGTTGGCGCAGGAACCCGCGGACCGCGACGGGTGTGTTGCGTCGCGGTCCGCGGGTCCTGCACACCGTTCGGCTCAGAGGCGCTCGAGGATCAGGGCCATGCCCTGGCCGCCGCCGACGCACATCGTGATCAGGCCGGTGCTCTTGTCGTGCCACTCCAGCGAGTTGATGAGCGTGTTCTGCAGGCGGGCGCCGGTCATGCCGAAGGGGTGACCGACGGCGATCGCGCCACCGTTGACGTTGAGCCGGTCGAGGTCGATGCCGAGGTCCTGGTAGGACGGCACGACCTGCGCGGCGAAGGCCTCGTTGATCTCGACCAGGTCGATGTCGCCGATGCTCATGTTGGCGTTGGCCAGCGCGCGCTTGGTCGCCTCGACCGGGCCGAGGCCCATGATCTCGGGGGAGAGGCCGGAGACGCCGGTGGAGACGATGCGGGCGAGCGGCTTGAGGCCGAGCTCGGCGGCCTTGGTGTCCGACATGATCACGACAGCGGCGGCGCCGTCGTTGAGGGCGCAGCAGTTGCCGGCCGTGACCACGCCGTCGGGGCGGAACACGGGCTGGAGCCCGGCCAGCGCGTCGTAGGTGACACCGGCGCGGGGACCGTCGTCGGCCGAGACGACGGTGCCGTCGGGCGTGGTGACGGGGGTGATCTCACGCGACCAGAAGCCGTCGTTGATGGCCTTCTCGGCAAGGTTCTGCGAGCGGACCGCGAACTCGTCGAGCTCCTTGCGGTCGAGCCCGCGCATCCGCGCGACGTTCTCGGCCGTCTGGCCCATCGCGATGTAGGCGTCGGGCAGCGCGCCGTCCTCGCGGGGGTCGCGCCAGTCCTGCCCGCCCTCGGCGAGCTTGGCCGTGCGGGCCTCGGCGTCGGTGAAGACCTCGTTGCGGGTGCCGGGGATGTGGTCGGAGGTGCCCTTCGCGAAGCGCGAGACGGTCTCGACCCCGGCCGAGATGAAGATGTCACCCTCGCCGGCCTTGATGGCGTGGAAGGCCATCCGGGTGGTCTGCACGGAGGAGGCGCAGTAGCGGGTGATGGTCGCGCCCGGGACCTCGTCCATGTCGTTGAGGACGTTGACGATGCGACCCATGTTGTTGCCCATCTCGCCGCCGGGCAGGCCGCACCCGAGGTAGAGGTCGTCGACGGTCTTGCGGTCGAGAGCCGGGATCTTGTCGAGCGCCGTCTTGACGATGAACGCCGTCAGGTCGTCGGGCCGGAAGTCCTTGAGGGACCCCTTGTTCGCGCGGCCGATGGGGGAGCGTGCGACGGAAACGATCACTGCCTCGGGCATGGAAGAACTCCGATTCTCAAGTCTGGTGGGGATGCCTGTTTCACCCTAGTGGTGGCCCCGGCACGAGCGCACCGCCAGTCTCAGGTAGCCGGACGGTCCTCGACCAACGAGCCCACCAACAGCCCCATGCTGTCGCCCAACGAAGCTCGCGCGCCGATCCCCACCTACTACGGCAGCCTGCTCGGCGCCCACTGATCACCCGCGTGGCGGCGCTCTGAGAGCATCGACGCGTGCGTCACCTCTATCAGTGCCCGATGCGTTGGGCCGACCTCGACCTGCTGGGTCACGTCAACAACGTCGTCTACGTGGACTACCTCCAGGAAGCGCGCGTCGACATGATGCGCAGCCACGGCCCGGCGCTGAGCGGGCGGACGGGCGACGGGCTGGTCGAGGGCGTGGTCGTGGTCCGGCACGAGGTGACCTACCGCGCGCCTCTCGTCTTCCGGTTCCGTCCCATCAGCATCGAGTGCTGGGTCACCGAGATCCGCGCCGCCAGCTTCACCATGGCCTACGAGATCTTCGACGAGACGCCCGAGGGTCGCGTGGTCCACCTCCGTGCCAGCACCGTCCTCACGCCGTACGTCTTCGCGACCGAGCGTCCGCGGCGGCTGAGCGCGGAGGAGAAGGAGACCTTGGCCGTCTTCCTCGAGGAGCCGCTGCCGGCGTCGCCGAAGATCGAGCCGGTGACGCCCTGGGCGCCCGGTCACTACCCGCTGCACGTGCGCTTCTCCGACGTGGACGTCTACGGCCACGTCAACAACGTGAAGTACTTCGAGTACTTCCAGGAGGCGCGGATCCCGCTGATGGAGCGCCTCGGGCGCGACCTTCCCGGCGCCGGCGACTTCCATGTCGTGGTGGCCCAGACCGACGTCGACTACAAGGTGCCGATCCTGTTCCGGCTCGAGCCCTACGACGTCCACTCGCGCATCACGCACGTGGGTTCCAAGTCGTTCACGATCGAGTCCGAGATCCGCGACGGCGAGACCTTGCTGTCGAGGGCCCGCGTCGTGCTGGTCTGCTTCGACTCCGCGACACAGCGCTCGATCGAGCCGCCGACGGCCTACCGCGAAGCGATGCTGGCGGTCGTCAGCGCCTGAGCATCACGCGAGCGTGTTGACCATGAACTGCGCCGCGTGGGTGACATAGCCCCAGAACTGCTCGTCCTGCTCGGGCGTGAGGTCGGCCCGGTCGAGGCCCTCGCGGAAGTGCACCAGCCAGCGCTGCGCCGCCTCGGGCGTCACGGCGAACGGCGCGTGCCGCATGCGCAGGCGCGGGTGGCCGCGCTGGTCGCCGTAGGTCGTGGGGCCGCCCCAGTACTGGATGAGGAACAGGGCGAAGCGCTCCTCGGCAGGTCCGAGGTCCTCCTCGGGATAGAGCGGTCGCAGCAGCTCGTCCTGCGCGACGCCCTCATAGAACGTGTGCACGATCTGGCGAATGGTCGCCTCGCCGCCGATCTCGTCGTAGAAGGTGCTCACCCGTCCATTGTGTCGTGCGGGCAGACGCACCGATCGGGCGGGCGTGGAAGACTCGGGCCGCAGACTCTGTCCCGACCAGCAAGGAGCACTCATGCCCACCACCCGCACTGCGAGCACCCACTGGGAAGGCACCCTCTTCGAGGGCGCCGGCAAGGTCACCCTCGAGTCCTCGGGCCTCGGCACCTACGACGTGTCCTGGCCCGCGCGCGCCGAGGAGCCCAACGGCAAGACCAGCCCCGAGGAGCTGATCGCCGCCGCGCACTCCTCGTGCTTCTCGATGGCATTCTCCAACGGCCTCGCCAAGAACGAGACCCCGGCGACGTCGCTCGACACCACCGCGGCCGTCGACTTCACCCCCGGCACCGGCATCACCGGCATCACGCTGACCGTGCGTGGCGTCGTCGAGGGCATCGACAACGACAAGTTCGTCGCGCTCGCGGAGGAGGCCAAGGCGGGCTGCCCCGTCTCGCAGGCGCTCTCCGTCCCGATCACGCTGGACGCAGCACTCGCCTGATCCGGTTTCCGCTGACCCGCCCTGCACCTGGGGGCGGGTCAGTCGCCATTTCCGGGCGGTACGTCGCCCGCCGCCGCTGCCTCGGGACGCTCCCGGTGCCAGACGACCCGCTGCGGGAACGGCATCTCGATGCCCTCGTGGTCGAAGCGGGCCTTGATCCGCTCGCGCATCGCCCGCGCGACGGCCCACTGCTCCATCGGAGCGGTCTTCAACGTGACCCGGACGGTCACCCCGTCGATCCCCAGCTGCTCGACGCCCCAGACCTCGGGCTCCTCGATGACGAGTCCCTTGAAGTCCTCGTCCTCCCAGAGCTCGTGCGCCACCTCCTGCAGCACCCGCCGGACGTGGGCCAGGTCCTCGGCGTACCCGACAGCGATGTCGAGGACGGTGCGTGCCCAGTTCTGGCTCATGTTGCCGACGCGGATGATCTCGCCGTTGCGGACGTACCAGACCGTGCCGTTGACGTCGCGGAGCCTGGTGACGCGCAGGCTGACCGCCTCGACGGTGCCGCTCGCCTCGCCGAGGTCGACGACGTCACCGACGCCGTACTGGTCCTCGAAGATCATGAAGATGCCGGACAGGAAGTCCTTGACCAGGCTCTGGGCGCCGAAGCCGAGGGCGACTCCGATGATGCCGGCGCTGGCGATCACCGGGCCGATGTTGGCGCCGAGCTCGCTGAGCATCATGGTGACGATGACGGCGATCACCACGCCGGTCACGATGCTCTTGAGCAGGCTGCCGATCGTCTGCGCGCGCTGCACGCGGCGGCTGGCGCCGGCAGCCTCGGCACGAGCGAGGGCGGCGTTCATGCGCTGCCCGAACGAGAGCCGGCCGACGTGCCCGGTGAGCATGCCTGACTCGGCACGCTTCACGAGACGGTCGATCAGTCGGTGCAGCACCCAGCGGACGGCCAGCCCCAGCAGGGCCAGCCCCAGGAGGGCGAGCGGCACGCCGACGAACCAGTCGGAGATCGTGGCGAGCCCCTGGTTCCCGGTCTCGGTGTAGACCCAGTCGCAGATGGCTTCGTCTTCGGCACAGGGGTCGGAGAGCGAGAGCATGCCCGCCAGTATGGCGACTTCTGCCCCGAACCCAAGGCGCCCGGCCGCGCTCCCGCTGAAGGTGTGAGCGAGTCGACGACGGCCGCGACGTGGGCTGTGGAACGGAAGCCGATATCGTGTCTCCCGTGATCACGTTCGCGCCCTCCGCCACTGCCCGGTTCGCCGCCCGCGCCAGCCTCCCGCTCGTCGCGCTGGGGCTTGCACTGCTCGTCGCCCCGGCCCATGCGGACGTGGCCGAGGGCTGGAGCAACCCCGACGACGTCGACGTCCTGCAGGCGCTGCTGTTGCTCGGTGGCGTCCCGCTGCTGCTGTTCCTCCTGATCGCCCTGGCGGTCTACGTCCCCGCGCTCGTGCGCGGTGAGGACCTCTCGCCCACCAGCGGTGGCGTCGAGAGCCAGTGGCTCGGCGGCCCGCGTCCGGGCGCCAAGGAGCTCGCAGCCGGTGACACCGAGGCGAGCGAGACTGGTGGAGCTCGTGGCAGCTGGTGACCTGAGCTCGCGTGAGCGCGCCGACCTCGACAAGGCCATCCGCGCCGCTGAGCAGTCGTGCCGCTTTGAGTTCTCCGTCTTCATCGGCGGCGCCGAGGGTGACTCGCGCGTCTACGCGCGACGCCTGCACGCCTCGCTCGTCGCTCCCAACCGGAGCATCCTGGTGATGGTGGACCCCACCGCCCGGGTGATCGAGGTCGTGACCGGCCCCGAGGTGCGTCGCCACCTCACCGACCGCGAGGTCGAGCTCTCGGTCCTCGCCATCCAGACCGACTTCGCCGCGAACGACTTCGTCGGCGGCCTCAAGCGCGGCATCGCGATGCTCGCCGAGCACGCTCGCCCGCAGAACACCCTGCACGTCGGCTCCTGACGCAAGCCGAGTCCCCGCGTGGGGAACGAAGAACGGGCGCCAGCTTCAGCTGGGCCCGTTCTTCGTTCCCCACGCGGGGACTCTGGCTACTGCGCGTCGCGCTCCTGCGCCGCGAGGGCCCGGACGATGTCCGCGCGGGCCTCGCCCACGAAGCGGACCGCACCCTTCGGGGCGCTGTTGTCGGCCAGCCACTCGTCGAGACGGGCCACGACCTCGGGAGAGCCGACGGCCAGCGGGAAGCCGTACTCGAGGACGACCGACGCCTTGTGGAACCCGAGCGTGTCGATGACGGTGTCCGCGGCGGTCAGGAACTTCTCGACGTACGGCGCCACGAGCTCGTCCTGGTCGGCGCGGAAGATCGAGAACACCATCTCCCGGGACGTCTCGTTGGCGGTGGCCGGGTCGAGGATCGCGTCCCAGCCAGCGGCCTTGGCCTCGGCCGTGGGCTGGGCGACGCGGGCTGCGGCCGCCTTCTCCTTGCCCTCGATCGTCTTGTCGCGGGACAGCTCGGCGTCGATCTCCGCGTCGTCGAACCGGCCCGCACGCGACAGGGCGGTGATCAGGCCCCAGCGGATGTCCTGGTCGACGGCGAGGCCCTCGACGACGAAGGAGCCGTCGAGGATCGCCACGAGCTCGTCGAGGGCCGCGTCGCTGCGGGCCGCGCCGAAGTATGTGCGGGCGAAGGTGAGCTGCTGGTCGCTGCCGGGCTCGGCATCGAGCATCAGCTGCCGCATGCCCTGCTCCCACTCGGCCTTGAGCGCCTCGCGCCTGGCCGGGTCGGTGTAGCGGTTGACGGCGGTGGCGGCCATCGCGGGGATGCGGGTGACCCCCCAGGCGTCGGTCTCGGAGCCGATGTTGGCGAGCACGAGACGGACCCAGTCGGTCGCGGCCATCTCCGCGTCACGGGTCATGTCCCAGGCGGCACCCCAGACGAGGGCGCGGGCCAGCGAGTCCTCGACCCTGGCCAGGCCGTCGATCACCGTGGCGAGCGAGCGCTCGTCGAGGCGGATCTTGGCGTAGGCGTGGTCCTCGTCGTTGAGCAGGAGCAGGGCCGGCTGCGCCTTCCCGACGAGCTCCGCCACCGACGTGGTGGCGCCCTCCACGTCGACCTCGAGGTAGTCGCGCCGCACGAGGCGGCCGTCGACGTCGTCGTACAGACCGATCCCGAGGCGGTGGCGACGCAGCGTCGGCCAGTCCTCATGGGCGCTCTGCGCGATGGAGAACGACGAGTAGCTGCCGTCGGCGTCGAGCTCGAAGACGGGCGCGAGGGTGTTGACGCCGGCGGTCTGGAGCCACTCGGTGGCCCAGCTGTCGAGCTCGCGGCCCGACGACTTCTCGAGCGCGGCGAGCAGGTCGGAGAACTCGGTGTTGCCGAAGGCGTGGTCCTTGAAGTACTGCCGGATGCCCTCGACGAAGGCGTCCAGGCCGACCCACGCCACGAGCTGCTTGAGCACCGAGGCGCCCTTGGCGTAGGTGATCATGTCGAAGTTGACCTCGACCGCGTGCAGGTCGACGTTGTCGGCCGCGATCGGGTGTGTGGAGGGCAGCTGGTCGGCGCGGTAGCCGGTCTGCTTGCGAGCGTTGGCGAAGCCGGTCCACGCATCGGTGTACTCGGTCGCCTCGGCCTCGCACCAGTAGCAGGCCCACTCGGCGAAGGACTCGTTGAGCCAGAGGTCGTCCCACCACTTCATGGTGACGAGGTCGCCGAACCACATGTGCGCCATCTCGTGGGTGATCACGGAGGCGCGGAACTCGAAGAACGAGCGCGGCTGGCGAGAGCGGGGGAGGTACTCGTCGCGCAGGGTCACGCAGCCGGCGTTCTCCATCGCGCCCATGTTGTACTCGGGGACGTAGAGCTGGTCGTACTTGTGGAACGGGTAGGGGTAGTCGAACTTCTCCTCGAAGAACTCGAAGCTCTGCTTGGTGAGCTCGACGAGCACGTCGGTGTCCATGTGCTCCACCAGCGACTGGCGGCAGTAGTGGCCCAGCGGGATGGTGCCGAACTTGCCCTCGTAGGTGTCGAGGACCTCGTGGTACTCACCGGCGACGACGGCGGTGATGTAGGTCGACATCCGCTCGGTGACAGGGAAGTTCCACACGGCCTTGCCGTCGCCGAGGTCCGTCGGCTCGGGGGTCGGCGCGGTCGAGACGACCTTCCAGTGGCTGGGGGCGGTGACGTTGAAGGTGAAGACGGACTTGAGGTCGGGCTGCTCGAAGGTGGTGAAGACACGGCGCGCGTCGGGCACCTCGAACTGGCTGTAGAGGTAGACGCGGTCGTCGGCGGGGTCGACGAAGCGGTGCAGTCCCTCGCCGGTGTTGGAGTAGGGGCAGTCGGCCGTCACGACGAGCGTGTTGTCGGCCTGCAGGTCGTCGAGCGTGATCCGGCTGTCGGCGTACGCCACGGCGACGTCGAGGATGCGACCGTTGAGGGTGATCTCGCGGACCGTCGCGCCGTCGAGGTCGGCGAAGGTCTCGGCACCGATCTCCCGGCTCGTGAAGGCGACGGTGGTGGTCGAGGCGAAGGTCTGTTCGCCAGTGGTGAGGTCGAGGTCGATGGTGTACGACGTGACGTCCAGGAGAGCGGCGCGGGTGGCGGCTTCGTCCCGGGTGAGGTTGGTTCCAGGCATGTTCGGCATCCTGCCACCCGCATCGTGGGAATGGATTGTGGGCTGCGTGGTTGGGGCTGACATGACCCAAGCAGACTTCTGGTTCGACCCGTTGTGCCCCTTCGCCTGGATCACCTCCCGGTGGATCCTCGAGGTGGAGCAGCAGCGTGACGTCGACGTGACCTGGCACGTGATGTCGCTCGCCTACCTCAACAAGGACCGCGACATCCCCGAGGACTACCGCACGATGCTCGAGCCCGCGTGGGGCCCGGTGCGGGTCTGCATCGCGGCCGAGGAGCGCCACGGCAACGAGCGACTCCTCGACCTCTACACCGCCATGGGCAGCCGCATCCACAACCAGGGAGCCGCGCTCGATCGCGAGATGGTCGTCGCCGCGCTGGCCGAGGCCGGCATGGACGCCGACCTCGTCGACGCGATGGATGACGAGTCGCTGGACGCCGCGGTCGCGAAGTCGCACCACGCGGGCATGGACGCCGTCGGCGACGACGTCGGCACACCGACGATCCACATCGAGGGCGCTGCCTTCTTCGGTCCCGTGCTGAGCAAGATCCCGCGGGGCCAGGACGCCCTCGACCTGTGGGACGGCACCGTCGCGGTCGCGAAGTTCCCCTACTTCTTCGAGCTCAAGCGCACGCGCACCGGAGACCTCGACTTCAGCTGATCGGTGCGGTGCAGCGACGTGGCGGGCGCTCACTAGGATTCCCCCCATGACCCATGTCCTCTCCGCAGTTGCCTGGCCGTATGCCAATGGCCCGCGCCACATCGGCCACGTGGCCGGTTTCGGCGTGCCCTCCGACGTCTTCAGTCGGTACATGCGGATGGCCGGTCACGACGTGCTCATGGTCTCGGGCACCGACGAGCACGGCACCCCGATCCTGGTGACGGCCGACAAGGAGGGCGTCAGCGCCAAGGACCTCGCGGACAAGAACAACGCCGTCATCGTCACCGACCTCGCCGACCTCGGCCTGTCCTACGACCTCTTCACGCGCACCACGACCGGCAACCACTACGGCGTCGTGCAGGAGATGTTCCGCACGGTGCTGGCCAACGGCTACATGGTCGAGCAGACCATGCAGGCCGCGATCAGCCCGTCCACGGGCCGCACCCTTCCCGACCGCTACATCGAGGGCACCTGCCCGATCTGTGGGTACGCCGACGCGCGCGGCGACCAGTGCGACAACTGCGGCAACCAGCTGGACGCGACCGAGCTGATCGATCCCCGCTCGAAGATCAACGGGGAGACGCCGAGCTTCGTCGACACGCAGCACTTCCTGCTCGACCTGCCCGCGCTCGCCGACGCCCTCAAGGTGTGGTTGGACGCGCGTGAGGACGAGGGGCACTGGCGTCCCAACGTCATCAAGTTCAGCCAGAACATCCTCAAGGAGATCAGGCCGCGCGCGATGACGCGCGACATCGACTGGGGCATCCCGGTGCCCGGCTGGGAGGACCAGCCGACCAAGCGTCTCTACGTGTGGTTCGACGCAGTCATCGGCTACCTCTCCGCCTCCATCGAGTGGGCCCGGCGCTCGGGCGACCCCGAGGCGTGGCGTGCGTGGTGGAACGACCCGGAGGCCTTGTCCTACTACTTCATGGGCAAGGACAACATCGTCTTCCACTCCCAGATCTGGCCGGCCGAGCTGCTGGCCTACAACGGCGAGGGCTCGCGCGGCGGGGAAGCGGGTCAGTACGGCACGCTCAACCTGCCCACCGAGGTCGTGTCCTCGGAATACCTCACGATGGGCGACCAGCAGTTCTCCACGTCGCGCGGACACGTGCTGTACGTCGGCGACTTCCTGGCCCGCTACGGCCCCGACCCGCTGCGCTACTTCATCTGCGCCGCCGGTCCCGAGACCTCCGACGCCGCCTTCACCTGGGCCGAGTTCGTGACCCGGAACAACTCCGAGCTGGTCGCGGGCTGGGGCAACCTCGTCAACCGCACCGCGACGATGATCGCCAAGAGCTTCGGCGAGATCCCGGCGGCGTACACCCTCGAGGCGATCGACGAGGAGGTGCTCGCCGCGGTGCGCACCGGCTTCGACACGGTGGGTGACCTGCTCGGACGCCACCGGCTGCGCGCCGCCACGGCCGAGGCCATGCGCGTCGTCGGCGAGGTGAACAAGTACATCACCGCGACCGAGCCCTTCAAGATGAAGGACGAGTCGCAGCGCGAGCGCCTCTCCACCGTCCTGCACGTCACGGCCCAGTGCGTCAGCGACTGCAACACCTTGCTGGCGCCGTTCCTGCCCCATGCCGCCAACAAGGTGCACCTCGCCCTGGGTGGCGAGGGCGAGTTCGTCCCGATGCCGCGCATCGAGCAGGTCGACGAGCTCGAGCCCGACAACGGTGCCGGCCTCACGTCCTACCCCGTCATCACCGGCGACTACTCGGCGACGCCCGCCTGGAAGTCCCGGTCGGTCAAGGTGGGCGCCACGGTCGAGAAGCCGACGCCGATCTTCACCAAGCTCGACCCGTCGATCATCGAGGAAGAGCTCGCCCGGCTTGCCTGAGATCACGCTGCGGTCCGCGGCTGCCGACTCGCCCGAGTCGGTGGTGCTGCTGGCGGCGTACGAAGCCGAGCTCGTCTCGCTCGGCGTCACCCTCAACCACGGCTGGGCCGGTGGCGTCACGCCTTCGCAGCTCGCACCGCCCCTCGGTGCGTGGCTGGTCGGCTGGCGCGGTGAGGACGCCGTTGCCTGCGGTGGCGTGCGCCTGCTGTCGCCCGAGGTCTGCGAGATCAAGAGGATGTACGTCGACCCGTCGGCGCGCGGAGCGGGCCTGGCCCGGCGCCTGCTGACCGCGCTCGAGGGCGCCGGTGTCGACCTCGGCGCGCGCATCGCGCGGCTCGACACCGGGCGCGACATGGCGCCGGCTGTGGGGCTCTACCGCGCCAGCGGCTACGTCGAGATCGAGGACTACAACGGCAACCCCGATGCCGGCTGGTGGTTCGAGAAGCAGCTGTCCGCCGCCGGTTGAGCATGCGCGCCCTGCGCGCCTCGAGGCCAGTTTGCTTGGTTTCGAGACGTTCCTCGCTGCGCTCGTCACTGCTCAACCAGCGGATGGGGCCGTCGCGTTGGCGCTCGACGCCTCGAGGCGCGCTTGACCCGCAGGACGCGAACATGACAGCGGTGTCCGGCAGCCACTGAGTGACTGGCGGATACCGCCATCTTCCGGCCGGGCAGGATGGAGCCATGTATCCCGAGATCCGGGCCGCTGTCGCGGCCGACACGTCGCCCGACCTGAGCGCCGAGGGGTTCGACCTGGCGGCCCACCGGGAGAAGGTCCGACTCTTCAACCTCGCGCAGCCGCGCGAGGAGGTCGCCGAGGCGAAGGACGTGGACGCCGACGGGGTGCCGTGCCGGCTGTTCACGCCCGCCGACCCCGAGGACGGGGTGATCGTGCACCTGCACGGCGGCGGGTTCGTCCTCAACGACATCGACGTGCACGACGGCGTGTGCCGGCGTCTGGCCAACCGTGCCCGCAGGCGGGTCCTGAGCATCGGCTACCGCAAGCCGCCGGAGCACAAGTTCCCCGCCGCGACCGACGACATCGACACGGTCCTCACGTGGCTGGAGCAAGCGGGCCTGCCGGGACCGTGGGCGATGCACGGCGACTCGGCCGGCGCCAACCTCGCGCTCGTGGGGGTGCTGCGCAACCCGGGACGGTTCCGGGCGCTCGTCCTGATCTATCCCTTCCTCGACCCGACGGCGAGCTTCGCGTCCTACGACCTCGAGGGGATCGGCTTCGACCGCGCGGACGCCGCCTGGTTCTGGGAGCAGTACGCCGACCGCAGCGAGTGGTCGCACCCCGACCTGGCGCCGTTGAACGCCACCAACCTGCACACGCTCCCGCCGACGTTCGTCGCGACCGCGGAGTTCGACCCCCTCCGCGACGAGGGCGAGGAGCTCGCGCGCCGGATCGCGGAGACGGGCGTCGAGACGGTGGCGGTGCGCTGCCTCGGCCAGAACCACGGCTTCTGGCGGCACCCGCAGTTCGCGGCGTCCGAGCCGCTGCTGCGCCAGGGCGCCGCGTTCATCGCCCAGCACCTGGCGTGAGGCCGCGCCGGGGCCTGAGACAATGGCGCCATGCGCGTACACCTCGGCTCCGACCACGCCGGCCTCGAACTCAAGGACCACCTGATGACCTGGTTGGTCGACAACGGCTTCGAGCCGGTCGACCACGGGCCCTTCGTCTATGACGCGGTCGACGACTACCCCGTCTTCTGCCTGCGGGCGGGCGAGGGCGTCGCCGCCGACCGGGCCGAGGGCCTGGACAGCTTCGGCGTCGTCATCGGTGGTTCCGGCAACGGCGAGCAGATGGCCGCCAACAAGGTCGAGGGCATCCGCTGTGCGCTGGTCTGGTCCGAGGAGACGGCCGTGCTCGCGCGCGAGCACAACGACGCCAACGTCGTGTCAGTCGGCGGCCGGATGCACTCGGTCGAGGACATGACCCGCTTCGTCGAGGTCTTCCTCGCAACCCCGTTCAGCGCCGACGAACGGCACGTGCGTCGCA
>NZ_CM001852.1:1040710-1084206 GCF_000389985.1 Nocardioides sp. CF8
CGGGGCAGCGCGGGTGCCTGAGGGGCACACCCTTCGACGGCTCGCTGACGACCTCGACGCCGCGTTCGGCGGCAGCCTGGTCCACGTCGGCAGTCCGCAGGGCAGGTTCGCAGCCGATGCCGCGATCGTCGACGGCACGCGGCTGCTCGGTGCGCACTCGGTGGGCAAGCACCTGTTCGTCGAGTTCGAGCACGACCACCTGATCCACGTCCACCTCGGGCTGATCGGTGGCTTCGACGTGCACACCGGTGTCGAGGAGGTCCCACTCCCGGTCGGTCAGGTGCGGCTGCGGATCGTGCGCGAGGACGCGACGGCGTACGCCGACCTGCGGGGCGCCACCCAGTGCGAGCTGATCGGCCCGGCCCGCGGTGACGAGATCCGCGACAAGCTCGGCCCCGACCCGCTGCGCGCCGACGCCGACCCCGACCGCGCGTGGCGCCGGATCAAGGCCAGCCACCGTGCCATCGGTGACCTGCTGATGGACCAGGCCGTGCTGGCCGGCGTGGGCAACGTCTATCGGGCCGAGGTGCTCTTCCGCAACCGGATCCACCCGCTGCGGCCCGGCAAGACGCTGCGCGCGAGCCAGTGGCAGGCGATCTGGACCGACCTGGTCGAGCTGATGCGCGAAGGTGTCGTGCACAACCGGATCGACACGGTGCGCCCCGAGCACACGCCCGAGGCGATGGGCCGAGAGGCCCGCAAGGACGACCACGGTGGCGAGGTCTACGTCTACCGACGCACCGGACAGCCCTGTCTGGTCTGTGAAACGCCCGTCCGGACCGAGGTGCTCGCCGGAAGGAACAGCTTCTGGTGTGCCCGATGTCAGCCACGGTTCCGCTCCCGCGCCGTACAGTCGTCGGCAGCACCTGCGCGAGGACCGAGGACATGACGGCATACCGGGAGGGTCGAGTGACGCTGGCGCCCTCACTCGGCCAGCGATTCGAGTCCGCGCTGCTGGGCTTCCTGCCGCGTGAGTTCCGCATGCTCGCACTGCTGCTGGCACTGACGGCCACCGTCGGGCTGCTCATCTGGCGGGTGGCCGACTTCGTGCCCCTGACGGCGATGGTGGTGCCGCTGGTGCTGGCCAACCTCGTGCTGGGCCCGCGCCAGCTGCCGTGGTTCGTGGTCGTGACGCTGCTGACCCTGGCCGTGCTGGTGCCCCAGCAGCCCGACATCACGCCGCGCATCGCGGTCACCGTGGTGATCCTCTTCGGCCTCGGCTTCATCATCCTGCTCTCGAGCTTCCGCCGGTCCCGCCTCGGCGTGGCGGGGCTCCGCGGCGAGTCGATGCTGGTCGACCTGCGTGACCGCATCCTGCGCCAGGGCGGCATCCCCGAGCTGCCCACGGGTTGGTACGCCGCCAGCGAGCTGCGCTCCGCCGGAGGCACCCCGTTCGCCGGCGACTTCGTCGTCACCGCCCGCCAGGGTGACCGGCTCGACGTCGCCGTCGTCGACGTCTCGGGCAAGGGGGAGGGGGCCGGGACCCGGGCCCTGCTCCTCTCCGGCGCGCTCGGTGGACTGCTCGGCGCGCTCCCGCCCGAGGAGTTCCTCGAGTCGGCCAACGACTTCTTGATGCGCCAGGACTGGGAGGAGGGGTTCGCGTCGGCGGTCCACCTCTCGCTCGACCTCGCCAGCGGGGCCTATGCCATCCGCTCGGCCGGTCACCCCCCGGCAGCACTGCGCGTGGCCGGCACGGGGCGCTGGTCGGTGCTGGAGGCGGAGGGTCCCGTGCTGGGACTGATCGACGGGTCGACGTACGAAGCCGTCGTGGGCACCATGCGCCGCGGGGACGCGATGCTGCTCTACACCGACGGCATGGTCGAGACGCCGCACCGCGACATCATGCTCGGCGTCGACAAGATGCTGGGCCGCGCCGAGCAGCTGCTCCGGGGCGAGTTCGAGGGCGGTGCGAAGCGGATCATCGAGTCGATCGGCTCGCGCAACGACGACCGCGCCCTGCTGCTGGTCCACCGCCGCTGAGGCGGACGCCCCGGTCCGGCCCGCTGTTCGACCAGCGGCGGCGGTTGTGGGTGGACAGGGGCCATGTGGCACGATGAGATCGCGCAAATTGTGCATCTGCCTGCCTGCAGGCCGACGTCGGGATGCGCACTGCGGATGTAGCTCAATGGTAGAGCTCCAGTCTTCCAAACTGATTACGCGGGTTCGATTCCCGTCATCCGCTCCAAGGGAGTCAGAACCGCTCACGACCGGGCGATTTCGGCCCACTTGGCGGGGCGTAGCGTAGTGGCTAGCGCGCCTGCTTTGGGAGCAGGAGACCGCAGGTTCGAGTCCTGTCGCCCCGACTGCAACGTGCACCATCGGCCGGCAACTGACCAGCAGTTCCGGGCCGCCAGATCAGCCCTCAGGGCAGCCAGACAATGAAGGAGACCACCTGTGAAGAGCGCCGTCGAGAACTTGAGCCCCACCCGGGCCAAGCTGACCATCGAGGTGCCCTTCGAGGAGCTCAAGCCGAGCCTCGACAAGGCGTACAAGAAGATCGCTCAGCAGATCAACGTCCCCGGCTTCCGCCGCGGCAAGGTCCCGCCCGCCGTCATCGACCGCCAGGTCGGTCGCGGTGTCGTCCTCGACGAGGCGATCAACGAGGTCGTTCCCCAGAAGTACGCCGAGGCCATGCAGGCCAACGCGCTCGAGCCGCTCGCGCAGCCCGAGATCGAGGTCACCAAGTTCGAGGACAACGAGGCGCTGGAGTTCACCGCCGAGGTCGACGTCAAGCCCGACTTCGAGCTGCCGGCCTATGACGCCCTCGAGGCCCAGGTCGACGACATCGAGCTGTCCGACGCCGAGGTCGAGGAGCAGGTCCAGGCGCTGCGTGAGCGCTTCGGCACCCTCGCCGACGTCGAGCGCGCGGCCGCCGACGGCGACTTCGTCACCATCGACCTGACCGCTGCCAAGGACGGCGAGACCGTCGAGGGCGGCGAGGTCAGCGGCATGTCCTACAAGGTCGGTCGCGGCGGGATGCTCGAGGGCCTCGACGAGGCGCTCGCCGGCATGTCGGCCGGCGACGAGAAGACCTTCGCCTCCGAGCTCGTGGGTGGCGACCTGATCGGCGAGTCCGTCGACGTCACCGTCAAGGTCACCGCCGTCCAGGAGCAGGAGCTGCCCGAGCTGGACGACGAGTTCGCCCAGCTGGCCTCGGAGTTCGACACCGTCGAGGAGCTCACCGCCGACGTGAAGGAGCGCCTGGGTCGCGGCAAGCGCCTCGAGCAGGCCGCCGCCGCACGCGACGCCGTGCTCGAGGCCCTGCTCGAGAAGGTCGTCGTCCCGCTGCCGGAGACGATGGTCACCGACGAGCTCAACGCCCGTCGCGAGAACGTCGAGCAGCAGCTCGTGTACGCCGGCCTGACCATGGAGAAGTACCTCGAGGACGAGGGTCAGACCGTCGAGGAGTTCGAGGCCGACCTCGACCGCCGCGTCCGCGACGCCGTCGCCGCGCAGTTCATCCTCGACGCGATCGCGAAGAAGGAAGAGATCGGCGTCGACCAGCAGGACCTGTCGAGCCACCTCGTGCGTCGCGCCCAGCAGTCCGGCCAGGACCCGCAGGAGTTCGCCAACCACATGTTCGAGCACAACCACATCCCGGACATGGTCCAGGAGATCCTGCGCGGCAAGGCGCTGGCGACCCTGGTCGAGTCGGCCGTGGTGAAGGATGCCTCGGGCAACGTCGTCGAGCTCGCCAACCTGCGCCCCGACGGCACGATCGGTGAGCCGGTCGAGGCCGACACCGAGGCCGAGGCCGAGTCGGACGAGGCTCCCGCCGAGGCGTGATCCGCTGACATCCACGGCCCGCCCGAGACCTGGTCTCGGGCGGGCCGCTGGCATTTGTGCCCGTGCCGTCACCGATCTCACAGCGCTTTGAGTGCACGCCTGTTCACTCAAAACGATAGGGTGTCGGCATGACCACCCGTACCGAGCCATCCCTGCTCGACGCGCTCGCGCTGCTCGCGCACGTCGCCGACGAGGTCGTCGTGGACACGGTCCGCGACACGCACCTCGCCTGGGTGGGTCGGGTGCACGGCCTGCTCGACCGGCCACTCGGGCTGCCCAGCGCCCTCCCGGGTCTCGGCCACCGGGTCGTCGCGGCCTCGGTCTATGCCGGCGTCGGGCTCTCGCTCAAGGGCGTCAGCGCCGGCCTCGGCGCCGCCGCGAGGACCGGTGCCGGGCCCGCGATGGAGACCGGACCGCGCGGCCGGTTCGTGCGCTCGGTGGCCAACGGCCTGATCGGTGACCGCCTCGAGCGCGAGCGGCCGCTGCTCGCGATCGCCATGGCGCCGCGGGTGGGCGGGCGCGACGTGCCGCTGACCTCCGACGGGCTCGCGGCGGCGTACCCCACGGCGACGGGGCGCGTGGCCGTCTTCCTGCACGGCCTGTGCGAGCACGAGGGCTTCTGGGAGCGGGGCCGAGAGCGTCGCGGCACGACGTACGGCGAGGAGCTGGCCGGGCTCGGATGGACCCCGGTCATGCTGCGCGCCAACACCGGACTGTCCGTCCGCGCCAACGGCGCCTCCCTCGCGGCGGTGCTGGAGCAGCTGGTCGAGACCTGGCCGACCGGGGTCACGGAGCTGGCGCTGATCGGGCACTCCATGGGTGGGCTGGTCATCCGGGCGGCGACCGCGGTGCAGGGCGACTGGACCTGGCGCGAGCGCGTCACCAACGTCGTCACGCTCGGCACGCCACACCTCGGCGCCCCGCTCGCACGCGGGGTCAAGCAGGGGAGCGGGGCGCTCGCCCGGCTGCCGGAGGTCGCCGGCTTCGGGCGCATCCTCGACCAGCGCTCGGTCGGTGTCGACGACCTGATCGAGGGCCTCGACGAGGACTTCGCGCCGCTGCCGCACGCGCACTACCGACTCGTGTCCGCGACGCTGGCGGCCTCACCTCGACACCCGACCAGTGCGTTCTTCGGCGACATGCTGGTGCGTCAGCCGTCCGCCTACGGTCGCGACCGCCGCGGTCGCGACCTGTTCCCGGACAGCGAGGTGCTGCACCTGCGCGGGCACCACTTCGACCTCCTCAACGACGATCGGGTGGCCACAGCGCTGACCCGGTGGCTGGACTGACCGGCCGGGCGTCCGGGCCGGCTGTGCGCTGTGGGCGAACAGCGGTGCATATCGCGTGGAACTGTCGGTGCTTCGGGCTAATGTCGCTCGCGTGAACCAGAACTCCAGCCCAGCACTCTCGCCCGAGATGAATGGCGGCAACGGGACCTACGGTCTCGACGACCACATCTACCAGCGGTTGCTCCGCGAGCGGATCGTGTTCCTCGGCTCCGAGGTCCGCGACCAGAACGCCAACGCGATCTGCGCCCAGCTGCTGCTGCTCTCGGCCGAGGATCCCGAAGCCGACATCTTCCTGCACATCAACAGCCCCGGTGGCTCCGTCGACGCCGGCATGGCGATCTACGACACGATGAACTACATCCCCAACGACGTGGCCACGGTCGGCATGGGCCTGGCTGCCTCGATGGGTCAGTTCCTGCTCTGCGCCGGCACCAAGGGCAAGCGCTACGCCCTGCCGCACGCCCGGATCATGATGCACCAGCCCTCGTCGGGCATGGGTGGCTCCGCCTCCGACATCAAGATCCAGGCCCAGCAGTCGCTGCACATCAAGAAGGTGCTGCTGGACCTCATTGCCGAGCACACCGGTCAGTCGGTCGACCAGGTCGTCGCCGACGCGGACCGCGACCGTTGGTTCACCGCAGAGCAGGCGGTGGAATACGGCCTGGTCGACAAGGTCGTCACCAACGCGCGCGAGGCCGCCGATGAAGGCCGTCCGGCACGCCGCAACTCCAACGACAAGGGCTGATCCGCATGAACTACTACATCCCGCAGTGGGAAGAGCGCACTTCCTACGGCGTCCGTCGCATCGACCCCTACACCAAGCTCTTCGAGGAGCGCATCATCTTCCTCGGCACCCCGATCAGCGACGACGTCGCCAACGCGGTGATGGCCCAACTGTTGTCCCTGGAGTCGATGAACCCCGACCAGGACATCAGCATCTACATCAACAGCCCCGGTGGCTCGTTCACCGCGCTGACCGCGATCTACGACACGATGCGCTTCATCAAGCCCGACGTGCAGACCGTGTGCCTGGGCCAGGCGGCCTCGGCGGCTGCGATCCTGCTCGCCGCCGGCACGCCCGGCAAGCGCCTGGCGCTGCCGAACAGCCGCATCCTGATCCACCAGCCCTACACCGAGGGCACGTTCGGCCAGACCTCCGACATCGAGATCCAGGCCAACGAGATCCTGCGCATGCGTGAGCTGCTCGAGAAGATGATCTCCGACCACAGTGGCAAGGACATCGAGCAGGTCAGCCGCGACATCGAGCGCGACAAGATCCTCACCGCCGAGGCGGCCGTCGAATACGGCCTCATCGACGCAGTGCTCGAGTCGCGCAAGGCCGCGCCGGCCCTCGGCTAGGGCTCACCACAGGACGTACGACAGTGTCTTCAAGCCTCGTGTCCGGCCCCCAGAAGGGGCCGGCACGAGGTACCGTCAGGGAGTTTGCAAGGCCGGGGTCCCGACCCGGCAGGACCGGAGGATCAACCCGTGGCTCGAATCGGTGACGGCGGCGACCTGCTGAAGTGCAACTTCTGCGGGAAGAGCCAGAAGCAGGTCAAGAAGCTCATCGCAGGACCCAATGTCTACATCTGCGACGAGTGCATCGAGCTCTGCAACGAGATCATCGAGGAGGAGCTCGCCGACGGCGGCGAGGTCAGTCTCGACGAGCTGCCCAAGCCTCGGGAGATCTTCGAGTTCCTCAACTCCTACGTCATCGGCCAGGAACACGCCAAGAAGGCGCTCGCCGTGGCGGTGTACAACCACTACAAGCGCGTCCAGGCGGGCGTGTTGCCGGTCCCCGGCAAGCACGCCAAGGACGACGTGGTCGAGGTCGCGAAGTCCAACATCCTGGTCATCGGCCCGACCGGTTGCGGCAAGACCTATCTCGCCCAGACGCTGGCGCGCATGCTCAACGTGCCGTTCGCCATCGCCGATGCCACCGCGCTGACCGAGGCGGGCTATGTCGGCGAGGACGTCGAGAACATCCTCCTCAAGCTGATCCAGGCCGCCGACTACGACGTGAAGAAGGCCGAGACCGGCATCATCTACATCGACGAGATCGACAAGGTGGCCCGCAAGGCGGAGAACCCCTCGATCACGCGCGACGTCTCCGGTGAGGGCGTCCAGCAGGCACTGCTGAAGATGCTCGAGGGCACGACCGCCTCGGTGCCGCCGCAGGGTGGTCGCAAGCACCCGCACCAGGAGTTCATCCAGATCGACACCACCAACATCTTGTTCATCGTGGGCGGTGCTTTCGCGGGACTCGAGAACATCGTCGAGCAGCGCGTGGGCAAGAAGACCCTCGGTTTCACCGCCGACGTGCGCGGCGAGGCCGAGCGCGACGCCGACGACCTGATGGCGCTGGTGCGACCCGAGGACCTCACCAAGTTCGGCCTGATCCCCGAGTTCATCGGCCGGTTGCCGCTCATCGCGAGCGTCACCAAGCTCGACAACGAGGCCCTGGTCCAGATCCTCACCGAGCCGCGCAACGCGCTGGTCAAGCAGTACCAGAAGCTCTTCGACCTCGACGGCGTCGAGCTGGAGTTCACCGAGGGTGCCATCGCCTCGATCGCCGACAAGGCCCTCGAGCGGGGCACCGGTGCCCGCGGCCTGCGCGCGATCATCGAAGAGGTCCTGCTCCACGTGATGTACGAGGTGCCGTCGCGCGACGACATCGCGAAGGTGATCGTGACCCGTGAGGTCGTCCTCGACGACGTGGCGCCGACGCTGGTTCCCCGCGAATCGGAGTCGAAGAAGAAGAAGTCCGCCTGACCCAGTTCCTCCCTACGTCCGATCTGGCCCCAACGGGTCAGGTCGGACGTAGTCCTTTCTAGTCATTTGTGCCCCGATCGGACGATGTGGGTCCGGGGGCAGGCGAGAATGGGGGTCTTCGTCATGGCCCAGGAAGGGGATCTCGGGTGAGCACAGAGCACAAGCGGCCGCTTGTCGCCTTCATTGCGGTGTCGATCCTGTGCGCCGTGATGCTGGGCCACGGCATCCGCAGCGAGGCCCTCATCGGCCTCTTCGGGCCCCACCAGCCGATGACGGCCGCTCAGAACGAGCAGACCGTCACCGTGCGCGACCGGGCCGCTGCCGTGGCGCCCACGGCGGTGGCCACCGGCCTGCCCGGTCTCAGCGCCGACCCGTCCGTCGCGGCCGCCTCCACGCCCACCAGCGCTCCGACGCCGACACCTGCCCCGGTGGTCGTGCAGACGGGGTCGCTGGCATCGGTGCCGCCAGTCCCCGCTGTCACCGCCACGGAGCCGCCGACCCCCATGACGCTCCAGACGCCGCTCCCCACGCCCCCGCCCACCCCCGAGCAGGCCGAGCGTGAGCACGGCGAGCAGTCGGACGCCATGGCGGCCCGCAAGGCCGCCCGCGAGGCGGAGAAGGCCGCGCAGCAGGCGCTGAAGGCCCAGGAGAAGGCCGACCAGGCCGCGATCCAGGAATCCACCGCCCACGCCAGGGCGGCTCAGCAGGACGCCGACAAGGCAGCCAGGCAGGCGGAGCGGTCGGCCGACGTCGCGGAGAAGGCGGCGGACAAGGCCGACCACCAGCAGTCCGTGGCCCCGTCGACCACGACCACGAGCCCGGCCGCCAGCCCCGCCGCGACCCCGACTCCTTCCCCGGTTACGACGCCCCAGCAGCAGTCGCTGCCTGGTGAGCCGTCGACCGACCAGGCTCCCGTCCCTCAGGACGAGAAGCCCGTCGGCAGGGACCCGCGCGTCGGCTGATCCCGCAGCGCCAGCCCGGGCGGCGTCTCGCCGTGCCGCGCACAGGCGTGGCTTCGCCGGACCAAGAGATCCTGCTCGCCGGATCGTGCGGTGGGCAGAGCAGAACCTCTCGGTACGTCGGACGGTCCTGCGCCAGGAGCGTCCGCCCGGTCTCAGGTCGGGTCGACCGCCGGGACCTCGGCCAGCTCGGCCGCGACCGAGATCTCCTGGGCCTTCTCGTCGGCGGTGAAGACCAGGTCGCCGGTGATCTTCCCGGCGCGGCGCAGGTCGTCTGCTGCGGCCTCGATGCCGGCGAGCAGGTCGGCGGGCCCGGTGATCTCGACGCGGGACAGCTCGGCCTTCATCGAGACCTTGGCCTTGGACTTGGCGCCCCGGACCCCGATCAGGGCCGCCGCCACCGCGGACACCGCTCCCGGGTCGGCGGCAGCAGCCGCGCCCAGGTCGGCCGGGACGGGCCAGGCCGCGTGGTGGATCGAGCCCTCCTGCCACCACGACCACACCTCTTCGGTGACGTAGGGCAGGAACGGCGCCAGCAGGCGCAGCTGGACGTGCAACGCGATGGCCAGCGCTGCTCGGGCCGACTCCGTGGCCGAGCCGCCGTCCTCGTCGTAGGCGCGCTCCTTGACCAGCTCGAGGTAGTCGTCGCAGAACTCCCAGAAGAACTTCTCGGTGACCTCGAGGGCAGTCGTGTAGTCGTAGGCCTCGAAGGCTTCGGTCGCCTTGCGGGTGACCACCTCGAGCCGGCCGAGCAGCGCGCAGTCGATGGGGGCGCTGACGGCGAAGTGGTCGAGCGAGGACGCACCGACGTTGCCGAGCACGAACTTCGAGGCGTTGAGGACCTTCATCGCCAGGCGGCGACCGATCTTCATCTGCGACTCGTCGAAGGGCGAGTCGGCCCCGGGGCGACCGAGGGCGGCGCGCCAGCGGACCGCGTCGGCGCCGTACTTGTCGAGGATCTCGGTCGGGACGACGACGTTGCCCTTGGACTTCGACATCTTCTTGCGGTCGGGGTCGACGATGAACCCGGAGATCATCGCGTGCGTCCACGGCGAGGCGTGCTGCTCGAAGTGGGCACGGACGATGCGGCTGAACAGCCACGTGCGGATGATGTCGTGGGCGTGGGTGCACAGGTCGTAGGGGAAGACGCGCTCGAAGAGGTCCTCGTCGCTGAGCCAGCCACCGGCGATCTGCGGAGTGAGCGACGACGTCGCCCAGGTGTCCATCACGTCGGGGTCGCCCATGAAGCCGCCGGGCTTGCCGCGCTGGGACTCATCGAAGCCTTCGGGCGCCTGCGTCGACGGGTCGATCGGCAGCGCGTCCTCACGGGGGAGCAGCGGGTGCTCGTAGTCGGGGTCGCCGGCCTCGTCGAGCGGGTACCAGACCGGGAACGGGATGCCGAAGAACCGCTGACGCGAGATCAGCCAGTCGCCGTTGAGGCCGCTGACCCAGTTGTCGTAGCGGTGCTTCATGTGGCCCGGCAGCCAGGTGATCTCGTCGGCGCGCTCGAGCATCTCGGCGCGGACCTCGGCCTCGCGACCGCCGTTGCGGATGTACCACTGGCGGGTCGCGACGATCTCGAGCGGCTTGTCGCCCTTCTCGTAGAAGTTCGCCATCCGCTGGGTCGCCTTGGGCTCGCCGTCGAGGTCGCCGGAGGCGCGCAGGGCGGCCACCACGGCCTCACGGGCGCTGAAGGTGGTCTTGCCCTTGAGCTCTTCGTACGCCGCTGCGGCGTCCTCGCCCGAGAGCCACTCCGGCGTCTCGCGCAGCATCCGGCCGTCCCGCCCGATCAGGGTGCGGACGGGCAGGTTGAGCTCGCGCCACCACATCACGTCGGTGAGGTCACCGAAGGTGCAGCACATCGCGATGCCGGCGCCCTTGTCGGGCTCGGCGGCGGGGTGGGCGAGGACCGGGATCTCGACGCCGAAGACCGGGCTGGTGACGGTGGTGCCGAACAGCGCCTGGTAGCGCTCGTCGTCGGGGTGCGCGATCAGCGCGACGACGCTGGGGATGAGCTCCGGGCGGGTCGTCTCGATGTGGACGGCCTCGCCGTCGGGCTTGTGGAAGGCGACGCGGTGGTAGGCGCCCGGGTAGTCGCGCGCCTCGAGCTCGGCCTGCGCGACGGCGGTCTGGAAGGTGACGTCCCACAGGGTCGGCGCCTCCTGGAGGTAGGCCTCGCCGCGGGCGTAGTTGCGCAGGAAGGCGGTCTGGCTGACGCGCTGCGCCTTGGGGCCGATGGTCGTGTAGTTCTCCGACCAGTCCACGCTGAGGCCGAGCGTGCGCCACAGCGACTCGAAGACCTGCTCGTCCTCCTCGACCAGCCGCTCGCACAGTTCGATGAAGTTGGGGCGGCTGATCGGGACCTGCTTCTTCGGGTCCGGCTTCTCCGGGGGCGTGAAGTCGTCGTCGTAGGGCAGGGTCGGGTCGCAGCGGACGCCGAAGTAGTTCTGGACCCGGCGCTCGGTCGGCAGGCCGTTGTCGTCCCAGCCCATCGGGTAGAAGACGCTCTTGCCGGTCATCCGCTGGTAGCGCGCGATCAGGTCGGTGTGCGTGTAGGAGAAGACGTGGCCCACGTGCAGGCTGCCGCTCACGGTCGGCGGCGGCGTGTCGATGGAGTAGACGTCGGCGCGGACGGCGGAGCGGTCGAACTTGTAGGTCTCGTCGTTCTTCCAGCGCTCCGACCACGTGGCCTCGAGCCCTTCGAGCACGGCCTTGTCGGGTACGACGACGTCGCGGCGGGCGGACGTCGTGGACTCGGGCTCAGGGCTGGTGGCAGTCATGGGGCGCAGTCTATGAGCGTGGCTCGGAGGCGAGAAAACCAGTTACCCCTGTGACATCCGGTGACTAGCGTGACGGCATGGACCTCGAGTTCTTCGCCGACCCCGCCGCTTTCCTCGACGCGGCAGGCGACCTGCTGGCTGCCGAACCCGTGCTCGGCACGGTGATCGGCAGCGTCACCGAGCGCACGAAACGCGAGCTCGCGGCCGGGATCGACTCCTGGGCGGAGGTCGGCGCGCCCTTCGACCGCTGGTGGATGGTGGTGCGCGACGAGGCCGGAAAGGCCGTCAGTACGGCGATGCGGACCGCTCCGTTCCACCCGAACCCGGTCTTCGCGCTGCCGATGGCCGACGAGGCGGCCGTCGCGCTGGCGATCGCGCTGCACGAGCGCGGCGAGTCGCTCGGCGGCGTCAACGGCGCGCTGCCCACGGTCTCGGTGATCGCGGCCGAGACCGCCCGGCTGGCCGGCGGTGACGTGACGGTGCACCATCACACCCGGCTCTGGGAGGCGACGGACGTCACAGTGCCGCCGGCCCCGCCGGGACGGTTGCGGCGGGCCACCGAGGAGGATGCGCCGCTCGTGCTGCACTGGTTCACCGCCTTCCACGTCGAGGCCGACGTGCAGGCCGGCCGCGAGCCCGACCCCACCGGCGGCGAGCACAACACGATGGACAGCGCGCTCGTCCGGATCCGCGAAGGCGTCGAGTGGCTGTGGGAGTCGCCGGCCGGCGAGATCGTGCACCTGACCGGCCGCAGCGTGCCGGCCTACGGCGTCTCCCGCATCGGCCCGGTCTTCACGCCCCGCGAGCACCGGGGCCACGGTCTCGCGTCCCACGTCGTGGGCGAGCTGACCCGTGCCGGGCTCGAGGCGGGGGACCGGATGTGCCTGTTCACCGACCAGGCCAACCCGACGTCCAACAAGATCTACGAGGCGCTGGGCTACCGCCCGGTCGTGGAGATGGCCAACCTGCTGATCGGGTGACCTGCCGGCTCGCTGGCCCTTCCCGTGAACGAGGCACGGGCGCGCCCACCCGGTCGTGGCGCCCGCGCCCTAGACTCGTGGCGAGATGAGTGACAACGCTGCGAACGCCCGCCCGGCCGAGACCTACGCCGAAGTCGAGGACGCCCTGCTGTCCCGCTGGCCCGAGACGAAGCTCGAGCCGAGCCTCGACCGGATCGCCGCCTTCACGGAGCTGCTGGGCGAGCCGCAGAAGTCGCTGCGGGTCATCCACCTGACCGGCACCAACGGCAAGACCTCGACCAGCCGCATGATCGAGCGGCTGCTGCGCGCCCTCGACCTGCGCACCGGTCGCTTCACCAGCCCCCACCTCGAGCGGATGAGCGAGCGGATCAGCATCGACGGGGAGCAGCTCACCGACGACGAGTTCGTCGCGGCGTTCAACGACGTGGCGGCGTACACGCACATCATCGATGCCGAGCAGGAGCACCCGCTCTCCTTCTTCGAGACCATGGTCGCGATGGCCTATGCCGCCTTCGCCGACGCCCCGGTCGACGTCGCGGTCGTCGAGGTCGGCATGGGCGGCACCTGGGACGCGACCAACGTCGCGGACGCCGACGTCGCGGTCGTGCTGCCGATCGCGGTCGACCACGCGAAGTACCTCGGCGACACCACCGCCGCCATCGCCGCGGAGAAGGCCGGCATCCTCAAGCCCGGCTGCTTCGCGATCTTCGCCGAGCAGACCCCCGAGGTCGCCACCGTGCTCCTCGAGCGCGCCGTCGAGGTCGGAGCGACCGTCGCCCGCGAGGGCATGGAGTTCGGCGTCATCTCCCGCGTCCCCGCCGTCGGCGGCCAGGTGATCAGCCTGCAGGGCCTGCGCGGGCGCTACGACGACCTCTTCCTGCCGTTGTACGGCGCCCACCAGGCCCAGAACGCCGCGGTCGCCCTGGCTGCGGTCGAGGCCTTCGCCAGCGACGAGCCCCTCGACGTGGAGATCGTGCGCGCGGCCTTCGCCGAGGTCACCAGCCCCGGTCGGCTCGAGGTCATCCGCCGCAGCCCCACCATCGTGCTCGACGCGGCCCACAACCCCCACGGTGCCGAGGCGACCGCTGCCGCGCTCGAGGACTCCTTCAGCTTCTCGCCGCTCATCGGCGTGATGGGCGTGATGAGCGACAAGGACGCCGACGGCGTGCTCGCCGCGTTCGAGCCGCACTTCCACCACCTGATCTGCACGCAGAACTCCACGCCGCGCTCGATGTCGGCCGCCGACCTCGGCCGTGCCGCCATCGAGATCTACGGCGAGGACCGCGTGACCGTCGTGCCCGACCTCGCCGAGGCGATCGACCGGGCCGCGACCCTGGCCGAGGCCGGCGAGGCCTTCGGCGACGCGCTCGGCGCCGGGGCGGTGCTGGTCACCGGCTCGGTGATCACGGTGGGGGAGGCCCGCACCATGCTCGTCCGGAAGGCCCGCGCATGAGCGAGACCCCGACCCCGCACAACACCGATCGCTCGCCGCGCCGGGGCATGTGTGCCGCGGTGCTGTGCCTGGAAGCGATCACGATCGGCCTGACCACGCCAGTGATGATCACCATCGCCGACGTCGCCGTCGGCCCCGCGCTCGTCGTCGGGGTCGGGCTCGCAGTGGTGTGCCTGCTGCTCGCCGGCATGCTGCGCAAGCCGTGGGCCTACACCGCCGGCTACGCCATCCAGGTCGCCGCGATCGGCCTCGGCTTCGTGATCCCCATGATGTTCTTCCTGGGCGCCGTCTTCGCCGCGCTCTGGGCCACGGCCGACTTCCTCGGACGCAAGATCGAGCGGGAGAAGGCGGAGGCCTGGGCGGCCTACCGCGCCTCGCAGTCCTGACCAGCACGACCCGCGTCGGCGTGGGCGACATGGCACCCTGCCTGTGCGAGCAGGTCGGCTCCTAGCCGCTCGCCAGCGACTCGACCAGCACCGCGAGGGCCGCGTCGAGCTCCTCGTCGGTCGGCCCGCCGAACCCGACGACCAGCCCGGTCAGCCCTGCGCTGCGGCAGTAGTCCGCGAGCAGGTTGACCCGGAACCCGGCCGCCTCGGCAGCTGCCCGGGCACGGACCGCCTTGCGGTGCGGGAGCAGCCACGTGGAGTACATCCCTGCCACGGGTCCCGCCAGCTCTGCGTACGGCGACAGCGCGGCGACGACGCGCGGGGCGCGTTCGCCGTACACCCGACGCGCGGAGCGCACCACGGCGTCGAGGTAGCCGTCGCGGACCAGCGCCACGAACGCCCGCTGCACGGGCCAGGCGGGCGCGTCGTGGGTGATCGCACGGTGCCGTTCCACCTCCGGGCGCAGGGAGGACGGCGGCACCATCCAGCCCAGCCGGAGCGAGGGCAGGACCGACTTCGACGCGGTGCCGAGGTAGGCGACCACGTCGGGGTCGATCGAGGCGAGGGCCGGGACCGGGGCCACGTCGTAGCGGAACTCGGAGTCGTAGTCGTCCTCGATCACGACGGCGCCGTCGCGGCGTGCGGCGGCCAGGAGCGTCAGCCGGTCGTCGGCGGGCATCACCCGGCCGAGCGGGTGCTGGTGGGCGGGCGTGACGTAGGCCGCCGCGCAGCCGGACAGGTCGGTGATCGGGCGCACGGCCGGATGGTCGCGCACGTCGCGCCCGGTCTCGCGCACGGTCAGGGCAGCGGCGCGGTAGCCGGGGTCCTCGACCACGACCGGCTGGCGGGGCAGGGCGTTGAGGACGTGCCGGAGCCCGGCGGTGGTGCCTGCGGTGATGCTCAGCTCGTCCGGGTCGACGCCCAGCCCGCGGGTCGTGCCGAGCCGCTCGGCCAGGAGCGCGCGCAGCTCGGGCAGCCCGCGCGGGTCGTCGTAGCCGCGGGGCGGGGTCGCCGACGAGACCTCGCGCCAGGCGCGGCGCCAGGCGGCGTCGTGGCGGGTGTCGACCCATGGTGTGCCGGCGTCGAGGGGGACCAGTGGGCGTCGTGGTTGGGGCCGTCGCCGGGGCGGCGACGTCGGGTGGCCCGGTCCGGGGCCGCCGCTGACCCAGCTGCCGGCGCCCTGCCGCGCCTCGAGCCAGCCCTCCGCCCGCAGCTGGTCCCACGCCTGCTCGGTCACCGCGCGCGAGACGCTCAGGTCGGCGGCGAGCCGCCGGGTGCTGGGCAGCCTGGTGCCCGGAGCGACGGTCCCGGCCAGCACGAGTCGGCGCACCTGGTCGGCGAGCTGGACGCCGAGGGGGCGGGCGTCGGCGCGGTCGAGGGTCACCGGGAGCATGGAAAATGGCCTGTCTGTTTGCTGTCGAAGTGGCTCGTGCGTGCGGGCCACTGTCACGCCACGATGGTAGCCATGGACAGCACCGCGACCCTCGAACCCACCGGCCGCACCACGATCGGGCGCGGCCGCAACCGCGCCGTCGCGGACCGCGGCCGGCTGATGGCCCTCCTCGGTGATGCGTTGATCGCGCACGTCGGCGTGGTGATGGGCGAGCACCCGGTGGTGCTGCCCGCTGCCTTCGCAGTCGACGCGGACGGCCCGGACGCCGGCGGCACGCTCTACCTGCACGGCTCGGTGGCGGCCGGCTGGCTGCGGGCGGCCCCCGACGCGACGGTGTGCGTCACCGTGACGGAGCTCGACGGGCTGGTCGCCGGCCGCTCGGCCTTCCACCACTCGATGAACTACCGCTCGGCGGTGATCATCGGCGCGGGCCGACTGGTCGAGGATGCCGCCGAGCGCCAGCACGCGCTCGACCTGATCGTCGACCACATGATCCCGGGGCGGTCGGCGACCTTGCGGGCCAGCACGCGCAAGGAGCTTGCCGCGACCGCCGTCGTCGCCGTACCCCTCCACGAGGCGTCGATGAAGGAGCGCGACGGCGGGCCGGGGGACGAGCCCGAGGACGTGGCGAGCGGTGGCTGGGGCGGGCACATCCCGCTGCGCCGGGTGGCCGCGTCGCCCGTGCCCGACGCGGACGCGCGCGGGGTCGTGCCCGTCGAGGTGGTGGCCCGCGCCCGGGCCCTGGCTGCCCGTTAGGCTGCGGCCATGACCGAGCGCTCTCTTGTCCTTGTCAAGCCGGACGGCGTACGCCGCGGCCTCACCGGTGAGGTGATCCGCCGCATCGAGGCGAAGGGCTACGCCCTGGTCGCCCTCGAGCTGCGGGAGGCCACGCCCGAGCTGCTCGCCGAGCACTACGCCGAGCACGAGGGCAAGCCGTTCTACGAGCCGCTCGTCGAGTTCATGCTGTCCGGCCCGGTGGCCGCGATGGTGCTCGAGGGGGAGCGCTGCATCGAGGGCTTCCGCTCGCTCGCCGGTGCCACCGACCCCACCGTCGCCGCGCCCGGCACGATCCGTGGCGACCTCGGTCGTGACTGGGGCCTGAAGGTGCAGCAGAACCTCGTCCACGGCTCCGACGCCCCCGAGTCCGCGGCCCGCGAGATCGGCATCTGGTTCCCCGAGCTCGGAGCCTGACGCGGCCGCAGGCCGCCGGCACGCGCCCTCACGCCAACAGGTAGGGGAAGTTTCGCGCCTCCTGCCCGTTGCAACGGCCAACCCGTGACGGAGTCCCCGCTTAAGCGGGGACTCCGACGCAAGAACAGTTTTCAGGCCTTGCGGCCACCCCCGAGCAACCCGCCGAGCAGGTCGCCGAGGATCGAGCCGGCGCTGGTGCCGGCGGACGACGGGGTGCCGGCGCCCTGCGAGGCGCCGCCGAGGATGCTGGACAGGATCGAGCCGAGGACGCCGCCGCCGGCTGCTCCGCCGAGCGCACCGCTCTTGCCGCCGACCTGCTTGGCGAGATAGCTGAGCACGATCGGGGCCAGGATCGGCAGCAGCTTGGCGACCAGCCCGCTCGAAACGCCCGTGGAGCCGAGCTGGTTGACGACCTGGTCCTGGTTGGCCCCGAAGATGTGGGCGGCGATCTTCTGCCCCTCGGCCACGTCGACGTCCTCGACGTCGACCGGCGGCGTCGCGACGTCGTTGTCGTGCTGGCCGAGGGCCTCGGCCAGGGAGGCCTCGCCGCCCGGGTCCTGCGTGTTGGCCTCGAGACCGCCGAGGAGGGCGGGGAGGGCGACGTCCACTGCACGGCGTACGGCGTCGGGATCCTCGCCGAGCTTGGCGGCGATCTGGTCGATGGGCAGGGTCGAGACGAGCTCGTTGATGTCAGCCATGAGGGAAACGTAGCGGGACTCGGGCCCCGATGGCAGGGCGTGTCTCCCCGGAACGGGCAGGCGCGCTACCTACCCTGAGCCTTGGGTCGGACCAGTGCCGCCCCACTTCCCCATACACACGCATCTCCAGCGAGGCATCGCAGATGGCTTCAAGTTTCGTCGGCCGGGACATGGCCGTGGACCTCGGCACCGCCAATACGCTGGTCTATGTCCGCGGCAAGGGCGTCGTGCTCGACGAACCGTCCGTGGTGGCGATGAACACCACCACCGGCGAGGTCCTCGCCGTCGGCCACGAGGCCAAGCGCATGATCGGCCGCACACCCGACAACATCGCCGCCATCCGCCCGCTGAAGGACGGCGTCATCGCCGACTTCGAGGCGACCGAGCAGATGCTGCGCTACTTCATCCAGCAGGTGCACCGCCGCCGCTACTTCGCCAAGCCGCGCATGGTCATCTGCGTGCCGAGCGGGATCACCGCCGTCGAGCAGCGCGCCGTCAAGGAGGCCGGCTACCAGGCCGGCGCCCGCAAGGTCTACATCGTCGAGGAGCCCATGGCGGCTGCGATCGGCGCGGGCCTGCCGGTCCACGAGGCGACCGGCAACATGATCGTCGACGTCGGCGGCGGCACCACCGAGGTCGCGGTGATCAGCCTCGGCGGCATCGTCACCAGCATGAGCGTGCGCACGGCCGGCGACGACCTCGACCAGGCGATCATCGCGTGGATGAAGAAGGAGTACTCCCTGATGCTGGGGGAGCGCACCGCCGAGGAGATGAAGCTGACCCTCGGGTCCGCCTTCCCGCTGCCCAACGAGCCCGAGGCCGAGATCCGCGGCCGCGACATGGTCTCCGGGCTGCCGCGCACCGTCGTGGTCTCCAGCGCCGAGCTGCGTCAGGCGATCGAGGAGCCGCTGCACAACATCATCGACGCCGTGCGCTCGACGCTCGACCAGACGCCGCCCGAGCTGGCCGGCGACATCATGGACCGCGGCATCGTCCTGACCGGCGGTGGCGCGTTGCTCCGCGGCCTCGACGAGCGCCTCCGGCACGAGACCGGCATGCCGGTGCACGTCGCCGAGGACCCGCTGTCCAGCGTCGCCCTCGGCGCCGGCAAGTGCGTCGAGGAGTTCGAGGCGCTGCAGCAGGTCCTCGTCTCCGACGTACGGCGGTTCTGATGGCCGGACTCGGGGGAGGCGGTGCGACAGGTGGCCGCGAGCGGCGCTGGCGCGGCATCGACCGGCTCGACTCACGCAACCGTCCGCCACGCTCGGTGCTTGTGGCGCTGGTCCTGGCCAGCGTCACGCTGATCACGCTCGACTTCCACGGCGGCGCCGACTCGCCGCTCGAGCCGGCACGCCGGGCCGTGGGCGAGGTCTTCGGTCCGATCGAGGTCGGCACCGCCGCCGTGATCCGCCCGTTCACGGCCGTCCCGACGTGGATCCGGACCCAGGGCTCGCTCAGCGACGAGGTGCGCGACCTCGAGGCCGAGAACTCCGAGCTCCGCAGCCAGGTCGCGACCGCCGGCTACGACAAGAACCGGCTCGAGGAGTACGACGGCCTGACCCAGTCCGCCGAGAGCCTCGGTCGCGCGCTGGTCCCGGCCCGGGTCGTGGCCCACGGCCCCTCGCAGTCCTACAGCCAGACCGTCACCATCGACGCGGGCTCCCGGGCCGGCATCGGTCCGGACATGACGGTGATCAACAACGACGGGCTGGTCGGTCGCGTCCTGCGTGTCACCCGCACCACCGCGACGGTGCTGCTGCTCATCGACAAGGAGTCCAACGTGGGCGGCCGCGTCGGCTCGAGCCTGGAGATCGGCTTCGTCCAGGGCCGGGGCTCGCTGGCCGACGACGAGCTCGACCTGCACCTCGTCGACGACGCCGTCATCCCGGGCAAGCACGACACGGTCGTGACCTGGGGCAGCTCCCAAGGCCCCTACCAGCGTGGGGTGCCCATCGGTCGGGTCACCGACGTCTACTCCAGCCTGATCGCGAGCACGCAGCGCGCCGTGATCGAGCCCTTCGTCAACTTCTCCGCGCTCGACGTCGTGGGCGTGATGGTGCCGACCGGCACCACCAGCGACCGGGCCGTGATCGAGGCCGACGGAGCGATGCGATGAAATTCCGCCTCGCCCTCGCCGCCCTCGCGATCGCGGTCGCCCTGGTCCTGCAGGTCTCGCTCTTCCCGCACTTCGCCTGGCACGGCATCGTGCCCAACCTGTGCCTGCTCGTCGTCGTCGCGGCTGCCCTCACCATCAACGCGCCCGCGGCCATGGTGCTCGGCTTCGCGGCCGGGGTGGCCCTCGACCTCGTGCCGCCCGCCGACCACGTCGCGGGTCGCTGGGCGCTCGCCCTCACGGTGGTGGCGTTCCTCGCCGCCCGGGTGCGCCAGGACGTGAAGCCGACCGCCGCAGCCGTGGTCGGGACGGTCGCCGCCTCCTCGTTCGTCGGCACCTCGATCTTCGCGCTCACCGGCCTGCTCCTCGGTGAGAGCGGCTCGGTGCCCGATCTCCTGCTGGTCATCGCCGTGGCCGTCGTGTGGGACGTGCTGCTCACGCCGCTCGTGCTGCCACCGCTGATGAAGCTCTTCGCCCGACTCGATCCGCAGCTGGCGACGACCTGATGGCTGTCACCGGTTCACAGAAGAGCCGCCTGCGGCTCGTCGTCGTGCAGGCGCTCGTCTTCTCCCTCTTCGCCACACTCTTCGTCCGCCTCTACTACCTCCAGGTCGTCGGCGGTGAGGGCTACCAGGCCCAGGCGGCCGACCAGTCGGTCCGCGACATCGTCGTCCAGCCGCAGCGCGGCCTGATCGTCGACGACCAGGGCCGACCTCTGGTCGCCAACCGCACCTCCTGGGTCATCTCGATCGACCGCAACCTGATCGACAAGCTGGGGGAGCGGCAGCGCACCGAGCTCGTCCGCCGCGTCTCGGTCGTGGTCGACCAGGCGCCCGAGGACCTCGAGGAGCGCCTGGTCACCTGTGGACACGAGGGCAGCATCCGCGGCACCTGCTGGAACGGCTCGCCCTACCAGCCCGTGCCGGTCGCCACCGACGTCGGCAAGGACGTCGCGCTGCGCGTGCTGGAGCAGCCCGAGGACTATCCCGGCGTCGTCGCCGAGCAGCAGAACGTCCGCGCCTACCCGCGCCCGTTCGGCGTCAACCTGGCCCACGTCCTGGGCTACCTCAGCCCGATCACCGAGGACGAGTTCGACGCCGCTCAGGACGCCGACGACCAGTCGCTCAACGGTGCCTCCAGCGTCGGACGCGCCGGCATCGAGAAGCAGTACGACGAGTGGTTGCGCGGGCTCCCGGGCTACCGCCGGGTCGCGGTCGATTCGATGGGCCGCGTGCTCGGGGACGACAGCACCATCGAGGCCACGCCCGGCGACACGCTGGTGACCTCCATCGACGCCAAGGTGCAGGCCGTGGTCGAGAAGGCCCTCGCCGAGCGGATCAAGGTCCAGCGCCAGACCTTCGACGATGTCTCGGGGCGCTACTACGAGGCCGACTCGGGTGCCGCCGTGGTGATGGAGGCGAAGACCGGGCGGATCGTCGCGATGGCGAGCCAACCGACGTACGACCCCGGCGTCTGGGTGGGTGGCATCACCGAGAAGGAGCTCCAGCACCTCTACTCCGAGGAGGCCGGGACGCCGCTGCTCTCGCGCGCGACCCAGGGCCAGTTCGCGCCCGGCTCGACGTGGAAGCCCTTCATGACGGCCGGCGCGCTCCAGAACGGCTACTCGACCGACACCTCGCTGCCGTGCTCGAGCGGCTTCCAGGTCGGCAACCGGGTGTTCAAGAACTACGAGTCCGGCTCCTACGGCAGCATCGGCTTCGCGAAGGCGCTCGAGGTCTCCTGCAACACCTTCTTCTACCGCGTCGGCTACAACTTCTGGCAGAAGTTCGGCTCCGACGAGGCCGACGTGAACGCGAAGGACCCGCTGGTCGAGAAGGCGAAGACCTTCGGGTTCGGCTCCCGCACCGGGATCGACGTCCCCGGTGAGGCTCCCGGACGCATCGCCGACCGGCAGTGGAAGCGTGACTACTACGAGTCCATGAAGGACTACTACTGCGGACTGGCCGACAAGCCGCAGACCGCGGAGACCAGCGACTTCGTCTACAAGTTCGCCCGCGAGTTCTGCATCGAGGGCTATGCCTACCGCGCGGGCGACGCGGTCAACTTCTCCATCGGCCAGGGCGACACGATCGTCACGCCGCTTCAGCTGGCGCGTGCCTACGCCGCGCTGTCCAACGGTGGCACCCTGTGGCAGCCGACCGTGGCCAAGGCCGTGGTCAGCCCCTCGGGCGAGGTGCTGCGCCGGATCCGGCCGGTGAGGTCGGGGAACGTCGACGTACCCCGCAAGTACCTCGACTACATCGACGCGGCCCTGCAGAACGTCAGCAGGGTCGGGACGATGGCCTGGAAGCTCGTCGGCTTCCCGCTCGACGACGTGAAGATCCGGGCCAAGACCGGCTCGGCCGAGGTCTACGGCAAGCAGTCGACCGGCTGGGTCGCGTCCTACACCGAGGACTACGTCGTCGTCATGATGATCAGCCAGGGCGGCACCGGCTCGGGCTCCACGGGCGACGCCGTGCGCGAGATCTGGGAGACGCTCTACGGCGTCGACGGCGAGACCGTGAAGCCGGACGCAGCCGCCATCCCCGGCGTCGTCGCGCCCGACACCTTGCCCACCTTCCTGCGGGACGGCTCGATCCTGCCGCCGGTGAAGGAGACGAAGTGAGCATCTCGACCTCGACCCGCACCACGCTGAAGGCACCCGGCCTCGACTGGTTGCTGATGGGGGCCGCGCTCGCGCTGGTCGTCCTCGGCACCCTGCTCGTCTGGTCGGCGACCTCCACCCGCGAGGACCTCACTGGCGGCGAGACGACCGCCTACCTCACCAAGCAGCTCGTCAACGTCGCCATCGGGCTGGTCCTGATGGTGATGGTGATGGCCACCGACCACCGCTGGGTGCGGATCGTGGCTCCGGTGTTCTACGCCGGCTCGATCGTGGGGCTGGGGCTCGTGCTCGTGGCCGGCTCGACGATCAACGGCTCCCGCTCGTGGCTGCAGGTCGGCGGCATGTCGATCCAGCCCTCGGAGTTCGCCAAGCTCGCCGTCGTCGTCGGGATGGCGCTGCTGGTCGCCGAGCGCACCGAGGGACGCTGGCGCCGCGGCGTACGCACTCCCGAGGTGATCGGCATGCTGGTGATCGCGGGGCTCCCCGCCGCGCTCATCATGCTGCAGCCCGACCTCGGCACGATGCTGGTGCTGACCGCGACCGTCTTCGGCGTCCTGGCCGTCTCGGGCGCGGACCGGCGCTGGCTGATCGGGCTCACCGCAGCGGGCATCGCGGCTGCTGCCCTCGCCGTCACCGCTGGCGTGCTGAAGGACTACCAGGTCGACCGGTTCCTCGCCTTCACCAACCCCGGCCTCGACCCGCGCGGTGCCGGCTACAACACCGAGCAGGCGCGGATCGCGGTCGGCAACGGCGGCCTGTTCGGTCAGGGACTCTTCGACGGCTCGCAGACCCGCTCCGGCTTCGTGCCCGAGCAGCACACCGACTTCATCTTCACCGTCGCCGGCGAGGAGCTGGGGCTGGTCGGCGCAGGCCTCGTCATCGCCCTGCTGGCCGTCGTCATCTGGCGGGCGCTGGCCATCTCGGCCGACACCGACGACATGTTCGGCCGGATCGCCGCCGCCGGCATCGCCTGCTGGTTCGGCTTCCAGGCCTTCCAGAACATCGGCATGTGCCTGGGCATCATGCCGGTCACCGGCGTCCCGCTTCCCTTCGTGTCGTACGGCGGAAGCTCGATGTTCGCCGGCATGCTCGCGCTCGGCCTGCTGCAGAACATCCACCTGCGCTCGTCGTCGGCACTCCCGACCAGGTTGCTCGCCACTCAGCGGGTGCTGGTCCGCCGCTAGGACGTTTCCCCTTGCCGCGGAGCGGCTGCGGGGCTGCGCGTCGACGGTGAGCTCCCGACTTCGTCGGGCACTCACCGTCTCCGCTTGGGACAGTCCGTCGCGGCGGGGACCACGAAGTCGGCGTACAACCGCGCGTGGTCGGAGATCGAGGAGCGGAGCACGGCCGCCCGCTGCGGCTCGATGGTGGGGCTGGCGAGCAGGAAGTCGATGCGCGAGCCGTTGGGGCCGGTGCCTTCGGGGCCGGAGCCGACGGTCCAGGCGTCGACCAGCACGCTGGTCAGCGGCGCGAGGGTGGCGGTGTTGATGGTGGCGTTCATGTCGCCGCCGAGGATGACGGGGTTCTCCTCGTTGGCGATGATGCCGGCGACGTGGCGCGCCTGGGCCTCGCGCAGGCCGACGATCTTGTTCTGCAGGTGGGTGTTGTAGATCCGCACCTCCTGGCCGCCGATCTCGACCCCCACACCGAGGAGTCCGCGCTGCTCGCCGCCGGGGCCGTTGGGCAGGAGGTAGTTCTCGGAGCCGAGGATCTTGAAGCGGGACAGGATCGCGACGCCGTACTCCCCGCCGCCCGAGCGCACGTTGGCGCCGAAGGCGTGGTTCATCCCGAGCGCCTCGGCGAAGTAGGCCGCCTGGTCGATGTTGCCCGTGCTGCCCTTGAACCGGTCGATCTCCTGGAGCAGCACGATGTCGGGGTCGAGGGCCCTGATCTCGGCGGCAACGGTGCCGATGCCGCCGTAGGAGCGGTGGGTGTTGAAGTCGAGCACCCGGATCTCGACCGACTGCTGGAGCTTCTTGCACGCGATGGCCTCGATGCCGGGCGGCGGCGTCGGGATCACGTCGGCCTCGCCCTTGTCCGGCTTGCCGGGCTCCTCCGTCTCGTCGGTCGGCAGCGGCACGACGGTCCCGCTCGGGCTCTGGGTCGCGGTGGGGGTGGGCGCCGCGTCGGGCGCGTCGCCGCCGCGGGTGCGATCGAGGACGACCAGCGTCGCGATGATGCCGAGGACGAGGAGCAGCAGGCCCGCGCGGACGAGGTTCTCGCGCTTGGTCACTGGCTTCCCCCGGGATCTCTACGCGCCACATCGCGCGGTCGTCGGGAGAAGTGTGCCGCAGACCCGGTCCGGGAAGCGCGAAGAGGTCGCCGTACCCGAGAACTGCGCATCCCCCTTGCATCCGGCGTAGCCTTGGAGGCTGCTCCATTCCTGCCAGTCCTCGAGGTGTCTCTTCGTGTCCGTCGCTGTTTCCCCGGCATCGGTCTTCCCCCAGCTGGAGTCCCGGCTCCCGTCCGTCCAGAAGCCGATCCAGTACGTCGGCGGCGAGCTCAACTCGACCCTCAAGGAATGGGACTGCGGGGGTGAGACCACCGTCCGCTGGGCGCTGATGTATCCCGACGCCTACGAGGTCGGCCTGCCCAACCAGGGCGTCCAGATCCTCTACGAGGTGCTCAACGAGCGCGACTGGATCGTCGCCGAGCGCACCTACGCCGTGTGGCCGGACATGGAGGCCGTGATGCGCGAGCACGGCATCCCGCAGTTCACTGTCGACCAGCACCGCCCCGTGCGTGCCTTCGACGTCTTCGGCCTGAGCTTCTCCACCGAGCTCGGCTACACCAACATGCTCAACGCGCTCGACCTGGCCGGCATCCCGCTGCACGCCGCCGACCGCACCGACGACGACCCGATCGTGCTCGCCGGCGGTCACGCCGCGTTCAACCCCGAGCCGATCGCCGACTTCATCGACGCGGCCGTGCTCGGTGACGGCGAGGAGGTCGTGCTCGCGATCTCCGAGGTCGTGCGCGAGTGGAAGGCCGAGGGCGAGCCGTCCGGCCGCGACGAGCTGCTGCGCCGCCTCGCCGTCAGCGGCGGGGTCTACGTCCCCAAGTTCTACGACGTCGCGTACGCCGAGGACGGCACCATCGAGGCCGTCGTGCCCAACCGCCCGGGCATCCCGTTCCGGGTCGCCAAGCACACCCTGATGGACCTCGACGCGTGGCCCTACCCCGCCAAGCCCCTCGTGCCGCTGGCCGAGACCGTGCACGAGCGCTTCTCCGTCGAGATCTTCCGCGGCTGCACGCGCGGCTGCCGGTTCTGCCAGGCCGGGATGATCACCCGACCGGTGCGCGAGCGCTCGATCGAGACCATCGGTGCGATGGTCGAGAACGGCATCCGCAAGTCCGGCTTCGAGGAGGTCGGGCTGCTTTCGCTCTCGAGTGCCGACCACACCGAGATCGGCGAGATCGCCAAGGACCTGGCCGATCGCTACGAGGGCTCCAACGTCTCGCTCTCACTGCCCTCGACCCGCGTCGACGCCTTCAACATCACGCTCGCCAACGAGTTCTCCCGCAACGGTCGCCGCTCGGGCCTGACCTTCGCGCCCGAGGGCGGCAGTGAGCGGATGCGCAAGGTCATCAACAAGATGGTCAGCGAGGAAGACCTGATCCGGACCGTCGCGGCGGCGTACAGCCACGGCTGGCGCCAGGTGAAGCTCTACTTCATGGTCGGCCTGCCCACCGAGACCGACGAGGACGTGCTGCAGGTCGCCGAGCTGGCGAAGAAGGTGATCGCCAAGGGCCGCGAGGTCTCCGGCCACAACGACATCCGCTGCACCGTGTCGATCGGCGGCTTCGTGCCGAAGCCACACACGCCGTTCCAGTGGGCCGCCCAGCTCGACCACGAGACGACCGACGTGCGGCTGAAGAAGCTGCGCGACACCGTCCGCGACGACAAGCGCTACGGCCGCGCCATCGGCTTCCGCTACCACGACGGCAAGCCCGGCATCGTCGAGGGACTCCTCTCGCGCGGCGACCGACGCGTCGGCGGGATCATCGAGCAGGTGTGGCGCGACGGCGGCCGCTTCGACGGCTGGAGCGAGCACTTCTCCTACGACCGGTGGATGGAAGCCGCTTCGGTCGCCTTGGCCGGCACGGGCATCGACGTCGACTGGTACACCACCCGCGAGCGCGACTACGACGAGGTGCTCCCGTGGGACCACCTCGACTCGGGCCTCGACAAGGACTGGCTGTGGGGTGACTGGGAGGACGCCCTCGCGGTCGCCGACGGCTCCTCCGACGTCGAGATCGAGGACTGCCGCTGGACCCCGTGCTACGACTGCGGTGTCTGCCCGGAGATGAACACCGAGATCCAGATCGGGCCCACGGGCCAGCGGCTGCTCCCCCTCGCGGTCATCTGACGCTAGTCGAGAGACAGCGGTATTCCGCAGCCACCGGGTCACTGCGCGATACCGCTGTCCACGATGATGTGCGCATGACCACGATCGACAACGTCACCCTCGACACCGCCGCCAACGTCTACTTCGACGGATTGTGCGTCAGCCACACGTTCCACCTCGCCGACGGCACCCGCAAGAGCGCGGGCGTCATCTTCCCCAGCACGCTCACCTTCGGCACTGCCGCGCCCGAGGTCATGGAGATCGAGGCCGGCTCGTGCCGGGTCACGCTCGACGGGACGACGACGTCGTACGGCGCGGGGGAGTCGTTCGCCGTTCCCGGTGACTCCTCCTTCGACATCGAGGTGCTCGAGACGCTGAGCTACGTCTGCCACTACGGCTGACGATCGTGCACACCCACGACGTCACGGTCATGGGCGACGTCGTGCGCAAGCGCTACGTCTCGTGGGACGACCGCGAGCCGGAGCGGGAGTGGGCGGGATTGGTGCACCTGTCCCGTGAGTCGCCCGGCCTGGCGCCGACCCCGGTCGCACGTGAGGTCGAGGACGGTCGGCCCGTGGTCGTGATGTCCCTCGTCCCCGGCGAGCCGCTGACCAGCGCGCTGAGCGCCGCCCAGTCGAAGGCCTTCGCCGAGGTGCTGCGCCGGCTGTTCGCCGTACCCGTGCCGGAAGACTTGGCGGAGCGCGCGAACGGACCGCAGGTGATGCGGGACCACGTACGCGAATGGCTGTCCGAGGACTACGACCTCACCCAGTGCCAGGACCAGGCACTGGTCCGCACCGCCAAGGATCGTGCCGTCGCGTGGCTCGCTGTCGTTCAGCTGCCGGATCTCGTCGACCGCGTCGTGGCACAGGGGGACGGCAACCTCGACAACGTGCTCTGGGACGGCGAGGTCTGCCGGCTGATCGACTGGGAGGAGTACGGCGCCTCCGACCTCACCTACGAGATCGCGGACGTGGTCGAGCACGCGTCGTCGCGGCTGACCCGCAGCCTCGACGTGGACGCCCTCCTCGCCGACCTCGACCTCGACCCCACGCAACGGGAGCGGCTCGCGGTGCACCGGCTGCTGCTCGCCTGCTTCTGGCTGATGATGCTGCTGCCGGGCAACGGCGGCTTCAAGCGCAACCCGGCGGGCTCGACGGAGGACCAGGCGCGGCACGTGCTCGCCCTGCTGGATCAGAGCTGACTGTCGAAGTAGCGGATCGTCCGGTCCATCGCGGCGGTGAACGCGGGTCCGAAGGCGTGCCCGTCGTCGTACCACTCCAGGGTCGAGTCGACCCCGGCGAGGCGCATGGCGTCCTGGGTGGCTCGGGCCCACCGGGGCGGGCAGGTGTCGTCGAAGCGACCGTGCACGATCAGCACCGGCTCGGTGATCGCCGACAGGTATGGGCGGGCGGAGACTGCCTGCCAGAAGGCAGGCTGGTCCTCGGGCAGCCCGTGGGCCTCGACGATCGCCGCCGCGCGGGAGTCGCCGTCGCGCCGGACGAAATGGTTGAAGTTCTCGCCCTCCAACGACGACACCGATGCCCACAGGGACGCTGCGCGCACCAGTCCGGGCGCGGCGATCAGGGCCTTCATCACGACACCGCCGCCCATCGAGCGGCCCATCAGCGCGACGCGGTCGTCGTCCAGCGGCACGGCGCGTGCTGCGCGCAGTGCCTTCACCGCCGCGATCACGTCGGCGGAGTAGCCGAGCCGCAGGTCGCGGGCTGGGCGCGGATCGTCGCTCGACCCCGCGTGCCCGCGGTAGTCGACGTGCAGGGCGATGTAGCCCCGGCTCGCGAGCACCGTGCGCTCGCGCGTCATCCCCTGGCCGCTGGCATAGACGGCCGGGTCGATGTAGCCGTGCGCCAGCACCACCGCCGGGAACGGCCCGGGGCCCGTGGGGATGTTGAGCACGCCGCTGATCACCAGCGAACGCCTGCCGGACGTGGAGCGGTACGTCACGTCGAACGAGGTGTACGCCGCCGTGCTCTCGCGCACGGCACCGAGCCGCAGCCTCGAGCCGCGGTGTGAGGTCGCCTGCAGGGCAGCCATCGACACCGGGTCCAAGGGCGTGGTCGGGGCGACGGACGCCGTGCCGGTCGGTGAACTGGGTGCCGGCAGGACGGGTGACGTGTCCGGGGGCGTGGTGCCCGGAGGTGCCGCCGGTGTGCACGCCGTGAGCAGGACGGCCGTGAGCGCCACGGCAAAGAGTCGGCGGGTGCACCTCACGTGACCACGGTACGGCGGGCGATAGGGTCGCGCTCGTGACCGTGCACCCTCCTGAGCCCGACTCCACCGCGCTCATGGCGGAGCTGGCGGCCGCGCGGGCCGAGTTGGCGCAGCTGCGCACGGCCCAGGAGCAGGTCGCCGAGCGGGAGGCCGAGCTGGTCGCCGCCCGCGACGCAGCCGAGCGGATCGCGCGGACGCTCTCCGAGGCGTTGGCCGACCGGGTGCGCATCGACGCCGCAGGTCGAGGCCGGGGGAGCGGGCTGCTGAAGGGCCGGCAGAAGCCGGTCACCCGCGACGAGGAGGCGCAGCTCGAGCTGATCCGCGGCTCGGAGCTGTGGGACGCCGCGTGGTACCTCCGCACCTATCCCGACGTGATCGAGCTGGGGGAGGACCCGGCGCTGCACTTCGTGCGCCACCCCTACTACCCGGTCCGGCACCCGAGCCCGCGCTTCGACGTCCGGCAGTACCTCATCGACCACCCGGACGCGGTCGAGCAGCGGATCAACCCGCTCGTCCACTTCCTGCTCACGCCGGAGTCCCAGGGTGCCGACGCCTACCCGCCCAAGCCCCGCTGAGATGACCGGTCCGATCGACGGGCGCCGGGCCGAGGTGGCCGACTTCCGGCGGCGCTGGCACCGCTTCGCGCGACGCTGGCGCGCGGCCTCGCTCCGCGACCTCGACGAGGCGCGCACGCTGCTCGACAAGGCGCTCACCGAGGGCCTGCCGCCCGTCGGCGACGCCGACCCCGCGCCGCCCCCGCCCGCGGTCCAGGTCGCGTGCGCGCGCGCCGTCGTGGCCGCCAGCGGCTTCCTGGACGCCGACGACTACACCGTCCAGCACCGGCTGCGACGCGGCACCGACCCCGTCCGCCACTTCGTCGACGAGGGCTGGCGCAGCCTGCGCACCCCGAGCCTGCGCTTCGACCTGTGGACCTACTGGACCGAGCACCTCGACCCCACCGACGACACCGTCAACCCGCTGCTCCACTACCTCCTCCGCGGTCGGCACGACGGGCTCGCGGCGCTGCCGACCCCCGCCCCCACCCGGCCGCCGACCATCTTCGACGGCCCGCCGCGACGGGCCTGCCTGTTCGCCGGCTACGACCGCGACGGCCTGGTCGACGCCACCGTCGTCGCCTACCTCACCGAGCTGTCCCGCCACGCCGACGTGTTCTACCTCGCCGACGGGGTCCTCGAGCCGGGTGAGCTCGCGAAGCTCGACGGCGTCGTGAAGGGAGCCTGGAGCGTCCCGCACGGCGCCTACGACTTCGGCTCGTTCTCCCTGCTCGCGCGCGACCTCGTCGGCTGGGAACGCCTCGCGGACTACGACGAGGTCGTGCTCGCCAACGACAGCTGCTATCTCCTGCGCCCCCTCGACGGGGTGTTCGCGGAGATGGACACCCGCGCGTGCGACTGGTGGAGCCTGCAGGCGACCTCGATGGAGCACGACGAGTCCTACATCAGCGATGACTCCCCGATCCCGCTGGCCGAGGCCAAGCAGCGCCTCATCGGCCCCCGCCACTGGACCGACGACCGCTTCGTGCACCTGAGCTCCTACTTCCTGGCCTTCCGCCGCCCGGTCCTCGACGACCCCGGCTTCCGCTGGCGCCTCGACACGGTGACCCAGCAGCAGGAGAAGCGTCTCGTCATCCACAAGTACGAAGTGGGCATCAGCCGCTACCTCCTCGACGCCGGCTTCGACTTCGACACCCTGCTGCCCGACCTGTGGGCCTTCCACCCGCTCTACGGCCGGCACTTCTTCGAGCTGGTGGAGCGCGGCTTCCCCCTCGTCAAGCGCAACTACCTCGGCGAGAACCCGCGCCACGTCGCCGGGTTGGAGCAGTGGGAGGAGCGGTTGCGCCCCCTCGTCCCCGACGCCCCCTTCGAGGCCATGCGCGCCCACCTCGAGCGCGTCACCGCTCCCGCGATGCTGCGTGAGGCGTACGGCGCCCGCCTCGCCGACGACGGCCGACGCCAGATCCCGCTCCGGGCCACCCAGGGCTACGGCCTGCGCCGGCTGGACCGCGAGACGCCGACCTTCGCGCACTGGTGGGCCTTCCCGGTGGCCGCCACCGGTCGCCTCGACCCGGGCCTGCGCGCGGTCTTCGAGGAGGTCCGGACGGATCCCAGCGTGCACAAGGTCGTGCTCACCCGCGGCCGCCCCCTCGCCGACGAGCTCACCGGCGAGCGGGTCACCGTGCTGCCGATGGACACGCCCGACGGCCAGGCGGCGATGGTGCGCTGCGGGCTGATGCTGACCGACGAGACCCCCGACGTCACCTATCCCTTCTCGTTCCCGCGCTCGCGCCACGACCACGTCCACCTCGGGGTCGGGCTGCCGCACGTCCCGGGTCCCCACGCTGGTGACTGGGGCCGGCTCGAAGCGGTCGCAGCCTGCTCACCCGGCGAGGCCCTCGCGCGGGCCGCGACACTGCCCGACCTGGACCTCGCGCGCCTGTGGCTGACCGGCCTGCCCCGTCACGACCACCTGCTGCTCGCCCCGGAGCTGCTGCCCGCCGACCTGCGGGCCCAGGAGGAGAGACTGCGCGCCGGTCTCGCCGGCCGGCCGCTCGTCGTCTGGTGGGTGCGCGGTCCGGCCCGAGCCCTCCCGTCGGGCCTGGCGGACTGGGCGCGCGAGCACGACGTGGTCGTCGGGGTCCGGGAGCCGCGCGTCGACCGCGCCGACGGCTGGACGCGCGCCCTGCTCGACGCCGACCTGCCGCGGCTCATCGGCCTGTCCGACCGCTCCGTGACCTCCCCGGTGCCGGTGCACCGGGTCGCCTCGGCGATCGTGACCGACGACGACCCGCACGCCCTCGACGCGCTGGTCACCGGCGTCCCGCTGCTGCGGCTGACCGGTTCCGACGACCAGGCCGCGGCCGCCGACCACGGCTGGGCGCAGCCGACGAGCTGCCCCGACGAGGACGCCCTGCGAGCGAGGCTCACCGAGCTGGCGCTGGCCGGGTTCCCGCGCCGCGAGGTGACCGTGCCCGACGGTGCACCGCCGCTCGACGGTGCCGCAGCCCGCCGGTTCGTGCACCGGCTGCGGCTGCTCAGGCGTCGCTGACAGCGGGGGCGTCGGCCTCGGCGACCCACTCCTGCCACGGCAGGTAGGTCTGCTTGAGCCGGTCCACCAGCCGCGCGGCGCTGCGCCCGTCGGACAGGGCGTGCAGGGCACGGCCCCACTCGGCGTACGGCGCCTCGACCTGACCGTCGGAGAGCGCGCGCTCGACGACTGCGACCAGCGCGCCGCTGTCCGCAGGCACGGCGAACGGCAGGTCCGGCGTCGCCGGGGAGGCGACGGCGGGCCGACCGGTGGGGGAGAAGTCGGCGAGGTCGGCGGGGGTGCCGCTGACCAGGACGTCCGCGAGCCGCCACACCATCTCCGGGACCAGCGGGGCCCGCAGGCCCAGGGTGCCCTCGAGCCACGACACGTCCATCAGGTCGACGAGCGGTGACGGCACGCGGGGTGTCGCGCCGGAGGTGGGCAGCACCGCCACCACCACCTCGTCCGCGCGCGTGCCCGCCCACGTGGCCAGCGCCGCGAGGTCGAGCTCCCCGCCGCGAGCAGGTGAGAGCAGGACGAGCCGGCGGCCCTTGAGGAGCCCGCGCAGGGCGGTCAGCTCGCTGCGGAGCTCACCGGAGAGCCCCTCCTCGTCGCGCAGCAGCAGGTCGACGCGTGGCGAGCCGATCGCCCACAGGCCGTCGGGGTCGAGGTCGGGGTAGTCGGTCCCGGCCCCGTCGTGGGCGGCGACGAGCGCTCGGGTGAGGTGCGCCTCGTAGTCCGCGGGCGGCAGCGGCCGCTCTCCGGCGAGGCTCGAGCCAGCGAGCGCCACGACGGCCGGCTGCAGGCCGGTGGCGTGCCCGAGGTCGAGGAACCGGTGGTGGCGACGGCCCAGCGGGTGGTTGACGTCGGCTCGGGGACCGATCGTGCAGAAGACGGTGGCGGCGCGGAGGCCGTACATCTGACCGGCCGTGCTCTCCGAGGGCACGGCCGCGACGTTGTCACCGCCGAGCTTCACGCGGTGTCCACCGAGCAGCACGACCTTCTTGACCGACGGGTCGTCGCGGACCTCCTCGAAGACCGCGCGCACCGCGCCGGACAGCACGCCGGTGCGTGGGTCGACCGGGAAGATCCACCAGTGGTCGAACTTCGGCACCCAGCGGTCCTCGTCGGCGAACTCGGCCGGCCCGATGTGCCCGGGCGGCTGCACCGTGCCGTCGCGGCGGGAGCGGAAGCCGAAGCTGCGCACGAGGCTCCAGGGTGGCGCGGTGCGACGCATGCTGCGGTCCATCGCCTCGACGTCGGCGCCCGGAGCGGCTTCGAGCACCCGCTCCTTCCACCGGTGCAGGTCGGGGGTCTCGAACGGGTTCTCCGTCAGCAGCTGGCGCTTGAGCAGCGGGAAGCCCTCGTGCATCAGCTCGAAGGCCGACGCGCGGTAGACCGGGTGGTAGGCCAGGATCCCGTCGACGAACGTGGCCATCGTGAAGCCGGCCAGGATCAGCAGCCGGGAGAAGCCGATCTCGTACTTGAGGATGATCGTGACCTTCTCCGACTGCGACGCCACCTCGTCGAGCCGCTTCCGGAACCGCGGGTCGGTGTGCACGCGACGGCGGTAGCACAGGAAGTAGGAGCCGACGTGGATGAAGTCGGAGTAGCGCCACAGCGCCAGCTCGCGCATCTGCTCGCCGACCTCGTCGAGGCCGAGCCGCCGCCCGAGGGCGTCGAAGGCACGGTCGTCGAAGTCGTCGTACGTCGCCTGCAGCCCCCACCAGTCGCAGGCCGTCGCGTCCATCTTGGCGAAGACCTGGTCGAGCGGCTGCACCAGGAAGCACGAGTCGTTGGCGAACATCAGCTCGTCGTAGCCGTCGATGACGTCCCAGCCGACGAGCTCCTTGGCGAGCATCGAGTAGGAGCCGAAGTCGTAGCGGCCGTGCCGGATTCCCCACGCGCCCTGGGTGTACGGCGCCAGCTTCTCCAGCTCGCCGGGCGCGAGCTCGCAGTCGGCGAGGTAGTAGACGTCGGCGAACCGGCTCAGGTCGGCGATGTAGGTGACGACCGTGTCGTCGACGACCCCGTCGCCGTCGTAGCCGGCGAACAGGCAGACGCGGCGCGGGGCGTGGTCGGGACCGGGCGCCGCCGGGGGCGGCAGGGTCTCGAGGCTCGGGAGCGGGGACAGCCCGGCGCGACGGCCCTCGACGGCGTAGTGCACCACCGGGTTGATGTCCTCGCGCGTGGCGTCGAGGTGGTCGCACCAGTAGCTCCACATGTCGAAGTCCGCGGAGGGGTGGCGCAGCTCCTTCCACCCGCGCAGCACGAAGTGTTCGAGCTGCTCGTTGCGGCCGCACAGGTCCCAGAAGAGGTCCTTGTTGTGGGCCCAGTAGCCCATGGTGTCGAAGAGGCCGGCGGCCTGGATGACGGCCGCCTCGGCGCGGCCCCGCTCACGTGCGCTCGGGTCGAAGGACGACGAGGGCTCGCCGGGCGGGAGCCCGTCGCGGACGGCATCGGCGACCAGCCGGGCACGGGTCTCCTCGTCGGCACCGAGGAACGTCTCGCAGAAGGCCAGCCAGCGGGTGCGGTAGGCCTCGAGGGCCAACATCAGCTCTCCGCAGCGTCGACGAGGACGCGGCCGTCGTCGAGCTGCCCGTGCCGCTGCGCGTGCACGACGGCCGGCAGCCCGGCCTCGGCGACCTCGGGGTGGCGACGCAGGTAGCGCCCGGTGCTGAAGCCCTCGCTCGGGTCCAGGCGGCGGGCGTTGGCGTGGCGGACATGGTGCAGTGCGGGGGCGAGGCGCTGCTCGAGGATCTCGGACTGGTGCTGCCGGAGATACCAGCCGGCGTCGAAGAGCGCGCTGGCCTCGACCTCACGCACCAGCTCGGCCTCGGGATCGCGGCGACGCAGCCGGCCGAGACCGGACTCCTGGTCGCGCCAGTAGCCCGCGGAGAGCTCGGCGGCGAGGGCGGTCGCGAGTGCCTCGGACTGCTCGCGGAGCCGGGCCCGCTGGCGCCGTACGCGCTGGAGAGCCTCGGTCAGGTGCTCGAGCTCGTTGCGCACCCACGTGGTCTCGCGACGGGAGAGCTCGAGCTCACGTCTCGCGTCAGCGAGGCTGCCCGCCGCTGTCGGGTCCGAGTCGTGATCCACGCGTCGGAACCCTACACTCGCCCGGGATCCCGAGATCGAAACGGCTCGGGCGGGGCAAGGAGAGGCTGCGGTTCGTGCAGACACCAAGGGGCAGGTGGGCAGCATCGCTGCTGCCGGGCGACGCCGACACCCGTGGCGGTCTCTGGCGCAACACCGTCGTCTTCTGGGTGTGGGGCGCGCTCTTCTTCTCCCTGTGGTCGCTCGCGACCCCGCTGTGGTCCGCGCCCGACTCCATCGCCCACGACCTGCGTGCGTACGGCGCGGCGCACGGCAACCTCACGCCGGCCCCGCCGCCGGGGGAGCGGGTGTTCGGCACCACCGGCGTCGACCGCGTGCCCGCCGGGCTGGTCTCCTCGGCCGGCACGGCCGGCTGCTACGCCTTCCAGCCGGAGGTGTCGGCCGGCTGCATGGCGCCCCTGGGCACCGACGAGAAGCTGGTGCGCTACGACAACCCCGCGGGCCGCTACATCCCCACCTACTACGTCGCCACCGGTGTGCCGAGCCTGGTCGTGCCGCTCTCGCTGGCGATGCCGGCCGAGCGCGTCGCCGCGCTGCTGATCAGCTCGTTCTTCCTCGCCTGGGCACTGGCCGCGGCGTGCACCATGCGCCGCCCCGCGATCGCGGTCACGGGTGTCGTCATCGGCTGCTCGCCGATGGTGGGCTATCTCGGCGGCGTCGTGAATCCCAACTCCCTCGAGATCAGCGCGATGGCCGCGGTCGGCGCGAGCAGCCTCGCGGCGCTGCTGCGACCCGAATCGCCGATCTCGCCGACGATGCTGCGGCACGCGCTGCTCGCCGGCAGCGTCGTGTGCATCACCCGGATGATCTCCCCGGTCTGGCTGGCGATCTGGCTGGGCGTGCTGCTCGTCGCGTTCGGCGGCGTCCTCGTCAAGCGGCTGCTCGAGCGTCGGATGCTCGCGTGGACGGCGCTGCCGATCGTCGCCAGCCTGGTCAACTGCGCCTGGACGTTCAGCTCGGCCGGCGCCCTGTCCGGCACCCCGGTCGCGGCCCAGGTCTCGGCCTCGCAGGCGTGGTCGCTGTCGGCGGCGCGGATCGACGGCGGCCTCAACGAGGTCGTCGGTCAGTTCGGGTGGCTCGACACGACGCTGTCGCCGCGCGACTACACCTTCTACATCGCGGCCGCGGTGTTCCTGATCGGCATCCTCGCCACCTTCGTGGATCGCCGCCGCCTCGTCGCCATCGCGACGCTGATCGCGGCGGCCTACTTCGTGCCGGTCGCGATCCAGGCGGCCCAGTGGAACTCGGTCGGCCCGGTCTGGCAGGGGCGCTACACGATCCCGCTGCTGATCCTGGTGCCGACGATGGCCGCGATGGTGGCCGCGCAGTCCGAGCACCCCTTCACCGACCGGATCGCCTTCGCCTTCGTGCCCGTCACCGGGTTGCTGGCCTACGTCCACGTCCGGGCCTACTTCGTGCAGCTGCGCCGCAACGTCGGCGGCGCGTCCGGCGACGCCTTCGACGGAGGCTGGGAGCCGCCGCTGACCGCCGAGGTCCAGTTCGCCCTGCTCACGGTGTTGGTCGTGCTCACGTGGTTGGTCCTCAGCCGTTCCCTGCTCCGAGCCGTCGAGCGGCCCGTGCCCAGCGAGCCCGTGACCGCTCCAGCCTGACGCGTCAGCGTGACAGGACGTGGCGCAGCACGCGTGCGGTCGCCGCACGGGAGCGGCTGCGCAGCGCGACCGGGAGCAGCGACACCGCGTGCAACCGTGACGTCCAGTGCGTGCGGGCCGACCGGGCCGCACGGGACCAGCCGCGGGCGCGGAGCGTGGCAGCCACCTCGCCGAACCAGCGCCGCTCGTCAGCGAGCCGGTCGCCCTGCAACAGGCTGGTCGACGAGGCGCTCTCGTCGTGGCGGCGGTAGTCGAAGCAGACCTCGGGAACGAGGAGCAGGCGGTTGCCGGCCATCACCGCGTCCATGATCAGCGCGAGGTCGAGGATGATCGGCAGGTCCGCACGGAACGAGCGGGGCGCCAGCGCGTCGACCCGGAAGACCAGCGACGGCCAGTAGAGCCAGTTGCCGCGCAGCAGGCTGGACGCGAGGCGCTCGCCGCCGAGCACGGTCGGTCCCGTGATCCGTGGCCGGATCAGCGCCTTCACCCGGTCGGCGAGGCCGTTCGCGGGCTGGCCGTCACCGCCGATGACGCGCACGCCGACCTGGATCATCTCGACATCGGCGTACGCCGTGTGGTGGCGCCAGACGGTCGCGACGAAGTCGTCGTGGAGCAGGTCGTCGCAGCCGAGGAACATCGCGAGTCGTCCCGTCGCGAGGGTGCGGCACTTCTCGAAGTTGCCCGCGATGCCGAGGTTGACCTCGTTGCGGACGTAGGACACCCGTGGGTCGGCGTGGTGCTCGTAGGTCTGTCGGGCCGTCGGGTCGGGATAGCCGTCGTCGACGATGGTCACCCGCCAGCGCGGGTCGCTCTGGGACAGCACCGTCGCCATGGTGGCGTCGAGCAGCGCCGGGTCGCCCCAGTAGGGGATCAGGACGTGCAGGAACTCGTCCGGGTCCGCGTCATTGGTCACTGCGGTCGATCTGGTCGGTCGGACGTTGGGTCGCGTCGGCGTTCAGCCGCAGCAGGGCGATCTCCTCGGCGAGGGTCCGGGTGCGCTCCTCGAGCTTCCCGATCTCGAAGCTGTGCTGGAGGCTCATCGCGAGCAGCAGCAGCGAGGCGATGAAGAAGATCAGGTTGGACGGCACCTGCACGTTGAGCAGGTCGGAGAGGCCGAACAGGATCGCCGGGAACGCCGCGATGACCAGCGATCCCATCGCCAGGACGAACCAGATCAGGGCGTACTTCTCGCGCAGCCGGTGGCGGCGCAGCATCTCGAAGAGCGTGACGACGACGATGATCGCTGCGGCCAGGCCCAGCACGTTGGCGCTCGTCATGCCGCGTCCAGGGGGAGCGGGCCGTCTTCGGCGACGACACCCTCGTCGAAGCTGGCCGGCCACTTGCGGACGAGGGCCAGGCCGAGGGCGACGACGGCGCGGAACAGGAACACCGCGGCGCGGATCGGGGAGGCACTGGCCGTCCCGGCCATCCGGCGGCGCATGTCGATCGGCACCTGCGTGACCGTGCAGCCGACCCGCGTGGCGATGACGAGCGACTCGACGGTGTCGCCGAGGTACTCGGCCGGGTAGTGCTCGGCGAAGACGGTCATGGCGCGGCGGTTGCAGGCGCGGAAGCCGGAGGTGACGTCGGTGAGCCGGGTGCCGGCCAACCGGCTGAGCACCTTCGCCAGGAGGAACATCGCCCAGCGGCGCGGACCGCGCACGGTGTAGGGGTCGTCGGGCTTCGCGAACCGCACCCCGATGCAGATGTCGGCGTGGTCGAGCTCGGCGATCAGCGCCGGCAGGAAGCGCGGGTCGTGCTGGCCGTCCGCATCGATCTGGACGGCGATGTCGTAGCCCTCGCGCACGGCGTGGCGGTAGCCGGTGCGCATGGCGCCGCCGACCCCGAGGTTGAAGGGCAGCCGGGCCACGCGGGCACCGGCTGCTTCTGCTCGTTCGGCTGTCGCGTCGCCAGAGCCGTCGTCGACGACGAGGACGTCGACCTCGGGGTGGACCTCGAGGATCTCGCGAACCGTCCGGCCCACGCTGTCCTGCTCGTTCCACGCCGGGACGATGACGAGCACGCGGGGTGGTGATTCGGTTCGCGGCACGCGGGGGATCGTAGCAATCTGGAACTGCGGCATACTCCCCGGCGTGAACTCAGGGGGAAGGTCGGGTGCGCTCGTCGAGCGGGCGCGCGGGATGCGGGGCTGGCGGGCGCACGCACTGCTGCTGCTCATGTTCGCGCTGCTGGCGACTCCGCTGATCGCCCACGAGGCGACGCACAACCGCGAGCTGAGCATCTTCGACGAGTGGCAGTACGCCGAGCGGGTGCACCAGGTCGCCACCGGCGACGTCTGGATGCGCAACGGTGAGGTGATCGGCCCGTGGGCGCAGGGGACCCGGGCCTGCCGCGGGATCATCCGGGTCGTGCCGCCCCAGCCGGCTCCCTGCTTCGGCAACGAGCCGGTCCTGATCGCCAACTCGGCCGCGTCGGACCCGCCGCCCTACTTCGTCGCCACCGGCGCGGTGACGGGCGTGCTGCTGGCCACCGGGATCACCGACAACGCCGTCACCACGGGCCGCCTGGTGGGCATCTTGTGGGCCGCGTTGAGCATGTGGTCGCTGTTCCTGCTGTTCCGCGCCGTGGGCGCCACCCGCGCCGGCTCCCTGGTGGTCGCGCTCACGCCGCTGCTGGTGCCGGCGTTCCTCCAGCAGTACACGTTCATCACCCCGCACGCCCTCGACATCCCGGTCGGCGCCTTCGCGGCGCTGGCCACCCTGCGCTTCCTGCGCGCCGAGTGGCCCTGGTGGACCCTGGTCCTCGCCGGTCTCGGCGTCGCGGGGGTCAAGGGGTCCAACATCGCGGTCGTCGTCGGGCTCGGCATCGCGCTGCTCGCCGTCATGGCCTGGCCCCGGCTGCGCGGCGCCGGCGCTGCGGCCGCCGGGGAACATCCGCTGGGTGCCGCCGTCCGCCTGCGCGCCCTCGTGGCCGGCGTGGCCCTGGCCGGCAGCACGGTGGCGTTCACGGTCGCCTGGATGCTCGTCGTGAAGGCCACCCAGCTCGTCGAGCCGCCCCCGCCCGGCGACTACGCCGTCGACTCGCTCGCCCCGGCCGCCCTGGTGACCGACAGCATCCGCTTCCTCAGCCTGCTCGGCGAGGGGCCGCTGCTCGCACCGGGCCTGTGGTTCCTGATGGCGATGTCCGGCTCGGCGCTCGCGATCTGGACCGGCCTGGCCCGCCCGCAGCTGCCGTTCGTGCGCCAGCTGGCGCCCGGCTTCCTGCTCGGCGCCGCGCTGGCGCCGATCGTGCTCGACCTGATGGTGTTCGTGACGACGGGGCAGTACATCGGGATCCAGTTCCGCTACGGCCTGGCCCTCTTCCCGCTGGGCCTCGCCTTCGCCGCACTCCTGCTGCGCAGCCGCACCTCGGTCGTCGTCGCCCTCGCGGCCCTCCTGCTGTACGCCGCCTCGCCGGCGCTCGCAGGCCTCGACAGCATCGCCATGTGAGTCGCTGAGGTGCCCGCAGCCATGAACGGACCGGTCCGCCACGTCGACGACGACGAGCGCCGCACCCGCCTCGCGCGACGGCACGCCCTCCATCCTGGGCACCGCGTCGCCGACGCGCTCGCAGCCACCCGGGCGATGACCGTCCTGCACTCGACCGAGCCGCCGACGCCGTACCTCTCCCTGCAGGCGCGGGTGGACGGCCTGACCCGGGCCGACGTGGACCGGGCGCTCTACGACGACCGCAGCCTGGTCAAGCAGCTGGCCATGCGCCGGACGCTGTTCGTCTTCCCGCGCGACCTGCTGCCGGCGGCGTGGGGGAGTGCCTCCGCCAGGGTCGCGGCCCAGGAGTGGAAGAGGATCGCCAAGGACGTGGTGGTGAGCGGGCTGGCCGCCGACGGCGACGCGTGGCTGCGCGAGGCGCGTGCGGCCGTCCTCGCCCGGCTCGCAGGCGGGGACGAGCTGGGTGCGAAGTCGCTGCGCGAGGAGCTGGGCGAGCTGGCCGGCCGGGTCGACATCGGCGTCGGGACGAAGTGGGCGGGAGAGGTCCCGATCGCACCGCGCGTGCTCACCCAGCTCGGCGCGGACGCCCGCATCGTGCGCGGCCAGAACGGCAGCCACTGGCGGGTCTCGCAGCCGAGGTGGACGTCGATGACGGCGTGGTTGGGGGAGTCGCCCGCACCGCTCGACGAGGCGGCCGGCTATGCCGAGCTCGTACGCCGCTGGCTGCGCACCTTCGGGCCCGGGACCGAGACCGACATCGTGTGGTGGTTGGGCTCGACCAAGTCCGCGGTCCGCCGGGCGCTGGTCGACGTCGGCGCGGTCACGGTCACCCTCGACTCCGGCGACACCGGTTGGCTGCTGCGCGACGACGCCGCCCCCGAGCCGGCCGTCGAGCCCTGGGCCGCGCTGCTGCCGGCGCTCGACCCGACCCTGATGGGCTGGAAGCAGCGCGACTTCTACTTGGACCCCGGCCACACGCCGTACCTCTTCGACACCAACGGCAACGGCGGCACGACCGCGTGGTGGAACGGCCGGGTCGTGGGCTGCTGGGTGCAGGACCTCGACGCGTCGGTCCGGGTGGTGCTGTGCGACGACGTCGGTGCCGACGGGCGGGCCGCGCTCGAGCACGAGGCCGCCCGGCTCACGGCGTGGCTGGACGGGGAGATCGTCAACAGCATCTACGCGTCGCGACTGATGCGTGAGTCGAAGTTGCCGTGAGGCTGCCCTGAAGTCGGCAACTGCGGCTGCCCACGGCTAGCCTGTGCGGCGATATGGCACGCAAGGATCCACCTCAGCAGCCGCCCCCGGTCCAGCGACTTCGTGTGCGCTACGCCAAGCGAGGCCGCCTCCGGTTCACCAGTCACCGCGACTTCAGCCGCGCCTTCGAGCGCGCGGTCTTCCGTGCGCGCATCCCGATGGCCTACTCGTCGGGGTTCAACCCGCACCCGCGGATGTCCTACGCGGGCGCAGCGCCGACCGGTTCGGCGAGCGAGGCCGAATACCTCGAGATCGCGCTGGCCGAGGTGCTGGTCCCCGCCGAGGTGCACGCGCTGCTCGACGAGGCGCTGCCGCCCGGCCTCGACATCCTCGAGGTCGTGGAGTCGCCCGGCGGGTCGCTGGCCGACCGCCTGGAGGCCAGCCGCTGGCGGATCGACGTCTCGGCGCCGCTCGCCGACGTGCGGGCCGCGGTCGAGGCCTTCCTGGCCGCCGACGAGGTGCTGGTCGAGCGGATGACGAAGAAGGGGCTGCGCGAGTTCGATGCGCGCGGCGCCGTGCTCGACCTGGCGGCCGACGCCTCCACCGAGCGCGAGGGAGCCGCCCTCGAGCTGGTCCTGCGCCACGGCGTCCCCGCGGTCCGCCCCGATGACGTGCTCAGCGCGCTGACCTCGATCTCCGGTACGGCGATGGGTGAGGCCCCGCTGATGACGCGGCTCGCCCAGGGTCCCCTCGAGGATTCCGGCGCCATCGGCGACCCCCTCCTCTAGCCGACGCGGCACGCGTTGCGCCGGGTCAACGTTGCCGGGGTTTGGGAGCGAGTGTGCGATACTCGCCACGTTCGACGCGGATGGTCCGCCATCCACGACGAGCCGACGACGTTCTCGCCGGGCCCCCTCAAGGTCCGGCACATCCAGATGTTGTTCGTCACCAGCTCCGCGACGCGGCTCGTGCATCAGTGACAGTGATGCACTCTCCAGGCCCAGCGACCGCGGAATGGCGACCGACGCGCATCGGATGACGCGCACGCGGAGGGTGTCGCCGCCATACGAAGGCTTTGCGTCCGACGCCCCTCACCCGGGTCTCGAGGCGCCGACACGGTCCCGGCTTCGATCCGGGTGCCGGCGAGGAGAGCGACATGCTCGACGACAACCCGAACGACAACGACAACACCACCACCGGCGGCTCTGAGCCCGCTGGTTCGCCCGAGGCCTCCGCCCCGGCCGCTCCGGTCGTGAAGAAGACGACGCGCAAGGCGGCGCCGCGCAAGACCGCGACGACGCGTGCGAGCGCGGCCAGCCCGGTCGCCGAGCCGGCCACCGTGGTCGCCCCGGCCGCCGAGCCGGTGGAGACCCCCGCCGCGCCGACGGTGAAGAAGACGACGCGCACCCGCTCCAGCGCCGCGAAGAAGACGTCCGCTGCTCAGGACGCCAGCGTCCAGGACGCGCTGATCCCCGACACCACGAGCGACGCAGCCGACGCGCCGGTCGCCAAGAAGGCGCCCGCGAAGAAGGCTGCCGCCAAGAAGACGGCCGCCGCGAAGACCGCGTCGGCCAAGGCTCCCGCTGCTGCGAAGGCCCCCGCGGCCAAGAAGACGGCGGCGAAGAAGACCACGAAGAAGGCCGCCGAGGTCGAGAGCCCGGCCCTCGACGAGACCGCCGAGGCGACCGAGACCGGTGCCGCCAGCACGGCTGTGCCCCTCTTCCAGGCGCCGGTCGTGACCTCGACGCGACGCACCCGCACGACCAAGAAGGTCGCCGCAGCCCCGGTCGAGGAGGTCGCCGCCGAGACCGCCGCCGACACCGAGACCGCCGCCGAGACCGAGGCCGCCAGCGACACCCCGCCGGCCAAGAAGGCCGCCGCCAAGCGCACTGCGGCCAAGAAGGCGCCGGCCAAGAAGGCCGCAGCCCGTCCCGAGACCGCGGACGAGGACGAGGTCGAGACCGACCAGGCCGACCAGGACACCGACACCGACGGCACCGCCGAGGGTGACAGCGACTCCGACACCGACGGCACCGGCCCCGCCCGTCGCCGCCGCCGTCGTGGCGGGCGCCGC
>NZ_CM001852.1:1084238-1090114 GCF_000389985.1 Nocardioides sp. CF8
TCGTGGCGGTCGCCGCCGCCGCAAGGGTGGCGAGGGTTCGACCGACAGCCAGGACAACGACTCCGACGACGAGTCCGAGGACGAGGCCGACGAGGCCGACAAGGCCACCGACGCCGACCAGGGCGACCAGAACGAGCAGGGCGAGCAGGGCGACGGCACCTCGCGCCGCCGCCGTCGTCGTCGCCGTGCCGGCGAAGAGGGTTCCGACGAGCGCGACGACGAGCCCAACACCGTCACCCGCGTCCGCAACCGCCGCGCCCCCGAGGACCAGATCACCGCGCTCGCCGGCTCGACCCGGCTCGAGGCCAAGAAGCAGCGCCGTCGCGAGGGCCGCGAGGCCGGTCGCCGCCGCGCCCCGATCGTCAGCGAGGCCGAGTTCCTGGCCCGCCGCGAGTCGGTCGACCGCGTGATGGTGATCCGCCAGCGCAAGGAGCTGACCCAGATCGCCGTGCTGGAGGACAAGGTCCTCGTCGAGCACTACGTCGCCCGCGAGTCGCAGACGTCGCTGATCGGCAACGTCTACCTCGGCCGCGTGCAGAACGTCCTGCCGTCGATGGAGGCCGCCTTCATCGACATCGGCAAGGGCCGCAACGCCGTGCTCTACGCCGGTGAGGTCAACTGGGCCGCGCTCGGCCACAAGGACGGCCAGCAGCGCAAGATCGAGTCGGTGCTCTCCAGCGGCCAGTCGGTCCTCGTGCAGGTCACCAAGGACCCCGTCGGCCACAAGGGCGCCCGCCTGACCTCGCAGATCAGCCTCGCGGGTCGCTTCCTGGTCTACGTCCCCGACGGCACCACCAGCGGCATCTCCCGCAAGCTGCCCGACACCGAGCGCAACCGCCTCAAGACGCTGCTCAAGGAGATCGTCCCGGACACCGCGGGCGTCATCGTCCGCACGGCAGCCGAGGGTGCGAGCGAGGACGAGCTCACCCACGACGTCGAGCGGCTCAAGGCTCGCTGGGACGACATCGAGGCCAAGGCCAAGGGCCAGTCCCCGCAACTGCTGTACGGCGAGCCCGACCTGACCCTCAAGGTGGTCCGCGACCTCTTCACCGAGGACTTCGCCAAGCTCGTCATCGAGGGCGACGACGCCTGGGACACCGTGCAGGGATACGTCTCCCACGTGGCCCCCGACCTGCAGGACCGGCTGGAGAAGTTCGAGCCGGCCACCGAGGGGCGTGCGTCCGGCAAGGACGTCTTCGCCACCTACCGCATCGAGGAGCAGATCGCCAAGGGCCTCGACCGCAAGGTCTGGCTGCCCTCGGGCGGCTCGCTGATCATCGACCGCACCGAGGCGATGACGGTCGTCGACGTCAACACCGGCAAGTTCACCGGCTCCGGGGGCAACCTCGAGGAGACGGTGACCAAGAACAACCTCGAGGCCGCCGAGGAGATCGTCCGCCAGCTCCGGCTGCGCGACATCGGCGGCATCATCGTCGTCGACTTCATCGACATGGTCCTCGAGTCCAACCGTGACCTGGTCGTACGCCGCCTGGTGGAGTGCCTCGGTCGCGACCGCACCCGCCACCAGGTCGCCGAGGTCACGTCCCTGGGCCTGGTCCAGATGACCCGCAAGCGCATCGGCACGGGTCTGCTCGAGGCGTTCAGCTCCGACTGCGACCACTGCCAGGGACGCGGCGTCGTGATCACCAGCGAGCCCGTCGAGCCCAAGGGCGAGGGCGACGACGGCGATCGCCGCAGCAGCGGACGACGCAACCGTGGCCGTGGCCGCGACGGACAGGACAACGCCGGCAACGGCTCCGGCAACGGTTCCGGCAACGCCGGACAGGGTGGCAACGGCGGCAACGGCGGCAACGGTGGCCAGGGTGCTGCCCCGTCGCCCAAGGACGTCGCCGCGATGCCGCGCTCGGAGAAGCCCGAGGTCGAGCCGACGCAGGACGCACCCGTTCCTGCCGCCAGCGAGGCGCCGGTCGCGGCTGCCGCGAGCGTCGAGACGCCCGAGACCACCGAGCCCACGGAGGCCACGGAGGCCCCCCAGGCCGAGCAGCCCCGCGTGCAGACCTCCAGGCGCACCCGCCAGCCCAGGCGGGTCGCGACCGAGGCCCCCACGACGGCCCCCACGGCCCCCACGGAGACCCCGGCACCGGCCGAGGCCGCTGCCCCGGTCGCGGTCGACGTACCGGCCGCCGAGGCGCCCGCGGTCGACCAGCCCGAGGCCGAGCAGCCCAAAGGTGCGCAGCCGGCTCCTGCGACGACTGAGGCCCCCGAGCCGACGAAGCCGCAGGTCGTGACGCGCACGCGTCGTCGGTCCGCGACCCGACCTGCCGGTCCGCCGGTCGCCGCGCCCGTGGGCGCGGCCGGTGACGTGCCGCAGACGGGCATCGTGGAGCCGGGAACGGCCGACCTCGAGCCCGGCAACGACCACGACGGCGAGCACGACGAGGCGCCCCACGTCGAGCACGTCCCGATCAAGAAGAAGGGCACTCGCAAGCGCTGAAGCCCGCTCGGGTCGGCTCGTTTTGACCCGGTTGGCTTCGGAGCCGTAAAGTTGCTCCTCGTGCGCCCCGGCGTGCCCCTCCTGCATGGCCTCTGCTGACATCTCGTCGCGAAGCCCGAGCAGGAGCCGAACCCCGAATTTTCACCGTGTTTTTCACCGTGCCAGTCAATTGGCAACCACAAGGCCTGAGGAGAGTGAGTCCGCCGTGTACGCAGTTGTGCGCAGTGGCAGCAAGCAGCAGAAGGTTGCTGTTGGCGACGTCATCGAGATCGACAAGATGGACCTGAAGGCCAACGCGGTCGGCAGCTCCCTGACTCTCCCCGTGGTGATGGTTGTCGACGGCGAGACCGTCACCGCGACCGGCCTCGACAAGGCGGCGGTGACCGTCGAGATCCTCGGCGCCACCAAGGGTCCGAAGATCGTCATCCAGAAGTTCAAGAACAAGACCGGCTACAAGAAGCGCCAGGGTCACCGCCAGAAGTACACCCAGGTCAAGGTCACCGACATCTCCCTCTGAGCTCACGCTCGGAGCTCTCTTATCTGCTGATAAAGGACTGAACTCATGGCTCACAAGAAGGGCGCCGCGTCCACCAAGAACGGCCGCGACTCCAACAGCCAGCGCCTCGGTGTGAAGCGCTTCGGCGGCCAGGCCGTCAACGCGGGCGAGATCATCGTCCGCCAGCGTGGCACCCACTTCCACCCGGGTTCGGGTGTGGGCCGCGGTGGCGACGACACCCTCTTCGCGCTCATCGCGGGTGCCGTGCAGTTCGGCACCAAGCGTGGCCGCAAGGTCGTCAACATCCTCCCCGGTGAGTGACGAAACCTTTAGACAAACGCACCACTTCTTTCGCGAAGGGCGTCCCTAGACTCTGGGGAACGCCCTTCGCGCCATTTCATCTTCGTTAGGAACTCCCATGGCTGTACCCACCTTCGTCGACCAGGTCACGCTGCACATCAGCGCCGGCCGGGGTGGGCACGGTGTCGCGTCGGTCCACCGGGAGAAGTTCAAGCCCCTCGGTGGCCCCGACGGCGGCAACGGCGGCCCCGGTGGCTCGGTGATCCTGCGCGTGGACCCCGACATCACCACGCTGATCGACTACCACCACGGCAACAAGCGCAAGGCCGACCACGGCGGCCACGGCGCCGGCAACCACCGCAACGGTGCGCACGGCGGGGACCTCTACCTGCCCGTGCCCGACGGGACGCTGGTCAAGAACCTCGACGGCGAGATCCTCGGCGACATGGTCGGGGCCGGCACCGAGATGGTGATCGCCCGGGGTGGTCGTGGCGGCCTCGGCAACGCCGCGCTGGCCAGTGCCAAGCGCAAGGCGCCCGGCTTCGCGCTCCTTGGCGAGCCCGGCGAGGAGGTCGAGGTCCGTCTCGAGCTCAAGGTCGTGGCCGACATCGGCCTGGTCGGCTTCCCCAGCGCCGGCAAGTCCTCGCTGATCGCCGCGATGTCGCGGGCGCGGCCCAAGATCGCCGACTACCCGTTCACCACCCTCGTGCCCAACCTCGGGGTCGTCCGCGCGGGCGACGTGACCCTGACCGTCGCCGACGTGCCCGGCCTGATCGAGGGCGCTGCCGACGGTCGCGGCCTCGGCCACGACTTCCTGCGCCACATCGAGCGCTGCGCCGCCCTGGTGCACGTCATCGACACCGCCACCATCGAGCCGGGTCGCAACCCGCTCGACGACCTCGACGTCATCGAGAACGAGCTGAGCCGCTACGGCGGCCTGGAGGATCGTCCCCGGCTGGTGGCGCTCAACAAGGTCGACGTACCCGACGGCAACGAGATCGCCGAGATGGTCCGTGAGGACCTCGAGGCACGCGGCCTGCGCGTCTTCCCGGTCAGCGCAGCTTCTGGCGTCGGCATGCCCGCCCTGATCTATGCCATGGGCGAGATCGTCGGCCAGGCCCGGGCGGAGCGCCCGGTCGTGGAGGCCACCCGCATCGTGATCCGGCCCCCCGGGCTCGACGGCGGCGGCGACTTCGAGATCACCGAGCGCCCCGAGGGCTGGCACGTGCGCGGCGAGAAGCCCGAGCGCTGGGTCCGCCAGACCGACTTCGGCAACGAGGAGGCCGTGGGCTTCCTGGCCGACCGCCTCACCCGTCTCGGCATCGAGGCCCAGCTCGCCAAGCTCGGCGCCGAGGAGGGCGACCCCGTGCTCATCGGCCCGCTGGACAACGCGGTGGTCTTCGACTTCAAGCCCGGCATCGAGGCCGGCGCCGAGATGCTCGGTCGCCGCGGCGAGGACGAGCGCCTGCGCGAGGAGCGTCCCGCGGCCACCCGTCGCAAGGACATCCAGGAGCAGATGCCCGAGCGCGCCGAGAACGAGACGCGCGCCGACGTGGCCCGCCGCATCGACCGCTCCGGCAAGGCCGCCACGCCCAAGACCGTCACCAGCTCCGGGATCGGGCCGATGTCCTACGAGATCGGCTCGAAGGACGACCCCGACTGGGACGGTGAGGAGTGACCGATCGGGTGGCCCAGCGCTCGACGCTGGACCGCAGCGCCCTCGTCGGTGAGGCACGCCGTGTCGTCGTCAAGGTCGGCTCGTCGTCGCTGACCACGGCGGCCGGCGGGATCGACCCGGCGCGCATGAGCCGGCTCGTCGACGTGCTCGCCTCGGTGCGTGCCCGCGGAGCCGAGGTCGTGCTGGTCTCGTCCGGGGCGATCGCCGCCGGGCTGGCCCCGCTGGGCCTGACGAAGCGCCCGCGCTCGCTCGCCACCCAGCAGGCGGCGGCCTCGGTCGGGCAGGGACTCCTCTCGCACCGCTACCAGGAGGAGTTCGCCCGCCACGACCTCGTCACCGGGCAGGTGCTCCTCACGGTGGACGACGTCATCCGGCGCGCCCACTACCGCAACGCCTACCAGACGTTCGCCAAGCTGCTCGAGCTCGGCGTCCTGCCGATCGTCAACGAGAACGACACGGTCGCCACCTCCGAGATCCGCTTCGGTGACAACGACCGGCTGGCCGCGCTGGTCGCGCACCTCGTGCACGCCGACCTGCTGGTCCTGCTCTCCGACGTCGACGGCCTCTACGACGGACCCCCGAGCCGCGCGGGTTCGCAGCTCGTGCCGGTGGTGCGCTCGGCGAACGACCTGGCCACCGTCTCGATCGGCACACCCGGCACCGCGGGCGTCGGCACCGGCGGCATGGTCACCAAGGTCGATGCCGCCCGGATCGCCACGGGTGCCGGCATCCCGGTCATCCTCACCTCTGCCGACCAGGCGGAGGCCGCGCTGGCAGGTGCTGAGGTGGGCACCGTCTTCCTCCCCACCGGCAAGCGCCGCCCCACCCGTCTCCTCTGGCTCGCGCACGCCACCGAGCCCAAGGGCTCGCTCGTGCTCGACCCGGGCGCCGTCGCGGCTGTCACCGAGCGCCGCGCCTCCCTCCTCGCCGCCGGCATCACCGCCGTG
>NZ_CM001852.1:1090186-1101137 GCF_000389985.1 Nocardioides sp. CF8
ATCCGGTGTCGCTGGTCGACGCGTCGGGCGCAGCGGTGGCGCGTGGTCTCGTCAACTTCGACGCCGACGAGCTGCCCGGCCTGCTCGGCAGGTCGAGCAAGGACCTGAAGCGAGAGCTCGGATCGGCGTACGAGCGCGAGGTCGTGCACCGCGACGACCTGATCGTCCTCTGAACCTCCACCGCCAGCGGTAGGTTGCCCGCGTGGCAACCACCGAGGAGGACGTCGAGGAGCTCGCCTTTCGCAGGCTGTACGGCGACTGGCAGGCGCTCGACCCGGCGGGCACGGCCGACTTCATGGCCGGCTATCCGGGGGAGTGGTGGATCGTCGGCGGCTGGGCGATCGAGGCGTTCACCGGGGTGTCGCGCCCGCACGAGGACATCGATCTCGTGATCTGGCGGCGGGACCTGGCGCTGTTCCGCGAGCACGTGGGGGACCGGCACCACATCTGGAGCGCCGGCAGCGGCGCCATCCGCCCGCTCAACGACGACTGGCCCGAGCCGCACGTGGACGCCGGGCAGGTGTGGCTGCGCGACCACGCGACGGCCCCGTGGTTCCTCGACTGCATCCTCTCCGAGGACCGCGACGGGTTGTGGGTCAGTCGCCGCGACCCCGACCACGTCGTGCCGCTGGCCGACGTCACCTGGGTCGCCGACGACGCGATCCGCTACATGCGACCCGAGGTGGTCCTGCACCACAAGGCGCGACTGCTGCGTCCCAAGGACACCGCCGACCTCGCCTCCACCTGGCCCCTGCTGGATGCCGGGGCCCGGGACTGGCTGCGCGGCGCCGTACACCTCGAGCGCGCCGACCACCCGTGGCTGTCGGGCACGATGGCGCAGTGAGCCCGGCGTCGCGGAAAGTCGTCCGCGCCCCGGTGCCGGATAGGCTTGGTCGGTCATGAACACCGCACCCGTCTATCTCGACCACGCCGCGACCACGCCGATGCTGCCGGTCGCGATCGAGGCACTGACCGCGCGACTGGTCGAGGTGGGCAACGCCAACTCGCTGCACGCCTCGGGCCGCAACGCGCGCCGCGTCGTCGAGGAGGCCCGCGAGACCATCGCCCGGGCCCTGGGCTGTCGTCCGGGCGACGTGGTCTTCACGGCCGGCGGCACCGAGTCCGACAACCTCGCGCTCAAGGGAATCTACTGGGCCCGACGGGCCGAGGACCCGCGCCGCGTCCGCATCCTGTCCACCGCGATCGAGCACCACGCCGTCCTCGACCCCCTGGTCTGGCTCGGCGAGGCCGAGGGTGCCCAGGTCGAGCTGATGCCGGTCGACCAGCAGGCCCACCTGCGCCTCGACGCGCTCCGCGAGGCCGTCGAGCGCGATCCCGCCTCGGTCGCGCTCATCTCCGTGATGTGGGCCAACAACGAGGTCGGCACGCTGCAGCCCATCGCCGAGGTCGTCGCGCTGGCCGCCGAGCACGGCATCCCGGTCCACACCGACGCGGTTCAGGCCATCGGCGCCGTACCCGTCGACTTCGCCGCGTCCGGTGTCGACGCCCTCAGCCTGACCGGGCACAAGGTCGGCGGCCCCTACGGCGTCGGTGCCCTGATCGTGCGCCGCGACCTCCAGGTCTCCGCGCTCGTCCACGGCGGCGGGCAGGAGCGCGACATCCGCAGCGGCACCCTCGACCCGCCGGCGATCGCCGGCCTGGCTGCGGCCATCGAGGAGTCGGTCAAGAACCAGGACGAGCACGCCAGCCGCCTGCGTGCGCTGCGCGACGACCTCGTACGCCGCGTGGTGGAGGTCGTCCCCGAGGCACACCTGCACGGCGACCCCGAGCGGCGCCTCCCGGGCAACGCCCACCTCGGCTTCCCCGGCTGCGAGGGCGACTCGCTGCTGATGCTGCTCGACGCCCGCGGGATCGAGTGCTCGACCGGCTCGGCCTGCAGCGCCGGGGTGCCCCAGCCGTCCCACGTGCTGCTCGCGATGGGCTGTGACGAGGAGGCCGCGCGCCACTCGCTGCGGTTCTCCCTCGGCCACACCAGCACCGCTGCCGACATCGACGCGGTCGTCGAGGCGATCGGCCCGGTCGTCGAGCGGGCCAGGACCGCGAAGGCGCGTTGATGAAGGTCCTCGCTGCCATGTCGGGCGGGGTCGACTCCGCCGTCGCCGCTGCCCGCGCCGCCGGGGCCGGTCACGACGTCACCGGCATCCACCTCGCGCTCTCGCGCAACCCGAAGTCCTACCGCACCGGCGCGCGCGGCTGCTGCACCATCGAGGACAGCAACGACGCCCGCCGCGCGGCCGACATCATCGGCATCCCCTTCTACGTCTGGGACCTCTCCGACCGCTTCCACGAGGACGTGGTCGAGGACTTCATGGATGAGTACGCAGCCGGCCGGACCCCCAACCCGTGCCTGCGCTGCAACGAGAAGATCAAGTTCGCGGCCGTCCTCGACCGCGGCCTCGCGCTCGGCTTCGACGCGGTCGCGACCGGCCACTACGCCCAGCTGCGCACCGGCGCCGACGGCCTGATCGAGATGCATCGCGCGGTCGACATGGGCAAGGACCAGTCCTACGTCCTCGGGGTCCTCACCCAGGACCAGCTGGCGCACTCGCTCTTCCCGCTCGGCGACACCACCAAGCCCGTCGTCCGCCTCGAGGCGGCCGAGCGCGGGCTGCTGGTCGCCGACAAGCCCGACTCCCACGACATCTGCTTCGTCGCCGACGGCGACAACGCCGGGTGGCTCAAGGAGAAGCTCGGCGACCGCAATCCCAACACCGGCGGTGACATCGTCGACTCGACGACCGGCGACGTGCTCGGACAGCACGACGGCACGGTCGGCTTCACCATCGGCCAGCGCCGGGGCCTGCGCCTCGGCGTGCCCGCCGCCGACGGCAAGCCGCGCTTCGTCCTCGACATCGAGCCGGTCTCCGGCACCGTCTCCGTGGGCCCGCGCGAAGGGCTGCGCATCGACCGGATCGCCGGCATCAAGCCGCGCTGGTGCGGCACCGTCCCGTCCGTGCTCGACGGACCCGAGGTGACCGTGCAGCTGCGCGCCCACGGTCGCGAGCACCGCGCGAAGGTCCGCGTGGTCCCTGCGGATCCGTCATCCGGAACCGCATCAATGGGTGCAGATCGGCATGACGGACCGCGCGTCGAGATCGAGCTGCTCGACCCGGCCGAGGGGATCGCCCCCGGCCAGGCCGCCGTGATCTACGACGGCACCCGGGTCGTCGGCTCGGCCACCATCAGCGCGACCGCTCGCAGCTCCGAGCTCGAGCAGGCCACCGCGTGACCCTCGCGACCGGCGTCGGCTCCCTGCCCGGGGACGACGACCGGGCGTACGCCGAGGCGGTGCGCCTCACGTTGGGCGAGGTGCCCGACCTGGCGTTCGTGCCGGAGCTGCCCGGCAGGGGAGTGACCGCGAACATGACCGGTCGCGCGCTCGCGATCGTCGACGGCCTCGGCGTCGACCTCCAGCCGGCCGGGTGGCGGCTCACCGACGCGTCCGGCATCGACCACCGCCGGGCCCGGTCGCTGCTCGCGCAGGACCTCGACCAGGTCGAGGAGCAGGCGCAGGGCTTCACCGGCGCGTTCAAGGCGCAGGTCGCCGGGCCGTGGACCCTCGCCGCGACGGTGGAGAAGCCGCGCGGCGACAAGGTGCTCTCCGACCATGGTGCCCGCCGTGAGCTGGCCGAGGCGCTGGCCGAGGGCCTGCGTGGACACGTCGCCGACCTGCGACGCCGGCTGACCGGCGTGGAGCGGCTGATCGTCCAGGTCGACGAGCCGATGCTGCCCGCGGTCCTGGCCGCCCAGGTGCCGACCGCCTCCGGCTTCGGGCGCCACCGCACGGTGCACCCGCCCGAGGCCTCGGCTGCGCTGGGGATCGTCCTGGGTGCGATCGCGGACGCGGGCGCGGAGCCGTGGGTGCACTCGTGTGCCCCCGGGGTGCCCTGGGGCCTGGTCGCGGACGCCGGTGCGCGCGGACTGTCCGTGGACCACGCCATGTTGACCCCGAAGGACCTCGACGCGATGGCGCAGGCGCTCGACGACGGGCTCGTCGTCGCCCTCGGGGTCGTGCCCTCGACCGATCCCACGACCGCTCCCACCGATGCGGTGCTGACCGAGCAGGTCCTGCGCTGGCTCGACATGCTCGGCCTCGACCCGGCCGAGGTGTCGGGACGACTGGTGATCACGCCGTCGTGCGGCCTCGCCGGCGCGTCGCCCGACTGGAGCCGCCGGGCCCTGTCCCTGAGCCGGGACGTCGCCGGTCACCTCTGAGCGCGCGGCCTACGAGTCGCGGGCGTCCTGATGCAGCCGCAGCAGCTGCAGGGCGGAGGTCGAGGCGACGGTGTTCCACGCCTCGACCCCGGTCAGCATGTAGTGGCCCAGCGCGCCCATGTCGACGAGCTCGACGGCGGTGGCGATGCCCTTGGCGCGCTCGACGTAGCGGGTGGTCTCGGCGAACGAGGTGATGCGGTCCCGGCGACCGTGGGCTGCGACCAGGGCCCGCCCGGACAGCGTGGAGACGGGGTCCTCGGCCGCCCACCACGGCGCCAGCCCGACGACGCCGACCACGGACGGGTCGTCGGCGACGTGGACCGCCACCCGCGCGCCCATGGAGTGGCCCAGCAGCACGACGGGTACGTCGCCGTGCGCCGTACGCACCGCATCCAGTGCCCAGCGGGCGTCCTCGATCCGGTCCCGGCCGCCGTTCCAGCCGCGCTCGCGGTAGCGCAGCAACCACACGTGCGCCTCGGCGGCGTGGGCCTTGGCAGCGATCGACCGCGCCATCCACTCCGAGCGACGCCACGACGCGCTGCGGCGGTCGACGGGCTGCCGCGAGCGGGGCTTGCCGCCGTGGAGCATCAGCACGACGGCCTCGGCAGGCCCGCCGGCGGCGTAGGTCGTCAGGGTGGGTTCGCTCACGTGGATCCCTTCGGAGCCGCCCGCCCCTCCGGATTGGACACGCCGACCCGCCCGAGCGGCTCGGGCGGGTCGGCGTGGACGCTTCATGGGGTGGGTCAGTGTCCCGGGACGCTCGCGGGTCCGTCGGTGGCGAGCTCCTCGTGCTTCACGTTGAGGAACAGCCACACGATGAGCGAGCCGGCGGCCATCAGGAACGTCCCGAAGAAGAACGCCGCTGTGGCGCCGGTCGGGAACGAGCCCAGCTGGACGAGGCCCTGGATGACGCTCGGCTCCGCTCCAGCGAGGCCCTTGGCGACGCCGGGGGCGATCTTGTCGGCGTGGTCGGTGGCCGCGCTGCTCGCCACGGTGGACATGATCGCGAGCCCGAGGGCACCGCCGACCTGCTGCATCGTGTTGAGGACGCCGGAGCCGATGCCCGAGTCCTCGGCCCGCACGTGGTGCACGGCAGTCAGGGTGAGCGGCACGAAGACCGCACCCATGCCGAGCGACATCAACATGACGAACGGGAAGATGCTCGTCCAGTAGTTCACGTCGGCACCGAGGAAGGCGCTGGTCGACGCGGCCGACAGCACGTCGGAGGCGCCGTCCGGGACGTCGAGACGCGAGAACCCGAACAGTGCGACGGCCGCCATCGCCGTACCGGTGCCGGCGATGAAGCGCGGGTCGAAGCGGCTCACGAGGTTGGACACGATGGTGGCCGAGATGACGATGCCGACGCTGAACGGCAGGAACGCGACGCCGGCCTTGAGCGGGGAGTAGCCCATGATGTTCTGGATGTAGAGGCTGAGGAAGAAGAACATCGAGAACATCGCGGCCGGCATCAGCATCATCGCCGCGAACGACGCGGCACGCGTCTGGTTGGCGAAGATGCGGATGGGCAGCAGCGGGTGCTCCACGCGCGACTCGATCACCGCGAAGATCGCCAGCAGGGCCACACCACCCGCGAGCGACGCGAGGGTCACCGGGTCGCTCCACCCGTGGGCGGCGTCACCGGCGCGGGAGAAGCCGTAGACGAGGCCCAGCAGACCGAGGGTGCCGGTGATCGCGCCGGGGATGTCGAGCTCGCCGGGGTGACGCTCGGACTCCTGGAAGTAGCGGGGTGCGAAAGCGGCGGCGACCAGGCCGATCGGGACGACGATGAAGAAGGTCAGGCGCCAGCCGTTGACGGGCGTGCCGAGCAGCTCGAGGTCGTGGATGCCGGTGAGCCAGCCACCGAGGATCAGGCCGACCGCGGCACCCGCGCCGGACATCATGGCGTAGACGGCGAAGGCGCGGTTGCGCTCCTTGCCGGCCGGGAACGTCGTGGTGATCAGCGCCAGGGCGGCGGGGGAGGCGAGTGCGGCACCGAGGCCCTGGACGGCCCGCGACGACAGCAGCATGGCCTCGTTCTGCGCGAGGCCACCGGCCAGGGAGGCGATCGCGAAGATCGTGACACCGATCATGAAGATCCGGCGGCGGCCGTAGAGGTCGCCGAGGCGACCACCGAGGAGCAGCAGGCCACCGAAGGCGAGGGCGTAGCCGGTCACGATCCACTGCAGGTTGGACTGGGAGATGTCGAGGTCCTGGCCGATGAAGGGCAGGGCGATGTTGGCGATGGTGCTGTCGAGCACCACCATCAGCTGGGCGAGCGAGATGAGGACGAGCGCCCAGCGCAGGCGCTTGTGCTCCTCCGGGGTCACCTCGGGGGTGACCTCTGCGGTGTCAGTCATGAAGTTTCCTTCTCAGTGGGGTCGGTGGGGAACTGGTCTGAGGCTGTCGGCAGATGCGGACAGGTTGCGGCCGGAATGATGATCTGGTCGACGATTCGCGCGATGCGCTCCTCGTTGGGTTCTTCGCCGTGGAGGAAGAAGCGGTGCATGACGATGCCGGCCAGGGCCGGCGCGAGGACGGAGATGTCCGCGCCCGCGCCCAGCTCTCCGCGCTCGAGGGCACGGGCGAAGATCGCGGAGCTGGCCGCCACCTTGGGCGCGAGCACGTCGCGGCGGTAGGCCTCGGCGAACTCCTCGTCGCGCACCATCGCGGTCAGCACGCTGGTGAAGGTGGAGACGGCGCGGGCGTCGCCGAAGCCGCCCATGCCGCAGTAGGCGGCCATCAGGTCACCGCGCAGGGTGCCCGTGTCCGGCACCTCGCTCGGCTGCTTCTGGGAGAGCAGGGCGTCGATGACCAGGCTCACCTTGCCGTTCCAGCGGCGGTAGAGCGTGGCCTTGCTGGCCTTGGCAGCCGAGGCGACGGCGTCCATGGTCAGGCGGTCGTAGCCGACCTCGGCGAGCACGTCGAGGGTGGAGGTGAGGATCTCCTGCTCACGGTCGCCCTCGATGCGCGGGCGCGTCGCCTGCGGTTCCGGGGACGTCATGGTGGTGCTCCTGTCGTGATGAAACGAAACGGTTTCGTTCCCAAGCAGGAAAGTAGGGGAAATATTCCGATGGAACAACTTCGTTTCATCGAACGCGCGGCAAACTTCCCCAGGTTCGGGACGAGTGGGCGTGCCTGCACGCGTCGGCCCTGCAGCCGGGTGTCGGTGCGGACGGGCAAACTAGCCCCATGAATGAGTCGGAGAGCCCAGCCGTCGAGCCCGCGGCGCCCGAGGCCCGTGAGCGTCACCAGGAGCTGAGCGAGCAGGTGGAGGACGCCCGCTGGCGCTACTACGTCCTCGACGACCCGACGCTGTCCGACGCCGAGTTCGACGTGTCGATGCGCGAGCTGGAAGCGCTCGAGGAGGCCCACCCGGAGCTGCGGACCCCTGACTCGCCGACCCAGACGGTGGGCGGTGCGGTGTCGACCGAGTTCACCGCCGTCGACCACCTCCAGCGGATGGAGAGCCTCGACAACGCCTTCTCCTTCGAGGAGCTGGCGTCGTGGCACGCCCGGCTCGCCCGCGACGGTGTGGCGTCCGCCGACCTGCTCTGCGAGCTCAAGGTCGACGGCCTGGCGATCAACCTCCTCTACGAGCAGGGCCGCCTGGTCCGCGCCCTGACCCGCGGCGACGGCCGCACCGGCGAGGACGTCACGCCCAACGTCAAGACCATCGACTCGGTCCCGCACCGCCTGAGCGGCACCGACGAGTTCCCGGTCCCGGAGCTCGTCGAGGTGCGCGGCGAGGTGTTCCTCCCGGCCGCCGCCTTCGAGCGGCTCAACGCCTCGATGGCCGACGCCGGCAAGCCACTGTTCGCCAACCCCCGCAACGCCGCGGCCGGCTCGCTGCGCCAGAAGGACCCCAAGGTCACCGCGACCCGTGCCCTCGGCATGGTCTGCCACGGGCTCGGCGCCCGGCAGGGCTTCGAGCCCACGGCGCAGTCCGCGTCCTACGCCGCCATGCGGGCCTGGGGCCTGCCGACCTCCGACCAGGTCAAGGTCGTCTCAGGCCTGGCCGACGTCGAGGCCTACATCGAGCACGTGGGGGAGCACCGCCACACGATCGTCGGCTACGAGATCGACGGCGTCGTGGTGAAGGTCGACGACGTCTCGCTGCAGCGACGGCTCGGCTCGACGAGCCGTGCACCGCGCTGGGCGATCGCGTTCAAGTACCCGCCCGAGGAGGTCAACGCGCGGCTCCTCGAGATCCGCGTCAACGTCGGGCGCACCGGTCGCGTCACGCCGTACGGCGTCATGGAGCCGACGAGGGTCGCGGGCTCCACCGTCGAGAACGCCACGCTGCACAACTTCCACGAGGTGCAGCGCAAGGACGTCCGGCCCGGGAGCCCGGGGGACACCGTGGTGCTGCGCAAGGCCGGTGACGTGATCCCCGAGATCGTCGGCCCGGTGCTCGCGCTGCGCCCCGAGGGTCTGGAGCCGTGGGTCGCGCCGACGACCTGCCCGGCGTGCGAGACCCCGCTGGTCCAGCAGAAGGACGGCGACAAGGACATGCGCTGCCCCAACTACGCGAAGTGTCCAGCCCAGGTGCGCGAGCGCACCTTCTTCGTGGCCGGTCGTGGTGCCTTCGACATCGAGGGCCTGGGCTATGAGGCCGCCGTCGCGCTGATCGATGCCGAGGTGATCGCCAACGAGGGTGACATCTTCGGCCTCACCGCTGACCAGCTGCTGACCACCGACCTGTTCACGCGCGCGGCGAAGAAGGGAGCCCTTCGAGACGGCGCTGGCGCGTCTCCTCAGGAACCGGGATCCAGGGAGCTGTCCGCCAACGGTCAACGCCTGCTCGACAACCTCGACAAGGCGAAGGCCGTGCCGCTGTGGCGGGTCGTCGTCGCGTTGTCGATCCGCCACGTCGGACCGACCGCCGCGCGGGCACTGGCGACCCAGTTCGGCTCCATGCAGGCGATCGAGGAGGCCGACGAGGCGACGCTGGCCAACACCGACGGAGTGGGGCCGACGATCGCGGCGTCGGTGCGCGAGTGGTTCGACGGGCCCGAGGCCGACTGGCACAAGGAGATCGTGCGCAAGTGGCGCGAGGCCGGGGTGACCATGCAGGACGAGCGCGACGCCTCGGTCAGCCGCACCCTCGAAGGGCTCACGATCGTGGTCACCGGCTCGCTCGAGGGCTACACCCGTGACTCGGTCAAGGAGGCGATCATCGTGCGCGGTGGCAAGGCCTCGGGCTCGGTGTCGAAGAAGACCGACTACGTCGTGGTCGGCGACAACGCCGGGTCCAAGGCGGAGAAGGCCGAGCAGCTCGGCGTGCCCATCCTCGACGAAGCAGGCTTCGACGCCCTGCTGGCCGACGGCCCGGCCGTCGCCAGTGAGGCGTAGGACAACTCCGACCAGGTTTGCGACGTCCCACCTGTGGTTAGGAACCACAGAGGTCGTCTTCTCGGAGGTTTGAAATGCGTCTGCTCCCCACCATCACCGCTGCTGTGGTCCTGGGCCTGCCCGTCGTCGCGCTGGGAGCACCCGCCCACGCGGCTGCTCCGACGTGTGCGGGGGAGAAGGCATCGATCGTCGGCAACGCCAAGGCCAACAAGCTGACCGGTACGGCGAAGCGTGACGTCATCTGGGCCGGCGACGGCAACGACACGATCTCCGGGCTCGCGGGCAACGACCTCATCTGCGGCGGTGGCGGGGCCGACCGGATCTCGGGCGGCCCCGACGACGACCGCATCTTCGGTGAGCTCGACGGCTATGCCGCCGACAAGTTCGGTCGCTTCCACCGCGCCGGCGACACGATCGTCCCGGGTGCCGGCAACGACTACGTCGACCCCGGCTACGACGCCCGCGCGGTCTCGCCCGGCATCGACGTCAAGCCCGACACCATCAGCTACGCCGGCGCTCCCACCGCTGCGGTGGTCGACCTGCGCGCCGTTCCGGCCACGGTGGGCGCCGACGGCGCCGACACGATCGTGATCGCGGCCGGTTCGCCGATCGGCTTCGTCGGGACACCCTTCAACGACGTCATCCGCGGGACCTACAAGTCCGACCGGCTCCACGGCATGGCCGGTGACGACCAGATCTTCGGCCAGGACGGCGACGACGTCATCACCCCCGACGGCGACGACAGCGCTGGCAACGACATCGTCGACGGCGGCTCCGGCGCCGACAAGATCACCAGCGTGGCCGGCTACGACACCCTGATCGGCGGGCAGGGCAGCGACGTCATCACCAACACCTCGCTCAACAAGACCTTCATCAAGGGCGGCTCCGGCGGGGACACCGTGACCGTGCCGGTGCCGGGGGAGGCCGGCTTCGACGTCGTCGGCAACAGCGGGCAGGACAAGCTGCGCCTCGTCGCCTACGCCAACCCGGCCCTCTTCCCGACCGTGCGCATCGACCAGCGCAAGGGCCGGACCACGATCACCAAGCTGCAGTCCTTCACCGTCGTCGGCAAGATCCAGAGCTTCACCGAGGTCTCGCTGCCGGGCAACGCCAAGACGATCTACAAGGGCACGAAGAAGGGCGAGGTCATCGACGCCCACCCCGACTTCCGCGCGATCATCAAGGCGCGCGGTGGCTCCGACGTACTCACCGGATCCGACGAGAAGGACCTGCTGATCGGCGGCAGGGGCTTCGACCTCGGGTTCGGCAAGGGCGGCAAGGACACGTGCAAGCTGATCGAGCGCCGCAAGAGCTGTTGAGGACCGGCGCTAGGCCTTAAGGATCACGGGTTGGGGTGACACCC
>NZ_CM001852.1:1101237-1145606 GCF_000389985.1 Nocardioides sp. CF8
GGTTGTGGGAGAGTAGGACGCCGCCGGACAACAATTGGGCAGAGGCCACCTGGTGACAGGTGGCCTCTGCTGCATTTGGTGGCTGCATCTTGGCGCCATCACCAGTACCGTGTCATCGCACGCCCCATCTGACTTACATCTGCACAGTGAGCTAGCACCCCCGAAAGGTTTCTGTCGTGGCCGAGGAACGTCGTAGCCAGCGTCCACCCGCTCGAGGCGGCTCCAAGCCGCCGGCGCGCGGTGGCACCTCCTCCAGCCGGGGCGGAAAGCCGGACACCGGCGGCGGCAAGCCCGACTCCCGCGGCGGTCGTCCTGACGCGCGTGGCGGCAAGCCGACGTCGCGCGACACCCGTGGCGGTGCCGATCGCAAGCGCGAAGGCGACTGGAAGCGTCCCCGTGAAGAACAGCGTCCACGCACGGTCGACCAGGCTGAGTACGACGGTCCGCCGCTGCCCGAGGAGCTCACCGGGCAAGAGCTCGACCGCGCCGTGATCAACCAGCTGAAGGGTCTGCCCGAGAAGCTGGCCGCGCGCGTCGCGCGGCACCTGGCGGCTGCCGGGATGATGATCGACGACGACGCGGAGACGGCCTACCGGCACACCCTCGCGGCGAGGGCGCGCGCCTCACGCATCGCCATCGTGCGCGAAGCCGTGGGCGAGGCGGCCTACGCCGCCGGTCACTACTCCGTGGCGCTGGCTGAGCTGCGCGCTGCCAAGCGGATGAATGGTGCCACCGCCTACCTGCCGATGATGGCCGACTGCCACCGTGCACTCGGCAACCCCGAGCAGTCGCTCAAGCTCGCCAAGAGCCCCTCGGTCGCCAACTTCGCGCCCGACGCCAAGGCCGAGATGACGCTCGTCGAGGCGGGTGCCCGTCGTGACATGGGTCAGCTGGATGCCGCGCTGCGCACCCTGGAGCTGGCCCCGCTGATGTCGAAGAGCCGCTCGCCGTGGGTGGTGCGCCTTCGTTACGCCTATGCCGACACGCTCGAGGTGGCCGGCCGCGAGGCCGACGCACTGGCCTGGTTCCACCGGACCAACGCCATCGACAGCGAGCAGCTGACGGACGCGGCCGAGCGGGCCGAGCTGTTGGAGAAGCGGAACGTCTGAGCGGGCGATCTGCCACGATTCGCCCATGCGCGTAGATCCACCCACCCTCGAGGGGACCGCTGCCGTGCGTGGCGGTCGCCAGCTCAGCTTCGCGGAGTACGGCCCGGCGGACGGGCGACCGATCGTGTGGATGCACGGCACACCGGGCGCCCGCCGCCAGATCCCGATCGAGGCCCGCGCGTTCGCGGCCGAGCTCGGAGTCCGCATCATCGGGATCGACCGGCCGGGCATCGGCGGGTCCTCGCCGTACCTCTACAAGGACGTCCTGGAGTGGACCGAGGACCTCCGGCTGCTGCTGGACGCCCTCGGCGTCGACACGTTCCGCCTGGTCGGCCTGTCCGGCGGCGGTCCCTACGTGCTGGCGGCCGGCGCTGCCATGCCGGATCGGGTACTCGCGGCCGCGGTGCTCGGCGGGGTCGCTCCGACGCGTGGTGTCGATGCGGCGCCGGGCGGGCTGATACAGCTCGCGGTGCGCTGCGCGCCGCTGCTCGGTCCGATGCGCCTGCCCGCGGGGTTCGCCATCACCCAGGGCATCCGCCTCGTGCGCCCCTTGGCGGGCCCCGTTCTCGACCTGTACGGCGCGGTGCAGCCCGCGGGGGACAGGACCCTGCTCGCACGCCCTGAGTTCAAGGCGATGTTCCTCGACGACCTGCTCAACGGCTCGCGCACCCAGATGAGCGCTCCGCTGGCCGACCTGATCCTGTTCACACGCGAGTGGGGCTTCGCCCTGGCCGACGTGCGGGTGCCGGTGCGCTGGTGGCACGGCGACGCCGACCACATCGTGCCCTTCGCCCACGGCCAGCACTGCGTGGGCCGGTTGCCCGACGCCACCATGACCGTGATCGACGGGGAGAGCCACCTCGGCGGGCTGGGCATCACCCGCGACGTGATCACCTCGATCCTGGACGCGTGAGCCGCGCGCGACACGCAGGCGTTCTGGCCTGTCCCATTGGCAAACTCATGCCCCATGGGTCACAATGGGGGTCTAATCACACACGTGTCACTCCCACTCCTTGAAACCGTCGCACAGACCGCTGGGGAAGGCGCATCTCAGCGTCGGAACTTCAAGGAGGTCACGGTGACCACAAGCACTCACGCCCGCCCGGATGTTGCCGGGACCCGGGGCATTCTTTACGTGCACTCAGCGCCCTCTGCTCTCTGCCCTCACATCGAGTGGGCCGTGGGCGGAGTGCTCGGCGTTGCCGTGAGCCTTGACTGGATCCCGCAGCCCGCCCAGCCGGGCAGCTACCGCGCTGAGCTGTCGTGGGTGGGCTCGGTGGGCTCCGCGGCCTCCGTCGCCTCGGCGCTGCGTGGCTGGAACCACCTGCGCTTCGAGATCACCGAGGAACCGAGCAGTGCCAGCGAGGGCACGCGCTTCTCCTACACGCCCGAGCTGGGTGTCTTCCACGCGGTGACCGGCCTGCACGGCGACATCATGATCCCCGAGGACCGGCTCAAGGCCGCGGTCGTGAAGGCCGCCCTCGGCGACACCACGCTGCTCAACGAGATCGACAAGCTGTTGGGCAAGCCGTGGGACGACGAGCTCGAGACCTTCCGGCACGCCGGCGACGGTGCGCCCGTCCGTTGGCTGCACCAGGTCGTCTGAGCATCCGTGGGGCACGGCCACTCGCACTCGCATCGCGCCGTCGACGTTCGCACGTCCGCGCCGGTCACGCGACTGCTGCTGATCCTGCTCGCCTTGACGGCGGTCGCGACGGTGATCGGCCTGGGCGTGCTGTGGCCGAGCGGCGAACGGCCGACCACGCCGTACTCCGCAGCCGGCGTGAGCTATCCCGACGGTGAGGTGCTCCGCGTGGGCGATCCCTGTCCCGTCGTCACCGAGGAGTCCACCGAGTTCCCCGACGTCTGCGACGACGTCGACGTACGCCTCGACGACGCCGGTGAGGTGACCGGGCTGCGGGTGCCGCCCGGCGTCGCGGACGCCGTCCGTGTCGGAGACCGTGTCACGCTCGTCGCCATCCCGAAGGAGGGCGCTGACACGCCCGACTACGGCTGGGTGGGCGTGGACCGCAAGCCGCCGCTGGGCTGGCTGGCGCTGGCCTTCCTGCTCGTCGTCGCGGTGATCGCGCGGGTCCGTGGCCTGCTGGCGATCCTCGGCCTGGTCTTCGCCGGGCTGGTCATGGGCTACTTCATGCTCCCTGCGCTGCTGGCGGGGGAGTCCGGCCTGGCCGTCGCCCTCGTCGGCTCGACGGCGATCATGTTCGTCGTCCTCTACCTCGCCCACGGCCCGTCGGTGCGTACGTCGACGGCGCTGGCCGGCACCCTGGTCGGCCTGCTCATCACCGCCGGCATCGGACTGGTGGCCATCAGCACGGCGCGGCTGAGCGGGCTGGGCGACGAGTCGAGCCTGCTGCTGCGCAACCAGGCCGACCAGCTGGACTTCCGTGGGCTGCTCACCTGCGCCGTGATCGTCGCCGGTCTCGGTGTGCTCAACGACGTGACCATCACCCAGAGCTCGTCGGTGTGGGAGCTGCGCGAGGCCGCGCCGCAGCTCACCAGGCGTCAGCTCTTCACGTCCGGCATGCGCATCGGGCGCGACCACATCGCCTCGACGATCTACACGATCGTCTTCGCCTATGCAGGCACGGCCGTGGCCACGATGCTGCTCATCTCGCTCTACGACCGGCCGTTGATCGACATCCTCAGCGACGAGGCCATCGCGGAGGAGGTCGCGCGGACGCTTGCCTCGGCCATCGGCCTGGTGCTGGCCGTGCCGGTGACCACCGCGATCGCAGCCGCGACCGTGGCGCCAGCGGTTAGGGACGGCTCAGCCGGAACCGCGTGACGGGCACCTTGACCTCGTTGGGCGTGGACGGGTCGTCGTACCAGTTGAGGACCGAGCGGATGCGGAAGGTGCCGGGCACGGTGGCGCCCCGGCACAACCGGTAGGTCAACGTGTCGATGGCGTCGTCGTTGGGGCTGATGATCGCGAACGACGCGACGCCCTTGCCGCGCCGATCGACGATGGACGACTCGAGGGTCCAGTCATCGGTGGGGACCTCGACGTCGTAGGTGATGGAGTAGGTCCGGCAGCCGGGTCGCAGCTTCTGGTCGCGGGCCGTGATGGTGGCGCGTTCGACGATCTCCCCTGACGCCGGCTGCTCCGCCTCCGTGTCGCCGGTCAGGCCGTGGAGGAGGTCGCTGAGCGGGTCGCTCGTGAGCGCATGGGCGGGAGTCGAGAACGTCAGCACGATCGCGGCGCTCGCCAGCGGCGAGACGACGTGGGCGGCGGGACGGCGGGACATCAGGAGCTCCTTGTGGACGTGACCATGGACACAGGGCACAACGCGCGGCAAGCAGAGGCGTTATGCCGGGGCGGCCTTCGGCAGCCTCACAGGGGGATGTTGCCGTGCTGGCCGCGGCGCACTCCCGCGGTGTCGATCTCGTGACGGAAGGCCGCGGCGATGGCGCTGCGTGTGCGGGACGGCTCGACGACCTCGTCGACGACGCCGATCTCGACGGCCTTGTCGACGCCACCGGCGATGCGCTCGTGCTCGGCGGCCAGCTCGGCCTCGACGCGCGGGCGGATCTCGGGGGACACCTCGGCGAGCTTGCGCCGGTGCAGGATCCGGATGGCGGCCACCGAGCCCATCACCGCCACCTCCGCGCCCGGCCACGCCAGGACGCGGGTGGCTCCGAGCGAGCGCGCGTTCATGGCGATGTAGGCACCGCCGTACGTCTTGCGCGTCACCAGCGTCACGCGCGGGACCACGCACTCGCCGAACGCGTGCAGCAGCTTCGCGCCGCGGCGTACGACACCGTCCCACTCCTGGCCGACACCCGGGAGGTAGCCCGGGACGTCGACGAGCACGATGAGGGGGATGGCGAACGCGTCGCACATCCGCACGAAGCGGGACGCCTTCTCGGCGGACAGCGAGTCGAGGCAGCCACCCAGCCGGAGCGGGTTGTTGGCGACCACACCGACGGTGCGACCGCCGAACCGGCCCAGCGCCGTGACGATGTTGGGGGCCCAGCGGGCGTGCAGCTCCTGCATGGTGTCGTCGTCGAGCACCGCCTCGACGAGCGGGTGCACGTCGTAGGCGCGCTTCTTGGACTCCGGGAGGATGGCTTCGAGGTCGCGGTCCTCGACCGAGTCCTGGTCGAGGCTGCCCTGCGCGCCCAGCAGCGAGGCGACGATGCGCGCCCGGTCGAGCGCCTCGTGCTCGGACTCGGTGAGGATGTGGACGACGCCGGACCTGCGGCCGTGCGGCTCGGGACCACCGAGACGCAGCATGTCGACGTCCTCGCCGGTGACCGAGCGGACCACGTCGGGGCCGGTGACGAAGATGCGGCCCTCGGGCCCGAGGATCACCACGTCGGTGAGCGCGGGGCCGTAGGCGGCGCCACCGGCGGCCGGGCCGAGCACCACCGAGATCTGCGGGATCTTGCCGGACGCCTGGGTCATCACCTGGAAGATCCGGCCGACGGCGTGCAGGGACAGGACGCCCTCGGCGAGCCGTGCGCCACCGGAGTGCCACAGGCCGATGATGGGGACGCCGTCGGTGATGGCGCGGTGGTAGGCGTCGACCACGACCCGACAGCCGAGGTCGCCCATGGCGCCGCCCATGACGGTGGCGTCGCTGCAGAAGGCGACCGCCGTGGTGCCGTGCACCCGGCCGATGGCGGCCAGCATGCCTGAGTCGTCGTCCTCGGTGAGCAGCTCGAGGCTGCCCTCGTCGAAGAGCGCGGTGAGGCGGTGGACCGGGTTGCGCGGGTCCTGGTCGCGGGGCAGCTTGGCGGGCTTGGCTGCGGTGGCGGTCATCAGGCGCTGCCGAACGCCACGGCGACGTTGGCGCCGCCGAAACCGAAGGAGTTGTTGAGGGCCACGATGTCGCCGTCGGGCAGGGCACGAGCCGAGGTCGGGATGTCGAGGTCGACCTCCGGATCCTTGTCGTCCAGGTTGATCGTCGGCGGGCTCGTGCGGTTCTTGAGCGCGAGCACGGTGGCGACCGCCTCCAGTGCGCCGGCGCCACCGAGGAGGTGACCGGTCATCGACTTGGTGCTCGTGACGACGCACTGCTCGACGTGCTTGCCGAGAACGGTGTGCAGCATCAGGCCCTCGGCGATGTCTCCCTTGGGGGTGGAGGTCGCGTGGGCGTTGACGTGCACCACGGTGGCCGGGTCGACGTCACCCTCGCGCAGCGCCATCTGGATGGCGCGGGTGCCGCCGCGGCCCTCGGGGTCGGGCTGGGCGATGTCGTGGGCGTCGTTGCTGATGCCGGCACCGAGGGCGTAGGCGTAGATGTGGGCGCCGCGGGCGCGGGCGTGCTCCTCGGACTCGAGGACGAGCACGGCACCGCCCTCGCCGAGGACGAAGCCGTCGCGGGCCGTGTCCCAGGGGCGGGAGACGCTCGTCGGGTCGCCCTCGTTCTTGGAGAGCGCCATCATGTTGGCGAAGGCCGCCATCGGCAGTGGGTGGATTGCGGCCTCGGTGCCACCGGCCAGCACGACGTCGGCGCGGCCCAGGCGGATCAGGTCGATGGCCATGGCGATCGCCTCGTTGCCCGACGCGCAGGCCGAGGTCGGGGCGTGCACGGCGCCGCGTGCGCCGTACTTGAGGCTCACGTTGGCCGCCGGGGCGTTGGGCATGAGCATGGGTACGGCGAGGGGGGAGACGCGACGCGCACCCTTCTCGAGCAGGGTGTCGTAGTTGGTCAGCAGCGTGGTCACGCCACCGATGCCGGAGGCCAAGGACACGGCGAGACGTTCGGGCTCGAGTCCCGAGCCCTCCAGGCCGGCGTCGGCCCAGGCCTGGTCGGCGGCGACCATGGCGAACTGGCTGGCCCGGTCGAGACGGCGCGCCTTGACGCGCTCGAGGACCTCGGACGGCTCGACGGCAACACGGCCACCGATCTTGACCGGGAGCTGCTCGACCCACTCGTCGTCGAGGTGCCGGATGCCGGACCGACCCGCGAGCAGGGCGTCCCAGGTGGAGGTGACGTCACCGCCGACCGGGGAGGTGGCTCCGAGTCCGGTGACGACTACGCGAGTCGAGGTCATGTGGCTGTGTCCGTTCTGGTGGGAGTGCTGGCTGGGGGAAGCAGAGGGGCGGCCGGGCATCGGGTGGGTGCCCGGCCGCCGTGGGCTCAGTCCTGCGAGCGCTCGATGAAGGCGACGGCGTCGCCGACGGTCTTGAGGTTCTTGACCTCGTCGTCGGGGATGGTCACGCCGAACTTCTCCTCGGCGGCCACGACCACCTCGACCATGGAGAGCGAGTCGACGTCGAGGTCGTCCACGAAGGACTTGTCGAGCTGAACGTCGTCGGCATCGATGCCGGCGACCTCGTTGACGATCTCGGCGAGGTCGGCGCGGATCTCTTCAGTGGTGGCCATGGGCCTTCCTTTCAGGAGGGGTGGTGCTGTGGTGGGTGTGAAAAATCGGGGTGGTGCACGGGCTGGAGCGGGTCAGGGGACGGTGACGACCTGGGCGGCGTAGGACAGCCCGGCGCCGAAGGCGATGAGCAGGGCGGTGTCGCCCGACTTGGCGTCACCCTCGGCGATCATCCGGTCGAGCGCCAGCGGCACCGACGCCGCGGAGGTGTTGCCCTGGTCGGCGATGTCGCGGGCGATCCGCACCCGGTCGGGCAGCTTCATCGAGCGGGCCATCGTGTCGATGATGCGCATGTTGGCCTGGTGGGGCACGAAGACGTCGAGCTCGTCGAGAGTGATGCCGGCCTTGTCGAGGGCCTGCTGGCCGACCTTGGCCATGGCAAAGGCTGCCCAGCGGAAGACAGCGCTGCCCTGCATCGTCAGGTGCGGCATCATGCCGCTGCCGGGCTCGTCGACGGTGCCGACGACGTCGCGCCAGTCCTCGCGCTGTCGGATCAGGTCGAACTGCTCGCCGTCCGAGCCCCACACGACCGGCCCGATGCCCGGGGTGTCGCTGGGTCCGACGACCGCAGCTCCCGCACCGTCGGCGAAGATGAACGCCGTGCCGCGGTCGTTGAGGTCGAGGATGTCGGTGAGGCGCTCGACGCCGATGACCAGGACGTGACGGGCGCTGCCGGCGCGGACGAAGTCGGAGGCGAGCGAGATGCCGTGGCAGAAACCGGAGCACGCCGCGGAGATGTCGAAGGCCGCGGCCTGCTCGGTGCCGAGCTCGTGCGCGATCGCGGTGGCCACGGCCGGGGTCTGGAGCAGGTGGCTGACCGTCGCCACGACGACGCAGTCGATCTGCTTGGCATCGAGGCCGGCCCGCTCGATCGCGATCCGGGAGGCGGCGACGGACATCATCTGCACCGACTCCTCGGGCCCGGCCCATCGGCGCGACTTGATGCCGGAGCGCTGCTGGATCCACTCGTCGCTGGAGTCGATCGCCTCGACGACCTCGGCGTTGGGCACCGAGCGCACGGGGCGGTAGGCGCCGATCCCGAGGATCGCGGCGTGCGGAGCGCCGGTGACGGCGGAGAGCGTGCCGGTCATCAGGAGACTCCCTCGGGGTGCAGGCGCAGCAGCGGCTGACCGGGGGAGACGAGGTCGCCGTCCTCGACGAGCCACTCGACGACGCTGCCGCCGTGGCGGGCCGAGACGCGGGTGCTGTCGCGGGTGCTGGCGACCTCTCCGATGGTGCAGCCGGCGGGGAGCACGGCCAGGTCGGCCGCCTCCGCGGAACGGTGGAAGGTGCCCTTGCCCGGGGAGACGACCATCCGCCAGGTCGGCGAGGTCTCGATCATCGACGCCTCACCGTGCTTGTCGGCGAAGGCGCGGGCGTCGTCGAGCTGGTCGGGGGTCTTGAGGGCGAAGGTCTCGACACCCTTCATGGCGCGCTTGGCGATGCCGGTCAGGGTGCCCGCCGGCGGCATCTCCAAGATGCCGGTGACGCCGAGGTCGAGCATGGCCTCCATGCACAGGTCCCAGCGGACGGGGGAGGCGATCTGGCCGACGATGCGTGCCACGACGTCGCGACCGTCGTGCACGACCTGGCCGTCGCGGTTGGAGATCACCGGCGTGCGGGGGTCGTGCGTGGAGACCGAGCGGGCCAGCGCCGCCAGGTGACTGACGGCCGGCTGCATGTGGGAGGTGTGGAACGCACCGGCCACTGAGAGCGGCATCAGGCGAGCCTTCGCGGGCGGCTCGGCGGCGAAGGCCGCCAGCTGCTCGAGCGTGCCGGCTGCCACGATCTGACCCGGACCATTGTCGTTGGCGGCGGTGAGGCCGTGCTCCGCGAGTGCGGCCAGCACCTCCTCGCGGTCACCCCCGAGCACCGCCGTCATGCCGGTCGGGGTCGCGGCGGAGGCAGTCGCCATGGCGGCGCCGCGCTCGCGCACGAGCACCATGGCCTGCTCGGCGGTGATGGCGCGGGCACCGGCTGCGGCGGTCAGCTCGCCGACGCTGTGGCCTGCCACCGCGCCGATCCGGGCGAACGCGTCGGCCGGGTGCGGGAACAGGTCGAGCGCGGCGACCAGACCGGTCGCCACCAGCAACGGCTGGGCGATCCGGGTGTCGCGGATCGTCTCCGCGTCGGCGTTGGCGCCGTAGTCGGCCAGGTCGAGCCCGGCGACGGTCGAGAGCCACTGGAGCCGCGAGGCGAAGACGGGGTCCTCGAGCCACGGAACGAGGAAGCCGGGGGTCTGGGCCCCTTGGCCGGGAGCGACGATGACGAGCACACGCCCAGCCTGCCGCTTGACAGGCACTGTGTTCGCCTCGGACCCGCACGAATCTCGGTGGCAGTTCTTTGTAGGGTTCCTACAAAGAACTGTCGGGGGTGCCACGACCGGACTGCCGCCCCAGCACGAGCGCGATCTGCAAGGTGAAGGCGTCGCGTGCGGAGGTGGGCGCCAGGCCGGTCACCTCGGTGGCCTGGCGGAGGCGGTAGCGGACCGTGTTGGGGTGCACGAAGAGATGGCGAGCCGCGGCCTCGATCGCGCACCCGTGCTCGAAGTAGGCAGCCAGCGTCTCGATCAGGGTGCCGCGCGCACCCAGGAGCGGCAGGTAGACCTGGTCCACGAGGTGGCGGCGCGCGTGACCGTCGCCCGCGAGCGCTCGCTCGGGCAACAGCTCGTCGCTGCGGACCGGTCGCGGAGCCTCCGGCCAGCCCGGCGCCGAGCGGTAGGCCGACATCGCGGCGCGCGCCGAGGCGTGTGCGTGGCCGAGGTCGCCGGTCACCGGTCCCACCACGACCGGGCCGGGACCGAAGTGGTCGACGATGCGGCCCGCGGCCTTGTGCGGGTCGTTGACGCCGCCGAGGACCACGACGAGCCGGTCGCCCTGCGTGGCGCAGAGCGCATCCATCCCGGCTGCCTGCGACGCGCGGCGCACGTGCTCGAAGATGTCCGTCTCCGTGCGCTGGGCAGGCACAGCCCCCAGCACGACTGCCACATCGCCGCGTGCGCCCCAGCCGAGTGCGCTCGCGCGCGAGAGCACGGCCTCGTCGGCCTCCGACCTCAGCACCGCGTCCACGACGAGGGCCTCGAGGCGTGCGTCCCAGGCACCGCGGACCTCGGCGGCGCGGGCGTACACCTCGGCAGTGGCGAAGGCGACCTCGCGGCCGTAGCGCAGGATCGCCTGGTGCACCTCGAAGGCGTCGGCGGGATCGAGGAAGGCGTCGATGTTGGCCTCGACCACCGAGATGCTGAGCCGGACGAGGTCGACCGTCTGCTTGAGGTCGATGACGCCGGTGAGCTCACGTGGTGCGGCGCCGAAGACTGCGGCGGCGAGCGGGGGAGTGTCGCCGGGGTGCAGGCCATCCATCTCGGTGTCGTGACCGAACCAGTCGATGAAGCCCTTGATGCCGCCCTGCACGACGAGTCCGACCCAGGAGCGGTCCTGGGCGCTGAGCTCCTCGAACCACTCGAGGTCGCTGGCCATCCTGGCCATCGCGGCCGTGCTGAGCGCGCCGGTGGAGCGCTGCAGCGCCGCAGCGGCCCGGCGGCGGGAGGGTTCGGGCGTCGACACCCGTCGAATCTAGTCCCAAGGGTCACTTCCGTCACGCAGATGCTGTGCGGAGGTAACAAATCGGTCCAGAAGCGACACCCGATGTGGTCAAAGCTCCCGACATGGAACGTGTTCTGGTTGAATCGCGAAAATCATTCGACCCCCGGGAGTGCTTGTGAGCGACCTGCCTGAGCTGGAGTTCGTGGAGATCCACGGACATCGGCGTGCATTCGTCAAGACCGGCTCCGGCCCCGCCCTGCTCCTGCTCCACGGCCTCGGGTGCGACCACACCACCTGGGCCCCGGTGATCGAGTCGCTGGCCAAGCGCTACACGGTGATCACACCCGACCTCCTCGGTCACGGGGAGTCGGCCAAGCCGCGCGCCGACTACAGCGTCGGCGGCTACGCCAACGGCATGCGCGACCTGCTCACCGTGCTCGGCATCGAGTCGGTCACCGTGGTCGGCCACAGCTTCGGTGGCGGCGTCGCGATGCAGTTCGCCTACCAGTTCCCCGAGCGCTGCGACCGGCTGGTCCTGGTCTCCAGCGGCGGCCTCGGCCCGGAGGTGTCGCCGGCGATCCGGGCGATCACCACCCCGGGCTTCCACCAGGTCATGGGCCTGCTCACGCTGCCCGGCATCCGGCACATCGGCAGGACAGGCCTGCGGGCGCTCGCCGCGACCGGCAGCCGGTCCCTGCGCGACCTGGCCGAGGTGGCCGACATCTACGAGTCGTTCAAGGACCCCCACACCCGCACCGCCATCCGGCACGTCGTGCGGGCCGTCGTGGACTGGAAGGGCCAGATCGTCACCATGGCCGACCGGGCCTACCTCACCGAGAAGATGCCGATGTGCGTCATCTGGGGACGCAACGACCAGCTCATCCCGGTCCGGCACGCCAGCAACGCCGCCGCGCTCGCACCCTCGGCGCGCGTCGAAGTGCTCCCCAACTCGGCGCACTTCCCGCACAAGGATCACCCCCAGCGGTTCGTGCGGATCATCAACGACTTCATCCGCACGACCGAGCCGGCGACGTACGACCGCGACGACTGGCGCGAGCTGCTGGCCGACGGACCGCGCGTCGTGCCGCTCCAGGCCGAGGCGGGCGAGGCGCCGGTCGCGCCGGTGCACGTGCTGAGCACCGGCGCCTGACCTCAGGCGTCGCCGCCTCAGGCGTCGCCGCCCTCCTGCTTGACGTCGCGGACGGCGGTGGGGTCGTCGATGCGGTACTTCGCGGCTGCCTCGACGGCCTTGTCCATCGGCAGCTCGCCGGCGTCGGCGAGGGCCTGCAGCGCCTGCACGACGACGCTGTGGGCATCGACGTTGAAGAAGCGTCGCGCGGCCGGTCGGGTGTCGGCGAAGCCGAAGCCGTCGGTGCCCAGCACGCGGAAGTCCGCGGGGACCCAGCGCGCGATCTGCAACGGCACCGCACACATGAAGTCGGACACGGCCACCACCGGACCCGCCACGTCGGCGAGCTTGTCGGAGACGTAGGCGGTGTGCTTGGGCTCTCCGGGGTGCAGGAGGTTCCACGACTCGGCGGAGACGGCGTCGCGGGCGAGCTCGTTCCACGAGGTGACCGACCAGGTGTCGGCACGTACGCCCCACTCGTCGGCGAGGATCTGCGCCGCCTCGGTCGCCCAGGGCATCGCCACGCCCGACGCCATCAGCTGCACGCGCGGGCCGTCGCCCTCGGCGACCCCGACCCGGTGGATGCCGCGCAGGATGCCGTCGACGTCGACGTCCTCGGGCTGCGCCGGCATCGAGACGGGCTCGTTGTAGACGGTGATGTAGTAGATGACGTCCTCGGCGTCGGCGCCGTACATCCGCTCGAGCCCCGCCTGCATGATGTGGCTGACCTCGTAGGCGTAGGCCGGGTCGTAGTGCACCACCGCGGGGTTGGTCGCGGCGATCAGCGGCGAGTGGCCGTCGGCGTGCTGCAGTCCCTCACCGGTCAGTGTCGTGCGGCCCGCGGTGGCGCCGATGAGGAAGCCCCGGGCGAGCTGGTCGGCCATCGCCCAGATCGAGTCGGCCGTGCGCTGGAAGCCGAACATCGAGTAGAAGATGTAGAACGGGATCATGTGCTCGCCGTGGGTGGAGTACGTCGATCCGGCGGCCGTGGCAGAGGCGACGGCACCCGCCTCGGAGATGCCCTCGTGCAGCATCTGGCCCTGGGCCGACTCCTTGTAGGCGAGCAGCAGCTTGCGGTCGACGGACTCGTACTGCTGACCGCCGGGGTTGTAGACCTTCGCGCTCGGGAACATCGAGTCCATGCCGAACGTGCGGTACTCGTCGGGCGCGATCGGGACGATGCGGTCGCCGATCTCGGGGTCCTTCATCCAGTCCTTGAGGAGCCGGACGAGGGCCATGGTGGTGGCGATCTTGTTCTTGCCCGAGCCCTGCTTGAGCTCGGCGTACATCTCGTTGCCGGGCAGCTTGAGGTCGGCGGCGCGCTTGACGCGCTTGGGCAGTGAACCGCCCAGGGCCTTGCGGCGCTCCAGCATGTACTCGATCTCGGGGGAGTCGGTGCCGGGGTGGAAGAACGGCGCGCCACCGGTCTTCTCGTAGGACTCCTCGAGCTCGCGGTCGCTGATCGGGAGGTAGAGCCGGTCGCGGTACTTCTTCAGGTCGGCCGGCGTCAGCTTCTTCATCTGGTGGGTCGCGTTCTTGCCCTCGAGGGCGTCGATCGTCCAGCCCTTGATGGTGTGGGCCAGGATCACCGTGGGCTGGCCGGCGTGCTTCGAGGCGGCGTCGAAGGCGGAGTAGACCTTGCGGTAGTCGTGGCCACCGCGCGGCAGCTTCTCGATCTGGCTGTCGGTCATGTGCTCGACCATGGCCTTGAGCCGGGTGTCCCCGCCGAAGAAGTGGTCGCGGACGTAGCCGCCGTCCTCGGTGGAGTAGGTCTGGAACTGGCCGTCGGGCGTGGTGTTCATCTGGTTGACCAGCACGCCGTCGACGTCCTTGGCGAGCAGGGCGTCCCACTCGCGACCCCAGATCACCTTGATGACGTTCCAGCCGGCGCCACGGAAGTTGGCCTCGAGCTCCTGGATGATCTTGCCGTTGCCGGTCACCGGTCCGTCGAGCTGCTGCAGGTTGCAGTTGATGACCCAGGTGAGGTTGTCGAGCTCTTCACGGGCGGCGATGCGGATCGCGCCCAGCGACTCGGGCTCGGCCATCTCCCCGTCGCCGAGGAAGGCCCAGACGCGCTGGTCGCTGGTGTCCTTGATGCCCCGGTTGGACAGGTAGCGGTTGAACCGCGCCTGGTAGATCGAGTTGATGCCGGTGAGACCCATCGAGACGGTGGGGAACTCCCAGAAGTCCGGCATCAGGCGGGGGTGCGGGTAGGAGGGCAGGCCGGCACCGACGCCGTGCTGGACCTCCTGGCGGAAGCGGTAGAGCTGCTCCTGGGTCAGTCGGCCCTCGAGGAACGCGCGGGCGTAGATGCCCGGCGAGCCGTGGCCCTGGATGTAGATCTGGTCGCCGCCGCCGGGGTGGTCCTTGCCGCGGAAGAAGTGGTTGAAGCCGACCTCGTAGAGGCTCGCTGCGGACTGGTACGTCGCGATGTGCCCGCCGACCTCGAGGCCCTTGCGGTTGGCGCTGGAGACCATGACCGCGGCGTTCCAGCGGATGAAGGCGCGGATGCGCCGCTCGATGTCCTCGTCGCCGGGGAACCACGGCTCGCGCTCGGGCGGGATGGTGTTGATGTAGTCGGTGCTGCGCAGGGCCGGCACGCCGACCTGCTTCTCCCGCGCACGCTCCAGGAGCCGCAGCATGACGTAGCGGGCACGCTCGCGGCCGCGTCCGTCCAGCATCGCGTCGAACGAGTCGAGCCACTCGAGTGTCTCGTCGGGATCGATGTCGGGCAGCTGGGTGGGCAGGCCCTCGTGGATCACGGCTCGCGCGGTCGGCGCCGGTGCCGGTGTGGGGGTCATTGTGTTGTTCGACTCATCACTCACCCGAGCATCGTGTCACGCCAAATGCCCTCATGAAATCTACTGACGAGTTGCACAAGTGGGGGCCACGTTGCGGGACAGGGTTGCGTCGCTGCCGCAACTCCGGTGGACTACCCCCACTCCGTCGGCCATTCGCCGGCGGACAACCGAAAGCCGCCAGTACAGGCGGACCTCGACGAACGGAGGCGTGGCGTGAGCTCGACGATGGGTGGCGGAGCTGCCCAGGCAACAGGTGCCGCAGAGCGGCTGGGCATGACGCCCGGCATGGTCATCCAGGAACTCGGCTGGGACAACGACACCGACGACGAGCTCAGGGTCGCGATCGAGGACGCCATCGACGCGGACATGGTCGACGCCGACTACGGCAACGTCGTCGACGCGGTCCTGCTCTGGTGGCGCGAGGAGGACGGCGATCTCGTCGACGGTCTCGTCGACTCGCTGACCGACCTGGTCGGGGGTGGAGTCATCTGGCTGCTCACCCCCAAGGTCGGCCGTCCCAACTCGGTGGATGCCGCAGACATCGCGGAGGCGGCCCCGGTGGCCGGACTCGCGCAGACCACGACGGCCGCAGTCAGCAAGGACTGGCAGGCCACGCGACTGGTCACGCCGAAGACCCCTGCGTGACGCGCCCCCGCGACCGCCGACGACCCCAGGAACTGACTTGAGCAAGCTGACCGACCGCGCAGCCAACGTGTCCACGTCGTTGAAGGTCCTGGGGGGCGCGGGCATCATCCGGCCCTACGGCCCCCGCACCCTGGCGGGCCTGGGCCGGACCGTCGTCCGCTGGGGGACCGGTCCCGCGGGTGGCTTCATGACGCTCGCCGTGCGCCACCCGGACCGCGTGGGGCTCGTCGACGAGCTCGGTGAGCTCACGTTCGGCGAGATGCACGGGCGCAGCAACGCCCTGGCCCGTGGCCTCGCCGCCCTGGGGGTCAAGGAGGGCGACTCGGTCGCCGTCATGTGCCGCAACCACCGCGGCTTCGTGGACGCCACGATCGCCGTGGCCAAGCTCGGCGCCGACATCCTCTACCTCAACACTGCGTTCGCCGGCCCGCAGCTGGTCGACGTGATCGCACGCGAGAAGCCGGCCGTCGTGGTGCACGACGAGGAGTTCACCGACCTGCTCGCCGGCGCCGACGTCGCCACGCGCGTCGTGGGCTGGAGCGACGGGGCGATCGACGGCGTCGCCACCCTGGAGTCGCTGATCGCCGCCAACGACCACGGCGACCTCACGCCGCCCACCCGGCACGCCCGCATCGTGATCCTCACGTCGGGGACGACCGGCACGCCCAAGGGCGCGCCGCGCAAGGAGGCCGGGATCCCGGCCGCGGTGTCCCTGCTGTCGCGGATGCCGTTGCACTTCGGCTGGCGCACCCACATCGCGGCCCCGCTGTTCCACACGTGGGGCTTCGCGCACTTCGCGCTGTCGATGCTGCTCGGCTCGACCGTCGTGCTGCGCCGGCGCTTCGACCCCGAGGACGTCCTGCGCGTCGTCGAGGACAACGACTGCGAGTCGCTGGTCGTCATCCCCGTCATGCTCCAGCGCGTCCTGGCCCTCGACGAGGCCGTGCTGTCGCGCTACTCGCTGCCGACCTTGCAGGTCGTCGCGTCGTCGGGCTCCGCGCTGCCGGGCGAGCTCGCGCTGACGTGGATGGACCGCTTCGGCGACAACCTCTACAACATCTACGGTTCGACCGAGGTGGCGTGGGCGACCATCGCGACCCCCGAGGACCTGCGGGCCGCTCCCTCGTCGGCCGGCAAGCCGCCGCACAACACCGTCGTGCGTCTCTTCGACGACGCCGACCGGCCCGTGCCCACCGGCGCCACCGGCCGCATCTTCGTCGGCAACAGCCTCCTCTTCGAGGGCTACACCGGCGGCGGCTCGAAGGCCATGGTCGAGGGCCTGATGTCCAGCGGCGATGTCGGTCGCTTCGACGCCGACGGTCGGTTGTACGTCGAGGGGCGCGACGACGAGATGATCGTCTCGGGCGGCGAGAACGTCTTCCCGAAGGAGGTCGAGGACTGCCTGGTCGGTCACGCGTGCGTGGTGGAGGCGGCGGCCGTCGGCATCGACGACGCGGAGTTCGGAAAGCGCCTGCGCGCCTTCGTCGCGGTCAGCGGCGAGGTGACCGAGGAGGAGCTCAAGGACCACGTCAAGGCCAACCTGGCGCGGTTCAAGGTGCCCAAGGAGATCGTGGTCATCCCCGAGCTGCCCCGCAACGCCACCGGCAAGATCCTCAAGCGTGAGCTCGTGTCCTGGGACGAGGAGGCATGACGGGTCTGCAACTGGGAGGCCCGGCACCCGACTTCACCCTGCGCGACCAGTTCGGGCAGGACGTCACGCTGAGCAGCTACCGCGGCACCAAGGCCGTGGTGATCCTGTTCTACCCATACGCCTTCTCGGGGGTGTGCACCGGCGAGATGGCGGGCATCCGCGAGCGCCTCGACGAGTTCATGACCTTCGACACCGAGGTGCTCGCGATCTCGTGCGACCCGGTCTACTCGCTGCGGGCCTTCGCCGACGCCGAGGGGCTCAACTTCCCGCTGCTCTCCGACTTCTGGCCGCACGGCGAGATCGCGAAGGCCTTCGACGTCTTCGACGACGTCAAGGGGACCCCGCGGCGCTCCTCCTACGTCATCGACCGCGACGGCCAGCTGGCGTGGGCGGTCCACAACGCCAACCCGGAGGGCCGCGACCTCGACGAGCACCTGGCGCAGCTGCAGGCACTGGTCTGAACCAGTTGGAAGAAATTTCAGCCTGTTTTGCGCAAAACGGCTGACAGGTCTTGAACGGCCCCCGTAATCTTCCTCTTGTTGAACCGCTGGTGACCCGAGACGCCAGCGGTTCAGCTCATTTCATAGGGTGTTGCCCTGCGCGTCGGTAGCTCAGCGGTAGAGCACTCGGTTTACACCCGAGCGGTCGGCGGTTCGAAACCGTCCCGACGCACCCAGCTCCATGAGAGTCCTCTCATCGAGACCTCATCGCCTCCTCACGCCTCGCGTCCAAGGTGGATCCACCCACCGGAGCCGATGGCTCCCGACGAGAGGATCCACGATGAAGAACCTTCTCCCGACTGCCCTGCTCGGCGTCGCCGGCGCCACGGCGATCGGCCTGGTCGCCATGCAGGCCCCGGCCGTCAACGCCGACGAGGCCTTGAAGCGCGAGGACGGTGCCGTCGAGCTGGTGCTGGTCGCCGACGACGATGACGACGACACCGCCGACGGCGACACGGACGGCGGCGACGACACGCGCTCGCGGAGCCGTGAGACCAACGACAACACCAACAGCCGCTTCAGCGCGGTCAGCCGCGACCGCGACCTCAGCCGCGGCGACCTGACCCGCGACTGGACCACCGATGGTGCGGGCGACAAGAAGCGCGACTGGTCGGCGAACAGCACCAACGACCGCAGCCGCAACGACACGCGTCGTTGAGCGTCATGACGGAGCTCGCCGAGGCCGTCGGGTCGAGCTGGCGGCTCGCCGACGGGGACGCGATCACCCCCGAGCTGACGGCTGTCCGCAAGCTCGGGGGCGGAGCGGCCTACGAAGCGTGGCTCGCCTTCGACGAGGTGACCTACTCACCGGTCGTGGTCAAGCTGCTGCGCCCTGACCAGCTGGACAGCGCCTCCTCCCGTCGCGGGCTGCGTCGGGAGGTGGCGGCACTGGCCGCGGTCAACCACCCCGTCGTGGTGCGCGGTCTTCGCCACGACCTCGACGGACCCCGTCCGCACGTCGTCCTCGAGCACATCGACGGGCCACGCCTGTCCTCACTCGTACGCCGCTACGGGCCGCTGCAGGAGCAGCAGTACCTCCCGCTGGCGATCGACGTGGCCGCGGCCCTGCACTACCTGGGCCGCATCGGCTGGACCCACCTCGACATCAAGCCGAGCAACATCATCATGGGCGCTCCTGCTCGCCTGATCGACCTGTCGGTCGCCCGACCCCTGCAGGACGCGCGGGAGCTTCGGCACCTGATCGGGACCGACGCCTACATGGCGCCCGAGCAGTGCGACCCCGGCACGGTGCGACCCTGCGGCGCCAGTGACGTGTGGGGCCTGGGAGCGACCCTGTTCGAGGCCGTGGCCGGCCGTCGCGCGTTCGCCGACCCGCAGCCGCGGGCGGAGGCCCTGGAGGAGCGGTTCCCGCAGCTCGGGACGGAGCCCGGGGCGCTGCCGGACGGCGTGCCACGCGAGGTCGTGTCGGTGATCGGGGCCATGCTCGCGCGCGACCCGGAGGCCCGCCCAGCGCCGTACGAGATCGTCGACGCCCTGGCGCCGGTGCTGGCGCGGCTGCCGCGCGGCAACCTCGCCGGCTTCAAGGTCCGTCGCTGATCAGGACGGCTTGAACCGGTAGCCCACCCCGCGCACGGTCTCGACGGCGTCGCTGCCGACCTTCTTGCGCAGGTAGCCGACGTAGACGTCGACGACGTTGGAGCCCGGGTCGAAGTCATAGCCCCAGACGTGGTCGAGCAGCTGTTCGCGGGTCAGCACCTGGCCGGGGTTGAGCATGAAGATCTCGGCCAGGGCGAACTCGCGGGCCGACAGGTCGAGCACCTCCCCGTGCACCGACACCCGACGGGTCCGCCGGTCGAGCACGACGCCGGCCACCTGGAGGATCTCCTCGTGCGGGCGGGCCTCGGTGTTGTCGGCGGTGCGCAGCCGCAGTCGAACCCGGGCCATCAGCTCGGCGAAGCGGAAGGGCTTGGCCATGTAGTCGTCGGCGCCGCTGTCGAGCGCGGTGACCGTGTCGGTGACGGAGTCGCGCGCGGTCAGGATGATCACCGGCATCCGGCTGCCCTGGGAGCGCAGCCGGTCGAGCACCTCGAAGCCGTCGAGGTCGGGGAGCCCGATGTCGAGCACCATCAGGTCGTAGCGGCCGGACAGCGCCTCGTCGAGCCCCGCAGGACCGTCGCCGACCACCGTCGGCTGGTGTCCCTCGGACCGGAGGCCCTTGGCGACGAACGACGCGATGCGCTGCTCGTCCTCGACGATCAGGATCTGGGCCATGGCGTGACCTCCTCGGTCGGCAGGGTGATCTCGAACCGGGCGCCCGTGGGCCGATCCCCGGGCGAGGTGTCGGCGAGCGACACCGTGCCCTGGTGGGCCTCCGCGATCGCGCGGACGATGGAGAGCCCGAGGCCGAAGCCCTCGTCGCCGGGACGGACCTGGCCGCGTCCGAAGCGCTCGAAGATCCGCTCGCGGATCTCCTCGGGAACGGACGGGCCGGTGTCGCGCACCCAGATGGTCGCCGTGGTGTCGGTGAGCGCGGACCCGATGGCGACGGTGTCGCCCGGGTCGGTGTGCTTGACGGCGTTGTCGGTGAGCTGGAGCACCGCTTGGGTGATGCGCTGCTCGTCGACCACGACGCTGCCGTCGGCAGCCGCGTCGAGCACCCACTCGCGGTCGCCCAGGACGCGTGCCTTGGCGAGGAGGTCGGTGGTGAGCTGGCCGAGGTCGACGGGCGCCGTGGTGAGGAAGTCGGGTCGTCGGGTCTTGGCCAGGACGATCAGGTCGCCCACGAGCCGCGACATCCGGTCGACCTCGTCGAGCAGCAGGTCGCGTGTCTCTGCGACCTCCTGCGGGTCGCCGAGGTCGAGGAGCTCGAGGTGGCCGCGCATCACCGTCAAGGGCGTCTTCAGCTCATGGCCGGCGTCGTCGAGGAACCGGCGCTGGTCGGTGAACCCGGCATCGAGCCGTTCCAGCATGAGGTTGATCGTCCGGGTCAGGGCCGTGATGTCGTCGTTTCCCTGCTCCGGGATCCGCCGCGACAGGTCGGTGGTGGTGATGTCGCGCGCGGTCTCCTCCAGGGTGCGCAGGGGAGCGAGCAAGCGGCCCGACTGGAGTCCGGCGATGGCGGTGATCAGCCCCAGCGACATCAACGCGACCAGCGTGTAGGTGCGCAGGGTCCGGTCGAGCTCGGTGTGCTCGTCGGCGAGGAAGTTGACGAGCACCAGGGCGCCGTCGCCCCCGGCGTTGCTGACCGGGACCAGCGTCACCCACACCTCCCCGAACCGCTCGGAGCCGATGACGCTGGTGCCGCCGTCGCGCGACGTCCGGTCGACCGCGGCCTGGTAGGCCGGCTCGTCGAGGATCTCCTGGCCGTACCGGTTCTTGGTACGCAGCGGCTTGGTGCCCTCCACGTAGCCCACCAGCATCTCGTTGTCGTCGGGCACGTTGCGGGTCAGGAAGACGTGCAGCAACCGCCCGACGTCGTCGAAGCGCTCACCGGTGCGGGGGTCGATGCGCAGCTCGCGGAACTCCGCGATCTCCTGGTCGATCTGGTCGTTCACCGCACGCTCGATGCGTGACGACTCGAGCGTGTGCACCAGCAGCCCCGCACCCGACATCGCGAGGGCGGTGAGCAACGCGATGACGACGGTGATGCGGGTGCGGACCGAGACCTGCGCGAGCCGGCGCCCGCGATCAGTCGTCCCGGTCGTCAGCGTCGTCTCCGCCCCTCGAGTCGTCTCCGCCCCTCGAGTCGTCATCGCCCCCATCATCGCCGCTGCCGTCGTCCGCGTCGTCTGCGTCGTCCACGGCGGTCGGCTGCGGGGTGACCACGCGGGCGGTGGCGGGCGGCGGGCTCGTCGGCGCGGGTGACTCCGAGCCCGGTGCGGTCGGTCCGGGGGTACGGCGCGGCCGCCTGCTCGCAGGGGCCGTGGGGGAGGGCGGGTCGTGGATGATGACCGGCCCGCGGTCGGCGGGCTCGCCCGCGCCCGAGGAGGAGAGCGACACGGCGACGTACGCCGTCATCGGCACGACGAGCGCCAGGGCGATCAGCGCCTTCAGCCACGGGGTCATGCCGCGATGATGCACCGGCAGCGTGGCGACGAGGTGAGAAGAGGATGAGAACTCTCTCATCGAAGGGGGCGGACGAGTGGTGCTGCGTGTCACAGTATGCGCATGTTCGTGCCATTCTCCGTGACCGATTTCCTCGACCGCGCCCGCGTTGTCTACGCCGATCGGGTGGGGGTGATCGATGAACCCGACCAGCCTGCATCGCCGCTCGGCGACCTGACCTACGGGCAGGTGGCGGCGCTCGCTCGCCGCCAAGCGGCCAGGCTCGACGAGCTCGGCATCGGGGTCGGCGACCGCGTGGCCGTCGTCTCCCACAACAGCGCCCGCCTGCTGACGTCGTTCTTCGGGGTCTCCGGGTCGGGTCGCGTGCTGGTGCCGATCAACTTCCGCCTGCGCCCCGACGAGGTCTCCTACATCGTCGAGCACTCCGGGGCGCGGGTCCTGTACGTCGACCCCGAGCTCGACGAGGCCCTCGCGGGCGTCACCGCGGAGCACCGCTTCGTGCTCGGCGACGACGAGGCGCTCTATGCCGCCGAGGGCGTGGAGCCGCGCGAGTGGGAGCCCGACGAGTCGGCCACGGCTTGCATCAACTACACGTCCGGGACCACGGCGCGGCCCAAGGGCGTGCAGATCACCCACCGCAACATCTGGACCAACGCGGTCACCTTCGGCATGCACGCCGGTGTCACCGATCGTGACGTCTACCTCCACACGCTGCCGATGTTCCACGCCAACGGCTGGGGGATGCCCTTCGCCATGACCGGGCTCGGTGTCCCGCAGGTGGTCATCCGCAAGATCGACGGAGCCGAGATCCTGCGCCGGGTCGAGAAGCACGGCGTCACGGTCATGTGCGCGGCCCCTGCCGTGGTCGCGGCCGTCCTCGAGGCGGCCGCCGACTGGGACGGCGAGATCCCCGGCCGCGACAAGGTGCGGATCATCGTGGCCGGTGCGCCGCCCCCGACGAAGACGATCGTGCGGGTGGAGGAGGAGCTCGGCTGGGAGTTCATCCAGATCTACGGCCTCACCGAGACCTCGCCACTGCTCACGATCAACCGCTCGCGCGCCGAATGGGACGACCTCGCGCCCGAGGAGCGGGCGAGCAGGCTCGTGCGCGCCGGCGCCCCGGCCATCGGCGTACGCCTCGCGACCGATGCGGAGGGCGAGGTGCTCGCGCGATCCAACGTGGTGCTCGAGGGCTACTGGGAGCAGCCCGAGGAGTCCGCGAAGGCGTTGGCCGACGGCTGGTTCCACACCGGCGACGGCGGCGTGATCGGCGACGACGGCTATCTCACGATCAGCGACCGGAAGAAGGACGTGATCATCACCGGTGGTGAGAACGTCTCCTCGATCGAGGTCGAGGACGTGCTGTTCTCCCACCCGGCCGTGGCCGAGGTGGCGGTGATCGGCGTCCCCAGCGAGAAGTGGGGCGAGACGATCAAGGCGCTCGTCGTGCTGGGGCCGGGGGAGCAGGCCGACGAGGCCGAGCTGATCGCGTGGTGCAAGGACAAGGCGGCGGGCTACAAGGCGCCGACCTCGATCGAGTTCCGCGACGAGCTGGCGCGTACGGCGACCGGCAAGCTGCAGAAGTTCAAGCTGCGCCAGCCCTACTGGGACGGGCAGGACCGCCAGGTCAACTGAGGTGGCTGGCTAGATTGACGCCATGCCACTCACCCCGCCCCGGCTCCGCGACGTCGTCGACCTGATCCACGGCTGGTACCCGCCGGCCACGGCCGACTCGTGGGACGCGGTCGGGCTGGTCGCGGGCGACCCCGCGGCCGAGGTCGCCAAGGTGATGTTCGCCGTCGACCCCACCCTGGAGGTCGCGCGGGAGGCGGTCGAGTGGGGTGCCGACCTGCTGGTCGTGCACCACCCGCTCTTCCTGAGCGGGGTGCACAGCGTCGCGGCGACCACGCCGAAGGGGCGCACCCTGCACACGCTGACGCAGGGCGGCTGCGCCCTGCTGACGGCCCACACCAACGCCGACCAGGCGCTCGACGGGGTCTCCGAGGCGCTCGCCAGCGCGCTGGGCCTCAGCGACCTGACCCCGATCCGCCCGGCTCCCGGTGTCGCGTTGGACAAGGTCGTCACGTTCGTCCCGCACGAGCACGCCGAGTCGGTGCGAGCTGCCCTGGCCGCTGCCGGTGCCGGCACGCTCGGCGACTACGACTCCTGCACCTTCTCCACACCGGGCGAGGGGCGCTTCCGCCCGCTCGACGGGGCGGCGCCGGTGATCGGTGAGGTCGGCTCCCTGGAGGTCGTGCCCGAGACGCGGGTGGAGTCGGTGCTGCCGCGCACCCACCGGGCCCGCGTCGTGCGCGCCCTCCTGGCGGCGCATCCCTACGAGGAGCCCGCCTTCGACGTCCTCGAGCTGGCCGACCCCCGCACCGCCGCCACCGGCACCGGCCGGATCGGCACGGTCCCCGAGATGTCGCTGCGCGACTTCGCCGCACAGGTCGCGGCTGCGCTGCCGGCCACCGCCCACGGGGTGCGGGTCGCGGGCGACCCCGACCGGGTCGTACGGCGGGTGGCGGTCTGCGGAGGCGCGGGGGACTTCCTCCTCGACGAGCTGTCCTCGGCCGACGTGGACGCCTACGTCACCAGCGACCTCAGGCACCACCGGGCCGGTGAGTTCCGCGAGCACGCGGGCCCGGCGCTGGTGGACGTCGCGCACTGGGCGGCCGAGTCGACGTGGCTGCCGGTGGTGGAGAGGAAGCTCCGCGCCGCGATGGGCGATACGGTGGGCACTCGCGTCAGCGCCCTGTCCACCGATCCGTGGCAGTTCCGCGTCTGAGCACCCCCATCTGAAGAAGTCCGACCCGAGGAGTCCCCCGTCTTGAAGGCCGACCCGTCCGCGCAGCAGCAGCTCCTCGCCGTACAGGAGCTGGACTCGCGTGCCGACCAGCTCCGTCACCAGCGGGCGAACCTGCCCGAGATCGTCCGCATCACCGAGCTGGAGACCGGCCGTGGTGACGTCGACGACCGCCTGCGCGACGCGCGCATCGTCGTCGACGACCTCACGGTGGAGCAGAAGAAGGCCGACGCCGACGTCGAGCAGGTCAAGACGCGGCGCACCCGCGACCGCGACCGCATGGACCAGGGGCTGATCACCAACCCCAAGGACCTGGAGCGGATGCAGCACGAGCTGGAGTCGCTCGAGCGGCGGATCAACTCGCTGGAGGACTCCGAGCTGGAGATCATGGAGCGGCTCGAGGAGGCGCAGCGCACGGCTGACACCCTCGCCGCGCAGCTGGCCGAGACCGACAGCCAGATCGCCGAGCTGAAGGTCGCCCGCGACGCCCGGTGGGTCGAGATCGACGCGTCGCTCGCGGAGTGCGAGACGGCTCGCGCAGCGACGGTCGAGGGCCTGCCCGAGGACCTGCTGGCGCTCTACGAACGACTGCGCGCCCAGAAGGGTGGCGTCGGCGCGGCTGCGCTGCGCGCGCGCCAGTGCGGCGGCTGCCAGCTCACGATCGACCCCGCCGAGCTCGGTGTGATCCGGGCGAAGGCGGCCGACGAGGTCGTGCGCTGCGAGGAGTGCACCCGGATCCTGGTCCGCACCTCTGAGTCCGGCATCTGACCCGAGGCTCAGACCTCGCGCACGACCACGTCGAGCTGGCTGCCACGCAGCGTCGGCTCGCCCAGCTCGACGTGCCAGCCCAGGTCGGCGATCGCGCTCGCGAGCGCCTTGGGGGTGCGCGGGTTGGCGCCGCTCTCCAGCAGGTCGCGGATGATCCGGCCCTTGGTGGCCTTGTTGAAGTGGCTGACCACCTTGCGGGTCCCGGCGACCTCGTGGAGCACCCGCACGGTCGCCACCCGGATCGGGCTCGTGGTCGGAGGTCGCCAGAACGCGGCGTACATCGTGGACCGCAGGTCCATCAGCAGGCCGGAGCCGACGGCGTCCTCGACGGCCGAGCCCAGCACGTCGCGCCACAGGCCGGCGACCGGGCCGAGGCCGGGGAGCGAGACGTCGCCGGAGAGGCGGTAGGCCGGGATCCGGTCGCCGGGTCGGACCAGGCCGAAGACGGAGCTGGTGATCGCGACCCGGCTGGTGGCGCGTCGCTTCGCGGCGCTGGAGAGGGTGTCGAAGCCGAGTGCGTCGTAGAGGACGCCGGTGTAGACGGCGTCCGCGCGAGCGGTCGGGGCGGTGCGCACCCGCGCGTTCAGCGCGACGAGGTCGGCCTGGGTGCCGCCGAGCCCGAGCACCTCGGCTGCGTCCGGTCGCTCGGCCAGGTCGACCAGGGCGTCGAGGACCTGCTCGCGGGTGGCGGTGAGCGTGGGCGAGGAGAGGGTGCCCGTGTCGAGCGGGCGACCCCGGCGTGGAGCGGACTTGCCCTCGCTGGGCGGCAGCAGGATCAGCACGCGCGCAAGAGTAGGGGGCCGACCCGGCGACCGATGTGGCTAGGGTCTTGGGCATGGCCAGCAACCGTGTGATCACCGTCCGCACCGCCGACTCCGTCGCCGGCGAGACCCTGCGCAGGGGCATCGAGGCGATCCAGGGCGAGATGAAGGTCTCCGCCGAGTTTCCGGCCGCCGTCGAGAAGGCGGCTGCCGAGGCAGCGGCCAACCCGCGGCTGCCCGAGCTCGACCTGACCGACCTGCCCTTCGTGACCATCGACCCGGAGACGGCGATGGACCTCGACCAGGCGATGTTCCTCGAGCGCGCCGGCGACGGCTTCGTCGTGCACTACGCCATCGCCGACCTCTCGGCGTTCATCACGCCCGGTGACCCCGTCGACGTGGAGGCCAACCGGCGCGGCGAGACGCTCTACGGCGCCGACTCGAAGGTGCCGCTGCACCCCAAGGTGATCTCCGAGGACGCCGGCTCGCTGCTGCCCGACCAGGTGCGTCCCGCCCTCGTCTGGCGGATCAACGTCGACGCGAGCGGCGAGGGCACCGACGTCACCGTCGAGCGGGCCCTGGTGAAGTCGCGGGCCAAGCTGTCGTACGCCGACGTGCAGGCCGACCTCGACGCCGGCAAGGCCGACGAGATGTTCACGATCCTGCGCGAGCTCGGCGAGCTGCGACTCGCGAGGGAGGCGGCCAGGGGCGGCATCTCGCTGCCGTTGCCCGAGCAGGAGATCGTCGACGAGGACGGCACCTGGCACCTCGAGTTCCGCCAGATGCTCCCGGTCGAGAACTGGAACGCGCAGATCTCGCTGCTCACCGGCTTCGCCGCTGCCTCGCTGATGGTCTACGCCCGCGTGGGACTGCTCCGCACGCTGCCGCCGGCCGACCCCCGCGACGTACAGCGTCTGCACCGCACGGCCCGCGCGCTGAAGATCGAGTGGCCGGCCGAGGTGCTCTACCCCGACTTCATCCGCTCGCTCGACGTGTCCTTGCCCAACCACGCGGCGATGGTGGTCGCGTGCACCCGGCTGCTCCGCGGCAGCGGCTACGTCGGCTTCAACGGTGAGCTGCCCGAGCAGGCCCAGCACTCGGCCCTGGCCTCGGAGTACGCCCACGTGACGGCGCCGCTGCGACGCCTCGTCGACCGCTACGCCCTCGAGATCTGCGTCGCGCTGTGCGCCGGTGAGGAGGTGCCCGACTGGGTGCTCACCAAGCTCGCGGACCTGCCCGACACCATGCGCGAGTCGGGTCGCCGGGCCAACCAGTACGAGAACTCGGTGCTCAACCTCGTCGAGGCCGCCGTCCTCGCGCCGCGTGTGGGGGAGTCGTTCCAGGGCGTCATCGTCGAGGCCGACGAGAAGGACGACCGCCGCGGAGAGGTCACCGTGCAGGACCCGGCCATCGAGGCCGTCGTCGCGGGATCGGCGTCGCTGCCCGTCGGGCAGGACGTCACCGTGAAGCTGACGACCGCCGACGTGACGACCCGCAAGGTCGAGTTCACCCTGGAGTGACGCTCACCGCAGGACGGGGAACCTTCGCACGAGCTTCGTCTCGGCCCACTGGGTCCCGAGTCCCCAGGTGTCACCAGCGAGCGTGAGGGCCAGCACCACGACAGTGACGGCACCGAGCAAGTGGGCGTCCAGGACGGGGTTGGTCTCGAGGGGCAGCGACGCGATCCACATCATCAGGTAGAGCGCGGCGCCGGTGATCCCCGCGAGCCTGATGCTGACGCCGAGGGTGAGCGCGACGCCGAGGCCGAGCAGTCCGAGCATGAAGAGCCAGTTGGCCCACGCGTCCCCGGCGATGGCGTTGAAGAACCCGCGGAACGGGTTGTCCTCGGGCACCCCGAAGCTGAGGAACCCGAACGTGGGGCTGCCGCCGTTGATCCACGCGTCCGGACCGAACCGGTCCACGACACCGGTCTCGGCGTTGCGGCCGGTGGCGAAGCCGAGGGCGAGCAGCTTGTCGAAGAAGGCCCACAGGAACGTGAGGCCGAAGCCGATCCGCAGGACCGCGAGGCCGCGGCGGGTGATCTCGTGGGTGACGACGTCTCGCTCGACGAGGACGTCGACGGGCTGGTGGTGCTGTACGGCGGTCATGTCATGGCCTCCTGGTCGTGGGGCCGACAGGGCCCCCGGTGGTTCGAATCGGTGTGGTTCCTCGAGGCCAAGCCAAGCGGGTGCCGGGCGCCTGCGGCAGGGCCGAGGGGCAGGTCCCGGACGGGTCCTTGGTCCCGCGGACGTCAGGACCGCAACACCTCGTCGACGGGCCTGCGCGGCGTGCGTGGCAGCTCACGGCGACCGATGGCCTGCCACCCGATCCGCACCAACAGGTGTGGTTCGAGGGTGCCGCGAAGCAGGGCTTGCAGCTCGGCGCGCGTGGCGGGCACCTCGACCGGTTGGCTGAGCGGGACGACGGACAGACCGGTCCGAGTGGCGCGGAGCCACAGGGCACTCAGTGCTTCCCCCGTTCGCAGCCACGACCCGAAGCTGTCCCCCTCGCCACCGAGCACGATCAGGCCGTCGCTGCTCCTGACCTCGGCACGGGTGTCGTTCAGGAGCCCGTCGCCGAACCGGCTGAGGCGGTCGTCCCCCGGCGGGGACTCGGGAACGACCTGGAGAGGGACGCCGTCGTCCCCGGAGCGGCCGGTCCACAGGGCTTGCTCGGCTGTGGCGATCGCGTCGCTCGCACGCAGGTCGAGCGCTCGGCGGATCGACGACTCGAGGCGGAACCGGGTGGCGAGATCGAGCACCGGGAGGGCGGTCGCGTCCCAGGTGCTGGCTTCCTCGGCCAGGGCCTCGAGGCGCTCGTCCGGCACGGGCCACGACGTGAAGCGGCGCCGGTCGGTGCAGCGGGCGCGCATGCTGTCGAGGACCTCGCCCGCGTCGTCATGGAACGGCGTGCGCGCCAGCCGCACCTGCGCCATCAGCATCGGGTCGTCGCCCTCGGGGAGCCGCTTCACCTCGGCCCGCCACCCGAGCGCCTGGGCGGCCAGCTGGAAGTGGTGCAGCGCGGCGCCGCAGCTGATCACCATGTTGCGGCGGAGCGGATCCTCCACCCGCAGCTGCCTGGTGTCGTCGGCATAGAGACGCGCTTCGCGATCGCTCAGCCGCCAGGCCCATGGCTGGGTGTTGTGGATGCTGGGTGCCAGGGTCGCGAGCTCGACGATGCGTCGGACCACCTGTCCCGGGGGTGCATCGAGCCGAGTGCTGGCGGTCATGGGCCTGACTCCTGTCGATCGTCCGGGCACCACAGCGGCCCGGGCTCCCAGCGTGTTCCGTGCTCCGGCGCCAGAACAGGGACGAAGGTCCCGAGCACAGGGGGCGTTCAGGGTGCAGTGGCGTGGCCGGCGGGGGACTAGCGTGCAGAGATGACCGATTCTGCTGACACCGGCCAGGTCCCGATCCGGGTGTTTCTCCTCGATGACCACGAGGTCGTCCGCCGTGGCATCCGCGAGCTCCTCGAGGCCGAGGGCGACATCGAGGTGATCGGCGAGTCAGGACTGGCGACCGAGGCGGCGTCCCGCATCCCTGCCCTGCGTCCGGACGTGGCCATCCTCGACGGGCGGCTTCCGGACGGATCGGGTATCGACGTGTGCCGGGAGATCCGCTCGCGTGACCCCAGGATCGCGGCCCTCATCCTCACCTCCTACGACGACGACGAGGCGCTGTTCTCGGCCATCATGGCCGGCGCCGCCGGCTACGTGCTGAAGCAGGTGCGCGGCAACGACCTGGTCGACATGGTTCGTCGCGTGGCTGCGGGCCAGTCCACCCTCGACCCGGCAGTGACGGCGCAGGTCCTGGAACGCATCCGCACGGGACCACCGGTGAACAAGGAGCTGCAAGGCCTCACGGAGCAGGAGCGGCGCATCCTGGAGCTCATCGGTCGCGGCATGACGAACCGGCAGATCGCGCAGGAGATGTTCCTCGCCGAGAAGACGGTGAAGAACTACGTCTCCTCCATGCTCTCGAAGCTGGGACTCGCGAGCCGTACGCAGGCAGCGATCCTCGCAGTCAGGCACGACAAGCAGGGGGAGGCCTGACCGCGCTGGTCCGGGTCCTCCGGGACATCGGGCCTGGCCCGATGGGGTCGCTGCTAGCGTGAACGCGCCCGGTCCAGAAGCAACGAGAGCGGGAAGGGGAGCGCGATGGACGAGCCCGGCCACGGCCTCCATGCAGTGGAGTTCGAGCACCTCATCAACGCCGTCTCGGCGCGCATGCATGGCGCCCTCGACGAGCAGGCACGGCTGAAGCTGCTCCTCGACGCGGTCGTCACCATCTCGGCCGATCTCAGTCTCGACGGCGTCCTGTCGCGGATCGTGGCCATCGCGAGCAGCCTGGTCGACGCGCAGTACGCCGCCCTCGGGGTCCTGAGCGCCAGCCCGAACAAGCGGCTGCGCACGTTCGTCCACCACGGCATGGATCCGGACCTTGCGGTCGAGATCGGTCACCTGCCCGAAGGACACGGCCTCCTGGGCCTCATCATCGACCAGCCCGAGCCCCTGCGGCTCCATGACATCGCGCAGCACCCGGCGTCGTACGGGTTCCCGGACCACCACCCGCCGATGAAGTCGTTCCTCGGGGTCCCGGTCCGGATCCGGGGGCGCGTGTTCGGCAACCTCTACCTCACCGAGAAGGCGGGCGACGGAGACTTCACGGCCGAGGACCAGGAGATCGTGATCGCCCTCGCGGCGGCTGCCGGGGTCGCGATCGAGAACGCCCGCCTGTACGAGGAGGCGACCGGACGCGAGGCCTGGCTCAAGGCCACGGCGGAGATCACAGCCCTCCTGTCCGATCCCACGCAGGCCGAGGATCCGCTCCGGCTGGTGGTGGACCGGGCACGAGAGGTGGCCGGCGCAGACGTGGCGTGGATCATGTCCAGCTCGCCCGACTCGTCCCTCCAGGTGGAGATCGTCTCGGGGTTCGAGGTCGACGCCGAGATGCTCGGCTCGCTTCCGGTCGAGGACGCCCTGGCCCGACTTGTCCTGGAGAAGGGCGAACCCGTCTCGATCGAGGACGTGGTCGGCGCCCCCCGTGCCCTTGCCGTGAGCGGTCTGCCCGGGCTCCCTGACCTCGGCCCAGCGATCCTGGTGCCCATGGGGCACGCCTCGCGGGCCGAGGGCGTCCTGGCCATTGCCTGGTCGCGCGAGCGGGCCGACCACTACTACACGATCGACGCCGAGCTGCCGGCCAGGTTCGCGGAGCAGGCGGCTCTGGCGCTCCAGGTCGCCAAGGCCCGCGAGGACCAGCGCAGGCTTGCACTCTTCGAGGACCGGGACCGCATCGGACGCGACCTGCACGACCTCGTCATCCAGCGCCTCTTCGCCGTGGGCCTTGGCCTGCAGGGCGCCGCGCGGTTGTCCGACCAGCCTGAGGTGGCGGAGCGTTTGGAGCGGGCGGTCGACGACCTCGACTCGACGATCAAGGACATTCGCCGGGCCATCTTCGGGTTGGGGGCGCTGGAGTCCGCGGGAGACGTCCAGTCGGAGATCACCAGCCTGGTCGACAGGGCCGCGTCGACACTGAAGTTCCGCCCCTCGCTGCGCTTCGAGGGCCCGGTGCGGACCGTGATCGACGCCGACGTGGTGCCGCACCTGCTCGCTGTGCTCGGGGAGGCGCTCGCCAACGCGAGCCGCCACTCCGAGGCGACCGCGGTCGAGGTCGTGCTGTCGGCTGGGGACGAGGTGTCGCTCGTCGTGCGGGACAACGGCCGCGGCTTGAGCGGTGCGGTCGCCGAGAGCGGGCTGGCCAACATCCGGCATCGCGCGGAGCAGTGCGGCGGGACCTTCGACGTCGAATCCGGGGCAGGCGAGGGCACGACGTTGCGCTGGGCCGTGCCGACCCGCTGAGCTGGGTGGGCAGGACGCGCTGGCCGTAGGGACCTTCGGCCCGGAACTCTGACGACCATGGCCCCTGCCGGCACGACGGATGCCCGCACAGGATCAAGTGCATGGACAGAGTCGAGCAGAGGCCCATCGTCGTCGTGCGGCAGCAGTCCCGCATGTCTGACATGGTGGTAGGGCGACCCATGGTCGTGGACACGCAATGAGGGAGCCCGTCATGGTCCCGGTGACCAGCCCGACAGATGCCCGTCCGGGGTCGAGTGCGGCACAACGAGTCGGCTCGCCGGGGCTGATGCTGGCCCTGGCCACGCTCGGGTTCGCGGTCAACTTCTGGGCCTGGGCCCTGATCAGCCCCCTCGGCCCGATGTTCCGCGACTCCGGCGCGCTGGGTGCCCTGAGCGAGTCGGACGTCGCGCTCCTGGTGGCGGTGCCGGTGCTCGTCGGCTCCCTCGGTCGCATCGTCGTCGGGGCGCTGACCGACCGCTACGGCGGCCGGATCATGTTCCCGGTCATCTCCGCCGTGACCATCCTGCCGGTCCTGTTCATCGCGTTCGTCGCCCTCGACTCCTACTCCCTGCTGCTGGTCGGCGGGTTCTTCCTCGGCATCGGTGGCACCGTGTTCGCGGTCGGTGTCCCGTTCGTCAACGCGTGGTTCCCTCCGGAGCGCCGCGGGCTGGCCATCGGGGTGTTCGGTGCCGGCATGGGCGGTACGGCGATCAGTGCCCTCACCACCGTCAAGCTGTTCACCGACGCAGGTGAGAAGGCACCGTTCCTGATCACCGCCGTCGTGCTCGCGGCGTACGCCGCCGTGGCCTGGGCCCTGCTGCGCGACGCACCCGGCCGGGTGGTGCCCACGACCAGCCTCGCGAGCCGGCTGAACGCCAACGCCCGGCTCCCGATCACCTGGCAGGCCTGCCTCCTGTACGCCGTCGCCTTCGGCGGCTACGTCGCGTTCTCGGTCTACCTGCCGGCGTACCTCAAGGCCGCCCACGGCCTCACCGCAGCGGACGCTGCCAACCGGATGGCCGGCTTCGTGCTGGTCGCCGTGATCATGCGACCGGTCGGCGGTTGGCTCTCCGACCGGTTCGGGGCGATCCCGGTGCTGGCCACGTCGTACGCCGTGGTCGTCGTCGGCGCCGCGATCTCGGCCAGCACGCCTCCGCTCAACGGCGTCGGCACCGTCGCCTTCCTGGCCATGGCTGCCGCGCTCGGCGCCGGCAGCGGCGCGACGTTCGCCCTGATCGCCAAGGTCACTGACCCGAGCCGGGTCGGCGGCGTGACCGGACTGGTCGGTGCCGCCGGTGGCCTGGGCGGCTTCCTGCCCCCGCTGGTCATGGGGTTCGTCTACGGCCGCACCGACTCCTACGCGATCGGCCTGTGGATGCTGTCGATCACGGCAGCGCTCACCCTCGCACTCACCCTGACCATCGTCCGCCGCACGGCCCAAGGACAGGAATTGCATTGAGCAAATCGACGAACAAGGACATCGGCATGGACGGCCCGCTCACGGACGCACTCGTGCGGAGCCGGCGGTTCTTCACCAAGAGCACGGTCTCGGAGGACCTGCGAACCATCTCCAAGGTCGGCGGCCGCGAGGCCGACGACTTCTACCGGGACCGGTGGAGCCACGACAAGGTCGTCCGCTCCACCCACGGCGTCAACTGCACCGGGTCGTGCTCGTGGAAGGTCTACGTGAAGGACGGGATCATCACCTGGGAGACCCAGCAGACCGACTATCCGTCGGTCGGTCCGGACTCCCCGGAGTACGAGCCCCGCGGCTGCCCGCGCGGCGCGGCCTTCTCCTGGTACACCTACTCGCCGACCCGGGTCCGCTACCCCTACGTCCGCGGTGTCCTGCTGCAGATGTTCCGCGAGGCGAAGGCCCAGCACGACGGGGATCCGGTGCGTGCCTGGGAGCACATCGTCGAGAACCCGCAGCGCGCCAAGGCCTACAAGTCCGCCCGCGGCAAGGGCGGCCTCGTCCGCGCCACGTGGGAGGAGGCCAGCGAGATCGTCGCGGCCGCGCACGTCCACACGATCAAGAAGTACGGCCCGGACCGCGTGGCCGGCTTCTCGCCCATCCCGGCGATGTCGATGGTGTCGCACGCGTCGGGTGCCCGGTTCGTGAACCTCATCGGTGGCTCGATGCTGAGCTTCTACGACTGGTACGCCGACCTGCCGGTCGCCTCCCCGCAGGTCTTCGGCGACCAGACCGACGTCCCCGAGTCGGGTGACTGGTGGAACGCCGGCTACCTGATCATGTGGGGCTCCAACATCCCGGTCACCCGCACCCCCGACGCGCACTGGATGGCCGAGGCCCGCTACCGGGGACAGAAGGTGGTCGCGGTCGCGCCCGACTACGCCGACAACGTGAAGTTCGCCGACGAGTGGCTGCCGGCCAAGCCGGGCACGGATGCTGCGCTCGCGATGGCGATGGGTCACGTCGTGCTCAAGGAGTTCTTCGTCGACCGGGACACGCCGTACTTCACGCAGTACGTCAAGACCTACACCGACCTGCCCTACCTGGTGAAGCTGGTTTCGACAGGCTCAACCGGCGACGGGGACGCCCAGTTCACCGCCGGCAAGTTCCTCACCGCCTCCGACCTGGTTTCGACAGGCTCAACCGACGGTGACGCAGAGAACGCCGCGTTCAAGACCGTCCTCATCGACGCGCGCACCGGCGAGCCCGTCGTGCCCAACGGCTCGCTCGGGCACCGGTACGGCGACGCCGGGATCGGCAAGTGGAACCTCGAGCTCGGAGACGTCGACCCGCAGCTGTCGCTGCTCGAAGGCGCTGAGGAGACCGTGCTCGTCCGGTTCCCCCGCTTCGACACCCCCGACGGCGCGGCCGCCGACCTCCCGCGTGGTGTTCCGGCGCGCCGGGTCGACGGCCACCTCGTCACCACGGTCTTCGACCTGCTCCTCGCGCAGTACGGCGTCGGCCGCGACGGCCTGCCGGGGGAGTGGGCCACGGGCTACGACGATGCGGAGTCGCCGTACACACCCGCGTGGCAGGAAGTCATCACCGGCATCCCGGCCGCGACCGCCGCCCGGATCGGCCGGGAGTTCGCGGCCAACGCCGAGGAGTCCAAGGGCCGCTCGATGATCGTGATGGGAGCCGGCACCAACCACTGGTTCCACTCCGACACGATCTACCGCGCCTTCCTCACCCTGACCAACCTCACCGGCTGCCAGGGCGTCAACGGCGGCGGCTGGGCGCACTACGTCGGGCAGGAGAAGGTCCGCCCGATCACCGGCTACACCCAGATCGCCAACGCGCTCGACTGGAACCGGCCGCCGCGCAACATGATCCAGACCGCCTACTGGTACCTCCACACCAACCAGTTCCGCTACGACCAGTTCGGCGCCGACACCCTGTCCGCGACCACCGGCAGCGGCCAGCTGGCCGGCAAGTCCACCGCCGACGTCATCGCCCAGAGCGCCCGGATGGGCTGGATGCCGTCCTACCCGACCTTCGACCGCAACCCGCTCGACCTCAGCGACGACGCCGCCGCCGCGGGCAAGCCCGTGGGGGAGTACGTCGTCGAGCAGCTCAAGTCCGGCGAGCTCGACTTCGCCGGGGAGGACCCGGACGCGCCGCAGAACTACCCGCGCATCCTGTCGATCTGGCGGGCCAACCTGCTCGGCTCGTCCGGCAAGGGCAACGAGTACTTCCTCAAGCACCTGCTCGGCACCGACTCGTCGGTGCGGGCGACCGAGACTCCCGAGGACCAGCGCCCCGTCGACGTGACGTGGCGCGACAAGGCGCCCGAGGGCAAGCTCGACCTGTTGATGACCATCGACTTCCGGCAGACCAGCACCACGATCTTCTCCGACGTGGTCCTGCCCGCGGCGACCTGGTACGAGAAGCACGACCTGAACACCACCGACATGCACCCCTTCGTGCACTCCTTCAACCCGGCGATCGCGCCGCCGTGGCAGACCCGCACCGACTGGGACGCCTGGCAGACGATCGCCGAGAAGTTCAGCGAGCTGGCGAGCACCCACCTCGGCGTGCGCAAGGACGTCGTCGCCGTACCCCTCACGCACGACACCCCGGACGCGATGGCCAACCCGCACGGCGTGGTCCGCGACTGGAAGAAGGGCGAGTGCGAGCCGATCCCCGGCGTCACGATGCCCAAGCTGGTCGAGGTCGAGCGCGACTACGGCGCGGTCGCCGAGAAGATGAACGCGCTCGGGCCGCTGGTCGACACGCTCGGCGCGACGACCAAGGGCGTCACCTTCGAGCTGGGCAAGCAGGTGGACTACCTGCGCGCCAAGAACGGCGCCGTACGCGGTGGCGTCGCCGACGGTCGCCCATCGTTGAAGAAGGACGTCAACGTCTGCGAGGCGATCCTGGCGATGTCCGGGACCACCAACGGGCACCTCGCCACCCAGGGCTTCAAGACCCTCGAGAAGCGGACCGGAGTGCGGCTGGCCGACCTGGCCGAGGAGCACGAGGGCAAGCAGATCACCTTCGCCGACACGCAGGGTCCGCCGGTGCCGGTGATCACCTCGCCGGAGTGGTCGGGCTCCGAGACCGGTGGTCGGCGCTACTCGCCCTTCACTATCAACGTGGAGCGCAAGAAGCCCTGGCACACGCTGACCGGGCGGATGCACTTCTACCTCGACCACGACTGGATGACCGAGCTCGGCGAGGGCTTGCCGGTCTACCGGCCACCGCTCAACATGGCGGCCCTGTTCGCGGAGCCCGCTCTGGGCAACGTCTCCGACGGCTCGTCCGTCGATGGTGTCCCTCAGGTCGAGGGACTGACCGTGCGCTACCTGACGCCGCACAACAAGTGGTCGATCCACTCGGAGTACCAGGACAACCTGTTCATGCTCTCGCTGTCGCGCGGCGGCCAGAACATCTGGATGAGCGACCGGGACGCGGTCAAGGTCGGCATCAAGGACAACGACTGGATCGAGGCGGTCAACCGCAACGGAGTCGTCGTGGCCCGGGCGATCGTCTCGCACCGGATGCCGGAGGGAACGGTGTACATGTACCACGCCCAGGACCGGCTCATCGACGTACCGCTCGCGGAGACGTCGGGCAAACGCGGGGGCATCCACAACTCCCTGACGAGGCTGCTGGTGAAGCCCTCCCATCTCATCGGCGGGTACGCCCAGCTGACCTACGCCTTCAACTATCTCGGGCCCACCGGCAACCAACGTGACGAGGTCACCATCATCCGCAAGCGAAGCCAGGACGTGACGTACTGATGAAGGTCATGACGCAGATGGCGATGGTGATGAACCTCGACAAGTGCATCGGCTGCCACACCTGCTCGGTGACGTGCAAGCAGGCGTGGACCAACCGGTCGGGCACGGAGTACATCTGGTTCAACAACGTCGAGACGCGGCCCGGCCTCGGCTACCCGCGGACCTACGAGGACCAGGAGAAGTGGAAGGGCGGCTGGGAGGTCAACAAGCGCGGCCGCCTGAAGCTCAAGGCCGGCGGCCGGTTGAAGAACCTGGCGACGATCTTCTCCAACCCCAAGCTGCCCTCGATCGGCGAGTACTACGAGCCGTGGACCTACGACTACTCCACGCTCACCGACGCTCCCGCCCAGGAGCACACCCCGGTCGCACGGCCGAAGTCGCTGATCAGCGGCAAGAACATGAAGATCGAGTGGTCGGCCAACTGGGACGACGACCTCGGCGGCTCCACCGAGAACGCGCACCGGGATCCGATGCTCGCGAAGATCGCCGAGAAGGTGAAGTTCGAGTTCGAGCAGACCTTCATGTTCTACCTGCCCAGGATCTGCGAGCACTGCCTGAACCCGTCGTGCGCGGCCTCGTGCCCCAGCGGCGCGATCTACAAGCGCGAGGAGGACGGCATCGTCCTGGTCGACCAGGACAAGTGCCGTGGCTGGCGCAAGTGCGTCTCCGGCTGCCCCTACAAGAAGATCTACTTCAACCACCGCACCGGCAAGGCCGAGAAGTGCACGTTCTGCTTCCCGCGGATCGAGGTGGGCCTGCCCACCGTCTGCGCCGAGACGTGCGTCGGGCGGCTGCGCTACATCGGCCTGATGCTCTACGACGCCGACAAGGTCCTGGAGGCCGCGTCGATGGAGGACGAGCACGGGCTCTACGAGGCCCAGCGCGACGTGTTCCTGGACCCGTTCGATCCCGAGGTGATGCGTGAGGCCGAGAAGGCCGGCATCGCCCGCGACTGGATCGACGCCGCCCAGCGCTCGCCGATCTATGCGCTGATCAACACCTACAAGGTGGCGCTCCCGCTGCATCCGGAATATCGCACCATGCCGATGGTCTGGTACATCCCGCCGCTCTCACCGGTCGTCGACGTGGTGCAGGAGACCGGAGAGGACGCCGAGGACAAGGGCAACCTCTTCGCCGCCATCGACGCCCTGCGGATCCCGGTGGAGTACCTCGCCGAGCTCTTCACCGCGGGCGAGGTCGAGCCGGTGGACGCGGTGCTCAAGAAGCTGGCCGCGATGCGCTGCTACATGCGCGACATCAACATGGGGCGCGACCCGGACGCCTCGATCCCGGCCGCCGTCGGGATGACCGAGGAGGAGATGTACGACATGTACCGCCTCCTCGCGATCGCGAAGTACGAGGACCGCTACGTCATCCCGCCGGCGCACGCCGAGCAGGCGCACTCCCTGGAGGAGCTGTCCACGGAGTGCTCGGTCTCGGAGTACGGCGGTGGCCAGCAGGACCTCTTCGGCGAGGGCTCCGGCGTACCCACGCCGATCGCCGTCGAGAACTTCCAGATGCTGCAGGACCGCCAGACCTCCGACTCACTGGCCGGGCCGGAGAACAAGGGAGCCCGCGTGAACCTGCTCAACTGGGACGGCAAGGGCTCGCCGCCCGGCCTGTTCCCGCCGAAGGGGAACGACTCATGAGCGGCCGTCGTGCGAAGCCGGCGCTGGCGCCGGAGCAGCTGAGCGTCGTGTGGCAGTCGGTGTCGTTGTTGCTCGACTACCCCGACGAGGAGGTCCTGGCACGTGCCGAGCTGATCGGGGCGGCCTCGACCGGGCTCCCGACCGCGATCGGGGACTCGATCCGCACCTTCCTGGACCACCTCGGGTCGACGCCCCTGCCGGAGCTGCAGGCCGACTACGTCGAGACGTTCGACACCCGGCGGCGCTGCAACCTCTTCCTGACCTACTTCGCCCACGGCGACACCCGCAAGCGAGGGATGGCCCTGCTGCGCTTCAAGCAGACCTACCTGCGCGCCGGGTTCGAGCTGGACGACAAGGAGCTGCCCGATCACCTGTGCGTCGTGCTGGAGTTCGCCGCCACCATCGACCGCGACCTCGGCCGGGACCTGATGCTCGACCACCGGGCCGGGCTCGAGCTGCTGCGGCTCTCGCTGCGGGACAAGCGCTCCCCGTGGGCGAACCTGCTCGACGCGGTCACCGCGACACTGCCGCCGCTGCGCGGCGAGGAGCGCGACGCCGTACGGCGACTGGCTGCCGAGGGACCACCCGAGGAGGAAGTCGGACTGGCGCCCTTCGCCGCCCCGCAGTTCAGCCCCGGTTCGGCCACCGAGAAGACCCTGCTGCCCATGCCTTCGTTCCCGGGAGTCCGCGCATGAACGAGTTCCTCTTCGTCGTCGTCCCCTACATCTGCCTGACCACGTTCGTCGTCGGGCACCTGTGGCGCTACCGCTACGACAAGTTCGGCTGGACCACCCGCTCGTCCCAGCTCTACGAGAACCGGCTGCTGCGGATCGGCAGCCCGCTGTTCCACTTCGGGATGCTCGGCGTCATCGGGGGTCATGTCTTCGGGTTGCTGATTCCCCAGTCGTGGACCGACGCGGTCGGGATCAGCGAGCACACCTATCACGTGGCCGCGGTCGGGGGCGGCCTGCTCGCGGGTGTCGCGACCGTGGTCGGGATGGCGATCCTGATCTACCGGCGCCGCACCGTGGGGCCGGTCTTCTCCGCGACGACGGTCATGGACAAGGTGATGTACGCCTTCCTGGCCATGGCGATCGTGCTGGGCATGTGGAACACCGTCGCCGGCTCGATCCTCACCATCGGCGGGGAGTACAACTACCGCGAGGGAGTGTCGGTCTGGTACCGCTCGTTCCTCGCGTTCCAGCCTGACGCCGACCTGATGGGCGAGGCGCCCCTGGGCTTCCAGCTCCATGCGCTGGTCGCGTTCGGGCTCTTCGCATTGTGGCCGTTCACCCGGCTGGTGCACGTCTTCAGCGCACCCCTCGGCTATCTCACCCGTCCCTACATCGTCTACCGCAAGCGCGACGACACCCAGCTCGGCAGCCACCGGCCCCGCCGCGGCTGGGACCGGGTCGGCTGACATGTGCGAGCACTGCGGGTGCCGGGGCGTCCCCCCGATCGCTGAGCTGATGGAGGAGCACGGCGCCCTCATGGGTCAGGCCCACTTCGTCCGTCGAGAGCTGGGCGCAGGGGACCATGCGGCGGCGATGGCGCTGCTCGTCGAGCTCGTCGCCCACCTCGACCGGCACGTGCAGCGCGAGGAGGACGGCATCTTCCGGGCGCTGCGCGCGCAGGGCGAGTTCATCGACGAGATCGACGGGCTGGAGGGCGAGCACCGAGACCTCGCGGCCGCCGTCGCCGTGCTCGACCCGAGCTCACCGGACTTCGCGACCCGCGTCACGCGCCTCCTCGACGACCTCGACGCCCACGTCGAGCGCGAGGACCTCGGGATCTTCCCGGTCTCCGTCGTGACCCTGGGCGCCCAGGGTTGGGCGACCGTCGACGAGGCCCACACCAGATCACCGAGCTTCCTGCTCGATCAGCCGATCCACTGAGGAGAACCCATGCAGAAGGAATCACTGACGGCCCTGGTCCGCCACCACCTGGTGACGGCATCGACCGCCTCCAGCGGTCGCAGCGCCCACACGATCTACGGAGGTCACGAGCACTCCCTGCGCCAGACCCTGATCGCGCTGCGAGCCGGCTCGAGGCTGGACGAGCACGAGAACCCCGGCGAGGCAACGCTCCAGGTGCTCCACGGACGCGTCACCCTGGCCGCCGGCGAGAACAAGTGGAACGGCTCACCCGGTGACCTCATGACCATCCCGGACTCGCGGCACTCGCTCGATGCCGTCGAGGACTCGGCCGTCCTGCTCACGGTGGCCGTGCGGAGCTGACCACGGGTCATGACCTTCATCGGGACGGACGGGACCTTCGACCCCTCCGCCTCCCTGTCGCGGCGTGGTCGTGTGGACCCAGAGGCTCTCCTCCCCAATTGAAGAGCCGTGCCCCCTGCACCCACACGACTCGGAGATCCCCATGCTGTCCACCCAGTCCGCCACCGTCGTCAAGGCCACGCTGCCCGTCATCGGAGCCGCGATCGGCGACATCACGCCGGTGTTCTACCAACGCATGTTCGCCGCACACCCCGAGCTCGAGCGTGACCTGTTCAACCGCGGCAACCAGGCCCAGGGCGACCAGCAGAGCGCGCTGGCCGGAGCCATTGCTGCCTACGCCACCCTCCTGGTGGCCGACGACGGTCGCGACCCGGTCGAGGTGCTGGCCCGGATCGCGCACAAGCACGCCTCGCTCGGCATCACCGAGGACCAGTACCCGATCGTCCACGAGCACCTGTTCGCCGCGATCGTCGAGGTCCTGGGTGACGCGGTCACCCCCGACGTCGCCAGTGCCTGGGACGAGGTCTACTGGCACATGGCCGGAGCCCTGGTCACCATCGAGAAGCGCTTGTACGCCGACACCGGCGTGGCGGACGGCGACGTGTGGCGCACCCTGGTCGTGCGCCGCCGGCTCCAGGAGTCGCCCGACACGGTGTCGTTCGTGCTCGGCACGGCCGACGGGAGCGCATTGCCGCGAGCGCGCGCGGGCCAGTACGTGTCAGTCCAGGTGACGCTCCCGGACGGCGCCCGCCAGATCCGCCAGTACAGCTTCACCCGCCCGTCCGCGGCCAGCGAGTGGAGCATCTCGGTCAAGGCTGTCCCTGCCAGCCGGGCCGGTGACGACACGATCATCCCGGCTGGTGAGGTGTCGAACCACCTGCACCACAACCTCTTCGAGGGCGACGAGATCAGCGTCTCGGCGCCCTTCGGCGACCTGGTGATCGAGGACTCCGACCGGCCGCTGGTCCTGATCTCTGCGGGCATCGGCGCCACCCCGATCATCGGCATCCTCCACCACCTGGCGGGCATCGGCTCGACCCGCGAGGTGCTGGTCCTGCACGCCGATCGCTCACCGGCACGGCACGCCCACCGCCAGGAGCTGAAGGACCTCGTGGCAGCGATGCCGACCGCGTCCCTGCACCGGTGGTACGAGGACCTCGGCGTCCGCCCGACCCGCGACGTCCTCAGGGCCGGCCGAGTCGACCTGGGGACCGTCGAGATCCCCACGGACGCGCAGGTCTACCTGTGCGGACCACTGCCCTTCATGGAGTCCGTACGCACCAGCCTGCTGGAGCACAACGTCCCCGAGGCCGACATCCGCTACGAGGTCTTCGGGCCGGACAAGTGGCTGGCGTCGGCCTGAACCAGCCGAGGCCCGAGGCGCCGGGGCTGGTGCGAATGGGCTGGCCTGTAGGCCGGGTTCTGTCCGCACCGGCCGGAGCCGGGGCGAGGCGACCATCCATCTACGAGAGCCGTTGCCGACTCCCTCCAGCGATCTACCCGTGCACTCGGGCGGGCCGCCCTCGAACGCACACTGTCTGATCTTGCTCCGGGTGGGGTTTACCTAGCTGCACCGGTCGCCCGGTGCACTGGTGGGCTCTTACCCCACCGTTTCACCCTTACCGCTCGTCGCCGAAGCACCGAGTGGCGGTCTGTTTTCTGTGGCACTGTCCCGCGGGTTGCCCCGGATGGCCGTTAACCATCACCCTGCCCTGTGGAGCCCGGACCTTCCTCGGCCCACCGCACGTTGCCGTGTGGCGGAACGCGGTCGCCCGGCCAGCCCATTCGCAGTCGCGAGTCTAGGGGTTGGTGAGGACCTCGGCACCCTCGGCGGTGACGAGGAGGGTGTGCTCGAACTGCGCGCTCCGCTTGAGGTCACGCGTGACGACGGTCCACTCGTCGTCCCACATCGTCCACTCGTGGGTGCCGAGGTTGAGCATCGGCTCGATCGTGAAGGTCATGCCGACCTGGATCTCCTCCGCGTGGTAGTCGGAGTCGAAGTGCGGGATGACCAGGCCGGAGTGGAAGCTGGTGCCGATGCCGTGCCCGGTGAAGTCCCGCACGACGCCGTACCCGAAGCGGGCGGCGTAGGCCTCGATGACGCGACCGATGACGTTGACGCGTCGTCCGGGCTTGACGGCCTTGATCGCGCGGTCGAGGGACTCCTTGGTGCGCTGCACCAGCAGCCGCGACTCCTCGTCCACGTCGCCGGCGAGGAAGGTCGCGTTGGTGTCGCCGTGCACGCCGTTGAGGAAGGCGGTGATGTCGATGTTCACGATGTCGCCGTCCTGCACGACCGTGCTGTCCGGGATGCCGTGGCAGATGACCTCGTTGATGCTGGAGCACAGCGACTTGGGGAAGCCGCGGTAGCCGAGGGTCGAGGGATAGGCGCCGTGGTCGCAGAGGAACTCGTGGCCGAGGCGGTCGAGCTCGTCGGTGGTGATCCCGGGAGCCACTGCCGCGCCCACGAGCTCGCGGGCCTGCGCGGCCAGGCGGGAGGCGATCCGCATCTTCTCGATCGTCTCCGCGTCCTTGACCTCCGAACCGGTGAAGGGGGCCGGGGCAGGCTTGTCGACGTATTCCGGGCGGACGATGCCCGCCGGCACTGCTCGACGCGGGGAGATGACGGCGGGGGCTACTGGACTCACGTCGGCGAGTGTAGTTTCTCCTGCATGAGTGACAGCGAGTACTGGTTCTGCCTCACCCACCGCGCCGTCGAAGGTGAAGACGGATGCCGCAACCAGGACCGTCTCGGGCCCTACGCGTCGGCTGAAGAAGCCGGCCGCGCCCTGGACAAGGTCGAGGAGCGCAACGAGGAGTGGGACAACGACCCCGCGTGGAACGACGACGGTCCGGGGTCCGGCGACGGCATGACCGACGGGACCCCGGACAACTGACGTCGGTTACTTCTTCGACTTCTTCTTGCTGGACTTGACCTTCTTGGTCTTGGCGCCCGACTTGTCCTTGCCCTTGCCGGTCGCCTTGGCGGCCTGGTCGACGACGGCCTGGGTCGCCGCGGCGGCCTTGCGTGAGTTCTTCTCCACGGTGGCGCTCACGTCGGTGATCGCCTTGCGGACCTCGTCGGCGATGCGGGTCGCGACGTCGCGCGCGACGCGCTCGGCGGTGTCCTGGGCGATCTTCTGGACCGCGACCGCGGAGTCGACTGCCTGAGCGCCGACGGCCGTGGCGCGGCCGACGGGCGTACGCCGCTTGGTGCCCGCCGGGGGAGTGGCGGCCGCGACCTTGGTGGGCGCGGCGGCGGGGGCGGTCTGCTTGGCGGCGGTCTTCTTCGCGGGTGCCTTCTTCGTGGGCGCCTTGGC
>NZ_CM001852.1:1145684-1149664 GCF_000389985.1 Nocardioides sp. CF8
GGTGCTGGCCTTCTTGGCGGGCGCCTTCGCAGCCGGAGCCGACTTCTTGGCCGGGGCAGCCTTCTTGGTCGCGGGCGCCTTCTTCGCGGCGGTGGTCGTGGTCTTCGCGGTGCTGGCCTTCTTCGCGGGCGCCTTCGTCGCCGGTGCCTTCTTCGCTGCCGGAGTGGCTGCCGACGTCTTCGCCGGCGCCTTCGCGACCGGGGCCTTCTCCGCTACCGGAGGCGTGGGCGCCGGGCTGCTGGTGGCGGGGGCCGCCGGGGTCGCCGTCGTGGCGCTGGCGGTGGTCGGGGTCTCACTCATGGATGCTTCTCCTCAGAACCGTGGATGGCTGAGCCTTGATCCTGCCCGGGTGCCCACACGATGTCACTCGTGTACGGTGCGCCGCGTGTCACACCAGCAGCCGCTCGAGCCGTCCCCCGGGCGTCGTGACGACGCCTCTCCGTGGGCCTTCGCCGGGATGATCGGGCTCGCCTCGGCCTTCTTCCTGTTCGCCGCGACGCCCACGGTCGTCCAGGTGCCGTGGTGGGTCGTCGCGCTCCTGATGGTGGTGTGGGTGGTCGCTCTGGTGCAGGGATGTCGCTGGTTCGTCCGCCGCCCCGTGGCGGTGCTCGTGCTGGCCCTCGTGCTCGGAATCGGCTGGTTCGCCGTCGTGATGGCGGGCGCGCGCTGGCTCGGCTGGACCTCTGCCTGAGGTCTCAGCGAGGCGAGACGCGCAGGACCCGGTCGTTGCTCCCGTTGCTGGTCGTCACCAGCAGGTCGCCGTCGGGCAACGACGTCACCGACCGCAGCCGCCCGTAGCGCCGCATGACCTCGGGCGTGCTCACGTCGACCTGCCCGAGCGCTGCGTCGAAGCGGATGAACAGCAGCCGCTCGCCGGCGAGTGCGGCGACGGCCAGCGCCTCGCCGTACGCACCCCAGCGGGAGCCTGAGGTCCAGGCCGCGCCGGACGTGGCGATCGTGGGGGTGCCCGAGCTCCAGATCGCCTCGGTCTGCACGCCGGGCAGGGACTGGTCGGTCATCGGCACGCTCTCGTCGTAGCCCGGGCCGGGGTTCCAGCCGAAGTCGGCGCCGGAGGAGAGTGCGTTGACCTCGTCGTCGCGGAAGGAGCCGTGCTCGACGCTCACCACCGCCCCGTCGGAAGGCCGCTGGGCCAGGCCCTGCACGTTGCGGTGCCCGTAGGTGAACACCAGTCGCTGGCGCCGATCGGGCGCGTCGGCGTACGGGTTGTCGGCCATCGCGGCACCGGTGCGGCGATGCACTCGCAGGACCTTGCCGCCGAGCGACGACAGGTTGCGGGGGTTGGCCGGGTCGGCGGCATCACCGGTGCCGACGAAGAGCGCGCGAGAGCCAGCATCGAGCAGCAGCCGGCAGCCACCGTGGCGACCGCTCGTCGTCGGCAGTCCGGTCAGCACGTGCCGGACCAGCCGCGCGCGCCGTACGTCGCCATCGAGCCGCCACAGGGAGACCCGGATGTCGTGCCGGCCCCCGGACCTCCAGCCCTGGCACGTCCAGAAGCGGCGGGTCTGCTCGAACCGGGGATCGACCGCCATCGACATGAGGCCCGTCTCGCCCGACACCCACACCCGTCTGCTCGGGAAGCGGACCGTCCGCCGTCTCCCGTCCCGCACGACGCTGAGCGAGCCCGGTCGCGTTCGGTGACGAGCAGGTCGCCGTCGCCGATCGGCTGGACGTCCCACGCGTTCTCGAGCCCGGCGACGACCGTGCGGACCCGCACCTGCGGGTCAGCGCTGGCGCTGACCGGCAGCTGGTCCGCGGCAGGAGCGGGGGACAGCGCGGTGAGGGCGCCGAGGCCGAGGAGGCCGGACAGCACGAGAGCGGCGTGGCGTGACGACATTGCGACACGCTACGCCGCCCCGAAGTGCGCGTCACGAGACCTAGAAGGTGTGCTCCGGGCCGGGGAAGGCGCCCGAGCGCACGTCGTCGGCATAGGCCTTGGCACCCTCGAGGAGCACGGTGTGCACGTCGGCGTACTGCTTGACGAACTTGGCCATGCGACCGGTGCGCAGTCCGAAGGCGTCCTGCCAGACGAGCACCTGGCCGTCGCAGCCGTTGCCGGCACCGATCCCGATGGTGGGGATGGTGAGCTCCTTGGAGATGCGCTCGGCGACGTCGCCGGGGACCATCTCCATCACGACGGCGAAGGCGCCCGCGTCCTGTACGGCGTGCGCGTCGGCGATGATCCGGTCGCTGCTCTCGCCGCGGCCCTGGACGCGGTAGCCGCCGAGGGTGTGCTCGGACTGGGGGGTGAAGCCGATGTGGGCCATGACCGGGATGCCGCCCTGGACGCACTTGGTGATGACGGGCGCCATCTCGGCGCCGCCCTCGAGCTTGACGCAGTGGGCGCCGGCTTCCTTCATGAAGCGCACCGCGGTGAGGTAACCCTGCTCGGGCGAGGCCTGGTAGCTGCCGAAGGGCAGGTCGCCGACGACCATCGCGCGGGTGACGCTGCGTGCCACGGCGCGGGTCAGGGGGAGCAGCTCGTCGACCGTCACCGGCAGCGAGGTCTCGTTGCCGTAGACATTGTTGGACGCGGAGTCGCCGACCAGGAGGAGCTCGATGCCGGCCTCGTCGAAGGTCTGCGCGGTGTACATGTCGTAGGCCGTGAGCATGGTGATCTTCTCGCCACGCTCCTTCATCTCCCGGAGGTGATGGGTGCGGATCTTCTTGATCGGCGCGGGCGCAGCAGCCTGCTCGCCTGCGGGCTTGCTGCCGGCGCCGTACGGCGCGGTCTCTTCGGTCATGGGTGATCTCTCCTCCGGACATCTCGCGGCTCCCGGTCGGAGTCCACGGACGTGGTCAGGCTAGACCCGGGGAGGGCCTGCGCGCTGTGGCCGTGGTCACGGTCGCGCGCTGACGTGGATGGTCTCAGCGGCTCGCATGCTGGGGATCGACGAACGCGAGATAGTCCGCAGGCGGCGCGTTCTCGGCGTAGTCGTCTCCCTCGCTGACGGTGCCGAGGTTGCCCATGCTGATGTTGAGCCCGGTCGCCTCGCCCTTCAGGAGGGAGGCGCCGACCAGGACGACGATCTCGCCCTTGTCGCCCCGGACCCGCCGTTGCGCATCTTCGGTCTCCACGTCGTAGCCGTGGTCCGCGAGCACGGCCGCGGACGCCGCGAGCGAATCAGTCGTCGAGGCAGCCGTGTCGACGATGCCGCCCGACGCGGTGTAGTCCCAGATGCCGAAGCCGCCGCGCTCGTAGTACGTCGCCTGCATCCCGCCGAGCCGCCCCCCGACGGCATCCATGAGGGCGGGCAACAGCCGTGCTGCTTCTGTGTCCATCTCGGCCTTGAAGGTCTCGGCCTCGTTCGGCTCGTCGGCGGAGTTCCTGCCGCTGCAGGTGGCCGCCAGTGCGGCAACGAGCACCGCGATCAGCATCCCGACCAGGGGGTTGATCTTGGGGCGCGGCTTCACTTCAGGTAGTCCAGATAGTCCTCGGCGGGGGCGCTCTCTGCGAAGTCGTCGCCCTCGCTGATGGTGGCGGCGCTGCTCATCGACAGGTTGAGCGATGCGACACCCTTGTCGTCACCTGGAAATGCTGAGTCGACGAGGACGCTGATGTTGCCCTTGCTGGCCCGGAGTCGCACCTTCTCCTTGTCGGTCTCCACCGTGAATCCGTGGTCCTCGAGCACACGCGAACCAGCGGCCAGAGCCTGGTCGTCGGTGCCCGGCAGGGCGTAGACGGTGCCCTTCGCGGTGTAGTCCCAGATGCCGAAGCCGCCGCGCTCGTGGAACGTCGCCTGCATGCCGTTCAGCTGACCGCCGAACGCTGTCATCAGGTCGGGCAACAGGCTCGCCGCCTCCGCGTCCATCTCCTTCTTGAAGGTCTTCGCGTCTGGCATGTCGTCTCCGGAGTCCGTCGAACCGGGGCTGGTGCAGGCAGCGGCGAACGCCATGAGGAGGACGACGAGCAGGATCCGAGTCATGCGGTTCACCCTAGGTGTTCTGTCCACGGAGGTTAG
>NZ_CM001852.1:1149764-1208433 GCF_000389985.1 Nocardioides sp. CF8
CGACCTCGCCCGCCAACAGCTCGCCTTCGGCTTCGACGACGAAAACTCCGACCCGCCGCCAGACCGCACCAAGACACCACATCCCACACCCGCGACCACACAGATCGTGCTGCACGCCCACCTCTCCGCGGACGCGATCCTGCAGCGGCACCTGGGTGAAGGCCAGTGCCTGACCGGCCAGCTGGAGCAGGCCGGCCACCGCGTGCTCACCGCCGAGCAGATCCGGGACTGGTGCGGCCGCCCCGACGTCCAGGTCACGGTGCGGCCGGTGATCGACCTCCGGGAACGGCTCGAGACCACCGGCTACACACCGACCGACCGGATCCGTGACCACGTCATCGCCCGCGACCGGACCTGCGTGTTCCCGTGGTGCGGACGCAACGCCAGACGCTGCGACCTCGACCACCTGATCCCGTATGACCACGGAGCCCCCGATCGTGGCGGGACCACGTCGACCGACAACCTCGCCGCCCTCTGCCGGCGACACCACCGCCTCAAGACCAAGGGCCGCTGGTCCTACGCCATGACCGAACCAGGCGTGTTCGTCTGGACCAGCCCCCACGGCCACACCTACCTCCGCGACCACACCGGCTCACGCCCCATCGACCCCAACGGACACCCGCCCGACCACTGACCACACCGCCCCACACCCCGCAGACACCACACACTGCGGGGTCACAGGCACGTCCGGGGCAGGGATGCGCTCAGGAGGTCCGTGGTGGCGCCGGCATCGCCGCCCAGATCTTCTCGACCGCCTCGTCAGGCATGAGCGCTGACGTGTCGAGGAAGAGGTCGGCCTTGGCCTCCATCCATGGTCGGGCGTCGGCGTAGGCCGCCAGATGGTCGAGTCGCCACTGCCGCGCGCCCGTCTCGACCTCGTCCTCGTCGATGCGCTGCACCATCACGTCGTCGCGCGCCTCGAGGACGACGTGAAAGATCTCGTGCCCCAACGCGGAGAAGGCTGACTCCAGTTCGTCCCAGTAGCTCTCGTCGAGGACGGTCTGGATCGTCACCAGACCCTGACCGGTTGCCCTCGCGATCTCGTCAGCGATCAGGGGCGTGAGCCGTCGCCAGGAGTCGTAGTGCTGGAAGTCGGTGACCGGGTGGTCAGCAAGGTTGTTCCGGAGCATGTATCCGACCCACTCCGGATCGAAGGTCCGCCAGTGCGGGTCCCGCTCCGCCAGGAGAGTCCCGGTCGTCGTCTTGCCCGCGCCGAACGTCCCGTTGATCCAGATGATCACGCGGGGAGAGTAGCGACCGGAGACGACCTCTCCCGCACCCTCGCGAACCTGTCCGCCTGGACGGTCCGTCGCGCTCCGAGCGCTTGGGTGCCGACTCGGCCATCATCATCACGGACACCACGCTCTCCATCGTCGTCCCTGAAGAGCAGGTCGACCCCGACCGGGCCGCGGCGTACGCAGCAGAAGCACCCTGACTACGCTTCTCCCATGCCAACGAGCTCCAGCACGCTGGACCCTGCCAACATCGACGCGATCTTCAAGGCCTACGACGTCCGCGGCACCGTGCCGGACCAGCTCGACGAGGATCTCGCCCGCGCGACCGGCCACGCGTTCGTCGAGGTGATCGGGGCGGGGACCATCGTCGTCGGCTACGACATGCGGCCCACCTCGCCCGCGCTGGCAGGCGCATTCGCCGCTGGTGCCACGGCGGCCGGCGCCGACGTGGTCATGATCGGCCTGGCATCGACCGACCAGCTCTACTTCGCGTCCGGCAGCCTCGGCCACGCGGGCGTGATGTTCACCGCGAGCCACAACCCGGCGGGCTACAACGGCATGAAGATGTGCCGCGCGGGCGCCACGCCGATCGGCACCGACACCGGACTCGCTGACATTGCCGCCTCGGTAGCCCGCGGCGGCCACAGGCCCGCCGCCGATGTCGGGAGCGTGACCCAGCAGGACGTCCTCGAGGCGTACGCCGCTCACCTCCTGTCCCTCGCCCCGGTGACCGGGCGTCGGCTGAAGGTCGTCATCGACGCCGGCAACGGCATGGCCGGGCTGACGGCGCCGACCGTCTTCGGCCGGCTCGGCGAGCAGCAGGTCGAGGTCGTGCCGATGTACTTCGAGCTCGACGGCACCTTCCCCAACCACGAGGCCAACCCGATCGAGCCGGCCAACCTCGTCGACCTGCAGAAGCGCGTCATCGACGAACAAGCAGACATCGGTCTCGCCTTCGACGGCGACGCCGACCGCTGCTTCCTGGTCGACGAGCGAGGAGAAGCGGTGAGCCCCTCCACGCTGACCGGCCTGATCGCCGCGCGCGAGCTCGCCAAGGAGCCCGGCTCGACGATCATCCACAACCTGATCACCAGCCGCGCGGTCCCCGAGCTGGTCGCCGAGCTCGGCGGCACGCCGGTCCGCACCCGCGTCGGGCACTCCTACATCAAGGCCACGATGGCCGAGACGGGCGCCATCTTCGGCGGCGAGCACAGCGGCCACTTCTACTTCCGCGACTTCTGGAAGGCCGACTCCGGCATGCTGGCGGCGCTGCACGCGCTGGCCGCGCTGGCGGAGACCGACGTGCCACTGAGCGAGCTGCTGGCGGCGTACGAACGCTATGTCGTCAGTGGCGAGATCAACTCGACCGTCACCGACCAGGCGAGCATCGTCGACGACCTCGAGAAGCAGTTCGCCGGCGCCGACGGCGTCACCGCGGACCGGCTGGACGGCCTGACCGTCAGCCACGACGACTGGTGGTTCAACGTCCGCCCGTCCAACACCGAACCGCTGCTGCGGCTCAACGCCGAAGGCCGCGACCGTGCCACGATGCAACGTGTGCGCGACGAGATCCTCACCATCATCAGGAGTGCCTCATGAACATCGACCAGGGTCTGCTGGACATCATCGTCTGCCCCGACTGCCACGGTGACCTCGCAGCGGAGGGACAGGAGCTCGTGTGCACGGCGTGCGGCCTCGCCTACCCCGTCCGCGACGACATCCCCGTGCTGCTGGTCGACGAGGCGCGCAAGCCGGCCTGACATGTCGACCTGGTTCGACGAGTCCCGGCTCGATGACGAGCGGGCGCTGGCATCGATCGACCTGCGCCTGCGCTCGCTCGCGGAGAGCGGCGCGCGCGTGCGACGCGAGTCCCACGACGCCGAGGCAGCCACCGCCGAGGCCATCGCCCGTGACCGGGAGGCCCCTCAGCCGAGGGCGGTGATCGCTGCCGGCCCCGACTCGCGGTTGCTGCGCGCGGTGCTCGAGCCCCGCTGCCCGGTGCCCTTCGTCGCGTGGCCCGGACCGGCGCTGCCGGGCTGGGCCGGCAGCCTGGACCTCGTGGTCATGCTGGCGCCGGAGGGCTCAGACACCGGCTCCGCGTCGGCCGTCGCCGAGGCCGTACGCCGCGGGGCGCAGGTGGTCGTCGCCTGCCCGCCGACCTCCCTGGTCGCCGAGCATGCCGCCGGTCGCTACACCACGATCCTGCCGACGGTGACCGGCGACCAGCTCGCCACGGCCGTCGTGATGCTCGACTACCTCGAGCAGGTCGGGCTCGGTCCACGCGCCGACTCCGAGAGCGTCGCCACCGCGCTCGACTCCGTGGCCACGTCGTGCTCGCCGCACCGCGACCTCGCCGTCAACCCGGCCAAGATGCTGGCCATCGCACTGGCCGACGCGACCCCGGTCGTCTGGGGTGGCTCGGTGCTGGCCGCGCGGGCGGCGCGCCGCGTCGCGGAGTCGCTGCGCCGCTCGTCGGGTCGCAGTGCTCTCGCCGGGGACGCCGAGCACCTCCTGCCGCTCATCGAGGCGACCCGGCAGCGCGACGTCTTCGCCGACCCGTTCGCCGACGACGGGGGAGAGCTGCGACCCCTGCTCGTCGTCCTCGAGGACGGCTCCGACGACCCGGTCGTGCGCGAGCAGCGGGGTCGGCTCCAGGCGGCGGCCGCGAGTCGCGGCGTCCGCGTCGAGTCCGTGGCGGCCGAGGGCGAGACGGAGGTCGCCCGTTATGCCTCCTTGATGCTGCAGGGCACCTACGCCTCGGAATACCTCCGCCTCGGGCTCGTCGACGACTGACAGGTCGCTAGGCTTCGCCCCGTGACTGACACGAGGGAGATCGCCTGATGGCCGCAGGACTCTTCGCCCTGCTCGACGACGTGGCGGCGATGGCCAAGCTGGCGGCCGCCTCGGTGGACGACATCGGCGCGGCAGCCGGCCGCGCGAGCGCCAAGGCGGCCGGCGTGGTGGTCGACGACACCGCCGTGACCCCGCAGTTCCTCGCGGGGTCCGCAGCCGAGCGCGAGCTGCCGATCATCAAGCAGATCGCCATCGGCTCGCTGCGCAACAAGCTCCTGTTCATCCTGCCGGCGGCCCTGGTCCTCAGCCAGTTCGCGCCCTGGCTGCTGCCGATCCTGCTCATCTTCGGCGGCACGTTCCTCGCCTACGAAGGCGCCCACAAGGTCTGGGAGAAGATCAGCGGGCACGAGGAGCACCTCGAGGAGGCCGTGGAGGAGCTGGCGACCCAGGGGGTCATGACGCCCGAGCACGAGAAGGTGACCGTGGCCGGTGCCATCCGCACCGACTTCATCCTCTCCGCGGAGATCATGGTGATCGCCCTCAAGGAGGTCGTCGACTCCTCGCCCGACGCAGGTTTCATCACCCGTGCCGCGATCCTGGTCGTGGTGGCGGTGTTCATCACGGTCGCGGTCTACGGCTTCGTCGCGCTGCTCGTGAAGATGGACGACGTCGGTGTCCACCTCGCCACCAAGCGCTCCTCGGTGGCGCAGAAGGTGGGCCATGCCCTGGTCGAGGCCATGCCCAAGGTCCTCGCCGTCATCTCGGTGATCGGCACCGCCGCGATGTTGTGGGTGGGCGGTCACATCCTGTTGATCAGCCTGGACGAGCTGAGCGGTTCGCTGAGCGGCACCGTCGCCGACGTCCTGCACGCGCCGTACGGCTGGGTGCACCACCTCGAGGAGGAGGTCCACCACGCGCTGGGCTCCGCCGGTGCCGTCGCCGGGTGGCTGGTCAACACGCTGCTCTCGGCGGTCGTCGGAGTCGTCGTGGGCGCGCTCGTGCTGGCCGTCAAGCACGTGCTGCCCTTCGGTCACGACAAGGGCGAACAGACCGCTCATTGAGCGGTGGTCGCGGATTCTGCGAACGGCGCAGGACGGTTCTACCCTCGTTGAACACCAAGCGGGACGCCGCCCGCCGTACTTTCTAGGGGTAGATGATGGACTTCAAGGTTGCCGATCTGAGCCTGGCCGACTACGGCCGCAAGGAGCTCACCCTCGCCGAGCACGAGATGCCGGGACTCGTCTCCCTGCGCACGACGTACGGCGACGCCCAGCCGCTCAAGGGCGCCCGGATCGCCGGCTCGCTGCACATGACCATCCAAACCGGTGTGCTGATCGAGACGCTCGTCGCGCTCGGCGCCGACGTCCGCTGGGCCACGTGCAACATCTTCTCCACCCAGGACCACGCCGCCGCCGCGGTCGTCGTCGGGCCCAACGGCACCGTCGAGGACCCGCAGGGCACCCCCGTCTTCGCCTGGAAGGGCGAGTCGCTGGCGGAGTACTGGGACGAGGCCGAGAAGGTCTTCGACTTCAAGGACGAGGCCGGCAACCCCATCGGCCCGAACATGCTCCTCGACGACGGCGGCGACATCACCATGCTCGTCCACCTCGGTGTCGAGTTCGAGAAGGCCGGCGCGGTGCCCGGCCAGGACTCCACCGACAACGAGGAGTTCAAGGAGGTGCTGCGCGTCCTGGCCCGCTCGCTGGAGAACAACCCGACGCGCTGGACCAACATCGCCAACGACATCCAGGGTGTCTCCGAGGAGACCACCACCGGCGTGCTGCGTCTCTACGACCGCATGAAGGAAGGCTCGCTCCTCTTCCCGGCGATCAACGTCAACGACTCGGTCACCAAGTCGAAGTTCGACAACAAGTACGGCTGCCGCCACTCGCTGATCGACGGCATCAACCGCGGCACCGACGTGATGATCGGCGGCAAGGTCGCCGTCGTGTGCGGATACGGCGACGTCGGCAAGGGCTCCGCGGAGTCGCTGCGCGGCCAGGGTGCCCGCGTCATCATCACCGAGATCGACCCGATCTGCGCGCTGCAGGCGGCGATGGACGGCTACGAGGTCAAGCGCCTCGAGTCGGTCGTCGAGACGGCTGACATCTTCATCACCACGACGGGCAACTTCGACATCATCCGGGTCGAGCACTTCGAGAAGATGAAGCACCAGGCGATCGTCGGCAACATCGGCCACTTCGACAACGAGATCAACATGGCCGGCCTGGCCAAGATCCCGGGCATCGTCAAGGACGAGATCAAGCCGCAGGTCCACCAGTGGATCTTCCCCGACGGCAAGAAGATCATCGTGCTGTCCGAGGGCCGCCTGCTCAACCTCGGCAACGCCACCGGCCACCCGTCGTTCGTCATGTCGAACTCCTTCACCAACCAGGTGCTGGCCCAGATCGAGCTGTTCACCAAGGTCGAGGACTACCCGGTCGGCGTCTACGTGCTGCCCAAGCACCTCGACGAGGAGGTCGCGCGCCTGCACCTCGACGCCCTCGGTGTCGAGCTGACCATCCTCACCCAGGAGCAGGCCGACTACCTCGGTGTCCCCGTCGAGGGGCCGTTCAAGTCCGACCAGTACCGCTACTGAGGCAGACTGCCCGTATGAGTCCGACCGAGCAGCCCACGAGGGGCAGCATCCTGGTGGTGGACGACGACTCGTCGCTCGCCGAGATGCTCTCCATCGTGCTGCGACAGGAGGGCTTCGAGAGCCGGATCGTCACCCGTGGCGACGAGGCTCTCGAAGCCTTCCGCAGCTTCCGTCCCGACCTGGTGCTGCTCGACCTGATGCTCCCGGGCAAGGACGGGATCGACGTCTGCAGGGAGATCCGCGCCGAGTCGGGCGTCCCGATCGTGATGCTGACGGCGAAGGGCGACACGATCGACGTGGTCGTGGGCCTGGAGTCCGGCGCCGACGACTACGTCGTCAAGCCGTTCAAGCCCAAGGAGCTCGTCGCCCGCATCCGTGCGCGCGTCCGCCGCAACGACGCCCCCACCAGCGAGTCGCTGAGCATCGGTGACCTGACCATCGACGTGGCCGGCCACTCCGTGACGCGGGCCGGCAAGGCGGTCAACCTGACGCCGCTCGAGTTCGACCTGCTGGTCTGCCTGGCGCGCAAGCCGTGGCAGGTCTTCACCCGCGAGGTGCTGCTCGAGCAGGTCTGGGGCTACCGCCACAGCGCCGACACCCGGCTGGTCAATGTCCACGTCCAGCGCTTGCGCTCCAAGGTCGAGCACGACCCGGAGAACCCCGAGATCGTGGTGACGGTCCGCGGCGTGGGATACAAGGCTGGTACGGCGTAGGCCGACCATGTCCCCCTCAGGAGGGCCTTCGGCCAGTACGGCGCTGGATCGCGCGAGTCACGCAGTGCGGCGCGCCCTCACGTTCTGGCGTCGTTCGATCCAGGCTCGCGTCGTCGCGAGCACGGTGCTCCTCTCGGCGGCCGTCGTCGGGATCGTCGGCGCCTTCCTGATGCACCAGACGCGCGACGGCCTCGTCGACAACCGCGTCGAGCAGGTGATCGCCGAGGCGGAGAACGAGACGGCCGATGCGCGCGAGAAGCTCGCAGCCGTCCGTGGCATCGACGTGGACGCGTCGCGCCAGCAGGACGACCTGATCGAGCCGATCATCAGCCGTGGCAGCTCGCGCGGGTTCGCGGCCGTCCTCTCGCCCGCCGTCGGCACTGGCGGCAGGCTGTCGGGCGGCGGCGCGAAGTTCACCCGGGGCCTCGACACGCAGAGCGTGCCGGAGTCGCTGCAGCAGAGCTTCGAGCAGGCAGCGGCGACGGCGTGGACGTTCACGGAGATCGAGACCACGCGGGCCGTCCCCGGGCTCCCGGAAGGTCCCGGCATCGTGGTCGGCAGCCAGGTGACGCTGCCCGCGGACAACAAGACCTACACGCTCTACTACCTCTACTCCCTGGACGAGGAGCGCGAGACGCTGGCCCTCGTCGGCCGCGCCCTGGTGACGGCCGGCTCGCTGCTGCTGCTGCTCGTGGCAGGCCTGGCCTGGCTGGTCGCACGCCAGGTGGTCACCCCGGTGCGGATGGCGCGCCGAGTCGCCGAGCGCCTCGCCGCGGGTCACCTGCAGGAGCGCCTCCGGGTGACCGGCGAGGACGACCTCGCCCGACTGGCGACCTCGTTCAACCAGATGGCCAGCAACCTGCAGAAGCAGATCCGCCAGCTCGAGGAGCTCAGTCGGCTGCAGCGTCGCTTCGTCTCCGACGTCTCCCACGAGCTCCGGACGCCGTTGACCACCGTCCGGATGGCCGGCGACGTGCTGCACGACGCCCGCGCGGGCTTCGAGCCCGGCACCGCGCGGGCTGCCGAGCTGCTGCAGACCGAGCTCGACCGCTTCGAACGGCTCCTCGCCGACCTGCTCGAGATCAGCCGCTTCGACGCCGGCGCCGCGGTGCTCGAGGCGGACGACGTCAATCTCGTCGACGTCGCCCACCGGGTGGCCGACACGACCCGGGCCCTCGCCGACCAGCGCGACACCCGGGTCCTCGTGGAGAGCCCCGGCCACCCCTGCCTGGCCGAGGCGGACGTACGCCGGGTCGAGCGCATCGTGCGCAACCTCGTCACCAACGCCATCGACCACGCCGAGTCGCGCGACATCCACATCCTCGTCGGCGGTGACGAGCACTCGGCGGCGATCGCGGTGCGCGACCACGGCGTGGGCCTGGGCCCCGGCGAGTCCGCGATGGTGTTCAACCGCTTCTGGCGTGCCGACCCGGCCCGAGCCCGCACCAGCGGTGGCACCGGCCTCGGCCTGTCGATCTCGCTCGAGGACACCCACTTGCACGGCGGCTGGCTGCAGGCCTGGGGCCGGCCGGGTGAGGGGTCGCAGTTCCGCCTGACGCTGCCGCGCCGGCTCAGCCAACCGCTGCGCCACAGCCCGCTGCCGCTGGTGCCGGTCGACGCCAAGGAGCCGGCGTGAGCGCCCGGAGGAGCGCGACGCGGCTCGCCCGCGTCGCCCTCGCGCTCGGCGCGCTGCTGGTGTCGACGGCGTGCGTGCGCATGCCCAGCGAGGGACCCGTCACCCAGGTCGACGGCGAGGCCTCGGACAGCGCGACGCCCGGCTACGACTTCGACCCCCAGCCGCCGCAGCCGGGGGAGACGCCGACCGAGATCGTCGCCAGCTTCATGGAGGCGATGCAGGCGATCCCGAGCCGGACCAACGTCGCGAGCGAGTTCCTCACCGCCGGCGCCCGTCGGCGCTGGACTCCCGAGAGCAGGATCATCACCTACGGCGAGCTCGGCGACCCGGTCGGTGACCAGCTGGTGACGCTGCCGATGATCGGCATCGAGGAGTACGACGCCCGCGGCGCCTGGCAGCGATCGCGCGGCGCCGAGGTGATCGGCTTCGACCTGGCGATCGAGAACGGCGAGTGGCGCATCGCGGCGTTGCCCGACGCCCTGATCGTGCCGACGACGTGGTTCGAGAACGCGTTCCGCCGGATGTCGCTCTACCTCTTCGACCCCACCGCCCAGATCCTGGTCCCCGAGCCCGTCTTCGTCCCGACCGGTGACCAGCTCGCCTCCTCGCTGGTCCGCGGCCTGCTCGACGACCCGACAGCCGATCCACGGGTCACCCGCACCTTCGTGCCACCTGGCTTCACCTACGAGCTCTCGGTGCCCATCACCGCTGCCGGCATCGCCGAGGTCTCCCTGGTGGGCGACGCGGGCGCCGTCGGCGACGACGCCCGGCAGCGGATCCTCACCCAGCTGATCTGGACGATGCGGCAGGAGCAGCGCATCCGCGCCGTGCGGTTGAGCATCGGCGAGGAGGAACAGGGGCTGGCCGACGATGCCACGCAGGTCAACCTGGACGTCGGTGAGGCCTTCGACCCCACGGGTGCCCAGTCCAGCGGCGACCTGTTCGGGCTCGTCGACGGTCGCGTGGTCCGGGGTCCCATCGACGCGCTGAGGCCCACCTCGGGACCGTTGGGCGTCGACCGGCTCGGGGTGCGCTCGATCGGGGCCAGCCTCGCGGGCGACCGCGTGGCCGGCGTCTCCGGCGACGGGCGCAGCGTGCTCGTGGCCCCCGTCGATGTCGAGGGACGTGCGGTCGAGGTCGCCAGCGGTGCGCGCGACCTGCTCCCGCCGGCGTGGGACTTCGCCGACCGCATCTGGTTGGCTGACCGCGGCGCCGGCAGGGGAGTGATCAGCGTGGTCGTCGGCCAGCAGCCGCCGCGGCAGATCGACGTGCCCGGAGTGAGTGGTCGCGACGTCCGGCACATGCTGGTCTCGCGCGACGGCAGCCGCCTCATCGCAGTGGTGCGTACGGCGAGGGGCGACCGCATCCTCGCCAGCCGGATCCTGCACAGCGCGTCGGGGCGGGTGCTGCGAGCAACCCGGGCGGTGGTGCTCGACTTCGTCCCCGACGTCGCCGGGTCGGTGGTCCGCGACATCGGCTGGCGCTCGCCGACCGCGATCTCGGTGGTCACCGACACCGAGAACCTCTCCCAGGTCGAGACGATCTCCGTCGACGGCTCGCCGGGCGACCTCGGGATCGTGGGCGTGTCCCGCCTGCGCGGTGGCACCCGCCAGCTCGTCAGCTCGCCCGTCGAAGGGGCCGAGGTGTTCGCGGTCGGCCGGGAGTCGGTCAGTGACCTGACGGCTCCCGAGCGTCCGCTCGGCCCGCTCCCCGAGGCCCTCACCTCCCTCACCTACGTCGGCTGAGCCTTCTCCACAGGCACCCGGGTCCGGTCTTGCCCGCTCCCACGGCGCCTGCTGCGATGGCTGCGTGCGTGACGTCCTCCTCGACCTCGTGGTCGGCAGCGAGTGCGTCGGTTGTGCGCGCCCGGGACGGATGCTGTGCCCGCGCTGCCTGCACGCCCTGCCGTCGGTCCCTCGGATCTGCTGGCCGCAGCCGACGCCCCCGGGCCTGGTGACGCCCTGGTCGGTGGCCGACTACGACGGCGCGGTCCGCGCCATGGTCGTGGGCCACAAGGACCGCGGCCAGTTCACGTTCCGGCGCGTGCTGGGCGGCCTGCTGGCCGTGTCGGTGCGAGCGGCGATGGCCGACGACGACGGAGCCGTGGTGCTGGTGCCGGCGCCGTCTCGCCCCGGTTCGAGCCGGCGCCGGGGCTACGACCCGATGGGAGCGCTGGTGCGGACGGCGGCAGCGCGACTGCGGGCGGAGGGCCGCGACGTGACCGCGGCGTCTCTGCTCGTGTCGAACCGGCGCGTCGTCGACCAGGCCGGGCTCTCGGCCGGAGAGCGCTCGCACAACCTGTCGGGGTCGATGTCGTGCCCATCGCCCGGTCTCGCGCGGCTGGCTCGACGACGCGCCCGGGCGCGCGTGGTGATCTGCGACGACGTGCTCACCACGGGCTCGACGGCCAGGGAGGCCCAACGAGCGCTGGGTGCGGTGGGGCTGGGCCCGGTTGCGCTCGCGACAGTGGCTGCGACACGGCGTCGCATTCCTGACCAAACGGGTGGATCGCTTTTGTCCCGGGGCCCGAGGGGCTAGCGTCTGTCCATGGAGTCCGTCCGGGTCCGTGGTTGCGTCATCCGGTCAGGTGCGCGTGCGCACCACCTCGGAGGACAAGCCGATGCCAGTCGCAGGCAAAACGGCCCACGTAAGGCTGGAGACAGCCGATCACGGTGCGGCTTAGAAGTAAGACCTGCCTCGGCACCGCCGTCAGATACGGCGAGCGTCGGGAGAGGGCCGGTAGTGGCATCCAAGCTGCGAAAGCTCCAGCAGGCGATTGTGGGGTCGAAGACCAGGTCGGCCGGGCGGGCTCCATCTCACCCTGCCAAACAGAGTGCAGGAGTGGGAGCGCAGCACAAGTAGCCCTGCTACAAGGAGGTTCACATGGATGTTGTGGTCACCGGACGGCACTGCGAGGTGTCGGACAGGTTCCGTGAACATGTCTCGGAAAAGCTCGCCCGCCTGGAGAAGCACGATCATCGGATCATCCGCGTCCAGGTGGAGGTCGAAGAAGAGAAGAACCCCCGGCAACACGACCGGGCGATCAGGATCGAGCTGACCGCCTTCTCCAAGGGCCCCGTGATCCGCGCCGAGGCCGCGGCCGAGGACAAGATGGGCGCGCTCGACCTCGCGCTCGACAAGATGGCAGCCCAGATGCGCCGCGCCGCGGACCGCCGCCGCGTGCACCGTGGGCGCCACACCCCCGTGTCCGTCGGTCAGGCGCTGGCCGGCAGTGCCGACGCGATCCTCGTCGAGGAGGAGAGCGATGAGGAGACCGTCACCGAACGCCAGGTCGGCCCGATCACGGTCACCGGCGATGGACCCCTGGTCGTGCGGGAGAAGTCGCACGCCGCAGCGCCGATGACCCTCGACACAGCCCTCTACGAGATGGAGCTCGTGGGACACGACTTCTTCCTGTTCGTCGACAAGGAGAGCGAGAAGCCCTCGGTCGTCTACCGCCGTCGCGGCTACGACTACGGCGTGATCTCGCTCGAGCTCGACTGACGCCGGAGGTCATCGCAGGGTCCGAGCGAGACCGGTCGCGCCCGTGTCTGTCATGATGCGGGCGTGACCGAGGCAACAGGAACGCCAGGGACAGAGCCCATCCGCGTACTCGTGGTCGATGACCAGGAGCTCTTCCGCCGAGGACTGACGATGCTGCTGGCGCAGGACGCCGACATCGAGGTCGTCGGCGAGGCCGCCGACGGCATCACCGGCACCGAGCTGGCGCAGTCGCTGGCGCCGGACGTCGTGCTGCTCGACGTACGCATGCCGCGCCTGTCGGGCGTCGAGGCCTGTCGTGGGATCAAGGAGGCCGTGCCGTCGGCCAAGATCATCATGCTGACCGTCTCCGACGAGGAGGGCGACCTCTACGAGACCGTCAAGAACGGCGCGTCGGGCTATCTCCTCAAGGACTCCTCCATCGAGGAGGTCGCCCAGGCCATCCGTGTGGTCAACGAGGGGCAGTCGCTGATCAGCCCGTCGATGGCGATCAAGCTGATCGACGAGTTCAAGCAGATGTCCAAGCCGGACAAGGCGCAGAACACGGCGCTGAAGCTCACCGAGCGCGAGCTCGAGGTGCTGCGCCTGGTGGCCCGCGGGCTCAACAACCGCGAGGTGGCCAAGGAGCTGTTCATCTCCGAGAACACCGTGAAGAACCACGTCCGCAACATCCTCGAGAAGCTGCAGCTGCACTCCCGCATGGAGGCAGTCATGTATGCCATGAAGGAAAAGCTGCTCGACCTGCCGTAATGGAGTCGATCAGCAACCTCCAGGCCCGCCGGATCGCGCTGGCCGCCCAGGGTTTCGCCGACCGCGCCCATGCCACACCCACGCTGGCCACGCTCCAGCGCACGCTGGGGCGCACCGGTGTCCTGCAGGTCGACTCGGTCAACGTGCTGCAGCGCGCCCACTACATGCCGCTCTACTCGCGGATGGGTGCCTACGACGTCGACCTGCTGCGGCGGGCCGCCAGCAGCCAGGGGCGCCGGCCCCGGCGGATGGTGGAGTACTGGGCGCACGTCCAGGCCTTCATGCCGGTGGAGCTGTGGCCGGTGATGCAGCACCGCATGGAGCGTTACCGGGGCGAGCGCGGGAAGTGGGGCTTCACGGCCGACCCCGCGCTGGAGCCACGGATCCTCGCCGCCGTCCGCGAGCGCGGCCCGGTCACGGCACGCGGTCTGGACGAGGAGTTCAGCCGCCCCCGCCTCAAGGAGAACTGGGGCTGGAACTGGTCGGACGCGCGGCGCGTCCTCGACTACCTCTTCCTCGTGGGGGACGTCGCCATCGCCGGTCGCACCAGCCAGTTCGAGGTGTTGTACGACGTCCCCGAGCGGGTGCTGCCGGCCGACGTGCTCGCGCTGGCCACGCCGACGAAGGCGGAGGCCCACGTCGAGCTGGTACGGCGAGCCGCTCGCTCGCACGGCGTCGGCACGGTCCGCTGCTTCGCCGACTACTACCGGATGGCCGTCGCGGACGCCAAGGTCGCGGTGGAGACGCTGGTCGAGGCCGGCGAGCTCAGCGCCGTACGCGTGGAGGGATGGCGCAAGCCTGCCTTCCTGCACGCGGAGGCCAGGCTGCCGCGCCGCATCGGTGCGCGGGCGCTGCTCAGCCCCTTCGACCCGGTCGTGTGGGAGCGGGACCGGGCCGAGGCGTTGTTCGGCTTCTTCTACCGCATCGAGATCTACGTGCCGGCCGCCAAGCGGGTCCACGGCTACTACGTGCTGCCCTTCCTGCTGGGCGAGGCGATCGTGGCGCGCGTCGACCTGAAGGCCGATCGCGGCACCGGCCGGCTCCTCGTCAAGGGTGCCTACGCCGAGGCCGGGGCGCCGAGCGAGACCGCCGAGGAGCTCGCGGCCGAGCTGATCCGGCTGGCCGGCTGGCTGGGACTGTCCGCCATCGAGGTGGAGCCGCGCGGGGACCTGGCGCCCGCACTCGCTGCCGCTTCGGCTGCGGCTGGGTGGCGTGGGTAGCATGATCGACGGCCACTCGGCCGCCCCATTCTCTGCCTCACCCACATCCGACGGAGTCGCATCACCGTGCCTGCCATCATCGACAAGCTCCTCCGCATCGGCGAGGGAAAGATCCTGCGCCAGCTGGAGACGATCGCCAAGGCGGTCAACGCCATCGAGGACGATTTCGTCAAGATGACCGACGCCGAGCTCCAGGCCATGACGGGGGAGTTCAAGACCCGTCTGGAGCAGGGCGAGACGCTCGACGACCTGATGCCCGAGGCGTTCGCGGTGGTCCGTGAGGCCTCGAAGCGCGTCATCGGCCAGCGTCACTACGACGTCCAGGTGATGGGTGGCGCGGCGCTGCACCTCGGCAACATCGCCGAGATGAAGACCGGTGAGGGCAAGACCCTGGTCTCCACGCTCCCGGCCTACCTCAACGCGCTGTCCGGCAAGGGCGTGCACGTGGTCACGGTCAACGACTACCTCGCGAAGTACCACGCGGAGTGGATGGGTCGCATCCACCACTTCCTCGGCCTCACGACCGGCGTGATCCTGCCGCACATGCGTCCCGAGGAGCGTCGCGTGGCCTATGCCGCCGACATCACCTACGGCACGAACAACGAGCTCGGCTTCGACTACCTGCGCGACAACATGGCCGACGACATCGACGACTGCGTCCAGCGCGGCCACAACTTCGCCGTCGTCGACGAGGTCGACTCGATCCTGATCGACGAGGCGCGCACGCCGCTCATCATCTCCGGCCCGACGCAGGACGAGGTGAAGTGGTACGCCGAGTTCGCGACCATCGCCTCGTCGCTGCGCAAGGACGTCGACTACGAGGTCGACGAGAAGAAGCGCACCATCTCCGTCCTCGAGCCCGGCATCACCAAGGTCGAGGACCACCTCGGCATCGAGAACCTCTACGACTCGGTCAACACGCCGCTGATCTCCTTCCTGAACAACTCCATCAAGGCCAAGGAGCTGTTCCGCAACGACAAGGAATACGTCGTCATCGAGGGCGAGGTGCTGATCGTCGACGAGCACACCGGTCGCATGCTGGCCGGTCGCCGCTACAACGACGGCCTGCACCAGGCGATCGAGGCCAAGGAGGGCGTGACCGTCCGCGAGGAGTACCAGACCCTCGCCACCGTCACCCTGCAGAACTACTTCCGCCTCTACGACAAGCTCTCCGGCATGACCGGCACGGCCATGACCGAGGCCAGCGAGTTCGACAAGATCTACAAGCTCGGTGTCGTCCCGATCCCGACCAACAAGCCGATGTCGCGCATCGACGCGGGCGACCTCGTCTACCGCACCGAGGAGGCGAAGTACGACGCCGTCGTGGAGGACATCGCCGAGCGCAACGCCAAGGGCCAGCCCATCCTGGTCGGCACGGTGTCGGTGCAGAAGTCCGAGCTGCTCTCCGGGCTGCTCACCAAGAAGGGCGTCCCGCACACCGTCCTCAACGCCAAGGTGCACGCCGACGAGGCGAAGATCGTCGCGATGGCCGGCCACAAGGGCTCGGTCACCGTCGCCACCAACATGGCCGGTCGAGGCACCGACATCATGCTCGGTGGATCGGTGGAGTTCCTCGCCGACCAGGCCCTGCGCCAGCAGGGCCTGGAGCCGACCGGCGAGACCGCCGACGCCTACGAGGCGGCCTGGGCCGACACCCTGGAGCGGGTCAAGGCGACGGTCGCCAACGAGCACGACGAGGTCAAGGCCCTCGGTGGCCTCTACGTCGTCGGCACCGAGCGCCACGAGTCGCGCCGCATCGACAACCAGCTCCGCGGTCGCTCCGGCCGCCAGGGTGACCCGGGTGAGTCCCGGTTCTACCTCTCGCTGCAGGACGAGCTGATGCGCCTGTTCAAGTCCGACTGGGTCGACCGCATCCTGCAGGTCCTCAAGGTCCCCGACGACGTGCCGATCGAGAACAAGCGCGTCACCGGCGCCATCGCCAGCGCCCAGAGCCAGGTCGAGTCGCAGAACTTCGAGTCGCGCAAGAACGTCCTCAAGTACGACGACGTGATGAACCGCCAGCGCGAGGTCATCTACGGCGAGCGCCGCCGGGTCCTCGAGGGCGCCGACCTCGAGCAGCAGATCCGCACCTTCATCGACGACGTCATCACCGGCTACGTCACCGGCTCGACCGAGGGCTACGCCGAGGACTGGGACCTCGACGGCCTCTTCACCGCCCTGCACCAGATCTACCCCAGCGAGCTCACGGCCGAGTCGGTCGTCAAGGCCGCCGGCGGCCGCGCCGGGCTGAGCCGCGAGGCGCTGATCTCGGACCTGAAGAAGGACATCCAGGCGGCGTACGACCGTCGCGAGGCGGAGATGGGCCCCGAGGTCATGCGTGAGCTCGAGCGCCGCGTCATCCTCTCCGTGCTCGACCGCAAGTGGCGCGAGCACCTCTACGAGATGGACTACCTGCGCGAGGGCATCGGGCTGCGTGCCTACTCCCAGCGCGACCCGCTCGTGGAGTACCAGCGCGAGGGCTTCGACATGTTCGCCGCCATGATGGACGGCATCAAGGAGGAGTCGGTCGGCTACCTGTTCAACCTGCAGGTCGAGGTCGAGGCCGAGGACGACACCCCGACCGAGGACGAGCGGTTGGGCCAGCAGCCCGCGGCTCCCGCTCTCGACCCGACGACCCCGCAGATCGACTTCGCGCAGGCCCAGGCCCACGCCGATCACGCTCCGCAGATCCGGGCGAAGGGGCTCGAGCGCAAGGCGCGGCCGACCAACCTCAACTACTCCGCGCCCAGCGAGGACGGCGAGGCCGAGGTGCGGACCGCTCCGGTCGAGGAGGACCCCTTCGCCGGCACCGCGCGCAACGCCGACTGCCCCTGTGGCTCGGGCAAGAAGTACAAGAAGTGCCACGGTGCGCCCGGTGGCGCGTCGGGCCGCGCGGTCGTCGGCGGCTGATCAGGCCCACTCCAGCACGACGCACTGCCAGCGACCGTCGACGACCTCGAACCTGGCCGCCAGGGCGCGCGACCGCGCGCCGTAGCGCACGTGCGCCGCGACCTCGAGGGCGTCGGCGCGCACCAGGCTGGTGTGTGTCGAGCGCAGGACGGGGCGTACGGCGCCGCGCCCTCGTCCGAGGGCCGCGGTGGTCCCGGCGGCACTGGTGACCAGCTGGGCGCGCCGGGCGAGGTCGGCATGGACCGCGGGGGAGCAGTGCCGCAGCAGCTGGGCCGACGGGCGGTCTCCGCACGCGATCTCGACGGCGCACGCGAGGTGGCGGCGCACGAAGCGGTCGAGCGCTGCCCGCTCCTCGGTCTCCGCAGTGACGATCCTCGCCTCGGTCTCCGGTGGGTCGAGCCGCGGCGTCAGGTCGAGGGCCAGCGAACCCTGGACGCTCGCGACCGGGACGGTGCGCCGGATCGGGATCACGTTGGTGCTCATGCGCGTAGTCGCTTCGCTCATGCGCGTACTCGCTTCGCTCATGATCGTGCCTTTCAGTTCGATCCCGGCTCGAGGTCGAGCCCGGGGCGGATGAGGTCGGGGTCGGGGCCGATGGCGTCGCGGTTGGCGGCGTAGAGGTCGCGCCAGGCGGCGTCGATGTCGGCCACCGCGGCATCGGGGCCGAGCCGGTCGGCGGCGATGGACCACAGCGAGTCGCCGGTCCGGACGGTGATCGCTGCTGGGCGCCGTGACGCCGCCGCGGCGGCAGGTCGGCTGGCGGCTCGAGGCGCTGGCTGCGCTGCGGGGGTGTCGACCACGGGCGCGCGCGGGGCGGTGGCGACAGCCCGGTCGGGCATCGGCAGCCCGGCCAGCGAGTGGTCGCCGGCACCGCTGCCGGCCAGGGCGGGGCTGCTGATGCCCGCCACCACGGCGGCGCCGCACGCGGCCAGCACCAGCCGCCGGGTGAGGCCACGCGGCACGCTGGTGGGCACCCGTCCCCGCACCAGGTCGACGACGGTCGCCGTGGTGATGAGCCACGACCAGGCCGCGCACACCAGCACGGCCGCGGATGCGACGGCCACGAGCAGGTCGTCGAACGAGCCGTGCCACACCGCGGACGAGGCGAGCGACGCCGTGTCGTCGGCCAGGGCGACGAGCGTGGCGAGCAGGCCTGCCGTGACGAGCAGCCAGACAGCCAGGCAGCGACCCACTGATCCGTGATTGCCCCGAGACATGCCCAAACCCTTCGTTTGCGTGTGTTTGCCTCATTTAAGGCAAAGGTGCGCGCGTTGTCAACGGGTTGTGCACAGGCGGACTAGGCTCGGAGCATGGCGCCGCACCCGTCCTGGGACGAACAGCTTTTCGCCCTCTTCGACGACCTGGAAGGACAGGCGTCGGCGCTCTACGAGCTCGAGCGCGACGCGGAGCTGGTCGATCGCAGCCGCGCGGAGTACCACCACGTCACGCTCGACTCGAGGCTGGTGGCGAGCCTCGGCTCCCACCTCGCGCTCACCGTCGCGGGGGTCGGCCGGATCGAGGGTGAGCTGCAGCGCCTCGGCGCCGGCTGGTGCCTGCTCAGCGGGCACGCCCAGGACTGGATCGTGCGCACGCCCCGGATCGAGGTCGTCCAGGGCGCCTCGCAGCGCTCGGTGCCCGAGGTCGCCTGGTCACCGCTGCACAAGCTGAGCGTGTCCTCGGCCCTGCGCCGGCTGGCCGAGTCGCAGGTGCGCTGCGTCGTCCACGTCGGGGACGCCGGACAGCACGAGGCCGTCGTGCGCCGGGTCGGGGCGGACTTCGTCGAGATCAGCACTCCCGGCGACGAGCGGGTGCTGATCTCCTACGACGCGATCAGCGCGGTGCAGAGCCGCGACTGATCAGGTGGCGTCGACGTCGTACGGCGGGCGCTGGCCCGCGGCGAGGGCGGGCTCGGCGACCGGGCGGGCGTCCTCGTCCTCCATCGCCTCGATGATGTGGCGCCGCACGATGGTGCGGGGGTCGAGGTCGCGCAACTCGAGGTCGGCGAACTCCGGGCCGAGCTCGTCACGGATCTCGTCGCGCGCGGAGTTGGCCATGGCGCGCGCCTTGCGCATCATGATGCCGGCCTGCTTGGCCAGGACCGGCAACCGGTCGGGACCGAAGGCGATAATCGCGACGAACGCGATCAACGCCATCTCGGCCAGCCCGACCCCGAACATCGACTAGAACTTCGAGCTCGGGGTGAGGCCCAGCTGCATGCCCGCCAGGCCGCGACCGCGGCCGCTGAGGCCCTCGGCGATCTTGACCAGCTCGAGCGCCGCCGCTGCCGTGGGGTCGGAGTCGACGATCGGCTTGCCGGCGTCGCCGCCCTCGCGCAGCGAGGGGTCGAGCGGGATCCGGCCGAGCACCCGGACGTCGTAGCCGAAGCGCTGGGACAGCGTCTCGGCGACACGGTCGCCGCCGCCGCTGCCGAAGACCTCCATCGTGGAGCCGTCGGGCAGGGTCAGGAAGCTCATGTTCTCCACGACGCCGACGACGCGCTGGTGCATCATCGAGGCCATCGTGCCGGCGCGCTCGGCGACCTCGGCGGCGGCCTCCTGCGGGGTGGTGACGACCACGACCTCGGCATTGGGCAGGTGCTGGCCCAGCGAGATGGCGACGTCGCCGGTGCCCGGGGGCAGGTCGAGGAGGAGCACGTCGAGGTCGCCCCAGTAGACGTCGGAGAGCATCTGGACCAGGGCGCGGTCGAGCATCGGGCCGCGCCAGGCGACGACCTGGTCGCGACGCGGCTTGAGCATGCCGATGGAGATGACCGAGACGCCGCTGGGCGTGGGCACGGGCATGATCAGGTCGTCGACCTGGGTCGGGCGCGCGTCGGCGACGCCGAGCATGGCCGGCACGGAGTGGCCGTAGATGTCGGCGTCGACAATGCCGACCTTCAGGCCCTGCTTGGCCATGGCGAGCGCGAGGTTGACGGTGACCGACGACTTGCCGACCCCGCCCTTGCCGCTGGCGATGGCATAGACCTTGGTCAGCGAGCCCGGCTGGGCGAAGGGGATCTCGCGCTCGGCCTTGCCGCCGCTGAGCACCTCCTTGAGACCGGCCCGCTGCTCGGGGGTCATGACGCCGAGGGTCAGGTCGACGCCGGTGACGCCCGCGACCGCGGTGACGGCGGCCGTGACGTCACGGGTGATCGTCTCCTTGAGCGGACAGCCGGCGACCGTGAGGAGGACGGTGACCGCGACCTCGCCGCTCTCGGCGACCGTGATCGAGTCGACCATGTTCAGGTCGGTGATGGGGCGCTTGATCTCGGGATCGTTGACCGTGGCCAGGGCAGCGGTGATCTGCTCGACAGATGGGGTGCTCATGATGTGCCCGAGTCTACGAGCCGTCCGGGCACATCACCTCGCCGGTGGCTCATCTCGGTCGTCGTCTTCGTCACCCCGGGTGAGTTCCTCGAGGTCGGCGTAGAGCCCCTTGAGCTCCGAGCGCAGGAAGTCGCGGGTGGCGACCTCGCCCACCGACAACCGCAACGAGGCGACCTCGCGGGCCAGGAACTCCATGTCGGCGTGGGCGCGCGCGTTGGCCTGGCGGTCCTGCTCGGCCACCACCTTGTCCCGGAACTCCTGGCGGTTCTGGGCGAGCAGGATCAGCGGTGCGGCGTACGACGCCTGCAGGCTGAGCATCAGCGTGAGGAAGATGAAGGGGAACTCGTCGAAGCGCCACGCGAGCGGCGCCAAGGTGTTCCAGAGCATCCACGCGATCACGAACAGCGTCATGTAGATGAGGAACTTCGCGGTGCCCATGAAGCGGGCGAACTGCTCGGCGAAGGATCCGAACGCGTCGGAGTCGTAGCTCGGGCGGCGCACCAGGGGTGGCCGACGGGTCTCGCGGGGCGTGTCGAGGCGCGGGCGCGCGCGGGAGTCGCTCATCGCCCACCCGTCCCGGCGATCGGTCCCGGTCGGTCGGCCTGGTCGCGCCAGTTGTCGGGCAGCATGTGGTCGAGCAGGTCGTCGACCGTGACCGCGCCCAGGAGGCGGCCCTCCTCGTCCACCACCGGTGCCGCGACGAGGTTGTACGTCGCCAGGTGGGCGGCGACCGCGTCGATCCCGGCGTCGGGGCGCAGCGGGTCCATCGACTCGTCCAGCGCGGCCGCGACCAGCGTCGAGGGCGGCTCGCGCAGCAGGCGCTGGATGTGCGCGGCGCCGAGCAGCCGACCCGTCGGCGTCTCCAGCGGCTGGCGGCAGACATAGACCAGGGCGGCGAGGGCCGGCGTCAGCTCGGGGTTGCGCACGTGGGCGAGCGCGTCGGCGACCGTGGCGTCGGGGGAGAGGATCACCGGCTCCGGCGTCATCATGGCGCCGGCCGTCTTGTCGGCGTAGGACATCAGCCGGCGCACGTCCTCGGCCTCCTCCGGCTCCATCAGCCCGAGCAGGGTGGCGGCGGTGTCGGGGTGGAGGTCGGCGATCAGGTCGGCGGCGTCGTCGGGCGACATCTCCTCCAGCACGTCGGCGGCGCGCTCGGAGTCGAGGAGCTCGAGGATCTCGACCTGGTCCTCCTCGGGCAGCTCCTCCAGCACGTCGGCCAGCCGCTCGTCGTCCATCGCGGCGACGACCGCGATCCGGCGCTCGCGGGGCAGGTCGTGGATGACGTTGGCGGCGTCGGCCGGGCGCATCTCGTTGAGGGTGGCGATGAGGTGGGTCGCGCCCTGCGTCTCCTCGCGCCGGGCGAGGCCGTCGACGTCGCGCCACTCGACGGTGTGGGTCTGGCCGCGGCGGCGGAACCCCTTGGACGGTTCTTGTACGGCGACGCGCGAGAGCACCCAGTCACGGTTGCGTGCCTGCTCCATCGCCACGTCGTAGACCGTCCCCTGGATGCCGGTCTCCTTGATCAGCACCCGCCGGTCGAGCATCTGGCCCATCACGAGGGTCTCGGTGGCGCGCTGCTCGAAGCGGCGCATGTTGAGCAGGCCGGTCGTGTAGACCTGACCGCTGTCGATGTTGGTGACGCGGGTCATCGGCACGAAGATCCGACGCCGGCCGAAGACCTCGGCCACCATCCCGAGCACCCGCGGCTGGTTGGCGGACTCCGACCGGAGGGCCACCACGACGTCGCGGACCTTGGCGACCTGGTCGCCCTGGGGGTCGAAGATGGGCAGGCCCACGAGGCGGGCCAGGTAGACCCTGGTCGGAGTGCTGCTCATGTCAGCGAAGGCTACCGGGACGCGGGCGCGACGGGGCGCGACGACACCGTCGGCGGCGCGTGGCAGATGTGGCCGTTCTGCTGAGGTCGCTTACCATCGGTGCTATGGCTATCTTGGGGATCAAGCTGTCCGCTGCTGTCGTCGCTGTGTGTGCGACCGCCGTTCTCGGCGCCTGCGGCAACGAGCGCGACGTCGACGAGACCGCGACCGACAGCACCTCCGAGTCCTCGAGCCCGTCGCCGAGCGAGTCCAGCGCGGCCACGGAGCCGGGCGCGCTGCCCGAGTGTGCGGACGTGTGGGTCGCCGGGCAGGACCTGCCCAAGGACTACAAGGCCTGCCAGAGCGAGGGCGAGACCATCAAGCCCGTGAAGCGCCCGTGCGGCTACGGCGCCACGTTCTTCGAGCAGGACGGCCGCTTCTTCGCCATGAAGGGCAACGAGATCACCGACGCGGGTGACCTCGAGACGAACGAGGACTACCAGCAGCTCCTCGCCACCTGCCAGGCCTGAGGCAACCAATCCGGCGTGGGCGTCATCAGAACCATGGGCACGCCCGCTCGTTATCGCTGTTCGCAGCCAGACCTTCAACCAAGGGGACACGTCAGCACCATGAAGTCACGGATGACCATCACGGTCGCAGCCTCGATCCTGGCGGTCATCGCACCGCTGACGACGCTCGCCACCCAGGCCAACGCCCTCGAGCTGTCCGCGGAGTCCACCCCGACGCCGACGCCGACCCCCACCCCGACGGTGCCGGTCCCCACCACCCCGGCCCCGACCTCGACGGCCCCCACGACCCCGGCGCCGACGCCGACCGAGGAGCCCACGCAGTCGACCAGCAAGTGGCAGCCGCAGCCCGGCGTCCGGTTCAACGAGCCGCGTGACCCGGAGCAGTCGCACAAGATCAACCGCTACATCCGCAACGCCATCGCCAACAGTCCCAAGGGCTCGCAGATCCGGCTGGTGACGTGGAACTTCAGCAACGCGCTGTTCGTCAACGACATCATCGCCGCGCACAAGCGTGGCGTGAGCGTGCAGATCATCATGGCCAACGGCCTGGCCTCGAAGCAGGGCGCCGGCAGCTACTACCCGCGCACACGCGACGCGCTGGCCAAGGGCAACAAGAAGCGCTCCGATGACATGGTCAGCTGGTTCCGCACCTGCAAGAACTCCTGCCGCGGCAAGGAGGGCATCCAGCACGGCAAGTTCTTCATGTTCAGCCACACCGGCGGGCGCAACAACGTCGTCATGTCCACCTCGGCCAACCTGACCGACGCCGCGGCGTACGTCCAGTGGAACGACCTGTTGACGGTCGTCGACCGCCAGGTCACGTGGGACAACTACGTCAAGATCTTCAAGCAGATGTCGAAGGACAAGCCCCGCAAGGGTGCGTTCTACACGTTCCAGGACGGCGACTACGAGGGCTGGTTCTTCCCCAACATGGGCAAGGTGCGCAACTACAACGTGCTGCGCATGCTCGACAAGGTGAAGTGCAAGGGCGCCGTCGGCGACGCGGGCAAGAACGGCCGCACCGTCATCCGCGTCTCGCAGGCCGTCTTCAACGGCCGTCCCGGCACCGCCGTGTCCGGCAAGCTCAAGGGGCTCAAGGAGCGTGGCTGCAAGATCCGGCTGGTCTACGGCGTGCTCAACAACAACGCCCGCGCCAACCTGCAGGACATCCCGCGCCGCACGATCCTCGAGGACACCAACGGCGACGGCTACGTCGACCGCTACATCCACATGAAGGCGCTGACCATCTCGGGCAACTACGACGGCAAGCGCTCCTCGCACATCGTCTACCAGGGCAGCGCCAACTGGTCGGGCATGAGCACGCTCTCCGACGAGCAGGGATTCATCATCCGCAGCAAGCGGCTGGAGAGGTCCTACTCGAAGTTCATCAACTACCTTTTCAAGAACCCCCCGCCGCAGGGACAGGACCTCGTCAAGGAGATCGTCCTGCGGCGCCAGGCCGGGTTCGACCCGTTCGCCCAGGTCCGCCAGGACATGGGGCTGGGCAAGATGAAGCCGGTGCTCTGAGGCGGAATCTGCTCCAGGGCGACAACCTCGACGCACCCGCGTGCGTCACTCCTTGCAGGGGCCGGGCCGGTCACGGTCTGGCCCCTGTGACATTTGTGAACTACCGTGACAGATGTTGCTGAAGTTGCCAGACTTTTCCGTGTCGTCTATCTCGGAGGTTGCCATGAAGGCGCCCGTCGCCCTCATCGCTCTGATCGCGAGCATGTTCACGCCGATCGCCCTGGCCGCCCCCGCGGGTGCCGGCACGTCGGTCGCGATCGCGAGCGCCCAGTCATCGGTGCAGTCAGCCGCCCCGGTCCAGGCCGTCGCGCCGGCCGCCCGCAAGAAGCGCCGCGCCCCGGTCGAGACGCTGTCCAGCGGCGGTGAGCACGGCTGCCGGCTGCCGGGCAACGGCTCCCTCGTCTGCTGGGGCCGTGACCAGTACGGCCAGCTCGGCGACGGCAAGGTCGGCCCCGACGTGACGGCGTCGCAGCGCGTCAAGGGTGGCAACAAGTGGCGCTCGGTCTCCGCCGGTGGTGCGTCGACCTGCGGGATCAAGAACAGCGGCAAGCTCTTCTGCTGGGGTGTCAACCACCGCGGCCAGCTCGGTGACAAGAGCACCAAGGTGCGCCCCAAGCCGGTCGTGGTCGCCAAGGACAAGAAGTGGAAGAGCGTCAACGCGAGCTGGTTCAACACCTGCGCCATCACCAGCCGGGCGAAGCTCTACTGCTGGGGTGACAACGCGGCCGGCCAGCTCGGCGCGCTGAAGGCCAAGCAGTCCGCGAAGCCGGTCAAGGTGCCCGGCGGTCGCTGGGCCAGTGTCTCCGTGGGCAGCCGCTTCGTGTGCGGCACCAAGACCGACGGCTCCTTGTGGTGCTGGGGCGGCAACCTCTTCGGCCAGCTCGGCATCGGCTCGTTCGCCGGCAAGAACCGGCCTGCGCGGGTCGGCACCTCGACCAACTGGGCCGAGGTCTCCACCTCGTGGACCCACACCTGCGCCCTCACCACGAGCGGCGCCGTCCACTGCTGGGGCCGCAACACCTACGGCGCCCTGGGCAACGGCAACGTCACCACCACCGCGACCCCGCAGCTCGTCCTGGGCGGTCACAAGGCGATCGACGTCACGACCTTCGAGGGCGGCTCGTGCCTGCTCGACGACAAGGGCCAGGCCTGGTGCTGGGGCAACAACGCCTACGGCCTGATCGGTGACGGCAGCGCGCCGTTCACGATGGAGCCGGCCGCCGGTCCCAAGGGCATGACCCAGATCGAGGGCGGCTGGCGCCACGTCTGCGGCCTCACCTCCAGCGGGACGTCCTGCTGGGGTGCCAACGACCGCGCGCAGCTCGGCAACGGCACGCTGACCAGCAGCCCCTCGCCGACCGAGGTCGAGCCCGCACCGCCGACGGACCCCGCCGGGGCGACCGACTTCCGCATCGCCACCGTCAACGCGCTCGGCAACGGCCACACCCGGCCCTACGCCCACGACGACGCCTTCGGCCCCGCCACCACGCGGATGGGCTGGATGGCCGACCAGCTCGACAACAGCGCCATCGACATCATGGGCCTGCAGGAGCCCAACTCCGACCAGATGTTCCACTTCCTCAAGGCCGCTCGCGGCACGTGGGACGTCTACCCGCGGCCCGAGTCGGGCGACGACGCCTCCGAGGCGGCCTTGGCCTGGCGCACGAGCGTGTGGGACCTCGTCGAGGCCAACGTGATGATGAACCAGTTCATCAGCAAGGAGCTGCCGCGCCCGGTGGTCAAGCTGCGGCACCGCGTGACGGGCAAGGAGATCTACGTGATCAACGTGCACAACGCGCCGTGGGAGTACCAGTTCAAGCGTGACCGCGCCACCAACGTGCAGATCGCCAAGATCAACGAGCTGCGCGCGACCGGGCTGCCGGTCTTCTTCATCGGTGACATGAACGAGAAGCGCACCCTGTTGTGCAAGGTGCTCTCGAAGACCGACCTCGTCAGCCCGTTCGGCGGCGCCTACGACCCGGCCACGGGTCGCTGCACCAACCCGCCGAGCCGGATGCGCGTCGACTGGATCTTCGGCTCGCCGGACGCCACCTACGCCAACTTCGAGTACACCCGCCCGCCGCTCCTCAGCCTCGTCACCGACCACAACATGGCGCTGGTGGATGTGCGCCTGCCGTAGGGTCGTCTCCGCACTACCGGCCAACCAGGGCCGGCTGCGAACGGAAAGGGCTTGGCGTGGCAGAGCGGGTCGTCCTCCACATTGGCTCGATGAAGTCGGGCACGAGCTTCATCCAGAACGTCCTCGGCAACAACCGCGAGGAGCTGGCGCAGCACGCCATCTCCTTCGCGGGTGAGAAGTGGCGCGACCAGGTCGCCGCGGTGCAGGACCTGATCGCGCACGGTGGCCCGCAGCAGCCGCCGCTCGACCCTGACGGTGCGTGGCGGACGCTGGTGGCGGGGATCAACTCCACACCCGGCACGGTCGTGGTGTCGATGGAGTTCCTCGCACCTCGCGCGACCTGCAAGATCGAGATCATCCGCGACTCCCTCGAGGGTCAGCTCGAGGTCGTCCTGACCGGCCGTGACCTGGCCCGCAACATCGCGGCCATGTGGCTGGAGTCCGTGCAGAACGGGTCGGCGGTGACCTGGGACGACTACCTCGGCGCCGTACGCTCCGAGGACCCGACCTCGCCGGTCGCCCGCAACTTCTGGAACCACCAGGGACTCGCGGCGATCGCCCGTCGCTGGAGCGACGCGGTCGGCCCCGACCACTTCACGCTGATGACCGTCCCGCCCAAGGGCGCACCGAGCAACCTGCTGTGGGAGCGCTTCGCGCAGGTCCTGCAGCTCGACCCGGCCGCCTTCGAGCTCAACGTCCGCGCCAACCGGTCCATCGGGCTGGCCACCGCGCTGACCCTGCGCCACCTCAACGAGATCCTCGGCCGCGACGGCACCCCCGCTGCCGAGCACCGGTTCTACGACCTGCTGGTCAAGCACCTGCTCACCAAGCGCGGGCTGGTCTCGCGCCAGGGCGAGCCGACCCTCGGCGTCGACCAGCGCTGGGTGATCAAGCGCGGCGCCGCGGAGGTGGATCAGCTGCGCAAGCAGGGCCACCGCGTCATCGGCGACCTCGACGAGCTGCTCCCGCAGCCCGTGCGCGGGGTGCACCCTGACCAGGTCTCCGTGCACCAACAGCTCGACGCCGCGATGGAGGGCCTGGCCCGGATGACGCAGATCGGCATGGAGCGCGAGGACAAGCACCGGCAGCGGCTGCGCCGCCGCAAGAAGCAGAGGAACGCATGACTCTCCCCAATGTCGCCGTCATCACGATGGCCCGCGACGAAGGCACGATGCTGCGTCGCTGGGTCGATCACTACGCGCGCGAGGTCGGGGCCGAGAACCTCGTCGTCGTCGACGACAACAGCTCCGACGGCTCGACCGACGACCTGCCCTGCCCCGTGCTGCGGATCCCGCCGCTGACCAAGAAGTCCTTCGAACCGGCTCGCATGGGACTGCTCGGCGGCCTGTCGGCCGGGTTGCTCGAGGCCTACGACGCCGCGATCTTCTGCGACGTCGACGAGTTCATCGTCGCCGACCCGAAGGTGCACGAGTCGCTGCGCCACTTCGTCGCCGCCCGCCCGGGCCGCCAGGCCGTCGGTGTGATGGGGCTCAACGTCGTGCACGACGTCGCGCAGGAGCCGGCGCTCGTCGAGGGGGAGCCGATCCTGGGCCAGCGCTCGCTCGCGAAGTTCCTGCCGCTCATGTGCAAGCCGTCGCTGAAGTGGGAACCGGCCAATTGGGCGCTCGCCTCGCACGGCATCAAGTGCCCCTTCGAGGTCGACCCCGAGCTGTTCATGTTCCACATGAAGTTCGCCGACCGTGACCACCTCAAGGCCGTGGCCGACCACCGCCACGAGATGTTCCGATCGGACGGTCGCGCTGCTCGCACCAGCTGGGAGCGCAGCGGCGGCGACATGGTGGACCTGCTCGACGAGATCACCGCCGACATCGACCACGCCGCGATCAAGCCGTTCGGCCCGCCGCTGAAGAAGCTGCCGGACATCGTCGAGCAGACTGCGCCCGACACCTGGCGCGCGGTCGGCGGCGGCCAGGTCCAGGCAATGCGCAACCGCCCGCTGGTGCGCATCCCGGACCGGTTCCTCGGCCGGGTGTGACCGCGCGTGCTCACTGACATCCGCGTCGACGACGCCGGTCTGGAGTACCTCGCCGACGAGGACGTCCTGTGCAACCTGTCCTTCGACGGGCGCCGCATCTGGTCCTTCTGGTCGGTGCGCGACAGCGTGGCGTCCCAGAACGGTCCGGTCCGGTTCGTCGCCTGGCCGGAACGCCTGACGATGCACCTCGTGGGGGTGACCCGGCTGGGGATCACGCTCGGCGACGGCACGTCCGTGTTCGACGAGGAGGTGCGCTTCGGTGACGAGGACCGCCGGCTGACGGTGGTCGGCCGCGACGGCGCGCCGCTCGGGATCGACATGTACGGCAAGCTGGTCAAGACCTTCGAGACCAAGGACGAGGGCGAGCTCGCGCCGCTGCTCGACGCCCTCGAGACGGTGCTGGGGCTGCTGCACGAGCAGGGGCTCGAGGCGTTCCCTGCGTACGGCACGCTGCTCGGCGCGGTCCGCGAGGGGACGTTCCTCGGCCACGACAACGACGCCGACGTCGGCTATGTCAGCGAGCACAGCCACCCGATCGACGTGATCCGCGAGTCCCACCGCGTCCAGCGCGCGGTCGAGCGCCGGGGCTACGCCACCAGCCGGCACAGCGGGGGAGCGTTCAAGATCGACGTGCCCGACACCGACGGCTCGGTCCGCGGCCTCGACGTCTTCGGCGGCTTCTTCGCCGAGGGGCACCTCGCGCTGCTCGGCGAGATCTGGACGCCGTACGAACGCGAGTGGATCCTCCCGCTCGGCACGGTCACCCTCGACGGCCGGTCCTTTCCGGCGCCTGCTGACCCCGAGCGGCTGCTGGCGGCCACCTACGGGCCCGGGTGGAAGGTGCCGGATCCCGCGTTCCGCTACGAGAAGGACCCCGACGTCCAGCGGCGCTTCGACGAGTGGTTCCGCGGCACCCGGCTGCACCGCGCCGCGTGGGACCACCGCTACGGCCTGGCGCGGTTGCTGCCGCCGTACCAACCGCCGCACGACATCGCCCAGCACCTGCACGGGCGCGAGGACCCCGACACCTGGGTGCTCGACGTCGGCTGCGGCCGCGGCCGCGACGTGCGCTGGCTGGCCAAGCAGGGACGACCCGCGGTCGGGCTCGACTACTCCGGGGTGGCGATGCAGTTCATCGCCGCCAAGGCCGCCGAGCAGGGCTGGCCCGCGGAGCTGCGCACGATGAACCTGCTCGAGCTGCGCCACGTGCTGTCGTGGGGCGCGCTGCTGGCCGCCCGTCCCGGACCGCGGACCGTGCTCGCGCGCCACCTCATCGACTCGACCTCGCCGTACGGCGTGGACAACTTCTGGCGCCTCGTGTCGATGGTGCTGCAGCCCGGCGAGCGGGTGCACCTGGAGTTCCTCACGTCGCCGATCGAGGATGTGGAGGGCCGGCCCTCGCTGGTGCGCGCACTGTCGCCGGGCGACGTCATCGAGGACGTCGAGCGACGTGGTGGAGTGGTGACCGGGCTGGTCGACCTGGTCGGGCAGGCGATCGACTACGGCTATGGCGAAGAGTTGTCCCAGGGAACGAGCTGGCGGTCCTGCCGCCTGGAGGTGGAATGGCAATGAGGATGTCCAAGAAGGACCTGGCGGCACGGGTGGACGAGCTGGAGGCGCAGGTCGCCGCGCTGTCGGCGCGGGTCGAGGAGGGTGCGGTGCTCAACCAGCGCTTCGCCGAGCTGCTCGACGTGGTCACCGAGCTGCTGCCCGCTGCTGATCCGGCGAAGGTCCAGGCCTACGTCGACGAGCTGGGGTCATGACCAACCGGGTCTTCGTGCACATCGGACTTCCGAAGACCGGGACGTCCTACCTGCAGGCCATCGCCTGGCCGGGGCGCTCGCAGCTGCGTGAGGCCGGGCTGCTGCTGCCGGGAGCCCGCAAGAGCGACCATCTCTTCGCCTCGATGATCGTGCGCGACGACCCGGGCATCGCGCGCCGCGGACCGGGGGCCTCGGAGGCCTGGGACCGGATCCGCGCCGACGTCGCCGGCTTCGACGGCGACGCCCTGATCACCCACGAGTTCTTCTGCGCGGCGTCGGCCGAGCAGGCACAGCGGATGGTCGCCCAGCTCGCGCCCGCCGAGGTGCACCTCGTCATCACCACCCGCGACCCGCTCGGCCTGCTCACCAGCAGCTGGCAGGAGTCACTGAAGAACAAGGCCACGACCCCGCTCGCCGACTACGGCCGCACGGAGAGCGACGACCCGCGTGACGTGTGGGACTGGCGCTCCCTCGACCTGGGTCTGGTGCTCGAGCGCTGGTCGCCGGCCGTGCCGCCCGAGCGGCTGCACCTCATCGCGCCCGCGCCGGCCGGTGCGCCGCGCGAGGAGCTGTGGTCCCGCTTCTGCGACGTCCTCGGCATCGCGCCCGACACCTGCGACACCTCGCGCGGCTTCGCCAACGCCTCGATGGGCGTGGTGGAGGCGGAGACGCTGCGCCGCGTCAACGAGCGGCTCACGGGCTTCAACACCGCCCGGGCGCGCGGGGTGTGGCTCCGGTCGTTCCTCGCCGACGAGCGGCTGGTGCCGCGTGGGGGCGACCGGTTCTGGCCGGCGCCCGACCAGGTCGAGGACGCCCGCCTGCGCGGCGCTCGCGCAGTGGCGAAGATCCGCGCATCGACGTACGACGTGAACGGGGACGTGGACCTCCTGCTCGTCCCCGACGACCTGCCGCCGCGACGGCACCCCGAGTCGGTGACCGACGCCGAGGTGGCCGACGTCGCGCTCGACCTCGTCGCCACCCTGCTGCGTGACCTGCAACGGCGCAGCGAGCGGACCAGCCCGCCCGCGGATCCGCCCACGCGCCGGGAGCGCCTGCGCCAGGCGATCAGGGGCGTGTGACAACTCTCATGTGGGACGCCGACGTCTCGGCGAGCCACCCCGCCTAAACTCCCGCGAGTAACCCCCAGCCTCGACGAACACGAACGAAGGGACGCCCCATGGGTCGCCTGTGCCAGACCGACGGACTCAACGAGGACCAGACGGAGATCCTCAAGGCGGTGCGTCAGTTCGTCGACGAGCAGATCATCCCCGTCGCCCAGGAGCTCGAGCACGCTGACGAGTACCCCACCGACATCATCGAGGGGCTCAAGGAGCTCGGCGTCTTCGGCCTCACGATCCCGGAGGAGTTCGGTGGCCTCGGCGAGTCGCTGCTGACCTACGCGCTCGTGGTCGAGGAGATCGCGCGCGGCTGGATGAGCGTCTCGGGCGTCATCAACACGCACTTCATCGTGGCCTACCTGCTGATGCAGCACGGCACCGAGGAGCAGAAGCAGAAGTACCTCCCGCGGATGGCGACCGGCGACGTGCGCGGTGCCTTCTCGATGTCCGAGCCCGGCCTCGGCTCCGATGTCTCGGCCGTGTCCACCAAGGGCACCAAGCTCGACGACGGCTCCTACTCCATCACCGGCCAGAAGATGTGGCTGACGAACGGTGCGACGAGCACGCTGGTCGCCGTGCTCACCAAGACCGACGAGGGTGCCGAGTCGGTCTACAAGAACATGACCACCTTCCTGGTCGAGAAGGAAGCCGGCTTCGGCGAGACCGCCCAGGGCATCAACGTGCCCGGCAAGATCGACAAGATGGGCTACAAGGGCGTCGAGACGACCGAGCTCATCCTCGAGGACCACAAGATCTCCGCGGACCAGATCCTCGGCGGGGAGCCCGGCAAGGGCTTCTTCCAGATGATGGACGGCGTCGAGGTCGGTCGCGTCAACGTCGCGGCCCGCGCCTGCGGCCTGGCCTGGCGCGGCTTCGAGCTCGGTGTGGCCTACGCCCAGCAGCGCAAGACCTTCGGCAAGATCATCGCCGAGCACCAGGCGGTGCTGTTCCGCCTCGCCGACATGGCGACCAAGGTCGAGACCGCCCACACGATGATGGTGCGCGCTGCTCGCCTCAAGGACACCGGCGGTCGCGTGGACGTCGAGGCCGGCATGGCCAAGATGCTCGCCTCCGAGTTCGCCAACGAGGTCGTCGAGGACTCCTTCCGGATCCACGGCGGCTACGGCTACTCCAAGGAGTACGAGATCGAGCGCCTGATGCGCGAGGTCAAGTTCATGCTGATCGGTGAGGGCACCTCCGACATCCAGAAGATGATCATCGGTCGCAGCCTGCTCAAGGACTACAAGCTCAAGGGCTGAGGTCCGTGTACCTCCCGAGCACCCTTCGACGACGGCTCGAGGCCCGCGACGCGCGGGCCCGGGCCGACGGCGTGCGTGAGGGCCTGGAGCTGGCGCGGGCGCGGCGTGCGCGCGAGCGTCACTCCTACGTCTTCGTGGTGACCTTCGGACGGTCCGGATCGACCCTGGTCCAGGGCCTGCTCAACACGCTGCCCCGCACCTTGGTGCGGGGCGAGAACGACCTCTACCTGCTGCACTTCTACCGCGGCCTGGCCGCGCTGCGCGCGTTCCGCGAGGAGCACAAGGCACACGGGTCGTACGACGACGCGTCGGCCTTCTACGGCCTCAAGCAGATCCGTCGCAGCGCGTTCATGCAGGCGATGAACGACGTGGTGACCACCGGCGTCCTCGGCGGCGTCGAAGCGGACGACTACGACGTCGTGGGCTTCAAGGAAGTGACGTGGCACCGCATCGCGCCCGAGGAGACCGAGGACTTCTTCGCGGTGATGGACAAGGCCTTCCCGGGGGTGCGCTACGTCCTGAACACCCGCGACCCCGACCGGGCGCTGGCGTCGGGCTTCTGGCGCCAGGAGGACGAGTCGGCAGCCCGGCAGAAGATCGCGCGGACCCTCGACATCCAGCAGCACCTGCGAGCCACCCGCCCGGACCGCGTGCTCGACGTCAGCTACGAGCAGCTGACGGGCGACGACGACGGCGTGCGTGACGCGCTCCTGGCCTCCCTCGGCGCCTTCGTGACCGGTCGGCCGGTCGATGCGTCGCTGATGGCCGACCTGCACACGACGCTCGCCCGGGGTTTCGGTCCCAACCCGTTCGGCGGCACCTCGTGAGTCGCTAGGGTGACGCGCATGTCGCGCCGCCTCGTGCTCCACGTCGGAGCCATGAAGTCGGGCACCTCGTTCATCCAGTCGCGGCTGTTCGCCAACAAGCGGATGCTGCTCACCGAGCGCGACATCCTCGTGCCCGGCATGAACTGGCTCTCGCAGGTGATGGCAGCCCGCGACGTCCTCGGGTCGGGCGAGCAGCAGTGGGCCAAGATGGCCGGCAAGGTGCACGCCCACGAGGGCACCTCGGTGATCTCGATGGAATACCTCGGCCCGGTGCGTCCGGTCGTGACGCAACGGGTCGCCGCCACGTTCCCCGACCACGCGATCGAGGTCGTGGTCACCGCGCGCGACCTCAACCGCACGATCGCCGCGATGTGGCAGGAGACGGTGCAGAACGGCCGCACCTGGACGTTCGCCGACTACCTCGCCGGCATCGAGGCCTGGCGCCCCGGCCACCGCGATGCCATCGAACCTCCCGAGGCCGGCCGGACCTTCTGGCGCCAGCAGAACCTCGTGCGCATCGCCCGGACCTGGGGCGAGCTCGCCCCGGTCACGGTCGTGACCGTGCCCCCGCCCGGCGCCCCGCGCGAGCTGTTGTGGGAACGCTTCTGCTCAGTCCTGGGTACGGCGCCGACCGGCTTCGCCCCGGCCCGCATGGACAACGAGTCGGTCGGAGCGGCGTCGACCCTGGTCATCCGCCGGCTCAACGAGCTGCTCAACGAGGCCGGGCTGCCCTTCCCCGAGGGGACCGACCTGCGCAAGGGAGTGCTGGCCAAGCAGGTGCTCGCCGCCCGCAAGTCCGCAGAGCCGGCCATCGGGCTGCCGGTCGCTCCCTGGGTCGTCGCCCATGCCGCGCACCTCGTCTCGGCGTTGTCGGAGGCGGGCGTCTCCCTCGTGGGCTCGTGGGACGACCTGACGCCGGTGGACGTGCCGGGCGTCGATCCCGCGTCGCTGGACTCCGCCGAGGTGCTCGACGCCGCCATCGCGGGCCTGGCCGGGTTCCTGGCCGCGCAGATCCGGGAGTCGGCGTGAGCATCGTCGACCAGTCCCTGTCCCCGCGCGGTCCCTCGATGCTGCTGCAGATCGTGCGCGAGCTCGACCTCCGGCCGGACTCGGTCGCGCTCGACGTCGGGTGTGGCGCGGGCTCGACCTCCTTCCGGCTCGCCACCCACTTCGGGCTGCAGGTGCTCGGCGTCGACCCGTCGCAGCACAACCTCGACGCTGCCCGCGAGGCCCGGCGCGACCTCCCGGAGGAGATCGCCTCGCGCGTCACGTTCGGCCGTGGGAGCGCGATCGAGCTGCCCGTCGCGGACTCCTCGGTCGACCTGGTGTGGTGCAGCGACCGGCTCGCGCGCGTGCGTCATCTCGACAGCGCCTACGCCGAGATCGCGCGAGTCCTGCGACCGGGAGGCCGGGCCGTGATCCACCAGGTCGTGGCCACGCCGCTGCTCGCGCCCTTCGAGGCGGACGCCCTCTTCCCGGTGCTGGGGGTCGTGCCGTCCTCCCTCGACCCGGCTGTCACCGACGCCGCGGTCGCCGCCTCGGGGCTGGTCGTCGACGCGTCCTTGGACATCGGTTCGGAGTGGGGCGAGCACGCCGAGGAGGAGTCCGGCAGCGCCGGCCGGGCGCTGCTGCGCGTCTCCCGGCTCCAGCGGGCGCCGGAGCACTATCGCTCGGCGATGGGCGAGGCGGCGTACGACCAGGTGCTGGGGGACTCGCTGTGGCAGGTCTACCTGATGCTCGCCAAGCTGTCGGGCCGGATCCTGGTGCTGAGCCGCCGGTGAGCCGGCTGATCCACCTCAACGGCCCGCCCGGCATCGGCAAGTCGACGCTGGCCCGCCGCTACGCCGCCGACCACCCGGGCGTGCTGAACTGCGACATCGACGTGCTCCGGACGCTGATCGGCGGCTGGGAACGGGACTTCGCCGGGGCCGGGGCGCTCATCCGACCGGCCGCGCTGGCCATGATCGGCGCCTACCTCGCGAGCGGTCACGACGTCGTGCTGCCGCAGATGCTGGTCGACCCGCGCGAGGTGGCGCGCTTCGCCGGCTGCGCGGCCGACGCGGGCGCGGAGCTCGTGGAGCGCTTCGTGATGGACGCTCCCGATGCTGCCGTGGCTCGCTTCGCGCGCCGCGGCGAGGGTGAGCCGCACGATCCCTGGCACGACCAGGTGCGCGCCATCGTGGCCGCCCACGGGGGCGAGGCCGAGCTGCGCCGCTGTCACGCCGGGCTCGAGGAGCTCATCGCGGAGCGCCCGGGGGTGGTGGTCGTCCAGAGCCGTGAGGGAGACGTCGAGCAGACCTACGCGCGCCTGTGCGCCTCGCTGGGCTGACGTTCAGGGCGCTCGGCCGCACTGCGGCGGCACACCACCGCCGTGCGGCGCTGGTGTCGCTCCTGCGGTGTCCGGCCACCGCACCAGCGTCAACATCACCGCATCGGTCGCGCTCGACCCGAGGCGGCCGGGAGGGCTCCCGCAGGAGAACCCCCTCGACCGAGGGGCGGCCCTGCTGGCAGGGTGGGCACCTGACCCAGGAGGAGGACGAATGTCGAACGATGACCTCAAGGCCAAGATGCGCGAGGCCCTGGACAAGAAGAACAACAAGGAGAAGGGCGTCCACCAGGACGGCCCCGTTCCGGAGAAGGCCCACGGTGCCGAGGTGGAAGGTGGCGCGGCGCCGAAGATGCACCGCCGCAAGGCCGGTGGCGGCGGCAGCTGAGCCGGCCGTGAGAAGAGCCACGTGAGCACCCGCGCCCATCCGGGCGCGGGTGCGGCACGATATGCCCCATGAGTGGGACGAGCGCAGGCAAGACGAACGCGGGCAACTTCTTCGAGGACTTCACCGTCGGGCAGGTGATCGAGCACGCGACGCCGCGCACGATCACCGAGGGCGACCGAGCGCTCTACCAGGCGCTCTACCCGACCCGGTTCGCCCTGCCGAGCAGCGCGGAGTTCGCCAGGAGCGTCGGCCTGGCGCAGCACCCGGTCGAGGAGCTCATCGGCTTCCACGTCGCGTTCGGCAAGACCGTCCCCGACGTCTCCCTCAACGCCGTCGCCAACCTCGGCTACGCCGAGTGCCGCTTCCACCAGCCGGTAGCGCCGGGCGACACGCTGCGCACCAGCAGCGAGGTCATCGGCCTCAAGCAGAACTCCAACGGCAAGACGGGCGTCGTCTACGTCCGCTCCACCGCGACCAACCAGCGCGGCGAGGTCGCGATCGACTGGTGCCGCTGGGTGATGGTCCACAAGCGCGACACCGACGCACCCACGCCCGAGACGGTCGTGCCCGACCTCAAGGACGCGCTCGACGCGCAGGACCTGAAGATCCCGGCGGGCCTCGACTTCACGGCCTACGACCAGGCGGCCGCGGGGGAGCAGCACCGACTCGGTGACTACGAGGTGGGCGAGAAGATCGACCACGTCGACGGTGTCACGCTCACCGATCCCGAGCACATGCTCGCGACGCGCCTGTGGCAGAACACCGCGAAGGTGCACTTCAACGCCGAGGCCCGCCCCGACGGCAACCGGCTGATCTACGGCGGCCACGTCATCTCCATGGCCCGCGCGCTGTCCTTCAACGGCCTGGCCAATGCCCAGCTGATCGCCGCGATCAACGCCGGCGCGCACACCTCCCCGGCCTTCGCGGGCGACACCGTCTATGCCTGGTCCGAGGTGCTCGACAAGGCCGAGACCGCTGCCCCCGGCGTCGGTGCGATGCGCCTGCGCCTCGTCGCCACCAAGGGTCGTGACGAGTCGATGACGCTGCGCGGCGAGGACGGCAAGTACGCCGACGGCGTGCTGCTCGACCTCGACTACTGGGTCCTCGTCCCGGCCTGAGCGACTCGGCGGACGACCTGTCCGACCTCGCGACGTGCGAAACTCGCAGCCATGTCCGCAGACGCGTCCCTGGCCAGTGAGCTCTGGCTCGTCCGACACGGGGAGACCGAGTGGAGCCGCGACGGGCGCCACACCTCGGTCACCGACCTCCCGCTGACCGACCACGGCGTCGAGGTCGCGCGCGGGCTGGCAGCGCGCCTCGCCGGCACCGAGTTCACCCAGGTCCTCACCAGTCCCCGCCAGCGTGCGCGGGTCACCGCCGAGCTCGTGGGCTTTGCGGACGCCGAGGTCGACGGCGACCTCGTCGAATGGGCGTACGGCGACTACGAGGGCGTCTCCACGGCAGTGATCCGCGAGACGGTGCCCGGCTGGACGGTGTGGTCACACCCCACGCCCGGCGGGGAGACGGCCGAGCAGGTCGGCGCCCGTCTCGACCGCGTGGTGGCACGGGCGCGAGCCTGCGCGGGCCGCACCCTCGTCTTCGGCCACGGGCACGCGCTGCGTGCGCTCACGGCCCGCTGGCTCGAGCAGCCGGTGACCGACGGCAAGCACTTCCGCCTCGACACCTCGACCCTGTCGGTGCTCGGCTGGGAGCGCGAGACGCCGGTGCTGCTGCGCTGGAACTCTTGACGGCTCCGGCGGCTCGGACCACCGTGGTCCCATGCTTCGCCCCGGCTGCCCGCGGTGCGGCCTCCCGCTGACGGAGACCGACGCGTCGTGGGCGTGTCCGGAGCACGGCCCCACGCCGCCCCTGTGGCGCCCGCAGGAGTCGACGTACGACGCCTTCGTGCGACACCTCGGCGCGGCGGCGGGCTTCCCGACCTACCTGCCCTGGCCGATGGGGCCGGGGTGGCGGGTGACCGACTTCGGGGTCGTCGTGCAGGAGGGTTCCGTGCCGCGCGCGACGATGAGCTGCGTGTCGGGGACGAGCGTGCTGGACGGGCCCGTGGACGTGCTCGTGGTGTCGGAGGAGCCGGGCACCGGCCTCGGGGCCCGCGCAGCGCGCCTGGCCAGTCCCGACCCTCGCGACATCGGCGAGGGACCGCCCGTGGTGAAGGTGCGGCTCGGGCACGGGCCGGTGTCGCTGTGGGCGGTCTCCACGAGCGACGCGGACGAGGAGTTCGACCGCTACGTCATGGTGGGGGAGGCGGCCGGGCGCTGGCTGTGGCTGGTGCTGCGACCGGCCTCGGCGATGCTGCTGATGCGCGACGAGTGGATCCTGCGGGACGTGGCGGAGGTGGGCGCCCCGCTGATCGAGATGCCGTTCGGCGGCCCGCCGCCGGCCTGGTGAGGCCTCGCCGAAGCCCCTCGCACGCTCCGACCCCGTTAGCCTTCGAGGGTGCGCATCGACCTCCACACCCACTCGTCGGTCAGCGACGGGACGGATGATCCGACCACCCTCGTGCGCCACGCGGCCGCGTCGGGACTCGACGTCGTCGCCCTGACCGACCACGACACCGCCGAGGGCTGGTCGGAGGCCGCGGCGGCCGCGGCCGAGGTCGGCATCACCCTGGTCCGCGGCATGGAGATCAGCACGGCCCTGGGACACGCGAGCGTCCACCTGCTCGGCTATCTCCCCGACCCGACCTACCCGCCGCTCGCGACCGCCCTCGACAAGATCCTCGACGGCCGCAACTCCCGGGTGCCCGGGATCTGCGCCAGGCTGCAGGCCCTCGGCTTCGACGTGACTGCCGAGGACGTACGCCGCCGCGCGATCGACGCCGCGGCCACCGGCCGTCCGCACGTGGCGGACGTGATGGTCGCGGCCGGGATGGTCGCGAGCCGCGACGAGGCCTTCGAGCGGTTCCTCAACCCCGGGCGGCCGGCCTACGTCGACCGCTACGCCGTACCCCTGCACGAGGCGATCTCCCTCGTGGCCGCCTCGGGCGGCGTCAGCGTGCTCGCGCACCCGTGGGGGCGTGGCCGCGCAGTGGTGCTGCCGGAGGCGAGGCTCTCCGAGCTGCGTGACGCGGGACTGGTCGGCATCGAGGTCGACCACCAGGACCACCCACCGGCGGCCCGCGACGCGCTGCGCGCGATCGCCCGCAACCTCGACCTCGTCGTCACAGGTTCCAGCGACCACCACGGCACGGGCAAGACCGACCACGACCTCGGCTGCAACACGACGGCGCCCGAGGAATACGCGCGGCTCCTCGACCTGGCGGCGGAGTCGGCTCGCGCCAGCGGCCGTCCGGCGCCGGGCGTGCTCGCCTGACCCCTACTTGCGACCCATCGACTGGAACCGCTGCAGCACCCGGCTGGGTACGGCGCGGGTGAGGGCGACCACGGTCTTGTACTGCGCGCCGGGGATCGAGAAGGCGCGGCCCTTGTCGAAGTCGGCCAGCGCGGTCCGCACCAGGAACTCGACGTCGAGCCACATGAAGTTGTCGCCGCGCTTGACCTCCATGCGCTCGTGGAACTCGGTCTTGGTGAAGCCCGGGCAGAGCGCCATGACGCTCACGCCCTGCGGCTTGTACTCGTGGTGCGCCCACTCGCTGAAGCTGTTCACCCAGGCCTTGGCCGCCGAGTAGGTGCCACGGGGCAGGAACGCCGCCACCGACGACACGTTGATGATGCCGCCGCGGCCGCGCTCGGCCATGGGCCCGAGGGCGGCGTGCGAGAGCCGCAGCACCGAGGTCACGAGCACGTCCAGCATGCCCGCCTCCTGCTCGACGGTGTTGTCGAGGAAGCGCTGCTTGAGCCCGAAGCCGGCGTTGTTGACCAGCAGGTCGATCGGCCGGGAGCGGTCGGCGAGGCGGGCCTCCACCGTCGCGCACTGCGCCGGGTCGACGAGATCAGCGACCAGCACCTCGACCTCGACCCCGTGGGCCGCCCGGAGGTCGTCAGCCACGGCCTCGAGTCGGGCCTCGTTGCGGGCGACCAGCACGAGGCCGTGGCCACGGGCCGCGAGCTGACGGGCGAATTCCAGGCCGATGCCGGCGGTGGCGCCGGTGACGAGTGCGAAAGTCATGGGCACAGCAAACAGGTGTCGTCACGACGTGGGCAACCGGGGTCGGGCATGATGGGGCGCGATGACCACGACACTCGCGATCGCCAACCAGAAGGGCGGCGTCGCCAAGACCACCTCGGTGGCCTCGATCGGTGCTGCCCTCGTCGAGCTCGGCCACTCGGTGCTGCTCGTCGACCTGGACCCGCAGGCCTGCCTGACCTTCTCGCTCGGCATCGACCCGGAGGACCTCGACGTCTCGGTCCACCACGTCCTCACCAAGGGCCTCGACCCGAGTGAGGTCATCATCGCCACCGACGACGGCGTCGACCTGCTGCCGGCCACGATCGAGCTCGCCCGGGCCGAGGCCGACCTGCTCACCCGCACCGGCCGCGAACACGTCATCAAGACCGCGATCGAGGCCTTGGCCGAGGGCGACGTCCACTACGACTGGGTGCTGCTCGACTGCCCGCCCTCCCTGGGCGTGCTGACCGTGGCGGCGCTCACGGCGGCCGACGGTGTCCTGATCCCGTTGCAGTGCGAGACGCTCTCGCACCGCGGGGTCGGCCAGCTGCTCGACACCGTGCACGACGTGCGCCGCTTCACCAACCGCAAGCTCGAGGTCTGGGGAGTGCTGCCGACGCTCTACGACGGTCGCACCAACCACGCCCGCACCGTCCTGGAGACGATCAGCGACACCTACGACCTCGAGGTCGTCGAGCCGCCGATCCCCAAGACGATCAAGTTCGCCGAAGCACCGGCCGCCGGCCGGTCGATCCTCTCGACCAGCCGCAGCAGCAAGGGCGCCCAGGCCTACCGCGAGGTGGCCGCCAACCTCGTCAAGCGTGCCGAGCGGCCCAAGGCATCGCGGGGCACGAAGGCATCGAAGGCCTGACCCATGAGTCGCCACCGGTCCGCTCGTCCGCGCTACGGCCGGATCGTGGTCGCGATGGCGGCAGTGGTCGTCACGGCTCTCTCGGTGCTCGGGGGAGTGGGGGTCATCGCGTCCTCGCCGTCCGCTGCGGGGGGCGAACGTCTCGCGGCTGCGATCGAACCGTCACAGTCCCCGAGCGGGCTCGAAACATCCGCGGCAGCCCCCGCTGAGCCGACGCTGCCCGGGCCCAGCGCTCCAGCACAGGCGCGAGCCGAGATCGACGCCGAGGCACTCCCGGCCGGTTCGGGGCAGGGGCGGCGGGTGGTCTTCAGCGAGGAGGCCCAGCGGGTCTGGCTGGTGCGCAAGGACGGCAGCGTACGGCGCACCTACCTCGTCTCCGGCAGCCTCCTCGACAACCTCGACCCGGGCCGCTACTCCGTCTTCTCGACGTCGCGCTGGGCGGTCGGCATCGACGACTCCGGGGTGATGGAGTACTTCGTCCGTTTCGCCCACGGTGAGAGCGCCGCCATCGGCTTCCACACCATCCCGACCAAGCTCGGCACCGCGCTCCAGAGCCGTGCGCAGCTCGGGACGCCGCAGTCGCACGGCTGCATCCGGCAGGCCAGGGCCGACGCCATCGCACTGTGGAAGTTCGCCCCCGAGGGATCCAGCGTCGTTGTGATCTGAGCCTCTTGTACCACCGGCGACGATTTGGCGACGCGCGGGGGGTCTTGCCAAGGTGTCCGGATGGCACCCACCCCCAAGGCCTTCGCTGCCGCCTGCGCACTCACCGTCAGCCTCGCACTGACGCCCGTCATCGCGACCCCCGTTGCCGGGGCCGAGCCGACCAGCACGGAGACGACGACCGAGGCGCCGGCCGCCCCGGCCAAGCCACGCAACGGCTACGGCCTGCGGTTGACGACCTTCAACATCTTGAGCAGCTCGATCGCCCGTGGTGGCATCGACCGCGCCACCCGCGCCGCGCGCTGGGTGCAGGACCAGGGCGCTGACGCGGCCGCCTTCCAGGAGGTCGCGAAGGACCAGCTGCGCCAGATGCAGTCGGTGATGCCGAAGTACAACTTCTTCCCGCGCCGCGGCCTCGGCACGCGCGGCTCGGCCATCCAGATCGCGTGGAACACCGAGACCGTCAAGCAGCTCGAGACGGGCTACATCATGCGCCCGTTCCTCGGCTGGTCGCGGCCGATCCCCTACGTCCGCCTGCGCGACCGCGAGACCGGACGTGGCTTCTGGGTCATCGCGATCCACAACGCTCCCGGTGGGCAGGAGCACGAGCGCGACGTCTCCACGGCGGCCGAGATCAAGCTGATCAAGAAGCTGCTCTCGCGCGGCGACCGCCCGGTGTTCGTCATCGGTGACGTCAACGAGCGCGAGGAGTTCTGCCAGAAGGTCGCGGCGGCGACCCCGCTGATCTCGATGAACGGCGGCACTGACAAGCGCCCGTGCCCGGTCCCGCGCTTCGGCGGACCCGACTGGATGCTCGGCTCCGGTGCGGAGTTCTCGGACTTCGAGAAGGACTACAACGGCATCAGCGACCACCCCGCGCTGACCGCGCGGGCCTGGGTGCCCTCGAGCAGCTGAGCGGGCACACAAGCACACCAAATCAGCTCCGACCGGGCACAAAGTTCTTCAACTTTGTGCCCGGTCGGCGTTTGTACTGAATGACTTCGTGCCCGCTCAGGGCAGGTGTGGCTGACTCAGGCTTCGCTGGTCGTGGCCGCCGAGGCGGAGCCACCCCCGGAGCGGGTGCGGCGGCGACGGTTGGTGCGGGCGACGACGGGCTGGTCCCCGGTCGCGGCGGGCTCGGTCGCGGTTGCCTGGGTGGTGGCGGCCTGGGTGGTGGCGGCACCGTCCTTGGCCGCAGGGGAACCACTGCGGGTGCGGCTGCGGTTGCGCTCGCGGTTGCGAGCGGGACGCTCGGAGCCCTTGTCGTCGCGGCGGCCCCGGTCTCCGGACCGGTCCTCGCGCGGCTTGCGCTCGACCGGAGCGGCGTCGACGATGCGGCCCTTGGTGCCGGCCGGGATGCCCTGGTCGTGGAAGAGGTGCTCCGAGGTGGAGTAGGTCTCCGTCGGGTCCGGGAACGGCAGGTCGAGCGTCTTGTTGATCATCTTCCAGCGCGCGATGTCCGGCCAGTCGACCAGCGTGATCGCGGTGCCGGAGGCGCCGGCGCGGCCGGTGCGGCCGATGCGGTGCACGTAGGTCTTGTCGTCCTCGGGGCAGGTGTAGTTGACGACGTGGGACACCCCGCGCACGTCGATGCCGCGGGCGGCGACGTCGGTGCACACCAGCACCTTGAGCTTGTCCTCACGGAACTTGGCGAGCGCCTTCTCACGGGCGATCTGCGCCATGTCGCCGTGCAGGGGAGCGGAGGCGAAGCCACGCTCGGCCAGGTCGTCGGCGATGCGCTGGGCCTGGCGCTTGGTGCGGGTGAAGACGATCATCTTCTCCGCGTCGTCGGCCTGGAGCACCCGGCCGATGATCTCCGGCTTGTCGAGGTCGTGGGCGAGGTAGATGAACTGCGCAGTCGCGGGCACGGTCGAGTTCTCGTAGGAGGACTCGGCGCGGATGTTCATCGGGTGGCGCATGTGGGTGCGCGCCAGCGCCACGATCGCGGCCGGCATGGTGGCCGAGAACAGCATCGTCTGCCGGGTCTCGGGGGTGAGGCTCAACAGGCGCTCGACGTCGGGCAGGAAGCCCAGGTCGAGCATCTCGTCGGCCTCGTCCAGCACGAGGGCGTGGACGTGGGAGAGGTCGAGGGCCTTGCGGTTGGCCAGGTCGATCAGGCGACCGGGCGTGCCGACGACGACGTCGACGCCCGACTCGAGGGCGTCGAGCTGGGTGTCGTAGCCCACGCCGCCGTAGACGGTGAGGACGCGCAGGCCGAGGTCCTTGCTGGCGATCGCGAGGTCACTGGAGACCTGGATCGCGAGCTCGCGGGTCGGGGCGACGATCAGGGCCTGCGGCTTGCCCTGCGGCAGGTCGGCGTAGGCCGGGTCGTCCTTGGTGACGCTGCGCTGCAGCACCGGGATGCCGAAGGCGAGCGTCTTGCCGGTGCCCGTGCGGGCCTGGCCGATCAGGTCGGTGCCCATCAGGGCGACCGAGAGGGTCATCTCCTGGATGGCGAAGGGGGTGGTGATGCCGGCGCGCTCAAGGGCGTCGCAGATCTCGGGGAGCACCCCGAGTTCACGGAACGTGGTCACGTCTATGTCGCTTTCTGTTCAATCCTCGTCGTGCGGCGGACTCGGAAGGAGAAAGCCAGCCGCGCACATGCGTCGGGGCCGGTTCAGAGCGTGTTCACAAACGGCTCAAGTCAAAACACGGCCCTCGATGGTGACAGTCTATCGCCTAGGGTTCGGGCATGACTGAATCGTCGGCCCCCACGTCGGCCCAGCCGTCGACCCAGCCCCCGCAGGATCCCGCCTACACAGCGGCCGTGATCGACCTCCTCGGCGCGATCTCCTACGGCGAGCTCAGCGCCTTCGAGCGGCTGGCCGAGGACGCCAAGCTGGCTCCGACGCTGGCGGACAAGGTGGCGATCGGGTCGATGGCGGCCGCCGAGTTCTCCCACCTCGAGCGGCTGCACGTGCGGTTGCGCGAGCTGGGTGGCGACCCCTATGCCGCGATGGCTGCCTTCCAGGTGGGGTTCGACCAGTTCCACGCGCATACCCAGCCCGCCGACTGGTACGAAGGCCTGATCAAGGCCTACGTCGGCGAGGGCATCGCCGCCGACTTCTACCGCGAGATCGCCGCCTACCTCGACCCCGCCACCCGCGACCTGATCGTCGCGTCGCTGGCCGACACCGGGCAGTCCGCCTTCGTGGTCGACCGGGTGCGCGCCGGGATCGCCCAGGACCACCGCCTCGGTGGCCGGCTGGCGCTGTGGGGCCGCCGGTTGATGGGGGAGGCGCTCACCCAGGCCCAGCGGGTCGCGGCTGAGCGCGATGCGCTGACAGCCCTGCTGGCCGGGGGAGTCGACCGTCCCGGGCTCGACCTCGCGGCCCTGGGCCGGATGTTCGCGCGGTTGACCGAGAACCACGCCCAGCGCATGGCCGACCTGGGCCTCGACGCCTGAGACGCACGCAGGGCCCCACACCGTCGGTGTGGGGCCCTGCGTGATGGGTCGTGGTCAGACGGTGCGCTTGCCGCGGCCCGTGACGGCGGCCGCGATGACGACCAGCACGGCTGCGGTCAGGATCTGCCACACGTGGCGCCACCAGTCGATGCCCTTGCTGGTGTCGTACATGTCGCCACCGGGGTTGTTGCCCGCGACGCCGAAGATCGCGAAGTAGATGTAGGAGCCGACGAAGGCGCCCACGATGCCGCAGACGATCGTGAGCCAGACCGGGATGTTGTCGCGGTCACCGGGAGCCACCGCCTTGCCCAAAAAGCCAATAATCGTTCCCACGATCAGCGTGACAATGATGGTTCCGAGCATCTTTGGATTCCTTTCAGGTGCCACGCCGGTATGGCGCGGTCTGGTCGAGCAGTGCCGACGTTCAACCCATCATGAGCCCCGGGGCGGCGTCGATCAATCACCGCCACCCGCGGGGTGTCAGCGGAAGCCGACCGTGCCGTGGCTGCCCGAGCCGATCTCGACGTAGGCGATCTTGCTGGCGGACACCGCGATCCGGCGGCCCCGGGTGTCGGTGAAGGCGAGGATGCCGCCGGAGCCGACGGCTTCGGTCAGCTGGGCCTCGAAGTCCTCGGGGCTGAGCTCGGTCTCCACGACCAGCTCGCGCGGGGCGTGCTGGACGCCGATCTTGACCTCCATGGGTCACTCCTTGTGTCTGTACGTCGATGGGTGGGTGGTGCTTCAGTGGTCTTCGGTCTTGGGGTAGCCCCGGATGCCGCGCCACGCCAGGCCGGACACGAGGGCGGCGGCGTCCGTGAGAGGGATCGCCCCGCTGCTCACGCCCGCCTCGGCCAGCCAGAACCGCGCACTGACCTGAGCCATTCCCACCAGCGACACCGCGAGCAGTCGCGAGGCCTCGTCGGGCAGGCCGGTGTCCTCGTGGATGACGTCGGTGATCATCGCCGCGCACTCGGTGGTGACGCGGTCGACGTGCTCGCGCACGGCGGGCTCGCTGGTCAGGTCGGACTCGAAGACCAGCCGGAAGGCGCCGGTCTCGGCCGAGACGTACTCGAAGAACGCCTGCATGGTCGCCTGCACGCGCAGCTTGTTGTCGGTGGTCGAGGCCAGTGCGACGCGACAGTTGTCGATGATCGTGTCGCACGAGGAGTCGAGCAGCGCGAGGTAGAGGTCGAGCTTGCCGGGGAAGTGCTGGTAGAGCACGGGCTTGGACACGCCGGCACGATCAGCGATGTCGTCCATCGCGGCGGAGTGGTAACCCTGCGCGACGAAGACCTCGAGGGCCGACTCCATCAGCTGGGCGCGACGCTCGCGCCGCGGCATCCGGGCACCGCGGGGACGGGGCTCGCCGGAGTCGAATCGATCAACGCTCACGTGTTGTTTCCTCCCAGGGATTCACTGAAGTCGCAGCCTACTCATAGTGAGCGCAAGGGCCCCGCGGCGACGCGGGGCCCTTGCGTTGTGGAGCTGCACCTCAGGCGCATCGATCAGGGCGTGACCGGCCCCGGGTTGGCGACGTCGACGGTCAGGAAGCCGTCGGTCTCACCGGTCACCGTCGCGGTGACGCCGGCACCGGCGACCTTGACGGAGTTCTGCGGCGCGGCTGCGTCGTAGTAGGCCAGCGGGTCGCTGTCGTCGAACGTCGCCGTGGACGGTACGCCGCCGGCGCACGCCTCCAGGGTCTCGACGGTCGGCGCCTGGCGGGTGCCTCCGGCGACCTCCTTGTGCAGGCAGACCCGGTCGACGGTGTCGACGTCGAACGTCGCGTCGAACGGCTCGCGACGGTTGCTGGGGCTGCTGCCGTCGGGGTAGGTCAGCGAGTTGGGCGAGGCGTCCACGACCATCGCGTAGCCAGCACCGGGGTGCGTGGCGACGTTGTTGTCGGTGTAGGAGTTGTCGACCAGCCAGACCAGCATGCCGTCCTGGACCGGGAAGAACTCGACCCAGTTGGGCTTGGTGACCCCCTGGGAGAACTGGTAGCCACCCTCCTGCAGGGTCGCGTCGAACCCGACGTACTGGCGGTTCTCCAGCAGGTAGTAGCGCGTCGCGTTGGTCGTCTCGGTGCCGGTCGAGATCGTCCAGCCGTCGGCCGTCCAGCCGTTGGCGCCGGACTCGGCGCCGTCGGTGAAGGTCGTGCCGGCCTTGATGGCGATGTCGTCGAGGAACGCGCCGGCCTCGTTGTAGCCGCCGTCGGTCTTGTAGAGGAAGCGGAACTGCGACTCGGCGCCACCGGCCTTGTAGTTGTAGCGCAGGCCGGTCCAGCGACCCCGCGAGGAGCCGTCGAGGGGCTGGCCGATCGTCGTCCAGTTGGCCCCGTTGTCGAGGGAGTACTGGGCGTAGAGGTAGTCGTAGCCGGCTTCGATCTCGTGCCAGGCCTTGGCCGTCACGGTCACCGACGCCGCGGCCGGGACGGTGCGGGTCAGCGAGCTGGACAGGTCGTCACCACGACCCGACCACCAGGCGTGGGTGCCCGCGACCGGGGTCGTGTAGGCGTGGGTGATCGAGGAGTTGGGCAGGTTGACCTTGAGCGCCTGGTCGGCGTCGGCGTAGGTGTGCTGCGAGGGGCCCAGCTTGTAGGTGCCGCTCTCGCCCGCGTCGACCTCGGTGTAGTCGAGCCAGCCGAGGTAGAGCTTCTCCTCAGGACCCATCAGGCCGGGGATCGTGCCGATGCCCTCCTCGCCGGGGGCGGCGTTGGTGCCGTGGCTGAGCCACGAGCCGCTCGACATCAGCGTCCAGAACGACGTGCCGTTCTCGCCGCCCGCGGTGTCGTAGAAGTCGGGCAGGCCGAGGTCGTGGCCGAACTCGTGGGCGAAGACGCCCAGGCCGCCGTTCTCGGGCTCGACGGTGTAGTCGCCGATGAAGTACTTGCTGCCACCGATCTGCGCGCCGCCACCCAGGTTGTTGGTGCCGCCGACCGCGGGGCCGGTGGTGCCGTAGCCCGAGCCGACGTACCAGCGGTGGGACCAGATGGCGTCCGCGTCGGCGCCGGCCTCCTCGCCCTCGCCGGCGTGCACGGCCTGGAAGTGGTCGATGTAGCCGTCGGCCTCGTTGAAGTTGCCGTTGCCGTTGAAGTCGTAGCGGTCCCACACGTCGAACTGCGCGAGGTAGTCGTCGATCTGCGCAGCCGTCTGCCCGGCCGCGAGCTGCGCGGCATACCAGGAGTCGGCGGAGTCGTCGATGAAGGCCCACGAGCCGCCGTCGTCCTCGACCGTGTTGTCGCCGTACGTCGATGCGTTGCCCGGCACCTTGACCCAGTCGGTCACGGTGTTGATCGCGGTGTAGCGACCCGAGGAGAGCTGCGAGTAGTAGTTCTTGAACGACTCGCCGTCGCCGTTGAACATCTCGTCGTAGTGCGCCTTGTCGAAGTCGGGCTGCCAGAACGTCGAGTTGTCGCTCGCCCGGTCGGGCTTCGGGATCTCGTTGTGCAGCGGGCCGGGAGTGGTGCCGAGCCGGCCCGAGCCGGTCGCGCCGAACTCGGAGAGGATGGTGAAGATCTTGTCGGTCTTCTCGACCGGGAACTCGACGTACTCACCGCCGCCGAGCGCGACGGTGGCGCCCTCGGAGCGCTGCTCGAGCTGGGCGGAGCCGTTGGCCAGCATGGCCAGCGCCTTCTCGCGCTTGCGCTGCATCTCCGCGGTGCGTGGGCCGGGACGGTTGTCCTCGCGGTGTGCGGACGCGACCCTGGGGGAGTCGCTGGAGGGGCCGGCCTGGGCCGAGGTGGCGGTGAGGGTGGCCGCCATGGTGGCCGACAGGGCCAGCGTGGTGCCTCCGGCGAGGAGGCGTCTGGTGACGGGCTTCAACGTGTGACCTTCCGGGAAAGTCCGGGAGATCTTGCGGTGGCGGGCGGACTGTGGTCCGACGATTGCCGCGCGAGCCCGCCCGGACGGGAAAATGCGAACCTGCCGACCCTCGCCCATCGGGTCCTGCCTGTAAAGGACCCGGGTCCAGGTTTTACCCGTCCGTGACGCGGCGGTCCGGATGGCGGGACGTGGTCGGGCGTCGTGGGACACGCGGGGAACATGGAGGAGGGCCCGGAGGTTGTGCCGGGACCGCCATTCTTCGAAGGAGTCCGCAGTGTCGTTCCCAGCGCTCGTCGAGCCAGCCGCCGAGCTCAGCATCGATGAGGTCCGCCGCTACAGCCGCCACCTGATCATCCCCGACGTCGGGATGACGGGGCAGAAGCGCCTCAAGAACGCCAAGGTGCTCGTGATCGGCGCCGGCGGCCTCGGCTCGCCCGCCCTGCTCTACCTCGCGGCTGCCGGTGTCGGCACCCTGGGGATCGCCGAGTTCGACACCGTCGACGAGTCCAACCTGCAGCGCCAGGTCATCCACGGCGTCAGCGACATCGACAAGCCCAAGGGCCAGTCGGCCAAGGAGTCGATCACCGAGATCAACCCGTACGTCGAGGTGATCCTGCACCCCGAGCGCCTGGACAACGACAACGTGCTCGAGGTGTTCAAGGGCTACGACCTGATCGTCGACGGCACCGACAACTTCGCCACGCGCTACATGGTCAACGACGCGGCGTACTTCTTGAAGATCCCCTACGTCTGGGGCTCGATCTACCGCTTCGACGGCCAGGCCTCGGTCTTCGCGCCGATGCTGGGCGAGGACCTGCCCTGCTACCGCTGCCTCTACCCCGAGCCGCCGCCGCCGGGCATGGTCCCGAGCTGCGCCGAGGGCGGCGTCCTCGGCGTGCTCTGCGCGAGCATCGGTGCCATCCAGGTCAACGAGGCGATCAAGCTGCTGACCGGCATCGGCGACCCGATCGCGGGCAAGCTGATGATCTACGACGCGCTCGAGATGGAGTACCGCAAGCTCAAGGTGCGCAAGGACCCCAACTGCGTCCTGTGCGGTGAGAACGCGACGGTGTCCGAGCTGATCGACTACGACGCCTTCTGTGGCGCCGTGTCCGACGAGGCCGCCGAGGCTGCTGCCGGCTCGACCATCTCGGTCACCCAGCTCGAGCACATGCTCAAGGAGCGCGAGAACGGCGAGCGTGACTTCGTGCTCGTCGACGTGCGCGAGCCCAACGAGTACGAGATCAACAAGATCCCGGGCTCGGTGCTCATCCCCAAGGGTGAGTTCCTCAACGGCAACGCGCTGAGCCAGCTGCCGAGCGACAAGCAGATCGTCATGCACTGCAAGTCGGGCGTGCGCTCGGCCGAGACGCTCGCGATCGTCAAGGGCGCGGGCTACGCCGACGCGGTGCACGTCGGCGGCGGCGTCGTGGCCTGGGTCAGCCAGATCGACCCGAGCCAGCCGACCTACTGACGCAACCCGAGTGTGCCCGCATGGCCCCAACGGGCCATGCGGGCATAACTCGTTCGGGCCACTCTCGTTCAACCCAGTGAACGCCCGCGGCGCATCCTCAGCCGCGGGAACAACTGGGAGAGGAACCCTGTCGCATGCGACTCAACAAGACCCTGCTCGCTGTCGCCTCCAGTGCGGTGCTCGTCACCGCCGTCGCCACGAGCGCTCCGGCCGTCGCCGCCAAGGGCGGCAAGGGCAAGCCGACTGCTGCTCAGACCTGGGCGCCGGCTGCCACGGCCACGATCACCCCCGGTGTGCAGATGTACACCGACGGTGCCCAGTGCACCGCCAACTTCGTCTACACCGACGGCTCGGGCGCCACCTACGTCGGCTACGCCGCCCACTGCGCCGGTCTCGGTGCCGCGACCGACACCAACGGCTGTGACGCCGGCTCCCTGCCGCTCGGCACTCGGGTGCAGTTCGTGACCGGCGGCTCGCTGCTGACCGAGGGCACCGAGGTCGGCCAGGGCACCTTGGCCTACTCCTCGTGGCTGACCATGCAGAACAAGGACGAGTCCGACGAGAACGCCTGCGCCTACAACGACCTGGCCCTGGTCAAGGTCGACGCCGCGGACGTCGCCAAGGTGAACCCCTCGGTGCCCTTCTGGGGTGGCCCGGTCGGCATCAACACCGCTGGCACCGCCGCCGGTGACGACGTCTACTCCTACGGCAACTCCAGCCTCCGCGGCGGGATCACCGAGCTCTCGCCCAAGCAGGGCACGAGCGTCGGCACCGAGGGCGACGGCTGGTCGCACCCGGTCTACACCGTGAGCCCGGGCGTCCCCGGAGACTCGGGCAGCGCGTTCCTCGACGCCGAGGGCAACGCCCTGGGCACGCTGTCGACGCTCGCGATCGCGCCGCTCGCCGGCTCCAACGGTGTCGGTGACCTCAACCACGAGCTCACCTACGCCCAGCAGAACGGCGGCATCGCCGGCCTGAGCCTGGTGCCGGGCACGGAGCCGTTCAGCCCGCTCTTCTGAGCGAGCGCAACACCTGAGAATTCCGGCGGTGCCGTCTGTGGGGGACGGTGCCGCCGGTCTCATTTGAGCACCCGTCGCCGGGGCTAGGGTGGCGCCATGACTCCGGGGGCGAGGCAGGCATGGCGCGCTGTCGCGGCGACCGCCGGCGCGTGCCTGCTCGTCACCCTGGTCGGGTGGGCCGCCCTGGTCGGCCCGTCGCCCGTGCTCACCGGCCGCGGTCCCGTGATGAGCACCGAGACGACCAGCACGCCCCAGGCTCCTGTCGAGGAGCTCCCCGACCAGGAATTCGGCCCAGCCGAGCAGGACGCGGACGGCATCGCCGCCCGGATCGGGCAGGCCGTCGGGGTCGCCCTCACGGTGGTCGTCGCCGTCGTCATGGTGCTCGTCGTCCTCCTCGTCGGGCGCCGGGTCGTGACGCTTTGGCGGCTGCGTCGTCGCCACGAGCCGCCTCCTTCCGTCGACTTCGAGACCGTCGAGACGGGCGACGCTCAGCAGGTGCGCCGGTCGATGGCCACCGATGAGCGAGAACAGCTGCGGGTGCTGCTCGACGGCGCGCCGCGCAACGCGATCGTCGCGTGCTGGCACCGCTTCGAGCTGCAGGCCGTGGAGGCGGGACTCGTGCGCCACGCCTGGGAGACCTCCTCGGAGCTCGCCCTGCGGCTGCTCGAGCGCGCGGAGGTCGATCCCGTCGCGGTGACCCGGCTGCTCGAGCTCTACCGCGAGGCCCGCTTCTCCGAGCACGACCTGGGCGAGGACGCCCGGGAGGCGGCCGTGGCTGCTTTGCGCCGGATCCAGTCGGGGGTCGTCGACCGGTGATGCGCAGATGGCTGCCGCGGCTCGGCGCGCTCGCCCTGGTGGTCGCGGGCGGCGAGCTCGCCCTCAGCCTGATCGACTCCGACCCCCAGCTGCTCGAGTGGGCGCTGACCGCCACCGTCGTCGTGGTCCTGCTCTGGCTCGCCTCGGACGTCTTCGGGGTGGCCGACGCGCGCTGGGGCAAGCCGCTGGCGCCGTACACACGACCGGATGCCGCCGATGACAGCGTCCATCACCGCGTGCTGACCAACCACCTCGCCGCCCGCGAGCCCTCGCCGGCATTGGCCGAGCGGCTCCTCGACCTCGCCCGCCGCCGCGACCCGGACCTCACCGATCCCGTGCTGCGCTCCCTCGCGGACCAGCCGACGCGACGTCTCACCCCCACCGACATCGACCGCATCCTGACCCGCATCGAGGAGCCACGTGACCACGAGTGAAGCCACCCTGACCGCAGCCGAAGCCACCGCCGTCGCGCAGGGAGTGCTGGCGCAGGTCGGGCGTGCCGTCGTCGGCAAGCAGCAGCCCCTGAGCCTGGTGCTGGCGGCGATCCTGGCGAAGGGACACGTGCTGATCGAGGACTTCCCGGGGCTCGGCAAGACGCTGGCGGCGCGCACCTTCGCCCAGGCCCTCGGGCTCGACTTCTCGCGCGCGCAGTTCACCCCCGACCTGCTGCCGGCCGACCTGACCGGCTCCTACATCTACGACCAGCGGGTGGGCGAGTTCTCCTTCCGCCGCGGACCGCTGTTCGCCGGCCTGCTGCTCGCCGACGAGATCAACCGGACGCCGCCCAAGACGCAGGCCGCACTGCTCGAGGCCATGCAGGAGGGCCAGGTCACCGTCGAGGGCGAGACGCACCTGCTGCCGAAGCCCTTCCACGTGCTGGCGACCGCCAACCCGGTGGAGTACGAAGGCACCTACCCGCTGCCGGAGGCGCAGCTCGACCGCTTCCTGCTGCGGGTCGCCTTCGGCTACCCGACGGCGGACGAGGAGTACGACGTCGTCGCGCGTCGCCTCGAGCGGCAGCGCGAGGAGGTGTCGGTCGAGGCCGTCACCGACGCCGCCGGCCTGCGCGCGGTGCAGGCAGCCGTCGAGCGGGTCCAGGTCGACCAGAGCGTGGGGCGCTACTGCGTCGCCCTCGCCGAGGCGACCCGTGCCCACCCCGACGTGCTCATCGGCGCCTCCCCGCGCGGCAGCCTCGGCCTCGTCCTGGCCGCGCGCGGGTGGGCCCTGATCCGGGGGCGTGACTACGTCATCCCCGAGGACGTCAAGGCCGTCGCCGGCTCCGTGCTGGCGCACCGGATCACCGTGAAGCCCGAGCTCTGGATGACCCAGGCCTCGGGGTCGCGCGTCGTCGAGGCGGTGCTGTCGAGCGTGCCGGCGCCCGGAGCGCTGGAGCGCCGGTGACTCCCGCATGAGCAGCACCTGGGTGCCTACTCCGGCGCTCGGCCGAGCGACGCTGGTGGCGGCAGCAGGGCTCGTCGGCGCCGCGCTCGCAGGCTCCCCGGTGCTCCTGGTGCTGGCCGCGCCGTTCCTGGTGCCGGCCCTGCTCGGACTGCTCGGTCGGCCGACCTCCGATCCCCGCCTCGCCTTGGAGCTGGGCGGGATCCGGCTGCACGAGGGACAGGGCACCACCGCGACCCTGCAGGTCACGGGGACCGACCGGGTCGAGCAGGTCACCCGCGTCCTTCCGAGGGTGGCCCACGTGGCCACCAGACCGGCGTCGGGTGCGGTGAGCGTCCTCGCGGGGGCCGACGCCAGCGTGGTCGCGCTCGGGCCGCGCCGCTGGGGACGGCCGACCGTCGGGGACGAGCAGGTCGCGCTCACCAGCGCCTGGGCCGGCTACCGCCACGGCCCGGTCCGGCTGTCGCCACAGGTGCTGACGGTGTGGCCACAGGCTGCGCCGTACGACTCGACAGCGGAGGCGCCGCAGCCGGACGGACTCGTCGGCGCGCACCGATCGAGGAGGGTCGGCAGCGGCACCGAGTTCGCCGGGATCCGATCGTTCGCTCCCGGCGACCGGTTGCGCCGGATCAGCTGGCCGGTGTCACTGCGCACCCGTGAGCTGCAGGTGGTCACGACCCGGGCCGAGCAGGACACGTCGGTGCTCATCGTGGTCGATGCCCTGCGTGACATCGGCATCTCGGGCGGCATCGACGGCCGCGCCAGCAGCCTCGACCTGACGGTGCGCGCGGCCTCGGCGCTGGCGGACCACCACGTCCGGCGCGGTGACCGCGTCGGCATGCGGGTGGTCGGGCCCGGCGATGCGCGGGTGCCCTTCGGCAGCGGGCCGCGCCACCTGCACCGCATCACCGGCACCCTCACGCGGGTCGTGGCGGAGACCGCGTCGGTGCCCGACCAGACGCTGGAGCTGGGTGTCACCGGCGGCAGCGTGGTCTACGTGCTGTCCACCATGCTGCACGCCCCGATCGTCAACGCCGCCGCGCTGCTCTCGGCCCGAGGTGTCCCGGTCGTGGTCATCGACACCCTCGGCGAGCGCTCGCTCGACGAGCTGGGCGGGCGCGTCTCGCCGGCGGGACTCGCCTGGCGGATGCGCATGCTGGAGCGGTCCGCGCTGCTCCAGCAGCTGGCCGCCCTCGGCTGCCCGATCGTGCCGTGGCGCGGACGGGGGACCGTCGACGAGGTGCTGCGCCAGCAGAGCCGGCGCGGCCAGGTGCCACAGGTGCGGGTCCGATGACGTCCTGGCGCTCCTGGAGCCGCAGCCAGGTGGCCTGCCGCATCCTGCTGGCCGTCCTGCCGTCGGTCGCGTTCCTCGTCGCGCCGGTGCAGCCGCCGGTCCTGCTCGTGCTGCTGGTCGTGGGGGCGTCGTGCGCCTGGGCCGTCCTCCCTGAGCTGCCCGTCGGGCCGCTCGTGCTGCTGACGGTGATGGGGTGGTGGGCGCTCAAGGTGCCCGATCCGGTGCGGCCGGGCGTCCTCCTGGTCGCCCTGGCGCTGACCGGCGCCCACGTCGCCGGGCTGCTGGCGGCGTACGGGCCCGTGCGCGCAGCGCTGGACCGGCGGCTCGTGACGATGTGGGTACGCCGCGGGCTGCTCGCCTACGTGCCGGCCCCGGTCGCCTATGCCGTCGTCGTGGGACACGGCGAGGGCGTGCAGCCGCTGATGTGGCCGCTCGCCGTCGGGGTGCTGGCGGTGCTGGGGCTCGTCGTCGGCATGCAGTTCAGGGAGCCGTCCGACGCCGAGACGTCCTAGGTGACAATGGCGAGCATGTTCTTCGCCGCGGTCCACACGGTCGTCCCACCGATCGCCCGCGCGATCTGGCGTCCGACCATCACCGGCCTCGAGCACGTGCCCCGCTCGGGCGCCGTGATCCTGGCCAGCAACCACCTGAGCTTCATCGACAGCACGATGATCCCGATCGTGGTGCCGCGCAAGGTGGTGTTCCTGGCGAAGTCCGACTACTTCACCGGCCCGGGCATCAAGGGCGCGCTCGTGCGGGCCTGGTTCGAGGGCATGGGCATGCTGCCGGTGGACCGCGACGACAGCAAGGCGGCCATCGCCAGCCTGGACACGGCACTCGAGGTGCTCGGGCGTGGCGAGGCGTTCGGCATCTATCCCGAGGGCACCCGCTCCCGCGACGGGCGCCTCTACCGCGGACGCACCGGTGTCGCGCACCTCGCGCTGAGCGCGGGGGTGCCGGTCGTGCCGGTCGGCCTGACGGGCACCCAAGACGTGCAGCCCGTCGATGCCTCCCTGCCGCGGATCGCGCCGGTGAGCGTTGCGTTCGGGCCGCCGATCTCGCCCGCGGGGTACGGCGACCTGCCGCTGGGCAAGGCCCGCCGCCTGCTCACCGACGAGATCATGACCGCGATCGCCGGGCTGAGCGGGCAGGAAGAGGCCGGGACCTACAACGACCGCGGCGCCGAGGCGTGAGGCACTGAGGCCAGTGTCGGTGGCGTCTGTTTGAGTGCAGCCATGGCCGCGACCCCCACCCCGAGCACGCGCTATCGCCTCGTCCGGGCGACGGCGTCGGTCGTGGCACCGCCGACCCTCGACGAGCACCAGCAGGCGGTCGTCGACCACGCCGGGGGGCCGCTGCTCGTGCTGGCCGGTCCCGGCACCGGCAAGACGACCACGATGGTCGAGGCGATCGCGGAGCTGATCGAGCAGCGCGGCGTGCACCCCGACCAGGTCCTGGCCCTGACCTTCTCCCGCAAGGCGGCCGAGCAGCTGCGCGACCGGGTGATCGCCCGCGTCGGGCGCACCACCTCGGCGGCGACCTGCTCGACGTTCCACTCCTTCGCCTATGCGCTGATCCGGACCTACAGCCCGGCCGACCTCTACGACGCGCCCCTGCGGCTGCTGTCGGCGCCCGAGGCCGATGTCGTGCTCCGCGAGCTGCTGAGCGACAACCCCGAGGCCATCACCTGGCCCGAGTCCCTCACGAGCGCCCTCGGCACCCGCGGCTTCACCCGGGAGGTGCACGCCGTGCTCTCGCGCGCCCGGGAGAAGGGGCTGGACCCGGACGGGCTGGCGGCGCTGGGCGCGGCCAACGGTCTCCCGGAGTTCGTCGCGGCCGGCCACTTCCTCGAGCAATACCTGACGATCCTCGACAACCTCGGTGCGACCGACTACCCCGACCTGATCCGCCGCGCGGTCATCACCGCCGAGGCCCATCGCGACGAGCTGCGGGCGCGGTTCAGCCACGTGTTCGTCGACGAATACCAGGACACCGACCCCGGACAGGTCGCGCTGCTGCGTGCGCTGGCCGGGGACGGGCGCAACCTCACGGTGGTCGGTGATCCCCACCAGTCGATCTACGGCTTCCGTGGTGCCGACGTGCGCGGCATCCTCGACTTCCCCGGCCAGTTCCCGACGGCGGCGGGGGAGCGGGCCCCGGTCCTGGTCCTGCGGCGCACGCGCCGGTTCGGGCCGCGCCTGCTGCTCGCGGCCGGCCGGATCGCGGCGAGGCTGCCGCTGACCGGCAGCATCGGTCCTGAGGCGCGCGAGGCGTTCCTGACCCCGGAGGCCGTGCCCGGGCCCCACGGCGACGGCCGGGTCGAGGTGCACACCTTCGACACCGACCGCGCCGAGTCCGAGCACCTCGCCGACCTGCTGCGCCGCGCTCACCTCGAGGACGGCATCGACTGGTCGCAGATGGCCGTCCTCGTCCGGTCCGGCCAGGCCTCCATCCCGCCGTTGCGCCGCGCCCTCGCCGCCGCCGGGGTGCCGGTCGAGGTCGCCTCCGACGACGTGCCGCTCGTGCGTGACCCGGCCGTGCTCCCGCTGCTCGACGGGCTCCGCGCGGTGGTCAACCTCGACAACACCGACCCCGACTCGCCCGACTTCCTCGACCCGGGACGCATCGAGTCCCTGTTGCTCTCCCCGCTCGGCGGGCTCGACGCGGGTGACCTGCGCGCGCTCGTGCGCCGCCTGCGTGCGCGCGACAAGGCCGGTGACGCGCCGCGCACGAGCCGCGAGCTGTTGCGGCTCGCGGTCGTCGCCGACGACTTCCTGTCCGGCCTCGACGGCCCGGAGGTCGAGCGCTGCCGTGCCCTGGCCGCCCTGCTGCGCTCGGGTTCGGCGCTGCTCGAGCAGCGCGCCGGCGTCGAGGACGTGCTCTGGCACCTCTGGTCGGGCACCGGCTGGCCGGAGCGGCTGCGCCGCCAGGTCGACCAGGGCGGTGCCGGCGCCCGCCGCGCCCACAAGGACCTCGACTCGATCTGCGCGCTCTTCGAGGTGGCGGCCCGCGCGGTCGAGCACCGCGACCACGTCGGCGTCGGAGCCTTCTTCGCCAACCTCATCGCCCAGCAGATCCCCGGCGACACGCTCGCCGAGCGCGGGGTGCGTGGCTCGGCGGTGCGGCTGCTGACAGCCCACCGGTCCAAGGGCCTCGAGTGGGAGCTCGTCGTCGTCGCCCACGTGCAGCAGGAGGGCTGGCCCGACCTGCGTCGTCGCTCCAGCCTGCTGGGTGCCGACCGCATCGGCCTCGACCCGTCGGGTGCGCCCGACCTTGTGCCTCCCGTCACCGCCCGGGCCCTGCTGATGGAGGAGCGCCGCCTCTTCTACGTCGCCTGCACCCGCGCCCGCAAGCGCCTGGTCGTCACGGCCGTGCGGTCGACCGATGACGAGGGCGAGCAGCCCTCACGCTTCCTGGCCGAGCTCGAGATCAGTCCGGTCCACCGCGACG
>NZ_CM001852.1:1208533-1237292 GCF_000389985.1 Nocardioides sp. CF8
CGCGGCGCTGGCCGCCGAGGAGGTCGGCGGTCGCCAGCTCGTGCCGCAGGCCGACCCGGCCTCCTGGTGGGGCACCCGCTCCGCGACCAGGTCCCCACGACCGGTGCGCGACCCCGACCGGCCGGTGCCGGTCTCGGCGAGCATGCTCGAGTCCCTGTTGACGTGCCCCGCCCAGTGGTTCTTCGCCCGGGAGGCGGGGGGCGTCTCGGCCGCCCACCAGGCCGCCAACGTGGGGCAGATCGTGCACGCGCTCGCGGAGCGGGTGGCGACCCGGGAGCTCGCCGCCGACGTCGACGTCCTGATGCTCGAGGTCGACGCGGTCTGGGGACGGCTCGCGTTCCGCACGCCGTGGTCGCGCAAGCGCGAGCACGACCGCATCCGCAAGGCCCTGACCCGCTTCGTGGAGTGGCACCGCTCCAACCCGCGCGAGTTCGTCGACTCGGAGACGCGGTTCAAGACCGTGGTCGAGGTCGACGGGCAGGAGATTGCCCTCAACGGCACCGCCGACCGGCTCGAGCTCACCGCCGACGGCGAGGTCGTCGTGGTCGACTTCAAGACCAGTCGCGGGGCCCCGACCGCACCGGCGGTCAAGGGCAACCTCCAGCTCGCCCTCTACCAGTACGCCGTGGACGCCGGCGCCCTCGACGAGCGCCTCGGACGGCCCACGCGCTCCGGCGGCGCCGAGCTGGTCCAGCTCGGCCTCCAGGACGACACGACGACGGCCAAGGTCCAGGTCCAGGAGACGCATGCCGACGACGGACCCGAGCGTGCCGTGCTGCGAGCAGGGCTCGCCCGCGCAGCCACCCTCGTCCGCGAGGAGACGTTCCCCGCAGTGCCCGGCCAGCACTGCCGTGAGTGCACCTTCGTCTCGATCTGCCCGGCCAAGGGCGCAGGCTCGGTGACCGTCCAGTGAACGCCGCGACCCCGATCCGACTCGACACCCCCGCCGACCTGCAGGCCCTGATGGGCGGCCACGCCCCGAGCCCGGAGCAGTGGGAGGCGATCACCGCCGAGCTGCGACCCACCGTCGTGGTGGCCGGCGCCGGCAGCGGCAAGACCACCCTCATGGCCCAGCGCGTCGTCTACCTCGTCGCGACCGGCCTGGTCCGGCCCGAGGAGGTCCTCGGGCTCACCTTCACCACCAAGGCCGCCGCCGAGCTGCGCAGCCGGATCAACCTCGCCCTGACCAAGGCCGGCCTCCTCGACCAGTCGGTCGTCGACGACGGCGAGGACGTGCTCGAACCCGTGGTGGCGACCTACCACGCCTATGCCGGCAACCTGCTGACCGATCACGGCCTGCGCATCGGCCACGAGCCCGACACCCGCGTCGTCTCGGATGCATCGCGCTACCAGCTCGGTGCCCGGGTGATCGACCGCTTCACCGGTCGCATCGAGCTGCTCTCCGACCACCCGGCGACCGTCATCCAAAACCTGCTCGCCCTCGACGGGGCGATGAGTGAGCACCTCGTGGAGGCCGACGACGTGCGGCGGGTCGACGGCGAGGCCCGGCGCGGCTTCGAGCTCGCCCGGGCGGAGGAGATGCAGGGCAAGGCCCGCAAGACCTACCTCGACGCGATCGACAAGGCCGTCAACGCCCTCGACCGGCGCGCGGAGCTGCTCGAGCTCGTGGGCGGCTATCGCCGGCTCAAGGCCGACCTGGGCCTGATGGACTTCGGCGACCAGATCGCGCTGGCGGCCCGGCTGGTCGCCCAGCAGCCCGACGTCGGGGTGGTGGAGCGGTCCCGGTTCAAGGTCGTCCTGCTCGACGAATACCAGGACACCTCGGTGGCCCAGGCCACCATGCTCGCGCGGCTCTTCTCCGGCCCCGACCGTGAGTCCGGCCTCGGCCACCCGGTCATGGCCGTCGGCGACCCCAACCAGGCGATCTACGGCTGGCGTGGTGCCTCGGTCTCCAACATCCTCAACTTCGCGGAGACGTTCCCGGCCGCCGACGGCGAGCCCGGCCGGCTGCCGCTGACGGTCAACCGACGCTCCGATCGCCGCATCCTCGACGTCGCCAACCGTCTGGCCGAGCCGCTGCTGGCGACGTACGGCGACAAGGTGGCCAGGCTCCGGGCGCCGGACGGCACCCCCGACGGCGTGGTCGAGACGCACGTCTTCGAGCGTGCCGTCGACGAGCTCGAGTGGCTCGCCCGGGCCGTGCACGGCGTGCACGACGCCGGCACCCCGTGGGCCGAGATCGGGGTGCTCAGCCGCGACAACGCCCAGGCCGAGGAGGTCTACGACGCCCTGACCGGTGCGGGCATCCCGGTGGAGATCGTCGGCCTCTCCGGGCTGATCCGGCTGCCGGAGGTGGCCGAGGTCGTCGCGACCCTGTCGCTGCTCCACGACGTCACCGCCAACTCCGCGATGCTGACCCTGCTGGCCGGTCCCCGGTGGGCCATCGGGCCACGCGACCTGCGGTTGCTCGCCCAGCGCGCCGGCGAGATCGGCGGCGGTCGCAACCGTGGCGACGCAGCCTCGATCGCCCAGCAGCTGCTCCGGATCGCCGACGGCGTGGACGTCTCCGAGCTGCCGGCCCTCAGCGACGCCCTCGCCGACCCGGGTGACGCGCCCTACTCGCCCGAGGCCCGCGAGCGCTTCGAGCTGCTGGCCGGCGAGCTGCGGCGACTCCGCAGCCATGTCGGCGACCCGCTGCTCGACGTCGTCCGCCGGGTCATCGACACCACGGGTGTCGACGTCGAGCTCGCCTCGGCGCCCGCGCCGGCCGCAGCGGCTCGTCGCGACAACCTCGACCTCTTCGTGAAGGCCGTCGCGGAGTTCCAGTCCGTCGACGGCGACGTCACCTTGCCGGCGCTGCTCGCCTACCTCACCGCCGAGGACGACCAGGGCAACGGGCTCGACGTGGCCACGCCCACGGCCGCCGACTCGGTCAAGCTGTTGACCGTCCACCGCGCCAAGGGGCTCGAGTGGTCCTCGGTGTTCTGCGTCGGTGTCGGTGAGACACGCTTCCCGAGCAACCGCTCGCGCACCTTGTGGACGTCGTCGCCGGCTGTGCTGCCCGCACCGCTGCGCGGCGACCGCGCCGACCAGCCTCAGCTGCAGGGCCACGACAAGGCGGCCCTCGACGCCTACCGCGCCGCGACCCGCGAGCACGACGCCGAGGAGGAGCTCCGCCTGGGCTATGTCGCGTTCACCCGCGCCGCCCACCACCTCGCCGTCACGTCCTACGTCTGGGCCCAGCGGGCGACTCCGTTCGGGCCCTCCGCCTACCAGCAGGTCGTGCGCGAGCAGCTGGACGAGTGGGGCGCCCCCGTCGGAGCGTGGCTCGACAAGCCTGCCGGGCGTCCGCCCAACCCCAACGACGACGTCGACCCGTCGCGCCCCTGGCCGGTGCCGGGTCCCGGCGAGGAGGCCCGGCGTCGGCTGGCCGCGGCCGAGCTCGTCCGCGCCAGCGACCCGACGGCTCCCGACACCGGTCTCGACCTGGTCGAGTCGGCGCGCGTCGCCGACTGGGACGACGACCTCGCCCAGCTGCTGGCCGAGGCCAGGGCTGCTCGTGCCACGGACGTGTCGGTGCCGTTGCCGTCGAGCCTGTCGGCCACCGCGCTGGGCCGGTTGCACGACGATCCCGACGCGCTCGCTCGTGAGCTGGCCAGGCCGATGCCGCGGCCGCCGTCACACCAGGCCCGCTTCGGCACCGACTTCCACGCGTGGGTCGAGGCGCGCTTCGGCCAGCAGGCGCTGATCGAGCCCGACGACCTCTGGGGGCGTGCCGACGCCGGCATCGACGACGCGGGGGAGCTGCGCGACGTCATCCGCAGCTTCGAGGACGGCCCCTTCGCCGACCGCGCACCCCATTCCGTGGAGGCGCCGTTCGCGCTGGTGCTGGCCGGGCAGGTGGTTCGCGGGCGGATCGACGCGGTCTACCGCGAGGACGACGGGACCTTCCTGATCGTCGACTGGAAGACCAGCCGCAACGAGACCGCCGACCCGCTCCAGCTCGCGGTCTACCGCCTCGCCTGGGCCGAGATCCACGACCTGCCGCTGGCCTCGGTGCGCGCGGCCTTCCACTACGTCCGGACCGGGCGCACGGTCGAGCCCGACTCCTTGCCGGGTCGCGCCGAGCTCGAGGGGCTGGTCTCGGGCTGAGCCCGGCTCAGTCCTCCAGAGCAGCCGAGAGCGCGATCTCGACCATGGCGCCGAAGGTCTGCTCGCGCTCCGTCGAGGTGGTCTCCTCACCGGTGACGATGTGGTCGCTGACCGTGCACACGACCAGCGCCTTCCGGTCGTACGCCGCTGCGAGCGTGTAGAGCGCACTCGCCTCCATCTCCACGGCGAGCACGCCGTGGTCGACCATCGGCTTCACCAGCTCGGGTCGCGGCGAGTAGAACGAGTCGCTGGACATGATGAGCCCGACGTGGGTCGTGACGTCGGGCATGGCCAGCGCGGCGTCGTACGCGCGACGCAACAGGCCGAAGTCGGCCACCGGGGCGTAGTCGTAGCCGCCGAAGCGGTGCGTGTTCATCGAGGAGTCGGTGCAGGCACCGCTCGCCAGGATGACGTCGCGGACCGCGACCTTCTCCGTGAGCGCCCCGCACGAACCGACCCGGACGATCGACTCGACGCCGTAGTCGCGCAACAGCTCGTTGACGTAGATCGCCAGCGACGGCTGGCCCATGCCGGAGCCCTGCACCGAGACCGGGCGGCCGCGCCAGGTGCCGGTGAAGCCGAGCATGCCGCGCACCTCGTTGTAGCACTCGGCGTCGTCGAGGAACGTCTCGGCGATCCACTTCGCGCGCAACGGGTCGCCGGGCATCAGGACGACCGGCGCGATGTCACCGGGCTGGGCGGAGATGTGGATGCTCATGGATGGCACCCTAGGACCCGTGACCCGCGAGCTGCCCCACGTCGCCCTGTCGGCCCACGCGCACGACCGGGAGGGGATGCGCCGCACGGACGAGGCCTGGCTGGCCGAGCGGTGGGCGGAGGAGTCGACGCGGGTGCTGGTGCTCGCCGGGACGAGGCTGCGCCCGGTCGACGGGGCGGTGCACTGGATCAAGCCCGCCGAGGCGCCCGAGGGACGCCGCGTCCTGCTGGGCCACGCCGACGGCGTGACCCGGTTCGCGGTGATCGCCGACCCCGGCGACGTGCCGGGTGAGCGGGACGAGTGGATCGGGTTGCGCGGGCTCTTCCCGCGGCTGGTGGCGGGGGAGGAGTCCCTGGCCGCCGAGATCCCGTGGCTCTTCCACGCGATCGGTCTCGCCGAGTGGCACTGGGCGACCCGGTTCTGTCCTCGCTGCGGCGGCGGGCTCGAGTCGACCCATGCCGGTCACGAGCTGACGTGCACCGCGTGCGGGAAGTCGCAGTTCCCGCGCACCGACCCGGCGGTGATCATGGCCGTCACCTCGGGGGAGCCGGGCAGCGACGAGGAGAGGATCCTGCTCGGGCGGCAGGCGAGCTGGCCCGAGGGCAGGTTCTCCACGCTGGCCGGCTTCTGCGAGCCGGGCGAGACGCTCGAGGACGCCGTCCGGCGCGAGGTGATGGAGGAGACGGGCGTGCTCGTCGGCGACGTCGCCTACTTCGGCAACCAGCCGTGGCCGCTGCCGGGGAGCCTGATGCTGGGGTTCACCGCGCGGGCTCTCACCCACGAGATCGAGGTCGACGGCACCGAGCTCGCCGAGGCGCGCTGGTTCAGCCGAGCCGACCTGCGGGGCGAGACCACCGACAGCATCCGGGTGCCGAGCGGTGTCTCGATCTCGTCGTCGTTGATGGAGAGCTGGCTGGGGGAGTCACTGGTCGACGGCTGGTGATCTACGCTCCGGCCCATGATCGACGTGTGGCAGACCGTGGCAGCCGAACGAGGCGCCCTCGCTGACGACCTGGCCGGCATCTCCGCGGAGCAGTGGGACACCCCCTCGCTCAACCACGAGTGGACGGTCCACCACACGCTGGCGCACATGACCAGCACCGCTCACACGGGTCCCGCCCGCTTCGTGGGCGGAATGGTGGCCAGCGGCTTCCGCTTCGGGGAGTTCACCGAGCGGGGGATCGTGCGTCACCACGGGCTGACGGCGGCGGAGACGCTCGCCAACTTCCGTGCGATCCAGGGGTCGAGGAAGTCGCCGCCCGGACCCCGGACCTCGTGGCTGGGCGAGACGCTCATCCACGCCGAGGACATCCGGCGCCCGCTCGGGATCAGCCACGACTACCCCGCCGAGGCCGTCGCGCTGTGCCTCGACTTCTTCAAGCGCTCCAACCTGCTGATCGGCGCCAAGCGCCGTATCGACGGGCTCTCGCTCGCCGCCACGGACCAGGACTGGCAGTACGGCGCGGGCACGACCGTGCGAGGTCGCGGGATCGACCTCCTGATGGCCATGACCGGGCGCGGCGCTGCCTGCGCCGACCTGACCGGCTCGGGGGTCGCGACGCTGCAGTCGCGCTGCTGATCAGGCCAGCGACGCGAGCTTGGCCTTGACCTGGGCCAGGGACGGGTTGGTCTGGGCCGACCCATCGGCGAACACCAGCGTCGGCACGGTCTGGTTGCCGTTGTTGGCCTGCTCCACGATGAAGGCTGCGTCGGGCGTCTGCTCGATGTCGACGACCTCGTAGGTGATCCCCTCGCGGTCGAGCTGTCCCCTGAGCCGGTGGCAGTAGCCACACCAGGGAGTGCTGTACATCGTGAAGCTCGACTCGCTCATGAGGAGTTGTCCGTCCTGACGTCTAGGGTTTCGGGTGTTCGTAGAGCCCAACCTTCCACCCATTGGAGTTGTTCCGCACCGATGCCCACGCCCGATGAGCTGTTGGCCGCTCTCGACCCCGAGCAGCGCCAGGTTGCAGAGGCCATCCGCGGTCCGGTGCGCGTGCTCGCCGGCGCCGGGACGGGCAAGACCCGGGCGATCACCCACCGCATCGCCTACGGCGTCGCGACCGGGGTCTACGCGCCGACCGAGGTGCTCGCGGTCACCTTCACGACGCGCGCGGCCGGCGAGATGCGAGGCCGGCTCCGCACCCTCGGCGCCGGCGGCGTGCAGGCCCGGACCTTCCACTCCGCCGCCCTGCGCCAGCTGCGCTACTTCTGGCCGCGCGTGCACGGCCACGAGCTGCCCGAGCTGATCGACTCCAAGATCGGCCTGCTCGCCGGGGCGGCCAGGCGACAGCGGGTCCAGACCGACCAGGCGACGCTGCGCGACCTCGCCAGCGAGGTCGAGTGGGCCAAGGTCAGCAACGTCTCGCCCGACGACTACGCGCGGGTGGCCGACCAGCGCGGCCGCTCCGTCTCCCACCTCGACGCCGACTCGGTCGCCCGGATCTACCAGGGCTACGAGGAGATCAAGCGCGGCCAGACCCGCATGGACATGGAGGACGTGCTGCTCTTCGCAGCTGGCCTGCTGGCCGACGAGGAGGCGGTCGCGGCCCAGGTCCGCCGCCAGTACAAGTGGCTCGTCGTCGACGAGTTCCAGGACGTGTCGCCACTCCAGTCGGCGCTGCTCGACCTGTGGCTGGGTGGGCGCGACGAGATCTGCGTGGTCGGCGACCCCGCCCAGACGATCTACTCCTTCGCCGGTGCCAACGCCTCCTACCTGCGCGACTTCGGCAAGAAGTTCCCTGCCGCGACGTCGGTCGAGCTGGTCCGCAACTACCGCTCGACGCCGCAGATCGTCGGCGCCGCCAACCAGATGCTGGCCGGCACGCCCAGCAAGGGAGTCGAGCTGCTCGCCCAGCAGCCGGCAGGGCCCGAGGTCACCTACCGCGCCCACCCCGACGAGGTCGCCGAGGCAGCGGCCGCCGCGGACAAGATCGCCACCCTGCGCTCCGCCGGCATCCCGGCCGGCGAGATCGCGATCCTGTTCCGGATCAACGCGCAGTCCGAGACCTTCGAGGACGCGCTGACCCAGCGCAAGATCCCCTACGTCGTCCGCGGCGCCGCCCGCTTCTTCGACCGGGCCGAGGTCCGGCAGGCCGTCACCCTGCTCCGTGGCACCGCCCGCTCGGGACAGGCCGAGGGCTCGGTCGTCGAGCTGGTGCAGGCCACCTTGTCCGGGATGGGGTGGAACACCGAGCCGCCCAGCACCCGGGGCGAGACCCGCAACCGCTGGGAGTCCCTGCAGGCACTGGTCGACCAGGCGGCCGAGTTCGTCCGCGAGCACCCGGGTGCCGAGCTGGGCGATCTCGTCGACGACCTCGACCGCCGAGCAGCCGAGCAGCACGCGCCGCTGGCCGACGGCGTCACCCTCGCCACGCTTCACACCGCCAAGGGCCTGGAGTGGGACGCGGTGTTCCTGTGCGGCATGCAGGACGGCACCCTCCCCATCACCTACGCCGACACCCCGGCCGCGATCGAGGAGGAGCGCCGTCTCCTCTACGTCGGCGTCACCCGGGCCCGCAAGCACCTCGCCATCTCGTGGTCGCTGGCCCGCAACCCCGGCGGCCGTGGCTCGCGCAAGCCGTCGCGCTTCCTCAACGGCGTGGCCGAGGTCGAGCGCTCGGCCGCGGTGTCCACGAGCGTGAGCCGCAACCGCAAGGCACGGCACTGCCGCGAGTGCGGGGGAGCGCTGGCGTCACCGTCGGAGAAGAAGATCGGCCGCTGCAGCGACTGCCCGGCCTCCTACGACGAGGCACTCTTCGAGCGCCTGCGTGAGTGGCGGCTGGCGCGGGCCGCCGACGACAGCGTGCCGGCCTTCGTCGTGTTCACCGACGCGACCCTCCAGCTGATCGCCGAGCACTGCCCCAGCGACGAGCGCGGACTGCTCAAGATCAGCGGAGTCGGGGCTTCCAAGCTGGCGAAGTACGGCGACGACGTGCTCGCCGTCCTGGCCGGAAAAGAAATCTGAAGAAATACCCATAAAATGGTTTGCCCATTACACGGAGCAGCCGCTACTTTTGTTCCCATCACCCGTCGCGCACCACGACCACTGACACCGGTCGGCGCCCCATCACCTGAGGAGGTGGACCGCATGAAGAACATCACCTGGCAGAAGCCGGCGCTCACGCCGGACTTTGGCATGCCCATTTGCGCTCCGACCTCCCACGTCGGGCGCGGCCGGGTCGCCGCTGTCCGCGTGACGGGCCTCGCTGCCGCCTACGGCACGACCGGATCTGACGCCTGGAGTCCGCCGATCAGTTGACAACACTGAATCGGCTCACCTCCAGGCCGCGGATCCCCACCGGGATTCGCGGCCTTTGTGTTTCTCAAGGGCCGCGGACCTCGATCCCAGAATTTTCTGCACCAGCGATCAGGTCAACGAGAAGGAGGTGACACACATGACCATCAGTGTTCTCGACCGCAACCGAGCCGATGAAGCCGTCCAGGGTGATCTGGGCGACCTCCACGACGCGGCTGCCGAGGTGGATGACGAGCTGCTGCCCTGCCGCACCAACGACGCAGAGCTGTGGTTTGCCGAGTCCCCGTCCGATGTGGAGTACGCCAAGACCCTGTGCCAGGACTGCCCGGTCCAGGCGATGTGCCTCAGCGGCGCCCTCGAACGGCGCGAGCCGTGGGGCGTCTGGGGCGGCGAGCTCTTCTTGCAGGGCGTGGTGATCCCGCGCAAGCGTCCCCGCGGTCGACCCCGCAAGACCGAAGCCGCAGCGTGACGCTCGTCGGCACCTTCTCACGATCCAACCGGAGCTCTACCCAGCCATGAACACAACTTTCACGAAGGACACTCACATGTACACGATGCAGGAAGACCTGGCGCGCGCACAGATGGCCGCGCGCCTGGGAGAGGCGCAGAACCTGCGACGCGGCCACCAGCTGGCCCTGGCTCGTCGCTTGAGCCGCAAGGCCGAACAGGCCGCGCAGCAGGCGCGTCTCGCCCTCGCCCGCGCGATCTAGCCTGAGCTCGAACCAACGGGGGCTCGCCCTGATCGCGGGTGATGCAGCAGAACCGGCACGACCACCCGGTCGTGTCGGTTCTGGCGATTTCGGGGCACCCCCGCACGCCGTGGGGCGTAGCCTGCGAGCATGCGAAGCTGCGACTTCTGCGGACGGCAGGCCGAGGAGGCCGAGACCCTGACCTGGACGACGTCGGTCGAGAACGGCCGCCAGCGCACCTACTGCGACGAGTGCTCGCGCACCCACCTGCGCGCGATCGAGGGCAAGCTGGACAGCGCCTGGTGGTGAGGGGCGCGGTCAGCCGACGTCGACGCCCAGCCCCCAGGAGCAGCCGCAGTGCGGGTGCCGCGGCCAGCGGGTGACCTCGGGGCGCAGGTCGGCGCCGAGCAGCACCGTGGTCGACCACGTGGTCGGGAGCCCACCGGCCTGCCAGGTCGCGAGGTCACGCACCGCCCAGGCCAGGGCGATGCTCATCAGGGCCGGGTCCACATCGCCGTACGCCGCGGGTCGGGAGTCGACCACCAGGCCACCGACCGTCAGGCAGTGCAGGCAGGCGGTCACCCCGGGGTGCACGAAGGGACCGACGCGGACCGACCCGGCACCGAGGCGCACGACCAGGTGGGGGAGCGAGTCGACCGCCCACCGGTCCGTCATCGCGGGCTCGTCGCGGTCGGCGACGAGGAGGGCGACGCCGGCGGTCGGAGTCGGGCGCAGGCCGGCCAGCTCGGCGACCGTACTGACGTGGGGGAGGTAGGTGGGCGGCGCGTGCAGCTGTGCCCGGATCCGGGTCGACGTCGAGGCCATGACGACACTCAAGCAAGGTCGGGCCCGGCCCGCACCCGCTCATCCACAGGCGGGGAAATGGCAGCGGCGGCGCCACCGCGAGGGTGACGCCGCCGACTGCTCAGCTCAGGGGGTGCAGGTCATGCCTTGCCGAGGATGCGGTTGAGGTTGGTGCTGCAGACGGGGCAGACGGCCTTGGCCATCCGGGTGCCCTTGTCGTTGACCCTGACCTCGCCCTCCGCCTCGCGCTTCTCCTTGCACTTGACGCAGTAGAACTCGCCGCTCCAGGTCTCCGCCATGACGGCCTCCTTGTTTTCTCGCCTCGTCACGACGGGATTGGTGGGGAAGCCCGTCGGGGACGTGCGGCGTGGGGCCGCTGGTCCGCGATCGACATTACGCCAAGCGCGCTCCCGCACCGGCTCAACACGCGAGATCAGTAGGGTGGCGCCCATGTCTGAAAATACGGCCGCCTACACCGATCTCCGCCTCGATCGACCTTCTCCCGGCGTCGTCCGGCTCACCCTCGACAACCCCGACATGCGCAACGCGATGAGCGACGAGATGACCGCTTCGTGGGCGCGGGCCATCGACGACATCGCCGCCGACCGGTCCGTGCGGGCCGTCGTGGTGACCGGTGCGGGCCCGGCGTTCTGCTCGGGCGGCAACACGGGCTGGCTCTCCAGCGAACCCGACGCGAGCGTCGACCACCTCCGCAACCGCATGCTGCCCTTCTACCGGGCCTGGCTCTCGATCCGGAAGCTCGAGGTGCCGACGATCGCGGCCATCAACGGCCACGCCATCGGCGCCGGGCTCTGCCTCGCGCTCGCGTGCGACGTCCGCTACGCCGCGACCGGGGCCAAGCTCGGCGTGCCGTTCGTCAAGCTGGGCATGCACGCCGGGATGGCGGGGACCTTCCTCCTGCCCACCGTCGTGGGCCACGCGCACGCGCGAGACCTGCTGCTCACCGGCCGAGTGGTGGAGGCCGAGGAGGCGCTGCGCATCGGCCTGGTCTCGCGGGTGATCGACAGCGCGTCCTTCGAGGACGAGATGCTCGCCGTGGCCGCCGACATCGCCGCCAACGCGCCGATCGCGACCCGGCTCACCAAGATCGCGCTGGCCGACGGCGGGCACGCCGACTTCGAGAGCGCCCTGCAGTGGGAGGCGCTGGCCCAGCCGATGACGCTGACGACCGCCGACCTCCAGGAGGGCATCCGGGCCAGCCAGGAGAAGCGGGCGCCCGAGTTCAACGGCTCCTGAGCCGGACGTAGAAGAGGCCCTCGATCCGCTGGCGTCCGACCGAGCGCTTCCCCACGCTGGTCGAGCCCGACAGGCCGAGGGCCTCATCTGGGGCAAACCTATGAGACACCGGTCGGCGCGGTCAATGCGGGTCCCTCCACGGCTGTGGAGTGGCCTGTGGACAACGTGTGCATGACCAGGCAGGAGCGGGGGACAACCTGTGTCGTGCGGGGGACGAGGTTGTGGGGGACACGCCCGGCCACCCGGCGTACCGACCCTGTGACCAGCCACAATGATGAGCAGCGGCCTGTGGACCGAAATCTGTGCCGCCCACGAGGCAGAGAGCGAGAGACGCGATGAGTGAGTACGCCGGTGGGCCGGTCGCCGCACTGCGGCGCATCGCCTTCCTGCTCGAGCGCGCCCGCGAGGACACCCGTCGCATCCAGGCCTTCCGCTCGGCCGCCGCCGTGATCTTGCCGCTCGGCGGCGACGAGGTCACCGCGCGGGCGGAGGCCGGCACGCTGACCGACCTGGCCGGCATCGGACCGAGCACGGCCGCCGTCATCGCCGACGCGTGCCGGGGGGTGGTGCCAGCCCGTCTCGCCGCCCTCGAGGCCGAGCACGCCGGGCCGCTGGCCAGCGGCGGACGCGAGCTCCGCGCCCGGCTGCGCGGCGACTGCCACTCCCACTCCGACTGGTCCGACGGCGGTTCGCCCATCGAGGAGATGGCGATGACCGCGATGGAGCTGGGCCACGACTACCTCGTGCTCACCGACCACTCGCCACGCCTCAAGGTGGCCCGCGGCCTCAGCGCCGAGCGCCTGACCCGCCAGCTCGGCGTGGTCGAGGCGATCAACGCGCACCTCGGTGGCGCGTTCACCCTGCTCAAGGGGATCGAGGTCGACATCCTCGACGACGGCTCCCTCGACCAGACCGATGAGCTGCTCGCCCAGCTGGACGTGCGTGTGGCGAGCGTCCACTCCAAGCTGGCCATGGACGCCGATGCGATGACGCGACGGATGATCGGCGCCGTACGCAACCCGCGCACCAACGTGCTGGGGCACTGCACCGGGCGCCTGGTGACGGGCAACCGCGGCACCCGCAAGCAGAGCCAGTTCGACGCCCGCGCCGTGTTCGAGGCATGCCGCGACAACGACACCGCGGTCGAGATCAACTCCCGTCCCGAGCGGCGCGACCCGCCGACCGAGCTGCTGGAGCTCGCCCGCGACCTCGGCTGCCTGTTCTCGATCGACTCCGACGCACACGCGCCCGGCCAGCTCGACATGCTCGACTACGGCTGCGAGCGCGCCGAGGAGGCGGGCATCGACGCCGACCGGATCGTCAACACGTGGCCGCGCGAACGGCTGCTCGAGTGGGCGAACCATGGCTGAGGTCGAGGTCCGCCGCTCCAAGCGGCGGCGCCGGACGGTGTCGGCCTACCGCGAGGGCGACGTCATCGTGGTGCTCATCCCCGCCTCGATGAGCAAGCGCGAGGAGGCCAAGTGGGTCGCCGACATGGTGGCGCGCATCGAGCGCAAGGAGTCGCGGCGCAAGCCGAGCGACGAGGAGCTGCTGGCCCGTGCGACCACCCTCAACGACACCTGGCTCGGCGGCCTGGCCACGCCCTCGAGCGTCCGCTGGGTCTCCAACCAGAAGTCGCGCTGGGGCTCGTGCACACCCGGCGAGCGGTCGATCCGCCTGTCCGCGCGGCTCCAGCAGATGCCGTCGTGGGTCGTGGACTACGTGCTCATCCACGAGCTGGCGCACCTGCTCGAGCCCGGCCACGGGCCGGAGTTCTGGGCCTGGGTGGACCGCTACCCCAAGTCCGAGCGCGCCAAGGGCTACCTCGCCGGCTGGTCGTCAGCCGCGCGACTCGAGCTGCCCGACGGCTATGACGGCGACAGCGGCAAGGTCGACTGAGCGACGCGCGTGATCGCCACGTCGATGAGGCGATACATGTCGTCGAAGGTCTGCGGCAGCGCGTCGACCGGCCACCAGCGCACGTCGAGCGACTCGTCGCTGACCACGTGGTCGTCGTCGGGGACCGCGGTGGCCACGAACCGGACATCGAGGTGGTGGACGGTGCCGCGGTCGGAGCAGAAGTCCACGGCGTGCTCGTCGAGCGAGAGCGGCGTCGGGTCGAAGTCGAAGTCGGTCAACCCGGACTCCTCCACCAGCTCGCGCCGTGCCGCCGCGGCCAGCGTCGCGTCGCCGGGCTCGATGTGGCCGCCGAAGGCCAGCCACGCATCGGCCTTGCGGTGGTGGTTGAGGAGTACGGCGCTGGCGTCGGGTGACACGACGATCGCCCCCGCGGTCAGGTGGTCGGGGAAGCAGGACTTCAGCAGTCCGTCGGGCCGGGAGCGCAGGTGCGCGAGGTAGCGATCGCGCAGCGTCTCGTCGTGGGGGCTCGGTGGGGTCCAGCTCGCCAGCAGGGCGAGCGCGTCGTCGTGGATCACTCGTCGGGCTGTGCGTCCGGGCCGGGGTCGGCCGGTCCGTCGAGCAGCTCGCGCAGCCCGGCGTCGAAGTCCTCGTCCGACAGCGACTCCGGCGACGCGGCGTCCTCCCGGAACCCGAGCGGGTCGTCGAGGTCGGCGGCCGTCGGGAGCAGGTCGGGGTGCATCCACACGCCGTCGCGGGCCTCGGTGCCCTGGCGGGTGCGCAACGAGCCCCACAGCGTGGAGGCGTCGCGCAGGCGGCGGGGACGCAGCTCGAGGCCGACGAGCGCGGCGAACGCGTCCTCGGCCGGGCCGCCGGCCGCGCGGCGGCGGCGGACGGTCTCCTGCAGCTTGGCGGCGGTGGGCATCCGGGTCTCGGTCGCCTGGGAGACGACCTCGTCGACCCAGCCCTCGACGAGCGCGAGCGTGATCTCGAGGCGCTCGAGCGCGGCCTGCTGGGCGGGCGACTTGGCGAGGTCGAAGAGCCCGCCCTCCATGGCCGACTGCATCGCCATCGGGTTGGTGGGGTCGATCTCGCGGAGCTTCTCCTCGATGCCGGCGGTGTTGATCTCGATGCCCTGGCCGTAGGCCGTCACCGCACCGATGAGGTGCTCGCGCAGCCACGGCGCGTTGGCGAACAGACGCTGGTGGGCGGCCTCGCGGAGCGCGAGGTAGAGCAGGACGTCGTCGGCGCTGACATCCAGCTCGGCCGCGAACGCGTCGACGTTGGCGGGCAGCAGCGCGGCCTTGCCGTCGGGGCCGAGGGGGAGTCCGATGTCGGACGCGCCGAGCACCTCGCTCGACAGCGCGCCCACACCCTGGCCGACCTGGGAGGCGACCATCGCGCCGGTGGCCTTGCCGAGCATGCCCAGCAGCGGACCGGCCATCGCCCGGGCCTCCTCGGGCAGGGCGTTGCCGAGGGCGCCGACCGCAGAGCCGGCGATCGGCTCGACGAGGCGCTTCCAGACGTCGGTGGTCTCCACGATCCACTCGGCGCGACTCCACGCCGCGGTGGTGCTCACCCCGGACGGGAAGTCGGTCGCCTCGTCGAGCCAGTGGTCGGCCAGCCGCACGGCGTCCGCCACCGCGTCGCGCTGGGCCTGGCTGGGCGTGGGGTCCGCCTCCTGCGCCGAGACCTTGCGCGCGGTGTCGGTGACGACCGCCCAGTTGACCGGCCCGTCGTGGGGCTGCATGAAGGCCTGCATCTGGCTCATCAGCGCGCTCAGGTCGGGCATCCCGCCGCCGGCGCCGCCGAGGCCTCCGGAGAGGCCGCTGAACAGCTGCTCGAAGGGGGTGCCCTTGAAGGGGTTCTGCTCGTCCGGGCCGTCACCGGGTGTGTTGCTCATGCCTCAACCGTACTCACCGGGCCCAGCACGATAACTACACTCGGAGCATGACCCAGGCCTCACCGCACACCGCCGTTCGGCTCGTCGAGATCCGGGACGAGCCTCTCGACGTCGACGAGGTCGTGCGCGCCCTCGACGACGAGGCTGCGGGCGGGCTGACGCTCTTCGTCGGCCGGGTGCGCGACCACGACGGCGGGCAGGGCGTCACCTCGCTCGACTACAGCGCCCATCCGACGGCCCTGGCCCGGTTGCGCGACGTCTGCGACCGCGTGGCGGGGGCCCACGACGTGCACGGGCTCGTCGCCGTACACCGCGTCGGACACCTGGAGATCGGGGACATCGCCGTCATCGTCGCGACCACGGCCAGCCACCGCGGCGTTGCCTTCGACGCCTCGCGGGCGCTGATCGACACCTTGAAGTCGGAGGTGCCGATCTGGAAGCACCAGCGTTTCGCGGACGGTGCGGAGGAGTGGGTCGGCCTACCCTGACGTCGTGGAGATCCTGTGGTGGCTCGTGCCGCCTGCCCTGGTGACTGTGGGCGCGATGGCATGGGTGGGCTGGCAGGGCCGCGAGGGTCGCGGCGAGGTCGACCGGGACGTCGCCGTACAACGCCTCCAGAAGGCGCTCGAGAAGGACCACCTCGCGAAGCTGCCTCCGCGACCGGCTCGGGTGGCCGACCGCAGCACGGGCATCGCCGTGCGCCCCACCCGCCGCTGAGGTCTCAGCAGGTGTGCGGGTCGAAGCCGTAGGGCAGCTCGAGCCGGTGGGACTTCATCAGCGCGTCGTCGGTGAGGATGTCGATCGTGCGGCCCTGCGCGGCGACGATGCCGTCGGAGAGCACCACCGCCCGGGGGCACAGCTGCAAGGCGTAGGGCAGGTCGTGGGTGACCATCATCAGCGTCACGTCGAGGCTGGTGAGGATGTCGGCGAGTTCTCGGCGCGATGCCGGGTCGAGGTTGGAGCTCGGCTCGTCGAGCACGATGATCTCCGGCTCCATGACCAGCACCGTGGCCACGGCCACCCGGCGACGCTGGCCGAACGACAGGTGGTGCGGGGGACGGTCCACGAAGTCGGCCATCCCGACCATGTCGAGCGCCGTCATGACCCGGCGATCGAGCTCGGCCCCGCGCAGCCCCAGGTTGCGCGGTCCGAAGGCGACGTCGTCGCGCACGCTGCCCATGAAGAGCTGGTCGTCGGGGTCCTGGAAGACGATGCCGACCCGGCGGCGGATCTCGGCCAGGTTGTCCTTCACGACCGGGAGCCCGGACACCGTCACGGTGCCGCGGCCGGGGAGCAGGATGCCGTTGAGGTGCAGCACGAGCGTGGTCTTGCCGGCACCGTTGGGGCCGAGGACGGCGACGCGCTCGCCGCGGTGCACGTGCAGGTCGACGCCGAAGAGCGCCTGGTGGCCGTCGGGATAGGCGTAGGCCACCGACTGGAGGTCGAGCACTGGGGTGGTCATCGGCGCAGGCTCCCGTTGTGTCCGCGCGAGATCATCGCGAGGTGGACGCGCTCGCCACGTTCGAACGAGCGGATGAACAAGGCTCCGGCCGAGCGGCCGATCACCGGCCAGTGTCGCGGATTGCGGGCGGTGAAGCCTCGGGACTCGCGGGCGGTCTTCATTCGCCGGAGCTCGTCGGTCACGACGTCGAGGTAGCGCACCATGAACCCCATGATCTGGACCAGCTGGGCGGGCACCCGCAGGCGCTCCAGCCCGATGAGCAGGTCGCGCGGGTCGGTCGTCGCGGCGAGCAGCAGGCTGGCCAGCACGCCCAGGGTCGCCTTCATGACGAGACCCCCGCCCGCGACCAGCCCTGCCTCGGTCAGCGAGACCCCGAGCACCTCGACCTGCGGTCCCGTGGCGACGAACGGGAGGAGCGCGGCGAAGACGAGCACCGGCGTCTCGACGACCATCCGCCGCGCGAGGTAGGGCACCGGGACGCCGGAGAGCACGACGATGACGGCCAGCACAGCGGCGTACGCAGCGAACGCGGGCAGCCAGGGGACGGGCGTCGCGACGACGACGAGCATGAAGCCCACGAGCCCGGCGACCTTGAGGTGGGCCGGAGCCCGGTGGAGGGGGGAGTGGCCGTGGTAGTGCAGCCGGTGCCCGTGCGGGGCGCCCACGTCACTCGCCCCGCGTCCGGGCCGGGCGCGGGGAGCGCTGGCGGACGAGGACCAGCACGGACATGAGGCCGAGCACGGCCAGGCACCCGATGACGCCGGCGAGGCCGCCCGAGAGACGACCGTGGTCGACGCCCGCGAGGTCGTAGCCGGCGAGCGGACCGTCCTGGGTCGCCGAAGCGGTCTCGGCCTCGGCGAAGCCCAGGTCCGTGGCGACCCGGTTGAGGCCGTCAGGACTGCTGGAGGCATGGAAGCTCAGGAAACCGGCGAACGCCAGGGCGATCAGCAGCCCGACCACGAGGACGGTGCGCGTGGAGATGCGCTTCACGACGCCACCAGCCTGGTCTCGAGCTCGCGCACGACGAGCACGCGGCGGGCGCCGTGGACGAGGTCGGGTCGCACCGAGACGATGCTGGCGACCACCAGGAAGGTGATGGCGGCCTCGCCGAGGCCGATGACCGTGTGGACGCTGACCATCGCCGTCAGCAAGGTGTCGAAGGGGATCGCGATGACGCCGCCCACGGAGTAGAGGACGACGAAGGTCGCGGCGCTGGCCAACACCGACGCCGCGGCTCCCAGCGCGGCAGCCGGCGCGACCATGGACAGGCGCTTGGGCAGCACGAGCTGCGCGGCCCGGAAGCCCACCCAGCCGACGACCACGGTCACGATGCCCATCAGCACGACGTTGGTGCCCAGCGCGGTGATCCCGCCGTCGGCGAACAGCAGCGACTGCACGACCAGGACCACGGTCAGGCAGAGCAGGCCGGTGTAGGGGCCGACGAGGATCGCCGCGAGGGCGCCGCCCATGAGGTGGCCGCTGGTCCCGCCCGCGACCGGGAAGTTGAGCATCTGGGTGGCGAAGACGAAGGTCGCGACCAGGCCGGCCAGCGGCGCGATGCGGTCGTCGAGCTCGCGCCGGGCACCACGCAGGGCGATGCCGATCGCGGCGGCAGCGGCGGCCGCGGTGGCCAGCGACGTGGGGGCGTCGAGAAAACCGTCGGGGACGTGCATCGGTGGACCTCCCGGATCTTGTTGCACGCGATGTGCAACAACCAGAGTTCGGCGCGAACCCCTCGCCCGGATTGGCGAACGGCTCAGAAATTCACGAGCGTGCGGATGACCACTCCGGTCCCGACCGCGCAGATGCCGATCGCGGCGCCGTAGCGCAGGAACGTGCGGACGTTGCCGCCCAGGAAGCCGCGCCGCTCGGCCAGGCCCTCCAGGCGCAGCACCAGGTCGCGGGCCAGCAGCCCGACGGCGGCCAGCGAGAGCGCCATACCGACGCCGAAGGCGAAGACCAGGACGAAGCCGAACCAGGCGCGACCCAGCGCGACCGCGGCGAGGAGCAGGAGCAGGGCCGAGGGGCTCGGCACGAGTCCACCGACCAGGCCCATCACCCACACGCCCAGGCGACCGGGCGTGGCCTCCGGCTCGGCCGGGGCCGCGACGACCGCCGGTGCCAGCGCCACGGAGGACTGCTGCTCGGGCTCGGCGGACTGCTCGTGGCCATGGCCATGCCCGTGGCCGTGTCCGTGCCCGTGACCGTGACCATGGCCGTGTCCGTGCCCGCCGCCCTCGTTCGAGCGGAGGCGAGCCAGGAGGTAGAGACCGAGGCCGACGATCAGGAGCCCGGTGGCGAGGGTGAGCCAGGGATAGAGCCGCGCCGGCACGAAGGCACTGCTCAAGGAGACGAGCAGTCCGAGGAGCAGCACCGACCCGGTGTGCGCGGCGGTCACGGCGCTGCCGACCGCGAGCGCGGAGCGCACGGAGGAGTCACCGCGCTGGGAGAGGTAGAACGCCATCACCGTCTTCCCGTGGCCGGGCGAGAGGGCGTGCGTGGCGCCGAGGGCGAGCGCGGCCAGCAGGGCGAGGACGGCTGCGAACCAGCCGTTGTCGCCCAGCAGGGCGGTGGCCTTCGACGACAACCAGCTGCCGTCGGTGGTCGTCGGGTCGGCGTCGCCGCTCCCGGGCAGCACGCCGGCGGGGCCGCCGGGGGAGACGACGAGCGTCGCGGAGGTGACGTTGAGCGGTGACTGCAGCAGGTCCTCGGGGTAGGCGGTCAGGCGGTCGCTGGTGCTGACGGCCGGGACGTCCGAGCTGGTCAGGGTCATCTCGTCGCCGACGGCGGTGATCTCGCGCCAACCCACGGAGCCCGGTGCGGTGCGGTCCTCGAAGGTGACCTCGCCCGCGCCGATGTCGGCCTGGCCGCTGAAGGCACAGGTGATGCGCGTGATCGGCAGGCCGCCCTCGCCGTCGGCGATCGTGGCCTCGGAGCTGGTCAGCGTGAGGGGTACGGCGGTGCCCGCGGCCGAAAGGTCGAGGCCGCGAGCGGTGGTGGCGCACTCACGTCCGGCGAGGGCCGGCAGGTCGTCGATGGCTCGGCCCAGCTGCGCGGTCGGGATCTCGGCGAGGTCGACGACGTGGTCGACCTGGACGCCGGTCGCGGAGACGAGGATGCCGGTGTAGCGGTTGACGGTGAAGTTGCCGAGGGGGTGGGCGGAGGCCGGGGCCGCGGTCACGAACAGGCACGCGGCGATCGCGCCGAGGGCGAGCAGCAGGCGCAGCAGGGTCTTCATCGGGTGCCCTTCGTGGAGTTGCCGGGGCCGTCGGAGAGGCGGGCGAGGGTCGCGCTGGCCCGGTCACGTTGCCACGGCGACAGGCCGGGGTCGGTGTCGAGTCCTCGACGCAGGTGGGTGCGGGCCGCGTCCGTCATGCCGAGGGCGGCCTCGATGGTGCCGCGATGGATCCAGAACCTGGCCTCAGGGGTCTCGAGCCGGGTGGCGGCCCGGGAGATCCGCAGGGCGTCCTCGTCGCGACCGGCGCCGTGCAGCGCCCAGGCATAGGCGTCGGCGACGTGCACGCTCGTGCGGCGATCCCACTCGGCCCGGGCCTGCGTGAGTGCGCGGTCGGCGGAACCGTGGTCGGCCTCGAACAGGGCCGTCTCGAGGTCGGTGCCGACCCCGCTGGCGTCGAGCAGCTCGATGGTGGTCCGGACGACGTCGAACTGGGTCGCCGCCTCCTGGTCGCGGCCGAGGTGCTCGAGCAGCTCGCCGAGCTCGGTGAGGTATTCGGGCAGGGGCTGCTGGGAGACGACGTCGCGCCACGTCTCCACAGCCGCGTCGAGCTCACCTCGTGCGACATGGAGGCGGGCCGTGGAGACGAGCGCAGGCAGGTGTCCGGGCACGGCCCGCAGGGCGGTGTCCAGGTCGCGACCGGCCGCCGGCAGCCGACCCTGCTTGCGCAGGATGTCGGCGCGCAGGGTCAGGACATAGGCCTGGTCGGCGCGAGTGGCCGAGGCCGCCGCGCGGCGCAGGATGTCGCCGGCCCGCTCCAGGTCGCCCCGGAGCTCGTAGGCGTAGGAGTAGCGGGCTGCGATCGCCGTACTGGGCTGAAGGCGGTCGGCGGTGCGCAGGGCCCGGAGCTGGGCGTCGTACCGGCCGAGCTCGTTGAGGGCGTCGATGCGGACCGCCAGGGCGCCGAGGTCGCGGGGGTTGACGGCCAGCGCCTGCTCCGCGCTGTCGAGCGCCTGGCCGAAGTCGTGGCGAGCCGCGGCGATGGCGGCGTCGGCGGTGAGGGCGTGGAAGTTCTCGTCGGGCTCGATCTCGAAGGAGCGCGCAGCGGCCTCGTCGGCCTTGTCGTAGTAGGAGGCGAGTCCCGTGACGCGGGCCTGCTCGACGTAGGCGAGCGACAGGCCGGCCCAGGACACGTGGTCCTCGGGGACGCGCCGCAGGGTGGACTGCAGGGCGGTGATGGTCGCCGTGAGGTCCTGCCCCGAGTCGGGGACGACCTGAGCGGGCGATGACACGGTGGGCGCGGTCGTCTGGTCGGTCGTGCTCGCGACGCCGATGCCGCCCGAGACGGCGAGCGCCACGCCGATGCCGATCACGATCAAGCTTCTGCGCATGGGGACAGGGCTCCTGCCGAGACGATCGATTGGTTCCGCCCGGCCGCGCAGCTGAGGCCGCGCGGCCGGGCAGGTTGGGAGGGGTCAGGCCTTGCGGCGCCGTGCGGCGCCACCGATGCCGGCGAGCAGGGCGAAGAGCCCCACGCCGATCGCAGCCATGGAGCTGCTGCGGCTCGGCTCGATGCCGAGCAGGCCGCCCTTGTCGCTGGACTGCTTCGCCGCAGCACCCGTGGACGGGTGCGGGTCAGCGTTGCTGCCACTGGCCGGGAGGGCCAGGTAGGGGAAGGTGTCCCCGAAGGCGACATCGTTGCTGTCGACGCCGTCACCGAGGTCGTTGGCACTTCCGACGAGCTCACCCTCGACGACCTGGAGCGCGATGTCGATGACGTCGTCACCGAGCCTGCGGCCGTTGGGGAAGCCCTGGTTGTCGCCGCCGATCACACCGAGCCGGTTGGGCTCCTCGGTGACCGGGGTGGACATGTTGAGGCGAAGCTGCTCGCTCGGGGTGATCTTGCCCTTGGGCATGTTGAGGCCCTTGACACCGGTGAGGAACACCGAGACGAGGTCGTTACGAGGAGTCTTGGGGGCCTTGATCCCGTAGACGGCCTCGATGAGCTTGGGCAGCTCCGGGTGGGTGACGTACTTGAGCGCGGCTGCGTCACCGGTCGGCTTGAGGCCGTTGAACGCATCCTTGAGCTTCAGCGGGATGACGACCTCGTTGACCAGCGGGTTGCCCAGACGGGAGACCTGCTGGAACTTGCCGTTGGTCGACTTCTTGGACGTCGTCGACCAGACCCCGATCACCGGGTTCTTCTTGGCGTTGCCCTTCTTGGCGACCCAGCGCTGCGGCACCTGGAGGGCGACCGAGTTGACGTTGAAGCCGGCCAGGGTGTCGTCGCCGGCCTCGGAGAGGTCACCGCCGTAGAGCAGGTCGAAGACGCGCAGGTCGAGGAAGAACGAGTCCTCGGCCTGACCGACGAACGACTTGACGCTCTTGCCGACCTTGATCGTCGCCTCGTTGCGGAGCTTGGCGTAGTCGGGCATCGACGCGGCGCCGATGTTCGAGGGCGCCACACGCCGGTTGTTGACGATGGTCTTCGACTTGCCCTTCTTGATCCGGGCCAGCTTGTAGGTCTGGTAGTAGTTCAGGTTCTTGTCCTTGAGCGACGTCACCGGACCGGTCGCGGCCAGGAACGTGTCCTTGGAGACGTAGTGGTCCTTGAAGGTCCACCGGAACGTCACGTCGGGCTTGGCATCCGCGTTGTTGTCGACGTGGATGTCGTACTGCGCGTCGGTGGCGAAGCTGTAGAAGTTCGGACCACCTGCCGGCTCCTGGAACGGCAGCCAGTTGGCCGCCAGGGTGACGGTGCTCTGCTTCTCCGGACTCCGGAACGCATACACGTCAGTGGTGTCGTACTGGGGGGTGCCCGCGATGAGCGGGGCCTCGCGGTGGCTGGACGCGGTGGCCGAGAGCGGACCGAGCCCGGCGAAACCGACTGCGGTCAGCATGCCGCCGGCACAGGCGAGGGCTACTGCCCCTTGTCGCTTGGTGGGTCGTGAGCGAGTCATGGACAACTACTCCTTGGTGTCGGCACCGGTCGGCACTGCAGGGATTCGTACGCCGACCTGTGCTGCCCCGGACTCGTCTGTGAGCCGGGATGCGGTGTGTTCGGAGTCACCCACCCGCCGGATTGGTCGAGCTCGCGACCCGGTCAGGTGCCGGGGGCTTGCAGGCATTTGAGAGGGTGAGCCCATGAGTCAGCGGACGCTTGCGGGGTTGCTGGCCGTGCCCTTGCTCCTCGGGCTGTTCGTCTTCGTCGGCACGCAGCCGTTGCCCTATGTCACCTACCGCCCCGGACCGAGTGTCGACATCCTCGCCGCGCCGGAGGGCAAGGAGATCGTCGAGGTCTCCGGGCACGAGGCCTACCGCGACGACGGCGAGCTGCGGCTCACCACCATCTACGTCGACCAGCCGCAGGAGGACGTCACGCTCGAGGAGCTGATCAGGGCCTGGATCGCTCCCTCGGAAGCGGTCTATCCCTATGACGCCGTCTATGCGCCCGAGGAGACCGACGAGTCCAGCGACGCCGAGTCGGCGGTCCAGATGGTCTCATCGCAGGACGCCGCGATCGCGACGGCGCTGACCGAGCTGGGCTACGACGTCCAGCCCGAGGTCGAGGTCCTCTTCGTCGAGAAGGGCCTGCCGGCCGACGGCAAGCTCCAGGTTCGCGATGTCCTGGTCTCCGTCGGCGGGGTCGAGGTCGACTCCGCCGAGGACGTGGTCGAGGCCGTCGACCGGACGCCGCTGGGCCAGCCGCTGAGCTTCGTCGTCCTCCGCAAGGGCAAGGAGGTCAGCGTCGACGTCACGCCCCGCGAGGTGGAGGGCGACAAGCGGATCGGCATCACGCCCGGCCCCGGCTTCACCTTCCCCTTCGACGTCACGGTCGACATCGGCGACAACATCGGCGGACCGAGTGCCGGGCTGATGTTCTCGCTGGCGATCTACGACACCCTCACGCCCGGCTCGCTGAGCGGGGGAGAGGTGATCGCCGGCAGCGGCACCATCGACGCCGAGGGCAGGGCCGGCGCGATCGGCGGCATCGCCCAGAAGATCGCCGGCGCCGAGTCCGCCGGCGCCCGCCTGTTCATGGTGGCTGCCGACAACTGTGCGGACACCACGGACCTCGACACCGGTGACATGCGCCTGGTGCGGGTCGAGACCATGCACGACGCCGTCGAGGCCATCAGCACCTGGGCCGACGACCACGACGCCCCCCTGCCCACCTGTGAGGACCCTGCATGACGAAGGACGCCGCATGACCGAGATCTCCCTCCCGCAAGACCCGGCCCTGGCGGCCGCGGTGCTCGAGATCGAGTCCCACATCGCCGAGGCCGGCTGGGACCAGCCCGCCCGCCTCTATGCCCTGGTCGACACCGCTCGGATCGTGGCCCAGGAGCCGACGCTCGCCTCGCAGATGGGGCTGGACGCCGCGGCCGCCGAGGGTTCCTTCACCTCCGTCGAGCAGGACGCCCTCCCGGACCAGCCGCTCGAGGTGACGCTGGAGTCGATCGTGTGGCCTCCGGAGGTGACCGGGTGTGCCGCCGTGGTGGAGCGCCTGGTCCTGCCGCCCGACGTGGACGCCGAGATCCCCGACGACCCGGCCGCCGCCGAGGAGTTCGCCCGCGAGCACCCGCTGCGGCAGGAGGTGCGGATCGTCGCCGGTGCCACGCGCGCCGGCGCGACGTACTGTGCCCTGCGCCTGCGGGCCCACGACGACGACCAGTCGGTCGTTGACGGCACCGAGCTCGTGCCCGGCCTGCTCGAGCTGTTGCGAAGCACCTTGGAGGAATTGTGAGTGGGATGTTCGATGCCGAGCCCGAGCGCCATGCGGAGCAGCCTCCGCCCGCGCGGACGGGTCGCTCGCGCACGCTGATCATCGCCGCGGCCGTGCTGGTCGTGCTGTTCCTGAGCCTGACCGGCATCGCGTCGTTCTGGACCGAGCGGCTGTGGTTCAAGGCAGCCGGCTTCGGGTCGGTCTTCCAGACGCTGCTGTGGACGCGGATCGGGCTCTTCCTGGTCTTCGGTGGGGTGATGGCGGCAGTCGTCGCACTCAACCTCGCGCTGGCCTACCGCGCCCGCCCCATGCTGCTGAGCGGCGGTGACGCCAACCTCGCCCGCTACCGCGAGGCCGTGGCCCCGGTCATGGGCTGGCTCTTCGGCGGCGTCTCGGCGCTGATGGGCATCTTCGCCGGCGCCTCCGCCTCGGGCCAGTGGCGTGAGTTCTCCCTGTGGCGGCACTCCTCGCCCTTCGGCCACACCGACCCCTACTTCAACCGCGACGCCGGTTTCTACGTCTTCGAGCTGCCGTGGTGGCACTACCTCACCGACTTCGTGATGGCGCTGGCGGTGATCGGCCTGATGGCCGCTGCCCTGGTCCACTACCTGTACGGCGGCATCCGCCTGTCCGTCCCGCGCGACCGCCTCAGCGGGGCCGCCCAGGTGCACCTCTCCGCCCTGCTCGGCGTCTTCGTGCTGGCCAAGGCCGCCGACTACTGGCTCGACCGGTTCGACCTCGTGACCGGCTCGGGCTCGCTGTTCACCGGCATGGGCTACACCGACGACCACGCCGTGCTGCCGGCCAAGGAGATCCTCACCGGCATCGCGTTGATCTGTGCGGTGCTGTTCTTCCTCAACATCTGGCGGCGCACGTGGCTGCTGCCGTCGATGGGCATCGCGTTGCTCGCGCTGTCGGCGGTGCTGCTCGGACTGATCGTGCCCGGCGTGGTGCAGCAGTTCCAGGTCAGCCCCAACGTCCCGGACAAGGAGGGGTCCTACATCAAGGAGAACATCGATGCCACGCGGCTCGCCTTCAACCTCGATGACATCGAGGTGACGCCGTACTCCTCGGACCCCGCGACGTCTGGTGACGGCGACCTTGCTGCCCTGGACGCCGGGACGTCGTCGGTGCCGCTGGTGGACCCGAAGATCGTCAGCCAGACCTTCGAGCAGGAGCAGCAGGTGCGTGCCTACTACTCCGTGCCCAACGTGCTCGACGTCGATCGCTACGAGATCGACGGCACCGACCGGGCGCTGGTGCTCGGGGTGCGCGAGCTCGACCAAGCAGGACTGGCGGACAGCGACAAGAACTGGTCCAACCTGCACACGGTCTACACGCATGGCAACGGCGTCATCGCGGCGTACGCCAACCAGCGTCCGCAGGACGATGCCAAGCAGTCGCAGACGATCGAGTGGGCCGAGGGCCAGGAGACCGACGAGAGCGCGCTGACCAACCTCACCGAGACGGGCTATGAGTCGCGCGTCTACTACGGCGAGACGAGCCCGTCCTATTCGATCGTGGGTCAGAAGGAGGGAGGTAGCTCGGTCGAGCTCGACCTGCCCAAGGGCGAGCGGGACGACGAGAACCAGACCACCTCCTATGACGGTGCCGGTGGCGTGCCGATCGGCAACCTTCTCGACAAGGTGCTCTATGCCGTGAGGTTCGGCGAGCCGAACCTGGTGCTGTCGGGGCGCGTGCACGAGGACAGCAAGATCCTCTACGACCGCAATCCGCGGCGGATGGTGGAGAAGGTCGCACCGTGGCTGACGGTCGACTCCGACCCTTATCCCGCCGTGATCGACGGGAAGATCCAGTGGATCCTCGACGGCTACACCGTCACCGACCGCTTCCCGCTGTCCCAGCGCGAATCGCTCGAGGACATGACCGACGACTCGCTCACCGAGACGCCGGGCTTCCAGACGCTGCCGACCGACGAGATCAACTACATGCGCAACGCCGTCAAGGCGACGGTCGATGCCTATGACGGCACCGTGCACATCTACGCCTGGGACGAGGAGGACCCGATCCTCAAGGCGTGGAGCGAGGTCTTCCCCGACGTCGTGGAGCCGAAGTCGGCGATCCCGGACTCGCTGCTGTCGCACCTGCGCTACCCCGACGACCTGTTCAAGGCGCAGCGCCACCACTTCGCGCGCTACCACCTCACCGACGCCAAGGACTGGTACGACGGCGCGAACCGCTGGGCCGTCCCGAAGGACCCCCAGGACGACAGCACCCAGCAGCCGCCCTACCGGCTCTTCCTTGATGACACCTGGGCCCTCACCTCGGTCTACGTGCCGCGTGAGAAGAACAACCTGGCGTCGTTCATGTCCGTCAACAGTGACGCGGAGAGCGAGGACTACGGTCAGATCACCGTGCTCGAGCTCCCCAACGAGCGCACCGCCGGGCCGGGGCAGATCGCGAACGAGATCAGCTCGGACGAAGACGTGCGCGAAGAGGTCTTCTCGTTCAGCCAGGGCAACGTCACGCCGGTCTACGGCAACCTGCTGACGCTGCCGGTGAGCGACGGGTTGATGTATGTCCAGCCGCTGTATGCCAAGCGGTCGGGCAGCGAGTCGAGCTTCCCGATCCTCCGGTTCGTGCTCGTCTCCTACGGGGACAAGGTCGGGATCGGCAGATCCCTGCGCGAGGCGATCGCCGACGTGCTCGGTGTCTCGCCCGTCGTGACCGTCCCCGAGCCCGACCCGGAGCCGGACCCCGGCCCCGGCGAGCCCGAGCCCGAGCAGCCGACGGGATCAGTGGACGACCGGATCCGCTCGCTGCTGGCCCAGGCCGAGGCGAAGTTCGACGCCGCCGACCGCGCCCAGACCAACGGGAACTCGGTCGGTTGGGCACGGTTGATGGAAGAGGGTCGCGACCTCATCACGCAGGCCGTGGAGCTTGCGGAGTCGCGCGACTGACCCCGATTTGGGCTCCTCGCACTCCATCGCGTAAGGTTCTTTTCACCGGCGCGGGGTGGAGCAGCTCGGTAGCTCGCTGGGCTCATAACCCAGAGGTCGCAGGTTCAAATCCTGCCCCCGCTACAAAGCAAAAGTGCAGGTCAGAGGCGGTTTCCGGAGAGATCCGGGAGCCGTCTCTTGCTTTCCCAAGGGCCGCTTGTCCGCAACTTGTCCGCAAGCGCTGCCGTGTGAGTGCTCTTCAATTCGGTACTGGATGAGGCTGGATAGCCGTGGATGGGCCTGGAATTTGCAGCACGATGCGATGCGTTCCACCGACGTCTGCCCACGACGGGCTGGGGGTAGCGATGTCGCCCAATGGGTCATTGCAGAAGTCACGGCCCACTCATTGGCAGGCAGGCAACGAGACTTGGGGACCGGCTACCCCGGCGCCATGGACCCCGGCAACCTGGGCCGCGCGAGTGGAAGTCGCGCGGCCTCGATGGTCGTCTGCTGGCGCCTGCCACCACGACCGGCCACGACGTGGGAAAGCCACCGAACGGGGGTGTCCGGAGAACCCGACGTGACGAATCCCCTCATCGACCCCTGTGCCGCTCAGGAGGCACATCCACGCGCGGCTGCCACTCCGCTGCCCTTTGCTCAAGGACCCCAGCATCCTGCTGCACGAGGCTTGCCTTTGGGGTCCTGCAGGAAGCAGCGGAGGCCGATGCTGCGCTGTGGCAGGCATCGACGGTCCTCAGGTTGGCCTGACGCAAACCGTCCACGACGGGCCTGGGTGCGGGAACGATTCGGCGAGCAAGTATGTCGTGGGGGGAGACCCAGACGACGTCCCCGTCGGGAGCCTGAGTGGCCAGGCCGGCCTCGATGTCGTTGTGCGCCCGG
>NZ_CM001852.1:1237392-1243800 GCF_000389985.1 Nocardioides sp. CF8
AAGCGTTGCTTCGACCATATGAATCCGCCCGAATGGGGACCCCGCGACTGTTCGGTAGCTCCAGGAGTGGGGGGCTGCGGATACCCGGGACTCGGCCCGTCGGGCGGACTAGTGTCGGGCCATGGGGATCGTGTTGGGGCCCAACCAGTACGGCAAGGCGGAGAACCGTGTCGTGCGGATCGTGCGCGACACGGCTCGCCACGAGATCCGCGACCTGAACGTCACGACCTCGCTGCGCGGTGACTTCGCCGCGGCACACACCGACGGCGACCAGTCGCAGGTGCTGCCGACCGACACCCAGAAGAACACCGCGTTCGCCTTCGCCAAGAAGCACGGGGTCACCTCGCCCGAGGACTACGCCCTCGCGCTCGCGCGGCGGCTCGTCGAGGCGACCCCGGCAGCGACCGATGCCCGCGTGAGCGTCGAGGAGTTCGCGTGGGACCGGATCGAGGTCGACGGCCACGGCCACGACCACGCGTTCGTACGTCGCGGGGCCGAGGTCCGCACCACGCAGGTCTCCCTCGACGACGACGTGGCCACGGTCGTGTCCGGGCTCAAGGACCTGACCGTGCTGAAGTCCACCGGCTCCGAGTTCAAGGGTTTCCTCAAGGACGAGTACACGACGCTGCCCGAGGCCGACGACCGCATCCTCGCGACCGCCCTCACGGCCCGCTGGCGCTACGCCGACGCTGCGGGGATCGACTGGAACGCGGCGTACGGCGACGTGCGGGCGCTGCTGCTGGCGACCTTCGCGTCGACCTACAGCCGGGCCCTCCAGGAAACCCTCTATGCCATGGGCCGGGCGGTGCTGGTGGCCCACGACGAGGTCGAGGAGATCTCGTTCGCAGCGCCCAACAAGCACCACTTCCTCGTCGACCTCGCGCCCTTCGGGCTGGACAACCCGGGGGAGGTGTTCATCGCCGCCGACCGGCCCTACGGCCTGATCGAGGTGACGGTGACCCGCGATGGATGAGCGGGCCCGTCTGTTGACGTGCCTCGACGTGCCGCGTTGGGCCGACGAGGTGCTGGCCGCCGGACCGTTCGACAGCCTCGAGGCGATGGAGAAGGCGATGGCCGAGATCGCAGCGGGCATCACCGACGAGGAGCTCGAGCAGGCGCTGGCCCGGCACCCGCGCATCGGGGAGCGGGCAGATGCCGCGACGCACGACGCGCGCCACTCGACCCGCGAGCAGGCGGGCGTGGACAGTGAGGACGCGGAGACTGCACGGCAGCTCGCGCAGGGCAACCGGGCCTACGAGCAACGGTTCGGCCGCGTCTTCATCATCCGCGCCGCGGGACGCGACGGGCCCGAGGTCCTGGCCGAGCTGCGGCGCAGGCTGGGCACCACCGACGAGGTCGAGCGCGCCGAGACGATCAACCAGCTGACGCAGATCGCGTTGCTCCGCAACCGGGAGGCACTGAGTCGATGACCACCTTGAGCACCCACGTCCTCGACACCACCCTCGGCCGGCCGGCGTCCGGTGTCGCGGTCTCCCTCAGCGGCGAGGGCACGAGCGCCGAGGCCGTCACCGACTCCGACGGCCGGGTCGCGGACCTCGGCAGGGCACTGGAGCCCGGGACCTACACCCTGCGCTTCGACTCGGGGGCCTACTTCGCCCAGCGCGGCACCGACGGCTTCTACCCGGAGGTGCTGGTGACGTTCACGGTCTCCGGCGCCGGGCACGTGCACGTCCCGCTGCTGCTGAGCCCGTTCGGCTACTCGACGTACCGTGGCAGCTGAGGCCCCATGTCCGACCCGCACGTCACCGTCAACGGGCAACCACGCCCGCTGACGGGCGTGCCCGGGCACACCAACGCCCTCGACTTCCTGCGCGGTCTCGGGCTGACCGGCGCCAAGGAGGGCTGTGCGGAGGGCGAGTGCGGCGCCTGCGCCGTCCTGGTCTGCCGTCCCGCGGGCGAGGGCAGCCGCTGGACCCCGGTCAACGCGTGCCTGGTCCCGGCCGCCGCCCTCGACGGCCAGGAGGTCGTCACCGCCGAGGGCCTCGGCAGCCCGGAGCGGATGCACCCGGTGCAGGCCGAGATGGCGCGAGCGGGCGGCTCGCAGTGCGGCTACTGCACGCCGGGCTTCGTCTGCTCGATGGCCGCGGAGTACTACCGCCCGGACGCAGGCGAGTTCGACGTCGAGGCCATGAGCGGCAACCTGTGCCGCTGCACCGGCTACCGACCGATCCGCGACGCAGCCTTGGCGCTGGGCACGCCGACCGCGGGGGACACCCTCGCCGAGCGGCAGACCAGGCCGGCACCGGGTCCCGGCGCGACCCGTCCGGCCGACCTCGCCGCCGCGCTGGGGCTGCTGCGTGACCATCCCGACGCCACGGTCGTCGCCGGGTCAACTGACTGGGGCGTGGAGGCCAACCTGCGCGGGCGCCGAGCGCCATACGTCGTGTACGTCGATCGCCTGCCCGAGCTCCGGACGCTCTCGGTCGCCGAGGTGATCGAGATCGGCGCGGGGCTCACGCTGAGCGAGGTGGAGGCCGGCCTCGCAGGAGCCGTGCCCCTGCTCGACCAGGTGTGGCCGCTCTTCGCGTCGCCGCTCATCCGCAACGGCGCGACCATCGGCGGCAACCTCGCCACCGCCTCCCCGATCGGCGACCTGCCGCCGGTGCTGCTCGCACTCGAGGCGAGCGTCGTGATCGCGTCGCCCGACGGGGAGCGCGAGGTCGCCCTGGCCGACTGGTTCACCGGCTATCGCGAGACGGTGCTGGGCCCGGGCGAGCTGATCACGTCGGTCCGGATCCCGCGACCGCTCGCCGGCCTGACGGCCTTCCACAAGATCGCGAAGCGACGGGCCGACGACATCTCCAGCGTCGCCGTCGGGTTCGCGCTCGACATCTCTGCCGGGGTGGTGGGGAAGGCCCGGATCGGCCTGGGCGGGGTGGCCGCGACCCCGATCAGGGCGCTGGCCACCGAGGCCGCGCTCGAGGGGCAGCCCTGGACCGCGGCGACCGTCGAGGTCGCGGCCGAGGTGCTGCGCAGCGAGGGCACGCCCATGGACGACCACCGCGCCAGCGCCGCCTACCGCGAGGCGATGCTCGGCAACGCGCTGCGCAAGCTCTGGGCGGAGGCGGGGACATGAGTGTCGGCCAGGCACTTCCCCACGAGAGCGCCGCCCTGCACGTCACCGGGCACGCGCTCTACACCGACGACCTGGTGCACCGCACCCACCACGTCCTGCACGCGCACCCCGTGTGCTCCCCGCATGCCCACGCCCGGGTCGCCCGCATCGACACCGGTCCGGCGCTCGAGGTCGAGGGGGTCGTGCGCGTCCTCACCGCCGACGATGTCCCCGGCGTCAACGACTCGGGGACCAAGCACGACGAGCCGCTCTTCCCCGACATCGTGATGTTCGTCGGGCACGCCGTGGCGTGGGTGCTGGGCGAGACGCTCGAGGCCGCGCGACTGGGTGCCGAGGCCGTCGAGGTCGACTACGAGCCGCTGCCCGCGATCGTCGCGCTGACCGAGGCGATCGAGGCCGAGAGCTTCCAGGGCAACCAGCCCGTCGTCGCGCGCGGCGACGTCGACCAGGGCCTGACCGGCGCGACGCACGTCTTCACGGGCGTCACCGAGATGGCCGGCCAGGAGCACTTCTACCTCGAGACCCACGCCTCGCTGGCGCTCGTCGACGAGGCCGGTCAGGTGTTCGTCCAGTGCAGCACCCAGCACCCGACCGAGACGCAGGAGATCGTCGCGCACGTGCTCGGCCTGCACAGCCACCACGTGACCGTCCAGTGCCTGCGGATGGGCGGCGGCTTCGGCGGCAAGGAGATGCAGCCGCACGGCTTCGCCGCGGTCGCGGCCCTCGGCGCGACGCTCACCGGGCGCCCGGTCCGGCTCCGGCTCAGCCGCACCCACGACCTGACGATGACCGGCAAGCGGCACGGCTTCCACGCGTCCTGGCGGGTCGGCTTCGACGACGACGGCTGCCTGCAGGCGCTGGAGGCGACGCTCACCTCCGACGGCGGGTGGAGCCTCGACCTGAGCGAACCCGTCCTCGCCCGCGCGCTGTGCCACGTCGACAACGCCTACTGGATCCCGCACGTCCGGCTCCACGGCCGGATCGCGCGCACCCACAAGACCTCGCAGACCGCCTTCCGCGGCTTCGGCGGACCGCAGGGGATGCTCGTGATCGAGGACATCCTCGGCCGCTGCGCCCCGCTGCTCGGCATCGACCCGGTCGCCCTGCGCAGCAGGAACTTCTACGTCGACGGGCAGGCGACGCCGTACGGGCAGGTCGTCCGTCATCCCGAGCGGATCGCGCGGGCGTGGCAGCAGGTCCTCGACACGGGTCGGATCGCGGCTCGGCAGGCGGAGATCGCGGAGTTCAACGCCGCCCACGAGCACACGAAGCGCGGGCTCGCGGTGACGCCGGTGAAGTTCGGCATCTCCTTCAACTTCACCTCCTTCAACCAGGCCGGCGCGCTGGTGCACGTCTACAAGGACGGGTCGGTGCTGATCAACCACGGCGGCACCGAGATGGGCCAGGGCCTGCACACCAAGATGCTCCAGGTCGCGGCCACGACCCTCGGCGTCCCGCTCACGAAGGTACGGCTCGCGCCCACCCGCACCGACAAGGTGCCCAACACGTCCGCGACCGCCGCGAGCTCCAGCTCCGACCTCAACGGCGGCGCCGTCAAGGACGCGTGCGAGCAGATCCTCGCCCGGCTGCGGGCGTACGCCGATGGGCGCGACGTCGCCTGGGACGAGCTCGTGCGGGAGGCCTACCTCGCTCGCGTCCAGCTGTGGGCAGCGGGTTTCTACCGCACCGAGGGCATCCACTGGGACCCCGCGGCAATGCAGGGCCACCCGTTCAAGTACTTCGCCTACGGCGTCGCCGCTGCCGAGGTGGAGGTCGACGGGTTCACCGGCGCCCACCACACCCGGCGCGTGGACATCGTGCACGACGTCGGCGACAGCCTCTCCCCGCTGGTCGACCTCGGGCAGATCGAGGGCGGCTTCGTGCAGGGGATGGGCTGGCTGACCCTGGAGGACCTGCGCTGGGACGAGTCCGACGGGCCCGGTCGGGGGCGGCTGCTGACCCAGTCCGCGAGCACCTACAAGCTGCCGAGCCTCAGCGAGCTGCCCGACGAGCTCAACGTCGCGCTGCTCGAGCACGCGACCGAGGACGGCGTGGTGCACGGGTCGAAGGCCGTCGGCGAGCCACCACTGATGCTGGCCTTCTCCGTCCGAGAGGCGCTGCGCGAGGCTGTCGGCGCCTTCGGTCGACCCGGTGCGAGCGTCGAGCTGGCCTCGCCGGCGACGCCCGAGGCCGTCTTCTGGGCGATCGAGCGAGGGAGGGGCTGACATGCACTGGACGGCAGTCGTCGAGAGGCTCCGGCAGGACCGCGAGGCAGCGGTGCTGGTCACGGTCGCCGACGTCCGCGGCCACGCGCCGCGCGAGGCGGGCGCCAAGATGGTCGTCGCCGTTGACCGCACGTGGGGGAGCGTCGGGGGTGGCAACCTCGAGGAGACCGCTGTGGCCAGGGCGAGGGCGATGCTGGCCGGAGGCGTGGCGACGACCGAGCAGCTCACCCTCGGCCTCACCGACAAGGCCCGCACCGAGCACGGCCGCCAGTGCTGCGGGGGAGAGGTCACGCTCCTGCTCGAGCCGCTGCCGGTGGTGCCGTCGGTCGCGATCTTCGGGGTCGGACACGTCGGCCTCGAGCTGGCCCGGATCCTGGTCCGCCACGACCTCGAGCTGCACCTCGTCGACTCCCGCGCCGCCCAGCTCACCGACGAGCGGCTGGCGTGCCTCGACGACGGGGCGGGCGCCGTACGCGTCCATCACTCGCCGGTGCCCGAGGTGGTGCTCGGCGCCGTGCCCGCCGGGACACACGTGCTGGTCATGACCCACGACCACGCCGAGGACTTCGCGATCTGCGACGCCGCCCTGCGGTGCCGCCACCTCGGCAGCGTCGGCCTGATCGGCTCGGCCGCGAAGTGGGTCCGCTTCCGCTCCGGGCTGCTCGTCGAGGGCCATGACGAGGCGACGATCGGCCGGATCCGCAGCCCCATCGGCGATCCCGCGATCGTCGGCAAGGAGCCGGCCACCATCGCGGTCTCGGTGGCCGCCGACCTGCTCCGCGTCTTCGCCGCCGAGCGGGCGCGCGTATGAGGCCCACCGAGGTCGTCTACCGGGCGCGTGCCTTCGACACCCCTGACGACTCCGGCTTCCGCTACGACGACGACCTCGGGCTCGCGGTCTCGAGCGAGGGCGTGATCACCGCCCGGGGCGCGTTCGCGTCCGTGAGCGCCGATCGCCCCGACGCCACGGTGATCGACCTGCGGCCGGGCATCCTGCTGCCCGGGCTCGTCGACACGCACGTCCACTTCCCGCAGGTCCGGGTCATCGGCGCGCTCGGGATGCCGCTGCTGGAGTGGCTGGGGGGG
>NZ_CM001852.1:1243906-1258813 GCF_000389985.1 Nocardioides sp. CF8
TCGCGGGTGAGTTCGTGGCGAGCCTGATCGCGGCCGGCACCACCACGTCACTGATCTTCGGCTCCCACTTCGCGCCGGCCGTCGACGCGCTCTTCACCGAGGCGTCGCGCTTCGGGCTGCGGGTCACGAGCGGCCTGGTTGTCAGCGACCGGATGCTGCCGGAGCCTCTCCTCACGACACCGGAGCGGGCGCACTCCGAAGCCCTCGACCTCGCGTCCCGCTGGCACGGCAAGGACCGCGCGCGCTATGCCGTCACGCCGCGCTTCTCGCTCTCCGCGTCCGATCCGATCCTCGAAGCCTGTGCCGCCGTGATGGCCGACGTCGAGGGCGCCTTCTTCACCTCCCACGTCAATGAGAACCCCGCCGAGGTGGCCACGGTCGCCGGCCAGTTCCCCGACCGCAGCGGCTACGTCGACACCTACGACCACCACGGGCTGCTCGGAGTGCGGTCGGTCCTGGCGCACAACGTGCACCCGCAGGACTCCGAGCTCGCGGTCCTCGCTCATCGGCGTACGGCGATCGCGCACTGTCCCAGCAGCAACTCGGCGCTCGGCTCCGGACTCTTCCGGCTGCGCGAGCACGCCGCCGCAGGTGTGCCCGTGGCCCTCGGCTCCGACGTTGGCGCCGGCACCGGCTTCTCGTTGTTCAAGGAGGGGCTGCAGGCCTACTTCGTGCAACGGCTGCTGGGTGACGACGGCCTCGCGCTCACGCCGGCGCACCTGCTCCACCTCGCCACTGCGGCCGGCGCCGCGGCCCTCGGGCTGTCCGACGTCATCGGCACCTTCGACGTCGGCAAGGAGTTCGACGCGATCTGCCTGCGCCCGCCCGCCGGGACCGCGCTCGACATCGGCCTGCGGCACGCCGGCTCGCCCGACGAGGCGCTGGGCAAGGTGTTCGCCCTCGCCAGCGACGCCGACGTGGCCGACGTCTGGGTCGGTGGGACGCAGATCGCCTCGGGCGGGTTCCTGCGGGCGCTCAGTCCCCTGCGGCGAGGATGACGGCATAGGCCGGCAAGGTCAGGAAGTCGGGGAAGGTCTCGCTCAGGGCCGACTCGGCGAAGAGCCGACGCGCGTCGCCGAGGTGCTCGCCGTCGCCGAGTGCGGCGTGCTCCTCCGCCACGATCCGCTCGACCAGCTCGCGGGTGATGACCTCTCCGGTGTCCAGGGTGGCCGCGTTGTTGATCCACTGCCAGACCTGGGAGCGGGAGATCTCCGCGGTCGCGGCGTCCTCCATCAGGTTGTCGATGCCGGCGGCGCCGTTGCCCGACAGCCACGACTGGAGGTAGAGGGTCGCGATCCGGACGTTGCCGCGCAGCCCCGCCTCGGTGCGCTGGCCCGGTGTCCGGTCGACGGCGAGCAGGTCGGCGGCGGACACCGACACCTCCGGGCGCAGCACGTCGAGCTGGTTGACCCGGTCCCCGAAGATCTCGGCACACACCGGCACCAGGTCGGGGTGCGCCACCCAGGAGCCGTCGAAGCCGGCGGCGACCTCGCGGGTCTTGTCCTCGCGCACCTTGGCGAACGCGCGCTCGTTGATCTCGGCGTCCTTGCGCGAGGGGATGAACGCGGCCATGCCGCCGATCGCGGACGCCCCGCGCCGGTGGCAGGTCTGCACGAGCAGGTCGCTGTAGGCCTTCATCATCGGCGCGTCCATGGTCACGGCGCCGCGGTCGGGCAGCGTGAAGGCCGACCCGGCGTCGCGGAAGTTCTTGATGATGCTGAACAGGTAGTCCCAGCGACCGGCGTTGAGGCCGGCCATGTGGTCGCGCAGCTCGTAGAGGATCTCGTCCATCTCGAAGGCGGCCGTGATGGTCTCGATCAGGACCGTCGCGCGGATCGTGCCGCTCGGCACCTCGAGTGCCGCCTCGGCGTGCGTGAACACGTCGTTCCACAGCCGGGCCTCGAGCCGCGACTCCATCTTGGGCAGGTAGAAGTAGGCGCCGCTGCCGCGGGAGAGCTGCTCGCGGGCGTTGTGGAAGAAGTAGATGCCGAAGTCGAAGAGCGCCGCGACCACCGGCCGGCCGTCCGCGGTGACGTGCTCCTCGTCGAAGTGCCACCCGCGCGGCCGCGGCACGATGACGGGGACCTGGTCGGGATCGGTGAGCGCGTAGGACTTGCCCTCCGGAGAGGTGAACGAGAGCTGACGGCGCACCGCGTCGTACAGCGTGACCTGCCCACCGAGGACGTTGCGCCAGTGCGGTGTGTTGGCGTCCTCCAGGTCGGCCAGCCAGACCTTGGCGCCGGAGTTGAGCGCGTTGATCGCCATCTTGGGATCGGTGGGTCCGGTGATCTCCACGCGCCGGTCGAGGAGGTCGGTGGGGAGCGGGATGACGCTCCAGTCGGCCTCCCTGATCTCCGCGGTGCCGGGCAGGAAGCCGAGCGTGCCGGTGCGGGCGATCTCGGCGCGACGGGTCTGCCGGGCGGCAAGCAGCTCGTCGCGCCGCTCGTGGAAGCGGGCGTCGAGGTCGGCGACGAAGTCGAGCGCCTCCGGGGTGAGGATCTCCTCGGACCGCGCGACGGGCGGGGCGGTGATGTCCAGGGTGGCCATGCTCGCCACCGTAGACCCGATCTCAGTCGGTGAGCAGGGACGTGCGTTCCGCCGCGAGGAGTACGGCGCCCACGAGCGAGGCACGTTCGCCCAGCTCGGAGGCGACGACCGGGGTGGACGCGACCGCGTCGAGGGCATGGCGCCGGAGCCCGATGCGGGCCGACTCCAGCAGCAGCTCGCCGGCGCGGGCCATGTCGCCGCCGACCACGACGAGCGCGGGGTTGAGGAGGTTGACGACGCTCGCGAGCGCCCAGCCGAGGTGGAGGCCGGCGTCCTCGAGCGCCCGCAGCGCCGAGACGTTGCCGTCGCGGGCGGCACCGACGATGTCGTCGACCGTGGCGCCGGGGAGCTGGAGCCCCATCATCGCCTGCAGCGCGACGGTCGAGGTGTAGGCCTCGAGGCAGCCGCGGCTGCCGCAGCGGCACACCGGGCCGTTCTCGTCGAGGGTGAGGTGCCCGATCTCCCCGGCGGTGCCGCCGGCACCGTGGAACAGCTGGTCGTTGAGCACGATCCCGGCTCCGACACCGGAGGAGACCTTCACGAACACCGAGGTGTCGTGGCCGCGGGCCACGCCCTGGCGGTGCTCGGCCAGTGCGCCGAGGTTGGCGTCGTTCTCCGTGTGGACCACGGCGCCGAGTGCCTCGCGAGCCGCGTCCTGGGCGTTGACGCCGACCCAGCCCGGGAGGATCGCGGAGGTGCGCACCACCCCGTCGGTCATGGGCGCAGGCAGACCCATCCCGAGGGTGCGCACCTTGTCGCGGGCCAGTCCCTCGGCAGCCAGCAGGGAGTCGAGGATGGACTCGGCCTCGGCCAGCCCGTCGGCGTACGCATGACCGGAGTCGATCGGGCGGCGCTCCTCGGCGAGCAGCTGGCCGGTGAGGTCGCCGAGGGCGACCGCGACGTGGCTGTGGCCGAAGTCGATGCCGGCGACGAGGCCGGCGGTGCGGGCCAGCGCGACGGTGGTGCCGCGCCGGCCGCTGCCGGGCTCGGTGGCGACCAGCCCGGCGCCGGCGAGCTCGCGCACGATGTTGGACACGGTGGCCGGCGCGAGCCCGGTCTGGCGGGCGATGTCGGCCTGGCTGACCGTGCCGCCGGCACGGAGAACGTCGACCACGCGCTGTTGGTTTGCCGAGCGCAGCGACGCGGTCGAGCCGGGGGAGGACATGGTGGAACTGTGGAGGATCGGACCGTTTGCAGTCAAGAGTGGCGACAAAACCACCACGAATACACAATTGTCACGAGTTTGCATTCAAGTCTTGACGACAAGAATGTGACTCAGCACACTGAGAGTCTCGTTCCACCCCGGCTCGCCCCAGAGCCCCGGCCCCCAGGAGACTCCTCATGTCCCGACCGTCCCTCCGCATCGCCGCTGCCGGCGTTGTGCTCCTCCTCGGTGCCGGTGGCCTCTCGGCCTGTGGCGCCAACGACGCCCAGACCGGCGGCGACTCCGGTGACGGCGCCGAGAGCCCGGTGATCGCGCTGCTCCTGCCCGAGTCCAAGACGACGCGCTACGAGGCCTTCGACAGGCCGCTCTTCGAGGCCAAGGTCGGCGAGCTGTGCGCAGAGTGCGAGATCGTCTACTACAACGCCGACCAGGACGAGGCCAAGCAGAGCCAGCAGCTCGACACCGCCATCTCCGAGGGTGCCGGCGTGATCGTGCTCGACCCGGTCAACGGTGCCGGCGCGGGCGGCATGGTGCAGAGCGCCCACGACGCCGGGGCCGAGGTGATCGCCTACGACCGGCTGATCAAGGAGGCCGACTACTACATGTCCTTCGACAACGAGACGGTCGGCACGATGCAGGCCGAGGCGCTGGTCGAGGCGATGGGCGACAAGGGCAGCATCCTGATGCTCAACGGCGCTCCGAGCGACCCCAACGCCGCGCAGTTCAAGGCCGGCGCGCACAGCGTGCTCGACGAGTCCGGCGTGAAGATCCTCGAGGAGTACGACAACCCCGACTGGAGCCCGGAGAACGCGCAGACGTTCGTCACCGACATGCTCAGCAAGTACGACGCCGACGAGATCAACGGCGTCTACGCAGCCAACGACGGCCAGGCCGGCGGCGTCGTCGCCGCCCTCACCGGTGGCGGGGTGGCCGCCGACGCGCTGCCCCCGATCACCGGCCAGGACGCCGAGCTCGCCGCGATCCAGCGGATCCTCGCCGGCGAGCAGTCGATGACGATCTACAAGCCGATCCCGATCGAGGCCGAGACGGCCGCCGAGGTCGCGGTCGCGCTGGCCAACGGCGACGAGGTGGGCGAGACCAGCGAGACCGGCATCACCCAGAGCGACTACGAGGGCGTCACGTCCTACATCTTCGAGCCGATCGTCGTCACGAAGGACAACGTCGCCGACACCGTCATCGCGGACGGCTTCTACTCCGCCGACGACATCTGCACCGGCGAGTACGCCCAGGCGTGCGAGGCGGCTGGCATCTCCTGATGACCACCGCACCAGCAGCACCGCCGGCCGGGGACGTCGTCCTGTCCCTGGCCGGCGTCACCAAGCGCTTCGGTGCCGTCCAGGCCCTCTCGGACGTCCACCTGGACGTCCGGGCGGGCGAGGTCGTCGCCCTGGTCGGCGACAACGGCGCCGGCAAGTCCACGTTGGTCAAGGTCATCTCGGGCGTCTACACCCCCGACGAGGGCGACATCACCTTCGCCGGCCGCAAGATCACCGTCGGCGGCCCCTCCGAGGCCCAGGCGCTCGGGATCGCGACGGTCTTCCAGGACCTCGCGCTGTGCGACAACCTCGACGTCGTGGCGAACCTCTTCCTCGGCCAGGAGAAGCGCCGCGCCGGCGTCATCGACGAGGTGCACATGGAGAAGGAGGCGTGGCGCCTGCTGCGCACCCTGTCGGCCAAGATCCCCTCGGTGCGCATCCCGATCGCCTCGCTGTCGGGCGGCCAGCGCCAGACCGTCGCGATCGCCCGCTCGCTGGTGGGCAACCCCAAGATCGTCATGCTCGACGAGCCGACCGCCGCCCTCGGCGTCGCGCAGACCGCTGAGGTGCTCAACCTCGTCGAGCGGCTGCGCGAGACCGGCCTCGGCGTGATCCTGATCAGCCACAACATGGCCGACGTGCAGGCTGTCGCCGATCGCATCGTGGTGCTCCGCCTCGGCCGCAACGCTGCCGAGTTCCGCGTCGAGGACGCCACCACCGAGGAGCTCGTCGCTGCGATCACCGGCGCCTCCGACAACGTCGTCTCCAAGCGCGCCACCAGGGGTGAGCACCATGAGTGACCCGTCCGCCTCCACGGTCGCCGCCGACCTCGCCGACGAGCGGCTGATCCGCACGCAGGGACTCGGCGGCTACGCCCACCTGTTCTGGAACCGGCTCCGCTCCGGCGAGCTCGGCAGCCTGCCGGTCGTCATCGGCCTGGTCATCATCTGCATCGGCTTCTACAGCCAGGAGCCGCGCTTCCTCTCCTCGCGCAGCCTGGTCTCGATCAGCCAGTTCGCCGCGCCCATCGGCATCATCGCGCTCGGCATCGTGCTGGTGCTGCTGCTCGGCGAGATCGACCTCTCGGTCGGCTCGGTCAGCGGCTTCACCGCGGCCACGATGGCCGTGCTGCTCGTCGACCACGGCCAGTCGATGCTGGTGGCGATCCTCGCCGCGATGGCGGTCGGCGTCGCGATCGGGGCGCTCTATGCCGTGCTCTACACCAAGCTCGGCGTGCCATCGTTCGTCTTCTCGCTCGCCGGCCTGCTCGGCTTCCAAGGAGCCCTGCTCTACGTCCTCGGCAAGAACGGCACCATCAACCTGCCGTCCGACTCGTTCCTCGTGCAGTTCACCCGGTTCGAGTTCCTCAGCCCCGCGATGTCCTACGTCCTCGTCGTGGCGATCGGCCTGTTGTACGTCGCCGCGCAGCTGCTCACGATCCGCCAGCGCACCGCCGCCGAGCTGAGCAGTCCACCCATCGCGCTCGTGCTGGTCAAGGGCGCCCTGCTCGTGGGTGGGCTCGGCGCGCTGACCTACTACGTCAACATCGACCGTGGCTGGAGCTATCTCTGGCTCTTCTTCGTGCTGCTGGTCGTGCTGATGGACCTCGCGCTGCGCCGTACGAGATGGGGACGGCACGTCTTCGCCGTCGGCGGCAACGAGGAGGCCGCGCGCCGCTCGGGGATCAAGGTCAGCCGGATCTACTTCTCGGTGTTCGCGCTGTGCTCGATGCTCGCCGCCGTCGGCGGGCTGCTCGCGGCGGGCCTCCAGACGAGCGTGTCGCAGGCCAGCGGCACCACCGACACCAACCTCACCGCCATCGCGGCCGCGGTCATCGGCGGGACCTCGCTCTTCGGCGGGCGTGGATCGGCCTACTCCGCGATGCTCGGCATCATCGTGCTGCAGGCGATCCAGACCGGGCTCAACCTGGTCGGCGTCGACTCGTCGGTGCGGTTCATGGTCACCGGTGCCGTGCTGCTGATCGCCGTGGCGATCGACTCCGTGTCGCGCCGCCTGCGCACGTCGAGTGGTCGGGGCTAGCCGCTGGGTGACACGATGTGCCCGTCATGCGATGCCTCCTGCTGGTCTGCTCCCTCGTCCTCACGAGCGCGCTCTCGGGCTGCGCGGCGACCGACTCGACCGTGATCGCGGTCCTGGTGGCCGACGAGACGGCGCAGGTCCAGCAGCCGATCGACGTCGAACGCCTCGAGCAGCGGGTCGCGGAGGTCTGCGACGGGTGCACGGTGCGGGTCCAGGACGCCGGCAGCGACGCCGACGTCCAGGCGAGCCAGTTCGAGCAGGCGCTGGAGGATGCCGACCTGGTGGTGCTCGACGCTGTCGACCCCGAGCTGGCCGAGTCACTGGTCCAGCAGGCGGGTGAGGTCCCGGTCATCGCGCTCGGCACCCTGGTGCCCGGCGCCGACTGGTTCGTCGGCCTGAGCGAGCCGGCAGCGCGGATGGACGGTGTCGACAGTGATCTCGAGGCCGCGCGCGAGGTCATCGGGGGCGACCGCAAGAGCTTCGTCCACCTCCCGGCGGCCGAGATGAGCATCCAGGCCGCCGACGTCGCCGTCGGCGAGCTGGCCGACGAGCCGGTCGGCGAGTCGGTCGAGCACGAGGGCGTTCCGTCCTGGCTCTTCGATCCGGTCACGGTGAGGATCGAGGACCTCACCAGTGTCGTCGTCGCCTCCGGAGCGATGACGATCGCCGAGCTGTGCTCCGGCAGTACGGCGAAGCGCTGCGCCAAGCTCGGGATCACCTGAGCCGAGTTCACCGCGCGGCCATGTCGCGAGCCTACGGTGGGAGTCCGCCCACCCACCCGGAGGTTCGACGATGCACCGCCCGACCCTGATCGCCGCCGCACTGCTCGCGGCGCTGCCCCTCGCGCTCGCGCCTGTCGCCCAGGCCGAGGAGGCCCCGGACCGGAAGGTCCGCTTCTCCACGTTCAACGCCTCGCTCAACCGCAACGTCGCCGGCCAGCTCGTGGCCGACCTCTCGACCCCCGACAACGTCCAGGCGCAGAACGTCGCCGAGACCGTCCAGCGCGTGCGCCCCGACGTGCTGCTGGTCAACGAGTTCGACTACGCGCCCGAGGCCGTGGACCTGTTCCGCGACAACTACCTCGAGGTGTCGCACCACGGCTCCGAGCCGATCGACTACCCCTACGCCTACATCGCGCCGTCCAACACGGGGGTGCCGAGCGGTCACGACCTCGACAACAACGGGTCCGTCGGCGGCGGCAACGACGCCTTCGGGTTCGGGCTCTTCGAGGGCCAGTACGGCATGGTCGTCTACTCGAAGCACCCCATCGACACCGATGCCGTCCGCACCTTCCAGACCTTCCGGTGGGCCGACATGCCCGGTGCGATGCTGCCCGACGACCCGGCCACGCCGGAGCCGGCCGACTGGTACTCCGCGGCCGAGCTCGGCGACGTACGACTCTCGTCCAAGTCGCACTGGGACGTGCCGATCGACGTCGACGGCTCCACGATCCACTTCCTCGTCTCGCACCCGACGCCGCCCGTGTTCGACGGCGCCGAGGACCGCAACGGCACCCGCAACCACGACGAGATCCGCTTCTGGGCCGACTACGTGTCGTCCGACGCCGCCGACTCGGCCTACATCTACGACGACGCAGGTGTGTACGGCGGACTGCCGGCCAGCGAGCGCTTCGTGATCGCCGGGGACCAGAACTCCGACCCGCTCGACGGCGACTCGGTGCCCGGCTCGGCGCAGCAGCTGCTCGACCACCCCCGCGTCAACGACGCCAAGGCTCCCGCCTCGGTCGGCGGCACCTGGGCCGCCGAGCTGCAGGGCGCGGCCAACCTGGGCCACGAGTCGCACCCGCGGTTCGACACCGCGGACTTCGACGACCGCCTGTGCTGCGGGCCGGGCAACCTGCGGGCCGACTACGTGCTGCCCTCGACCGGTCTCAGGGTGCTCGGGTCGGGCATCTTCTGGCCCACCGAGGACCAGAAGTTCTACTACCTGACGGGCAGCTTCCCGTTCGTGCCCACCTCCGACCACCGCCAGGTGTGGGTGGACCTCCGCCCCTGAGGAGGGGGCCGCTCGGACCTGCGGCGGCGTAGCGTGGGCTCTGTGACCCCGGACAACGACCAGGCCACGGAGCCCTCCACGCCACGCGTCGCCCGACGTGACGTCCTCGTCGGAACTGTGGGCGTCGCCCTCGGAGCCGCCGCAGTCGGTTCGGGCTGGGCCCTCACCGCGGTTGGCGAACCGGCCCCATCGCCGGAGCCGGAGGCGGCCCCGGCGCCACCGCCGGCCGCCCCGGTCCGCACGTTCGTGTCGACCTCGCTCACGGCGCCCGAGGTGGTGCCGTGGCGCAAGGCCGGGGCGGCGCTGTCCGCGGGCCTGCTCCTGACCACGCCGCGCAACCCGACGTTCCGTGCCGTGATCTACGACAACGACGGGGAGCCCGTCTGGATCGAGCCCGACGGCAACGCCGCGACCGAGCTGCGGGTGCAGCGCTACCGCGGCCGGCCCGTGCTGACCTACTGGACCGGCCACATCGTCGAGGGGCTGGGCTACGGCAAGGGCGTGGTCCTCGACGAGCGTTACCTCCCCGTCGCGGAGGTGCGAGCCGGCCACGGGCTGCTGGTCGACCTCCACGAGTTCCAGCTCACCGAGGAGGGCACCGCGCTGGTGCTGTCCTATCCCGTGCGGCAGGCCGACCTCAGCGATGTCGGCGGGCCGGTCGAGGGCTGGGTCTACGGCGCGCAGGTGCAGGAGATCGACGTCGCCACCGGCAAGGTCCTCTTCGACTGGGACGGCCTCGAGCACATCGCCGTCTCCGAGACGGTGCGCGAGCCCGAGGACGGCGAGGGCGAGTCGGAGAAGAAGCCCTTCGACCCGGTGCACCTCAACTCGGTGGCCGCCGACGGCGACGCGCTGCTGCTGTCCGCGCGCCACACCTCGGCGGTCTATCGGATCGACCGGCGCTCTGGCGAGATCCGCTGGCGCTTCGGCGGCAAGCTGAGCGACATCGAGGTGCCCGCGGGCGGCGAGTTCGGCTGGCAGCACGACGCGCGGCGCCAGCCCGACGGCACGATCACGATCTACGACAACCACGAGCACGCCGAGAAGACCGACGCCGTCTCGGCGGCCCTGAAGTTCGAGATCGACGAGCAGGCGATGACCGCCACGCTTGTGCAGGCGCTCCGGTACGACGACCACTACGGCTACGCGATGGGCAACGCGCAGTACCTCGACGACGGGCACGTGCTGGTCGGCTGGGGCATGGACCCCGTGCTCACCGAGTTCGACGAGGCCGGTGAGCCCGTCTTCGAGCTGCGCGGCCTGGCGCTCGGCTCCTACCGGTCCTACCGCTCGTCGTGGCGCGGTCGCCCCGCCACCCCGCCCGACCTCGCCATCGGTCCCGACGGCCGGGCCTACGTCAGTTGGAACGGCGCGACCGAGGTGGCGCGCTGGCGGGTGCTCGCCGGCCGTCGACCTGATCGCCTGGCCGAAGCGGCCACCGTCGACCGGGCCGGGTTCGAGACGGCAGTGCCGCTCGACGCGAGCGCGGGCGTGGTGCGCGCCGAGGCCCTGGACGCCGACGGCCGGGTGCTCGGCCGCACGCGTGTCGTGACCGTCGGGGCCTAGCGGGCGGGGCGGCCGTAGGTCGTCGTGCGCTCGACGACCGGGCGGTCGATCCCGGCCCCGATCTCGACGAGCTCGGCGACGGTCTTGGCGGAGCCGTGCTCGGAGCCGGCCATCCGGGAGATCGTCTCCTCCATCAGCGTGCCGCCGACGTCGTTGGCCCCGGCCTGCAGCATCGCGCGGGTGCCGTCGACGCCGAGCTTGACCCAGCTCGTCTGGATGTTGTGGATCCCGCCGGTCTCGATCGAGCCGTGCAGCATGATCCGCGCCAGCGCGTGCACGGCGAGGTTGTCGCGCAGCGTCGGGCCCGGGCGGGCGACGCCGGCGAGATAGATGGGTGAGCTCGTGTGCACGAAGGGGAGCGGCACGAACTCGGTGAAGCCGCCCGTCCGTTCTTGGATGCGGCGCAGCACCCGCAGGTGCTGCACCCAGTGCCGCGGGTTGTCGACGTGGCCGTACATCATCGTCGAGCTGGACCGCAGGCCCACCTCGTGTGCGGTGGTGACGACCTCGATCCAGGTCTTGGCGGGCAGCTTGCCCTTGGTCAGCACCCAGCGGATCTCGTCGTCGAGGATCTCCGCGGCCGTGCCCGGGATCGTGTCGAGACCGGCCTCGCGGGCCTTGATCAGGAAGTCCTCGATCGACAGCCCGGTGCGAGCCGCGCCGCTCACGATCTCCATCGGGCTGAAGGCGTGCACGTGCATGTCGGGCACCCGCTGCTTCACCGCGGAGACGAGGTCGAAGTAGGCCGAGGCGGGCAGGTCCGGGTCGATCCCGCCCTGCATGCAGACCTCGGTCGCACCGAGCTCCCAGGCCTCCTGTGCACGGTCGGCGACCTGGTCGAGGGAGAGCGAGAACGCGTCGGCGTCGGTCTTGCGCTGCGCGAAGGCGCAGAAGCGGCAGCCGACGTAGCAGATGTTGGTGAAGTTGATGTTGCGGTTGACGACGTAGGTGACGTCGTCGCCCACGGTGTCGCGGCGCAGGTCGTCGGCGAGACGGCAGACCTCGGCGAGCAGGTCGCCCTCCGCCGTCATCAGGGCGAGGGCCTGGTCGTCATCGAGACCGGCCGGGTCCCGCTCGGCGGCCCGCAGGGCGGCGTACCCCTCGGACCCCGCGTGGGTGCCGACACTGAGGCCGGCGGCGCTCTCCGCGACGGCCGCCCAGTCGCCGTACACGCTGTCGAAGTCGTCGCGGCGATCAGCCGTGCGGCCCTCGGTGTCGATGGTGGTGTGCAGGTCGGTGCGCCCGCTGCCCTCGGAGGCGTCGGGCTCCTGCCACGGCAGTCCGACGGGTCGTACGCCGATGCGCGCGAGTCCGTCGGGCAGCGCGAGCGCGTCGAGGTGGGCGTCGAGGCGCGGGTCGATCCAGGGCGTGCGCTGGCGGACGTAGTGGGGGTGGACCGTCAGGCGGGGCGCGAGCTCGAAGCCGGCCTCCGCGGTGATCGTGCGGAGGCGCTCGATCGAGGGCCAGGGCCGCTCGGGGTTGACGTGGTCCGGGGTCAGCGGCGAGACACCGCCCCAGTCGTCGACGCCCGCGTCGAGCAGCGAGCGGCACTCCGCGGTGTCGACGAGGTTGGGCGGCGCCTGGATCCGCATCGTCGGGCCGAGCACGATCCGCGAGACCGCGATCGCGGCTCGGTAGTCGGCCAGCGCGAGGTCGTCGGCGTGGCGCATGGCGGTGTCGGGCTTGGCCCGGAAGTTCTGCACGATGACTTCCTGGACGGAGCCGTAGTGCTTCGCGATCCGGCGCAGCTCGAAGATCGTCTCCGCGCGCTCGGTCAGGGTCTCGCCGATACCGACGAGCAGCCCGGTGGTGAAGGGGATCGACAGCCGGCCGGCGTCCTCCAGCACACGCGAGCGGATCGCCGGGTCCTTGTCGGGGGAGCCGAAGTGCGCCTCACCCTTCGTCTCGAACAGTCTCCGCGACGTCGTCTCGAGCATCATCCCCATCGACGGCGACACCGGCTTGAGACGCGTCATCTCCTCCCACGACATGACACCGGGGTTGAGGTGCGGCAGCAGGCCGGTCTCCTCCAGCACCCGGATCGCCATCGCGCGGACGTAGTCGAGCGTCGAGTCGTAGCCCTGCTCGTCGAGCCACACCCGCGCTTCGGGCCAGCGGTCCTCCGGCCGGTCGCCGAGGGTGAACAGCGCCTCCAGGCAGCCCAGCGCTGCGCCCTCGCGCGCGACGGCGAGGATCTCGTCCGGGGAGAGGTACGGCGCCGACAGCTTGCCCGGCACGGTCACGAAGGTGCAGTAGTGGCACCGGTCGCGGCACAGCCGGGTGATCGGGATGAAGACCTTGGGGGAGTAGGTCACCACGCCCGGTCGGCCGGCGCTGACCAGGCCCGCGTCGCGCACTCGGGCGGCGACGGCACAGAGACGATCGAGCGACTCGTCCCGGGCGGCCAGCAGGGCGGCGGCCTCCTCGACGTCGAGCGCCGCACCGCGTTCCGCACGCACCAGCGCACGGCGGATCTGGGCGGGGGTCGGCTCCATGGGGCCATTGTCACAGCCGGGCGGACAACCGATCGGGTGCGGGCCGGGTTGAGTGTGCAGAATCAACCGCTGGAGGAAGGGGAGCTCGACGATGACACGCAACATCGACGACAGTTTCGTCGAGTTCGTCGCTGCCCATCGCGCCCGACTGTTCCGCACGGCCTACCTGCTCGTCGGTGACGCGCACCGCGCCGAGGACATCGTGCAGACCGCCCTGACCAAGCTGTACGTCGCCTGGTCGCGCGTCGCATCGGTCGACAACGTCGAGGCCTATGCCAGGCGGGCGGTCATCAACGCCCACCTCAGCGAGCACCGCCGGCCGTGGCGCCGCGAGCGGCTCGTCCTCGACGACATCGAGCCGCCGGCGGTGCACGACCCCGATCCCGGCGAGGGCGATGCGCTGTGGACCGCGCTGCGCGGACTGCCCATCGGCCAGCGCCGGATCGTGCTGCTGCGCCACTACTGGGGACTCTCGGTCGCCGAGACCGCGGCCGACCTCGGGATCGGCGAGGGCACCGTCAAGCGCCAGACCTGGACCGCGCTCAACAGCCTGCGGTCGGTCCTGGGCACCACTGAACTGAACGGGGGACACCGATGAGCACCGACGATCTTCACGCTTTCGACCTTCACGACGAGGACCTGCGCCGTCGCTTCGACGCCCTCGCCGCCCGTGCCGACATGCCCGTCGTCGATCCGCTCGCCGACGTCCGCCGAGCCCGGGAGGCGCGCCGCCGCAACCGGGTCGTCAAGACCGGCGTCGGGCTGGTGGCGGCTGCCGCCGTCTCGGCACTGGTCCTCGGCAACCTCGCCGACGGCGATGTCGACGCCGGGCAGCACATCGCGAACGACCCGACGCCCAGCGAGACCGCCACCACGAAGTGGGACCTGCCGGGAGTCCTCTCGCAGGGCACTCCCGATGCCGAGACCTTCGGCGACCAGGTCAGGCGCCTGCTCGACCGCCCGGACGACGACAGGACCATGGTGGACGCCTCCTACGTCCTGGGTGAAACGAGCGCGGTGTCCTACCGCACCCAGTGGGATACAGGTGACTTCGTCGTGGTCACCGCGGGTGTGAGCCGCGAGGCCGTCCGCTGGGACGGCTTCACTGACGTCACCAGCCATCCCCTCGGCAACGGCGAGGGTGTCGGCGAGCGGGGCACGTCCGCTGGGGGAGAGATCCGCGGCTACGTCTTCGACCAGCCAGACGGTGACGTGGTGGTGGTCCAGCTGGCTGCCCGGGGAGAGCCCAGCCTGTCCGCCGACCTGATCGACACCTTGCTCACCGAGCTCGACGTGCCGGCATCCACGCTCACCGCCGCTGAGGCCTGGGCCAACACCCTGCAGGTCATGGGGATCGATGGGCTGAACGGGCACGACCTCATGACCCGCGCGCCCATGGCACTCAGCGACGTCCCCTCGATGCACGGCCGGGTCTTCCAGGGGGACCGCAGGAGCAGGTTCGAGACCGGACGAGTCCAGTGGCACGCGCAGGCGCTGAGCGCCGACACCCCCGACTGCCCGTCTGCCTTCACTGACTGCCGCACCATGCAGATCGAGGGGGAGGCCTTCCTGGCCAAGACCGTCGCGGGCGGCGAGCGCGAGGGCTGGCTCTACCTCGAGCGCGATCACGGCGACGTACGCGCCCAGGTCGTCCTCGAGCCCTACGAGGACGGATGGTCCGTGCCCGTGGAAGCGGCCGCCGAGCTGTTGCTCGACGGCCGCTGGAGCAGCTTCGCCCCGGAGTCCTCGGTGCCCTACCCCGAGGGCTAGTGCTTAAGGATCACGGGTTGGGGTGACACCC
>NZ_CM001852.1:1258913-1367207 GCF_000389985.1 Nocardioides sp. CF8
TCAACTCTCCGGACATCCCGGGGCGGTTCAGGACGCCGAACAAGCCTGCGCCTCCAAGCAGCATGTGTTTTAAGTGGTTGCCACCCATCGTGCTCATCTCCTCAAATCACCAGCGCCCGTCTGTCCGGGGCTGTTATGACCAGCGTGAGCTTTGAAAATGGAGGTCGGGTGTTGCGAATGGTGAAGGTTCCCTGAAGCGTGCGGCGCCGCCCAGGTGGCAGATGCTGCGTGACGTGATCCGGGGATCCCGCACGACTCTTGCCAATGGGTCCGACGAGACGGCAGGGCAACCGCTGAGGGCGGGGTTCGCCGGAAAGGATGTGTAGTGGCGCCGTGGCCCAGAGAGCTGGGCGACCAATCACGGCAACGCATCGTCTGTGGCTTGGGAAAGCCCCACTACGCTGCCTAGTAACGGTCCAATCCGTCCTACCTGCAAGCCCTGAGAGAAGCAATCATGAGCGAGGATCAGCAGGGGCACCCCAGCTCCGTCTCGTCCGTCAATGAACTGCCGGCCTACACCGGCATGCCGGGCTGGGTGAAGTGGTTCGTTGTGGGCGCCGTCGTACTGGTGATCGTGCTGCTGGCCGGGCTGCTTCTCGGTAGCGGTGAACACGGGCCCGGAAGACACATGTCGCACGGTCTCTCGCCCGACGTGCACGTGTTGGCCGTTTCCCAACCATGAGCGCGACCCCCCTCGCGCGCAAGGCGGGTCTGACCGTGCACGTGGTGTCCTCAGTCGGTTGGCTCGGAGCCGTTCTCATGTACCTCGGTCTCGGCCTGACAGCGGTGACAAGCGATGACGTCGCCCTGCTCAGCGCCGTCTACCTCGCGATGGACGCGGCTTCCTGGACCGTGCTTGTTCCTCTTGCTCTGGCCTCTCTGGTCACTGGCATCACTCAGTCACTGGTCTCCTCGTGGGGCCTGTGGCGTCACTACTGGGTGATCGTGAAGCTCGCCCTCACTGGTATCGCGACTGCGGTGTTGCTTTTGTATACGCAGACCTTGGCTGTCTTCGCTGACGTCGCGGGACGCGACGCGCTTGGAGCTGCAGAGCTCTCCCTCCTGCGAGGGTCGTCCGTAGTTCTGCACTCGGGCGGTGCCCTGCTGTTGTTGCTCATCACGACGGCGTTGGCGATGTACAAACCAGCGGGCCTGACGCGGCGCGGGCAACGATACCGGCACGAGGCCGGCCTGGCGCGTCTGGCACAGAGCGCCGGGTCAACGACATGAACATGTTCCGAAGCGCCCCACTGCGACGTACTGCGGCTTGCTTGGCAGCACTCTCGGCGGTGGCCCTTGTGTCCGCCTGCAGTGACCCGGTTGAGGAGACTCCAACGATCGGGCGCCGAGACGTTCCTCAAGATGCCGGCCTGGCGCTCGGGCACATTCACGGACTCGGCGTCGACCCTGGCGACGGAACTCTTTATGTGGCTTCGCATGTCGGTGTCTTCCGGGTGAGCGACGACGGGACCAGCGAGCGTGTGGCTGACCGGTGGCAAGACACGATGGGCTTCGCCGTTGTCGGACCCAGCCACTTCCTCGGCTCCGGCCATCCAGACTTGGAAGAGGAGGACCTCCCGACCAGCCTCGGCCTCATCGAGTCCACCGACGCAGCCCAGACGTGGGAGCCAGTGTCCCTCCTCGGCGATGCCGACCTGCACGCCATCGAAGCAGTGGGGGACCGGATCTACGCCTACGACTCGACAGCAGGCGCCTTGGTCATGACGGACAACCGAACGGACTGGAGAACGATCACGCAGCAACCGTTGTACGACCTCGCCGCGGAGCCCAAGACCCCCGACGTCGTGTACGCCACTACCGACCGCGGGCTCTTGATTACCTCCACCAACGGTTCAGCCCCTCAACCAGTGACGGCAGCACCGGTTCTCACAGCGATCGACTGGCAGCCGGACGGACCACTCGTCGGAATCGCACCTGACGGCGCAGTCATGGCGAGCACCGATGGCGTCGACTGGACGAAAGTCGGTGAGGTCGACGGCCCGGCCGAAGCGCTCGATGTTGTCGATGGTCGTTGGCACGCGGCCACCAGCACCGGCGTGTACGAGTCAACCGACGATGGAAAGACCTGGAAAATCGTCGTTCGCCACAGGATGTGACTGACAGGCATTGGGGCCCATGATGACAGTCGCAGTACGCCAGCGGCGCCTGTGCTTTTAGGGTTGGGCCCCGCGTTGGACCAAGGCCGTGTAGGGGTCGACGGGGTCTCCGCCCTCGGGACGCACTTCGAGGTGAAGGTGTGGGCCGGTCACGTTCCCGGTGCTTCCGACGAGTCCGACGACCTGACCTCGGCTCACCGCGGAGCCAACTGTGACAGAAATGCTCGACTGGTGGCAGTACCAGATCTCGGTGCCGTCCGCGAGAGTCACGATCGTCCTGTAACCGTACGACCCGGCGTACCCAGCTTCGGTCACCGTGCCCGCACCGACGGAGTAGATGGGAGTGCCTTCCGGGGCTGCAAAGTCCAGACCGGTGTGGACGGTGCTCCACAGGTAGCTGCTCTGACCGAAGAGGCCCGTGAGTCGGTACGAGGACACTGGCAGCGTCCACTGTCGCGCTAGCTGCTCACGTCGTCGCTGCTCGGCGGCTGCCTGCAGTTGCTGGATCTGCTGCTCTCGTCGATCGGCTGCTACTTCAAGTTGCTGCATGGTCGCTTCGCGGCGTTTGACGGCGATCAGGGCTCTGGAAGTCAGCGGCGACGCTGTGCGTGGCGCGGAGCGGCTCACCACGGGTTGGCGTCGGTCATCGGACCACGCATCGCTAACGGACCCGCCGGTGGTGGCGAACTCCGCGCGCACGGGGACGGGATCTGTATCCAGGTCGCCAGACAGTGCTCCACCGGCCGCACCGATGAGCGCAAGGGCGCCTAGCAACGCGTTGGCGGGGGGCAGCCTCCGCGGATGCTTGGACAAAGAATCCTTGTCATGGCGGCCCGGCTTTACAGCGCGTCGCTTCCCCGCACCCTCGTAGTTGGGCTGTGCAGGCGCTGCCCTGCTGCTGTGTCGACTCATGCATTGGCCTTGTGTGCTCTGTGGGCACGACTGCCGCGTACGTCTTGAAGCGGCGGGTGCCCGGATAGGGGAAGCCGGGCACCCGCCCGGCAACTACTATGCACCATAGTTCACTGGCTGTCTGAGTGCCAACGGGGCGGGTCGCGGCGGTTCTGCTTGCCTTGGCCGGCGCGCGTCGCTGGAAAAACCACGGAACTACTATGCAACGTAGTAGTGTCGACGCATGTCATCCGCCGCCTCACCCAGCCCCAGGTCGCCCGGAGTACAAGCAGCCGCGACGCTCCGTCCCATGGTGAAGGCGGACATCCCCTTCGTCACTGAGGAGCACCTCAAGTGCTTCCCGGAGAACGTCATGGGCCGTCTCGGCCGCCCTTTCTTGCGCCGCTACTACGCAACGTTTCTTGACACGCCATACGGCGTTGCCACCCTCGCAGAGAGCGAAGGACGGCCGTGCGGCTTCCTCGTTGGCATCCTCGACACACGGGCGCACCGGAAACTACTCCTACAGCGACACGTCGTGCCGCTAGCCGGCACCGTCCTGCTTGGGACGCTGCGCCACCCCCGGTTGGCCTATCGGCTCTTCGCGCGTCGCCTCAGTCTCTGGTTCCAGCGACGATGTCGAGGCCACCATCAGACGGAGTCGCAGGCAGGGCCCAAGAAGGTCGCGGTGCTTTCGCATGTTGCGACGGTTGAGAACAGGCGAGGGGCCGGGGTCGGACGCGCGTTGGTGACTGACTTCGTACAAGCAGCGAAGGCGACCGGAGCTGATCGGGTCAGTCTGGCTACGCTCGACGGAGCGAACGGCGCAGGACCGTTCTATGACCGTCAAGGATGGCTGCTGAAAGCCCGCCGCCAGACGTTCGACGGTCGGTGGATCCGCCTTTACGACCTGGAGCTGCACGACGATGCTTGAGACTAGGGTCAAAAGGAGTCTCGCAAGGTGCTCCCACATCGTGGTTCATGCGGTGCCAGTCACCCTGCTGGCGCTGTTGTTCGCCTCGTGCAGCATCCCAGCTGACGACAGTCGCCCATCACGAACCGAGGTTGCGAGCATCGAAACCCCGACCGGCGCACCCACGCCGCGTCAGCCCCAGGACGCGGTCATCCGCCGAGTTCCGCAGCGTCAATGGGACGCGATGGTCCAGGCTGGCATGGTGCGAGAGGGCTGCCCGGTGACCGAACGTTCCCAGCTCCGACGGGTCGAGGTGGACCACGTCGACTTCGAGGGCGTCCTTCGCCGGGGTCACCTGGTGGTCAACGCGGACACGGCCGAGACGGCTGCGCGCATCTTCACGCGGCTCTACGAAGAAGGCTTTCCGATACGGCGAATGCGAGGGGTGGAGAAGTACGGCGGCGACACCCTGCGCAGCCTCCAAGCCGACAACACCTCTGCATACAACTGCCGCCGCCCGGACCAGATCAACGCCCCCGTGCTCGAGTCCCCGCACGCCAACGGGCGCGCGATCGACATCAACCCACGCGAGAACCCATGGATGGACCTACGCTGCAAATGCTGGTCACCAGGACCTGAGAACGCACCGCGCACACCCGGCCCGGGCAAGATCCTTCGCCGTGACGTGGTTTGGCAGACCTTCATCGACGAGGGTTGGATCTGGCAGAACATCCCTGTCCCGGATTACATGCACTTCGACACCGGTTATCCCTCGACGCCGTACACTCAGCCTGGTTCCTGACCCCTGTGCACCGGTGCGGCTACGTGTTCCCTCGGGCACGTCATCGCGACGGCTCACTCGTGACGGACTGCGTCCCAGCTAGCCGTGTCTGGCCGCGGCATGCAGGCGGCGTACGACGAACGTGCCGACCTGGGTGATTTCGGCTACCCGGAGCAGCCAGGCGAGGCCGAGAAAAACGATCCCGTCTGCGGTCGCTACTGCGGCCACCCATAGAGCCGCAGTCAGTTGAGTGGGCTCTTCCACGGTGGCGTGAAGGACGTGCGCGAGCAGGTAGGCCATACCGGTCGCGCCGACTGTTGGCACCAGCATCCTGGCCAAGAATGCGAGGAGTCGGCGGGTGTCCAGCCCGCCGAGAGCGCGTCGCAATATCAAGTAGGACAGTGCGGAACCCACGGCGTAGGAGGCGCCGTACGCCGCCGCCAGCGAGGGGGCCGTCAGTCGAGCCTCTGTGACGCCAACCAGAGCCATGGCGGCCGCGACGTTCACGCCGGCGATGATGCACTGCACCCAGAAGACCGTCTGGGTGCGCTCGAGGGCGAAGAAGCCCCGCAGCATCAAGTAGTGAACGGTGAAGAACAGGATTCCCGGTCCGAAGAGGGCGATCGTCGGCCCGTAGTTTTCGGAGGTCGATCGGGCGGCCCCGAACGAGATAGCGTTAGCGACGTCGGCGGCGATGACGGGAATCAGGAAGGCGAAAGGCACGATCAGCGTCAAGGACGCCCGTAAGGTCCCGGCCACGGAGATGGCCAGATCAGGAAGGTTCCGGTCGGCCGCGAGCCTAGACAACCGGGGCAGAACCGCTGTCGCGATAGACACTGTCACGATCGAGTGCGGCACCATCACGATCAGGAACGCCGTGGAGTAGACGGTGTAGCCCGTGCCCTCCGCCGTCATGCCGACGCCGCATCCGTCGGTGGCTGACTGAGCGGTACCGCCGGAGGCGAGACGAACCACGACTGTGTAGGCAATCTGGTTGACGGCCACCACCAGGATCGTCCACGTCCCGAGTCGAAGAGTATGACCCAACCCTGAGTCGCGGAAGTCGAACTGGGGCCGATAGCGGATTCCAGCGCGCCTCAAATAGGGGAGCAGGATGAGGCACTGGACCACGATGCCCAGAGTGGACCCAAGCCCCAGCAACAGTTCCTGCCCTGGCTCGAAGCCCTGGCACCGTTCATCGCCGCGCGCAGGTCCGTACACGAGCAGGTACGCCGCAAGCACCAACACCGAGACGGCATTGTTGGCAATCGGCGCCCACATCATCGGCCCGAAACGACCGTGGGCGTTGAGGATCTGCCCGACCAACACGAACATGCCGTAGAAGAACACCTGTGGCAGACAGTATCGAGCGAAGTCGACGACCGAGGCACGCTGGGTCGCGAGCTGCGGGTCGTCGAAGACGGGATCTAGGAACACGCCCATCACCCAAGGTGCGGCGACCACCAATAAGAGAGTGATGGTGCCGAGGAACAGCGCCGCCAGGGTGATCACCCGGTTGGTGAAGGCCTCGCCACCGTCGGCATCCGTCTTTGTCGCTCGTACCAGTTGGGGGACGAGAACTGCGTTGAAGATGCCCCCGGCCAGCAGGATGTACAACATGTTGGGGATGGTGTTCGCGATGGAGAACAGGTCGCCGCTCAACAGGTTCCCGAGCGCTGCCGCCAGCAGGAACGCCCTGACGAAACCGCTGATGCGCGAGAACAGGGTGCCGGCCGCCATGAGGGCACTCGAGGCAACGAAACGGTCCTGCTCGACGGCCGGGACCGGGGGCGTCCGACGGCCACTAGGCATGCCGCGCAGCCTCACGCAATGGGCCACGGAACACAAACCAACTGCCCAACCCCACCGCGCGCCATCCGTCGGTGTGTGGCCGCGCAACGCACACGGAGATGCTCTGACCGTGGAGACCTGCGCCCGCGATCTCTGGTGAGGCAAGTTCGTTTGTGGTCCTGCGGGTTAGAAGAAGAACGGACAAGCATCCACGAAAATGGCGGAGAGGCCCGGTGTCAGCGCGATGATCCCGGGCGCCAGGACCATCGTCAACAGGGACAGCAGGATGCCTCCGCGGGCAACTTGTGAGATCGGTTTGACCGGTGCAGTGAGGCGGCGCACGCGAGACAACGCTGACCCGCCCGCGCCGAGGGCGCCGGTGGGGTGAGCTCCGCCGGCAAGCGCGATCACTGCCTCGGCGAGGTCTCTCCTGTTGTGCCGGCCGGCGGCATCATCGGCGTGCATTTCTACAAGTTCCGCAATACGGATCCGTGCCTGGGCTGAGCCGAGACGCCCCCGCAGGACCACCGCAAACGCGTCCGCCCACCGCAAGATCAAGTGATGGCGCGAGGCGAGGTGCGCCCGCTCATGGGCGAGAACCTGCTGCAGCTGAGACTCCGAGAGGCAATCCAAAGCCCCTCGACTGACGACAACGCTGGCTCCTCGGCCCCCGGGAAGACAAAACACGGAAGGCACGTGGTGCTCCAGCACCATCACGTCCGGCTCCGAGTGAGGTGCGCACACGACCTCCAAGAGGTCTCTCTTGCGCCGCAACTGAGATCGCTCGCGACGGCGAGCAATCTGTACGGCGCCAAAGAGTGCGCCCACGGCACCAAAAGACAGGGCGGCACCCAAGGCTGGAATCACCGGGCTCTGCTTCCAGACCCCTTCTTCCGACAACAGCACCGAGCACGCGTGAACCGCACTGCCGAGCCACCCGCCATCGGGCATCGCATGAGCGGCAACTGTCACGCCCGCCCACACGAAGGACACGAAAACCGTCAACGACAGCGTCAGCCAAGCAAGGATGCCCAGCAGAGGCGACCGCGTGAGCCAGCTCGACCGTTCCAGGCGACGGGGCCCCAGCACGCCGAGCCCCACCCCGAAGAGCAACAGTCCCAGCGTTGTCGTCATAGTTGCCGAGCCGTCTCCGACGCAGGCGACTTACTGGTGACACTGGGGTCCGGGCCGGTGGGGTCCAGGAGCTGACGCAGTTGCATCAGTTCGTCAGCCGGTAGCTTCTCGACGAAGTGCAACAACGCCGCGCCCCGATCTGGATTGCCGGCCAACGCCTCCTCCATCAACTCGGCGGTGTAGCTGGAGCGAGAGCCCACCGGGATGTACACCCATGCGCGACCAGCCTTGCTTCGGGCGACCATTCCCTTGCGGTGCAGGTTGTCCAACACCGTCATGACCGTGGTGTACGCAAGTTCGCGACTACCGTTGAGCTCAGTGAGCACCTCGCGCACCGGCATGGCCTCATCGTGCGCCCACAGGCACTCCATGACCGCCGCTTCTAGTTGACCCAAGTGGCTCACGATGGCGGCCCCCTTCTCTACGAACATGTCATCCGGATTCGACCGGGCAAGCCAGCCGAAATGCTGACGTATGCAGCGAAGCCTACGGTCACCAGCCCTGCCGCACTTGTACTGCTGGCAACGAGTTCATGCCCGCGGCGCCAGACTCACCGACCCGGGATCTACTATCCTACATAGTCGCTTCGGATAGCATGCCAGTGTGACTGGTGTTAAAGATGTGACTGAGAAGCCAACCGGGCGTCGCGCGCTGTTGAAGATCGCCGCCGGCAGCGCGGGTCTCACCGCGGTGGCGGCTGTGACGAGACGGAGCCTCGCGCCAGCAGGCGACGATGGGTCGGCCGGCGCCTTGATGCTGTCCACGCACGCCGGGTCGGACGTGCAGTCGTTGCACCTGCCATTGGATGAGAGGCACCTCCTTCCACTTGGTCCACAGCGCTGGGAGACGCAGCGACTCCCCACATCCACCCACTCGATGGTCGCGTTCCTCTGGGACGCCGGACAGACGGCCCCACGTCTGCATATCCGATCCCGCACCGCTGCGGGCTGGGGGTCCTGGCTATCGGTTACGACGCTCCACGATGTGGCCGACGCAGGTTCAGTCGAAAAGTCGGGCCTCGCGGGCACCGACGTGACCTGGATCGGGCGGGCGGACGGGGTACAGATACGCGTGCAGGGCCGCCGCCCAGCGGGCCTCACCCTCGTACTTCTGTACCCCGAGCGCAGGCCGGGAGATACGTCAGTGGGCTCATCTGGAACCGGCTTGCTGGAGCCGCGCGCTCGCCAATCTGCCGCGTTGGGCGCGGCACGCCCTCGACTGATCGGCCGACGCGCCTGGGGTGCCGACGAGTCGCTTCGAGACACCGATCCGGCCTACATCCACACGATCAAGCAGGTACACGTCCATCACACCGTGAACTCCAACAGCTATGCGCGAGAAGATGTCCCAGCACTGCTGCGGGGCATGTACGCCTATCACACGAAAAGCCTCGGCTGGTCTGACATCGGCTACAACTTCCTCGTCGACCGCTTCGGCCGCTGCTGGGTCGGTCGCGCGGGTGGGGCCGGACGTCTTGTGCGCGGTAGCCATACCCTCGGCTTCAATGCCGAGTCCACTGGCATCTCAGCGATTGGCAATTACGACACCCAGCGGCCCAGCAGCGCCATGCTGGGGGCCATCGCGGCCATCGCCGCGTGGAAGGTCGCCCCTTTCGAGCGTGATCCTGTCGGGTCGATTCGCGTCGAGTCCGAAGGCAGCGACAAGTTCGCTCGTGGCCAGGACGTTGCCCTGCCAGTCATTGACGGTCACCGAGACACCAACGACACGGCCTGTCCTGGACGCTACCTATATGAAGCGCTACCGGAGGTGAGGCGCCGTACGCAGGAGCTCGTAGCGGCAGGTACGCCGGCGCCAATCATCGTCGTCGAGGAAGCGGCCTCCGTCACTGGTGAGCCCCGTGTGGGCAACACGCTGTCCGCGAGCCCAGGACGCTTCACTCCTAGCGACGTCTCAGTCACCTACCAGTGGTTGAGGGCAGGACAACCCATTGTTGGAGCCAGCGTCCAGAGCTATCCCGTCACGCCGCAGGATGTTGGCGCCGTGCTGTCATGCCTGGTCACGTTGAACCGCGCGGGGCTGAGCCCGGTCGTACAGACGCCGTCCGCAACGGGACCGACGATCGCGGCACCGACGCTCCGCGTGATCGCCAGCAACAACCAGAAGGGCATCGCCAAGATTCGCGTTAAACTTGCGGGTCCGCCAGGCGCGCCAGTGGTGCCGACCGGCGTCGTGGCGGTGACCCTTGGCAAGCGCACCACGAAGTTCGCGCTGCTTGATGGCGTAGTGGTGGCCAAGTTCGGTGGGCGCCGGCGCCTGCGCGCCGGCACCTATGCGGTAGGGGTCGTGTACGCCGGCGACGACATTTTCACGGAAGCCACACGCAACACCACGCTCAGAATCGCATGAGTGGAGCATCACCCGGCGCGCGCTGGGTTGGTCGACTGTGCCCGTGTTCGGCGCTTGGGAGCTTCGAGACCGGGTCGGCTTGTTGTACGGAAGTGCGCACGAGCAGGACGCCTGCGGTACGCCAGGGCGATCGGCAAGCTTCACCCGTCTGTACTATGCGACTTAGTATTTCCGAGTGCAAGGAACCGTCTTGCCATCTAGTTCACCAGCCGTAGGCATTCGGACGGCCCGACATGAAGACTTGCCATTCGTCGTAGCTCAGCACCAGTCGTTCTTCCCCGACGGCTTCTTCGTTCGCCTTGGCGGCAGTTTCCTCTCGGAGTACTACAGGTCCTTCATGACCGATCAGGCCAGCTGCGTGCTGGTTGCAGAGGAGTCGGGGCGCCCCGTCGGGTACTTGGTGGGAACTCCAAACCCGGGTCTACACCGGCATCATGTGATGAGCCAGCACGGAAGGCGGCTGTGCCTGCTGGGACTGGGTGCTCTCCTTCGGCAACCGAGCCTGATCCTCATGTTCCTTCGGACTCGCGGTTGGAGGTACCTGCGGGCGGTCATCCGAGACAGGCGTGGAGCCCGAGTCCGAGGCGTCGCGACACGCACGGACACCACGGGAGTCCTCAACCACGTCGCGGTGCTCCCTGAACATCAAGGAGAGGGGGTCGGTTCACTCCTGATCCAAGCTCTGGAGGATGCGGCTCGGACTGCAGGGTGCGACCGCTTGGTGCTTGTCACGCGGTCGGACGGACTCGCCCCCGCGTATTGCCGTCTAACAGGATGGAGCTACGTAGGCGAGCGCTGCACGCCCGAGGGCTACTGGCTCACCACCTTCAGCCGAGGTCTTGACGGTCCGCGCCGACTGTCGGGGGAGAGAGCACCTGACTACATGCATTTCGACACCGGCTACCCCTCGCGCAGATACCGCCCCGTCAGCGGATGACGGTCACCAGCGGTCCCCCCACCAGCCTGCGGATCGCGCTCGAGCCGCAGGACGCAGAACACACTGCGCGAGGTTCCGCCCCCTGGCGTAGCCAGCTCCTTGCTGCAGTCGGCGGAGCCGGGTTGGCGTTTTCCTTTGACCCGATTGGCCTGGCCTGGCTGGCTCCCTTCGCCCTGACCGCCTTTGTCACTGCGACCGGCCCGCGGCGCCAGTCCTGGCGGAGAGCCGGCATGGCCGGGTTCTCGTTCGGAGCCGTCTTCTTCGCTGTTCACATCTGGTGGCTTGCCACGTCCATCAGTCCCGCGGCCTGGATTGCGGTGAGCCTGACTCAAGGATTGTGGTTCGCCGGGTTGGGCGCGCTAGTACGGCTTCTGTGGCGCCAGCGGATGCGAGTCCTCAGCATCCCCGCGTGCTGGACGGCGATTGAGCTGGCGCGATCCCAGTGGCCCTTCGGTGGGTTCCCTTGGGGGCAACTCGGATTCACCAGCATTGGAGGGCCGTGGGCTGGGACTCTGCCGTACGTCGGGGTCGAGGGGACGAGCTTCCTGATCGCGCTGGCAGGAACCGCAGGAGCCGCCGCCTGGGCCGCGAGGACGACTCCGAAGTGGCCGCGCATGGGTCGCATTGCTGCCCTGGCCTCGATCGTCTGCGCGGCGCCTGTCGGCGCGGTGCTGTTCCCCTATTCGGTGAGTGCGGACGGCACCCTGCGCATCGCGGCAGTCCAGGGCGGTATACCGGGCGGAAGCACAGACGTCATGGCCAGGCACCGACAAATCACCCGCGCCCACGCCGCAGCAACCGTGAAGATGTCCGATCGCATTCGCGCGGGCGATCAGGAGGCCGTTGATCTGCTGGTGTGGCCGGAGAGTTCGGTGATCGTCGATCCGACAACCGACGAAGTTGCACGCAGGCAGGTGGAACGGGCCGTCGCCGCGAGTGATGCTCCCATCCTGCTTGGCGCCATCGTCGACGGACCCTCCGAAGGGACCGCTCTCAACCAAGGACTCGTGTGGAGCATCGACGGTCCTTCCGATGAGCGCTACACGAAACGACACCCTGTTCCCTTTGGCGAGTACATCCCGTTCCGACCCTGGCTTTCGGGCTTCTCGCCGCGCTTCGACGAGATCCCGCGCGACATGCTCCCAGGTGAGCCAACCCCTCCCTTGAATGTGACAACGGACCAGGGTCGCCTCCTCGTCGCGAGTGCCATCTGTTTCGACGTCGCATTCACCGATGTCCTCGTCGACCAGGTGCGTGCGGGTGCGCATCTGGCGGTAATACAAAGCAGCAACGCCGCCTTCACCGGGAGCAGTCAGCCGGAGCAGCAGTTCACCATCTCCCGGGCTCGAGCGCTGGAGACGGGCCGGGCGGTCGTCGTTGCGTCCCTCAACGGAGTCAGCGGCATCGTGTTCCCTGACGGAACGGTAAGAACGCGAAGTCAGAGTCCGGATACGCAAGCCCTGACGTCAACAGTCCCTCTTGTCACAGCACTCACGCCGGCCGTCCGTTTCGCCGGTGCCCGCAACTCGATGATTGCCGTGATTGCGGTAGCTGCCAGTTCCGCGGCCTTCGGACGGTCAGTCCGGAGGAGAACTCGGCGCTTCCTGATGGTGACTTCACCCGGTTGGGGTTCTTGCGGCGCAGACAGCGCGGAGCGCAACTCCTCCCAGGGCGCGCTGAACTCCGCATCCCGGACGGATACCATCTACTAGGCTGCATAAGAGATGGCCGGGTGTTGCGAGCTGGCACTGCCGTTCAAGAGGGACGCGAGGCTGCACATGAAAGTTCGAATCGTGGGGCTGGCATGTGCCATCCTCCTCATCGCTGCGGGCGCGCTCTTGACCTTCTACGGTCTTGGTGGGGCCGACAGTAGGCAGACTTCCCGCTCGTGGGCGACCCTGGGCCCGGTTCTAGGGGGCTTCGGCGTTGCGCTCGTCATTGTGACGGTCGGCAAGTCCAGATAGCGCCGGTTGCCAGCGGCCCCTAGATTCGCCACCTTCGTATGGAGACGTCTCGCAGCGGACAGTCCGAGGGCGGGCAGAGCGAACTTCGCGCGGTGATCAGTCGCCGTACACCACCTGCGCGGCACTGATGCCGTCGCGACCGCACACTGCCGATAGAGCTCTCTGGGGAACATCATCCTGCCGTCCCGCGAGCCCGCCAGCCTCGACAGGCTGCCACGCCTCGAGTCTGGCGACCAAGGTGAACGCATCGACACTAGGCAGTTGCGGGAAAGTTGCACGCGTGTAGTTCGCGTGGGTCAAGCGCGACACGCCGTAACGCACGAGATTTTTGGGCATTTTGGTTGCTTCTGTGGCTTGTGTGACCCAAGGTGCTCCTCATGGCTACTAAGAAAGGTCGTACATGGCGGCGCACCCTGACGCTCGCTTTCGTACTGACGCTTCTCACCTCAGTGACGTCGATGGCACCCGCTCCGCAGGCGTCCGCGGCGAGTTCCTACCTCTGCAAGGGCTACGCGGCGTGCGAGCTCGCCGGCTACTCGTCGGCGGGTTACGCAACGGCTGGACGGACGATGTACTGGGGGATGTATGCAGGGCACAACTGCACCAACTACGTCGCCTATCGACTGGTGCAGAACGGGATGGCCAACACGCGCCCGTGGTCAGGAAGCGGCACCGCCTACAAGTGGGGACTCGTCAACGCCAGCATCACCGACCAGGTCCCCGAGGTCGGAGCCATAGCTTGGTGGAACAGCGGCGCAGCAGGGGTCAGTTCGAGTGGCCATCTCGCGTACGTCGAGCAAGTCGTGTCACCCACCGAGATCGTGGTGTCGGAGGACAGCTGGGGCGGAGACTTCTCTTGGCGAAGCATCACCACCGACGGGCGGGGTTGGCCCACAGGTTTCATCCACTTCATCGCCGCGCCCGCCACCACCCCTCTCCCTCCGGCTGCCCCGAGCCTTGCCAGCGTCACGCCGCCATCTGTCGTCGGAGAGGCGCGCGTGGGACAACCGCTGGTAGGGGACGTCGGACAGTGGACGGGCAACCCGACGGAGTTCGCTTTCCAGTGGTACGCGAACGGTGTTGCACTACCGGCGGCGACGTCAAGCACCTACATCCCCTCGGTGCGCAAGCTCGACGCCACCATCTCCTTGACGGTCACCGCCATCAGCCCGGGGCTGGCGTCGGCAAGCGCCTCGTCTGCGCCCGTAGGTCCCACTGCCAAGGGCACCTTCACGGTGGTGACACCAACCACCGTGAAGGGCCAGCCCATCCTCGGCAAGACGCTCACTGCGGCACCCGCGACCTTCGCCCCCGCACCACGAAGGCTGAGATTCCAGTGGCGTGCGAACGGGAAGATCCTGCATGGCGCCCGAGGGGCGACGATCACCGTTGGACGGTCTCTAGTCGGGAAGTCGCTCGCCGTCTCCACCATCGCGCTGTCCGGAGGACGCCTCGAGACCAAGTCCACCTCTTTCCGGCTCGCCCCCGTACGGAGGGCGCGCTGAACCGCTCACCTCGCCGCCAAGTGCGCTCCCGGTAGCCACGCGACGGGATCTGCCTGGCGCTCTGAACCGGTCCACGCGACGGCACGCTCGTCCACCACAGCCCCTCGGATGCATTCTAGCAAGGAGTTCACCCCTCAACTCCTATGTCCTATAGTAGGCGCTCGCAGGCAGGACGCAGTGTTCGCGTCGCGCTCGGGCGACTCGAGGGTCCTGCCGTGTGATGGACGAGTCCGAACGTTGCCCCGACCTGAACCGGTTGCTGGCTTGCGATCGACCAGCATGGCCTTGGGGTCGTGCGCGAACCGCAAAGGATTGACGCCGTGGCCGAATCTCGCCACCGGCGGGAAACCCCCGCCCGCCCACGACTACGCGGCGCCTTTGCAGCCGTGTCCCTGGCCGGAGTGGTCACCGGCTCGGCCGTCGTACTCGGAATCGCCGGCGCAGACCCCCGCGCTGTGCCGGCCGCGAGTGAAGTCCAAGCGACGGTCACCGGTTCACAACTTGGGAGACGACCGGTACCTACGATCGCGCGTAAGCGAGTTGTCTCACGGTCGGAATCCCGCGTGAAGGCGCTACCCGCACGAAGGAACCGGCTGCTTACCGCAGCCGTAACCGCTCAAGCCGTACGCGAGGCCAACACCAAGCGCTGGACCTCCGAGCTACTCAACGTGTGGAGCCAACCGGGGGAAACTGGGCGCAAGGTCGGGCTGCTGGACCCGCTGACCAGGGTCTTGGTGACCGGACGTTCGGCCTTCGGTCGTGACGAAATTGTTCTGGATGGACGCTCCCGCTGGGTCACCAGTGGTTTCCTGGCGCGGCACAAACCTCGTGAGGAAGAAGTCGAGCCTCTAAACGAAGCAGCAGATGCGGAAGCCTCACCCACCTGCTCGAACGGCAGCTCGGTGCCCGCCGGTGTGAGCCCGAACATCGTCGCGGTTCACGAAGCTGTGTGCGCTGCGTTTCCCGAGATCACGTCCTACGGGACGTTGCGTAGCGACGGGGAACATGCCCAAGGCATTGCGATCGACATCATGGTGAGCGGAGCCCGCGGGTGGGAGGTCGCCGATTTCGTGCGGGCCAACTATGCGGAGCTCGGAGTGTCGTATGCGATCCACGCTCAGAACATCTGGTCGGTCGAGCGGGCGGGAGAGGGCTGGCGCGGCATGGAGGATCGAGGCTCTGTGACGGCCAACCATTTCGACCACGTTCACGTGACCACCTACTAACGGCCCGGGTCCGTCTCCTCGTCGTACGCCGCTCGCTCGCAGGTCGGCACGCGGGTCGGCTGGCGCGCAACAGCCCGACGCACTCTGGCCGCGGCAGGACGCGAACCACGCCGTAGCTACCACGACGAGCAAGAGCAGGCTCAGAACTACTTACGGCATCAGCTCTCCGAGCTCAGCTTGCGGTGTAACTCGAGAGACGTCACTGGCGGGTGAAGCACTCGGCGTCGTGCTGCGCCAAACAGGGCTTCCCGCCGGCCGCATCGCGTGGCCTCGGCGGATCGATGAAGTACGCCGGATCGCTCGGCGCCCAGGTCTCGACCTCGTCGTTTCCCGCACTGGCCTTCGTGACCACGAAGCCGCCGCCGCGGTTTGCCTCACGCTAGCCCGTCGGAGATTCAACACGTCATCAGAAGATCATCAGAAACGATGGGCAATCATTCCGAGACGTTCCGATACAGTTGGAGAAGTCCTAAGGGGAATCTCCTCAAAAAACCGAGGTTTTCCAAGGGGACCCGAGAGTTGCAGTAGTCCGGGACAGGCCCTCCGATCTTGCCCAGAGGTCGCAGGTTCAAATCCTGCCCCCGCTACAAAGTTTCAGGCCCGGGATCTTCGGATCCCGGGCCTGAAAGCATTTCTGGAGATGCGCCCAACTCACCGGTGCCGCGTGGGCACGACGGCGGGGGCGCCGTCGACCGTGATCACCTCGGCCCGCAGCCCGAAGACCTCGGCGAGCAGCGCGCTGGTGACCACCTCGTCGGGGCTGCCGGTCGCCACGATCTGCCCGGCCGAGAGGACGACCATGTGGTCGGCGAAGCGCGCCGCCAGGGTGAGGTCGTGGAGCACGCCGACGACCGTGCGAGAGGACTCGTGGGCGATGTCGCGCGCGAGCGACATCACCTCGACCGCGTGGGCCAGGTCGAGGTAGGTCGTCGGCTCGTCGAGCAGCAGGTGGTCGGTGTCCTGGGCGAGCACCATGGCCAACCAGGCGCGCTGTCGCTGGCCGCCGGAGAGCTCCGAGACCTGGTCCGCGGAGCGGTCGAGGAGGTCCACGCGCGTGAGTGCGCGGCGTACGGCGTCATCGTCGGCGTCGCTCCATCGCTGGTACCAGGCACGGTGCGGGAACCGCCCCCGGGCCACGAGGTCGCCGACGGTCAGCCCCTGGGGAGTCACCGGTGCCTGGGGGAGCAAGGCCAGGCGGCGGGCCAGGTCGGTGCTGCTGACGTCGGCGATGTCGACGCCGTCGAGGTGGACCGTGCCCGCGCGCGGACGCAGCAGGCGGGACATGCCGCGCAGGAGTGTCGACTTGCCGGACCCGTTGGGGCCGACGATGACGGTCAGGCTTCCCTGCCGGATCTCCAGGTCGACGGAATCGACGATGAGACGTTCGCCGTAGCCCAGGCTGAGGCCGGTGATCTTCATGGCCGCCTTCCTTCGAGAGAGGTCGATCGGGTCCGCGAGACCACGAACAGCAGGTAGGGAGCGCCGAGGACGGCGGTGAAGACACCGACGGGGAGCTCGACGGGGCCGAAGCCGACCCAGGACAACAACATGCGCGCCGCCAGGTCGGCCCAGGTGAGTAGCGCTGCCCCGACGACTGCACTCGCCAGCAGTGGCGGTCGCGAGGTGCGGGAGAGGGCACGAGCCAGCTGCGGCGCGCAGAGGGCGAGGAACACGACAGCGCCGGCGGCCGAGGTCGCGACGCCGGCCAGGGCGGTCGCGAGCAGCAGGAGCAGCACCCGGGTGCGGTGCACGTCGATGCCCAGGCCACCGGCGGCATCGTCACCCAGGACGAGCACGTCGAGCCGCCGGGTCCACGCCAGGAGGAACGGCAGGACGACCGCGATGGTGAGCCCCACGCCGGCGACCGCGGGCCACGTGACGGCGTGCAGCGAGCCGGACAGCCACGCCAGGGCCGGTCCTACCACCATCACGTCGCCCAGGGTGAGCAGCCAGCTGACCAGCGACGTGCCGGCGGCGGCGATGCCGACGCCGACCACCACCATGCGGATCGGGTCGAGCTGCCGGTTGCGGATCGCCAGCAGGTACAGCGCCAGCCCGGAGACCATCGCACCGAGGAGGGCGGCGATCGGCAGGCCGACGGAGGCTGCGAGGCCGGAGACGCCGCCGTTGCCGCCGGCGAGGATGACGACGGCGACCGCTGCGACCGAGGCGCCGGCGTTGATGCCGAGCAGGTCGGGGCTGGCCAACGGGTTGCGGGCGACGGACTGAAGGATCGTGCCGGAGCAGGCAAGACTGGCGCCGACCAGGACCGCCGCAGCCACGCGCGGCCCGCGGAAGTCGCGCACCACGAGCTCGGTGAACGGGTCGCCCTGTCCGGCCAGGGTCCTCAGCACCTCGACAGGGGACAGGCCGATCTCTCCCGTGCCGAGGGAGAGCAGGATGCCGACAGCCAGGAGGAGGGTGGCGACGACCGTCGTGATGACGAGCGGCAGCGTCGAGGACCGGGTGGGCACGAGCGAGGTCACAAGATCAGCTCCCGTCGCCGGATCACCCAGATCAACAGAGGCGCGCCCAGCACGCCGGAGACGACCCCGACCTGGAGCTCGCCGGGGCCGGCGACTAGCCGGCCGATGACGTCCGAACCGACCAGCAGCACCGCCCCGGCGAGCGCTCCGACCAGGACGCCGCGGATCCAGCTCGCGCCGACGAGGGCGCGTGCCAGGGTGCCGGCGAGGAGTCCGATGAAGGCGATCGGTCCACAGGCGGCGACGCTCGCTGCGGTGAGCAGGGTGACGGCCGCGAGGCCGACCAGTCGGGCGCGGGTCACCTTGAGGCCCATGGAGGCAGCTACGTCGTTTCCGAGCGCCAGGAGGTCGAGCGACCGGGCGTTCATGGCGGCGAGCAGTAGGCCGACGATGACGAAGGGTGCGATGACGGCGGGTGTGTCCTGTCCGCGCTCGGCGAGCGAGCCGACCGCCCAGAAGCGGTAGGAGTCAAGGGTCTTGGCGTCGAGCAGGACGACTGCTGAGGTGAGGGCGCCGAGGAAGGCGGTCAGCGCGGCGCCGGCCACGACCAGGGCCGGGCCGCCCTCGTGGACGCTGTGGCGGGCCAGCGCGTAGACGGCTGTGGCGGCCAGTGCCGCTCCGATGCCGGCCGCGGCGACCATGCCGAGCATGGTGTCGACCGCGGCGAAGCGCAGGCTGAGGACGACCGCGAAGGCCGCCCCCGCGCTCACCCCGAGCAGACCCGGCTCGGCCAGGGCATTGCGGGTGTGGCCCTGCATGAGCACACCGGCGGCGCCGAGGGCGGCACCCACCAGCAGGCCCAGCATCGTCCGCGGGAAACGGAGGGACCACACGATGACGTCGCCCTCCTGGCCGTCGGGCCGCAGGACCGCGTGGGTGAGCTCGCCGGGTGAGAGTGCATTCGCACCGAGTGCGAGGGAGGCGATGGTCGCCACCGGGACCAGCAGGGCGAGCAGGGTGACTCCCCGGGGAAGGAGCCGGCCCGACCCGTTCCGGGACGCTCGGGGCATGACGTGGTCCAACTCGATCAGGAGGGGGGATGGCAACTGCGAATGAGGTTAGCCTAACCTCATCTCAACAACCGGCCGTCCGGGCCGGACCCTGACTGAGGAGAACCGTGATTCGCACGATCATCCCCGGCGTGGTGGCCAGCCTGGCTCTCGCGCTCAGCGCCTGTGGCGCATCGGAGGCCGAGTCGACGGAGAAGGGCGCGGACGAGCGTACCGTCACCATCGAGCACGCCATGGGCAGCACGACCATCGTGGGCGAGCCCCAGCGGATCGTCGCCCTCGACTCCAGCCTGGCCGACGCGACGCTCATGCTCGACAAGGAGCTCGTCGGCATCGCGACGTACCGCGGCTACTCCACCGACCTGCCCGACTACCTGGGCGACGACCGCGAGAACGGCGCGGAGGTCATCTCCGTGGGCGACATCGCCGCTCCCAGCCTCGAGAAGATCGCCGCGCTGAAGCCCGACCTGATCCTCAGCATCAAGGTGCGCCACGAGGCGCTCTACGACCAGCTCTCGAAGATCGCCCCGACGGTCATGCCTGAGACCAGCGCCCACCTGTTCAAGGACAACCTGCGCCTGCTGGGCGAGGCCGTCGGCATGGAGGACAAGGCCGAGGAGGAGATCAGCGAGTTCGAGGAGGCCGCCGAGCAGGTCGGTGGAGCCATCAACGAGAAGGCCGGCAACCCGACCATCTCCGTGACCCGCTTCCTCGACGGCCCGACCCGCCTGTACCAGAAGCTGACCTATGCCGGCGTCATCCTGGACGACGCGGGCTTGGCCCGCCCGAAGTCCCAGGACGTCGACGACTTCGCCCTGGAGATCTCCGAGGAGAACATCAAGGCGGCCGACGCGGACAAGGTCTTCGTCACCACCTACGAGGACGACGAGGGCCTCGCCGCCAAGACCAAGGCGGCGTTCGAGCGCAACCCGCTGTGGGGCGGGATCGCGCCCAAGGTCACCGAGGTCTCCGACACCACCTGGATGACCGCAGTCAGCCTGCAGGGTGCCTGGTACGTCCTGGCCGACCTTGCCGAGGCCTTCGGCGTGGATGCCCCCGAGGGCCACGACGAGCACTGACCGCCCGCTGCACACCTTCAGGCCCGGGATCCTCGGATCCCGGGCCTGAAAGCATTTCAGGGCGACCCGTCAACTGAGGTCAGCGCCGGGCGGGGTCAGTGCCTAGTGCCCGGTTTCCACGACCGCGGTCCAGGTGGCGCCCTGGTCCTCGGAGCCGTAGATGCCTGACTCGGTCGCGATGTGCCAGCCGTCCTTGGTCGCGTCCAGCGCGCTCGGCTGGCCCGGGACGGTGCCGCGCTGGCCCCATTCGCCGGTGGCGTCGTCTGCGGCGTACACCTCACCCTGGGGCCCGACCCCGACGACCGTGCCGTCGGGGGCGGCGTCGATCCAGACGAGCGTGGGCGCGCCTTCGACGGCGGTGGTCCGGCCGTCCAGGGTGATCTCGACGAGCTCGCCCTCACCCGTGGTGGCGAGGATGCGGTCGGTCCTGCTGGGCACTGGCGCGAGGTCGATGAACTGCCCCGCCGTGACGGTCTCCCAGGACGTGCGGTCGGTCGTGGTGAGGATCTGGCCGCTGGTGGAGTCGTAGCCGACGACCTGGTCGCCGACGACCTCGAGGGCATGGAAGTCCGCCTCGCCCTGGAGCGACAGCGGCTGCCAGGTCTTCGCCGCGTCGGTGGACTCGATCAGCCCGAGGTGGGGCGGCAGGTCCTCCTCCCGCAGGTCGGGATGCCCGCTGCCGAGGAAGGTGTGCGGGCCGGTGACCGTGAACGCCATCGTGTCCTGCCAGCGGTCCGCGATCCGGATGGCGACGCCGTCCTCGTCGATGCGGAAGACGCCGTAGTGCCCGGCCGCGTAGAGCGTGCCGTCGGCCGGGTCGACTCCGAGTCCGTGCACGTGGCCGATGAGGTGCTCGTCGTCGGCGCCGGTCGCGGGGGGCTTCGGCTGCTCGGAGGCGCAGCCGCTGACGAGCAGGACAGCCGCGATCGCCGGCCAGCAGGCTCGTGGTGGCGTGGTGCTCATGTCGGGGCTCCTCGGGTGACGACGACCTTGCCGTTGGCCCTGCCCTGCTCGACGTGGGCCATCGCCGCCATGGTGTCGGCGAACGGGAACGTGCGGTCGAGCACCGGCCGTAGGGTCCCGTCAGCGTAGAGCCCGGCCAACGTCGTCAGCTGGGCGCCGCTCGCCCGCATGAAGAGGAACGAGTAGCGCACGCCGAGCCGCTTCGCCCGGCGGCGGATCTTCCGACTCAGCAGGGCCATCACCGGCTTGAGGAGCGGCTTGCCGAGCTGGGTCGCGAACGCGGGGTCGGGCGGGCCGACCGCGCTGATCGCCAGTCCGCCGGGCCGCAGCACGGTGAGCGAACGCTCCAGGCTGTCCGCGCCCAGCGAGTCGAGGACGACGTCGTAGCCGGACAGGACCTCGGTGAAGTCCTGCGCGGTGTAGTCGACCACCACGTCGGCGCCGAGGGCGCGGACCTTCTCGACGTCCTTGCTGCTCGCGGTGGTCGCGACGTGTGCGCCGAGGTGCTTGGCGACCTGGATGACCGTGGAGCCGAGCCCGCCCGCGCCTGCGTGGACCAGGACCTTCTGGCCGGGCTTGACGTCGGCGACCTCGACCAGGGCCTGCCAGGCGGCCAGCGCCACGAGGGGTACGGCGCCGGCCTCTGCGAACGACAGCGAGCCCGGCTTCAGCGCCACGTCGTCGGCGTCGATGGCGATCTGCTCGGCGAAGGTGCCGATGCGCAGGTCCCGCGGGCGTGCGTAGATCTCGTCGCCCACCTCGAAGTCCCGGACGTCGGCACCGACCTGGGTGATGACCCCGGCCACGTCGTGGCCCAGCACGAAGGGCCGCTCGTACTTGAGGAGCTGCTTGAACTCACCGTTGCGGACCATCACGTCGAGCGGGTTGATGCTCGCCGCGCGCACCTCGACCAGGACGTCGTGCGGACCGATCGCAGGCACCGGGACGTCGGCTGCCTCCAGTCCGTCGGGGCCGTGGTGGGTGACGACGAAGGCCTTCATGACGATTCCTGACTCGACGAGGGACGCAGCGGTGCGGTGACGATCGTCATGGCGACGGTGTGGGCGGAGGCGAGCATGCGGTCGGACAGCCCGGGATCGCTCACGGCGCGCGCGCCCTGCAGGGAGCCGACCAGCAGGTTGACGAGTCCGGTCGCGCGCGCGTGGGCGACCTCGTCGCCGGTGTCCTCGGGTGCCAGGAGCCGTGCGACGGCATCGATGAGCCGGCACACGCCCTCGGTGTAGGCCTGGCGCGTCCCGTCGTCGCGGCGGCCGATCTCGTCCAGGAGCGCAGCTGACGGGCACCCGCCGGCCACGTCGTCGCGATGGGCGGGGGAGAGGTAGTCGCGGACGACGGCCTCGACCGACGCCAGTCCGGGCGGAAGGGCCTCGACGCGAGCCGCTTGGTCGGCGAGCTGTTGCGCGACCACGGACGCGATCAGGTCGTTCTTGGACGCGAAGTGCCCGTAGAACGCGCCGTTCGTCAGGCTGGCGTCGGCGACCAGCGTCGAGATGCCCGTACCGTCGAAGCCGTCGCTCTTGAAGCGCCTGCCCGCGGCGTCGATCATCCGCCGTCGGGTCGTCTCCTTGTGCTCGGGGGCGTACCTCGCCATGTCGCAGCTCCTCGTGTCGACGGTGGTGCGACCGTAGCATTACGGGCGTACTGCAATGACTGGAGAGGTAGCTACCCCGTCACCACGACGACGTGGTGATCCCCGGGAGCTCGCCGCGGTGGGCGAGCGTGCGCAGGTTGATCCGCGACAAGCCGACCTTGCCGACGTAGCCGCGGGGGCGCCCGTCGACCTGGTCGCGGTTGCGGACCCGCACGGGACTGGCGTCGCGAGGCAGTCGCCCCAGGGCGCGGACGGCGGCGGCGCGCGCCTCCGGGGTCGCCGCGGTGCGGACGGCCTCCTTGAGGGAGGCCCGCCGGTCGGCGTACTGCAGGACGATGCGCCGGCGTCGCTCGTTGGCGACGACCTTCGACTTCTTGGCCATCAGCGTTCCTCTCGGAAGTCGACGTGCTGGCGGACGCGCGGGTCGTACTTGCGCAGCACCATGCGGTCGGGGGTGTTGCGACGGTTCTTGCGGGTGACGTAGGTGTGACCGGTGCCGGCGGTGGAGCGGAGCTTCACGATCGGGCGCAGGTCGTTGCCGCGCTTGGCCATCAGACCCTCACCCCGCGGGCGAGGATCTCGGCGACGACCGCCTCGATGCCGCGCTGGTCGATGGTCTTGATGCCTCGGGCGCTGACGGTGATGCTGACGTGCCGGCTGAGGCTGGGCACCCAGTAGCGCTTGGACTGGACGTTGACGTCGAAGCGCCGCTTGGTGCGGCGGTGGGAGTGGGAGACGTGGTGGCCGAAGCCGGGCTGGGCTCCGGTGACCTGGCAGGTGCGTGACATGGGCGTCCTCTCTGGTCGGTCGGCTCAGCCCTGGCGGGTCTTGAGCCGGGGGTTGCGCTTGTTGATGACGTAGGTGCGGCCGCGGCGACGCACGACCTGGGATCCGGGCTGGTCCTTGACCGAGCGGATGGAGTTGCGGACCTTCACGATGCGTTCCTTCGGGGTCGGTGCCGCGTCAGCGGCTGGTGGAGGGGAGGAGGGCCACCTCGCGGGCGTTCTTGACGGCCCGGGCGACGACGCGCTGCTGCTGCGGGGTGAGGCCGGTGACCCGGCGGGCGCGGATCCGGCCCCGGTCGGAGACGAAGGTGCGCAGCAGCGTGACGTCCTGGAGGTCGACGTGCGTGACGCCGGGCGCGAGCAGGGGCTTCTTGCGAGCTCCGGGGTTTCGCGCCGGCGTCGGCCGGCGGGCCGTCACCGGTCACCTCGGGGCGCCGGGTCGACGTAGCCGCGCTCGATGGCGCGGACCAGGGAGCGCGGGACCCGGTGGGTCTCGCCCTCGACGGTGATCGGGACCAGGTCGGGCGGGGTCGCCTTCCACTGGGCGCGGCGGTGCCGGGTGTTGCTGCGCGAGGTCTTTCGCTTGGGTACGGCCATGGGGTGCTCCTGTCGGGAAGTGGGGGGAGAGGCGGGTCAGGCGACGTCGCGGATGTCGCCGAGCCAGGGCTCGAGGCCGTCCTCGAGGACGCTCCAGCTGTGGTGGTCGAGCTGGGCCTCCTGCGGCGTCAGCAAGATGTCCTCGAAGGCCGGGCCGAGGGTGCTGGGCGGCTGCCCGAGCCCGGTGAAGATCAATCGGGTCAGCGGCGTACGACGACCCCACGCGCTGTAGCTCCCGATGCTGAGCTGGCCGCCGGCGCCGGACCACTCCAGGAGCGCGCCGGGACGGGTGGGGAGCCAGAACGAGCCGCGCGAGCGGTGGGCGCCGGTGCCGAGGAGCTCGATCCGGTCCAGCAGCCGCTCCGGATGGAAGGGGCGCGAGGAGGAGAGGTCCAGGCGCCAGGCACGGCTGCTGCCGAGCGCAGGCGCGGAGACGTTGGTCTCGGCGGCGCACCACTGGTGGGCCAGGGTGCTCTGGTGGCGCTGCGCCGTGAGGGCTGCTCCGTCGAGCTGGTCCGCTCCGGTGACCAGAGGGGCGTCGGGCCGTGCCATGGCCCGGACCAGGTCGGTCGCCTCCGCACCCGGATCGGTGTCGAGCACGACGACGTCGGCGAACTCGATCTGGGCGCAGGCCACCTCGCCGACACCGCGGTCGTCGTCGGGGTTGGTGTGCACGCACCGCTCCTCGAGCGTGTCGTCGCTGAGCAGGTCGCGCACGACGCCGCCGCCGCCCACGGCCGCCACCACGCTGCTCAGCTTGAGGTGCCGTGCCAGCCGACTGTTGGTGCCGAGGGTGTGCGCGAGCTGGCCGGCCTCGGTGGCGGTCGGGAGCCCGGAGACGATGGCGCTCCACCTGTCGTCGCGGGCGAGGCGTTCGAGGGTGGGCAGGATGTCCTCGCGCAGGGCACAGCTCACGCAGGCGTGCTCGAGCTGGATGTGCTCCTTCTCCACGATGCCGTCCGCGTCGCTGACGACCCGGGTGAGGACCTGCGAGTGCGGGTCGATGTGGTGTCGCACCGACACTGCTCGCGGCAGGTCCCACGCGAGGCTCATCAGGGTGCTGTCCATCGCCATCGTGTCCACCCCGGTGACGACGACCAGCGGCGTCCTCATGAGGTCCTGCCGTAGCGGCGCTGGAACTTCTCCACCCGGCCCTCGCTGTCGAGGGTGCGGGCTGTGCCCGTCCAGAACGGGTGGCTGTCGCTGGAGATGTCGACGTCGACGACGGGAAGGGTGGTGCCGTCGATCTCGACGACCTGGTGGTGCTCCCTGCCCGCGAGCGTGGACCGGGTGACGGTCACCCAGCCGGTGGAGCGGTCCCGGAATGCCACCGGGCCGTACGGGGGATGGATGTCGTGCTTCATGGCGCCTCCTGAAAATGAGAATCGTTATCAGTATGGCACGACGACGATGCAGCCGTCACCCGAGCTCGGAACCGAGGGTCAGCTCGAGGTGGTGCGGCAGGGAGTGCAGGTGCCGGTCAGCTCCACGGTGTGCTCGACGTCGCTGAAGCCGTTCGCTCCGGCTGTCTTCTCGGCCCAGCGCTCGACGGCGAGTCCCTGGACCTCGACCGTCCGGCCGCAGGAGCGACACACGAGGTGGTGGTGGTGCACCTGACCGCACACGCGGTAGACCGCTTGACCCGCAGGGCTGCGCAGGGAGTCGGCCGCGCCCGAGTCCGCGAGGGTCTGCAGCGCCCGGTAGACCGTGGCCAGCCCGACCGCCGTACCGCGTGCGCCGAGCGAGGCGTGGATGTCCTGCGCGCTGCGGAAGTCGTCGCCCCGCGCCAGCTCGTCCCGCACGGCCTCGAACTGCCGGGTCGAGCGCTCGCGCGCCCGCGGAGCGGCCGGAGCGCCGGGATCGGGGTCGGTGGCCACGCAACCTCACTCACGTCGGGTCTGCTCACCGTACAGCTGCCCGGGTCCTCTTTCTGGCCCTGTGAGGCGTCGCTAGGGTCGGCGCATGGACACCGACATGACGTCGATCACAGCCGGCGAGACCACCCCAGCGCTGCTGGAGGAGACGATCGGCGCGAACTTCGAGCGGACGGTGGCGACGTACGGCGAGAGGGAGGCGCTCGTCGAGGTCGCGACGGGCAGGCGCTGGACCTATGCCGAGCTGGACCGTGACGTGGACGTGCTCGCGATCGCGCTGCTCCGCTCCGGGATCACCAAGGGCGACCGGGTGGCGATCTGGGCGCCCAACTGCGCGGAGTGGACGCTGACGCAGTTCGCGACGGCCAAGATCGGCGCGATCCTGGTCAACGTCAACCCGGCCTACCGCACCCACGAGCTGGCCTTCGTGCTCAACCAGTCGGGCGCCAAGCTGCTGGTATCCGCCACCGAGTTCAAGGGCAGCGACTACCGCGCGATGGTCGAGGAGGTCAGGACCGAGACGGCGTTGCAGCAGGTGCTGTTCATCGGCACGCCCGAGTGGACCGACTTCAACGTCTCGGACCCGGGCGTGACGCTGCTGGACCTGCTCGACTACTCACTCGAGCCCGACGACGCCATCAACATCCAGTACACGAGCGGGACGACCGGCTTTCCCAAGGGTGCGACGCTGAGCCACCGCAACATCCTCAACAACGGCTTCTTCGTCACCGAGCTGATCAACTTCAGCGAGCAGGACCGGCTCTGCATCCCGGTGCCGTTCTACCACTGCTTCGGGATGGTGATGGGAAACCTCGGCTGCACCACCCACGGCGCGACGATGGTCATCCCGGCGCCCGGCTTCGACCCGGTGACGACGCTGCAGGCGATCCAGGACGAGCGCTGCACCGGGGTCTACGGCGTGCCGACGATGTTCATCGCGATGCAGAACGCGCCCGGCTTCGCCGACGTCGACCTCTCCACGCTGCGGACCGGGATCATGGCCGGCTCGCCGTGCCCGGTGGAGGTCATGAAGCGCTGCATCTCCGAGATGAACATGGCGGAGGTCTCGATCGCCTACGGCATGACCGAGACGTCGCCGGTGTCCACTCAGACCCGCAGCGACGACGACCTCGATCGCCGGACAGCCACGATCGGGCGGGTGCACCCGCACGTCGAGGTCAAGGTCGTCGACCCGCTGACCGGCGAGACCCTGCCGCGCGGCGAGACCGGTGAGTTCTGCACCCGCGGCTACTCCGTGATGCTCGGCTACTGGGACGACGAGGAGAAGACGCGCGAGGCGATCGACGAGGACGGCTGGATGCACACCGGCGACCTCGCGGTGATGCGCGAGGACGGCTACTGCGCGATCGTCGGGCGGATCAAGGACATGGTGATCCGCGGAGGCGAGAACATCTATCCCCGCGAGATCGAGGAGTTCCTCTTCACCCACCCCGACATCGAGGACGTGCAGGTCATCGGGGTCCCGGACGAGAAGTACGGCGAGGAGCTGTGCGCGTGGCTGCGGATGCGCGCCGGCACCGAGCCCCTCGACGCGGCCGCGGTCAAGGCGTTCGCCACGGGCAAGCTGGCCCACTACAAGATCCCGCGCTACATCGTCATCGCCGACGAGTTCCCGATGACCGTGACCGGCAAGATCCGCAAGGTCGAGATGCGTGAGGAGAGCGCGCGGCGCCTCGGCCTCAGCTGATCGTCGGGCCGACGGCGTACTGCAGGGCGACGAGCTCGGAGTCGTCCAGCCGCCGCGCGTCGAGCAACGAGAGCCGCTGCGACACGGGCTGGTTGAAGGTCGGCAGGCCGGCACCGATCGCGCCGGGGCCGACCATGACGTGCAGCTCGTCGACCAGGCCCTGGGCGAGCAGGTCGTTCCAGGCGGTCAGGCTGCCGAAGCAGACGATGTCGCCGCCGTCGCCGGACCTGAGCTCGGTGAGCCGGTCTGCGGCGTGGGCCCGACCCACGACCTCGGTGGTCCCGCTCCACGGCTCGGTGTCGGCCGGTGCGGTGCTGTCGGAGACGACGATCTTGTCCAGCGTGTTGTGCAGCCGCGAGATCTCACGCTCGACCGCAGGGGCGCTCTCGTCGTCGGCGAGCGGTGGCCAGTAGCCGCGCGCACCGTGGAACGAGGTGGCGCCGAAGACCATGGTCTCGGCGGCCTGCATCCGCTCGAGGTTGTAGCGGTCGAAGCCGAGGTCGATCGGCATCACGAAGACGTTGCCGCCCTCGCCTGCTGCATATCCGTCGAGGGTCGACAGGACGGTGACGATGAGCTTCCTCATGACTCCCGATCATCCAGCGTCGCGGGCGGTCTGTCGATGGGGTCGCGGGCCGCGATACCCTCGTCGCGCCAGTCGTACTCCAGCACGTGGAGTCAGGGAACCCGGTGAGACTCCGGGACTGACGCGCAGCGGTGAGGGTGACGGGCGGAGCACGCAGCCTCTGACGAGGCGGCAGCCACTGGAGCACGATTCCGGGAAGGCGCCCCGACCCGAAAGATCCCGAGTCCGAAGACCTGCTGGCCCTAGCGGCAATCGCCGCCAGGTCACACGGCCCCGCGCACGGGCCCGGACCCAGATTGGCCCCCATGTCCAGCACACGCAGCAGAGGCGACCTCTGCCCGGGCGCGCTGCGCCCGTGGTCGGCATCCGACGGGATGCTCGTGCGCCTGCGCCTGATCGGCGGGTGGGTGTCCGCGGAGTCGCTGCGCGCGCTGGCCGGCGTCGCGGGGGAGTACGGCGACGGGCGGGTGCACCTCACCTCGCGCGCCAACCTCCAGGTCCGCGCCCTGCCCAGCTCGGGCTGCGGCCTCGACCCGGCGGTGCTGGCCGCGATCGAGGCGACCGGGCTGCTGCCCACCCGCAGCCACGAGCTGGTCCGCAACGTCATGGTCTCCCCGCAGTCCGGGCTCGCCGAAGGGCGTGCCGACCTGCGGGTCGTGGCCGCGGACCTCGACGCGCGGCTGTGCGCCGATCCCGAGCTCGCGGCCCTGCCCGGGCGCTTCCTGTTCGTGCTCGACGACGGCCGGGGCGACCTGCTGACGCGCGGCTGCGACCTCGGCCTGGTGACGCTCGACTCCTCGTCGGCGCAGCTCCGGGTCGGGGACGGGTTCGGTCCGGTCGTCCCGCTGGCCGAGGCGGCGGCGCGGATCGCGGAGCTGGCCCACGCGTTCGCCGTACGCCGCGGCAACGGACCGTCGGCGCCCTGGCACGTGACGGAGCTGGACACACCGCTGCTCGACCCCGGCCCGCCCGACCCACGACTGCCTGCGCCTGCGCCTGCTCTGCCCTTCGGCGACGTGCCGGGCGGACGCCACGTCGAGGTCACCCGCGACGGGCTCGACCGCGCGGCCGTCGACGACCTGACTTCCCACACCGCCGCCCTCGTGGTCACCCCGTGGCGCGGCGTCCTGATCCCCGAGGAGACCCGATGACCGACCTGACCCAGCTGCCCGGCCTGCGCCGGCCGCAGCGGCACTACGACTACGTCGACGTCGGCCCGGACATCTATGTCGACTCGTTCGCGACCATCCGCCGCGAGTCGGACCTCAGCGGCGTGCCCGCCGACGCGGAGAAGCTCGCCGTCCGGATGATCCACGGCAGCGGGCAGGTCGACCTCGCCGCCGACCTGGTCATCCACCCCGGGCTGATCTCGGCCGCGCGGACGGCGCTGGAGGCCGGGGCGCCGATGCTGTGCGACGCCACGATGGTCGCGACCGGCGTGACCCGGGCGCGGCTGCCGCGCGACAACGAGGTGCTCTGCTTCCTCAACGACGAGCGCACGCCCGACCTGGCGCGGGAGTGGCGCACGACCCGCACCGCCGCCGCCGTCTCGCTGTGGGAGCCGCACCTCGAGGGCGCGGTCGTCGCGATCGGCAACGCGCCGACGGCGCTGTTCCACCTGCTCGAGATGGTCCTCGACGGAGGTCCGCGACCGGCCGCGATCGTCGGCTGCCCGGTCGGCTTCATCGGCGCCGCCGAGTCCAAGCAGGCCCTGGTCGACCTCAGCGGGGAGCACGGGATCGACATCCCGTTCGTCACCGTCCTGGGCCGCCGCGGTGGATCCGCGATGACCTCGTCCGCCCTCAACGCACTGGCCCAGGAGCAGGAATGACAGGCAGGTTCACGGTCGTGGGGATCGGCCCGGGTGACCCGGAGCTGATGACGATCAAGGCGGCCCGGCTCATCGCCGCCGCCGACGTCGTGGCCTACCACGCAGGTGTCCGCAAGCAGTCGCACGCTCGCCGCATCGCTGCCGACGTCATCCCGGCCGGCGCTGTCGAGGAGGAGCTCCGCTACCCGGTCACGACCGGGACCACCAACCACCCCGGCGGCTACGTCGGGGCGATGGCCGACTTCTACGAGTCCTGCGCCGTCCGACTGGCGCGGCACCTCGACGCCGGCCGCGACGTGGTCCTGCTCGCCGAGGGCGACCCGCTCTTCTACGGCTCGTCCATGTACCTCCACGACCGCTTCGGCGAGGTCTACGACACCGAGGTGGTGCCGGGGGTCCCTGCCTTCGCAGCGGCCACCGCCACGATCTCGACGCCGCTGGTGCGCCAGTCCGACGTGCTCACGGTCCTGCCCGGGACGCTGCCCGAGCCCGAGCTCGCGCGTCGGCTGGCCGACACGGACGCGGCCATCATCATGAAGCTCGGCCGCACCTTCCCGGCGGTGCGCTCGGCGCTCGAGCAGGCTGGTCGTCTCGACGGTGCGTGGTACGTCGAGCGGGCGTCCCAGCCGGAGGAACGATGGCTGCCCGTCGCGGACGTCGATCCGGAGTCCGTCCCCTACTTCTCGCTCGTGGTCGTGCCCGGCGACACGGCTCACGCCACGAGCCGCGTTCGCCTCCGGCACGGTCTCGACGAGGCCGTCGAGGTGGCCCCCGAGCCCGCCGCCGAGCTCCTCGTCGTCGGCCTCGGGCCCGGCCCGGACGGCTGGCTGACGCCCGAGGTCTCCGCGGCGCTCGCGGAGGTCGACCACGTCGTCGGCTACGGGCCCTACGTCGAGCGGGTCCCTCAGCGTCTTGGCTTGACGCGTCATGCGTCGGGCAACACGGTCGAGGTCGACCGCGCCCGCATCGCGCTCGACCTCGCCCGCGCGGGGGAGCGGGTCGCGGTCGTGTCCGGCGGCGACGCCGGGGTCTTCGGGATGGCGGCTGCGGTCTTCGAGGCGGCCGACGACGCGGCGTACGCCGATGTGTCGATCCGCGTCCTGCCCGGACTCAGCGCCGTGCAGGCCGTGGCGGCGCGGGCCGGTGCCCCGATCGGCGGCGACTTCGCGGTCGTCTCGCTCTCCGACCGGCTCAAGCCGTGGGCGGTGGTCGAGCGCCGGTTGCGCGCGATCGCCGAGGCCGACCTGGTGCTGGCGATCTACAACCCCGCGTCGCGCTCGCGCACCTCCCAGGTCGCGACGGCCCAGGAGGTGCTGCTCGAGCACCGCAAGCCCGACACCGTCGTGGTCGTCGGTCGTGACGTCGGCCGGGCCGAGGAGTCGTTGACGGTGACCACGCTCGCCGAGCTCGACCCGGCGAGCATCGACATGAAGTGCCTGCTGATCATCGGGGCCTCGGGGACGCGGGTCAGTCCGGCCGGCGTCTGGACGCCGCGCTTCGTGGACGCCTGATGACCGTCCACTTCGTCGGGGCCGGCCCGGGGGTCGCCGACCTGCTGACCGTGCGCGCGACCCGGCTGCTGGGGGCCGCCGACGTCGTGCTGTTCCCGGGGTCCTACCTCGATCCCGAGGTGCTCGGCCACGTGAGCCCGGAGGCGACCCTGGTCGACACCCAGGACCTCGACCTCGACGAGATCGTCGAGCGCCTCGTCTCGGCCCACCACGAGGGCAAGGACGTCGTGCGGCTCGCCTCGGGCGACCTGTCGGTCTACTCAGCGCTCGCCGAGCAGACCCGCCGCCTCGACGCTGCCGGGGTGCCGTGGGACGTCACGCCCGGCGTGCCCGCCTACGCCGCGGCCGCCGCGCTCCTCGGCCGCGAGCTGACCGTGCCGCTCGTCGCGCAGTCGGTCGTGCTCACCCGGGTGCAGGCGCGCTCGACCGCGATGCCGTCGGGGGAGTCGCTCGCGGCCTTCGCCGCGACCGGCGCCACGCTGGTCCTGCACCTCGCGATCACCCGCACCCGTTCACTCATGGAGGAGCTCGAGGAGGAGTACGGCGCCGACTGCCCGGTCGCCGTCGTGCACCGCGCGAGCCAGCCGGACGAGCTGGTGCTGCGCGGCACGGTCGCCACCATCGCCGACCTGGTCGAGGAGGCCGGGCTGAGGATGGCGGCGGTGATCCTCGTCGGTCGCGCGCTGGCGCCGGCCGACGGCGGGGAGTCCTACCTCTACGCCCCCACGCGTGACCGGAGCTCCAAGCGGTGAACGACCTCTACGACGTCATCAACCGCCGCCGCGACACCCGCCGGGAGTTCACCGGCGAGCCGGTCGCGCCCGAGGTGCTCCAGCGGGTGCTGGCCGCGGCCCACTGCGCGCCGAGCGTCGGGATGAGCCAGCCGTGGGACTTCGTGCTGGTGCGCGCTGCATCGACGCTGGCGTCGTTCCGCTCCCATGTCGACGCCGAGCGATCGACGTACGCCGCAACGCTGGACGGTGAGCGGTCCGAGACCTTCGACAAGATCAAGGTCGAGGGGATCGTCGAGTCCGGGCTGGGGATCGTCGTCGGCTACGACCCGTCGCGCGGCGGGCCCAACGTGCTGGGCCGGCACGCCATCGCCGACGCGGGGCTCTACTCCGTCGTCTGCGCCATCCAGAACCTCTGGCTCGCCGCGACCGCCGAGGGCCTAGGCGTCGGCTGGGTCAGCTTCTACCGCGAGGAGTTCCTCCGCGACCTCGTCGGCTTCCCGGCCCACGTCCGCCCGGTCGCGTGGCTGTGCGTCGGCGCCGTCTCCGAGCTACCGGACGTGCCGGACCTCGAGCGGTTCGGGTGGCGGCACCGCTCGCCGCTCGAGGGCGTCGTGCACGCGGAGCGCTACTCGGCTCGGGAGTAGGCCTCAACGGCGCGTGGCCCGGACGACCACGTCGTGCAGCACCTTGTCGCTGCCGGGCACGGTCCGCTGCGACTCCTGAGCGGTCACGACCTCCCACGCGGCCGGGTCCAGCCGCGCCGTGATGGTGGCTGCGGTCGCCGACGCGGCGGCGGGAGGCTCGTGGCCGTGACCATGGCCGTGACCATGACCGTGGCCTCCGTGGTGGAGGTGGCCGACGATCAGCAGCGTGCCGCCGGGCGCCACCCACGTTGCGATCCGGTCGTAGAACTCCAGCTGCGGGATCGAGGGGTGCGCATAGTGCGTGGTCACCAGGTCGTACGGCGCCTCCGGCTCCCACACGGACAGGTCTGCCTCGACCCACTCCACCTGCACGCCGTTCGCGTCGGCACGTTCGGCTGCGCGTGCGAGTGCATCGGTGGCGATGTCGGCCGCGGTGACCTGCCAGCCGCACGAGGCGAGCCAGATCGCCTCGGCCCCGGCCCCGCAGCCGGCGTCGAGGGCGGTCCCGGGCGTGAGGTCAGCGACCTCCGTCAGCAAGTGCGGGTTGGGCTGGCTGGTGGCCATGGCCTGGGCGCGATCGCCCTGCCAGATCTGGTCCCAGTACTCGTTGTCGAACGTGTGCGTCACGCGGTCTCCTCGATCAAGGTGTGCTCGTCTCTTCGACAGTGACCGCCGGATGGCGGATTTGCAAACGTTGTTGCTGAACTGGCAAATTACGAGACATGTATGAGACGGACCGCACCCTCGACGGCGTGGGCCCGCGGCTGAAGCTGCTGCGTCAGCGCCGCGACAGCACGCTCAGTGAGGTGGCTCACGAGACCGGCATCTCGACCAGCACTCTGTCCCGGCTCGAGGCGGGTCTTCGTCGGCCCACCCTGGAGCAGCTGCTGCCGCTGGCACGCGCGTACGGCGTCACGCTGGACGAGCTCGTCGGCGCACCGCCCACGGGCGACCCGCGGGTGAACCTGCGCCCGATCGCCGGCAGCGGCGGCGCGACGATCCTGCCGCTGACCAACCGGCCCGGAGGCGTCCAGGCCTACAAGTTCGTGCTGCCCGCCGGTCGCGACGACGCCGAGCCCGAGCTGCGCACCCACGAGGGCTACGACTGGGCGTTCGTCCTCAACGGCCAGCTCCGCCTGGTGCTCGGCGAGCACGACCTGATCCTCGGACCGGGCGAGGCCGCCGAGTTCGACACCCGCACCCCGCACTGGTTCGGAGCCACCAGCTCAGGGCCGGTGGAGTTCCTCAGCCTCGTCGGCAAGCAGGGCGAGCGTGCGCACGTCCGGGCCGCGCCGCGAGGGAAGGGTTAGCCCGAGAACGCCCACTGGGTGACGCTGCGCGCAGGCGTCCAGCCCGTGAAGGTGCCGACGGGCGCGGCGGTCTCGACGCCGATGCGCGTCAGCTCGCCGCCGTGCTCGGTGTAGGCCTGGGCCAGGCGTTGCTCGGTCTCGAGCGTCACGCCGTGGACGACGAGCCGGCCGCCGGGCGACAGTGCGGCCAGGCAGGTGTCGAGGACACCCGGAGCGGTCGCGCCGCCGCCGATGAAGATCGCGTCGGGCCGGCGTAGGCCGGCGAGGGCGTCGGGCGCGCGGCCGGTCACCACGGACAGGCCGGGTACGCCGAGGCGCGAGGCGTTCCTCGCGATGCGGGCCGCTCGGTCGGGGTTGCCCTCGATCGCGGTGGTCGTGCAGGTCGGGTGGGCGCGCATCCACTCGATCCCGATCGAGCCGGCGCCGGCGCCGACGTCCCAGAGGTGCTCGCCGGGGACGGGCGCGAGCCGGGCCAGGGCGGAGGCGCGCAGGTCGCGCTTGGTCAGCTGGCCGTCGTGCTCGAAGGCGTCGTCGGGCAGCCCGGCTGTCCAGCCGAAGCGGGGCGGACCGACCAGCTCGAGGGCGAGGACGTGCAGCCGCGGCGACGTCTCGCGCCAGTCCTGTGCCACGCCGGTCGCGTGCGACTCCGACGGAGCGCCGAGCTCGCCGAGGACGTGCAGGGTGCTGGCGCCGTACCCCACGTCGGTCAGCAGGGCGGCGACCTGGCCGGGCGTGTGCTCGTCGGACGACAGCACGAGGACGCGCCGTCCGGGGGCGAGCTCGCGCAGCACCAGGGCGGGGTCGCGACCGACGAGGCTGACGACGGCGCACGACTCGGCCGGCCAGCCGAGCCGGGCCCGGGCGAGCGCCACCGAGGAGACAGCGGGGTGCAGGACGACGTGCTCGGCGCCGAGCACGTCGATCAGGGTCGTGCCGATGCCGGAGACGAGCGGGTCACCGGAGGCGAGGGCGACGAGGCCGGGGGACTCCGCGACCAGCTCGGCGAGCCCGGCGCGCAGTGGGGACGGCCAGGCCAGGCGCTGCTGACCGGGGACGTCCGGCAGCAGGTCGAGGTGGCGGGCGCCGCCGACGACGACGGGCGCGGCCAGGACCAGGTCGCGGAGATGGGCAGGCACCCCGGACCAGCCGTCGGCGCCGATCCCGACGACGGTCACGGCTGGCAGGGATGGACGGGGGGAGGGGGCCACGGGCCCGCACGCTATCGTCTCGGCAGGCACGAGGTGCCCTGACGGCCGGCTCATCGGAAACGTTGAGCATGCGTCGGAGGGGAGAATCTGGGAAGCCGGTGAAAGTCCGGCACAGGCCCGCTGCGGTGAATCAGGCCCCTCTCGAGGGGACCTGACAAGTCCGAAGACCGGCCTCGCGTCCGACCATTTTCTTGGCGAAGCGAGCGGGAGCCTCACATGCCACAGCACTACCCATTTTCTGCCGTCCTCGGTTGCGAGGCCGACGCGCTCGACGACATGGGCCTCGCCCTCGTCCTCACCACCATCGCGCCCGAGATCGGTGGGGTGCTGGTGCGCGGCGAGAAGGGCACGGCCAAGTCGACCACCGTCCGCGCGCTGGCGGCGGTGCTGCCGCCGGTCGACGTCTATGCCGACGACCGCTTCTCGATCGATCCGACCAACCCGTCCGCGACCTCGCCCGACGGCCCCTTCGCCGCCGACGCGTCGGTGCTCACGCGCCCGGTCCGCCTCGTCGAGCTGCCGGTGGGTGCCACCGAGGACCGCGTGCTCGGGTCGCTGCACCTCGAGCGGGCCCTGTCGCACGGCAAGGTCGAGTACGAGCCCGGACTCCTCGCCCGCGCCCACCGCGGCATCCTCTACGTCGACGAGGTCAACCTGCTCCACGACCACCTCGTCGACCTGCTGCTCGACGCTGCCGCGATGGGCCAGGTCACCATCGAGCGTGACGGTGTCTCGGTCGAGCACGCCGCCCGCTTCGTGCTGATCGGCACCATGAACCCCGAGGAGGGCGAGCTCCGCCCGCAGCTCCTCGACCGCTTCGGGCTGACCGTCGAGGTCGCCGCGCCGCGCGAGCCCACGCTGCGCGCCGAGGTCGTACGGCGACGGATGGCCTTCGACCTCGACGCGACCGCCTTCACCGAGCGCTACCGCGACCGCGACCGCTCCCTGACCGAGCGGATCTCGTCCGCTCGCGACCACCTGCCCAAGGTGCGGCTCACGGACGCCGCCCTGCTCAAGATCGCCGAGATCTGCGCCGCCTTCGAGGTCGACGGGCTGCGGGCCGACATCGTCACCGCCCGCACCGCCGTCGCGCACGCCGCCTGGGAGGGCCGCGACGAGGTCACCCGCGCCGACATCCGCCGGGCCGCGCTGCTGTCGCTGCCGCACCGCCGTCGCCGCAACCCGTTCGACGCCCCCGGCCTCGACGAGGACCTGCTCGACCAGCTGCTCGGCGACGACGAGCTGCCGCCCGAGCCGCCGGAGGGGCCGGAGGGGCCGGAGGGGCCCGACTCGCCGGAGGGCCCCGACTCGCCCGGCTCGCCCGACGACGATCCGGGACGTCATGAGGACGGGTCGTCCGAACAGCCAGATCCCATGACGTCCGAGGGGGACAGCGAGCCGCCCCTTGGACCTGAGTCTTCTCAAGACTCAGGTCCGAGCGCGGAGTCGGTGGTCGGTGCCGCGGCGGCCTACCGCCCCAAGCTCTTCACCGTCCAGGGCCTCGGTGACGGCGCCGCCGGCCGCCGCAGCCGTGCTCTCTCGCGCACCGGTCGGCGCGTGGGCGCCACGGCCGGCACGAGCGGTTCGCTGCACCTGGTCGAGACACTGCTGGCTGCAGCCGGCAAGCAACCCGCGCGGGGTCGCACGAGCGGTCGCGTCGACGTCCGGTCCGAAGACTTGAGGGTCGCCGTCCGCGAGGGCCGCGAGGCCAACCTCGTCCTCTTCTGCGTCGACGCCTCCGGCTCGATGGCCGCGCGCAAGCGGATGACCCAGGTCAAGACCGCCGTGCTGTCGCTGCTGATGGACGCCTACCGCCGCCGCGACAAGGTCGGGCTGATCACCTTCCGCGCCCAGGACGCCGAGCTCGCGCTGCCGCCGACCCACTCGGTCGAGATCGCCGCGCAGCGCCTGGACGAGCTTCCGGCCGGGGGGCGTACGCCGCTGGCCGCAGGTCTCCTCGAGGCCGCGACCGTGCTGCGGCGCGAGCGGCTGCGTGACCCGCGGCTCCGGCCGTTGCTGGTGGTGGTGACCGACGGTCGCGCCACCGACGGACCCGACGCCGTGGCCCGTTCCCTGCAGGCCGCGGAGCACCTCGCCGGCCTGCGTGTCACCACGATCGTCATCGACTCCGAGTCCGGCCCGCTGCGGCTCGGGCTCGCCGCCCGGCTGGCCGACGTGCTCGGCGCCGAGCACCTCCCGGTCGCCGAGGTCAGCGCCGAGTCGCTGGCCGGCACCGTCCGGACGCACACCGAGAGAGGGGTGGCCTGATGCCGAAGGGCCAGCCGATCGCCGTACCGGACGACGGGCTCACCACCCGGCAGCGCCGCAACCGCCCGCTGGTGATGGTGCACACGGGCGACGGGAAGGGGAAGTCGACTGCCGCTTTCGGGGTCGGCATCCGCGGCTGGAACCAGGGCTGGAAGGTCGGCGTCTTCCAGTTCGTGAAGTCCGCCAAGTGGCGCATCGGCGAGCAGACCGTGCTCGAGCGCCTGGGCAGCCTGCACGAGGAGACCGGCGAGGGCGGTCCCGTCGAGTGGCACAAGATGGGCTCGGGCTGGTCCTGGACCCGCAAGCACGGCGACGACGTCGACCACGCGGCCGCGGCCGTCGAGGGCTGGCAGGAGATCAAGCGCCGCCTCGCCGAGGAGACCCACGACCTGCTGATCCTCGACGAGTTCACCTATCCGATGAAGTGGGGCTGGGTCGATGTCGACGACGTCGTCGAGACGCTCCGCGACCGGCCGGGCTTCCAGCACGTCGTCATCACCGGCCGCAACGCGGACCCCAGGCTCGTCGAGGTCGCCGACCTGGTCACCGAGATGACCAAGGTCAAGCACCCGATGGACGCCGGCCAGAAGGGACAGAAGGGCATCGAGTGGTGACCCTGCCCGTGACCCTGCCGAGGCTGGTGATTGCCGCTCCCAGCACCGGGCAGGGCAAGACCACCATCGCGACGGGCCTCCTCGCGGCGCTTCGAAACGCCGGGCAGAGCGTCAGCGGGCACAAGGTCGGCCCCGACTACATCGATCCCGGCTACCACGCGCTCGCCTCCGGTCGTCCCGGTCGCAACCTCGACCCGCACCTCGTCGGCGAGGAGCGGGTCGTGCCGCTGCTGCTGCACGGCGCGCGGGGTGCCGATGTCGCGGTGATCGAGGGCGTGATGGGCCTGCACGACGGGCGGATCGGGACCGACGGCTTCGCCTCGACGGCCCACGTCGCCGCCCTCACGCAGTCACCGGTCGTGCTCGTCCTCGACATCGCCCGCCAGTCGCGCACGGTCGCGGCGATCGCGGCGGGTATGGCGACGTACGACCCGACCATCGAGATCGCCGGCGTCGTCCTCAACAACGCGGGCTCCGAGCGCAACATCGAGGAGATCCGGCGCGCCCTCTCGCTGCCCGTGCTCGGCGTGCTGCCGCGCGACGAGGACCTCGCCACCCCGTCGCGACACCTCGGGCTGGTGCCCGCGGCCGAGCGCGACGAATCGGTCGCGATGGTCGCGCGGCTGGGGGAGCAGGTCGCCAAGCACCTCGACCTCGACGCACTCCTCGACGTCGCGCGCTCGGCGCCCGACCTCGACGCAACGCCCTGGGACCCGGCGCTCCACATCAGCCCTGCGGGAGCCGGTCGTCCCGTCGTCGCCGTCGCCGGCGGACGCGCCTTCACGTTCCGCTACCCCGAGACCGAGGAGCTGCTAAGCGCGGCCGGGTGCGAGGTCGTCGCCTTCGACCCGCTGCGCGACCGCCGCCTGCCTGCGGGCACGCAGGCGATCTACCTCGGTGGCGGCTTCCCCGAGGTGTACGCCGCCGAGCTGGCCGCCAACCGGAGCCTGCTCGACGACCTGGGCGACGCGGTCCGGGCGGGCGTCCCCACGGTCGCGGAGTGTGCGGGGCTGCTCTACCTCGCCGCGACCCTCGACGGCGTGGCGATGGCAGGCGTCGTGCCGACCGACGCCGCGATGGGCAGCCGCCTGACGCTGCGCTACCCGACCGCGACCGCGCTCACCGACTCGCTGCTGACGCGGGTGGGAGAGCAGGTGACGGGGCACGAGTTCCACAAGACGTCGGTCACCTCGGACGGTGACGCGTGGGGGATCGACGGTGCCCCGACCGGGTTCGCGACCGACACCTGGCACGCGTCCTACCTGCACGTGCACTGGGCCGGGCACCCCGCGCTCGCGCAGCGGTTCGCGGACGCGGCGCACGCAGCCGTGCCGCACGTCTCCTCGCCCGTGGTCGAGCCCGACCCGGTCGACCCCTTGCGCCACCACGGCGACGTCGAGGCGGCTCCCGGCCTGCTCGACCTCGCCGTCAACGTCTTCGTGGGCGAGCGCCCGGTGTGGCTCGACGACGCCCTGCACGCCGCCATCGGTGACACCGCCTATCCCGACGCGGCGCCGGCGCTGGCTGCCCTCGCGCGGTTCGTGGAGCGGCCCGCCGATGAGGTGCTGCCCACCGCGGGAGCCGCGGAGGCGTTCACCCTGATCGCCCGCCAGCCGTGGCGGCACCCGGTCGTGGTGCACCCGCAGTTCACCGAGCCGCACGCCGCCCTGGAGCAGGCGGGCCACACGGTCGAGACCGTGCTCTGCCGGTCCGACTCCACCCTCGATCCGTCGACCGTCCCGGACGCGGCCGACCTGGTCGTGATCGGCAACCCGACCAACCCGACCGGGGTGCTGCATCCCGCGTCGCTGATCCGGGCGCTCCGGAGGCCGGGCCGGCTCGTCGTCGTCGACGAGGCGTTCATGGACGCCGTGCCCGGCGAGGTCGAGTCGCTGGTGCGCGAGCGCCTCGACGGTGTGGTGGTCATCCGCAGCCTCACCAAGCACTGGTCGATCCCCGGCATCCGCGCCGGCTACCTCACCGGCGACCCTGCGTTCGTCCGCGACCTCGCCCGCGCCCAGACCCCGTGGTCGGTCGCCGGGCCGGCGGTCGCCGCGCTCGTCGCGTGCAGCAACGATCGCGCCGCCGCCGAGTCGGCCGACCGTGCCCTGACGCTGGGCCGGTGGCGCGACCACCTCGTCGCGGGACTCACCGAGCGCGGCATCGAGCACGTGCCCTCGTCGGCCCCGTTCGTGCTGGCCCGCCTCGGAGGCGCCCGGCTGTCCCTGCGCGATGTCGGCATCGCCGTACGCCGATGCGACACGTTCCCCGGACTCGACCCCACCTGGGCGCGCATCGCCGTGCGCCCCGAACCCCTCACCGACCGCTTCCTCGTCGCGCTCGACCACCTCGACCCATGAAGGACCCCGCCATGGCCTACGTCGCCGCCCCCTCCGGCATCGCCCGCACCCACGCCACCAAGCGGCTGGCCGCGCTCGCCACCCCGCCCGGTGCACTCGGCCGGCTCGGCGACCTCGCCGTGTGGGTCGCGGCCTGCCAGGGCCAGGTGCCGCCGGTGCCGGTCGACAACGTCCGGCTCGTCATCTTCGCCGGTGACCACGGCGTCGCCGGCCACGGTGTGTCGGCGTTCCCGCCGGCGATCACCGGGGCGATGGTGCGGACCTTCCTGCACGGCAAGGCGGGCGTCAACGCGCTGGCCGGCGCCCACGGCGTCGCCGTCCGCGTTCTCGACCTCGGCGTGGACGAGGACTTCGAGGACCTCGCGCCGGAGGTGCGCGACGCCCTGACCGCGCACAAGGTCCGTCGCGGCAGCGGCGCCATCCACCTCGAGGACGCCCTGACCCTCGAGGAGACCCGGGCCGCCCTGGCCGCTGGTGCGGCGGTCGCGCGCGAGGAGATCGCCGCCGGCGCGCAGCTGCTGATCAGCGGTGACATGGGCATCGGCAACACCACCCCCGCCGCGGCCCTGGTCGCGGCCGGGCTCGGCCTGCCCGCCTCGGAGGTCGTGGGTCGCGGCACCGGCATCGACGACGCCGCCCTGCTGCACAAGACCGCGGTGATCGACGCCGCACTGGCCCGGGCCGGCGCCCGCACCGACGACCCGGTCGAGACCCTCGCCGCCCTCGGCAGCGCCGACCTCGCTGCGAGCACCGGCTTCCTGCTCGCTGCCGCCCAGGAGGGTCGCCCGGTGCTGCTCGACGGCCTGATGAGCGTCGCCTGCGCGCTCACCGCCGATCGCATCGAGCCCGGCGCTGCGGGGTGGTACGCCGCCGGCCACCGCTCCACCGAGCCGGCCCAGTCGCTCGCGCTGGCGAAGATGGGGCTCGAGCCGCTCCTCGACCTCGGGCTGCGCCTCGGCGAGGGCTCGGGCGCCGTCGCCGCCGTGCCGGTCGTGCGCAGCGCCGCCGCCCTGCTGCGCGACGTCGCGCTGCTCTCGGAGCTCATGCCCTGATGCTCATCGATGCGTGGCGGCTCGCGGTCGGGACGCTGACCGCGATCCCGGTGCGTCCGCCGTCGGCCGTCGACCGCCGACGGGCCGCGGCCGCGATGCTGCTCGCGCCGCTCGCGGTCCTGCCCCTCGGACTCGTGGTCGTCGGTGTCGTGCTGGTCGGCCAGTGGCTGGGGCTGCCGCCCCTCGTCACCGCGCTGCTCGCGGTCGGCGCCGTCGTCCTCGGCAACCGCGCCTTTCACCTCGACGGGCTCTCCGACACCGTCGACGGGCTGGCCGCTTCCTACGACCGCTCACGGTCGCTCGAGGTGATGAAGTCGGGCACGTCCGGCCCGGCCGGCGTGGTGGCGGTGGTGCTGGTGCTCGGGCTCCAGGTCGCTGCGCTGGCCTCGGTGCTCTCCCTGTCGTGGCGCGGCGCCGTCCTCGCCGGCGTCGCCGTCTGCCTGTCGCGTGCGGCGCTGGTGGTGTGCTGCGCGCGCGGGGTCCAGGCTGCTCGTGCCGACGGGCTGGGGCTGACCTACACCCGGACCGTGCCGCGTCCGGTCGTCCTCCTCGTGTGGCTCGTCGTCGGCCTCCTGCTCGCGCTGACCGGCGCCTGGGCCGGCCTGCCGTGGTGGCGTGGCGCGCTCGCGGCGGCCCTCGCGCTGGGGGTCGTGGTCGCGGTCATCGCCCGCACCACCCGTCGCTTCGGCGGGGTCACCGGTGACGTCTTCGGGGCTTCGATCGAGCTCGCCCTCGCCGCCCTCCTGGTGGGGCTCTCATGAGGGCCCGCGCCGCCGGCCTGCTGCTCGGCTGGGCCGCCGACCGGGCCTTAGGCGACCCGCAGCGCTTCCACCCCGTCGCCGGCTTCGGCACGACGGCGTCGTCCCACGAGCGCGTCCTGTACGCCGACTCGCGGGCGCGCGGAGCCGTGCACACCGGCGTCCTCGTCGGTGGGGTTGTCGTGCTCGGCCTGCTCGCCGAGCGTCCCCGGGCAGCTCGTGTCCTCACCACGGCCGTCGCGACGTGGGCCGTGCTCGGCGGGCGGTCACTGGAACGCGAAGCGCTCGCCGTACACACCCATCTCGTCGCCTCAGACCTGCCCGCGGCGCGGCAGCGGCTCACCCACCTCGTCGGTCGCGACACGGCCGCGCTCGACGAGTCGCAGGTCGCGCGGGCGGTCGTCGAGTCGGTCGCGGAGAACACCTCCGACGCGGTCGTCGCCCCGCTGGTGTGGGGAGCGGTGTGCGGAGTCCCGGGTCTCCTCGGCTACCGCGCGGTCAACACCCTCGACGCGATGGTGGGCCACCACAACGCCCGCTACGAGAACTTCGGCTGGGCCTCGGCTCGCCTCGATGACGTCGCCAACCTGCCCGGTTCGCGGCTGTCGGGACTGCTGGTGATGGTCGCCGCACCCGGGCGAGCGAAGGTCGCCCTGCAGACCTGGCGCCGCGACGCGGCCGACCACCCGAGCCCCAACGGCGGCGTCGTCGAGTCGGCGTTCGCGGGTGCCCTGGGCATCCGGCTGGGCGGCACGAACACCTACTACGGCGAGCGGGTCGAGCACCGCGCGGTGATGGGGGACGGCCGCGACGCGCGGCCCGACGACATCACCCGATCCACAGTGCTGGCGCGGCGCGTGGGCCTTCTCGCGGCCCTGACGACGGCCGCGATTTCGGTCCGTGGCGGGTGGACCAAGCGGGTCCGCGGTCCGCTAGGGTGAGCGTCAACGACCACATGGAAGCCGGTGGAATTCCGGCACAGTCGCGCTACTGTGACATCGCCTCAGCCTTCGGGCCGGGTGGTGGAGTCAGACCCGCGTGGTCGTCCAACCCCAACAACCAGGGACGCACGCATCCCTGAGGAGGACACATGTCGCATTCTGTCGCGGCCCCGGTCACCGGTGCCCCCGCTCTCCCCACCGTCGAGCTCCGGGAGCTGGCCCCCTGGGCGCTCTTCTTCGGACTGCTCGGGTCGCTGGTCATCTTCTTCATCAGCGCCGACCAGGGCGCCGTCTCGATCCCCGCGGGCACCGCGATCCACGAGTGGGTCCACGACGCGCGGCACCTCATGGGCTACCCCTGCCACTGATCAGTCACTGATCACCCGGTAGCACCACTTCTCCTCTCTTCTCGCCGCCCGGGCGAGCGCGCGCTGACGCGCGCCCCGGTGTCTGTCGGCGACCCCTGGAAACGGAAAACTCAATGAACGCACGCGCATTTCTTGTCCGCGGCCTGCTGGCCGGCCTGATCGCCGGCCTGGCCGCCTTCCTCGTGGCCAACGTGGTCGGCGAGCCCCACGTCGAGTCGGCGATCGCGCTGGAGGAAGCGGGAGCAGCGACCGCCTCCGACGGGCACAGCCACTCACACGACGAGGACGAGGTCTTCGAGGTCTCCCGCACCAACCAGTCGACCTGGGGACTGCTGACCGGCTCGCTCGCGATCGGCGTCGCCCTGGGCGGCCTGGTCTCGTTGGTCGCCGCTGGAACCCTCGGTCGCCTCGGCCGGCTGCTGCCCGGGCAGTCGACGGCTCTCGTCGCGCTGATCGGCTTCGTGTCGGTCGCGCTGGTGCCGTTCCTGAAGTACCCCGCGACCCCGCCCGCCGTCGGCAGTGGCGACACCATCGGGGACCGGACCGCTCTCTACTTCGGCTTCCTGCTGCTCTCGGTCGCCGCGGCGGCGCTGGCGACGTACGCCGCCTGCCGGTTGCGCTCCAGGATCGGGACGTTCGGCGGCGTGGTCCTCGGTGCCGCCGCCTACCTCGTCGTGGTCGTCGTCGCCGCGCTGGTGTTCGCCCCCGTCAACGAGCTGGGCGACTTCCCGGCCGACACCCTGTGGTCCTTCCGGCTGTCGTCGGTGCTGACGCTGGCGACGCTCTGGGGCGTCCTCGGGGTGGCGCTGACCGGGCTGGTGATCCGGCTCTACGCGCAGGAGAGCGCCGTCGCCCAGCGGCGAGAGCTCGCCGCCAGCCTCTAGGGGTGTCCCGCGAAGTTCATTTACGTAAATGAACTTCGCGGGGGAGCCGGTGGCTCTCGACGGGAGTGCCCTCGACCAGGTGCGAGCGCACGATCGAGCGCGCGGCGGCAGGGTCGACGGCGCCGTACCAGACGTCGTCGGGCTGGACGCTGACGACGGGAGCCTGGTTGCAGGGGAACTGGCAGCCGGTGTGGGTGACGAGCACGTCGTCGTCGCCCAGCCCGGCCTGCGCCAGCCCGAGGACCAGCGCGCGCATGGACTCCTCCGACCCGACAGCGGTGCAGCGCGGCCCGCGGCAGATAAGCACCTGCCGCACATGGCCAGGGACGGACTCCCAGGCGGCGGACGTGACGCCGGCTTCGGCCCCGGTGATCGGCTTCAGGTCGAGCAGCACGTCGTCGACGGACGACAGTGACGTGACCAGCCGGGTCGCGACGGTGACGACCGGGCGGGCGCCCGCGCGCTCACGCCACCAGTGGCCGGCGATCCGCCGCAGCCACGAGTGCGCGGGGGCGAGCGGCCCGAGGTTGACCCCGACGAGCGTGATCGACGATGCGCCCGAGTCAGCCAGCCGGGTCAGCTCCAGCGACAACGACGGGTCGCCCATCTGCAGGAAGGCCACGGAGGCTCGGCGAGATGCGGCCTCAGCCTGCAACGACGAGCGGCGGTCCACGTCGGTGACCGACATCCCGACCAGCACCAGCGCGCTCACAGCCGCAGCACCCGTCCGGCGACCACGAGGTGCACCTCGTCGCAGGCCGTCGCGAGCCGCTGGTTGACCAGCCCGAGCAGGTCGCGAAAGAGCCGTCCGGAGCGGTGGGAGGGGATGACGCCGAGCCCGACCTCGTTGGTCACCAGCACGACGTCGTGCCGCGTGGCCAGCACCGCGACGACCTCGTCGAGCACGCCGTCGACGACCGCGGTCGCGGAGTCGGAGGGCGCCTCCCACAACGAGCGCGCGTCCAGCACGGCGGTCAGCCAGGTGCCGAGGCAGTCGACGAGGACCGGCCCGTCGACGGCCAGGGCGTCGCTCAGGTCGGACGTCTCGAGCGTCACCCACGATGAGGGCCGGCGCACCCGATGCGCGGCGATCCGCGCGACCCAGTCGGGATCGGTGTCGTCGCTCGGTCCGGGCGCGACGTAGGTGACCGTCGTGCACGACGACAGCAGCGACTCCGCGTGCCGCGACTTGCCCGAGCGCACGCCGCCGGTGACGAGGACCTTCATGCCAGCTCCCTGCGTGACAACGACTTCGCCCAGGCGACCGCGTCGGCCACGTCGTGCACGGTCCGCACCCCTGGCGGAGGTGGCGGTCGGCGTACGACGACGACGGCGACGCCGAGCTCGGCCGCCGCGTCCAGCTTGGGCCGGGTGTAGGACCCGCCGGAGTCCTTGGTGACGAGCACGTCGGTGCGGTGCTCGCGCAGCACGGTCAGCTCGTCGGCCAGCGTGTAGGGCCCGCGGTCGGTGACCAGCTGCCAGGCAGGGGGGAGCGGGATCGTGGGTACGTCGACGACGCGCGCCAGCGCCGGGAGGTGCCCGAGCGCAGGGACGAAGCGGGCCAGCTCCTGCCGCCCGACGGTGAGGAACGGACGCGATCCCAGCGAGGCCGCCGTGGTCGCGGCCGCAGCGTGGGTGTCGACGTGGTGCCAGGCCGGGTCGGGCGCCCAGCCGGGACGTTCGAGCCGCAGCAGCGGGACGTCCGTGCACGCGGCGGCGGCGTTGGTGCTCATCCCGAGCGCGAACGGGTGGGTCGCGTCGACGACTGCGTCGTAGTCGGCCAGCGCCGCCCGCAGTCCGGGGACGCCGCCGAAGCCGCCGATGCGGACCTTCCCGACGGGCAGGCGCGGCCGGGCGACTCGTCCCGCGAGCGAGGAGGTGACGTCGATGCCGGCCTCGACGAGATCGGCGGCGAGCGCGCGGGCCTCGCTCGTGCCGCCGAGCAGCAGCAACCTCATGCGGCACCTCCGGGAGGCAGGACCGGCAGCCCCGAGGGGGCGCCGGAGCGGGCGAGCGCGAGCAGGGCGTCCACGTCGAGGTGCTCCTCGACGAGGTCGCCGAGCCGGTCGAGCCGGGCCGACCGGGCAGCGGGGAAGGACACAGCGGACGGCTCCAGGCCGAGCGCGGAAGACAGGAACGCGCGCCGGAGCTCATCGCCCTCCAAGCTGCCGTGCCACATCGTGCCGAAGACCGAGCCGGACCGCACTCCGCCGAGGAACGCCTCGCCGGAGCCGACCGTGATCCGCCCGTGGTGGATCTCGTAGCCCGACGCGTCGACGCCCAGCGCCGTACCGGACGGAAGGCGCAGGACCTTCTCGGGCGAGAACGACGTGGTGACGTCGAGCAGCCCGAGCCCGTCGACCGTGACACCGGGAGCGCCCTCGACGCCGGACGGATCGCTGACCGACGCACCGAGCATCTGGAAGCCGCCGCAGATGCCGAGCACGGGCCGGCCGCGAGCCGCGTGGGCGCGGATCGCGACGTCGAGCCCGCGCGAGCGGAGCCAAGCGAGGTCGCTGATCGTCGCGCGGGTGCCGGGCAGCACGACCAGGTCGGCGTCGGCGAGGTCGCGCGGGTCGGCGGCGAACACGACGTCGAGACCGGGCTCGAGCCCGAGCGCGTCGACATCGGTGAAGTTGCTGATCCGGGGCAGTCGAACGACCGCCACGCGGCAGCGTGCGCCGGAGTCACTGCGCCGCCCGTCGAGGTCGAGCGCGTCCTCCGAGTCCAGCCACAGCGTCGGGTCCCACGGCAGCACGCCGTAGACCCGTCGCCCGGTCAGCGACGACAGCGAGTCGAGCCCGGGGGAGAGCAGGTCGAGGTCACCCCTGAACTTGTTGACGACGAACCCCGCGACCAGCGCCTGGTCCGCCGCGTCCAGCAGTGCGACCGTCCCGAACATCGCCGCGAAGACCCCGCCCCGGTCGATGTCGCCGACCACCACGGTCGGGGTCGACGCGTGCCGCGCGAGGCCCATGTTGACGTAGTCGCTGGCGCGCAGGTTGATCTCGGTCGGGCTTCCGGCCCCCTCGGCGACGACGACCTCGAAGCGCGCGGACAGGTCGTCATAGGCCGCGTACGCGGCCTGCGCGAGGTGCCGCCGGCCGGTCTGCCAGTCGCTCGAGGAGACGTCGCCCGCGGGCTGCCCCATCAGCACGACGTGGCTGCGGCGGTCGGAGCCGGGCTTGAGCAGGACGGGGTTCATCGCGGGCTCCGGCGTCACCTTCGCGGCGAGCGCCTGCACCCACTGCGCGCGCCCGATCTCCGCGGTCGTGCCGTCGGCGGCCACGCAGACCATCGAGTTGTTCGACATGTTCTGGGCCTTGTACGGCGCCACGCTGACCCCGCGCCGCGCGAAGGCGCGGCACAGCCCGGTCGTCACGACGCTCTTGCCGGCGTCGGACGTGGTGCCGGCGACAAGCAGCCCGCTCATGAAGGTGCCCGCAGGAGGTAGACGTCCATCACCCAGCCAGCCGCCTCGCGGGCGCGGTCCCGGGCGGCGAGGACGTCGTCGTGCACGTCACCGACCCGGCCGGCGACCAGCTCCTCGGACGGCGTGCCCAGGTTGGCGCCCCACCAGATCGACCAGTCGTCGAGCCCGGTCAGGTCGAGGCTGCCGGTCAGCATCACGACGAGGTTGGCCTGCCCCGCCGCGATGTCGTCGTGCAACCGCCGGGCGGTGGTGACGTGCACCGGCTGGCCGACCTCGTGCAGCACCACCCGGTGCCGTGCGGCCAAGAGCTGCGGAGCGCTGATGCCGGGGAGCACGTCCCACTCGAGGGGGAGCCGGGCGGCGAGCTGCTCGACGATGCGGATGGTCGAGTCGTAGAACGACGGGTCGCCCCACACCAGGAACGCCGCGTCGCCGCCGCGCTCGCGCAGCACCTGCTCGTAGGCAGCCACCCTCGCCTCGTGCCAGTCGCGGACGGCGGCGGGGTAGTCCGCCGGGTCGGCCCGGTCACGAGGGGGATCCGGGACCGCGACCACCTCGACGCCGTACGCCGATGCGATGGCGCGGCGAGCGACGAGCAGGTCGTCGGCAGGGCCCTTGTCGGCGGCGACGACGTAGTCGCACGACCGCAGCGCGTCCGCGACCTCGAGGGTCACGTGCTGCGGTCCCATGCCCACGCCCAGGACCCGGAGCCTCACGCGCGGGAGTCCGCTCCGTCATCCTCGAGGTCACCCTCGACCTCGAGGTAGACCTGCTGCATCGCGGCCATGACGTCGGGATCCGGCGCCTCCCACAGCCCCCGCTCGGCGGCCTCGTGGAGCCGCTCGACGATCCCGCGCAGTGCCCACGGGTTCGACGTCCGCAGGAAGGCCTGGTTGGTCTCGTCGAGGACGTATTCAGTCGCGAGCTTCTCGTACATCCAGTCGTGCACGACCCCGGCGGTGGCGTCGAAGCCGTAGAGGTAGTCGACGGTGGCGGCCAGCTCGAAGGCGCCCTTGTAGCCGTGGCGCTGCATCGCGGCGATCCAGCGCGGGTTGACCACGCGGGAGCGGAAGACGCGCGCGGTCTCCTCGGCGAGGGTGCGGGTGCGGACCGCGTCGGGCGTGGTCGAGTCACCGACGTAGGCCTTCGGGTCGGATCCGGTCAGCGCACGGACCGTGGCGATCATGCCGCCGTGGTACTGGAAGTAGTCGTCGGAGTCGGCGATGTCGTGCTCGAGGCTGTCGACGTTCTTGGCCGCGACCTTGATCCGGCGGTAGTTGGCGCGCATGTCGTCGGCCGCCGGGGCGCCGTCGAGGCCGCGGCCGTAGGCGAAGCCGCCCCACGCGGTGTAGACCTCGGCGAGGTCCTTGTCGTCGCGCCAGGAGCCGGACTCGACGACCTGCAGGATGCCGGCGCCGTAGGACCCCGGCTTGGAACCGAAGATGCGCGTCGTCGCCCGCCGCTCGTCGCCGTGCGACGCCAGGTCGGCCTGCGCGTGCGCCCGCACGTAGTTGTCCTCGTCCGACTCCTCCAACGAAGCCACCATCTGCACGGCGTCGTCGAGCATCGCCACGACGTGCGGGAAGGCGTCCCGGAAGAAGCCCGAGATGCGCACCGTGACGTCGATCCGGGGGCGACCCAGCTCCGCGAGCGGCACCACGATGAGCTCGCGCACGCGGCGCGACTCGGCATCCCACTCGGGGCGTACGCCGAGGAGCGCGAGCACCTCGGCGATGTCGTCGCCGGAGGTGCGCATCGCGGAGGTGCCCCACACCGAGAGCCCCACCGACGCGGGGTAGGACCCGGTCTCGTCGAGGTAGCGCTGCAGCAGCGAGTCGGCCATCGACTGGCCGGTCTGCCACGCCAGCCGCGACGGCACCGCGCGCGGGTCGACGGTGTAGAAGTTGCGCCCGGTCGGCAGCACGTTGACCAGCCCGCGCAACGGCGAGCCGCTGGGGCCGGCCGGCACGAAGCCGCCGTCGAGGGCGTGCAGCACGGCGGTCAGCTCGTCGGCCGTGCCGGCGAGGCGGGGCACGACCTCGGTGGCCGCGAAGGCCAGCACCCGCTGGACCTCCGCGTCCTCGTGGAGATCAACGGCAGCCGCAGGGTCCCAGCCGGCCTTCTCCATCTGCTCGACCAGACCACGGGCCTGGGCCTCGAAGACGTCGACAGCCGCCCCCGTGGCGGCGTCGACGTCGACGAGGCCCAGGGCCGCTCGCAGGCCGGGGACGGCGTTGCCGACCCCGCCCCACACCTGGGCGGCGCGCAGGATCGCGAGCACCAGGTTGACCCGGGGCTCACCGACCGGTGCCTCGCCGAGGATGTGCAGCCCGTCGCGGATCTGCGCGTCCTTGATCTCGCACAGCCAGCCGTCGACGTGCAGGATGAAGTCGTCGAAGTCGTCGTCGTCGGGGCGTTCCTCGAGACCGAGGTCCTTGTGCAGCTGGGCTGCCTGCATCAGGGTCCAGATCTCCCCGCGCACGGCCGGGAGCTTGGCCGGGTCCATCGCCGCGATGTTGCCGTACTCGTCGAGCAGCTGCTCGAGGCGCGCGATGTCGCCGTAGGCCTCGGCGCGGGCCATCGGCGGCACGAGGTGGTCGACGATCGTCGCGTGGGCGCGGCGCTTGGCCTGCGCTCCCTCGCCCGGGTCGTTGACGAGGAAGGGATAGATCAGCGGCAGGTCGCCGAGCGCGGCGTCGGTGCCGCACGACGCGGAGAGTGCGGCGTTCTTGCCCGGCAGCCACTCCAGCGAGCCGTGCTTGCCGAGGTGGACCACGGCGTCGGCCCCGAATCCCCGCTCGATCCAGCGATAGGCGCCGAGGTAGTGGTGGCTGGGTGCGAGGTCGGGGTCGTGGTAGATCGCGACCGGGTTCTCCCCGAAGCCGCGCGGCGGCTGGATCAGCAGCACGACGTTGCCGGCCTGCAGGGTGGCGAGCACCAGCTCGCCCGAGTCGTTGACGAACAGCTTGCCCGGGGCCGGGCCCCACGCCTCGACCATCGCGTCGCGCAGGTCGGCGGGCAGGTCACGAGTCCACTCGTCGTACGCCGCTGGGCTGATGCGCACGTGGGCGTCGGTCAGCTGCCCCGACGTCAGCCACTCCTCGTCCTGGCCGCCGGCGGCGATCAGGGCGTGGATGAGGGCGTCGCCGGACTCGGTGTCGGTGCCGCTGCCGTCGAGGATGTCGAGGATCGCGTTGTCGGAGCCGAGGTCGTAGCCCGCGTCCCGCAGGCGCCGCAGCAGCCGGACGGCCGACACCGGGGTGTCGAGGCCGACCGCGTTGCCGATCCGGGAGTGCTTGGTCGGGTAGGCCGAGAGCACCAGCGCCAGCTTCTTCTCGGCGTTGGGGACGGTGCGCAGCCGCGCGTGCCGCACGGCGATGCCGGCGACCCGGGCGCAGCGCTCGGGGTCGGCGACGTAGGACGGCAGTCCGTCGGCGTCGATCTCCTTGAAGGAGAACGGCGCGGTGATGATGCGGCCGTCGAACTCCGGGATCGCGATCTGGGTCGCGGAGTCGAGCGGGGTCACGCCGTCGTCGGAGGCCTCCCAGTCCGCCCGGCTGCTGGTCAGGCACAGCCCCTGCAGCACCGGGATGTCCAGCGCGGCGATCCGGGCGACGTCCCAGGCCTCGTCGTCGCCACCCGCGCTGGCGGTCGACGGCACGCTGCCGCCGGCGGCGAGCACGGTCACGACCAGTGCGTCGAGGGTGCCCAGCTCGGTGAAGAGCTCGTCGGGTGCGGCGCGCAGGGAGCCGGCGAAGATGGGGACGCCGACGGCCTGGCCGGTCGCGTCCACGGCGTCGGCGAGGGCGTGCGCGAAGGCGGTGTTGCCGCTCGCCTCGTGGGCGCGGTAGTAGAGCACCCCGATGCGCGGGAGCGTGTCCGAGACCGTCGGGCGGGCGCCGTACCCCCAGGACGGCAGGACGGCGGGCGGGTCGAAGCCCTCGCCGGTCAGCAGCACCGTGTCGGAGAGGAAGGCGTGCAGCTGGCGCAGGTTGTCCGGGCCGCCCTCGGCGAGGTAGCGGTGGGCCTCGGCGGCGACACCGATCGGCACCGACGAGAGCTCCATCAGCTCGGCGTTGGGCTGCTGCTCGCCGCCGAGCACGACGACCGGCGTCGTGGTCGCGGCGACCCGGGTGAAGCCCGAGCAGAGGTCCTGCGGGGAGCCGAGCAGCCGGCCGACGACCAGGTCGCAGCCCTCGATCACCTCGGCCATCGACTGGTGGCCCGGACGCGCCGGGTTGGCGACGACGTAGTCGGCCCCCGAGGCCCGCGCGGAGAGCAAGTCGGTGTCGGACGTGGAGAGCAGGGCGATGCGCACAGCCGGAGTTCCTCCTCCGGGGTTCTCGCCCCGGCTAACGGTCGGATGTGCCCGAGGTGAGTGTCTGGCTGAATCCCCTACGGGATTTCACAGTGGCGGAACCGCCCCGGAGTCTCACCGGGTTCCTCATGCCTAGGGCGCTGCCAGCGTACGGGAGACTGTCCGTCGTGCAGCAGCCGGTCTACCTCGTCAGGCACGGTCAGTCGGAGTGGAATGTCCTCCGCCTGACCCAGGGACAGACGACTCATCCGCCGTTGACGGCGCTGGGACGCGAGCAGGCGGCCGCAGCGGCCGAGGACCTCGCCGACGAGCTGACCGGGGGAGTGCGCCTGCTCACCAGCGACCTCGTGCGCGCCGTCGAGACCGCCCGCATCATCGGCGACCGGCTCGGTGTCGCTCCGGTGCTCGACGAGCGGCTCCGGGAGCAGCACCTCGGGTCCCTGGAGGGGCGCGGCTACGAGGAGACCTGGGCCGAGGCCGAGCGGCACGACTGGTCCGACCCCGAGCTCCCGCTCGCGGGCGGCGAGTCCGTCGCGGACGTACGGCGACGGATGGCCGCGGTCCTGGCCGACCTCGACCCGGCCATCCCTACGATCCTCGTCAGCCACGGCGACGCGATCCGCTCCGCCCTGGCCCACCTCCGCGGGCACTCGCTGACCGACGCGCCGTGGGTCGACGTGCCCAACGGATCGATCACCCGCCTCGAAGGAGTCCTGGCATGAACCGCCTGCGCCATCGGACGGGCGACGTCATCCCCCTCGGCGAGGCGACGCGGACCTGGTTCGCGATCTCGCTGCAGACCTTCGGCGGCCCGGCCGGCCAGATCGCCGTCATGCAGTACAAGCTCGTCGACGAGAAGCGCTGGATCGGCCAGCAGCGCTTCCTGCACGCCCTCAACTACTGCATGCTGCTGCCCGGCCCCGAGGCCCAGCAGCTCGCGATCTACACCGGCTGGCTGCTCAACGGCAGCCTCGGCGGCCTGATCGCCGGCATCCTGTTCGTGCTGCCCGGGGTGCTGGCGATGCTCGCCCTCTCCGCGGTCTACATCGGCGCCGGCGACACCTCGGTCGTGACCGGCCTGTTCGTCGGCCTTGCGCCCGCGGTGATCGCGATCGTCGTGCACGCGGTCCGGCGGGTGAGCGGTCGCGCCCTGCACCACCCCCTGCTGGTCGTGATGGCGGTGGCGTCGTTCGTCGCGCTGACCGCCTTCGGCGTCCCCTTCCCGGTGGTGATCGTCGTGGCGGGCGTGGTCGGGTGGCTGCTGCGGGGCCTCATCGGCACGGCACCGTCCGGGCACGGGGCGGCGGGCGACGTACCCCCACCGCTGATCAGCGACGAGGCGCTCCACCACGACCCGCCGTCGCGCCGTCGCTCGCTGACGATCCTGGGACTCGGCGTCGTGCTGTGGTTCACCCCGGTCGCCGCAGCGGCCCTCGTCTTCTCCCGCGACAGCGTCTTCGTGGACCAGGGGCTGTTCTTCTCCGGCGCCGCGGTCGTCACCTTCGGCGGCGCCTACGCCGTCCTGTCCTACGTCGCCCAGCAGGCCGTCACGGTCTACGGCTGGCTGGCGCCGGGGGAGATGGTCAAGGGCCTCGCGCTCGCCGAGACCACGCCGGGACCGCTGATCATGGTCGTGCAGTTCGTCGCTTTCGTCGGCGCCTACCGCAACCCCGCGTCGCTCGATCCGTGGGTCGCGGCCGTCCTCGCCTCGCTGCTCGTGACGTGGGTGACGTTCGTGCCGTGCTTCCTGTTCATCTTCCTGGGGGCGCCGTACGTCGAGCGCCTCCGCAGCAACACCCACCTCGGCGCCGCGCTCACCGGGGTCACCGCGGCCGTCGTCGGGGTGATCGCCAACCTCGCGGTGTTCTTCGCGCTGCACACCCTCTTCGAGCTGCAGCGCCGGATCGGCTGGGGCCCGGTCGACCTGTCGGTGCCGGTCCTGTCGTCGTGGGACCCGGTCGCGTTCGCGCTGACCGGCCTCGCGCTGGCGATGGTCTTCTGGCTCAAGTGGTCGACGCTGCGGGTCCTCGGGGTGTGCGCCGCGCTGGGGCTGCTGGTCACCCTCCTGTCCTGACCCTCAGTCCTCCGAGAGGTGTGGGTCAGCCAGGAGATATTGCGTGACCTTGCCCTGGTGCTCGCGGTCGTGGTGGCGGACCGGCTCGGGCACCATCCGCCCCTCCGCGCTGTCCCAGAACTGGTCGATGCGGCGAGCGACCATCCGTGCGACCCGACCCGGCACGCCCCGGTGGGGGATGAATGGGTGCGGCCGGGTCGGCGCCTTCACGGTGGCATGGTGGAGGCGGGTCGCGAGGTCCTCCTCCGCAGGCTCGTCGACCAGGGCGGCGACGAGCTGGTGCTCCAGGTCGACGACGGTGTCGAACTCGCGGCGCACGTCGGTCCAGATGGACGGCCAGCTGCGCCGTACGGCGTAGGTCGAGCCGTAGAGCTTGGCCTTCACCTGGGCGAGCGTCTCCTCGTAGCGGCGGCTCGCGTGCACGAAGTCGACGGCGAGGTCGTGGCCACCGGGGAGCCGGTGCACGAGCGGCGCGATCGCGTCGACCATCCCGGCGTTGTGCCGGCTGGCGACCGCCAGGAACGTGTCGATGGCGCCGTAGTGGTCACGAGGATGTCGCACGTCGGGCCGGGCCGCGGAAGCTTGGTCGAGCCGGTGCTCGAGGTCGCGGTGGATGCTGTCCAGGTCGTGCCCGAGAGTGATCACGGCGCTCATCTCCTTCGGCGGACCGTGTGCCTCCAGTGTCCTCCGATCTGGCAGAGAAACAAGGCGTCAGGCGGGCCAGGTCTTCGCGACCAGTGTCAGCACGTCGTACGTCGCCACGGGCTCTCCGGAGGCGTTGACGACCGTCGCGTCCCAGCGGACCTCGCCGTAGTCGGCATTGGATCGCGGGGTGATCTGCTTGACCGTCAAGGTGACCTGGATCGAGTCGTCGGCCTTGACCGGCGTCAGGAACCGCAGCCGGTCGACGCCGAAGTTGGCGAGCACCGGGCCCGGGTCGGGGTCGACGAAGAGGCCGGCCGCGAGCGAGACGACGAGGTAGCCGTGGGCCACGATCCCGCCGAACAGCGGGTTCTTGGCAGCCGCCTCCTCGTCGGTGTGGGCGTAGAACGTGTCGCCGGTGAACTCCGCGAAGTGCTCGATGTCGTCGAGCGTGACCGTGCGCGTCGCCGAGCTGATCGTGTCGCCGATCGCGAGGTCCGCGAGCGATTTGCGGAAGGGGTGGACGTCGGTCTCCGTGCGGGTGGAGCCGCTGATCCACTGCCCGGTGATCGCAGTGAGCATGTCGGGGGAGCCCTGGATTGCCGAGCGCTGCATGTGGTGCAGCACGGCCCGGATGCCGCCGAGCTCCTCGCCACCGCCGGCCCGGCCCGGCCCGCCGTGCACCAGGACAGGCAGGGGAGAGCCGTGTCCGGTCGACTCGGCCGCGCTGGTCCGGTCGAGCACGAGCAGCCGCCCGTGCCACGGCGCGAGGCCGAGGGTGACGGCGCGCGCGACGGCCGGGTCGTGGGTGACGATCGAACCCACGAGGCTGCCCTGTCCGCGCGCCGCCAGCCGGACGGCGTCGTCGAGGTCGGCGTACGAGATGACCGTCGCGACCGGGCCGAAGGGCTCGATGTCGTGCGGCTCGCTGGCGCCGGGGTGGGCGCGCAGCAGGACCGGTGACATGAAGGCGCCGGTCTCCGCGTCGGCGTCGACGACCTCGACGACGTCGGGGTTGCCGAAGACGATCTCGGCGGAGGCACGCAGCGCCTGGACTGCCTTGCGGACCTCGTCGCGCTGGGCGAGCGAGGCGAGGGCGCCCATGCGGACGCCGTCGCTGGTCGGGTGCCCGACGGTGATCTCCGCGAGTCGCGCGGAGATCGCGGCCACCACGTCGTCGGCGATGGTCTCCGGCACGAGCACCCGCCGGATGGCGGTGCACTTCTGGCCGGCCTTGACCGTCATCTCGGTGACGACGCCCTTGACGAACAACTCGAACTCGGGCTCGTCGACACCCACGTCGGTGCCGAGGATGGAGCAGTTCAGGGAGTCGGCCTCGATGCCGAGCTGCACGCCGCCGTGCAGCACCGACGGGTGCTGGCGCAGGTGGGCGCCGGTCGAGGCGGAGCCGGTGAAGGCGACCGAGTCCTGCGCACCGAGCTCGTCGAGCAACCCGGCCGGCGACCCGCACAGCAGCTGCAGGCTGCCCTCCGGCAAGAGTCCCGAGTCGATGATGCGGCGGACGACGGCCTCGGTCACGTAGGCCGTCTGGCTCGCGGGCTTGACGATCGTCGGGAGGCCGGCGAGGAAGGCCGGCGCGAGCTTCTCGAGCATGCCCCAGACCGGGAAGTTGAACGCATTGATCTGTACGGCGACGCCGGGGCGCGACGTGTAGAGGTGCTGCCCCAGGAAGGTGCCCTCGCGGCCGAGCCGTTCGGGCTGGCCGTCGAGGACGACGACGTCGTTGGGCAGCTCGCGGGTGCCCTTCGACGCGATCGAGAAGACCGTGCCGATGCCGCCGTCGATGTCGACCATCGAGTCCCGCTGCGTCGCGCCGGTGCGGGCGGACAGGGCGTAGAACTCGTCCTTGTGCTCCCCGAGCATCTTCGCCATCGCCTTGAGGGCGGCGGCGCGCTCGTGGAAGGTCAGGGCGCGGACCGCGGGCCCGCCGATCTCGCGCGCATGGGCGGTCATCGCGGCGAGGTCGAGGCCGGTCGAGGAGATCCGCGCGACCTCCTCCCCGGTGCTCGCGTCGAGGAGGGGCTCGCCCTCGTCGGTCGCGCGGAACCAGGTGCCGCAGGAGTAGCTGGCGAGCATTGCGGTGTCTGAGGTCACCGTGCCAGACTATTACCGACCGATCGGTCTGTAAATAAGGAAGGTCGCCGTGACGGACACCGTGCAAGCCGACAGGCAAGCCGACTTCGAGCGCACCATCGAGCGCCACGACCGCATCGAGCCGCGCGACTGGATGCCGGAGAAGTACCGCGCCACCGTCGTGCGCCAGGTCGCGCAGCACGCCCACTCCGAGATCATCGGCATGCAGCCCGAGGGCAACTGGCTCACCCGCGCCCCGAGCCTGCGTCGCAAGGCGATCCTGCTCGCCAAGGTGCAGGACGAGGCCGGACACGGGCTCTACCTCTACTCCGCCTGCGAGACGCTCGGCGTCACCCGCGGCGAGCTGACCCAGAAGCTGATCGACGGCCGGCAGAAGTACTCCTCGATCTTCAACTACCCCGCCCTGTCCTACGCCGACGTCGGCACCATCGGCTGGCTGGTCGACGGCGCAGCGATCTGCAACCAGGTGCCGCTGTGCCGCACCTCCTACGGCCCCTATGGCCGCGCGATGATCCGCATCTGCAAGGAGGAGTCCTTCCACCAGCGCCAGGGCTTCGAGCTGCTGATGACGATGATGAGCGGCACCGACGAGCAGCGCGCGATGGTGCAGGAGTCGGTCGACCGCTTCTGGTGGCCGGCGCTGATGATGTTCGGCCCGCCCGACGCCGAGTCGCCCAACACCGCGCAGTCGATGGCGTGGGGGATCAAGCGCGACACCAACGACGACCTGCGGCAGAAGTTCGTCGACATGTCCGTCCCACAGGCCAGGGCCCTCGGTGTCACGTTGCCCGACCCGGACCTCGCGTGGAACGAGGAGCGCGGCCACCACGACTTCGGCCAGCCCGACTGGCACGAGTTCGCGGCCGTCGTCGCCGGCTCCGGTCCCTGCAACGCCCAGCGCATCGCGCACCGCAAGCGCGCCCACGACGAAGGGGCCTGGGTGCGCGAAGCAGCCACGGCCTTCGCTGCCAAGGAGACACAGTGACCGTCCAGCCCGAGTGGCCCCTCTACGAGATCTTCGTGCGCGGCAAGCGCGGCCTCAACCACGTCCACGTCGGCTCGCTGCACGCCGCCGACGACGAGATGGCGCTGCGCCACGCCCGCGACGTCTACACCCGCCGCAACGAGGGCGTCAGCATCTGGGCGGTCCGCGCCGACCTGATCGTCGCCTCCAGCCCCGACGAGAAGGACCCGCTCTTCGCGCCGGCCGGCGACAAGGTCTACCGGCACCCGACCTTCTACGCCATCCCCGACGACGTCCCCCACATGTGATCACCATGGAATCCCACGATCTCGACCTCGACCACGACTCCGTCTACGACGGACTGCTCGGCGGCGACCCCTCGCAGTGGGCCTTCGGGACCGACTTCGAGGACCCGCTCGCGGGCGTCGACACGACGATCCCCGCGGGCGTCGACGGCGCGACGCTGGCGGCCTACTGCCTGATGCTCGGTGACGACGCGTTGGTCTACGCCCACCGGCTCTCGGAGTGGACCAGCAACGCGCCCGACCTCGAGGACGACATCGCGCTGGCCAACATCGCGCTCGACCTGCTCGGCCAGGCGCGACTCCTGCTCGCCCGGGCGGCGGCTGCCGACGCCGGCGTGGTGCCGGGCCTGCCCGAGGGCTCGCCCGTCCCGGCCGAGGACGCGCTCGCGTTCTTCCGCGACGAGCTGGCCTTCCGCAACGTCCGCTTCGTCGAGGCCGTCAACGGCGACTTCGCCGTCACGATCGCGCGCCTGCTGCTGTTCGCGACGCACCGGCTCGCGCTGCTGCAAGGCCTGGTCCCCAGCGTCGACCCGGTGCTGGCCGCCATCGCCGCGAAGGGCGTCAAGGAGGTCACCTACCACCGCGACTACGCCGCCCGCTGGTTCGTCACGCTCGCCCAGGGCACCGACGAGTCGCGTCGCCGGCTGCTCGCCGGGCTGCAGACGGTCTGGCCGACGTACGCCGAGCTGTTCCGCTGCTCCGACGTCGAGGCCGTGGCCGCGAGGCAGGCGTTCGGGGTCGACCCGCGAGTCCTGGAGCCCGAGGTCGATTCCGTCGTCGACCACGTCCTCGCCACGAGCGGCCTCGAGCGCCCCGACCTGCCGCCGTCGGGCACCCGCCCGCTCGGCCGCGAGGGCCAGCACACCGAGGCGATGGGACACCTGCTCGCCGAGCTGCAGGTCGTCGCCCGCGCCCACCCGATGGGGAAGTGGTGACGTCATGAGCGCGCTAGCGGTCGCGGCCACCGTCACCGACCCCGAGATGCCGATGCTGACCCTCGTCGACCTCGGCGTGCTGCGCGACGTCGCCGAGGACGGCGAGCACGTCACGGTCACCATCACGCCGACCTATTCCGGCTGCCCGGCGATGGCGACGATGCGGGACGACCTACGCCATGCCTTGCACACCGCCGGCTATGCCGACGTCGACGTGCGGGTCAGCCTCAGCCCCGCGTGGTCCAGCGACTGGATCACCGAGCGCGGGCGACGCAAGCTGAAGGCCCACGGGCTCTCCGCGCCCGGCCCGGCGCCCACGGGCCCGATCCCGCTGACCCTCGTTCCGACCCGGCGGGCGATCGACTGCCCACGCTGCGGCAGTGCGGCCGTCCGGCTCACCTCCGAGTTCGGACCCACCGCCTGCAAGGCGCTCTACCAGTGCACTGACTGCCTCGAGCCGTTCGAGCACGTGAAGGAGATCTGAGGATGGCGCGCGGCACCTTCCACCCGCTCACCGTCGCCAAGGTCGAGCCCCTGACCGACGACTCGGCGGCCATCACCTTCGACGTGCCCGACGGCTTGGGCGATGAGTTCGACTTCGACGCCGGCCAGTCGCTCACGCTGCGGCGCATGATCGACGGCACCGAGCACCGACGCTCCTACTCCATCTGCGCTCCGGCGGGAGCGGCCCCGCGCATCGGCGTACGCGAGATCCCGGAGGGATTGTTCTCCCGCTGGCTGATCCGCGACGTGAAGCCGGGCGACGTGATCGAGGTGCAGACGCCGAGCGGCTCGTTCGCCGCGAGCGAGGACCTGCCCGGGCGCCACCTCTGCATCGCCGCCGGCTCGGGCATCACGCCGATGCTCTCGATCGCCTCGACCGTCCTGCGCAACCCCGATTCCCAGGTGACCTTGCTGTACGGCAACCGGCACACCAACACCGTGATGTTCGCCGAGGAGCTGGCGGACCTGAAGAACCGCTACCGCCACCGGCTCGAGCTCGTGCACGTGCTGTCGCGCGAGCCGCGCGACGTGGAGCTGTTCTCCGGCCGGCTCGACGCCGACCGGCTGCGGCGGCTGCTGACCACGCTGGTGCCGGTCGGGGGAGTGGACCACGTCTGGCTGTGCGGTCCCTTCGGGTTGATCGCCGATGCGCGCGAGGTGCTCGCCGAGCTCGGCGTCCCGGCCGAGCGCGTGCACTTCGAGCTGTTCTACGTCGACGAGCCGCCGCCCGAGCTCGAGCGGCTCGAACCCGTCGCGGAGGGCGACGTCAGCGACGTGACGATCTCCCTCGACGCTCGCACCACGACCGCGCCGATGCCGTGCGGGTCGACGATCCTCGACGGCGCCGCCGCGACGCGCAACGACCTGCCCTTCGCCTGCAAGGGCGGCGTGTGCGGCACCTGCCGGGCCAAGCTCGTCAGCGGCGAGGTGGACATGCGCCGCAACTACGCCCTCGACGACGACGAGGTCGCGCGCGGCTACGTCCTGACCTGCCAGACGTTCCCGGTCTCCGACGAGGTCAGTGTCGACTTCGACGCGTGAGCCCGTCGAAGGCGATCCCGGTGATCGCGTCGGCGAGCACCTCGGCGGCGACCTCGCCGTCCGGGTGGAACCACTCGACCAGGCCGTTCACCATCCCGAAGAGCAGCCGGCTGATCAGCTCCGGATCGATGTCGGTGCGCAGGCTGCCTTCGCGTACGGCGTCGCGCACCAGCTCGGCGAGCGCGTCGTCGATGGCCCGGCGCCGGTCGAGGGCGGCCTGCTCCACCTCGCTGTTGCCGCGGGCGCGCAGCAGCAGGGTCACCGCCGGGAGGTGATCGACCAGGATCTCGACCGAGGAGCGGATCGCGGTCCGCAGGCGGGCCTCAGCCGGTCGCTCGCTGGTGGCCGCGATGGCGGTCACGGTGCTGCTCAGCGCGTCCAGCGCCTCGTCGAGACCGGAGGCGAGGAGGTGCTCCTTGCTCGGCACGTGGTGGTAGATCGCCGACTTGGTCAGGCCGAGCTCGCGGGCGAGGTCGCCCATGCTGGTCGCGTCGTAGCCCTGCCGGTTGAAGAGGTCGATCGCGCGTCGGAGCACGGTCTCCTGGTCGTAGCCGGGCCGCCCGCGCCGTACCGCATCGGTCATGGGCTCAGCCTCGCACGCCCGCGTGTGCGGGGGTGCACGCTTTCAGATGGTGGGGAGGTAGTATGGGCACCGCCTTCGTCGCTCGATCAACCCGATCAGGTGACGGAGCCCCGGCTCATCCGGTGCCGCACGTGGCGCTCTGTCACGAGGCCCGAAGCGTCGCCCCGGGTCTCCTGCGACGCAGGTAGTGCTTGCCCGCCGTGGGGCGTGGCGAGCATCTCGAGGAGGAATTGAGTGGCTCAGCGAAGCCGACGCACATCCACCGCACGTCGCGGGGGCACCAAGGTGATCCGCAAGGACAACGAGGGCATCATCCCGGTGCTCGCGCGCTCCGTCCGTGAGGTCGAGCAGGCCGCCGAGCGCGGCAAGGTCGCCCCCCACGGCCGCGCGACCTTCCAGGTCGTGGCACTGCTGGTGCGCGACGAGCGCAACCGCCTCAACGCCGACACCGAGATCGGCGAGGCGCGCAAGGCCGAGCAGCTCAAGCGGCTCGACGGGATCGCCACGATCCTGGCCAAGACCGCGGCGCGCGACACCTCGCTGCTGCAGCTGCTGGCCGAGGACGCCGAGATCTCCGAGGGCGCCCGCGCCCTCAAGCGCCAGATGCTCAAGTCGGGCGGCATGGACGTCCCCGAGGAGGTCGAGCCGCCCAAGCCCGAGACGGCCGCGACCACGACCGGTCGCCGGGTCACCCCGCAGTCCGTGATCTCCCGCCAGCTCGCCAACCCGTTCCTGGTCCCCGACTTCTCGGCCGCCGACGCACGCCGCGTCGAGGCGCGCCGCCTCGCCAACTGGGAGCTGCTCGAGCCGCTCTTCAAGTCCTTCGAGTACGTCGGGGGCGGGGCCGCCGCCTGCATGAGGTTGCCCGACCCGGTGACCGTGCCCGGCGTGCCGCTCATGGCCCACCAGGCCCAGCTCGTGGCCGCCGCCGCAACCGGCCACCGCACCTTCCTGCTCGCCGACGAGCCCGGCCTGGGCAAGACCGCCCAGGCACTGCTCGCTGCGCAGGCCGCCCACGCCTGGCCGCTGCTCGTCGTCGTACCCAACGTCGTCAAGGCCAACTGGGCCCACGAGGTCAGCCTCTGGACGCCCAACCGCTCCGTCACCGTGATCCACGGCGACGGCGAGGAGATGGACGGCTTCGCCGACATCGTGGTCGTCAACTACGAGGTCCTCGACCGCCACGTCGGCTGGCTCGGCAACCACGGCTTCCGCGGCATGGTCGTCGACGAGGCCCACTTCATCAAGAACAAGTCCTCGCAGCGCTCGCAGCACGTCCTCGAGCTCTCGCAGCGCATCCGCACCCGCATCGCGCGGCCGCTGCTGATGGCACTGACCGGCACCCCGCTGATCAACGACATCGAGGACTTCCGCGCGATCTGGCAGTTCCTCGGCTGGATCGACGACCACAAGCCGCTGGCCGAGCTGATGAACAAGCTCGAGGACACCGGGCTGATGCCGGGTGAACCGGGGTTCTACCCCAACGCGCGACGTTCCGTGATCGAGATGGGCATCGTCCGTCGCAAGAAGATCGACGTCGCCGCCGACATCCCCGCCCGCCGCGTGGCCGACCTCCCGGTCGAGCTCGAGGGTGCCGAGGGTCGCTCCATCCGCGACGCCGAGCGCGAGCTCTCGCGTCGCCTCGTGAAGCGCTACGACGCGGCTCTCGAGGCCCGCACCACCAACGTCGTGTTCGACGGCATCGACACCGAGCTCGTGCGCCGCGTCGCCAAGTGGGAGCGCGAGGACATGGAGTCGGCCAAGGACGGCGAGAACGTCTTCTCGATGATGCGCCGGATCGGCCAGGCCAAGGCCGGTCTCGCCGCCGACTACACCGCCCAGCTGGCGCGCAACGTCGGCAAGGTCGTCTTCTTCGCCAAGCACATCGACGTCATGGACGAGGCGCAGGCGAGCTTCGCCAAGCGCGGGATCAACTTCGTCTCCATCCGTGGCGACCAGACCGCCAAGGCCCGCGCCGCGGCCATCGAGTCGTTCACCAACGATCCCGAGACCTCGATCATCGTCTGCTCGCTCACCGCTGCCGGTGTCGGCCTGAACCTCCAGGTCGCCTCCAACATGGTGCTCGCGGAGCTGTCGTGGACCGACGCCGAGCAGACCCAGGCGATCGACCGGATCCACCGCATCGGTCAGTCCGAGCCGGTCACCGCGTGGCGGATCATCGCCGCGCAGACGATCGACTCCAAGATCGCCGAGCTGATCGACTCCAAGGCCGGACTCGCCGCCCGGGCGCTCGACGGCGCCGACGAGATCGCCTCGTCCGTCGACGTACAGCTCGAAGCGCTGGTCGGCCTGCTCACCGACGCCCTCGACGCCCGCGGCGGTCGCTGAGCCTCAGCCCATCAGCTTCCGCGCGAGCGGGAGGGGCAGGTGCTCGAGCGCGAACCCGACGGGCACCCACGGCCAGCTCGGGACACGGGCCGACGCCTTCTGCTTCTCGATCGCCGAGACCATGGCGCGCACGCCCTTCTCGGTCGAGGCGACGAGGGGAGTGGTCTTCGAGGTGGCACTCATCTCGGAGACGATGTAGCCCGGGTAGAGCACCGTCACCTTGATCGGGGTGCCCAGCACGTCGGCGCGGAAGCCCTCGGCCAGGTGCGCGACGGCGGCCTTCGTGGCGGCGTACGTGGTGATGTTCTTCGGCATCCCGCGCAGGGCGGAGATCGAGGAGATCATCACCAGCTGGCCGGCGTTCTGCTCGCGGAAGATCTTCGCCGCCGCCTCGGTCTGGGCGAGCGCGCCGATGAAGTTGGTCTGCGCGGTCTCGAGGTTGGCGTCGAATCGGCCGGTGCCGAGGGGCTGGCCCTTGCCGAGTCCGGCGTTGACGACGATCTTGTCGAGGGTGCCGAACTCCGCCTTGAACTCGTCGAAGACCCGGAAGACGGCGTCGTGGTCGTTGACGTCGAGCGCCTTCACGGACACCTTGACGTCGGTCAGCGAGGCGGCCAGCTCCTCGAGCCGGTCGGTGCGGCGCGCGCACAGCGCGAGGTCGTAGCCGAGCGCGGCGAACTGGCGCGCCATCTCGGCGCCGAGTCCTGCGGAAGCGCCGGTGATCAAGACGGTGGGCATGCGGGGTCCTATCGGTAGGTCTGGTGGTCGGGGGAGAGGTGGGTGTGCTCGTTGTAGGCGAGCATCGTGGCGCCGCGGGCGCCGACGACGAAGCTGGTGACGGAGGCGTTGATCGTCACCTGGTTGAGGCGCAGCCACAGGTGCGCGCCGCCGTCGAGGCGGGCTGCGGCCGCCCACGCGATCGGGCCGCCGCTGGTGAAGACGACGGCCGTGGCCTTCGGTTCGAGCGCTGCGATGGCCCGGTCGAGAGCGGCGGAGACGCGGGTGGAGAAGTCGGCGAAGGACTCGTCGTAGTCGTCGTGCTCGCCGCCGGTCCAGCGGGACGTCGCGCCCTCGAACCAGCGCTGGAACGCGCGCGGGTCGGAGGTGATGTCCACGCCCTCGGGGGCCGGGTGGCGTTCGAGGACCTGGAGGTGGTCGAACTCGTCCCAGCCGTTGTCGACGGTGACCGGCAGGTCCCATCCGGCTCCGTCGCACACCCCGGCGGCCGTCTGCGAGTGCCGCTTCATCCCACCCGAGACCAGCACGTCGGGCGTGATGCCCTGCGCTGCGAGGGCGGCGCCGAGCGTACGCGCTTGGGAAGCGCCGAGGTCGGACAGCTGGTCGTAGTCGGCCGCACCCCACGACGCCTGGCCGTGCCGCACCAGGAGGATCCGGCTCACGTGAGAAGCTCCGCGATCCGGCGGTCCAGGATCTGCACGCCCGGTCCGAAGAGCGCGAACATCTCGTTGCTCGTCTGCTTGTGGAAGTAGCGGTAGTAGATCTGCTGGGCGATCACGGCGTTGCGGAACAGCCCGAACACCTCGTAGAACCGCCACTGCTCGGGCGTGAGCGTGAAGCCCATCCGCTCGCAGTAGGCCTGCACGAACTCCTCACGCGTGATCATCCCCGGCAGGTCGGTCGGCACCCGCTTGGTCAGCTTCAGCTCGTCGGAGTCGTCGGCCTGGATCCAGAAGGCCAGCGCCCCGCCGACGTCCATCAACGGGTCGCCGAGCGTGGCCATCTCCCAGTCCAGGACGCCGACGACCTTCGTCGGGTCGTCGTGGGAGAAGACGATGTTGTCGACCTTGAAGTCGTTGTGGATCACGCAGTTGGCGATGTCCTCGGGCTGGTTCGCGTCCAGCCAGGCCATCACCTCGGTGAACTCCGGGTTGTCCGGCGTGTGCGCGTTGCGGTAGCGCGTCGACCAGCCCTCGACCTGCCGCCGGACGTAGCCGGTGCCCTTCCCGAGATCACTCAGACCGGCTGCCGAGGCGTCGACGGTGTGCAGCTCGGCGTACACCTCGACGACGTTGAGGCACAGCTGCCGGGCCTGCTCGGGCGACAGCGGGACGTCGGCGGGCCAGGTGCTGCGCGGGATCAGGCCGTCGATGCGGCCCATGGCGTAGAAGTCGCCGCCGATGACCGAAGAGTCGTCGCAGAAGCCGACCATCGGGGCGACGTAGGGGAAGACCGGCGCGAGCGCCGACTGGATCGTGAACTCGCGGCGCATGTCGTGCGCGCCCTTGGCCTTCGTCCCCTGCGGTGCGCGGCGCAGGATCAGCTCGCGCCCGGGGACCCGCAGCAGGTAGGTCAGGTTGGAGGCCCCGCCCGAGAACTGGCGGACCTCCTCGATCGGTCCCTCGACACCTTGCGCCTTCAGCCACTGCGCGACCGCGTCGACGTCGAAGGCGTCCTCGTCGCGTACGGCAGAGGTCATGACAGCTCCTCCAGTCGCGCGGCCTGGTGCCTCATCACTTCGTCGTACGCCGGTCGGTCGGCCCACTTCAGGAAGTAGGCCTGGCGAGCTGCCTCGTCGGGGACGATCACGTCCTCACCGGCATCCATGCCCGCCAGGACGGCCGAGGCGATGTCGTCCGCGCTCACCTTCGAGGTGGCCACGAGGTTGCCGATCACCTTGCCGACCGCCTCATCGGCGCCCTGCATGGAGTCGACGAGGTTGGTCCGGAAGTAGGACGGGCACACAGCGCTTGCCTTGACCCCGAACCCGGCGAGCTCGTGCCCGCAAGTCTCGGTGAACGCCACGACCGCGGCCTTGACCGCGTTGTAGGAGCCCATCCCACCCGGGTGCACCAGGCCGGCGAGCGAGGCGACGTTGACGATGTGGCCGGAGCGCTGGGCCTTGAGCATCGGCGTGAAGGTCTGCACGCCGCGGACCACCCCGAAGAGGTTGATCTCGGTGATCCAGCGCCAGTCGTCGATCGAGCACAGCTCGATCCGGCCGCCACCGGCGACGCCGGCGTTGTTGACCAGCACGTCGAGCCCGCCCCAGCGCTCCTCGACGGTCGTCCTGGCAGCAGCCCAGTCGTCGTCGGAGGTGATGTCGAGGACGAGGTCGATGCCGTCGCCGGTCACCCGGTCGGTGGCGAGCACCTCGTCGCCGCGAGCGCGGAACGCGGCGGTGAGCGCGGCACCGAGGCCGGACGCGGCGCCGGTGACCAGGACCCGCCGGCTCATCGGGTCTTGCCCAGCTCGATCTTGGCGATCACGTTGCGGTGCACCTCGTCGGGGCCGTCGGCCAGGCGCAGCGAGCGGGCTCCGACGTACGCCCCCGCAAGCGGGAAGTCGTCGGTCATGCCGCCGCCGCCGTGCAGCTGGATCGCCATGTCGATGACGTCGAGGGCCATGTTGGGCACCTCGACCTTGATCTCGCTGACGGCCGACAGTGCGGCCATCGACATCCCCTGGTCGAGCAGCCAGGCGGCGTGCATGACGAGGAGGCGCGAGCGGTTGATCGCGATCCGGGCGTCGGCGATGCGCTCGCGGTTGCCGCCGAGGTTGGCCAGCGGCTTGCCGAAGGCGGTGCGGCTCGTCGCCCGGGCGCAGGCGAGCTCGAGGGCGCGCTCGGCGAGGCCGACGGCGCGCATGCAGTGGTGGACGCGGCCGGGGCCGAGGCGGCCCTGGGCGATCTCGAACGCGCGGCCCTCACCGAGCAGGATGTTGGCGACCGGCACCCGCACGTTGTCGAAGGACACCTCGCCGTGGCCGAGCGGCTCGTCGTAGTAGCCCATCGTGCTGAGCATCCGCTCGACCTTGACGCCCGGAGCATCGCGAGGGACCAGCACCATCGTGTGCCGCGAGTGCCGGTCTGCGTCGGGGTTGGTCAGGCCCATGAAGACCAGGACCTTGCACTCCGGGTTGCCGATGCCGGTGGAGAACCACTTGCGTCCGTTGATGACGACCTCGTCGCCGTCGACGACCGCGGTGGCCTCCATGTTGGTCGCGTCGGAGGACGCGACGTCGGGCTCGGTCATGCAGAAGGCGCTGCGGATCTCCGCGCGCAGCAGTGGCTCGAGCCACTGCTTCTTCTGCTCGTCGGTGCCGTAGCGCAGCAGCACCTCCATGTTGCCGGTGTCGGGAGCGTTCGAGTTGAAGACCAGCGGGGCGAGGAACGACCTCCCCATCACCTCGGCGAGCGGTGCGTAGTCGACGTTGCTCAGTCCCTCGCCGCCGTCGGTGCCGAAGTCAGCGGCGTACGACCCGGCGTGCTCCGCAGGCAGGAAGAGGTTCCACAACCCCTGCTCGCGGGCCTTCGCCTGCAGCTCCTTGATCCGCGGGTCCGGCGTCCAGTTGTCGCCCCCACTCTCGCGCGCCTGCGTGATCCGCTGGTGCATGTCGGCCTCGAGCGGCTCGATCTCGGTGTCCAGGAAGGCGCGCACCCGGGACTGCAGGTCCGCTGCGCGCGGGGAGAGGGAGAAGTCCATGGGTTGACCATAACCACACTGTTGAGCAATGCTCAATAGCGTGTCCGATCCTGTACGTCGACGGCTGAGCGCCGACGACCGCCGCCGCCAGCTCGTGGGGATCGGGCTGAGCCGGATCATCGACACCCCCATCCAGGACCTGTCGCTCGACCAGGTCGCGGCCGAGGCCGGCATCTCGCGGGGACTGCTGTTCCACTACTTCCCGACCAAGACCGACTTCTACCTCGCCTGCATCGCCGCGGCCGGGCGGCGGATCCTGCGCAACACGGCCCCCTCCGAGTCGGACCCGGGGGAGGTCCAGGTGCGCACCATGGTCACCGCGATGATCGAGCAGATCGACCGGCGCCGGGCGTTCTACCTCACGCTCGTGCACGGCAGCGGTGTCGCCGACCCCCGGTTGGCCGACGTGCACGAGAGCGTCCGCTCCGTCTCCACCGACCGGGTGGTCCGGGCGCTCGGCCTGGCTCCAGGCCTGCAACCCGTCGTGCATGCCTGGTGGGCGTACGTCGAGGACCGAGCGCTCACGTGGAGCGGCGTTGCCTCGGCTGAGCGCACCGAGACCCTCGGCGAGCTCGTGGCGCACTGTGAGCGCGCGCTCGCTGCGCTGTGCGGTCGGTCGAGCTGACCGCAACAACTGATAACCCTGCTGCCGCGAACCAGGCCAGCAGGCCCACGCCGGCACCAGCACGGTCACCATAAACTGGCCCGGTGACCCCGGAAGAGGTCGGCCGCTACGCGGAGTCGCTCCCGCAGGTCAAGCGCAAGGGAACCGAGTCGCGGCCGGCGTGGTACGTCCACGACCGCTTGGTCGTGCGTCTTCACGACGCCAACACGCTCGTGATCCGGGTCCCGCTGAGCCAGCGTGAGGCTCTCCTCGACAGCCACCCGGACACCTTCGGCGTGCCGCCTCGCATGGAGGCACACCACAAGGTCGAGGCCTATCTGGAACAAGCATCAACACCCGCGGTGTGCCGGGCCATCGAGCTCGCGTGGGAGATGCAGCACCGCTGACTCGATAGCGTGCTGCGCATGCCCATCACCCTCGAGAACGTCGGGATCGCCGTACGCGACATCGACGCTGCGATCGCCTTCTTCACCGACCTCGGCCTCACCGTGCTGGGCCGCGACACGGTCAGCGGGGAGTGGGCCGACACCGCCGTCGGCCTCGACGGCAACCACGCCAAGATCGCCATGCTCCAGACGCCGGACGGCAACGGTCGTCTCGAGCTCTTCGAGTACATCCATCCCGACGCGATCGAGACGGAGCCCACCCTGCCCCACGAGATCGGTATGCACCGCGTGGCCTTCTCGGTCGACGACCTCGACGAGGCCCTCGCGATCGCCGCGCGGCACGACTGCCATCCGTTGCGAGGAGTGGCGATCTATGGCGACGTCTACAAGCTCACCTATCTCCGTGGTCCGAGCGGCATCCTCGTCATGCTCGCCCAGGACCTGACGAGGAATAGCCCTCCACCGACAACGCCGCGTCGCTGAGGTAGATCTCGACGCCCTCCGGCGCGCTCAGCATGACCTCGGCGTCGTCGTCGCTGAGCCGCCTCGTGCCGGACCGGTCGACGAGGTAGGTCAGGTTGTTCGGCGTCTGCCAGAGATGGCGACCGGGACTCGCGACCCGGCAGCGATAGCCGCCGTGGGTCTTCCAACGATGGTGGCGTCTTCGCAGTGGCCCGGAGTTGTGCGGTCCGGTCTGGCCCGGCGGCCCGGTCGGGTCGTACGGCGACGAGTGGTCGAAGTCGACATCGGACCGGGTGGCCGTGCGGGGCGAGAAGGGGAAGACGTCGCCGCCGGCGAGTGACCAGACGTGGTCCTTGACGGCCTCGGAGTGCTCGTAGGCGTCGGACCTGGGGCGCGTCGACAGGTCGAGGACCGGAGTGACGGTCACGTCGGCGTGGCCCAGGACCTCGGCCAGCTGAGCCACGTCGATCGGGCCGACGCCCTCGATCCGCGCGACGCCGCGGCCCGACCGCAGGGCCGCGTCGGTGAGGTGCACGAACAGCCGACCGCGCCCGCGCAACGAGGCGAGACGCCTGGCGGGCAGGGCGCACAGCCGCTCGACCGTGTCGCGCGTGTGGTCGGGCGCCCATGCAGGCTGCTCGGCCGGGTCTGCACCCGGATCGGAATCCCTGTGCTCGAGCAGCAGCCTGAGCAGGTCGACCGGGCGGGCCAGCCAGCCCATCGCCAGCGAGCGGAGCTCGTCGTGGTTGTGGTCATGTCCCTGGGTCAGCGCAAGGATGTCGGCCACGTGGTCGACCATCGCGTCGATCCAGACGGCGTCGCCGGCGGTGACCCGGGCGATGATGCAGCGGTAGCCGAACTCGTCGGCCCGGGAGATCGAGACGTAGCGCTCGTGCCGCGACCGCTCGCGCTCCCCGGCATGGGTCTCCGGGTCGGCCTCGATCACCTTCGCCCGGGCGATCTCCAGCACGGTCGATGGTGCGTGGCCCGCGATCGCCCGGGCCACCGCACGATCGACGAGGCCGACGGCGTCGAGCAGCAGCCCGCGCGAGATGACCGCGACCTTGCGCGCGACCCACGGCTCGCAGGCACCGGCAGCCACGATCGCCCACGTGCGGGGGAGACGGTGCTGGAGGTCGAGCGCGTCGGCGATCAATGCGCGCGTCGTGGCGGGATGAGTCTCGCGGGCCATGGCGAGCTCGGGGACGGCGAGCTCGCGCACGGACGGCGTGCCGTCGCCGCCAGGAGTCGTCATGGGATCGCGCCCGTCGCGCGGGTGACCTGAACGGACTGCCCACTGCGCGGCGCGCACCAGCTCGGCGACCTCGGCCAGGCGGCGGGCGCGAAGATCGGCCGCTGCTGCCTCGAGGAAGTCCCGGTCCGACTGCTCATCACCGGCTGCCCGTGCGTCCGTCAGCGCCGCCGGAGCGGCGGTCTGGGGCGGAATGGGCGGGGCCATGTCCCATTGTCGCTCGAACAAATGTTCGAGTCAAGAGGTGTGCGTGACGCCGCTAAGGTCGCACGCATGCACACACGCACCCTCGGCAAGCACCAGGTCGGCGCGATCGGACTCGGCCTGATGACCTTCGACCAGAGCGGCACCCAGCCGCGCGAGCAGCTGCTCGACACCGTCCGCGCAGCGTTGGACGCGGGCATCACCCTCCTCGACACCGCGGACGCCTACGGGCCCGGTGACGAGCGCGGCGTCGACGCCCAGGGCGAGAACGAGCGGCTGATCGCATCCCTCCTCGACGAGCTGGGCGTGCGGGACCGGGTGCTGCTGGCGACCAAGGGCGGTCACGTCCGCACCGAGGGTGGCGGCTGGGCCCTCGACAGCCGACCGGAGCATCTCAGGAGCGCCGTCGACGCCAGCCTCGCTCGCCTCGGCGTCGAGCAGATCGAGCTGTGGCAGCACCACCGGCCGGATCCCGAGGTGCCCTACGACGAGGTCATCGGCACGCTGCACGAGATCGCGGGCAGCGGCAAGGTCGCCATGATCGGGCTGTCCAACGCGGACCCCGACCAGATCCGGGCGGCCCACGCCGTGCTCGGCGCCTCACTGGTGAGCGTGCAGAACCAGTTCAGCCCTCGGTTCCGCAGCAGCCGCCCGGAGATCGACGTCTGCGAGGAGCTCGGCCTGGCCTTCCTGCCCTGGAGCCCGCTGGGCGGACTGGGGGACGCGAAGGAGTTGGCGGACCAGCACCCGGCCTTCGCCCAGGTCGCGCAGGACCGTCAGGTCAGCGCCCAGCAGGTCGCGCTCGCGTGGGAGCTGGCGCAGTCGCCGTGCGTGATCCCGATCCCTGGCGCCAAGCGACCCACCTCGGTGCGCGACTCCGCGCAGGCGGCCGACCTGGTGCTGAGCGACGAGGAGCTGGCCAGCCTCAGCGGCGACGCTTCCGCTTCTTGACGGCCTTGGTCACGATCGCGAACTTCTTGTTCTCGTCGATCGCCCGGCCGTGGCAGGCGAAGTTGGTGCCCTTGTTGCACCGGAAGCGGGTCGAGACGTTGGCGATCGAGACCGTCACCGCGGCGACCTTCGCCGAGCTGAACGGAACGAGTGCCTGAGCCCGGCCGCGCCGGTTGAAGCGCATCTTGCGGGTGCCGATCGTGCCGTCGGTCCGGTGGAGCACGAGGCGGGCAGCAGGACTGGTGGCGCGGCCGGGGCCGCGGACGATGACGCGCAGCCGCCACTTCTTGCCACCCAGGTCGGCGCCGGGACGCACGTGCATCGCGTCGGCCGAGAGGTGGTCGAGCTTGGCGCGCTGCGTGTGCCTCTTGTCGGCGCGCGTCAGCGTGACGTCGGCGAGCACGGACGGCGCGGCATACTCCGGCGCTCCGGCCGCCTCGGGGTAGGTGCTCGTGGGGTGGGTGTTCGCGGCCGCGAAGTCGGCGTACACGTCGGTGAAGGACTTCTTCTTCTTGCGCAGCACCGACGCGATCGCGTCGGTCGAGTAGCGACCGCCGTCGCGGCGCAGGCTGCCGGCCGACTCCCACGCCTTTTTCACGAACTTCGTGCCGAAGCGCGAAGTGAGGTATTCCCAGAAGATCCAGTTGCCGTACTGGAAGCCGTAGGTCGAGCTGAACGCGTCGAGGGGGACGAACGCTGCCTGCAGCTGGCTGTAGCGGAGGTACTGCCGGTTGTCGTTGATGTGGTCGGCGACCTGCTCCTCCATCCAGGTGGCCGTGGACTCGAGCATCCACGGGTCCTCGTTGTAGTCGTAGGAGTACTGCACCGCGTGGAAGAACTCGTGGGCGGCGGTCACCGTGAGGTTGTTCTCGGGCGTCTGGCTCGGGAACTGCGAAGCGGCGTAGTCGTTGTCGAGGACGCAGAAGCCGCTGGCCGTGCGGCCCTTCTTGCGGAACTCGGCCGCGCAGTAGCCGTAGAGGCCGGCGCCGAGGTCCTTGAGGTAGACGTCGAGCTTGCCGTCGCCCCCGGCGTTGCCGTCGCTGCGCGGCGCGCGGTAGCCGAGCTGGGTGACCTCGCGTTCGTAGACGGCCTCCATCGTGGCCAGGCTCAGCGCGACCCAGTCGACACTGGGCGGCGCGTCCGCGGTCGTCGGGACGTAGTGCACGCACACATGGGCGCCGCACTGCTTCTCCGACGGCACCGTGTAGCCGTTGCCGAACGGGTCGGCGGAGCCGTCGGTCGGCCGGGCGAGCAGGGCGTTGGCCTCGACCGCCTCCGAACCGCTGAGGTCGGGGCGCGCGACCCACAGGTCACGCAGCGCGATCGTCGCCGAGGGATCGGTCGGGCGGGCGTCGCCGGCCAGCACGCGTCCGGCGGTGTCGAGGGCGCTCAGCGCGACCCTCGCATGGGGATCGGGCGGCAGCATCGTGTCGTCGGCACTCGCCACGGGCATCGCACCGGGCAGGGGTGAGAGCAGCAGCCCCACCAGCACGGCAAGCATGGTTGACCTACGCACGCAGAACATCCCCTTCATCGCTGACCCCAGTTCGCGATCGAGGTTACGTCAACGGTGCGCGCGGAGCAGACTCGCGGTGAGGCCGAATCGCTGGGCCTCGTCGAGAGGCGTGCCCTGGCAGGCGAAGTGGGTGCGCTGACGGCAGTCGTAGCGTGTCGAGGCGTTGGCCAGCACCACGACGACACGCCGCACCCGCCTGTCGCTGAACTTCACGACCCGGTCGCCGTGGCCGCGCCGCAGCCGGATCGGCAGCGTGACGACCTTGCCGGACTCGAGGAACACGCGCGCCGTCGCCGCCGCACCGCTGGAGCGGGTCGTCGTCACGGACAGCCGCAGCCTGACCCGGCCCCGGAGCCCCGACTTCGGTCGGAGGGAGATCGCATGCCCCGTGAGGTGGGGTACGGCGATGCGCTCCTCTCGCCACGAACGGCGGGCCGGCCCGAGTCGCACCGAGTCGTCGACCGCGGGCCTGCGATAGGCCCGCCCCTCGTCGTACCCGTGCTGGGGCGTCAGGTTGGCGTGCACGAAGGAGGCGTAGACCGAGGGGAAGGAGCCGCCCCGGCTCTCGACGAACCGGCGGACCGCCTTGACCGAGAAGTCGTTGCGGCGACCGGGACCGGTGGCCGCGAGCTCCCAGACCTGCCGCACGGCATCGACGCCGTAGCGCTGGGCCAGGAACTGGAAGAAGATCCAGTTGCCGTAGAGGCCAAGGTCGGCGGCGGAGTGGTCGAGCGGGACATGGCGTCGGCCGAGCTGGCCGGCGGAGAGGTACTGCCGGTTGTCGTCGACGTCGTCGGCGACCTGTTCCTCCATCCAGGTGGCCGTGGACTCGAGGAACCAGCGGTCCTCGTGCACGTCCATGCCGAACTGCACCGCGTGGAACAGCTCGTGGGCGGCGGTCACCCGCAGGCTGTCGTCGGCGGGCTTGGGGAAGCCCGTGAAGTCGTCGTCGAACACGCAGTAGGACGAGGCCTGACCGGACGCGCCCGGCACCGGGGCCTCCGGCGCGCAGTAGCCGTAGAGCCCCGCACGGCTGATGTCGGCGAGGTAGACGTCGAAGTGCGGGCTGCCGCCGCGACCGGCGTCGGAGGGCACGCCCGGATAGCCGAGCTCCGCCATCCGAGCGAGCGCGAGCTCGGTGACGTCCAGGCTGCGGCGTACCCAGTCAGGCGTCACGCCGTCGGAGGACGCCAGCGGAGGGGCGTCCGAGGTGGTGGTGACGTAGTGGACGCACGCGGCGGCGCCGCACACCTGGCCGCGGGGGGCCGCGGGGTCCCAGAAGAACTCACCGGAGCCGTCGGCGGGATCGCTCGGCCGTGCCGAGGTGCGGCCGCGCGCGGACCGGGCGTCGCCGCCGGGAGAGGCGTCGGGGGAGGCGTCGAGATAGGCGTCGCGAAGGTCGAGCGTGAGGTCGCGCGACGAGGGCGCGGGCTCGTCGGCTGCCGACGGCGCCTGGCCGGCAGGCAGCAGGACCGCGAGGAGCGCCAGCACCAGGCCGGCAACGGCTCGCACTACATGTCCGCGATGTGTTCGATGATCGCGGTCGTGGAGATGGCAGGAGTGCGGGTGAGGTAGACGACCTTGCACACGTCGGAGAACTCGTCGAACTTGCCGGCCCAGTCGTCGCCCATCACCAGGACGTCGGCGCCGTGGTCGACGATGTAGTCGCGCTTGGCCTCCAGGCTCTCCTCGACGAAGACCTCGTCGACGACCCGGAGGGCGGCGACGATCGCCAGCCGCTCCTTCTCGCTGAAGACCGGGACCCGGCCCTTCTTCTTCATGTTCAGGGCATCGGCCGACACGCCCACGACCAACCGGTCGCCCAGCTCGGCGGCGCGCTCCAGGACCCGCAGGTGTCCGACGTGGAAGACGTCGAAGGTTCCGAAGGTGATGACGGTGCGGGACATGCGCGAAGAGTATCGGCACGCCTGAGAGGATCTCGGCGTGGCCATCCCCGCACCGATCTCGATCATCACCCCCGACCCCGCTGCCGACGAGGCGCGCCGTCGGGGGCTCCGGCAGATGCGGACCGTCGCCGTCTCGCTGCTCGTGCTGGCCGCGATCGTCTACGTCGCCACGCTGGGGCGCGACGGCGCCTGGGGCTTCGTCAACGCCGGCGCGGAGGCGTCGATGGTCGGCGCCATCGCCGACTGGTTCGCGGTGACGGCGCTGTTCAAGCACCCGCTCGGCATCCCGATCCCGCACACCGCGCTGATCCCCAAGCGCAAGGACGAGCTCGGCAAGGGCCTCGAGGAGTTCGTGGGGGAGAACTTCCTCCAGGAGGACATCATCCGCGACCGCACGGCCGCGGCGCTGATCTCGGCCCGGGTCGGCGACTGGCTCTCCGACCCCGCCAACGCGCGGCGCGTGGTCGACGAGGTCTCCGACGTCGCCGCGATCGCGCTCGGCAAGGTGCGCGACGAGCACATCGCCGACCTCGTCACCGACGCCTTCGTGCCCCGCTTCCGCGAGGAGCCGATCGCGCCCATCCTGGGCAGCCTCATCACCGAGGCGGTGCGCGACGACCTGCACCACGGCGTCGTCGACCTCGCGCTGGAGGAGCTGCACCGCTGGCTGGTGCACAACGGCGAGACGTTCACCGAGGTGCTCAGCGAGCGCGCGCCGTGGTGGGCGCCGCCGCGCCTCAACGAGGCCGTCACCCAGCGCCTCCACCTCGAGGCGATCCGCTGGATCGCCGACATCCGCGACACCCCAGGCCACCACGCCCGCGGCGCCATCGACTCGATGCTCGCCCAGCTGGGCCAGGACCTGCTGACCGACCCGCGGACCATGGAGCGCGCGGAGCGCTTCAAGGAGCGGCTGCTCGACCACCCGCAGGTCGTCAGCACCGCGATCTCGCTGTGGAAGGCGATGCGCGCGGCGCTGCTCTCGTCGGTCCGCGACCCCCAGGGCGCGGTCCGCGAGCGGATGCTCCTCGAGCTCAGTGCCTTCGCCGAGCGACTGCGCACCGACGCCGAGCTGCGCGAGAAGCTCGACCGGACCGCGGCCGACATCGCGGTCTTCGCGGTCTCGCGGTACGGCGCCGAGCTGACCGCCGTCATCACCCACACCATCGAGCGCTGGGACGGCAAGGAGGCCGCGCGCCGCATCGAGCTGCACGTGGGCCGCGACCTGCAGTTCATCCGGATCAACGGCACCATCGTGGGCGGACTCGTGGGTGTGCTGATCCACGCGATCAGCCTGCTGGTTCACTGAGTGCCATGAGTGAACCTGTGGACGTGCCCATCCGTGACGAGAAGATCCGGCTCGGGCAGTTCCTCAAGCTCGCCAACCTGGTCGAGTCGGGATCCGACGCCAAGCCGGTGCTGGCCGACGGCCAGGTCAGCGTCAACGGCGAGGTCGAGCTGCGACGTGGCCGCCAGCTCGTGGCGGGCGACGTCGTGACGCTCGCGGGCCAGTCGGCCCGAGTTGCCTCAGGGGACGCCGAGATCGACGTCCCCTGGTAGCACTCAGCTGACCTTGAGCAGGTCCACCACGAAGATCAGCGTCTCGCCGGGCTTGATGGCGCCGCCGGCTCCGCGGTCGCCGTAGCCGAGGTGCGGCGGGATCACGAGGCGACGACGACCGCCGACCTTCATGCCCTGCACGCCGGTGTCCCAGCCCTGGATGACCTGGCCGATGCCGAGGCGGAAGTTGAGTGCGTCGCCGCGGTTGTAGGAGGCGTCGAACTCCTCGCCGGTCGAGTGGGCCACGCCGACGTAGTGCACGGACACGGTCGAGCCGGAAGTGGCCTCCGCGCCGTCACCCTCGACGAGGTCGGTGATCTCCAGGTCGGCGGGGGCGTCTCCGATGTGCGGGTCGACGTCGGGCTTGTCCATGGTCATACCTTCCGGTTGGTGTGCTCAGGTCTGGTGGACGTAGTTGTCCAGCTGGTCGCGCTCGAACTCGAGCTCGCCGATGCGATTCTTCACCACGTCGCCGATGCTGATGATGCCGGTCAGCTTGCCGGCGGTCACGACGGGCACGTGCCGGATGCGGTGCTCGGTCATGACCTGCATCAGCTCGGTGAGGGCCTCCTCGCCCTCGCAGGTCCGCACGGTCGTGGTCATGATCTCGGCCACGGCCGCGTCGAGGACGTCGTGGCGATCGTTGAGCCGGCGCACGACGTCGCGCTCGCTCACGATCCCCTCGACGGTCTCGCCGTCGGTGCTGACGATCAGCGCTCCGACGTTGTGCTCGGACAGCAGGGCGACCAACTCCCGCACGCTGGCCTCGGGGCTGATGGTGATGACGTCGTGGCTTGGCTTGCCCTTGAGTACGTCGTTGATGCGCATGGCTTCCTCCGCGGGTCGTGTGTCTCCCGTCACGCTAGTCACTTGCGTCGCCGGGCGACAGGGGCCATCTCGCCCGCAGGTCGTGCACCGACCCCGATCCGCTCGGGCGCGAGTCCGGATCGGTGTCGTCGTGCGACATCGAACCGAGGAAGGACAGCGCTGCGTCGTGCAGGTGGCCGTTGCTGGCGATGGCGTTGCCGCCGTACGGCCCGTCCGTGCCGTCCAGGGCGGTGAACCGGCCGCCGGCCTCGCGCACGATCACGTCGAGGGCCGCCATGTCGTAGAGCTCCAGCTCCGGCTCGGCCGCCAGGTCGACGGTCCCCTCCGCCAGGAGCATGTAGGACCAGAAGTCGCCGTACGCCCGCGTGCGCCAGCAGCGCCGGGAGAGCGAGATGAAGTCCTGCAGCCGTTCGCGCTCGTCCCAGCCGGAGAGCGAGCTGTAGGACAAGGAGGCGTCCTCGAGCCGGCGGACGTCGGAGACCTCGCACTTCGTCGCCTTCATCAGCGAGCGCCCGGTCCACGCACCGCCGCCCTTGACGGCCCACCAGCGTCGCTGCAGCGCCGGCGCCGACACGACCCCGACGACGACCTCGTCGTCGACGGCCAGCGCGATCAGGGTGGCCCAGACGGGCACCCCGCGGACGAAGTTCTTGGTGCCGTCGATCGGGTCGATGATCCACTGCCGCTGGCTGTGCCCGGAGGAGCCCTGCTCCTCGCCGAGGACCGCGTCACGGGACCGGGCGCGCGAGAGCGTACGGCGGATGCCCTCCTCCACCGCCTGGTCGGCGTCCGTCACGGGAGTGAGGTCGGGCTTGCTCATCACGTGCAGGTCCAGCGCCTTGAACCGTGACATCGTCAGCGAGTCGGCGTCGTCGGCCAGCACGTGCGCGAGGCGCAGGTCGTCGGTGTAGTCGGTGGGGCCGTTGATGGGCATGGTCCACAGGCTATTGCCACCCGTGCCGACTACCGTGAACCCATGGAGATCAACGGCCTGCCGCTGCACCCCCTGGTCGTGCACGCGGTCGTGATCCTCGGGCCGCTCGCCGCCCTCGCCGGCCTCGCCTACGCCCTCCTCCCGAGGTGGCGCTGGCTGCTGCGCTGGCCGCTCGTCGCGCTCTCCGTCGCCGTCGCGATCACCGCCGTGGTCGCGGTGCAGGCGGGGGAGTCGCTGCTCGACGCCCGGCCCGAGCTGGAGCCGCTGGTCGAGGACCACGAGGAGTGGGGCGAGCTGCTGCGCACCTGGTCGCTGACCTTCGTCGTCGACGCAGTGCTGGCCGCCTGGGCGCTGGGCGGTCCCTCCGCGCTGGCGTCGGGGCGCGGCGCCCGCGAGACGAAGGGCATCCTCGGCTGGATCGCGATGGCGTTGCTCGTCGGCGGCGCGATCGGGCTGCTGGTGCTGGTGTTCCTGACCGGCGACTCGGGCGCCCGAGCCGTCTGGGGTCAGTAGTCCGCTGCACCCTCGCGCGCGGCGAGGAGCCGGCGGAAGGACTCGACGCGATCCGGGTCGGCCTCGCCGTCGGTCACCGCGACGTCGAGCCCGCACTCGGGCTCGTCGGTGCCGTGGGTGCACCCACGGGGGCAGTCCTCGGTCATCTCCTCGAGGTCAGGGAAGGCGCTGATCAGCTCCTCGGGCTGCACGTGCGCGAGCCCGAAGGAGCGGATGCCGGGGGTGTCGATGATCCAGCCGTCGCCGTCGGGCAGCTCGAGGAGGTAGGCCGACGTGGAGGTGTGGCGACCCCGGCCGGTGACGGCGTTGACGATGCCGACGTCGCGGTTGGCGGTGGGGATCAGCGCGTTGACCAGCGTCGACTTGCCGACGCCCGAGTGCCCGACGAAGACGCTGGTGCGCCCGCGCAGCCGGTCCCTGACGACACCTAGGTCGCCGCCGCGCTCGGTCACGACCCACGGCACGCCGAGCGAGCGATAGGTCGCGAGGAGGACCTCCGGGTCGGCGAGGTCGGCCTTGGTGAGGCACAGCAGCGGCGCCATACCGGCATCGAAGGCAGCCACCAGTGCCCGGTCGATCAGCCGCGGCCGCGGCTCGGGATCGGCCAGCGCGGTGACGACGACGAGCTGGTCGGCGTTGGAGACGATGACCCGCTCGACGGGGTCGTCGTCATCGGCGGTACGGCGCAGCGTGGTCGTGCGTGGCACGACCTCGACGATCCGCGCGAGCGATCCGTCGACCCCCGACACGTCGCCGACGACGCGGACGCGATCGCCCACGACGACGCCCTTGCGGCCGAGCGGTCGCGACTTCATCGCCATCACGGTCCGGCCGTCGATCAGGAGCGTGAACCGGCCGCGGTCGACGGTCACGACGACTCCGGGAACGGCGTCGTCGTAGGTCGGGCGGTCCTTGGTGCGGGGGCGGGTGCGACGGCGCGGTCGCTCGTAGTGCTCCTGGTCGTGATCGGTGTAGCGGTTGCTCACTGGTCCACCCGAGCGAGCCCCACCAGGTCGAGCCAGGCGCCCGGGAAGTCGGGGAAGGTCTTGGAGGTGGTGGCGATGTCCTCCACCAGCACCCCGTCGACCGCCGAGCCGAGGATCACGCCGGCGTGGGCCATGCGGTGGTCGGCATAGGTCCGGAAGACGCCGCCGTGCAGGGGTGCCGGCCGGATCGAGAGCCCGTCGGCGTGCTCGGTGACGTCGGCGCCGAGGTTGCCGAGCTCGGCGGCCAGCGCGGCCAGCCGGTCGGTCTCGTGGTGGCGGATGTGCCCGACGCCGCGCAGGTGGGACGGCGAGTCGGCCAGGGCGCAGAGCGCGGCGATCGCGGGTGTGAGCTCGCCGATGTCGTGCAGGTCGAGGTCGACACCACGGAGCTCGCCGGTGCCCCGGACCGTGAGGCCGGTGTCGTCGAGGAAGACGTCGCAGCCCATGCGCGTCAGCACCTCGCGCAGCTCGTCGCCGGGCTGGGTCGTGCTGGCAGGCCAGTCACGGATCGTGACCACACCACCGGTGGTCGCGGCCAGCGCCACGAAGGGCGCCGCGTTGGACAGGTCGGGCTCGATGGCCTCGTCGATCGCCGCGATCGGGCCGGGCGCGACCGCCCAGCGGTTGGCGTCGCTGTCGTCGACCTCGACCCCGCGGGCGCGGAGCATGGCGATGGTCATCTCGATGTGGGGGAGCGAGGGCACCGGCTTGCCGTCGTGGCGGATGTCGACGCCGGAGTCGTAGCGCGCACCGGCCAGCAGCAGCGCCGAGATGAACTGGGACGACGCGCTGGCGTCGATCACGACCGTGCCGCCCGGCACTGAGCCCTGGCCGCGGACCACGAAGGGCAGCGAGCCGCGGCCACCGTCGTCGATGTCCACGCCCAGTCCGGCGAGCGCCGTGAGCACCTCGCCGATGGGGCGCTGGCGCATGTGCGGGTCGCCGTCGAAGGCGATGGTGCCGCTCGAGAGACCGGCCACCGGCGGCATGAAGCGCATCACCGTGCCGGCCAGGCCGCAGTCGACCTCGGCGTCCGCGGTCAGCGGGCCCGGCGTGATCCGCCAGTCGTCCTCCTCGTCCGTGACGCCCACGCCCATCGCCCGCAGACCGGCGACCATCAGCAGGGTGTCGCGCGAGCGCAGCGGCCGGCGCACGAGCGACGGGCCGTCGGCGAGCGCGGCCAGGACCAGCGCCCGGTTGGTCAGGGACTTGCTGCCCGGGAGCGACACGACCCGCTCGACAGGGGCGGTCGGACGAGGAGCCGGCCACGGGTCGGCGAGAGAGGTCACGCGGTGCACCTTATCGGTGCACGGTGACCTCCTTGGGGGCACGATCAGCCGATCTGGGCCTTCGCGAGCTTCGCCTCGCGTCGGGCGTCCTTCGCCAGCCGCCGGGCCTCGCGCTTGACGTCGGTCGCGGCGTGCCGCGCACGCCAGGCCACACCGGGCTTGCCGTCGGTGTCGGCGCCGGCGATGAGCAGCCCGCCGAACATCGAGACGTTCTTGAAGAAGTGCACCTTCTGGTTGCCCTTGAGAGCCGGGTCGGTCTCCTCCCAGAAGCGGTGACCGGCCAGCGTTGTCGGGACCAGGGTGGCCGCGAGGGCGGTCGAGGCCAGCCGCGGCGCGTGCCCGGTCGCGAGGGCTGCACCCGCCAGGATCTGCACCCCGGCGTTGAGACGGACCAGCGTGGTCGCGTCGGTCGGGATCGGCGCCTGCGGCACGACCCGCTGCACCATCGGCACGAACCGGTCGGTGACGGGCTGGGCCTTGCCGGCGAGCGCGCCGGCGTTCTTGAGGGCGTTGACGCCGCCCACCACGAACATGGAAGCCAGCATCGGACGGGCGATCAGTCTCGTGACGGTCATGCCTCCTTCCTACACGATCCACGGGTGGCCGAGTCCACCCCTGCGTGTCAGTTGGAGTCGAGCACGAAGGAGCTGGAGTTGTCGGCCGGGTTGCTGTCCGGGCCGTCGTTGCTGGTCACCACGACGGTCACGCTGGCGTTGCCGTTGGGGATCCGCTGGGCCTGTACGGCGATCGGTGCCGAGCCCGACACCGTGCAGACGAGACGTGCGTCCTGCTTCTGGCAGCGCTCGTCGCTGCTGGTCAGGACCATGGCGTTGATGCCCGAGATGGTGACGGTGGCGCTCTCGCCGGCGGGGATCCCGGTGGTGGTCACGGCGAGGTCCTCGTAGAGCGCCTTGCGGCCGGTCGAGGCGATGGCGACCGAGAGGTCGCGCGTCGACGTGGTCGTCGGCGACGACGTGGGGGAGGGCGTCGGGGCAGCGGTGGGGGACTGCGTCGGGGCCCGCGTGGGCGTGGCCGTCGAGGTGGGCGCCGAGGGCGGCGACGGCTTCGTCGTCGGCGAGGCCGTCGGCGTGCTCGTGTGCGTGGGAGCCGCGGTGGGGCTGCTGCTGGTGGTCGTCGGCACCGTGGTCGTCGGCTCGGAGGTGGGGGCGGACGTGGGTGCGGTCGTCGCCTGGCTGCTGGGCGTCGACGTCGAGGAGGGCGAGCCGGCCGGCGCGCTGGTGGTCAGCGGCAGACCCGCGGTGATCGCGGGCGCAGTGGACGCGGTCGTGGTCGTGGTCGTCGAGCCCAGCGGCGTACGGCGCTCGGCTGCCGTCGTCTCGGACCTCGTCGGGGACGAGGTCGACCCGCCCGGTTCGCGGGTGCTGGAGATGACGGCGACGTCGGCGGTTGCCAGCCGCTCGGTCGGGTCGTCCTGGAGCGCGACGAAGACGCCGCCGGCGACCACCGCGGCGGCGGCGACCCCGCCGACGGCGGCGACGGGCGCATGCGCGGCGACGACGTCCTTGGCGCGGTCGAGGAGTCCGAGGAGGAGCCCGCCCGCGGTCACCGCCGAGGCCGTGCTGGCGAGGTAGGCGGTGGCCGCGGACCCCAGCAGGAGCGGCGCGAGGATCGCGCCGAGGTTGGAGTTGACCTCGACGAGCTCGAGGTAGATCGCGGCGCACGGCCGGCACTCCTGGAGGTGCTGGTCGACCTGGATGACGTCGCGCCTGGACAGGCCGTTGCGGATGTAGGGACCCAGGTGGTCGTGCGTCCAGCGGCAGTCGTCGCCCTCGATCTCGGCCACGTGTTCGTTGAGGAAGGCCTGGCGCAGGCCCTCACGGGCGCGGTAGGCGAGCGCCGACACCGAGTTGGCGGACATGCCGAGCAGGGGAGCGACGTCGGCGGGCTTCTGCTCCTCGACCTCGGTGTGCCACAGCACGAGCTGCCAGCGCTCGGGCAGCGAGGCGAAGGCGCGGGCAGCCGCGGCGTTCTCGAAGCCCTCGATCGTGGTGTCGCGGAAGGGGACCCCGGGGTCGAACATCTCCATGTCGTCGCTGCTGTGCAGCTTGGAGGTCGCCCTGATCCGGTCGACGCGCAGTCGCCGGACGGCCGTCAGGAGATAGGCCCGAAAAGCGACGTCGGGTCCGCCGCCGCGCTGCAGCACCGCGAGCACCTTGACGAAGGCCTCGGAGACGAGGTCGTCGGCGTCGCCCGGCGAGACCAGCTGGCGGGCGAGCCGCCGGGCCGCCATCGAGTGGCGCTCGAACAGCACGCCGTAGGCGTCGGCGTCGCCCCCGCGGACGGCCGAGATCAGCTCGGCGTCGGCGCGGGACTCTTCGATCGCAACCGTGGTCATGGGTTCTCGACGTTCGTTCGGGTGTGGAGCGTCAGTGGAAGTCACTCTAGGACCGTCCGGGCCCGTTGACTCCGATTCCGGGTCAGACGTCTCGCACGAATCTGTCGAGGCGCTGTCACTAGTCTGGGACGCATGTGCGGCCGCTATGCCTCATCCCGACGTCCCGAAGACCTCATCGAGGAGTTCGAGGTCGTCACCGACCGCACCCCCGCGCCCCTGGCCGCCGACTACAACGTGGCGCCGACCAAGGAGGTCTACGCCGTCGTCGAGCGGCCACCGGCCAAGGACAGCCCGGAGCCGCCCGAGCGCCAGCTGCGGGTCTTCACGTGGGGCCTGGTGCCGTCGTGGGCCAAGGACCCGAGCATCGGCAACCGGATGATCAACGCGCGGATGGAGACCGTCGCCGAGAAGCCCGCCTTCAAGCGCGCCTTCGCCGTTCGGCGCTGCCTGCTGCCCGCGGACGGCTACTTCGAGTGGTATCCCACCTCGCAGTCCAACGCCAAGGGCAAGCCCGTCAAGCAGCCCTACTTCATCCGGCCCGCCGACGGCGGCGTGCTGGCCATGGCGGGGCTCTACGAGATCTGGCGCGACCAGAGCCTGGCCGACGACGATCCCGACCGCTTCCGCTGGACCTGCACGGTGCTCACGACCGCGGCCGAGGACTCCCTGGGCCACATCCACGACCGGATGCCGCTGATGGTGGAGCGCGAGCGCTGGGGCGACTGGCTCGACCCGCGCGTCGGTGGCGAGGTGTCGTTGCTCGTGCCGGCCGCGCCCGGCAGGCTCGAGGCCTACCCCGTCCCGCCGCTGGTGAGCAACGTGCGCAACAACGGACCCGAGCTCGTCGAGCCACTCCCGCTGGAGGATGCACTCTCATGATGAAGGCCGAGATCCGCCCCATCGCCACGGCGTACGGCGAGGGCCGCCTGCACGTCCGGCGCGCCAAGAGCCCCATCGCGACCCTGCTGCTCAGCCACGGTGCGGGCCGCGGCGTCGACGCCCCCGACCTGATGGCGCTCGCTGCCGCGCTCCCTGGCCACGGCATCAGCGTGATGCTCTTCGAGCAGCCCTGGCACGTCGCCGGGCGCAAGGTCGCGACCCCGCCCGCCACCCTCGACGTCGGCCTGACGGCGGCTGCCAACGCGCTGCGGACCCAGACACCGCTCGTCGTCGGGGGTCGGTCCGCGGGTGCCCGCTCAGGTGCTCGCTGCGCGAAGGCGCTGGGGGCTCGCGGCGTGCTCGCCCTGTCGTTCCCGCTCCACCCGCCCGGGAAGCCGGAGAAGACCCGGGTCGAGGAATTGCGCGGTGCCGGCCTGCCGATGCTGGTCGTGCAGGGGGAGCGCGACCCGATGGGACGGCCGGAGGAGTTCCCCGCCGACGTCACGGGCCTCGACATGACGGTGATCCCGGAGGCCGACCACGGTCTGGCAGTGCCCAAGCGGGCCGCGGTCTCGCAGCAGGAGGCGCTCGGCATCGTCGTGGAGTCGGCGCTGGAGTGGCTGATCCGCGACATCGCCGGTTCGAGCCGGGCTCGGGAATCAAGACCGGAGAAGTCGCGTTGAGGACGACATGCTGGCAACCCGACCCCGCCCGATCGAATTGGGCGACGCCGAAGCGGCGGTAGTGTGGAAGACGATGACTGAATCACTCTCCGAAACTTCGGCTGCCGACGACCTGCTCGCGACCGAGACCGCCGAGGAACGCTCGGCGCGCTTCGAGCGCGACGCCTTGCCGTTCCTCGACCAGTTGTACGGCGCTGCGATGCGCATGACCCGCAACCCGGCTGATGCCGAGGACCTGGTGCAGGAGACCTTTGCGAAGGCCTACTCCGCGTTCCACCAGTTCAAGCCCGGCACCAACCTCAAGGCGTGGCTCTACCGCATCCTCACCAACACCTACATCAACACCTATCGCAAGAAGCAGCGCCAGCCGCAGCAGTCGATGGCCGAGGACGTCGAGGACTGGCAGCTGGCCCGTGCCGAGTCGCACACCTCCACCGGTCTGAAGTCCGCCGAGATGGAGGCGCTCGAGCACCTTCCCGACTCCGAGGTCAAGGACGCGCTGCAGCGCCTGCCCGAGGAGTTCCGTCTGGCGGTCTACCTGGCCGACGTCGAGGGCTTCCCGTACAAGGAGATCGCCGAGATCATGAACACCCCCATCGGCACCGTCATGTCCCGCCTGCACCGTGGCCGGCGCCAGCTGCGCGACATGCTCTCCCACCACGTGCGCGCCAACGACCTGCTGCCCAGCGGCGCGACGGAGGCGAAGTGATGAGCGAGCCCACGAGCGAACACAGCCACGGCAAGGACGAGTGTTCCGACTACCTCGAACGCATCGTCTTCTTCCTCGATAACGAGCTCGACGAGGCCGACTGCTCCGAGGTGCGCATGCACCTCGACGAGTGCGGCCCGTGCCTGGAGAAGTACGACCTGCAGCGGACGGTCAAGCAGATCGTCGCCCGATCGTGCTCCGAATCGGCTCCCGACGGCCTGCGCGAGCGGGTGCGGATCCAGATCCGCGAGGTCCAGGTCCGCATCAGCGAGGGCTGAATTCGCCCCGCTGGCCGACATTTGAGAGGATGACCCTCAGCCCTGTCACGGGCAACGAGCAGGGCTATCAATTTCTGGAGGAACACCATGGGCAAGACCGGACGCAAGCGCCGCGCTCGCAAGAAGAAGAAGGCGAACCACGGCAAGCGCCCCAACGCCTGAGCGCATTCCAAGCAGACCCCCGGCTCCTTCCATCGTGAAGGCCGGGGGTTCGCTGTTCTCAGACGCGGGACATGAACCGCTCGGCGTCGACGACCACCCGGGTCACCTCGCCGGCGCCGACCACGCGACCGCCGTCGACATGGCGGGCGGAGACCGTGAACCTGTGCAGCCGCCCATCGACGTACGCCGTCGTGGCGCTCACCTCCAGCACGGCACCCACCGGGCTCGCCGCGAGGTGCTCGAGGGAGATCCGGGTGCCGACGCTGGTGCCGCCCGCGGGCAGTGAGCCCTCGAGGGCCGCGCAGGTCGCGGCCTCGCACCACGTCAGCAGCCGTGGGGTGCCGAGCACGGGCAGCGACCCGCTGCCGACGGCGATCGCGGTGTCGGACTCGGTCACGGTGAAGGTAAGTGTCGCCTGCTGCTCGGACATGCGCAGAGCCTACGGTGGCAAAGAAGTCGTGGCCCTGGAGCAACCTCGCGGCCGCGGCGGCGTCTATCAGGGTGTGAGCATCGACGTGGAGCGACCTGGCCAGGCAGTGGAGCTTGCCGAGCTCTATGCCGCGCACCGGCTCGCCCTGGTGCGGCTGGCCGTGCTGCTGGTGGACGACCTGGCCAGCGCCGAGGACGTCGTCCAGGACGCGTTCACCGCGCTGGCTCGCCGCCGCAACGGGCTGCGTGACCCGTCCGCGGCCGTCGGCTACCTGCGGGTCTCGGTCGTGAACGGCGCCCGGTCGATGCTGCGCCGGCGACGCACGGTACGCGGCTACACGCCGCCGCGCGCTGTCGAGACCGCCGGACCCGAGGACCGGGTCGTGGTCGCCGAGGAGCACCGTGAGGTGCTCGAGGCGGTCAGGTCCCTGGCCCCGCGCCAGCGCGAGGTGCTCACGCTGCGCTACTGGGGCGGCCTCTCCGAGGCCGAGATCGCCGAGACCCTCGAGATCAGTCCCGGCACCGTCAAGTCCACCGCCAGCCGCGCGCTCGACGCGTTGGAGCGGATCATCGAGGAGAAGGGTGGCCGGTCATGAACGAGCTCGAGACGCGTCTTGCCGAGGCGTTCGCGGCCCGCGCCGACCTGGTGCAGCCCGAGGACCTCCGCGACGAGCCCCTGCCCGCGCCGGTGGTGCAGCTGTGGCGGCGCACCTCGGTGCTGCTGGCGGTCGCAGCCTGCCTGGCCGTGGTGGCGGCCTCGGTCGCGCTGCTCGGCGACCGTGACCAGGATGGTCCGCAGCCTGCCGAGCCCCGCCCGACGCTCGAGCTCCCGGCCGACGTCGGCCGGGACTGGGACCGCGTCAAGGACACACCCCCCGCCGAGCTGGACCTCGACGGTGACGGCAGGAACGAGAAGGTGCTCTTCCTCGCCGAGCCCAGTGAGGGCTACGACGGCCGGTTGCGGCTGCAGACGACGCTGAGCAGCGACGGCTCGAGCGCCCACGGCATCGTCGACCTCGACCAGACACTGAGCGTCATCGCCCTGGAGCCGATCGACGCGGACAGCGACGGCGACCAGGAGCTCGTGATCGTGAACGAGAACGCCGAAGGCGGCGGTCCCGCCGCCGCCGGCCCGCCGCCGACCCAGCTCCTCGTCCTCGACCTCCGAGACGGCCTCCTGGTCAGGGCGCCGGCGACGGAGCCGGACCTGCTGTGGAGCGGCAACCTGGTGGTGCCGGGGGCCACGCAGGACTACTACGAGCTCGTGCACATGCAGGGCTTCTGGATCGAGGACGGCTCGCTGTTCACGAGCCGCTCCGAGCGCAGCTACCCGGCGTACCTGATGAACCTCGTCATCCCGGAGGAGTATCGGGTCGACGTGGTCGAGTGGCGGCTGGCTGACGACGGCGTGCTGTCGCCGGTCCCCGCGGAGACGCCCTGCCTGATCGGGGTGCCCGAGGGTGCACATCCGTGTGCGGAGGGTGAGCAGGACATCCTGCCTCCGCTCGCGCCCTTCGCGGACGAACGCATCGGCATCGGTGAGCAGTTCAGCTCCGAGTTCCCCTTCCCGTTCACGGTCGGCCTCGAGGCCTTCGCGGACGTCTCGTTGGTCGTCGAGATGCCGGACGGGACTCGGATCAACCACGGTCTCGAGCTCGGTGACCCGCGAGTCCTCACCCTCGCTCCCAACCTCGCCTACGACGGGGTGGCGGTCGTGGTCACCTCCGGGGAGGCCGACCAGCCTGCGGATCTCCAGGTGCTCGGGCAGGTCCGCGACCGGATGGTCGCGCTCGAGGAGATCGGTGGCGTCACCTTGGGGAGCGGCGAGACCGAGGACGGCCGGGCGTTCCGGAGCTGGCTGACTGCGAACGGCGCCCTCTACACCGCCCAGGCGACGACGTCCGGCGAGGACGGACCGTGGCAGGTCTACACCTGGGCCCTGGTGGCCAAGGGCCAGCTCGGCGCCATCCCGGTCGAGCAGCTCTGCTTCGACGACATCGCCGACCCGGCCACCGCCCGCCGCTGCTGAGGCCCGGCTTGCTCAGATCCCGAACGTGCTGCGCGGGTAGGCGGCCTCGACGTCGGTGATGATGTTGACGAGGTAGGGCACGCCCGAGTCGAAGGCCCGGTCGAGCGCGGGGCCGATGTCCTTCGGGTCGGTGACCTTCTCCCCGGCACCGCCGAGCGCCTTGACGACCTCGTGGTAGGCCGTCTGCTGGGCCAGGTCGGCCGCGACGTCGTAGCCGTAGAGCATCTGCATCGGGCCCTTCTCCAGGCCCCATGCGGAGTTGTTGCCCATCACCATCACGACGGGGAGGTCGTGGCGGACCAGGGTGTCGACGTCCATCAGCGAGAAGCCGGCGGCGCCGTCGCCGAGCAGCAGCGCAACCTGTGCGGACGGCCGGGCGATCCGGGCCGCGATGGCGGCGCCGAGACCCGCCCCCAGGCAGCCGTAGGGACCGGGGTCGAGCCAGCCGCCGGGCCGCTGGGGCTCGACGAACTTGCCGGCGAAGCTGACGAAGTCACCGCCGTCCCCGATCACGACCGCGTCGTCCGCGAGCCGGGGCACCAGCTCGCCGTAGATGCGCGCCGGGTGGATCGGGTCCGCCTCGGCCGTCAGCAGGTCGTCGTCGCGCGCGGTCGCGGCCTTCACGACGTCGGCCAGCTCGGCTGCCCAACCGGACCAGTCACGCGTCCTTCCCTGTGCGGCGATCACCAGCCCGTCGAGGACCGCGGACAGGTCACCGGCGACCGAGGCCGCCAGCTCGGCGTGCGTCGAGAGTTGGCCGGGGGAGTCGGCGACGTGCACGACATTGGCGAAGGCGCCGCTGGGGCTCTTGTCGGGGCCGCCGAAGATGCCGTAGCCGAGCCGGAAGTCGAGGGGGGTGCCGACCACGATGACCAGGTCGGCGCCGTTGATCGCGGCGCCGCGGGCCTTCGTGACGAGCAGCGGGTGACCGCCCGGCAGCAGGCCGCGCCCCATGCCGTTGGTCAGCGTCGGGATGCCGAGCGACTCGACCAGCCGCAGGGCGGCGCCCTCCGCGTGGTCGGCCCAGACGTCGGTGCCCAGGATCAGCAGCGGGTGGTGCGACTCGGCCAGCAGGGCGGCGATCCGGGCGACGTCGTCGCCGTCGGGCTCGAGGACGGCCGAGGCCGACCCCGCGGACGCCGGTCCGGAGCCGGAGCTGAAGAACTCGTCCATCGGGATGTCGACGTACACCGGACCGCGGTGCGAGGAGCGGGCGACGCTGAAGGCGTCGTCGAAGCCCGCGGCCACGTCGGCGGCGGTGTGCAGGGTGCGTGCCTGCTTGGTGACGGGGGCGACGATCGGCAGGTGGTCGATCTCCTGCAGGGCGCCGCTGCCCCAGCGGTTGGCCGGGGCGCGGCCGCCGACCACGACCATCGGGGACCCGGCGAACTGCGCCTGCGCGATCGCGGAGATGCCGTTGGTGACGCCCGGCCCGGCGGTCAGCACGGCCAGCCCCGGCACCCGGGTCAGCTTGCCGGTGGCCTCGGCCGCGAAGGCCGCCGTCTGCTCGTGGCGCACGTCGAGCAGGCGCATCGGCGGCTCGGCCTTGACCGCCCCGTCGTACATCGGGAAGACGTGTGCCCCCGACAGCGTGAACATGGTCTGCACGCCGTGTGCCCGCGCGACGGAGACCGCCAGCTCGCCGCTGTGGCCCGCGATGTCTTCACTCATGCCCGCACGCTAGAGCATGCGCCCAACACGGACGCGGGTTTCAGGCGGAGGCGGTGGGCAGCGACAGGAACGGGAAGTTCGTCGCCTTCAGTGCCTCGACCAGGACCAGGATCAGGTCGGGGCGCACGCCGGGAGGGTTGCTCGCCAGCGTCAGCTGCACGTGCAGCGAGCGGAGGTAGGCCTGGGCGTTGCCCGCGAGCTGGTAGGGGTCGTGGTCGCCGCTGCTGCCGAACGGGTTGGCACCGGCGGCGATGCGGAACACCCACGGCTCGAGCACCTTCAGGCTGACGACGTTGCGGCGCAGGATCTGCATCGTGGCCGCGGCCATCCGGTCGGTCTCGCCCGCGACGAGGAGAGGGGTGTCGATCATCAGCAGCCGGTCGGCGATGACGTCGAGGAAGACCGTCAGCTCGTTGGTGGCGAAGTAGGGCGACTGGGCGAGGATCCCGATCGCGTCGGCACCGTGCGCGATCGCGTGCGCCCAGCCCTTGCCGGGCACGAAGCCGCGGGTGTCGCGCTCACGCAGGAACCACGACGCGACCCGGTCGCCCCAGTCGAAGACGCGGGCCCCCGGCAGCAGCAGCTTGGTGTTGTCGCGGGCCAGGCACTCGGCCAGCGCGAGCACCGAGAAGCTGCGACGGAAGACGGTGTCGGTGCCCCTCTCACCGAGCCCGACGACCAGGCCGGCAGCCATGCCGTCGCCGAGGCCGGAGAGCAGGTCGTCGTAGACACCGCGGTCGATCCAGGTCGCCAGCGCGGGGTAGGCGGTGCCGTCGCGCTGCTCCGGATCGGGGGAGCCGAGCATGGTCGTGAGCTCGGCCGTGAGGTCGTCCAGAGGCCTGTCATCGGGGACGGCGAGACCCTTCGAGAGGATCTCCTGCCAGTACCCAGTGGCCATGGCCACATCCTGCCAGCCGATCGTCCGTGGGGCGAACCGGGGACGCTCACTAGGGTGTGGTCGTGCCGTCTCTCCTCGAGCTCGTCCGAGCACACACCGATCTCGACGACGACGACGTCGCGTGGCTGCACCTGTTGATGGCCGACTGGCAGATCATCGCCGACCTCTCGTTCGCCGATCTGGTGATGTGGCTGCCCGACCGGGAGGGCCACGGTTTCTGGGCCTGCGGGCAGATGCGCCCGACGACCGGGCCCACGTCGCTGCCCGACGACGTCGTCGGCACCTTCCTCCCGGTCGGGCGCCGGCGGATGGTGGACGAGGCCTACCAGCACGGTCGCCTCGTGCGCGAGGGCGACCCGGAGTGGCGCGACGACGTCCCCGTCCGGGTCGAGGCGATTCCCGTACGGCGGGCAGGCCGGATCATCGCGGTGGTGGCCCGCAACACCAACCTGCTCGGCGTGCGCACCCCGAGCCGGCTCGAGCTGTCCTACCTGCAGACGGCCGCCGAGCTGACCCAGATGATCGCGGGCGGCTGGTTCCCGCCGGCGGGCCAGCGCAGCGACCACGCCGACTCGCCGCGGGTCGGCGACGGGTTCCTGCGACTCGACGCGGACGGGAAGGTCGCCTACGCCAGCCCCAACGCGCTGTCGGTCTATCGCCGCCTCGGCCTGCACGGCGACCTGACCAACCTCGTGCTGGCCGACCTGACCCGCGAGCTCGTGCCACCGCGGCGCCGTCCCGACGAGGAGTCGCTCAGCGCGGTGCTGAGCGGGCGCGCCGACCGCGACACGGAGATCGCCGCCGAGGACGTCGCCCTGATCGTGCGCAGCATCCCGCTGCGACCGCACGGCGACCGCATCGGTGCGGTGATCCTGCTCCGCGACGTCACCGACCTGCGCCGGCGCGACCGTGAGCTGGTCACCAAGGACGCCACCATCCGTGAGATCCACCACCGCGTGAAGAACAACCTGCAGACGGTCGCGGCGCTGTTGCGCCTCCAGGCCCGCCGGATCGGCCAGCCGGAGGCCAAGGCCGCGCTCGAGGAGGCGGTGCGGCGCGTGGGCTCGATCGCGATCGTGCACGAGATCTTGAGCCAAGCGGTCGAGGAGACCGTCGACTTCGACGAGATCGCCGACCGGCTCTCCCGGTTGGTGACCGACGTCAGTGCCGTGAGCGGACGCGTCCGTGTCGCGCGCGACGGATCCTTCGGCGTGCTCGCCTCGGAGACCGCCACGGCGTTGGCCATGGTGCTGACCGAGATCTTGCAGAACGCCGTCGAGCACGGCTATCCCGGGATGGCCGACCTCGCCGAGACCGATCCCGCGCGCACCGGCCTGATCCAGGTCAGTGCGCGCCGCATCGTCGGCCGGCTGCACCTCGCCGTACAGGACGACGGTGTGGGCCTGCCGGCCGACTTCGATCCGGACGCCACCAGCAGCCTGGGCCTCTCGATCGTGCGCACCCTGGTCGAGTCAGAGCTGGGCGGGATGATCGAGATGGGCCCGGCCAGCGACGGCACCGGGGCGCGGGTCCAGGTGGACGTACCCCTGGACTGACGGCTCGGAGGTGACCCTCAGGCGGTGCGGACGCGGGCGCGGGCGTTGCGGCGCTTGAGCGAGCGGCGCTCGTCCTCGCTGAGTCCGCCCCACACGCCGTGGTCCTGACCGGCCTCCAGCGCCCACGCGAGGCACTGTTCGCGCACCTCGCAGCGTCGGCACACCTGCTTGGCCTCCTCGATCTGGAGGATGGCCGGACCGGTGTTGCCGATCGGGAAGAACAGCTCCGGGTCCTCGTCGAGGCAGGCAGAGCGCGAGCGCCAATCCATGGAGTGGGGGTTCCTCTTTCATCATCTGCAGGCTGTGTGCGGGCGGTCAGCGGAGCCCGGGCGTCGTGGTGTGGGCACGAAAGTGTGAACGCATTCACGAGCGCGTGCCCAGCGTGGCAAGAAGTGGATCGATTAACAACCCCTGTCAGGGTCACTTCCGTCACAAAGTCACTACATCGGGCCGACGGCCACCCCGCCATGATGCCGCATAGGCTGCCCTCGTGAACAGCGAAATGCCGCCGACCGCGCCGCCGCCCCTCGTGACGGCAGCCTCCGTGACGGCCGTCGAAGGCCTCGTGCTGGTGTGCCTGGCCGTGCTGGAGGTCGCCAGCCTCACCGGCGGCCGGCTCACCATGGGCCTGACCACGGCGGTGTTCTTCGCGGCGTTCGGGCTGCTGCTGCTGGCCTGCGGCTGGCTGATCACGCGCGGACACACCTGGACGCGGGGACCGATCCTGCTCGCGCAGCTGATCGCGCTGGGCCTGGCCTGGAACCTGCGCGGCGGCGAGACGACGCTCATCTCGGTGGCGATCGGCGTCGTCGCGCTGATCGTGATCGCCGGGATGCTGCACCCCGCGAGCATCGAGGCGATCAACGACGCGGACGGTCGCTGAGGTCAGTCCTGCTCGAGCGAGGTCCGCAGCTGCTTGAGGGTCTTGGTCAGCAACCGCGACACGTGCATCTGCGAGACGCCGATCTCCTCGGCGATCTGGGACTGCGTCATGTTCTTGAAGAACCGCAGGAGCAGGATCCGCTTCTCGCGCGGGTCGAGGCCCTCGAGGAGCGGCTTGATCGACTCGCGGATCTCGACGTGCTCGAGGTTGTGGTCGTCGACGCCGAGTGAGTCCAGCAGGCTCGGTGGCCCGTCGTCGGAGCTGTCGCCGCTGGCGTCGAGGCTGAGCGTGGAGTAGGCGTTGCTCGACTCCATCCCCTCGATGATCTCCTCCACCGTGCAACCGATCAGCTCGGCCAGCTCGCGCGGCGTGGGGGAGCGGCCCAGCTTCTGCGTCAGCTCCGCGGTGGCCGCGGTGATCTGCATCCGCAGCTCCTGCAGGCGCCGAGGCACGCGGATGGCCCAGCCCTTGTCGCGGAAGTAGCGCTTGATCTCGCCGATGATCGTCGGGGTGGCATAGGTCGAGAACTCGACGCCGCGGTCGGTCTCGAAGCGGTCCACGGCCTTGATCAGGCCGATGGTGCCGACCTGCACGAGGTCCTCGTGCGGCTCGCCGCGGTTGCGGAACCGGCGCGCGCAGTGCTCGACCAGCGGCAGGTGCAGGTGCACCAGGTCCTCGCGCGCACCCGCGCGCACGGCCTCTGAGGAGTCCTCGTCGCGGAAGGTCACGAAGAACTCCGCGCTGCGCTGGCGCGTGATCTCGATCTTGGTGAGCTCGACCGGCGCGTCGTCGTAGACGGCCTCCGCACCGCCCACCACCGCGCCGTCCCCCGTCGCGTCCTGGGTCATCTCAGAGCTCGGCACCCGTCGACTGGCCGGCCGCTCTCGCGACCAGCTGGGACGCCATGGTGAACCGGACCCGGAACACGCCCTGCTCCGAGACGACCGTCGCGTCGCTGGCCAAGGTGTCGAGCACCTGCCACGCGAAGCTGTCGAGGTCGGGCTCGGGGTTGTCCATCGCGTCGGTCGAGACCTCGACGGTCATGGTGCTGCGGCCGAGGTGGAAACGCGCGACCAGGTCGGCGTCCGGGTCGGCCGCGGGCAGCACCATCGCACCGGCCTCGGCGACCGCGATCCGCAGGTCCTCGATGTCGTCGATGGTGAAGTCCAGGCGGGCCGCCAGCGCGGCCGTCGTCGTGCGGAGCACGGAGGCGTAGGCGCCGTCGGCGGGCAGCCGCAGCTCGACGTCTGCGCGGGTGCGGTCGCCGGTCGCGCTGTCGTCGCTGGTGGGGGCACTCACAATCTGCGTCCCGTTCTCGAGATGGTTCGACCAGGTGGTCCGTCCAGGTGGCGGTGCGGACACACTAACCGGGGCCGGCTCCTCGGTGGAGGAACCGGCCCCGATCGTTTGCAGGAGGGGCTGAACGAAGCTCAGGCCTTCTTGAGCGGTCGCGACTTCGCGAGCTCAGTCGCGCTTCGGACCGCGAAGGCCTTCACTACGTTCAGGCCTTCTTGGTCTCCCAGAAAATTTCCGCGATCTCGTCGATCTTCGCGAGCAGCTCGTCGGCCTTGCCGGCGTCGAGCTCACCCTTGGTGCCGCCCGCGCCGGCCAGCTTGGTGGCCTCGTTGACGAGGGTGTGCAGCTGCGGGTACTTCTCGAAGTGCGGCGGCTTGAAGTAGTCGGTCCACAGCACCCAGAGGTGGTGCTTGACGAGCTCGGAGCGCTGCTCCTTGATCAGGACCGCGCGGGTGCGGAAGTCGGGGTCGTCGTTGTCGGCGACCTTGGCGATGATCGCCTTGATCGACTCGGCCTCGATGCGCGCCTGGGCGGGGTCGTAGACGCCGCACGGCAGGTCGCAGTGGGCGGAGACATCGATGGTGGGAGCGAAGAGCTGGGGGAACATCGCAGTCCTCTCAGGTAGGTGAGTTCTCACGTTCGCTGCGACACTACTCCGCGTGAAGGACCCAATTCATCGGGGTTCCACCCGGACGGGTGGCCGCTACGGCATGGCTGTCGTGCGCGGTCGCTCGATGGAGCCGACGCTGGGTGAGGGCGATCGCCTGGTCGTGTCGTACGGCGCCGTACCGACCGCCGGAGACCTGGTCGTGGCTCGCTTCCCGGACGGCACGGTGGCGGTGAAACGCGCCGCGGAGCGACGCTCCCACCGCTCCGCAGGGCAGGGCTGGTGGCTGCTCAGCGACAACCCCGACGAGGGAGTCGACTCCCGCCACCGGGGGCCGTTCGCGGACGACGCGGTGCTCGGCGTCGTGCGACTACGACTGTGGCCTTCCCCACGGCGGATGTGATGGTGCGTGGGACGCCGCCTGTCGCGGACCACGGCTGTGGAAGGATCGGGGCATGGAACCGGAGTCGCACCCCTTCGCCGGTGACCCCGTCTTCGACCTGCATCTCGGCGGCAAGATGGAGACCGTCTCGACCGTCGAGCTGACCGGTCGAGACGAGTTGTCACTGGCCTACACCCCCGGCGTCGCCCGCGTCTGTGAAGCAATCGCGGCAGACCCGGGCATGACCCAGCACTACACCTGGGTGCCCAACGTCGTCGCGATCGTCAGCGACGGCACCGCCGTGCTCGGCCTCGGCGACATCGGGCCCGCCGCCGCGATGCCGGTGATGGAGGGCAAGGCCGTGCTGTTCAAGCAGTTCGGCGGCGTCGACGCCGTGCCGATCTGCCTCGACACCACCGACGTCGAGGAGATCATCGAGACCGTCCAGCGGCTCGCTCCCAGCTTCGGCGGGATCAACCTCGAGGACATCTCCGCACCCCGGTGCTTCGAGATCGAGGACCGGCTCAAGGCCAGCCTCGACATCCCCGTCTTCCACGACGACCAGCACGGCACCGCCGTGGTCGCCCTGGCCGCGCTGACCAACGCGCTGCGCCTGACCGGTCGCACCCCTGAGGGCACCCGTGTCGTCATCTCCGGCGCCGGGGCTGCCGGCGTGGCCGTCGCCCGCATCCTGCTGGGTGCCGGCGTGCGCGACATCGCGGTCATCGACCGCCAGGGCGTGCTGAGCTCCACCCGCTCCGACCTCACGCCCGTGAAGGCCGCCCTCGCGAAGGAGACGGCCGACAACTTCGGTCGCAGCGGCACCCTCGCCGACGCGATGGACGGTGCGGACGTCTACATCGGCGTCTCCGGCGGCACCGTGCCCGAGGAGATCGTGGCGACGATGGCGCCCGACGCGATCATCTTCGGCCTGGCCAACCCGATGCCCGAGGTGCACCCCGACGTCGCGCACAAGTACGCCCGCGTCGTGGCCACGGGTCGCTCCGACTTCCCCAACCAGATCAACAACGTGCTGGCCTTCCCCGGGATCTTCCGCGGTGCCTTCGACGTGCACGCCACGGCGATCACCGAGAACATGAAGCTCGCCGCCGCGACCGCGCTCGCCGACCTCGTCGGCGACGACCTGGCCGAGGACCTGATCATCCCCTCGCCGTTCGATCCGCGGGTTCCCGACGCCGTACGCACGGCGGTCGCCGAGGCCGCTCGTCGCGACGGGGTCGGTCGCCTCTGAACGTGGAGTCGGGCGTCCTCGCCGAGCTGGAGCGAGGCGTACGCCGCCGCGCTGGTCTCGTCATCGGCGTGCTGCGCGACGGGGAGACGTCGGTGCGTGGGCGCACGGCCGACGGCGGGCTCCTGGACGGCCAGTCGATCTTCGAGATCGGCTCGATCACCAAGACCTTCACGTCGTTGCTGCTGGCCGACGGGGTCGTGCGGGGGGAGTGGTCGCTGGACACGCCCGTGCGTGACCTCCTGCCGGCCGGCACGACGGTGCCGTCGAGCTCCGGTGTCGAGATCACGCTCGAGCACCTGGCGACGCACACCTCGGGTCTGCCCAACGCCCCGATCCCGGTCGTCGCCGGATCCGTCGAGATGCTGCGCGGTCGCGATCCCTACGCGCGTCTCACCACTGAGGGCCTGCTCCGGGCACTGGGCGCGGCGACGCTCAAGCGCACTCCCGGCACCGGCCCGGTCCACTACTCCAACCTCGGGGTCGGCGTGCTCGGCCTCGCCCTGGCGACCGCGACCGGGCGGGCCTATGCCGACCTCGTCGTCGAGCGCATCTGTGCACCCCTCGGCCTGGTCGACACCGTGGTCGACGGCCACCTCGGTGTGGTCCAGCGGTCCCGGGTGGTGCCCGGGCATCGCGGTCGTGGCAGGCCGGCGCCGCCGTGGCCCCTTGAGGGCATGCCCGCCGCCGGCGCCCTGCGCTCGACGGCCGACGACATGCTGCGCTTCCTGGCGGCGCAGCTGGATCCCGACCACACGCCGCTGGTGACGCGATCCGGCTGACCCACGTCCTGCGCGACGACCCCAAGCTGACCATCGGCCTCGGGTGGATGCGCATCGACAAGCCGCAGCGGCTCTGGTGGCACAACGGTGGCACCGGCGGCTACCGCTCCTTCGCGGGCTTCCGGCCTGATCGGCGCGACGCCGTCGTGGTGCTGGCCAACCAGTCGCGCAGCGTCGACCTGCTCGGCATCCGGGTCCTGCGCTCGCTCGACTGACCCGCACCCGCTGGTTCGCCGAACACAGCGGTACTCCCCAGTCATCAGGTGGCTGCGGAACACCGCCATCTTCGACGCCCATTAGGGTCGGACCCATGTTCGCCGTGTACGCCGATGCCTTCTCCTCCGACGACCCGCTGTCCGGCCTCGTGGTCGGTGAGCGCCCCGACCCGACGCCCCCTGAGGGCTGGACGACGATCACCGTCAAGGCCGCAAGCCTGAACCACCACGACCTGTGGTCGTTGCGCGGGGTGGGCCTCAAGAAGGAGTCGCTGCCGATGATCCTCGGCTGCGACGCGGCCGGCCTGGACGAGGACGGCAACGAGGTCGTCGTGCACGCCGTCATCAGCGACCCCGACTGGAGCGGTGACGAGACCCTGGACCCGAGGCGCTCGCTGCTCTCGGAGCGCCACCAGGGCACGTTCGCCGACAAGGTCGTCGTGCCGCGGGCCAACGTCGTGCCCAAGCCCGCCTCGATGAGCTTCGAGGAGGCCGCGTGCCTGCCGACGGCCTGGCTGACGGCCTACCGCATGCTCTTCACCCAGGGCGGGCTGAAGGCCGGCGACACCGTGCTGGTGCAGGGTGCCGGCGGTGGCGTCGCGACTGCTCTGATCACCCTCGCCCGGGCCGGTGGGCTCAAGGTGCTGGCCACCAGCCGTGACGAGTCCAAGCGCGCCCGCGCCCTCGAGATCGGCGCCCACGAGGTCTTCGAGTCCGGGGCCCGGCTGCCCGTGAAGGTCGACGCCGCGATGGAGACCGTCGGTCGCGCGACGTGGTCGCACTCCGTGCGGTCGCTGCGCCCCGGCGGCAAGATCGTGATCAGCGGCACGACGAGCGGCCCCAACCTCGACGACGCCGAGCTGACCCGGATCTTCTTCCTGCAGCTGCAGGTCATCGGCTCCACCATGGGAACCCGCAGCGAGCTCGCATCGCTGGTCAACCTGCTCGACGCCACCGGCACCCGGCCGCTGATCGACCGCGTGCTGCCGATGGAGCAGGCTCGCGACGGGTTCGCGGCGATGGCCGAGGGGGACGTGTTCGGGAAGATCGTCCTGACCCGATGAGGACGAGCCGATGAGAACCCATGTCCTGACCGGTGCCACCTCGGGCATCGGCGCCGCCCTCGCCCGGGCGCTTGCCGAGCGCGGCGACCGGCTGGTGCTGCTGGCGCGCGGCGACGAGGCGGCGGCAGCGCTCACGGCCGACTTCTCGCAGGCACAGGTGCTGGTCGCCGACCTCGCCGACCCGGGGACGCTCAACGGTCTCGGCCGGCAGATCGACGGCCCGGTCGACTCGCTGCTGCACGTCGCGGGCGTCGTCGAGCTCAGCCCGGTGTCACGCCTTCGCCTGCACGACTGGGAGGAGCAGCTCGCCGTCAACCTGACGTCGCCGGCGGTGCTCACCCGCGAACTGCTCCCTCACCTGCGTGCGAGCCGGGGCATCGCGGTGTTCGTGAACTCGTCGGCCGGCCTCAGTGCGAGCGCCGGCTGGTCGTCGTACGCCGCGTCCAAGTTCGGCCTCCGCGCCCTGGCCGACGCGCTGCGCGCCGAGGAGTCGGAGCACGGTGTCCGTGTCACCACCGTCTACCCGAGCCGCACCGCCACGCCGATGCAGGAGAAGGTGCACGAGCAGGAGGGGAGCGCCTACGACGCGTCGCGGTGGCTCCGCGCCGAGACGGTCGTGAGCACGGTGCTGCACGTGCTCGACCTGCCTGCGGACGCGACGATCCCCGAGGTCACCGTGCGGCCGGCGCCGGCTCGAGCCTGAAGATCCGCACCCGGCGACCGCTGATGCGCTGCTGGTACTTCTCGTAGCCGCCGTAGATCGCGCGCGCACGCTCCATCACCTCGCGCACCTCGTCCGGCGACGCCGGGCGGGCCACGACCTCGACGGTGCGCTGCTGGTAGGTCACGACGGCGCGCGGGTCGGCTTCCAGGTTGAGCACCCACGCGGGGGTGCGGGGCTGGCCGAAGTTGGTGCCGAGCACGGCCAGGTCGTCACCGACGGGGACCGAGATGAGGTGGCTGGTGCGCGGCTGGCCGGACTTCCTGCCGGTGGTCGTCAGGTCCAGCACCGGCAGTCCCGCCAGCAGGCTGGGCGCGGTGTGCTGGCCGCGGGTCACGCGCAGGACGACCGCGTCGAGGTGTCGCAGCAGCTTCGAGAACACCCATGCGCCGGGTCGCGACGAGGCGAAGGCCTGGACCGCGCGCTGGAACGCGCCGGGGGAGCGGTGGTGGTAGCCGAGGTCGGTCGCGAGGCCCATGCCCGGAGCGTGCCACACCCTCAGCGTGCAGAGCGCCAGTTGATGGCGCCGACCATCAGCATCCGCAGCTGGGTGCGGGTGTCGGCCAGGATCCGCGCCTCCGCACCCGGGTCCTCGACCAGGCGCTCGGCCGTCGTGACGACGAAGGACACGATGAGGTCGGCGAGCAGGTTGAGGTGGTCGGTGGAGAACGCCTGCCCGTCGGGCAGCCGGGCGACGTCGGTGGCCAGCTCACGGCTGATGAGCTCGATCTCGTGCCGGATGGCCTCGCGCACGCGCGGGGGACCAGCCGCCCGCTCGCGCGCGATGAAGGAGTAGTGGGCGCGGTGGGCGCGCACGTGCTCGGCCAGCACCGGCAGCGAGCCGTCGATGTAGTCCTGGAACTGCGGCGAGCGGAGCCAGACCTCGCGCAACAGGCCGCGCAGCGACTCGAAGCTCTCGTCGACCAGGGCGAGACCGAGCGACTCGACGGATTCGAAGTGCCGGTAGAAGGCGGTGGGGACGATCCCGACCTCCTTGGCGACCTGGCGCAGGGAGATCGCGACGAGGCTGCTGTCCTCGGTGAGCTGGAGCGCGGCGTCGAGGATGGCGCGGCGGGTGCGCTCCTTGCGCTCGCTGCGGCTCTCGATCACCTCGACCTGTGCTGCCATGCCTGCGATCCTAGTCCAGCCGTTGGGTGGACGCATGTGCACACGGTGGTCTGGATCACGCTCGGGCCTGGTTGACCGGGAGCCCCGGGCCCGCCAGAATCTGAGTGAACACACGTTCACTCAAACTTTGGAAGGAGGCCCCGGATGGCACTCGTCACGACCCTGTTGCGGTCCCGTGCGGCCGCCGCGCTCGCCTCACCGCACGGCGTCGACCACTACCTCGAGCAGCTGAACCCGATGTGGGCCGCTCACGACGTGCGGGCGCGTGTCGTCGCCGTACACCGCGAGACGGACACGCCCGGCGCCTGCGTCGCCACCGTGACCCTGCAGCCGACCGGCACCTGGCGCGGGCACCGCGCCGGCCAGTACGTCCAGGTCGGCGTCGACCTGCCGGGCTCCGCACGCCGGATGACCCGCTGCTTCTCCATCTCCTCGGCCGCGTCGCTGCCGGGCGAGCAGATCACCCTCACCGTCCGTGCGCACGACGAGGGACAGGTCAGCAAGTTCCTCGTCCACGAGGCGCGCCCCGGCCAGATGGTGCACCTGAGCCAGGCGGCAGGGGACTTCACGCTGCACGAGAGTGCGGCCACCCCCACCAACAACCGCCTCCTGTTCATCACCGGTGGCTCCGGGATCACCCCGGCGATGTCGATCGTCCGGACCTTGTTGAGGGACGGGTACGACGACCGCGCCAACCGCAAGGTGACGTTCCTGCACTTCGCGCGCAGCGAGGCCGACCAGATCTTCGCCGCCGAGCTGGCCGAGATCGCCGCCGCCGACAACCACGTCGACGTGCACCTGCGCTACGGCGACCAGACGTTCAGCGAGTTCGAGCTGCGTCGGCTGGTGCCCGACTACCGCGGCACCGACACGTGGGTCTGCGGCCCCGGTGGGCTCGTGGACCTCGTCCAGGACGCCTACGACGGCGCGGACCGGTTGCGTGTCGAGTTCTTCAAGCCGCCGACGGTCTCCACCGGCACGGCCGAGGGTGAGGTCAGCTTCACCCGCGCGGGCACCGCCGCCGCCAACACGGGCGCGTCGCTGCTCGAGCAGGCCGAGGCGCTGGGCCTGCGCCCGGAGTTCGGCTGCCGCATGGGCATCTGCTTCTCCTGCACCGCCACCAAGACGGACGGCACCGTCCGCAACATCTTGACGGGCGAGGAATCCTCCCTGCCCGACGAAGACATCCGCATCTGCGTGAGCGCGCCCGTCGGCGACTGCTCCGTGGACCTCTGAAAGGAAGTCACATGACCACGACACTCACCCGTGACCAGCTCGACGAGTTCGGGCGCGAGCTCGACGCGATCCGCCAGCGGGTCATCGCCGACCTGGGCGAGGAGGACGCGGCCTACATCCGCGGCATCGTCAAGCGCCAGCAGCAGTTCGAGGTCGCCGGCCGCGCGCTCTTCTACGTCCCGCCGGCGTGGCCGCTCGCGGTCGCCGCGCTCTCCGTCTCCAAGATCCTGGAGAACATGGAGATCGGCCACAACGTGATGCACGGCCAGTACGACTGGATGGGCGATCCCAAGCTCAACTCGCGCATCTACGACTGGGACAACGTCTGCCCCGGCGAGCAGTGGAAGTACAGCCACAACTACATCCACCACACGTTCACCAACATCCTGGGCAAGGACCGCGACGTCGGCTACGGCATCCTGCGCATGGACGAGGACCAGCCCTGGCACCCCTACTACCTCGGCAACCCCGTCTACGCCCTCGCGCTGATGCTGTTCTTCGAATGGGGCGTCGCGATGCACGACCTCGAGGTCGAGAACCTCGTCAAGGGCACCCGTGAGTGGGAGCAGAACAAGGCCCTGCACGCGGGGATCATGCGCAAGGTCAAGCGCCAGGCGCTGAAGGACTACCTGCTGTTCCCGGCCCTGACCGGACCGCTGTTCCCGCTGACGCTGGCCGGCAACGCGAGCGCCAACCTGATCCGCAACATCTGGGCCTTCAACATCATCTTCTGCGGTCACTTCCCCGCGGGCGTCGCGACGTTCACCGAGGAGGAGTGCCTCGACATCGAGGGCCCGAACGGGCCCGAGGAGTCGCGTGGTCACTGGTACTACCGCCAGCTCCTCGGCTCGGCCAACATCTCCGGCTCCAAGCTGATGCACCTGATGAGCGGCAACCTCAGCCACCAGATCGAGCACCACCTCTTCCCGGACATCCCGGCTCGGCGCTACCCCGAGATCGCCGTCGAGGTGCGCGAGATCTGCGAGCGCTACGGCCTGGCGTACAACACGGGACCGCTGCACAAGCAGCTGTTGAGCGTCGCGAAGAAGATCGGTCGCCTGGCCCTGCCCACGCGCTCGACGTCTCAGGAACCGGCGCCGGTTGCCGAGCGTGCCGCCGCCGCGTGAGACTGGCGCCATGACGCGCTTGAGCAGGACCGAGATCCGCAAGGACGCCGTACAAGACGTCGTGGGCGCGGCTGCCACGACGGTGGGCCAGGTGACGACGATCATCACCGGGGCCGTGAAGGACGTCGCCGGGTCGCTCGGGGGCTTCGCCACGGAGCTCTTCGAGATCCGCGACGCCGCCAGGCGAGCCCAGGACGACGACGCCTGAGCGGCGCCGCCTGACACAACACGAAGAAGGAGACCGGTCGCCCTGCGACCGGTCTCCTTCTCTGTGTGTACGGGGCGTCGGCTCCGTCAGTCCTCGGGATCGTCGAGGCGAGCCAGCCAGGTGGCGAAGCGCTCGATCGGGATCTCGAACTCGGGGAACGTGTCGACGAAGACCTGCAGCTGCTCGGCGAGCCAGGCCAGGGTGACTTCCTCGTCACCCCGGCGCTTCTCGAGCTCCTCCAGACCTCGGTCCGTGAAGTACATCCGCCCCGACGGCTCTCAGTAGTCCCGGGCCGGAGCCGCGGTCGGGGCAGCGAACGCGGCGTCGAGCAGCGACTTCTGCTCCTCGACGTGGCGCTTGATCGTGCCCACCGACGGCGACGCGGACTCGGGCCGGGTGACCGGCTCGACCGTGAGGTCGAAGCCCGGCCACACGTTGAGCTGGTAGTGCGGCCACGGGCCCATGTTCTTCGGCTCGTCCTGCACCCAGCGGATCGCCTTGAGGTTGGGGTACTTGGCGATCTCGGCGGTGATCTCGTCGACCGGACGCGGGTAGAGGCACTCCACGCGGCCGATGGCGAAGGTCTCGCCGTTCTCGCGCTTGGCCCGGTCCACCATCAGGTCCCAGGTGACGCGACCCGAGCAGAGCAGCAGCGTCTCGACCTTGGCCGGGTCGGCCGTCTCGTCGCCGATGAAGGGACGGAACGTGGTGTCACCGATGAAGTCCTCGGGCTGCGAGGCCGCTTCCTTGCGCTTGAGCATCGACTTCGGCGTGAACACCACCAGCGGGCGGTGCTCCTCGCCGAGCGAGTGACGCCGCAGCAGGTGGAAGTAGGACGCAGGCGTCGACGGCTGGGCCACGACCATCGCGTCCTCGGCCGCCATGGTCAAGAAGCGCTCGATGCGCGCCGAGCTGTGGTCCGGGCCCTGGCCTTCGTAGCCGTGGGGGAGCAGGAGCACGACGCCCGACTGCTGGCGCCACTTGGTCTGGCCGGCGGAGATGAACTCGTCGATGACCGTCTGCGCGCCGTTGACGAAGTCACCGAACTGGGCCTCCCACAGCACCAGCGCATCGGGCCGGGCCACGGAGTAGCCGTACTCGAAGCCCAGGGCGGCGTACTCGGAGAGCAGGGAGTCGTAGATGTGGAACTTCGCCTGGTCCTCGGTGAGGTTGGTCAGCGGGGTCCACTCGTCGGCGTTGGTGCGGTCGATGATGGTCGCGAAGCGCTGCACGAACGTGCCGCGACGCGAGTCCTGGCCGGCGAGCCGGACCGGTCGCCCGTCCATCAGCAACGAGCCGAAGGCGAGGATCTCGCCGGTGCCCCAGTCGATCGGGCCGCTGGTGATCGCGGTCGAGCGGCGCTGGAGCTGCGGCATGACCTTGGGGTGGACGGTGAAGCCCTCGGGCGGGGTGACGTAGGAGTCCGCGATCCGCTTGAGGACGTCCTGGCTGACCGCGGTGGTGAACTCGCCGGCCGGCTTGTCGGGGTAGTCGGGGACGGTGGTCCACTCGGAGACCGCGTCGTTGCTGGCCTCGCGGACCTCGGTGAAGACCCGCTCCAGCTGCAGCTGGTAGTCCTTGAGGACCTGCTCAGCCTCCTCGACGGTGATGTCGCCACGGCCGATCAGGGACTCGGTGTAGAGCTTGCGGACCGAGCGCTTCTGCTCGATCAGGTCATACATCAGCGGCTGGGTGTACGACGGGTCGTCACCCTCGTTGTGGCCGCGACGGCGGTAGCAGACCAGGTCGATGACGACGTCCTTGTTGAACGCCTGGCGGTACTCGAAGGCGAGCCGGGCGACGCGGATGCACGCCTCCGGGTCGTCACCGTTGACGTGGAAGATCGGCGCCTGGACCATCCGCGCGACGTCGGTGCAGTAGAGCGACGAACGGGACGAGCCGGGCGAGGTGGTGAAGCCGACCTGGTTGTTCACGACGACGTGGATCGTGCCGCCGGTGCGGTAGCCGCGCAGCTGGGACAGGTTGAGCGTCTCGGCGACGACTCCCTGGCCCGCGAAGGCCGCGTCGCCGTGGACGAGCAGCGGCAGCACGGGGTACTCGGCCCCCTGGTTGAGGACGTCCTGCTTGGCGCGCGCGATGCCCTCGAGCACCGGGTCGACAGCCTCGAGGTGGGAGGGGTTGGCCGCGACGGAGACCTTGATCGTGTCGCCGAGCCCGGAGAGGAAGGTGCCCTCCGCGCCGAGGTGGTATTTCACGTCGCCGGAGCCCTGGACCGTGCGCGGGTCGATGTTGCCCTCGAACTCGCGGAAGATCTGGCTGTACTTCTTGCCCACGATGTTGGCCAGGACGTTGAGACGGCCACGGTGGGCCATCCCGATCGTGACCTCGTCGAGGCCGGCCTCGGCGGCCGCCTCGCAGATCTCGTCGAGCACGGGGATCGTGGTCTCGCCACCCTCGAGGCTGAACCGCTTCTGGCCGACGAACTTCGTCTGCAGGAAGGTCTCGAACGCCTCGGCCTGGTTGAGCTTGAGCAGGATGCGCAGCTGCTCCTCGCGCGGCGGCTTGGTGTGCGGCTGCTCGACGCGCTCCTGGATCCAGCGACGCTGCTCGGGATCCATGATGTGCATGTACTCGATGCCGACGGTGCGGCAGTAGGAGTCACGCAGGATGCCCAGCACGCTGCGCAGCTTCATGAAGCTACGGGCGCCGCCGAACTCACCGGTGGCGAACTCGCGGTCGAGGTCCCACAGCGTCAGGCCGTGCTGCTCGACCTCGAGGTCGGGGTGGCTGCGCTGCTTGTACTCCAGCGGGTCGGTGTCGGCCATCAGGTGGCCGCGCACGCGGTAGGAGTGGATCAGCTCGAGGATCCGCGCCTGCTTGCTGACGTCCTCGTCGTGGCTGGCCGAGACGTCCTGCGCCCAGCGGATGGGCTCGTAGGGGATCCGCAGCGAGCGGAAGATCTCGTCGTAGAAGCCGGCGTCGCCGAGCAGCAGCTGGTGCACGGCGCGCAGGAACTCGCCGGACTGCGCACCCTGGATGACGCGGTGGTCATAGGTCGAGGTCATCGTCATGATCCGCGAGACGGCGTTGCGGGTCAGGGTCTCCTCGGACGCACCCTGGAACTCCGGGGGGAAGTCCATGGAACCGACGCCGACGATCGCGGCCTGGCCCTGCATCAGCCGCGGCACCGAGTTGTTGGTGCCGAGCCCGCCGACGTTGGTGAGGCTGACCGTGGTGCCGGAGTAGTCCTCCATCGTCAGCTTGTTGTCCTTGGCCTTGCGCACGATCTCCTCGTACGCCGTCCAGAACTGTGCGAAGTCCATCGACTCGCAGCCCTTGATGGACGGAGCGACCAGCTGACGCGTCCCGTCGGGCTTCTGCTGGTCGATCGCCAGGCCGAGGTTGATGTGGGCCGGCGTGACCATGGTCGGCTTGCCGTTGACCTCGGCGAAGGTGTTGTTCATCGCCGGCTGCGACTTGATCGCCTTGACGATGGCGTAGCCGATGAGGTGGGTGAAGGACACCTTGCCGCCGCGGGCGCGCTTGAGGTGGTTGTTGATGACGATGCGGTTGTCCCACAGCAGCTTGACCGGGATGTTGCGCACGCTCGTCGCGGTCGGGACCGCCAGCGACAGGTCCATGTTCTTGGCGGTGGCCGCAGCGATGCCGCGCAGCACGGTGGTGGTCGGCTCGTCGCTCGCGGCAGCCGGGGCGGCGGGCTTCGGGTCCTTGGCGACCGGGGTGGAGGTGCCTGCGGCGGGCTCAGCGGCGGCGGCGGTGGGGCGCGGCTTGGCCTGGGCGGCCGGGGCCGGAGCAGCGGCGGCGGGCGCAGCGGGCGCAATGGCCGGAGCGGCGGGT
>NZ_CM001852.1:1367307-1381158 GCF_000389985.1 Nocardioides sp. CF8
GGGGGTGGTGGCGGTGGTCGTGCCGTTGGCCGAGAAATAGGCGGCCCATTCCGGTGTGACGCTGCCCGGATCCGTGGCGTACTGCTCACGCATCTCGTCCACGAGCCACTCGTTGGCTCCCAGGTCGGAGGACGGGGCAACGGACATGTTGCCGGACTGATCGGTGGGGGACTGCGGCACGGCTTGCTTCGCCTCTTCCGGATAGGCACGTCAGTGGATGTGCGATCGGTTGTCAAGGCTAGTCCCACACGCGCACAAATGCAGGGCGGGGAGGGGTGTTTGGGGCAAGGTGTCATCAGGACCACATGCACCACCGGCACCACGTGCGCCACTACTGGAGATTTCATGCGTAATTCCATCCCGGGCCGACCCCTGCGGGCCCGGGGCCTGGCGGGCTCCCTGTCGCTGGGCCTTGCCCTTGTCCTCTCGGGCATCGCCCTGACCGGCTGCAGTCCCGACACGCCTGCGTCGTCGGGTCCCGACGCCCCCAGGGTGAGCCACGTCGGGGCCACCACGCCGTCGCAGCTGACGACCACGACCGAGATCGGCCACGTCGTCGGGCGCCTGCCGGGGACGCGCCGCAAGGCCGTGCGCAAGGAGATCGCCGCCGTCGTCGATCGCTGGTGGGAGGCGGCCTACCTCTCCGGTGCCGACTCGGGCACGAAGGTGTCCGCGGCCTTCCCCGGCTTCACCCCGGGCGCGCGCAGGCGAGCGACCTTCGACCGGGCGCTGATGACCAACCGCGACCTGGCGGCCGATTCCGTCACGCCGCTGATGCGCAAGGTGCGCCTCGACCTGCTCGCGGTCGACCAGCGCGCGCGGTCCGTGACCGCCCGCTTCGACCTGCGCGTCCGCACGACGGGGGAGCGCACCCGAAGGCTCCAGGTGCGTGGGCGACTGTTCCTGACCCGCCAGGGCGCGGCGTGGCGGATCTTCGGCTACGACGTCACGAAGGGGTGGCTGTGAAGTCCTCGCGGCTCGCGCGCTCGATGCGCCACGGAGTGCTGGCCCTCGTCCTGGCAGCAGCGGCGTTCGCCGTACCCGGCTCGAGCGTGGAGCCCACCGACGTCGAGCTCGTCCGGATCAAGCGGGCCGGCGGCGTCTCGGTGGGACCCGACGTGATCTGGATCCTCGCCGTCGGCTCCGACGCCCGGCCCGGCCAGGACATGCTGCGCAGCCGCGGCGACGCGCTGCAGCTGGTCGGCATCAACACTCGGACCGACGCAGCGACCGCGATCGGCGTGCCACGCGACTCCTGGGTCTCCATCCCGGGGCACGGCATGCAGAAGATCAACGCGGCCCTCTACTTCGGCGGCCCGCAGGCGATGGCCGGTGCGATGGCCAACCTGACCGGCATCACGGCCGACTACGTCATGGTGACGCGCTTCCCGTTCTTCGAGGACATGGTCGACGACATCGGCGGCATCGAGGTCCACAACCCGCGGCGCTTCTACGACCCCTACCTCAAGAAGGACGGGTTCAAGGCCGGTCGCATCCACCTCGGCGGCTATGACGCGATGGCCTTCCCCCGCATCCGCAAGTCGCTGCCGGGCGGCGACTTCGACCGCTCCGCCAACCAGCAGCGCACCCTGCGCGGCATCCACGCACGCATCCGGTCGCAGGCCGATCGCCCCGGCTTCATCGAGCGCGGGGTGATGACGGTGCTCAAGCACATGTCGACCAACCTCGGCCCGGCCGAGCTCTACGAGCTCGCCCAGGCAGTCGCGCAGGTCGAGCCGGCCAAGATCACCACCTGCGTGATCCGCGGCCGGATCGGCGCGACGGCCGGTCAGAGCGTGGTCTTCCCCGACGTGGCGCAGGCCCGGCGGCTCGGCAGTGCCGCCAGGCACGACGCCACGTTGAAGGGTTGCTGAGTCAGCGCGGGTAGATGTGCCCGTCGGCCAGGGCGAGGTCGAGGACGACCGCGTTCTCGAACAGCTGGACGCGCAGGCCGATCGACTTCGCGCCGTAGCGGCTGTCCTTGACCAGCTGACGCTGGATCAGGCCGGCGCCGCCCGGGAGCTCGACCGTCTGTCCGACCTCGGGTACGGCGACGGGCTGGCCGCGGAAGGTGATCGAGCCGATGCTGGAGGAGATCGTCGACTTCACCGGCTTGTTCTCCTTGCCGCGCATCTTGACCCGGCTGAAGATGTCGTTGATCTCCAGCCCGACCGAGGGGACCGAGGTGTGCGCGATGCGGACCGAGGAGAAGCCCTTGGCGAGGTCCCGCTTCGCGTGCTGGCTGCCGCGGTGGGCGTAGGTGACGCCGCTGACGCGCGCCACGAGCCCGAGCAGGACGCCGGCCGACGGGATCCGGTAGGTCATGGTCCGGCCGAGCGTGCCCTCGCAGGGGATCGACTTGTGCTGGACGTTGCCGAAGTGGAGCAGGCTCTGCAGTGCCTGCAGGTCCAGGGCCGTGCCACCTGCGCGGAAGACCCCGGCCGGGGTGGGGGCACCGATGCGGGCGTTGGCCGAGCCGATCTCGACCAGCTGGCGGCTGCCGCCGGCCTCGACCAGGATCTCGAGCGCCATGGCCTCCGAGGTCGCCTTCTTCTTGGTCGCGGTGCCGCGGATCTTGCCGAGGGCGATCGAGCCGAGGCCCGGGATCTGGATCGGCGCGGTGGCCGACTGGAGGACGTGGAAGACCGCGTTGGCGGCGTCGTTGGTGCCCTCGAAGACGGTGTCGGTCACCTGGTTGAGGGGCTCGACCAGGGCCTCGAGGGGCGTGCCCTGCAGCGGCGTGCCCTCGAGCAGCTCGAGCCTGATGCTCGCGAAGTCGAATGTCTCCTCGTGGCCGAAGCCCTGCGGGGTGTGGAAGGCGTTGGCGGTCGTGGTGAGGCCCTCGATCACGAGGGTGGGCGTCTTGACGTCCCCGATCTGGCCGCCGATACGGATGTCAGCGATGGTGTTGACACCGCGGACGCCGTGGGTGGCGCCTTCCTTGTAGGTGTCGGTGCGGCTCGTGCTCGCCGCGATGTTGATCAACGGGTTGTCCGGCACGCTGAGGATCGACTTCTCCTCGGCCGACTGCCCGATGGCGCGCGTGCAGCGGAGCTGGGCGTGGGCGTCCTTGAGGTTGAACGCCTCGACGTTGTCGGTCACCAGCTTCACGGCGTAGACGTCGGCGCGGTAGCCGAAGTTGGTCAGGGTGGGTGCGGACCGCTCGTCGCTCGCGGCGCTGGCGGAGGCCAGGCCTGCGGCGGACACGGCGAGGGCCGACGATGCGACCAGGGTGCCGGCGAGGGAGAGGGCGAGACCCGAGATCAGCTTGCTCACGGTGGGCTCCAAGTGGTGTCGACGCTTCAATGAGGTCACGAGAAGCACACACACACGCCCCCGCGAGTAACTCAGTGTTACCCAACACTGTCGTCCTGAACCCGAATGTCCATGAACAGGTGCCAGATCTTTACCGACCCGGACGAGGCGGCGCGCCCGGAAATGACCGAAACTCCACGCAGGACGTGGAGTTCCGGGACGACGATGACACACGAGCGCCTCCGGCAGGATTCGAACCTGCGACACCTGGTACCGGAAACCAGTGCTCTATCCCCTGAGCTACGGAGGCTCGGGCGAAGCAGACCCTACAACCCCGTTCGCCGCAGCGTGAAACCGGTTCGGGGGGGACGGTGCCGCGCCGATAGGCTGGGTCGGTGACCCCAGACCAGCTCTCCTTGATCATCGTCGACGTCCTCGAAGCGCTCGTGGCCGACGGCGCCGTGACGCTGCCCGACGGCGTCCCGACGACGGTGACGGTGGAGCGACCGCGGCAGAAGGGACACGGCGACTACGCCACCAACGTCGCGCTCAAGCTCGCCAAGCAGGCGGGCACCAACCCGCGGGCCTTCGCCGAGCTCGTGGCGAAGCGGCTCGCCGACCACGACGCCGTCAGCGACGTCGAGGTTGCGGGTCCCGGCTTCCTCAACATCACCGTCGACTCCGGCGCCCAGGGACAGGTGGCCGCCGACATCGTGGCGGCCGGCGCGTCGTACGGCGCCTCCGACGCGTTCGCAGGCGAGAAGATCAACCTCGAGTTCGTCTCGGCCAACCCCACCGGCCCTCTCCACCTCGGTGGGGTCCGCTGGGCCGCGGTCGGCGACGCGCTCGGCCGGATCTTCACCCTCACCGGGGCGGACGTCACCAGGGAGTACTACTTCAACGACCACGGCGCGCAGCTCGACCGCTTCAGCGCGTCGTTGATGGCCTGGGCCAAGGGCCTGCCCGTGCCCGAGGACGGCTACGGCGGTGCCTACATCGAGGACATCGCCAAGGACGTCATGGCCAAGCGGCCCGACGTCCTCGAGCTCCCCGACGCCGAGGCGCAGGAAGTCTTCCGCGCCGAGGGCGTCGAGCTGATGTTCGCCGAGATCAAGCAGTCCCTGCACGACTTCGGGGTCGACTTCGACGTCTACTTCCACGAGGACAACCTGCACAAGAGCGGTGCGGTGAAGAAGGCGATCGACCGACTCACCGAGCTGGGCAACACCTACGAGGCCGACGGTGCGCTCTGGCTCCGGACCGAGAAGTTCGGCGACGACAAGGACCGCGTCATCGTGCGCTCCAACGGTGCTGCCGCCTACCTCTCGGGCGACCTCGCCTACTACCTCGACAAGCGGGAGCGCGGCTTCGACCGCTGCTTCATCATGCTCGGCGCCGACCACCACGGCTACGTGGGCCGGATGAACGCGATGTGCGCGGCCTTCGGCGACGAGCCGGGCAAGAACCTCGAGATCCTCATCGGCCAGATGGTCAACCTGCTGCGCGACGGCCAGCCGCTGCGGATGTCCAAGCGGGCCGGAACCGTCGTCACCATCGACGACCTCGTCGGCGCCATCGGAGTGGACGCCAGCCGCTATGCCCTGGCGCGCTACCACTCCGACTCGCCGATCGACATCGACCTCGACCTGTGGGCCAAGGCCACCAACGACAACCCGGTCTTCACCGTGCAGTACGCCCACGCCCGGGTGGCGAGCCTGATGCGCAACGCCGCCGACCTCGGCGTCGTTGCCCAGTCCCACCCGGCGTTGCTCACCCACGAGAAGGAGGGCGAGCTGCTGCGAGTGCTCGCCGAGTTCCCGCGTGTGGTCAAGGCGGCCGCCGAGCTGCGTGAGCCGCACCGTGTCGCTCGCTACCTCGAGGAGCTGGCCGGGACCTACCACCGGTTCTACGACAGCTGCCGCGTGCTGCCGCGCGGCGACGAGGAGACGACCGATCTCAACCAGGCCCGGCTCGTGCTCGTCGACGCGACGCGGGTCGTGCTGGCCAACGGCCTGGCCCTGCTCGGCGTCTCCGCGCCCGAGCGGATGTGAGTCGTGCCCACCTCGCACCCGTCCGGTTGGGCGCACGCTGACGGCGCCCTGCGCGGCCCGTCCTGGCTGCGCGAGCCCAGCGACCCCAACGAGATCGTCCCGCTGCTCTGGTCGAGCACTGCCGAGAAGACCGACGGCGTGCTCAGCGTCGGCGGCGTCGCGCTGACCGACCTGGTCGCCGAGGTCGGCAGCCCTGCCTACGTCCTCGACGAGGCCGACTTCCGCGGTCGCGCTCGCGCCTTCAAGGAGGCGTTCGCCGTCTACGACGTCTTCTTCGCCGGCAAGGCCTTCCTCTCCACCACCACCGTGCGCTGGCTGGCCGAGGAGGGACTCCACCTCGACGTCTGCTCGGCGGGCGAGCTCACCGTCGCCGAGCGGGCCGGGTTCCCGATGGCCCGCATCGGCTACCACGGCAACAACAAGACCGAGCCCGAGCTCGCCCGTGCCCTCGAGCTGGGGGTGGGGCGGATCATCGTCGACTCCTTCCACGAGATCGAGCGCCTCGAGCGGCTGACGACGGACACGGGCGTCCGTGCGCGCGTGATGCTCCGGGTCACCGCGGGCGTCGAGGCCCACACCCACGAATACATCGCCACCGCCCACGAGGACCAGAAGTTCGGCTTCTCGATCACCAGCGGTGACGCCTTCGAGGCCGTACGCCGCGTGCACGACGCCGCAGGACTCGACCTGCTCGGCCTGCACAGCCACATCGGCAGCCAGATCTTCGACTCCTCCGGCTTCGAGGTCGCGGCCCGTCGCGTGCTCGCGCTGCACGCACGCGTCAGCGAGGAGATCGGCGTTGAGATGCCGGAGATGGACCTCGGCGGCGGCTTCGGCATCGCCTACACGACCCAGGACGACCCGAGCGACCCCGCGCAGCTCGCCACCGAGATGTCCAAGATCGTCGAGCACGAGTGCAAGGCCCTCGGCATCCCCGAGCCGCGACTGAGCATCGAGCCCGGCCGGGCGATCGTCGGCCCGGCGATGTGCACGGTCTACACCGTCGGCACCGTCAAGGAGGTCGCGCTCGACGGCGGAGCCCGCCGTACCTATGTCAGCGTGGACGGCGGGATGAGCGACAACATCCGCACCGCGCTCTACGACGCCGACTACTCCGCGACCCTGGCCAGCCGCGTCTCGCCCGCGGGGCCGGCGCTGGCCCGCGTGGTCGGCAAGCACTGCGAGGCCGGCGACATCGTGGTCAAGGACGAGTTCCTGCCCTCCGACATCGCTCCCGGCGACCTCGTCGCCGTCCCGGGAACGGGCGCTTATTGCCGCTCGATGGCGTCCAACTACAACCATGCGCTGCGACCTCCGGTGATCGCTGTGCGGGACGGGAAGATTTCCGTCGTGCTGCGCAGGGAGACTGAAGACGACCTGTTGGCTACTGACGTGGGTGCGTGATGGAGAACAAGCGACTGAAGGTCGCCGTGCTGGGCTGTGGTTCTGTGGGTTCACAGGTGGTGCGGCTGCTCATGGAGCAGGCCGACGACCTCACGGCGCGGGTGGGTGCACCGGTCGAGCTGGTCGGCGTCGCCGTCCGGCGCCTGGACGCCCAGCGCGACGTGGACGTGCCGGCCGGCCTGCTGACCACGGATGCTGCCGGGCTCGTCGCCCGCGAGGACGTCGACGTGGTGGTCGAGGTGATCGGCGGCATCGAGCCCGCCCGGTCGCTGATCCTCAGCGCCCTGGCCAACGGCGCCAGCGTCGTCACGGCCAACAAGGCGCTCCTCGCCGAGGACGGCCCCACGCTCTTCGAGGCGGCCGCCAAGGCCGAGCGCGACCTCTACTACGAGGCCGCCGTGGCCGGTGCGATCCCGATCCTGCGCCCGCTGCGCGAGTCCCTCGCCGGTGACAAGGTCACCCGCGTGCTCGGCATCGTCAACGGCACCACCAACTTCATCCTGGACAAGATGGACTCCTCGGGAGCCGGCTTCTCCGAGGCACTGGAGGAGGCCCAGGACCTCGGCTACGCCGAGGCCGACCCGACCGCCGACGTCGAGGGCTTCGACGCCGCGGCCAAGGCCGCGATCCTGGCGAGCCTGGCGTTCCACTCCCGGGTCACCGCCTCGGACGTCTACCGCGAGGGCATCTCCGAGGTGACGGCAGCCGACGTGCAGTCGGCCCGCGACATGGACTCCGTCGTCAAGCTGCTCGCCATCTGCGAGCTGCGCCCCGGACCCGGAGGCGACGACCAGGTGGCCGTGCGCGTGCACCCGGCGATGATCCCGCGCAGCCACCCGCTCGCCAGCGTGCGCGGCGCCTACAACGCCGTCTTCGTCGAGTCGGAGGCCGCCGGCCAGCTGATGTTCTACGGCCCCGGTGCCGGCGGCGCGCCGACGGCCAGCGCCGTGCTCGGTGACCTGGTCACGGTCGCGCGCAACCGGCTCAGCAACACGCGCGGCGCCGGCGAGTCGGCGTACGCCGATCGTGCGGTCCTGCCGATGGGGGAGACCCGCACCCGCTACCACGTGGCGCTGGACGTCGACGACCGCTCGGGGGTGCTGGCCGCCGTGGCGACGGCGTTCGCGGACAACGGTGTCTCGATCCAGACCGTCCGCCAGGAGGGTCGCGGTGCCGACGCCCAGCTCGTCGTGGTCAGCCACGCGGCGACCGACGCCGCGCTCAGCGCAACCGTGCAGCAGCTGCGCAGCATGGACATCGTGCGCGACGTCACCTCGGTGATGCGCGTTGAAGGAGGAGACGAATGAGCCAGGCCAACGGTCAGTGGCGCGGTGTCATCGAGGAGTACCGCGACCTGCTCGACCTGCCCGATGGTCTGGTGGCCGTCACGCTGCGCGAGGGCGGCACGCCGCTCGTGCACTCCGACTGGCTCTCGACGCTGACCGGCGCCGAGGTCTGGCTCAAGGTGGAGGCCAACAACCCCACCGGCTCGTTCAAGGACCGTGGCATGACGGCCGCGATCTCCGTGGCCAAGCACGAGGGTGCGGAGGCCGTCGTCTGCGCCTCCACCGGCAACACCTCCGCGTCGATGGCGGCCTACGCCGCCAAGGCCGGTCTCAAGCCGCTCGTGCTCATCCCCGAGGGCAAGATCGCCGCCGGCAAGATGGCCCAGGCCGTCGTCCACGGCGCCCAGATCATCATGGTCCGCGGCAACTTCGACCACTGCCTCGACATCGCCCGCGGCCTTGCGAAGGACTATCCCGTCGCCCTGGTCAACTCGGTCAACCCGGTCCGGCTCCAGGGGCAGAAGACGGGCTCCTTCGAGATCTGCGACTTCCTCGGTGACGCCCCCGACTACCACCTGCTCCCCGTCGGCAACGCCGGCAACATCGCCGCCTACTGGATGGGCTACCAGCAGTACGCCGAGCTGGGCCGCGCCACCAAGCTGCCCGTCATGCGCGGCTTCCAGGCCGAGGGTGCAGCTCCGCTGGTGACCGGTGAGCCGTTCCCCGACCCCGAGACGAAGGCCACCGCGATCCGCGTCGGCAACCCCGCGTCCTGGCACCTGGCCGAGATGGCCGCGAAGGAGTCCGAGGGCCGGTTCGCGGCCGTCTCCGACGCCCAGATCCTGGCCGCGCAGGCTGAGCTGGCCCGACGTGACGGCGTCTTCGTCGAGCCCGCGTCCGCGGCCGGTGTCGCTGGCCTGCTCGCCGAGCTCGCCGCGGGCGAGAGCTATGCCGGCACGACGGTCGCGATCACCGTCACCGGCCACGGGCTCAAGGACACCGCCACGGCGCTGGAGTCGCACACCGACATCGTCGACACCGTCGTCGACGCCGATGTCGTCGCCGCGGCCACGGCCGCCGGTCTCGCCTGAGCATGGCGACGTTCGTCTCCGGCCTGGTGCGGGTCACCGTCCCGGCCACGTCGGCCAACCTCGGCCCCGGCTTCGACTCGCTCGGGCTCGCGCTCTCGCTGCGTGACTCCCTCGAGGCCGAGGTCACCGAGGGCGGCCTGCGGATCGAGGTCACCGGCGCCGGTGCCGAGGACGTGCCCCGCGACGAGTCCCACCTGGTCGTCCGGTCGATGCGCGCAGCGTTCGCCGCCATGGACGCCGAGCCGGCCGGGCTGGTCCTGCGCTGCGACAACGTCATCCCGCACGGTCGCGGCCTCGGCTCCTCGTCCGCTGCCATCGTCGGCGGGGTCACGCTGGCACGCGCGCTGGTCGCCGGGGGCCAGCTGCTGCTCGACGACGACGCGCTGTTCCGGCTGGCCGCTGACATCGAGGGCCACCCCGACAACGTCGCGCCCGCGTTCTACGGCGGGTTCGTGATCTCCGGTCGCGAGGACGACCAGTGGTATGCCGTGGCCGCCGGTGTCGACCCGCGCGTCAGCGCCGTCGTCTACGTGCCGTCCACCCCCGTCGAGACCAAGGTCGCCCGGGGGCTGCTGCCCGACGTCGTCCCGCACGCGGACGCCGCCGCCAACAGCGGCCGCGCCGCGCTGCTCGTGGCCGCCCTCGCCGGCCGGCCCGAGCACCTCCTCGCCGCCACCCGCGACTACCTCCACCAGGAGCAGCGGGAGCCGGCCATGCCCGAGTCGCTCGCGCTGGTGCACGCGCTGCGCGCCGACGGCATCGCGGCCGTGATCAGCGGCGCCGGGCCCACGGTGCTGGCGTTCGCGGGCGGCAACGGGCACGACCTGCGAGCGCGTGCGCCGCGCGGGTGGGCCTGCCACGCGCTCGACATCGAGGCCGCGGGCGTCGTCGTCGGGGAGTGACGCGAGCGCCGGTGTCACTGGTGTTAGCATCACGCTGCGCCGTACGGCGTGGGCATCCGCGGCGCTTCGCCGCACGGGTGCCACTCCATTCCTCCGGCCGTCTGGTTGCCGGATCTCTGTCCTGATGACACGCGCCGCCCACCTTCGTGGCAGCGGCGGCGCCACAACTGAGTTGGACTCACGTGACTGAATCAACTGACGCTCCCGCCTCTTCCGCTGCCAAGAAGAAGGGCGGCGGCCTCGGCTCCATGCTGCTCGCCGACCTCAAGTCGATGGCCAGCGGCATGGGTGTCTCCGGCGCCGGGTCGATGAAGAAGGCCCAGCTCGTCGAGGCCATCAAGGCCGCCCAGTCGGGCCCGAGCACGACCGCTCCCAAGGTGACGACGACGGTGCGTACGCCGCGGACCGCCCCGGCACGCGAGGCGCAGCCCGCCGAGGCGGCGCCCCGGGCAGCAGCAGAGCCCACGTCCGAGCCCAAGGCCGAGCCCACGTCGGAGCCCAAGGTCGAGGCCACGTCCGAGCCCAAGGCCGCTGCCCCGACCGTCGAGGTCACCAGCCGTCAGCGCACCCGCAACCGGCAGGCCGGCCAGCAGGCCACCCAGGCGGAAAAACCGGAGAAGACCGAGAAGGGCGAGCAGTCGGAGAAGTCCGGCAAGGCGGAGCAGCCCGAGCGGAAGTCCGAGCAGAAACAGGGCGCCAAGCAGGGCGGCCAGGCGGAGAAGCAGTCGGAGAAGCAGGCCGACAACAAGCAGGCCGACAACAAGCAGGGCGAGAACAAGCAGGCCCAGAACCGCAACCAGCAGCAGGGCAACCAGCAGCAGGGCGGACAGCAGGCCAGCCAGCAGCAGCTCGACGACTTCGACGACGACGGCGAGGGTGGCAGCCGCCGCAACCGCCGCCGTCGTGGCCGTGACCGCGAGCGCCAGGCCACCCGGGTGCCGGGCGGGCGCAACGAGCCGGACACCACGGTGCTCGAGGACGACGTCCTCGTGCCGGCGGCCGGCATCCTCGACGTCCTCGACAACTACGCCTTCGTGCGCACCTCCGGCTACCTCCCCGGCACCGACGACGTCTACCTGTCGTTGTCGATGGTGCGGAAGTTCGGCCTGCGTCGCGGCGACGCCGTCGTCGGCCAGGTGCGCCAGCCCCGCGAGGGTGAGCGCAAGGAGAAGTTCAACCCGATGGTGCGCATCGACAGCGTCAACGGGACCGACCCCGAGGCAGCCCGCGAGCGGCTCGAGTTCGAGACCTTCACGCCCGTGCACCCGACCGAGCGGCTCCGCCTCGAGACCGACGCGGCCAACCTGACCGGGCGCGTCATCGACATCGCCGCCCCGATCGGCAAGGGCCAGCGCGGCCTGATCGTGGCCCCGCCGAAGTCGGGTCGCACCACCCTGCTCCAGTCGGTGGCGCAGTCGGTCTCGCGCAACAATCCCGAGGTCCACCTCATGGTGGTGCTGCTCGACGCGCGCCCCGAGGAGGTCACCGACTTCCAGCGCGCCGTCAAGGGTGAGGTCATCGCCTCGACCTTCGACCGGGCCGCCAGCGACCACACCATGCTCGCCGAGCTCGCGATCGAGCGGGCCAAGCGCCTGGTCGAGCTGGGCCACGACGTCGTCGTGCTGCTCGACTCCATGACCAGCCTGGCCCGGGCCTACAACGTGTCCGCACCGGCGACCGGCCGCACGCTGGCCGGGGGCGTCGACGCCGGCGCCGTACACCCGCCCAAGCAGCTGTTCGGCGCGGCCCGCAAGGTCGAGGGCGGCGGCTCGCTGACCGTGCTGGCGACGGTCGTCGTCGAGACCGGCTCGGCCACCGACGAGGTGATCTTCGAGGAGCTCGGCGGCACCGCCAACATGGAGCTGCGGCTGCGCCGCGAGCTGGCCGAGGCCCACACGTTCCCGGCGATCGACATCGTCGCCTCGGGCACCCGCCAGGAGGCGCTGCTGTCCAGCGAGCAGGAGGCCGGCATCGTCCAGTCGCTGCGGCGCCGGATGTCGGCGGAGCCGATCGCGTCGGTGAGCGCGGTCCTCGACCAGATCCGCAAGGCGCAGAACAACATCGAGTTCCTGACCAAGCAGCAGAAGCCGGCCGCCGGTCGCGGCAACTAGCGCCCCGCCCCGGCAGGGGAATGCACGGATTCACACCAGCGTTGCGCACAGTGGCACAATTGTGCGCTGGCTCCGGTTCACGTGGATGCACCCAAGCATCGACGACCCGGAGCATCGTTTGAAAGGACGACACCCCATGAAGAAGGACATCCACCCCGAGTACGTGGAGACCACGGTCACCTGCACCTGTGGCGCGAACTTCACGACCCGCAGCACCGCGACCTCCGGCGTCCTGAAGGCCGACGTCTGCTCGCAGTGCCACCCGTTCTACACCGGCAAGCAGAAGATCCTCGACACCGGCGGCCGCGTCGCCCGCTTCGAGGCCCGCTACGCCAAGAAGTCCGCTGACAAGGCCGAGACGGCCGAGACGGCTGAGACCGCCGAGAGCAAGTAGCTCCCTTCCAGCGCCGACCTCCCGCACTGCGCGGGCGGTCGGCGCTGTGCATTTCCCCTCCTGCTCCGCCGCGTTCCACCACCACCTGAGGAGAGCCCGTGTTCGAGGCCGTTGAAGGGCTCGTCGCCGAGCATGCCGACATCGAGAGTCGCCTCGCGGAGCCGGAGACGCACGCCGACCAGCGCCTGGCCAAGAAGCTCAACCAGCGCTACGCCGAGCTGTCGGCCATCGTCGCGACCTGGCGCCACTGGTTGCAGCTCGGTGAGGACATCGAGGCCGCTCGCGAGCTGGCCGGCGAGGACGCGAGCTTCGCGGCGGAGGCGGACCAGCTGAGCACCGAGCGGGAGAAGGCGCGCGAGCGACTGCGCCACCTGCTCGTCCCACGCGACGCCACGGACGCCAAGGACGCCATCCTCGAGGTGAAGTCGGGGGAGGGCGGCGAGGAGTCGGCCCTCTTCGCCGGCGACCTGCTGCGGATGTACACCCGCTTCGCCGAGCAGCGCGGCTGGGCGACCGAGGTGATCGACGCCACCGAGTCCGACCTGGGCGGCTACAAGTCGGTGACCGTCGCGGTGAAGGCCAGGGGAATTGCACAGCCCGGCGAGGCGCCGTACGCCCTGCTCAAGTTCGAGGGCGGCGTGCACCGCGTGCAGCGGGTGCCGGTGACCGAGTCGCAAGGTCGCGTGCACACCAGTGCGGCAGGTGTCCTGGTGATGCCCGAGGCGGAGGACGTCGACGTCGAGATCCACGACGGCGACCTGCGCATCGACGTCTACCGCTCCTCGGGCCCCGGCGGCCAGAGCGTCAACACGACCGACTCGGCGGTGCGCATCACGCACGTGCCGACCGGCATCGTCGCGAGCTGCCAGAACGAGAAGAGCCAGCTGCAGAACAAGGAGTCCGCCATGCGGATCCTGCGCGCCCGGCTGCTCGCGGCCGCCCAGGAGGAGGCCGACGCCGAGGCCAGCGCCGCGCGCAAGAGCCAGATCCGCACCGTCGACCGCTCCGAGCGCATCCGCACCTACAACTTCCCGGAGAACCGCATCTCCGACCACCGCACGGGCTACAAGTCCTACAACCTCGACACCGTCCTCGACGGCGAGCTCGGCCCGGTCGTGCAGTCCTGCGTCGACGCCGACCTCGCCGCACGCCTCGACGCCTTGGAATCGTGAGCAGGGAGTCGTGACGTCCGTACGCCGCCACGCGGCCCTCGCAGCGGCCGTCGACCAGCTCCGCGCCGCCGGGGTCGCGAGCCCGGAGCACGACGCCGCCGAGCTGCTCGCGCACGTGCACGGCCTCGAGCGCCGCGACCTGTTCCGGATCGACACGGTCGGCGACGACCTGGCCGCGCGCTTCG
>NZ_CM001852.1:1381233-1409747 GCF_000389985.1 Nocardioides sp. CF8
GGCCCGCGCGGGAGCCGCTGCAGCACCTGACCGGCGCGGCGTTCTTCCGCCATGTCGAGCTCGCCGTCGGTCCCGGCGTCTTCGTTCCGCGACCTGAGACCGAGCTGCTGGCCGGCTGGGCGATCGAGCACGCGCGCGCCGTCGGCGACGGTGCCGGCCGGGCGCCGGTCGTCATCGACCTCTGCACCGGCTCCGGCGCGATCGCCAAGTCCGTCGCCGACGAGGTCGACGGCGCCGAGGTGCACGCGGTGGAGCTGGACGAGTCGGCCCACGGCTGGGCCGAGCGCAACCTCGCCGGCACCGGCGTCGACCTCCGCCACGGCGACATGGGCACGGCCTTCGACGACCTGGCCGGGACCGTGGACGTCGTCGTGTGCAACCCGCCGTACATCCCGCTCGAGGCGTGGGAGTCGGTCGCGGTCGAGGCGCGCGACCACGACCCCCACCTCGCGCTCTTCTCCGGCGACGACGGGCTCGACGCGATCCGCGTGCTGGCAGCGCGAGCGGCGCTCCTGCTGCGGCCCGGGGGAGTGGTCGGGGCGGAGCACGCCGACGTGCAGGGGGAGTCGGCTCCGGGCGTGTTCGCCGCGACCGGCCGCTGGGTCGAGATCGTCGACCACCGCGATCTGGCAGGTCGTCCGCGCTTCACGACGGCGCGGCTGGCACGATAGGCGGGTGCAACGCCTACCCGTGACGACCACCGACGAGCGGGAGGCCGCCATCGAGGCGGCAGCCATGGCGATCCGGCAGGGCCGATTGATCGTGCTGCCGACCGACACGGTCTACGGCATCGCCGCCGATGCCTTCTCGCCCGAGGCGGTGCAGTCGCTGCTCGCCGCGAAGGGCCGTGGCCGCGAGATGCCGCCGCCGGTCCTGGTGAGCGCCCCGACCACGCTGGACGCGCTCGCCATCGGCATCCCGGACTACGCGCGCGCCCTCGTCGAGGAGTTCTGGCCCGGTGCGCTGACCATCGTGTGCCGCCAGCAGTCCTCGCTGCAGTGGGACCTGGGGGAGACGCGCGGCACCGTCGCGGTCCGCATGCCCGACGACGAGATCGCCCTGGCCGTCCTCGAACGGACCGGCCCGCTGGCCGTCAGCTCGGCCAACCTGTCGGGGCGCCCGGCCGCGCGCACCGCCGACGAGGCGGAGTCGATGCTCGGAGCTAGCGTCGAGGTGATCGTCGACTCCGGCGCCACGCTGGGGGCGGACGCCTCGACCATCGTCGACTGCACCGGCAGCGAGGGTCGCATCCTCCGGCTCGGGGCGATCTCGCTGGACGCGCTGAACGCCGTCCTCGAGCCGCTGGGCAGCCGCATCACGGACGACGACTGATGCGCGAATACCTCCTCGTCTTCCTCGTCGCCGGCACCGTCACCTACCTCCTGACCGTCATCGCCCGCGAGATCGCCCTGCGCACCGGCGCGGTCGCCGCCGTGCGTGACCGCGACGTCCACACGGAGCCGATTCCCTACCTCGGCGGCATCGCGATGCTCGGTGGCCTCGTGGCGGCCTACTTCGTCGCCCGTGAGCTGCCGTTCCTCTCGCGCAGCGAGGGATTCGTCTTCCAGGATGCCGGGGTCGTGCTCCTCGCCGGGGCCCTCGTGTGCGCGGTCGGGGTGCTCGACGACATCTTCGACATCGACGCCCTCACCAAGCTGGGAGGCCAGGTGCTGGCTGCCTCGCTGCTGGTGGTCTTCGGGGTGCGGTTCTACTACTTCCCGGGCTTCGACGGCAGCAGCCAGTTCATCCTGGATCCGGCCCAGGGGGCGCTGCTGAGCGTCGTCGTGGTGATCGCGACGATCAACGCCGTCAACTTCGTCGACGGCCTCGACGGCCTCGCGGCCGGCGTGGTCGGGATCGGCGCCGTCGCCTTCTTCCTCTTCTGCTACTTCCTGGCCAGCGAGAACGACCTCACGCTCGCCACGACGGGGGCGTTGCTCACCGCCAGCCTGGCCGGCGCGTGCGCCGGCTTCCTGCCGCACAACTTCCACCCGGCCCGGCTCTTCATGGGCGACTCCGGCTCGATGCTGATCGGGCTGGTGCTCTCGGCCAGCGCGCTGACGGTGACGGGGCAGTTCGCCGGCAACGAGATCAGCTCCGACGGCAACAGCATCCTGGTCACGTTCCTGCCCGTGCTGCTGCCGGCCTCGCTGCTGATGGTGCCGGTCGCCGACCTGGTGCTGGCGGTCGTACGCCGTACGCGGGCCGGCAGGTCGCCGTTCGCGCCCGACAAGCAGCACCTGCACCACCGGCTGCTCGAGATCGGTCACTCCCAGCGCCGTGCCGTCTACATCATGTGGATGTGGGCCGCGCTGGTCGCCGGGGGATCGGTGCTGGTGAGCCTGCGCAGCGGGCCGTCGACCTGGGTGGGGCTGGCAGCGGCCTTCGTGCTGGCTGCAGTGATGACGTTCGTGCTCCCGATCATGCACCGACCGCACTCCGGCAAGACCGATTCGAACCAGCCGCAGACTTTGTGATAGTTTTCACGAGCGCTCGGAAGGCCCCGTAGAACAAGGGATTCAGCACTTCGACCGCATCGACCTGACCCCTCCACAGGACGGCCGCCGACATGACGACCGAGTCGAAGCAGGACACCCGCCGCGGTGCTTTCGTGCTCCTCGGTGCGGCTGGAGCGGCGTTCCTGGCGGGCCTGGTGATGGCCCTGGTCGCGTGGCTGGTCTCCGACCTGACCGCCGTCCGCAGTGTCGCGGTCAGCACCCTGCTCGTCGTGGCCGTCATCGGCTTCGGCGTCTACGTGCTCAACGTCGTCGCCTCGATCCTGCCCAGCGCGACCGTGCTGGTCGCGCTGGTGACCTACACGCTGCAGCTGGTCGTGCTCGCCGCAGTGGTGCTCACGCTCGCGCGCAACGGGATGATGGACGGCACCTTCGACCGGCGCTGGTTCGGCGGCGGCGTGGCCGTGGCCACGCTGGCGTGGATGATCGCCCAAATCGTGGCCCACGTGCGGGCGCGGATCCCCATCTACGACCTGCCAGAGGCGGGTGCGCGATGACCTCACACGCCTGCTATTGTCCGGGGCGCGATGGCTCAGCAGCAGGCCTCTTCGGAGCACTCGGACGAACCCCCATACGGCGACCCCTGGTTGGCGTTTTCCTACCTCGTCTCGGGTGCCACGATCTACGGCCTCATCGGCTGGGGTCTCGATCGATGGCTGGGCACGAAGTACCTCGTCGTCATCGGCATCCTGCTCGGTGTGGCGCTGGCGATCTACATGACTTTCGGACGGTTCGGCGGGCTTGCCTCGCGTCACGGCAAGCAGAGCGAAGGCAGGAGAGAGAATGAGCTTCCACGTGAGTCTGAGTGAGGGCGGAGAGTCCGCTGAGGGCGGTTTCCACGCCCCCGGTCCGGGCAGCTTCGAGCTCCCCCCGGTCTTCCACGTCGCCGACTTCGGCGTGACCAAGCCGATGCTGCTGCTGATCCTCTCGGCCGTGCTCATCCTGGCCTTCACGATCGCAGCATCGGGCAAGCGTCAGCTGGTCCCGGGCCGCCTGCAGTTCGCCGGCGAGGCCGTCTACGGCTTCGTCCGCAACACGCTGGCGCGCGACAACATCGGCAGCGAGCACTACATGAAGTTCGTGCCCTACCTGTTCTCGCTGTTCATGTTCATCCTGGTGAACAACTACTACGGGATCATCCCGTTCCTGCAGTTCTCGAGCTTCTCGCGCATCGGCTTCGTGATCCCGCTGGCGATCATCTCCTGGTTCGTCTACATCGGCACCGGGGTCTGGAAGCACGGCCTGTTCGGCTACCTCAAGCACGCGACGATGCCCTCCGGCGTCTCCGGGCCGATCCTGCTCCTGCTGGTCCCGCTGGAGTTCTTCTCCAACATCCTCGTCCGCCCGGTCACGCTCACGCTGCGTCTGTTCGGCAACATGTTCGCCGGCCACCTGCTGCTGATCCTGTTCGCCACCGGCGGCGCCGCGCTCCTGACCAGCGGCAACCTGTTGTACGGCGGTGTGGGCATCTTGTCCTTCGCCCTCGGAATCGGCGTCAGCTTCCTGGAGATGCTCGTGATGTTCCTCCAGGCCTACGTCTTCACCCTGCTCAGCTCGATGTACATCGGGGAAGCGCTCGCAGACGAGCACTGATCCACCCCTCACAAGTTTCGCCAAACAGCGGTGCGACAAGCGCGCCGCCGACGAAAGGAAAAGCCGTGGAAGGCTCTATCAACATGATCGGCCTCGGCCTCTCCGCCATCGGTCCCGGTGTCGGTATCGGCCTGATCTTCGCCGCGTTCATCAGTGGCGTTGCCCGTCAGCCCGAGGCTCAGAGCCGCCTGCAGTCGATCGCCATCCTTGGCTTCGTCCTTGCTGAGGCGCTCTTCATCATCACCGTCGCGCTCGCGTTCGTCCTGCCCATCTGACGACCGTCCCGGCATTAGGGAGATCACCTGTGAACACCGCTATCCAAGCGGCCGAAGAGGCCCACAATCCTCTCGTACCGGTCGTTTCGGAGATCGTGCTGGCGCTCATCGTCTTCGCGATCTTGTTCTTCGCGATCAAGAAGTTCGTCGTGCCGAACTTCGAGAAGACCTTCGCCGAGCGCACGCAGGCGATCGAGGGCGGCCTGAGCGCTGCTGAATCCAAGCAGGCTGAGGCCGACGCCAAGCTCGCCGAGCTCGAGAAGCAGCTGGCCGACGCCCGGCACGAGGCTGCGCGCATCCGTGAGGAAGCGCGTGAGCAGGGCGCCCAGATCGTCTCCGAGATGCGCGAGTCGGCCCAGGCCGAAGCCACGCGCATCGTCGAGCACGGCAAGACGCAGATCGAGGCGGAGCGCCAGCAGGCGGTCACCTCCCTGCGTGCCGAGGTCGGCACCCTCGCCACCGGTCTGGCCGGTCGGATCGTCGGCGAGAGCCTGGACGACGAGGCTCGCCAGAGTCGCGTGGTCGAGCGCTTCCTCGCCGAGCTCGAGAGCGACGGCTCGACCACCACCGGGAGCGGGGTCAACTGATGACCATCGCCCTGCGTGGAGCATCTGCCGACGCCCTGGCCGCGCTCACCAGCGAGCTGGAGAGCAAGCTGGGCGGAGGCGCGGACGCGAGCCGCATCGGCGACGACCTGTTCACGGTGTCGACGCTGCTGCGGTCCGAGCCCGGCCTGCGTCGGGTGGCGACGGACGTGTCCGTCGACGCCACGGCAAAGGCGGGGCTGGTCACCGAGATCTTCGGTGGCAAGCTCGACCAGGTCTCCTTGGACATCCTTGCGTCGGCCGTCGGTCGTCGCTGGACCGTCTCGCGCAACCTCGGCGATGTGTTGGAGCACCTCAGTGAGGTGGCGATCGTCCGGTCCGCCGGCGACGACTCGGCCCGCCTCGCGGACGAGCTGCACTCCTACGCCCAGGCGGTCAACGACAACCCGTCGCTGCGCGACGCGCTGTCCGACCCCGCCCGGTCCCTCGACGACAAGGCCACGCTGGTGCGCGGCCTCCTCGAGGGCAAGGCGCTGCCGGCAACGGTGACGCTGGCCCTCCAGGCGCTCCTGGGCACCTACCGCACCGTGGCCGTGGCCCTGAAGAACTACCAGCAGGTGGCGGCCCAGGTGCACGGCGAGCGCGTTGCCACCGTGCGGGTCGCCCACCCGCTGGCCGATGCCGAGAAGCAGCGGCTCAGCGACGCCCTGTCGCGCCAGTACGACCGGCCGATCCACCTCAACGAGGTCATCGACCCGGGCGTCATCGGCGGCATTCGCGTCGAGATCGGTGACGACGTGATCGACGGCACGGTGGCCAGCCGCATCGACGACGCCGGCCGCAAGCTGGCCGGCTGATTCGGCCATGACCCAGCGCCCCCAGACAACAGTTACTTTCGAGCAGCAGCAGATGAAGACGAGGAAGAGGAAATGACGGAGCTTTCGATTCGTCCGGACGAGATCCGGGACGCGCTTCAGCGTTTCGTGTCCGACTACAAGCCCGAGGCGGCCAGCAAGGAAGAGGTCGGCACGGTTGCTGAGGCAGCCGACGGCATCGCCCGCGTCAGCGGCCTGCCCTCGGTCATGGCCAACGAGCTGCTCGAGTTCGAGGACGGCACCCTCGGCATTGCGCTGAACCTCGACACCCGCGAGATCGGCGTCGTGGTCCTCGGTGACTTCGACAAGATCGAGGAAGGCCAGTCGGTCCGCCGTACCGGCGAGATCCTCTCGGTCCCCGTCGGTGACGGCTACCTCGGACGCGTGGTCGACCCGCTCGGCACCGCGATCGACGGCCTCGGCGAGATCACGCCCCTCGAGGGCCGCCGCGCGCTGGAGCTCCAGGCTCCCGGCGTGATGGTGCGCAAGTCGGTGCACGAGCCGCTCGCCACCGGCATCAAGGCGATCGACGCCCTGACGCCGATCGGCCGCGGCCAGCGCCAGCTGATCATCGGTGACCGCTCCACCGGCAAGACCACGATCGCGATCGACACGATCATCAACCAGAAGGCCAACTGGGAGTCCGGCGACCCGGACAAGCAGGTCCGCTGCATCTACGTCGCCATCGGTCAGAAGGGCTCGACCATCGCCGCCGTGCGTGGCGCCCTGGAAGAGGCCGGCGCGCTCGAGTACACGACCATCGTCGCGTCTCCCGCGTCCGACTCGGCCGGCTTCAAGTACCTCGCCCCCTACACCGGCTCGGCCATCGGCCAGCACTGGATGTACGACGGCAAGCACGTCCTCATCGTGTTCGATGACCTCACCAAGCAGGCCGAGGCCTACCGCGCCGTGTCGCTGCTGCTGCGTCGTCCGCCGGGCCGTGAGGCCTACCCGGGTGACGTGTTCTACCTGCACAGCCGTCTGCTCGAGCGCTGCGCGAAGCTGTCCGACGAGATGGGCAAGGGCTCGATGACGGGTCTGCCGATCATTGAGACGAAGGCCAACGACGTCTCGGCGTTCATCCCGACCAACGTCATCTCGATCACCGACGGTCAGATCTTCCTGCAGTCCGACCTCTTCGCCGCCAACCAGCGCCCCGCCATCGACGTGGGTGTCTCGGTCTCGCGCGTGGGTGGTTCGGCCATGACGAAGGCGATGAAGACCGTCACGGGTTCGCTCAAGGTTGACCTGGCGCAGTTCCGCGCCATGGAGGCCTTCGCGATGTTCGCCTCCGACCTCGACGCCGCCTCGCGCCAGCAGCTCGACCGTGGCCAGCGCCTGATGGCGCTGCTGAAGCAGCCGCAGTACTCGCCGTACCCCGTCGAGGAGATGACCGTCTCCTTGTGGACCGGCACCTCGGGTCGCCTCGACAAGGTCCCGACGGACGACGTCCTGCGCTTCGAGAACGAGTTCCTGGACTACCTGCGTCGCGGCCACGCCGGCATCCTTGCGGGCATCCGCGAGACGTCGAAGTTCGAGGACTCCACCGAGTCCGAGCTCATCAAGGCGTACGACTCCTTCCTCGACCAGTTCGAGACCTCTGACGGCCAGAGCATCAAGGCCGGCAAGGAAGAGCACGTCGCTCTCGAGGACACGGACGTCGAGCAGGAGCAGATCGTCAAGCAGAAGCGGAGCTGACGATGGCTCTCTCGGTACGCGAGTACCGCGCGCGGATCAAGTCGACGGAGTCGATGAAGAAGATCACGCGTGCCATGGAGCTCATCGCCGCGTCCCGCATCATCAAGGCGCAGCAGCGGGCCCAGGCGGCCGCACCGTACGCGCGTGAACTCACGCGTGCGGTCTCGGCCGTGGCGACCTTCTCCAACGTCGACCACGCACTGACGGTCGAGCCCGTGGACCCGAAGAAGGCGGCGATCCTGATCGTCACCTCCGACCGTGGTCTGGCGGGTGCCTACTCCTCGAGCGTGCTCAAGGAGGCCGAGCGCCTCATCGAGAAGCTCAAGGGCGAGGGCAAGACGGCTGACATCTACGTCACCGGCCGCAAGGGCGAGGGCTACTTCAGGTTCCGTCAGCGCCCCATCGTGCAGGCATGGACCGGCTTCAGCGACCAGCCGACCTACGACGTCGCTCGCGACATCGGGGAGACGCTGATCTCGGCGTTCCTCAATGAGACGGGCGTGACGGCGGAGGACGGCACCGCGCCGGGTGTCGACGAGGTCCACGTGGTCTACACGCGGTTCCGCTCGATGCTGCTCCAGGAGCCCACCGCTGTGCGGCTGCTGCCCCTGGAGGTCGTGGAAGGTGAGGAGAAGCCCTCCGAGGAGGACCTGCTCCCGCTCTACGAGTTCGAGCCCTCCCCGAGTGAGGTCCTCGACTCGCTGCTGCCGCGCTACGTCCAGAGCCGGATCTTCTTCGCCCTCCTGCAGGCCGCCGCTTCCGAGCTGGCAGCCCGGCAGAAGGCGATGAAGTCCGCGACGGACAACGCCGACGAGCTCATCAAGAAGTACAAGCGCATTGCCAACCAGGCACGCCAGGCTGGCATTACCCAGGAAATCAGCGAGATTGTCGGCGGCGTGAACGCCCTTGCCGACGCCCAAGCCGGGAGTGAGTGAAAGACATGACTGCCACCATCAACGAGTCCGCAGAGACCAAGTCTGCAGGCGGCGTGGGCCGCATCGCCCGCGTCATCGGCCCGGTCGTGGACATCGAGTTCCCGTCCGACGCGATGCCCCCCATCTACAACGCCCTCACCTGCGAGTTCGAGCTGGAGGGTGAGACCAAGAAGATCATCCTCGAGGTCGCCCAGCACATCGGTGACGGCATGGTCCGCGCCATCTCGATGAAGCCGACCGACGGCCTGGTCCGTGGCGGCCAGATCGTCGACACCGGTGAGTCCATCACCGTGCCCGTGGGTGACGTCACCCTCGGCAAGGTCTTCAACACGACCGGTGACTGCCTGAACCTCGAAGAGGGCGAGACCCTCGACGTCCAGGAGCGGTGGGGCATCCACCGCAAGGCGCCGAAGTTCGACCAGCTGGAGTCCAAGACCCAGATGTTCGAGACCGGCATCAAGGTCATCGACCTGCTCACCCCCTACGTCACGGGTGGAAAGATCGGCCTGTTCGGTGGTGCCGGTGTCGGCAAGACCGTCCTCATCCAGGAGATGATCGCGCGCGTCGCCAAGAACCACGGTGGTGTGTCGGTGTTCGCCGGTGTCGGCGAGCGCACCCGTGAGGGCAACGACCTCATCGTCGAGATGCAGGAGGCCGGCGTCTTCGACAAGGTCGCCCTGGTCTTCGGTCAGATGGACGAGCCGCCGGGCACGCGTCTTCGCGTCGCCCTGTCCGCGCTGACCATGGCGGAGTACTTCCGCGATGTGCAGAACCAGGACGTGCTGCTCTTCATCGACAACATCTTCCGCTTCACGCAGGCCGGTTCCGAGGTCTCCACGCTGCTCGGCCGCATGCCGTCCGCCGTGGGTTACCAGCCCAACCTGGCCGACGAGATGGGTCAGCTGCAGGAGCGCATCACCTCGACGCGTGGTCGCTCGATCACCTCGCTGCAGGCGATCTACGTCCCCGCCGACGACTACACCGACCCGGCGCCGGCGACCACCTTCGCGCACCTCGACGCCACCACCGAGCTGTCGCGTGAGATCGCGTCGCTCGGTATCTACCCGGCCGTGGACCCGCTGACCTCGACGTCGCGGATCCTCGACCCGCAGTACATCGGTGCCGAGCACTACAACTGCGCGGTTCGCGTCAAGCAGATCCTGCAGCGCAACAAGGAGCTCCAGGACATCATCGCGATCCTCGGTGTCGACGAGCTGTCCGAGGAGGACAAGGTCATCGTCACCCGGGCCCGCCGGATCCAGCGCTTCCTCTCGCAGAACACCTACGTTGCCAAGCAGTTCACCGGCATCGAGGGCTCGACGGTTCCCGTTGCGGAGACCATCGAGGCGTTCAACAAGATCTGCGACGGCGAGTACGACCACGTCGCCGAGCAGGCGTTCTTCATGTGCGGTGGCCTCGACGACGTCGAGCGCAAGTGGGCCGAGATCCAGAAGAGCCTCTGATGGCTGGCACCTCTGGCTCGACCCTCCAGGTGGAGCTCGTCGCAGCGGACCGGCTCGTCTGGTCCGGTACGGCGAGCCGCGTGATCGCTCGTACGACCGAAGGCGACGTCGGCATCCTGCCGGGGCACGCGCCGATCCTCTCGGTGATCATCGAGGGTGTCGTCGACGTGCTGACCGAGGAGGGCGAGACCTGGGTCGCGGCCGTGGACGCGGGTTTCCTGTCCGTCGCCAACGACCGCGTCTCGATCCTGTCCGAGCACGCTGAGATGTCGCACGAGATCGACCTCGAGAAGGCCCGTCAGGACCTCGAACGGGCCAAGGCCTCGGGCGAGAACAACGACGATGCCGAAGAAGCCGTACGCCGCGCCGAGGCGCGGATCCGTGCCGTGGAACGGGCTTCCTGACCACCTGCACACACAGCCCGATAGGGTGAGCGCACGAACCTCCTGGGTTCGTGCGCTCATCTGTTTTCCGCCTCAACCCGCAACGATCACGCAGGAGAGTGGATGCCCGTCTGGCAATGGCTTCTCGAGTCTGCTGGCGTGATCCTGCTCATTCCCCTGCTGTACGGGCTCGCGCTGATCGTCCGCCGTCGGGTGCTGTCGCGTCACGGTGGCACCTTCGAGCTCAGCTGTCGCCTGCACACGGCCCACCCCGGCCGCGGCTGGCTGCTCGGCCTGGGCCGCTACACCGGTGAGCAGCTCGAGTGGTTCCGGATCTTCTCGCTCTCCCACCAGCCGCGACGTGTCTGGTCGCGACGGTCCCTCTCCTACGCGGGTCGACGCGACGCCCACGGCGCCGAGCAGATGTCGTTGTATGCCGGCCACGTCATCGTCACCTGCACCACCCCGGAGGGAACCGTCGAGCTCGCCATGAGCGAGGCGTCGCTGACGGGCTTCCAGTCCTGGCTGGAGGCCGGCCCGCCCGGCACCGACTGGGACCGTCACCGCACCTGATGCGTGAGCTGACCTCCGCTCGCAACGCGGTCGCGCTGAGCTTCTTCCTCAACGGGCTGGTCTTCGCCAGCTGGGTCTCGCGCATCCCCGAGGCACGGTCGACCTTCGCGCTGTCCAACGGCCAGCTCGGCCTGCTCCTGCTCGCGATCGCGCTCGGGTCCCTGATCGCCCTGCCCACGACCGGGGCCGCGATCAACCGGTGGGGGACCGTGCGGGTCGTCCGCGTCGGAGCGGTGACGGCCACCGTCGGCCTGGTGCTGGCCGCGATCGGGCTCGGCGACCTGCTGCCCGCCACCACGGTCGGCCTGTTCCTCTACGGCGTCGGCATCGGGGTGTGGGACGTCGCGATGAACGTCGAGGGCGCCGAGGTCGAGCGCGGCCTGGGGCGCACGATCATGCCGCGCTTCCACGCGGGGTTCAGCGGCGGTACCGTCGTCGGTGCACTGCTGGGTGCCCTCGTGGTCGACCTGGCGGTGCCAGCCTCGTTGCACCTGACGGCCGTGGCCGTCCTGGCCCTGGTGGTCGTGTGGCTGACCTCGCCCGCCTTCTTGCCGATCGTCAGGACCGACCCGGCTCACGCGGGGTCCGCCCTCCGGGCGTGGCTCGAGCCCCGCACCCTGCTGATCGGCATGATGGTGCTCGCACTGGCCATCACCGAGGGCACGGCCAACGACTGGCTCGCCGTCGCGCTGGTCGACGGTCACGGTGCCTCGCACGCGGTCGGGGTGGCCGGCTTCGCCGTCTTCGTCGCGGCCATGACCCTCGGTCGGCTCGTCGGTACCCCACTGATCGACCGCTTCGGCCGGGTGACGATGCTGTGGAGCACGATGGCCGTTGCCGGGCTCGGCGTCGTCCTGATCGTCCTCGGCCCACACCCCGCGCTGGTCGTGGTCGGCATCGTGCTGTGGGGAGCGGGCGCGTCCCTGGGCTTCCCGGTCGGCATGAGCGCCGCGGCGGATGATCCGGCGCGCGCCGCCGCGCGCGTCAGCGTGGTCTCCACCATCGGCTACGCCGCGTTCCTGGCCGGCCCGCCGCTGCTCGGCTTCGTGGGGGACGAGGTCGGCACCCTCAGGGCGCTGCTCGTGGTCGCCGTACTGCTGATCCCCGCGGCCCTGGTCGTGCCGGCAGCCAGGCAGCAGGAGCTCAACCGAGCATCCGGCGCATGACCAGGCGCAGGCACCAGCAGTGCGTCTCGCGGTGGTCGGGAATGGAAAGGTCAGTCGGTCGAGCGCTCGCCGCCCGGCACCCACAGCACGTCGCCGTCCTCGCGGTTGGCGTGGCGCGCGAGGATGAAGACGAGGTCGGAGAGGCGGTTGAGGTAGGTGATCGCCAGCTTGTTCATGGACTCGCCGTGCTCGGCGTAGGCCGCCCAGGCCGACCGCTCGGCCCGGCGGATGACGGTGCGGGCGACGTGCAGCAGGGCCGCGCCCTCGGTGCCGCCGTTGAGGATGAACGAGCGGAGGTTGGGCAGATGCTCGTTGTAGTGGTCGCACCAGGCCTCGAGCCGGTCGACGTAGTCCTGCTCGATCCGCAGCGGCGGGAACTCGGGATCCTCGACCACCGGCGTGCAGAAATCGGCGCCGACGTCGAAGAGGTCGTTCTGGACGTGGGTGAGGACCTTGACGACATCGTCGTCGAGCCGACCCTGCGCCAGTGCCAGTCCGATGGTGGCGTTGGCCTCGTCCACATCGGCATAGGCGTGGAGCCGGAGATCGTTCTTCGTGGTCTCGCTCATGTCACCCAGGCGGGTGGAGCCGGCGTCGCCGGTACGGGTGTAGATGCGCGTGAGGTTGACCATGACGGTGAGCCTAGTGGGGCCCAGCCCGTGAGACACACCGAAAAGGTGTGGCATGAATGCAACGCCTCCGGGTATCACTGCGTCATAGTCGTGACGACGGTCACTCCGCTGCGCGGCTCCGGGGGGAACGGCAAAGTCCAATCTCGGGACACAAGGGGCACCACCATGGACATCACGTTCGACGGCATGACACTGGTTCTGCACGGAGACTTCGACGTGCGCAGCACCTTCGTGGTGCGTAGCGCCATCTACGAGCGGCTCGAGGGCTGCGAGCAGGACGTCGTCGTCGACATGGCCGAGGTGGGGACCATCGACGTCACAGCACTGCGCGTGCTGGCCGTCGCGACCCGTCAGGCCACTCGCGCGGGACACCACCTCACCCTGCGCAACTGCGGTCCCTCGGTGCGACGGATGATGCACCTGTCCCGGCTCGCGCACTCCTTCGAGGTCGAGCGGGCCGCCGCCAGCGCCTGACCGGGTGGGGTTCTTCACATTTCCATCCGGTGACTCATGGGTAACGCTGGCCATACTCTGTGCTCATGACTGACAAGCAGGTCGACGCCACGCCCGCCGAGGCGGCACGCCCCGAGAAGGATCGCCCGTGGGTGATGCGGACCTATGCCGGCCACTCCACGGCCGCTGCGTCCAACGCGCTCTACCGCGGCAACCTGGCCAAGGGCCAGACCGGCCTCAGTGTCGCCTTCGACCTGCCCACGCAGACGGGCTACGACCCCGACTCCCCGCTGAGCCGCGGCGAGGTCGGCAAGGTCGGCGTGCCGATCCCGCACCTCGGGGAGATGCGGCGCCTGTTCGAGGACATCCCGTTGACCGGGATGAACACCTCGATGACGATCAACGCCACCGCGATGTGGATGCTCGCGATGTACCAGGTCGCCGCCGAGGAGCAGAACCCCGGCGTCGACGTTCGTGAGGTCGCCGCCCAGCTCGCCGGCACGACCCAGAACGACATCATCAAGGAATACCTCTCGCGCGGGACCTACGTCTTCCCGCCCGAGCACTCTCTGCGCCTGATCAGCGACATGATCGCCTACACGGTCCACGAGATCCCCAAGTGGAACCCGATCAACATCTGCAGCTACCACCTCCAGGAGGCCGGCGCGACGCCTACCCAGGAGCTCGCCTACGCGTTGTGCACGGCGATCGCCGTGCTCGACCAGGTCAGGAACTCCGGGCAGGTCTCCGAGGACGACTTCGAGAAGGTCGTCGGCCGGATCTCCTTCTTCGTCAATGCCGGTGTCCGCTTCGTCGAAGAGACCTGCAAGATGCGGGCCTTCGTGCAGCTGTGGGACGAGATCACCCGCGAGCGCTACGGCGTGCAGGACGAGAAGATGCGCCGCTTCCGCTACGGCGTCCAGGTCAACTCGCTCGGCCTCACCGAGGCCCAGCCCGAGAACAACGTGCAGCGCATCGTGCTCGAGATGCTCGGCGTCACGCTGTCGAAGAACGCGCGCGCCCGCGCCGTACAGCTGCCGGCATGGAACGAGGCCCTCGGTCTCCCGCGGCCGTGGGACCAGCAGTGGTCGCTGCGGCTGCAGCAGGTGCTCGCCTTCGAGTCCGACCTGCTGGAGTACGACGACATCTTCGACGGCTCGCACGTCATCGCCGCCAAGGTTGCCTCGCTGGTCGAGGGTGCCAAGGCCGAGATCGACCGCGTGCAGGCCATGGGCGGCGCGATCGCGGCCGTCGAGTCCGGCTACATGAAGCAGGCGCTGGTCAGCGCCCACGCGGCTCGCCGGGCCCGGATCGAGGCCGGCGAGGAGATCATCGTCGGGGTGAACAAGTTCGACACGACCGAGGCGTCGCCGCTGACGGCGAACCTCGACGACGCGATCATGGCTGCCGACCCCAAGGCCGAGCAGACGGCGCGTGACTCGGTCACGGCGTGGAAGGAGCAGCGCGACGAGGCTGCGGTCACCGCGGCGCTGGAGGCGCTGGCGGCGGAGGCCAAGACCGACAAGAACCTGATGCACGCCACCTTGGCCGCGGCCCGCGCCGGCGCGACCACGGGGGAGTGGGCCGGCACGCTGCGCGAGGTGTTCGGCGAGTTCCGTGCTCCCACCGGTGTCTCCGGTGCGGTCGGCGTGGTCGAGGCCGGTGCCGAGCTCACCGCCGTCCGCGAGAAGGTCAGGGCCACCGGTGAGGAGCTCGGCGGTCGACTCCGCCTGCTCGTCGGCAAGCCCGGGCTCGACGGTCACAGCAACGGCGCCGAGCAGGTCGCTGTCCGCGCCCGCGACGCCGGCTTCGAGGTCATCTACCAGGGCATCCGCCTGACGCCGGAGCAGATCGTCGCGGCGGCCATCGCCGAGGACGTGCACTGCGTCGGCCTGTCAATCCTCTCCGGCTCCCACATGGAGCTGGTGCCCGACGTGCTCGCCGGGCTGCGTGAGGCGGGTCTCGACGACATCCCGGTGATCGTCGGCGGCATCATCCCCGAGTCCGACGGCAAGCGCCTGATGGAGCAGGGCGTCGCGGCCGTCTACACGCCGAAGGACTTCGGCCTGACCGCGATCATGGGTGGCATCGTCGACGTGATCCGGAAGGCGAACGACCTCGCCTGATCGATAGGGTCGCCTGCATGGGTGACCTGCAATGTGCGGCCCGGGTGTTCGTGGCCCGGCACGGTGAAGCCGACTACGAGTCCGAGCTGCTCTCCGACGCCGGCGGCAGCCTGAGCCTGCTCGGGCGCGAGCAGGCACTGGGGCTGGCGGACGCGCTCGCGGGGCAGCGGATCGCCCACGTCTACACGAGCTCGATGTCGCGGGCCGTGCAGACGGGCGAGATCATCGCCGCGCGCCTTGGCGTCGGGGTCACCGTCCGGCACGACCTCCGCGAGCTCGGAGTCGGTTCGCACGCCGGACAGCCGGCGGACCCCGATCCCTTCCGGCCCGTCTTCGACGACTGGATCGACGGCAGGCTGGACACGCCGGTCCCCGGGGGTGAGTCGGGCTCCGAGGTGGTGGCGCGGGTGTGCGGCGTGCTGGAGGAGGCGGCCGACCGCTACCGCGGCGAGGCCGTGCTCGTGATCAGCCACGGCGGCGCGATCTGTACGGCGATCCCCAACCTCGCACGCAACCTCGAGCGTCGCTTCCCGCTGTCGCGACCGCTGGCCAACTGCGGCGTGGTCGAGCTCGCCGCGGACGCGGACGGCTGGATCGTGCGCTCCTGGGCGGGCGAGCAGCTCCCGATGTGAGGTGCGGGACACCTTAGGTAAGGCAAGCCTTCTTCGGGTATCGTGCCAATCATGGGCAAGGGCAAGAGCGGCAAGGTCGCGAAGCTTCCGAAGAAGGAGTGCTGCGTCTCCAGGACGAAGTGCAACCGCTGCCCCCTGCGCATGCTCAAGGAAGGCACGCTGCCCGACGGCTACACCGTGCACAAGCGCAAGCTCGTGAAGGTGAAGAAGTCCAAGATGAAGAAGGCCGGCAAGAAGGCCGCCTGAGTCATCCCTGCGGTCGCGACGTGGCCGTCGAGTCGGGGCACGCGGCCTCCCGCGGTGAGCCCGTGTGCAGTTCCTCGGGCAGGTCGAGCTCGACCGTTCCGTCCTCGGTGCGCAGCACCACGGTGTCGTAGAAGCTTCCAGAGCGCGCAGCGAGGGTCTCGCACCCACTCATGGTCAGCGTCAGGGTCACGCTGCGTGACTCCCCGGCCGGCACCACGAACGCGTTCGCGCCGTCGGCGGTGAGCCCCGCGAAGTGGAACAGCCGGGTGCCGGTCTGGTCTGCCGCGTCGGAGTGCAGGTGCGTGTCGTCGCCGGTCCCGTTGTGCAGCACGAAGCTGTAGGCGAGCGCCGATCGGTCGGCGTACCGGACCTGGCGGATGGTGCGGTCGCCGATCTCGAACACGCCGGTCCCCTCGGTGCCGGTCACCGAGACCGGCCCGATGGCCCGCAGGTGACCGGGCTCGCTGCTGCCGGTGGTCGCCACGGCGACGCCGCCCGCGAGCAGCAGCGCGGCCGGCAGGCCGACCAGCCCGGCGAGTCGCCTACGACCGACGCCTGGCACGGCGCACCATCCCCAGCCCGGCGACGAACAGCAGCCCGGGGAGCACCCCGAGGTACGGCGCCGCGGGCGCGACCTTCCGTCCGGCCGGCTGCGACGTGGCCCGCGCAGGCGCCGCCGCGGTCGGCTTGGCGGGGGTGTCGAACCATTCGCAGCCGGGTGGGTGACGCAGGACCTCGTCGTTGCGGTCGTACTGGCTGCAGGTCAAGAACCCGGCGTCCTTGACCGGGAGCCCGGGCGTGAGCACCGAACCGCCGTCGGCGCACCCGGGGGGCTGGATCGTGAAGTTGTCGGTCTGCGCGCCTCGGGAGTAGGCGTTGCCCTCCCAGCAGTTGCCAGTGCCCTGGTCGTCCCACCAGTGGTCCGAGCCGTTGTGCGCGATGGTGCCGTCCTTCGCGAGTCCCATCTGGTTGTCGAAGGTGCGGTTGCCGTGCGAGGTGTCGAAGAGCTTCTGCGGGTCGAACTCGTCACGGAGCGGGGCGGGCACCCAGAACTGCATGGTGCCGTAGCGCCAGTTGTCGTAGATCCAGTTGTGGTCCGTGGAGTTGAAGTTGCCTCCGGCGATGAGCACGCCGGTCCCGACCGGCGTCGGGATGACCGGACAGACGGTGCCGTCGAGGTAGCCGCGCTGTTCCATCGGCTTCGCGCAGACACCGGTGTCGACGAACTTCTCGTACCAGTTGATGTTGTTGCTGTAGATCTCGTTGCGGTTCCAGCGCGCGTGGTCCTGGGGGAGGCCCGGGTGTCCGGGGAACAGCGAGTCGGTCGCGATGCCGGTGGCGTTGGCGTAGAACTTGTTGTGGTGGGCCCAGATCGAGTTGCCGGCCGTGCCGGAGTAGCCCAGCGCGTTGTGGTGGCTGCGGTTGTTGCGGATCTCGATGGCGTAGCGGGAGACCTCGAAGTCGGGGTTGTCGCCGTTCAGGTCGCTGCCCGAGCCGGGGTAGATCCCTGAGTCACCGTTGTAGTAGGCCTCGGAGTCCTTGATGAGGCCGTGGTCGCTCGCGAACGCCAGCACGCCGTACTCGTCGTTGCCGCGGGTCAGCACCCGGTCCACGACGAAGCCGTCGGTCTCGAGGATGTAGACGGCGTTGAACTCGGCCTGCTGGAACGTCATGTTGCGGAGGTAGACACCGCCGGCTCGATCGGCGCGGAACGCGTTGAGCTTGCTGAAGCGATTGTCCACGAGCACGTCGGTCATCCGGCGTCCCGTGCCCACGACCTGGGTGCCGCAGAAGTGGCTGTCGCAGGCGATGTCGTCGTCGGCGGGCGTGCGGTCGCCGAACAGCGCGATCAGGTTGAGGTTGTGGGCGCAACGCCGCTGGTCTGCGTAGGACAGCGCGATCGGGTTGCTCTCCCCGGCGTCGGCCGCCTCCTCCGCGGAGAGGCTGGAGGCGATGCTGCCGATGTACTGCGAGGCGTCCAGCGGGTCGTTCGACTCGGTCCGCAGGTGCGAGCAGTAGTCGCTGCGAGCGGAGGAGGCGTGCTTGGCCTCGACGTAGCGCCCGGGCAGGACGTAGATCGAGGTGCGACGCCTGCTGATCGAGTCGATGGCGTCCTGGATGGAGTGGAACTCGCACTGCCGCAGCAGCGACTGGTTGCGCCGCTTCAGAGCGCCCGCCTTCATGCGCGCGATGCGTTCGTCGCTGTCGGGCCGACACACCACGCGCTGGCGCGGATTGTCCAGCCCCAGGAAAGTCGGCACCGAGCCGGAGCCGTCGGGGAAGACGGCCGGGCGCTCCTCGTGTGCCGACGCGGGTGCCCCCGAGAGCGCCAGCAGGCCACCGGCCAGGCACAGGAGCGCGGCGATCGCGATGGCAATTGACCTGGGCTGGGAGCGCGTCATCGGTTGGCCCACCTTTCGTCGGTGGGTCAACGACCTGATTCGGCGTCAGGTTATGTCCGACGTGATCAGGCCCTGCGGCGCAGCACCACGGCCATCAGCGCCAGCCCCAGCGCGAGCCCGGCGACGGCTCCCACCAGCGGGGCGCCCTCGGCGTCCGACACGGCGTCGCCGATCTCCGCTCCGCCGTACGCCATGAGCATCGCAACGATGGCCAGGCCGACCCGGACGGCGATCTCGCGGGAATAGATGGCCAGGAACGCCTCGGTGCCCCCGCGCTTGTCCAGCGGCAGCACGTCCACCACTCCTGCGGGCGTGATCGGGCCGTAGACGTGCGGGTAGGTGTCGTCGCCGACCTCTTCCACGCGCACCTCGGACTCGAGTCGCGCGGGGTCGATGACGAGCAGGACGAGCGGCTCGCCCGCCTTCGCGTAGTAGCGCTCGAAGACGGCCTGCACCTGCTCTCGACGCGAGGCGTGGATGAAGCCCTCCTGGTCGAGGGTGCGACCCGCGGTGGACGTCGTGTACGCGCCCGTCCGCCTCGCCTCGAGCCAGTCGGTGCGCGTCGCGATGTGGTAGATCCGCCTGTCTGGGGGTGAGGTCACCGGGCGAGGGTAGCGGTCAGGCCGGGCCGTGCGGCCCTGCCCTCGCCGCCGATGAACTTCCACTCGTGCGAGTGGAAATGCAGCCCGGGATCAGTGTCCGCACGCTCGACGGCGGATGAACTTCCGCTCGTGCGAGTGGAAGTTCTGGCGAGGCTCAGAAGAGCCGGTGCTCAGAGTCGTCCATGCCGCGGAGCAGGTCGTAGTCGACGAGCGCACAGGCGATCCCGCGGTCGGTGGCGAGGACGCGGGCCTGCGGCTTGATCTCCTGGGCGGCGAAGATGCCGCGCACGGGACCCTTGCTGTTGAGCAGCGGGTCGCGGTTGAGGAGCTCGAGGTAGCGGGTCAGCTGCTCCACGCCGTCGATGTCGCCGCGGCGCTTGATCTCCACGGCCACGCTCAGGCCGGCGTCGTCGCGGCACATGAGGTCGACCGGGCCGATCGCCGTGGGGAACTCCCGGCGGACGAGGGTCAGGCCGTCGGACAGGGTGGCGGGATGCTCGGCGAGCAGCTCCTGGAGGTGCTTCTCGACGCCGTCCTTCTGCAGGCCGGGGTCGATGCCGAGGTCGTGGCTGGAGTCGCTGTGGATCTCCTCGATCAGGATGCGCAGGGTGTCGTCGGTCTTGGCCGCCGTCACGGTCCACTCGACCTGCCCGTCGTCGGTGGCGCCCTCGCGGAAGGTCGCCGGGGGCGACATCCAGTTGAGCGGCTTGTAGGACCCGCCGTCGGAGTGGACGAGCACGGAACCGTCCGCCTTGATCATCAGCACCCGGGTCGCCATCGGCAGGTGGGCGGTCAGCCGCCCGGCGTAGTCGACCTGGCAGCGCGCAACGACGATTCTCACGGGGCGTGAATCTACAGTCACCTCGAGCCGGCTCCCGACTCCCGGGTGATCGACGTCTCAGGTGGGACGGGTTACCCGCCGGTGTAAACCGATGTCACACTTTGCCGCATGACCGAGCTGACCAACGAGCAGATCCACGACACGCTCGTCCTTCCGTACCTCAACCACGCCGCCCGCATGTTCGAGGCGGGCTACGCCTCGGCCGTCGACATCGACAACGCCATGCGTTTCGGCTGCGGCTACCCGAAGGGACCGCTGACCGTCGTCGACGAGCTGGGCGCCGCCGCCGTGCGCGCGGGCCTGGCAGCTCGGTTCCTCGACTCGGGTGACCCGCTCCACCAGCCGGCCCAGGTGATCTCGACCCTGGCGACCGAGGACGGCACCTTCGCCGCGTCCGGTGACGCGGCCGGCGCGACCGCGCCCGAGCTGAAGCAGGAGATCTCCACCGTCGGCGTCGTCGGCACCGGCACCATGGCCTCCGGCATCGTCCAGGTCTTCGCCCAGGCCGGCTACGACGTGGTCTTCGTGGGTCGCGGCGAGGACAAGATCGCCGGCGTTGTCGCCTTCATCGACAAGGGCCTGTCCAAGCTGGTCGAGAAGGGCCGGATCGACGAGGACGCCAAGGCGGCCACGCTCGCCCGCCTGACCGGTGCCACCGACCGCGAGGCGCTCGCGGACGTCGACATCGTCGTCGAGGCGATCGCCGAGGACCTCGCGATCAAGACCGACCTCTACAAGGACCTCGACCGGATCTGCAAGCCCGGTGCGATCCTGGCGACCACCACGTCCTCGATGCCCATCACCGCCCTGGGCGCTGTCACCTCGCGTCCCGAGGCCGTCATCGGCATGCACTTCTTCAACCCGGCCACGATCATGAAGCTGGTCGAGGTCGTCACGACCGAGGCCACCTCGGCCGACGTCAACCAGACCGTGCTGGCGCTGTGCGCCAAGGTCGGCAAGGTCGCGGTCTCGTGCGGCGACCGGTCGGGCTTCATCGTCAACTGCCTGCTGTTCCCCTACCTCAACGACGCGGTCAAGCTGGTCGAGTCGGGCGCGGCGACGATCGACGAGATCGACGACGCGGTCAAGGAGCAGGCCGGCTTCCCGATGGGACCCTTCGCGCTGCTCGACGTCGTCGGCAACGACGTGTCGCTGGCGATCCAGCAGGAGCTCTTCGCCGAGTTCGGCGAGAAGGGCTTCGCGCCGGCGGCCACCTTGGAGACCCTGGTGGCCGAGGGCAAGCTCGGTCGCAAGAGCGGCGAGGGCTTCCGCACCTACTGACAAGTAGCCGTTCGAGGTCCCCTCGGCCCGCTCCGTGCGGGCCAGGGGACCTCGTTGCGCGCCCGTACGTGCATGGCATGCTGCCCGCATGACGACTGCATCATCTGAGCGCGCTCCGAGGACCTTCACCACCATCGGGGTCATCGGCCTCGGCACCATGGGCGCCGGCATCGCCGAGGTCTTCGCCCGCAACGGTTTCAGCGTGATCGGTGTCGAGCTGAGCGATGAGGCGGTCGAGCGCGGCCGCGGCCACCTCGCGCACTCCACCGGCCGGGCGGTGTCGCGCGGCAAGATGTCCGAGGCGGACCAGGCCGAGATCCTCGGACGCATCTCCTTCGCCACCGACCTGTCGGCACTCGCCGAGGCCGACTTCGTGGTGGAGGCGGTCATTGAGTCGCTTGAGATCAAGAAGGACCTCTTCCGCCGGCTCGACGACATCGTCAAGCCCGACGCGATCCTGGCCACCAACACCTCCTCGCTGCCGGTCACCGAGATCTCCACCGCCAACACGCGGCCGGGCCGGGTCGTGGGCGTGCACTTCTTCAACCCCGCGCCGGTGCAGAACCTCGTCGAGATCGTCCGCACCGTCGTCACCGAGCCCGCCGTGCTGGCCGACGTCGAGGGCCTGGTCGGCACCCTGGGCAAGAACCCGGTCGTGTGCGGCGACAAGGCGGGCTTCATCGCCAACACGCTGCTCTTCGGCTACCTCAACCATGCCGCCTCGATGTTCGAGACGAAGTACGCCAGCCGCGAGGACATCGACGCGGCCATGCGCTTCGGCTGCGGCTACCCGATGGGTCCGTTGGCGCTGCTGGACCTGATCGGGCTCGACACGGCGTACGAGATCCTGGACACGATGTACAAGCAGGGCCGCGACCGGCTGCACGCCCCGGCGCCGATCCTGAAGCAGATGGTGACCGCGGGCCTGCTGGGTCGCAAGACCGGCAAGGGCTTCTACACCTACGAGAGCGTCGACAGCTCCGCCGTCGTCGCCGACGTGCACACGCCGTCGGCCGACGACGTCCCCCAGCTCCGGCGCCCGATCGCCACCGTCGGCGTCGTCGGCACCGGCACCATGGCCGCCGGCATCGTCGAGGTCTTCGCCAAGAGCGGCCTGGACGTCGTGTACGTCGGTCGCTCGGACGCCAAGGTCGAGGGCGTGCGCGCCACGATCGAGCGCTCGCTCGACAAGGCGATCCAGCGCGGCAAGCTCGAGGAGGCCACCAAGACCGAGGTGCTGGGCCGGCTCACCGGCAGCACCTCCCTCGACGACCTCGCCACGGTCGACCTCGTCGTGGAGGCGATCGCCGAGGACCTGCGGATCAAGACCACGCTCTTCGAGAACCTCGACGAGATCTGCAAGCCGGGCGCGATCCTGGCCACCACCACCTCGTCCCTGCCCGTGATCGCGCTGGCCAAGGCCACCGCGCGGCCGCAGGACGTCGTCGGCATGCACTTCTTCAACCCGGCGCCGATCATGAAGCTGGTCGAGGTCGTCTCCACGGTCGCCACCGCCGAGGACGTCGCCGAGACGGTCCGTGCCCTGTGCGACCAGGTCGGCAAGGTTGCCGTCTCCTGCGGCGACCGGGCCGGGTTCATCGTCAACGCGCTGCTCTTCCCCTACCTCAACGACGCGGTGAAGATGCTGGAGGCGCACTACGCCACGGCCGACGACATCGACACCGCCATGAAGCAGGGCTGTGCACTGCCGATGGGCCCGTTCGAGCTGCTCGACGTCGTCGGCAACGACGTGTCGCTGGCCATCCAGCGCGAGCTCTACCTCGAGTTCCGCGAGCCCGGCTTCGCCCCGGCCCCGCTGCTCGAGCACCTCGTCACGGCGGGCTACCTCGGTCGCAAGACCCAGCGCGGCTTCCGCGACTACACCCAGCGTTGATCACCAGCCGACGCTGAGCTCCAGCACGGGCGACGGGCTCGTGTGGTCGTCGGCGTCGATGGTCGCCACCAGCCGTGCGCCCGACCCTGTCTCGTCCACGACGGCCAGCCCCTCGATCTTCGCGATCCGGTCGTCGAGGAGGGGGACCTGGGCGCGGTCGAGCACGCGGTCGCCGTCGAGCAGGACCAGGGCGGAAGCGACCAACGGTCCGTCGTCGTAGGTGTTGGGGGAGTCCTCCGCGGCCGCGCTGACGAGCACCAGCCCTTCGCCGAGCGCCACGGCGTCGGTGACGGCGAGCCCGACACCGGCCACGGTGCCGAGGTCGTAGCGCAGGACGCCGTCCGGGCTCGCCTCGTGCAGGGGTACGTCGAGGGGCAGGTCGACGCTCGCGCTCGGCCATCCCGCTGCGGGCAGCCCGCGGTGGAACCAGCGCAGGCGGTCACCGACCAGGCAGGCAACTTCGAGGTTGAGCACGTCGTGCGGCACACCCAGGGCCACGGCCACCCGACCGAGGAGGGCGGTCAGGTCCTCGACGACCGCCTCCTGCCCTGAGAGCCGGACACCGCGCCGCCGGGCGGGCGTCGATCCCGACCCGAGCAGCAGGACGGTGCCGTCGGGCAGCACGCAGGCTGCCTCGAGATCGGGCTTGAGGTGCTTGCTCCCGTCCGCCGAGGCGAACGTGTCGAGTCCCTCGACGGGGTCCAGCAGGCGGAGCGGGAGGACGCTGCCCGGGCGCCAGTGCGCCCCGAGCGTCGAGTCGTCCTGGGTGATCAGCCAGCCATCGCCGTACGACACGATCGCGGACGCGGCGCGGACCGGGCTCCCGTCGTCGAAGGTGAGTCGACGGGTCGCGGTGACCTCGACGCGCACGCGCTCAGCCCGGGTCGACGACGAGAGCGGCCAGCTTGGCGCGAGTGGTGATGTCGAGCTTGCGGTAGATGTGGGTGAGGTGTGCGTCCACGGTGCGCGGCGAGATGAACAGGTCGGCCGCGATCTGGCGGCTGGTCAACCCGAGTGCAACCCGCTCGGCCACCTGGCGCTCGGCGTTGCTGAGCAGGTCGAGCACGCTCCCGGTCGCGGGACCGGTCGCCCCGGAGAAGAGGCCGACGACGGCCTCCACGCCGGCCGGGGTGAAGTCGTTGTCCACGATCCAGCCAGTCGGAACGGAGCGGCCGACGCCCAGCGGCTGGTCGGCGGCATAGCCCCAGGACGCTGCCTGGCGGGGTGCGCGCAGGGCAACGGCGGCGGCGGCGAGGGTGCGGGCGTCGCGCAACTCACGCTGCTGGCCGATCCAGGCGAGGCCGTCGAGCGCGTCGGCGGCGCGCAGCGGCATCGGCATCTCCGCCGCTCGGTCGAGGGCGGCCAGGAAGGTGGTGATGGCCTGGTCCTGGTCGCCGCTGGCCAGCAGGGCGCGGGCGAGCAGGAGCCGACCCTCGACGGCGTCGCGGCCGAGGCCGGTGCTGTCGGCCAGCACGACCACGTCGGCGGCCAGTCCGGCGGCTCGCTGCTGGTCGCCGGCGCGCAGCATCTCGCGCGCGTCCTGCGCGAGCACCGGGATGCGCACGGCCCAGGGGAGGGACTCGCGGTCGACCTCGACCGGGGTGAAGTCCGGGTCGAGGTGGCGCAGGAGGGTCTCGGCGATCAGCGCCACCCGGTCCTCGGCGATCGCCCGGGCATCGGCCACGACGGCCCTGGCCGCGGACGTGGCCTCCGTCGGGCGCCCCTGCTCGAGTGCGATGCGGGCGAGCAGCGTGCGCGCCGACAGCGAGATCCAGCGCTCGTCCTTGTGGTCGCGCGCGGCGAGGAGGTCGGTGAGCGTCACGGTCGCGTCGCGGAACGCACCCCTCGAGACCTGGACGTCGGCCAGGGTGCGCGCGGCCTGCCGGGTGATCACGGTGGTCTCACCGAGGTCGAGGGCGCGGCGGGCCTCGGCCTCGGCCTTCACGAGGGCGCCGGCGTCGAGGTGCATCTCGGCGCGGATGGAGGCGTTCCTGGCCAGCTGGTCGTCGGGGTCGGGGGCGCTGAGGGCGTGCTCGTCCGCGCGGTCGAGCAGCCACAGTCCCTCGTAGGTGCCGCGGACCTCGGAGGCGGCGATGCCGGCGCGGCGAGCCACGGAGGCGCCGATCTCGGCCGGGCCGTCCCCGCTGACGAGGGTGGCCTCCAGGATCTCCACCGCTTCGCGGGCGCGCATCGAGGTGTAGAGGGACGAGAAGATGCGGTTGGCGAGGGCATAACCGAGGTCACGGGTCTCCGGCGCTGCGCAGGCCGCCGCGATCGCGGCCCGCATCACCGGCAGGTCGACCAGCCAGCCTGCGTCGGCGGCGCCGGTGTTGTGGTCGGCCGGGGCCATGCGATCGGCCCACGAGAGGAGTGCGCGGTTGGCCCGCTCCCGGTCGTCGGTGGAAGCGGTGAGGAACTGCCCGTGGCGCCGGATCGGGGTGAGCATGTCGAAGCGGCCGTCGGGCATCAGCTCCAGGAGGCTGCGGCGGACCAGGCCGCCGGCGAGCAGGCTGGCCCGGTCGCGGTCGACGCCAGTGATCTCGGCGACGACGTCGATGGAGACCGGCGAGGTCATCTGCGCCAGTCGCCGGAAGCAGAGCTGCTGGTCGTCGTCGAGCAGCTCGTAGGACCCGTGCACCGCCTCGGACAGCGAGGCGGTCGGCACCACGTTGGTGACGCCGACGAGCGCGATCTGCACGGCGATCTGCTCGATGAGCAGCGGCAGCCCGCCGGTGGCGTGCAGCAGGCGACGTACGTCGTCCGCGTGCGCCTCGAGGTCGACGGGGTGTCCGCCGGCGGCCTCCACGCGGTGCAGGAAGAGGTCGACGGCCGGCCCCGAGAGGGGCTCGTGGTCGCGCGGGACCATGAACGGGGCGACGCGCACGACGCGTTCGGCCGGTTGCCCGGCCATTGTCACCGAGGTGACGGCGAGCCGGGCCTCGGAGGTGGACGACATGACCTGCTGGAAGGTCGGGCCCAGGACACCCGGATCGAGGTCGAGGCCGTCGACGACGAGCAGCGAGTCGAGGCCGTCCATCGCCCGGCACAGGGCACCTTCGGGGGAGTCGCCGGGCGTGGGCGGGACGTCGAGGGCGTCCAGGCAGGCCGAGAGCACCTCGTCGGCGCGCAGCATCCCGCGCGCGTTGACCCACGTGCTGTGGCCCCGGGCGGCCGCATGTCGTGCCAGCAGGGTCTTTCCGCTGCCGGGCGGGCCGACGATGCTGACCCAGCGCGAGGCCGCCAACGCCGTCGCGAGACGAGCCTGGGTCTGCTCGCGACCGAGACATGGGGTGAGCACGGGGCGAATCTATCGGTGATGCGCCACTGAATAGGTAGGACTACCGATGCCGGGGCCCTCCGGAGCGCGAGAACCTAGTCCTGCAGCCGAGGCGTGTGGACCGCACAGGGGACAGTCCACCCGCCGGCGCAGACAGCAGGCCGCGGGATTCGCGGGGGTGAGCCCGCGGCCTGCTTGTGCCGATCGGCTGGCGACGCGGACAGGATCTGTCCGCCCTGTCTGCCAGCATGACGCCATGAGCGACACCACCCAGCGGGTGCTGAGCCTGCTGTCCCTCCTCCAGCAGCGACCGGTCTGGACCGGCCCCGAGCTGGCCGAGCGGCTTGGCGTCACGACGCGCAGCATCCGGCGCGACGTCGACCGCCTGCGCAACCTCGGCTATCCGGTGCTGGCGACCCAGGGCCTCGGCGGCGGCTACCAGCTCGGCCGTGGCAAGGACCTGCCACCGCTGCTGCTCGACGACGAGGAGGCCGTGGCCATCGCGGTGTCGCTGCGCCTCGCGGCCGGCGGCACGGTCACGGGCGCGAGCGAGGCAGCCCTGAGCACCCTCGCCAAGCTCGACCAGGTGATGCCGCCGCGGCTGCGTTCGGAGGTCAAGGCGATCCACCAGTCGACCGAGACGCTGAGCAGCAACGCGGACCTGGTCGACGGCGACGTGCTGCTGACCCTGGCCAAGGCCTGTCGCGACCTGCTGCGGGTGCGGTTCGGCTACGACGCCCGCGACGGCGCTGCGAGCGAGCGCTGGGTGGAGCCCGTGCGGCTGGTCGCGACCGGCCGGCGGTGGTACCTCATGGCGTGGGACGTCGACCGGGAGGACTGGCGGACGTTCCGGCTCGACCGCATGCGCGCCGTGACGCCGTCGACCTGGCGGTTCACGCTCCGCGAGCACCCCGACCCGTCGGAGTACGTCCAGAACGCGATCAGCCGGGCGCCGTACAGCAACCAGGCCCAGGTGCGCGTGCTGGCGGGCCTCGAGGAGGTGGCGGCGAAGGTCAGCACGCGCTGGGTCACCCTGACGGCGATCGACGAGTCGACGACCCTGCTGGAGGCAGGCATCGACTCACTGGAGTACCTCGCGTTCCACTGCGTGATGACGGGCCTGGACTGCGAGTTCCTCCAACCGCCCGAGCTGGCCACCGTCGCGGCCGAGCTGGGGGAGCGGCTTCAGCGGGCGGCCACGAGCGGGTAGCCGCGGCGCACCGTGCGCTCGAGGATGCCGAGCGTCGCCTTCAGGGCGCTCTCGGAGAGCACCGGGAAGATGCCGGCCTCCCGCCAGTGCGGCGCGATGTCGGACCAGTCGTAGTAGGACGTGACCAGGCTGCCGCCGCCGTCGGTCGGCTCGATCCGGTAGCCGAAGACATGGCCGATCTGCGGCCGCAGGCGGCCGAGCACCGTCCAGGCGATCTCGCGGTCGGCCTCGAAGGTGCGGATCGTCACCGTGACGTCGTACTGGCCCATGTCGAAGTCGCCGAGCGCCTCGCGATCCATGTGGACGACGAACGAGTCGCCCACGGCGGAGACCGGATCGCCCTCGGCGTCCTGGAGCATGCCCGACGAGTCGATGGCGACGTGGCCCTGAGGATCGCACAGGACCGCGAACACGTCGGCTGGGGGATGAGGGAAGGAGCGGGTGACCTCGAAGCGCTCGTCGGTTGCCATGCGAGGAGTCTGGCAGGCAGCCTGTGCGCCGCCGCGACGTGGAGCGCCCGCGTAGGCTGCGGGCATGGAGATCGTGCTGCTGCTCGTGGTGCTGGGTGGGCTCGTGGTGGCGGCTGTGACCGCCGGGCAGACCGCGAAGAAGCGGCAGCTGGCCAAGGCCGAGGCGGAGCTCGAGCCGGTCAAGCGGTTGGCCGAGGAGGACGTCACCGCCCTCGGCGTGGAGCTGCAGGACCTCGACATCGACATGGCTGGTCGCGACCTCGGTGCCGGCGAGAACGCCGACTACCAGCGCGCCCTGGACGCCTACGAGTCGTCCAAGACCGCGGCCGCCAAGATGAGCAAGCCCGACGACATCCGCCACGTCACCGAGATCCTCGAGGACGGCCGCTATGCCATGGCCTGCGTGCGCGCCCGCGTCGACGGCCG
>NZ_CM001852.1:1409793-1513649 GCF_000389985.1 Nocardioides sp. CF8
CCGCCCCCCTGCCGACACGGCGGCCGCCGTGCTTCTTCGACCCGCGCCACGGCATGTCCGTGGTGGACGTGCCCTACACCCCGCCCGGCGGCGCCCGGCGTGACGTCCCGGCCTGCCAGCTCGACGCCGAGCGGGTGCGGGTCGGTGCAGAGCCCGACATCCGCAAGGTGATGGTCGGCTCGCGGCGGGTGCCCTACTGGCAGGGCGGTCGCGCCTACCAGCCCTACGCCCAGGGCTACTTCGGCGGCTTCGGCCCGATGGACTGGATGTTCATGGGCATGCTCTTCGGCGGTGGCTTCGACGGCCTCGGCGAAGGCATCGGCGCGTTGGGCGAGGGCCTCGGCGACATGTTCGGGAGCATCGGCGACGGCATCGGCGGGATGTTCGACGGGTTCGACTTCTAGTCGGTCCTCCCGATTGGCGCATCGCTGCGTGCTGACACACTGACCCGGTGAGCGCGACGCAGCTGAACGTGACCCGGCTGGGGGAGCAGGGCCCCCAGATCGCCTTCTGCCACGGCCTCTTCGGGCAGGGCAAGAACTGGACGCAGATCGCCAAGGCGTTCGCCGCGGACCACCGGGTGCTGCTGATCGACATGCCCAACCACGGTCGGTCGGCGTGGACCGAGGAGTTCTCGTACGCCGACATGGCCGACACCGTCGCCACGCTCTTCTCCGCCGACGACCCGGTGACGCTGGTCGGCCACTCCATGGGCGGCAAGATCGTGATGACCCTGGCGCTGCGCCACCCCGAGCTCGTCGAGAAGCTCGTCGTGGTGGACGTCTCGCCCGTCGCCTACGACGCCGGGCGGCGTGAGTTCGCCGGCTACATCGAGGAGATGCGGGCACTCGACCTGGGCTCGCTCTCGAGCCGGGCTGATGCCGACGCGGCGTTGCGCGGCGCCGTACCCAACACGACGGTGCGCTCCTTCCTCCTGCAGAACCTGCGCCGGGACGGTGACTCCTGGCAGTGGCAGCTGAACCTGGAGCTGCTCGGCGACGAGCTCGGCGCGCTCGGTGACTGGCCGACTGTCGAGGGGGTCTTCGACAAGCCCGTGCTGTGGATCGGGGGAGCCAACTCGCCCTACGTCCTCGACGACTACGCCCCGGCGATGGAAGGGCTGTTCCCGCGCGTGCGCCGGGTGACGATCAAGGGCGCGGGGCACTGGGTGCACTCCGAGCAGCCCGAGGTGTTCGTCGAGGTGCTGAAGCGGTTCGTGCCGGCCTGAGTCAGGCCTTCTGCCGAGCGCGGTAGGCCGCGACGGCCTCGCGGTTTCCGCACGCCGTCGAGCAGTAGCGACGCGAGCGGTTGCGCGACAGGTCGACCACGAGACCGTTGCAGTCGTCGGCAGCGCAGAGGTCGAGCCGGTTGTGCTCGTCGGCGCGGATCACGTCTATCATCGCCATGGCGGTCTCGACCATCACCCGCTGGGCGAGCGGGGCCTCGTCGTCGATGGCGTGGATGTGCCAGTCGAGTCGGTCGTGGCGCACCAGTCGGGGCACGGCCCGGGCGTCGGCGAGGATGGCGTTGACCAGCTCCACGGAGCGTGCGCGGTCGGCGGTGAGGAGCTCGCGCAGGGCGTCGCGGATCGCGCGGACGGCCTCCAGCTCGCCCTCGTCCTGCTGGTGCCCGCCGGAGTACTCGTGCTCGGCATAGAACTCCGACAGCGCCTCGACGGTCGTCAGGGTGTCCGGCTCCAGGGCCGTGTTGGCGAGGGCGACGGCGGACTGGAGAGCCGCCGCGGTGTCATGAGTGAAAGCCACATTGACACCTTACCAATGTCGGACTAGCGTCATGACCCATGGCGACCATGACTCATGACAGGCTGGTGGCGGGCCGCTCCGGCACGACCACCGGACTGGCTTTCGCGGTCGCGTCGGCCGTCTCGTTCGGGCTCTCCGGTGCGCTGGCCCGCGGGTTGCTCGACGCCGGCTGGACGGCCGGCGCCGCGGTGTCGGCCCGCATCGCCATCGCCGCGCTGGTGCTCGTCGTGCCGGGCGCCCTCGCGCTGCGCGGCCGCTGGCACCTGGTGCGTGACAGCCGCCTGACCGTGCTGACCTACGGCATCGCCGCGGTCGCGGGCGCGCAGCTGTGCTACTTCTACGCCGTCAGCTACATGCAGGTCGGGGTGGCGCTGCTCATCGAGTACACCGCACCGGTTGCGGTGGTCATGTGGCTGTGGCTGCGCCACGGCAGCCGTCCCACCCGGCTCACCGTCGTCGGGGCGGTCATCGCCGCCCTGGGGCTGGTCCTCGTGCTCGACGTCGTCTCGGGTGCCGACCTCAGCACCACCGGAGTGCTCTGGGCGCTCGGTGCGATGGTCGGCGCGGCGACGTACTTCGTCATCGGCGCCGACACCGAGAACGGGCTGCCGCCGATCAGCCTCGCCGCCGCCGGACTGGTGGTCGGGGGAGTCGTGCTGCTCGCGGCCGGCTGGCTCGGAGTGCTGCCCATGCGGGCCACGACGGCGGACGTCGTCTACGACTCGCGCGTGGTCGTGTGGTGGGTGCCGGTGCTCGCGCTCGGCCTGGTGACCGCCGCCTTCGCCTATGTCACCGGCATCGCGGCCGGCCGTCGCCTGGGCTCGCGCCTGTCGTCCTTCGTGGCACTGCTCGAGGTGTTGATGGCGCTGGTCTTCGCCTGGGTGCTGCTCGGCGAGCTGCCGCGCACGGTGCAGATGCTCGGCGGCGTGCTGGTGCTGGCCGGCGTCGTCGTGGTCAAGCTCGGCGAGGGCACCAGTGCTCTCGCGGTCGAGCCGCTCCCGGAGGAGCAGGACCTCAGCGAGCGTCCTGCCTCTTGAGCAGCACCTCTCGGTGCAGCAGCAGCAGGGCGGCGGCGACGGGTACGGCGAGGAGCGCGCCGACGATGCCCATGAGCGAGCCGCCGACGAGTGCCGCGATCACCGTGACGGAGCCCGGGATGTCGACCGAGCGCTTCATGATCCGCGGATAGATGAAGTAGGACTCCACCTGCTGGTAGGCGACGTAGTAGATCGCCGAGATGATCGCCACCGTCGGTGAGACGGTGAGCGCCAGCAGGGTGATGATGATGCCGGAGACGACGGCACCCACGACAGGGATGAGCGACAGCAGCGCGACGATGAAGGCGAGCGCGAAGCTGTAGTCGCGCAGGCCGACGACGAACGTGAAGATGAGCGTGCTGACACCGGCGCACACCGCGACGAGGAAGGCCCCGGCGACGTAGGAGCCGGTGGAGCGGATGATCTGGTCGCCCAGGTCGCTGACGCGGGCCCGGCGCGAGGCGGGCGCGAGGTTGTAGGCGGCGTGCTTGATGCTCGGCAGCGAGGCCAGGAAGTAGACCATCAGCACGACCACGATGAACGCGTTGGCGAGCGCCGACAGCACGGCCAGGCCGACGCCCAGGGCGCCACCGAAGACCCGCTGGCCGAAGTCGCCCTCGGTGACGTAGTCCTGCAGCTTGTCGATGACCGCGAAGCGCTCGTCGAGCTGCTGGACGCGCTGGTTGCGCTGGAGGTCCTGCAACCAGCCGGGCGCGTTCTCGGTGATCTGGGCGATCTGCTCGCTGATCACCGGCGCCACGGCGATGACGAAGAGCGCGATCACGCTGATGACGACGGCCAGCACGATCAGCACGGAGATGCCGCGGCGCACACCGCGCTTCATGAACCACTCGACGGTGGGGTTGAGGCCGATCGCCAGGAACATCGCCATCACGAGCAGGATCAGAACGGACGAGATGCTGAGCAGCTGCTGGCTCAAGAACACCGCGATGATCGCGCCGAGGGCCCCGAAGAAGCCGATGTTGAAGGGAGAGTGGCGCAGCAGCGAGGGCGTCTCGGGTGCGGGCACGGCCGGGGGATCGGCGTACGCCGCTGTGCTGGCGCCGTCGACGACCAGGTCGGTCGCGTCGTCGATGCGCTCGGCGACGGCCACCGAGGTCTCCGCGGAGTCACGGGCGTCCTCGGCGGCCAGGTCTGCACGGTCGGCGGAGGCCTCCGCGCGGTCAGCCTGGTCGGCGGCCTGGTCGACCGCGTCCTCGACGTAGTCCTGGAGGGAGTCGAGACCCGGTGTCGGTCGTGGGGTGTCCTTGCCGGGGGTGACCGCCCGGAGGCGGTCGAGCCAGGTCAGGACTCGTCCTCGGCGAAGCCGGACACCACGTCGCGCAGCGCACCGAGCTGGGCGGAGACCGCGTCGCGGCGCTTGGTCATCCGCTCGACCTCGGCCTGGACGGCGGCGAGCTCGCGCTCGGCGTCGGCCGCGCCGCTGGACGCGATCGAGTCGGCCTGCGTCGTCGCGGAGGCGACGATCTGCTCGGCCTCGCGGCGGGCCCGGGTGAGCAGGCCCTCCGCCTCGCTCTGGGCCTGCTGGCGGTGGGCGTTGGCCTGCGTGGTCGCCTCGCGGGCGCGCTGCTCGGCCGCGTTGGCACGCTGCTCGGCCTCCTGGACCAGTCGCTGCGTCTCGGAGGTGGCGTTGGTGTGGTGGTCGGTGGCCTCGCGGGCGAGGCGCTCCTTCTCCACGGCCAGCGTGCGCCGGGCCTCCTGCACCTCGCGGTCGGCGGCGGCACGGGCCTGCTCGGCCTCGCGCTTGGCCGTCGTGAGCAGCTCGTTGGTCTCCTGCTGGGCGGCCAGGCGCACCTGGTCGGCCTCGCGCTTGGCGGCGGCCAGGAGGTCGGAGGCCTCGCCCTTGGCCAGGGTGCGCTCCTGCTCGGCGTCGGCGGTGAGCCGGCTGCGCATCTCGTCGAGCTCCTTGAGCTGGACCAGGCGCATGTCGTCGGCCTCGCGCGCTGCTTCGGCGCGCACGGCCTTGGCGTCGCGGTTGGCCTGGAGGCGGATCTCCTCGGCGTCGCGGGCGGCGGCAGTGCGGACGTCGGCGGCCTCCTCCTCGGCGAGCTTGAGCATCGAGGTCGCCCGACCGCCCAGGCCGGCGTAGGAGGGGGACTTGTTCTCGGCCAGCTCGGCGCGCAGGCTCTCCAGCTCCGACTCGAGCTGCAGCACGCGCTGCTCGGAGGCGCTCAGGCTGCTGCTCAGGCCGGACTTCTCGGCGGCGAGCTGCGCGAGGCGCTGGTCGACGGCGGGCTTGTCGTAGCCGCCACGGCGAACGACGGGCAGGGCTGCTCCGGCGGCTGCACCCGACGGCGACGAGGTCGCGGTCGTGGTCGGCGCCGGGGTCGAGGTCGAGGGGCGGGCGGACCCCTGGGCCAGCGACTCGCCGAGTGTCTGGGTGGAGGTCCTGGTCGGCGCGGTGCGCGCGGGCGCCGGGGGCTTCTTCGCCGAGACGCTGGGCGCCGTGGTGGCGGGCTGGGGTGCGGACTTCGAGACCGTGGGCATCACCTGGGTGGCCGTGTCATCCACCGAGGCGCCCTTCTGGGGCGCGCCCTTGGCTGCGGTCGGGGACGACACCTCGGCGTCGAGGTCGGTGTCGGGCTCCGGCTCCTCGTCGAAGATGGACAGGCCCTGATCGCTGCTCATGGTGGAGCACCCACTCTCTACGTCTCTGTGTCGTGCTTGTGTCGTGGCCGATGGCCTTCGCACCAGTCTGTCTGACCAGCGCGGACAAACACACCCCGGCTCGCGGACGAATCGCGTGCCGGGGTGTGAATGCTGTGTGTCCGGACTGGATCAGACCCCGCGGAAGCGGTTGATCGCGTCGATGTGCTTGGCCCGCATCTCCGGGTTGCGCACGCCGAGGCCCTCCTCGGGCGCGAGGCAGAGCACGCCGACCTTGCCCTGGTGGGCGTTCTTGTGGACGTCGAGCGAGGCCTGGCCGACCTCGTCGAGCGAGTAGGTCTTCGACAGGGTCGGGTGGATCTTGCCCTGCGCGATGAGGCGGTTGGCCTCCCACGACTCGCGGTAGTTGGCGAAGTGCGAGGAGATGATGCGCTTGAGGTTCATCCACAGGTAGCGGTTGTCGTACTCGTGCATGTAGCCCGAGGTCGACGCGCAGGTGGTGATGACGCCGCCCTTGCGGGTGACGAACACCGAGGCGCCGAAGGTCTCGCGGCCCGGGTGCTCGAAGACGATGTCGATGTCCTCGCCGCCGGTGAGCTCGCGGATCTTGGCGCCGAAGCGCTTCCACTCCTTGGGGTCCTGCTTGGTGTTCTCGTCGTTCCAGAACTTGTAGCCCTCTTCGGAGCGGTTGATGATCAGCTCCGCGCCCATGCTGCGGGCGATGGCGGCCTTCTCCTCGTTGGACACGACACAGATCGGGTTGGCGCCACCGTTGAGGGCGTACTGCGTCGCGAAGCCGCCGAGGCCGCCGGACGCGCCCCAGATCAGGACGTTGTCGCCCTGCTTCATGTCGCCGCCGTTCTTGGAGACGAGCTGGCGGTACGCCGTGGAGTTGACCAGGCCGGGAGCGGCGGCCTCCTCCCAGGTGAGGTGCGCGGGCTTGGGCATCAGCTGGTTGGACTTGACCAGGGCGATGTGCGCGAGGCCACCGAAGTTGGTCTCGAAGCCCCAGATGCGCTGCTCGGGGTCGAGCATCGTGTCGTTGTGGCCGTCGGGGCCCTCGAGCTCGACGGACAGGCAGTGCGCGACGACCTCGTCGCCGGGCTTCCAGGAGTTGACGCCCAGGCCGGTCTTGAGCACGACGCCGGCCAGGTCCGAGCCCACGATGTGGTGGTCGAGGTCGTGGCGCTTGGTCAGCTCGGAGAGGCGGCCGTAGCGCTCGAGGAAGCCGAAGGTGGAGACGGGCTCGAAGATCGAGGTCCACACGGTGTTGTAGTTGATGGCGGAGGCCATCACCGCGACGTAGGCCTCGCCCGGGCCGAGCTCGGGCAGCGCGACGTCACCGATGTGCAGCGACTTGCGCGGGTCCTTCTCCTTGGTGGTCATGCCCTCGAACATGTCCACGTCCTCCTTCTTCACGAAGGCGGCGCGGTAGTGGTCGGGGAGCTCGAGGTTCGCGAAGTCGTCGGACGTCGCGTTGCCACTCTGGATGGCGTCGAGGATGTTCTGCACGTATGTCTCCTGGTGAGGCAGTTGTGGCCAAGATCGAGGGTCAAGGTACCCGTGAGTAACCGGGTGTGGGGCGGGTTGTGACGTACTTCCCAACCGGCCCGTCGTAGGTCAGTGTGCTGCGGCCGGCTGCACCAGCTCGACGAGCACTCCGCCGGCGTCCTTCGGGTGGATGAAGTTGATGCGGCTGTCGGACGTGCCGCGCTTGGGTGCGTCGTACAACAGTCGCACGCCGCGCTCGCGCAGGATCGTCGAGACCGCCTCCACATCGGTGACGCGGTAGGCCAGCTGCTGCATGCCCGGGCCGGAGCGGTCGATGAACTTGGCGATCGTCGACTCCGCGTTGAGCGGGGCCAGGAGCTGGATGTGCGAGCCCGAGTCGCCGACGGCGAGCATCGCCTCGCGCACCCCCTGCTCCTCGTTGGTCTCCTCGTGCGCGACGTGGAGCCCGAACGTGTCGCGGTAGTAGGCGATGGCCTCGTCCAGGTCGGGGACGGCGATCCCCACGTGGTCGATGGCCGTGAACAGGTGCTGGGGGATCTCGACGGAGGCTGTCATGGGGACATCGTCCATCAGCGTGTCTCGTCAATCACCTCTCCGGGCGCACAGTGAGACACCGGCGGTATCGTCAGGAGCAGACGTCAACCCTGATTCTCCTGGAGGCAGCACTCATGTCCACATCTGTCATCGTCGCGGGCGCCCGCACCCCGATCGGCCGCCTCCTGGGCGGTCTCAAGGACCAGTCCGCTGCCGACCTCGGCGGCGTCGCCATCGCCGGCGCCCTGGAGAAGGCCGGCGTCACGGGCGACCAGGTCGACTACGTCATCATGGGCCAGGTCATCCAGGCCGGTGCCGGCCAGATCGCCGCCCGCCAGGCCGCGGTCAAGGGCGGCGTCCCGATGAACGTGCCTGCCATCACCATCAACAAGGTGTGCCTGTCGGGCATCAACGCCATCGCGCTGGCGGACCAGATGATCCGCGCCGGCGAGCACGACATCGTCGTCGCCGGCGGCATGGAGTCGATGACCCTGGCCCCGCACCTGCTGCCGAAGAGCCGTGACGGCTTCAAGTACGGCGACACCAAGCTGGTCGACTCCATGGCCTACGACGCGCTCTACGACCAGTTCACCGACCAGGCGATGATCAACCTCACCGACAGCCACAACGTCGCCGGCGCCAAGCTCACGCGCGAGGAGCAGGACGCCTTCTCCGCCCAGTCGCACCAGCGTGCCGCGCTCGCGCAGAAGAACGGCCTGTTCGACGACGAGATCGTCCCCGTGACCATCAAGTCCCGCAAGGGCGACATCACGGTCAGCCAGGACGAGGGCGTGCGTGGCGACACCACCGTCGAGTCGCTCGCCGGTCTCCGCCCGGTCTCGAAGGACGGCACCATCACCGCCGGCTCCGCCTCGCAGATCTCCGACGGTGCCTGCGCCGTCGTCGTGATGAGCAAGGCCAAGGCCGAGGAGCTCGGGCTCACCTGGCTCGCCGAGATCGGCGCCTCCGGCCAGGTCGCCGGCCCCGACTCCACGCTCCAGCTCCAGCCGGCCAACGCGATCGCGAAGGCCGCCGAGAAGGAGGGCATCGCCGTCTCCGACATCGACCTCTTCGAGCTCAACGAGGCGTTCGCGGCCGTCGGCATCGAGTCGGGTCGCCAGCTCGGCGTCTCCGACGACAAGATCAACGTCAACGGCGGCGCGATCGCGCTCGGCCACCCGGTCGGCATGTCCGGCGCCCGCATCGTGCTGCACCTGGCCCACGAGCTCAAGCGTCGTGGCGGCGGCGTCGGTGCGGCCGCCCTGTGCGGTGGCGGCGGTCAGGGCGACGCCCTGATCATCCGGGTCCCGCAGGCCTGATCCGTCCCCGAGGTGAGCGCACGCTCCACCACGAGCTCCACGGGAGGGGGCCGACGCCGCGCAGCGGTGTCGGTCCCCGATCTCGTCTCCCGCGCACGCGCCGGTGACGCCCGTGCCGTGGCCCGGCTGATCTCGCTCGTCGAGGACGAGTCGCCGCTGCTGCGCGAGGTGATGGCGTCGCTGGCGCCGCATGCCGGGCAGGCCCAGGTCGTCGGCATCACCGGCTCGCCCGGGGTGGGCAAGTCCACCTCCACCAACGCGCTCGTCACGGAGCTGCGCAAGGCCGGCAAGCGCGTCGGCGTGCTCGCCGTCGACCCGTCGTCGCCGTTCTCCGGCGGCGCCCTGCTCGGCGACCGCGTGCGCATGCAGGAGCACGCGCTCGACAGTGACGTCTTCATCCGCTCGATGGCCTCGCGCGGCCACCTCGGCGGGCTCGCCTGGACGACCCCGCAGGCGCTGCGTGTGCTGGATGCAGCGGGCTGCGACGTGATCCTGGTCGAGACCGTCGGCGTCGGCCAGAGCGAGGTCGAGATCGCCGGCCTCGCGGACACCACGCTCGTGCTGCTGGCTCCGGGCATGGGCGACGGCATCCAGGCCGCGAAGGCCGGGATCCTCGAGATCGGCGACCTCTACGTCGTCAACAAGGCCGACCGCGACGGCGCCGACCAGGTGCGTCGCGACCTGCGCTCCATGCTCGCGCTCGCCGAACGCCGCGAGGGAGCCTGGAAGCCGCCGATCGTCAAGACGGTCGCCGCCAAGGGCGAGGGCCTCGACGAGGTGGCCGCCGAGATCGACCGGCACTTCGCCTGGCTCGCGGACAGTGGCGAGCTCGCCCGTCGCCGTACGCGCCGCGCACGCGACGAGATCGAGGCGATCGCGGTGACCGCGTTGCGAGCCCGCTGGGGTGACGTGCACGGGCGCTCCGAGCTCGACGAGCTCGCTGCGGCGGTCGGCGCGGGGGAGTCGGACCCCTACGCCGCCGCCGACACGCTGCTCGCCGCCTTCGAGTCCTAGCGCGGGCGCGCCTGCGCGATCCGGGGACCGGGTGCTGGTAGACATGGGGCCGTCCTGTGCACTGCTTCTCGAGGAGTACCCGATGAACGTCAAGAAGCTCGCCATCGTGCTGGTCGTGGTCTTCCTCGGCTTCTGGATGTTCACCGACCCTAATGGGCTGGCCGAGGCTGCCAAGTCGGGGGCGGACCAGGCGTGGGTCCTCACCCAGCAGCTCTTCACGGCGATCATCGACTTCGTCGGCGCCCTGTCGTGAGGTCGTGACTCGGGACATGGGCTGCTGACGTGAGGGGCATCTTCGACCCCAACATCCGCCGGCACCTCCTCCGTGAGGAGGGCGAGGTGATCGTCGACGAGGTCCGCCACCACGGCATCGTCTACCTCCAGCCGATCGCGGAGGCCGTCGTGGCGCTCGCGCTCGTGGTCGCGGTCCCGTTCGTCGACCTCGACCTGGCGTGGTTGCCCTTCGCGCTGGCGCTCGCCATCCTCGCGCACGCGACCTGGCGTGCGCTGAGCGAGCACATGGACCGCTTCGTGATCACCAACATGCGGGTCTTCCGCGTGCACGGCGTGCTCTCGCAGCAGCTCGCCACCATGCCGTTGTCGCGGATCCTCGACATCACGGTGAAGAAGCCGCTGCACGGTCGGCTGCTGGGCTTCGGGCACTTCGTCTTCGAGTCCGCCGCGCAGGAGCAGGGGCTGCGCGACATCCGGTTCGTGGGCCGCCCCGACGACCGCGACCTCGCCATCCAGCGCGTCGTGCAGCGGTCCGGCCTGCGCGGGCCGCGCGTCTCCAACTGAGGGCCCCGCGGTGGACGAGCGGCTCGTCGAGCTGGTCCTGAGGGCGGTGGACCTGATCCCGCCGGGTCGGGTGGCGACGTACGGCGATCTCGGCCGGATCGTCGGCATCGGTCCGCGGCAGGTCGGAGCCGTCATGAGCCGGTACGGCGACGGCGTGACGTGGTGGCGAGTGACCAACGCCAGTGGGGGATTCGCGCCGGACCTGCTCGAGCGCGCCCGTCCGCACTGGCTCGAGGAGGGCATCCTCGTCAGGACGAGCGGTGGTGGCTGCCGGATCGAGGAGCACCGCGCGGACCTCGAGCGGCTCGCGGCCGACTGGCGTGACGCGGTGGCCGACCTCGCGCCACCGGAGGAGTGAGCAGGACCACTCCGCCTGAAGGTGCACGATGGTGCAAAGTTGCCTTACAGTGCAGGTATGACCATCGACCTCGCCTCCTGCGGGCTGCGCGCCATGAAGAAGGAGCGCACTCGTCAGGCCCTGAGCCAGGCGGCGGTCGCGATCGTCGCGACGGATGGCATCGACGCCCTGACGGCTGATCGGATCGCGGCGGAGGCAGGCGTCTCGCGCCGGACGCTGTTCAACTACTTCGCCCGGGTCGAGGACGTCCTCACCGCCTCGATCGAGCAGGTCACCCAGGACACCGTGGCCGCGTTCCTCGCCCGACCTGCCGTCGAGCCGCTGCGCGAGTCGGTCGTCGCTGTACTGGCCGGCCTGCTCGACGACCCGGTCTTCGCCCAGGCCTTCGTGCTCGAGCGGGCAGCGGAGTCGTCGCCGGCGACCCGCCGGTTCCTCCGCGAGTTCTCCGACTCCCAGATCGACGCCTTCGAGGTCGGCCTGCGACAACGCCTCGGGGCGGACGCCGACCCGGTCTACGTCGCCGCTCTGGCCGCGTCCGCAGGCGCCATCCTCACCCGGATGACACGCCTGATCGTGGCCGAGACCCCCGACGCCGACCCCAACGACGCCTCACTCGCCCGCCGCCACCACGACGCGATCCGGCGGGCCTTCGACCTTCTCTTCACCGGTTTCGACGAAGCCGCACTCTCGGAAAGCGACAGCTGACATGGCCTCCCTCCTCTACCGACTCGGCCTCGGCGCTGCCCGGCGCCCGATCGCGATCGTCATCGCGTGGCTGCTGGTCCTCGCCGCGGTCACCGCCGCGATGGTGTCGTTCCAGCGGCCGCTGACCAACGAGTTCGAGCTGCCCGACAGCGAGTTCGCGGCGGTGCTCGACGAGCTCGGCGAGCAGATCCCGGAGGTCGCCGGCGGCACCGGCACGGTCGTGCTGCACAGCGAGGACGGGTTCACCCCGGCCCAGCGCAGGGTGATCGACGAGACCATGGCGCAGTGGCGCACGCTGCCGCACGTGACCGGGACGGTCGACCCCTTCGAGACGCAGCGCCAGCTCGACCAGAGCTCGGCCGACCTGGCCGAGGGCGAGCAGAAGCTGATCGACGGCCGCAAGAAGTACGAGAAGGGCGCCCGCAAGCTCTCCCGGCTCAGGTGGCTGGTCGGCGAGGGCGAGCGCGACATCGCGCGCCTGCAGCGCACCGACCCCGACAACGCGACCCTGCCCTACCGCATCTCCGGCCAGGCCGAGCTCGACGCCATGCTCGCCGACGGTGAGCGCAAGCTCGACCGGGCTCGCACCCGGCTCGAGCGGGGACAGGACAAGTACACCGACGGCGCCACCCTGCGGGGCTTGGGCGACGGAGTCCGGATGGTCAGCGAGGACGGCACCACGGCGCTGGTGCAGGTCCGCTTCGACGAGAGCATGCAGCAGATCTCGCCCGACGACCTCGCGCTCGTCCCGCAGGCGGGAGAGCAGCTCGAGGACGCGGGGGTGGAGGTCGACTACGGCCAGGAGCTCGTCTTCGTCACCCAGGTCGGCGGCATCGGCGAGATCATCGGCGTCGCTGTGGCGGCCGTCGTGCTGCTGGTGATGCTGGGATCGTTCGTGATGGCCGGCCTGCCGCTGGCGATCGCCTTCGCCGGCGTCGGCGCCAGCCTGATGGGCGCGATGGCGCTCACGCACTGGCTCGACATCCAGCAGATGGCGCCCGTGCTCGGAGCCATGCTCGGTCTCGCGGTCGGCATCGACTACGCGCTCTTCATCGTCAACCGGCACCGCCGACAGCTGGCCGACGTCGTCCGCGGCGGAGCCGTCACCACGCGCGAGGAGATCCGGCACAGCATCGCGCTCGCGACCGGCACGGCTGGTACGGCGGTGGTCGTCGCCGGAGCGACGGTCATCATCGCCCTGGCGGCCCTCCTGGTGTCCGGCATCCCGACGCTGATCCAGATGGGCCTGCTCGCCGCGGCGACCGTGACCGTGACGGTCCTGGTCGCGCTGACCCTGACGCCGGCGCTGCTGTCCTTGGCGGGGCGCCGCGCCGTACCCCGCAAGGCCGTGGCGTCCACGGCGCCGCACCGTGACGGCTGGCCCGAGAAGTGGGTGGGTGTCGTGACCCGCCGTGCACCCGCAGCGATCGTGGCCGTGGTGATCGTCATGGGCGCGCTCGCCGTACCTGCCCTGTCGCTGCGGCTCGGCCTGCCCGACGGCGGCTCGGAGAGCCGCGACTCGACGGCCTTCCAGGCCTACGAGCGGGTCGCGGACGCGTTCGGCACGGGCGCCAACGGCCCGATCCTGGTCTCGGCGACGCTCGAGACGCCGATCGCTGCCGGTGAGCTCGTCGGCACCGAGGCACGCATCGGCGAGGAGATCGCGGCCGTCGAGGGTGTGCGCGACGTGCTGCCGATCGGCGTCAGCGAGGACCGGCGCACGGTCGCCTTCCAGGTCGTCTCCGAAGAAGGACCGTCGGCCGAGCGGACCGTCGCGCTGGTCGACGCGCTGCGCGGACCGGTGACGGAGTCGTTGGCAGGCGAGGGCGTCGACCTCGGCGTGACCGGCCAGGCGGTCGCCAACATCGAGGTCTCCGAGCGGCTCGCCGGAGCACTTCCGCTCTACATCGCGCTCGTGATCGGGCTCTCGCTGGTGCTGCTCACGATCGTCTTCCGGTCCGTGCTGGTGCCGATCCTGGCGACCGCTGGCTTCCTGCTGTCGGTGGTGGCGAGCTTCGGTGTCATCGTCGCGGTCTACCAGTGGGGCTGGCTGGGTGGCGTCTTCGACGTGCACAACCCCGGCGCGGTCTTCAGCTTCATGCCGACGCTGCTGATCGGCATCCTGTTCGGGTTGGCGATGGACTACCAGATGTTCCTGGTCTCCGGCATGCGCGAGTCCTACGTGCACGGCCAGACCGCGGGTCAGGCCGTGCGCAACGGGTTCGCGTCCGGTGCCCGTGTCGTCGCGGCGGCCGCGCTGATCATGGTCGCGGTGTTCTCCGGCTTCGTCTTCTCGCACATGACGATGGCCCGTCCCATCGGGCTGGGTCTCGCGGTCGGCGTGCTGCTCGACGCGTTCCTGATCCGGATGACGCTCACGCCTGCGGTGATGTCGCTGCTGGGCGACAAGATCTGGTGGATGCCGGTGTGGCTCGACCGCCTGCTGCCGCACCTCGACGTCGAGGGCTCGGCCCTGGTCGACAAGCAGCGTCCGCCGCGTCGCTCGGCGTCGCGGGAGGACGTGCTCGTCTAGCCTGCCTCCCATGGTCACCTCGGACGACGTCCGGCGCATCCTCGACCCGCTGCCGCGCAGCTACGAGGTCGAGGTGCGCGGGCGCTGGAAGTTCCGGGTCGGCCAGATCGTGTACGTCGCCTTCTCGGCCGACGAGGAGGCGATGGGCTTCGGCTACCCGAAGGCTGCGCGCGACGGGCTGGTCGCGTCGGCTCCGGAGACGTTCTTCCTGCCGCCGACCTCCGACCTGCGGTTCCAGTGGGTCTGTGCCCGGCTGGGACCGCTGGGTCTCGACGAGATGCGGGAGCTGGTGCTCGACGCCTGGCGCATGTGCACGCCGAAGATGCTGCACGACCTGCCGGAGCTCCCGGCGCCGGCGATGGCGGCCTGGTCCTTCATCGACGAGTCCGACTGGGCCTGGCTGTCACCGCTGCTGCACCCCGACGTGCACTGGCAGGACCGGTCGGTGGTGCTGCGCGGACGGCTCGACGTGCTGTCCCACCTGCGTCAGGTGCCGACCCCGAGGCCGCCGACGTCGGTCGAGGTGAGGGACGGACAGGTCCTGCGCTGGACGCGCTAGTGCCTCACGCCTGGTCGTCCTCGGTCAGCCGCTCGACGCGGATGGGATCGGCGAGCTCCTTGTGGTGGCTGCGGACGGCCGCGAACGTCCAGAGCTTGTTGAGCACGAACGACAGTGGGGTCACCACCGCGATCACGATCAGCTGGGCCCAGTAGAGGCGGGTCCGGAAGCCCGTCGAGTCGTCGAAGACGTCCGTCGGCAGGCTGAGCGGCGAGTGCGGGTGCAGGAGGGCCGTGAGCAGGGCCAGGCCGATGGCCTGCCCGGCGAGACCGACTGCGAGGAAGGGGAGGTACTCCCTGATCCAGGGGGAGTGGCCGGCGCTGCGGAAGGTCCAGCTGCGGTTGAGCTGGAAGTTCCAGAGGTTCGCGACGAAGAAGGCGACCGTCGAGTAGACGTGGTACCAGCGGAGGTTGAACTCGCCGAGCGGCAGCGCGAAGACCGCCTCGTCGAAGCCGGGGCCCAGCTTCTTGACCAGGATCAGGGTGACGAGGTTGACCAGGACGCCGGAGGCGCCGACGACGCCGAATCGACCGAGCAGCACGACGTTGTGCCGGTGGCGGGCGAGGAGGTCGGTGGCAGGCACGCGGCGAGGCTACCGGCGCCTCGACGTCGGGGGCGCATTCGCCCCGGCTGGGGCTGACACGGAACAATGGGGGCCATGACGCAGCAGCCGTTCTCCCGTCCCGGTGCGATTGACCTCTCGGCGCTCAAGCGCCCCGCCCAACCGCCCGCGGGCTCGCCCGCCCCGGCGTCGGGTGCGCCTGCCTCCGGTGCCGGCCACTCGGCGTACTCCGTCGACGTCACGGAGGCCAACTTCCAGCAGGTCATCGAGTCCTCGATGGCCGCGCCGGTCCTGCTGGTGTTCTTCTCGCGCACGCAGATGCCCGAGAGCGGCAACCTGGCCGACGACATGGTCGCGGTCTCGGGCGAGTTCGAGGGGCGCTACCTCGTGGGCCTCGTCGACATCGACGCCGTGCCGCAGATCGCGCAGGCGATGCAGATCCAGTCGATCCCGCTCGTGGTGGCGGTGGTCGACGGGCGACCGATGCCGTTGTTCCAGGACATCGTGCCGATCGAGGAGCTGCGCACCGCGCTGACCCAGGTCGGGCAGCAGCTCACGACCCAGGGCATCACCGGGCGTCACCAGCCGCGCGGCGTCGAGCCGGTCGAGGGCGAGGAGCCCGAGGTCGACCCGAGGTATGCCGCAGCGCAGGACGCGCTGGGGGAGGGCGACATCGATCGCGCAGTCGCGGAGTACCAGAAGCTCGTCGACGCCAACCCGGCCGACTCGGAGGCCGTCGCGGGACTGGCGATGGCGAAGGTCCTGCAGCGGACCCAGGGCGCAGACCTCAACGCCGCGCGCGCAGCTGCCCCTGCCGCTCCCGACGACGTCGAGGCGCAGACGCTGGTGGCCGACCTCGACCTCCTCGGCGGCCATGTCGAGGACGCCTTCACCCGCCTCATCAACCTGGTCGCGCGTACGGCGGACGCCGACCGCGCCAAGGCACGAGACCACCTCCTGGCGCTCTTCGCGGCCGTCGGCAACGACGACGAGCGGGTGCTGGCCGGGCGGCGGGACCTCGCGTCAGCGCTGTTCTGACCGCCTAGTGCCAGGTGACGGTGTCGGCGAGCGCGGCGCGCGAGGTCCGGAAACCGTTGACCGGGTGGTCGCGGTCGGCGTAGCCGAACGAGATGCCCACGACCACGCGACGATTGTCGGGGATGTCGAAGTGCTCGCGCAGGAACGGTGAGTACGACGCGAGTGCGGCCTGGGGCGCGGCGGCGAGCCCGAGGCTCTGGGCGCCGAGCAGGAACGTGTTGACGTAGAGGCCGCAGTCGACCGCGCCGTACACCCCGAGGTCGTCCTCCGTGGTGATGATGGCGACGTGCGGGGCGTCGAAGAGCTCGAAGTTGCGCAGTCCCTGGCGGAGGCTCGCGTCGGCGTCGCCCTTGACGATGCCGACGCTGTCGTACAGCTGGAATCCGCACTCGCGCCGACGGGCGCGGTGCTCGCCGGTGTAGGCAGCGGGGAAGTCGAAGTCCGGTGCAGGGGGCTGGCTGGCCACGTGCTCGAGCAGCCCCTTGCGGAAGCGGTGCGTGCCCTCGCCGCTGGTCACGATCACCTGCCACGGCTGGGTGTTGCACCACGACGGTGTCCGCTGCCCCAGGGCCAGCAGGCGCTCGATGGTCTCCCGCGGCACCTCGTCAGCGAGGAACTGGCGGCAGGTCCACCGCTCGTCGAGCAGGCGCGCCAGCGTCGCGTACGGGTCCTGGGGGTCAGACATGGATGCTCCTTGGGGCGGTCTTGTTTCGAGACTGGGGGCCGGGTCTCACCGGCCAGGCATCGAGCTGACTGTCAGGAGAGGTCGCCGACGAGCACCGGGCGGGCTGCTCCGCCGAGTGTGCGCGCGGCCCTCGGCAGGCCGGCGGTGTCCGCCGGGACCACCCGGAGGTTGCTCCACGTCAGGTCCCGACCGCGTCGCGTGATCGTCGCGGAACCTGCCGAGCGCACGTTGCGCACCCAGTCCGACTCGGGGCCGTAGAACAGCACCACCGCGAAGGTCGAGCCGGACCGGAAGCCCACGACCGGGGTGCGGTAGGTCTGCCCGGACTTGCGGCCGACGTGCGTGATGACCGCCCATGGCGCGAGGTGCGGTGCGTACGTCGACTGGATCGGGTTGGTCACGCGCTTGTTGAACCGTGCCAGTGCTCGAGGGGCCTTCATGGGACCACCCTAGTTTCGAGCGCCATGATTGCGTTCGCCCGGAGCGAACGGCGGCAAATCGCTCCGGTTGGGCCTTCCCTCGGTGTTCGAACGGGCGTACGATTGCTTCAGCACATGGTCCACAGCGGACCAGATCAGCGGGTGAGCAAGCTGCGGCTCATCCCATCGTGGAACTGCTGGTCGAACCCACCACCCGGAAAAGGCGCCCCGGACCCCAGTCACACGACTGCGGGTTGGTTCCAGCCGATGGAGGGGGTGCGCGATGACGACCGACGAGCAATGGCGTGCGCCGGGTGCCCCGGTCCCGCCATCGCCGGTGCTGACCGCCGTGCTGGAGCGGTTGGACGCGGCGTACGACGACTTGTCCGGGCTCCCCGTCACGACCCTGTCCGATGCCGACCTCACACGGTTGCTCGACGTCGCGACCCGGCTCGTCGACCGCTCGACCGGTGCCGTCACCGCTGCGGTCGGGGAGGCTGATCACCGCCGACTGGGTGACGTGATCGGGGCCCGGCACACCGGGCAGTGGTGGGCGGGGCGTTCGCTGCTCACGCGTCCCGAGGTCAACCGGTTGACCCACCTGGGGCGACGACTGTCCGAGGAGCTGCATGCCCCGGTGCAGGCCGCGCTGGCGGGTGGTGGGGTGCATGTCGACCAGGCGTGGGTGATCGTCAAGGCCGTCGATGCCATCCCGTCGGCGCACCAGCACGTGAAGCCGCGGGCCGTCGAGCACCTCCTGGTGCTCGCCAAGGACCACGACGCCAAGGCGCTCAAGGTCCTCGGGCGCCGGATCCTCGACACCGTCGCCCCCGAGGTCGGCGAGGCCGCCGAGGCCAAGGCGCTGGCCGACGAGGAAGCCGCCGCCGCGCGCAAGGTCTCCCTCACGCTGCGCGAGAACCCCGACGGCACCACCACCGGGAAGTTCACCCTGCCCACCGCCGGCGCCGCGGAGATGCTCCGCAAACAGCTCATGGCGATCACCGGACAGGCGCCCCGCGACGAGCGGCCGCTCCACGAACGCCTCGGGTGGGCGTTCATCGAGTGGATCGAGCGATACGCCGCCGACCGCCTCCCCACCAGCGGCGGCGTGTCCGCCACTGTCGTGGTCACGATGGGTCTCGGGACGCTGATGGGCGGACTCGCGGCGGCGTCGCTCGACACCGGTGGCCGGCTCAGCGCCGGCCAGGCCCGACGGCTCGCGTGCGAGGCCGGGATCATCCCCGCCGTCCTCGGCGGGACCTCCGAGGTCCTCGATCTCGGCCGCACCCGCCGGTTCCACACCAGGGCGCAACGCGTCGCGATCGCCCAGCGCGACGGCGGCTGCACCGCCGAGGGCTGCGACCTGCCGCCCGCCGCGTGTCACGTGCACCACGACCAACCCTGGTCCCAGGGTGGCCCCACCGACACGACCACCGGCCGGCTGCTGTGCCACCGACACCACCGCGTGATCCACGACGAGCGTTACGGGACCACCCACCTGCCCAACGGCAACGTCAGCTTCCACCGGCGGACGTAGGCCGACTGAGGACGACGTACTGCGTCCGATTGTTGGAGGACTCGAACTCGCCGACCGGCCGGAAACCGAGGGATGCGACAGTTCGAAGAGCGCGTGCATTGAAGGACGCGACGGTGACCCGAAATGCCTGTGGGTGGAACTTCTCGGTTCCGAACGCCAGGCCGGTCTGGATCGCGGCCTGTCCGAATCCCTGCCCGATGAGCGACGGCCGCAGGCCCCCGCCGGTGTCCAGCGCGTCGTCGTCGTAGGCCCATCCGGGGACCTGTCCGTCGGCGCCGAACGAGCGAAACCCGATGAGTTCGTCCGCCATGAGGACCGCGTTGAACCCGGCCACAGGGTCGAGCAGTCCCGCGGGCGTCGCGCCAGTCATGTCATAGCAGTGGTACGGCGACGAGTACTGCCACGTGCAGATGTCCTGGGCGTGGGCCATGTTCAGGGGTGCGATCCGCATGGCCGGACGTCGATCGGGCGACGGGGCCCAGTCGGTGGTCGTCATGCGCCTCATCCTCGCGCGCCGCGCGGTAGCGCGCCACCGACATCGAGCGGGCCGCGCCAGTCGGCGAGGATGAATGGGTGACGAATCAGCTGACCGATGTCGAGATTGCTCTCGTGGCCGCCGAAGCTGGCGCGCGGGTGGTGCGAGCTGCCTACGGGACCGGCCTGACCAGGCACGCCAAGTCGGGGCTCGACTTCGCGACCGACGCGGACCTCGACGCCGAACGCGCGATCTTCGAGGCGATCGCGGCTGCTCGCCCCGAGGACGTTCGGGTCGGCGAGGAGAGCGGTGAGGTGAGGGGCGTGGGTGGCGGCTCGGGCTCTCGCCGCTGGCTCGTGGACCCACTCTGCGGGACGTTGAACTTCGCCGCGCAGACCCCGCTGGTCGCCGTCAATGTCGCCCTGGTCGACGGGGCGGACGCGGTGGTCAGCGTGTCCGCTGATCCGATCACCGGCGAGACGTTCTGGGCAGACAAGCAGGGAGCGTTCGTACGCCGCGACGGAGCCGACGAGCCACTCCTCCCGTCGTCGCGATCACACTCGTCGACGTCAACTGCGACGGCCCGCTGGATCGACCCTTCCTGGGCCCGCAGCTGCTCGCAGACGCAGCCTTCCGGGCGTCGTTCGGTCCCCGGGTGACGTCCACGACGCTGGCAGTCGCCTGGGTGGCCGCGGGTCGCCGGGCGGCGTACATCAGTGACGGCACGTTCGTGGACAACGTGCACTTCGCGGCGGGGATCGGGGTGTGCCGCGCAGCCGGGTGCGTGGTCTCCGACTTGGCGGGCGATGCGCTGAACACACGTCGCGGGCTCATCGTTGCTGCTGATCGCGATGTCCACGACCAGCTCGTCGCGGTCATCGGCCCACACCTGGCGGCGCTGGACGACCAGGGGTGATTCACCGGAAGAAGGTGAACCACCGCTGCCCGGGCAGCAAGGCGACGCTGGGCTCAGCGAGCGGACAGTGCCTGCACGACGGCCGTCACTGCGGGGGAGTCGACCATCGACGCACGGTGCAGGACGGTGATCTCGCGGGTGGGCGCCGGCCGGTGGGCCGCGACGGCGACGACGTCGTCGCCCAGCGGGGCGCGACCGAGCCGCGGGATCAGCGCGATGCCCAACCCCGCGCCGACGAGAGCGAGGTGGGAGTCGAACTCCATGGCGACGTGCGCGATCCGGGGCGCACGCCCGGTGCCGTCGTACATCCGCATCAGCCACTGCCGGCAGATGCTGCCCTCGGGTGTCGCCACCCAGGGCTCGTCGACGAGGTCGCGCGGCGAGACCCGGGTGCGGCCGGCGAGCCGGTGACCCCGCGGCACGATGACGTCGGCGACATCGCGAGCGATCGTGACACCGACGAGGTGCTCGGGGACGTGCAGCGGCACGTCGCCCCAGCTGTGCACGATGCCGAGGTCCTGCTGGCCGGAGGCGACGAGGTCGATGGTGTCCCAGGGCTCGCGCTCGGTCAGGGTCAGCGCGAGGTCGGGGTGCTCGTCCAGGAGGGCACGGACGACCGGCGCCACGAGGCCGCGCATGGCAGTGGAGAACGCAGCGATCCGCAGCCGCCCGGCGACCCGGCCGGCGTCGCGGTGCAGCCCGGACTCGAGCTGCTCCAGGTCGGTGAGCAGGCGTGATCCGTCGGTGACGAGCCGCCGACCGTGCTCGGTGAGCATCACGCCGCGGCCCACGCGCTCGAGCAGTGCCACGCCGGCCTGCTTCTCCAGGCGCTTGACCTGCTGGGAGATGGCGCTCGGCGTGTAGCCCAGCGCCTCCGCCGCGCCGACCACCGAACCGTGGGTGTCGACGGCGCGCAGGCTGGTCAGGGCGGCGAGATCGATCATGTAGTGATGCTACTGCTTTCGATGTGCGACACATTGCTGGTGCTTCATGATCGTCCCCGGGACACTTGAGCGGTGAATACCCGTGACTCGCTCCTCGCTGCCCTCGTCGCGACCATCTGGGGCTTCAACTTCGTCGTCATCGACTGGGGCATGGCCGATGTCCCACCGCTGCTCTTCGTCGCCCTCCGGTTCGTCGCCGTCGTGCTGCCCGCCATCTTCTTCATCCCGCGCCCGGCCGCCCCGTGGCGCAGCATCCTGGCGATCGGGGTGTTCATGTCGCTCGGCCAGTTCGGCTTCCTGTACGTCGCGATGGCGGCCGGCATGCCGCCGGGACTCGCCGCCCTCGTGCTGCAGGCGCAGGTCGTGTTCACGATCGTGATCGCGGCCGGCGTGTTGCGGGAGGTGCCGACCATCGCGCAGTCCGCCGGGGTGGCGCTCGGGGTGGTGGGACTGGTCGTCGTCGGCCTCGGACGCGGCGGCCACGTCACCCTCGCCGCCCTCAGCCTGTGCCTGCTCGGGGCGCTGTCGTGGGGAATCGGCAACGTCGTGGCGCGCGCGACCAAGGTGCCCGGCGGTCTCTCGCTCACCGTGTGGTCGGCACTGGTCGTGCCGGTCCCGCTGCTCGCCCTGTCGTTGGTCATCGACGGCCCGACCGCGGTCGCGACGGCGCTGGCCGGCTTCAGCTGGCAGGCAGCGCTGTCCACGCTCTACACGGCAGGACTGGCCTCGCTGGTGGGCTACGGCATCTTCAACACCCTGCTGGCGCGCTGGCCCTCGAGCGCCGTCGTACCGTGGGTGCTGCTTGCTCCTGTGGTGGCCATGGCCTCCGCGTGGGCGCTCCTCGACCAGCGTCCCAACGCTGCCGAGGTCGGCGGGGGAGTGCTCCTGCTGGTCGGTGTCCTGGTGGCACTGCGGCCACGCAGCGCCGTACAAGAACAAGATGATCTCGTGGAGGAAGACCTGTGCCTGACGTGAAGATCGGCGACCGCACGGTCGCCCAGCTCGGCTTCGGCGCCATGCGCCTGACGGGGGCAGCCCCGTTCGGTGACGCGCCCGACCGCGACACCGCCATCGCGGTCGCGCGCGCTGCCGTCGAGGGCGGCTGCCAGCTCGTCGACACCGCCGACGCCTATGCGCTGGGCCTCAACGAGGAGCTCGTCGCCGAGGCGTTGAGCCCGTACGGCGACGACGTGCTGATCGCGACGAAGGCCGGCCAGGCCAGGCCGGGCACGCGGTGGGTGCCGCTCGGACGACCGGACTACCTGATCCAGCAGGCCCACGTGTCACGGCTGAGGCTCAAGCTCGACGTGATCCCGCTCTTCCAGCTGCACCGCGTCGACCCGACGGTGCCGCTCGCAGACCAGGCCGGGGCGTTGAAGGACCTGCTCGACGACGGTGTCGTGGCCGCCGTCGGGCTCTCCCAGGTGAGCGTCGCGCAGCTCGAGGAGTTCCGCAGCATCGTGCCCATCGCGTCGGTGCAGAACAAGTTCTCCATCTCCGACCGCTCCGATGACGACGTGCTCGAGCACTGCGAGCGTGAGGGCATCGCCTTCCTGCCGTGGCGACCGCTCGAGGTGTCGGACGCGGTGGCTGCGACCGTGCAGCCGATCGCGGACCGGCTCGGTGCGACCCCGTCGCAGGTCGCGCTGGCGTGGCTGCTCCAGCGCTCGTCAGTGATGCTGCCGATCCCGGGCACCGCCTCCTTGGAGCACCTCGCGCAGAACCTGGCGGCCCGGGACCTCACCCTCGATGACGAAGCGCTGGCCGCGCTGGGCTAGAGGGGCCTCGGTTTCGACACGGCGCTGGCGCGCCTGCTCAACCAGCGGGCAGCGCCGCGCGACCCGCCTCCAGCCTCGCGACAGGGACGCGGAACGGCGAGCAGGAGACGTAGTCGAGCCCGACCTCGTGGAAGAAGTGGATCGAGGCGGGGTCGCCGCCGTGCTCGCCGCAGACGCCGAGGTGCAGGTCGGGGTTCGCCTCGCGGCCGTCGGTCGCGGCCTTGCGGACCAGTGCACCGACGCCCTCGACGTCCAGCGACTCGAACGGGGAGACCGGGAAGACGCCCTGCTCGAGGTAGGTGCTGAAGAACGAGGCCTCGACGTCGTCGCGGGAGAAGCCCCACGTCATCTGCGTCAGGTCGTTGGTGCCGAAGGAGAAGAACTCCGCCGACCCGGCGATCTCGCCGGCCGTCATGGCGGCGCGCGGCAGCTCGATCATCGTGCCGATCTTGTGCGGGATGGTGACCCCGAGCTCGGTCTCGACGTCGCGGGCGATGTGCTCGATCCGGCCCTTGACCAGGTCGAGCTCGCGCACGCTGGCCACCAGCGGGATCATGATCTCGGGCTCGGCCTGACCACCGTCGCGGATCCGCTCGGCCGCGGCTTCCAGGATCGCGCGCGCCTGCATCGTGAACAGCCCCGGGATGGCGATGCCGAGACGCACACCGCGCAGGCCCAGCATCGGGTTGGACTCGTGCAGCCGCTGGACCGCAGCCAGGAGCTTGCGCTGCCGCTTCTTGCGGTGGCCGTGGATGTCGGCGACCGCCATCGCGACCGAGAGATCGGTGAGGTCGGGCAGGAACTCGTGCAGGGGCGGGTCGATCAGGCGGATCGTGACGGGCAACCCGTCCATCGCCTCGAAGATCTCCAGGAAGTCCTGACGCTGCAGCGGCAACAGCTCGTCGAGCGCTGCCTTCTGCCCCTCGTCGCCCTCGGCCACGATGAGGTTCTCGACGAGCTGGCGACGTTCGCCGAGGAACATGTGCTCGGTGCGGCACAGTCCGATGCCCTGCGCTCCGAAGCGGCGGGCGCGGGCCGCGTCGTCTGCGGTGTCGGCGTTGGTGCGCACCGCGAGCCGTCGCTTGGAGTCGGCGTGCGCCATCAGCCGGGCGACGGCCTCGACGAGGGGTTCGTCGACCTCCTCGCCCTCGAAGTGGCGCACCACGAAGGAGTCGGCGACCGCGACGGCCCCGTCGAAGACCTCGCCGGTCGACCCGTCGATCGAGATGACGTCGCCCTCGACGATCGTCTTGCCACCGCGGACGGTGAACTCGCCCGCGCGGGTGTCCACGTCGAGCGCCTCGGCGCCGCAGACGCAGGTGCGGCCCATGCCGCGGGCGACCACGGCCGCGTGCGAGGTCTTGCCGCCGCGGCTGGTCAGCACGCCCTTGGCGACCATCATCCCGTGCAGGTCCTCGGGGGTGGTCTCCTTGCGCACGAGGATGACGTCCTCGCCCTGCTCGGCCCACTCCACCGCCGTCGCCCAGTCGAAGACCGCCTTGCCGACGGCCGCACCGGGAGAGGCGTTCATGCCGACGGCCAGCAGCGTCTTGTCCGCCTTGGCGTCGAAGCGCGGGAACATCGTGTTGGCCAGCTGGTCGCCGGTGACCCGCCGCAGGGCCTCGTCCATGTCGATCAGGCCCTCGTCGGCCATGTGTACGGCGATGCGGAACGCGGCTTCGGGAGTGCGCTTGCCGACCCGGGTCTGCAGCATCCACAGCTTGCCCTGCTCGACGGTGAACTCGATGTCGCACATGTCGCGGTAGTGCTGCTCGAGCGTGGACATGATGTCGAGCAGCTGGTCGTGCGATGCCTGGTCGACCTTCGCCATGTCGGCCAGGGACACCGTGTTGCGGATGCCCGCGACCACGTCCTCGCCCTGGGCGTTCTGGAGGTAGTCGCCGTACACGCCCTGGTCGCCGGAGGCGGGATCGCGGGTGAAGGCGACACCGGAGCCGCTGGTCATGCCGCGGTTGCCGAAGACCATCGCCTGGATGTTGACGGCCGTGCCGAGGTCCTCGGGGATGCGCTCCTGGCGGCGGTAGAGGACGGCCCGGTCGGTGTTCCACGAGTCGAAGACGGCCTTGACCGCGAGGTCCATCTGCCGGCGCGGGTCCTGCGGGAACTCGATCTCGGCGTGCTCGCGGATCAACGCCTTGAAGGTCTCGACCAGGGCCTTGAGGTCGTCGACGTCGAGGTCGAGGTCGTCGGTGACGCCCTTGGCGTCCTTGGCGCCGTCGAGCGCGTCGGAGAAGTGCTCGCCGTGGATGCCCAGCACAGTGCCGCCGAACATCTGCAGCAGCCGACGGTAGGAGTCCATGGCGAAGCGCTCGTCCTCGCTCTGGCGCGCGAGCCCGACGACGGACTCGTCGTTGAGGCCGATGTTGAGCACTGTCTCCATCATCCCGGGCATCGAGAACGCCGCGCCGGAGCGGACGCTCACGAGCAACGGGTCGTCGGCGTCGCCGAGGGTGCGGCCCATGTCCTTCTCGAGCTTGGCGAGGTGGTCGTCCACCTCGGCGGCCAGGCCGTCCGGCTCGGTCCCGTGCTGGAGGTAGGCCCGGCAGGCCTCGGTGGTGATGGTGAACCCGGGCGGCACCGGCAGCCCCAGGTTGCTCATCTCCGCAAGATTGGCGCCCTTGCCCCCCAGCAGGTCCTTCTTGCTCTTGTCTCCCTCGGCGAAGTCGTAGACCCAGTTGCTCATACGTTGCATCTTGCCCCCAGGCGAGCCGCTTCGGACAGGGGGTCCGGTCGCGACCGGGTCGTCAGCTGCCGGACTCGGTGTACGTCGACGAGCCGCCGACCCCGCCCAGGACCGCCGCCTCGATCCGCCGTGCCGTGAAGTCCGTCGCACGTTCGCGCACCTGCGCCGGCGTGCAGAACTGTGCGTCGCGGATCTCGCGCTCCTGCTTGACGATCGTCTCGACGATCGCTGCGGCGTGGACCCCGCCGTCGAAGACCAGGCAGATCGCGTCGTCCCACCCTCCCCACGGTGGCAGCCAGTCGGTGAGCAGCAGGTCGCCGGCAGGGATGGTGAGGCCGAGCTCCTCCTCCACCTCGCGGCTGACCGCGAGGCGGGGTGACTCGCCCACCTCGACCACGCCACCGGGCAGGTCCCAGTCGGTCTTGTAGGTGAGCTGGCACACCAGCACGCGCCCGAGCTCGTCGCGGATCAGCATCTGGCTGATCGCCCGCTTGCGCGGCAGGAACGAGTTGAGCAGCGCGCGGAAGCCACCGGGCTCGTCGAGGGGCGCGTCGGTGCTGAGCCGTGCGTAGACGATGCGGTCCACGGCCTCGTCGCCGAGGGTCACTCCGCGCATCACGCCTTCGCGGTGCATCCCGGACCAGGTCGCCACCCGCTGACCGGTCTTGTCGTCGGGGTCGACCCAGACCTCGACGCGGGCGTGCTCGACGAGTGCGGCGCTGACCTCGCGGCGTACGTCCTCGACCGAGTGCTCGTGGCCCCAGGCGAGGCGCGCGATGCCCTCGGCCACCGTGGTCACGTCGATCGGCTGCATCACCCGGTCTTGTCGATCAACGCTGTTCTCCTCGGCCACAGCGCCACCCTAGCGAGGGCTGGGAGGGCTAGCGCACGACGTCGAAGCGCGCCATCATGCCGTGGTCCTCGTGGTCGAGCATGTGGCAGTGGATCATGAACGGTCCGGTGTAGTCCTCGAACCGGGCCGCCACCTCCACGACCTCGCCGGGCTCCAGGCGCCAGGTGTCCTCGAGGCCCTGCTCCCACGGCGGTGGGGCCTTCCCGTCGCGCAGGACGGTGCGCCACTGCTCGGCGTGGATGTGCACGTAGTGGGTCAGGTCGCTGGTGTTGCGCAGGCGCCACCGCTCGACGGTGCCGAGGCGGGCCCGGTGGTCGACCCGCTCCGGGTCGTAGGCGTGCTCGTTGACCGACCAGAAGGTCCCGTGCTCCTTGGTGCCGTCGAGCCCGAACGTCCAGGTCTTCGACACCTTCTTGGGCACGCGCACCAGGTCGGGTGCGGGCAGGCGTGCGGGCAGCCGCGACGGGTCGGCCGCCTCGGCGCCCACCCGGAACTGCATGAGCGCCGCCGCGCGCGCGTCGTCACCGGACTGGCCGGCGGTGGCGGGCACCGAGTCGAGCACGAGGTCGCGGCCGCTGGCCCCGTGGAAGTCGACGATCACGTCCGCGCGCTGGGCGGGGCCGAGCAGCACCCGGTCGCGCACCACCGGCCGCGAGAGCAGGCCGTTGCCGGTGCCGATCTGGAGCAGCGGCCGGCCGTCGGAGAGCCCGATCGAGTAGGCCGAGAAGTGGGACGCGTTGAGCAGTCGCAGCCGGTAGCGCGTCGCGCTCACCGGGAGGTACGGCGCGTGCCGACCGTTCACGAGCACGTGCGTGCCCACCGTGGCGTCGTTGGGCGGCGCGTGCGGCCCGACCCAGGCCATCGCCCCGTGGTGCCCGACCATCCGCGGCCCCTGCGCGAACGGGTTGGTGAGCGCGTTGTCGCTGCGGAAGGACCGGTCGGAGATCATCAGCGGCACGTCGCGGCTGCCCGCCGGCAACCGAAGCCTCGACTCGCTCGGGTCCTCGACCACGAACATGCCCTGCAGTCCGCGCCAGTTGTTGCGAGCCGTCCGGTCCATGCGGTGGTCGTGGTAGAAGAAGAATGAGCTCGGCTCCGGCAGCCCGCCGTAGGTCAGGGGGTAGTCGTAGGTGCGTGACTTCCCGGGGCGCACCAGGTGGGTCGTCGGCTGTCCGTCGTGCTCGGGCGCGTGGTGGTCGCCGTGCAGGTGCACCGTCATCGCGCCCGCCTTGCGGGGCAACCGGTGCACGAACCGCACCCGCGTCTCGCGACCTGCCGGGCGGACGATGGTGGGGCCGGGGTAGCTCCCGCCGTACGTCCACATCCGGGTCGTCGGTCCGGACGCCAGCATCCGCACGCGCGCCTCGCGGATCGGCACGGTGATCCGCGCACCCCGCACCTCCCGGGGTACGGCGAGTGGCTGGTCGAAGGACGGCAGCTGCGGCGTCACCGTCCCGCCACCGCCCTCGACCCGCACCTGTCCGCGCATCTGCGGGTGCAGCTTGCAGAAGAAGTCGTAGGCGCCCTCGGCCAGCGCCTCGACGCCGGTGACGGTGGCGCTGGTCCCGGCCGCGACGCGCACGTCGAACAGGGGAGCACCGGCGGTGTCGGTGGCGACCGAGGTGACGGTGTGGTCGAAGGTGTCGAGGTTGACCAGCGTGAGCGAGCCGCCCCCGCCGAGGGTAACCGTGGCGGGGGAGAACGACACCGCGCCGCGGTTCACGACGATCGTGGCGGACCCGGACGATGCGGTGGCACCGGCGCCCGGGGACGATCCCGGCGCGGCCGTGAGGGCGAGGGCGAGCGCGAGCCACAGCAGGCCCAGCAGCCAGGGGACGCGTCGAAGCCGGTGGTTCGGGATCACCGGCCAGTTATCGCACGCCGAGCGGGGCGCACGGGGCACGAACGGCCCGGCTATACGCCAACGTGGGGATGACGGGCCCCTGCGCCGGTAGAACAGTGATGGGCTCCACTCTCACATCTCAGGAGTCGCTCATGCGGGTTCTCAGCTCAGCACGCGCAGGAATCGCTGTGGCCTGCGCAGCAGTCATGGTGACGGCACCGGTCCTGGTGTCCACCACGGCAACGGCCAGGACGGCCGAGGCCGCAATCCAGTCCATCACCATCAAGGTCGCCAAGCAGGCGATCACGGTCCGCGGGGCCCGTGGTCTGGACGCCGGCCGCGTCAAGGTCAACGTCAAGGGGGCAGGAGCCGCCGAGATCGTCAGGTTCGACCGGGGTTACGAGGACCGGGAGTTCATGAAGGACCTCGCGGCCGCCGGCAAGGGCGACATCAAGGCCCTCAAGCGAGCCATCGCCAACGTCGAGTTCCTCGGCGGCTTCGAGTCGGGTGGCAGCGGGACCGTCGTCCTGCCCGGCGCCGGCGAGTACACCGTCTTCTCCTTCGCGTCCCGCGACCTGGCCCACTTCCGCGCCGGAGCCGTGCGGAAGGCCCCGAAGCCCGACGTTGACGGCAAGATCGTCGCCAGGTCCGGCCCGACGTGGGGTGGCTCGTCGATGATGCCGGCGAAGGGCGCGTTCTGGTTCAAGAACGCCGACCGGACCGTCCCGCACTTCGTGATCCTGCAGCAGGTCGAGGAGGGCACCACGACCGATGAGGTGCTGAAGTTCCTGCAGACCGAGGAGGGCCCGCCGCCGTTCCTCAAGGCCGGCATGGAGACCGCGTCGATCAGCTCAGGTCGCTCGATGACGGTGAACTACGACCTGCCGCCCGGCCAGTACGTGATCATGTGCTTCTTCCCCGACCCCAACATGGGCGGCATGCCGCACGCGTTGATGGGGATGCTGAAGATGATCCACCTGCACTGACGTGAGGGTCACCCCTCGTGACGGAACCACACCGTCGCGAGGGGTGGCACCACGATGTCGGCGTAGGCCGGCTGCCCGTTCGTCGCACCCGCGAGCGCGGTGATGCCGCCGAGGTTGCCGACACCCGATCCGGTGTACGCCGCCGCGTCGGTGTTCAAGATCTCCGCCCAGCTCCCGGCCGCCGGCAGGGGGAGCCGGTAGCCCTCGTGCGGGACGGCCGAGAAGTTGGCCAGGCACACGACGTCCGGCTCGCCGGGGGAGCGGCGGACGAACGACAAGAGGTTGCGGTCGGCGTCGTTGGCGTCGAGCCACTGGAAGCCCTCGGGTGAGTTGTCCCGGCCCCACAGCGCGCCGGACGCGGTGTAGGCGCGGTTGAGGTCGCGCACCATCGAGTGCACGCCTGCGTGCTCGGGGTGCTCCAGCAGCCACCAGTCGAGCTCGCGGGACTCGGCCCACTCCGACTCCTGGCCGAACTCGCAGCCCATGAAGAGCAGCTGCTTGCCGGGATGGGCCCACATGTAGGCGAGGTAGGCGCGGAGGTTGGCGAGCTGCTGCCACCGGTCGCCGGGCATCTTGCGCAGCAGCGACCCCTTGCCGTGCACGACCTCGTCGTGGCTGATCGGCAGCACGTAGTTCTCGGTGAAGGCATAGACCAGCGAGAACGTCATCTGGCCGTGGTGGTGGCTGCGCCACAGCGGGTCGTGCGCGACGTAGCCCAGCGAGTCGTGCATCCAGCCCATGTTCCACTTGAAGCCGAAGCCCAGCCCGTCGTCGGAGGTCGGTCCGGTGACGGCCGGCCACGACGTCGACTCCTCGGCGATGGTGACGACCCCGGGCACCCGCTTGTAGACGGTGGCGTTCAGCTCCTGGAGGAACTGCACGGCCTCGAGGTTCTCCCGGCCGCCGTGGACGTTGGGGGTCCACTCGCCGGGCTCGCGGGCGTAGTCGAGGTAGAGCATCGAGGCGACGCCGTCGACGCGGAGGCCGTCGGCGTGGAACTCCTCGAGCCAGTAGAGCGCGTTGGCGTAGAGGAAGTTGCGGACCTCGTTGCGTCCGAAGTTGAAGATGTGCGAGCCCCACTCCTTGTGCCAGCCGCGCTGGGGGTTGGGGTCCTCGTAGAGCGGGGTGCCGTCGAAGTTGGCGAGCGCCCAGTCGTCGGTCGCGAAGTGGCCCGGGACCCAGTCGAGGATGACGCCGATGCCGGCCTGGTGCAGGCGGTCGATGAGCACCTTGAGCCCGTCGGGGTCGCCGAAGCGCGCGTCCGGCGCGAAGTAGGAGGTCACGTGGTAGCCCCACGAGCCGCCGAAGGGGTGCTGCATGACCGGCATCAGCTCGACGTGGGTGAAGCCGAGGTCGGCGAGGTAGGGCACGAGTGCGTCGGCGATCTGGTGCCAGTCGTAGAGCTCGGCCCCCTGCTCGTGCCGGCTGGGGTGCTTGCGCCAGGAGGCGAGGTGCATCTCGTAGATCGACATCGGCGCATCGACCGCGACGGTGGCAGCACGGGCCGCCAGCCACTCCTCGTCGTGCCAGGTGTGGTCGGAGGCCCAGACCACCGAGGCGGACCGTGGCGGCTTCTCGGCGTAGCGGGCCATCGGGTCGGCGTGGTCGACCCAGCTCCCGTCGGCCGTGCGGATGCGGAACTTGTAGTGGGCGCCGACCCCGATGCCATCGACGTGTGCGCTCCAGATGCCGGAGTCGCCGACGCGGACCATGGGGTGCCGGGCGCCGTCCCAGCCGGCCCAGTCGCCGGCCACCTGGACCTCGAGGGCGTTGGGGGCCCAGACCCGGAAGGACACCCCGCTGCCCTCGACCTGGGCGCCGAGCACCTTCCACAGCTCTTCGTGACGACCCTCGTGGATGAGGTGGATGTCGAGCTCGCCGGGGGCTCCGGTGTTCATCGTGACTCCGTCCTGTCCTGGGCCGCCTCGCGGGCCAGGCGGTCGAGTGCATCGAGCGGGATGGCCAGCCAGCCGGGCCGGTTGCGGGCTTCGTAGACGGCCTCGTAGACGGCCTTGTCGGCGACGTGGGCGTCGAGCAGGGTCTGCTCCGCGGCGGTGAGCTCGCGCTCGGCGTAGGCCGCGAGGAAGGCGTGGGAGTTGCGCTCGGACCACTCGGCGGCGCGGTAGGCCTGCTGGCCCTCCTCGTCCACGTCGGCGTCGAGCGCGTAGCTGGTCATCGTCACCGCACGCGGCGCGTAGTCGAAGGAGCGCAGCATCCCCGCGACGTCACGCCACGGCGAGTCGGGCAGGAGCCGCTCGGACAGGGGCTTGGCCGGCTCGCCCTCGAAGTCGACGATCTTCCAGCCCTTGACGGTGCGCAGCGTCTGGCCGAGGTGCAGGTCGCCGTGGATCTGCTGCACGGGCACGTCGGCCAGGCCCGCCACTGCGTCGTACGTCGCCTGCAGGGCCGGCGCATGGTCCGCGAGCGCAGGCACCACGTCGATCGCGGCGCTCAACCGCTCGCGCATCGCCCCGGCCAGGGCGGCCATCTCGTCGGCCGAGCGCACGGACACCGGGAAGTGTGCGGCCAGCGTCTCGTGCGTCTCGGCCAGGGCGCGACCCAGGCGCGCGGCCTCGCCGGCGAAGTCGCCTCCGACCTCGTCGGCGTGCAGGTCGGCCTCGGCGAACAGGTTGCGCACGCTGGCCAGCGCCAGCTCCCAGCCGTCGGTGGCGGTGCGGAGGAACTGCTGGAGCATCGCGAGCTGGATGGTCGAGTCCGTCGTCTCGTCGACGACGTCGAGCCAGCCGAAGAGGGCGGCCACGTGGTCGGAGCCGGCGCGGGTGAGCACCTCGTGGATCGACACGTCGGGATTGACGCCGGGCGTGACCTTGCGGAAGACCTTCATCAGCGAGTCCTCGCCGAAGGCGACCGAGGAGTTGGACTGCTCGCCGGTGAAGAGCGTCGAGTGGGCGTCGGTGTCGAGCTCGTGGCCGGCGACGCGGTGGAACGCGAGCAGGTCGGCGGTGACCTTGCCGTCGGCAGCGGCCGCGAAGGCCTGCAGCCACAGGGCCATCGCCTGCCGGTCGTGCACCGCGTCGTAGGCGACGAGCTCGCGCCCACCCTCGGTGAGGGTGCCGATCTGCGCGTGGTCGAGGCGCTCCTCGCGGTGCGGGTAGAGCGCGAGCGGGACCTGGTAGAACTCGGGGTCGGCGCCGGCCGGCGCATCGGCGTACGAGATCTCCACCAGCTCGATGACGACGGTGAGGTCCGGCGTCGAGCCCGGCAGCGTGCCGACCCTGCGGACCTCGCCGACCTCCCAGTCGCGGCCCTTGCCGCCGAACCAGCGGGCGTGCTCGATGTAGTCCTTCAGTGCCGGGGCAAGCGTCATGCGTGGCCTTCCTCGCTGGGCTGTCCGTCGATCAACCGCATCCAGTAGAAGCCGTACCCGCCGAGCGTGAGGAGATACGGCAGCTCGCCGATCGCGGGGAACGGGACGCCGCCCAGCAGCTCGATCGGGACCATGCCCTCCCACGGGCGCAGGTCGAGCTCGACCGGCTGCGGGAAGCGGGACAGGTTGTTGATGCACAAGATGACGTCGTGCGACCCGTCCGCGTCGACGTGCTCGCGGATGTAGGAGAGCACCGTCGGGTTGGAGCCGCCGAGGTCGGTGAACGTGCCGAGCCCGAAGGCGGGGTGCCGCCGCCGGGCGTGCACGAGTCGGCGGGTCCAGTGCAGCAGCGAGGAGGAGTTCTCCAGCTGTGCCTCGACGTTGACCGACTGGTAGCCGTAGACCGGGTCCTGGATCGCGGGCAGGTGGAGCCTGCCGGGCGTGGCCGAGGAGAAGCCCGCGTTGCGGTCGGGGGTCCACTGCATCGGGGTGCGGACACCGTCGCGATCACCCAGCCAGATGTTGTCGCCCATCCCGATCTCGTCGCCGTAGTAGAGCACCGGCGAGCCGGGCAGCGACAGGAGCAGCGCGGTGAACAGCTCCATCCGGTTGGTGTCGTTGTCGAGGAGCGGGGCGAGCCGGCGCCGGATGCCGATGTTGGCCTTCATCCGGGGGTCCTGGGCGTATTCGCCCCACATGTAGTCGCGGTCCTCGTCGGTCACCATCTCGAGCGTCAGCTCGTCGTGGTTGCGCAGGAAGATGCCCCACTGGCAGCCGTCGGGGATCGCCGGCGTCTGTTCGAGGATCTCGGAGATCGGGAACCGCGACTCGCGTCGCACAGCCATGAAGATACGCGGCATGACGGGGAAGTGGAACGCCATGTGGCACTCGGGGCCGTCTTCGTCGCCGAAGTAGGCAACCACGTCGGCGGGCCACTGGTTGGCCTCGCAGAGCAGCACCCGACCGGGGTAGTTGGCGTCGACGAACTGGCGGCAGCGCTTGAGGAACTCGTGGGTCTCGGGGAGGTTCTCGCCGTTGGTGCCGGGGCGCTCGAAGAGGTAGGGCACGGCGTCGAGGCGGAAGCCGTCCAGGCCCATGTCGAGCCAGAACGCCATCGCCTCCATGATCGCTTCCTGGACCTTGGGGTTGTCGAAGTTGAGGTCGGGCTGGTGGTGGAAGAACCGGTGCCAGTAGTACTGCTGGCGCACCGGGTCCCACGTCCAGTTCGACGGCTCGGTGTCGACGAAGATGATCCGCGCGTCCTGGTAGAGCTCGTCGGTGTCGGACCACACGTAGAAGTCGCCGTAGGGCCCGGTCGGGTCCTGGCGGCTGGCCTGGAACCACGGGTGGGCGTCCGAGGTGTGGTTCATGACGAAGTCGATGATCACCCGGATGTCGCGCTTGTGGCACTCGTCGAGGAACTCGTGGAAGTCCTCGGTCGTGCCGCACTCGGGAAGGATGTCGGTGTAGTCGGCCACGTCGTAGCCGCCGTCGCGCAGGGGCGAGGTGAAGAAGGGCGGCACCCACAAGCAGTCGACGCCGAGCCAGTGGAGGTAGTCGAGCTTCTCGATCAGGCCCTTGAAGTCACCGGTCCCGTCGCCGTTGGAGTCGCGGAACGAGCGGACGAGCACCTCGTAGAAGACCGCGGTGCGGAACCACTCCGTGTCGGTGCCCGTGTTCAGGATCTGGGTGGCGTCACTGCTCAACGGGGGTTCCTCACGGTCAGGATGTGGGCGGGTTCGGTGCCGGGGTCGAGCCGGACGTAGTTGTCGGTGCTCCAGGTCCAGTCCTCGCCGCTGAGCTCGTCGTGCACGGCGAAGGACTCCTGCCCCTCCAGGCCGAGGGCGGCCAGGTCGAGGTGCACCATCGTCTCGCGGGTGCCGTGCGGGTCGAGGTTGACCACCACGATCACGACGTCATCGGGCTCCCCGGCGGTCGAGCCCGTCGAGATCTTGGAGAAGACCAGCACGCTGTCGTCGTCGCTGCCGTGGACCGTCAGGTTGCGCAGCAGCTGCAGCGCCGGGTGGGCACGCCGCAGGGCGTTGAGCCTGGTGATGTACGGCGCCAGCGACCGCCCGTCGGCATCCGCCTGCTTCCAGTCGCGGATCCGGATCTGGTACTTCTCCGAGTCGAGGTACTCCTCGGACCCCGGGCGCACCGCGACGTGCTCGAACAGCTCGTAGCCGGCGTAGACGCCCCAGCTCGGCGAGCCGCAGGCGGCCAGCACCGCGCGGATCTTGAACGCCGCGGGACCGCCGTACTGCAGATAGGCGTGCAGGATGTCGGGGGTGTTGACGAAGAAGTTGGGCCGCATCAGGTGGTCGGACTCGGTGGCCACCTCGGTGAGGTAGGACGCGAGCTCGGCCTTGGTGGTGCGCCAGGTGAAGTAGGTGTAGCTCTGGTGATAGCCGACGGCGCCCAGGCCGTGCATCATCGCCGGGCGGGTGAACGCCTCGGACAGGAAGAGCACGTCGGGGTCGGTGCGGCGGACCTCCTTGAGCAGCCACTCCCAGAAGGCCAGTGGCTTGGTGTGCGGGTTGTCGACGCGGAAGATCCGCACGCCGTGGGACATCCAGAGCCGCACGACGCGCAACACCTCGCGGCAGATGCCGGTCGGGTCGTTGTCGAAGTTCATCGGGTAGATGTCCTGGTACTTCTTCGGCGGGTTCTCCGCGTAGGCGATCGTGCCGTCGGCGCGAGTGGTGAAGAACTGCGGGTGGCTGGTCACCCAGGGGTGGTCGGGCGCCGCCTGCAGGGCGAGGTCGAGCGCGACCTCGAGCCCGAGCTCCGCGGCGCGGGCGACGAACGCGTCGAAGTCCTCGAAGGTGCCGAGCTCGGGGTGGATCGCGTCGTGCCCGCCGTCCTTGCTGCCGATGGCCCACGGCGACCCGGTGTCGTCGGGACCCGGGGTGAGGGTGTTGTTGGGGCCCTTGCGGTTGACCTCGCCGATGGGGTGGATGGGCGGCAGGTAGACCACGTCGAAGCCCATCGCCGCCACGGCGTCGAGGCGCTCGGCCGCGGTCCGGAAGGTGCCGGACGTGATCCGGCCCGTCTTCTCGTCCTGCGTCGCACCCTCGGAGCGCGGGAAGAACTCGTACCAGGAGCTGAACAGGGCGCGGTTGCGGTCGACCTGGAACGGATAGGGGCCCTCGTGGGTGACCAGCTCGCGCAGCGGGTGCCGGGTGAGCACGTCGACCAGCTCGGGGCTCTGCAGCGCCGCCAGCCGGGCCGCGACCGGGCGCGTGTCGTCGGCCGCCGCGTGGGCGCCGCCGCTGAGGATGCCGACCTCGCGGTCATCCAGGCCACCGCCGGCGATCACGCGGTTGAGCAGCAGGCGCGCCTCGGTGAACATCAGCTCGACGTCCACGCCCGCCGGGACCTTCAGCCCGGCGTCGTGCTCCCAGGTCGCGAGCGGGTCGGACCAGGCCTGGATCTCGAAGCTCCAGGCGCCCTCGACGTCAGGGGTGACCCACGCCTCGTAGCGGTCGGGCACCTCGGCGTGCTTCGTCATCCGGACCGGTGGGCGCTTGGTCCCGCCCGGGTCGGTGAGCACGACCTCGGCGCTCAGCTGGTCATGTCCCTCACGGAAGACGGAGGCACGGATGGGCAGGGGCTCGCCGATGGTCGCCTTGGCTGCGTGACGGCCAAGGTCGACGACGGGGGAGACGTCCATGACGGGGATACGGCCAACCATGCGTCCACACTTGCGACTCGGCGGGCCGCACGCAAGCCGGGGACATGCAGCGACGGCGGGGCGGCCCTCCCGAGAGGCCACCCCGCCGTCGTGACGGGTCGGAAGTTGCGCTGGTCAGCGCACCGTGATCCGCAGCGTCCGCGAGCGAGCCGGCTCGACCGCGTCGCGATCGGCCGGACGGAAGAGCACCACGAGCTTGTGGGTGCCCGGCGCCAGCCGGCGCTTGATCAGCGACGTCAGGCGCAGCGAGGAGGCATCCGCCTTCCGGTAGGTCCGGCCGTCGAGCTTGACCACGAACTTCCCGAGCACACCGGCCTGCTCGCCCGGCAGGACGAGTCGCGCGACGAGCTTGGGCGCAGCGTTGCGCGACGTCTGCACGGCGCGGAACAGGCGCACCTTCAGTCCGGTCTCGACCCGCGAGGTGCTGGTGCTCTCACCACTGGTGGGAGCAGCCGTGGTGGCCCCTGCCGAGGGCGTCGGCGACGCGGTCGGCGTGGACAGGTCCGACGCCGGCGGCGTGGTCGGGGACTGTGATCCCGGACCGCCCGGCGCCTTCGTCGCCGTCGTGAAGACCTGCAGCTCGGAGGCGTGCACGATGGTGCCGCGGTCCGAGGCAGTCTTGCAGTCGGTGTCGTTGGTCGGGTCGTTGTCGAGCTCGCCGGAGTAGCCCGCCTGGCCCGTGCACTGGTTGTGCAGGGTGACGAGGCGTACGGCGGCGGCCTGGGTGTCCGGCACGTCGAACTCACGCATCGTGAGGTCGGGGGCGACCGGACGGGGCAGCACGCTCGGGAACGCGTCGGCGGGCGAGGTGTAGAACCGTGTCCACGTGGCGGCGGGCGTCTCGCAGCTCGCCGTGCACGCCTCGAGGGCGAACTGGCGCAGGGCCGTGAACCGCGAGCCGGAGTCCGGGTCGTCGACCGCCAGCAGCGGCAGCTCGTTGGGGTCGGCGGGCGCCGGGTTGAGCATGGCGCTCACCTGGACCCGACGCACGGTCTGCTGGTCACCGGCGAGGTCGATCGACACCGACGGGTTGGTCTCGTCGACGTTGCCCTCGGTGACCCCTCCCCAGTTGGTGGCCTCGGTGCCGTCGATGAGCTGCTCGGCGTTGAGCGATCCCTCGGTGGCGCCGATGACCTTGGCGCCGGCAGCCGCACCGGCGACGTTGAGCTCGTCGGCGACCTTGACCGTCCGCGCCTTCGCGCCGTCGACCGTGAGGGTGAAGCGGGTGAAGCCGCGGTCGGCCGAGACCGCGAGCATGCGGTAGGTGCCCGGGGTCAGCTCGGCGGTCGCGCCCAGGGGCGTGTCCCCGATCGTGTCGGCGATCGGCGTGGCGCGGGCCTCGTAGGTGCCGACGTAGATCTTCGAGGGGCTCCCGGTCTGGAAGGTGACCGGGGCGTTGGGTGTCATCGCCGCGGCGAAGCTCGGGGTCGGCTCGTGGGAGTCGGCGTCGGGGGTGACCGCGTCGCGACCCATGCCGCGGCGGGCGAAGGCCTGCCACATCACGGCCTTGTCGGCACCGGCGAAGCGCATCTGGTCGGCGGCGAGCATCGCGTCGCGGGCGTCGAGCATCGACGTCGCGCCCTGCTGGAGCAGGAACGAGTCGAACATCAACTGGAGCCAGCGCCGGTTGCCCGGGCACTGCGCGACGGGCGTCATCGGCCGCGTCGGGTCGACACCCGACTGGGCGCAGGAGAGCTGCAGGGTCTTGTCGGAGGAGGGGTACACGGCGTCGTACTTCTCGACCAGGGCCTGGCGGACCTCCCACTGGGTGCCGTTCCAGATCTCGCCGTCGGCGTGGACCTCGGGACCGGTGCTGTCGAAGCCGTAGTCGGAGTAGTTGAGCGGGTTCTTGTCAATGGAGTAGTCGCGGATCGCGACGTCCTTGTTGCCGGTGGCGTAGACGCCGACGGCCCAGACGTTGCCGCCGTTGGAGTAGTCGTGCTCGTAGTGGTACTCGGCGGCGACCAGGTCGCTCCACGACTCACCCATGGCACCACCCTGCTCGGAGGACAGGCCGTCGTCGGGCCCGCCGACCATGCGGTTGCTGATGGCGTGGGTGTACTCGTGGCCGACGATGCCCATGTCCAGGCCGCCGTCGGTGCACGGGGCGTAGAAGGCGCCGGCGATCGGCTGGAAGAGGTACTGGTTGGTGATGCCGGGCGTGCCGTCCTGCAGCGTGATCTGGTTGGCGTTGTCGCGACCGAGGTAGGTCGGGGTGCCCCCGGTCAGGGCGCCGGCCTGGGCGTTGCCGACCTCGGGGTCGCCACCGACGCCGCCGCGCCCGCCGTTCTCCTGCTGCATGTTGTAGTTGCGCTCGGTGAAGCCGAGCTGGTAGCTGAAGTCGTGCATCCGGTTGTGGGCCACGAACAGGTTGGCCACCGACGCGTCGATGTCGTTGCCGCCCGGATGCAGCTCGGTCGGGTCGCACTTGGAGTTGTTCCAGGCGTCGGTGAACTCCGCGGTGTACTCACGGGTGGGGGAGACCGGCGCCTGGAAGAGGCCGCCGGGGGTCAGCGGGCTGACCCAGGCCTCGTGGGTGTTGGCGTTGTTGCCGATCGTGGTCGACGTCGGCACGTTGCCGCCCAGGACGGTGTCCCACGGTCCGAACGCAGACGAGGTCGCGAGGGCTCCGGGCGGGGTGTCGCAACCCGCCTCGGACGTCCAGCAGCCGACGACCGAGTTGGTCGGGACCTGCTCGGGGGAGTCGAGCGTCGGGTTGGCGGGGAAGTAGCGCCACCTCGGGTTGAGCTGGAGGTCCGCAGGCGAGGGAGCGGCCTGGTCGCTCGTGTAGACGCCGAGGGTGTACTGGCCCACGACCGCCGAGGCGGCGTCGAAGGGGCAGACCTGGATCGTGTAGGTGCCGGCCGGGATCGAGTCGGCGGAGTAGGTCATCAGCTCGGGGCTGGTGAGCAGGTCCTGGTCGACCAGCAGTGCGCCGGACGGGTCGAAGAGCTTGACCGTCACGTCGTCGACGGGAAGTGCCGCAGCGAGGGCGTTGATCGACTTGGTGGCGTCGTCGGTCAGCTCGAAGGCGTGCTTGGGACCGCAGGCGATCGCGGTGAAGGAGCCGGTGAAGACGTTCTGGTAGGACTCGTTGTCCACCTGGTTGCGGCGCACCAGAACGGCTCCGGTCACGGCGTCGACCAGCACGGTGTGGGCGAGGGCGTCGCCGGCCTCGGAGTCGACGACGTTGGCCTCGAGGACCGGGCGGACGCTGCCGTCGGCCAGGGCGAGGGCGCGCAGGCGGACCTGCTGCTGCTGAGCCAGGCCCGGGACCGAGAAGGTCGTCCAGTCACCGGGACGAGCACCCTTCACGAGGTCGGTGATCGTCGCGGCGTCCGTGACGCGGCCGACGTTCGCGGCGGCCTTGAGCCAGCCCTGGAGGGGCGTGAGCACCGCGGCGGGGGGAGTAGCGCTCGTGCGCACCAGCGACGACGACGCATAGGCCACCTGGCCGCCGGCGACGCCGAGGGTGACCATCCCGCCGGTGGCGGGGACGAGGGAGCCGTGCTTCTGGCGGAACAGGACCGCGCGGACGCCGTCCCCTGCACCGGCGAGCTGCTGGGCGTTGACGAGCTCGAGCCCGTCCACCTGGGCGGCGCTGAGGCCGAAGACGGCGGAGTTCTGGCGCAGCCACGTGCGGGCACCGTCGGCCGGCGCACCCGGCGCCGCGCCGAGCGAGCCGTCGGCCGGGAGCAGCGAGGAGGGGGTGCCGAAGGAGTTCCAGCGGACGGTCACGTCACCGAGGGCGTCGGCGGCGTTCTTCTGCGCCGCCGTCGGGGCGGCGGTGCCGCGGCTGTCGAGGTCGGCCAGGCCCGCGACGGGGTCGCCGAGGGTGCGGATCGAGTCGACGTCGAGGGTCGGCGGGGCAGCAGGGCTGCCGGAGGCCGGGAGCTGGGTGAGGCCGGCCAGCAGGCCGAGAGCCAGCAGGCCGGCGAACCGACCGCTGCGGCGGGGGGTACGAGAACGGGTCATGCGGCCTCAACTCCCGGACAGGGTCCGGAGTTACGACCCAATTCCCGGACGAATTCAGGCGCGCGTGCGCCTGCGGGCCAGAAACAGCCCGATCAGCCCGGCGTGGACCCGGGGTCACCGGCAAGAAATTGGAACGATCAAGCGTTGGTGGGCTACGGTCGGCCGGGTGCGAGCGATTCGACGATTCACCGTCCGTCCTGTCCTGCCCGAGGCCCTGGCCGGCCTGTCCACCCTGGCCGGCAACCTGCGCTGGTCGTGGCACCCGGAGACGCAGGACGTCTTCGCCTCGATCGACCCGGAGCTGTGGGCCGAGGTCAACCACGACCCGGTCCGCATGCTCGGCGCGGTCGGTCGTGAGCGGCTCGACCAGCTCGCCGGTGACGAGGAGTTCCTCGGCCGGTTGCGCGGGGCCGGGGAGTCGCTCGAGCACTACCTGACGGGCGAGCGCTGGTATGCCCGCAAGGCCGGCGACGACGCGCCGCGCTCGATCGCCTACTTCTCGCCGGAGTACGGCATCACCGCGGTGCTGCCGCAATACTCCGGCGGCCTCGGCATCCTGGCCGGCGACCACCTCAAGGCGGCCTCCGACCTGGGCATCCCGGTCGTGGGGGTGGGCCTGTTCTACCGCCACGGCTACTTCAAGCAGTCGCTCTCGCGTGAGGGCTGGCAGCAGGAGACCTATCCCGTCCTGGACCCCGACGAGCTGCCGCTGTCGCTGCTGCGCGAGGCGGACGGCTCCCGCGCGATCGTCTCGATCGCCATGCCGGGTGGCCCCGACCTGCTCGCCCGCATCTTCGTGGCCAACGTCGGCCGGGTGCCGCTGCTGCTGCTCGACTCCGACATCGAGGAGAACCCGCAGCACTACCGCGACGTCACCGACCGGTTGTACGGCGGGAACTCCGAGCACCGGCTGCGCCAGGAGCTGCTCCTCGGCGTCGGCGGAGTACGTGCCCTGCGGGTCCACTCGCGGCTCACCGGTGCCCCGGCCCCCGAGGTCTTCCACACCAACGAGGGCCACGCCGGCTTCCTGGGCATCGAGCGGATCCGCGAGCTCACCCTCAGCGAGGGCGGCCCCGGCCTCGACTTCGACACCGCGCTCGAGGTGTCGCGGGCCGGCACCGTCTTCACCACGCACACCCCTGTCCCGGCAGGCATCGACCGCTTCCCGCGCGAGCTGGTCCAGCAGTACTTCGGCGGCGGTTCCTCGCCGACCCCGGGCGTGCCCGCCGAGCGGGTCCTGGCACTGGGTGCCGAGGACTACGAGGGCGGCGACGCCGGCGTGTTCAACATGGCGGTGATGGGCTTCCGGCTGGCGCAGCGCGCCAACGGCGTCTCCGAGCTGCACGGCCACGTCAGCCGCGGCATGTTCAACGGGCTGTGGCCGGCCTTCGACGAGGCAGAGGTGCCGATCGGCTCCATCACCAACGGCGTGCACGGCCCGACCTGGATCGCGCGCGAGATCTTCGACCTGGCGACCGAGCTCGGCGCCGACGTCGACAACGACGACACGGACGCGCTCTGGCCGCTGATCGACCAGCTCCCGGGCAAGCGGCTGTGGGACCTGAAGCGGACGCTGCGCGCGCGGCTCGTCGACGACGCCAGGGCCCGGCTGGCCAGGTCCTCGGCCAAGCGCGGCTTCGCGCCGGCCGAGCTCGGCTGGATCGAGACCGCGCTCGACCCCGACGTGCTCACGATCGGCTTCGCCCGCCGGGTGCCGTCCTACAAGCGGCTGACGCTGATGCTGCGCGATCCCGAGCGGCTCACGCGGCTGCTGCTCGACCCCGAGCGCCCGATCCAGCTCGTCATCGCCGGCAAGTCGCACCCCGCCGACGACGGCGGCAAGAAGCTGATCCAGGAGCTGGTGCGCTTCGCCGACGACCCGGCGGTCCGGCACCGCATCGTGTTCCTGCCCAACTACGACATCGCCATGGCCCAGCCGCTCTACCCCGGCTGCGACGTCTGGCTCAACAACCCGCTGCGTCCCTACGAGGCGTGCGGCACCTCCGGCATGAAGGCCGCCCTCAACGGCGGACTCAACCTCTCCATCCTCGACGGCTGGTGGGACGAGTGGTACGACGGCAACAACGGCTGGGCGATCCCCTCGGCCGATGGGATCGACGACGTCGACCGTCGCGACGACCTCGAGGCCGACGCGCTCTACGACCTGCTCGAGCACGAGGTCGCGCCGCGGTTCTACGACGTCGACGCCGAGGGAGTGCCGACCCGCTGGCTGGAGATGGTCCGGCACACGCTCAAGTCGCTCGGGCCCAAGGTGCTCGCCACGCGCCAGGTGCGCGACTACGTGCGCGAGCTGTATGCCCCGGCGGCGCACACCTCACGCACCCTCAACTCCGACTACCACGGTGCCCGCGAGCTCGCCCAGTGGAAGCAGCGCGTCCGGGCGGCCTGGCCGTCTGTGCGCGTCGAGCACGTGGAGTCCGGCGGCGTCGGTGACGCCGCCGAGGTCGGCGCGACCCTCGCCGTACGCGCCTTCGTGGCGCTGTCCGACCTGGGCGTGGACGACGTCGAGGTGCAGGTCGTCCACGGGCGCACCAGTGCCGACGACGAGCTGCTGGACGCCGCCACGACCGTCATGCACGTGAGCGAGTCCTACGACGGCGACCGGCACCGGTTCGACGCCGACGTCGCGCTCGACCAGTCCGGGCCGTTCGGCTACACCGTCCGGGTCGTGCCCCGCAACGCCGCCTTGGCGTCCGTCGCGGAGATGGGCCTGGTCGCCACGCCCGCCTGAGCGATCAGTCGGACTTCGGGGCCCGCATCGCCGTCCGGGTGACGGTGAGCGCGATCATCCGCGCCACCACGAGGGCGAGGTAGAGCATCCCGGCGATCTGCTCGATCATCACGAACGAGCGCGCGTGCGGCCGGACCGGATAGATGTCGGACAGGCCGGTGCTGGTCATGGTGGTGACGGAGAGGAAGAGCATCTCGAACCAGGCCCTGGCGTCGAGCGGGTTGCCGACGACCGAGAACGAGCCGGGCCAGACGATGTCGACGGCGAGGTAGACGTAGGCGAAGCCCCAGGCCACGACGGTGAAGGTCGCGCCGGTCGCATAGAGCTCGTCGGTGGTCACGACGTGGTCGGCGAACATGTACCTGAGCAGCGCGTAGGCGGTGTAGAAGTAGAAGACGGCGTGGGAGACCGACGACCACAGCACCACCGACTCGACGCCGGGGGAGACGGCCTCCCAGATGGTGAGGACGACCACAGGCAGGCCGAGGATCGCCGAGACCCAGTTGAGTGCCGGGGTCATCCGCACCGCCATCACGGCCAGCACGAGCACGAGCAGCGCGAAGGTGGAGAACACAGCCCGGCCGAGCGGCGCGTCCCCGAGGAACGGGTAGATGACGATGCCCAGCAGCTGGACGATGAGCAGATCGGCGCACGGGTGCTTCACGACCGGGATGCGTCGCCAGTTCATCACGTCACTTCACCTCGCGCAGGACGATGACGGAGCGGGCCTCCTGGGTCATCGTGCTGCCGGTCTCGACGAACGTCCCGACCGGGTTGCCCGGGTCCGTCGAGAGCACCACCTCGCCGGAGTGCACCCAGTCGTTCTTCGGCAGGGTCACCTCGACGTCGTGCGCGCAGGCGCTCAGCCAGATGACGAACGACGCGTCGCGGAGCTGCTCGCCGTGCGGGCCGGGGGAGCGCAGGGGGTCGCCCGAGACGAACATCCCGACGACCTGCAGCCCGTCGTCGTGCCAGTCGTCGGCCGTCATCTCGCGCCCGGTCGGGTGCAGCCACACGAGGTCCTTGGGCCCGCCCTTGATCGTGGGCCGTCCCTCGAACCAGTGCCGCTGCCGCAGGGCCGGGTGGTCACGCCGCAGCCGCAGCGCGGTCTTGGTGATCTCGTAGACGTCGAGCCACGCGTCGTCGGGTCGCCAGTCGATCCAGGAGATCTCGTTGTCCTGGCCGTAGGCGTTGTTGTTGCCGCGCTGGGTGCGCCCGCGCTCGTCACCGGCGGTCAGCATCGGCACGCCGTTGGAGAAGCACAGCGACACCATCAGGTTGGCGGCCTGGCGACGGCGCAGCGCGATGATCTCGGCGTCGTCGGTCTCGCCCTCGACGCCGCAGTTCCACGAGCGGTTGTTGTCGGTGCCGTCGCGGTTGTCCTCGCCGTTGGCCTCGTTGTGCTTGTCGTTGTAGGAGACGAGGTCGCGCAGCGTGAAGCCGTCATGGGCGGTGATGAAGTTGACCGAGGCGTACGGCGAACGGCCGTCGTCGGCGTACAGGTCGCTCGACCCGGCGATCCTGGTGGCGACGGTGCGCACCCCCGAGGTGTGCCCGCGCCAGAAGTCGCGCATGGTGTCGCGGTACTGGTCGTTCCACTCCACCCACGGCGGCGGGAACTCGCCGACGCGGTAGCCATCCATGGAGGCGTCCCACGGCTCGGCGATCAGCTTCACGTGGCGCAGGACGGGGTCCTGGCCGATCGCGGTGAGCAGGTGGCTGCCCATGTCGACCTGCTGGTCGGTGCGGGCCAGCGCGCTGAGCAGGTCGAAGCGGAAGCCGTCGACGTGCATCTCGTTGACCCAGTAGCGCAGCGAGTCGAGGATCATCCGCAGGCTCTGCGTGTGGGTGGCATCGACGGTGTTGCCGCAGCCGGTGACGTCCCAGTAGGTGTCCGACGGCGCCTCGGCCAGCGCCTCCACCACGTTGTCGGCGTTGACGCGCTGGTAGTAGCCGAGGTCGTCGAGCCCGCGGAAGGACAGCGTCGGACCGAGCGGCCCGGCCTCGGCGGTGTGGTTGTAGACGACGTCGAGGATGACCTCGAGACCTGCCTCGTGGAAGGCCTTGACCATCTGCTTGAACTCACGCACCTGCTCGCCGCGATCACCCGAGGCGGAGTAGGCGTTGTGGGGCGCGAAGAAGCCCAGCGAGTTGTAGCCCCAGTAGTTCACCAGCCCGCGCTCGGCCAGCGACGGCTCGGAGAAGAACTGGTGGATCGGCAGCAGCTCAACGGCGGTGACGCCGAGGTCGCGCAGGTAGTCGGTGACGGCCGGCGTCGCCAGTCCCGCATAGGTGCCGCGCAGCTCCTCGGGGACCCGGTCGTGCAGGGCGGTCATGCCCTTGACGTGGAGCTCGTAGATCACCGAGTCGCGCCACCGGCGCCGCTGCGGGACCTCGCCGCCCCAGTCGAACTCGTCGTTGACCACGACGCTGCGCGGGACGTACGGCGCCGAGTCGAGCGTGCTCCGTTCCTCGGGCTCGCCCAGGACGTAGCCGAAGATGGCGGGCTCGGGGGTGAGGGTGCCGGAGACGGCCTTGCCGTAGGGGTCGAGCAGCAGCTTGTCGGCGTTGAACCGCAGACCCCGCGTCGGGTCCCACTCGCCGTCCACGCGGTAGCCGTAGCGGGTCCCCGCGGCCAGACCGGGCACTGCGCAGTGCCAGATGCCGAGGGAGTGCTCGGTCAGCTCGATGCGCTGCTCGGTGTCGTCGCCCTCGTCATCGGAGAACAGGCAGACCCAGGCGGCGGTGGCGCGGGGGGCATAGACGGCGAAGTTGGTCGACTCGGCCGACCAGGTCGCGCCGAGCGGCCAGTTGCGCCCGGGCCAGACCATGGTCGTCTCGCCTGCGTGGTTCCACATTCCAGGTGTCACCCGGGCATTGTGCCCGCACCCCGCATGGACGCGGGAACGGACCTGAGGATAGGAATGCCCACATGAGCGACGCGAACCAGGACAGCACGCAGGATTGGGTCCGGCTGGAGGTGGCCGACGGCGTCGGCACCATCCGCCTCGACCGACCGAAGATGAACGCCATCAGCTTCGCCGTACAGGCCGGGCTGAAGGCCGCCGCGGAGGAGGCGACCGAGCGTGACGACGTCAAGGCGGTCGTGCTCTACGGCGGCGAGCGGGTCTTCGCGGCCGGCAACGACGTCAAGGAGATGCAGGACCTGGCCTATCCCGACATGGTCAAGGCCGCCGCGTCCGTCCAGGGAGCCGTCACGGCCATCGCGCGGATCCCCAAGCCGGTCGTGGCTGCCGTGCGCGGATATGCGCTCGGCGGCGGGTGCGAGCTCGCGCTGGCCGCCGACATCCGGATCGCCGCCACGGACGCCACGTTCGGCCAGCCCGAGGTCCTGCTCGGCATCATCCCCGGCGCCGGCGGCACCCAGCGGCTCTCGCGGCTGATCGGCCCCAGCAAGGCCAAGGACCTGATCTTCACGGGCCGCTTCGTCAAGGCCGACGAGGCGCTGGCCCTCGGCCTCGTCGACCGGTTGGTCGAGCCGGACGAGGTGTACGCCGCTGCGCTGGCCTGGGCCGGACAGTTCTCCGGAGCTGCCGGCCTGGCCCTCCGGGCGGCCAAGACGTGCATCGACCGGGGACTGGAGACCGACCTCGACACGGGCCTGGAGATCGAGCAGCTGCAGTTCGCGTCAGTTTTTGCGACCGAGGACCGTGCCATCGGCATGCGCTCGTTCGTTGAGAGCGGGCCGGGCAAGGCGACGTTCGTGTCCCGGTAGCGAACTCACGACCACAAGCAGCACGTAGTAGGACCCGAACACCCCGACGGAAGGACGCACGTGGCCAAGGAAAAGATCGACACCGAGGACAACAGCTCGACCCGCAGGTCCCGCGCAGCGGGGGCCACCTCCGCAGTGCGCGCGCGCATCGCCCAGGTGGTGTGGCTGATCTGCGTGCTGGCCGCGCTGACGCTCGCGCTCGGTGCCCTGCTGATCGCGCTGAAGGCCAACCGTGCCAACGACCTGGTGCAGTTCGTGCTCGATGCCGCCAATGCCGTCGACCTCGGTGTCTTCGACAAGAACGAGGGCATCAAGCAGTTCACCGGCTCCAACGCCGAGACCAAGAACGCGCTGTTCAACTGGGGCCTCGGAGCGATCGCCTGGCTGGTCGTGGGACGCATCCTGGATCGGATCATCCGCCCCTGAGGGTGTTTCCTCCCCTGACGACGATGTGCCTATGGTCGATGGAGCTCGGGCCCGCCCCGAGTGATCGCTGGACACACCATCTCTCGAGGGGGACATTGCATGTCTGCATCCATCCGCACCAAGCACGCCCTGGCCACCGGGCTCGCCGTCGTGCTCAGCGGCGGCGGCCTCGCGGTCGTCGCCGCACCGGCGCACGCCACGACGGGCAGCGTCACCTACACCTGCTCGGCAGCCGGTCAGACGTTCGACCTGCCGGTCGTCATCGACAGCGATGCCCCGGCCAAGATGTATGTCGGTGACTCCGTGACGCCGACCATCACCGCGGACACCGCCCTGCCGGGCTCGCTGGCACAGCTCGCCAAGACCTCCTTCGGGGCAGAGTCCTTCGACGGTTCGGTCGTGGCCGATGGAGCGCTCAACGGCACGCCCGTGCCGGTGAACCAGACGATCCCCAACACGTTGCTGGGGGACCAGACGACGCCCACCCCTGTCCCGTTCAGGGCCACTGGCCAGGCTCCGCTTCCGCTGAAGCCCGGTGCTCCCGGTGACCTGGTCCTCACTGCCGGCAACTTCGACGCCACCTTCAACTTCAAGAAGGCAGATGGCACGGCCGCCGCTCCGCCGATCGGCGCCACCTGCACGCTGCCCGGCGGCAAGGCGCCGGTGATCGACACCGTCGTCGTGGTCTCCAGGTCGAGCACCGCGCTCACGCTGAGCCGCACCCGAGCCGGCTACGGCGCCCCCGTGACGGCCACCGCCAAGGTGACCACCCCCGGTGGCACGCCCGCGGGTGACGTCACGTTCGTCGTCGACGGTGTGTCGACCAAGGTCCAGGTCAAGGACGGCGCGGCCTCCCTGGTCATCAACCAGGCCGCGGTGGGCGACAACCCGGTCAGTGCGACCTTCACGCCGAAGGACACCACCCACTACGAGGGCAGCTCGGCCACCCCGGTCAACCTCGAGGTGACCAAGGCGGCCACGTCCACCCGGGTCAAGATCATCGGCAAGCGGGTGGGCGAGCGCACATCCGCCAGGATCAAGGTCGTCGGCATCAACAAGACGGTGCCGACCGGGAAGGTCAAGCTCGTGCTGCGCAAGGCGGGCAACAAGGGCTTCCACAAGGTCCGGCGGGGCACGCTCGCCAAGGGCACGCGCGGCTTCAACCTGGGCCGCCTGGGCAAGGGCAAGTACAAGGTCGCGGTGAAGTACAAGGGCGACAGCAACCACCGCCGGTCCAAGACGGTCAAGCGGTTCCGCGTGCGCCGCTGACGCGGTCGCGAGGCAACCAGCACGATCACGACGCCGCCCGGAGCACTGCTCCGGGCGGCGTCTCGGTATGTGACTGGCGAGTAATCAACCCTTGGAACCAGTTGCACGTTCATGACAGGGTGCTGCGCGGCGTCTCGTTCTGGGAGGAAAGGGCCGCCGGGTCGTGGCTCGGCCACGCTCAACTCAAATTCCTGGGAGGGAAACTGATGGGTTCCATGCTGTCCAAAAAGTGCTCCATCGCTGCTGTTTCGGCCGTGATGATCGGTGGCACGGCGCTGCTCGCCGTGCCGGCCGAGGCGGTCTCGCAGACGCTCACCTACACCTGCCCCGTGGGTGGTGCCGACCGTCAGTTCAAGCTCATCGCTGACACGACGCTGCCCGACACCGCCGTCGCCGGCAGTGCCCTGAGCGGTGCTGCCAACGCGTCGGTCGTGATCGGCGACGACGTGCGCAGCCTGATGTACGGCTTCCTCGGGGCCCGTGCTGTCAAGGGCACTGCCTCGATCTCGACAACGGCCTTCGGGGCGCCCAAGGCCTTTGCGGCGACCATTCCGCTCACCACCGTTCCGGCGACCGGCGAGCTGACCGTCCCTGCCGCTGGTCCGGTTGCGCTGACGGCGCCGGCGACCGCGGGCGTCTACGAGATCCGGGCCGGCAACTTCACGACCGCGATCACCCTGGTCAAGGAGGACAACTCCGAGGTCGGTCCGATCAACGTCTCCTGCACGCTCGACGCCGGGCAGAACACGCTCATCGACACGGTCACCGTGACGGCACCGACCACCGCGACGCCGCCCCCCACGACCGCCCCGGTCGTGAAGGTGGCCACGACGACGACGGCCAAGGCCAAGTACGCCGCGGCCAGCAAGAAGGCCACGGTCAAGGTGCTCGTCAAGGCGGCCACCGGCACCCCGACCGGCAAGGTCGCGGTCACGGTCAAGAAGGGCGCCAAGAAGATCAAGACGGTCAGGGTCGACCTGTCCGCGGGCAAGGCCAAGGCGGTCTTCAAGAAGATCTCGGCCCAGGGCAAGTACAAGGTCGCGGTGAAGTACGCCGGCTCCGCCACCACCAACCCGTCGTCGGCCAGGACCACCTTCAAGGTCGCCTGACGCCGTACGCCTCGTAGGCTCCTGAGGAGCCGGTTGTGAGTAACCCCACCGCGGACGGTGTTCCGCGGTGGGGTTACTCGCTTGTAACCTCACCACCACAATCCTCGGATTCGAGCGGGCCGGCTGGCTCGCGGGAATCAACATCACAGGAGGGGCCGCGAGGCCACACACCATGAACATTGTCGTCTGTGTGAAGTACGTACCTGATGCGACTGCTGATCGGCAGTTCGAGTCGGACAACACCGTTGACCGCGTTGGCGTGGACGGACTGCTGTCGGAGCTCGACGAGTATGCCGTCGAGCAGGCCCTGCAGATCAAGGAGAAGGCCGGCGAGGGCGAGCACACCGTGACCGCGCTGTGCGTCGGTCCCGAGAAGGCCGTCGACGCTGCCCGCAAGGCCCTGCAGATGGGCGCCGACGCGGCTGTCCACGTCGTCGACGACGCGATCGCCGGCTCGGACGCCGTCGCGACCTCGCTCGTGCTGGCGAAGGCGATCGAGAAGATCGGCTCGCCGGACCTCATCGTCTGCGGCATGGCCTCGACCGACGCCTCGATGAGCGTCGTGCCGGCCATGCTGGCCGAGCGCCTCAACCTGCCCCAGGTGACGCTCGCCTCGGTCGTCGAGGCCCAGGGCGACCAGGTCCGGATCAAGCGCGACAACGAGGGCTCGACCGAGGTCATCGGCGCGACCCTGCCGATCGTCCTCTCGGTGACCGACCAGACCGGTGAGGCCCGCTACCCGTCCTTCAAGGGCATCATGGCGGCCAAGAAGAAGCCGCTGGAGACGCTGTCGCTCGCCGACCTCGGTGTCGAGGCCGACCAGGTCGGCCTGTCCGTCGCCTGGTCGCAGGTCGAGGACACCACCGCCCGCCCGCCGCGCACGGCCGGCGAGATCGTCACGGACGAGGACGGCTCGGGCGCGGTTGCGCTGGCCGACTTCCTCGCCTCCAAGAAGTTCATCTAAGGGAGCGCCATCAATGTCTGAAGTTCTGGTTGTCATCGACCACGCCGACGGCGTGGTCAAGAAGCCGACGTTCGAGCTCCTCACCATCGCGCGTCGCCTCGGCGAGCCGTCGGCCGTGTTCTTCGGTGCGGCCGCGCAGGCCGACGCCGTGGCCGAGAAGGTCAAGGCCTACGGCGCCGAGAAGGTCTACGTCATTGACGATGCCGAGCTGAAGGGCTACCTCGTGGCCCCCAAGGCCGAGGCCATGCAGCAGCTGGCGGAGAAGTCCTCGCCGGCGGCGATCCTCTTCCCCTCGACGTTCGAGGGCAAGGAGGTCGCGGCTCGCCTCGCGATCAAGATCGAGTCCGGTCTGATCACCGACGCCGTCGACGTCCAGGCCGGTCCGGTCACGACGCAGTCGGTCTTCGCCGGCAGCTACACCGTCACCGCGAAGGTCACCAAGGGCACGCCGATCATCACGGTCAAGCCCAACTCGGCCGCCCCCGAGGAGGCCGCTGGCGCGGCCGCCGTGGAGGCGTTCACGCCGACCATCTCCGACGGTGCCAAGACCGCGCAGATCATCGCCTCGCAGCCGCGTCAGTCCACGGGTCGCCCCGAGCTGACCGAGGCCGCGATCGTGGTCTCCGGTGGTCGCGGCACCGGCGGCAACTTCGAGCCGATCGAGAAGTTCGCCGACTCGCTGGGTGCCGCTGTCGGCGCCTCGCGTGCCGCCGTCGACTCGGGCTGGATGCCGCACGCGTTCCAGGTCGGCCAGACCGGCAAGACGGTCTCGCCGCAGCTCTACGTCGCCAACGGCATCTCCGGTGCGATCCAGCACCGCGCCGGCATGCAGACCTCGAAGACGATCGTTGCCGTCAACAAGGACAACGAGGCCCCGATCTTCGAGCTCGTCGACTTCGGTGTCGTCGGAGACCTGCACACGGTCCTCCCGGCCGCGACCGAGGAGATCACCAAGCGCAAGGGCTGATCGCTCAGCCTGTACGTCGAACGCCCCCGACCACCAGGTCGGGGGCGTTCGTGCGTTCCGGGGCAGAGGTGTCGAGCCGCCAAGGTCAGTAGATCGTGCGCCGCACCTGCCAGCCGTCGCCCGCGGCGCTGACGGTGAGCGCCACGGCCCGGGTGGAGCCGTAGAAGGAGTACATGACCGGGCTCTCGTAGAGCTCGGGCACCACCTGGCGGCAGCGATCGGTGCCCACGCGCAGGCGCGGGAAGCGTGTCCTGGTCTGCTGCCAGCCGTCGGGCGTCGACACGTCGAGCCTCGCGGGCCAGCCGCGCGCGTTGGTGGTGGTCAGCCGGATCGCCGCGTCGGGCGCCACCGGCTGGACCACGTCGCAGCGGGCCCGGGTCGGCAGTGGCAGACGCACGAGCCCCCGCTCGCGGGAGAAGACCAGCGTCCGCTTGCGGTTGGACGCGGCGACGTACGACCCGTCGGGGGAGACGCCCAGCGGGCTCGCGCGGAGGCCGACGTTGTGCCAGGTGCGCGCGTCGGGGCTGACCAGGACCCGGTCCTGCCCGCCACACCTCAGGCGGAGCGCGAACACCCCCAGCGGCTCGCCGTGGAAGTTGTCGCCCCAGGTGCACCGGTCTGCGGTGCGGGCGATCCCGACCGGCGCCGACCACCGCTGTGCCACCGGGTCGTAGGACTGAGCCGTGAACGCGTGCTTGTCGGCGGAGCCCACCGCGAGCATCGGCAGGCCGGGCGAGGTGGCGAACAACGTGGGAGCCGTGCCGCGGCCGCGGTGCCGCACCAGGCCGGGTGCGTGTGCGGGCGCGATCGCCGTGACGGCCCAGGGCGACGCCGTGTCGGGCCGGGTGATGCCGACCACCGTCTCGGGGAAGTCGGGGGCGCCGAAGAGCACGGTGGTCGCGTCGACGTTGGCGAGGTCCAGGTCGGCGCAGGCGTCGTCGACGGTGAGGTCCTGCCTGGACGTCGCGCCGGACGCGGAGACGTTGAGCACCCGCACCACTCCCGCGCACCTGCCGTCGTCGTCGTGCGCGCCGCCGTACAGGACCGAGACGTCGCCGGTGTCGGAGATCGTGCCGGTGATCGAGTACTCCTGGCCGGGCAGGTCGCGCTCCACGATCCGGAAGCCGGCCGCGGACCGCGTCACCCAGCCGTCGTGCAGCGGCCAGATCGCGTGGGCGCCGCTGGGCGAGATACCGGGTTCGTCGTGGGCCTCGCCGGGCAGCGTGAACTGGCTCCACGAGACGGTGTCGGGGGAGTGCAGCGCCTGCGAGTGGGTGGGTGCCTGGTCCTCGGCATAGCTGCCCTTGTCGCACACGGCGATCAGCGCGACCGCGTTGCCGGCGGCCCGGCCGTCCACGTCGCCGCAGAAGAGGTTCTTCTTCCTGAGCACGGCGACGCGCTTGCCCCACGAGCGGGTGGCGGCGTCGTAGCGGCTGCCCCACACGGTGCCCAGGTCGCGCGAGACGGTCGCCTTGAAGCGGTCGCCGTCGGCGAGGTCGAGGATGACGCCACCGTGGACCTCCTCGGGCAACCCGGTCACCGGGTTTCCCCGCTCCTGCCCGGTGGCCGGGCCGGCGCTGACCAGCAGTCCGGCCGCGAGCAGTGAGACGAGTGCGATGTTCCCCCGCATGACGAACCCCTTCCGAGCGTGAGACGCATGCAGGCACCGGCCGGTGCCGACCTACGCTTTCAAGCATGAGCACTGCCTATGACGCCGACGGCGTGCGTGAGGTTGCGACGCGCGCCCGGATCGCGAGCCACGACCTGGCCCTCGCGACCCGAGCGACCAAGGACGCGGCCCTGCACGCCATGGCCGACGCCCTCCTGACCTCCGCTCCTGCGATCCTGGCCGCCAACGCCGAGGACATCACGCGGGCCGAGGACAACGCGACCCCGCCCAACATCATCGACCGCCTGCGCCTCACCGACGAACGGCTCGAGGCGATGGCGTCCGGCCTGCGCGACGTCGCCGGCCTGGCCGACCCGGTCGGCGAGGTCGTGCGTGGCTCGACGCTCGCCAACGGCCTCGAGCTGCGCCAGGTCCGCGTGCCGTTCGGCGTGGTCGGGATGATCTACGAGGCACGCCCCAACGTCACCGCCGACGCGGCCGGCATCTGCCTGAAGTCCGGCAACGCGGTGCTGCTGCGCGGCTCCTCCAGCGCCCGCTCGAGCAACGCCGCCATCGTCACCGCCCTGCGCTCGGCCCTGCTCGCTGCCGGTCTCCCGGAGGACGCCGTACAGCTCGTCCCCGGCGACACCCATGACTCGGTCAAGGCACTGATGCGCGCCCGCGGCCTGGTCGACGTGCTGATCCCGCGCGGGGGAGCGGGCCTCATCCGCAGCGTCGTCGAGGAGTCGACCGTGCCCGTCATCGAGACCGGTGTCGGCAACTGCCACGTGTACGTCGACGCGTCGGCCGACCTCGAGATGGCCCTGTCGATCGTGGTCAACGCCAAGACCCACCGCACGAGCGTGTGCAACGCGGCCGAGTCGCTGCTGGTGCACGCCGACATCGCCGACGACTTCCTGCCGCAGGTCATCGACGCGCTGCACGAGCGCGACGTGACGATCCACGGCGACGAGCGGTTCCGCGAGTACGACGGGGTCGTCGAGGCGACCGAGGAGGACCACGGCGCCGAATACCTCTCGCTCGACATCTCCGCCGCCGTGGTGGACGACGTCGAGGGTGCGATCGAGCACATCCGCGCCCACTCGAGCGGGCACACCGATGCCATCGTCGCGAGCGACCAGGCCACGATCCGCCGCTTCATTGCGGCCGTGGACTCGGCTGCCGTGCTGGTCAACGCCTCCACCCGCTTCACCGACGGCGGGGAGTTCGGCTTCGGCGCCGAGATCGGCATCAGTACCCAGAAGCTGCATGCCCGCGGGCCGATGGGACTGCCCGAGATGACCTCCACCAAGTACGTCGTCATCGGCGACGGCCACACCCGATAGGATCGCCCCCATGTCGCTGAGCACCCTGAGCACCCTTGCCGCCGAGTCCCACGGTGAGCCTGCCGTCCACCCCTACGTCATCGGCGCCGTCGCGCTGGCGATCCTGCTGGGCATGCTGCTGGCCCTGATCTCCTTCGGCGGCGGGCGCGAGCACTCCTGATGCGCCGCGTCGGTGTGATGGGTGGCACGTTCGACCCCATCCACCACGGCCACCTCGTGGCCGCCTCCGAGGTGCAGGCGTGGTTCGACCTCGACGAGGTCGTCTTCGTGCCGACGGGTGCGCCCTGGCAGAAGGCCGACCGCGACGTGTCGCCGGCCGAGGACCGCTACCTCATGACCGTGGTGGCGACCGCCGCCAACCCGCTGTTCCGGGTCTCGCGCGTCGACATCGACCGCGACGGCCCGACCTACACGATCGACACGCTCCGCGACCTGAAGGCCGCCATGCCCGATGCGGAGCTCTACTTCATCACCGGTGCCGACGCCCTCGCCGACATCTTCACCTGGCGCGACGTCGAGGAGCTCTTCGAGCTCGCGCAGTTCGTCGGCTGCACGCGACCGGGCTATGAAATGGACAAGAAGACCCTCGATGCGATCCCCTCGGATCGCGTGACCATGGTCGAGATCCCCGCGCTGGCGATCTCGTCCACCGACTGCCGCGACCGCAAGCGTCGCGGCGAACCCGTCTGGTACCTCGTGCCGGACGGCGTCGTGCAGTACATCGCCAAGCACGGCCTCTACGCCTCATCGACAGTCAAGGATCCTCAATGACCGCCACCGACCACGCCATCGAGCTCGTCCAGATCGCCGCCCTCGCTGCAGCCGACAAGATCGCTCTCCAGGTCGTCGCCTACGACGTGAGCGAGGCCATCGCCATCACCGACGCCTTCCTGCTCGCCTCGGCCTCCAACGAGCGCCAGGTCAAGGCCATCGTCGACGAGATCGAGGACAAGCTCCGCGAGGCCGGCGCCAAGCCGATCCGTCGCGAGGGCCACCGCGAGGGTCGCTGGGTGCTGCTGGACTACGGCGAGATCGTCGTCCACGTGCAGCACGAGGAGGAGCGCGTCTTCTACGCCCTCGAGCGCCTGTGGCGCGACTGCCCGTCGATCCCCGTGCCGCAGCCGGGACCGCCCGCGGAGTCCTCCGAGGCGTGACTCCTCCGCTGGTTGAGCAGCGAGGAACGAGCGTGTCGAAACCTAGGACGCTCGTCCTGCTCCGTCACGGCCAGACGTCGTGGAACGCGGAGCAGCGCGCCCAGGGCCACACCGATGTCGAGCTCGACGCAGTCGGGCGTGCCCAGGCGGCTGCCGTCGCGTCGGCGATCGCCGCGCTGCGTCCGGCCGCGCTGTGGAGCTCCGACCTGCTCCGCGCCAGCGCCACGGCCGACGAGGTCGCTCGCGCCACAGGCCTGACCGTGCGCCTGGACAAGCGGCTGCGTGAGTACGACGTGGGGGAGCGCTCGGGCCTGACGATGGCCGAGTTCGCCGCGGCCTTCCCCTCCGAGCACGCGGCCTGGATGGCCGCCGGAGGAGCCTTCGAGGGCGCCGACCTCGTGCCGGGCGCCGAGAGCACCCACGACGTCCAGGCGCGCATCGTGCCCGCCCTGCGCGAGGCGCTCGCCTCGGTCGAGCCGGGAGAGACCGTGTGCGTCGTCGGGCACGGCGCCGCCACCAAGGTCGGCCTCGGCGGGCTGTTGGGGTGGGACGCCGCCACCCGGCAGAGCCTCCGCGGCCTGGACAACTGCGGGTGGGCAACGCTGGTCGAGACCGGCGTCCAGGACGGGCTCCGGCTGACGGCGTACAACCGAGTGGCACCCGATTTCACATCTGCCGGAAGCGTTGGCTAAGATTCCGCGAGTTGTTCGACGCAAGGTTGGTCGGACAGTCCCGATGGGGGTGTGGCGCAGCTGGTAGCGCATCTGCATGGCATGCAGAGGGTCAGGGGTTCGAGTCCCCTCACCTCCACCATCACCGCAGGTCAGAGGCCATTTTCTCGCTAAAGAGAGTGGCCTCTGGTCGCATTTATGGCCCAATTGTGCTGCTTTTCTGCTGCCGGCACCGGGGGTTCGAATCGATGGAGGATTCTCGGGAACGCGCGGACCGCATCACAGGGTCACGGTTCGAGTCCCCTCACCTCCACCGACAGCGCAACTCGGGCCACGGTGGGTTCGCTCCGACGCAACCCGCCCGCACCGAGTCGGGATGTCATGAGAAGCGTCCGTCCGAACCCCGTTTCCCAAGGCCTACCGGTGTTGGCGGCTGCGGTGGACGGCTCTAGGTTGATCGAGTGAGCGGCACGCACAGCCCCCAAGCCATCGTCGCGTCGCCGGCGCAGGCGGCGCTGTTTCTTGTCCTGACCGTGAGGTCCGGGTCAGAGGAAGTCGTGCGCGACGCCCTGGCCGGCGTCCCGGCCTTGACCCGCGCGGTCGGGTTCCGCGCACCGGATGACGAGCTCAGGTGCATAGTCGGGATCGGCGCCGAGTTCTGGGACCGGTTATACGACCGACCGCGACCGGCTGGTCTGCACACCTTCGCAGCGATCGCGGGGGCTGAACACACGGCGCCGTCGACGCCTGGTGACGTCCTGTTCCACATCGGGTCGCAGCGCACCGACGTTTGCTTCGAACTCGGCTACCGGCTGATCGAGCAGCTGCGCGACCACGTCGATGTCGTGGACGAGGTGCACGGCTTCAAGTTCTTCGACGAGCGGGATCTGCTGGGGTTCGTGGACGGCACGGAGAACCCGGTCGGCGACGAGGCGGCAGGGACAGTGCTGATCGCCGAGGGAGACCACGCAGGTGGTAGCTATGTGATCGTCCAGAAGTATCTCCACGACCTCGACGGGTGGAACGCGCTGACCGTCGAGCAGCAGGAGGCCGCGATTGGGCGGCACAAGTTGAGCGACATCGAGATCCCCGACGACGAGAAGGCCTCCAACTCGCACGTCACGCTCAACTCGATCACCGACGCCGCCGGCAACGACCGCAAGATCGTGCGCGAGAACATGCCGTTCGGGCAGATCGGCGCCGCCGAGTTCGGCACCTATTTCATCGGGTACGCCGCAGATCCGGACGTGACCGAGACGATGCTGCGGCGGATGTTCATCGGCGAGCCGGCGGGCAACCACGACCGGGTGCTGGACTTCTCGACGCCGCACACGGGGTGCCTGTTCTTCGTGCCGCCGGTCGGCTTCCTGGAGGACCCGTAGACCTGATCAGCCCCGTGGCGGGGGTGTTCGGAGCCCGGCGGCGAACAGCGCGGTGAGATCGTCGGCGAGGTACGTGGGGCGCTCGTGCTCCTGCGCGGAGCTCAGGTCTTCCAGCGTGGCGGCACCGGACAGGACCAGCAGGGAGTCGAGCCCCGCCGCGTTGGCGCCGGCGATGTCGGTGTCCAGGCGATCGCCGATGACCAGGGTGTCCTGAGCGCGGGTCCCGAGCCGTGTCCGGGCCAGGTCGAAGAGGTCGGATCCCGGTTTGCCGGTCACGTGGGGCTCCGCGGTGGTGGCGGCACGGACGACCCGGACCAGAGCGCCGTTGCCCGGCGCAGAGCCGCGTGCTGTCGGCAGGCTGAGGTCGAGGTTGGTCGCGACCCACGGCACGCCCTGGCGTGCCTGGTGGGCGATCTCGTCGAGCTCGCGCCAGCAGACGTCAACGCCGAGCCCTTGGACCACCGCCTGCACCGGGCGCTCGTCGAGATCCGCCAACCGGACGGGTGTGAGACCGGTGGCACGCAGCGCCGCGCTGACGCCCGGGCCACCGACGGCCAGCACCCGCGCCCCGGGGGAGAGCAGGGCGGCCAGATGTGCCCCGGCCGCCTCGGAGCTGGTGACCACGGACCACTCGCCCGGTGGCAGGCCCAGGTCGACCAGGTGGGCAGTCACGTCCTCCGGCGGGCGGGAGGCGTTGTTGGTGGCGAACGCGATCCCGACACCCGCGGCGGCGAGCACGTCGAGGGTCGCGATTGCTCCGGGTACCGCCTCCGGGCCGCGGTAGACGACGCCGTCGAGGTCACAGATGACTCCGCGGTAGCGGGTGGCCAGTGAGCCGATGGGTAGGTCCGTATGGCGTTCCGGGGACGTGCTGGTCACGGGGGGCTCCTCGGGCAGGTGGTGGACGCGACGCTAACCACCTCGCGGGTCGGCGGGACTCACCCGCAGGGTGGGAGCAGCGGGTGAGTGGCGGCGTACCCACAGCCGGCCCACCCCTCCTGTCACCCCTCGGGTGGATGCCCGGCAGGGGGCGCGCTGGTCTGCTCGATGCAGGCCCCGCACACCGCCGGCCGGCCACCGTCCCCTGAGGAGGACATGATGCTGACCGAACGCACCACGCTGACCCAGTTCCTCATCGAGGAGCGCCGCCGCCACCCGGGGTCGAGCGGCGACCTGAACTCCCTCATCCTCGACGTCGCCCTGGCGTGCAAGGCGATCTCGAAGCGCATCGCCACGGGCGCGCTCACCGGTGTCATCGGCAAGGCCGGTGCCGTCAACGTCCAGGGCGAGCAGCAGCAGAAGCTCGACGTTGTCGCCAACGACATCTTCCTGTCCGCCAACGAGTGGACCGGGAACGTGGCCGGGATGGCGTCCGAGGAGCTCGACGATCCCTACCAGATTCCGGGGGAGTACCCGCGCGGCAAGTACCTCCTCACCTTCGACCCGCTCGACGGATCGTCGAACATCGACGTCAACGTGTCGGTGGGCAGCATCTTCTCGATCCTGCGCGCGCCCGTCGCCGGCGAGGACCCGGCGGTGGAGGACTTCCTGCAGCACGGCACGGAGCAGATCGCCGCCGGGTACGCCGTCTACGGGCCGGCCACAGTTCTCGTCATCACCGTCGGGAGGGGCGTGCACGCCTTCACCCTGGACCCGGTGCTCGGCGAGTTCTTCCTCACCGAGCAGGGCGTCACCGTGCCGCAGTCGACGTCGGAGTATGCCGTCAACAGCTCCAACCGGCGCTTCTGGGAGCCGGCGGTGCTGCGCTACGTCGACGAGTGCCTGCAGGGGGTCAACGGCCCGCGTGGACGGGACTTCAACATGCGTTGGGTCGCGTCCCTGGTCGCCGAGACACATCGGATCCTCACCCGCGGCGGCGTCTTCCTGTATCCCCGCGACTCGAAGGACCCCAGCAAGGCGGGGCGGCTGCGCCTTCTCTACGAGGCCAACCCGATCGCCATGTTGATCGAGCAGGCCGGTGGCCGCGCCACGACCGGCTACGACCGGGTCCTGGACGTCCAGCCGACGGACCTGCACCAGCGCATCGGCTTCATCTTCGGCAGCTGCGAGGAGGTGGAGCGCATCGAGCGCTACCACGCCGAGCCCACCGAGGAACCGGTCGAAGCCCACCCGTTCTACGGCATCCGCGGCCTGTTCCGCGCCAACACCTGAGGAGGGCCCCGTGTCCGCCAAGCACCCAGTCGTTGCCATCACCGGTTCGTCCGGCGCTGGCACCACCTCCGTCATGCGCATCTTCGAGCAGATATTCCGCCGTGAGCAGCTCACTGCCGCCTTCATCGAGGGCGACAGCTTCCACCGGTTCGACCGGATGGCGATGAAGGGGGAGATGACGCGCGCCGTGGCCGACGGCGACCACTCCTTCAGCCACTTCGGGCCCGAGGCCAACCTCTTCGACGAGCTCGAGGACCTGTTTCGCGTGTACGGCGAAACGGGCACCGGCAAGGTGCGCAAGTACCTCCACGACGACGAGGAGGCGGCGCCGTACCAGCAGGAGCCCGGCACGTTCACGCCCTGGGAGGAGCTCCCCGTCGGCACCGACCTGCTCTTCTACGAGGGCCTGCACGGCGCGGTGGCCACCGAGACCGTCAACGTCGCGCAGTACGCCGACCTGCTGATCGGCGTGGTCCCGGTCATCAACCTCGAGTGGACCCAGAAGCTGCACCGTGACAAGGCCAAGCGCGGCTACTCCACGGAGGCGGTCACCGAGACGATCCTGCGCCGGATGGAGGACTACGTGAACTACATGTGCCCGCAGTTCTCCCGCACGCACGTGAACTTCCAGCGCGTCCCGATCGTGGACACGTCCAACCCCTTCATCGCCCGGACCATCCCGAGCCAGGACGAGTCGATGCTCGTGATCAGGTTCGCCAACCCGAAGGGGATCGACTTCCCCTACCTGCTGTCCATGCTGCACGACTCGTTCATGTCGCGGCCCAACACCATCGTGTGCCCCGGCGGAAAGATGGACCTGGCGATGCAGCTGATCTTCACGCCCATGCTCTGGCGGCTCATCGAGCGCCGGGACAAGGCACGCTGAGCCAGTGCACTCCATCGTCCCCAGGAGGACCTCGTGACCATTCGTGTCGGTATCAACGGCTTCGGCCGCATCGGCCGCAACTTCTTCCGTGCAGTCCGCGCGCTCGACGCGTCGGGGCAGGCCGACATCGAGATCGTCGGCGTCAACGACCTGACCGACAACGCCGTGCTTGCGCACCTGCTCAAGTACGACTCGATCCTGGGTCGCCTCGATGTGGATGTCTCGGCGGAGGCAATGTCGATCAAGGTGGGCGACCGGACCATCGCGGCGTTCGCGGAACGGGATCCGGCCAACCTGCCGTGGGGTGAATTGGGAGTCGACATCGTCATCGAGTCGACCGGCTTCTTCACCGATGCCACCAAGGCGAGGGCGCACCTCGAGGCGGGAGCCAGGAAGGTGATCATCTCCGCGCCCGCCACCCACGAGGACATCACCATCGTGATGGGCGTCAACGACGGCCTCTACGACCCGGCGAAGCACGACGTCATCTCCAACGCGTCGTGCACGACGAACTGCCTGGCGCCGATGGCCAAGGCGCTCAACGACGAGTTCACCATCGTCAAGGGCTTGATGACCACGATCCACGCCTACACCGCCGACCAGAACCTCCAGGACAACATCCACAAGGACGTACGCCGGGCGCGCGCGGCGGCGTTGAACATCGTGCCGACCTCGACGGGGGCGGCGAAGGCGATCGGCCTGGTGCTGCCGGAGCTCAAGGGCAGGCTGGACGGTTTCGCGTTGCGGGTGCCGGTGCCTACCGGCTCGGCCACCGACCTCACCTTCGAAGCCGGCCGCGAGACGTCGATCGAGGAGGTCAACGCCGCGATCGAGAAGGCAGCGGACGGCAAGTACCTGAGGTACTCCACGGATCCGATCGTCTCCTCCGACATCGTCACCGATCCGGCGTCCTGCATCTTCGACTCGCCCCTGACCAAGGTGATCGGCAACCAGGTCAAGGTCATCGGCTGGTACGACAACGAGTGGGGCTACTCCAACCGGCTGGCGGACCTCGTGTCCCTGGTGGGTGACGCGCTGTGAGCAGTGCCGGCGTCGAAAGACTGGCGCGTGAGCTCGGGGGGCTCCGCGGCCGGACGGTGCTGGTGCGCTCGGACCTCAACGTGCCGCTCGACGGCACGGTCATCACCGACGACGGCCGCGTCCGCGCGAGCGTCCCGACCATCAAGCAGTTGTCCGAGGCCGGGGCCCGCGTGGTCGTGATGGCCCACCTCGGCCGCCCGACTGGCGCGCCGGACCCGGCATTCACCCTGGCCCACGTCGCCAAGCGGCTTAGCGACCTGCTCGGTAGGTACGTCGCCTTCGCGACCGACACGGTCGGTGACTCGGCTCGAGCGACCGTGGAGGTGTTGGGGGACGGCGACGTCGCACTGCTGGAGAACGTGCGCTTCAACGCAGGCGAGACCAGCAAGGTCGATGCCGAGCGGGCGGACTTCGCCCGGATGTTGGCGCTTCTGGGCGACGGGTTCGTCTCGGACGGGTTCGGTGTCGTGCACCGCAAGCAGGCAAGTGTCTACGACCTGGCACAGCGACTGCCGTCCGTCATGGGTGGCCTGGTCGCGGGCGAGGTCGAGGTCCTGCAGCGGCTGACCCAGTCCCCGGAGCGTCCCTACGTGGTCGTGCTCGGCGGATCCAAGGTCTCCGACAAACTCGCCGTCATCGACAACCTGCTTGAGAAGGCCGACAAGCTGCTCATCGGCGGTGGCATGGTGTTCACCTTCCTGGTCGCTCAGGGCCACGAGGTGGGGTCCTCCCTGCTGGAACCCGACCAGATCGCGACCTGCCTGGCCTACCTCGAACGGGCCGCTGCCGCCGGCGTGGAGATCCTGCTGCCCACCGACATCGTGGTCGCACCCACTTTCGCCGCGGATGCGCCGGGCACCGTTGCCGCGGCGGACGCCATGCCGTCCGACCAGATGGGCCTGGACATCGGCCCCGCCTCGGCAGCTGTCTTCGCAGACGCGATCAGGAGTGCGCGGACGGTGTTCTGGAACGGCCCGATGGGCGTCTTCGAGTTCCCTGCCTTCGCCGACGGCACCCGGGCGGTCGCCCAGGCCCTCACGGAGGTCGACGGACTCTCGGTCGTCGGCGGAGGCGACTCGGCCGCCGCCGTACGAGCACTCGGCTTCGCCGACGACGCCTTCGGCCACATCTCCACCGGGGGCGGTGCGAGCCTGGAGTTCCTCGAGGGCAAGGTGCTCCCCGGCCTCGACGTCCTCAGTTGAGCCGTCCTGCTAGCGGGCCAGTACTTCCGCCAGCGCACCGAGCACCAGGGTGACCGCGTCCGGACGGGCATTCGGGCCCATCAGGCCGATCCGCCACACGGATCCGGCGAACTCGCCGACGCCGGCGCCGATCTCGATGTCGTAGCGCTCCAGCATCGTACGGCGCACCGCTGCCGAGTCGACCCCGTCGGGCACCTTCACGGTGGTCAGGTCGGGGAGCCGGGAGCCCTTCTCCGCAAAGAGCTCGAGGCCCATCGCCTCCAGCCCGTCCTGGAGCGCCTGGCCGGCGGCGGCGTGCCGGGCCCACACGTTGTCCAGCCCCTCGTCGAGGACTCGGCCGAGGCCGGCGTGCAGGGAGCTGATCATGGCGACCGGCGCGGTGTGGTGATAGGTCCGGCCGCCGCCCTTGGCACCGGCCTCGCCGACGTACCCGCCGAGGAGGCCGAGATCGAGGTACCAGGACTGCGGACGCTCGACGCGACGGGCGAACGCTCGGTCGTTGATGGTGAACGGAGCCAGGCCGGGCGCGACGCCCAGGCACTTCTGGGTGCCGGCGTAGCCCACGTCGATGCCCCAGTCGTCGGCCCGCAGCTCGAGGCCGCCGATCGATGTCACTGCGTCGACGACCAGAAGCGCGTCACCGGCCGCGTGCACGGCTGCACCCAGCGCCGCAATGTCGGAGCGGACGCCGGTCGACGTCTCGGCGTGTACGGCGGCGACGACCCTCGGCGAGGGGTGCGCGGCCACCACCCGCTCGGGATCGACGGGGGTGCCCCACCGGTGCTCGACCGGGATCACCTCTGCGCCGCAACGGCGCGCGACCTCGCACATCCGCTGACCGAACAAGCCGTTGACGGCGACGACCACCACGTCTCCGGGAGTCACGGTGTTGACGAAGGCCGCCTCCATGCCCGCCGACCCGGTCGCCGACAACGGCAGGGTCCGTGCGTTGGTGGTGCCCCACGCCTCGCGGAGGCGATCACAGGTCTCGTCCATGATCGCGATGAAGGCCGGATCGAGGTGACCGAGCAGCGGTCGCGCCAGGCCCTCCGTCGCCTCGGGGTAGGGGTTGGTCGGGCCGGGGCCGAACAGGTGGCGTCGGACGATGGGTGTCATGTCTCTCCTCGTTGGGACTACAGGACCGCGCCCGGGTTGAGGATGCCGTCGGGATCGAGGGCGTCCTTGATGCATTGCGTCAGTGCCATCACATCGGCACCGAGCTGTTCGGGCAGTGCGGACTTCTTCGCGCGTCCGACACCGTGCTCTCCGTTGATGGTGCCGCCGAGCGCGATCGCCAGCGCCATCACCTCGTCGAACGCCTGACGCGCCCGCTCCGCTGCGCCGGGATCGGCGGCGTCATACACGATGATCGGATGGGTGTTGCCGTCGCCGGCGTGGGCCACCACGGCGATCTCAACGGCACAGCGCTTCGCGATGCCGGCCACTCCGCCGACGAGGTCGGGCAGTAGCGGCACCGGGACGCCGACGTCCTCGAAGAGGACACTGCCGCGCTGCTCGAGGGCCAGGAACGCGTTGCGACGGGCCGCGACGAACAGCTGGGCCTCGTCGGCGTCGGTGGTCGTGAAGACGTCGGACGCACCTTCATGCTCGCAGCACTCGCGGATCAGATCGATCTCCGCCTCGCACGACCTTCCGGACGCATCCGACTGCGCGAGCAGCAGGGCGCCGGTCGATCGGTCGAGCCCGTGGGAGCGCCAGTCCTCGACGGCGTTGATGGTCGTGTTGTCCATCAGCTCCAGCATCGAACAGCGCACGCGACTGCGGATGGCCACCACCGCACGCGACGCGGAGGTCATGGTCGGGAAGGCGCTGACCAGGGTCGCACCCGCGGTCTGGGCGGGGATCAACCGCAGCGTCGCCCGGCTGATGACTCCGAGGGTGCCCTCGCTGCCGACGAAGAGCTTCAGCAGCGACAGCCCGGCGACATCCTTGATCTGCTTGCCGCCCAGCGTGACGAGCGTGCCGTCGGCCAGCACGACGTCCATCCCGAGGACGTAGTCGGTCGTCACGCCGTACTTCACGCAGCACAGGCCGCCGGCGTTGGTGGCGAGGTTGCCGCCGATCGAGCAGATCTCGTACGACGACGGGTCGGGCGGGTACCACAGGCCGTGCTCGGCGGCGGCCCGTTTGACGTCGGCGTTCAACGCGCCCGGCTCTACGATCGCGACCTGGCAGGCAGGATCGATCTCGATCAGTCGCATCCGGTCCAGCGAGATCGTGGTCCCGCCGTCGACGGCCGAGGACCCGCCCGACAGGCCCGTGCCCGCGCCACGCGGGACAACGGGCACCCGGTGCGCGGCCGCCCAGCGCACTGCCTGCTGCACCTGGCCGGCATTGTCGGCGCGCACGACGGCGATCGGCATCCCGGCCGACCCGTCCCGCGCGAAGTCTTCGCGGTACTTGTCCATCTCGTCGGCGCCGGTCACCACCACCCCGTCGGGGAGCGAGCCGACCAGCTCGGCGACTGCGTCGGCGACAACACTGTCCACCTGCATGGTCATGAGTGTGCCAGCCATCACGCCGGGCGGACGGTCGCCCGAAGCCGGTCGCGGAACCACGCCGTGAACGCCGGGTCCGCGGCGTCGGGTGTCACCAGCGTCGCTGCGGACAGGTCGTCGTCACGGGTGTAGGTGTTGTAGGTGGCCACGCAGACCAGGCCTGCGGCAGTGGCCGCCCGCACGCCGTTCGCGGAGTCCTCGACTGCCACGACACCCTCGGGTCCGGTTCCGAGCCGGTGCAGGACCTCGAGGTACACCGCGGGGCTGGGCTTCAGGTCTGGCACCTCGGTCCCGGTCACGACGACGCCGAAGCGGTCGCCGAAGACCCGGTCGAGCAACGGCTCCACCCAGGCCCGGGTGCCGGTGGTGGCGACGTGCATCGGCACCCCGTGGTTATCGAGCTCGTCGATCAGCCGGTGGATGCCCGGCCGGGCCCGGATGTGCCCCTCCTCGACGAGCACTCGCATGATCGCGGTCTTGCGCTCGTGGAGCACGGCGGCCAGCTCGCGCGCCTCGTCAGCGGGGCGGCCTGCGCGCTCCAGCCAGCGCGCCAGCCGCTTGCCGCCGCCGGCGGTGCTGAGCAGTCCGCCGTAGGTCGTGACGTCCCACCGGTCGGGCAGCCCCGCCTCCTCGAAGGCCGCGTTGAACGCCACCCGGTGACCGTCGCGCTCGCTGTCCACGAGCGTGCCGTCGACGTCGAAGATGACGGCCTCCAGCCCGGTCATCGCCTCGTGGCGAGGTGTTCGCGGATCTTCGCCACCACGTTGTCGACGGTGAAGCCGTGGAAGGCGAGGACGTCCTCGCCCGGACCGCTGGCACCGAAGTCGTCGATGCCGATGGCGACGTCGGCGATGCCGGACCACGCCGACGTGCTGCCGGCCTCGATGCTGACCCGGGTCGCCGAGGGGTCCGGGGTGTACCGGGAGCGGTCGAACGGGGACACCACGCGGACGCCGTACCCCTCCCCGCGGAAGACCTCGGCCACCGCCGCGGCCAGGGCCACCTCCGAACCGGTGGCGACGATCTCCAGGGTGACTGGGCTGTCGCTCTCGAACGTCGCGCGGTCCAGCTGGGGCAGCGACTGGCGCGAGAGCACCAGTGCGGTGGGCCCGTCGGTGCGCTCGAGGGCCAGCTGCCAGGCCCTCGCGGTCTCCGCGTCGTCGGCCGGGCGGAGGACCTGGAGGCCGGGGATGATCCGCAGGGACTCGATGTGCGTGATCGGCTGGTGCGTCGGGCCGTCCTCGCCGACCGCGATCGAGTCGTGCGTGAACACGTAGACGACCGGCTGCTTCATCAGCGCCGAGAGACGCAGGGCCGGGCGCAGGTAGTCGGCGAACACCAGGAAAGTGCTGCCGAAGACCCGGAAGCCGCCGTGCAGGCTGATGCCGTTCATGAACGTCGCCATGCCGAACTCACGGATGCCGAAGCCGATCGCCCTCCGCCCGAAGTCGTCGCGGGTGATCACGTCGCCGAACGACGTGCCGGTCGAGCCGGCGAGGTCTGCGGAGCCGCCGACCAGCTCGGGCAGCGCGTCCCGCAGGGCGTTGAGGCACGCCTGCGACGACTGCCGGGTGGCCCGCGGAGCGTCGCCGACAGCACCGCCCAGGACCTCCTCGAGGTCAGCGGGCAGCGCGCGCCCGAGGGCCCGGGTGAACTGCGCGGCCACCTCGGGCTCTGCGTCGGCGAAGGCCGCGAACGTCTTGTCCCACTCGGCGTGTGCGCGGGCGCCATCGGCCGCGAGTGCCGCGCAGGCGGCCCGGACCGGCTCCGGCACCGTGAAGGCTTCGTGGTCCCAGCCGGCCAGCCGCTTCGTCTCGGCCAGCAGCTCCTCCCCGAGTGGCGAGCCGTGCGCCTTCGACGTCCCCTCGACCCCGGGGGCGCCCTGGCCGATCACCGTGCGGACCGCGATGAAGCTCGGGCGCGGGTCTGCCTCGGCGCGCGTGATCGCCTCGTGGATCGCCTCGACGTCGGTGCCGTCCAGCACCTGCTCGGTGTGCCAGCCGTAGGCCGCGAAGCGGGCCAGCTGGTCGTCGCTGCAGGATCGATCGACGGCACCGTCGATGGTGATCGAGTTGTCGTCCCAGAGCACGACGAGTCCGCCCAGCCCGAGGTGTCCGGCGAAGGAGCCGGCCTCGTGGCTGACGCCCTCCATCAGGCAGCCGTCGCCGACGATCGCGTAGGTGCGGTGGTCGGTGACCCGGGGGAAACGCGCCGCGCTCATGCGCTCGGCCAGCGCCATGCCGACGGCCATGGCCAACCCCTGGCCGAGCGGCCCGGTGGTGCACTCGACCCCGGGGGTGTGTCCGAACTCCGGGTGCCCCGGTGTGCGTGAGCCGAGCTGGCGGAATGCCCGCAGCTCCTCGGTCGGCAGGTCGTAACCGAAGATGTGCAGGAGGCCGTAGAGCAGTGCCGAGCCGTGGCCGGCCGAGAGCACGAAACGGTCGCGGTCGGCCCACGCCGGGTCGGCCGGGTCGTGGCGCAGGTGGCGGCTCCAGAGCGCCCAGGCCATCGGTGCCGCTCCCATGGGCATGCCGGGGTGCCCGCTGTTGGCGGCCTGGACCATGTCGGCGGCGAGGAAGCGCAGCGTGTCGACGGCGAGTCGGTCGGTCTCGACGGTCGTGTGCTCGGTCTGCAGGACGTCGGTCATGACGGACCTCCTTGGGTCATGTTCTCGGCCGCGATCTCGCGGAGCCGGGTGACGGCGGCTGCCTTGCCGGCCGGGTAGGCGTACATCCAGGAACCCGAGATGAACACGTCCGCACCGGCCGCGGCCGCCTCGCTGACGGTCGCCTCGGTGATGCCGCCGTCGACCTCGAGCTCGATGTCGAGGCCGGACTCGTCGATCATCCGGCGCAGCCGGGCGACCTTGGGCTCGACCGCGGAGATGTAGGCCTGCCCGCCGAAGCCCGGGTTGACGGTCATGGCGAGGACCAGGTCGGTCTCCTCCATCACGTGGCCGAAGACCTCGGCCGGCGTGTGCGGGTTGAGCGCGACCCCGCTGCGGGCGCCGAGCTCGCGGATGCGGGCCAGGGTGCGGTGCAGGTGGGTGCAGGCCTCGGCGTGCACGATGACGAGCTCACAGCCCGCGTCGACGTACCTCCCCAGGAGCTCGTCGGGATTGACGACCATGAGGTGGGCCTCGAAGCCGACCGTGCTGTGCGGACGCGCTGCCGCGATCACGTCGGGACCGAAGGTGAGGTTGGGGACGAACACGCCGTCCATCACGTCCCACTGGATGCGGTCGACGCCAGCCTCGCAGAGCTCGCGGACCTCGTCACCGATGCGGGCGAAGTCGGCGGGCAGCACCGACGGCACGATGAGGGGCTCGCGGGTGCGGGTGGCGGCGGACGGAGCCATGGTCTGCGTCATCGGGATCGCCCCTTCCTGGTCTGGTGCCTCCATGGGACCGCGCACGGCGCCGTACGGCACTCACCCACGTGGGTGGAGGTGAGGGTGAGATGCCCGGAGAGGGACCTGTCGGACCGGTGTGGGTGGCTAGCCTTGGGCCATGCCGGAGACCGCCACGACCCCACTGCGCCTCGTGCTCGTGGACGACCACGAGATGGTGCTGCAGGGGCTCGGCGCGATGTTGGGCCACTTCCCGGACGAGGTGCAGATCGTCGGCCAGTCGACCACCGCAGCCGGCGCCCTCGCGCTGATCGCCGAGCTGAACCCGGACGTGGCCTTGTGCGACGTGCGCATTGGCAGGGAGAGCGGCCTGGACCTGTGCCGGCAGGTCACCTCCCAGCACCCGGGGACCAAGGTCGTGCTGCTGACGGTGTACGACGACGAGCACTACCTCTACCAGGCGCTGCGTGTCGGTGCCTCGGGCTACATCCTCAAGCGCATCGACGGTCAGGAGCTGGTCCACCACCTGCGCCTGGTTCGCGAGGGCGAGATCGTCGTGGACCCCGCCCTGGCCGGACGGGTGGCGCTGTCGGCCGCGAGGCTCAGTGCAGGGGAGTTCTGGTCGGGGGCCCACCTCGGTCTCACCCAGCGCGAGTCCGAGGTCCTCGAGCTGCTCGTCTCCGGTCACTCGAACAAGGGTGTCGCCGGCAAGCTCGTGGTCAGCGAGGACACCGTCAAGACCCACATCCGTGGCCTCTACCGCAAGCTCGGGGTCTCCGACCGCAGCGGAGCGATCTCCGTCGCGCTCCGGGAAGGCCTGTTCCATTGAAGCCCGCAGGTGACGAGGTGCCCGACGCCCGACAGCTCGCGGACCTGCTGGATGCCGAGGGCGTGCTCGTCTACGCGATCGACGGCCAGGACCTCAGCATCGTCGACATGCATCCGACGCACCCTTCGGCGGCGGCGCTCAAGCTCCAGGTCGGCTTCGGCGTCACCGGGCTGGTGGCACGCACCCGGAAGGCGGTGCTGCTGGAGGCCGACTCCCCGCGCAACGCCCTCCACCGGCAGCTGCTCGGCCTCGCCCCCCACCAGACCGTGGCCCGGATGTGCCTGCCGCTCCCCGGCGTCGACGGCAGGGTGATCGGTGTGCTCGCCGTGCACCGCAGCCCGCGCAGGCCCTTCGGTGACGCGGACCTTGCGGCCGCGGAGTCGGTGGTTTCGCTGCTCGGGTTGCACGTCCATGCCGAGCAGCTCTTCCGTGCCGCCAGCCGTCATCGCACCGAACGGGACCAGTTGATCAAGCAGGCGGTCCAGGCCCAGGAGGCTGAGCGCCGCCGACTGGCGTTCGACCTGCACGACGGCGTGACCACAGCCCTGGCCTCGATGTCGTTCCACCTCTCGGCCGCAGACCTCACCGTCTCCCAGCTCGCCGCGAGCGACGAGTCGGACCTGCCGACCCGGGTCAAGGAGCTCTACCGCGCGCGAGACGAGATCTCCAACGCCCGCGCGCTCGCGGACATGGCCTACAACCAGACCCGCGCGGCGATCACCGGCCTGCACAGTCTGGTCCTGGACGACCTCGGGCTGGTCGCGGCGATCGAGTCGCTGGTGCAGACGGCGCGACGAGACGACGGGCCGGAGATCCGTCTCGTCGTTGACCCCGAGGCGGGCGTCGACACGATTCCGGACCACGCGGCCGCATCGCTCTACCGGATCGCCCAGGAGGCGCTCGCCAACGCGGTCAAGCACGCTGATGCCGAGCAGATCACGCTCTCGCTGCGTCGCGTCGGCGACTCCATGGTGCTGGGCTGCACCGACGACGGCCTGGGCTTCGACGTTGCGGAGACCCGGACGTCCCGGGCGGGGGACGCTGATGGCAGCCAGCACTTCGGGCTGAGCTCCGTCGCCGAGCGATGCGCCGTGATCGAGGCGTCGTTGCGGGTCGAGTCGGTGCCTGGTCGCGGGACCACGGTGCTGGTCGAGCTGCCCCTGTAGGTCGGGCACTCGTCCGTGCGGTGAGGTCAGGCAGTGGCGTCGGCGGCCTGGCGGCAGTTGTCGAGAAGCCGTTCCTGCGCGGCGTCGACGTTGGCCGGGGCTCCGCCCCAGGTGCTCAGTGCCGCGCTCACCAGGGCTCGCCCGAAGGAGAACGTCACGTCCCAGGGTCGCTCCGGGATCGCGCTGAGCTCCTTGAGGAAGGCGCACACGTCGTCGGTCGGGTGCCCGCCGGAGAGGAACGCGATGCCGGGGACCGCTGCGGGCACGGTGGAACGAAGGATCTCGAACGTCGCAGCGGCCACCGCGGCCGCACTGACCTTCGGCGCCTCCAGGCCGGGCGTGACGAAGTTGGGCTTGAGCACGATGCCCCTCAGATCGACGCCCGCATCCTCGAGCTCGTTGAACACCACAGCGAGCGCGAGTCGGGTGGTGTCGGCGCACGCGACGATGTCGTGGTCACCGGAGCAGAGCACCTCGGGTTCCACGATGGGAACGATGCCGTGCTCCTGGCACAGGGCCGCATACCGGGCCAGGGCGTGCCCGTTGGCGCGCGCCGTCTGCTCGGTGGTCGTGGCGATGTCGATGACCGCGCGCCACTTGGCGAAGGCGGCTCCGCGTTCGGCGTACGACGACAGGCGCGCGCCGAGGCCGTCGAGCCCCTCGGTGATCAGGGCGCCGCCAGCACCGGGAAGTGGGGTGGTGCCGGTGTCGACCTTGATGCCGGGCAGGACTCCGAGCTCGCGGGCCGCAACCGGAAAGGGGCGCCCGTCGCTGAGCTCCTGGCCGAACGTCTCGTCGGCCAGGATGATGCCACTGACGGTCGCGGAGAGTCCGGGCGCAGTGAGCAGGAGCTCGCGGTAGTCCCGACGCGCGGTTTCGCCGGCAGTGATGCCCTCCGCCTCGAGGCGGGCGGACATCGTCTTGATGGATTCGTCGGCGGCCAGGATGCCGCGGCCGCCGTGGGTCAGCTCACGGGCTGTGCTGTGGAGGATGCTCATCCCCGCAGCATGCGCAGGCTGCCGCGACGAAGGACTCACCCCTTCGGGCGATCCCGGGTGTGAAACCCGGCTTCCCCCACGCTCTCCTGGTTGCTGACGTGCCGTACGAACAACCGCGTCGCCGACGTCGGCTCGGCGCTGGTGCAGAGGTGCCAGGGGCGGTCCAGGGGCGTGCCGGCGAGCGGGTAGGTGGTGAGCTCCCCGCTGGCGACCTGGCCACGCACGGCCTCCTCGTGCACGAGGGTCACTCCCAGCCCCTGCCGCGCAGCGGCCACGACCGCTCCGGAGGTGCCCAGCGTGAGGAGCGGGGGCGCCGCCTGGAGCCGGTTGAGGAGGGACAGCGTCGTGTCCCGGGTGCCGGAGCCGACCGCCGTGAGCAGCCACGGAGTGGTCAACGGGTCGCCCTCGAGTCCGGGGCGTCCGACCAGCAGGAGCCTGTTGGGGCGGCGGGCTCGGGTGATCAGCCCCGACCCTCGTGGGGGGCGGCCGGCCAGCACCACGTCGACGTGGTGATCGGCGGCCAGTGCGAAAAGCTCGTCTCGTGGCAGCACCGACAGCGACAGCTCGACGTGGGGGTGCTCACGGGCGAAGGACGCGATCAGGGGAGGAAGGACGTATTCGCTCGCGGTCGCGACGGCCCCGATGCGGACGCGGCCGCGATCGGCGTCGTGCACGGCTCCGGAGGCCTCGACCAGCAGGCCCAGCAGCTTGTGGACGTAGGACGCGAAGATGTCGCCCGCGTCGGTGGGCACGATGCCGCGACCCGCCTTGGTGAAGAGGGGTACGCCGAGCGCCGACTCCAGCGCCGAGATGGCGGCGGAGACGGCAGGCGGCGTCACGTGGAGCGACTCGGCGGCGACCCGGACGCTGCCGCCGTCGTAGACGGCGATGAAGGTCTGCAGGCGAGCCCAGGTGGCGGCTGCCGGCAGGTCCGTGGGGTTGGCCATGGATAACTCATCCCTTAATGATCAGCGGTGAAGAGTCAATTGTAGTTGATCAGTTGCCCCCACAGACTGGTGCTCCCGCAGGCAACCGGAAAGGAAACCGCGATGACAACCATCGAAGAGAGCACGGAGATCAAGGAGCGTTGGGACCCAGGCGTCCAGAGCTATGCAGGCATGGGCTACTGGAACCCCGACTACGAACCGAAGGAGACCGACATCCTCGCGGTCTTCCGGATGACTCCACAGGACGGTGTGGACAAGATCGAGGCCGCCGCGGCCGTGGCGGGCGAGTCGTCGACCGCGACCTGGACGGTGGTCTGGACGGACCGGCTGACCGCCAACTCGCACTACCAGGCCAAGGCCTACAAGGTCGATGACGTGCCGGGCCGACCCGGGGAGTACTTCGCCTATATCGCCTACGACATCGACCTCTTCGAGGAGGGATCGATCGCCAACCTGACCTCCTCGATCATCGGCAACGTCTTCGGGTTCAAGCCGCTGAAGGCGCTGCGCCTGGAGGACATGCGGATCCCGGTCGCCTACAAGAAGACCTTCCAGGGGCCCGCGCACGGCATCGTCATGGAGCGGGAGTTCCTCAACAAGTACGGTCGCCCACTGCTCGGCGCCACGATCAAGCCGAAGCTCGGCCTGTCGGCTCGCAACTACGGCCGTGTCGTCTACGAGGCCTGCAAGGGTGGCCTCGACTTCACCAAGGACGACGAGAACATCAACTCCCAGCCGTTCATGCGGTGGCGCGACCGGTTCCTCTTCGGCATGGAGGGTGTCAACAAGGCGATGGCCGAGACCGGTGAGCTGAAGGGTCACTACTTCAACATCACCGCCGGCACCATGGAGGAGATGTATCGCCGGGCGGAGTTCGCCAAGGAGATCGGCAGCGTCATCGTGATGATCGACCTCACCATCGGCTACACGGCGATCCAGTCGATGGCGAACTGGTGCCGCGAGAACGGCCTGCTGCTCCACCTGCACCGCGCCGGCCACTCGACGTACACCCGACAGAAGACGCACGGCGTCAGCTTCCGGGTGATCTCCCAGTGGTGTCGCCTGATGGGTGTCGACCACCTGCACGCCGGCACGGTCGTCGGCAAGCTCGAGGGCGACCCGGCCACCACGCGCGGCTTCTACGACACGCTGCGCGAGGACAAGGTCGCGACCAACCTGGAGAACGGCATCTTCTTCGACCAGGACTGGGCCTCGATGCCGGGCGTCATGCCCGTCGCCTCGGGAGGCATCCACGCCGGGCAGATGCACCAGCTGCTGGACCTCTTCCAGGACGACGTGATCCTGCAGTTCGGTGGCGGCACGATCGGGCACCCCTACGGCATCGCCGCGGGCGCCGAGGCCAACCGGGTCGCGCTCGAGGCGATGGTCAAGGCCCGCAACGAGGGCAAGGACCTGCTGCGCGAGGGTGCTGACGTGCTCCGCAACGCGGCCAAGACCTGCCAGCCGCTGGAGGCAGCACTGTCCACCTGGGGTGACGTCACCTTCGACTACACCAGCACCGACGCTCCGGACTTCGTCCCCACCGCGACGCCGTCCTGACGACAACCCACCGAGAGGAGCACACCATGAGCAAGATCCACTACGGCACCTTCTCCTACCTGCCAGATCTCACCGACGAGGAGATCGCGGCCCAGGTGAAGTACGCGCTCGACCACGAGTGGCCGGTGTCCATCGAGTACACCGACGACCCGCACCCACGCAACATCTACTGGGAGATGTGGGGCCTGCCGATGTTCGACCTGGTCGAGCCCGACGGCGTCATCAGGCAGATCAACGAGTGTCGAGCGGCCCAGCCGGAGCACTACATCCGCGTGCTCGCCTACGACGCCAGGCTCGGCAAGCAGACGACCGCCATGTCGTTCCTGGTCCAACGGCCGACCAACGAGCCCGGCCTGCTGCTCGAGCGCCAGGACGCCCATGACCGGGTCCAGCGGTACTCGGTGAGGTCGTATGCCACCGATCGCCCGGCCGGAACGCGCTACGCGAGGGAGTGAACATCATGGCGTCCCAGGGATTCGGGTATCCACCACCGGCCGCCGCCGGCGGGGGAGCGACCGACACGACCGGCGAGGACACGGCCCAGGCCGTCATCCTCGCGGACGACGCCGAGCTGGACCTCTCCGCGGACGAGGCCGCAGCCAGGGTCGAGGAGACCCTGGCTGCACTCGACGCGGAGCTGGTCGGGCTGGCATCGGTCAAGCGCAGGGTCCGGGAGATCGCCTCGCTGCTCCAGGTCGACCGGGCCCGCAGCCAGTTCGGCCTGTCATCGTCGAAGCCCACCCTCCACATGAGCTTCACGGGAGGACCGGGCACCGGCAAGACCACCGTGGCCATGCGGATGGCGGCGATCCTGCACGCGCTCGGCTACATCCGGGCGCCGCGGGTCCACGTCGTCACTCGCGACGACCTCGTCGGTCAGTTCATCGGCCACACCGCGCCGAAGACGAAGGAGGCGATCGCCAAGGCAGCAGGGGGGATCCTCTTCATCGACGAGGCCTACTACCTGTTCCGCCCCGAGAACGAGAGGGACTACGGACAGGAGGTCATCGAGATCCTGCTCACCGAGATGGAGAACGACCGAGGAAACCTCGTGGTCATCTTCGCCGGCTATCCCGACCGGATGGCGACGTTCTTCTCGGCGAACCCCGGGCTCAGCTCCCGGGTCCCGCACCACATCGAGTTCGAGGACTACGACCACGGCGAGCTGATGCAGATCGCCGAGCTGATGGTCGCGGAGGAGAACTTCCGGTTCGACGAGCAGGCACGCGAGGTCTTCTCGGACTACCTCACTCTTCGGATGCCACGGCCGAACTTCTCCAACGCACGCAGTGTCCGCAACGCGATCGAGCGTTGTCGGCTGCGTCAGGCACGGCGACTGGTCGGGCTCGACCGTCCCTTGGGGAAGCAGGACCTGATCCTGCTCACCGCAGAGGACATCCGTGGCAGCAGCCTCTTCAGCGACCAGCCCGAAGACGAGACCGCCGGTTGAGAGCCGAATCGGGTCGGCGCCGTGCTCACCAGGAGCGCGGCGCCGACCCGATTTCGTCGAGCCTGCCCGGTCGGGTCAGGCGTCGTCGGTCCGTCCTGCGAGGCGGCCGGCCAGCTCGGTGACCGTGCGGTTGGCCGCGGCCACCGACACGGCACCTCCGCCACGCTGAGCGGCGGCGTAGCCGACCAGGAAGGCGGTCAGAGGAGCAGCAGGGCGGGCGATGTCGTGGGCGACCACGCGCGTCATCTCGAGCAGCCCGTCGACGTCGATGTCGAGGTCCACCCCCAACGCGACCTTCGCCTCGTCCAGCCAGTCGTGCATCGAGCTCATCCGGCTCTCCTCTCGGGTGCTACTCAGCCGCCGATGGCGGACATCGGGCGCTCGGGCTGACGGAAGTCGATGCTGTTGATCAGATGGCCGGGGCCCTTGGCCGCCACGCTGGCCCGCCACGCGGTCTCGATGTCGGCGTCGTCGGCGCCAGTGCGGAGGAGTCCGCGCAGATCCGTCTCCTGGCTGGCGAACAGGCAGTTGCGCAACTGCCCGTCCGCAGTCAACCGAACTCGGTCGCACCCTCCGCAGAACGACCGGGTGACGCTGGCGATCACGCCTACGACGGCGTCGGTCCCGGCGATCCGCCACTCCTCGGCGGGCGCGTTGCCGTCGCGGGGCACCGGGGTGAGCTCGAAACGCTGCTCCAGCCGCTCCAGGATCTCCGCGGCCGGGATCATGCTGGCCCGGTCCCAGGCCCCCTGAGCGTCCAGTGGCATCGACTCGATGAACCTCATCCGGTAGCCCTGCTCAACCGCGAACTGGGCGAGGTCGGCGATCTCGTCGTCGTTGACACCGCGGACCGGGACGGCGTTGACCTTGACCGGAGCCAGACCCGCTTCCTGGGCGGCACGCAGGCCGTCGAACACGTCGGTGATCCGGTCCCGGCGGGTGATCGCCAGGTAGCGCTCCGGGCGGAGGGTGTCGAGGCTGACGTTGACCCGGCGCAGGCCCGCCGCGTGCAGTGCGGCAGCCTGTCTGGCCAGGCCGACCCCGTTGGTGGTCATGCTCAGCTCGAGTCCCGGGGTCTCCGCTGCCAGGAGGCCGACGAGCCCCGGCAGACCGCGGCGCAGCAGTGGCTCGCCACCGGTGAGGCGTACGGTCCGGATGCCCAGTCGGGTGGTGGCGATGCGCACCAGCCGAGCCACCTCGTCGTCGGTGAGGTGATCCTGCCGGGGGAGCCAGGCCAGGCCCTCCTCGGGCATGCAGTAGGTGCACCGCAGGTTGCAGCGGTCGGTCAGCGACACACGCAGGTCCGTGTGCACCCGGCCGAACGTGTCGACCAGGGCGTCAGGGACTGCGGGGTTTGCTGTGGCCACAGGCCCCACGGTCGTGGCTCCCTGCGACCACGTCAACGTGCTGTTCGCGATCGGTCGATCACTCCTTGTAATAAGAGGTGGTGGCTATCGACCCATCCAAATGATCGCTTTGACTTATCATGACGTCCGGCTGAATTCTGGATGTCATGGACATCACCACGGACCCCGATGACCACTTGAAGGTCACACCTCCGAAGTCGTACGCCGCCGGCGTACCGGCCGTGGTCCATGCGCTGGAGTACTCCCTCTCGCAGAACTCGGTGCGGCGTACCGCCCTGACGTTGCTCAACATCAACCAGGTCAAGGGCTTCGACTGCCCGGGATGTGCCTGGCCGGAGGGCAAGCACCGCCCGAAGAACGAGTATTGCGAGAACGGCGCCAAGCACATCAACGACGAGGCGACGACCAAGCGCGTCACCGAGGAGCTCTTCGCCGAGAACTCGATCACGGAGCTGGACGGCAAGTCGGACTGGTGGCTCAACCAGCAGGGCCGGCTGACCGCACCCATGGTGAAGCGACCCGGTGCGGACCACTACGAGCGCATCGAGTGGGACGAGGCGTTCGACCTGATCGCCGGTGAGCTGAACGCGCTGGGGTCGCCGGACGAGGCCATGTTCTACACCTCCGGGCGGCTCAACAACGAGGCTGCCTTCCTGCTCCAGCTGTTCTCCCGCGCCTACGGGACCAACAACCTGCCGGACTGCTCCAACATGTGTCATGAGTCGAGCGGCTCGGCTCTGGGGGAGACGCTCGGCATCGGCAAGGGCAGTGTGAGCCTGGACGACATCTACGAGTCGGATCTGATCTTCGTCGTGGGCCAGAACCCGGGCACCAACCACCCGCGCATGCTCTCGGCTCTCGAGGAGACGAAGCGCAACGGCGGGAAGATCGTCGCGGTCAACACGCTGCCCGAAGCCGGTCTCATCCGATTCAAGAACCCGCAGAAGGCGCGCGGTGTCATCGGCCGGGGCACGACCATCGCCGACCAGTTCGTGCTGATACGCCCTGGTGGCGACCTCGCGCTGTTCCAGATGCTCAACCGGCTCCTGCTGGAGGCCGAGGACGCCGCTCCCGGAACGGTGCTCGACCACGAGTTCATCCGGCGCCACACCACTGGGTTCGAGGCGTTCTCCGAGCACGCACGAACGGTCTCGTGGGACGACGTTCTGCTCGCCACCGGACTGGCGCGAACAGAGATCGAGGAGCTGTTCGCCCGCGTCCTCGAGAGCAACAAGACCATCGTGTGCTGGGCCATGGGTCTCACGCAGCAGAAGCACGGCGTGCCGACCATCCGCGAGGTGGTCAACTTCCTGCTCCTGCGCGGCAACCTCGGCAAGCCCGGCGCGGGCGTGTGCCCCGTCCGTGGCCACAGCAACGTCCAGGGCGACCGGACCATGGGCATCTGGGAGCAGATGCCCCAGTCGTTCCTCGACGCACTCGAGGCCGAGTTCGGTTTCGCTCCGCCGACAAGGCACGGCTACGACTCGGTCGATGGGGTCCGGGCGATGCGCGACGGCGCGGCGAGCGTCTTCATCGGCGTGGCCGGAAACTTCGTCCGCGCGATGTCGGACAGCGATGTCACGGAGGCGGCACTGCGCAACTGTCGCCTCACCGTGCAGATCTCCACCAAGCTGAACCGCTCGCACACCGTGTGCGGCGAGACCGCGCTGATCCTGCCGACCCTCGGGCGTAGCGACCGCGACATCCAGGCCACCGGGGAGCAATTCGTCACCGTCGAGGACTCGATGAGCGAGGTGCACTCCTCACGTGGGCGCCTCGAGCCCGCCTCGCCACACCTGCTGAGCGAGGTCGCGATCCTGGCGCAGCTCGCCCGACGCACCCTGGGCGACGGGTTCGACATCCCGTGGGAGGAGTTCGAGGCCGACTACGGCACCATCCGCGACCGGATCGCCCGGGTCGTGCCCGACTTCGAGAACTTCAACGAGCGAGTCGCCCAGCCCGGCGGCTTCCGGCTGCCCAACCCGGTCAACGAGCACGTCTACCCGACGCCGAGTGGCAAGGCCGTCTTCTCCTGCAACGAGTTCACGTGGCTCGAGGCGCCTCCCGGTCACCTGGTGCTGCAGTCGCTGCGGTCCCACGACCAGTGGAACACCATCCCCTACGCGATGAATGACCGCTACCGCGGCATCCACGACGCCCGCCGGGTGGTGATGGTCAACCCGGACGACGTCGCGGGCCTTGGCCTCGTCGACGGTCAGCTCGTGGATCTCGTGAGCGTATGGCGCGACGGCACCGAGCGCCGGGCGCCGGCGTTCCGGGTGGTGGCCTACCCCGCCTCGCGCGGCTCCGCGGCGGCGTACTACCCGGAGACAAACGTGCTGGTGCCGCTGGACAGCGTCGCCGACGTCAGCAACACCCCGACGTCCAAGGGCATCATCGTGCGTCTGGAACCCGCACCCGCATCGGCAGGCTGACGTGTTCGGGCCAGCGCGCGCCTGGACGCCGGTGGCCGCGACGCTGGTGCTCGGCGGCTGGGGCGCCAACCAGTTCACCCCGCTCTCGGTCGTCTATCGCAGTGCCGAGGGGTGGACCACCCTGACGGTGATCGCGATGTTCACCGTCTACCTCATCGGCCTGGTGCCCGGACTGTTGCTGGGTGATCGGGCCGCGGACCGGTTCGGTCGGCGCCGGGTCGTTCGACTCGCACTGGCCCTCACCGTCGTGTCCAGCCTGCTCCTCGCAGCCGCGGTTGTGTCGCCCGGAGCCGTCTACATGAGTCGATTGCTGACGGGCGTCGGCGTCGGCATCATCGTCTCCGCTGGCGGAGTTTGGTTGCAGGGCGTCGCCGGCGGGATCGGGGTCGATCGCGCGGTCCGGCTGGCCGTGTACGCCGTCGGCGCGGGCTTCGCCTTCGGTCCGCTCGCCGCCGGTGCGATGGCCGAGTGGCTGCCCGCCCCGATGGTGCTGCCCTGCCTGGTGCACGGCGGGCTGTCCCTGCTCGTGCTCGTCGCCACCCGCGGCGTCCCCGACATCGCGCCACGGCGTGGGCCGATCGGGTCGGCGACGGGTGGCAGGCGCGACGCCGATCGCTGGTCGGTGGTGCGGCATCCGCGGTTCGTCGGAGTGGTCCTGCCCGCGAGTCCGGCGATCTTCGCGGCCGTCACAGTCTCCTACGTCGTGCTGCCGCCGCTGGTGATCGATCGGGTGCACGGCTACGAGCCATTGTTCAGCGGACTGGTCGCCGCGGTGACGCTCAGCGTCGGCCTCGCGGTGCAACCGCTGGCCGTGCGGATCGACCGCCCCGGCACCGCCCGGGCCACCCTGCTCGCGATGTCGACGGTTGTGGTCGGTCTCCTGGTGGGGGCGATCGCCGTCGAGCTGGTCTCGCCGCTGCTCGTTCTGGCGGCGGCGGTCGTCCTGGGTGCCGGCTACGGGCTCACGCTCGAGTCCGGGTTGACCGAGATCGAGCGGCTGGCGAGCCCCGGCGCACGGCCCACGGCATCGGCGCTCTTCCAGGGGGTCGCACACAGTGGCTTCCTGGCGCCCCTGCTGCTGGCGATCAGCGCCACCTCGCTGTCCTACCCGACGCTCCTCGCCGGCCTGGCCGCTGTGGGCCTGGTCTGCCTGGCGATCGCGGCCACGTTCAGCTACCGACACGACACTGCGATGAGAGGAGCCCAGCCATGGGCCGAGTGACAGTACGCCGACGGGTGCTCCGACTACGTGACGGTGTGGCCAGTCATCGACCGGACACTCTGGCGGCCGAGGAGCCGATGGAGATCCGCGTGAACGGCCGGGCCCTGACGGTCACCATGCGCACGCCCGGCAACGACTTCGACCTCGCCGTGGGCTTCCTGGTCAGCGAGGGTGTCATCCACCACGCCGAGGAGGTCGCCGCCGTGCGCTACTGCGCCGGGGCGACGGCCGACGGGAGCAACACCTACAACGTGGTCGACGTCCGTCTCGCGCCCGGTGTCGCCGCGCCCGATCCCTCGCTGGAGCGGAACTTCTACACGACCTCCTCGTGCGGACTCTGCGGCAAGGCCAGCCTCGACGCGGTCCGCACCCAGGCGGCCTGGTCCGTTGCGGACGACCCGCTCGTCGTCGAACCGGCGGTCCTCGCAGTCCTTCCCGACAGGCTCCGTGAAGCCCAGCGCGTGTTCGACACCACGGGTGGCTTGCATGCCGCCGGGCTGTTCTCCGCCGATGGGGACATGGTGGTGATGCGAGAGGACGTCGGGCGGCACAACGCGGTCGACAAGGTGATCGGACATGCGCTCCTGCAGGGCATGGTGCCTCTGCGTGGGACGGTCTTGATGGTGAGCGGGCGCGCCTCCTTCGAGCTGGTCCAGAAGGCGGTGATGGGAGGCATCCCGGCGCTCGCGGCGGTGTCGGCCCCCTCCTCGCTGGCAGTCGAGCTCGCCGAGGAGAGCGGACTGACGCTCGTCGGCTTCCTTCGGGGAACGTCGATGAACGTCTATTCCGGCGCCGACCGCCTCAGCCCGGTGTCCGTGTCCTAGTCCCCGAGGGATGTCACGACCCGGCTCACCAGCGGGTCGCAGTCCGCGCCGGCCGAGGTGGCGAGCTCGAGCAGCTGGGCGCGCATGCGCGGGTCCCAGAACATCCGGATGTGGTTGGCGACGGTGTCGACCGCCTGGTCGTCGGGCAGGTGCCGGAACTGGGCCAGGATGTCGCCGGCCAGCCGGAGCGCCGGGGCGGTGATCATCGCGCCGCCCGTGCGGCGAGCTCGACGTCGGTGTCGTGCAGGCCGGTGCCCACCGTGACCTGGACGGCGGTCACCTTGTACTCAGGGCAGTTCGTCGCCCAGTCGGAGTTGTCCGTGGTGACGACGTTGGCGCCGCTGAGCGGGTAGTGGAAGGTCGTGTAGACCACCCCGGGCGGCATTCGATCCGAGATCACCGCGCGCAGCACGGTCTCGCCCGTCCTGCTGGTGATGGTCACCTCGTCGCCGTCGTGGATGCCCCGCATCTCGGCGTCGCTGGCATGGATCTCCAAGATGTCCTCGGCGTGCCACATCACGTTCGGCGTCCGCCGGGTCTGGGCGCCGACGTTGTACTGGCTCAGGATCCGGCCGGTGGTCAGGATCAGCGGGAACTTGCGGGTGGCCCGCTCCGTGGTCGGTACGAACGTCGTCACCATGAAGCGGCCCTTGCCCCGGGTGAAGTCCTCGACGTGCATCGTGGGGGTGCCCTCGGGTGCCTCGTCGTTGCACGGCCACTGGACGCTGCCGAGGGCGTCGAGCCGGGCGAAGGAGACCCCCTTGAACGTCGGCGTCAGGGTCGCGATCTCATCCATGATCTGGCTGGGGTCGTCGTACGACATGTCATAGCCCATCGCCTGCGCGATGTCGCACGGGATCTGCCACTCGTGCTTTCCAGTGGCGGGCGCCATCACGGGACGGACCCGGTTGATGCGGCGCTCGGCGTTGGTGAAGGTGCCGTCCTTCTCCAGGAAGGATGTGCCGGGCAGGAAGACGTGCGCCAGCTGCGCGGTCTCGTTGAGGAAGAGGTCCTGGACCACCAGCAGGTCCAGCGACTTCAACGAGGCGTAGACGTGGCTGGTGTTCGGGTCGGACTGGGCAATGTCCTCGCCCTGTACGTAGAGCCCGCGGAACGAGCCGTCCAGCGCGGAGTCGAACATGTTGGGGATCCGCAACCCCGGGGTGGGTGTGATGCGGGTGCCCCAAAGCTTCTCGAACACCTCCCGCACGGCGTCGTCGGAGACGTGCCGGTAGCCGGGCAGCTCGTGCGGGAAGGAACCCATGTCGCAGGAGCCCTGCACGTTGTTCTGGCCGCGCAGTGGATTGACTCCCACTCCCTCGCGACCGATGTTGCCGGTCGCCATGGCGAGGTTGGCCATGCCCATCACCATCGTCGAACCCTGGCTGTGCTCGGTGACACCGAGGCCGTAGTAGATGGCTCCGTTCTCCGCAGTGGCGTACAGACGGGCGGCAGCGCGGATGTCCTCGGCCGGGACGCCGGTGACCTCCTGGGCGACTTCGGGGCTGTGCTCCGGGCTCGAGATGAACTCGGCCCAACCATCGAAGTCCTCGCAGCGCGCGTCCACGAAGGCCCGGTCGACGAGACCCTCGGTGACCACCACGTGGGCCAGCGCGTTGACCATCGCGACGTTGGTGCCCGGGGCAAGCGGCAAGTGGTAGGCGGCCTCGATGTGCGGCGACCGGACCAGGTCGATCCGGCGGGGGTCGATCACGACCAGCTGTGCGCCCTCGCGCAGCCGACGCTTCATCCGGGACGCGAACACCGGATGCCCGTCGGTGGGGTTGGCGCCGATGACGACGATGGCGTCCGCCTTGGCGACCGAGCGGAAGTCCTGGGTGCCGGCCGATTCCCCGAAGGTCTGCTTGAGTCCGTAACCGGTGGGGGAGTGGCACACGCGGGCGCAGGTGTCGACGTTGTTGTTCCCGAACGCGGCTCGCACCATCTTCTGGACGACGTACACCTCCTCGTTTGTCGTTCGCGACGAGGTGATGCCCCCGATCGCGCCGACGCCGTGCTCGGTCTGAATGGTCTTCATCTTCTGGGCGACATAGTTGATCGCGGTGTCCCAGTCGACGACCTGCCAGTCGTCGGTGATCCTCTCGCGGATCATCGGGTTCAGCTGGCGGTCCTCGTGGCTGGCGTAGCCGTACGCGAAGCGGCCCTTGACGCAGGCGTGGCCCTCGTTGGCCCCACCGGTCTTGTCCGGAACCATCCGGATGAGCTCGTCACCCTGGAGCTCGGCGTTGAACGAGCAGCCCACGCCGCAGTAGGCGCAGGTGGTCTTGACGGTGCGCGTCGGCAGGCCCAGCTCGATCACCGAGTTCTCCTGCAGTGCCGACGTGGGGCAGGCCGCGACGCAGGCGCCGCACGAGACACACTCCGACTCCAGGAAGGTCTCCCCGGCGCTGGCGGACACCTTCGAGTCGAAGCCACGGCCCTCGATCGTGAGCGCGAAAGTGCCCTGGATCTCGCCGCACGCCCTGACGCAACGCGAGCAGGAGATGCACGACGTCGGGTCGAAGGTGAAGTAGGGGTTGCTGTCGTCCACCGGCAGATTGAGGTGGTTGATGCCCTCGAGGCCGTAGCGCATGTCGGGCAGACCCACGGTGGTGGCGAGATCCTGGAGCTCGCAACCACCCGTCGGTGAACAGGTCTGACAGTCGGTGGGGTGGTCGGAGAGATACAGCTCCATGACGCTTTGACGGAGCTTGTCGACCTTGTCGGTGCGCGTGTTCACCTTCATGCCGTCAGCGCACGGAGTGGTGCATGACGCCGGAGTGCCCCGACCGCCTTCGACCTCCACGAGGCACAGGCGACATGAGCCGAACGCGTCGAGGCTGTCGGTCGCGCACAACTTGGGGACGTCGATGCCGGCGAGCGCCGCGGCGCGCATCACCGACGTTCCCTGGGGCACCGTGACCGACACCCCGTCGATCTCGAGGGTCAGCGGCGGTGCGTCCTGCGCAGGTGCCGGCGTGCCGAGGTCGTGGTCGGCGTACAGGGTCATTGTCCTGCCTCCAAGGTCGAGAAGTCCTCCGGGAAGTGCTGAAGCGCGCTCCTGACGGGGTTGGGGGTCAGCCCGCCCATCGCACACAGGGATCCGTCGACCATCAGGTCGCACAGATCGTTGAGCAGCGTGAGGTTCCGGTCGCGGTCCACCCCGGCGACGATCTTGTCGATGGTCTCCACCCCGCGCACCGAGCCGACACGGCAGGGCGTGCATTTGCCGCACGACTCCGCGACGCAGAACTCCATCGCGAAGCGCGCCATCGAGGCCATGTTGACGGTGTCGTCGAACACCACGATCCCGCCATGTCCGAGCATCGCTCCGGCCGCGGCGAATGCCTCGTAATCGGTGGGGATGTCGAGGCCGTCAGCGGGGATGTACTGACCCAGGGGACCGCCGACCTGGACCGTGCGGAGGGGGCGTCCACTGAGGGTCCCGCCGCCGTACTCGTTCACGAGCTTCTCGAGCGAGATGCCGAAGGCCGACTCGAAGACGCCACCGTGCTTGATGTTGCCGGCCAGTTGGAACACCTGGGTGCCCCGGGAGCGGTCGAGGCCGAGGGCGGCGTAGCCCTGACCACCGTCGGCGAGGATCGCCCCGACGCTGGTCAGGGTGAGGACGTTGTTGACCACGGTCGGTCTGCCGAAGAGGCCGGTGATGGCGGGGATCGGCGGCTTGGCCCTGACCATGCCGCGCTTGCCCTCGAGGGACTCGAGCATCGAGGTCTCCTCGCCGCAGATGTAGGCGCCGCCACCGAGCCGGAGGTGGATGTCAAACTTGAACCCGGAGCCGAGGACATCGTCACCGAGCCAGCCCTGCTCGCGGGCCGTCTCGATCGCCTGCCCGGTGGTGGCAGCGGCGTCGGGATACTCCGAACGCAGGTAGATGTAGCCCTCGGAGGCGCCCACGGCGTAGCCGGCGATGGTCATGCCCTCGAGCAGGCTGAACGGATCGCCCTCCATGACGATCCGGTCGGCGAAGGTGCCGCTGTCGCCCTCGTCGGCGTTGCAGCAGACGAACTTCAGGTCGTCCTCTGTGTCGGCAACCGTCTTCCACTTGATGCCGGCCGGGAACCCGGCGCCGCCCCGGCCACGCAGGCCGGACTCGGTGACCTCGGCGATGACGTCGGCGGGTGGCATGGACAGCGCCCGCCGGAGCCCTGCGTTGCCGCCGTTGGCGACGTAGTCCTCGGGCGAGAGCGGGTCGGTGATGCCGACCCGGGCCAGGCAGAGCCGCTGCTGGTCGCGCATCCACGGCAGCTCGTCGACCACACCGAGGTTGAGCTCGTGGTCGGCTCCGTCGAGCAGCCCGGCCGCGATCAGGTCCGCGACGGCCTCGGGCCGGACCGGGCCGTAGCCGATGCGGCCGGCGGGAGTCGCCACCTCCACCAGGGGCTCCAGCCACAGCATGCCGCGGGTGCCGTTGCGGACCAGGTCGATCTCGAGACCGAGCAGGGCAGCCTCGCACTCGATCGCCATCGCGACCTCATCCGCGCCGATCGAGAGGGCAGCGGAGTCGCAGGGAACGTAGACGGTGATCACGGCGCCTCACTCAGGGTCTCGCCCTGCAGATCACTCCGCAGAACGTCGAGGATGGTGTCCCGGTCGACCCGTCCGTACAGGCGACCGTTGATCTGGGCGGCGGGTCCCAGGGCGCAGTTGCCCAGGCAGAAGACCTGGTCGAGGCTCACCGAGCCGTCGGCCGCGGTCTCCGCGATCCCGATGCCGAGGAGGTCCTTGACTTCGGCGACGACGGCCTCCGCTCCCATCGACTGGCAGGCCTCGGCCCGGCACAGCTTGATGGTCACGGCGCCCCGAGGCGCTTCGTGGAAGTCGTGGTAAAAGGTCACGACTCCGTGCACGTCGGCCCGAGAGAGGTTGAGGGCGGATGCCACGAGCGGCACGACGTCAGGATCGAGATGCCCCATCCGCCGCTGGATGTCCTGGAGGACGACCAGGAGCGGACCTCGTTCGTCGCGATGCTCCCGGACGACCGCTTCGACGACTTCCTGGAGATCCGTGGTTGTCTGGATGGTCATGCGCTGCTCCTCGTCGGATCGAGGCGGTTGGTCGGCGGCGGCGGGTCAGGCGAAGAGCTGCGCGGCCGCCTTGATCGCGTTGAAGAGGCCGTAGCCGAGCGGGATCCCGACGAGGGCCCACGAGGCCGTGATCCGCGCGGTGTGGTCGACGTGGTGCTCTGCGTTCATGATGTGTGTTCCTCCTGGATGCGAGGGTTTTCAGTTGGGTCGCAGGTCGGGGTCGGTCTCAAGGCGGCGCTGCGCGATCAGCTCCTCCTCGATGATCGGGATGTCCTCCGGCTCAACGCCGGTGTCCTGCTTGTGGTGGCGGTCGACGGCGTCGACTACGGCTCCCTTCTCGTGGAAGCCGTCGGAGACCGGAGTGATGAGCAGGTTGGCGACGAAGCCGACCGCAAGGATGCCGACCATGATGAGGATCGGGCTGCGATAGTCGCCCGCGATCAGGGTGCCAGGCTCCTTGCCCTGGGCATCGAGGATCGCGTTGATGATCAGCGGTCCGGCGATGCCCGCTGCCGACCAGGCAGTGAGGAGCCTGCCGTGGATCGCGCCAACCTGGAAGGTGCCGAACAGGTCTCGCAGGTAGGCCGGCACGGTGGCGAAGCCACCGCCGTAATAGGAGATGATGAGCACCATCAGTAGAACGAAGAGGCCGGTCGAGGTTTCGCCGATCGTGGCAACACCGAAGAACAGCAGCATCCCACCGCCGAGGTACATCACGTAGGTCATCTTCCGGCCGAGGTAGTCCGAGGTCGTGGACCAGGCGAACCGGCCGGTCATGTTGCCCAGTGAGAGCAGGCCGACGAATCCGGCCGCAGTGGCGGCCGCCACCGTCGAGTTGCCGCTGTCATCTCGGAAGAAGTCCTCCAGCATCGGCTTGGCGTTTTCCAGGATTCCGATTCCCGCGGTGACGTTGCAGAACAGCACGGTCCACAGCAGCCAGAACTGCGGCGTCTTGATCGCATTGGCCGCCGAGACGTGGTTCGAGGTCACCATCTTCTTGGACTTGATCGTGCTCGGGTCGAAGCCCGCCGGAGCCCAGCCCGGGGGCGGGACCTTGACGGTGAAGACGCCGAACATCATGAAGACGAAGTAGATGACGGCGAGGGTGAGGAAAAGCTTCATGACGGCGTCCCCGCCGAAGGTGTCACCGCCGTACGCCACGAGCAGCTTCTGCGACAACGGGGAGGCAACCATCGCGCCACCACCGAAGCCCATGATTGCCATGCCGGTGGCCAGCCCGGGCCGATCGGGGAACCACTTGATCAGCGTGGACACTGGTGAGATGTAGCCGAGACCCAGTCCGATTCCACCGATGAAGCCGTAGCCGAGATAGACCAGCCACAGCTGACCGGATTGGATGCCGAGCGCAGCGACCAGGAAGCCGGAGGCCCAGCAGCAGGCCGCGGTGAACATCGTCTTCCGAGGGCCCACCCGGTCGACCCAGGTGCCGAAGAGCGCCGCTGAGACACCGAGCATCACGATCGCTACGGAGAAGATGTAGCCGACGGAGGTCAAGCTCGCGCCGAAGTGCTCGACCAGCGCGATCTTGTACACGCTGGTGGCGTAGGCCTGGCCGATGCAGAGGTGGATGGCCAGGGCTGCCGGCGGGATCAGCCAACGGCTGTAGCCGGGTGGAGCAATGGTGTGTTCGCGATCCAGGAACGACAGGGCGGACAAGGCGCACCTCCAGAGATGAGGTCAGACGGTGAACTGCGGGCCAGATGTGATCGGCTGAGCACATCAGGGAGCGATGGCGTGGACATCCCCCCGTGGGGTGAACCGGCGTGTGATCGTGACCTTGTGAGGCCGCTGCGGGGGACAGGTTGATGGGCGGCTGACTCCCCCTCGTGCCAAGAACCTAGGGTCGGGTGTGACGAAGGTCAAAGTCCCAACTTGGATCCGTTGATAACCGAATTCTATGAAGGAAGCGACTTCTTCAGGTCTTCCAGCACCCGGGCGAAGTCCACCTGACGGGCCGTCTTGACCAGCGCGCGAGCGAGCAGGGGCTCGGGACCGCTGCCGGCCAGCACGAGTCCGACGTGAAGGGGACGCTTGGGCTGGGGCAGGGGCAGTACTCGGGTGCCCTCGGGAACGTTGAAGCTGTGCAGCCAGGTGTGGGGGATGACGCTGGACAGTCGCATCGCGGCCACGTGCGCATAGACGGCCGAGATGTTGTCGGTCTCGACAATGGGCTTGGCCTCCGCGTCGGCCTCGGCGAAGTAGCCGTCGAGGATGCGCCGGTTCTGCATCACGGGCGCGAGCAGGCAGAGTCGCGCCGCGGCTGCCTGGGCCCACGTGATCGATTTCCGGTCCGCATACTCGCCCTCGGCCGGGGTGAGGAACAGGTAGGTCTCGCGATAGAGCGGGACCACCCGTACGCGGCCGAGCGGTTCACCGTCGACATAGGTCATGCCCACGTCGATGTCGAAGTCGTTGAGCCGGCTGGCGATCTCGCGTGAGGACAGCGATTCGAGCGAGAAGGTCACCAAGGGATGGAGTTCGGCGAGCGGTGCGATGAGCAGCGGGGAGACGCTCATCGCCGTCGGGATTGCGCCGATGCGGAGAACCCCGGACGCGCCTTCGCGCATGCTCGATAGCGTCTGACCGAGCGAGGCCCGCTCGGCGAGGACGCGCTGCCCCCAACGCAGGATCTCCTCGCCCTCGGGGGTCAATCCCTCGAAGCGTTGGCCACGTTGGACTATTTGCACCCCTAGCTCGGCCTCGAGCTTGCGAATGCCGGCCGAGAGCCCCGGTTGCGACACATGGCACGCCTCCGCCGCGCGTCCGAAGTGTCCTTCGCGCGCCAGGGCGACGAGATATTCCATCTGGCGCAGCAGCATGCGGTCATGGATACCAGACGCGAGGCACGTCCAGCCGTCTTGGCGTCGCCTGAGATCGCAAGCGGCCAGACACGCAGTACACCCGGCTCTCGGACGGGGGTGGGTCTGCTGCACGGATCGGTGACATCTTGATCTGCGTCGATGTGAACCGCGCCCAAGTTTGAAGAGGTTGATTTTTGGCTGGTCCGATGGGCAGGCGCTTGCAGGTGGTGAGTCCGAAGCTGTCGCGTGGCGGCAGTGCGTCGGGTAGCGCCGGGAGCAGCAGAAAAGCAGCACTTTGGAGTCGCAGATGGCCCGATTCGGGACAAAATGGCCCGAGACCGCGCGGTATCGTGAGTCGACAACGAACACGATTCAGAGCGTCGTCGCAGGTCAGGCGGTGTGTGGCCGAGTGGGGCCGAGTTTCCTCGAGATGAGGGGACTCGGCGGACCGCACCAGAGGGTCAGGGGTTCGAGTCCCCTCACCTCCACCATCACAGAAACGCCGGCCCCGGGCCGGCGTTTTTGCTGTGTCAGAGTCCCTGCCACGCCGGCTTGGCGGCGTACGTCTCCTTGAAGTAGTCGCCGAGCTGCAGGCGCGAGGCGGCGCCCGGGTCGAGGACGACCGTCACGTGCGGGTGCAGCTGCAGGGCGCTCGCCGGCCACATCGCCGTGACCGGGCCCTCGACGAGGTGGTGCACGGCCTCCGCCTTGTGCCGGCCGGTGGCCACCAGCAGCAGGTGTCGCGCGACGAGGATGGTGCCGATGCCCTGGGTGAGGCAGTGCTGGGGGACGTCGTCGAGCCGGTCGCCGAAGAAGCGGGCGTTGTCGGCGCGGGTCTGCCGGGTCAGGGTCTTGATCCTGGTCCGCGAGGCGAGCGAGGAGCCGGGCTCGTTGAAGGCGACGTGTCCGTCCGTGCCGATCCCCAGGAGCTGCAGGTCGACGCCGCCCGCGTCCACGATCGCCTGCTCGTACGCCGCGCACGCAGCGGCCAGGTCGTCGGCACCTCCGTCGGGGCCGGCGATGGCGTCGGCCTCGATGTCCACCTTGTCGGCGAAGTCGCGCTGGATGACGTTGCGGTAGAGCTCGGGGTGCGTCGCGGGGAGCCCGACGTACTCGTCGAGCATGAACGCCCGCGCCTGCGCGAGCGACAGCTCGCCCGCGGCGACGCGGCGGCCCAGCTCGTCGTAGACGCCGACCGGGCTCGAACCGGTGGCCACGCCCAGGACGGCTCGGGGGTTCCTCTCGCAGAGCTCGCTGATGCCGTCGGCTGCGACCCGCGCGACCTCCTCGACGGTCTCCACGATGATGACTTCCACAGCACGTCCTTCCGCGTCGGCGTTCCTCTGCGACGGTAGTGGTACGTACCACCTGAGTCAATCGACAGTGTCGAGCGGGTGGCGAGGCGATCACGAGCGCCGCACTGGACCGGACCAGTGGTGGTATCTTGCCGTGCGTGACGCACGACTCCGCCCCCCTCCTCGCCGCCGGCGACCCCGAGCCCAAGCACCGCGCCCTGCAGCGCACGCTGGCTGCGCTCGCCGGCTCGCTGGAGCCGGGGAGCCCGATGCCCTCCGAGCGATCGCTGACCGAGCGTTACGACATCAGCCGCACCACCGTGCGCACGGCGATCGACTCCCTGGTCAACGACGGGGTGCTGGAGCGCGCGCAGGGCAAGGGCACCTTCGTCGCCCGAGACCGGGTCCGCAGCAACCTGCACATGGCGTCGTTCAGCGACGACATGCGCCGGCGTGGACTGGCGCCGTCCTCGACGCTCGTCGGGGTCTCGCGGCAGCCGACGACGGGAGCGGTCGCCGCCTTCTTCGGCGGCTGCGCCGGCTGGCGGCTCGAGCGCGTCCGACTGGCCGACGGTGCTCCGATGGCGCTCGAGGTCGACTGGGTCAACGCCGACCTCGTGACCGACCTCGACGCCCACGACCTGACCGGGTCGCTCTACGCCCTGCTCTCGACCGCCTACGACACCCCGGTCGACGCGGCGGACCAGACGGTGTGGGCGAGCGCAGCGGACGCCCGGCAGGCGGAGCTGCTCCAGGTGCCCGTGGGCGCGCCGCTGCTGGCCTTCGAGCGCCGCTCACGCAGCGGCGGGAGACCGGTCGAGCACGTCACGAGCTGGTACCGAGGCGACCGCTACGCCCTGCACATGAGCCTCGACCCGTCCATGCGCACCGGACCCACGGAGGCACTGTGAACAACGAGCCCGCACTGCTGCTGCGGGCCGACCGCGTGCTGACCCCCGAGACCGTCCACGCCCCGGGCTGGGTGCACGTCGAGGGCGGCCGCATCACCGACGTGACCGGTGGCGAGCCGAGCACGCCCGCCCTGGACCTCGGAGCCGTCGCGCTGGCACCGGGCTTCGTCGACCTGCACTGCCACGGGGGTGGTGGGGAGTCGTTCTCCGAGGGGGCCGACGCCGCCCGCGTCGTCCTGGACGCCCACCGACGCCACGGCACGACCTCGTCGGTCGCCAGTCTCGTCACCGGGACCCTCGACTCGCTCGAGCAGCAGATCAGGGCGCTGGCGCCGCTCGTGGCCACCGGCGACCTGCTCGGCGTGCACCTCGAGGGCCCGTGGCTCTCGGCCGAGCACTGCGGGGCGCACGACCCGGAGCTGTTCCGCGACCCGGCGCTCGACGAGGTCGACCGGCTCCTCGACGCGGTTCCCGGCGCCGTACGCATGGTGACGCTGGCCGCCGAGCGCCCCGGCGGCCTGGCGGCGGTGAAGCACCTCTTCGACCTCGGTGTGATCGCCGCGCTCGGTCACAGCGATGCGACCTACGCGCTCGCCCAGGAGGCCGTCGACGCGGGCGTTCGGGTGGCGACCCACCTGTTCAACGGCGCGCGCGCCCCGCACCACCGTGAGCCCGGCCTGGTCCTCGCCCTGCTGGAGCGGCCCGAGGTCGTCGTGGAGCTGATCGCGGACGGAGTCCACCTCCATCCGTCGGTGCTCAACGCGACGGCCCGGGCAGCAGCGGGCCGGTTCGCCCTCGTCAGCGACGCCATGGCCGCCGCCGCGGGCACCGACGGTCGCTACCGCCTCGGCGACCTCGTCGTGGACGTCGCGGACGGCGTGGCCAGGGCCCAGCCCTCCGGCGCCATCGCGGGCAGCGCGATCACCCTCGCGCAGGCGCTGCGGCACGCCGTGCACGTCGCCGGTGTCGACCTCGTGGAGGCCGTCAACGCCGTCACCCTCACCCCGGCCGGGGTGCTCGGGTGCGACGCCATCGGGCGCATCGAGCCCGGCGCGCACGCCGACCTCGTCGTCCTCGACGAGTCCACCCGGGTCCGCCGGGTCATGCGCCGGGGTCGCTGGCTCGGGACCGACGGGTCCGCGTGAGCGCGCAGCGGCTCCGCGCCGACTTCGCGGCCCACCTCGACGCCCGGCCCGACGCAGTCGCGTCCGCCCCGGGCCGGGTCAACCTGATCGGCGAGCACGTCGACTACAACGGCGGACGCTGCCTGCCGATGGCGCTCGCGCTGTCGACGTACGCCGCTGTCCGCCTGCGCGCCGACGGCCTCGTGACCGTCCGGAGCAGGCAGGAGCCGGCGCCCTGGACAGGTGACGTGGGGACGCTGGGCCCGGGTCACGCCGCCGGCTGGGCGGCCTACGTCACGGGGGTGCTGTGGGCGATGCGCGAGCGCGGCGTGGAGCTGCCGGGCCTCGACGTGCTGGTGGACGGACACGTGCCGGTGGGCGCAGGGCTGTCCAGCTCGGCGGCCCTCGAGTGCTCGGTCGCGCTGGCCGTGGGCGAGGCGTTGGGGCAGCGCGACAGCGAGGCGCACCGGCGCCAGCTGATCGAGGACTGCATCCGCGCGGAGCGCGAGGTCGCGGGCGCACCCACGGGCGGCATGGACCAGACCGTGTCGCTGCTCGCCCGCGCCGGCCACGCGCTCCTGCTCGACACGGCGACGGGGTCCACCACGCACGTCCGCTGGCAGCCGGAGGTCCACGGCCTGGCGCTGCTCGTCGTCGACACCCGCGCCTCGCACGCCTTGACCGACGGTGGGTACGCCGATCGGCGGGCCTCCTGCGAGGAGGCCGCTCGCCGACTCGGGGTCGGCCTGCTCAGCGAGGTCACCGACCCGTCGGCGGCCCTGGAGGCCCTGGCTGACGACGAGGTCGTCGCGCGCCGGGCCCGGCACGTCCTCACCGAGATCGAGCGCGTCACGTCGTGCGTCACGGCCCTCTCGTCTGGCGATGTGGAGGCGTTCGGAGCCCGGCTCACGGAGTCCCACGCCTCGCTGCGCGAGGACTTCGAGGTGTCCTGCGCCGAGCTCGACGTGGCCGTGGAGACCTGCCTGGCCCAGGGCGCCCTCGGCGCCCGGATGACCGGGGGTGGCTTCGGCGGCTCGGCGATCGCGCTGCTGCCCGACGAGGCGGTGGCTCCCGCGACCGAGGCGGTGGTGCGGGAGTTCGCGGAGCGCGGCTGGGCGGAGCCGCGGGCGTGGCGCGCCACCGCGGGCGGTGGCGCGGGCGTCGTCACCGACTGACGAGCGTCAGGCGATCGTCATACCGCCGTCGACAGGCAGGGTCTGGCCGGTGATGTAGCCGGCGGCGGGGGAGGCGAGGAAGACGACGGTCGCGGCGAGCTCGGCGGGGTCGCCCTTGCGGCGGGCGGGCACACGCTGCATGGCGAGGTCGAGGTAGCCGTCGGGGTAGGTGTCGGTCATCTCGGAGGCGAAGAAGCCCGGCGCGATCGAGTTCACCCGGATGCCCTTGCGCTCCATCCACTGCTGGGCCAGGTCGCGGGTCAGGCCGTTGAGACCTGCCTTGGACGCGCTGTAGGCCGCCTGGGGGAGACCGCCGGTGGTGATGCCGAGCACCGACGAGATGTTGATGATCGACGACCCGGGCTGCATGACCCGGCCGCAGGCCTGCGCCATCCAGTAGCACCCGTTGAGGTTGACGTCGATGACGGAGCGGAACTGCTCGGGCGTCTCGTGGGTCGCGGGGATGGCGGTGCCGACGCCGGCGTTGTTGACGAGCACGTCGACGCGACCGAACTCCGCCATCGCGGCGTCGACGAGGGCCTGGCACTGCTCGGGGTCGGCCACGTCGGTAGCGACCGTGAGGGCACGACGGCCGGTGGACTCGACGAGCTTGGCGGTGTCGGCGAGCTTCTCGACGCGGCGGGCGCCGAGGACGAGGTCGGCGCCGGCCTCGGCGAGGGCCTGGGCGAAGGCGACGCCGATGCCACTGGAGGCGCCGGTGACGATGGCGATCTTGCCGTCGAGGCGGAACATGTCAGGAGTGGTCATGGCCAGACCCTAGCCACCCTCCCGAGCGGTGGATCAGCAACGCCTCGGGTCGATGAAGACGGTTGGTCAGCCACCGCCCGTGGCGACCTCGAGGGCGTCGTCCGTGGCGGCCCGCCGTGGCAGGTCGCGGACCGAGCGCGAGGTGAGGACGAGCAGGCAGATGGCGGCGTACGCAATGCCCGAGACGACCAGGACGCGCGAGTTGCCGAAGGCGGCACCGAGCGGACCCCAGGCGAGCTGGCCGACGGGCATCGCGACGAAGGAGCCGAGGGCGTCGTAGGAGTAGGCGCGCGAGAGCATCCGGTCGTCGATGTTCTCCTGCATGGCGAGGTTCCAGCCCATCGAGAACACCTCGATGCCGGCGCCCGCGACGAACGCGGCGCAGACGAGGGCCACGAGGTGGGGGTCGACGCCGAGCACGATCATCGGCACCGACGCGAACGCGATGGCGAGCATGCCCCAGAAGAGCGGGCGCCGCAGCGGCACGCGCAGCAGGACGACCGCCATGGCGAGCAGGCCGAGGGCCTCCGCGGAGAGGACGTAGCCCCAGCCCTGGCGACCGATGGTGTCCTCGGCGACGACAGGACCGAGGACGAAGAGCGCCCCGTTGTGGATCATGTTGAGGAACCCGAAGCCGAGGACGACCGCCCACAGCCAGGTGGTGCCGATGAAGAAGCTCCAGCCCTCGCGCAGCTCGGCGATGGTGCTCTTCTGCTCGGCCGACTTCTCGGCCCGCGGGACCTTCACCGGGATGAGCAGCAGGGCCGCGATCAGCCAGGTCGCGGCATCGATGGCGAGCGCCCAGCCGGCACCGACGGTCACGACGAGCAGCGCGCCGAGGGTCGGGCCGAGGACCGTGAGCCCGTTGCGGGTCAGCGACATCAGCGCGTTGGCCGGCTGCAGCTGGTCGCGGGGGACGAGCTGGGGGAGCAGGCTCGCCATCGCGGGGAAGGAGATGGCCGAGACCGCGCCGTGCACGACCGACAGCGCGATCAGCATCCACAGCTCGGCGGTGCCGGTGAGCACGAGGAACGCGATCAGGCCCTGGGTGAGCGCGGACGCGACGTTGGAGACCTGGATGACGAGCTCGCGCGGGAAGCGGTCGGAGATCACGCCGCCCCACAGCAGGAGCAGCACCATCGGGATCGTGTGGGCGGCCAGCACCTGCCCGAGCGCGGCGGCCGAGTCGGTGATGTCGAGGACGGCGAAGGTCAACGCGATGTTGGCCATCATGTTGCCGAGGGTGTTGACGAAGCGGGAGCCGAAGTACCACGCGAAGTTGCGCTGGCGCAGGGGTTGTACGGCGTCGGCCCACGTCATGACGGGTCGTCCATCACGAAGGCCTGCGACGAGGCGCTGACGTGGATCGTGCCCTCGGTCCGGGGCGGCCGGGCCTCCTCGTGCAGCAGGATCATCGCCTCCCGGATCGAGTCGACCGCGCGCTGCCAGACCTCGGGGGTCACCCACGTCTCGATGTCGGAGGAGCTGGTCGGGCCTGCCACGCGCTGGGCCAGGCGCCGGACGACCTCCGCGTTGGTGGCGACCTGCCAGGCGATGAGGTCCTCGACGTCGGGCGGGCCGGCCGGTCGCTCGGGGTTGCCGCCGACGACGTAGCGGTAACGCTTCGCCGTACCGCCCCGGATCTTCTCCTCGCTCTCGACGACCAGCTCGCCGGCGTCGTGCAGCACGCGGAGGTGGTACGACGCGTTGGCATGGGTCAGGTCGAGCTCGCGGGCCACCTCGGCGGCGCTCATCGGCTGGGCGGTGAGCATCGAGAGGATGCGCAGCCGGACCGGGTGCGCGACCGAGCGCAGGGCCGAGATCTCGTCGTCCACGGTGAACCCTCCACGAGTTGTTGGGCGGTCAGGATGCACGAGGAGGACGACCACTGTCAAAGGGTTCTTGGAGGGTCGACCCGAATTCCTCCCTGAGGCGACCCTGACGCACCCCCGAAGCGGGATGGAAAACGGCGGGCGCCGTGGTTGAGTTGGCCACAGACCACAAGGAGGTCCAGATGAGTCAACCCAATCCCTATGCCCAGCAGCCGCAGTCGATCTCGCCCGGTCAGGAGCGGACGATGGGCGCGATCGCGCACGGCGTCCCGCTGGTCGCGATGGTGCTCTCGGCCGGTCTCCTCGGCTTCGTCGGGTCGCTGGTGATCTACCTGATCTACAAGGACCGCGGCCCGTTCGTGCGTGCGCACGCCGCCAACTCGCTCAACGTCCAGATCATCACCGGCATCGTGCTGCTGATCTCGATCCCGCTGATGTTCGTGCTGATCGGCTTCGTCACCTTCGCGGTGGCGCTGGTGTTCGCCTTCGTGCTGCACCTCCTCGGTGCGATCAAGGCCAACAACGGCGAGTGGTGGAGCCCGCCGCTCACGCCGAGCTTCGTGCACTGATCCAGTCCTCGAACGTCCACGGCGGCGACCCGGCTCCAACCGGGTCGTCGTCGGCGTCCTTTCGGGGCTAACATGGCCCCATGAGCACGCAGGTCCTGCTTCTTGGCCAGCCGCGCTGACTCCCTGTCACCCAGGAACGTCACGCGGCTACCCCTCCATGCGAGGGGTTTTTTCATGTCACGAGCAGCAACCGGAACACACGAGGGCGGTAGGCACATGAGCGAGACACACGACGACCAGGCGGCGACGTACGACGTCGAGGCGGTCCAGGCGAAGTGGCAGCCGGTCTGGGACAAGCTCGAGCCCTTCCGTGCCGACGACGACGTCGTCCGCTCCGGCCAGCGCGAGAAGCGCTACGCCCTGACGATGTTCCCCTACCCGAGCGGTGACCTGCACATGGGTCACGCCGAGGTCACGGCCCTGCACGACGTGCTGGCGCGCTACTGGTGGCAGAAGGGCTACGAGGTCCTCAACCCCATGGGCTGGGACTCCTTCGGCCTGCCCGCGGAGAACGCCGCGATCAGGAACGACGCCCACCCGGCCGACTACACCTACGGCAACATCGACACCCAGCTGGAGTCGTTCAAGAAGTACGCCGTCAGCTTCGACTGGTCGCGCCGGTTCAACACCTCCGACCCGGAGTACTACCGCTGGACGCAGTGGCTGTTCCTGCGTCTGAAGGAGCAGGGCCTGGCCTACCGGAAGAACTCGCCGGTGAACTGGTGCCCCAACGACCAGACCGTGCTGGCCAACGAGCAGGTCGTCGACGGCGCCTGCGAGCGCTGTGGCGCCGAGGTCACCAAGCGCGAGCTGACGCAGTGGTACTTCCGCACCACGGCCTACGCCCAGGAGCTGCTGGACTCGCTGGACGACCTGCAGGAGACCTGGTCGGACAAGGTCGTCAACGCCCAGCGCAACTGGATCGGCCGCTCCGAGGGCGCGCACGTCGACTTCCGGATCGCCGGTCGCGAGGAGCCCGTCACGGTCTACACGACGAGACCCGACACGATCTTCGGGACCACGTTCATGGTGGTGGCCGTGGACGCCCCGCTGGCCGCCGAGCTGGTGATCGACGACAACCGGGCCGCCTTCGAGGCCTACCGCGAGGAGATCCGCAAGGAGACGGAGATCGAGCGGCTCTCGACCGACCGTCCCAAGACCGGCGTCGACCTGGGCGTCACCGCGACCAACCCGGTCACCGGCGAGCAGATCCCCGTGTGGGCCACCGACTACGTGCTGGCCGACTACGGCACCGGCGCGGTCATGGGCGTACCGGGCGGCGACCAGCGTGACTTCGAGTTCGCCACGGTCATGGGCCTGCCGATCATCCGCACCACCGAGCCGCCGGCCGACTTCGAGGGCGACGCGTTCCACGGCGAGGGTCCGGCGATCAACTCGCCCGCCCCCGGCACGGACGCCCCGCTCGACATCAACGGGCTGCCGGTCGCCGAGGCCAAGGCCACGACGATCGCCTTCCTGGAGGAGCAGGGGCTGGGTCGCGGGACCGTGAACTTCCGCCTGCGCGACTGGCTGCTGTCGCGCCAGCGCTATTGGGGTGCGCCGATCCCGATCATCCACTGCCCGGTCGACGGCGAGGTCGCCGTACCGGACGACCAGCTGCCCGTCGAGCTGCCCGCGCTGCGCGGTGCCGACTTGAAGCCCAAGGGCGTCTCGCCGCTGGGCGGGGCCGACGAGTGGGTCAACGTCGCCTGCCCGACGTGCGGTGGGCCGGCCAAGCGGGACACCGACACGATGGACACGTTCGTCGACTCGTCGTGGTACTTCCTGCGCTACTGCTCGCCGCACGACCACACCCAGGCGTTCGACTCCGACCTGGTCAACCTGTGGGGCCCGTGCGACATCTACATCGGCGGCGACGAGCACGCGGTGCTGCACCTGCTGTACGCCCGCTTCTTCACCAAGGCCCTGCGCGACATGGGGCTGCTGAGCTTCGGCGAGCCCTTCTCGGCCTACCTCTCCCAGGGCAAGGTCATCAACAACGGCCGCAAGATGAGCAAGTCGCTGGGCAACGGCGTCAACCTGGGAGGGCAGCTGGAGGAGTTCGGCGTCGACGCGGTGCGCCTGACGCTGGTCTTCGCGAGCCCGCCCGAGGACAACATCGACTGGGCCGATGTCTCGCCGAGCGGTGCGCTGAAGTTCCTGCAGCGCGCCTGGCGACTGAGCGGCGACGTGACGTCTGCGCCGGGGACGTCCCCGGCGGACGGCGACACCACCCTGCGCAAGCTGACCCACAAGACGGTGCACGAGGCCGCCAACCTGGTCGAGGTCCACCGCTTCAACGTGATGGTCGCGCGCACCATGGAGCTGGTCAACGCCACCCGCAAGGCGATCGACTCCGGCTGCGGTCCTGCCGACCCGGCCGTGCGTGAGGCCGTCGAGGCGGTCGCGATCCTGCTGTCGCTGGTGGCGCCGTACGTCGCCGAGGAGATGTGGGAACGCCTGGGTCACGAGCCGACGGTGGCCCGTGCCGGGTGGCCCGTCGTCGACGAGGCGCTGCTGGTCGAGGACTCGGTGACGGCGGTGGTCCAGATCCAGGGCAAGGTCCGCGGCCGCCTGGAGGTCTCGCCCGACATCTCCGAGGCCGACCTGGAGGCCGCTGCGCTGGCCGACGAGGCAGTCGTGCGCGCGATCGACGGCCGCCCCATCCGCAAGGTCGTCGTCCGCGCGCCCAAGCTGGTCAACATCGTCGTCTGAGCCCACGCACACAAAACCGCTCCGTCGGACGTCACGCGGACGTCCGACGAAGCGGTTGCGGGGGCTACCGGGTGATCAGGGGCGGTCGAGCCCGAACGTGTAGCTGCCGGAGCCCGAGTAGGACTCAACGCGCCACGAGTAGTAGCCCGCGGTGGCGTTGTAGGTGATCTTCTCCTCGGACGTCGAGCTGATGCTCTGCGCGACCGTCACCCACGACGAACCGTTCCAGCGCTCCAGGTAGAGGTCGAAGTCAGCGCTGGCCGGACCGGACAGGCAGCCCACGTGGGTGCCCGCCGCCGAGTAGTAGTAGTCGTTCGCACCGGGGTGGTAGGCGACGCCGCCGCTGGTCAGCGAGCCGGTCTCCTTCTCGGGCATGGCGTCACAGCCGGTCGGCTGCGGGTCCGGAGTCGGCGTCGGGGTCGTGCCGGTGCCCATGTAGAGCAGGCGGTTGGGGGAACCCGTGCCGGCGTTGGTGACCTTGTTGGGCGTCGAGGCGGAGATCAGCGCGTTGCTCACCGTGGCCGGCGTTGCCGACGGGTTGGCCTGCAGGTAGAGCGCTGCCGCGCCCGCGACGTGCGGGGTGGCCATCGAGGTGCCGCTGATCGTGTTGGTCGAGGTGTCGTTGGTGATCCACGCCGAGGTGATGCTCGAACCGGGCGCGAACATGTCGAGGCAGGAGCCGATGTTGCTGAAGCTCGAGCGGGCGTCGGTGTTCGTCGTCGAACCGATGGTCAGGCCCGCCGCGACGCGTCCCGGGGAGCCGTTGCACGCGTTGGCGCCGGAGTCGTTGCCCGCCGCCAGCGCGTAGCTCACGCCGTCCGAGATCGAGTTGGAGACCGCGGTGTCGAGGGCCGAGGAGACGCCGCCGCCGAGGCTCATGTTGGCCACGGCCGGGGCGCCGGCCGCGTGGTTCTGCGTCACCCAGTCCACGCCGGCGATGACGCCGGAGTTGGAGCCCGAGCCGTTGCAGTCGAGGACGCGGACCGCGACCAGGCGCACGTCCTGCGCGACGCCGTACGTCTCACCGCCGACCGTGCCGGCGACGTGCGTGCCGTGGCCGTTGCAGTCGTCGGTGCCGCGACCGTCCGCGATCGCGCTGTAGCCCGAGACCGCCCGGCCGCTGAACTCGGCGTGGGTGGTGCGGATGCCGGTGTCGATGACGTACGCCGTGACGCCGGCGCCGGACTGGGTGTAGGTGTAGGAGTTGTTCAGCGGGAGGTCGCGCTGGTCGATCCGGTCGAGACCCCAGGTCGCGGGTGACTGGGTGTCGCTCAGCTGCACCGGGGCGTCGGCCTCGACGTAGGCGACGTGGGGGTTGTTGCGGATCCCGCGCAGGGCCCGGGGGGAGAGCTTGGCGGCGAAGCCGTCGAGCACGGTGCTGTAGGTGTGGGTCACCTGGGCGCCGTTCGCGCGGGCATCGGACTTCACTGCCGACAGGCTGCGGGGGCCGGCGCCCTTGTCGAGGACGACGATGTAGCGACCGTCGACGGCGTTGCCGATCACCGGCGCGCGGCCGTCGTCGGACTGGGTGGCGGAGGGCGCCTGCTGCGGTGCGGGCTCGTCGGTCGCGCCGGCGGTGCCGGGGGCGAAGACGAGGGCGGTGCCGAGGAGGGCGGCGACGGCGGAGGTGCCGAGCCTGGGGGGTGTGGGGATGAGCATTGGGTTTCCTTCCGAGACAGATGGACGTCGCTGACCTTGCGCAACAACCACCCGTCCCGGCAAGGGCAGAGCGTTCGTTAACAGTTAACTCAGCCGTTGTTGACGTCGTCCCAGGTCCACCTGATGCCGGTCGTTCCGGGGGTGGCATCGGTGTGGGCGAGGTGTCCTCGGTGCGAGGGATCGAGGTCGATCACCGACTCGTGGTCGTCGGTGAAGGCGATCGTCGTCGCGGGGAGCGCATCGGGGTGGAACTCGACCTGGAGGAGGTATTCGCGCATCGGCATCCGCAGCCGGCGGGTGTACTCCGACTCCAGCGGGCCGACGTCGTGCGCGACGAACTCGTACTCCACGACGACCGTCTCGCCGCGCGCCAGCGGCCGGTGGAAGAGCAGCTCGGCGCCGGCGACGCCGTGCTCGACGCTGCGCTCGACCCGCCCGAGCTCGCACCCCTGGATCGCCCGGAACTCGGGCAGCCCGACCGAGGTGTCGTCCTGGCAGTGCATCACCACGCGCCGGTCGGGGCCGTCGGACCGGGCCCGCATCACCTGTCGGACGGTCAGGCTGTGCTGGCGCCGGTCTGCGCCGAGGCGGAGCACGTCGTGCAGGGTCACCCGGTCCAGCTCGGCGTCCCACCGGGTGTCGAGGCGGTGCAGCACCTCCGCATGGCCCGGGTCCGGCCACAGGTCGTCGAGGTCGCGCACGACGCAACGCCGGGGTCGTTCGCGCGTGAGCGGGAGCGTACGGCGCAGGTGGCCGCGCTCGAGGGCGAGCACGTCCTCGAGCTGCGAGATGGCGGCGATCGAGGCCTTGCGTCCCGGAAGGCTGCGACCCGACTGCCAATAGCTCAAGGTGGCGACGCTCACCGACACGCCGCGTTGGTCGAGGTGGTCGCGGATCCGCTCGAGCCCCAGGCCACGGCGGTCGATGGCAAGGCGCAGTTCGTCAGCGAAGCTCCCGATAGCATCGGACATCCCCCACATCAAACCGGCTGTCGGTGCACACGGCAACCATCTCGGACCCACTAGCCTCTGCGTTGTGTCCGGCACCGTGATCGTCACCGACTCCACCGCGAGCATCCCGCCCGAGCTGGCGGCCGCGCGGGGGATCGTCGTGGTGCCCCTGCAGGTCGTGATCGGCGCCCAGGTCCTCGACGAGGGCGCCGACGGTGCGACCCCGGACGTCGTGGCGCAGGCGCTCGCCGACTTCGTGCCCGTCAGCACGTCGCGGCCCAACCCGGCCTCGATGGCCGAGGTCTACGAGCGACTGGCGCGGGAGGGCGCGGACGAGATCGTCTCGGTCCACATCTCCGGCGACATGAGCGGCACCTTCGAGTCGGCCCAGCTGGCGTCCGCCCAGGTCTCGGTGCCCGTGACGTGCGTGGACAGCCGCCAGGTCGGAGCCGCCACCGGCTACGCCGCCCTGTCCGCTGCGGACACCGTCGACGCCGGTGGGTCCGCGTCCGAGGCGGCACAGGCGGCTCGCGAGCGCGCAGCCTCGGCGACCTCGTTGTTCTACGTCGACACCCTCGAGTACCTCCGCCGGGGCGGCCGGATCGGGGCCGCCGCGGCGATCCTCGGTGGCGCGCTGTCGGTCAAGCCGCTGCTGAGCATCACCGACGGCAAGGTCGCCAACCTGGAGCGCGTGCGCACCGGCGCCCGTGCGCTCGCGCGCTTGGAGGACCTCGCGGTCGAGGCAGCGGGGGAGGAGCCGGTGGACGTCTACGTCGCCCACCTCGCGAACGCCGAGCGTGCCGAGCAGCTGGCCTCGAAGCTGGCCGACCGGCTGGTCGACAACCTCGAGGGCCGCGAGATCTGGTGCGGCGAGCTCGGCGCCGTGCTCGGTGCGCACGTCGGCCCCGGCATGGTCGCGGTGTGCGTGGCCCCGCGACTGGGTTGAGACGGGCCACTCATGCGGCTGGACCTGTGGATGACGGGTCCTGAGCCGGGGTTGTCCACAGGCTGACGTCGGGCAGGTGGCGAGCAGCGGCGCTGCTTCCTAGGTTCGTCGCATGCGCCCACTCCACCCGCGGAGCACCACCAGCGACGAGCACGCCGAGGCCGTGTCGCGCCGCCTCGCCACGCTCAGTGCCG
>NZ_CM001852.1:1513726-1589280 GCF_000389985.1 Nocardioides sp. CF8
TGACCCGCCGGTCGCTCACCGGCACACCCAGCTGCGCGGTCTGCACCCGGAGCCGCCGCCGGACCTCGGCGAGGTGCCCCTGGTCCCCGTCCCGGGGCGACACTCCTCCCGGGGGCCGGTCCACGGTCTCGTGTCGCGGCTCCACCTCACGGGCGCCCACGTCGCGGTCATCTCGATCGTGGTCGCGGTGGCCGTCGCGGTGGCATCGTGGCTGGCCGTTCGCTCCGATCCCGAACCGGTGCCGGCGCTGGCTCCGGTCAGCGAGCCGCTCGTGAGCACGTCCCCGGTCCCGCCCGGATCGCCGGCGTCGATCCCACCGGGGCCGGCCACCGGGACGGCGACGGGGACGGCGACCGGGTCGGCCGAGGTGACCGTGGACGTGGCCGGCAAGGTGCGCAGCCCCGGCATCGCTGTGCTGCCGCCGGGCTCGCGGGTGGTCGACGCGGTGGAGGCCGCCGGTGGGGCACGGCGAGGCGTCGACCTTGCCTCGCTCAACCTGGCCCGACCGCTGGTTGACGGGGAGCAGATCCTCGTCGGACTGCCGGTCCCGGCGGGCGTGGTCGGCTCGTTGGGGGCGACACCCGGTCCCGCGCAGACGGGGCCGCTGGTCAACCTCAACACCGCCGACCCCGTGACGCTGGAGACGCTGCCCGGGGTGGGGCCGGTGACGGCCGGGGCGATCGTGTCGTGGCGCACCGAGCACGGCGGCTTCACCGCGGTGGAGGAGCTGCTTGAGGTGGACGGCATCGGTGACGCGACCCTGGCCGAGATCGCCCCGCACGTGACGATCTGAGGAGGTGGTGCGAGACCTTCGGCTGCCGTTGCTGGGGGTCGGCGCCTGGTCAGGAGGACTGGCCGCCGCGGGACTGCCCGCCTGGCTGAGCCTCGCGCTGGCCCTGCTGGCGCTCGGGATGGCCGCCTGCGCCCGGTCCTGGCCGGCGCTGGCGTGCGCCCTCGCCGCCCTGGCCGTCGTGGCGGTCGCCACGCTGCGGGTGGCGCCCTTCGGGACCGGCCCGGTGGCCGACCTGGTGGCGCAGCGCGCGGTCGTGTCCGCGCGGGTCTCGATCACGAGCGACCCGCGCGCCATGGCCGGGCGGTTCGGCGATCTCGTGGTGGTCCGGGGGACGCTCACGCACGTGACCGGCCGCGGGGCGACGTACTCCCTGAGGGCGCCGGTGGTGCTGCTGGCCGACGACGCATGGCTGGCGGTGCGCCTCGGCTCGGAGGTGCGGGTGTCGGGCCGGCTGGCGCCCGACGACGGCCATGGTGCGGCGGTGCTGGGCGTCCTGTCGGTGCGCGGGCCACCTGTCGTGGAGTTCGGGCCCGACGCCTGGTGGCGGGCGGCGGCCGCCGTTCGCACCTCGATCCGCGAGTCCGTGGCGCCGCGGGGCGAGCACGCGCGCGAGCTGGTGCCGTCGCTGGTGGTGGGCGACGACAGCGGCCTGGATCCGGCGCTGGCCGAGGACTTCCGCACCACCGGGCTGACCCACCTGCTCGCGGTCTCCGGCACCAATCTGACGTTGCTCGTGGGCTTCCTGCTGATCGTCGGGCGGTGGTGCGGTGTGCGGGGCCGGTGGACCTACGCCCTCGCTGCTCTCGGCATCATCGGCTTCGTGCTGATCGCGCGGACCGAGCCGAGCGTGGTCAGGGCGGCGGCGATGGGCACGGTGGCGCTGATCGGCATGGGGAGCAACGGCCGCGAGCGCGGCACGCGGTGCCTGGGCGCCGCCGTGTTCGCGCTGCTGCTCGTCGATCCGGGGCTGGCTGTGACCGCCGGGTTCGCGCTGTCGGTGCTGGCGACCGGCGGGATCCTGTTCCTGGCGCCGACGTGGCGCGACGCCATGACCCGCTGGCTGCCCCGCTGGGTGGCGGAGGCCGTCTCGGTGCCGCTGGCGGCCCAGGTCGCGTGCACGCCCGTCGTCACGGCGATCTCGGGACAGATCAGCCTGGTCGCGGTGATCGCCAACCTGCTGGCCGCGCCGGCGGTCGCGCCCGCGACGGTCCTCGGCCTGGCGGGCGGCCTCGTGGGCCTCCTGTGGACCCCGCTCGGGCAGGTGGTGGCCGCTCCCGCGGCCTGGTCCGTGTCGTGGATCGTGGTGGTGGCCCAGCGTGGAGCGGCCCTGCCGACGGCGGCCGTCGAGTGGGGGACCGGTCCGGTGGCGCTGGCGGTCGTCACGCTCGGATGCGTCGCCGTGGTCGTGTCCGCGCCGCGCCTGCTGAGATCGCCGGTCACGGGGGTCGGCTGCTCGGTGCTGCTGGTCGTGACGGTGCTGACGCGGCCACCGACCCCGGGCTGGCCGACCGCCGGCTGGGTGCTGGCCATGTGCGACGTCGGCCAGGGCGACGCCCTGGTGCTCAACGCCGGGGCGGGAGCGGGAGTGGTCGTCGACGCCGGTCCGGACCCGGAGCTCATCGATCGCTGCCTCGACCGGCTCGAGATCACGCACGTGCCGCTCGTGGTGCTCACGCACTTCCACGCCGACCACGTCGACGGGTTGTCCGGGGTGCTGGAGGACCGCACGGTCGGCGAGGTCGACGTGACCTCGATGGTCGACCCGCCCCAGGGTGCCGTTGCCGTCGGGCGCACCCTGGCTGCGCCGCCGGTGGTCGCGGCCTACGGCCTCACCCGTGAGGTGGGGGCGGTGAGGCTGCAGACACTGTGGCCGCTGCCGGGCGCGCCCACCGCCGGCGTCGGTGACGGCAGTGCGGCCAACGACGCCAGCGTGGTGCTGCTGGCGCAGGTCGGCGGCGTGCGCATCCTGCTCACGGGCGACATCGAGCCTCCGGGACAGCTCGCGCTGCGCCGTACCCTCCCCGACCTGGCCGTCGACGTGCTGAAGGTGCCGCACCACGGCAGCCGGCACCAGGACCTCGACTTCCTCACAGGGCTCCGGGCTCGGCTGGCGCTGGTCTCGGTGGGCGCCGACAACGACTACGGCCACCCCGATCCGGGCGTGGTGACGGCGCTGACCCAGACCGGTGCGGTCGTCCGCCGCACGGATCTCGACGGCGACGTGCTGGTGCTCGCGACGGACGACGGGATCGCTGTCCGCGGTCGCGGCTAGGGTTGCCCCACCATGGCTTCCACCCCCACCGCAGCGCAGGTCCTCGGCCGGATCATCCTCGTCACCGGCAAGGAGGAGTTCCTCAGCGAGCGCACCGTCGCCGGTGTGCGGACGGCCGTGAAGACCTTCGACACCGAGGCCGAGATCGCCGACTCCGAGGCCTCCGACGTGACGCTGGCGAGCCTGGGGGAGATGGCTGCGCCGTCGCTGTTCTCCTCGACCCGCTGCGTCATCGTGCGCGGTCTCGAGGGGCTGCCTGACGACTGCCACGACGGGATCCTCTCCTACGGCGCAGCGCCGGCCGAGGACATCGCGCTGGTGCTGGTGCACGGCGGCGGGCCGCGCGGCAGCGGCCTGCTGACCAAGCTGCGCAAGCTCGCGTCGGTCACCGAGGTGAAGTCGCAGGAGATCAAGGCCTCCGACCTGACGAGCTTCGTGAGCGCCGAGGTGGCCGGTCACGGCGCGAAGATCGCCGGCGACGCCGCGGCCTTCCTGGTGACGGCGGTCGGGGGCGACCTGCGCTCGCTCGCCGCTGCGGCCCACCAGCTGACCAACGACTTCCCCGGCGAGCAGCTCACCGTCGACAAGGTCCAGCGCTACTTCGGCGGCCGCGCCGAAGCCAAGTCCTTCGCGGTGGCCGACGCCGCGTTCGCCGGCCGCAAGGCCCAGGCGCTCGAGGCGCTGCGCTGGGCGATGGACGGCGGCACCGCCTCCGTGCTGGTCACCTCGGCGATGGCCGGCTCGGCGCGCAGCATCGCCCGGTTCCTCGGTGCCCCCAACGGCCAGCGCGAGGGCGACCTCGCCCGTGACCTGGGCGTGCCCCCGTGGAAGGTCCGGCAGGTCCGTGACCAGTCCCGCGCGTGGACCCCCGACGGGATCTCGGCCGCGGTCCGTGCGGTCGCAGTGGCGGACGCCGACATCAAGGGCCAGGCCCACGACGCGGCGTACACCCTCGAGCGGTTGGTGCTCACCGTCGCCGACCTGCGCAGCAAGCGCTGACCCAGCCACCCCGGTGCCATCCAGCTCCTCACTCCGTGGCGGTGAGTGAGCCACATTCCGTCACCCGGAAACGTGGCTGAGTCACCGCTGCTCGGTGTGTCCGCAGCGACTCGCCGAAGGCGAGGGGAGGGGAATTGCTCCGAAATGCACGAACGCCCCGCCGCAGTGCGACGGGGCGAACGAGTCAGAAGATCAGAGAGCGGCGGACTGCTTCGCGATCGACGACTTGCGGTTCGCAGCCTGGTTCTTGTGGATGACACCCTTGGAGGCGGCCTTGTCCAGCTTCTTGGCGGCGTCACGGCCCGCGACGACGGCGGTGTCCTTGTCGCCCGCGGCGACGGCCTCGCGGAACTTGCGCACCGCGGTCTTCAGGCCCGTCTTCACGGCCTTGTTGCGCTCGCGCGCCTTCTCGTTCTGCTTGTTGCGCTTGATCTGGGACTTGATGTTGGCCACAGGAGAACCTTTGCTCGTTGCTGGTCAGGGAAAGTCTGTGTGTCGGCTGCCGACAAACCCTTGACAGGGCTGGGCGCCGGACATGCAAGGAGAAAGACTACTGCCGAGGCGCCCGACCACCCAAATCGAGTCGATGACGACTCACGCCCAGCCCCGGCGCTCGCACAGCCAGTGCCAGCAGACCTCGCCCTGCCAGCGCTGGTGGTCGCGCATGAACGGTGAGGTGGGCGGCACCGGGTCATCGGCGGACTTGAGGAAGTAGCCCGTGAGGAGCGCCAGGACGCGGTCGATCGAATCGGCCGGTACGTCGCGGGTCAGCGAGCGAGCGGCCAGCACCGACTCCACGTCGAGGCCGTCGCCGCGCGGGCCGACCAGGGTGAAGAGGGTGTCGATCCACGCGGCCCCGACGATCGGCCAGTTCCAGTCGCAGATCCACACCTTCCCCTCGGCGTCGAGGAGCAGGTTGTCGTCGCGGATGTCGGTGTGGACGAGCGTGTCGCCCCCGACCACCTCGGCGTAGCCGGCCGCGAGCGCCGCCGCCTCCTCGGCGTGGGGCAGGTCGGGCCGGGTCGCCACGACGTGGTCCCACATGGCGACGAGGGGCTTGAAGTCGTCCTCGGCGCTGTCCAGCACCAGCCCGGCCGGGGGCGGGGTGAGCCGGTCGGCGACGACCTCGAGGGCGTCGAGGGCGGACTCGAGGTTCTCGGAGCGCCAGGGCCGGTGCGGTGCGCGCCCCTCGACGTACTCGATGCCGAGCGCGACCCAGTCGTCGTCGAGGTGCCAGAGCAGCCGCGGGCTGGGCACGCCGGGAGGAAGGGCCGCGAGCTTGCGCGCCTCCTCGCGGTAGGAGTCGGCGAAGAGTCGCTGGGCCTTGACCGAGGCGGCCTTCACGAAGTGGCGCGAGCCGTCCGCGCACACCAGCACGCTGGCGAAGCCCGGCGTGAAGCCGGACGTCTGGGAGATCGCCTCGACCACGGGGGAGCCGCACTTGCGCTCGATGAAGGCGCGCAGGTTGGGCGGCAGGAACGACCACTCCAACCGGCGGGCGGTCTGGCCGACGGGGGCGGGGTAGGGACCGGGCGCAGACGACATGGCGCCATCCTCCCGAAGAATTGGACTCGACGTGAATCGGATAATCGGTCCATGCCCGAACTCATCGAGCCGCACGTCCGTGTCCGCGCGTCCTTCCTGGAGGCCGTCGAGGAGCTGGTGGCCGACGGTCGTGCCTACGACGGCTCGATGATCGGTCGCTGGATCAGCCTGTACGGCGACCGCTGGGCCGACGAGGCCGGGTTCGCCGACTTCGTGGGCTACCTGCAGGCCGACGCGACCCCGCACGCGCCGCGGCCCACCACGCACGTGCCGCAGAGCACCTGGTGGCTGGTCGAGGGCGACACCTACCTCGGCCGGATCTCGTGCCGGCACCTGCTCACCGAGTGGCTGGCGGAGTTCGGCGGCCATGTCGGCTACGAGGTCCGCCCCTCCGCACGCCGGCAGGGCCATGCGACGACCATGCTGCGCGCCGTGCTCCCGCACGTGCACGCGCTCGGCATCGATCCCGCCCTGCTCACCTGCGACGACGACAACGTGGCGTCCCGCAAGGTGATCGAGGCAGCCGGCGGGGTGTTCGAGGACCAGCGTGGTGTGAAGCTCAGGTTCTGGGTGCCGACTCGGTAGTTCGTGGGCGCGCTGCCGTGCGTGGAAGAATGGCCGGACCTCGCCATACCCCTCCGGAAAGTCGCCTGTGTCCTTGAAGAACGCGCCCAAGCCGGGCCAGACCGATCCGGCGATCATTCGCAACTTCTGCATCATCGCCCACATCGACCATGGCAAGTCGACGCTGGCCGACCGGATGCTGCAGCTGACGGGCGTCGTCGACGCGCGCGCGGCCCGCGCGCAGTACCTCGACCGCATGGACATCGAGCGCGAGCGCGGGATCACGATCAAGAGCCAGGCCGTCCGCATGCCGTGGACCGTGCCGGCCGACAACGACGAGGGTGCGGTGCCGGGGACCTACGTCCTCAACATGATCGACACCCCCGGCCACGTCGACTTCACCTACGAGGTGTCCCGCTCGCTCGAGGCGTGCGAGGCCGCGGTGCTGCTCGTCGACGCAGCGCAGGGCATCGAGGCGCAGACGCTCGCCAACCTCTACCTCGCGATGGGTGCCGACCTCCACATCATCCCGGTGCTCAACAAGATCGACCTGCCGGGCGCGATGGTCGACAAGTACGCCGCCGAGCTGGCCGGCCTCGTCGGCTGCGAGCCGCACGAGGTGCTTCGCGTGAGTGCCAAGACCGGCGTCGGCGTCGAGGGCCTGCTCAACGAGATCGTGCTGCAGACCCCGGCTCCCGTCGGCAACGCGGACGCCCCGCCGCGCGCGCTGATCTTCGACTCCGTCTACGACACCTACCGCGGCGTGGTCACCTACGTCCGCGTCATCGACGGCAAGCTCACCCACCGCGACCGGATCAAGATGATGTCGACCGGTGCCGTGCACGAGATGCTCGAGGTCGGCGTGATCAGCCCGGAGCCGGTCAAGGCCGGCGACCTGGGCGTCGGCGAGGTCGGCTACCTCATCACTGGCGTGAAGGACGTCCGCCAGTCGCGCGTCGGTGACACCGTCACCAGCCAGCACCACGGCGCGACCGAGTCACTCGGCGGCTACAAGCACCCCAACCCGATGGTCTACTCCGGCCTCTACCCGATCGACGGCGACGACTACCCGACCCTGCGCGACGCCCTCGAGCGGCTCCAGCTCAACGACGCGGCGCTGACCTTCGAGCCGGAGACCTCCGGCGCGCTCGGCTTCGGCTTCCGCATCGGCTTTCTCGGGCTGCTGCACATGGAGATCACCCGGGACCGGCTCGAGCGTGAGTTCGACCTCGACCTCATCTCGACCGCACCCAACGTGGTCTACGAAGTGCTGATGGAGGACGGCTCCAAGATCGTCGTCACCAACCCCAGCGAATACCCTGAGGGCAAGATCGCCGAGGTGCACGAGCCGGTCGTCAAGGCGACGATCCTCAGCCCCAGCGATTACATCGGCACGATCATGGAGCTGTGCCAGGCCAAGCGTGGCAACCTGCAGGGGATGGACTACATCTCGGAGGACCGCGTCGAGATGCGCTACACACTGCCGATGGGCGACATCGTCTTCGACTTCTTCGACCAGCTGAAGTCGCGCACCAAGGGCTATGCCTCGCTCGACTACGAACGCGCCGGCGAGCAGGCGGCCGACCTGGTCAAGGTCGACATCCTTCTGCAGGGCGAGCCCGTCGACGCGTTCTCCGCGATCGTGCACCGCGATGCGGCGTACGGCTACGGCGTGATGATGGCCGGCAAGCTCAAGGACCTCATCCCTCGCCAGCAGTTCGAGGTCCCGATCCAGGCCGCCATCGGCGCCCGCGTGATCGCCCGCGAGAACATCCGCGCCATCCGCAAGGACGTGCTCGCCAAGTGCTACGGCGGTGACATCACTCGCAAGCGCAAGCTGCTCGAGAAGCAGAAGGAAGGCAAGAAGCGGATGAAGATGGTCGGCCGCGTCGAGGTGCCGCAGGAGGCCTTCATCGCCGCGCTGTCGACCACGCAGCCGACGGAGACGAAGAAGTAGGACCATGAGCGTCGTACGGCGAAGCGAGGTCGCCCCCGTCCCGTGGGCCAACGGCGGCGGGACGACGCGTGAGCTGCTCGTCGCCGAGGACGGGGCGTGGCGCATCAGCCTCGCCGACATCGAGCGTGACGGACCGTTCTCGTCCTTCCCGGGACGCGCGCGGCTGCTCACCGTGGTGGACGGGGTCGTGCTCGGGCTCGTCGTCGACGGTGTCGAGCAGGTCGTCGAGCCGCGGCGCCCGTTCGCCTTCCCCGGTGCCGCCGAGGTCGTCGCGAGCGTGCCCGAGGGCCCGGTGGTCGCGCTGAACCTGATCGTCGACCCGGCGCTGATCGACCCGTTCGTCACGGTCCTCGAGCTCGGACGCGGCTCGACGCTGCCGCTCGCGGACGACCAGGCCGCCCTGGTCCTTCAGGGACAGCCGGCTGCCGGGGTCGAGAGCGCAGCGCCGTACGACCTGGTCGCCGGCCCGGCCGACGTGTCCGGCCGCTGCACGCTCGCCGTCATCACCCTGCAGCGCACATGAGGCTCGCCGACCGGCTGCGGGTCGAGACGATGCGGGCGACCGCGCGCTTCACCGTGTCGTACGGCGACAACCTGCGCTTCGCCGGCACCGACCTGCCCGCCCCGGAGAAGGTGAGGGTGCCGACGCGGCACGGCCGGGTCCCGGTCCACCTCTACCGCCCGCCGGGCGCAGGGGACGCTGCCGTGCACGTGCACCTGCACGGGGGCGCCTTCCTGATGCGCCACCCCGCGATGGACGACTGGTGGTGCCGCTACCTCGCCGCGACCGCAGGCGTCGTCGTCGCCAACGTCGACTTCGAGGTCGCGCCGCGCGTTGCCTATCCCGTTGCGCAGCACCAGGCCCACGACGTCGCCGCGTCCTTCGCCCGGGACGGAGCCCGGGTGTCGGTCGGCGGGTTCAGCTCCGGCGGCGGCCTGGCCGCGTCGGTCGCGCTGCAGGCGCGCGACTCCGGGTCCTTCACCCCGACCCTGCAGGTGCTGGGCATCCCCTCGCTCGACCTCGCCGCGGAGCCGCGCGACGGCGACCCCGGCATGATCTCGCCGGCGCTGCGGCGGCTCGTCCGCCGGGTCTACCTTCCCGATCCGGCGTCCCGACGAGAGCCCTACGCCTCACCGCTGCTCGCCGACGACCTCACCGGCCTCCCGCCCGCGGTGGTCCTCACCGCCGAGCGCGACATCCTGCGGGCCGAGGGCGATGCGTACGCCGAGCGGCTGCGTGCGGCCGGGGTGCGGGTCGTGCACGACGTGACGCCCGGTGTCGACCACTACTTCCTGACCGAGGACCCGGTGCGTGCTCGCACCACGATGGCGATGGTCGCCGCAGAGGTGCGCGCAGCCGGTCAGCCGCGCATGGCACCGCCCGGCCGGTCGTAGGACTCCGCCACGATCTCGGCCACCACGGACAACGCGATCTCGCCGGGTGCCTTGCCGCCGAGGTTGTGGCCTGCCGGCACGTGCAACCGGGTGACGTCCACGCCCTCGGCGACCAGCTCGGCGAGCAGGCCCTCGGACCGGCGTCGGCTCGCCATCATCGCGACGTAGCTGGCGTCCGACGCGAGCGCGGCTCGCAGCACGGTCGGCGCGTCCGGTGCGTCGTGGTCGCACAGGACGACAGCGTCGCCCGCCCGGGGGTCGAGGCCGGGACCCCCGTCATCGGCGCCCTCGACCAGCACCTCGCGGCCCACGGTGCGCCCGATGGTCTCGATCGCCCTCGCGATCGGGTTGTCGCTCAGCACCAGGATCCGGCCGTGTGGCGGGCCGTCGTCGGACCACGGCTGCTCACGAGTCATGCGCCCACACTGACACCCTCGCGGGTCAGCGTCACCCCGGTGACCGAGATGCCCAGTGCGGCCTCCAGCGACGCGACCGGCTCGGACAGCTCGGACTGCCGCGGCTTGCGGGTGCCGGCGAACCACACCACCTCGAGCGGTCGCTTCCGCGCCGAGCCCGTGGCCCGCCAGTAGCCGGTGATGCGACCGTCGACGAGCAGCGGCGCCAGCACCATCCCGTTGTTCTGGTTCCACAGCCTCCGCAGGTGTCCCGGCTCGGCGAAGCGGTCGCGCGCGGACGGGTCGTAGCCGCACATCAGGGCATCGAACTCCGGCAGCAGGCGTACGCCGGGCAGGTCCCGCGCGGGCGGCGGGGAGGGTACGTCGACGTACGACCGTCCGTCGGGACCGGGGACGCCGACCAGCCCGAGCCCGTCGAGCGCGGCGTCGACGACCCGCAGTCCCAAGCCGGACCACCACGCGATGTCGTGCCGCGACACCGGCCCGTGGCAGCGGACGTGCAGCGCGACGGCATCGACCGGCGTCGCCGCGACGACCGGGGGCAGGGTCCGGTAGACGGGAGCGCCCTGGCCGGACCAGCTGCCCTTCGCCGGGCGGCGCACCAGGCCGCCGTGGCCGAACGCCAGGTAGCGCCCCGCCTGCTGACCGGTCACCTCGTCGTGGCCCTCGCGTGAGACCAGCCAGTCGTGCAGGTGCTGCTGCAGCTCGGCTGGCGTGCGCCACTCCGCTGCGAACTCCTCCGTCGCGGACCACAGCTCCTCGAGGGTGCCGTGCTCGAGCTTGAGCATGCGCTGCCACAGTGTGCGCTGGCCCACCCGGGTCGCGGCACCGAGCGCGGCGTACTGCTCCGGCGTCGACGTGTGCACCGTGCCGCGGATCGTGCTGCCGCGCACGATCTCTCCGGACTCGTACGCCGACGTGATCTCGGCATGCGTCGTGCCGGGCCGTCGCGCGGCGAGCCCGATGAACGGGGACCGTGCCGTCTGGGACTGGACCGGGCCGGTCGCCGCCACGAGGTCGGCGACGTCCCCGGTCGTGGTGGGGAACTGCCGGCCCAGCGACAGCGCGGTCAGGTCGTCGAGTGCGAACGCCATGCCCTCACGCTAGGGCGAAGGGAGGTCGGGAGTGGTCCACAAGGTGGGGTTCTGACGACCGTGTCGGGCTACCCTTCTTCTCGTTCACGAGGGGAGAGAGGAACGCGGTGGCGCACGAGATATCGGTTTCCAGAACGGGATCGGGGCAGGTCGTCGAGACGATGGGGGAACTTGGCCGTCAGACGTCGCGCACCCACTCGTTCGCGAGCTTCGGCTCGTCAATGCACGAGACGGAGGCGTTCCGCGGGTTCCTCGGGCTGTTCAAGGGCACCTACAGCACGGCGCACACCGATCTCGTCGACTGCCTGAAGCTCGCCTACGAGGCGGCCTTCGACTTCGAGGACGCGATCGCCGAGGCGCGCAAGGACATCCTCACGACGGACGAGAACGTTGCCGAGACGCACCGGAAGCTGGCCGTCAACCTCAACGATCAGGCGCCTGGGACTGGGCCGGGGCACTCGACGACCGGCTGGCCCGATCGAACCAACGGCCCGTTGGTCGGCGCCAACACCATGCACTCGATGATGAACGATCCCGAGATCAGCGACTCGATCGTCCGCAACCAGGCCGACCCTCCCAAGCACGCCGCGACCCATACCTCCACCCATTCGCCGTTCGCCCTGCTGGACGTTGCCCAGCAGGGACAGAGCGCTGTGCAACACGCGCAGGAGCAATCCGGCGCGCGCGACGACGAGGACAAGATGGACGACTACCTGAACCGCAAGGACCGAGACTGATGGCCTACGTCGTCCAGTTGCGCGACGTGGATTCCGTGCTGGTGTCCGGCGCCTCCGGCACCGAGGGCGACCTCGTCGAGCAGATCAAAGGCAACTGCGGCTATGTGGTGCGCGGCATCAACTGGGTCCTGGAGCAGGTCAACATCCACCTTCTCGACGCCTTGTTCGACAAGCTCGGCGGTGACTTCTCCACCGTCAGCGTGATGGCCGAGGACTGGCGCCGCACGGGACTGGCCGCCGGGATCCTCGCCGACAACTACCGCGAGATGGCCGCCGCTGTCCCGACCGTGTGGCGCGGCGACACGGCCGATGCGATGACGGCCAAGATGGAGGAGTTTGCCGAGAACCTGGACGCGGCCGCCGAGTGCATCGAGATGGTCCAGATGGCCATCGACGACATGCTGGCCGCGACGAAGTCGGCGATGGAGCTCGTCGCCATGTCACTGAGCCTGATCGACGATCTGTGCATGTACTTCGCCGGGAGCCTGGCGAAGCTGGCCAAGGAGATCCTCACCGGCGGACGACGGATCAAGCAGATCATCGAGCTTGCGCGCGACGTGATCCGCACGCTCGAGGCGCTCGCAGACCTGATCCCGGCTCTCACCAAGACCGCCTCGGCGGTTGCGGTGACCCTCAAGGGGCTCGACTTCGTCATCGTGGCCTCCAACACCAAGACCAACAAGGACGTCGGCGACAAGGCCGACGATGCGAGCTCCCACCTGCCAACCTTCCCCGTGGGCGGCCGGTGATGGGGCGCAACGAAGCCCTCCGGGCGCACATGGCGCAGTTGCGGTCGCAGGTGTCGGCGTTCCGCGAGGAGACGGCCGCCTTCCGCGAGCAGATGGAGCGACTGAAGACTGAGCTGCGCCCGCGAGCGGAGAGGGCCAGCGCCGATCGTTCCGAGGCCATGGAGGAGCTGCGCCGCGACTTCGCCGACAAGCGAGTCCCAGAGGAGGACCGCGCGCTCATTGCTCGGGTCCTCGGTGGCGAGACCACGTGGCACGACGTGCTGAGCGGCATCGACGAGCACGCGATCGCGGTCGACTACCGCAACCGCTTTGGCGCCGAGTTCAGCCGCAGCGTCGAGCAGCTTGCCGCGGACGACGAGGACCTGGCCCAGGCCCTCGGCGACGCCCAGTCGGACGACCACGACGTGGATCCGCGCCGATGATCGCCCGGGACGACCTGGCCGGTCGTGGGCTGCTGGAGACGTTGCGCTGGAGGTTCACCAACGGGGACATCTTCTACTGGAGGTTCCTGGTCGGATCGGTTGGCGTCACCCTCGCTCTCACCTACGTGCAGACGGCGGTTGTCTGGGGCGGCGGCGCGCAGCCCTGGTCGCTGCTCGCGCCCCTCCTTGCGCCGTTCGCGATCTACTTCTTCGTACGCGGGTGGGCCTACGCCAAGCCACTGCCCTACCTGTGCGGCTTCGTCTTGTTGATGGTCGGCGGCGTGCTCCCCTTCGCGCTGATCCAGCCCGGCTGACGCAGGTGACTCCTCAGCTCGGCGCCTGCCACTCCGGATCACGTCCGAGCCGGGCCAGCAGGCGGTCGGAGGCCGAGGCATCGGCGGCGACGGGCACGGCGGGGGAGCAGACGCCCTCGGCGTACAACGCTGGACCCCAGCCGTCGGCGGTGGCGCCCAGCGATGCCGCCTCGGAGTCGCTGATCGACCAGGGCTGGCCGGTCGCCCGGGCGATGTCGGAACCGTGGATGACCAGGTCCCAGCCGTAGAAGTCGGCCATGGTGGCGGCGATCGTGGTCCGGCCGAAGTGGCCGTCGTACTCCTGTTCGGCCACGCCGGGCTGGCCGAGGACCTCGGCGACGGTCTTGGCGTGGTCGCGCCAGGCGGTGGCGGGATCGGCGAGGTCGGGGGCGGCGCCGGGGTCGAAGCCCTGGCGCGTGAGGAAGTCGCGCTCGCTGTCGATGGCGTGCGCGACGACGTCGCGCACGGTCCAGCCGTCGCACGGGGTGGGGGCGTCCCACTGCTGGTCGGAGGAGTCGAGGATGGCGGCGAGCGCGTCGGCCCGCTCGATGAATCGCTGTGCGGTGTCGGTCATGGCTCCACGCTCGCACCGCCGGTGACCCGGGCTCTTGTGATAATCGGACACATGTCTGACACAGGGGGAGTGCGGGTCGTCGACCCGGTCGATCGGGCGCACCTCACCGGGGTCACCCGGTCGTCGCCACCCATCCACCGCTAGGCAGCGTCCGTGGAGCTCGCCGACCTGGTCGAGCGCTTCTGGATCCCGGTCTGGTCGCTGGCCGAGCCGTCGACGCAGAGCACCTTGCAGCACCCGGTGTGCCTGATCGTCGTGAGCAACACCTATGCCCGGTTCTACGGCGTGGGACGCGGGCGCTCGAGCGTGACGCTCGAGGGCGACGGCTGGGCGGTGGGCACGATGTTCACCCCGGCCGCCGGGCGGCTGGTCCTGGGACGCTCGGTCGCGGAGGTCACCGACACCTACGTCGACCTCGGTGAGGTCGAGGGTCTCGACGACGGGTCCTTGGTCGCCGAGGTCCGCGCGATCATGGGCGCCGACCCGCACGACCCGGCCGCCCACGCAGCGGCGATCGCGTCCGTCGAGCGGAGGCTGGCGGCGTACCTCCCGGTCGACGAGCCGGGGCTGCTCATCAACGAGGTCGTCACGTGGTTGCGCGACCACCCCGAGGTCACCCGGGTCGACGAGCTCGCGTCACACGTCGGTCTGTCCGAGCGCAGCCTGCAGCGCCTCGTCGAGCAGCGCGTCGGCATGAGCCCGAAGTGGCTGATCCAGCGACGCCGCCTCCATGACGCGGTCGAGGCGATGAAGGCGGGTGGGTCGTCGCTGGCCGACATGGCGGCGCGGCTCGGCTATGCCGACCAGGCCCACTTCACCCATGACTTCCGCACGGTCACCGGGATGACGCCGGGGGAGTACCTCGGCGACCAGCCACGGTGACCGCTGATCGGCTCACACGGCCTGCATGAGCACCTCGCGGACGACCATCGCGCCCGCGAGCTGGCCGGCGTGGGCGGCGGCCAGCACCGACGGCATCGGCATCGGCAGGTCTGCGACGTGCGCGAGGTCGCCGGCGGCGAAGACACCGGGGACGCTGGTGTGGCCGAACATGTCGATCGCGATGCAGCCGCTCTCGCGCAGCTCGAGCCCGAGCTGCTCCGCGAAGGGCGCTGACTGTTCGAAGGCAGGGTGGGCGAACAGTCCGTCGACGACGACGGCCGTGGACCCCGAGGTCACCACGAGCCCGGCCGCCGAGGAAGCCACCCGGGTCACCGGCGGCACCACGGTGATCGCCCCGGCGATCGGCGAGAGCAGCGCGACGGCGTGCCCGGCGTTGGGGGAGTCCTGGATCGCGACCCGCTTGCCGCTCAGCTCGTGGCCGTGGCAGAACGGGCACACGTGCACGGTGCGGCCCCACTGCTCGGCGAAGCCGGGGACGTCCGGCATCACGTCGCGCAGGCCGGTGGCCAGCACCACCGTGCGGCTCGCCACGGTGGAGCCGTCGGCGAGCGTCGCCGCGAAGGTGCCGTCGACCAGCCGCTCGACGCTGGTCGCCGCGACGTCGCGCACCTCCACCTCGCCGTACGCCGCCAGCTCGGCGCGCACGATCGACCTGAACTCCGCGGGGTCGCGGCCGTCGTTGGTGAGGATGTTGTGCATGGCGTCGACCGGGGCGTTGCGGTAGCTGCCGGAGTCGAGCATCAGGGTCGGCCGGTGCATCCGGCCGAGGGTCAAGGTGGCCTGCAGGCCGGCGGGACCGCCGCCGATCACGAGTGCGTCATACATGTTCTGTCTCCTTCGGGATTGCCAATGAGACGAGCATGTGACTTCATGTCAACATGAAGTCAAGTCGTGATCGCACCTGGTCCGTCGGCGAGGTCGCAGAGCGCTTCGACCTGCCCACCAACGTGCTGCGGCACTGGGAGTCGGTGGGCCTGCTGAGGCCGGAGCGGGACTCCGCCGGTCGCAGGAGATATGCCCACGACGACATCGCCCGGGTCGCGGCGATCCAGCGGAACAAGGACGCGGGCATGACCCTGGACCAGATCGGGGTGCTGCTCGACGCGGACTCGCCCGAGCGGCATGCCGTGCTGCAGGCCCACCTCGACGACCTCGACCGGAGGATGGAGCAGATGCGGATCTCGCGGGAGATGACCGAGCACGCCTTCAACTGCAAGGCGCACGACATCAGCGCCTGCCCCCGCTTCCAGCAGCACGTCAGCGACCTGATGGCGGCCTTCGAGTGAGGCTCCCGAGGGGCCGGACGAGGCAGGCCGTGCCCTCTATGCGGACTTTGCTACCACCGCGTAACAAGGTGATCTAGGTTACTCCTCAGGAGTCAGCCTCTGTGGTCCCCGGAGACCGCAGCCCGAGTAATTGAGTCAGGGAGTCGCATGCCCATCCACCACGACACAACTTTCGTCGACAAGATGCCGCGCAACGTCGCGGTGCAGTTCCACGACCGCGTCGCCAAGTCGCCCACCAGCGAAGCCTTCCGCTACCCCAAGGGCGACGCGTGGGAATCGGTCACCTGGAAGCAGGCAGGCGAGAGGGTCGAGGCGCTCGCCGCTGGCCTGCTGTCGCTCGGGCTGGAGTCCGAGCAGCGCGTCGGTATCGCATCGGGCACCCGCTACGAGTGGATCCTGGCCGACCTCGCCGTCATGTGTGCTGCTGGCGCGACGACGACGGTCTACCCGACGACCAACGCCGCCGACACGGCCTACATCCTGAGCGACTCCGAGTGCCGCATCGTCTTCGCTGAGGACGACACGCAGATCGCCAAGCTGGTCGAGAACAAGAACGAGCTGCCCCACCTCACGAAGGTCGTCACCTTCGACGGCAAGGCCGACGGTGACTGGGTCATCACCCTCGACGACCTGGCCGCCCTCGGCGCGAAGTTCCTCGCTGACAACCCCGACGTCATCGCCGAGAAGGCCGCCGGCATCGAGCCCGACCAGCTCGCGACCCTGATCTACACCTCCGGCACCACCGGCCGCCCCAAGGGCGTGCGCCTGCGTCACAAGTCGTGGGTCTACGAGGGCGAGGCCATCCGCGCGCAGAACATCCTCGACGAGAGCGACCTGCAGTTCCTGTGGCTGCCGATGGCGCACTCGTTCGGCAAGGTGCTGCTCTCTGCCCAGCTCGCCTGCGGCTTCGCGTCGGCCGTCGACGGTCGCGTCGAGAAGATCGTCGACAACTGCGCGAGCGTGAAGCCCACGTTCATGGGCGCGGCCCCGCGCATCTTCGAGAAGGCCTACGGCCGGATCCAGACGATGCAGGCGGCCGAGGGCGGTGCCAAGGAGAAGCTCTTCCACAAGGCGTTCGCGACCGGCCTCAAGGTCGAGCAGCTCAAGCGCGAGGGCAAGTCGATCCCGGTCGGCCTGAAGGTCCAGCACGGCCTGTTCGACAAGCTCGTCTTCAGCAAGGTGCGCGCCCGCTTCGGTGGTCGCGTGCGCTTCTTCATCTCCGGTGCTGCCGCCCTCAACCGGGAGATCGCCGAGTGGTTCAACGCCGCCGGCATCGTGATCCTCGAGGGCTACGGCATGACGGAGAACTCCGCCGGTGCCACGGTCAACCACCCCGACGAGAACCGCATCGGCACCGTCGGTCGGCCCATGCCGGGCAGCGAGGTCAAGATCGGTGACGGCGACGAGGTGCTGCTGCGCGGTCCGCACATCATGGACGGCTACCACAACCTGCCCGAGGAGACGGCCAAGGCGCTGGACGCCGACGGCTGGCTGCACACCGGCGACAAGGGCTCCCTGGACGCCGACGGGTTCTTGACCATCACCGGTCGGATCAAGGAGCTCTTCAAGACCTCCGGCGGCAAGTACATCGCCCCGCCGGCGATCGAGTCGAAGTTCAAGGCGATCTGCCCCTACGCCAGCCAGTTCATGGTCTTCGGCGCCGAGCGCAACTACGTCATCGCGCTGATCACCCTCGACCCCGACGCCATGGCCGGCTGGGCCGCCGAGAACGGCCAGGAGGGCGCCTCCTACACCGACCTCGTCCGCAGCGACGCGGTCAAGAAGATGGTGGGCGACTACGTCGACGAGCTCAACGCCAAGCTGAACCGTTGGGAGACCATCAAGAAGTGGGAGCTGCTCGACCACGACCTGACGGTCGAGTCCGGCGAGATGACCCCCTCGATGAAGGTCAAGCGCAACGTCGTCGAGGACAACTACAAGGACAAGATCGAGGCGCTCTACGCCTGAGATCGACCCCAGCACGTCGCTGGATGGGTGTCGGTGGGAGACCACCGGCACCCATTCGCCATTTCCGCTCCCGCCGCGGCGTGATCCGGGCCCCGCTGGTGATTGGATGTGCACGTGCCCCCCGCCCAACCCGCTGGCCTGACCATGCCTGCCGACGGATCACTTCCTGACGCGGCGCTGGCGGAGCTCGGCTCACAGCCCTTCGGGCTCTACGTCCACGTCCCGTTCTGCTCGGTGCGCTGTGGCTACTGCGACTTCAACACCTACACCGCCGAGGAGCTGGGCGATGTTCCGGGCGCGTCGCGTTCGACGTACGCCGAGGCGGTTATCGCCGAGATCCGGCACGCGCGGCGCGTGCTCGGTGATCGCGACCTGCCCATCGACACCATCTTCTTCGGGGGCGGCACTCCCACCCTGATCAAGCCGGCCGACCTGGGTGCCGTCGTCGCGAGCGCGGCCGCCGAGTTCGGGCTCGCCGACGGCGTCGAGATCACGACGGAGGCCAACCCCGACTCCGTCACGGCCTGGGACCTGGCGGAGCTGCGCCAGGTCGGCTTCAACCGGATCAGCTTCGGCATGCAGTCCGCCGTCGACCACGTGCTCAAGGTGCTCGACCGCACGCACGACCCGCTCCGGGTCCCCGCGGCCGTGGGCTGGGCCCGGCAGGCCGGCTTCGAGGAGGTCTCGCTCGACCTGATCTACGGCACGCCGGGGGAGTCGGTCGCCGACTGGGAGACCTCGCTCGATGCGGCGCTCGCGTGCGAGCCCGACCACGTGTCGGCGTACTCCCTCATCGTCGAGGACGGCACGGCCCTGGCGCGACGCGTGCGTCGCGGCGAGCTGCCGATGCCCGACGAGGACGACCTGGCCGACAAGTACGACCTCGCCGACGAGCGGCTCACCGCCGCCGGGCTGGAGTGGTACGAGGTGTCCAACTGGGCGCGGCGGCCCGAGAGCCAGTGCCGCCACAACGTCCTCTACTGGACCGGCGGGCACTGGTGGGGTGCCGGGCCGGGCGCGCACTCCCACGTCGGCGGCGTGCGCTGGTGGAACGTCAAGCACCCTGCGGCGTACGCCAATCGGCTGGCCGCGGGCACGAGCCCGGCCATGGCCTACGAGCACCTCAGCGGCGACGACCGCCGCATCGAGCGCATCCTGCTCGAGCTCCGGCTCCGGGACGGGCTGCCCGTCCTGGCGCTCGATCGCAGCGGGCGTGCGCAGGTCGCGCGACTGGTCGAGGAGGGACTGGTCGACCTGGCCACCGAACGCCTGGTCCTGACCCGCCGCGGGCGGTTGCTCGCCGATGCGGTCGTGCGCGACCTGACCTAAGGCGCAGTGACGAAGTCGATGAGCTCCTCGACCCGGCCGAGCAGCTGCGGGTCGAGGTCCTCGAAGCCGCGGACGCCGCCGAGGATGTGCTTCCAGGCGCGGGCGATGTCGGCTTGGTCGCGGTGCGGCCAGCCGAGCTGCTGGCAGGTGCCCTTCTTCCACTCGATGTTGCGCGGCACGTCGGGCCAGCGCTTGATGCCCAGGCGCGAGGGCTTCACGGCCTGCCAGACGTCGATGAACGGGTGGCCGACGATCAGCACGTGCTTGCCGATCTCGGACTTCACGATGCCCTGCGCGATCCGGCTCTCCTTGGACCCGGGCACGAGGTGGTCGACGAGCACGCCGACGCGACGCTGCGGGCCGGGCTTGAAGTCGCGCAGGTGCTCGGCGAGGTCGTCGACGCCGCCGAGGAACTCCACGACCACGCCCTCGATCCGCAGGTCGTCGCCCCAGACCTTCTCGACCAGCTCGGCGTCGTGGCGGCCCTCGACGAAGATGCGGCTGGCGCGGGCCACGCGGGCCTTCGCGTCGTGGACGGCGATCGAGCCGCTCGCCGTACGCGTCTTCTTCTCCGGGCCTGACCGGACCGGGCGCCCCAGCACCACGGGCTTGCCCTCGCGCAGGAACCCGGGGCCGAGCGGGAACGTCCGTCGCTTGTTGCGCCGGTCCTCGATCGTCACCGTGTCCAGGTCGCGGTCGATGGCGACCACCTCGCCGACCCAGTCGGTGATGACCTCCTCGAGGATCATCCCGATCTCGGCGGGCACGTCGACGGCGCGGCCGTTCTTCGGCGCGCGCCAGTCGGTGGTCAGGACGTCGGAACCGTAGCGATCATGCGTGGGGGAAGGCACCGTCCAACGCTAGGCGGGCGATGCGCCCGGTTGGTCCCGCCACGCCGGTGACGCTCAGTCCTCGCTCGGCTCCTGTGCCTCCGCGCTCGCGCTGGCCGCCGAGTCGGTGTCGGCGTGCTCCGGCTCCTCGGTCGAGGGAGTGGGCCCGGTGGACTCGTAGGTGCCGGGGGTGTCCTCCTGGGTGTCGTCCATGCCCAGCTCCTCGGGGTCCTTCGTCTCCTCGGCGTCGGGATCCAGGGGCTCGGCCAGCGGGTTGTCGTCGCCGGGCTGCAGGTCCTCGGGCAGCAGGTCGTCGTCGGAGTGGTCGGAGAGGCCGGCCAGCTGCTGGTCCTCGGGCGCCGCGGAGGAGCCGTCGTGGTCGGCGTCGGCCTCGCTGCTCGTGGAGGACGCCTGGGGCACTTCGCTCGATTCGGTCATGCCTCGTTCCTACGCGCCTCGCGCCGGGGAGTAAACACCCCTTCAGACGAGCGGCAGCCTTTTCTGCGCGCGCGGCAGGTGCTCATAGCCGAGGCGTACGGCGGAGGCGAGCAGCGCAGGATCCCAGGGCCACTCACCCTGCTCGAGCGCCTGGGAGACGGGCACACCCCGGCTCGCGAGGTCGCGGATCGTCTCGGCGATGATCCCGAGCTCCACGCGCTGGTCCTGGACGTAGTCGCGGTCGATGACCTTGCCGTGGCCGGGGACGACCACCGTGGCGTCGGTCATCAAGCCCATCACCAGGTCGAGCGTGAGCGGCCACTCCAGGGGGAACGAGTCGTCGCCGATGAACGGCTTGTCCGACTCCTCGACCAGGTCGCCGCCGACGATCACGTCGGCGTCGGGCACACGGACGACCAGGTCGCCGGCGGTGTGGCCGCGGCCTGGGTGGATCAGCTCGATCACCCGGTCGCCGAGGTCCAGCGCGACGACCGAGGAGAAGCCGCGGGTCGCCGGGCGCAGGGTCGTGGCCAGGATCTCGTCGGCGCGGGAGTTGTCAGCCAGGTGTGGGTCGTGGCGGCCCTGCGTCGCGACCATCCGGTCGAGCGCGAAGTCGGTGGCGTGCACCGGCAGGTCGCCGTACTCCGTGAGGAGGACGTCGTTGCCGTACCAGTGGTCCCAGTGGTCGTGGGTGTTGACCAGGGCCGTGATCGGGCCGGCGCCGAGCCGGCGCACGTCGTCGGCGACGACCCGCGCCTGCTTCTCGGAGCCGTGGGTGTCGACCATGACCAGGCCGTCGTCGCCACCGATCAGGGTGATGTTGACGGCCATCCAGTCGTAGTGGGCGACCCAGGCCCGTGGGGCCACCTCAGTGATGATGCCGTCGGTCTTCACGTTGCCACCCTACGTACCGCCAGAGTTCAGGCGTACGTCGCGGGCAGGACCGTCGACGGCTCCTAGCGTCGACGCCATGACCTCCACCCCGCAGACCTCGCGCCGCAACCTGCTCCGCGGCGCCGCCCTGACAGCCGGCGTGGCCGGCCTCCCATTCGCCTCGCTGGCGACCCGCGCGGAGGGCGCCACTGCGGCGTCCGCCGTCTTCTCCGACGCCGGCTACGGGCCTCTCCTGCCCGCGGTCGACCAGGCCACCGGGCTGCAGCTCATCTCGCTGCCACGCGGCTTCGAGTACCTCTCCTACGGCTGGACCAACGACCTCATGAGCGACGGCACGCCGACGCCCAACGCGCACGACGGCATGGGCGCCTACCGCCTCGGCGACCTCGTGCACATCGTCCGCAACCACGAGCGGAACCCGTCGGCTGCCTTCACCCAGCCGGCCTACAACCCGCTCGGCGGTGGCGGGACCACCACGATCGTGTTCGACCCCGAGGCCGGCCAGTTCACGGAGTCGTGGGGCAGCCTCGGCGGGACCGTGCGCAACTGTGCGGGCGGCGTGACGCCCTGGGGCACGTGGCTCACCTGCGAGGAGACCTTCAGCGAGGCCGGCGGCATGCGCCACGGCTACGTCTTCGAGGTGCCGCCCACGGGCAAGGGCAACCCGGCGCCGTACAAGGCGATGGGCCGCTTCAACCACGAGGCCGCAGCGATCGACCCGGCCACCGGCATCGTCTACGAGACCGAGGACCGCGGCGACGCCTGCCTCTACCGCTTCGTCCCGACCACGCCGGGGCGGCTGGCCGACGGCGGCCGGCTGCAGGCCCTGACGATCGGTTCGACGAAGGTGGACACCCGTCGCGACGGCTCCGGCACGTCGTACGGCGCCGTCGGCTGGGTCGACATCGACGAGCCGGACCCGGCGACCGACACGGTGCGCGTCGAGGCGCAGGGCAAGGGCGCCGCGGTGTTCTCGCGGCTCGAGGGCGCTTGGTACGGCAACGGCCGCATCTACGTCATCACCACCGACGGGGGACCGGCGCGGCAGGGCCAGGTGTTCGAGCTGGACCCGGTCACCGACCGGCTGAGCGTCCTGTTCGCCTCACCCAGCGGTGAGGTGCTCAACGCGCCGGACAACATGTGCGTGAGCCCGCGCGGCGGCCTGGTGCTGTGCGAGGACGGCGGCGGCACGGAGTACGTGCACGGCCTGAGCACCGAGGGCGAGATCTTCCGCTTCGCCGCCAACGACGCCGACCTGCGCGACGGGACGGCCGGCAAGAACGTGCCCGCCAACGACTACCGCGGCTCGGAGTGGGCGGGTGCGGTGTTCGAGCCGAGCAACGGCAGCTGGCTCTTCCTCAACATCCAGAGCCCGGGCATCACCTTGGCGATCACCGGCCCCTGGCGCCAGGGCGCCCTCTGACCCGAGCCTTCCCGCGCCAGCCCCCGGCCCGCCCTCCCACACGGAGGGCGGGCCTCCGCGTTCCACCTAGTAGTCTTGGCACTCACACAGTCGGAGTGCCAGAACACGGGAGGAGGGCGAGATGGTCGAGGACCGCAAGCTCGCCGTCCTGCGCGCGATCGTGGAGGACTACGTCGCCACCGAGGAGCCCGTCGGCTCCCGCGCCCTCGTCGAGCGGCACGGGCTGGGCGTCTCGCCGGCCACCGTGCGCAACGACATGGCCGCGCTGGAGGACGAGGGCTTCATCCACCAGCCCCACACCAGCGCCGGCCGGGTGCCGACCGACAAGGGCTACCGGCTGTTCGTCGACCGGCTGAGCTCGGTCAAGCCGATGAGCACCGCCGAGAAGCGGGCGATCGCCACCCTCCTCGACAGCGCGGTCGACCTCGACGACGTCGTCCAGCGCTCGGTGCGGCTGCTGAGCACGCTGACCCGCCAGGTCGCGATCGTTCAGTACCCGACGCTCTCGCGCAGCACCGTGCGCCACATCGAGATGGTCTCGATCACGCCGACCCGGGTGATGGTGATCCTGATCCTGAGCACCGGCCGGGTCGAGCAGCGCCTCGTCGAGATCCCGGGCGAGATGTCGGAGACCCAGCTCGCCGACCTGCGCATCCGCTTCAACCAGGCCGCCGCGGGGGAGCGCATCGCCGACGGTGCGGCTGCCCTGGGGCGCCTGCCCGACGGCGTACCCCACGCCGACCAAGCGCTGACGCGCTGCCTCGCCGACGTGCTCACCGACGCGATGTCCGACCACCGCAGCGACGAGCGCGTGGCCGTGGCCGGCGCGGCCAACCTCGCGCGGTTCGGCGACAGCTTCGACACCGCGGTGCGACCCCTGCTCGAGGCGCTCGAGGAGCACGTCGTGCTGCTCAAGCTGATCGGCGAGGTCACCGCCGGCGACGCGGTCACGGTGCGCATCGGCCACGAGGGCCCCTACTCCGAGCTCGCCTCCACCAGCGTCGTGGCCACCGGCTACGGCCCCCCTGACCAGGCCCTCGCGACGCTCGGCGTCGTCGGCCCCACCCGCATGGACTACCCCGGATCGATGGCTGCCGTGCGTGCTGTTGCGCGCTACGTCTCCCGGATCCTCGACGAAGGACAGCAGTGAGCCAAGACCTCTACGAGTTGCTCGGTGTCTCCCGCGACGCCGACGCGGCCGCCATCAAGAAGGCCTACCGGGGCCTCGCGCGCCAGCTCCACCCGGACGTCAACCCGGACCCTGCGACGCAGGAGAAGTTCAAGGAGGTCTCGCGCGCCTACGAGGTCCTCTCCGACCCGCAGAAGCGCGCCGCCTACGACCGCGGTGGCGACCCCTTCGGCGGCGGCCAGGCCGGCTTCGGTCAGGGGCAGGGCTTCTCCTTCACCGACATCATGGACGCCTTCTTCGGCGGCGGCGCCCCGGGCGGCGGCGGCCAGGGACGCGGTCCGCGCCAGCGTGTGCGCCGTGGCCAGGACGCCCTGATCCGCCTCGACGTGGAGCTGGCCGAGGCCGCCTTCGGCACCACCACCGAGCTCAAGGTCGACACCGCCGTCGTCTGCACCGCCTGCCACGGTGACGGGGCGGCGCCCGGCTCCAAGCCGATCACCTGCGAGACCTGCCGCGGCGCCGGCGAGGTCGCCCAGGTCCAGCGGTCGTTCCTCGGCGAGATCCGCACGCTGCGCGCGTGCGCGGCCTGCCGCGGCTTCGGCCAGATCATCCCCGAGCCGTGCCGCGAGTGCTCCGGCGACGGCCGCGTCCGCTCGCGCCGCACCCTCAACGTCAAGATCCCCGCCGGTGTCGACCACGGCACCCGGGTCCAGCTCACCGAGCAGGGCGAGGTCGGCCCCGGCGGCGGCCCGCCCGGCGACCTCTACGTCGAGATCCACGTCGAGCCCCACCCGACCTTCACCCGCCACGGCAACGACCTGCACAGCACGGTCACGCTGCCGATGACCGCGGCTGCGCTCGGCACGACGCTGACCTTGCCGCTGCTCGAGGCCGACCTCGAGACCGGCGAGGACTCCGAGGTCCGCACCGACTACGACCTCGAGATCGCGCCGGGCACCCAGTCGGGCAGCCAGCAGGTCCTGCGCGGCTTCGGTGTGCCGGGCCTCCGCGGTGGTCGCGGCGACCTGATCGTCACCGTCGTCGTCGACACCCCGACCCGGCTCGACGAGCGCCAGGAGGAGCTCCTGCGCGAGCTCGCCGCGATCCGTGGCGAGGAGTCGCCCACCGGCCAGGTGCAGTCGTCGCAGAAGTCCGTCTTCGGCCGGCTCCGCGACGCCTTCCAGCAGCACTGAGCCATGTCGCTCCCGGTCCATCTCGTGCCGTCGCTCGACGGTGTCGCCGTCGGGTCCAGCGTCGAGGTGACCGGTGACGAGGCACACCACGCTGTCGCGGTACGGCGCCTGCGGGTCGGCGAGGAGGTCGTGCTCACCGACGGTGCGGGCCACCGCGTCGTCGGGTCCGTCGCGTCGACCGGGAAGCGGGTCTTCGCCGTCTCGGTGACGTCCTTCGACCTCGTGGCTCGTCCCGCTCCCTCGTTCACCGTCGTCCAGGCGCTGCCCAAAGGCGACCGCGGCGAGCTGGCGGTCGAGGTGCTGACCGAGATCGGCGTCGACACCGTCGTCCCGTGGGCCGCCTCCCGCTCGGTCGCCGTGTGGAAGGGCGAGCGCGCCGCCAAGTCGCACGCGAAGTGGCAGGCCACCGCCCGCGAGGCCGGCAAGCAGGCGCGCCGCTCCTGGTCTTGTTCGGTCTCGCCCCTCTCGTCCAGCGCGGAGGTGGTGGCGCTGCTCTCGGACGCTGCGTTGGTCGCCGTACTCCACGAGGACGCGACGACGCCCCTGGCCTCGCTCGACGTGCCGAGCGCCGGTGAGGTCGTCGTCATCGTCGGCCCCGAGGGCGGCATCGCGCCCGATGAGCTCGCCGCCTTCGAGGCCGCCGGCGCTGTCACCGTCCGCCTCGGGGACGAGGTCCTGCGTACGTCGACCGCCGGGCTCGCCGCCGTCAGTGCCCTGCTCGCGCGGACTGCTCGCTGGAGCTGAGCTGCGCGAGCAGAATCGTCCGTGTGGACGAACGTGCACTCGCCGTCGCCCGGTGTGAGCGCGAGACCCCGCGCAGAATCGTCCAGAGGGACGATTCTGCGCAAGGTGGCGCCTACTCGATCGTGAAGTCCTTGGTGTCCTCGTGCGGCCCGGAGCCCTCGGCGCCACCGGAGGGGTCGTCGGTGCGGGCGACGAACGTGTAGTCGCCGGGCTCCAGCCCGGAGACGTCGATCGAGGTCTCCCACGGGTAGAGCTTGTCCATCCAGCCCTCGGCGGTCGCGAAGCCGTCGAGGACGACCTCGTCGCCCCGGCGGATCTCCCAGGGCATGGTGGCCTCGAAGGAGGAGCCGACACCGCTGGCCTCGAGCGTGTCGCCCGTGACGACCGCACCCTGCTCGGGGGTGGTGATGTTGACGAGACCCATGACGTCGAGCGGGGCGGCGTTGGTGAACTCCTGCTCGGTGCTCAGCCCGAACAGCCGGAAATCTGTGCCCCCGCGCTTGACCACGACCGGGACCCGCTCCTGCTGAACGCCCTGGATGGTGAAGACGAGCTGCTGGAGGGCCAGCTTCGCGGCCTTCCTCGACATGCCGTCGGGGCGCGCGGTGAAGCCGTCGCCGGGGATCTGGACGAGCAGGACGCCGTCGGTCGCACCCACCGAGGAGACCTCGACCTGGGGCCAGAGCGTGCGGTAGTCGGGATCGAGGCTGTCGCCGGCCAGCATCAGCGCCGTCGCTTCCATCAGCGGGTTGTCGGCGGGTACGGCGCGGAACTCCCGGAACAGTCGCGGCCCCTGCGGGGTGTCGCCGACGAAGTAGACCGGCACCACCGTCTCGCCGGCCGCCGCCCCGGTCTCGCCGGCCTCGCCCGGGTCGCTCGTGGGGGAGTCGGTGGGGGAATCGGTCGGCGTCTCCGTGGCGGTCTCGGCCGCGGGCGACGTGTCGCGGTCAGGGACCTCCTCGCTGCACGCGGTCGCGCCCAGGGCGAGCGCGCCGAGCGAGAGGAGGGCAGCAAGTCGACGGGAGGGGGAAGTCATGTGTTTCACGCTAGTGGGACGTACGGCGGTCGCAGCCGGTTACACGCCGCGCCCGCACGATCTACTGTGAAGGCCATGACTTCTCCAGAGCGCCCTGATGACTGCGTCTTCTGCAAGATCGTCACCGGTGAGATCCCGGCGGAGATCGTCCACGCGGGCGACACGACCGTCGCCTTCCGCGACCTGAACCCCCAGGCCCCCTCACACCTGCTCGTGATCCCGCGCAGCCACTACGAGACGGCGGCCGAGCTCGCGCACCACGAGCCGGTGAGCGCGGCCGAGATGCTGCGCGTGGCCGACGCCGTGGCCGAGACGGAGGGGCTCGACTCCTACCGCACGGTGGTCAACACCGGCGCCGGTGCGGGCCAGGTCGTGTTCCACGCCCACCTGCACGTCCTCGGCGGCCGGTCGATGACCTGGCCACCGGGCTGATCGCTCAGGAGCTGGGCAGGTCCCGCGCCGTGTCGACGACCTGGTCCCAGGTGACGATGCGGTGGTCGTGGCCGTGGGCCAGCACGGCCAGCGACCGGCGTCGCATGGCCGGGTCGAGCCCCGTCCCGAGCCGGTCCACGACCAGCAGTCGTTGGGGCCGGCTCAGACCGCCCAGCAGCTCGCGCGCGGCGTCCTGCAGGTCGCGCAACGTCGCCGGGGTCGGCGCTGCTTCGTCGGCCAGGACCACGGCGGCCCCCACGACGCGACCGAGTCGCTGGTCGGTCGTCTCGAACGCCTCCGCGTCGGTGACGAACGGCTGGTCGCGGAGCACGTCGCGCACCTCGTTGAGCGAGACGAGCTGCCCCGACACCGAGATGACCTCGTCGAGGCGGCCGAGGAACTCGACCTCCCCGGACGCGGTGCGCCGGGCCACGTCGCCGGTGGCGTAGACGCCGGGGTGCCGCTCCCAGTGGTAGGACGTCGGGTCCGTGCCGTCGGGTGCCTCGACCCCGCGCAGGACGCCGGGCCAGGGCAGCACCATGACCCACTCGCCGGGCTCGCCCGCCGCGACCTCGTCGCCCTCGGCGTCCACGATGGCGAAACCCGGGTCCGGCATCGCCGGTGAGGGTTCGTCGCTCGTCACGATCCCGCCGAGCTCGAGCTGGCCCCAGGCGTCCGACACCCTGACGCCGTCGCCGAGCACCTCACGCAGCCAGGCCCGGAGGTCGGGCTCGAGCCGGTCGCCGATCGTGGTCAGGCGGCGCAGCGACCCGGTGGCGCCGGTCGGCGTGAGGGACCAGCCGCGCAGCGCGCGCACGATCGAGGGGGACGTCATCATCGCGGTCACGCCGTAGCGCTCGATGATCTGCCACGTGCGAGCAGGCGCCGGGACGTCGAGGGTGCCCTCGTACATCACCGTGCTCGCACCGCCCAGCAGCGGACCGACGACGCCGTGCGCCTGCGCGCCCAGCCAGGAGATGTCGGCGGCGCCCCAGAAGACGTCGCCCTCGCCCATGACGTGGAGGTGGTTGGCCAGCGCGACGACCGCGAGATCGGCGGTGCCGTGGTGGATCGCGACCGCCCGGCCACGGCGGTTGGCGAGGTGGACGCAGGCGACCGGGTGCGAGGCGGGTACGGCGACGGGCTCGCCGTCACGCGGATCTGCGGCGGTCAGCAGGTCGTCGTACCACCGATCGCCTTCGTACCAGTCGACCTGGACGCCGGTGCGGCGCACCACGACCGTGGCCTCGACGCCGCTGCTGGCCTCGAGCGCCTCGTCGATCCGCGACTTCAGCGGCAGGATCGCGCCGTGGCGCCAGCCGCCGTCCTGGGTGAAGAGGACCTTGGGCCCGAAGTCGTCGACGCGCACGGCGAGGGCCTCGGTCGGCAGCGCCACCGGGATGACGGTGTACTCGGCACCGATCCGGGCGCACGCCATCATCGCGGTGACCGCCTCCGGCACCCACCCGAGGTGGAGGGCGACGCGGTCACCCTGGCCGACCCCGAGCGCGCGCAGGGCGGCGGCGAGGCGGACGACCTGCATGTGCAGCTCGCGGTAGGTGACGACGCGACGGTCTCCCGGCTCGCCCTCCCACAGGATGGCGGCGCGGTCGCCGCGCTCGGCGAGATGGCGGTCGATGCAGTTGACCGACAGGTTGAGACGGCCCTCGACGAACCAGTCGTGCAGGGGCGGCTGCTCACGGAAGAGCTCGGTCCAGGGGGTGTCCCACGTCAGGGTGCCGGCGGCCTCGGCCCAGGCAGCGAAGTAGGCAGCGGTGTCCCGCGCGGTCTCAGCCATGACCCAGCGTCCTTCCTGCTGCGCTTGCGGCGCGGGACAGGTGTGTCGCGATGACCTCGACCCGGGCGGCGTCCGCGCCGGGCGGGACGGTCGCGGACAGGGCGGCGACGGGGGTCTCGCCCGCGTCGTGCACGACCACGGCGATCTCGTCGCCGGAGGTGAGGTGAGCGGCTCGTGACCACTCGGCCCGCAGCCGGTCGGGGTCCTCGTCGACGAGCCCGGCGTGGGACGCGACGCACTGCTTCCACACCTCGTCGCCGGCGCGCGCGGCCAGCATCCGGCCCGCGGCGGTGGACAGGGCGTCGGTGACGCGGTGGCTGTCGCGGTAGGGACCGCCGTCGCTGGCGTCGATGCGGTCGACGTAGACGACCGACTCGCGCACGAGCACCGCGACGTGGATGGTCGTCTGCAAGGTGTCGCGCAAGGACACGAGATAGGGGGAGAGAGCCCCGAGGATGGGCAGCCGACCGAGGTAGCGCTGCGACAGGCGCGTGACCTCCGGGCCGAGGCTGTAGCGCGAGGAGCGCGGGTCCTGCTCGACCAGGTCCGCCAGGACCAGTGAGCGCAGCAGGCGGTGGGCCGTCGGCACGGACAGGCCCGAGCGCTCGGCCAGGTCCGTGAGCTGCTGGTAGGCCGAGCCGTCGGCCAGCAGGTCGAGGAGGCGCACCGCGTTGCGGACCGTCCCCAGTGTCCCGCGCACCTCCGTGGGTTCGCCCCGTACGTCGCTCATCGAGTCCCTTCCGCTTATGTGTGGCCGTCAGGCTATCAGCGGAAGCCGATTTCAAATAGGGGGTTGCACTTCCACATAGTGGAATCTATGGTGAGGTGCAGGTCACATCACTCCGCCCGACGGTTCGGGCGCCACAGGGAGGAACCAGGTGCTCAGTCGGGCATACCGCTTCGAGCTCAACTCCAGCCGCGTGCCGGTGGGCGAGCCGCTCCTCGAGATCGGCGACGTCTCCTTGCGCTTCGGCGGCATCCGCGCCCTCTCCGAGGTGTCGTTCACGGTCCGCCAGGGCGACGTGCACTCCGTCATCGGCCCCAACGGTGCCGGCAAGTCCAGCCTGCTCAACTGTGCGAGCGGCCTCTACAAGCCGCAGGACGGACACATCACGCTGCACACCCGCTCCGAGGAGGGTGTCGCGCGGACCCACGACGTCGTGGCCATGCCGCCCCACCGGATCGCCCGCCACGGCGTGGCGCGCTCCTTCCAGAACATTGAGCTCTTCGGCCACCTGACGCTCCTCGAGAACCTCATGCTCGGGCGCCACATCCACATGAAGCACAGCCTGCTCCCGTCGTTGGCGTGGTTCGGCCCGGCCCGCAAGCAGGAGTTCGCGCACCGCGAGTTCGTCGAGGAGGTCATCGACCTCCTCCAGCTCCAGGAACACCGGCATGCCCACGTCGGCGCCCTGTCCTACGGCATCCAGAAGCGGGTCGAGCTCGGCCGCGCCCTGTGCATCGAGCCCGGGCTGCTGCTGCTCGACGAGCCGATGGCCGGCATGAACGCTGAGGAGAAGGAGGACATGGCGCGCTACATCCTCGACGTCAACGAGCTGCGCGGCGTGACCGTCATGCTGATCGAGCACGACATGGGAGTCGTCATGGACATCTCCGACCGCGTCAGCGTCCTCGACTTCGGCAGGCTGATCGGCGACGGGACACCCGCCGAGGTGCGCGCCAACCCCGCCGTCGTCGAGGCCTACCTCGGGGCCGACTCATGAGCACGACCATGCCGCGCCTCCTGGCCGAGCGTGCCGCCGACCGACCGCAGGGCATCGCCCTGCAGGAGAAGCTCTACGGCATCTGGCAGCCGATCACCTGGGCCGAATATGCCGAGCGCGTGCGCGACATCGCCCACGGCATGGCCTCGCTGGGCGTACGCCGCGGGGAGATCGTCGCCGTCATCGGGGACAACCGCCCCGAGTGGCTGATCTCTGAGCTGGCCGCCCAGTCGCTGGGCGCCGCTGTGGTCGGGATCTACCCGACCAGCCTCGACGAGGAGATCGTGCACATCCTCGAGCTCAGCAAGGCCCGTGTCGTCATCGCCGAGGACCAGGAGCAGGTCGACAAGCTGCTCAAGGTCCGCCCGTTGCTCCCGCACGTCGAGCAGGTCGCCTACTACGACCCGCACGGCCTCGAGGAGTACGCCGACGAGTGGCTCGCCGACTTCGAGGACCTCGCAGCGCGCGGTCGCGAGTGGGCGACCGACCGGCCGGGCTGGTTCGAGCAGGAGGTCGCGCTCGGCACCGCTCACGACGTGGCGGTGGTCTGCACGACCTCGGGCACGACCTCGCTGCCCAAGCTCGGTCAGCTCACCCACCACAACCTCCTGTCGATGGCCGAGCACCTCACCAGCGTCGATCCGCTGGGACCCAAGGACAGGTTCGTCTCGTTCCTGCCGCTGGCCTGGATCGGCGAGCAGATGATGGCCGTGGCCTGCGGGCTGCTGCGCGGCTTCACGCTCTCCTTCCCCGAGGACTCCGCGACCCAGCGCTCCGACATGCGCGAGATCGGCCCCAACGTCATGTTCAGCCCGCCGCGGATCTGGGAGTCGATGCTCTCCGAGGTCCAGGTGCGCATCGACGAGGCTGGTTGGCTCAAGCGACGCGTGTTCGGCATGGCCTACTCCGTCGGCGACAAGGTCGCCGCCCGCCGCGTCAACGGCAAGGGCGCGGGCCCGCTGCTCGGGCTGCTGGCCCTGCTCGCCGACTGGGTCGCCCTGCGCCCGGTGCGCGACCAGCTCGGGCTCGCCCGGGTCAAGCGCTGCTACACCGGTGGCGCGCCGCTGGGCCCCGACGTCTTCCGCTTCTTCCACGCGATCGGCGTCAACCTCAAGCAGATCTACGGCCAGACCGAGATCTGTGGCATCGCGGTGCTGCACCACAGCAACGACGTCCGCTTCCACACCGTGGGCGTGCCGTTGCCCGAGACCGAGATGCGGATCGCCGACGACGGCGAGATCCTGCTGCGCAGCTCGTCGGTCTTCTCCGGTTATGTCGGCAACGAGGAGGCCACCGCCGAGACCGTCGACGCCGACGGCTGGCTGCACACCGGCGACGCGGGCTACCTCGAGGACGGCCACCTCGTCGTCATCGACCGCGCCAAGGACGTGCTCACCGCACCCGACGGCACCCGCTTCTCGAGCGCCTTCATCGAGAACAAGCTCAAGTTCTCGCCGTACGTCGAGGAGGCGGTCGCCTTCGGGACGACCGACATCACGGCGATGGTCACGATCGACCCGGCCACCGTCGGGTCGTGGGCCGAGCACGAGCGCATCGGCTACACGACCTACACCGACCTGGCCGGCAACGACCGCGTCGCCGAGCTCCTCAAGCAGGAGGTCCACCGGGCCAACGCCGAGCTCCCCGACAGCATCAAGGTCAAGCACTTCCTGGTGCTCTTCAAGCAGCTCGACCCCGACGACGACGAGATCACGCGCACCCGCAAGGTCCGCCGCAGCGTCATCAACGAGCGCTATGCCGAGCTCATCGAGGCGCTGGACCGCGGCGACGACCGGGTCGCCATGACCAACACCGTCTCCTATCAGGACGGCACGTCGACCAAACGGGCCATCACTCTCGACATCCACCACCTGGAGGGATACGTGCCCCCGCAACACAGCAAGCAGCGCCCGGTCTGGAGTGGTCGGCGATGAGCAACTTCCTGACCCAGACGATCTACGGCGTCTCCGACGGCGCGATCCTCGCGCTGGCCGCACTCGGCTTCGTGCTGATCTACAAGTCCACCGGCGTCATCAACTTCGCCCAGGGCGAGTTCCTGCTCATCGGCGCCTACACGGTCTACGCCGCCTTCGTCGTCTTCCAGCTGCCGCTGGTGCTCGCCGTCGTGGTCGGCATCCTGTTCGCGATCGTGATGGGCGTCCTGATCGAGCGGCTGATCCTCCGCCCACTGGTGGGTGAGAGCGCGATCAGCGTGATCATGGTGACCATCGGGCTCGCGGCCGTCCTCAAGGCCGTGGCGCAGCTGTTCTTCGGCACCCGCGCCGTCACCCAGCCCGCCGTGCTGCCGCGCACCACCATCGAGCTCGCCGGCGCCACGTTCCCCCTCAACCGCATCCTGGTGATCGTGATCGCAGCCGTCGTGCTGACACTGTTCACCCTGTTCTTCCAGCGCAGCCGCCACGGCATCGCGATGCGCGCCGTCGCCGACGACCAGCAGGCCGCGCTCACGCTCGGCATCTCGGTCCGCCGGATCTTCGCGATGGCCTGGGCGCTCGCCGCCGTCAGCGCGCTCATCGGCGGCGTGCTCCTCGGTGACATCACCGAGGTGAGCAGCCGGCTCACGACCTTCGGGCTGCTCGTCTTCCCCGTTGTGATCCTCGGCGGCCTCGACTCGGTCCCCGGCACGATCGTCGGCGGCCTGGTGATCGGACTCTCCGGCCAGTACGTCAGCAGCTACTGGGATCCGGGCCTGGCCCAGATCGCGCCGTACCTGCTGCTGGTCGCCATCCTCCTCGTCCGCCCCTACGGGCTGTTCGGCGAGACGCGGATCGAGAGGGTCTGAGATGTCTGCCACCGCAACCGGTGTCTACCACCGCAGCTATCGACGCGAGAGCGCCCTGCGGCACACGAAGGCGGAGTACTTCCGCCTCGCGCTGATGATCGTGGGCCTGCTCGTGACGCCCTACGTCCTCGACAACTACTGGCTCTCGATCGTCAACACGATCCTGATCGCCGTCATCGGCGCCGTCGGGCTCAACATCCTGGTCGGCTTCACCGGCCAGATCTCGCTGGGCCAGGGCGGGTTCCTCGCCATCGGCGCGTTCTCGTCCGCCCTCCTCTACCAGCGCGCTGACCTGCCCGCTCCGCTGAGCATCGCCTGCGCAGTCGTCATCACGGCCGTGGCCGGCGCACTGTTCGGCCTGCCGGCGCTGCGGATCAAGGGGCTCTACCTCGCGATCGCCACGCTCGCCAGCCAGGAGATCATCGTCTTCGTCGCCCGCCGCTGGACCTTCCTGCGCGACGGCAGCGCCCCGCTGACGGTCGACAGGTTGAGCCTGGGCAGCTTCGAGATCGAGCGCCAGTACTTCGAATGGCAGTGGTACTGGATCCTGCTCACCTTCGCGGTGCTGGCCGTCCTCGCGGCCCGCAACCTGTTCCGCTCGTCGCTGGGCCGCTCGTTCATGGCCGTGCGCGACCAGGACATCGCGGCGTCCGCGATCGGCGTCAACATCACCCGGGCCAAGGTCACGGCGTTCGCCGTCTCCTCGGGCTTCGTCGGTCTCGCCGGAGCGCTCTCGGCGCACTACACCGAGACGGTCACCTGGGAGGCGTTCACGCTCGACGTCTCCATCCTCTACCTCGCGATGATCATCGTCGGCGGGCTCGGCACCATCGCCGGCTCGGTCTACGGCGCGGCCTTCATGGTGCTGGTGCCGGTCTTCATCCAGGAGACCGTCGGCGCCGTGGGCGACTCGGTGCCCGTGCTGCTCAGCCGGGTCCCGGCCATCGAGCAGGTCGTCTTCGGCCTCGTCATCATCTTCTTCCTCCTGTTCGAGCCACGCGGGCTCGCCCAGATCTGGCAACGCATGAAGGACTACATCCGCTTCTGGCCGTTCCGCTACTGACCTCCCAGCTCCACCCCGCACCACGTCAGCACCACGTCAGCACCGCCCCAACCCACAAGGAGAAACCTCATGTTCAGGATTCGCTGGACGGCCACGCTCGCGGCCTCCGCCCTGGTTGCGCTCACCGCTTGTGCGCCCCCCGGCGCCGACGAAGGTGGCGACGAGGGCGGCGCCATCCCGATCGGCGTCATCGCCGACCTCACCGGTGCCACCGGCGACGTCGGGACGCCCTACAACGACGGCATGCTCGGCTACATCGACTGGGTCAACAGCGAGGGCGGCATCGAGGGCCGCGAGATCGACGCCACGTCGAAGGACTACGCCTACGACGTGCCGACGGCCGAGCGCCTCTACAAGGAATACCTCAACGAGGGCGCGGTCGCGATCCAGGGCTGGGGCACCGGTGACTCCGAGGCACTGTCCGGCAAGGTGTCGCAGGACGAGATCCCCTTCATGTCCGCGTCGTACGCCGAGGCGCTGACCGACCCCGCGCAGGCGCCGTACAACTTCGTGGTCGCGCCGACCTACTCCGACCAGGCGCGTGTCGGCCTGAACTGGATCGACGAGGACTCCGACGCCACGGCCGAGGTCGCGTTCTTCCACAACGACTCGCCCTTCGGCCTGGCGCCGCTCGCGGACGCCGAGGCCTGGATCGAGGAGAAGGGCCTCGACATCTCGATGGAGGCCTACCCGATGCCGGCCGGTGCGGCCAACTACGTCGGCCTGCTCGCGCGTGCCAAGTCCCAGGGCGCGAAGTACGTCCTGATCCAGAACGTGTCGAGCCCGGCGGCCACGGTCGCCAAGGACATCGCCGCGCAGAACCTGGACATGCGGATCGTCTGCCTGAACTGGTGCTCCGACGAGCTGTTCATCGAGACCGCGGGCGACGCGGCCGAGGGCAGCGTGCTGGTGCAGCCGTTCGCGCCGGTGACCGCTGACCAGGAGGGCCACGCCGACATCGAGGCCTACCTCACCGAGAAGGGTTCCTCCCTCGAGGAGGAGGGCGTGCACTACGTCCAGGGCTGGTACACGATGCACATCCTCGCCGAGGGCATCCGCCAGGTGCTCGAGGACGGTGACGACCTCTCCGGTCCGGCGATCAAGGAGGCCCTGGAGACGATGGGCCCGATCGACACCGGCGGTGTCGTGGGAACGGGCACGGTCGAGTTCAGCAGTGACTCGCACCGCGGCTCCACCGGCTCGGGTGTCTACGTCGCCGAGGGTGGCTCCATGAAGCCGCTCGAGACCGGTGTGACGCCGGAATGAGCGACACGTCCATCCAGTCCGCCGCGGCCGGGCACGTCCCGGCCGCGGCGGCGGGCCGCTCGCTGCTGAGCGTCGACAGCATCGAGGTGATCTACGACGAGGTGATCCTCGTCCTGCGCGGTCTCTCGCTGTCGGTGCCGGAGGGCAAGATCGTCGCCCTGCTCGGCTCCAACGGTGCGGGGAAGTCGACCACGCTCAAGGCGGTCTCCGGGCTGCTCCCCAGCGAGCGCGGCGAGATCTCCGACGGCAAGATCGTCCTGGACGGCCAGGACATCACCCGGATGGACGCGGCAGCACGCGTCAAAGCAGGTCTCTCGCTGTGCATGGAGGGGCGCCACGTCTTCGAGCACCTCACGGTGCACGAGAACCTCGTGGCAGGCGGCTACTCCCGTGGTGGCGCGAAGCCCGAGGACTTCGACCTCGTCTACACCTACTTCGAGAAGCTCGCCGACATGCGCAGCCGCGTGGCCGGTTATCTCTCCGGCGGTGAGCAGCAGATGCTGGCCATCGGCCGGGCCCTGATGGCCAAGCCGCGGCTGCTGATGCTCGACGAGCCGTCGCTGGGCCTGGCCCCGCTGCTGGTCCAGGAGATCTTCGGCCACATCCGAAACCTCAACGCGGAGACCGGGCTCACCGTGCTGGTCGTCGAGCAGAACGCCCGCCGCGCCCTGGAGGTGGCCGACCACGGCTACATCCTCGAGCGCGGCCGCATCGTCCTCGAGGGGACGGCGGCCGAGCTCTCGGAGAACCCGGACGTGAAGGAGTTCTACCTCGGCCTCGGCGGCGAGGGTGGCGCCAAGAACTACCGCGAGGTCAAGCACTACAAGCGTCGCAAGCGTTGGCTCTAGGAGGGGGAACGGTGTCTGACATGAAGGCGGTCCGGGACTACTACGACAAGCGCGGCGCCGAGGCCGCCGGTGCGGTCGGGCGCATGGTGGACCGGGTCCCGTCCATCCGCGACCGGCTGGCCGCAGCGGGGGTGGGCAGCTCAGGGCTCACCGCCGTCGACCTCGACTCGGTCCCGGTCCTCACGAAGGACGCCCTGCCTGCGCTGCAGCGTGCCTATCCGCCGTACGGCGGTCTGGTGGCCGAAGGCACGCCCGTGGCACGGGTGTTCGCCTCGCCCGGTCCGATCTACGAGGTCCAGCTCGAGGGCGAGGACCCGTGGCAGTGGGCGGCGGCGCTCCAGGCGTGCGGGATCGGCGCGGGGGACGTGGTCCTCAACTGCTTCGGCTACCACCTCTCGCCCGCGGGCATGATGTTCGACCTGGCCTGCGGCGCCGTCGGCGCCACCGTGGTGCCGGGCGGGGTCGGCTCGGTGGAGGTCCAGGCGCGGGTCGTGTCCGACATCGGCGTGACTGCCTACATCGGGCTGCCGAGCTATCTCGCGGCGCTGGTCGAGGCGTTCGACAACCTCGACCTGCCGACCGATCGCTGGCACGTCGACAAGGCGCTGGTGACGGCGGAGCCCCTGCCCGACGCGCTGCGCGAGCGCCTCGTGCAGAGGGTCCCGACGGTGCTGATGGCCTACGGCACGGCCGAGGCCGGTCTCATCGGCCACGAGGTCGAGCCGGGTGCCGGGCTGGAGGTGCCCGACCACGTGTTCGTGCAGGTCTGTGACCCCGAGAGCGGCGTGCCGGTGCTCGACGACTCCCCGGGCGAGGTCGTGGTGACGATGGTGGGGGCGGGGACGCCGCTGCTGCGCTTCGGCACCGGCGACATCTCGCGCTGGCAGCTCGACGAGGACGATCGGTTGCGGCTGGGTGGCGTGCTCGGCCGGGTCGGCGCAGCCGTCAAGGCGCGCGGCATGTTCATCCACCCGCACCAGGCCGCCGAGGTGGTCCGCGGACTGCGGGACCTGGGCGTCGAGGGCGGCCGCTACGTCGTGCTGCGTGACGCGGACCGGGACGAGCTGAGGCTCGAGCTGGTCGCCGGCAGCGGCGCCGACCGAGCCGTGGTGACCACGGCCGCGGAGGAGCGCACCCGCGCCTCGTTGCGGGTGCGGCCACTTGTCACGTTCGTGGAGTCGGTGCCCGCCGGCGACGTGCTGGTGGACGCGCGCGAGGCGATCTGAGGAAGGCGCTTCCGGGAGCACCGCCTGCGCCTAGGCTGGCGGGATGAGTGAACTGCGCGCACGTCGCGGCCTGGTCGCGCTGGCCGCGACCGCCACGCTCGTCCTGTCGGCCTGCGGTGGCACGGGTGCCTCCCGCGAGGACGGGCCCACGGCGGCGACCCAGTCACCGAGCGAGACCGCCGAGCCGGTCGCCACGGGCCACGACGGTCACGAGGCGGCCGAGCCGGCGAAGGAGGTCCCGCTCCGCAAGGGCGAGCGCCGCGCGACGCTGACCATGCCGGAGGCCTACTCTCCGTCGGCCCCGTTCGGCGCCGGCACCGACGACTACCGCTGCTTCCTCCTCGACCCCGCGCTGGCCGAGGACGAGTGGCTCACGGGGACGACGGTGCAGCCCGGCAACCCCGAAGTCGTGCACCACGTCATCCTCTTCCAGGTCCCGCCCGAGCAGGTCGAGACGGCCGAGGCGAAGGACGCCGAGGAGGACGGCGAGGGCTGGACCTGCTTCGGCGGCACCGGGCTCGACGAGTTCCAGGACGTCGACGACGCCCCGTGGATCGGGGCCTGGGCGCCCGGCGGCACGGAGTCCGTGCGCAGGCCCGGCCTGGGCGTGAAGCTGCGCGCCGGCAGCCGGATCATCATGCAGGTCCACTACAACCTCCTGGCCGGTACGGCGCCGGACACCTCGGCCGCGCAGCTGCGCCTGGCTCCCGGCGACCGCGAGCTGCAGCAGCTGCACACCATGCTGCTGCCCGCGCCGGTCGAGCTGCCGTGCCGCGCGAAGCACGCCGACGGTCCGCTCTGCGACCGCGACGCCGCCATGTTCGACGTGCTGGACCGTTTCGGCCCGGAGGGATCGCGCACCGCCAACGCGCTCTACCTGCTCTGCGGCGGCGAGCCCAGGGCCGGGCAGGTGCAGAGCTGCACGCGCACGATCCGGGAGCCGATGACCATCCACGCGACCGGTGGCCACATGCACCTGCTGGGGCGCCAGATCCGGATCGAGACCAACCCGGGAACGCCCGAGGCCGAGACCGTGCTCGACATCCCGGTCTGGGACTTCGACGACCAGGGCGCCCGTGACATCGACCCGGTGACGCTCCAGCCGGGCGACACCGTGGAGGTCACCTGCAAGCACGTGCAGTGGCTGCGCGACCAGCTGCCGTCCTTCGAGGGCCAGCCCGACCGCTACGTCGTCTGGGGCGAGGGCACCACCGACGAGATGTGCCTGGGGATGCTGCAGGTCACGCGTCCCTGACCCCGGACGTGGCGCCACCCCGGCGTCGAGCAGAACCCGGTGGGCGGCGTCGGTCCCGCTCGCTACCATTGAGCGACGCTTCCGTCTCCGCGATCCGGGAAGGCCGCCCACCATGGGCATCCATGACTGACACCTCACCAGCACCGACACACACCGTTGTCGTGCCCAACAGCATCGACATGGTCAACGTGCTCGGTCCCGGCGATGCGCACCTGCGGATCGTCGAGCGGGCCTTCGGTGCGAGCGTCCACGTCCGGGGCAACCGGATCACGCTGAGCGGGCCGCCCGCCGAGATCGCGCTGGCCGAGCGGTTGCTCGACGAGATCGTCACCATCATCCGCACCGGCCAGGGCATCAGCGAGGACGTCGTCGAGCGCATCGTCACGATGATGAAGGCCGAGACGAAGGAGCGCCCGGCCGAGGTGCTCTCGCTCAACATCCTCAGCAACCGTGGCCGCACGATCCGGCCCAAGACGGTCAACCAGAAGCACTACGTCGACTCGATCGACAAGCACACGATCACCTTCGGCATCGGCCCGGCCGGCACCGGCAAGACCTACCTCGCGATGGCGAAGGCCGTGCAGGCCCTGCACGCGAAGGAGGTCACGCGGATCATCCTGACCCGTCCGGCCGTGGAGGCAGGCGAGCGGCTGGGCTACCTCCCCGGCACGCTGAGCGAGAAGATCGACCCCTACCTGCGCCCGCTCTACGACGCGCTGCACGACATGGTCGACCCCGAGTCGATCCCCAAGCTGCTGGCCGCCGGCACCATCGAGGTCGCACCGCTGGCCTTCATGCGCGGCCGCTCGCTCAACGACTCGTTCATCATCCTCGACGAGGCCCAGAACACCTCGCCCGAGCAGATGAAGATGTTCCTCACGCGACTCGGCTTCGGCTCCAAGATCGTGGTCACCGGTGACGTCACCCAGGTCGACCTGCCCAGCGGGGTCAAGTCCGGCCTCCGCGTGATCGAGGGCATCCTCGACGGCATCGACGACATCTCGTTCAACCGCCTCACCGCCAGCGACGTCGTCCGCCACAAGCTGGTGGGCAGGATCGTCGCGGCCTACGACGAGTTCGACGCCTCCGCTCCGCACGCCGAGCCCGGCCGACCCCGAGGGACCCGTTCATGAGTGTCGAGATCCTCAACGAGTCCGGCACCGACATCGACGTACGCCGCCTCTCGACCCTGTCCCGGTTCGTCATGGACAAGATGCGGGTCCACCCGCAGGCCGAGCTGTGCATCAAGGCCGTCGACGAGGACACCATCGCGCTGCTCAACGAGCAGTGGATGGACAAGTCCGGTCCCACCGACGTGCTGGCCTTCCCGATGGACGAGCTGCGTCCCGGCAAGGTGACCGAGGAGCCGGAGGAGGGCGTGCTCGGCGACCTCGTGCTCTGCCCGGCCATCGCCGAGCGCCAGGGAGTCGAGGCCGGTCACGGCCGCGACGCCGAGATCGAGCTGCTCACCGTCCACGGCATCTTGCACCTCCTCGGCTACGACCACGCCGAGCCGGAGGAGCACCGCGAGATGTTCGGGCTGCAGGACCGGTTGCTGGAGGAGTGGCGAGCCCCCGCCGCTGACCCGGCCCAGTGAGCGGCGATCTGTGGCTGCTCCTCGTAGCAGCCTTGCTCGTCCTCCTGGCCGGACTCTTCTCCGCCGCCGATGCCGCTCTCGCGGGGTTCTCGCACGCCCGTGCCGAGGAGCTCGAGGACGAGGGCCGGCCCGGTTCGCGCCGGCTGGTGCGGATCCTCGACGACCCGGCTCGCTACCTCAACACCGCGCTGCTCATCCGGTTGCTGTGCGAGACGGCCGCGATCGTGCTGGTGGCGCTGTGGATCCACGACCTCTACGACGGTGACTTCTGGCCGGCCTACCTCACGGCCGTGGGCTCGATGCTGCTGGTCTCCTTCGTCGCGATCGGGGTCGCCCCGCGCACCCTGGGACGCCAGCACGACGCGTCGGTGGCGCTGTTCGCGGCAGCCCCGCTCTACTTCGTCACCTCGATCCTGGGTCCGCTCCCGCAGCTGCTCATCCTCGTCGGCAACGCCCTCACCCCGGGCCGCGGCTTCCGCGAGGGACCGTTCTCCACGGAGACCGAGCTGCGCGAGCTCGTCGACCTCGCCGAGGCGTCCGCCGTGATCGAGTCGGGCGAGCGCAAGATGATCCACTCGGTGTTCGAGCTCGGTGACACCACGACCCGCGAGGTGATGGTCCCGCGCACCGACGTCGTCTACATCGAGCGCCACAAGAACCTCCGCCAGACGATGTCGCTGTTCTTGCGCAGCGGCTTCTCCCGGGTGCCCATCATCGACGACAACCTCGACAAGGTCGTCGGCATCGCCTACCTCAAGGACCTCGTCCGCCGCGACTTCGAGCAGCCGGACGTCGAGTTCACCCAGCGCGTCGACGAGGTCATGCGGCCGGTGCACTGGGTGCCCGAGTCGAAGCCCGTCGACGCGTTGCTCACCGAGCTCCAGGCCCGGCGCCAGCACATCGCGGTCGTCATCGACGAATACGGCGGCACTGCCGGCATCGTGACCATCGAGGACGTCCTGGAGGAGATCGTCGGCGAGATCACCGACGAGTACGACGAGGAGGAGATCGAGGTCGAGTACGTCGACGACTCGACGTACCGCGTCTCCTCACGCTTCCCCGTGGACGACCTGGACGAGGTCGTCGGCATCGAGGTGCACGACGAGGAGGTCGACAGCGTCGGCGGGCTTATGGCCAAGCACCTCGGCCGGGTGCCGATCCCCGGATCGGTGGTCGAGTGCCACGGGCTCCGGTTCGAGGCCGAGCGCCTCACCGGTCGACGCAACAAGATCGGCACCGTGCTGGTGAGCGTGGTGGTCGAGGACGACGATGACGACGAGCAGGAGAACGACGATGACTGACCTCAGCGCCGAGGACCAGAAGCTGGTGACGCTCGCGCGCGCCACCCGCGCCCGCACCAACGCCGCCGAGGGGGCCGCCGTCCGCGACCTCGACGGCCGGACCTATGCCGCGGCGACCGTCGCGCTGCCGTCGCTGGCCCTGGCTGCGCTCGACGTGTGCGTGGCAATGGCGATCGCGTCCGGTTCGCGCGGGCTCGAGGCGGCCGTCGTGCTCACCTCCGCCGAGGAGGTGCCCGGGCTGGCCGCTGCGACGGAGTTCGCCGGGGCCGGGGTGCCGGTCCACGTCGGCGACGTCCGCGGAACCATCGGCTCGACCCTCTCCACCTGAGGCAGCCGACGCGCTAGCGTGGAGGAGTGCGCACCGCGGTCGGGTGGGAGACACATCGGGAGGGTGTCGCGCGGCTCCGTCAGTCCTGGGCCGCACTGCCCGGTGATGCTCCCGTGCGGCTGGCCAAGCCCACGTCCAACCTGTTCCGCGGGCGCGCTCCCCGGGGCGCCGGCCTCGACGTCTCTGGCCTGGACGGGGTCATCGCCGTCGAGCGTGCGGACGGCCGCAGCGTCGCCGAGGTGCAGGGCATGTGCACCTACGAGCACCTCGTCGAGGTCACGCTCGCGCACGGCCTGATCCCGCTCGTGGTGCCGCAGCTGCGGACGATCACCCTCGGTGGTGCGGTGAGCGGGCTCGGCATCGAGTCGACCAGCTTCCGCAACGGACTGCCGCACGAGTCGGTGCTCGAGATGGACGTCCTCACCGGCGCGGGGGAGGTCGTCACCACCCGGCCTCGCCCGGGAGACGAGCACCGTGACCTGTTCGACGCCTTCCCCAACTCCTACGGCTCGCTGGGCTATGCGACACGGCTGCGGATCGAGCTCGAGCGGGTCTCGCCGTACGCCGCTCTGCGGCACGTGCGCCTCGACGATCCCGAGGGCCTGCCCCAGGCCATCTCGCGGATCGTCGCGACGGGCGAGTGGGAGGGCGAGCGCGTCGACGGCCTCGACGGTGTCGTCTTCGCGCCCGACGAGGCCTACCTGACGCTGGCGCGCTGGACCGACGAGCCCGGGCCGACCAGCGACTACACCGGCCAGCAGGTCTACTACCGCTCGATCCAGCAGCGCTCGACCGACCGGCTGAGCATGCTCGACCACGTGTGGCGCTGGGACACCGACTGGTTCTGGTGCTCGCGCGCCTTCGGGGCACAGCACCCGGTCGTACGCCGCCTGTGGCCCCGTCGCCTCCGCCGATCCGACGTCTACATGTCGCTGGTCGCCCTCGATCGCCGGTGGGGGATCGGCGACCGCCTCGACCGGCGCGCCGGCCGCCCGCGCAGCGAGCGGGTCGTCCAGGACGTCGAGGTCCCGGTCGAGCGGCTGCCGGAGTTCCTGGCCTGGTTCGACGCCGAGATCGGGATGCGGCCGGTGTGGTTGTGCCCCCTGCGCCTGCGCCGCACGAGCCCGGCCCAGCCGTGGCCCTCCTATCCGCTGCGGGCCGGCACCACCTACGTCAACGTCGGGTTCTGGGGCAACGTCCCGGTCGGGCCACAGGCGCCGACCTCCCCGCGCAACCGGGCGATCGAGGCGAAGGTGCACGAGCTCGGCGGCCACAAGTCGCTCTACTCCGAGGCGTTCTACGACCGGGACACGTTCGACGCGCTCTATGCCGGCGCCAACCTCGCGGCCGTCAAGAAGAGGTACGACCCCGACGACCGGCTGACCGGTCTCTACGAGAAGGTGGTGGAGCGGAGATGAGCACGACCATCGCGGACGCCTTCGCGACCTTGATGCGCGGCGGGATGCCGGTGCGCTTCACGGCCTACGACGGCAGTGAGACCGGCCCCGCAGGCGCGGCGATCGGCCTGCACCTGCACAACGAGCGCGGCCTGGCCTACCTCCTGACGGCGCCCGGCGACCTCGGCATGGCGCGCGCCTACGTCATGGGCGACCTCGACCTGTCCGGCGTCCACCCGGGTGATCCCTACGACGCGCTCCTGCTGCTCAAGGACAACGTGCGGTTCCGGATGCCGCCGCCGGCCGAGGCCTTGGCGCTGGTGCGCGACCTCGGCCTGGGCCGGCTCCGGCCCCCGCCTCCTCCGCCGCAGGAGCACCTGCCGCGCTGGCGCCGCGCGGTCGAGGGGGTGCGGCACTCGATGGCCCGCGACGCCGAGGTGATCGCCCACCACTACGACGTCTCCAACCGCTTCTACGAGCTGGTGCTCGGTCCGTCCATGGCCTACACCTGCGCGGTCTTCGAGGAGCCGGACGCCACCCTCGAGGAGGCGCAGGCGGCCAAGTTCGACCTCATCTGCCGCAAGCTGGCCCTCGAGCCGGGGCAGCGGCTGCTCGACGTCGGGTGCGGCTGGGGCGGGATGGTGCGCCACGCCGCCCGGGAGCACGGCGTCCAGTCGCTCGGCGTCACGCTGTCCCTGCAGCAGGCCGAGTGGGCCAAGGCGGCGATCGATCGTGAGGGCCTCGGCGACCTCGCCGAGGTGCGCCACCTCGACTACCGCGACGTGGTCGAGGGCGGCTTCGACGCGGTCAGCTCGATCGGGCTGACCGAGCACATCGGGGTGCGCAACCACGCCGCCTACTTCGCCCACCTGCGCGACCGGCTCAAGCCCGGTGGCCGGCTGCTCAACCACTGCATCACCCGACCGCACAACCGCCGGCAGGAGACCGGGGCGTTCATCGACCGCTACGTCTTCCCCGACGGAGAGCTGATCGGATCGGGCAGCGTCATCCGCGCGGCGCAGGACGCCGGGCTCGAGGTGCAGCACACGGAGAACCTGCGCCAGCACTACGCGCTCACGCTCGCCCAGTGGTGCCACAACCTCGAGGTCGGCTGGGACGAGTGCGTCGCCGAGGTGGGCGAGAGCACCGCCCGGGTCTGGGGGCTCTACATGGCCGGGTCCCGGATCGGCTTCGAGCGCGGCGAGATCGAGCTGCACCACGTGCTCGCGACGCGTGCGGAGGAGACCGGGCCGGCAGCCTTCCCGCTGCGCCCGGACTGGACGCCGTAACCTTGCCCGGTGAGCACCCGAGCAAGGCAGTTCCAGGCGCAGGTCGTGCGACGGGAGCAGCTCTCGTCGCACTTCGTGCGCCTCGTCCTCGGCGGTCCCGGACTCGCGGAGTTCGCCTCGACCGGCATCCCCGACGAGTGGGTCGCGCTCGTCATCCCCGGCCAGTTCCAGATGCGCTACTACACCGTGCGTGCGTGGGACGGGGCCGAGCTCACGCTCGACATCGTCGTCCACGAGCACGGCCTGGTCACCGAGTGGGCCTCGACGGACTGCGTCGGCGACGTGGTCACGGTGAGCGAGCCGAAGGGCTCCTTCGCGATGCCCGCCGACGCCTCGTGGCTGCTGCTCGTCGGCGACCTCACCGCCCTGCCCGCGGTCGCGCGGATCATGGAGACGGTGTCGGTCCCGGTCACGGCGTGGGTCGAGACGCCCGACGAGCCGATCCGTGCGTACGTCGACGGGGACGTCAGCTGGTCCACGCCGCCCGACGGCCTGGAGACCGCGACGTCGGACATCGTCACCGCCATCGACTGGCCGGAGGGGTCCGGCTACTTCTGGATGGCGGGGGAGTCGGCCCAGATGCGGGCGATCCGCAAGCACCTCATGCGGGAGCGACAGCTGCCGTCGGCGGCGTACGACGTCATGGGCTACTGGCGCGGCGGTGGCCAGAAGCGGCAGCCCCGCGCGGTCGATCCGGGACCCATCTGGCGCGCCGGCAAGGCGGCAGGGAAGAGTGACGAGCAGATCTGGGCCGACTACGACGCAGCACGAGAGAAGACCGAATGAGCAACGAGCACGACAGTGAGCGGGACAAGGACTTCGACGTCAGCGGGATCGAGCCCGCGGGCCCGATCTACGGCACCCGTCCCGAGGGCTTCCGCAGCGGCTTCGCCAGCTTCGTCGGCCGGCCCAATGCGGGGAAGTCCACGCTCACCAACGCGCTCGTCGGCTCCAAGGTCGTCATCACGTCCTCCAAGCCGCAGACGACCCGCACGGTCGTGCGCGGCATCGTGCACCGACCGGACGGCCAGCTGATCCTGGTCGACACCCCCGGCCTGCACCGTCCGCGCACCCTGCTCGGCGAGCGGCTCAACGACCTGGTGAAGACGACGTGGGCCGAGGTCGACGTGGTCGCGGTGTGCTTCCCGGCCAACGAGAAGATCGGTCCCGGAGACCGGTTCATCGTCAAGGAGCTCGGCAAGGTCCGCCGTACGATCAAGATCGCGGTCGCGACCAAGACCGACCTCGTCACCCCCGAGCAGCTCGGCGAGCACCTCCTCGACATCGCCACGCTCGGCACCGAGACCGACACCGAGTGGGCCGAGATCGTCCCGGTCTCGGCCGTCTCGGGCGACCAGGTCAGCCTGCTGGCCGACCTGCTCCTCGCGCTCCTGCCCGAGGGACCGCCGCTCTACCCCGACGGCGACCTGACCGATGCGCCCGAGGCCGTCCTCGTCGCCGAGCTGATCCGCGAGGCCGCGCTCGAGGGCGTCCGCGACGAGCTGCCCCACTCGATCGCCGTCCTGGTCGACGAGATGGGCCTGCGTGAGGGCCGCGACGACGACAAGCCGCTGCTCGACATCTACGCCAACCTCTACGTCGAGCGCGACTCGCAGAAGGGGATCATGATCGGCCACAAGGGCGCCCGCCTGCGCGAGGTCGGCACCGCCGCCCGCAAGCAGATCGAGGCGCTCCTCGGCACCCCGGTCTACCTCGACCTGCAGGTCAAGATCGCCAAGGACTGGCAGCGCGACCCGCGTCAGCTGCGCAAGCTCGGCTTCTGAGTGTCTTCTGATGCGCGGGTGCTGGATCGTCTGAGCAGCTCGATCCGGAGCGGCGAGCCCTCGCGCAGCGATCCCCACTCGCCGGTGGCGACGAAACCACAGCTCTCGTAGAGGGCGCGCGCGGCGTCGTTGCCCTCGGTGACGTGCAGCTCGACGGTGCTGATCCCGTGGTCCTGCGCCCAGTCGAGCAGCCAGGCGACCAGGGAGCGGGCGTGACCGCGACCGCGGGCCTCGGGGGCGGTCCACATGCCCCACACCATCATCACGTCGGGCTGCTCGGGCGGCAGGTAGCCGCCGCCCATCGCGACGAGCCCGCCGGCGGTGCGTACGGCGATGGTCGGGCCGGGAAGCGACAGGGGTTCGCGCCACAGCTCGTCGGGTCGCTGCTCGGCGTCCGCGAGCATGACCGAGAAGGCGTCCGGGGCGTCGGCGAGCGCCCGCAACCGGATGGCGCGGCACTCCTGCCAGTCCTCGGGTCCGAGCTCGACGATGCTCATGCCGGGCTCACGCGGGTGCCCAGCAGATGCCGTGGTGCTGGCCGGCGTCCCACTGGGCGCGGGACGGGCGCTCCTCGGACCAGGTGAAGTCGAGCGGGTCGTCGGCGCGCGAGCGGGCGGCGGCGCGACAGGCCGACTCCATCTGCGTGCTGGCCTCGACGGCGGACGGATAGGACTTCCCGGTGAGGGCCACCGTCGCGACGGCCACCCACGAGTGCTTCGCCGAGCAGGTGACCCGCCGGTGCGACGCAGCGTCCGGCGTCGCCGTACCGCACATCGCGAAGCGGGAGGACGACCCCACGAGACCCGCTGAGGACCGGGGCAGCGGAGCGAGCCGGCCATCGCTCGCGAGGGCGACGACGTCGCAGCGGAACCAGTCCGCGCCCGCGGCCGCCTCCTCGACGGACGGTGTGAACCAGACCGCCTGGACCATGCTCAGGCGCAGGTCCTCCGGCGAGCCGCCGACGTGGGCACCCAGCAGCGAGGTGCACGAGGTCGCCACGGCGTCCTGGACCGACGGGGAGTCGACCGCCAGCAGGTGGCCGTCGGAGAGGAGAGAGAGCCTGCCGACCTTGTAGGTCTGCGACGTGTGCGGCTTCCTGCACGAGACGTCGGTGCCGCCGACGACGGGCGCGACGGCCTGCCGGTAGCTCAGGCGGTGGCAGCCGTTGCGGACCGGACGCGGGGGCAAGGAGGTCGCGGTGGTTGACGGCTCGGACGAGGACGCCGAGGGGGACGGGGAGGACGACGGGACGGGCGGTGCGGGATCGGTGCAGCCCGCCAGCACGATCGCCAGGAGCAGCACGGCGATGGGTCTCATGTCGTCGTCCAGGCCCAGCAGATCGAGCGCCGGTTGCCGGTCTTCCACTCGGCCTCGTGGAACCACGTGTAGGCGAACTTGTACTGCAAGGGGTAGCCGAGCCAGGCGCTCACCGAGTCGTCGCAGTAGTCGCGCGACGTGACCTCGACGAGCCGGTCACCGGGATAGGGGTCGCCCTCGGCGCCGACCTTGATCGTGGTCACCGCGCGCCACGTGTGGTCCTCGCTGCAGGGGATCCGGGGTGCGCCGGGCACGGCCTCGCCGTCGACGCACGACATCCACTGGTCGTCCGGCACGCCGGAGGACATCAGCCCCTCGGCCGTCTCGGGCAGCGTGACGAACTCGGTCGCCTCCTCCGTGCCGCCGACGAGGTCGCAGCGGTACCAGCGCGCGCCGTTGTCCCACGCCTCCTCGGACGGGCGGAACCATGCCCACGACAAGAGCGTGCGCATCGCCAGGCTCTCGTCGGCGCCCAGGAAGTTCATGAACGCCCGCGTGCAGGTCTGATAGGCGAAGGCACCGATGTCGGGATCGTCGTACGCCGCGTCGTCGAGCTCGGAGGGCAGCGGCCCGACGGCATAGGTCTCGGCCGTGTGGTCCTCCGCGCAGTCGACGGTGGGGGCGGAGTTGGCCGACGCGGCGACGTCATCGGGAGCCAACAGGCGGCAGGCGCCGAGCTCGGGAGCCGCCACCGAGGTCGCGTCCTCCGCGCCCGTGTCCTGGGAGCACGCAGTGGCGAGCAGCAGCAGGGTGAGGAGGGGAACCGTCAGCAGGCGCTCGGCCATGTGTCTCCCCGTCTCGTCACTCGCTCAGCAGCGCCGCGATCGTACCCCCGAGCTCGTAGCCGGACGCGCGTTCCTCGTCGCCGACGTCGCCGAGGACCTCCAGCACGGAGGCCGACTGCTGCCAGCCGAGGGCCTGCACGATCGACTGGACCGACCGCACGGCGCCGGTCGTGTCGTAGCGCCCGTGCACCCACAGCCCGTAGGGCTTGCGGCCGCCGGTCGCTGACCCCGCGGACCCGTCGTCGGCCAGCGCGCCGCCGGCCTGGAGGAAGATCGTGTCGAAGAAGTGCTTGAGCGCGCCGGACATGTAGCCGAAGTTGGCGGTCGTGCCGAGCAGGTAGCCGTCGGCGGCGAGCACGTCGTCCGCGCTGGCCGCGAGCGCCTCGCGCACCACGACCTCGACACCCTCGATCGCCTCGTCGCCGGCGCCCGCGACCACGGCCTCGGTCAGCGCGCTCACCGTCGGGGTGGGGGAGTGGTGGACGATCAGGAGTCGGGCCATGCCGTCAGCCTAGAAGAGAACAGGCCACTCGGGGCGGGCACAGGAGTAGCGTCGGATGCCGTGACGTTCGACGTGGCAGGCGAGGCATACGACCGGTTCATGGGGCGCTACTCGCGACCGCTGGCCGGTGCGCTGACCGACTGGCTCGACGTGCGGGCCGGGGAGCGTGCCCTCGACGTCGGCTGCGGCCCCGGCGCCTGGACCGAGCACCTCGTGCAGCGTCTCGGGGCCGGCCGGGTCTCGGCCGTCGATCCGTCGCCCTCCTTCGTGGACGCGTGCCGGGAGCGGTTCCCCGTCGTCGACGTGCGCCAGGGCAGCGCCGAGTCCTTGCCGTACGGCGATGCGTCGTTCGACCTCGCAGGCGCCTGTCTCGTCGTGCACTTCATGGCGGACCCCGCGGCAGGCATCGCCGAGATGGCCCGGGTCACCCGTCCGGGCTGCTGGGTCGGCGCGACGGTGTGGGACCTCGCCGGCGAGCGCGCCCCGATGGCGCCCGTGTGGTCCGCGCTCGCAGCGGTCGGCCCCGCGCAGGCGGCTCCGTCGGGCGAGCGGTCGCTGCCGGGCGGGGCTGCCGGCCAGCTCGAGGAGCTCTTCGTCGGGGCCGGACTGCACGACGTCGAGGGCACCGAGCTCGCGGTCACCGTCACCCACCCGGACTTCGAGGAGTGGTGGGAGCCCTACCTCCACGGCGTCGGTCCGATCGGCGAGGCGGTCGCGGCCCTCGACGAGGCGGGCGTGCAGCGGTTGCGCGAGCACTGCCGGGCCCAGCTCGGCGACGGTCCGTTCGAGATCACCGCCGTCGCGTTCGCGGTGCGAGGACGGGTCGCGTCTCACGATGCCGGGACAACTTTTCGTCGTGAACCCGACGGGGCTAGGCTGTCCTCATCATGACGCGCAGCCTCCTTCTTCGCTGCCGCAGCGGGGCCTGACCAGCCGGACCCCTCGCTGCGGAGAGTGTGTGCGCGCCGGCACCACCCACACCAGTTCGAGGACACCGTCATGATCTCCAGCAGCCCAGCACACGACCGCAACCCGCAGCAGTCGAGTGGCATGCCCCACCAGCGCTACGAGCCGTTCATCCCGGTCGACCTGACCGACCGCACCTGGCCGACCAAGCGGATGAGCCAGGCCCCGCGCTGGTGCGCGGTCGACCTCCGCGACGGCAACCAGGCGCTCATCGACCCGATGAGCCCCGCCCGCAAGAAGAAGATGTTCGAGCTCCTCGTGAAGATGGGCTACAAGGAGATCGAGGTCGGGTTCCCGGCGGCGAGCCAGACCGACTTCGACTTCGTGCGGATGCTGATCGAGGAGGACCTGATCCCCGATGACGTCGTCATCCAGGTCCTCACCCAGGCGCGCGAGGAGCTGATCGAGCGCACCTACGAGTCCCTGCGCGGCGCCAAGCAGGCCATCGTGCACCTCTACAACTCGACGTCCACCCTCCAGCGGCGCGTGGTGTTCGGTCTCGACGAGGAGGGCATCCTCGACATCGCCGTACGCGGCGCGGAGATCTGCAAGAAGTACGAAGAGCTGCTGCCGGACACCGAGATCTACTACGAGTACTCGCCCGAGTCCTACACCGGCACCGAGCTGGAGTACGCCGTCCGCGTCTGCAACGCCGTCATCGACGTGTGGAAGCCGACGGCCGACAAGCCGGTCATCATCAACCTGCCCGCGACCGTCGAGATGGCGACGCCCAACGTCTATGCCGACTCCATCGAGTGGATGGGGCGCCACCTGCGCAGCCGCGAGTTCGTCCTCCTCTCGCTGCACCCCCACAACGATCGCGGTACGGCGGTGGCGGCGGCCGAGCTCGGCTACCTCGCCGGCGCCGACCGGATCGAGGGTTGCCTGTTCGGCAACGGCGAGCGCACCGGCAACGTGTGCCTGGTGACGCTCGGCCTCAACCTGTTCACCCAGGGCATCGACCCGCAGATCGACTTCAGCGACATCGACGAGATCCGCCGCACGGTCGAGTACTGCAACCAGCTGCCGGTCGCCGAGCGCCACCCCTACGGCGGCGACCTCGTCTACACCGCGTTCTCCGGCTCCCACCAGGACGCGATCAAGAAGGGCTTCGAGGCACTCGAGCGCGACGCCGCGCGCGCGGGCGTGCCGGTCGACGAGCAGCCGTGGGCCGTGCCCTACCTGCCGATCGACCCCAAGGACGTCGGCCGGTCCTACGAAGCGGTGATCCGCGTCAACAGCCAGTCCGGCAAGGGCGGCGTGGCCTACATCCTCAAGAACGACCACAAGCTCGACCTGCCGCGACGCGCGCAGATCGAGTTCTCGCGGGTCATCCAGGCCCACACGGACTCCGAGGGCGGCGAGGTCAGCCCGGAGCAGATCTGGGAGACGTTCTCGACCGAGTACCTCGAGCGCGAGGCCCCGCTCAAGCTCGACTCCGTGCACACCTCCAGCGCCGAGGGGGAGAAGGACCAGCTCAACGTCGGCGTCTACGTCGACGGTGAGCTGCATGCCCTGTCCGGAGAGGGCAACGGCCCGCTGTCGGCCTTCGTCACCGCGATCAACGCGGTGCAGCGCGCCGACCACGACTCCTTCGACGTGCGGGTACTCGACTACCACGAGCACGCACTCAGCGCCGGTGGCGACGCGATCGCCGCGGCCTACGTCGAGTGCGCGGTCGGCGACCACGTCCTGTGGGGGGTCGGGCTCGACGCCAACATCGTGACCGCGAGCCTCAAGGCCGTGATCAGCGCGGTCAACCGCGCCAACCGCTAGGTGGACGTCCCGCGAAACCGCGGAGATTTCACCTAGATTCGGGCCATGTTGGTCTCCGAGCGCATTGGGCAGTTCTTCCTGAGTCACCCCGACAGCGGTCGGGACCGACTGGAGTACACCGAGTACGGCTCCGGCGACCACTGGGTGGTGCTGCTGCACGGGCAGCTGATGCCGCGCCGGATGCACCAGCCGCTGGCGCGTGCGCTCGCGGGCCATGGCCTGCACGTGGTGACCCTCGACCTGCTCGGCCACGGCCGCTCGGACCGTCCGGCGGACCCGCTGGTCTACTCGATGACGGCCTTCGCCGAGCAGGTCGTCGCGCTGCTCGACCACCTCGGCGTCGACCGGGCAGTCGTCGGCGGCACCAGCCTGGGGGCCAACGTGTCCCTCGAGGTCGCGGTGCTCGCACCGGGGCGGGTCAAGGGGCTGCTGCTCGAGATGCCCGTCCTCGACAACGGCCTCGAGGCAGGGCTGATGACCTTCGGCCCGCTGCTGTTCACCGCCAGGTTCCTGCCGCTGACGGTCTCGGCGCTGCGCTGGGTGACCCGGCCGATCCCGCGCGGGATCGTGCCGTTCTGGGCCGGCATCGTCCTCGACACCTGCAACCAGCGCGCGGAGCCGATGGCGGCCACCGTCCACGGCATCTTCTTCGGCCGGATCGCACCCTCGTCGCGACAGCGCCGCGCGATCACCGTCCCGGCGCTGGTCATCGGCCACCCGGCCGACCCGATCCACCCCGCCGCGGACGCCGCCATGGTGGCCGAGGAGATGCCCAACGCGACCTTCGTGAGCGCTCGCTCCATCCTGGAGTGGCGCGCCCGGCCCGAGCGACTCACCGCCCTCGCGGTCGACTTCGCGACGTCCTGCTGGGAGACCCCGAAGCGCTCGCGCCGCCGCGCCACCTGAGGTCACGGCCCGCAGATCCCGGCGCCGGCCCGGCGATGGGGGAGAATGGCTCCGTGCCTCTCTATCGCGACGAGGCGATCGTGCTGCGCACCCACAAGCTGGGCGAGGCCGACCGCATCATCACCCTCCTGACCCGTCAGCACGGGCGGGTGCGCGCCGTTGCCAAGGGAGTGCGCCGCACGACCTCGCGCTGGGGCTCGCGGCTCGAGCCGTTCATGCACGTCGACCTCCAGCTCGCCGAGGGCCGCAACCTCGACACGATCACCCAGGCCGAGACGATCGACCCGTTCCACGCGCGGCTCGGCCTCGACTACGAGCGCTACACCGCCGGCACCGCGATGCTCGAGACCGCCGAGCGGCTGGTGACCGAGGAGAAGCAGCCCTCGGTCCAGCACTTCCTCCTGCTCGTCGGCGGGCTGCGCGCGATGGCCGCCGAGGAGCACGCCGCCAACCAGGTCCTCGACTCCTACCTCCTCCGCTCGCTCGCCGTCTCCGGCTATGCGCCGTCCTTCGACCACTGCACGAGCTGTGGCGTCGAGGGTCCCCATCGCTACTTCAACCCGTCGGCCGGCGGCGTGCTCTGCACGACGTGCAAGATCCCCGGCTCCGCCTCGCCCGCCCACGAGACGATCCGCGTCCTCTCCGCGCTGCTCACCGGCGACTGGGCGTGCGTCGGTGCCACAGACCCCCGCCACCTGCGCGAGGCGAGCTCGCTGGTCGCCGCGTACCTCGCCTGGCACCTCGAGCGCGGACTGCGTTCGATGGCGTACGTCGAGCGCTGAGCGAGCACGCTCGTTAGTCTTCGCCCGTGAACCGATCCGTCCGCCGGCCGACCCCGCACCCCAGCGGCGCGCGACCACCCGCCGTACCCGCCGATCTCGTGCCGAGGCACGTCGCGATCGTGATGGACGGCAACGGCCGGTGGGCCAAGGACCGTGGCCTGCCGCGCACCGCCGGTCACGAGCAGGGTGAGAGCTCGCTCTTCGACGTCGTCGAGGGCGCGATCGAGATCGGCGTGAAGGCGATCTCGGCCTATGCCTTCTCGACCGAGAACTGGTCGCGCTCGCCCGACGAGGTGCGCTTCCTGATGGGTTTCAACCGCGACGTGATCCGCCGGCGCCGCGACGAGATGCACGAGCTCGGGGTGCGGGTGCGCTGGGCCGGGCGCGCGCCGCGGCTGTGGAAGTCGGTGATCAAGGAGCTCAAGGTCGCCGAGGAGCTGACCAAGGACAACGACGTCTGCACGTTGACGATGTGCGTCAACTACGGCGGCCGCTCCGAGCTGGTCGACGCCGTGCGCGGTGTCGCCCGCGAGGTCGCCGCCGGGAAGATCAAGCCCGACAAGATCGACGAGCGCGCGATCGCCCGCCACCTCTACGTCCCCGAGCTGGCCGATGCCGACCTGGTCTGGCGGACGTCGGGGGAGCAGCGGCTCTCCAACTTCATGCTCTGGCAGGCGGCCTACAGCGAGTTCGTCTTCACCGACGTGCTGTGGCCCGACGTCGACCGTCGCGACCTGTGGCGCGCGATCGAGATCTACGCCGGCCGCGACCGGCGGTACGGCGGAGCAGCGCCCAACTTCTAGGCCCGCCGGCAGGCGGCGCAGGTCCCGAAGATCTCCAGGGTGTGCGCGACGTCGGAGTAGCCGTGCTCGGCGGCGATCGTGCGGGTCCAGCGCTCGACGGCGGGCCCCTCGACCTCGATGGTGGCACCGCACTCGCGGCACACCAGGTGATGGTGGTGGGTCTCCGAGCAGCGGCGGTAGATCGCCTCGCCGTCCTCGGTGCGGAGCATGTCGACCTCGCCGGCCTCGACCAGCGCGTTCAGCGTGCGGTAGACCGTGGCCAGGCCGACCGGGGTCGTTCCCCTGCCGAGCAGGTCGTGGATGTCCTGCGCGGAGCGGAAGTCGTCGAAGGACGTCATCGCCTCGACCACGGCGGTCCGCTGCCGCGTCGGTCGCATGGTCGGGCGATCCGTGCGCTCAGTGCTCGTCATAGTGCTCTCCGTGGGGCGCGTGCCGGTGGCCGTCGTGGACGTAGTCGACGTGGTCGCCGTGCTGCACGGCCGGGTGCCCGCAGTCGTCCCCGTGCACGTGGGCGTGGCCGTCCTCGATGACGTGGTGGTCGTGCCCGTCGTCCGGTACGGCGGGGAAGGGTGCCCGGACCCGGCGGCGGTGCCGCAACCAGACGCCGATCGGCCAGGTCGAGGCGAACATGGCCAGCGCCAGCAGCACGATCGTCGGCCCCGGCGCCACGGTGATGCCGACCGGGAACGACGCGGCGATGAGCAGGCCGCCCACCGCGGCCAGGCCGCCGACGCCCATCGCGCCGGCCAGCGTCGACCGGAACGACCCGGCCAGCTGCTGGGACGTGGCGACCGGCACGACCATCAGGGCGGAGACGAGGAGCAGGCCGACGGTGCGCATCGCGACGGTGACCGTGACGGCGGCGAGCACAGCGACCAGGAGGTTGTAGCCGCGCACGCGCAGCCCGGCGACCTGGGCGAACTCGGGGTCGGAGGCGACGGCGAACAGCTGCGGGAGCAGCCCGAGCGTGATGGCCACGATGCAGACGCCGAGCCCGATGGTGAACCAGACGTCCGCGTCGGACAGGCTCGTGATCGAGCCGAAGAGGTAGGAGTGCAGCTTGTTGGCGCCCTGACCGGCCAGCCCGGTGATGAGCACGCCGCCGGCGAGACCGCCGTAGAACAGCAGGGCCAGCGCCACGTCACCGTTGGTGTGCCCGAGCTCGCGGATGACCTCGATCGCCACCGCACCGAGGATGGCCACGACGACCGCGGTCCAGGTCGGAGAGGTGCCGGTGAGCAGCCCGAGCGCCACGCCGGTGACCGCGACGTGGCCGATGCCGTCGCCGAGCAGCGCCAGCCGCCGCTGCACCAGGAAGGTGCCGATGGCCGGTGCGGCCAGGCCGGTGAAGAGCGCCGCGAGCAGCGCGCGCTGCATGAAGTCGTGGCCGAGCAGGTCGAGGAGGTTCATCGGCCGCCCTCCAAGGTGTCGAAGGGCGAGCCCACGTGCGGCACGTGGTCGTGGCGGCCCGGAGCCGGGTGGTGGTGCCCGTGCACGGCCTGCTCGGAGAGGGGAGGTCCGTCGTAGGCGATCCGGCCGTCGCGCATGACGACCGAGCGGTCGACCAGCGACGCCATCGGGCCGAGCTCGTGGGCGACCAGCACCACCGTCGCGCCGCGCTCGGAGAGCGTGCGCAGGGCAGCGGCGAGCGCGTGCTGGTTGGGGAGGTCGACGCCCGCGGTCGGCTCGTCGAGGAAGAACAGGTCGGGCTGGCCCGCGAGGGCCCGGGCGATCAGCACCCGCTGCTGCTGCCCGCCGGACAGCGTGGAGACGCCGTCGTGAGCCCGATGGGCCAGACCGACGACCTCGAGGGCGTCGTCGATCGCCGTACGGTCGGCGCGGCTCGGCAGGCGCAGCAGGCGCCGCCGGGTCAGCCGACCCGAGGCGACGACCTCGCGCACGCTCGCCGGGACACCGCCGGCGGCGGTCGCGCGCTGGGGGACGAAGCCGATGCGGCTGCGGTCGCGGAAGTCCTCCAAGGGCGTGCCGAAGAGGTGGACCGACCCCTGGGTCAGCGGACGCAGCCCGGTCAGGGCCCGCACCAGGGTGGACTTGCCCGAGCCGTTGGCACCCATCAGGGCCACGAACTCACCCTCGCGCACGGTCAGGTCGTTGCCGCGCAGCACCGGCCGGCCACCGATGGTGACCGTCACCGCCTGCGCCTCCACGACCGGTGCGCCGAGGGCGTTCAACATCCGTTGGCCACCTTGAGGGCCGTCAGGTTCTGCTCCATGAGAGCAACGTAGTCGCTGCCTGCACCGTCGTCGCCGGGTCCCTCGAGGGGGTCGAGCACCGCGGTCTCGACCCCGGCGTCGCCGGCCAGCGACTCGGCCATCGCGGGGGAGGCGAGGCGCTCGGAAAAGACCGTGGTGATGCCTTCGCGGGCGATGAGGTCCTGGAGGTGGGCGAGCACGGCCGGGGCGGGCTCGGCGTCGGGGGTCAGCCCGGCGATGCCCTCGAAGTGCAGTCCGTAGCGCTCGAGGTAGCCGAACGCGTCGTGGCTGACGACGACGTGGTCGCGCTCGCAGGACGCCAGGCCCTCGGCGTACGTCGCGTCGAGCTCCTCGAGGTCAGCGCGCAGCGCCTCGGCGTTGGCCGTGTAGTCGCCGGCGCCGTCGGGATCGGACTCGGTCAGCGCCTCGGCGACTGCGTCGGCGAGGTCGGCCATCCGCAGCGGGTCCAGCCAGAAGTGCGGGTCGGAGTCGCCGTGCTCGGCGTGCTCGGCGTCGGTCTCCTCCTCGTGCTCGTGACCCTCCTCGGCCGGCAGCAGGTCGATCACCTGCTCGGCGTCGACCACGGTGGCGTCGCCGACGTTGTCGACGGCCTCGTCCACGGCGGGCTGGAAGCCGTGCTGGAAGACCACGACGTCGGCCTCGTCGAGGGCGAGCGTCTGGGAGATCCCCAGGGCGAGGTCGTGCGGCTCGGCGCCGGGGGAGGTCAGGCCGGTGACCTGCCACGTCTCGCCGGCCACCTGCTCGGTGACCCACTGCAGCGGATAGAACGCGGCCACCGCCCGGTGGTCGTCGCTGCCCGCCTCGGTGCCCCCGGCACAGCCGGTGAGCAGCAGCGGAGCGAGGGTGAGGGCGACGAGGGCGCGAGAACCGGTCAACATGAGAATGATTCTCGCTTTGCTGAGAATCGTTGTCAAAATGGGTGGCAGTACCCTTCGACCGTGCTCGTCGTCTCCCGCTTCCGTGTCCCCGCAGCCGAGGTCGACGCGTTCCGCCGCGACATGGAGGTCGCGCACGCCGCGCTGGCCGCGCGGCCCGGCTACGTCCGCGGCACCCTGGGGCGCAATGTCGACGACCCCGACCTGTGGGTGCTCTCGACACGATGGGAGCACGTCGGCGCCTATCGGCGCGCGCTGTCGGCCTACGACGTCAAGATGCACGCCGTACCCCTCCTGAGCAGGGCGCTCGACGAACCGAGCGCCTACGAAGTCGTCGAGCCAGGCACCGACCTCAATGTCGCCTCGCCCCGCGCACTAGGCTGAGTGCTCGCTCATCTCCTGACTGGCAGCCAGCCAGCCGACCCCAAGGATTCACTGTGGCCAAGCCTGCTCCCACCGCCCTCGACAACGTCGTCTCGCTCGCGAAGCGTCGCGGCTTCGTCTACCCCTGCGGCGAGATCTACGGCGGCACCAAGTCGGCGTGGGACTACGGCCCGCTCGGGGTCGAGCTGAAGGAGAACATCAAGCGGCAGTGGTGGAAGTTCATGGTCACCCGTCGCGACGACGTGGTCGGCCTCGACTCCAGCGTCATCCTGCCGACGAAGACGTGGGAGGCCTCGGGCCACCTGAAGACGTTCAGCGACCCGCTCACCGAGTGCCAGTCGTGCCACAAGCGCTTCCGCGAGGACCACCTGCAGGAGGACTACGCGACGAAGAAGGGCATCGAGGACCCCGACACCGTCAACATCAACGAGCTCGTCGCCTGCCCCAACTGCGGCACCCGTGGCGCGTGGACCGAGCCGCGCAACTTCAACATGATGCTCAAGACCTACCTCGGCGTCATCGAGGACGAGTCGGGCCTGCACTACCTGCGCCCCGAGACCGCCCAGGGCATCTTCCTCAACTTCGCCAACGTGGTGACCACGAGCCGCAGCAAGCCGCCGTTCGGCATCGCCCAGATGGGCAAGTCGTTCCGCAACGAGATCACCCCCGGCAACTTCATCTTCCGCACCCGCGAGTTCGAGCAGATGGAGATGGAGTTCTTCGTCAAGCCCGGCGAGGACGAGGACTGGCACCAGCACTGGATCGACCAGCGGACGCAGTGGTACGTCGACCTGGGCATCAACCCCGACAACATCCGCCACTTCGAGCACCCGGCGGAGAAGCTCTCGCACTACTCCAAGCGCACCGTCGACATCGAATACCGCTTCGGCTTCTCCGGGCGTGACTTCGAGGAGCTCGAGGGCATCGCCAACCGCACCGACTTCGACCTCAAGCAGCACAGCGAGTTCTCCGGCAAGGACCTCTCCTACTTCGACCAGGCCAGCAACGAGCGCTACATCCCCTACGTCATCGAGCCGGCGGCCGGTCTCACGCGCAGCCTGATGGCGTTCCTGATCGACGCCTACACCGAGGACGAGGCCCCCAACACCAAGGGCGGCGTCGACAAGCGCGTCGTGCTCAAGCTCGACCCGCGCCTCGCGCCGGTCAAGGTCGCGGTGCTGCCGCTGAGCCGCAACGCCGACCTGTCGCCCAAGGCGAAGGCCCTGTCGACCGAGCTGCGCCAGAACTGGAACGTCGAGTTCGACGACTCCGGGGCCATCGGTCGCCGCTACCGCCGCCAGGACGAGATCGGCACGCCGTTCTGCGTGACCGTCGACTTCGAGAGCATCGACGACAACGCCGTCACCGTCCGAGAGCGCGACACGATGAGCCAGGAGCGGGTGAGCCTCGACGGCATCAGCCGCTACTTCGCCGAGAAGCTGCTGGGCTGCTGATCCTCTCGGGCACAATGACGCCATGATGCGTCGTGCGCTCCTGCCCCTCGCGCTGGCGTGCGCGCTCAGCTCGCTCACCTCGTGCGCCTCGCGGTCAGCGGAGCCCGACGCGGTGGTCCCGACGACCGCGTCGCCGACCCCCACGGTGCCGGCGGAGCCGACCCGGCTGGCGTTCGGCTACGTGCAGCCCGTCGAGTGGGCCCCGACAACCAGCCTGGCGGGCGCGCTGACGATCAGCGTCGACCGCGTCCGCGAGGGTTACTTCAGCGACTTCGCCGGTCTCGGCGGGTCCGGGATCACCGAGGCCAACCAGCCGTTCTACGTCGATGCGGTCATCTCCAACGAGGGAGAGGTCGACTTCGGCGGGCTCGACGCGCCCCTCTACCTCCAGGACTCCAACGGCGTCCTGAGCCCGCCCTGGGGGTTCGCCCGGGCATTCGGGCCGTGCGACTCGGGGCCGCTGCCGGTGCCGTTCGGGCCGGGCAGCGAGGTGGAGCTCTGCCTCGTCTTCTTCGGCTCGCCGGGGGCGACGTTCGAGTCCGTGACCTTCCAGCCGTCGACGGAGGTGGCGCCGATCACCTGGTCGGGTGACCTCACGGTCGACAAGCCCGTCAGGAAGAAGGGCAAGAGGGGGCAGGAGCCGGCGCGGAAGCGCCGCTGAATCGTGGTGCGCCGCGGTGACCGGTGAGAATGGGTGCATGTCCCGCTCCACCCCGTTGACCCTCGGGTCGTTGACCATCGAGACCCCGGTCGTGCTCGCGCCGATGGCCGGCATCACCAACGCGGCCTACCGCCGCCTGTGTGCCGAGCAGGGCGCAGGGCTCTACGTCTGCGAGATGATCACCTCGCGCGGTCTGGTCGAGGGCGACGAGACCACGAAGAAGATGCTCGTCTTCGACGAGCTCGAGTCCGTCCGGAGCGTCCAGCTGTACGGCACCGACCCGGTCTACGTCGGCAAGGCGGTCGAGATCCTGTGCGGTGACTACGGCGTCGCCCACGTCGACCTCAACTTCGGCTGCCCGGTCCCCAAGGTCACCCGCAAGGGCGGCGGGGGAGCGCTGCCGTGGAAGCGCGGCCTGCTGGCGGACATCCTCACCGCTGCGGTCGGCGCCGCAGCGGCGTACGACGTGCCCGTGACGATGAAGACCCGCAAGGGACTCGACGAGGACCACCTCACCTTCCTCGACGCCGGGCGGATCGCGCAGGAGACCGGTGCGGCGGCGATCGCCCTGCACGGTCGGACCGTCGAGCAGGCCTACTCCGGCAGCGCCGACTGGGACGCGATCGGACAGCTGGTCGAGTCCGTCGACATCCCGGTCCTGGGCAACGGCGACATCTGGGAGGCGGCCGACGCGCTGCGGATGGTCGAGGAGACCGGGGTGGCCGGCGTCGTGGTCGGACGCGGCTGCCTCGGGCGGCCCTGGCTGTTCCGCGACCTCGCGGCCGCGTTCAACGGCGAGGCCGTGTCCACCCTGCCCAACCTCGGCGAGGTGGCCCGCATGATGCACCGCCACGCCGAGCTGCTGAGCGAGCACATGGGGGAGGAGCGCGGCTGCAAGGAGTTCCGCAAGCACGTCACGTGGTACCTCAAGGGCTTCCCGGCCGGGGGCGAGCTGCGCCGCTCGCTGGCGCTGATCGACTCGCTGGCCACCTTGGAGGTCCTGCTCACCGAGCTGGACGCGAGCGCACCGTTCCCGACCGGCGAGCTCGGCACCCCGCGTGGTCGCCAGGGGGCTCCGCGCAAGCGCGTCGTGCTGCCGGAGGGGTGGCTCGACGACACCGACGGACGCGACCTGCACGTGCGTGAGGACGCCAACGAGGTCACCGGCGGGTGAGCGGAAACACCTCCACAACACCCGCCGGGAAATGGGACAGGGCCACGAACCTGTGCTTGACTCGTCAATCGTGTCTCGTGCTCGCCTTCCCCGCTTGAGCGCCTGACGCAGCCCCTGCACACGATCAGCAAAGGACCAACGCTGTGGCTCAGCATCGCCACAAGCGGGAAACCAATGCCCGCCGCCCCAAGGCCATCCAGGTCGCAGGACCCATCGCCATCATGGCGACGGTGTCCGCCGTCAGCCTCGGTGTCCTGACCGCGACCCCGCAGAACGACAACCTCCTGGCCACCCCCAGCAGTGCCGGCGCCGGAGACATCAGCGCCGCCGCAGGCTCCCTGTCCAACGCCGTCACCCGGGACGACATCGTCTCCCGCTCCGAGTCCCGCCTGCTCGCACGCAAGATCGCCAAGCGCGAGGCCAAGCAGGAGCAGAAGGCGACGCTCCGTGCGATCGAGCGCGCGGACACGAAGCTGTGGACCACCACCGAGCTCAACCTGTGGTCCGGCCCGGAGAAGCAGGCCGACAAGCTCGGCGTCCTCGACGGCATCGAGAAGGTGCTCCTCACCGGCCGCAAGGACAACGATCGTGTCGAGGTCGTCATCGACGGCAAGTCGCGCTGGGTCAGCGCCGGCTACCTCACGGACGAGAAGCCCGAGACCGGTCCGTCGCTCGGCGGCGCCTGCACCAACGGCTCCGTCATCGACGCGGGCCGCGCGTCCCTCTACGAGATCCACGACGCGGTGTGCGCCAACTGGCCCGAGATCACGTCCTACGGCACCTGGCGCAACGACGGCGAGCACGGCGAGGGCCGCGCCATCGACATCATGATCAGTGGCGACACCGGGTGGGAGATCGCGGAGTTCCTGCGTGCCAACTACTCCGCCCTGGGCATCGAATACATCATCTACTCCCAGAAGATGTGGTCCGTGGAGCGCAGTGGCGAGGGCTGGCGCTACATGTCCGACCGTGGCTCCACCACCGCCAACCACTACGACCACGTGCACGTCACGGTCTACTGACCTGACGATCCTCAGCCGAGGTCCGGCCCCTTCACCTCGGTGAAGAACAAGCGCTGGCCGGGGCGCGCCTGGGCGGCCAGCCCGATGTCGGCGGCGACCACGACAGCGATCACCGGATAACCACCCGTGACCGGGTGGTCGGCCAGGAACAGCGTGGGCTGGCCCGACGGCGGCACCTGCAGTGCCCCGCAGACCATCCCCTCGCTGGGCAGCTCCTCGGTGCGCGACCGCGCCAGCGGCGTACCTCCCAGGCGCATGCCGATGCGGTTGCTCTCGGCGGTCACTTCGTAGGGCTCGCCGAGCAGGGCCCGCCGCGCGTCACCAGTGAACCAGTCGTCGCGCGGGCCCAGCACGACCCGCAGACGCAGGTCACCGGCCGCGGGCTGGCGCACCGGCGCCACGTCGACGGACAACAACGCCGCCTGCCGGTGGCCGATCTCCAGACGATCGCCGGCGGCGAGCGGAGCAGGCCCGACGGCCGAGAGGGTGTCGGTCGAACGCGAGTCGATCACGGGCCGCACCTCGACGCCCCCGCGCACGGCCAGGTAGCTGCGCAGTCCGGTCGTGGGCAGGCCGAGACGGAGCACGTCGCCGTCCGGCACCCAGAACACGGAGTACGGCGCCACCGCGCGCCCACCCACGCTCATCGGGCACGGAGCGCCCGTGACCGAGACCCAGGCGCCCCCGTGGGCGCGCAGCTGGAGGCCGCCGAACGTGACCTCGAGCGTCGCCGCGCGCTCGGCGTTGCCGACGAGGCGATTGGCGAGACGCATCGCCGCGACGTCCGCTGCGCCCGACTGTCCGACGCCCAGCGCCGCCAGACCGGGGCGACCGAGATCCTGGACCGTGGTCAGGGGGCCCGCGTCGAGCACCTCGATGCTGTTCATGACGCCTCCAGGAACTGGACCCGGGCGCCGGGCAGCATCAGCGCGGGCGGGTCGCGGTCGAGGTCCCAGGGTCGGACCTCCGTGTGTCCGATCAGCTGCCACCCACCCGGCGACTCCCGCGGATAGACGCTGGCGAACTCGCCGGCCAGCGCCACCGCTCCGGCCGGCACCCGGGTGCGCGGCGTGCTGCGGCGCGGGACGCGGAGTCGCTCGTCGCCGCCCACGAGGTAGCCGAAGCCGGGAGCGAAGCCACAGAACGCGACCGTCCACTCCCGGCCGGTGTGGGCGTCGATGACACCGCGTTCACCCAGCCCGGTGAGGCGACCCACCTCGGCGAGGTCCTCACCGTCGTAGTGCACCGGGATCTCGACTCGTCCCGCATCGGGCCGAGCCCCCCGCCGGGGCGTGGTGCGTCGCACCGAGCGCGCGACCTGCCCGACGTCGGTCGACCCGGGATCGATGCGCAGCAGCAGCGTGCGCGCCGCCGGCACCAGGTCGATGACACCGTCGGGGGGATCGTCGACGAGCGCGGTGTAGAGCGCCAGCACCTCGTCCAGGTCTGTCAGCTCGACCAGCAGCGCCGTGTCGGCGCAGGGCAGCAGCCTCACGGCCGTGGTCCCTCGACGAAGGGAGTGATCTGCACCCCCGCCTCCTCGAGCCCGCGGCGAACGGCGGTGGCCATCTGCACGGCTCCGGGACTGTCGCCGTGCACGCACAGGGAGCCGGCGTCGACAGCGATCACCGAGCCGTCCACCGCCTCCAGCTGCCGCTCGGTGGCCATCCGCACGCACCGAGCGGCGACCAGCGCGGGGTCATGAAGGACCGCGTCGGGCTCGCGCCGCGAGACCAGCGTGCCCTCCGGGGTGTAGGCACGGTCGGCGAAGGCCTCGGCGACCACGGTCAGCCCGGCCTCCTCGGCGAGGCGCAACCACACCGAGCCGGGCAGGCCCAGCACGGCGAGGTCGGGGTCGTATCGCCGTACGGCATCGACGACGGCAGCCGCCTGGGCCTCGTGGTGCACGATCGTGTTGTAGAGCGCGCCGTGCGGCTTGACGTAGCTGACCCTGGTCCCCGCGACGCGGGCGAACGCCTCGAGGGCGCCGATCTGGTAGAGCACGTCGTTGGTCAGGTCGTGCGGTTCCATGTCGATGAACCTGCGCCCGAAGCCCGCCAGGTCGCGGTAGCCGACCTGCGCCCCGATCACGACGCCGCGCTCGGCTGCCCGTTCACACGTCCGCCGCAGCACGGTGGGGTCGCCGGCGTGGAAGCCGCAGGCGATGTTGGCGCTGGTGACGACGTCGAGCAGTGCGTCGTCGTCGCCGAGGCGCCACTGGCCGAAGCCCTCACCGAGGTCGGCGTTGAGGTCGATGCGCACCGTCCTCAGCCCCACAGCGCGCTGATGCCGCCGAGCGACTTCCAGCCGAGGTAGACGGTGAGCATCCACACCAGGATGCCGATCACCAGGAGGTACTTCGGATAGGCGTAGCCCTTGAGCAGGTCGCCGGAGCGGCGGGCGGCCGCCCACAGGATGATCGCGAGGCCGACCGGGAGGATGAGCCCGTTGAGCGCGCCGGCGAGCACGAGCAGGGTGACCGGTGCCTTGCCGAGCGCCAGGAAGGCCACGGCGCAGACGGTGATGAAGCCGACCACCAGCAGGTTGCGCTGCTCGCGCAGCCGGCCCATGAAGCCGGCCATGAACGAGACCGAGGTGTAGGAGGCGCCGATGACCGAGGTGATGCTGGCGGCCCACAGGATGACGCCGAAGATGCGGACGCCGACGTCGCCGAGCGCGTGCTGGAAGGCCGAGGCGGGCGGGTTGTCCGTCGCGAGGACGGCGCCGCCGGCCACCACGCCGAGGACGGCGAGGAAGAGCAGCGCGCGCATGATGCCGGTGACGATGATCCCGGTGACGGAGCCGCGGGTGATCATCGAGATGTGCTCGGTCCCGGTGATGCCGGAGTCGACGAGACGGTGGGCGCCGGCGTAGGTGATGTAGCCGCCGACGGTGCCGCCGATCAGGGTGGTGATGATCAGGAAGCTCACCTCGTCGGGCAGGACGCTCTGGCGCAGGGCCTCGCCGACGGGCGGGTCGGACACGATCGCGACGTAGAGCACCATCGAGATCATCAGCACGCCGAGCACGACGACGATCCGGTCCATCGCGACCCCGGCGCGCTTGCTCAGGAAGATGGCCACGGCGATGGCCGCCGAGATCGCCCCACCGAGCTTCACGTCCATGCCGAACATGGCGTTCATGCCCAGCGCGGTGCCGCCGATGTTGCCGATGTTGAAGACCGCGCCGCCCAGCACGACGAGGACGGCGAGGACGTAGCCCGAGCCGGGGAGCACCTTGTTGGCGAGGTCCTGGGCGTGCAGGCCCGAGACGCCGATGACGCGCCACACGTTCAGCTGAACCGCGATGTCGACCAGGATCGACACGACGATGGCGAAGGCGAAGGCTGCGCCGAGCTGCGCGGTGAAGACGGTCGTCTGGGTGATGAAGCCCGGACCGATCGCGCTCGTCGCCATCAGGAACATCGCGCCAAGGAGAGCGCCCCGCCCTGCTGCCGCGGCCGGCCGCCTGGGCTGCGTTGCTGTTGCCTCGTGGTCCATGTCGGTGCCTTCGGTCGAGGATCCCGGTGCTGAGACCGGCGTCACACCACGATGAGGGATTGTTCAACAATCTGTCAATACCCTCATCGGCCTACACTGCGCAGGAGACACCGCCGCAGCGGTGCGAGGAGCGTGGAAGGGGTGGGTCCGGTGGCAGCAGCGAACGGGTCGGACGGATGGATCGAGGCACTCGGCGCGGAGCGTACGGCGCTGGGTCGCGCCAGCACCGCCGCGCGCGTGGCCGACGTGCTGCGCACCCACGTCACCGAGGGCCTGCTCGCGCCGGGCACCCGGCTCTCGGAGGAGGACATCTGTGCTGCCCTGGGGGTGTCGCGCAACACGCTGCGCGAGGCGTTCCGCCTGCTCACCCACGAGCGGCTCCTGGTGCACGAGTTCAACCGCGGCGTGTTCGTGCGCAAGCTGAGCGTCGACGACGTCCGCGACCTCTACCGCTTCCGCCGGATCGTGGAGTGCGGGGCCATCGCCCGGGCCGGCGGGCACGGGCTCGACGACGTCCGCGCCGCCGTCGAGGCCGGGGAAGTGGCAGCTGATGAAGGTCGCTGGGCCGACGTCGGCACGGCCAACATGCGCTTCCACCAGGCGATCGCCGCACTGGCGGGCAGCGCCCGCATCGACGAGTCCATGCAGCACGTGCTGGCCGAGCTCCGCCTCGTCTTCCACGTCATGGCCGCACCGCAGACCTTCCACCAGCCCTACCTCGCCGACAACCGGCTGATCCTCGAGCTGCTCGAGTCGGGCGACCTCGCCGGGGCCGAGCGAACGCTGGCGGGATATCTCGACGTCGCCGAGGCGCAGCTGGCCGACGCCTACGACGTCGGTGCCCGGGGCTAGGCTCGCGAGTCGATGAGCATCGAGGAGCTGTACGGCGACGCCGACCGCGAGCGCCTGGTCGCGGAGCCGCCCAAGCGGGTGGACGCGCCGGTTCGCACCGCCTTCGAGCGCGACCGCGCCCGAGTGGTGCACGCAGCGGCCTCGCGGCGGCTCGCGGCCAAGACCCAGGTGGTCGGCCCGCAGTCCGACGACTTCGTGCGCAACCGCCTGACCCACAGCCTCGAGGTCGCCCAGGTGGCGCGCGACCTGGCCCGGGCGCTCGGCTGCCACCCCGACGTCACCGAGACCGCGGCGCTCGCCCACGACCTCGGCCACCCGCCCTTCGGCCACAACGGCGAGCGCGCGCTGGCCGGGCTGAGCCAGGACTGCGGCGGTTTCGAGGGCAACGCCCAGACGCTGCGGCTGCTGACGCGGCTGGAGGCCAAGACGTTCGACGAGTCCGGGTCGGTGGGCCTCAACCTCACCCGCGCCACGCTCGACGCGTGCACGAAGTACCCATGGACCCGGTCACTGGCGACCGACCCCGGGGGAGTGCACGCCGACGGCACCCCGCGCTTCGTGGTCAAGTTCGGCGTCTACGACGACGACCGCGCGGTCTTCGACTGGCTGCGGCAGGGGATCGCCGGCACCCGCAAGTGCCTCGAGGCGCAGGTGATGGACCTCGCCGACGACGTGGCCTACTCCGTCCACGACGTCGAGGACGGCATCGTCGCGGCCCGGCTCGACCTCACCCGGCTCGACCTCGACGCGCTGTGGGAGACGGTGCGCGCGTGGTACCTCCCCGACTGCGACGACGCGGAGCTCTCGGCGTCCCTGGCGTCGATGCGCGCCCAGGCGAGCTGGCCGCAGGCGCCGTACGACGGGAGCCGGCGCTCGCTCGCCGCGATCAAGAACCTCACCAGCGACCTCATCGGCCGGTTCTGCGGCAGCGTGCAGGCGGCCACCTTCGCCGCGTCCGACGGCCCCTTCGTCCGCCACCGCGCGGACCTGGTGGTGCCCCGGGAGACCGAGATCGAGATCGGCATCCTCAAGGGGATCGCCGCCCACTACGTCATGCAGGCCCAGGACCGGGTCGACCTGATGGAGCGCCAGCGCACCCTGATGGCCGAGCTGTTCGAGGCGCTGTGGGCGCTCGGCCCCGACGGGCTCGACCCGTCCTTCGTCGAGGACTGGCACGCCGCCGGGGACGACTCGGCCCGCCGCCGGGTGATCGTCGACCAGGTGGCCTCCTACACCGATGCGCGCGCGACCAACCGGCACGCCGAGCTGACGCGCTGACGGTGGGCTGCGGGCTCAGGGCAGGTTGCCCTGGGGGTAGGGGTTGTCCTGGAGGGCCACGTTGTCCGGGTTGAGCTGTGACTCCAGGTCGGCGTGCGAGCCGGACGGTCGCACCTTGTCGGCGGCCGCTCCGGCCGCCGAGCTCACCTTGTCCTTGACGACCGGGGCCTGCGCCCGAGCCGTCTCGGTGGCGTGGTGCGCGGCGTCCTGGACGCGCGGGTCCTGCTTCACCTTCGTGGCCAGACCGGCGATCTGGTCGTAGCGGCCGCGTCCGGCGCGGGCGCCCAGGACATAGCCGACTCCGCCGGCTGCGAGTAGTACGAGCTTCTTCATGGCATTGCTCCCTGTGGTGTTCGTTGAGGTGGTCAGCGGCGGTGACGGCGCAGGGCGACGAGGGCGACAACGACGGCGACCAGCGCGCCGGCCGCCGCGACGACCTCAGGTCGTGGCTTGCCGTCCGCGGTGGTGGCCCGGTCGCGCGCCTCCGCCGCTCGAGCCCGGGCATGTGACTTCACGTCGAGCTTGGCGGTGAGCTGGTCCACCGTCTCGGCGAGCCCGAGGCGCTGGGCCTCGATCTCCGCCTCGAGCTGGGCGGGGCTCTTCTGTTCAGACATGGCGGTTCCCCTTCACGACGTTGAGGTCCTCCTGGAGCCCGGCGATGGCCAGCTCGGGCTTCGGCGGTCCGGCGGCGGCCACCTTCTTCTTGCCGACGAGGCCGGCGATCGCGGCCGCGACCAGCAGCACGCCCGCCACGACCAGCGCGGCCAGCCAGGCGTCCAGCACCAGGGCGAGCGCAAGCACCGCTGCCGCGACGAGCGTGGCGAGGGCGAAGAACCCCAGCAGCCCGGACACGCTGAACATGCCGATCCCGAGCCCGGCGGCCTTGCCCTTCTGGGCCACCTCGGCCTGCGCGAGCCTGATCTCGGAGCGGATGAGCTCGGGGACCTGCGTGGTCAGCTGGTGGACCAGCGCCCCGAGAGTCTGGTCGTCTCCGGTGTGGTGGGTCATGAGATCCACAGTGCCAAAGTCGGCGCGCGGAATCGAATGTCCTCCGCCCCTACGGGTGGGGGTGGGCGCCCGTAGACTCCGCCACGTGGCAGGCAGGATCCGCGAGGACGACATCTCAGAAGTGCGCGAGAAGGCACGCATCGACGACGTCGTGTCCGGCTATGTCACCCTCCGCAAGGCCGGCGGCGGCTCTCTCAAGGGGCTGTGCCCCTTCCACGACGAGAAGTCGCCCTCCTTCCACGTCACGCCCTCGCGCGGGTTCTTCCACTGCCTCGCTGGTGAGACCCGGGTCCTGACGAGTGAGGGGATCCAAGAGATTCGCGACCTCGCCGGGGGCATCCATCGGGTTCTCGGTGCCAACGCGCAGTGGGTTGATGCGCCCTTCAAGTCGTACGGCGTCCAGCGGCTCCACAAGATCACGGTGACGCGCAACCAGCAGGTCAAGGAGCTCTACGCCACCGACGGGCACCGCTGGTTCATCCGCTCGGGCAAGGGGCTCAAGAACTCCAAGGAACTGCTGACGTCGGACCTCAAGGCCGGCGACACCTTGGTCACCAAGTTCCCGGGCTCCAAGATCCGTCGCTCGCGACCGTCCCCATTCGGAGTCGCACACGGATTCACGTTCGGCGACGGCACTCGTTCCGGCACCGGCGCGATGGCACTCCTGTGCCCGCCCAAGGACGCAGTGATGCTCAAGTGGTTCCCGCAGTGCCACACCAGCAGCTCCGGTCCCAACCTCTTGGTCCACGATCTGCCCGCATTCTTCAAGGAGCTGCCGTCTCTCACCGAGTCGGTGTCGTATCTCTACGGTTGGCTCGCCGGCTACTTCGCGGCGGACGGGTGCGTCGCAGCCGACGGCACGGTCATCCTCAATTCCGCAAAGAAGGAGAACCTCGAGTTCGTTCGCGACGTCTGCACTCGCCTGGGGATCGCGACGTACGGGATCACGACCCAGTCCCGGGTGGGATTCGAGGGCCGCGACCCCTCGGACCTCCACCGGGTGCACCTCGTCTCCCAGGACCTGCAGGAGAACTTCTTCCTGATCGACGAACACCGAGAGCGCTTCGTCGCGACCACGAAGGCATATGCGCGTCGCGGTTGGGTCGTCCGGTCCGTCGAGCCGACGGATCGCGTCGAGGAGGTCTTCTGCGCCGAGGTACCGGAAGGCCACGCCTTCACGCTCGAGGACAACATCCTCACGGGCAACTGCTTCGGCTGCCAGGAGGGCGGCGACGTCATCGCCTTCCTCATGAAGATCGACGGCCTCAGCTTCGGAGAGACGGTCGAGCGCCTCGCCGACAAGTACGGCGTCCAGCTGCGTCGCGAGGACGGCGACGGTCCGCCGGAGCGCCCGAGGGGGCCGGCCCGCGGCCGCTTGATCGAGGCCAACAAGATCGCCCAGGAGTTCTACGCCGGCCAGCTGGAGACTGCCGACGCCGTCGCTGCCCGCGACTTCTTGACGCAGCGCGGCTTCGACAAGGACGCCGCGGCGACCTTCGGCCTCGGCTTCGCGCCCCGCGACGGCGAGGCGCTGGCCAGGCACCTGCGAGGGCGCGGCCTGACCGACGAGGAGTCGATCGCTGCCGGGCTGGTGGCCTCCGGCCGATCGGTCTACGACCGCTTCCGGGGACGACTGCTGTGGCCGATCCGCGATGCCAGCGGCGACACGATCGGCTTCGGCGCTCGGCGCATCTTCGACGACGACAAGATCGAGGCGAAGTACCTCAACACCTCCGAGACGTCGATCTACAAGAAGAGCCAGGTGCTCTACGGCATCGACCTCGCGCGCCGGGACATGGCGCGCTCGTCGCAGGCCGTCGTGGTCGAGGGCTACACCGACGTCATGGCCTGCCACCTCGCCGGCGTCCCGACGGCCGTCGCGACCTGCGGCACCGCCTTCGGCGACGACCACGCGCGGGTGCTGCGCCGCTTCCTGCACGACCACGAGGAGTTCCGCGGCGAGGTCATCTTCACCTTCGACGGCGACTCGGCCGGGCAGGCAGCGGCGCTCAAGGCCTTCAACGGCGACCAGAACTTCGTCTCCCAGACCTACGTCGCGATCGAGCCCGAGGGCCTCGACCCGTGCGACCTGCGGATCCAGAAGGGCGACGCGGCAGTGCGCGAGCTCGTCGCCAAGCGGCAGCCGCTCTACCGCTTCGTGCTCACCAACGTCGCCTCCAAGTACGACCTCGACCGCGCCGACGGCCGGATCGATGCGCTGCGCGAGGCGGCCGGCCTGGTCTCGAGCATCCGCGACAAGTCGAAGGTCGACGCCTTCGCCCGCGAGATCGCGGGCATGCTCGGGGTCGACGTCGACGATGCGCGCTCCGAAGTCCGCCGTGCGGCCGCGCGGGCCTCTCGCTCGCCCGCCGATCGGCGTACGCCGCAGGCAGCCCACGGATCCGCCGAGCCCGCCGCTCCGGCCCGGCCCCAGGTGCCCAGTCTGCGCGACCCCCGGTTCGCCATCGAGCGCGAGACGCTCAAGATCGTCATCCAGCACCCGGCTTCCGTCGGTCGCGTCATCAACGGCGTCGGACCCGACGACTTCAGCCACCCGACCTACCGCGGGGTGTGGGAGGCCGTGGCCGCCGCCGGTGGCCCGGCCGCCGGTGTCGAGGACCAGGGGTGGAGCACCCGCGTGCGGTCCTCCGTCGCCGATCCGGCTGTCTCCTCGGCGATCAGCGAGCTCGGTGTGGAGCCGGTCCTGACCCCGAGCGCACCGACCGCGACCTATGTCGCCATGCACGTCTACCGCCTCCAGGAGCTCACCACCATGCGGCGCATCGCCGAGCTGAAGTCGCGCCTGCAGCGCACCAACCCGGTCGAGCACGCGGCGGCCTACAACAAGATGTTCGGTGAGCTGGTCGCGCTCGAGCAGTACCGCCGCAACCTGCGCGACCAGCAGGTGAAGACCCAATGAGGTCATTGCCGAGGTCGTTGCGCAGGTCGCCGGCTCCGCTCGCCGTGCCGGCGGGGGAGCGCGTGCTCGCCTCCTGCGAGAGCGTCGACGGGGTCGTGCTCGCGGGGACCCGTGACGCCTTCTACATCGGCTCCGACCCGGTCGTGCGGGTGCCGTGGGAGCGGGTCGAGGCCGCCGACTGGGACAGCGACGCATCCGCCCTCCGCGTCTCGCTGGTCGGTGCGTGGGGCGAGGAGAAGGTCGTCCACTCCCACGCCCTCATCGAGCCGGGACGACTCCTCGAGCTCGTCCGCGAACGCGTCACGGCCAGCGTCGTGCTGCAGCGACACGTGCCCCTGGCAGGGCGCCGCGGCGTCCGGGTGATCGGTCGCCGTCCGTCGCGCGGACACGGCGAGATCGAGTGGTTCTTCGAGTACGACGAGGGCGTGGACCCCGACGACCCGGCCGTTGCCCGGGCTTCCGCGGCCGCGCTGGCCGCGGCCCGTGCCGACGTGGGTCTCTAGATGCACTCCTGATTTCTCACCACCCGATCGGACTTGCTAAGGTTTCACCCGCTGCACAAGCGATCCCCTGTAGCTCAACTGGCAGAGCATTCGGCTGTTAACCGGAGGGTTATTGGTTCGAGTCCAATCGGGGGAGCACCCAGAAACGGCCCGTGACCTGCGGAAACGCAGATCGCGGGCCGTTTTGCTTGTCCCGTGCATCGGCTATGCATCGTTCAGTGCGCTCGACTCGCCACGAACGAAGCTCGGAGGGCGGGACCAAATCGAGGTCCCTCGTAGGCAGTGCTCACGGCGCAGCGCGTGTCGCTCACCACAAGCGGATGGCTTGTCGGCTTGGACACGCCCGAAGTCCGAGACCCTGACTGTCGGTGCCTCGTGTCAACATGTTGAGATGATGCTGAAGCTCTTGGACCAGTTCCGCGACGTGGACTCGACGGAGGGCGAGGGCAAGACCTCACGACACTCGCGTCGACTCCTACGTGAGGTCGAGATCGGCTTCAACTGTGCCGACGCGGCGGCCGACCAGCTCACCGACGACCTCAACGCTGCTCGCAAGGAGAGCGCCGCCCTGGAGGGCGACGACGGCACCCGATGGGTAGTCGGAACTCACAGCCACTCCAACACCAACGGCGGGGCGTGGCACTTCACCGTCGCACTACGCGAGGTCGAGGAGGTGCGCGCGGAGCGCCTAGAGTTCCTCGGGCTCACGCTCACGCCATCGCATTACGACGAGCGCGACGCCACCGGGGACCGCACGCTCATGATCGTCACAGAGGTCGCGCCGAGTTTCGAGGACAGCGAGACGCTCGAGCACCACATCATCGAGCAAAGGTTGCGGAACGAGGGTGAGACCACCCACTACTTCGACCTGCGGCGGATCGGAGTGCAGGACGAGCCCCTGCAGGTGCGCTTCGGGCGATGCCTGTGGCAGAAGGGCGAGGGCGGGGCTCGCCGGCACCTGCTGGTCTTCGTCGCCGCTGACGATGACGACGACGAGACTCGCCGCGGGTTTGTCGGCCTCGACGAGCCCCGCAGCACGAACGCAGCGCGTGTGGCGCTGCAGGGTCGTGAAATCGTCGAAGCCATCATCGACGAGGTCGCCCTTGCGGGCATCCTGCCGCAGGAGGCAATAGAGCGCATCCGGCAGCGCGGCGAGTCAGCGTGGGATAAGCGCTTTCGCGACCTCAGCGAGACAAGCGATCTGTCCCTGTTCCATTAGGCGGCGGGGGACTTACTCCCGATCGCGCCCCCCGCGAGGTCTCTCCTGTGCCACCACGCGGATCCGCCGCAGGCAAAGGCGTGCCGTAGTCGTCACCCCGAGTCGGGTGAGTCACCGGTACCCTCCTCAGCCCGCGGGCGATCGGCCATCTCGGTTGCCACCTGCCTACGCCACGTCTGAATGGGGCCGCCCCGCTCGATCTTGCCAAGCGCGTCGAATACCTCACCGTTGATCCACTGCATTCGGACTGGCGGCGCTTGATCCAGGTAGCGGACCTTCGCGACAGCCCAGAGGGCATCCATCAAGATCAACGAGACGTGCGTGAGGAGCGCTGCCTCCTCTGGGCTGAACCAGCGGGTGACGTGATGCCAGGTGTAGCCGGTCTTGGCCTTGCCCTCCCGCTCCAGGTAGACGTCGTTGATGCCGTTGGCGCCAACGACGCCCCGCTCGTTGATGACGCGCGCGGAGGGTGCCGCCGGGTCGAACTCAGGCTCATCCGGGTTCTGGGCGGCAGGGACGAAGTGGATGGAGGCGGTGCCGCCGATCATCGTCAGCCCGTGCTTAGCGGCGTTGTACAGGGTGCTCTGCGAGTTGAGCCGAGCTGCAAGCATGCGGATGAGGCGGATCGCGTTGTCACGGTGCTCGATCCATTCTGGCGTGGGCTCCTTCGGCACCCCGCCCATGAGCACCTCAGCGATCCGGGCGGTCCGCTCCTCCGACCAGGACGACTTCGCAAGCTCCGCAACGGCGACCCGAAACGCTCCGTGATCCTTCTGAGCTGCAATCTCAAGCCACGGGCACTCCGGCCGACCCTCGTGGGCCAGCACCATCCGCAGCAACGCCTCGACTGTGTGATGGAACAGGACCTGGGATTCGGTGGCGATGAACCGGGTGCGGGCGGCGTCCTCGTAGCCCTCTGGCATCTCGGCATTGCCCTCGTCGTCGCTTGCGATCCAGAGTTGGCCCCACAGTATGCCGTTTCCGGCCGCATCGACCAACGCCTCGGGCTTCGCCGCTCGGAGAGCCAGCAGCGTCAGTCGATCGCGGAAGTACGTGCTCGGGGTGTTGCCCGAGTAGAACTCCTCGTTCAGTTGGTGAAAGCGTCGATCCTCTTGCATACCGGGACAGTAGGCGACGGCCCCGACAGGAAGCTCCCGATCTGGCGCTCTCGGTTGCCGATGGGCTCGCGGAACGACCCGGTGCGGGATCCTGGGTCAAGTCCCAGGTAGTGGTGTAGCGCTGCGTTCTCCTTCGTTGGTGGTTCAGGCGGTGAGTGCGGGCAGGTCGTGGGCTCCGATCTCGGGTTCGGTGTTGGGGACGAGGTTCATGCGGCATCGGGCGAGGACGTCGAGTCCGAGGTAGCGGCGGCCCTCGGCCCATTCGTCGGTCTGCTCGGCCAGGACCGCGCCGACGAGTCGGACGATCGCGGTCCTGTTCGGGAAGATCCCCAAGCTGTCGGTCCTGCGGCGGATCTCGCGGTCCAGCCGTTCGGCGGGGTTGTTGGACCAGATCTGGGTC
>NZ_CM001852.1:1589380-1600334 GCF_000389985.1 Nocardioides sp. CF8
GCCCAACCTGTCCGGACAGAACACCTAGGCCGCGGCGTCACGGCCACAGATCCGTGAAGTCGTCGACCCGGTCCTCGACCCAGTCCTTGCCGTCGTTGTAGGTGTCCTTGGCCTCCTGGACGGTGCTGTCGATCTCCTTCTCCACCTGGTGGACGACCTCGTCCTTGGCCCAGTCGAAGGCCATGTCGTTGGCGTCCTGCGTGCGACCGCCGGTCAGGTCCGGCTCGTCGCCCTGCACGATGTCGGTGATGTTCGACAAGCTCTGCGAATGGGGGTCGAAGTAGGACGTGTGGTTCTCGATGCCCTTGGTGAGGCTGTCGGCGTGGAACTCCTCTCCGGGATCGACCGGGAAGACGTTGGCTCCGAAGTCGGCCTGCGTCGGATCCTTGCCCATGCCCAGGTCGCCATCGCGGCCCAGCCAGGAGACGAAGTCGTTGTCGGCAGCACCGGCGTAGACCTTGCCCTGCGGCATGCCGAGGTCGCTCGCGCTGTTGACGCTGTCCCCGCCGGCGCCGGGACTTCCGATGAGGGTCAGCGCGTCGGCATCCAGGCCGTGGTCGTGTGCGGCGTGGGCGGCCGTGGTCGAGCCGTAGCTGTGGCCGATCACGGTCAGGTTGGAGTCCGACGACTCCGGCCGCTGGTCGCTGGCACGCAGGCCGTCGACGAAGTCGGCCAGCAGCGCGCCGCCGGCCTCTGCCTTGCCCTCGTTGATCACGCTGCCCATGTCGAGGCCGTCGCCCGGCCAGTCCAGGGCGTTCTCGGGGTTCCAGCTCGGGGCGTCGTAGCCCATCCACGCGATCGTCGCGGCGGACTCGCCATTGGCGATCGCCTCCTTGTAGAGCGTGTAGGCGTCCTTGCCCTGGCCGGCGATGTTGCTGCCGTCATTCGTGATCCCGGGCACGATGACGGCCGTGTTGTCCGCGGTGTCGGGATCGCCGTAGCTGACGGCGACCGCGCCGTCGCCACCGAAGGCGCCGGGCTGGTAGACGAGGAGGTTGACGTCGACCGCGTCGGGGATCCCGTCCCTGTTCGCGTCCGGCAGGCCTTCCGCCGTCGGCACGTTGAGGGACTCCTGCGCCGCCTTCGCCCGGTCGAGCAGCTTCTGCTCCTCCTTGCTCAGATCCTCCCCGGCGTCCACCTTGGCCTGGAGGTCGTCGAGGTCGCGCTCCAGCGAGGTGCGGTTGGCGTCGTCGCGATCACCGGTCGGGATGCCGTTGGTGTTGCCGATCAGGTCGGGGTCGGAGATCTTCAGCGCCTCGCGCTCGGCGGCCGTCAGGTCGTTCCACCAGTCGTTGATCGCCTCGGGGTCGCCGCCCAGCCTCGTCAGCTCGGCCCGCAGGGCAGCGATGTCGGTGGTGTCACGATCGGCGGCATCCCGGCCCTCGGTCGGGGTGTCGACCGCCTGGAAAGCGGCGATCAGCGTGTCCTCGGCCGCCTCCACGTCGTCCCAGAGCTTCGTGATGTCGTCGACGAGCCGGTCGACCTTGCCCTGCAACGTCTCGGCCTGGCCCTGCAGGCTCGCGATGTCGTCGGCGGTGGACTGCTCGATCCTGGACCGCAGGGCGTCGATCTCGTCGTTCACCGTGGTGCGTCGACCCGCGAGCCGCATGCGCGTGGCGGTGAGGGTGACGATGCGGTCGACGTATCTGTCGCAGGCGACGGCCACGCGGGTGAAGGCGGCACGAGTACCGTCGGTCGACGTCGCGACCCGCGTCATCGCATGGTCGGCGGCTTCCGAGGCATCACCGGTCCAGTCGGCGGGGGCGCCGTGGGCGCTCATCCACTCCGAGACATCGGACATCGTGGTGGCCGTGGAGCGGAGCGAGGTGGTGACGCTCGCGGCCTGGGCGGTCGCCTCGAGCTCCTCGACGGCCGGGACATGGCCCGGCACCGTGATCACCGTCATCACAGGCTCCCGGTCGGGGAGATGTTGCGGTCGGTCCACAGCAACAGCTGCTTGGTGCGTTCGATGACGTCTACATCGGCCTGGTGGACGAGCATGGCCGCCTCGCGCAGCGCGTCACCGTGGTCGGTGGCGGTCGTCTGCAGGGCCTTGATCTCGCTCAGCCAGGTGTCGATGAAGGCCTGCGCCGCCGTGGCGACCCGGGGGCCGAGCAGGCCGGCGTCGACGTCGGACAGGGACTTGCGCGAGCCACGGATGGTCTCGCCGGTGTCCTCCCAGGCCTGGGCCGAGGTGTTCAGGGCGGCGAGGTAGACGTAGAGGCTCATGCGTCGACTCGCAGGTCGTCGTAGAGGTCCGCCGGGATGTGGAGCGGGTCGCTGGTGATGTTGATCGAGACGGCGTCACCGACCGCGCTGGCGATCAGCTCGAAGGGACCGGCGACGCCCCTCAGTCGTGGACTGCCGTCGGCCGCGGGCCTCGGCTCCCAGCCGAGTCGCACCAGCAGGTTGCCCAGGGACCTCAGGATCGGGAGCGCCCCGTCGCCCAGATCGGTGTAGCTCGCTGCGGTCACCCATCGGCGTACCTCCGGATGGCTCTGGCTCCACCAGTAGTCCACCCGCGTCGACGGCTCGTGCCCGACGTCGCGGCTCAGCGTGGCCAGGACGGTGTCGGCGTGCTGCTGGAGGGCACGGCACTGCGCGGGAGTCGCGCTCGGCCGGTCGACGATCGGCCCGACCGGGGGGAGCAGCACGATGTTCACATCGGGGTGCCGCTCGCGCAGCGTCCGCATCATCGGATCAGCGGCGACGAGGTCTTCGGGGTCCATGCCAGACAGAGTGCTCTCCAACTGCCCCGGTGAAACCTGTTCGTGGAAGCCTGTGCACAGGCGTCACGATCCAGGCTCGCCAACCGTCGTACCCGCCGCCGCGATCCCGTGCCAAGACGGTGAGCTTGGACATCTGCGTCAGCTTCGCCTCGTCCACGAGGTGCCGGGTTCGATGCAACGCTGCTGCGGACGCGCTCGTTCGAGCGGCATGCTGCGAGCGTACGGCGAAGCGAGCCGTGCAAGTCGCGCCAACCTTTCTCCTGGCGCTGTGCGTTCACACTGCAGGAGCACGGGACCGGAGGGGTCGATGGACGAGCAGGAGTTCACGGAGTGGGCGGTCGGGCGCCAGCGCCTGCTGCTGCGCTCGGCCTACCTGCTCACCGGGGACGCGCACCGCGCCGAGGACCTCGTGCAGGAGGCGTTGACCAAGGTTGCGATGCGGTGGGCCCGGCTGGCGGACGGCAACCCCACGGCGTATGCACTGACGATCATCACCCGCGACAACATCTCCTGGTGGCGCCGACGGCGCGAGGTGCCGGGGGAGGCGACCGACGCGGTGGCTCGCCGCGAGGAACCGGAGATCGCCATGGTCGTCCACCGGGCGCTGCAACGACTGACCGTCGCCCAGCGTCGGGTGGTGGTGCTGCGGCACTTCGACGACCTGACCGAGCGGGAGACCGCCGAGATCCTCGGCGTCAGCATCGGCACCGTAAAGAGCCAGAACGCGGCAGCCCTGGCGCGGCTGCGCGACGGGGCCCCCGAGCTGCTCGACCTGATCGGGAGGACACCGTGAACGACGCACAGCTGCACGACGCGCTGGCCCGCGCGAGCTCGCACGTCGACGCGCCGCAGCTCGCAGCGCGCGCGCTCGCTGGGCGCTCCCGGCGACTCCGACGCCGGCGAGCGGTCGTCGCCGCGATGGTCGTGCTGGCGGTCGCCGTACCATCCGTCCTCCTCGACCGGGACGACCGCTCGGCCGACACGGTGGGCACACCGCAGCCGACGCCGACATCCACGTCGACGCTCGAGTACGTCGGCGATCACCGGACCCAATCTGTGTGGGATCCATTCGACCTGCCCACCGCGCCACGACGCGACTCCGTGCTCTCGACGACGCTGGCCGCACCGGAGACGGCGCCGAGCATCGCCGACAATCCGCTGCCGGACATCGTGGTCGCCTGGTCCGAGGCGAGGCGCGACCTTCGGCTGCTCGGCAGCAACGGGCAGTGGCGCAGCGTTCCCGGAACCGGGTCGGCGATCGTCGGCAGCCTGTCTGACGTCGTGCGGCCCGCGATCAGCCCCACGGGGGACCGGGTCGCGATGTCGACGGACGCAGGCATCCTGGTGGTCCACGCGAGCGGCGAGGAGCAGATCATCCCGTGGCCGCCCGAGCTCGAGGGTCCCTTCGACACGCGACCCGCCCTGCTGTGGCGACCGGGCGACGAGGGCTTCGTCGTCATGCACTGGAAGCAGCCGTGGGTGGTCGGCTTCGATGGCATCGGCGAGCCCGCTCCCTTCGGTAACAAGCACAGCGTCGGCACGCTCATGGTCGATCCCGACGACGGCACCGTGCGCGAGAAGCGGTGGAAGACCAACGACTTGGTCGAGTGGGACGGCGACACCGCCACGAACCGCGTGATCGTCCTCGGGTACGGCGAACGGCTGGTCACCAGGTTCGGGTTGGTCGCCTACACGGGATCTCCGGCCCAGATGGGTGACGTGTCTCGGTCTGGTCCCGTGGTGCTGGACGCGGCCACCGGAGAGATCGTCGGCTACGCCCCGGTACGCGACCCCAGCTCCGTCTACAGCGACAACGGCTTCATGACGGTGCAGGGTTTCCTCGACCCCGACACAGTTCTGCTGCTGGTCGGACCGATGAACTTCCGCACGATGGAGCTAGGCCAGGAGGAGTGGCACCTCGTCGCCTGGCACTTCCGCGACGGCGACTTCGAGCTGATCACGACCGGCGACACGGGCATGCGCAGCATCGAGGTCGCCCCGGCCCTGCTCTGACCGACCGCATCGTCGGACCTCAACCGGGACGTCCGACGGATCGGTCGTCCGGGCTACCGCCCCGTCGGACGTCCCGAACAACGTCCGACGGTGCGGCACTGCGAGAGGCCCCCGGCCCGGAACAGCGACACGCGGCCATACCCCCGTCGGGTGGCCCGGCACCGCGCTCAGGTGGCGGCGCTGGAACAGCTGTGTCCGCGTGTCGCGACGGCAAGTGCCGGCAAACGGCTGGACTGCGCGCCCGGGCCACTCGCGCCGGCTCGGCGGACGGAGCCAGCGGGCCCCCTAGAGTGGCGCCGTGGACTTCTACTCGGCCTACGCCCAGGGCTTCGTGCGCGTCGCCGCGATCACGTTGCCGGTGGCGATCGGCGATCCCGCCACCAATGCCGCGCGCATCATCGAGCAGGCCAGGGCTGCCGCGGACGAGCACGTCGCGGTCGCGGTCTTCCCGGAGCTCGCGCTGAGCGGCTACTCGATCGACGACCTCTTCCTCCAGGACCCCCTGCTCGACGCGGTGCGTGCGGCACTCGACGAGATCGTGGAGGCGACCGCCGACCTGCTCTCACTCCTGGTCGTCGGGGCGCCGCTCGTCAAGGGCAACCGGGTCTACAACTGTGCCGTCGTGATCCACCGCGGGGAGATCCTCGGCATCGCGCCGAAGGCCTACCTGCCCAACTACCGCGAGTTTTACGAGCGCCGCTGGTTCGCCCCCGGCGACGACCAGCACGGGCAGTTCCTGACCCTGGCCGGCGAGGAGATCCCGTTCGGGCCCGACCTCATCTTCTCGGCCGCCGACGTGGACGGGCTCCTGCTGCACGCGGAGGTCTGCGAGGACATGTGGGTGCCGATCCCGCCGAGCGCGGAGGCCGCGCTGAACGGCGCGACCGTGCTCGTCAACCTCAGCGGCAGCCCGATCACCGTCGCCCGCGCGGAGGACCGTCGCCTGCTCGTGCGCAGTGCGAGCGCACGGTGCAACGCGGCGTACCTCTATGCGGCCGCAGGCCAGGGGGAGTCGACCACCGACCTGAGCTGGGACGGGCAGACGCTCATCTACGAGTGCGGTGACCTGCTCGCCGAGGGCGAACGCTTCGCCGAGGGCGCCGTGCGCACGGTCGTCGACGTCGACCTCGACCGGCTGCGCCAGGAGCGCCTGCGGATGGGCAGCTTCGACGACAACCGGCGCGGTGCGGGCGGCGAGGACGAGTTCCGCGTCATCGAGTTCGCGCTCGACCCGCCCGAGGGCGACATCGGCCTGCGCCGCAAGGTCGACCGTTTCCCGTTCGTGCCCGACGACGCCGAGCGGCTCGCGCTCGACTGCTACGAGGCCTACAACATCCAGGTGTCCGGCCTGGAGCGCCGCCTGGAGGCGATCGGCACGCCGAAGGCGATCATCGGCGTCAGCGGTGGTCTCGACTCGACGCACGCCCTGATCGTGGCGGCCAAGGCCATGGACCGGCTCGGTCGACCGAGGACCGACATCCACGCCTTCACGATGCCCGGCTTCGCGACCGGCGAGAAGACGAAGAGCTATGCCACGCGACTCAGCGAGGCGCTCGGCGTGACCTTCGAGACGCTCGACATCAGGCCCGCCGCCGAGCAGATGCTCAAGGACCTCGACCACCCCTACGCCGACGGCCAGAAGGTCTACGACGTCACCTTCGAGAACGTCCAGGCAGGGCTGCGCTACGACTACCTCTTCCGGCTGGCCAACCACCGCAGCGGAATCGTCGTCGGCACCGGCGACCTGTCCGAGCTCGCGCTCGGCTGGTGCACGTACGGCGTCGGCGACCAGATGTCGCACTACACGGTCAACGCTGGGGTGCCGAAGACGCTGGTCCAGCACCTCATCCGGTGGGTGGTCAGCAACGGCGAGTTCGGCGAGGAGACCAACGAGGTCCTCACCGAGATCCTCGAGCAGGAGATCACCCCCGAGCTGATCCCGATCGAGGAGGGCAAGAAGCCGCAGGCGACCGAGGACTCGGTCGGTCCCTACAACCTCCAGGACTTCTCGCTCTTCCACGTGGTCCGCCGCGGCTACCGCCCGCGCAAGATCGCGTTCCTGGCCTGGCACGCGTGGCGCGACGTCAGCGTGGGGGAGTGGCCGCCCGGCTTCCCCGAGAAGGCCCACGTGGCCTACGACCTGGCCGAGGTCCGCGCCTGGCTCGAGGTCTTCCTCAAGCGCTTCTTCGCCAACCAGTTCAAGCGCAGCGCCCTGCCCAACGGCCCCAAGGTCAGCGCCGGCGGGACGATGAGCCCGCGCGGCGACTGGCGGATGCCGAGCGACGCGACCGCGACAGCGTGGCTGGCCGACCTCGCCGCCGTACCGACGCAATCCCGCGACAACTAACCCGCCGAACCACGCGTCGTACCTGACGACTACCCCTGCAACTGGAAAGGTTTGCCAGTGCTCCGTCTCCCGGTCCGCCCCCTGACCGGCGCGCTTATCAGCGCCCTGGTGATCGCGACGACCTCCCTGCTCGGCAGCGCGCCCGTCAACGCCCTCCCCGCGGGCGACGAGTCGGCTGCCGCGCGCGTCGCGGCCACCTCCATCGAGTTCGACACCGACCTGACCCTCGAGATCGCCAGGTGCGAGGACTGTGTGGTCACGTTGTTCTCCTACGACGGGGTCAACCCCATCGACTCCTACGGTCCCGCCACGGTCACGGACGGCTCGGTGACGATCACGTTGCCCTCGGCGCGCACTGCCGGCATGAGCGTGCGCATCCAGCCCCCGTGGGTCACGGCCGTCGCCACGGACACCAACGTCGCGTGGCGCTACAACGGCACCGAGATCGGCGACCGCATCGGCTTCCGGAAGGCACGCACCAAGCGCCGTGCCAGCGGTTGCTGGGCCGGCACCGTCAACGAGGCCGTCACCCTCACCGTCAAGGTGCGCAAGGTCCCCTACCGGGGTCGCCCCGGGGCGATCGCGTGGGCGCCGGTGACCGAGAGCTATGTGCCGCCGATGGAGACCACTCGTCGCGGTGTGCTGGTCAGCGACGACGTCCTGTCCTGCAACATCCGCCGCTGACGGGCGCGACCGGCTCCCGCGCAGACGCCCCGACGCGCCGGCACGACCGTGCGACATGATGTGTCCATGGGCAAGCAGGAAGACTTCGTACTCCGCGCACTCGAAGAGCGCGACGTCCGCTTCGTGCGGTTGTGGTTCACCGACGTCCTGGGCTTCTTGAAGTCCGTGGCGGTGGCCCCGGCCGAGCTCGAGGGAGCCTTCGACGAGGGCATCGGCTTCGACGGCTCCGCGATCGAGGGCTTCGCCCGGGTCTACGAGTCCGACATGCTGGCCAAGCCCGACCCCGCGACGTTCCAGATCCTCCCGTGGCGCGGTGAGGGCCCCGCCACGGCCCGGATGTTCTGCGACATCGTGATGCCTGACGGCAGTCCGTCGTACGCCGATCCGCGCCACGTCCTCAAGCGCACCCTGTCCGCCGCGGCGGACAAGGGGTTCACGTTCTACACGCACCCCGAGATCGAGTTCTACCTCTTCAAGGACCACCCGGTGGCTGGCGAGGAGCCGCGCCCGGTCGACCGCAGCGGCTACTTCGACCACACCGCGCAGTCGATGGGCTCCGACTTCCGCCGCGAGGCCATCTCGATGCTCGAGGCGATGGGCATCTCGGTGGAGTTCAGTCACCACGAGGGCGGCCCGGGCCAGAACGAGATCGACCTGCGCTACGCCGACGCGCTCTCCACGGCCGACAACATCATGACGTTCCGCACGGTCGTGCGCGAGGTCGCGCTCAGCCAGGGCATCTGGGCCTCCTTCATGCCCAAGCCCTTCACCACCCACCCCGGATCGGGCATGCACACGCACGTCTCGCTCTTCGAGGGCGACCGCAACGCCTTCTACGAGGCCGGCGCCGAATACCAGCTCTCCACCACCGGTCGCCAGTTCATCGCCGGCGTCCTGCGCCACGCCAGCGAGATCACCTGCGTCACCAACCAGTGGGTCAACTCCTACAAGCGGCTGATCGGCGGCGGCGAGGCCCCCTCCTACGTCTCGTGGGGCCACAACAACCGCAGCGCGATGGTCCGGGTCCCGATGTACAAGCCCAACAAGGGCCAGTCGACCCGCATCGAGCTGCGCACCATCGACGCCGCCTGCAACCCCTACCTCGCGTTCGCCGTCGTGCTGGCTGCCGGGATGAAGGGCATCGAGGAGGAGCTCACGCTGCCGCGCGAGGCCGAGGACGACGTCTGGTCGCTCACCGAGCGCGAGCGCACGGCCCTGGGCATCCAGCCGCTGCCGAAGAGCCTCTCGGAGGCCATCAGCATCGCCGAGGACTCCGAGCTGCTGGCCGAGACCCTGGGCGAGCACGTCTACGACTTCTTCCTGCGCAACAAGCGGGCGGAGTGGGACGAGTACCGCGGCCAGGTCTCCGCCTACGAGCGTGACCGGATGCTTCCGGTCATCTGAGGTGACCCCCACCGCCGGCTCCCTCGTCCGGCTCGGCTTCCTCGACGGTGCCGCCGCTCGCGCGGGCATCGAGCGGCTCGGGGCGGCCGGCCCGCAGCTGACGAGCCCGCTGGCGGCCTCGGCCGATCCGGACGCGGCGATCGAGGGGCTGCTGCGGCTCGCCGATGCGGTCGAGGACCGCGAGGCGATGCTGGGCGAGCTCGCCGACGACGAGGGTACGGCGATGCGCCTGTGCTCGGTCCTGGGCGCGAGCGAGGCCCTCGCCGCCCACCTGGCGCGACACCCGGAGCAGTGGCGCGAGCTGAGCGACCCGACCCTCGGCACGACCCGGTCCCCGGCCTTCGCGATGCGGGCCGCGCTGCTCGAGTGCGTGGGCGCCGACCCGCTCGCCGAGCGGCCCGTCGCCACGGTGCCCGACGCGGAGGCGGTCGACGCGTTGCGCGTGCACTACCGGCGGATCCTCCTGCGCCTGGTCGCTCGCGACCTGGCCCACGACCTCGCCATCGACGACGCGGCCGCCGAGATCGCCGACCTCGCGGCCGGCACCCTCGAGGCGGCGCTGGCCGTCGCCCGCGCCCGCGTCGGGGAGACGGCGGCTGCCGCGACCCTGGCCGTGATCGCGATGGGCAAGTGTGGCGGCCACGAGCTCAACTACGTCTCCGACGTCGACGTGATCTTCGTCTTCGAGCCGACGGAGGGAGCCGACGAGGGCGTGGCCCTGCGCGCGGCCACGCAGCTGGCCTCGAACCTCATCCAGGTCTGCTCGGACCACACGGGCGAGGGGACGATCTGGCCGGTCGACGCCAACCTGCGCCCCGAGGGGTCGGCGGGGCCGTTGGTGCGCACGCTCGCCAGCCACCGCGGCTACTACGAGAAGTGGGCGAAGACCTGGGAGTTCCAGGCACTGCTCAAGGCCAGGCCGGTGGCCGGTGACCTCGAGCTGGGGCGCAGCTACGTCGAGATGATCGAGCCGATGGTGTGGAGCGCGGCCGAGCGGGACGGGTTCGTGCACGACGTGCAGGCGATGCGTCGCCGCGTGCTCGAGCACATCCCCGCCCACGAGGCCGGGCGACAGCTGAAGCTCGGGTCGGGCGGCCTGCGAGACGTCGAGTTCGCCGTACAGCTCCTGCAGCTCGTGCACGGGCGCGCGGACGCCTCGGTGCGTTCCGCGACGACCCTGAGCGCGCTCGCCGAGCTGACGCGGGGCGGCTATGTCGGTCGCGAGGACGGCGAGGCGCTGCACGACGCCTATGCCTTCCTGCGCACGCTCGAGCACCGCATCCAGCTGCACCGGCTGCGGCGCACGCACGTCCTGCCCGAGGACGAGGCGTCGCTGCGCCGGCTGGGGCGGTCGCTGGGGCTCTACTCCGAGCCGATCGCCGAGCTCGACAAGCAGTGGAAGTACCACCGCCGCGAGGTACGGCGCCTGCACGAGAAGATCTTCTACCGCCCGCTGCTCGCGGCCGTCGCCAAGCTCGCCGGCACCGACGCCCGGCTGTCGCTGGACGCCGCGGAGGCGCGGCTCTCGGCGCTCGGCTACGACGACCCCAAGGGCGCGCTGCGGCACCTCGAGGCGTTGACCGCCGGGGTGTCGCGCACCTCCGACATCCAGCGCACCCTGCTGCCGGTGATGCTGTCGTGGTTCGGCGACTCGCCCGATCCGGACGCCGGGCTGTTCGGCTTCCGCCGGCTCAGCGAGAGCCTGGGTCGCTCGTCGTGGTACCTCAAGATGCTGCGCGACGAGGGCCAGGTCGCCGAGCGGCTGGCCTTCCTGCTC
>NZ_CM001852.1:1600412-1605217 GCF_000389985.1 Nocardioides sp. CF8
ACCGACCTGCTCGAGCGCGAGCCGCAGGGCGTGCGGATGCTGGGCAACGACCTCACCCCGCTGTCGGCCGAGGCGCTCACCACCGAGATGCGGTCCGTCGCGTCCCGCCAGGGCGACCCCGAGGAGGCGGTGCGGGCGATCCGGGCCGTACGCCGCCGCGAGCTCCTGCGCATCGCCTGCGGCGACCTCGTGGGCGAGACCGACGTGGCGCTGGTCGGCGCGGGCCTGTCGCGGCTCACCGACGCGACCTTGGAGGCGACGCTGGCGGTGGCGATGGACGCGGTGCGCGTGACGCGCGGGCTCGACACCGCGCCCAGCCGGATCGCGATCATCGCGATGGGGAGGTACGGCGGGTTCGAGCTGTCCTACGGCAGTGACGCCGACGTCATGTTCGTGCACGAGCCGACCGACGGTGCGCAGCCACAGGTCGCGGCGGCGTACGCCCAGGCCGTCGTGGGGGAGCTGCGGCGACTGCTGTCGCTGCCCGCCACCGATCCGCCGCTCGTGGTGGACGCCGACCTGAGGCCCGAGGGCAAGCAGGGTCCGATGGTGCGCACGCTGGCCTCCTTCGAGGCCTACTATGCCAAGTGGTCGCACGTGTGGGAGTTCCAGGCGCTGCTGCGCGCCGAGCCTGTCGTCGGCGATCCGGAGCTGCGCGAGCGCTTCACGGCGCTCATCGATCCGCTGCGTTTCCCCGCAGACGGGATCGCGCCGGACGACATCGTCGAGGTGCGGCGGATCAAGGCGCGGGTGGAGGCCGAGCGGCTGCCTCGCGGGGCCGACCCCAACACCCACCTCAAGCTCGGTCGCGGCGGGCTGGCCGACGTCGAGTGGACCGTCCAGCTGCTGCAGATGCGGCACGCGGGTGCGGTGCCGGAGCTGCGCACGACCCAGACGCTCGCGGCGCTCGACGCGGCGGTGGGCGCGGGGCTGATCGAGGCGGAGGACGCCGAGATCCTGACCGAGGCCTGGCGGCTGGTGAGCCGGATGCGCAACGCGGTCACGCTGGTGCGCGGCAAGCCGTCGGACCAGGTGCCGCGCGACGCGACCGAGCGGGCGGCCGTGGCCCAGGTGCTGGGCCACGTCGCGGGCGACTCGGACCGGATGGTCAACGACTACCTCCGCACCACCCGGCGTGCGCACGCGGTGGTGGAGAAGATCTTCTGGCAGGAGTGAAGGGCACAACTTCATTGGAGAATGAATGAAGTGTTATTCTTCTTTCTCGTGAGGTGAAGGCATGACAGCAACCACCGTGATCGGCGACCTGATCGGGTCGCGGGTCTCCGGCGACCGGCGTGCACTGCACGCCCGCTTCGAGCGCGCCCTCGACGAGGTCAACGAGCAGCTGTCCCCGCCCACCCCGATGCGGATCACCGTCGGCGACGAGTACCAAGGCGTGTTCGCCAGCCTCGGCGACGCCCTGACCGCCTCCCTGGCCGTGCGGCTGGCCCTGCTCCCGGAGGGCGACATCCGCCACGGGATCGGCCGCGGCGAGGTCCAGGTGCTCGGCACCTCGCCCCGGGTCGAGGACGGGCCAGGCTGGTGGGCGGCGCGCGCCGCGATCGAGCGGGTGCAGGAGGCCGAGGGCAAGGCCGCGACCCGCACGCTGCGCACGGCCTACGTCGCCGACCTCTCGTCCCAGGGGCCAGGCCCGGGCCCTGCCTCGGACGAGCCGCTCGTCAACGCCAGCCTGCTGCTGCGCGACGAGCTGGTCACCGCGCTGTCGGAGCGGTCGTTGTCGGTGCTGCGTGGTCTGCTGGCCGGACAGACGCAGCGTGACCTGGCCGACGAGCTGGGCATCAGTCCCTCGGCGGTCTCCCAGCGGGTGCGCGCCGACGGGCTGGGGACGATCCTGGCTGCGCACGAGCTGATGGGAGGACTGTCGTGAGCTGGCTCGCTGTGTTGCTGCTGGGTCTGGCGATGGCCGACCTGGCCCACTCGGTTCGGCCAGTGCGGGTCGTCCCGCAGTGCGTGGGTGCCATCGGCGCGGTGCTGGTCGGGCTGGCGGCCGGACTGACGCAGGCGCGCGACGTCGCGGCCCTGGTGGTCATCGCGGTGGTGGTCGTCGCATGGGGCCAGACCGTGACGAGCGGCTTCGCGGGCCGGCTGCCCGCAGCGGTGCCGCTCGCGGTGCTCGCGGTGTCGGTGCTGCTGGCCATCGGGCTGGGCGGCCTGGCGGGCGAGGCCGACGGGCTGGTGGGCGACTGGCTGCGCTCGACGCCACTGCCCGCGCTGCAGGGCATGGAGGCCGACCGCGCGTTGTTGCTGGCCGGCGCGTTCGCCGTACAGCTCAGCACCGGAAACGTCGTGGTGCGGCTCGTGCTGGCGGCGACCGGCACCGTCAACCCGGCCCGGCACGGCCAGGTCGACGATCCGGAGATGCAGCTCAAGGGTGGCCGGCTGCTCGGGCCGATGGAGCGGGTCTTCATCCTCGGTCTGGCGCTCGCCGGTCAGGTGACAGCCGCCAGCATCGTGGTGGCGGCCAAGGGGCTGCTGCGCTTCCCCGAGCTGTCGTCGAAGCGTGACCAGGAGCGGATCCACCTGCTGACGGAATACTTCCTCGTCGGCAGCTTCGTCTCCTGGCTGGTCGCGCTGAGCTCGCTGGTGCTGCTGCGCCAGTGAAGTGCCGACGAGGCCCCGGAGCGTGTCCGGAGCCTCGTCGAGGATGAGAGCCGATCAGCCGCGCGTCACCTGGACGACGCTCGGGCGGGGGCCGGCGAACTGGCCGGGGCCAGCGGTGCCGGTCGACGGCACGTAGTCGGGGAAGCGCGAGCTCTGCGCCGCCCACGTGCCGTCCTCGCCGGGGTGCTGGACGGCGACGAAGACCGAGCCGTCCTTGTCGTGGATGAGCGGGCCACAGGTCTCGGCGTCGATCGGGACCGCCAGGAACTGCTGCACGCGTCCGCGCTCGGGGCCGGCGACCGGCACCTTGAACAGGCCGTCGTTGAGGCCGATCGAGCCGGGCTGGCCGTCCGTGGAGACCCACAGGTTGCCCACCGAGTCGAAGGCCACGTTGTCGGGACACGAGATCGGCGAGACGGGCCCGGTCCAGCCGCCGAAGTAGGTGCCGGCGGTGGCGGCGTCGCCGCAGATGAGGATGAGGTTCCAGGCGAACGTCGACGCCGTGTGGTCGCCGCCGGTCGGCTGCATCTCCACCACGTGGCCGTTCTTGTTGGCGTTGCGCGGGTTGGGCTCGGTCGCGCCCTCCTTGCCGACCTTGCCGCGGTCGGTGTTGTTGGTGCACGCGACGTAGATGAAGCCGTTGACGTAGTTGGGCTCGACGTCCTCGGGGCGGTCCATCTTGGTGGGCTGCACAACGTCCGCGGCGAGGCGGGTGAAGACCAGCACCTGCTCGGTGGTGAAGCCGGGGACGACGGACTGGCCGTCGACCGTCAGCGGGAGCCACTCGCCGGTGCCGTCGCTGACGCCGTCCTCGAGGCCGTCGCCGATGAAGCGGGCCACGGACAGGTCGCCGTGGGAGAGCAGCGTGAGGTTGTGCTTGCGGTCACTGGCCCTGCCGCCCGGGCGGAAGGTGTCGCGGGAGACGAAGCGGTAGACGTAGTCGAAGCGCTCGTCGTCGCCCATGTAGGCCACGACCTTGCCGTCACCGTTGACGATGACGTTGGCGCCCTCGTGCTTGAAGCGGCCCATCGCGGTGTGCTTGACGGGGGTGGACTTCGGGTCCTCCGGGTCGACCTCGACGATCCAGCCGAAGCGGTGGGGCTCGTTGGGGTTGGCGACCGCATCGAAGCGGGTGTCCAGCCCACGCCAGTTGCGCGAGTCGCCGGTGGCCGACAGCCCGTAGCGCTTCTCCTGGGCGCTGGTGCCCGCGGCGCGGAAGTACTGGTTGAAGTTCTCCTCGCCGGACAGGACGGTGCCCCACGGGGTGGTGCCGCCGGCGCAGTTGTTCAGGGTGCCCAGCACGCGGGTGCCCGACGGGTCGGCGGCGGTCTTGAGCAGGTCCGAGCCGGCGGCCGGCCCGTCGACGGTGAACGCGGTGTCGAGGGTGATCCGGCGGTTGCGAGCGCCGTTGGGGACGTAGGTCCAGGTCGAGCCGGCTGACCTGCGGCGCAGCTCGACGACGCTGAGGCCGTGGGCCGCCCAGGCGGTGCGGATCAGCTCGTCGGAGTCCATGTCCGGCGGGAACATGATGTTCTCGTTGGTGTACTCGTGGTTGGCGACCAGCAGCGCGCGGGTGCCCTTGCGGTCGGTCACGATGACGTCGACGTAGTCGCAGTTGTAGCCGAACTGCAGGGCCTGGGCCGCCGCGGTCTGGTTGGCGGCGTCGAAGACCGGTGCGCCGTCGAAGATCGGGTCACCCCAGCGGATGATCGGGTCCCAGCGGTAGCCCGCGGGCACAGTGACGGTGTCGATGTTGTTCGGCACCGGTGCGATCGGCGTGAACTCGAGGGCGCCCGCCGCCGGCGTGACGGCCTGGCCGGTGGAGATCGGGCTGCGGAACACCGCGGCAGCCGGCTGGCTGCTCAGCGCGACGCCGGCGGTGGTGACGGCGGCGGCACCGAGGACGCTGCGGCGCGAGAGGGCGGTGGCCGCGACGTCGCGGAAGTAGGAGGTCTTCGTGGTGTTCGGGACCTCCTGGAAGCACGCGTCGCCGCACCTGAGGTGACAGGTCACGGGGCTGCGGTTGCTGTGGACGAGATCTGCCATCGGGAGGGCACGACGCTGAGGAGTGAGGGTCATGGGGCGACCCAACCGGCACCGACCGACGCGCAGGTGACGTCGACGTGAACACCGGTTGCGATTCAGATGGGCGGCTGGCGCATGGGAGGATCGACCCGTGCCCG
>NZ_CM001852.1:1605285-1624631 GCF_000389985.1 Nocardioides sp. CF8
CCCGCTGCTGTGGTGGCGCGCCGGACTGGTGTCGGCGATGGCCTTCCTGCTCGGCGCCGTCGGTCACGTCAGCACCGGCGGGCTGCTGCCGTCGTGGTTCGCGCTCGCCGCGATGCTCGGTGTCGGTACGGCGACCAGTGCCGTCGTCCTCGCCCGGCCCGCCTCGGCGCGCCGCATCGTGGCGCTCGTGGTCCTGGGCCAGACGGCCTGCCACGGGCTGTTCAGCCTCACGGCCGGCCACGGTGGCGACGCCGCGCCGGCGGCCGTGGCTGTGTCACCCCGCACCCTGCCCCTGCGCGACGGGGCGCGCGTGGGGTCGTTGCAGGACCACTACGAGGCGACGGTTGCCACCACCTCGGCGGGGTCCGCGCTGACCCTGCCCGACCCGGTCGCCCTGCTCGACCACCTGCCGATGTTCCTGGCGCACACGGCGGTCGCCGTGCTCGTCGGGCTGTGGCTCGCCGCGGGTGAGCGGGCGCTCTGGTCACTGCTGGCGCTCGTGTTCGCCGCCGTGGTCTCGCTCCTCGTGGTCCCGCCAACAGTGCCGCTGGCCGTGCTGCGCCCGGCCCCGCTGCGACGTCGTCCGGCGACCCCGCCGCCACTCGCGCGTGTCGCGCGCACCGTCGTACGCCGCGGTCCACCGGCTCTCCTCGCCGCCTGACCTTCCCTTCCCGCGCGAGCGCGGGCGCCTGCGTCCTTCATCGGCCGCAGAGCGCCCGCGCGTCCTCGCGCATCTCGTCACATCGAGGAGAGACATGACCACCGACCTGCATCCTGCGCGCCTGCGCACCCGCACCTCCGCCTCCGGCACTGGCCTGTTCCGTGCCTTCTGGCGCTGGCACTTCTACGCCGCCTTCCTGGTGGCACCGGTGCTGCTGGTCCTGGCCGGCACCGGCCTGATCTACCTGTTCCGCTTCCAGCTCGAACCGCTCCTGCACGCCGACCTCATGGAGGTGTCGGCGCCGTCGGCCGACTCGATCCGGCAGCCCTACGCCAACCAGCTCGCCGCGGTGGAGCGGTCCTTCCCCGACGCCACCGTCCTCTCGATGACCGAACCGCGGTCGGAGGAGCGCAGCACCGTCTTCTCGCTCGCCCTGCCCGACGAGTCGACGCGCGACGTGTTCGTCAGTCCGTACGGCGCCGAGGTGCTCGGCTCGCTCGACCCCGACACCACGCTGTCCGGGCGTGCCGTGCGGCTGCACAGCGAGCTGATGGCCGGCGTGTGGGGCGAGCGGATGATCGAGCTCGCGGCCTGCTGGGCGATCGTGATGGCGATCACCGGCTACTACTTGTTCTTCAAGGGCAGGCGCGCCCGGGCGCGCAGGCCGCGGTCGCTGCGTTCACGGCATGCGCGGTTCGGGCTGGCGGGCGGCATCGGGCTGCTGTTCCTGCTCGTCTCGGGGCTGCCCTGGACGGGGTTCTGGGGCGAGCAGGCCCAGCGCCTCGCCACGGGGCAGGGGAGCTCGCTGTGGAGCCTGGACCACGGTGCCGTCTCCGATCCGGCCTCGACGCTGGACGAGTCACTGCCGCACAGCCACGCGAGCGACGTCCCGTGGGCGCAGGGCGCGTCGCCGGTGCCGCGCTCGTCGCGGCCCTCGGGCGAGCCGGGCGAGAGGTCGATCGCCAACGTCGACACCGCCGTCGCTGTCGCGGCCGAGGCCGGGCTCCGGCACCCGATGACCGTCGCGCTGCCCGTCGCCGGCGACGGGGTGTTCTCGGTGATCGGCTTCGCCTTCGACGCGCCGAGCGACGAGCGGACGGTGCACGTCGACCAGTACGGCGGTGGGGTCGTGTCGACGTACGGCTTCGAGGACTATCCGACCCTGGCGAAGGTCGTGGCCCAGGGGATCGGGTTGCACGAGGGCCGCTCGCTGGGCGCCTGGTCGATGGCCGGCTCGGCGTTGTTGTGCCTGTTGGTGATCGCGTCGTGCGTGACCGGCCCGCTGATGTGGTGGCAGCGCCGGCCGTCGGGCTCGCTCGCTGCGCCGCGGGGGCGGCTGCCGCTGCGCGGGAGCCCGGCACTGCTGGCGGGGCTGGTCGCCCTGGGCGTCCTGCTGCCCTTCTTCGGGCTGTCCGTGCTCGTGGTGCTGCTGCTGGACCTGCTCGTCGTCCGCCGGGTGCCGTGGCTCGCCGCGCGCCTCAACGCGTCCTGAACCGAGCCTGCCGAAATGCAGCGGACGGCGTGACCCCGCGAGGGGGTCACGCCGTCCGGCGCGTGAAGCGTGGGTCAGCCCTTGTTGACGGCCGACTTGAAAGCGGCGCCGGCCTTGAAGGCGGGGGCGGTGCTCGCGGCGATCTCGAGGGTCTCGCCGGTCTGCGGGTTGCGGCCCGTGCGGGCGTTGCGCTGACGCGCCTCGAACGTGCCGAAGCCGGGCAGCGTGACCTTGTCGCCACCGGCGACGGCGCTGGTGATCGACGACAGGACGGCCTCGATGGCCTTGTCGGCCTGGGCGTTGGTCAGCTCGGCGTGCTGCGCGACGGCGTCGCGGAGGTCGGACTTGTTCACTGGTTCTCCTCAACAGTTCGTGGTTGTTACAGCCGCTACCCAACACCACGGGACCGACAATGCCCAAGGCGGCCCCGGCGTGTTGCGGGGGACTAGACCAGCGTCAACCCGACCACGAGCATCACTGCGAGGACCACGAGGAGCACGATCACGAACGTGCTGACCATCGCGGGGCGGCCGTCGTGCTCGGGGTCGAGGTGTCCTGGACCGTGGTCGTGTGCGCCACCGCGCTCGTCACGGGGAGCGTCTCCGGGGACCGGGCGATCATCGTCGGGGTACATGCCGGTCCCGTACCCAGACGGTGCCGGCTCCATGCCCCCGCTCTCACTCGTCGCCGGCGGGCGAGCTCGTCGCGGGCCCCAGAGGGGTCGCGCCTCCCTCGGCGGTCCACTCGCTGTTGCCGGCGTCGAGCGCCGGGTCGGACTCGGTGTCGTCGTGCGTCCCCTCGCGTGGGGTCGCCACGTCCTGCGTGGCCGGGTCGCCTGCCTCGCGGTCCTCCTCCGCGCGCGCGTCGGCGGCGGACTCGTCCTGTGGTCGTTCGTGCTGCGTCATGTCAGCTCCAATCCCGGACTCGGGTGTCGACACCCGGGGAGTACCCATCGACCACCCGGCCATGCGGCGCCATGGTCTAGATTCCGCACCGTGAGTGCTCAGGCCCCTTCTGCTGTCATCTTGATCCGCGCCGAACGGTTCACCCCCAACCCCGCGACCGCGGCGGACAACGCCTTCCAGGCCGAGCCCCCACCGGGGCAGTCGCACCTCGACACCTCCGTCAAGGCGCTGGCCGAGATGGACGCGCTCGCCGATGCCCTGCGTGACGTGGGCGTGCGGGTGCACGTGTTCGCCGACGAGGACCACACCCGCCCCGACAGCGTCTTCCCCAACAACTGGCTCTCGACGCACGCGGGCGGCTCGGTCGCGGTCTACCCGATGTATGCCTCCAACCGCCGTCACGAGCGCCGCCACGACGTGCTGGAGATGCTCAAGTCGAGCTATCGGGTGCAGTCGATCATCGACTACTCCGGCCTCGAGCCCGACGGCATCTTCCTCGAGGGCACCGGCGCGATGGTGCTCGACCACGTCTCGCGCGTGGCCTACACCGCCCGCAGCCACCGGGCCGACTCTGCGGTGCTGGAGCGCTTCTGCACCGACTTCAACTACGAGCCGATGGCCTTCGACGCGGTCGATGCCCACGGCGTGCCGGTCTACCACACCAACGTCATCGCCTGCGTCGGCACGGACGTCGCGCTGATCGCCCTGGAGATGATCCCCGACGAGGTCCGGCGTGAACAGGTCCGCGAGCGGCTCTCCGTCAACGGCCGCACCGTCGTCGAGATCACCGAGGAGCAGGTCCGCGAGTTCGCCGGCAACGCCGTCGAGCTCTGTGGTCGTACGGCGGAGGGCCGGCGCCGCTACATCATGGCGATGTCCGCCCGCGCGCGCCGCAGCCTGCGGCCCGACCAGGTGGCGGCGATCGAGGAGTCCTGCGAGATCGTCGCGGTCGACATCCCGACGATCGAGCTGGCCGGTGGGTCCGTGCGCTGCATGATCGCCGGCGTCCACCTCGATCGCCGTCCGGGCGTCGAGCCCGAGCTCACCGAGGCCGTCGAGGCGATCAACGAGGACGCCCCGGCGACCGCCGACGGGCGCGACGTCGTCCTGGCTGACGCCTGAGTCAGCGGCGACCGCTCGACCGCGACAACGTGGCGTAGGCGAAGTCGACGAGGTAGTCGTTCAGCGCGTGGGACGCGGCCTCGGCCCCGTCGACGTCGCCGGACACGATCGACACCAGCAGCGTCGAGTGCAGCGTGGCGCCGGCCTTGATCTCGGCGTCCTCCGCGACGACGTGGGTGAACCAGAACCGGCGCGAGAGACCCTGCAGGGGAGCCATGGCGTCGGCGAGGTAGTCGTTGTGGGACCCGGCTGCGATCAGCTCGTGGGTGCCGCGGACGGTCTCGGCGTACTCACGCAGCGTGAAGGTGCCGTGGTCGAGCCGGCCTGCCATCACCTCCATCGCAGCGCGCTCGCCGGCGGTGGCGCGCTCGCAGGCCAGCCGCACGGCCAGCGCCTCGAGGACGCGCCGCAGCTCGAGCATCCGCAGCTGGGACTCGACCGAGGTGGGCGGGATCAGCACGCCCTTGTTGGGGTGGATCTCGACCATGCGGTTGCGCGAGAGCTGCTGGAGGGCCTCGCGCACGGGCGTGCGACCGAGACCGGTGCGCTCCATCAGGAGTGCCTCGGACACCAGCGAACCCGGTTCGAGCTCCTGGAAGACGATCATCCGCTCGAGGTCGTGATAGGCCTGTGCTGCCTTGCCCGGCGTGGTCATCGAGCCCCCTCTCTTCGTGCTGATCCTAGGCGTCGCGCCGGTCCGGGGGACCGGCGGTGCGACGGGTCTCCCGAGAAGTTTTACCGAGGACCCCTTGATATGTGACCAATATATTGGTTGTATACGGGAAGTCCACCCCCGAGACCTGGGTCACATGTCGCGAGTCGGCATCGCCCTCCTAGCGAAAGGGATGTCATGACCAAGACATCCGGCATCGAACAGCGTTCGATCGACTTCATCCCCGCCGAGGAGCGGCACGGCAGCGCGCGCAGCCTGCTGTTCGTCTGGTTCGCGGCCAACACCTCGATCACGGCGGTGGTGACCGGCGCCCTGTTCGTCATCCTGGGCAACTCCGCGCTGTGGTCGATCCCGGCGATCGTGATCGGCAACATCGCGGGCGGATTCTTCACCTCACTGCACTCCGCGCAGGGGCCGCGCCTCGGCGTCCCGCAGATGATCCAGAGCCGTGCGCAGTTCGGCTACTTCGGCGCGATCCTGCCGTTGGTCCTGGCCCTGATGATCTTCCTCGGCTTCTACGCCACCGGCCTGGTGCTCGGCGGGCAGGCCATCGCGGACCTCCTGCACGTCTCGCAGCAGGTCGGCTCGGTCGTCTTCGCGCTGATGTCGACGACGCTGGCGATCTTCGGCTACCGCCACATCCACCGCTTCTCGCACTTCGCCGCCGTGCTCAGCGGCCTGGTCTTCCTCGGTCTGTTCTTCAAGATCCTCGGCGACCCCGCGCTGGGCGACGTGCTGGAGAACGGCGCCTTCGCGCTCGCTCCCTTCATCCTGGGCGTCTCCCTGGCCGCCTCGTGGCAGCTGACGTTCGGTCCCTACATCGCCGACTACTCGCGCTACCTGCCCGCGGACACGCCCAAGTCGGCCACCATCGGCTGGACGTTCCTCGGCAGCGTCGTCGGTGCCTCCCTCGCGATGACGCTCGGCGCCTTCGTGGCAGCCCTCGGCGGCGACGCGTTCCTCGCCAACCAGGTGGGCTACCTCGCCGACCTCGGCGGCGTCTTCGGGCCGATCGTGCTGCTGGCCGTGATCGCCGGCAAGCTGACGGGCAACACCTTGAGCTCGTACGGCGGCTACATGTCGGTCGCCACCATCGTGACCAGCCTGACTCGCCAGTCCCGCATCGAGCCGCGGCACCGCGCGATCTACGTCGGCGTGATCTCGGCCGTCGCCCTGGCCATCGCGCTCGCCGCGACCGACAACTTCCTCGGCTCGTTCACCGAGTTCCTGCTCTTCCTGCTCTACTTCATGACCCCGTGGTCGGCGGTCAACCTTGTCGACTACTACTGGGTGCGACGCGAGAAGTACGACGTCGCCGCGCTCTTCGACGCGGACGGCATCTACGGGAAGTTCAACAAGGGGGCCTTCGTGGCCTACGCCACCGGCGTGCTGATCCAGATCCCCTTCATGCACAGCCCGCTCTACACAGGTCCGATCTCCAACTGGCTCGGTGGCGCCGAGGTCGCCTGGGTCATCGGCCTGGTCGTCTCCGGCGGCCTCTACTACCTGTTCGCCACCCGGTCGCACACGACCATGCGCGACCAGCGCCGCATCCACGCCCACCGCTGATAGCCCAGACCCAGGACTCGAGGACCAGCCATGAAGTACGACCCCGCCTCCGAGAAGAGCCCGCTGCCCTTCTCCCCGTTCAAGAGCTGCACGGTGCCCCGCCCGATCGGTTGGCTCTCGAGCGTCAGCCCGGACGGCGTCGAGAACCTGGCGCCGTACAGCCAGTGGCAGAACCTCACCTTCGATCCGCCGATGGTGATGTTCTCCGCCAACCAGTATCCCGACGGCCGCCGCAAGGACACCGTGCTCAACGCCGAGCAGTCGGGTTGGTTCGTCTGGAACATGGCGACCTGGGACCTGCGTGAGGCCGTCAACATCAGTGCGATGGCCCTGCCGCCGCACGAGAGCGAGTTCGATCGCGCCGGCGTGACCAAGCGCTATGCCGACCTGGCGCCGGTGCCGATGGTGGCGGAGAGCCCCGTGCACTTCGAGTGCCGCTATCTCTCCACCCACCGCATGGTCGGCGACTCCAACGTCGGGACCATCGACATCGTCTTCGCCAAGGTCGAGCGCATCCACATCGACGAGAGCGTCATCACGCCGGAGGGGAAGCTCGACATCCCGAAGATCCGCCCGATCGCGCGGATGGGCTACTACGACTACGCCGTGGTGAGCGACACGTTCGAGATGCGCATCCCCGGCGCGTCCGAGGACGAGGCGCTCGGGTTGGCCGGCCAGGCCGGCTGACGCTCCACGATCCACCCGCTGTGCCCCACCTGTCCCCCGCAGGACAGCGGGTCAGGCCCGGCCGTCCCTCCCCGGACGGCCGGGCCGCCTTCTTTGACCGATCACCCGTGCGGGGGTGGACGACCGGCGAGCGGGTGGTGGAGTCTCGGGTCGGAGGGAGTTGTTGCTGTGCGCGCCCTGGGAGAGGCATTCACGACACGACCGGTGCTGGCCCTCGCCCTCGCGGCGAGGGCGGCGCTGGCGGCGGTGCTTGCCTGGGTGATCGTCGCGCCCTTCGAGGGCGTGGCCGACCAGTACGCGTACTACGCGCCGTTCGGGGCAGTCGTCGTCGTGTCGACGACGGTGATGGGCTCGCTGCGCACGTCCGCGGAGGTCTTCCTGGCCCTGACCCTCGGCGCGTCCCTCGGCCTGGTCGTCCAGGCGCTGTCGCTCCCGAGCCCGCTGGCGGTCGGCCTCGTCGTCGGCATCGGCACCCTGCTCTCCCCGCTCCGCTGGCTGGGCGCCATGGGGTCCTGGGCGCCGATCTCGGCCCTGTTCGTGCTGATCCTCGGCGCGGGTCAGCCGGAGAACTTCGTGGCCGGCTACCTCGGGCTGACGTCGCTGGGGGCCATGGTCGGCACGGCGGTCAACCTGCTCATGCCGCCGCTGCACTTCGTGGCCACCGAGCGCGCGCAGGAGTCCCTGCGGGAGGCGCTGGTCACCCAGCTGGAGGTGCTCGCCGAGAAGCTCGACGAGCAGTCGCCGGCGCACGACGTCACGGTGCTCGAGACCCCGGAGCGGCTCCGACGCCGCGGTCTCGCCGTCGAGGACCTGGCGGCGCAGGCCCTCGGTGGGCCGCGGGTCAACTGGCGGCTGCTGCGCCGGCAGGAGCGCGCGAACCGGGTCCAGGAGCGCGGCAGCGCCCTCGCGGCGCTCGCCCTGGCTGTCGGGGGGATCGTCGACACCCTCGACCGGCAGGCCGGACCCCACGAGGTGCGCGCACCCTGGCGCTCACCGCTGGGGGAGCCCACTGCCCGCGCGCTGCGGGCGACCGCGGAGGTGCTGCGTGCCGTCGACCAACCGGAGGGCAGGCAGCGCTACGACGAGGCGCGCGACCTCGTCGACGCGCTGGCGAGGGCGGTGCCCGCCGTACCGGCCGCAGAGCTCGAGGACCGGTTCGCGGCGGGCTCGCTGGTCCTGGGCCTGCGTCGCACCCTGGACGCCGTCGAGCCCACCGCCGGTTGAGCCGGCCTCAGCGACCGGCGGCGAGCATCTCGTCGCGCGTCGGGACCTTGACCCGCGTCCGGCCGGAGACCTCGCCGAGGTCGACCTCGTGCTGGTCGAGCTTGACCCAGTTCGTGTGGTCGAACACCTCGACGCCGCGCTCGGCGAAGTAGGTGTCGACAGCCTCGGGGGAGCGCTGAGGAGCGGTCTCGGTCGCGGTCGCGAGCAGGTGGGCCACCGTCTGGGCGGCGTCGCTCTTGGTGTGGCCGATGAGGCCGACCGGGCCACGCTTGATCCAGCCGGTCACGAAGGTGCCGGGGATCGGGTTGCCGTCGAGGTCGAGGACCTTGCCCTCGTCGTTGGGGATCACGGCGTTGCGCTGGTCCCACGGGAGGCCGGGCAGTGCCTCGCTGCGGTAGCCGATGGCGCGGTAGACCTGCTGCACCTCCCAGTCGGTGAACTCGCCGGTGCCCTCGACGTTGCCGTCCTCGAGGGGCGAGTGCGTGCGCTCGGTGCGGAAGGCGGTGACCTTGCCGTCCACGCCGAGGATCTCGGTCGGCGCCTCGCAGAAGTGCAGGTGGATGCGGTGGGGCTTGCCGACCTCGTCGCGTCCGACCCAGTTGGCGAGCGTGTCGAGCACCATCTTCTGGGCCTTGTGCTTGCCGATGTGCTCCATGGCGTGGGCGTCGACGTCGAAGCCCTCGGGGTGGACGATCACCTCGACGTTGGGCGAGTGGTTGAGCTCGCGGAGCTCGAGCGGCGAGAACTTCGCGTAGGCGGGGCCACGCCGGGCGAAGACGTGCACGTCGGTGATCTTCTTGGCAGCGAGACCCTGGTAGACCTGCGCCGGGATGTCGGTCACCAGCATCTCGTCCGCGGTCTTGGCCAGCACCCGGGCCACGTCGAGGGCCACGTTGCCGACACCGACGACGGCGACCGAAGTGGCGTCCTCGAAGTCCCACGTCGGGGCGTCGTCGGGGTGGGCGTCATACCAGGAGACGAAGTCGGCGGCGCCGAGCGACAGCTCCTCGCCGGCGATGCCGAGGTCGCGGTCGGCCTTCGCGCCGGTCGAGAAGATGACGGCGTCGTAGTACGCGTGGAGATCCTCGAGCTTGACGTCCGAGCCGAAGTCGATGTTGCCGAGGAAACGGATCTCGTCCTTGGCCAGGACCCGGTCCAGCGCCTTGATGATCTCCTTGATCCGCGGGTGGTCGGGAGCGACGCCGTAGCGGACCAGGCCGAAGGGCGCGGGCAGCCGCTCGAGGATGTCGACCGAGACGTCGACGTCGGACTTGGTGAGGATGTCCGCGGCGTAGATGCCGGCCGGGCCGCCGCCCACGATGGCTACACGAAGAGTCATGGTGGGAATTCTCGCTGATGCCCGAGCGGTCACAGAACGAAGTTGTGGTTGTGAGACCACAAGAGTGACTTGTGGCACGGTAACCTCGCGATCGTGTTGGGACCCCATGTGCCGGAGCTGCGCGCCCTGGAGCTGCTCGTGGAGGTCGCTCGCTCCGGCAGCCTGAGCTCAGCCGCCGAGCTGCTGGGCATCACCCAGCAGGCCGCGTCGTCGCGGATCCGCACCATGGAGTCCCTCGTGGGCGCGTCGCTGCTGGTCCGGACCCGCCGCGGCTCGGCCCTGACCCCGACCGGCGATCTCGTGGTCCAGTGGGCCGGGCGGGTCCTGGCGGAGGCGGCCCAGCTCGATGCCGGGATCGCGGCGCTCCGCTCGGACCGGCGCGGCCACCTGCGCATCGCGGCCAGCCTGACGATCGCCGAGCACCTCCTGCCGGGCTGGCTGGTCGCCGTACGTGCCGATCAGGTGCGCGCGGGTCACGAGCCCACCGACTTCACGATGACCGCGACGAACAGCGAGCGGGTGGTCGCGCTCGTGACGGCCGGCGAGGTCGACCTCGGGTTCGTGGAGGGCCCGGACGCCCCGTCCGGGCTGCACCACCGGCTGGTGGGGCGCGACGAGCTGGTGGTCGTGGTCGCGAAGGACCACGAGTGGGCACAGCGGGCACGGCGTCGGGTCGCGGCCAGCACGCTGGCGGCGACGCCGCTGGTGGTGCGCGAGGCCGGCTCCGGCACCCGCACCGTGCTCGAGCGGGCGCTCGCAGGGCTCCCGGTCGCAGCACCGGTCCTCGAGCTGTCGAGCACGGCGGCCGTCCGTGCCGCGGTGGCCGCCGGCGCAGGACCGGCAGTGCTCGGGGCGCATGCGGTACGCGACGACCTGGCGACCGGTCGGCTCGTCGCGATCACGGTGGCCGGTCTCGACCTGACCCGGCGGCTGAACGCCGTGTGGCGCGACAGCGCCCAGCCCCCGGCCGGCCCGGCACGCGAGCTCGTCGCGAGGGCCGTCCGGTCCCACCAGGGTCGCTGACCCGGCCCGCGCGGCAGGGCCGTCGGTGGCTTCTGGGATGCTGACGCCCGATCAGGGCACGAGCTGCAGCAGCGACACCGGGAGGACGGTCGAGATGAGCGAGATCGCCGGCGAGCTGGCGCGGGTGCGCTCTGCCTTCGCGCAGCCGACCCTCACGCTGCTCCACCAGCGCCAGGCGCCCGTCGTCATCACCATCTTCCGCGCCGCGTTCGGCCGCAACAACAAGCCGATCGCCACGGCCCGGCTGCACACCCAGGTCGAGGAGCACCTCGCCCAGATCCGGCTCGCGGGGGAGACCGAGGTCCCCAACGGCACCGGGCGCGAGATCTGCCACCGCTGGATGCGCGGGCAGTGGCTGGTCCGCTCGCTCGACGAGACCGGCCGCGAGGTCTACTCGCTCACCTCCCACGCGCAGCAGGCGCTCGAGCTGGTGAAGAACCTCGCCCGCGACCGCGCCACCCTCAGCGAGCACCGCATCGCCACCATCCTCGGCACCATCCGCCGGTTCAACGCCGAGGCCAACCCCGACCGCACCGCCCGCGTGACCATCCTCAACACCGAGATCGCGCGGCTGCAGGCCGAGCGCGACCGGCTGGTCGAGGGTGCCGAGATCGTGAGTGCGACCGAGGACTTCATGCTCGAGGGGTTCACCGAGCTGCTCTCGCTGATCTCCGCGCTGCCGAGCGACTTCGCCCGCGTGGAGGAGCGCTTCGCCACGATCCGGGCCGAGATCCTGGCCGCGTTCCGCGCCGAGGACCGCCCGGCCGGTGAGGTGATCGACGACTACCTCGCCCGGGCCGACGCACTGATGACGGCGACGCACGAGGGACGCGCCTTCGAGGGCGCCTTCGCGCTGCTGCGCGACGACGCCCTGGTGACCCAGCTGCGGGAGGACCTCACCGCGCTGCTGGAGCACCCGCTCTCCGACGCCATCCTGGGTGAGGCCGACCGCGCGGAGCTCCGCGGGACGGTGCGGCTGGTGCGCGACGGCCTGGACCGCGTCCTCGCCCAGCGCTCCCGGGTCACCGCGACCCTGAAGGAATACATCGTCTCCCACGACGACGCCCGCGACCGGGAGCTGGAGCAGACCCTGCGCCAGGTGGAGTCCGAGCTGATGACGTGGATGGCCACGACCGGGCCGCGCGCGACCCACGACGTGCCGTTGCTGCCCCCGCGCACCACCGTCGACCACCTCCGCGAAAGATTCCACGACCCGGCCGACGACGTGCTGCCCGACCGGATCACCGTCGCCGACCCCGACGCGGCGCCGGCCGTCTCGCTCGCGTCGCTGATGGCCCAGGGCGGGCCGCGGCTGACGTCGCTGCGCGAACGCCTCGAGCAGGTGCTGGGCGACCTGCTGCCCGTGGCCACCCTCGGCGAGCTCTTCGCAGGCCTCGAGCCGTCGATGCGCCGCCCGGTCGAGATCTTCGGCCTGCTGCACCTCGCGGCCGACCGCGGCTGGGAGGCCGAGGAGGCCCTCGAGTCCTACTCCGCGGTCCGTCACGACGGCTCACGCCGCACCTTCGCGCTGCCCCGCATGCCCCTGCCCGACCCCGACCTCGGGCACGACAACCAGCAGGAGACCCCAGCATGAGCGAGCGCAGCGAGCGAACCAGCAAGTACAGCGCGAATGGTGCCTCATGCGCGCACGGAGCGAAGCGAGTACGTGCATGAGCTTGGACATCGACATCGAGGCTCCTGACGGTGAGGACTTCGACCTCGACCTCGACGACGCGTCCGTGTCCCTGTGGGAGGGCGACGAGGGTGGCCTCGAGCACGCCCAGCGACTCGCCCTGGTCACGCTGCTCAAGCAGCGCTTCATCAGCGCCCGCACCCACCCGCGCGACTGGCGGGTGCTGGTCGAGCACGAGCGGGTCCTGCGCTCACGGCTCAACGACCTCTTCCTCGACCTCCAGATCGACCGCGGCCGCGAGGTCGCCTGGAAGCGGCAGGCGCTCTCCGAGACCGGCAGCCGCTTCCCGACCTTGTTGTACGACGCCGCGTGGTCGCGCGAGGAGACGCTCGTGCTCGTCCACCTGCGCGACCGGCTGCGCGCCGGCCAGGCCGGCGGTGACGCACGGGTCTTCATCGACCGGGAGGACATCGTCGAGTACGTCGCGAGCTTCCGCCCGCCCCACGCCACCGACGAGGCGGGCGACGAGAAGCGCGCCCGCAACGCCGTGCTCAGCGTGGCGAAGGCCGGGCTGCTGATCGCGACCGCCAGCGAGGAGCGCTTCGAGATCTGCGAGGCCGTCGAGCCGCTGCTCCCGCTCGAGCTGCTCCAGGAGCTGCTCGAGGCCCTCCAGCGCGCCAACGGGGTCCCGCCCGAGCCGGAGGACGACAGCCTGTTCGACGACGACGAGCCCGAGCTCCACGACCACACCGAGGGGGAGTGACGATGTCCATCGACGAGATCGAGCAGATCGAGGACGACGGGACCGTCGAGGGTCTCTTCGACCGCGGCGTGGTCGCGACCCCCGCCGACGACACCGTGCAGTGGCGCGCGGCGCTCCTGCAGCTTGTCAACTGGGGCGGTTTCGGCGGCCTGACCACGGTCCCGCTGCGGGGTGAGGCGACGATGATCTCCGGCGGCTCCGGCGTCGGCAAGAGCACGATCCTGGACGCCTACACCGCGCTGATGATGCCGTCGGACACGAAGTTCAACGGCGCCTCCAACGACGCGGTCGCCGGTCGCGCCCGTGGTGTCGGCCAGCGCAACCTGCTGTCCTACCTGCGCGGTGCGGTCGACGTCATCGACGACCCCCGCACCGGTCGGCCGGTCGAGAAGCTGCTGCGCGGCAAGGGCACCGACACCTGGGGCGCGGTGGCGATGACCTTCGTCAACGACCAGGGCGGCCGCTTCACGGCCCTGCGCACCTACTACGTCCCGCGCCGTGCGGTCCGGTCCGGCGACGTGCAGATGCAGCTCGCCACGCACGAGGGGTCGCTCAGCCTCGAGACGCTCGAGGTCGCCGTACCCGAGCGCTTCCACGCCAGCACCCTCAAGAAGCTGTTCCCGGGCGTCCGGGTGCACCGCACCTACGCTGAATATTCCGCCGTCCTGCACGCCCGCCTGGGCATCGGCGCCAACGGCGACGGTGCGAAGGCGCTGCGGCTGCTCGCGCGCATCCAGGCCGGCAACCAGGTGCGCAGCGTCGACGAGCTCTACAAGGAGATGGTGCTCGAGCGGCCCTCGACCTATGCCGCCGCCGATCGCGCCATCGAGCACTTCGACGACCTCGACGCCGCCCACTCCGCGATGCGCACCGAGGAGCAGAAGCTCGAGCTGCTCGAGCCGATCACCGCGCTGCACGAGCGTCGCGACACCGCCCGACGCCGCCAGGCCGAGCTCGACTCCTACGGCGTCACCCTGACCGGCGACACCCCGCTGCGGCTGTGGCTGCTGCGCACCCACCTGCGCCTGCTCGAGGCGGCGGTGGCCGCCAACCGCGATGCGCGTACGGCGACCGGCGACGAGCTCGCCGCGACCACCTCCGCGGAGGTGGCGCGCCACAAGGACCTCGAGGACGCCAAGGAGGCACACCGCGCCGCCGGCGGCTCGACCCTCCAGGCCCTCGGGCTGTCGCTGGAGCAGGAACAGGTCGTGCGCGAGGACCGGCTCGGCCGGCGATCGGTCCTGCAGGAGCGTCTGCTCCCGCTGATCGACGCGTCGGACGCCCAGGCTCCCGGCGTCGAGGGCGCCCTGTCGTCGGCAGCGGCGTTCTCGGCGCTCCAGGAGCACGCCCGCCAGTGGCTGAGCGGGCGCGAGTCCGACCACGAGCGCCTCAAGCGGGAGCGCGACGCCGTGCTGCGCCGCGGCTATCCGCTGCAGCAGCGGCAGAGCGAGCTGCGCTCCGAGCGCGCTTCGCTGGAGGGACGCGCCAGCCGGGTGCCCGGGCCCCTGCACGAGATGCGCGCCGAGGTCGCCGCGGCGAGCGGGCTGGGCATCGACGAGCTGCCGTTCGTGGCCGAGCTGCTCGACGTCGCACCCGAGGAGGCGCGCTGGCGCACCGCGATCGAGACCGTGCTCGGCGGCACGGCCCGGGTGCTGCTGGTCCCGCTCGACCGGCTCGAGGACTTCTCCGCCGCCATCGACGGCCTCCACCTGCGCGGCCGCCTGACCTTCGAGGGCGTGCCCCTCGACCTGCCCGACCTCGGTCCCGCCGATCCCGAGTGCATCGCCGGCAAGCTCGTGTTCAAGGACTCGGCCTTCGCCGGCTGGGTCCAGGCCCACGTGTCGGAGCCGTCGCGCAACGCCCTGTGCGTCGAGACCACCGCCGGGCTGACGGGCAGCGGCCTGCGGGTCACGCTGGCCGGCCAGACGCGCAGCGGACGACGTGGTGCCCACGGCCGCAGCAGCGCCCGCAGCATCATCGGCTTCTCCAACGAGGACGCCCTCGCCGAGATCGACCAGGAGCTGGCCTCGATCGTCGACCAGCTCGGTGAGGTCGACGGACAGGTCGCCGAGCTGGACCGGCAGCTGCGGGTCTCCGAGCGGCAGCGCACCGCCTACGACGCGGTCGCGGCCGCACGCTTCGACGACCTCGACGTGGAGGGCAGCGACCAGCGCATCGCCGACCTCGAGCGGCGGCGGGTCGAGATCCTCGGCTCCGACGACCAGCTCCAGGTGCTGCAGGGCCAGATCGAGCAGCTCGGGCTCGAGCTGGAGGAGGCGCGCAAGAAGCGCTTCGGCCTGGAGCAGCGCCAGCGTGAGCTCAACAACGCCCACGCTGAGCTGGTCGACTCCGAGGACCTCGTCAAGGACCGCCTGGACGCCATGGAGCGCGCCGGGACGGCTGCCCCGTCCGTGGAGCAGGACACGGCGCTGATCGCGGAGTTCGCCGCGGCGGCCGCACCGGCCGACCCCGAGGAGCTCGACCGCTTCGCCGAGAACTCCCAGCGGCTGGAGGAGCGCCTGCGCACCGCGGTCGCCGACGCCGAGGCCGAGATCAGGCGGGTCGAGGAGGAGCTCGCCGGGATCTTCCGCCTCTACAAGCTCCAGTGGGACTCACCCAACCTGGGCGTCACAGTCGACTCGTACGCCGACTACGCCCGCATCCTCGACGAGATCCGCGGCAAGGGGCTGGCGCAACGGCGCGCGGAGTGGCGGCGTCGCCTGACCGAGTGGAGCGGCCAGGACCTCGTCCCGCTGGTGGGCGCGATGGCGGCCTCGATCGAGGACATCGAGGACCGGCTCGAGCCGATCAACGCGATCCTGCGCCGCCTCACCTTCGGCGCCTCGGGCGATCGGCTGCGGATCCGGCTGCGTCGGCTCGCGCCGGCGCACGTGCAGGTGTTCATGAGGGACCTGCGCGCCCTGTCGGCCGGCGCGACCAGCGAGCTGGGCGAGGACGACCTGGACAAGCGGTTCACCGAGCTGAGCCGTTTCATGACGCAGCTCCGCAAGCCGTCCCACGTCGGCGAGGGCACGACCGATCGCGACCGGCTCCTCGACGTACGACGTCATGTGGAGATCAGCGCCGAGCGCTACGACCACCTCACGGGGGAGCTGCGCGCGACCTATCGCACGCTCGGCGAGAAGAGCGGTGGCGAGAGCCAGGAGCTGGTCGCCTTCATCGTCGGCTCGGCCCTGCGGTTCCGGCTCGGTGACGAGCTGCGCTCACGGCCGCGGTTCGCGCCGGTCTTCCTCGACGAGGGCTTCGTCAAGGCCGACTCGGAGTTCGCCGGGCGCGCGGTGCAGGCCTGGCGGGGACTGGGCTTCCAGCTCATCATCGGCGTCCCGCTCGACAAGGTGACCGGGCTCGAGCCGCACATGGACGAGCTGCTCGCGATCACCAAGAACAGCGCCACCCACCAGTCCTGGATCACGCCGATCACCGACGTGGGCGACTGAGGGGAGAACTGCCCCGCAGACGCGCGTAACCAAGGGAACCGGACGCAGTTACCAGTCCAGAAGTGCTCGGGGGAGCGTCCATCCGTTGCAGCCACGTTCTCCGCGATCCGGAGGCGGGCTCACGTCCCGAAGGAACATCACATGCAACAGCGTCTGGGAGTCCTGCTCACCGTCCTCCTCGTCACCGTCTTCGGCTGGGCGGGGGTCGGCGCGATCAGCACCGCCTCAGCCAGCCCGGGTGACGAGTACGTCGGGCCCTACTTCGGGGACGGGAACTTCCCGCCGGGGTGCATACGCGACCGGAGCGCGGAGAATCCGGCCAACCAGTGCTTCCACGGCAAGGGCGGGCTCAACGCCCTGGACTCCCCGAAGATCGACGTCGCCGTCCTGGTGCCCGCCTCGCCCACGGCCGAGCGGGACCTGCGGATCATGCGCCAGGCCGCCGAGGCCTGGGAGGGCGGGATCGACTACCTCTCCGACGAGATGGGGTTCGACTGGCTGCGTGACGGCGTCGACTTCCACATCACGCCCGACGTCGTCGGCCTCACCGAGGGCGACGAGGTCAGCACCTTCCCGCTCTACGACCCCGAGATCGTCATCGTGGCCACCAACCCGGTCGGCGGCATCGGCATCGGGGTGGACCCGGTCTACCTCACCGACGAGCTGGGCATCTTCGACGAGAACGGCGTCCCCTGCCACAACATCGAGAACCCGTTCTCCATGGAGACCTGGGAAGGCATGCCCGGCTACGACGGCCACCACGGTGACGGCGGTGGCGTGTTCGTCGAGGACTGCGGCGGCGCCGGCGGCAACGTCTGCTTCTCGGTCAACGGTGCCATCGACCCGGTCCCGGGCACGACCGACACCTTCTCCCTCTTCGACCTGGTCCTGCACGAGACCGGACACTGCCTGACGCTGGGCCACGTGGGCGACGGCGCCGAGGGCGCCTGGGGCAAGGTCCCGACCACCGACATCATGGCCTACAGCGCCGACCCGCCCGGCCTGAACAAGTGCGTCTCGACCCTCAACGTCGAGGTCTTCGCCACCCGGATGAGCCACTACCTCGACGTCAACGCCGATGGCGCGGTCACCGAGGCCGACCACCTGGACCCCAACGACGTGGCCGGCGACGGCAGCAACTTCTTCCAGGTCCAGCACCCCGACGACCACCAGCACGCCTCCTCCACCGGCGCGGTCGAGGACTGCCCCCAGCCCGACCTCGGGACGGTTCCCGGCACCCCGACCGACTGGACCCCGGAGCCGGTGGACACCACCGACCCGGTGCTGAGCATCAGCACCCCGGCCCACGGCGCCGAGACCGCTGACGGCCACGTGCATGTCGCCGGCACGGTCGAGCGTCGCCCGAAGGATGCCGCGCCCACCTCGCCGACGGCCTCGCACGACGACCCCGACAGTGACTCGCTCACTCCGCTGACCGACATCACCAACGTCCAGGTCGAGGTGACCCCGCTCGACGTCGTGACCACCGTCAAGGTGAGCCGGCTGTGGCCCGACGACATGGTCAGCCTGCCGAAGTACGGCGTCAGCATCGGCGGGCGCGAGATCGAGTCCTTCGTCACCGAGCCGGACTCCTCGGAGGTCGTCACCCGCGACCACTCCAGCGAGACGACCCTGCCCAGCGAGTGGTCCCAGTGGGACACTGTGGCCAACACCGTCACGTTCCGCATCCCGCGCAGCTACCTCGCGCAGCAGCGGGTCGAGGCGCCGTACGACGTCTTCGCACTGACGAGCTATCGCGCGCCCACGCGGCTGTGGACGGTCGTGGCCGACGACCGCGCACCCGACGCGGGTGCGATCGGCGTCGCGGCTCCGGCCGGCGAGACGCCCGCGGGCACCTCGACGTCGGGCTCGTCGTCGACCGGCAGCTCGAACGGCGACTCGACCGTCGCCGGCCTCCTGGACCCCGTGCTGCTCGAGCAGCCCGGTGGGAACACGTTCACGGTCACCGACAGCACGCTCGGTGTCACCGGCGGAGCCGGGCACACGTTCAAGCTGGCGGTGCCCGAGACCAGCACCGTCGAGCTGCTGCTGTCCTGGCCGGACGGCAGTGACCTCGACATGGACGTCACCGGCGCCGCTGCCGGGTCGGCAGCGACCACCAGCCAGCCGGAGCACCTCGTCCTGACCGACGTCCAGGGGACCCTGGACATCGCGATCGACCCCTACCTCGTGGTGGGCGTGCCCTCGACGACCTACACCCTGCAGGCGACCGTGGTCCCCACGAGCACCGGGGGCGGCGACCTCACCGACACCGACGGTGACGGCGTCGTCGACGACGCCGATGCCTGCCCGGCCGTGGCGGGCGTCGGCAGCACGGGTTGCCCCGTGCCCTCCGACGAGAAGGTGACCGTGCACGTCGACGGCACGCCCGTCGCGAGCGAGGACGTCGAGTCCAGCCATGGCGCCGATGCCTTCGCGATCGACGTGACGGTGCCGACCGGCACCCACGAGGTGCGCACGGTGTGGACCCAGGACGGCGAGGTCCTCGCGACCGACGTCCGCACGGTCGTGCACACGGCCGCCGGCGTCGACCGGGACGGCGACGGTGTCGCGGACGCCCGCGACAACTGCGTGCGCCAGGCCAACGCCGACCAGGCCGACCTGGACCGCGACGGACTGGGTGATGCCTGTGACTCCGACATCGACGGCGACGGGCACGCCAACTCCAAGGAGCGGGCGCAGGGCACCGATCCCTACGACGCCTCGTCCTACCCCGGGCGGAAGAAGACCGGGGCGCTCCTCTAGCGCTTAAGGATCACGGGTTGGGGTGACACCC
>NZ_CM001852.1:1624731-1636350 GCF_000389985.1 Nocardioides sp. CF8
GGAACGGCTTCAGCAGTTCGTCGACCTGCACGGATGACCTCCTGGGGACGTGCTGCCTGACGTGAGCGAACGCTAGGTGCGGCATCGGAGGGTGGCCAGACGAGGATCCGGATACGGTCCGAGCGGCGAGGGTCCTACCTGACCGACAGGGCAGGTGCGGCCCGCTGGCCGAGGGGTGTACAGCCCTCGGAGGACTCATATCGTGGAACTCGCAGCATCCAGCCGAACGTCCCAACAGGAGGAAGTCATGAACGCGCCCACCCAGGACACCGCCCGAAGGACCGACGAGACCGAAACGGGCAGCGCGGACCTCGCCGAGGGCGAGCTCGTGGAAGAGGTCTCCATCGACGGCATGTGCGGCGTCTACTGATGCTGGCTGGCGAAGAGTGGCGGCTGAGCCCGTCGGTGTCGTTGCGACCGGAGCCCTTCGGTGCTCTGGTCTATGACTTCTCGACCCGGCGGCTCAGCTTCCTCAAGACCCTGCGCCTTCTCGACGTCGTACGCCGCCTGGACGGTGCGACCGAGGTCGAGGCGGCCATGCACGCGGCCGGCGTCGACGAATCCGAGTGGTCCGGCTACGTACAGGCGCTCGACGGCCTCGCCGAGGCCGGCGTCCTGTGCAAGGCGGCGTCGTGACTGCCACCGTGCTGGCACCGCCGCCGCGTGTGGGCCGGTTGGTCGACCAGTTCGAGCTCGGGCTGGACGCCCCGATCTGCCTCACCTGGGAGCTGACCTACGCCTGCAACCTTGCGTGCCTGCACTGCCTGTCCTCGTCGGGTCGCCGCGACCCAGACGAGCTGGACACGGAGGAGGCCAAGGCACTCATCCGCGAGTTCGAGCGCATGCAGATCTTCTACGTCAACATCGGCGGCGGTGAGCCGACGGTGCGACCCGACTTCTGGGAGCTTCTCGACTATGCGGTCGTGCACCACGTCGGCGTCAAGTTCTCCACCAACGGTTTCCGGATCACCCGGGAGCGGGCGGAGAAGCTGGCGGCCACCGACTACATCGACGTACAGATATCGCTCGACGGTGCCACCGCCGAGGTCAACGACGCGGTCCGCGGCCAGGGCACCTACGACGCCGCGATGAAGGCACTCGCCAACCTTCAGGCAGCCGGGATGCAGGACTTCAAGATCTCGGTCGTGTGCACCCGCCACAACATCGACCAGCTCGACGAGTTCAAGGCGATCGCGGACAGCTTCGGCGCCCAGTTGCGGTTGACGCGGCTGCGACCGTCGGGTCGCGGTGCCGACGTCTGGGACGACCTCCACCCGCTGCCTCACCAGCAGCGTCAGCTCTACGACTGGCTGGTCGCCAACGGCGAGAAGGTGCTCACCGGCGACTCGTTCTTCCACCTTGCGGCGTACGGCGATCCGCTGCCCGGCCTCAACCTGTGTGGCGCCGGCCGCGTGGTCTGCCTGGTGGACCCGGTCGGGGACGTCTACGCGTGTCCGTTCGCGATCCACGACCGGTTCAAGGCCGGGAACATCCGTGACCTTGGTTTCGACCACGTCTGGAAGCACGCGCCGTTGTTCGAGGAGCTGCGCAGCCCGCAGACCGGTGGCGCCTGCGCGAAGTGCTCGGCCTACGACAGCTGTCGCGGTGGCTGCATGGCGGCCAAGTTCTTCACCGGGTTGCCGTTAGACGGCCCGGATCCGGAGTGCGTCAAGGGCAACGCCGAGGAGGCGCTGGCGAGCCTGGACCGCGGCGCGCTCCCGGGCTCGAGCCAGGACCACTCCCACACGGGCACGGTGCGCAACGCGCCAGTCGGACTCACGCTCGGGGCGACCCGGACGCGTCCCACGAGCGCGTGCGACGAGAGTCCGGTCGCAGGGATGGTCTGAGATGGGTGCGAGCTCGTCGGGCGCGCCCAGTCGACGCCTCGGCCTCGGCGGGGCGCGCTGGCCCACGATCGAGGGCGACCCGCCGTTGGTGCTCGTGCCCATCGGCTCGCTCGAGCAGCACGGGCCGCACCTGCCGCTGGCCACGGACTCGATGCTGGCGTGTGCGGCGACCCGCGAGGTCGCCGTACGGCTGGACGCTTCGGGTGTGCGCGTGTTGGTCGCTCCTGCTCTCGCGTACGGCGCCAGCGGCGAGCACGAGGACTTCCCCGGCACCATCTCGATCGGCCACGAGGCGCTCCACCTCCTGCTGGTCGAGCTCGGCCGCTCGGCCTGCCGGTGGGCCAAGGGGCTCGTGTTCGTCAATGGCCACGGCGGCAACGTGCCCACGATGGTGAGCGCCGTGACCACCCTCCGCGACGAGGGCCGCCCGGCCGCCTGGACCGGGTTCGGGGTGCTCGGCGGCGACGCGCACGCGGGCCGCACGGAGACCTCCCTGCTGCGCAACCTGGCGCCGTGGACCGTGCGGGTGGACCTCGCCGAGGCCGGAGCGACCGAGCCCATCGACCAACTGATGCCGCGGTTGCGCAGCGTCGGTGTCCGCACCGTGTCGCCCAACGGGATCCTCGGCGACGCCACCGGAAGTTCGGCAGCGGAGGGTCGACGCCTCTTCGAGGTGCTCGTGAACCGGCTGCATCGCGAGCTGACCGACCTCGACGTCGACACGGACGGACGACTGCGCAGGTCCGAGCGCAGCGGTGTCGGGTCGTGAGCCTGCCGGCCGGATTTGCGGTGAAGCTGTCATCGCGGACGAGGGTCTGCGACGGTGGCAAGACCCTGGTGGGCGGCAGCCGGGGCGCGGTGCTCTACCTCAGTGACATCGCCGTCGGCCTGCTCGACGGCGGACCGGTCGTGGTGGCGCAACCCGGCGACGCCACCACGCTGGCCCGGTCGCTGCTGGATCGCGGGTTCGCCGATCCGTGGTGGCCCGACCCACCGAGTGACGACGCCGAGGTCACCGACGTCACAGCCGTGGTGCCTGTGCGCGACCGGGCCCACGACCTGGACCTGCTGCTCGACGCGCTGCCGGCATCGGTGCCGGTCGTGGTTGTCGACGACGCGTCGCGCGACCCCGAGCCCGTCGCTCGCGTCGCTCGTGAGCACGGGGCCCTGCTCGTCGTGCACGACGTCAATCGCGGACCTGCTGCCGCGCGCAACACCGGGCTCCGTCACGTGACCACGCCATTCGTCGCCTTCTGCGACTCCGATGTGGTCCCCGACCCCGGCTGGCTGGCGACCCTGCGCCGCCATCTCGACGACCCCGACCTGGCCGTCGTCGCGCCCCGGGTGCTGGGACCCGACCGCCGGCCCGGCGACGGCTGGGTGGAGCGCTACGAGCAGGCGCGGTCCTCGCTCGACCTCGGTCGGGAGCCCGCGGCGGTGCGCCAGCAGGGTGTGGTTGCTTACCTCCCCGGCGCGTGCCTGCTGGCGCGCGTCGAGTCCCTGGGCGACGGGTTCGACGAGGCGTTGCGGTGCGGCGAGGACGTCGACCTCGTGTGGCGGCTGCTCACCGGCGGTGCTGGGGTGCGCTACGAGCCGGCGGCCATCGTGAGGCACCGGCATCGCGCCCGACTGGGGGAGTGGCTGGGCCGCAAGGCCTTCTACGGAACGTCCGCGGCACCTCTGGCGCAGCGCCACGGCGCGGCGGTCGCTCCGCTCGTGATCTCGCCGTGGTCCGCCGTCTTCGCCGGTGCGATCCTCGCGCAGCGACGCTGGTCCGTCCCAGTGGCGCTCGCCTCGGCCGCCGTCGCCACGGCCGGGACCTCCCGCCGACTTGCCCGCAGCGAGCGCCCCGTGCAGGCGGCGGCGATACTTACCCTGGAGAGCGGTGTCGCCGTGCTGTGGCAGACAGGGGCGGCGCTTACTCGTCACTACTGGCCGCTCGCCGTGCTGGCCGCCACCCGGTCGCGCCGGGCCAGGCGCGCCTTGATGGTGGCCGCCGTGGTCGACGGACTGGCCGATCGGCGACGGGTCGGGGCCAACCTGGACCCGGTCCGCTACGTCCTTGCCCGGCGGTTGGACGACGTCGCCTACGGGGCCGGCGTCTGGCTCGGGGCCGCGCGTGCGTGCTCTCTCGCCGCCTTGCGTCCTGACTTTCGCCGCTCCCGTCGCCGATGACCGACATCGGGCCGACGTCAGATCGACGTGACTGGTTGCGCCCTGCCCAGGTGTCCGTCGACGCAGTCGTCGCCGGGCTCGCGGACTACGAACGAAGAATCTCAGTGCAACCTCTTGGCAACCTTCCGCGGGGGAACATGCCGAACAAGCTGTGGAGGAGGGTGGTCCGGTGAGCGTGTCTCCGTGGCGGATGACCAGCGACGGCATGCGCGCAGCGGTGGCCGACTCCTGGCACCTCTCAGCAGCATCGGGGGTCGACGCCGAGCGGATCGAGGCGCCGATCACGCTGGACGGATCCGACCTGCGTGACCACCGCGCGGCCCACCCGCTCTCCCGGGTCTTCCCGCTGCTCGACGACGTGCTCGGGCAGGCGGCCCGCGACTGCGGCGCGGTGATGGCCGTGAGCGACGCGGCAGGCCAGATGTTGTGGCTCTGCGGCTCGCCGTCAACCCTGCGGCAGGCCGAGAAGATCGGCTTCGTCGAGGGCTCCAACTGGGACGAGCGCCTCGCCGGCACCAACGCGCCCGGCCTCGCGCTGCGCCTCGGCCAGCCGGTGCAGGTGCGCCGGGCCGAGCACTTCCGGCACTCGGTCCAGAAGTGGAGCTGTGCGGCCACGCCGATCCACGACCCGACGTCGAGCACCCTGCTCGGGGTCCTCGACATCACCGGCAACGACGACATCGCGGTACCGCAGACGATGGCGATGGTGCGGGCGGCGGCGCGCATGGCCGAGGCCGAGCTGGCCCGTGACCTGCTCACTCGCGCGGCCCAGCCGGTCGAGTCCAAGGGCGGTCTCCAGACGGTGGTCGAGCTGCTCGGTCGCCATGAAGCGCTGCTCACCATCGACGACGGCCGGGGCGCCCGGCACTCCGTGCGCCTCTCGCCGCGCCACAGCGAGATCCTGCTCCTCCTCGCGTCCGCTCCGCACGGGCTCTCCGGTGACGAGCTCGCCGTCCTGGTCTACGAGGACGACGGCGTCTCCTCCACCCTTCGGGCCGAGCTCAACCGGCTGCGCAACGTACTCGGCGACGACCTCCTTGCCTCTCGGCCCTACCGGCTCTGCGCCGGAGTCGCCGGCGACTGGCTAGCCCTGGAGGCGCAACTCGCGGCAGGCGACGTACGCCGCGCACTTCGCGGCTACCGAGGCCCGATCCTGCCCCGCTCGACCGCGCCCGGGGTTGTCCGACTTCGCGGCCAGCTTCACCACTCCCTGCGCGCAACGGTGCTGGCGAGCAAGGAACCCGACCTGTTGTCGACATGGACCCGATCGAGCTGGGGCGTCGACGACTACGACATGTGGCAGACCCAGCGCGACGCCCTCGGCGCGAATTCGCCGATGCGTTCGCTCGTCGACGGGCAGCTCGCCCGGCTCGACCGCGACCTCGCCTGAAGTCAGAGGCCCGCGAGGGTCGACACTGCAGACCACCCATCGGCGTACGCCGCAACGTGGATGCAACGTAGCCGCTCCTAGCGTGACGGTCGTCACACACTCTCTCAACTCCTGGAGCATCACATGACTGTCTACGCACAGCCCGGAACCGACGGCTCGGATATCGAGGTCAAGAGCCGCTATGGCCACTACATCGGCGGCGAGTGGGTCGACCCGGTCAAGGGCGGCTTCTTCGAGAACATCTCCCCGGTCAACGGCAGGCCGTTCACCGAGGTCGGCCGCGGCACCGCCGAGGACATCGACGCCGCCATCGACGCGGCCTGGAACGCCGCTGACGCGTGGGGTCGTACGTCGACCACGGAGCGTTCCAACATCCTGCTCAGGATCGCCGACCGGATGGAGGCGAACCTTGAGTCTCTCGCGGTGATCGAGACGTGGGACAACGGCAAGGCCGTGCGCGAGACGCTCAACGCGGACATCCCGCTGGCCATCGACCACTTCCGCTACTTCGCCGGCGCGCTGCGCGCCCAGGAGGGTGGCATCTCCGAGATCGATGAGAACACGATCGCCTACCACTTCCACGAGCCGCTGGGCGTCGTCGGCCAGATCATCCCGTGGAACTTCCCTATCCTGATGGCGGTGTGGAAGCTCGCGCCCGCCCTCGCGGCCGGCAACTGCGTGGTGCTCAAGCCTGCTGAGCAGACTCCGTGGTCGATCCTCAAGCTCATGGAGCTGGTCGGCGACCTGCTCCCGCCCGGCGTGCTCAACGTCGTCAACGGCTTCGGCGTCGAAGCCGGCAAGCCCCTGGCCAGCAACAGCCGCATCCGCAAGATCGCGTTCACCGGCGAGACCACGACCGGGCGGCTGATCATGCAGTACGCCTCGGAGAACATCATCCCGGTCACACTCGAGCTCGGCGGCAAGAGCCCCAACATCTTCTTCGACGACGTCGCGGCCGAGAAGGACGCCTTCTACGACAAGGCGCTCGAGGGCTTCACGATGTTCGCGCTCAACCAGGGCGAGGTCTGCACGTGTCCGTCGCGTGCGCTGGTCCAGCGCTCGATGTACTCCGACTTCGTGCCGGACGCGATCGCCCGGGTCGAGGCCATCACCCAGGGCAACCCGCTCGACGTCAGCACGATGATGGGTGCTCAGGCCTCCAACGACCAGCTCGAGAAGATCCTGTCCTACCTCGACATCGGGAAGCAGGAGGGTGCGAAGGTGCTCACCGGTGGTGCGCGCAACGTGCTCGAGGGTGACCTCGCCGAGGGCTACTACGTGCAGCCGACCGTCTTCGAGGGCGACAACTCGATGCGGATCTTCCAGGAGGAGATCTTTGGCCCGGTGGTCTCGCTCACCAGCTTCGACGACGAGTCCGACGCCCTGAAGATCGCCAACGACACGCTCTACGGCCTCGGTGCCGGGCTGTGGACCCGCGACGGATCCCGCGCCTTCCGCGCCGGCAAGGCGATCCAGGCAGGCCGAGTCTGGACCAACTGCTACCACGCCTACCCCGCGCACGCGGCCTTCGGCGGCTACAAGCAGTCCGGCATCGGGCGCGAGAACCACAAGATGATGCTCGACCACTACCAGCAGACCAAGAACCTGCTCGTGTCCTACAGCCCGGACAAGCTCGGATTCTTCTAGAGATGAGTGAGGTAGAACGCGTCGCGGTCACCGGTGAGGCGGCGGACATGATCGGCCGCCTCACCGAGGCGCACGGACCGCTAATGTTCCACCAGTCCGGCGGCTGCTGCGACGGGTCTTCGCCGATGTGCTACACCGACGGCGAGTTCCGCATCGGGGACTCCGACATCCTGCTCGGCGAGCTCGACGTCGGGCTCGACCGCGGCGTACCCGTCTGGATGTCCAAGGCGCAGTTCGAGTACTGGCAGCACACCCACCTCACCATCGACGTGGTCAAGGGCCGTGGCGCGGGCTTCTCCTTGGAGGCGCCGGAGGGAGTGCGGTTCCTGATCCGGTCGCGCCTGATGTATGACGAGGAGTACGTCAACAGCCAGGGGTGAGGAGCTAGAACTGTCAAAGGCCTGATTTCGTGCGCTCCGGAGGCGCTCCGGACACTCTTGCCCCCTCAGCATCCACGAAGCGGCCTTATGCTCTGGGGCGGTGGTTGTGACCGCGCTGGGCGAGGAGCCACTGGGCTTCACATGCCATTCGTTCGCTCGGTGTCCCTCGATCCGCCGCTGATCACATTCAGCGTGGCACGCAGTTCCTCCACCTGGCCACGAATCCGTGAGGTCGCGCCGTCAACGTGCTGGTGCACGACCACGCTGAACTCCGGGCAGTTCGCCCAGTCGGCGTGGACTGGCCGGACTTCTGAAGATGATGTGCACACGATCGGCTGAATTGCTGCGCTGACCAGTGGAAACGTATTTTGGGCGTGGAGGGGTCGTGTTACTACAGGCCGCTGGCGCCGGCGGTGCTGGGTTCGGTGCTCAGTCGGCGGTTGGGACGGTGAAGTCGAAGAACCTTGGCGGTTCGGGCAGGTCGAGGGATCGAGTGCGAGGTGTGGCGCGAGTACGACGGCGGAGACCCCACGATGGTCGTCGGCCGCGACATCTGACCAGCGGCAACGCCGCCGACGAAGGTCTCATCGACCTCCACGATCCCGGAGAGGCGATCGCGCTCGGGGCGCACCGTGGCCCGGCGCATCGTGTGCATCCACGCCCACGCCGTCTCATAGGACTTGAACCCCGGCACCCGCTGCAGGCCCGGGCCGAGAGCCCGTTCTTCTGCGAGGTCACGAACCACACGGCCGCGAATCAGGTCGACAGCGGCGTGCGGGTCCGATTTAAGGTCATGCCGGCCGTCACTGAGGTCCGTCGGCCACACCTCTGACACATCTACAACGACGTGCTGGTGCGCCAGTATCCACCCAGCCCGCACTTGGGGCAGGTGAACCCATCCGGCCAGCGCAGTCCCGCGAGATAGTCCAGACACGACGCGTCGCCGGAGACCAGGCCGGCAGATCCTGATAGGTCGTCGGGTAGTCCACGACGCCCTCGGGATGACCACGCTCGGCCACTCCGACAGCCTATTTACTCAAGCAGATACTCAGAAAAGACCTTCGATTTGAGGCTCTCCTGACGTACCTGTGGGTGCCTGAGCGAGCCACACGCCGCTTCCTGTCTAGGTTTCTGAGCTGTCTAGGAACAGGAACCAGGTGCACAGGAGAGCGGCGTGGGTGATGTCAGCCTATGGCGGGGTCTGCTCGGGGTCGAGAAGACGGTGATCGAGCGGGTCGAGTTCGACGAGGACACGCAGGTGCTCGTCGCTCATGTGCGGCCGGTGAGCCGCCAGCAGGGGCGGTGCGGCCTGTGTCGGCGTCGGTGTCCGGGGTACGACGCCGGCCCGGGACGTCGACGGTGGAGATCGTTGGATCTGGGCACGACGGTCGCGATGCTGGAAGCCGACGCGCCCCGGGTGAAGTGCCGCACCCATGGCGTCGTCGTCGCGCATGTCCCGTGGGCCAGGCACGACGCCGGTCACACCCTGGCTTTCGACGATCAGGTTGCCTGGTTGGCGACGCGGGCCTCGAAGACCACGGCGACGGAGTTGACGCGGATTGCGTGGCGCACCGTGGGGGCGATCGTCACCCGTGTCTGGGCCGACATCGAGGCCCAGCACGATCGTCTGGCCGGGTTGCGGCGGATCGGGATCGATGAGATCTCCTACAAGAAGGGCCACAAGTACCTGATGGTCGTGGTCGACCACGACACCCGACGGCTGGTGTGGGCTGCACCGGGCCGCAACAGCGCGACCGTGCGGGAGTTCTTCGACCTCCTCGGCGCCGAACGCTGCGCCCAGATCACCCACGTGGCCGCGGACGGGGCCGACTTCATCGACGCGATCGTCGCCGAGAAGTGCCACAACGCGGTCCGGGTCGCTGACCCGTTCCACGGGTAAAGTGGGCAACCGATGCGCTCGACGAGGTCCGCCGCGAGGCGTGGAACGACGACCGCCGCCAAGCCCGGTCAGAACCCAAGCGTGGCCGCGGACGCCCACCGGCCGATGCGGCACCCAGGCCCGGGAGCGAACGGGCGAAGGGCCTCAAGGGTGCCCGCGTGGAAGAACCCCGAGGACCTTACCGAGAACCAGCAGGTGATGCTCGCCTGGATCGCTGCGACCGACCCGAGGCTGTGCCGGGCCTACCTGCTCAAGGAAGGGCTCAGGATGGTGTTCCGGATGCCCTACGAGGCCGCCGTCACAGCACTGGATCGGTGGATCAGTTGGGCCCGGCGCTGCCGGATCCGGCGTTCGTGAAGCTGCAGAAGAGCATCGTCAAACACCGAGCCCGGATCCTCGCCGCGATCGAGCACGGCCTGTCCAACGGGCTGATCGAGTCGACCAACACCAAGATCCGGCCTCATCACCCGCATGGCCTACGGATTCCACTCAGCCGACGCCCTCATCGCCCTCGCCATGCTCAACCTCGGCGGCCACCGCCCAGCCCTCCCCGGCCGAAACTGACCCACAGATGTGTCAGGAGAGCTCGATTTGAAGGTATTCTTCACCGTCGTATCGAAGCCGTCCGGGCAGGTGACCGTCGACGATGTGCCGGCCCTCATCGAGGGCAGCGCGCACACGCCTGGCGGCCCCGCGTCCGACCGGGACTGGCCCGGCCCCGCCATGCGGTGGTCCCGTCCCCTCCGGACGGGCAGTTAACACGGCCCGGTAGTCCGCCTAACGTCGAACCGACGACACGAGGAGGCTGCCGCGATGGGTCAGTGGTTCGAGACGGTGAACGAGGCTCAGCGACGGGCCAAGCGACGGTTGCCGCCGTCGGTCTACTCCGCGCTGTTGGCCGGGTCCGAGCGCGGGGTGTCGTACGATGACAACACGCGGGCCTTTGGTGAGCTTGGCCTGGCGCCGCACGTGGCTGGCCTCTCGGCGAAGCGCGAGCTCGGCACACGCGTGCTCGGCCAGGAGATCTCGATGCCGGTGATCATCTCGCCCACGGGGGTGCAGGCCGTGCATCCTGACGGCGAGGTCGCGGTGGCACGGGCCGCCGCCGCGAGGGGTACGGCGATGGGGCTGAGCTCGTTCGCGAGCAAGCCGCTGACCGAGGTGATCGCCGCGAACCCGCAGACGTTCTTCCAGACCTACTGGATGGGCGATCGTGACGCGATGGTCCGGCGGATGGATCGCGCCCGCGAGGCGGGAGCGGTCGGGCTGATCGCCACCTTGGACTGGTCGTTCTCGCACGGTCGCGACTGGGGCAGCCCGCAGATCCCGGAGAAGCTCGACCTCAAGGCCATGGCGAAGTTCGCGCCCGAGGTGCTGCGCCGCCCGCGGTGGCTGGCCGACTTCGTCCGCTCCGGCAGCCTGCCCGACCTGAGCGCGCCCAACCTGGCCGAGCCCGGCGGCGAGGCACCGACGTTCTTCGGGGCGTACGGCGAGTGGATGACCACCCCGCCGCCGTCCTGGGAGGACGTGGCCTGGCTCCGCGAGGAGTGGGGCGGACCGTTCATGCTCAAGGGAGTCTGCCGCGTCGACGACGCGCTCAAGGCGCGTGACGCCGGAGTCACGGCGATCTCGGTCTCCAACCACGGCGGCAACAATCTGGACGGCACCCCAGCACCCATCCGGGTTCTCCCCTCGATAGCTGCGGCGGTCGGTGACGACGTCGAGGTGCTGCTCGACTCCGGCATCCGGCGGGGCAGCGACGTGGTAAAGGCGGTCGCCCTCGGTGCCAAGGCCGTAATGATCGGACGTGCCTACCTCTGGGGGCTCGCCGCCGGCGGCCAGTCTGGCGTCGAGAACGTCCTCGACATCCTCCGCGGCGGGATCGACTCGACCCTGCTCGGGCTGGGACACTCCTCCATCCACGACCTCACGCCCGACGACGTGGTCATCCCCGAGGGATTCACCCGCACCCTGGGGGCTCCTCGCCCGTGACGCCGCCGCGTGTCGCGCTGGTCACCGGGGCCGCCCGGGGGATCGGCGCGGCGACGGTGGGTGCGCTCGTGGCGAGCGGCTGCCGTGTCGTGGCGGTTGATGCGTGCCTCGGTGCGGACCACGACCTGCCCGGCGTCGACTACCCCCTCGCCGACCGCGCCGACCTTGCCCGACTCTCCGAGCACGGCGACGTCGTGCACACCATTGTCGCCGACGTCCGGGACCCCGACGCCCTCCGGGCGGCTGCAAACCACGCCGTCGAGCGCTGGGGCCGGCTGGACGTGGCGG
>NZ_CM001852.1:1636450-1661744 GCF_000389985.1 Nocardioides sp. CF8
GGGTGCCGCGTGGCAACGCTGCCGAGTCCATTATGCCGACCTCCGGATTATGCCGATGTCGTCGCTGATCCCCTTGCGGGACTGGGATCTCGCGCTGGCGAGGTCGGCATAATCCGGTGACCTGATCGACGCTTGTCTCTCCATTCACGAAGAGAGGAGAGCGTCATGATCAAGGTGTTGCGGTCGGTGGTGCGGGGGCCACTGGAGTCGTATGTCGCGGGGTTCGCCAAGGAGTTAGCCGCGCAGGGATACACGCGCTGCTCCGCGGAGCAGCACGTCTGTTTCATCGCGCACCTGGACCGCTGGATGCTGGCCCAACACCTCACGTCAGGCGAGCTGACCGGGGAGGTGGTGGAGCAGTATCTTGCCGAGCGCCGCGCCGCGGGGTATGTGAACTACCGGTCGGGCAAGGCGATGCGACCGTTGCTGGACTATCTGGCCGCCCAGGGCGCGCTGCTCCCTGAGGTGATTGTGCTGGGGTCGGTTGAGGGCCTGTTGGAGCGCTACCGGACTTATCTGGTTGGTGAACGTGGCCTGACCCCGGGGACGGCTCGCTGCTACCTCGACGCAATCAGACCGTTCGTGGCGACCCGGCTGTGCGGGGATCAACTGGAGTTGGCCGGGTTGACCGCGGCCGAGGTGAGCGGGTTCGTGCTGGCGACCTGTCCGGGCCGCGCGACGGGGACGGCGAAGCTGATCGTCACCTCGCTGCGGTCGTTGTTGAACTTCCTTCACGTCGAGGGTCTGATCCCTGTTCCGTTGGCCGCTGCCGTCCCGGCGGTGGCCGGCTGGCGACTGGCAGGGCTGCCCCAGGCCCTCGAGCCAGCGCAGATGCGGCGGCTGCTGGCCAGCTGCGACCGACGACGGGCCAAAGGTAGGCGGGACTACGCCATCGTGTTGCTGCTGTCCCGGCTCGGGTTACGCGCCGGGGAGGTCGCCGCGCTTGAGTTGGACGATATCGACTGGCGGGCCGGGCAGATCCTGATCCGTGGGAAGGGCAGCCGGGAAGAACGGTTGCCGCTGCCCGATGATGTTGGGGCCGCGATCGCGGGCTATCTGCGCCGCGGTCGACCCAACGGCGTGCAACCACGCAACGCTTTTGTCCGGGTCAAGGCGCCGCATCGGGCGTTGACCACGGCCGGGGTGTCAGGGGTCGTCTACGACGCTGCCCAGCGTGCCGGGCTGGGCACGGTCCACGCGCACCGGCTCCGGCACACCGCCGCCACCACGATGCTGCGTTCGGGCACCCCGCTGCCGGAGGTAGGTCTGGTGTTGCGACACCGGCGCGGTTTGACGACCGCGCTCTACGCCAAGGTCGACCGTGACGCACTTCGGGTGCTGGCGCGACCCTGGCCACAGCCCGCGACGGGCGGCGTGTCATGACCGCCTCGCTGCGGGACGCGTTGAACGACTACCTCACGATGCGCCGCGCATTGGGTTACCGGCCGGCCCGGCCGGAGAAACTGCTCAACCAGTTCCTCAATCACCTCGACCACCTCGGGGTCATCGACGCGGACGGTGTGACCGTTGACGCCGCCTTGGAGTGGGCCTGCCTGCCAGCAGGTGGTGACGGGACCTGGTGGGCCTATCGACTCTCGGTAGTCCGCGGCTTCGCCAGCTACCTGCACACCCTCGACGCCACGGTTGAGGTGCCAGCGACCGACCTGCTGCCCTGGCAGGTTCGCCGGGCGTGTCCCTACCTGTACTCCGACAGCGACGTTGCCGCGCTCATCGCCGCCGCGTCGTCGCTGTCGACCCCGCTGCGTCGGGCCACGCTCGCCACGCTCATCGGGCTGCTGGCGGTGACCGGGATGCGGGTCGGTGAGGCGATCGCTCTGGACCGCGACGACCTCGACACCCGCAACGGGCTGCTGGTGGTGCGTCACGGCAAGTTCGACAAGACCCGTGAGCTGGTCCTGCATCCCAGCACAACCGACGCGCTCCGCGGCTACCTGCGCCGCCGCGACCAGCTGCATCCGTCTCCGCAGAGTCCAGCGTTGCTCATCTCCACGGCCGGCACCCGGCTGATCTACTGCAACATCCACTGGACCTTCCACCGCCTAGTGAAACTGGCTGGCCTCACCCCACGGTCGGCGACCTGCCGGCCGCGGATCCACGACCTGAGGCATTAGGCGGACGGCGACGTTATGCGCCCTGCGGCTCTGTTTCGGCTGGTGAGGCGCTTCCGGCGGGTGGTCCTGTCCGCATAATCCTGAGCGTGCCGGGGTCAACGTCCCAGCGCGTCGAGCCAGCCGAGTGTCATCCACCTGATCAGGAACACCTTCAAGTACGCCTCGAAGAAGTACTGGGGCCAGATCGCGGCCGACCTCAAGCCGATCTACCGGGCACCCTCGAGGGAGGCCGCCTGGGCGGCGTTCGAGGAGCTCGAAGAGAAGTGGGGCAAGCCCTACCCAGCGATCGGACAGCTATGGCGCAACGCCTGGGAGCAGTTCGTTCCGTTCTTGGACTACGACGCCGAGATCCGCACCGTGCTCTGCAGCACGAACGCGATCGAGTCCCTCAACGCCCGCTACCGCGGGGCCGTCACCGTCCGAGGGCACTTCCCGACCGAGCAGGCCGCCATGAAGTGCCTCTACCTCGTGACAAGGTCACTGGACCCCAAGGGCACTGGTCAGCAACGATGGACCATGCGCTGGAAGCCAGCGCTCAACGCATTCGCGATCACCTTCGGTGACCGGATGCCCAAGGCCGAGAACCACTGAGATGAAAACCGCTGCTTACACCGTTACTCGGACAGACCCGGCCAGCCGGCCGTAGGGCAATGGGCCCAGTCGTTGCGTGCTGTCGCGCGGACATGGTGAGCAACTTTTCGGTGGGCGGGTTCTCCGCAAGGTCGTTGATGGCGTCGCGCACGCTCTCGTAGATCCAGGCGACGCGCCGTCCCGAGGTGTCCCGCTTCGATGACGTGCTCTTCGGGCCTTCAGAGTCGTCGGCGAGGCCGCGTTCCTAGCGATGCCATCGCTACGCGCCTCGCGTCTGGAAGTCGACCAAGTACTTACCATGCGTTCTGGTCGGCATGTAAGTTCAGGTCATGAACCATTCCCGTCGTTCCCAAGAAGAGCGCTCGGCGTCGACTCGGCTGTTGTTGTTGGACGCCACCGTCACCTGTCTGGTCGAACGAGGATATTCCGGCACCACGCTTGCTGCGGTAGCCGAGCAGGCTGGCGTCTCCCGAGGAGCACAGCTGCACCACTACGGCACTCGTGATCGTCTCGTCACGGCTGCTGTCGAACACCTGGCGCAGAGGCGACTCGATGAGGTCCGCGCCAAGGTGGTCGGTTTGGCGGACGATGTTGACAGGCCACGTCAAGCCCTGGACCTGCTGGCAGGGGCCTTGTCCGGGCCGTTGTACGCCGCGACCTTGGAGCTCTGGGTGGCTGCGCGTTCGGACACGATGCTGCGCGAGGCGTTGTTGCCGGTGGAGCAGCGGGTCACCGCTGCCCTGACCGGATTGTGCCGCCGCTACATCGTCGACGATGCCCTTCTGGCGCAGTTGACCCTTGATGTCGTCCTTGGTCGGGGTGTCGGCGGGCTGCTCGTGCCGTTTTCGCCGACGCGACAGCGCAAGGCCCTGGACGCGTGGGCGTCGCTGTTGGCCGACAGGCTGGCGGCGCACCGATGAATGACACGTACCCGTCGGGGGTGGGTCCTGCGACTGCAGCTAAGGACGACGAGTTTCTGCCACCGCACGCCCAGGACTGTTTGGGCTGTGGGCCGGGTAACCCCCACGGCCACCATTTGCAGGCCCGTCGCAGCGGTGAGGGTGTTGATGCCCAGCATGTGTTCGACAAGCGGCACGTCGGTGCCCCCGGTATCGCACACGGGGGAGCCGTCGCGACCGTGGTCGACGACCTGTTCGGCTTCCTGCTATACGTGGTCGGCGAGCTGGCCGTGACCCGCAACCTAAACGTCGAATATCTCGCTCCGGTCCGGCTCGGCGTGCCCTACCAGTGTCAGGCAGAGCTCGCCCAAAGAGAGCGGCGGAAACTCTTCATGAACGCGCGGGTTAAGGACCAGGGTGGCTTGGTGGTGGTGACCGCGCGGGCACTGTTCCTCACCGTTGACGTCGCACACTTCGGCGACGAAGGCGCGGCGACTTTCGACATGCTGAGGAGGCGGTGAGTATGGAGACTCGGCCTGCCGAGCAACTGTTGGTCGACGTGCTGCTCACCGACCACGGTCCGTGCGGGCCCTACGACGCCTACCGACGTCTACGTGAACTTGCCCCCGTCCTGGTGACAACCTCGGGCGCTCTGGTGCTGACGCGCTACGACGACTGCGCCGCAGCACTGCGCGACCCGGCTTTGGGCAAAGCCGACGAGTCGCTAGGCTTCCGGTTGTCGGAGGTGCCCGAAGAGCTTCAACGCAGGGCGATGCAACGATTTCGCCGCACGATGCTGTTCCGCAATCCCCCTGACCACAAGCGTCTGCGTCACCTCGTGGCCTCCGCGTTCACCCCGCGTCACACCGAACAGTTGCGCCGCAAGGTCGTCGCTCAGATCGATGACCTGTTGGACGGACTCTCCGGAAGAACAACCGCCGACATGATCTCCGAGCTCGCTCTACCCCTACCAGTGGGAGTGATCGGAGACCTGCTCGGTGTCCCGTTGAAGGACAGGACCATGGCCGCCCCGCTGGTGCGCGACCTCGTGGCCCCCCTAGAGCCCGCTGCTGATGCGGCGGCGGTCCGGAGAGCGGCTGAGGCCGAGGACGAGCTCGCGGAGTACTTCAGCCGCCTTCTGACGGTCAAGAGGGACCGGCCCGAGGACGACCTCTTGAGCCGCCTCGCGACTGCCCGAGGCGACGATGTCCTCGATGACGACGAGTGCGTCGGTAGCGCGATCCTCCTCTTCGCGGCCGGCTTCGAGACGACTACCAACCTGATCGGCAACGGATTGGCCGCGCTGCTGGACGCACCTGACCAGCTCGCGATGTTGCGCGAGCGGCCTCAACTGGCGGCCGCTGCTGTCGAGGAGTTGTTGCGCTACGACACTCCCGTGCAGACCGATGGCAGAACTGTCCTGGAGTCGACCCGTGTCGCTGGGGTGGACCTCGAACCCGGGCAGGTTGTGCTCACCCTGCTCGGGGCAGCCAACCGGGATCCAGCCCGGTACCCGGACCCCGACCGTCTCGACCTGACCCGGGCAGGACCCTCCGGCTTGTCTTTCGGTTCCGGGATCCACTTCTGTCTCGGCGCGTCGCTGGCTCGGATGGAAGGCGCCGAACTGTTCCCGCGTCTGATCGCTCGCTTCCCAGATATTCGGCCCGCAGGCGAGCCCGTGTGGCGCCCAGGGCTCTCGTTTCGCGGATTGGCCTCACTGCCTGTGGCGTTGTAGGCGATCGCGGGGCGTGTGCGACTGCACCCTTCTCCCGCCCGCATTCACGATGATCGTGGGTGATCTGTTGTCTGCAGTCATCCTCGAGGGGCGTAAGCCTGTCGGAGCGGGCAGACGAAAGTCATTGCCGCGGCCTATCGTTCAGCGTCACGTCGACCGCCTAGACCGGCACAAGTTCACGACTTGCGCACGTGGCTCCGAGGGCACCGTTCGCCGGCTAGTGGAACGCGACGCGGGGACTCTTGTCGGGATTGGGGTGTGGAGGGCTGTACTAACGCGCGACAGCAGGCCTGGTCTTAACTGCTTCTCGTGTGTCGGAACTCGCTCGGCGACTGACCGGTCCATCGCTTGAAGGCATGGGAGAAGTTGGTGAGGTCGCTGTATCCGAGATCTGCGGCGATTTCACTGACCGGCACCGATCGGTCGAGCAGGCGCAGCATCGCGCGCTCTCGCAAGAACGATTGGCGCAGCTCGCGGAAGGTGGTCCCCTCTTCACATAGGCGCCTTTTGAGGGTGCTGGTGGACACGGAGAGCTCGTCCGCGACCTCCTGGCCAGTTCCCGTTCCGGGATACTCCTCCAGCAACCGTCTCACTCTCTCGGAGAACGACGTGGTTCCGCTCCGGTGGCTGAGAGTTCGCTGCAGATCAGCGATGGCGAGTCGATACGCGACGGGGTCGGCGAAACGGCAGACGTCGTTGAGGGCATCAGCGGGAACATGGAGGAACGACGCTGGTGCGTCGAAGAACAGACGTCCCGCTAGTGCTTCCTCATGTTTGGTTCGAGACGCTGGCGCTGACCAACTCAGGTTGAGGGTGACGGTGGGCATGTCGCCGGCGAGCATGTCGAGCAGTCGCAGTAGCGCCGATCCGCAGTAGGCGACGACCAGGCAGTCCAGACCCGGATCGCCGGTGTGTCCGGTGAGCCCCACGGTCAGGCCGTGGTCGCTTGGATGAAACTGTGGGCTGAGGGCCGTCGAGATCAACGGCAGATAGGTCAGCAGCTCCACGATCTCGACCACCGAGCCTGCGCTGACCAGCGGAAGACTCAATGGCCCGAAGGACATCAGCTGGGCCTGTTCAGCGAACGCCAAGCCCAACCCAGTCGCTTGGTCGATGTCGAGTTCGGGGTAGACCTGTCGAAACCACCGCAGCGGCACCTGGACGTCATGCTCGACCAGCGTCGTCTCGTTGGTTCCCTCGCCAGCCATGATGCTCCGAAAGCGAGCGATGGCGTGTGGGTCGAGCGCTTGGCTGTGGAGCAGTTGCAGGAATGCGAGTGGGGGCACACCTGCGTCATCTAGTGCCATGACACCCCTTTCTGACCCAAATTCACAAGTTTCTGACTCGGGTGACCATGGCCACATGGTTCCCTGTTGACCATGCTCGGTACAAGTTCAGATACCGAGGAGTTGATCATGGCAGTTGTCACATTTGTCTCCTACGACGGAGCGAAGCACGAGGCTCCCCTCGCAGACGGTCAGTCGTTGATGAAGATCGCGACCAACAACGCGGTGCCGGGCATCGACGGTGACTGCGGAGGCGAAGCCGCCTGCGGCACCTGTCACGTGGTCGTCGATCCTGAGTGGTCGGAACGTGTGGGGGGCTCCGGGCCCGCCGAGGAGGAGATGCTCTCGATGAACCCAGAAAGGCAGCCGACTTCCCGACTGTCCTGCCAGATGGACGTGTCCGAGACGTGGGACGGTCTGACCGTCAAGCTGCCCGAATTTCAAATGTGATCACGAGAGAATGGACCAGCTGAGATGACCGTGACGGGCCACATCACCGACAGAGTGCAATCGTCCATCCCGATGGAGCTGCAGATCCGGGGTGCCCACCTTTACGACAAGGCTCGACGGTGGGTGACCAGGACTAACGGCAAGAAGCTTTTCGTAGAGGCGCCCATCCCACCGGTGGAAGAAGTCGACCTCAAGGACATCGACCTCAGCAACCCCTTCCTCTATCGCCAGGGCCGCTGGGAGTCGTACTACGCGCGTCTGCGCAACGAGGCTCCGGTCCACTTCCAACCCCACAGTCCCTTCGGTCCGTTCTGGTCCGTCACCCGACACGCCGACATCATCGCCGTCGACAAGAACCACGACGTCTTCTCCGCCGAGCCCTTCATCATCATCGGGACCCCGCCTCGTTTCATGGATATCGCGATGTTCATCGCCATGGACCCGCCACGACACGATCTGCAGCGGGCCGCCGTCCAGGGCGTCGTCGCGCCGAAGAACCTGCGGGAGATGGAGGGTCTGATCCGCTCGCGTGTCCGCGAGGTGCTCGACAGCCTCCCCGTGGATCAGCCGTTCGACTGGGTGCAAGACGTCTCGATCGAGCTAACCGCTCGGATGCTCGCAACGCTCCTGGACTTCCCGTACGAGCAGCGTCGCAAGCTCGTCGAGTGGTCAGACCTCGCGAGCTCGATGGAGCAGGCTAACGGTGGTCCGTCGGACAACGACGAGGTGTTCCACGGCATGGTGGACATGGCGAAGGGTCTGAGCGCCCTCTGGCACGACAAGGCCGCCCGGACAGCCGCCGGCGAGGAGGCTGGGTTCGACCTGATCACCATGCTCCAGAGCAACGAGGACACCAGGGACCTGATCGACCGGCCGATGGAATTCTTGGGCAACCTGGTCTTGCTGATCGTCGGGGGCAACGACACAACCCGAAATTCGATGAGTGGTGGCGTCCTGGCGCTCAACCGGTTCCCCGACCAGTTCGAGAAGCTCAAGGCGAACCCCGATCTGATCCCCAACATGGTCTCGGAGATCATTCGTTGGCAGACCCCGTTGGCGTACATGCGCCGAATCGCCAAGAAGGACACACTCCTGAACGGGCAGTTCATCCGCAAGGGCGACAAACTCGTGATGTGGTACGCCTCCGGCAACCGGGACGAAGACGTTTTCGAACGGGCCGACGAACTGATCATCGACCGGAGCAACGCGCGCAACCACATCTCATTCGGCTTCGGCGTCCACCGCTGCATGGGCAACCGCCTTGCCGAGCTGCAGCTGCGGATCCTCTGGGAGGAGTTGCTCACTCGATTTGAGGACATTGAGGTGGTCGGCGAGCCTGAGTACGTGCAGTCCAACTTCGTGCGGGGTATTAGCAAGATGATGGTCCGCCTTACTCCGAAGCCGAACTGATGTCTGCGGAGCGAGCGCTCATCGTCGGGGCCAGCCATGCCGGAGCACAGCTTGCGGCCAGCCTCCGACAGGAGGGGTGGGTGGGGGAGATCCTCCTCATCGGTGACGAGTCAGTGCTGCCGTACCAGCGCCCACCGCTGTCGAAGGCTTACCTGGCCGGCAAGACCACCCTTCACGATCTCGCGATACGCAGCTCAGAGTTCTACGCCAAGCAGGACATCCAGATCCGGGACGCGACGGTTGACTCGATCGACCGCTCGGCGCACCACCTCTCGCTCGCCGACGGCGACACGCTGACCTACAGCAAGCTCGCCCTGTGCACGGGCGCCCGCCCCCGACGGCTTCCGGTGCCGGGAGCCGACCTCACAGGCGTCTACTACCTGCGCACCGCAGCCGACGTCGAGCTGATCAGGGCAGCGGCCGTCCCCGGATCCCGGACCGTGATCATCGGCGGGGGTTACATCGGACTCGAGACGGCTGCGTCCTTGCGGACGCTGGGGCTGGAGGTCACCGTCCTGGAAGCGACCGAGCGCGTCCTCGAGCGGGTCACCGCCCCCGACGTGTCTGCGTTCTTCACGCGAATCCATGTCGATGAAGGTGTCACCATCCGTACGGGAGCGCTCGTCGAGGCTTTGTCTGGTGACGGGCAGGTTCGTGAAGTGGTTTTGGCTGGGGGCGAGTTGATCCCGGCCGACCTGGTCATCGTCGGTGTCGGTGTGGAGCCGAACACCGAGCTCGCGGCTGCCGCGGGTTTGGCCGTCGACGACGGTGTGGTGATCGACGATCAGGCCCGAACTAGCGATCCCGACATCGTAGCCGCGGGGGACTGCGCCAGCCACGAGATGGCCCGCTACGGCCGTCGCATCCGCCTGGAGTCCGTCCCGAGCGCCGGCGAGCAGGCCAAGGTCGCCGCTGCGACCATGTGCGGGAAGTCCAAGGAGATCGCCGCTCTTCCATGGTTCTGGTCGGACCAGTACGACCTCAAGCTTCAGATCGCCGGTCTCAACACCGGGTACGACGAGGTCCTTCTCAGTGGTGACCCTGCCCAGGACCGTGACTTCACGTGTTACTACCTGCGGGGCGGCGAGCTCATCGCGGCCGATTGCGTCAACCGGCCCCGTGACTTCGTGAACAGCAAGCGGGCCATAGCGCAGCGGCTCCCCGTCGACCGGGCCGAGCTGCTGCGAGCCGGTTCGGGCTGAGAGCAGGACTTCCTCGTCCGCGGTTCGGTCGACTCTCCGGGGTCAGCGACGCTCTCGTGCACGGAGGCGCCTCACGTCGGCGCCCGCGTGCAGATGCATCCGGGAACGGGATCGTCGCGCCATCACGAACTCACCACGGGCCGGTGCCGCTCGGACATACCTGGTGAGGTGCTCCACAGTCCTATTCGTCCCACATCCCTCGGGAGGCATGATGAGCACCACGACCTCAGACCACGCGCTGGACGTGTACAACCCCGCGGACGGCCGGTTGGTCGCCACGCTACCCACCGACAGCGCGGAGAGCGTCGCTGTGGCGGCCGCGAGTCTCCGTGATGCCCAAGTCGCATGGGCTGCACTCGATCCTCGACAGCGAGCTTCCTGGCTGCGGCGCTGGCGCGACTGGATCCTGGCTCACACCGATGAGCTCACCGACCTGCTGCAGGCCGAAACCGGCAAGGTGCGTCCCGACGCACTGGTCGAGACGACCGCGTCGTGCGAGTTCATCACCTACTACGCCGACCACGCCGCTGAGTTCTTGGCGGAGGAGAAGGTGAGGTCAACAGGGTTGCTCAGCCTGGCCAAGCGACTTTCCAAGTCCTACCACCCCTATTCGCTGGTGGGGATCATCACGCCCTGGAACTTTCCCATCACGTTGTTCCTCATGGACGCCGCGCCGGCGTTGGCCGCAGGGTGTGCGGTCCTGGCGAAGTCATCAGAGGAGACGCCACTGACATGCGCACGCGTGATCGCGGGCTGGGCCGAGATCGGCGCACCGCCGGTCCTGGCTCATGTCGTGGGCGCCGGTGAGACTGGTGCCGCGGTCGTGGATGTTGCCGACTTCGTGCAGTTCACCGGTTCGACGGCCACTGGCCGCTCGGTGGCGATTCGCTGCGCCGAGAAGTTGAAGCCGGTGAGCTTGGAGCTGGGGGGCAAGGACCCCGCGATTGTCCTTGAGGACGCCGACCTCACGCGTGCCGTGGAGGGCATTGCGTGGGGTGGCTTGTTCAACGCAGGACAGGTTTGCATCTCTGTCGAACGGGTCTACGTCGTGTCCGCCATCTACGACGAGTTCGTGAAGCGGTTGAAGGACCGGGTGCAGACCCTGGCCCTCGGAGTGGGTCCGCGCGACGACGTGGGTGCGATGGTGACCCGCGCGCAGGTCGACACTGCAGACCGGCACGTCGCCGAGGCGGTGGCGGCCGGTGCCCAGGTCCTCGCCGGTGGCACGCGTGCGGCTGTCGGGAACTTCTACGCACCCACCGTGCTGGTCGACGTGGACCACTCGATGGCATGCATGACTGAGGAGACCTTCGGTCCCACGATCCCGGTGATGCGAGTCGCCGACGAGGACGAAGCGGTCCGCCTGGCCAATGACTCGGCCTACGGACTGTCGGCGACCGTATGGACCCGCGATCTTGCGCGAGGTAAGCGCATCGCTCGACGGCTCGATGCTGGCGCGGTCAACATCAACGATGTTTTCAGCAACCTCTTCGCCGTGACCTTGCCCCACAGCGGCTGGAAGGCGTCGGGGCTCGGGGCCCGTCTCGGAGGTTCCCACGGGTTGCACAAGTACTGCCGGGTTCAAGCCGTCACCGTGCCGCGACTGCCGGTCATGGCACGCGAGCTCACCTGGTACCCGTACTCCGCACGGCGTACGGCCATCGCCGAGCGGGTGCTGCACGCGGCAGCCGGTCGTGGTCTGCGACAGCGACTCGGCCTGAGCAAGGAGCACAGTCAATGAAGACGAACATCTCACCCACGGCCATCAAAACGGTGGCCATCACGGGAGGAGCGCGCGGCATCGGCTATCAGACCGCGAAGGAGCTGATCCGACGCGGCCACCGGGTGGCCATCGGCGACATCGACGAGGCACGATTGAAGGAGGCCGCCGATGAGCTTGGGGTGACCACGTTCTCGCGCCTCGACGTCACGGACCCGGATTCGTTCGGTGAATTCCTCGACCTCGTCGAGAAGCAGCTCGGGGCGCTGGACGTGCTCGTCAACAACGCGGGCATCATGCCGACCGGCCATGTTCACGAGGAAGACGACGCCGTGACGCGCCGCCAGGTGGAGATCAACATCCTCGGAGTGATCTTCGGAACCAAGCTCGCCCTGAAACGGATGCTGCCACGCAGTTCCGGACACATCATTAACACCGCCTCGCTCGCCGGGGAGCTACCCGTGCCCGGACTCGCGACCTATTGCGGCACCAAGTTCGCCGTCATCGGTTTCACCGAAGCGGCCCGCCAGGAGTACCGCAAGTCCGGCGTGCATCTCTCCACGGTCCGACCTACGTTTACCAACACCGAGCTCGTCGCCGGGACGGCCGGGGCCAAGGGCCTGCGCAACGCTGAGCCCGAAGAGATCGCCCGAGCTACGGCCGATCTGATCGAACATCCACGCCCCTTCGTGCGCGTCACCCGGCTCGCCGGCGGTGTCGTTGCTGCGATGAAGTTCGTCCCCGGGCGCTTGGCCTCAGGACTCGGCTCCGCTCTCGGCACCGATTCGGTGTTTCTCGGCGACGTCGACATGCAGGCCCGACAGACGTACCTGGACCGGATCCGAACCAGCTGAGCCACCCGATCTGACTCCGACTACCAGAGGGGTGCCATGTGAAGCACAAGACCATGATCGAGAACTATCCGCATCGGATGGGTGGGCACTGCGGTTCGGGCGCGATGCGCGACCTCCTGCACTGGCACGGCCTGGGCTGGGACGGACCGCCCGACGAGGGCCTCGTGTTCGCCCTAGGAGGAACGCTCGCACTGTCCTACTTTCGTTCCAGCGACCTCTTTCCGCCGCTGTACCTGGTGGGGCGGGGCGCCGACTTCGAGGTCGACCTCCCGCGGCGACTCGGCGGACGGGTGGAGGTCTTGACTACCGACGACGCGGCGGAAGGGTGGGCCTGGGTTCGTGACGAGGCGGACGCGGGCAGACCCAGTCTGGTGTGGGGCGACATCGCCGAATTGCCGTACCTACGGGTAAAGCTCCAGATGAGTCGTCACGACATCGTGGTGATCGGTTACGACGAGGTGGCCGAAGTTGCCTTCGTCATGGACAACGACCGAGCTGAGGTGCAGGAGGTCCCGCTCGAGGCCCTCGCTCGGGCACGGTCGTCCACGTCGTTCCCACAACCGACACGGCACTGCACCTACCGCATTACGTGGCCCGATGAGCTCCCCGCGTTGGCTCGGGCGGCAGCGGACGCATTCGCTCAGTCCGCAGCCAACATGCGCCATCCGACCCAGAGCGCCATCGCCGATCCCACATCGGCGTCCGTGGGCGCCGAGGGCCTGGCGGCCTCCACGGAGCTGGCCGCCGACGCGAGGACCTGGGCCGGTCTCCCTGCCGACGACCTCGAGATCCTGCTCTTCAGTCTCGGAGCCTTCATCGAGAAGGCAGGCACCGGCGGCGGTCTGTTCCGAAAGCTACTCGCCAACGGCGCGGCAGACATCGCGCGACTTGCCGGAGACCACGCCACTGCCGAGCTGGCTGACGTTGCCGCGAGCTGTGCGCAGGCATGGACCGATGTCGCTCGTGCGGCGGTCCAGCGCGACGTCGAGCCGCATGTTCGACTTGACGCGGTGGCACTGACCGCCGGTCGACTCCCCGAGGTCGAACAACGTCTCGTCGAGTCGCTGGAAAACGCCACCGACTCACTGCTCGCAGCCGAGCGCTGACTGCCACGACGGCACATCACGCCGGACCCGACCCTGCGCGGTTCGGCCTCGGCCCATTTCGCTAGCGTGAACGACGGCTCGACCGACCAGCGATCGCGGACCGAGCCGTGGTGAGCATTGCAAATTCGCGAGTCGAGCCCAGATCAGCTGGGCTTCGGCAGAGACCGGGCGATGATCTCCTTCATGATCTCCGTTGTGCCGGCGTAGATCTGGCTGATGCGCAGGTCGGTCCATGCCCGCGCGATCGGGTACTCATCCACGTAACCGTAGCCGCCGTGGAGTTGCAGGCACGTGTCGGCGACCTGCTGCGCGCGCTCCGAGGACCAGTACTTCGCCATCGCCGCGGTCGGGATGTCGAGCTTACCCTTGACGTGCAACTCCAGGCACTCGTCGATGAAGGCACGCGTGACCCGGGCCTCGGTGGCGACCTCGGCGAGCTTGAACTTGGTGTTCTGGAAGCCGAAGATCGGCTTCACGAACGCCTCGCGCGAGAGCGTCTATTCGTGGGTGATGTCGAGCATCAGGTTCATCGAAGCCGCGCAGCTAATGGTGACGAGGAGGCGCTCCCGCGGGAGCTGCATCATCAGCTGGATGAAGCCCTGACCCTCTTCGGTGCCGAGGAGGTTGCTGGCCGGGACGCGTACGTCGTCGAAGAACAGCTGGCTCTTCACAATCCAGGGTGTAGCCGTGGTCTGAAGCCGCCAGACTCGAGTAGCGATCGGGCGATGTAGTTGGTGAGGTTGCGGAACCCGAGCGCTGAGCCGCGGAGGTGTTCAAGGCGTCCGTTGATCGCCTCGGTCGGCCCGTTGGATGTGCCGGGGCGTTCGAAGTAGGCCAACACGTCGTTGGCGCGCTTCTTCAGGGTCCGCCCAAGCGTCACGAGCTCGACGAGGGCGGCCGGGACGCCGTGGCTGATCGAGTCGATCAGCTTGCTCATCAGGTCGCGGCCCTTGGTGCGGTCGGGCTCGCGGTAGGCGGCGATCATGCGCTGGTAGATCCACCAGGTCACCTCGACCTCGGCGTGCTCGTCGATGGCGAACAGTGCATCCAGGCGGTCGTGCTGCTTGTCGGTGAGCAGGCCGGCGCCGGTGTGCAGAGTCCGGCGCGCGCGGTAGAGCGGGTCGTCCCTGCGGCCGCGGTGCCCATGGATGGCTTGCTGGACTCGGCGTCGGCACTGGTCCAGCGCGTCGCCGGCCAGACGGACGACGTGGAACGGATCCATCACTGCGACCGCGTCGGGTAGCTCCTCGGTGGTGGCGGTCTTGAAGCCGGTGAACCCGTCCATCGCGACGACCTCGACCGCGTCGCGCCATGACTGTGGTCGCTCCGCCAGCCAGGTCTTGAACGCCTGCTTGGAGCGGCCCTCGACCATGTCAAGCAGCCGGGCAGGTCCGGTGCCGTCGCGGATCCCGGTGAGGTCGATGATCACGGTGACGTACTTGTCGCCGCGCCTGGTGTGCCTCCACACGTGCTCGTCCACGCCGATCGCAGTGACGCCGTCGAGCCGGGCGGGGTCATCGATCAGAACCCGCTTGCCTTCGGCGAGGACAGCGTCATTGGCGGTGTTCCACGCGACCCCGAGTCCTTCGGCGACCCGGGCCACCGTCAGGTGCTGGCGCACGATGGCCTCCAACGCCCACCGCAGCCCGCGACGCGACAGCTTCGCTCGGGGCTCGGCCGCTCGGCTGGTGTCCTGGCGCCACACATGTCGGCAACCCGTGCACCGGTAGCGCCGCACCGTGATCAGCAGTGTCGTCGGTCGCCAGCCCAGCGGCTCGTGTGCGAGTTCTCGGGTCACCGTGTCACGCGGCACGCCCTCGCAGCCGCAACGTCGACACCACTGATCGGGCTCGACAATCCGGCAGGCGAGCACGGCACGGTCGGGCTCGAGCTGTTGGCCGGTGACTTCGAGGCCGAGCTCGTCGAGGCGGCAGAACGTGGTCAGGTCAGGGCAAGCGAAGGTAGCGTGAGACAAGTCGAGGTCTTCCAGATGGCGAGCGTCAGAACTTCCATCATCGGGAGACCTCGACGTCTACCCGGCCACCTGCTGGCGGCGGTGTGGACCGGTGGCGCCTGGTTCATCCTCTTCTTCCTCCCGATCTACACATTCGCCCAGCGCGCTGCCTTGCACGAGCCGCTGCGCGAGCGAGCCGAGGCCGCAGCCCAGTTGGCCGAACGGAACCACGAGCTCGAGCTCGCCAATCAGTTCAAGATCGACCTGATGGGAGTGCTGGGCCATGAGATCGGCAATCCCCTTGCGTCCATCTTGGGCAATGCCGAGATGGGCGCCGAAGCCCTGGACACCTACGACATCGCCGACGCGAGCCAGGCGTTCACGGTCGTGGAGAGGAACGCCCTTCAGATCCGTCACGTGCTCCACGATCTGCTGACCATGGTCACCAGCAGCGACCGAGGCGCCCTCGCCGCCCATCCCGAGCCCACACCGCTACGTCCGCACCTGGTCGCCGCCGCCGACTCCCAGCCACCTAGAGAGCGCCCCACGATCGAGTGCCCGCCCGCACTGACCGCCCTGGTCCAGACGGGCCACCTCGACCAGATGCTGGCGAACCTGTTGGTCAACGCGAGCAAGTACGCCGGCGGCGCCACCAAGATCGCAGCCCGACCCACCTGGGCCGGGCTGATCGAGATCTCCGTCCTCGACGCAGGTCCGGGCGTGCCGGAGGCATTCCGCCAGCACCTGTTCGAGAGGTTCAGCCGCGAGGCGGAAACTGCTCGGCAGGTGATGGGCAGCGGGCTCGGCCTGTTCATCACCTGCGAGCTCGCGCGCGCCAACGGGGGTGACCTCATCCACCGCCCGGCACGTCCGCGGGGCTCGGAGTTCGTGATCATCCTCCGGCAACCTCCTGCACCCGCAGCATGATCGGCCCTGACGTTGTGCACGGGGCCTTTGGTGCCACGAACGACGGCGACGCCAGCGGTGCGCTGGTGGTAGAACGGAGCTAGATCACCCGGGGCGAGGAGAGGTGACATGCCAGGTCGAGTCAGGGTTGGTAGCGCAGCGGACTTCGCCGACGGAAAGTTGCACGCCGTGGATGCTGAGGGCACGTCCCTCGTGATCGGTCTCGCCGGGGACTCGCTGTGCGCGGCGCGCAACCGCTGTCCACACCTGGGCTTCTCCCTCACCAAGGGGCCAGGTGGTCTGAGGTACGCCGATGGCCAGGTCGTGTGCCCGTGGCACAACTCCCGCTTCGACCTCGCGTCGGGCGACAACCTCGACTGGGCGCCCGGCTTCGCCGGTAGGGACATGCCCAGCTGGTCGCGCAAGTTGATCGCGCTCGGCAGGAAGCCATCGCCGCTGACGACGTACGAGGTGATCGTCGAGGGTGACGACGTCTACGTCGAGCTCTGAACGTCGTCGCCACACGCCCGGCGAGCATCTCCGGAGCGGGGCAGGTGGGCCGATCCCTCGCAGGCCCGCCGACAGATCCTCTGTGGAACGCCCGCTGCCTCCGGCGAGGCCCTGCACCGAGAGCGTGAGCCCCTGCGTTTGCATGGGGCCGACTGCAGCGGGGCGCTGTCACCATCGGTCCAAGCGTGGCCCGGTCGGATGCGTCGAGTAGCCCATTCTGACGGATCTTTTGGCGCCTCGTGGTTGGAACTTTCCCGACACGCGATGCTCGGCTCATGCTGCTACGCGGTCGACATGAAGTCGTGCTCGAGAAGGAACGGGTGAGGTTGGTCCCCAGACGGGGCTGGATCCGGTCTGAGGCCGTGGAGGTGCGCTACCTCGACGTAGTCGGAATTTCGATCGTCGAAGCGCGCTTCAGGGAACGCGGGAAGTTCACCCTGCGGCTCGTCGACGGGAGCGATATCACGACAACCTTCCCGAGGCGCGCCACACTCAAGATGAAGGCCGTCCAGCATCAGGTCTGGAAACGGGTACGGGCCGCCCGCGCTGCGAGCGAGGAACGCTAGAAGTCGTTGTCGAGGTCGTTCTCGGTGTAGATGGTGGTGGCCGCGGCGTTGCCGGCGAGGTCGGTCGCCCCGATGGCGGGTGTCCAGGTCGCGTTTGCGGCGGCCGTCGCGACCGTGGTTATGGTTGCACTGGGTGTGCCGAGCGTGATGGTGAGGCTCGAACCGCTCATGGTGAGCGTGGAGGGTGTCCCTGGCAGGCCGAACGTCCTCGCCTGGCTTACGTAGTTTCCCCGCAGGTTCACGGTTCCGAGCGGCAGCAGAGTCGTGTTGGTCGCATCGTAGATCGTCAGCTTGTCCTTGCTACTGCTATTCGCTGCTCGGACCACGACGTTCTTGGTCGTCAGGCCGTTCCAGCCGGCGATGATCGAGGCGGGGGCGACGGCCTCGGAGTAGGTGAGGGTGTAGGTGTCTCCCGCTTCCAGCTTGCGGGGCGTCGAGAAGTTGTTCGTGGTGAAGCCGACCCCTGTCGGTTTGATGCGGTCGATGATGAATGCTGTGCTCGTCGTGTTGGCGTTGCCGACGGCGTCGGTCGCGCGGACGACAAGCGTGTACGTGCCGTCGGCCGGGAAGCTCGTCGCGGCGAGCGCGTAGCTCCACGACGTCGTGCCGGTCGCGGTGATCCAGTTCTGGCTCGCGGCGGTGAACGTGGTGCCGGTCAGGTAGAGCCCGGTGCTGGCACGCTGCACGCTGATCTCGACCTTGCTGACGCCGCTGGGCGTGTCCGAGGCGGTGCCGCAGATGTCGCCGGTCGCTGGGACACAGCCGGCGTCGTAGGTCGTGTTGTTGTAGCGGCCACCGGTGTCCGGGAAGGTGGTGCCGATGGTGGGCGCCGTAGCGTCGACCGTCCAGGTTCGGCTGGTGGATGCGCCGGTGTTGCCTGCGCCGTCGATCGCTCGCACCTCGAAGGTGTGCGAGCCGTTCGCGAGTGTGCCGTAGGTTTTGGGGCTGGTGCAGCTTGTCCAGGTGATCGCGTCGAGGTGGCACTCGAAGCCGGCGCCTGTCTCCCCGGTGAAGGAGAATGAGTCTGCGGAGCCGGCGGTGGTGCCGGTCGGCCCGGAGGTGATGGCGGGTGTTGTTGGCGCGGTGCGGTCGATGGTGAGGCTCAGGGTGTCGAACCCATGCAGCCCGACCCCGTCGGTCGCGCGTGCGCGGAATGTGTAGCTGCCCTCGGCGGGGAACGACGTCGGGGCTATCGCGTAGGACCAGGAGGTCGTTCCGGTTGCCGGCAGGAAGACCTCGGTGGTGCTGCTGAAGCTGCTGCCGTTCCAGTACAGCGACGTGCCCGCGCGCTGGATGCTCACATCGACGCCGGTCAGGTTGCCTTGTGGGTCTGACGCGGTACCGCAGATGTCACCGGCCGGGGTGCTGCAGCCCGCAGAGTAGGTGGCGTCGTTGTAGGGGCGGCCGGCGTCGGGGAAGCTGATGTTGGCGCTGGGCAGGCCGGCGTCGACGGTCCAGGTGTGGGTGGTCGCCGCACTGATGTTCCCGGCCGTGTCGGTGGCCCGGACGCCGAAGGTGTGCGACCCGGCGCTGAGCCCGGTGTAGGCGACGGGGGCTGTGCAGGTGGCCCACACCCCGGCGTCCATTCGGCACTCGGCGCCGGTCCCCGCCTCGGCGACGGTGAAGTCGAACTACACGGAGTCGCCGCTGGGGTCGGTGGGGGCTTGGACGATCTGCGGTGTGGGCGGCGCCGTGGTGTCGAGGGTCAGGTCGACCTGACCTGTGGTGGCGTTGCCGACGGCGTCGGTGGCGCGCCACCGCACGGTGTAGTTGCCGTCGGCGGGGAAGCTGGCCCCGGCGAATGCATACGACCAGGAGTGGTCCCGGTGGCGTCCAGCCAGGTCTCACTCGCGGCGGCGAAGGTGTTGCCGTCCCAGTAGCTGTTCGTGCTGGCGCGCCGGATGCTGACGGCGACCGTGGTGAGCCCGCTGCCGACGTCGCTCGCGGTCCCGCACACGTCTCCGGTCGCCGGGGTCCCGCAACCGGTCGCCCAGCCGGTGAGGTTGTATCTGGTGGCGGTCGGGAAGGTCATGGTGGCGGTCGGGGATGTCGCGTCGACCGTCCATGTCGTCGATGTGCCGGCACTGGTGTTGCCGGCGCCGTCGACCGCCCGGATGTTCACGGTGTGTGACCCGTGCGAGAGTCCGATGTAGGTCTTCGGGCTCGAGCAGGAGGTCCAGGCGCCGGCGTCCAGGCGGCAGTCGAAGACGGCGGTCGCGTCGGTGTCGGTGAAGGCGAACGTCGCCAACGACCCGCTGGTGGCCGGTGGCACGCTTGTCAGGGTGGGAGTCGGCGGCGCTGTCCGGTCGATGGTGAACGTGCGCGCGTCGTAGCCGAAGTTGACGCCGTCGGATGCCTGGGCCCCCCCGAGTTGAGCGACCCCAGCTCCCGGTATCTACCCGTCACCACGTGGCCCTTGGTGCGAGTGTGCGCGGCAAAGACCAGCGCCGTGGCTGAATGGAAGTATCCGGGGCGAATCGAGCCAAACTAGTGACCAACTGCCCATTCCGGCTAGGGCCCTTTGGCTAGGAATGAGGGCCACAAGGCTCTAGCCGACCAACGACCTCATGGCGACGGCTACACGCGGCCACCGCGCGATAAGGATGGCACGGCGTTGCCGAAATCGGCTAACAAGTCAAGGCGCCGACTTCGCCGACGAAGCTCGCCTGCGGGCGGCGCTGACGCGCCGTCGTCTGTTGCGAAAACCGGCGCGGAAACAACTCGTCGGACTTAACCGCCGATAACTACCGTTACGTCGACTACTAGTTGCCCTCTCGCCTCACCGGTTAGACGGTGATGTTGTTCGCATGGCTCGCCACCGAGCGATTGCCGACGACCTGCGCCAGGCGCACCCTGTTTGGAGAGTTCGCTGACTGGCGACACACTGCCCTCGATCGCCGACCTGCAAAAGCGCTCCCACGTGCCCGGTTCCATAGCTCCGGTCGGCTTCTCGTTGGTCGTCGTGGCTATGCGGGCCAAGGTCACCGCCACCGGGGGCGCGAGAGTGCTATGAACCGCCTCCGCTCATGGGACGCAGGATCGCCTTCCATGCCTTCCATGCCTTCGAGGGATTGACGGGCACCTGTGTCCACTTGTGGCGCAGAACGGCAGGTCAGCTAGGCATCGGCTGAGCGTGGAGCCGTCAATCACCCCGCCTTGCAAGCAGGGGTTCAGGGGTTGGGGTCACCCCAACTCCAGCCCATTCCGGCCTCTCAAGTAGGGGGCTCCGCGAGCAGGGGCAACGTCGAGGGCGGCGTCGACGGCGCCCCGACCATCGCGCCGGTAGGCGCTGCGACGCGGGCCTGCCATCGCCCGTCGCAGCGGCACCGCGCGGCCTTCGGACAGGGCTTCGTACGAATGCATTGGCCAGCGCATGTGCAGAGCATGAACTGGGTGCAAGAAGCGGTGTGCATCGCGCGGACCGCCCTGACGCCACCCTGGTGTCCGATTTGGCACCATGGCGGTTGCTTCTCTAGGCATGGCAACGAACTGGGTCGTTTTGCGATTCATGACTGATGCACTTCGAACTAGAGTCGAAGTCGACGAGCACGTCGAGAACGCTGTACGGGCACTCCACGGCCTATTCCAGGATGGCCAGGTCCGGGCTGACTACGCCGTTCCGCCCGTCATCCTCGGTCTTGGTCATGCACGCCCGCGCTGACGCGGAACGGGCCGCCGCCGAGCCTGTCACCTCCGACGCTCGGGTGATCCAGCGAGTAACGGATGCACTTCGAGCGAACCCCGATCATGGGAACCGGGACGGCTTCTGCCTGTCGCAGTTCGTCGAGCGCAGTACGGAAGCGAGCAACGTGCCCCTACGGGTGCGAGATCGACAGACTCTTCACGCGATCGTCGCTCTATTGGACCCGCAGTACTCCCGCAGACCACCGACGATGGACACAACAGATCGTCCGACTAGGCAAGAGCGGGTGATCCCGGGTCGCGGGGGCTGGACAATGGCGCATGCATCATGAGCATCGCGCATCAACTCGAAGTGTCGTCGAGCCAGGCCTATGTCAGTGTCGCCAGGTGATCTTGACGCAATCGGGGTTGAATTTGTAGCGAATGCCGTCGACGTAGTAGCTCGGTCTTGCGCGGTCAGCCTCGACGTCGATTCGCTCGATCACAAGGCTCAACAGCTTGCGCCGCCAGGATAGGGGATTGGCTCCCCAAGCCTCACGAAGCGTTGTGATGGGCGATAGGAGCGCTTGGGCCTGTTCGGACGAGTAGAGCGCCGATAGCTCGACCTCGACGATTCTTAAACGATCGCGGACGCCGTCGCGGAGCCGGAAGTACTCGTCGCGGTTGAGCAGACCCTCGGTGCGCTCTTGCTCGAACTCGTCAAGCCGGTCACGCAGCGCGGTCTCCTTCTGCCGTAGCGGATCGATTTCGGCGGCTCGGGACTCCTGGGCGACTAGCAGGGCCTTCATCTCGGGGGTGTCGAGGCGGTACAGCACTGACTCGCTTACCAGATGGTCGATGGTGACCGCGACCCTCATGAGGTTGCCGCAGCCGCGCTTCAGATCGCCCGGCACACACCGATACTTGTCACGGACCGGCCCGCTAGGGCGGTCGTTGTGCGCTGACCCCATCATCTTCGCGCCACACTTGCCGCAGTAGAGCAGTCCGGTGAGCAGATAGCGACGGTTGTCCGACCGGGCGCGCTTGCCATCGCCGTGGCGGCGCTGCCACTCCGAGACCAGCCGGGCGTGCAGGTCTTTAGAAAAGATCGGCGTCCATGTACCTGGGAACTCCTGTCCCTTGTAGACCCTGATCCCGGCGTTGCGCTTGCTGAGCAAGTGATCCTTCACCACCCGGCGGGACCAGTGGCCGCCGGTCGCGGCCGGTATCTCGTTCTCGTTGAGCCACGTGGTGATCTCGGTCGTCGACCAGCCGATGAGGAGGTATCGAGCCATCTGGTTCAGGACGGTGGCCTCAGTCTCCACCACCTCGCCGTTCCTCTCGTAACCGTACGGCCGCGAGACGAAGTGGGGCTTCCCTGCCTCTGCTTGCTGGCGGTACGCGCGGACTTGCCGCTCACTCTTGAGCTCGGTCTCGTTGCGTGCGGTCGAGGCGACTATGTCCGCGAGCATGCGACCGTTGGCCGTGCTCATATCGAAGTCGGAGCCGCGGACTAGAGCAAGCACGGTGCTGTGGCTTTGACCTACTTCCATGAACCGCATCTGATCACGACGGGTCTTCAACAGCCGCTCGAAGGTCCAGGAGATTACGACATCGATCTGGCCGGTCTGAATCAACTCAAGGATGCGCTCGAAGCCGTCACGGGTCTTGGTAGTGAGAGCGCTTACGTCGTTGTCCCGGCAGGTCTCAATCACCGAATAGTCACGGAGCTCAGCCAACTTGAGGCAGTCTTCTCTCTGACGAGTAACGCCAAGCTCTTCGCCAGAACGGTCCTCCGAGATGCGCAAGTACAGCGCCGCTCTCAGTGTCATCGGCTCCTCCAGGTGCATGCCCTCTAAACGGTACCTCCTTGGCTGCACGTCGTGCTCGAGGGGATCAGCCGCGGGTTCTCGGCCGTCAAGACCGCAATGCCTAAAACCACTGCTAGATTCTGGTGGCATGCAGCAGCAGCGAGGTTTGCCCCAAGCGCCCGCGATCTACGCGAGGATTAGCCTCGACCGCACTGGACAAGCCCTCGGTGTCCAGCGGCAGATCGAAGCATGCCGCGAACGATGCGAGGCGCTCGGCTGGCCTGAGCCGAAGGTGTACTCAGACAACGACATTTCTGCACGCTCTGGCAAGCGTCGCCCCCGTTTCGAGCAACTTCTGGCTGACGTGCAAGCCGGGTATGTCGATGGGCTAGTCGCGTGGCACCTCGACCGAGTGTTGCGGCGAGTGGTCGACTTGGAGCGGGTGCTGGATGCGATCGAGGCTCAGCGGTCCGCGATCCCGGTGGTGTTTCTCCAGGCTGGCGAAATCGACCTAACCACCCCGTCCGGCCGCCTTCTCGCCCGGATCCTCGCTGCCGTCGCCGCCAACGAAGGCGACGTGAAGTCTGCCCGTCTTTCCGCGCAACGAGCACAGGCTGCGCAGGCAGGTCGGGCCCATGGACCGCTCGGGTATGGCTATGACGATGAGCAGCACATCATCCCCGAGGAGGCTGGCGTCATCCGAGACGTTGCACGCCGGCTCATCGAAGGTGACTCGCTGTACTCGATCGCGGCCGACCTGAACGAGCGCGGAGTGCCTACCCCTGGTAGTGGAAAGTGGGACGCGAGGCGGGTTCAGCGGGCCGCCGAGCGGGACGAGCGTCAAGCTGTCACCGCCGTCATCGAAGGCGCGCGCAGCAGCAGTTCTCTCACCCCTGGCGCTCTCGCGCGCCTATTGCGGAAGGCTGGAGGAAACGCCGAGGTGTGCTCCGCAGCTTGGGTCCGCGACCAACTCTGGGTCGAACATGTCACGTCTCACGATCACGGTCTGGACGACTCGACCATTGCCCGGATGCTGTTTGCGGCCGGCGTGCCGGCGGACCGGTCATACTGGCGGGCTGCGAACGTGCGCGCAATGGTTCGCCGCGGATCACTGTGTGGCTGGCGCGAGTTCAGCCCCGGCCAGCGGGGAGGCTATGGCGAGTTGATCTCGCCGGGGGACTGGACCCCGATTCTGTCCAAGGAAGCGATTGAGGACATCCGGCTGGTTACAGACCGACCCCGGACAAAGCGTGGCCGTGAGCCGAAGTATCTGCTCGCGGCCATTCTTAAGTGCGGCAAGTGCGGCTCTAGCTTGGCCGGGTCACCGACCCGCAACGGTGGTCCGTTCCGGTATGCCTGCTCCAAGCAGCCGGGCCGACCGCACACCTGCGGTGGCCTTACCATCGCAGGGCCTCAGACTGATCGGATCGTCTCCATGGCCATCATTGACGCGGTCGCGGAGGCCAAGGTCCGCTCAGGTACCGCCCAACGCCGCACCGCCAACGGTGCTGCGGCACGCGGGGCCGAGGAGACAATTGCCGAAATCAGTCGCTTGCGAAAGCACTACGGCCTGGAGTTCGCAGCTGGGCGATTGCACCAGGAAGAGTGGGATGCCGTGCGCGAGGGGTGGGCGCTCCGCCAGCGCGAGGCAGAACGCGTGCTGGGGACGTGGGCGCCAAACCTGCACGCGGTGCTGTCTGATGTGCCGAAAGACCGTCCAGACATCGAGAAGTGGTGGGAATCGGCGTCTGTACGACGCAAGCGAGAGATCGTCCAGGTGCTAGTCGAGAGGATCGAGATCGCGCCTCGAGAGAAGATCAACAACAGGTTCGACGATTCACGGATCGGTGAGCCGGTTTGGAGGATCTAGGCTGCGGGCAGGCCCGATCGCTGAGACTGCGGGCCCTCCAAAGCCATGATCTCGGCGAGTCGATTGAGCACTCCGGATCCGGTGATCACAGGAGATTTACCCTGCTTGGCACGGGCCTCGCGTGCTCGGCGCGAGTAAGCGTTTGCCATGTCATCGAGCGTGCGCTCCCGACGCGCGCCAGCGTTGGCGCTTTCAGTGGTGTGGACTGATTCGTTCACGGGGCTGCTCCTTGGAGACCGGAGACGGTGTCTGGTCACCTAAGGAAGGACGTGGCGTCCGTACGATCACCTTCCGCGGAACATCGACTCACCCCGAGCCATGCCGCGGGTGCCTGTGGCGCTGGGTGTAGTTGGGCGACTCAGCGTGAAGGAGCGTGACCGCCTGTATGAGGTGCTTCCGCTAGATATTTACTGTGTAGCTCGGCATTGGAACAGCTGCGAGGGGCATTTGCCCGGCTGCCCGCGTGCACCTCGAGCTCGTGGTTGAGTGACGCCGCGCTCGCCCTGTTGCTCGATTCAACCGTTCTCGCGCTGGCTCGACGAAGAGCCTCGACGAAAGGGCGAGGTGCGCTAACGATCTTGCGGGCAAGAATGTCTACCGGCGAGATCCATACGACGTCGCCAACTGGATCGGCGGCGACGAGGCCGGCCTCGATGTCGTTGTGCGCCCGG
>NZ_CM001852.1:1661844-1662250 GCF_000389985.1 Nocardioides sp. CF8
GATCCGGCCGCGGCTGGAGGCTGCGGTGCTGGCGGCCACGACGCCTTGGCGGATGGTGGTGGCCACGTTCCGCGGTGTGGGTCGGGCGTTTGCCTGGCTGCCGTTCATGCGGGTGGCCTGGACGCTGCGCGGCGTCGTGGGCGTGATCTGCGTGGTGCAGTCGTTTGCTGAGGGTCGGACCTGGCCGGGGCTGCTGGGTGGGGCGGTCATCGCGCTGACCTACCTGGTGCCGGCGGCTGGCCGCGTGATCGAGGCTCGCGGGGAGGTTGCTGCGGACCAGCTGGTGGTCGAGCTCGGGCTGGGCGGGGTTCTGGCTGGGCTGCTGCGCCGCTACGGGCATCCGATGACGCTCGAGCGGCTGCGGCGCCTTGAGGAAGCCGCGGAGCCGCCTCAGCGGCCGCGGCTG
>NZ_CM001852.1:1662261-1681617 GCF_000389985.1 Nocardioides sp. CF8
GCTGGCGGGGCTGCTGCGCCGATACGGGCATCCGATGGCACTCGAGCGGTTGCAGCGCCTCGAGGCGGCCGCGGAGCCGCCTCAGCGGCCGCGGCTGCACCTGGTCCCCGGCTGAGCCGCGCGTGGGCAGTCCACGCACCTAGTCGTCGTCCTGGAAGCCGGACGTGGAGTGGTGGACGCAGCCGCGGCCGTCCCCTACGTGCGGCTTGTGGTTCATGCACGTCAGCGGGCCGAGCTTGTGCGAGCAGGCGACCCATCGCACGGTCGACTGGCTGGGGGCGGCCGGGGTGATCGGGGCAGCCATCGCTGACACCTCCTGGCCTATCGGCGCGGGCCGCGGCGGCGGCCCAGCTGGGGCCGCTGGTAGGCGGCGGTGTCGGTGTGGTCATGCTGCCGGCCCGATCGTTGGACCTGCGCGATCTCGGCGTCGGGGGAGGGGCCGGTATCGGCGGCCGCGGCCTGCGCGGCGGCTTCCTCGGTGGCCCGGATCTCCTCAGCGCGCTGCCGGGCCTCTTCCTCGAGTGCTGCTTCCTCGCGAGCGGCGTTGTTGCTCATGGTGACTCCCAGTGGATCCGCGGACCGGCACCGGCTGCGCCAGTCCTCCTGGTCTCCTAAGTCCGGCCAAGGGGTGGGGGCGATCACTTGGTGGTCAGCAGTTGCCCCACAGGCCGGTCTCGGCGCTGTGGGCGTCCCGTGCGGCTGCGGCGTAGTCGGTCTCGCGGGCGAGCTGCTGGTCGGTGTCGTAGACCCGTGCTGCGCCGGAGGCCAGGAGCTCGCGGGCTGCGTCGGTGCCGGCGTGGCCGACGTAGCGCAGCATCCGGCCGTAGCGGTCTCGGTCGGGCTGGCCGGTGTCGGTGGTGAGGAAGACGGTGCTGCCGACCGGTGCCAGCTGCTCGAGCTGCTCGGTGGCTTCGGTGGAGTAGCACTCGGCCGGCGTCGGGGGATGGGCGACTTCGGGGGCGTCGACGCCGAGCAGGCGGACTCGGCCGAGACCGCCTCCGTTGAGGTCCTCGACGCGAAGCGTGTCGCCGTCGAGGACCTCAACGACCCGGACTCGGGTGGCGGTCGCCTCGCTGCCAGCGGGGTCGGCGGGGGCGCCGGGCAGGGCAGCCTTGATCCCGCCGGCGGCGAGGACGGCGATCGCCGCGGTGGCGATGCCGCCGAGGGCCTTCACCTGGCCACCCGCAGCTGGGGCCGCTCGCCGGCGCCGGGAACCGCCCGCTGCTGTTCGCGGAGGCCGGGGGAGCGGTGGATGTTGGCCGGGATCTGCTCGTGGACGTCGAGCCCGCTCATGACGGCGCCGGCGGCAAGGTGCCGGCCGCCATGGTCGAGGTCCATGGCGTCCTCCCGCGCTACCGAGCCGGGGACCCGGTGGCCGGGGCGGCGGCGCTGGTATCCGGGTCCCGGCCGTGCTCGGACATCCGGCGGCGGGCGTTGTCGGAGATCTCGGCGGCGATGCCGGCCGACTGCCGGGCGCTGGTCGCGGCGTGGTCGACGACGTCCCCGAGGAGGCGAACGTCCTCATCAGCGCGGCCGAGCTCCTTGCCGGCAGTGCGGATGCTGCGGTCCAGGGTTACCGGTTCGAGCAGCGCCGGCGGAGTGACGTCCTGGCTGGCTCGGCGCGCGCTGTCGACGTGCTGGGCGGCGAGCTGCGCCACCGGCTTGGCAAGCGCGACCATCTCGCCGACGACCGCGATGCGTGGCTTCAGCTGCGCGACGTCGCCCGCGACGACGGGATCGGAGGGGTCGGCCAGGTCGAGGAAACCGCGGGCCTCGTTGAGCGACTCCGAAGCGCGGTTGAGGTGCCCGAACAGCTCGCGGGTCAGCTCCGGCATCTCGTTGCAGCGGGTCTGGAGTCGACCCAGGTGCTCGCTGGCCTCCTCGATGTAGAAGTCACCGCGGTCGGTGAGTCTCGCCTTGGCTGAGTCGAGCTCGGCGTCGTCGAGCACGCGGAGTGCGGAGGTGATCGTGGTCTGGATGTCCTCAACCACCCGTCGGGCGCGGCCCACGGCCCGCTCGGCGACGAAGACGGCGTCGGCGGCGCGCAGCGTGGTGTCGGTGGACGTCATGCCGATTCGCCTCCTCCGCTCGCCGGAGAGCTGTTGGGCGGCGGCAGGACCTCGCGCATCCGGTCGAGCGAGGCCAGGGCCTGCTCGAGGTGATCGCGGACCTCCTGGACAGGGTCACGGTCGGGGGTATCGGTGGGCGTGCTCACGGGCAGCTCCTTGGTGGACCGGGTACATGTCTCAGTCACCAAAGGAAGCCCGGCCCGCCGGGGCGATCACCGAGCCGAAGAAATCTGGATCCGGCGCCGGCTCACCGCCGCCCGGTGCTTGTTCCTAGGGCTGGTCCCAGGGCATCGACTCCTGGCCGTCGTCGACGCCATGGCTGATGATGTGGGCGGTGGCGTTGCGCGCGGCGTTGAGGTGCTTGTGGAGGTCGACCGCGAGGCCGCGCGCCTCCTCCAGATGGAGTCGCGCGACGCCGATCGCCATGGACGGATCGGATTCGTCGGTCATCGAGTCCATGATGAGCTCCTGGCTGGCCAGGGCTTGCTCGAGGGTGCTGGACAGTTGCGAGCACGCCTGGGGGAGCGCGGCCGCGATGTCGGCGAACTCGGCGAGCTGGTCAGACGTCTCGGCCGGGATCCGGTCCCGCTCCCACATCGTGATCCGGTTGAAGCCGAAGACGTGTTCGCGGGCCGCATTCGCGTGCGCTGTTGCCTCGAGTCCGCCACCGTCGTCCACCTGCTGCTCCTTCGGTCCGCTGGGTCTATGGCTCTATGGGTCGAGTCTCGCTGATCGTGTCGGCCTTCGCCTGGCGCGAGCGCACGGCTGTGGATAAACCAGGAAGGGCCTCCCTCCGGGGTCGTCGGGCAGGAGTCTGAGCGGCCCTTGGACGACAAGACGGCCTTGACGCACGACGGGTTGCGATATCTGCTGCCGCGTGGTCAACGCGCCGGCCGGCGTGCACGGGCCTACCGAAGGCTCGCTGCGGCGATGGGGAGTAACGAACTGCATGCCCGCGGCACTCTGCTCAGCGAGTGATGCCGTTGCCGGGCGCGTCGGCTGCGCCGCCGGCGAGCGGTGCACGGGCCCTCAGGCGACGGCGGGCCGGGCAGTCCGGGCTCTCGGCCTCGGGACCGACCTCTTCGACGTCGCGGCTAGGACGGCTGTCTCGCACTGGCGGATGGGCTGCCTCGCTGAGAGATTCGGCAAGGTCCTCGATGTCGGCCTCCAGTACACGCTCAAGGAGGTTGGCGATGCTCGTTGGGGAGCCGTCGCACTCGGCCGCCAGGGAGGCGGCCAGATGGTCGAGCGCGGCGTTGCCGCATGCGGTGAAAATGACGACTCCGGGACCCGGGTTCTCAGTTGGGGATGTGTTCATGGTCCACCTCGCTTCCTGGCCACCTAAGTCAGGCACGAGGCTGGGAGCGATCAACAGCGGCCGAAGCTCCCTCGTGCAGGTTTGGCGTACAGCGCGACAAGCCAACTTCCTTAGCGTGGTGTCTTGGGTGGTCGGGGGTGCGTGCGAACAACCGTTCAGCGGGATCGAACTGGCCATGCTCTGTGTGCGGACCATGACGGAGATCGACGAGGGCATGCAGATAGTGTTCGGCGGCGATGGTTTCCGGAGTCGATCCCTCAGCATTGCGGGCTGCCCGAGAGAAGGCGGGTCTGACCCAGCACGAGCTGGCGCGACTCGTCGGCGCAGCGGGGGGAGAGCGCGTCTCACGCTGGGAACTCGGTACCTCGGTGCCGCGGCCAGACTTCCTGGTGAAGCTCGCTCGCGCCCTCGACATCCCGGCGCTCCGGCTGATCCACCTTGACGGCGAGGTCCCCGATCTGAGGGCGCTGCGCCTGCAGGCTGGCTTGACCGTGCCCGAGCTCGTCGCCCGGACGAATCTGTCGGCACCGACGTACTACTCCTGGGAGCAAGGTCGATGGACTCGGCTGCCCGGGCCCTCCACGCTCGAGGCACTCGGGCGCGTTCTCCATGAACCGGCCGACGTCGTCGCGGTGGCGTTCAATGAAGCGCAGCGCCTACGCCGACGGCGGCAGGGCCGGACCAAGCCTAGGTAGCTGAGTACCTGTACGGATGATTGCCGCTGGACAGGAAGGGCAGAATCGGCTCGGGAGAAACCCGGACGAATGTGGTCTCATGGATCCGCACGTTCGGCCGCGCTGACGCTCAGTTCCATCGGGGGAGTTGGGCCGCGACCCCTCCTGCAGAGGACTCTGGCGATGACTTCTCGGATTCCGCCCCCTGTGGAGAAACCAGAACTCGATAAGACTGCACTAGTGTATTCCTATGGAGTTGGGTCATGGTGATCGCCCCGGCCCGTCTTGACACATAGGTGATCGAGAGACGAGAGGACTCGGACTGATGTCGCTGGACACCACCTCACAAACCGTATCTGGAGGCCCGCCGCCGCCGAGCGGCCCGGCGCCGGCTGCCCCAAAGGAAACGGTCGGTCGCGAGCAGGCCACCGCCCGGGCGAAGAAACGCCGTCGGCCCTTGGTGTTCGCGATCTGCGCGGTACTGGTCGCCGCCGGAGCGCTTGGCGCCGCGTTTGCCTACACCTCGGTCAGCGACACCCAGGAGGTCCTCGTCGTGAACCGGGACATCGCGCGAGGAGAGACCATCGAGCCGGGGGACCTCACGGTCGTTCGCGTGAGCATCGACCCTGCGCTCACGCCGATCAGCGGCAGCCAGAAGTCGAGCATCGAGGGCAGCCGCGCGGCCGTCGACTTGTGGGCCGGCACGCTGCTCTCCGAGCAACAGGTCACCGAGAACCTTGTGCCGGGGGAGGGGGAGTCCCTGGTCGGCATCAGCCTCACGCCGGCTCAGATGCCCTCAGAACCCCTGTACTCCGGCGACACCGTCCGAATCGTCACCACCCCCGGCGACCAGGGCGAGGTCACCGAGCAGACGCCCGTCACGATCGAGGCCACGGTGGTTGGTGTTAGCCGGGTGGAGGAGACGGGGGAGACCGTCGTCAACGTCTCGGTCCCGAAGGAGAAGTCGGCAGACCTCGCCGCGCGCGCCGCCACCGGCCGCGTTGCGCTCGTCCTCGACACCCGGGAGCGCTGAGCCTTGGCGCTGATCGTCTTGGCCTCCGCGAGTGGATCTCCGGGCGTGACCACCACGGCGCTCGGACTGACGCTGAACTGGCACCGGCCCGTCCTCCTGGTCGAAGCCGCCCCGGACGGCGCCTCCGCTGTGTTTGCCGGCTACTTCCGGGGCACCCAGGAGCCCACTGGCGGCCTGATCAACCTCGCCCTCGCCCAGCGCGACGGCACCCTGCACGAGGCGCTGCCACGCGAGACCCTGATCCTCGACCCGGAGGCCCCGGCCGAGAAGTCGGCGTGGTTCCTGCCCGGCATCCGCTCCCACGAACAGGCCCCCAGCCTGCTCCCGCTGTGGGAGCCGCTCGCCGAGCAGCTGCGGGCGCTTGACCGCAACGGCCAAGACGTCATCGTCGACGCCGGTCGGCTCGGCCTCGTCGGCTGGCCCCAACCGCTGATCGCTGCCTCCGACCTGACTGTGCTGGTCACCCGGAACTCGCTGCCGGCGCTGGCTGGCGCCAGGTCCTGGGCCAAAGCGCTGCGCGACCAGTTCGCCACCGTGGGTGGTCTCTCCCGGCTGGGTGCCCTCCTCGTCGATGAGGACGGCCGCTGGCCGACGGTGCCGGCGGTCGTGCCCCGCGTCCGGCCCTACACGGCCCGCCAGATCGCCAAGGCCCTCCAGGTCCCCGTGGTGGCCTCGGTCGACTGGGACCCCGAGGTCGCGGAGGTCTACTCCCACGGCGCCCGCAAGCCCCGCAAGTTCGAGTCCTCCGGCTTGCTGCGCAGCTACCGGGCCGGCGCGGCATCCATTCACTCCATCCTCGCCGCCAACCAGGCTGCACTCGCCCCCACGATTGGAGGCCGCGCGTGAGCACCAACGGACACCAGCCCGCCGGCGAGCCGCTCAGCGCTGAAGAGTGGCTCGAGGCAAGGCAGGCCGATCGTGACCAGCGTTCCCCCTTCGTGCGCGGCCGCGCCACCAGCAACGGCGCGCCCGCCGCGCCGCCGGCCAACCCGATCGGAGAGGACGACGACCCGAGCTCCCTGCCGATGTTCGGCGGGGCTTGGGCTAGCGACGACGCCCGGCCGGGGCGGACCCGATCCGAGTTCTCCCTGCGCCCGCTCGTCCCCAGCGACCCCGTCAACGAGTCGTACGTCGACCACACCAACCCGGACCAGACCCGCGACGCCGTCCTGGACTGGGACCTGATCGCGCAGTACCGCGCCGAGATTTCCACCCGCCTGACTGCCCGACTGGACAAGGAAGGCGGCCGGATCACCGAGGAGGACCGCCGGCAGAAGGGCATCGAGGTCATCGAGGAGCTGGTCAAGGCCGAGGCCGAGAGCCTCGTCTCCACCGGCCGCCGCCCGTGGACAACAGACGAGGAGAAGGCTCTCAAGAGGGCCCTCGAGGCCGCCCTGTTCGGCCTGGGCCGGCTCCAGCCACTGGTCGATGAGTCCGACGTCGAGAACATCATCATCATCGCCTCGGGGCCCGACTGCTCGGTGTGGCTGGAGAAGACCGACGGCACCGTGGTCACGGCACCTCCCGTCGCCGACTCCGAGGATGAGCTGCGCGAGTTCCTCACCGATCTCGGAGCCCGCCAGAACCGCCCCTTCACCGAGGCCAGGCCCAGCCTTCACCTGCGCCTGCCGGGCGGCGCCCGCCTGGCCGCCGCCTCGTGGGTCACCGCCAACACCTCGGTCGTCATCCGGCGCCACGGCCTGCGCACGGTCTCCCTGGACGAGATGGTCTATGACCGCAAGGCGTGCGGACCCGTGCTGGCCGACTTCCTTGCCGCCTGCGTCCGGGCCGGCAAGAGCATTGTCGTCTCCGGGGTCCAGGGCAGCGGCAAGACCACCTGGGTTCGAGCGCTGTGCTCGTGTATCCCGCCCTGGGAGATGATCGGCACCTTCGAGACCGAGTTCGAGCTGTACCTGCACGAGCTCCGCGACCGGCACCGCATCGTCCACGCCTGGGAGCACCGGCCCGGCTCCGGCGAGATTGGCGTCGACGGCCGCAGGGCCGGCGAATTCACACTCCAAGAGGCCCTTCACGACTCCTTCCGGTTCACCCTCGCCCGCCAGATCGTTGGCGAGGTCCGCGGCCCCGAGGTGTGGGACATGCTCAAGGCCATGGAGTCCGGCCCGGGCTCGATCTGCACCACCCACGCCCGCAGCGCCGACCACACCATCGAGAAGCTCGTCTCCTGCGCCATGGAGAAGGGCCCCCAGGTCACCCGCGAGCTCGCGATCAGCAAGCTCGCTGCCGCCGTCGACGTCGTGGTGTACCTGCGCGCCGACGTCACCGACAACGGTGACGGAACCTCCCGGAAGCGGCGCTGGGTCGAGGAGGTCCTGGTCGTCGATCCCAGCGCCGACGCCGTCAGGGGCTACGCGACCGCGCCAGTTTTCGCCCCCAACCGGCTCGGGCCGGCCACCGCGACCGGCAAGCTGGACAACCACCTCGCCCACGAGCTGGCCCGCCACGGATTCGACCTCGAGGCCTACACCACTGAGGCCAAGGCCTACGAGGGGGTGGCCACGACATGACCCCGCTCGTGCCCGCGATCTGCGGCGCTCTGGTCGTCGCCGGCCTGATCGGCATGGTCTACGCCCTGCGGCCGGCACCACCCAAGCCGCCCCGGCCCGCGCGCACCGTCACCCCATTCGGGCGGCTGGGCAGCCGCATCAACCAGCTCAGCCCACGCACCCGCAAGCTCATCGTCGCCGGCACCGTTACCGGCCTGCTGGTCGCACTGGTGACCGGCTGGGTGATCGCGGTCGTGCTCGTCCCGGCCGCCATCATCGGCATCCCGCTCCTGCTCTCCCCGCCGCCGGCGGCCGCGAGCATCGAGAAGCTCGAAGCGCTCGAGGAGTGGACGCGGTCGCTGGCAGGCAAGCTCACGGCTGGCCAGTCGCTGCGCTCGGCGCTCATCAAGTCGCTCCAGTCGGTGCCCGCGCCGATCCAGGACGAGGTTGGGCTGATGGTGTCGCGGCTATGGAACGGCACCGGCACCACCGAGGACGTGCTGCGCGCGTTCGCCGAGGACCTCAACGACTCCACCGGCGACGTAATCGCCAGCCAGCTCATCCTGGCCGCCAGCGGTCGCGGACAGGCCGGCCTGGCCAAGGCCCTCGATGCGCTCGCCGAGACCGTGGCCTCCGACGTGCGAGCCCGACGCCAGATCGAAGCTGACCAAGCCAAGCCCCGCACCACCGCGCGCACCGTCACCGTGATCACCCTCGGCGTCCTCGGCCTGCTCGCCTTCACCGGCGACTACATCGAGCCCTACGGCAGCCCGCTGGGGCAGGTCATCCTCGCGATCCTCCTCAGCGCCTACGTGGCCACGCTGCTGATGATGCGGCGGATGGCGATCGCCAAGCCGCTCCCGCGGTTCCTCGACCTCCAGGCGCGCAACGCACAGCGTCAGAACGAAGGAGCAGCGGCATGACCGGCCTCCAGCTCGCGCTCGCCAGCGGCACGCTCATCGGACTGGCCTTCGCCCTCCTCGTCTGGAGACTGGCGCCCTCCGACCCGGACCTGGTCGACGCACTGGACCGTCTCTCACCCGACCACGTCGTCCCCCGCCACGGTGCCGGAGCCCAGGACGCCGAGGACACTGAGGCAGGCTCCCTGGTCGATCGGATCGGCGTGTGGGCGCTGAAGAACCTGCCCGGCGGTGCCTGGGCACACACTCCACGCAAGGACCTCGCCATCCTGCAGATCAGCGAGACCCGGTTCTACGGGGAGAAGGTGGTCTGGGCGCTGCTCGGCCTGGTCATGCCGCCGCTGCTTGCGTCGGTCTTCGGCCTGATCGGTCTGCCGCTCCCGTTCGTCATCCCCACCTTCGGGTCACTGGCCCTGGCGGCGCTGTTCTGGTTCATGCCGAACTACAACGCCACAGACGATGCGAAGAAGGCCCGCATCGAGTTCAACCGCGCGCTCGGCGCCTACGTCGACATGGTCGCCACCGGCGTCCGAGACGGTGCCAGCGGCCAGCAGGCCCTGCGTGCCGCGGCCGAGGTCGGCGACAAGTGGGTGTTCAAGCGGATCGAGAGCGAATTGCGCCGCGCCCGCTACATGACCCGCGCGCCCTGGGACTCCCTCCACGACCTCGCCGACGAACTCGGGGTCACCGAGCTCGACGACCTCGCCGACATCATGCAGCAATCCGGGCAAGACGGATCCCAGATCTACTCCAACCTCCGTGCCCGCGCCGCGGCACTTCGCTCGGCGATGCTCAGCGCCGAGGTCGGCAAGGCCAACGCCGCCTCCGAGCGCATGTACATCCCCGCCAGCCTGCTCGGCGTCGTCTTCATGGCGATCCTCATCGCCCCCTCGATGCTCCGATTGACGACCTAGCACCGACCTCAAACAACCGGGTCGCCCGAACCCAACCACCAAGAAAGGAACCAACCCGATGCTCAAGCTCTTCATCACCCTCCAGGTGGCGGCACTGACCGTGCTCACCGGCCTGGAGGACCGCATCGTCAAGCCCCCTGACGAGCGCGGCTCGGTCACCATCGAGCAGGTCATCTGGGCCGGCGCCGTGATCGTCATCGTCGGCATCGTCGTGGCCGCCATCAAGTTCTTCGTGACCAGCGAGTCCGCGAAGATCAAGTAGGACCCGATGATCGCCAGCCCTCGCCGCCGAAACGAGCGCGGCTCAGTGACCATCCAGATGGTCTTCCTGATGCCGGCGCTCTTCCTGGTGATGTTCCTTGGCCTCCAGGGCGCCCTGTACTACCACGCGCGCGAAGTTGCGCTCGCGGCCGCACAGGAGGGCGCACGCGAGGCGGGCAGCGAGACCGGCACCCGCGACTCAGGGGTGGCGACAGCCAACACCTTCCTCCAGGACGCCGGCGGCACCGACGTGATGACCTCGACCAGCGTTTCGGCATCCCGGACGGCCAACACTGCGACCGTCACGGTCACCGGCACGAGCCTCAGCGTGATCCCCGGCTGGCACGTCACGGTCACCCAGAGCGCCAGCGTCCCCGTCGAGAGGCTGACCGAATGATCCGGCGGATTCACGATTCCCGACGACGGCGCCGGGACGAGCGAGGGTCGGCCGCCATCGAGGCCGCGATCGGCATCCCGGCGTTCGGGCTCTTCGTGGCGATGATCATCATGGGCGGCCGGGTCGAGGTGGCCAAGCAGTCGGTCGAAGCGGCGGCCTACGAGGCGGCCCGCTCGGCCTCGATCGAGCGGACCCAGGGCGAGGCGATCGCCGCCGGGAAGACGGCGGCCACCAGCAGCCTGGACGACCAGAACGTGCACTGCACGAGCACCGACATCACGGTCAACGCCGTGGCGTTCAACGCCCCTCTGGGCACCACCGCCCAGGTGACCGCCACCGTGACCTGCCGCGTCGACCTGTCGGACCTGGCACTGCCCGGCGTGCCAGGACACCGGGTCATCACCGCTACGGCCTCCAGCCCCGTCGACGCCTACCGGGAGCGCCGATGAACCGCCATCTGCTCTGCCGTCGGCCGCGTGACGAGCGTGGCGCGATCAGCGTCTGGTTCGCCACCGCGTCACTGGTGATGATCATCCTCGTCGGCATGGCCGTCGACCTCGGCGGCAAGGTCCACACCCAGCAGCACGCCCGCAGCGTGGCCGCCCAGGCCGCCCGCACCGGCGCCCAGGAGGTCCAGGGCTCCACAGCAGTGCGCGGCGAGGACCTCCGGGTCGACATCTTCGCCGCGAAATCCGCCGCCCAGGACTACCTCCGAGCAGCCGGCGTGGAGGGCACCGTCTCCGTCACCGGCGGCGACACCCTGGTGGTCCGCACTACCGACACCTACGACAGCAAGTTCCTCGGGATCATCGGTCTGAACTCGATGCCCGTGACCGGCGAGGCATCCGCGCGGCTCATCCGCGCCGAAGGAGGCATCGAGCGATGAACACCCCCACGCTTCGCCAGCGCCTCACCGGGCTCCTCGCCACGGTGGCCGTGCTCGGCATCGTCATCGGCCTGCCCGCCGCGTTCCTCGCGATCGGCGCCAACCCGATCCCCGCCCAACCTCCCACCCTCGACGGGATCAAGGACGCGCTCCTGGCCCCCGACGACGGCACGCTCGTCCTGGGGCTGTTCAAGGTCGTCGGCTGGCTCGGCTGGGCCTTCATGGTGCTGAGCCTCGCCCTGGAGGCCGTTGCCCGGCTCCGCCAGGTCGAGGCACCCAAGCTCCCCGGCCTGCGCCTCCCGCAGGCCGGCGCCCGAGGCCTCATCGGGCTGGCGGCACTCCTCTTCGTTGCCGCACCCCTCACCGTGCACGCCACCACAGCCGCAGCAGAAGCCGCGCCCGCGCATGCGGCCGTTGGGCACCACGCCGCCGGCGTCACCGACCACGCCGCCCCGACCACGCACACGGCTACGGACGTCACGAAGCACGACACCAAGCGGCAGAAGACGATCAGTCACACCGTCAAGCCGGGGGAGAGCCTGTGGGCGATCGCCGACCAGCACCTCGGCGACGGGTCACGCTACAAGGAGATCGTCGAGCTCAACCGCGACCTGCTCGGCGCCCGCCCGAGCTTCCTCGAGCCCGGCTGGGTCCTCGAGCTCCCAGCGCCGGCCGGGGCCAACGCCCAGGCCCACCAGTACACCGTGAAGCCCACCGACACCCTCACCGACATCGCCCAGGAGCAGCTCGGCGACGCCGACCGCTACATGGAGATCTACGACGCCTCCACCGCCGTCACCCAGCCTGGCGACGCCCACCTCACCGACCCCGACGTCATCGACGTCGGCTGGACCCTCAACATCCCCGGCGCCCACGCAGAGCCCACCGGACAGCCCGACACGCAGCTGCCGCGCGAGGACAAGCCCGACAGGCCCGCGGACCCGAGGGACGGGCCGGTCGACCCGCCGGCCGAGAACGAGACGCCGGTCATCCCGGAGTCCGCAGCACCGGAGACCGCTGCGCCCGAGGTCCAGCAGCCGCAGGCGGAAGAGCCCACGGCGCCCGCGGCCGACGTCGACCAGGTCGACGAGGCCGACGACTCCATCCTCGACGCCCCGTGGATCCTCGCTGGTCTCACCGGCGGCGGAGTCCTCTTCTCCGGCGCACTGCTAATGGCCCTCAAGACGCGTCGACGTGGCGGCTTCCGCAACCGCCCGCCGGGCCGCGCGATCGCCGCCCCGCCACCGGAACTCGCCCCGGTCGAGATGACCCTCAACGCCACCGGCGCCGCGGCCGCCGCCACCGTGGAGTTCACCCACGAGGCCCTCCGTCGCCTCGCTGCAGCAATTGGAGCCGTCGGTGGGACGATGCCGCCCCTGGCGGCCGTGGAGCTCGGCCACGGCGAGCTGACCCTGCACCTCAGCGCACCAGCCGAACTCCCCGCACCCTGGGTCGGCAGCGCCGACCAGACCCAATGGCACGTCGGCACCGACGTCGAGGCCAAGGACCTCGGCCCTGACCCCGGGTACGTCGAGCCGCCGTACCCGCTCCTGGTGACTATCGGCGCCAGCGACACCGGCGAGACCTGGCTCCTCAACTGCGAGGAGCTCTCCACCCTCACCATCAGCGGTGACCCCACCTACGGCCGCGACTTCGCCCGCCACCTCGCCGCCCAGCTGGCCGTCAACCCGTGGTCACGTCGAGTGCAGCTCGACTGCATCGGTGTCGCTGAGGAAACCGTCGCCATGGACGAGCGCATCACCTACTACCCCACGGGAGCGGACGGAACGCCCGCAACCGCGGAGATCCTCGCGGCCGCCGTCAGCACCGTCGACCGGGCCACACGACACGACACCGATGTCTCAACCGCCCGCACCGGCAGCGTCGACGACGACGTCTGGCCGGCACGGATGCTCGTGCTCGACGCCGCGGCCGGCGACCCGGCCGAGCTAGAGCAGTTGCTGCAGCTGGTCAACGACCACGTCGGTCAGTCCGCAACCTCCATCGTCGTCGCCGGCGAACGCCCCAACACCCCGGGCGCCGTCCTGCACATGACGAACACCGGCCGCGTCGTCCTCGAGCACGCCGGCCTCAACCTTATTGCGGTCGGCCTCACCAGTGATGAGGCCCGCGGCTGCGCCCTGGTCTACGCACAGAGCGACACGCTCGAGGACGTTCCGGTTCCCGTCGACGAGACCGCCACCGAAGGCTGGGAGGCCTACACGGACCGCTCAGGCGCACTGCGTCGCGAGCACACCCTGCCCCGCAACACCCCCGAGGACGCCGTCGACGAACCGCTCACGTCTCTCCTCGAGGGCAACGACGAGGACTACATCCGCGAGAGCGCGATCGTGCAGGAGGACCTCAATGCGCTGGCTCCGAAGGTGCCTGCGCACGTCCGCACAGAAGTTGAGAGCTCCGACCCGGCTCTCGACCAGGACATCGCCGATTGGTTCTCGCCCGACTGCGACCGCCCCCGTCTCAGCCTGCTGGGGCAGGTGGCCGTGCGTGCCCACGGCCAGGCGCTGGACAGGCGCAAGCCCTACTTCACCGAACTCCTGGCGTTCATCGCGCTGCGCCGCCAGTACGGCGCCACCAGGGAGGCGATCAGTGCTGCGTTCGGCATCTCGGCCGGCAAGGCACGCGACTACACCAACACCGTGCGCGACTGGCTCGGCACCAACCCACGTACAGGCGAGCCCCACCTGCCCCACGCCGACCAGGCCCCGGCCACCAAGGTCAACGGGGTCAACGTCTACCAGGTCGACGACGGCCTCCTCATCGACCTCGACCTCTTCCTGCGACTTCGTGCCCGTGGGCAGGCCCGCGGCGGCGCCGAGGGACGTGCCGACCTGAGCACAGCCCTCAAGCTCGTTACCGGCCCCCCGTTCAGCAACAAGCGCGACGACGGATGGTCCTGGCTCGCCGACGGTGAGCGGTTCGACCTCATGACACCCGGCTGGATCTCCGACGTCGCACTGATCGTCGTCACCGAGGCCCTCGCCACTGGGGACCTGATCAAGGCCCGCTCGGCTGCCTACGTTGCCAACAAGGCCGACCCCGACGGCGAGAGCACACGGTTGTGCCTGGCCCAAGTCACCAAGGCCGAGGGCGACCAGTTCGAGGCCGAGCGGATCCTGCGCGAAGAGGTATGCAACCGCTCCGACGACGGCGAGGCGCCCATGGAGCTGTCGGAGCGTACGAAGACCATCATCAGTACACACGGCTGGCTCGCGAGCTGATCTCGGGAAGGGAGCACCAGACCAATGACCACGTTCAACCAAGAGCTCACAGGGCGGTACATCAGCGCCGGCGCAGACCGGCCGTCACTCGATGACCGACGAGTCGCCCGCGCCGCCCTCGTGCGCGACACCGGCCGCACCATCTACGACGCCGACAAGAAGTTCGGCATCGACCCAGCCGACCTCGGCAGCCTCGCCGAGCTCGTCGACGCCGCCGAAGAGCACCTCGAGCACATCAGCCACGACGTCAGCCAGAGATCAGTCGTCGCGCTGCCCCACCAGCAGAGGAGAGACCGCATGAGGAACCACCACTCCGTACTCGGGGGAGTGGCCCTCGCCCTGGCCCTGATCCTGACAGGCTGCTCGGACGACGGGACCGACCCCGACGCCCAGGACACCCCCACGGCGACAGCGTCGACGCCCCCGACCAGCGCGGCGCCGCCCACACCGAAGACGCCCGAGGAGAAGGCCGCCGCCGCGCTTACGAGCTACCTCGACGTGCGAGATGACGCACTCCGGGCCGCCACCATCGATTTCAAGCGCCTCAACAAGGCCGCCACCGGCCGTGAGTTCCTCAACATTCAGCAGAACGTGGGCGCACTCGAGAGCTCCCGTACCAAGGTCACTGGGGAGTACGTGCACACGCTCGATGAGCCTCGTCGGCGGACCGACACCACCTTCATCATCACTGACTGCGAGGACCGGAGCGGTGTCGAGCGGCGCCGGCAAGGCAAGGCGGTCCCGCCGCCGGTCGACCCCGAGGGCAACCCGCTCGGGAATCCGCTCCCGATCGACTACGAGGTGGTCAGGGAGAAGGGCCGCTGGCTGGTCAGCAACTCCGACGTCCAGTGGGACGAGAAGTGCTAGCCCGGGTGCTGGCAGCGATCGCGACCGCGGTTGCCGCAGTTGTCATCCCCATCGCGCTGTCGGCTCCTGCGTACGCGGAAGGCGGCGAGAACTGCTGGACCGAGACGGATCCCGTGACCGGCGAGATCAAGGTTGTCTGTGAGGACGACGGTGGCGATCCGGGCGACCCCGGAGGAGGCTCGTCGACGTGCACCTACTCCGGCAACGAAATCCCGTGCGCCGGACCGGCCGGGTCGGTCTGGAGCAGCAGCCACGGGTGCTATGTGGGAGACGTCTGGGATCCCGGCGCGGGAGGCGCTCAGCCGCCACCGGGGCAGACGAACGAGGACGGTGCGTGGCACATCTGCTACTGGCCGCCGCCTGGCTCATCGTGGGACCCGGTGTGGATCCAGAACGGCACAGTAACGATCGACCCGGTCGTGCTCGCGAACCGCGCGATCACCGCCATGAACCTTGACCCGATCACGATCGGCATCGTGCCGGAGTCGGCCCCGAACCGGGTCGGACTCGTAGGGCTGCCGGTTTGGATGTGGGTCGACAACCAAACCGAGAACACGTGGGGACCCATCACACGGTCCGCGAGCGAAGGCCCGGTCTCGGTCACCGTCACCGCCAGCGTGTCCAGTGTCATCTGGGACATGGGTGACGGCACCACGGCGACCTGCACGGGCCTAGGTACCCCCTACGCCGACCACTACGGCAAGCAGGAGTCTCCGACCTGCGGACACCGCTACGCCAAGATGTCGACCGGCCAGCCCGACGGTGCCTACCAGGTCACCGCCACGAGTCACTGGGTGGTCGAGTGGAGCGGAGGTGGCCAGTCCGGGACGATCGAGCTCGACCTGACCACGGAACCCTTGCCGATCCGCGTCGGCGAGGCCCAGGTGCTCACGCAGTGATGGGCGGGCAGACGCGGCAACGGTGAGACGACTCCTCGGCCGGGATCGGTGGTACGAGCGGGTTGGGTCGATGCCGACTAGCAACAGGCACGGCCTGGCGGTAATGGCTGCCGTCTCTGGCGTCGCCACCGATGTGGCGGCGCGCTACGACTCGCTGGGCGAGGACGTGGGATCCGTGGTCACGCTCGGCTGCGGTGACAAGCAGCTGCTCGAGGACTTCTGCCAGGACCTCGACGCGGTCGATATCGGCCTCGAATGGGTGGGGCCGATCCGCGTCAGCCCGCCGCTGTTCCGCGACACCCGCGGGCCGAAGCCCTCGCAGCGGCTGCCGAGCGGCTCACCGATGTCGAGGCGGCACAAGCGGCCGGCCGGGAGCCGTCAGGTGCCCCGCTCGTCGTCGTCACCGAACGCCTGGGGCACGCCGCGGCCAGCGTGACGCCTTCAACGCCGGCGTCGCAGCGGGCACGCGATGTCCTCGCCCCGGCGTACGAACGCAGGACCGCCGAGCCAGCGCCGTTCTAGGGCTCACTGAGTCCGCGGCCGTGCCGACCGGGCGGTACGAAAAATTCATAATCAAGCGACGGCGGTCTGTCGCGTCCCTGGCCTGGACCTCGCGTTCGGCAGTGCCAATCAGCGAGCACCATCGGCGAGCGTCCGCAGCAGCTCGGCTTCACGGCAGAGCGCGTCAGGGAGGCCTGGGGTCTCAGCGGGATCCGTGTCGTAGCCGATGACGCCGTCCTCCGCCAGCCCGGCGGCGCTCTCCAAGTAGCGGGCCACCCGGTGGAGCAGCGCGCCTGGTGCACGGATCCACGGTTCGCCTTCGAGGTCGTGGGCGACCTGGTCGGCGATGATCAGGCCGAGGACCCCCTGGGCGTGCGCCAGTTGTGCGACCGCCTCGCGCGTGTGCTGCAGATCCTCGCGCTCAGCAAGGCGGATTCGCACGGCCTCGGCCAAGCCAGCGCTGACCCGGCCGGCCAGCCGCACCGGGATCCTCGCGTCGCGTGGGGCAGAGAACAGATCGGCGCCCGGAGTCTCCTCGACGAACCCGAACGCCAGCGACTGCGCTAACCCGCTGATCGCCTCGTCCGTCAGATACCTCCGAGCCGTCGCCGGGGTCACCCGCATCTGCGCGGCGACGAACTGGACCCGCTCATCGATCAGCTCGCCGGCCGCAGGACGGGACATGGACATCCCGAGGTCAGACATTGCTGTCAACAGCGCGTCAACGCGTTCCTCTCTCCAGGACCGGGCTGCGCTCACTGCACGCACGCTGCTCGGTGGCCACCTTGGCCGACGATGAGGAACCGCGGCCCCACAGCCAGACGGCTGAGGAGGTCACGGCGTCGATTCATCACGTGTTCCCCACGCGGTCGTTGAGCGGCGGCACCGAATCAGCATGTCAGAGTCGCGGGCCACTTGCGCGCGCATCAGTTGAGTACGACTACTAGGGATGAGGTCCCCGTGGATGAGGCCTTGGTCCGGGTTGGTGGAGCCGGATCGCCAGACCTTTGCCACCAGCGAGTCACTGAGCTCGATGACGACCTCTCGACCGCGGAGCCGAGAATGCGCCGAGCCTCGTAGCCGGCTTCCCGCAGGGCCTCCGCGGTGGCGTCATCGAGTTGCACCGTGGCTCACAGGCCGAACATGACACGCTCGACCGTGTGCCAGTTGGTCCATGGGCGCTGACAAGAATGCGTAGCGAACTTCAAACTTCGCTGCATGGCCGGCTGTCCTTGCAACCGGGTGTGGCTCACACCGTGGAGGCTGAGGGCTTGTTGTTCCCACGCGCGTCGACGACGACCACTGACGCGGCCGCGGGGCCCTTGTCGATGCCGAGCTGGCGGAGTACCCGCGACGTCTTGGCGATGTCGGCGGCGGTGTAGCAGATGATTACCTTCACCGAGTTCTTGGTCTGGTTCGCCTTCTCGTAGATCGCGACCTGGTTCTTGAGATTTCGGGCCAGGCTGCTGCTCTTGGCGAGCTTGAACTCGATCAGGGACTTGTCGTGCGCGCCGGCGCTGAGCTTGAAGTCGACGGGCCCGCGGCCGTTGTTCGGCTCCCGGTTCACGTCGAACCGGCTTGGCTGGAGCAGCAGCCCGAAGAACGCCTGGACCTCCGCCTCGCTAGCGAACGGCTTGCCGTCGCCGCGGTTGATGACCTTGTAGCCGTCCATGTCCTCGACGTACCGCTTGAACGTCGCCACGGCCTGCCGGGCCTCGTCGTACGAGGTCCACGGATTCCGGAACAGGTCGGTCTTTGCGCCCAGATCCTTTGCTGCGGCCTTGACCTGGGTCACCAGCACCCGCTGGGTGTCCTCGGTTTTGGAAAGGCTGGCCGCCTTGGCCTGCTCGCGGGTGTCCTCCTTGAGCTTGATGTAGTAGTCGATCAGCTCCGGGAAGTGCCTGATCGTGCGGGCCTTCGCCGCAGCCACCTCCTTCGCCGACGGGTTCCGGCTCAGTTGCTTCTTGAAGTAGTTGTTGACCAGAGCGCGCTGCTGGTTGTCGTCGATGGCCGCGGGCAGGCGGTCGAAGCTGTGGAGCATGTCCACCTTGTTGATCCAAGTGTCGTCCTTGGTCAGCAGGTCTACGGGGGTCAAGAGGACGTATTGGTCGTCGAGCTCGGGGAGGCTGTAGGTGCGTGCGGCCCACGTCTCGGTGTTGTAGTTGAAGACGGCGCGGGCGACGTTGAACTTCTGGCACTGCTCGGGCCGGAGGTGCTCGAGGGCGAACTCCTCGGTGTACCGGAGCAGAAAGTGCTTGATGAGGTTCGTCGTGAAGTCGCTGATGCTGTCCTTGCCGACCCGGTCGCGGATGAGCGCCAGCTTCTCAAGGTGACTGGATTCGGTGACGGTCTCTTCGCCGAAGTTCTCCAGCAGGCTGCCGAGCGCACCGTGCAGTGACCGGGCAAACCCCGGGCCGAGCCCGTGGCCTCGGTTGCCGTCGACGGTGAACCCGAGCCAGTTCTGCTCGACCTCCTTGAACCGGTACCAGTTGTCGATGAGCTTAGGGTCGAGGTCGTCGGTGGCCTTGGATTTCAGGAACCGCAGGTACTCGATGATCTGGTCGTGGAGCGCCCGGTACTCCTCGTTCTCGCTGTTGAACAGCAGAAACGGGTCGATGAACAAGGGCATGTCGGTGACGACGGAGATGTCGAACGCACCGTACTTCTCAAGCGTCTGCGGGTCGACTTCGAACCGGTCCGAGAAGTAGACCCGTGCCGGGTCCGGCTCCCAGTCCGTGGGGCCGGCATCGGGTGCGGTTTCGGCGCTCACTGATTTCCCCTGCCTGGTGTGTTCTCGACCGTACTTGCTCCCACCGCCGGCTTCTGCAGTTCGAGTCGAGCAGCCCTTGCTCGACAGCGGCAGGGGAG
>NZ_CM001852.1:1681698-1693319 GCF_000389985.1 Nocardioides sp. CF8
TAGACCCCGCAGGGGGTCCGCCAGGAACTTCCTCAACTTTCGGGGGGACGCCCTCTGACCTGCGCAAACGCGCGCCCCCCTCCGCGTCCCCCCTCGAAATCGTCGCCTTGGGGGGGACGGATGCGGGGACACGCGCTCGCGATCTTTCTTGCCGTAGCGCAACCACGGACGAAAGGGGCGAGGGCGATGAGTGTGGGCGACCAGCTCGGTCTCGACGACAACAGCGAACTGCTTGACCAGGCCCGCAGCAAGTGGCCGGACTGGGTGGCGGCGGATTCCCGGCTCGACGTCGTCGCGGAGTTCGACGACCTCCGCGCATGGCTGCCCTCGGTGGACCGAGACGCATCGGACGAGGTCCTCCTGGCGCTGGCGATGCTGGCCGCCCCGGACGGCGGCGACGACATCGCGGCGGCCGCCGCGCTCGCCAAGTGCCTGCTCCCGGGAGCCTGCCGGCTCGCCGGCTGGTTGAGCACGTTGCCCCCGAAGGAGGTCTTTCGCGACAGTCAACCGGTCGTAGCCGGCACCTGGTCCGCGGTCGAGCGGATCGACGAGCTCGTGGCCTCCCAGCTGTGGATCGAGGTCCGCACCTTCCCCTGGCGGCGGCTGCGCAAGGTCGCCGCGAACATCTTGATGAACACCCGGGTCGGCGTGCTGCGCGAGGTCGGCGACTTCTTCTGTGTCTCCCGCGCCGACCGGACCTGGGCCAACACCACCCTCGTCGAGTCCCTCCCCTCCGGCGACCTGGTCGACGTTGCCGGCGGGGGAGCGTGGAGTGCCGGCGAGATGCCGACCGGGCGGGTTCTCGGCGCGCTGTTCCACCGCCCCGAGATCCTCGCCGACAAGTCCGGCCCCGACCACGACGAGCCGTCGGCCACCGAGGAGCTCCTGGAGCTGCTCGCCTGGGCGTGCGAGCGCAGGGTCATCAGCGACGCCGACCGCTACCTGCTGCTGTGCCTGGTCGAGGAGGCCGACCGGGTCGAGACCCGCAACCTGACCCGCGGCTACGGCGGCCTGATCGGCAACGAGCTCTCAAGCCGGGTCGCCCCCCGAGTCGGCGTCTCCGAGGCCACCGTCCGCCGCCACGCCTCGCGCAGCATGCGTGCGCTCGCCGAGGCCGCACCGAGGAAGTTCGGCCATGACAAGTGATCGCTCCCGGCGCCCCACGACACATAGGCGACTGGAGGTGGTGAAGCCCATGACAAACACCCAGGACGGGCCCCGGACGCCGCAGGAGGTCGCCGAGCTGTTCACCATCGCAGGCCGCGAGACCGAGGCGATCCAGCAGCTCACCGGCTGCGTCGAGCAGCTGCACGAGGTACAGGCCGCCAAGCGGGAGCTGGCCAGCCTCACCCCGGCCGAGGTCCGGGCCGCCCTGGAGTTCCGCCGCGCCGGTCTCGGGGAAGCCGGGTGAGCACCCAGGCCACTACCCGGCCGGTCGCCGTCGACGAGCTCAAGCGCGCCTGGCACGCCGTGAACGCCGGCGACTTCCGCACCGGCGCCGGTACCGGAGCGGGCCCGCGCGGCCGCGGGCCCACCAGTGAGACCGCATGGTCCCCGGCGACCGGCGAGCACACCATCGCGGTGCTCGGATGCGCCGGCTCGGTCGGCTCGAGCACCGTCGCCCTGGCCGCCGGCCTCGCCGCGGCTGCGCCGGTCCGCGTCGTGGAGTGCTGCTCGGTGACCGCGTCCGGGCTCGCCGCGGCGAGCACCGCCGAGCTCGGGCTGCACCCGGCCGACTGGCGCCAGGGCAAGCGCGACCACGTCCTGATCGAGCGCGCCAGCGGGGTGCTGGCCGGCGTCGACGAAGTGCCCCTGCCGACCGAGGCGGAGCACCAGAGCCAGCTGACGATCCTCGACGTCGGCTGGGAGGCCGGCCAGCTGCTGGCCACCGACTGCTGGCTCGCCACGGCGGTCCGTGCCGCGGACCAGATCGTCCTGGTCACCACGGCGACCATCCCCGGGATGCGTCGCCTCGGGGTCGCCATCGACCTGCTGTCCAACCACTGGCAGCCCGAGCAGATCGCCCTCGCCGTGTGCGGTCCCCGCCGCAAGAAGTGGCCCCGCGGCCTCGAGCACGTCGGTGGACCGGCCGTGCGCCGCGCCCTGGACGCGGACCGGTGCGTGGAGATCCCCGCGGACCGCGAGCTCGCGGTCAGCGGCCTGGACTCCCGCCGCGTTCCCGCCGCCCTGATCTCGGCAGCACGCCAGCTGCTCGAGCCCGCCCACCTCCTCGTCGACGACACAACCGCCTGATCCAGGCCAACCAGAAAGGAAGTCCACCCGTGGACCTCATGACCGCAACTACCGTGATGGCCGCCAAGGTCTGCCCGCAGGCTCCTCCCGGTGCTGTCGGCCCTACCAACGAGATCACCGGCTACGTGCTGTGGGGCGTCATCATCCTGTTCGGCCTCGGCCTGATCATCGGCCTTGGCGCGATCATCGCTGGCCGCGTCTTCTCGATGCAGCATGCCTCGAAGGTGGGCGTCATCTCGATCGTGGTCGTGTTCATGTGCGCGATCGCCTACCTGGCGCTGCCCGGCATGCTCAACGGCATCCTCGGCCAGGGCTGCATCTGATGTGGCGCGCAGTCACGACGAAGGCCGCACCGGATGCCGGGGGCTCCGAGTGGGGCCGGGGCCGTCTGCTCGGGATCCTGGTGGCCGCGGTCGTCGTGGCTGCGCTCCTGCTCGGCGGCGTCGGGTACGCGGTCTACCTGGGGCTCGCCGGCATCGGAGACGACGCCAACGCCACGCCGGGAGCGGCCACGGGAGAGGCCGACCGCTCGACCGTGGCCCAGGGCACCGCCCACCGCGACGAGATGGCGGCCGAGCCGATGCTGACCGTCCCGGAGAGCGCCGCCTTCCCGGCCGAGACGGCTAGCGAGACCGCGCCCACCATCAAGATCCCTGCCGGGACCGGCGTGAACGGCCCCGGGTTCGTCATGACCGGGTTCCCCCACACCCCCGAGGGCGCGATCGGGCAGCTCGCCCAGATCGACACCGCGGTCCTGCAGTCGATGAGCCTGCAGACCGCCCAGGAGGTCTACAGCACCTGGGCCCTGCCCGGCGGAGTCAGCGCCGAGGACTGGTGGATCACCGCCAGCGTCCGCGCCTTCCTCACCAGCACCGACATGGGCGAGGTCAAGGACCCCAGCGCCTCGGTCACCCTCGAGCCGGCGGCCGCCCTGGTCAAAGGGACCGACGGCCCCGACTGGTCAGTCGTCTGCGTGCTGATGAAGGTCACCGCGACCTACAAGCAGGAGGCCCAGATCGCATTCGCGCACTGCGAGCGCATGCAGTGGGTCGGCGGCCGCTGGATGGTCGCCCCCGGAGCACCGCCGGCACCCGCACCCGCGACCTGGCCCGGCACCGCCCTGGCCAACCAGGCCGGCTGGCGCACCTGGTCGACCGACAACACCACCGACCCCAGCTACTCGGGAGACGAGCACTGATGAGCAACCTGATGACCGACAGCAACTCGCGCAGCAACCTCCTGCGCATCGGCGCCCTGGTGGCCATCGCCTGCCTGGTCGCCACGGCCGTCTGGCTCGGCGCCCGCAGCCGCGCCGACGGCAGCGACAAGACCACCACGGGCGACCCGTCCTCGTTGTCGACGCAGTCCTCCGGCGTCGAGCAGACCGCCCCCGAGACCGCGCCCACGGACGGCGTCGTCATCCCCGGCGGCGCCGACCAGGCCAACGGCTACCCGACCGGATTCCCCCAGACCGACCTGGGCGCCGTCGCGCTGCAGATCGAGGTCGCCAAGGCACAGGTCGCGTTCGACTACGACCAGGCCGTCACCGTCGCCGGCCTCTACGCCGACCCCGCCGATAAGGCGGTCTTCGAGGAGCGCGCCCGCGACGCCGTCGCGCTGCGCCGCCAGCAGGCCGGCGTCCCCAGGGACGGCGACGTGCCCACGCCCGCGTCGTACGCCGTGACACCGATCGCCTACAGCCTCGAGGAGCTGGGCACCGACTACTACGCGGTGAACCTATTGAGCTACGTCACGCTCACCACCGCCGAAGGCGAGGTCAAGGACGGCCTGTACGCCGGCACCCAACTCATGCGGTGGCTCGAGGTCGATGGTGTCTGGGACTGGCGGCTGGTCCAGGGCAGCTCCGAGGACATCGAGCACCTGGTCCAGGAGGGTCAGCCGCAAGCGGTCGCCCCCACCACCCCGGAGTTCAAACAGGCCGGCTGGGTGCCGATCAACGGCGCTACGCAGTGACCGCCCCGACCAACCGCCCGTCCCGCACGAGTCGCGGAAGCCTGATCCGCATCGGGATCGGCGCCCTCGCGGTTCTGCTGCTGACCACCCTCCTCGCCGCAGCCTCGACCCTGCAGCCGCCGGCCGCAGCGGCCGCCGACACCGCGACGTCGACGACGCTGACCACCGCAGCGCCCGCCGTGTCCGCCCGCCTAGAGACCGCCGGCCACCTCCCAGCGCGCAACCTCAAGCAGGGCTGCTCGGGTCCCGACGCCCTGTGCGACCTCGGCGGCGACGCGCTCGACTGCGCCGAAGACCCGATCGACTGCGGCAAGGACGCAGCTGACGGGGTGACGGACGGCGTCAACGGTGCACTCGACGGCCTCGGCGGGCTCGCCGAGGACCTGCCCAGCCCCGGCGACCTGATCCCGGACGGGCTGCCCGGCTGCGGCCTGCTGGACGCGGTCTGCGACGGGCTGGGCGGTCTCCCCGGCGTCCCCGGTCTTCCCGGCGTTGCTGGGCTCCCGAACCTCGGCGATCTCTTCGGAGGCGGGATCCCCGGCCTCGGCGACATCCCGAACCCGTTCGAGGCCATCGGCGACGTCATCGCCAAGGCCGCTGCCGACGCCTGGACCGCGGCCATGCTGGCGATCTGGAATAGCGGCCTGTTCGTGCTGCGCATCGTGCTCACGTTCAGCGAGCTGTTCTTGACCCCCGACCTGCGCGCCGACGGGCCTGGCAAGGACGTCTACGCCTTCACGCTCTGGCTGGCGCTCGCCATGGTGGTCATCTTGGCGATGATCCAGCTCGGCGCCGCGGCCTTCAAGCGCGAGGGCAAGAGCCTCGCGCACGCCTTCATCGGCGCCGGCCAGTTCGTCATCGTCTGCGCCTGCTGGTTCGGCTACTGCGGGATGATCGTGGCGGCCTGCGGTGCCCTCACCCGGGCCCTGATGAAGTCGCTGCTCAAGGTGCAGACCTGGCCCGACTGGGACCCCCTGGGCGGCCTCGGCGCCGAAGACGTCTCCGACGCGGCGGTGGCCACTGTGCTCGCCTTCCTCGGGATCTTCCTGTGGCTGGCCGCCATCGGGCACATCCTGGTCTACCTCGCCCGCGCAGCCTCGCTGCTGGTCCTGACCGCCACCGGCCCGCTGTCCGCAGCCGGGTTGGTCTCGGACTTCACCCGCTCCTGGTTCTGGAAAAGCCTGCGCTGGTTCCACGCCGCGGCGTTCACCCCCGTGCTGATGGTGATGGTGCTCGGCATCGGTGTACAGATGTCCAGCGGTGTCGCCGCCCACCTCGCCGACGGCGCGGAGAAGTCGGTCGGCACCGCACTCCCCGCGGTCATGCTGATCCTGGTCAGCGTCGTCGCACCGCTGGCGTTGTTCAAGCTGCTGGCCTTCGTCGACCCCGGCACCCCCTCGGGTGCGTCGTTCCGGCAGAGCATGGCGATCCAGGGCGGCCTGCAGGGACTGGTCGGCGGCGGCGCGTCCGGTGGCGGCTCCTCGGCGGCCTCCGCGATGGACCCCAGCGGCCGGTCGGGCGGCGAGCAGAGCGCCGAGGCGTCCACGGGCGACCGGTTCAACAAGTCCACCCAGGGCTTCCTGGGCAGCTTGGGCCCCGTCGGCCAGGCGATGTCGACCGGCATGGGCTGGATCAACAGCGCCGGCGCCAAGGCCACCTCGCTGATGTCGGATGAGTCCAACCAGGCCGGTGTCGGGCAGAGCACCTACGGGCCCGACTTCAGCGGGCTGGGCGGCAGGCAGTCCGGTGGCCAGTCCGGGGATCAGTCCGGCGGCACCCACCCCGGGTCGCAGAACAGCGGCGACCCCAGTGACACGGACCCGCCGAGCCCGCCGATGCCGCCCGCACCTCCCACTCCACCGACCCTGCCCACGGGCGGTGGCCCCGGCGGCGGCTCCGGCGGCCAGGGCGGCTCCTCCGGTGGAGCAAGTGGCGCGGGAGCCGCACCCAAGACACCGGCTGCAGGCGGCGGGGGAGCGGCTGGCGGTGCCGGTGGCGCCGGAGCAGCTGGCGGAATCCCCCCGGTCGCGGTCTAACCCGATCCGCGCAACCCCCCATACGGACCCCGACGAGATGGAAGGAACCCCTCGATGACCACCTACGCCGACTACCAGCGCGACCGGATCGGCTGGTTCTTCGGACTATCCGGAGGCCAACTGATGTTCCTGGCGCTGGCGAGCCTGCCGGCGTTCTGGGCGATCAGCCGCGGAGCCTGGTTCTCCGCCCTCCTGTTCGCCATGGTCTGGCTGTTCGCGCTGGCCATCACCATCATCCCGGTCCGGGGCCGCTCGGCCACCGGCTGGGTGTTCGCCTCGACGATGTACGCCGTCGGCGGCCTGCTCGGATGGACGTCGTTTCGGGCCAAGGCCTCCCAGGGTCGCGCCGAGGACCTCGACACCCCGGACCTGCCCGGTGTGCTGCAGGGCATCCAGATCCACGACGGGCCTCCGCACGGATCGCAGCTGCAGCGGGTCGCGATCATCCAGGACCACGCGACCAAGACCTGGGCGGTCACCGCCGCGATCGTCCACCCGGGCATCGGCATGAAGGACATCGAGGAGCGCACCCGCTACGGCGAGGGGCTCGCCGGGCTGATCGACGTCGCAGGCCGCACCGAGAAGGTCGACGAGATCCTCTTCATGGTGCGCACCGTCCCCGAAGACGGCGCCGAGCGCGAGCTGTGGGTCAACAAGCACCGGCGCCCCAACGCCCCGAAGCTGTCCGAGCTCGTCAACAGCGACCTCGCCCACGGACTGACCCGGGCCTCGGTCCGCACCGAGATGTTCGTGACCATCGTCGTTCCCGAGACCCGGATCACCCGGTCGGCCAAGGAGTCCGGCGGTGGCCTTGAGGGCCGGGGCCGGGAGATCTACCTCCTCATGGCCGAGATCGAGGCCCAGCTGCGCGGGCCCATGGGGATGACCTCGGTGCGGTGGCTGACCAGCCCAGAACTCGCACTGGCGAGCCGGACCGGGTTCGCTCCGGGCGACCGGGCCGGCATCGTCGAGGCGCTGGCGATGCGGGAGAAGGACGCAGGAGTCAACGCCGACGTCCCCTGGGCGATGGCCGGACCCTCTGGCGCCGATGCCACGGTGCGGCACTACAGCCACGACGCGTGGAACTCGATCAGCGCCACCATCAAGCTGCCCAGCCGTGGCGCGGTGATGGGTGCGCTGGCGCCGATCCTCACCCCGAGCGAGTCGGGGGAGCGGCGCTCGTTCCTGGTCGCCTACCCGGTCGTGTCGCAGTCGAAGGCGGACCGGCAGTCCGGCAACGCCGAGTGGGCAGCCGACCTGGCCGAAGGGATGAACGAGAAGCTCGGCCGAAAGACCCGTGCCAAGCAGCGCGACGAGGCCTACAAGGCCCGCGGTCTGGACGCCAAGCTGGCCCGCGGCAACGCACTGACCCGGCCCTACGCCGTGTGCACGGTCACCGTGCCCAAGACGCTGCGGATCACCGAGTTCGGCCGCCGGCTGGACGCCTCGGTGCGCCGCGCGGGGTTCGCGCCGCTGCGGCTCGACCTCGCCCAGGACACCGGGTTCGCCGCCTCCACCATCCCACTGGGCACCAGCCTCACCCGGTCCGGAGACGCCTGATGTCCACCACAGCACGGCGCAACCGCCGCGGCGGGCGCGACATGGCCGCCCTGCTCTCGGACTTCGGCCACGACCTGCCGACCACCCCGGCCCCGGCCCGCGAGGCCAAGGAGCCCCGATCCTTCAAGTACGCCCCTCGGCGGGGTGCGGCACGACCCGGTCGCGGCTGGGCGCCAGCCAAGGCGCCGGCCCAGGCGTGGCGGATGACCAGCGATCAGGCACCGGTGCTCTGGCCCTTCATGTCAGCCCCCGCACTGCCCCCGACCGGGGCTCAGATGGGCGTCGACCAGCTCTCCGGCGGCTCCTTCTACTGCGACCCGTTCGGGTGGGTGCTGCGCGACGACGTCACGGCGACCAACCCGAACATCTTCCAGTTCGCCAAGCCCGGCACCGGCAAGTCAGGCACCACCAAAGCCTTCTGCAACCGGATGATGCCGTTCGGCTACCGCACCCTGGTCCTCGGCGACCCGAAGGACGAGTACGAGTCGCTGTGCCGAGCGCACGGCGTCGAGCCGTTCGTCATCGGCCCGGGTCTGCCGGCCCGGATCAACCCGTTGGCGATGGGCCCGCTCGGACACGGCTGGGAGAAGCTCTCGGCCGAGGAAGCGCAGCGGCGCACCACGATCATCTTCAAGCGCTGGCTCGTGCTGGTCCGCGGGCTCGTCGGCAGCATGAAGATCGACGACCAACGACGCGTGCCCTTCGGGCCCGACGAGAGCGACGTCGTCCGCAACGCGCTGCAGATCCTCACCGGCTACGCCGCCGGGAACTCCACGCTGCGCGAGACGACGATCCCGCAACTGTGGGAGCTGCTGCGCAATCCCTCCGAGGACCTCGTCAAGGCCTGCGAGTTCGGAACAAGACGGCAGTTCCTCGACGAGACCAGGCTGCTGCGCAACGCGCTCGGCGAGCTGGTCACCGGCACCCTGGCCGGCCTCTTCGATGACTTCACGAACATCGAGGTCGACTGGCGGGCACCGATCCAGTCGTTCAGCCTGTCGCGTCTCGACGGCCTGGGCGACGAGGCCGTGGGCATCGCGCTGCTGTGCATGAACTCGTGGGGCCGCGGGCTTCGCGAGATCGCCGAGCCCGGCGACCTGCGCATCGTCGTGCGTGACGAGGTCTGGAAGCAGATGCGGCTGGGCGTCGCCGCAGTCATGAGCTTCGACGCCGACCTGCGGCTCTCGCGAGGCATGGCCGGCAAGGGCGGCGACATCCAGTTCGCCAACCTCCACAAGCCCTCCGACCTGCTCTCGGTCGGTGACGCCGACTCCCAAGCCACCATGATCGCCAAGGACCTGCTTGAACTGGCCGACATCAAAATCCTCGGCGGCCAGAAGCCGAAAATGGCGCGCGAACTCGACTCCATGCTCGGCCTCGGGCCGATCGCCCAGGACCTGGTCTCCGGGTGGGCGATGCAGGACAAGGGCCGGGCGCTGTGGTGCATCGGCGACGCCACCTACAAGGTCCAGACCGTGCTCCACCCCCTCGAGAAGGAGCTCTATTACACCAACGAGGCCATCGAGGCCGCCCTATGACTGTTCGCGCGATTTCTGACGGTTTCTCGGCGAACCTGCACATGTTCGGCGGGTTGGTCGGGCGTGTTCGGTCATGTTCGCCGAACTCTCGCACCGTCGTCACTCTTGGCGGCGTGCTCGAGCGGGGTGCCGCCGATAGTCCACCGGCCGCGTGCGGGTCAGTCCCCGTCGACGAGCGGACTGATCGACGCAGCGACGATGCGCGGTGTCATCTCCTTGATGAAGCTGCGGGTGAGATCTGTCCAGCGCGGGTCAGCTGCTGTGCTGACCCGCTCCCATGGATTGGGCCGGTCGACGATCGCGGCATCGAGGAGGCCGCGCCATTCCGGGGGGAGCACGGCCGAGCACCATCGTGCTGCCTGGTTCTTACCAGCGACTCGACCGGTGCTCGCTGTGTAGAGCATGCGGCATTGGGTGAGTACCTCGTGCGGCTGGCCCCAGCCGTTCTCCAGGTACTCGGGGTCGGCCAAGGCGTCGTCTCGACGTTGGACCGCGAGTTCAGCGGCCTCCGCGCGGAGCACCTGGGTGGGGACATGATTCAGGAGCGACTCTGCCGGCGGACCTGTGATGGCGAGCCCGCGGTTCTTCAGGACCCAGCGGAAGGTCTCGGTGTTGTCGTGGGTCGAAAGCTCCATCTCTCGCTGCCCGTTGTCGACGTAGAGCCACGGCTGGTTGGGGTCTGCGCGTTCATGCAGCTGGTCGACGGGGGCGTACGAGCCTTCCAGGTTGTGAGCCCAGTGCTCCGGCCTGTCGGGGAGTTGTCGGTGGATCTCTCGGATCAGCGACTCCTCGTCGGTGTCGAGTTCCTCTCGTGTGACGACCAGGAAGTCCACGTCGGCGTGGACGTCCCCGGAGCCAAGCGCGAACGACCCTTTCAGGTATACGCCCACCAGATTGTCACCAAGCGCTTTCGCGACTTGGTCGGCGAGGTCGCCAAGAACGGTACGGAGCAGGTCGGCCTCGTCCCCGTCGAGCTGCGCGTCCAGTTCCGGCAGCATGTCGCGGAGTCTCCCTTGCGTGGTGTCGACAAGCGGGCGGCCCGTTCGTGTCGAAGGCTGGGCCCCGAGGATGCTGCCACTGCGGGCACGAACTGTCGCGTGAGTTTCCTCTGCCTCGCTTCCGTTGGAGCGAACGTGAAGCGCCAGCGCTTCATCTCGGGGAGTCGCTGGCTAGGTTTGCGAACTCCGATCGTCCCCGATGGTGAGATCGGGATGCTCGATTGTCGAGAGGTACCGGGTGGCGCCTTCGACGCTGAGGCCGAAGAGGTCGCAGATTCGGCGTACGTCGCCGCCGGTTGCGTGGATCTCGTGGAGGATGCGGTCCTCGCGCAGGGCCCGCGGCCGCAGGGCGCTTTCCTTCCAGGGGAAGGAGTGGCCGCCGGGGACGAGGCGTGGTGCGGTTCGTCGGTTGATGAGCAGGTGGGGGTTGGCGCTGGCGGGCCAGGTCTGGTTGCGGTAGTCGAGCCAGGCAGTCAGCCGGGTCCTGACCGGTGCGGCGAGTGGGATGTCGCGGCCCTCGAGGAGGAGGCGGCCGTCGACGATGTCGGTCAGCTGCAGTTCGCGCACCTGCTTGCCGGTCAGACCGTGGAAGGCCACCAGGGCGACTGCGAGCGCGACGGCTGGGTTCGGCGAGTCCAGCTCGGCGCGGATCAGCGCGGTGTCGAGCGGCAGCGGGATGTTGGTCGCGACCCGAGTGAGGTCGATGCCCCTCATTGGGTTGGTGAACACGAGTCGACGGCCCTTGAGGATCTTGAAGAGCGACTTCAGCCCGTTCTCGGCGAAGTGGCGATGGCTGGTTCCGGCGGGCAGCGCCGCAAGCGCATTGAGGATGTCGTCCTTGGTGATCTCGGCGAACGACTGGCGGCCTGCTTCGGCCCAGGCCTGGACGACGGGCGCGAGTCCCCGAATGTGGAGTTCGACTGTTTCGGGTTCGCGTGGCAGTTGGCGGGGTGCATGCCGGGATCCGCCGAGCATGATCTGAAGCCAGAGCTCGAGGTTCCGGCGCATGGCGTCGGGCAGCGTCCCGGCGTCGATGAACCTGGCAGTGAAGTAGCGCTCGACTTTGGTGGGGACGTCCTCGATCAGCAGGCCGGCTTCGGTAAGGACGTCGATGGTCGAGGAGATCGTGCCGTCGTATCGGCGCAGTGCCACGACATCGCTGGCGCGGATCTTCGCTGTCGGGGTGGGTCGAACGGTCTGCAGCATCCGCAGGGTCTGCATCACCGCGTTGCGCTGTCGCACGCTCCAGCCGTACCGGCGGG
>NZ_CM001852.1:1693367-1703149 GCF_000389985.1 Nocardioides sp. CF8
CCGGCGAGGATGGCGGCGCAGTAGCGGGTCAGCTCGCTGTCCTCGACCAGGATGCGTTGGCGCAGGACCTCCGGGTCGGGGTCCATGTCGAAGAGCGTGAGCTGCTCCGGTGCGTTCTCATCGAAGCTGGTGCCGGGCTGGTAGGACAGCTGGTTCTTGTTCTTCTTCGACCAGCGGCCATCCCAGGTGACGTAGTCCGGCATCGAGCTGACGCGTCGCTTGAACATCATGTTGGCGAAGAACAGCTGCTGGCTGTGGCGGTTCGAGGCGGCCACGTCGGGGGCGCGACCGGGTGTCTGCTCGAGGCGAGCATTCTCCAGGCACAGGCGACATGCTCGTGTGTCGCTCACGTGGGTGTCGCGGCCGCAGTGCGCGCACGTTCCTTTGGGGTAGTGGGATTCCCACCACTTGCAGGACCAGCAGGTCCAGTTGTAGCGGGGGTATACGCCCCAGGCCAGGCAGCCCTTGCAGGAGTCCATGTGCTCGGGGCTGCGGGGGTGGCACCTGCTGCACAGGCCCTGACTGAAGTAGTCGGCGACGCTTGCGCAGCGCGTGCACGCAGGTGGCTTGAACGGCCCGCCGGGGAGGCATTCGTAGCACCAGTCGACTCGAGGACTGGTCCACGCGACGCGGTTGAGCTGGCACCGGTTGCACTTGGGCGGCAGTCGCAAGGTGGCGTTGGGTCCGGGTGCTGGCATGGGCTCCCTGCCTGTTCAGGGTGGTCGGCCGACCTCGGCTACAGCGGTGGGGTGGAGCGCGGCTTGCCGAACCGGGGTGGGACGGCCGGGCCGCCGTTGCCGCCGGGCTTTTCGGGGTGTTCGCCGTTGGCGGCATCCGACGTGCGGGGCCGACGTGCCGCGACCTTCTCTGGCTCGAGGCTCATCAGGTCGTCGGTCGTGCACTCGAGCACCGCGCAGAGCACGTCGAGGTCTTCCAAGCGCATCGTGATCGGGGTGCCGGCCCACCACGAGGACATCTTCCCAGCGGAGATCTCGAGTCCAGCGTCAGCGAGCATCCGCCGCAGCTCGGCCGACTTCCAGATCCCCCGCTCGGCGGCACGGAGCCTGAGGTTCCACTGCATCTGCTTCCTCTCGTCCTTCGGATCTTCGGTGGGGTCAGTTCCTGGCCGGGACGGGGAGTCGTCGCTGGCCGAAGCGGTCTTCGAGGCGTTCGTTGGCCTGGTCCCACGCTCGCTGGATGTGGTCGCTGCGGACGTGGATGTAGCCCGATGTGGTGACCAGCCACTGGTGCCCGAGCAGTTCCTGGAGCGCCTTGAGGTCCATCCCTGCGGCGTAGAGCGAGGACGCGCAGTAGTGCCGCAGCACGTGCGGTGTTATCCGGCCGGACCAGGCAGGCAGCCACTGGTCGACATGGGCGTTGAGCGTTCTGCGGAGAACGTCGGGACGCGCACGGCCGCAGCGGCCAAGGCCGTGATCGAGTCGCTCCGACGGAAGCAAGGGGGCATCAGGGCTCGTCCAGTCGGCGCCATAGTGCGGGCGGACCTCGGCCAGCCACCAGTCGATCAATTGGTCGGCTCCGTTGATCGCTGGGATCAGACGGGGCTTGGGTCCGCGGCCGCGGCTGCCCTTGCCGAATCGGACGTGGAGCTTGCCATATCCGCCGAGGTCGGGTCGCCAGTCACGGATGTCGAGCATGACCGTCTCGTTGATCCGCAGCCCGAGTCGGCGCCACAGCGATGCCGCGAAGTAGTCCCGTGCGGCGGGCAGGTACTTGCGGGCGTTCGGGACCGACTCGCGCCAGGCGGTGAAGAGCGTGTCGACCTCCTCGTCCGACGGTGGCACACGGACGTTTCCGAGGGACGCGCCGGACTGCCGGTTGTACTCGTCGATCGGCTGCTCGACCTGGGCCCCGGTTGCTCGCCGGATGGTGCCTTCGTACCGATCGATGACGAAGTCGTAGAAGACCGACAGCGTGCCGGCCTTCCCGGCGCGAGTGGACACGCTGCGACCGAGCTGTCGTTGCTCGGCCAGGTATCGGTCGGCGTCCTGGCAGGTCGCCTCCCACAGTGGTCCCGTCATCGAGCGGGCGAACTCGATCACGGTCGCTCGGCTGTTGCGGATGTGCCCGTCGCTCAGGCCCGCGGCCACCATGGCCAGCGCGTACTGGTCGACCAACTCCTGCTCGAAGTCCTCGACGTCCTGCGCCGACGCGAGGGCCTGATCAGTCGCGCCGCCCGGCAGCGCCAGCAACCTCATCAGGCTCTCAGTTCGCCGATGCCGACCATGCGTCGACGATACGGCAGAACCGTCAGGAAAAGCGACCGATGATCAATGAATCTTCACTAGTCCGGGAACCCGCGTCACCTGCAAAGACGCGGATCTGGGCTGCGAATCAGCAAAAAGAACCGTCGCGCATAGAGACAGCGGGTTAGAAGTTCCGATGAATTCTGACGATTCCAGCCGGAACATAAGCACCCTCGGGACTGATCTGTCGTGAAGAAGCTGCTGCTCGCCGGGCTGCCCCTCCTGATCATCCTCGTCGGCATGCCGATCCTGGCCACCCTGATGGTGCTCATGAGCACCACCGCGGCCGCCGAGTGCCGCACCCAGGCCAGCCAAGGAACAGCACCCACCGAGCTCGGCGACCTCGGCAACATCGACGGGCCGATCGGCGGCCCGGTCGAGGGTCAGATCGGCGTCGCCTCGGCCAACATCCCCACCCGTTCCGGCCCGGACGGCTTCCGAGCCTCGATGCCCAAGGTCCTCTCGACCAACCCGGACTTCGTGACCCTCAGCGAGCAGAGCGCTCGCAGCCTGGCCTTCATCGAGTCAGCCGCCCCCGGCTACTCGGCCTACCGCGCGCCGGCGGAGAGCGGTGTCGACGCGATTGAGTCGATGGGCAACGTCGTGCTCTGGAAGAGCGACACATGGGCCCTGAGAAGCTCCGGGCGGGTCAAGCTTGCCGACGACGACAAGACCTTCTACAAGGGGCGCCCGGTCACCTGGGACCGGCATGCCACCTGGGCGCTGCTGGAACGCAAGAGCGACGGCGCCGTGGTGTCGATCATCGCGACCCACCACATGACCAACCCGCACAAGTACCCCCGCCAGCACGGCAACCCGCCGCTGACCCGGCCCCAGCAGTACGGCGCCGGCATGGACATCCTGCTGCAGCTGCGCAACTCACTCGCGACCCACGGCCCGGTGCTCATCGGCGGCGATATGAACACCCACGCCTCCTACACCAACCTCCCGTGGGCGGCCGCGGCGAAGATGAAGGCCGCCGGTTACGGCCGGCAGAACCACGCCGTCGACTTCATCTTCTTCCCCCAGCACCAAGGCGTGCGCCTCGAGCGCGGCTGGTCCGGGACCATGGTCTCCGACCACCACTGGATCGCCGCCCGGCTGGCCATGAACGGCGCCGGCCCCGAGGACGCGCCCACCACCGACACCGAAACCGGCGACGGAGCCGTGCCCGCCGTGCACACCGCCACCGAGGGGCCACCGACGGGCGAGGTGCTGTCCCAGCTGATGCGGCTGCGGTTCGCATCCAACTACCCGGCGCTGACCGCCGAGCAGGCCCGCAACGCGATCACGATCGCCCAGGTCGCCCGCGACCTCGAGATCCCGCGGTACGGCCTGCAGGTCGCGATCGCCACCGCGATCCAGGAGTCCAAGCTTGTCAACCTCACCGGCGGCGACCGCGACTCCGGCGGCCTGTTCCAGCAGCGCCCCTCGGCCGGCTGGGGGAGCCGCGCGGAGATCACCAACCCCGTCCTGGCCGCCCGCGCCTTCTTCGGCAAGGCCCAGCACACCGCGAACCCCGGCCTCCTCGACATCCCCGGCTGGTCGAAGATGCCGCTCACCCAAGCTGCACAGGCCGTCCAGATCTCGGGCTACCCCGACGCCTACGCCCAGTGGGAAGACGTCGCCGGCGACATCGCCGACCTGCTCGGCGGCGACCTGCCCGACCTGCCCGACGACGGGTCCACCACGAACGTCGCCGACTGCCAGGAAGACACCGTCAACCCGATCACACTCGGCACCCTCAACCTGCTCGGTGCTGGCCACACCGACGGCAAGCCCGGCGGCGGCGGTGAGAAGGCCGGCTACGAGACCTGGGACAAGCGACTCCCGGGCGCGATGCGCACGATCGAGAACGCCGGCGTCACCATCGCTGGCCTTCAGGAAGTGCACGGCCCCCAGGCCACGGCACTGGCCGAGCGGTACGCGGCGAAATGGGGCATGTACCCGGCCACCGGCAAGGCGCAGAACAGGGTCATCTGGGACCGCAACGAGTGGGAGCAGACCGACGCCCGCCTCGTCGACATCCCCTACTTCGGTGGCAAGGACGTCGGGATGCCCCTGGTCCAACTGACCGGTGCCGCCGACAGCCCGAACGCCGGTCAGGTGATCTGGGTCTGGAGTGTCCACAACCCGGCCAACACCAACGGGGACGCCGCCGCGCACCGCAAGGAGGCGCTGCGTCGTCAGCTGGCCACGATGACCGACCTCGCCGGCACCGGAACTCCCGCGGTGATCCTGGGCGACTTCAACGACGGCAAGGACGGTCAGTACGCCTCCCACTGCGCCCTCACTCCCGAGCTGAGCAACGCCTTCGGCGGGTCGGCGGAGCCGTGCAAGGTGCCCAAGAAGGACGCGCCGATCGACCACGTCTACGGCACCAACCTCACCTGGGCCAACGCCAGCGTTGACAACAGCACCCAGACCAGCAAGATCGCCGACCACCCGCTGGTGGTCGCCACCACCGCCGGCAGCAGCGCCGGCTGCGCCGTCGCGACGGAGACCAACTACAACCTCGGCCCGGTCAAGCCGCAGTTGACCCAGCTGGTCAACGTCCTCGGCCCGATGTTCGACATCAAGACCGTCGGCGGCTACCGCGAGAGCGCCACCGACCCCAACGGACACCCCGCAGGGCTGGCCGCTGACTTCATGGTCCCGCTGAATTCCGCAGGCCGGGCCCAGGGCGACCGGCTCGCGGCCTACGCCAAGGCCCACGCCAGTGAGCTCGGGATCGACTACATCATCTGGTACCAGCGGATCTGGTCCGTCGCCCGCGCATCCGAGGGCTGGCGGCCCATGGAGGACCGCGACAGCGACTCAGAAAATCACCGCAATCACGTCCACATCAACGTCAAGCCCGGCGCCTGGCTCCAGCCCGTGGGCCTCGACGGAGCGGCGTGCGACGAGGTCGTCTACCCGGTGCCGTCACAGTACGTCGGGACCGACAACCACAACTGGCACGAGACCGGCCCCTACTGGTCCAACTGGCACACCGGGACCGACTTCTCCGCCCCATGCGGGACCACCGTCTACGCCGCCCACGCCGGCACCATCGAGATCGACACCACCGAGGGCTGGGCCGGCCCGCAGCTGGTCAAGGTCACCACCGGTGCCGGGTCACTGACCACCTGGTACGCCCACATGCAGACCGTCACCGTCAGCCGCGGCCAGACCGTCGCCGCCGGCGAACCGATCGGCCAGGTCGGCAAGGAGGGCAACGTGTCCGGTTGCCACCTGCACTTCGAGGTCCACCTGAAGAACGGCTCCATCTACGGCTCCGACAACGTCGACCCGTCGACGTGGCTCGCCCAGAACGCCTCCCGGCCGACACAGGCCGCGTGATCGCACCCGACCTTCCCCGGGACATAGGAGACCAGCCAGACACACAGAAGGAGGCGGACAGCGCGTGCAGCGTGAGCGACGACGAGACCCATACCCCTGGACCTGGGAGATCCCGACAGCGGTGATGCTGGCCACGCTGTTCGTGATCGTCATCGGCATTCAACTCGGCCGCTCGGTCGCCAACCTCCTCGCTGGCGCCGGCTGGACCTGGCCCGACGCCAATGCCGGCACCTTCCCCTCCCCGATCGGGACCGCCTTCTGGACCAGCCTGCCCGGTGTCCTCACCGGCCACGCGGATGCAGGCCTGCCCAGCCCGACCCCCGACGGCCTCGCCGGCCGTGGCCTGGTGTGGACCGGCCTCGCCCTCACCGAGATCGCCCTGCTGACGGCCACCATCTGGGTCGGCGTCTACACCTACCAGCGCTGGGGTCCCGGACGGATGCGCGGCATGGCCACCTCCGCCGAAGCCGAGAAGCTCCTGGGCGTCACCCGGCTCCGCAAGGTCGCCGGCATCGTCCGACCCGACCTCTACGGCAAGCACGCGGCCACCGAGCCGGTGCACCGCGCCGCCGGCGACGCCACCGACCGCCCGGGGCCTGCGCTCGGCCAGGGGCTCAGCCCTTGGCTGCTCGACCGCCGGCTCACGAAGGAGGAGCGATGAAGCTGAGGTTCGACCCCTGGGACGTCGGCTGGCGCATCGGCAGCGCCCACGAGCCCCGCGGCGGTGACCTGTGGGTGCCGTGGGACCGCACCGCCGGCGTCATCGGCCCCCAGGGCTCCGGCAAGACCCTCGACCTGCTCACGCCGGCCCTTCTGAGCGCGCCGGGAGCCGCGTTGGTGACGCTGACGAAGGTGGAGGACCTCCTGCTCAGCCTGACCGAGCGGTCCCGCGAGGACCGACCCTGTGTCGTACTCGACCCGTTCGGCCTGGCCGAGGGCGTCGTCGACGAGCTGATCTGGGACCCGATCGCCGGCTGCGTGGATCCGAAGGTCGCCGAACGGCGCGCCAAGGCCTTCACCGCCGGCACCGTCAAGGGTGCGATCAACGGCGGCACCGGAGACGAGGCGGCCCGGTTCTACGCCGCCGAATCCGCGAAGGTCCTGCAGGGCTACTTCCATGCCGCGGCGCTGACGGGGAAGACCCTCGAGGACGTCTTGCAGTGGGTGGCCAACCCTGGCGCCGCCACCCAGCCGATGGAGATCCTGCGCCGGCACCCGCACGCCGAGGCGTTCTGGCACGGACTCCTGCACGGGGCGCTCAACGGCGACGACCGCACCGCCGGCAACACCGTGACGACCGTCCAGCAGGCCGTGTCGCTGTTCTTCCAGGCTGACATCCGGCGCCGGTGCATCCCCAGCGCCGGACACCCGGCCACCGATCTGGCCGACGTCATCCGCCGCAGCGGCACGATCTACCTGCTGGGCCGCGAAGACCCCTACGCCTCTGCCAGCCCTCTGATGACCGCGGTGGCCGAGCACGTGCTGGACACAGGCCTCCTGCTGGCCAACAACTCCCCATGGGGCGGCCGCCTGTGCCCGCCTCTGCTCTCGGTGCTCGACGAGCTGCCCTCCACCGCGCCGCTTCCGACACTGCGCACCAGGATGGCCAACGAGCGAGCACAGGGCCTCTCCTTCATCTGGGCAGCCCAGACACGACCGCAGCTGACGAGCATCTTCGGCGAACACGAGGCCCGCGCCCTGCTCGGACTCACCAACGCCCTGGTCATGTTCGGTGGTTCGAAGGATGTCTCGTTCAACCAGGAGATCTCCGACCTGCTCGGTACCGTCCGCATCGGCCGCGTCTCCCACTCCAGCGGCGGGTTCAACGGAGGCGGCCGCAGCTTCTCCGGTGACGACATCCCCATCATGAGGCCAGAGGAGGTCCGCCAGCTCCCCGAGCGGCAGGCCCTGGTGATCGCCGAGAACGGCAAGCCGATCATCGCCAAGCTGACCCGATGCGTGGAGGGCAGGGCCGGCGAACGCCTGTTGGCCGACCAGCGCGCCCTGCGTGCTCGGCTGACCAACGACCGGCGCATGGTCATCACCCCTGAGGCCCGAGCCACCGCGGCCCTGGTCGAGGCCCGCCGACTCGGGTTCGTCGACGACGTCGGGAGCGAGCTGTGACCATCGACCCGCAGACCCGCCGGTCAAACCCGACTCCGATGGTCTACCCGTTCCCAGTCCCCGGGGATCAGGTCCGCCTGGCCTACCGCGAGCTCCACATCGCCGTCAACGGCACCGAGGATGAGCAGAAGGCTCTGGGCAACCACACCCTGCTGCCCCGCCCCTGGGAACCGGCCACCTGCCTGGACCCCGCGCTGCGGCACGACCTGTGGCAATGGCTCGACGAGGTCGTGATCTGGCTCAACCACGACTACACCTGGGAGGTCGCCGGCCTCGTCCCCGATTGCTGGCCCCTGCACCCGCACCTGGTCCACGAGATCGCGGTCATGGCCGACCAGCGCCGGCGTGCCGGCCTGGCCAAGACCAGCGACGCCCTCGAGGAGTGGCACCGCTACTGCCTGCCCGCGTTCGCTGACCGGATGCGCAACCGGCTGCGCGCTCACTGCGACGACGAGCACAAGCGCTGGCCGGGCAGGCCGCGCCACAACGAGCACATCGCCGACACCAACACCCAGCGCCGCGAACACACCTTCGCCCTCGACATCGACGCGCTCCCGGCCGGCCGGCGGTCATGCGAACACCAGGAGCCGGCCGCTGGGCCGCCGCGCCTCGGCCTGGTCGACCTCGACACCGGCGAGATCCACGACGAATCGCTCGGCAGCGAGCCGCGCACCCGAACCGAGAAGGGACCCCGCGAATAGTGACGGCGAGGGAACGGTCCGAGGCCATCCACCCCGCGCAACCGTCACTCCGGGTGCGCGGCGAGGCGCCCATGCCCGAGCAGCACAGGACCTGGACAGCCCGCGGGCGCGCGAACGCCTGCCACGGGGGAATGCGGACGGTGACCGGGCCATGGACTCCTCACCGGGCTCGAGACCGGTCGGCTCCCCGCTGCGGCATTTCACCTCCGCTTCAGTCGAAGTGTCCGACACCACCAGCTCTTGGACGGGCATCTGTCGAACCGGCGGCCACCATCAACCTGTTAATCCAGAAACAGAATCTCAGAGTCTTGATTTCAGATACCATCCGAGAATGGTGATTGCATCGGTGCTTGACGACGAATTGGAGACGCGGTCGAAGTCACTGTTCGGCAACCGCCACATGCTGCACATCGCCCGAGACATCGCGACCCGGCGCGGGCCCTTCACGGTCAAGGACGTGGCCACCAGGACGGGGGTGCCGTACAGCTCGACCCACCGGCTCATCCGACACCTCGAGTCGGTGGGTCTGCTCGAGCCGACCCCGGCGAAGCCGTCCGAGCAACACCGCTGGTATGAACGTGCGTCGCACAAGTTCTGGGGCGCCGCTCAGCAGTTGTGCGGAGTTGACGACCACAAGCGCGAGGTGACGAAGGGAGTGCAGGATGCTTGACCTACTCCGCGACGGTTGTGGAACTGAGTCATGGGTTCCGGCCGGTGAGCTTGGGTCTCTCCGCTTCGACCGCGATGAGATCATGGTGGCCGTTGAGCGCGACGACGACGAACTTGCTCGCAGGCGGCACCACGGGTTGGGGGCACTTCCAAACCGTCGGGCGCTGCAGGTCCTGTTGAGCATGCCCACCGGGGTTGCCGTACCCGTGACCTTCCTGCGGAGCGTGGATCTGCGGCTGCTGCTGTCGCTGCCGACGGGCGTCGTCGACTTGGACGGGACCGATGTTCGAGTCGCCCTCCGGCCGGCAGTCTCGCTGCTCAGCGTGGGCGTCGTAGCCAGGACCTGGAAGCAGGGCTTGGAGGGTGTCAGCCCGTTCGCGTCGTACTGCGCGCGCTATGTCGTGCTCGACGGCGGTCGCGACCAGCAATCCCGCGGCTTCTGCGTAGCGGAGGCGCGGTACTTCGGTGTGGGCCTTGCAGTGCATCGCGGCGGCGCCGTCGACTGGCTTGTCGCACCTGCAAAGTTTCAGGCCACTCGGTTCAGTCCCGCGTCCTGGCTGATGGCAGAACGACTGACGGCGAAGCTCTGGGCGTCCGCTGGCTGATCAGTGGCCGGCGTCCGCAGCGTAGCCTTTGTTCCACGCCAGCAGCTCCCTAGGTGTTCTGTCCACGGAGGTTAGGC
>NZ_CM001852.1:1703249-1757757 GCF_000389985.1 Nocardioides sp. CF8
ACCTGTCCGGACAGAACACCTAGGCGGGTCAATCTTGGTTCCGACGTACTGGCTCAGGGCGGCGTGGGCGACGATGGCGTCGCGGACCTTGTCGGGCCAGTACAGCGGGAACCCGCCGGCAGCGCTGGCCTCGTTGATGTAGCTGATGACCATGATCGCGTTGTGCTGTGCGGCGATGACGCAGTCGTAGTCCTCGCTCGTGAACCGGTCGATGGGCTGGCTGTCGCAGACCTGGCAGTCGCAGTCGGGGGCGGCGCGGGAGGCGTACCACTGGTCCTGCATGTCGAGGCTGCGCCGGAACCGCAGCAGGTCGTCGATGAGGACGTTTGCGCCCCTCTTGGTCCGCGACGCGAACGGTGGCCTGCCCGGGACGCCGCCGCGGCGCTTGCTGGCGATCACGCCGACCGACGCGGCGAGCGCGCCGTGGGCCATGGCATCGAGACCGGCGAGGTCGGTCTTGTGGAACATGGGCGGGTTCTCCATTGCGGCGAGCTCGTGCGCACCGTCGAGAACACCCTTGTGCGACATCGGGTCGCTGTTCGAGTCGCACAGCGTGATCGCGACCGGGTGCGTGCTTCGCTTAACCGCGGCCATCACTGTCTTCAGGGCGGGTCCGACGAGCCACTTGGGGGCTAGTGGCAGCACGACGACGAAGTCGTCGCGCTTCAGCTTGTTGGTCTCGGTAATCACGGCGCGCAGCGCGGACCGGTCGCCGGCCTGGATGTGCCCGGTCGGCGTCATGGCGATCGAGGCGCCGGCGTCGATCTGGGACTGGATGCGCTCGACCAGGGTGGCGCGAGGCAGCGAGAAGAGGGAGTCTTCGGGCTCGCCTTCTTGTGGGAACGGGTCGTCGGCCGTCGCCGTGAACCGGTCGTTCTCGGGCGGGTCGAACACGAGGAACAGGTCGGGGTGGCTGGCCCTGATGCGTCGCATCGTGGCGACGGCGTCGGCGCCGCACACAACCAGGCCGGTCGTGTCGAGCGAACTGGCCTCGGTCTTGATCAGCTCGGGGTACTTGTACTGCTCCTGGCTGCCGGCTGCTACCAGGACCCGGCCGCTGATGCTGGTGCGGGCGAGCCCCGGGGCCGCCTGCCGGGTGGCGGGGGTGCGGCCGGATCCCGATGACGGGACGGTCTGTGGAGTGTTGGTCTCGGTGGTCATCGGCTGCCCTTGCAGTAGACGTTGGTGAACTCGTTGACGGTCATGAGTGCCCGGTCGGCGAGCTGCGGAATGAGCTCGCCCTCCTGGAGGTGCTGGTGGACGGCCTGGTCGACCAGGGTTGGCAGCTCCTCGTGGAGAGGGACGGGCTCGTTGGTTCGGTACCCGGCCGTGGACAGTGCGATGTTCAGCTGCTTGTAGTCGTGGTCGGTGATGGCGTCGACGTCGCGGGCCTTGCGGATGATGGCGGCCATCGACGCGCCCCAGCGGGGTTTCAGGTGGACGAGTTTGGGCAGGTCGAGCTTCGTCAGCTCGGAGCGGATCGAGTTCGACGGCATCAGGAGCTCGCTGGCGAACCGGTCGGCTTCGGCCTCCTGGTCGCTCCTGGGGAGCTCGTGCATGACGGCGTGCCCGTACTCGTGGGCGAGGGTGAACCGCCGACGGTCGGCCGGAGTGCGGGAGTTCAGCATGAAGACGGGCCGGTGACCGGCGGGCCAGCTCCCGATCGCGTCGATGCGGGCGGCGCCGAGGTCGGCGACGATGACGACCGCTCCGGTGCTCTCGACGGCGGCGACGAGGTCGTCGATGGGGCCGTCTCCGAGGCCCATCGCGTCGCGGACGTCGAGCGCGATCGTCTCTGGGCTGTCCCAGTCGTCGTCGGAGGGCGGGGTGCGCGGCACCGTCACCTCACCGTCCCTCAGGGGCAGAAGTGCCTCCACCTGCATGCGTCGCAAGTCAAGGTTGGCGCGGATCCGGTTGGCGTCGGAGACGGGGAGACTGTTGCGCTTGCGGTGGAACGCACACGCGGAGAGCACTCCTCCCGTTGGCTCGCAGGTTGTCAGCCGGGCCAGTGGCACGTCGAGGTGCTCCGCGAAGACGGCCAGACGTTCGTCGTCGAGCGTGACGATGCCCGTCTCGACCTTAGAAAGCACTGCCTGCGAGATGCCGGCCCGTTTTGCCAGCTCGGTCTGCGTCAGCCCGCGCGCGACTCGAACCAGCTGGATCATCTCCCCAGTGGATTTCGAATCGCGCAGAACCTCGGTCACGGCGCAACTCTAACATCCATCGCAACCTCGGTGATGCAAAAATATTTCCGCATGTCGCACGACCAGCGGTAAGGGGGCGACGGCGTGTGCCGGCTCGGCTCCTCAGGGGGGCGGCGGACGCGGTCGACCCAGTCGTGCCGGCCAGGTCAACGATGGCCAGGTTGACGATGGCCGCGAGGGAGTTTGCTTGTGTTCGGGTGGGGTGACCACCAAGTCTGGCGGCCATGCCCTTGCAGAGCGGAGATCAGCGGCGGGGCGTGCCGGGCCGCGGCGGCCGGGGCCGGGCTGTGTCTTGGCGGTCACTCGCCTCCGTGCGCGAGAGGGGCGGGGGGCCGCTGGTCGCTTCGCCGGTGATGATGGGGAGGCGAAGGCGGGAGACGATCCGGTAGCGAAGGTCGCGGGCCGGGCTGTCGCCCAGGGGAGCTTCGGCGACCAGGGCTCGCGTGGCGGCACCGACGTCGTGCCCTTGCTCGTGTGCCTGCTGCAGCATCGCCGCGGTGGCGGGCCAGTCGCACTGCTCCACCAGTCGCGGGTCGACCTCGCGGGCCAGCGGAGCCCAGCGTTCCGCCGGCGACTTCGCGGCCGCGGCCTCGAGGCGGGCGCGGACCTCGCTGCTGCTGTTCAGCTCGGCCTGGGCGGCCTTACGGGGGTCGGCGTCCCACGCCTTGACGGCGTCGCCCAGGTCCCGCCGCGACTGCAGTTCGGAGAGCAGCAGTCGGGCGCGCACCTGGTTGGTGCCCGGCGCCCAGGCGCGGCTGGGCCGGGCGGCAAGGACCCGCATCGCGGCCACGCGGGCCTGCTCGGGCGCGAGGTTGTCGAGCCGCTCGGAGAGCAGCTGGTCACCCAGCGTCTGGCCGCTGGCCAGCGCCGCAGCGAGGGCCGCGGGGCCGCGGTGGGCGAGCAGGTCGGCCGGGTCCAGACCCTCGGGGAAGCGGGCGTAGCCGGGGTCGAGACCGTGCGGGGTGAGCATCCAGAAGTCGCGCTCGGCCGCGACCTGGCCGGCGAGGTCGGCGTCGGTGGCGACGATCGGGTCGCGGCCGATTCCGCCGAGCTGGGAGGCCTGGTCGTCGGTCAGTGACGTGCCGAGCGGGGCCACGCCGAGGTAGCGGCCGGCGCTGGCCAGCGTGACCGCGATCGCGTCCATGGGGCCCTCGACGATGACCGGGACGGCGCCCTCGGCGAGGAGCTCGTCGACGACGCCGTACAGCTGAGCGCCCTTGTGGAACAGCGGGGTGTCGGCGGTGTTCAGGTACTTCGGGCCGCCCTTGTCCGCGTCGGTGAGGTCAGGTCGGCGTCGGCCGACGAACCCGAGCACCTCACCGTTGTGGACCACCGGGAACATCACCCGGTCCCGGAACCGGTCGATCAGTCGGCCGGTGCTGGCGGTGGTGGCGACCCCGGTGGCCACCATCTCGGCGTCGCTGACGCCACGGTGGCGCAGGTGGTCGACCAGGTTGGTCCACCCGGCCGGCGCCTGCCCGGGACGGAAGTGCTCGTGCCCGGCGAGGTCGATCCCGAACCGGCCGGTGAGGTAGTCGCGACCCCACGAGTCGGTGAACCGGGACTCGAAGAAGGTCTGCGTGATCTCGCTTATCTCGAGCATGCGCGCGCGGGTGACCGGGCTGGCCGCTGCCTCCTGCTCCCACTCGTAGACGCGGCGAAGGTAGGCGTCGGTGGGCTCCATCGGAGTGGCGTTGTCGCGGCTCAGCTCAGCGAGGAGCAGCTGCCATACGATGTCCTGCTCCTCGTCGGCGACGGGCTCGGCCGAGACGTCGGTGTCGCTGACCTGGGCGACAGCGTCGATGACCTGGTCCGGCTCGGGCTGGTCGACCAGGTGGTCGACGTCGGTCTCGAGGTCGTGCGGGAGCGGCCATTCGATGTCGTCGGGGTGGTCGACCAACGTGGCCGGGTCGGGCTCGACGCCGTCCCACATGTCCACCGGCGGCTCGTCGAAGTGGTCGTCGTGCTCGTGCTCTTCGGGGATCGGTTCGAGCGCGATCGAGGTTCGCCACACCAGCACCTGGCACTCGTCGACGTCGTCGGAGGGCAGGGCGGCCCCGGCCGACAGAAGGGCTTCGAGCTGCCATCCGCGCTGCAGTCCGTGGTCGACGTTGGAGATCAGCGCGGGCCACCAGGCGCTCGCCTGAATGCGGGCGGCCCGCTCCTCGCCAAGCAGTTCGGGCAACTGCGCTGCCCAGGTGGTGGTGACCCCCTCGCCGTGAGAGCCGTGCCCGACCTGGGCGGCCACGGCGGGCGAGAGGTGGCGTGCCATGCGCCACCACAGCGCCGCCGCGGCGTGCTCGTCGGGCAGCTGGCCGGCTCCGGCGGCGGTGCGGAGCAGCTGGTGGGCCTGAACGCCGGCGCGCGACATGGCCGCGAGCCGTTCGGCAAGGAGCGGGGTGAACTCGTCGCCGCGGACCTGCGGGGCCAGCGAGCAGAGCAGTTGGCGCCATTCCGTGAGCGCCGGGGTGTGGTCGCCGGTGATGCGCCGGTTGAGCCGTCGCTGGTAGGTGGAGGAGGCCTTCTGTAGCTGCGGCGCGCCGGTCGGGCGACGGTCGTCGACGGGGACCTGCATGGCCGCTCGCCAGACCTCGACGTCGGCCACCGTGTCGGTGTCGGGTCGGATCCCGTTCTGCGCCCAAGTCGGCAGCGACGTCTGTGCCGCGGCCCGGCCGCGGACCTCGTCAGCGAGCTGGTCGACCAGGTGCGCGCGCTGGTCGAGGTAGGCACCCCAGCGCGGATCGTCGGCCAGTCGCTCCGGTACGCCGGGCATCCAGGGCAGTGGACTTGGAATTGCGGCGTTGCCTGTGCTGCGGAGTCCGGAGGCGTCCAGCCGCCAGTCGAGCACCGCGGCGCGGTCCTCGGCCGAGACCAGTTCTCGGTCGATCGCGGCCGTGCGCAGCGCCTCCACGGGGTTCTCACCCGCGGCGCCAAGCAGCAGCATATGGGCGCGCAGCGTGGGCCAGGCAGCCTCATCGGCCAGGCCGGGGAGCAGCTGGTCGACGGTGCTGTCCAGGGCCTCGACGACATCGGGACCGACGACGTTCTCGGCGGCGACGTAGAGGCTGTCGAGGTAGCGCTGGGCTGCCTCACCGAGCCGGGTGGCGGGGTCGGCCTGCTCGCGCATGAGGCTGGTCGCGGACCGCTGTGCGTCGTCGCGGGCCAGCATCGACTCGAGGATGTCGGTGGGGGTGAGCGGACGGACCAGGGTCGGGTGGATCACCGAGTGCGGGTCGCCGTCCCCCACGACCTCGAGGTAGACGTGGTTGCCGCTCTTGCCGCGGGTGAGCATCGTGTAGAGCTGCTGGCGCGACTCGGTGCCGGTGGCCAGGCCGTGCATGGTGTCGGCGGTGACGCCCTGGGCGGTGTGCACGGTGCAGGCGTAGCCGAGTTCGGTGGAGGTCTCGACGTACTCACGGGGGAGGCGGACGGTGCGGCCGTGCTGGGTGTGCTGCACGGTCAGGTCGCCGCTCTCGTGGAGGCCGAGGACGGTCCACCGGTCGCCGTTCTTGACCCAGTCGGTGGCCGAGGTGCGCAGCTTGCGGTCGTTGGTGCGGGTGATGATCAGCTCGCCGATGCTGGCCTCGTTGCCGTCGGCCAGGCGCCGGGCCGGGCCGACGCTGGCGGGGTCGGCCCCCTCGAGTCGGTGGGCGCGGGCCTGCTGGTTGAGCTCGCTGACCAGCTCGCGGGTCGGGGCGAGCATGATCGCGTCCAGCCCCGCGGCACGGTCGGCCTGCCAGGCCGCGAACACGTCCTCGGTCATCGTGGCCAGGTCGCCTACGTGCACCCGGTCGCGGTCGAGGTAGAAGCCCAGAGCCTCGCCCTTGCCCTCGCGCAGCGCCAGCGAGGCGGCGCCTTCGGCCGGGTCGGTGAACCGGACGAGCTCGGTCAGCTGCAGCGCGCCGTGGGTGGCGCGGATGTCGCGCAGCACGCCGCCGGCGCCGATCGCGGCGAGCTGCTGGTCGTCGCCGACCAGGCGGACGCTGCCGCCGCGCTCTAGGACGTGCTGCACGGCGATGTCGAGGGAGAGCGTGTCGGCCATGCCGGCCTCGTCGATCACCACGAGCGTCTGGGGGCCGATGCCGGCGACCCAGTCGGGGGCATCGCCGGTGATCAGGGAGTGGGTGAGTTTGGCGAGGGTGTCGGTCTGGGTGTCGATCTGGGAGCCCATCGAGACCCTCAGCGCGTCCGCGGCTGCGGCTGAGGGGGCGAGGCCGATCATGCTGCCACCGCCGTCGGTCCAGGCCTGGGCGAGCGCCCGCATCGCGGTGGTCTTGCCCGATCCGGCGGGCGCGATGGCCAGCTGCAGCCGGGCGCCGGAGGTGGCCATCTCCTTGACCAAAGTGGCCTGGCCGGCGTTGAGGGTGACCCCGTTGGCTTCGGACTCCAGGAGCGCCAGGGCGACGTTCTGCTCGTCGACCGCGTAGCCGTCGCGGCGGCCGGCGGCCTCCACCAGGCGCTCTTCGGCGGCCAGGACCTTGCTCGAGGTGAACAGGTGGACGCCGCCGACGGTGTAGACCGAGGCGCCGTCCAGCTTGCGCAGCTCGGGCGGCTCGGAGATCTCGTCGAAGGGGCGAGTGATGCTGACCGATCGGCCGTCGAGAACCTCGCTGACCAGCAGGCCGACGACGGTGTTGACCTGGTCGGTTGGCACATTGGCGGCACGCACCTGGCGCTGGGCCTCGGCGTAGACGTGCCAGTACTGCCAGGTGGCGCGGCCGCCTTCCATCGTCGTCACGATGCGGTCGCTGGACTTGGCGAACCACTCCGCGTCGGCGACCGGGGCGGTCCCGGCGGCGGTCGGGTTGAGTGCGCCGTGGAGCATTTGCTGCAGGCCTCGCGGTGAGCCGAGGACCTCGACCGCCTCGCGGTTCCAGGCCTCCCGCTGCTCGTCGAGGGAGCGGGGCTCGTGCTTGGCCTCGCGGGTTTCCAGCGTGGCCCGCTGGGCCAGCTGCAGCGTCTCGATCGGTGTCGGCGGGCGGCCGTGGGATGCCTGGAACTCGGCGGCCAGCACCTTGCGGCGGGCCTCGACGCTGACTCGGCGCTTGGAGAAGCGGTGGTTGAGGTCGGGGTCGACGCCGACGATCTCGCGCACCGGCCGCTTCCGGGCGTCGGGATTCGGGCGCTCCGCGAACCGCACCCCCAGCGCATCGCCCAGGTGCCGCTCGAGGGCGGTGTTGTAGGTCTCCGAGGCAGAGACCTTGGCCTTGTAGAGCAGCCGGCCGTCGATCGCCAGCCACTTCCCGTCGAGGGTTTGGACCTTGTTCGCGACCGCGACGTGGGTGTGCAGATCGGGGTCGCCGGCGCGGGAGTCGCGGTGGGTGAACGCGGTGGCGATCAGGCCGCGGACGTTGACCTGGCGGATCCCGTTGGTGCCCTGGCGGGTGAACAGCGCCTTGGTCTCGATGAAGAGCAGTGCGTCCTTGATCGCCGCCTGGTGGGCGCGCTCGATGACCGCGGCGGTCTTGGGGTCGGCCAGTGCCCACAGCGTGGAGACGCTCTTCACCGGCGAGAAGGTGAGGTCGTATCCGGCCACGGCGTTGGTCTTGGGCCGGGAGTGCTTGGCGATCGTGGCGGCGAGTTCGCGCGCGTCGGCAGGCTCGCGGCCGTGCTCGGCCCGGAAGAAGCCACGCCCGATCTCGGTGCGGATCCGCGCCCGCTCCGGGGCTGGGACCGGCCAGTCGCCCGGCAGTCCGGCGGCCTCGTTGACGGCCGCGAGGCGTTTGGCGACCTCGACCCGGAAGGCGCTGACGTCGTTCTCGTAGACCTTGTACGGGGTGCCGAGACGAGCGGCAGCCTTGTAGTCGGCATCGGTCGGGCTCGCGACGTCTGCGCGACCGACCCGCAGGTCCAGCTCCATGGTGCGTGCGGTGGCCAGCGGGTGGTTCCCGGCGCCGAACAGGTTCTGCATGTGGTCGGCGGTGACGGTGTCGCCGGCGTCGAGGCCCTCGATGCCCTCCATGCCGGATCCGACCCACACGCCGGGGGTCTCGCCCTTCTCGGTGTAGTAGCTCGCGAGCCCGGTGTGACCCTTGTCGGTGGCGTCCATCGCTGCGACCTGGCGGGTCAGGTAGTCGTACCCCGACCCGGCCGTCAGCTTGTGGAGGCTCATCGTCACGGGCACCTACGTCCGATCGGGGCCTCGGAACGATCAGTTTCGCCGCGAAGTTTCGTCTGTTCTTTCTATTCGGAGAACCGGGAATGCACTAGGTGTGTGGCACTTGGTCGGTCGAGGAAATCTGGGGGGACGCTGAGGGCTGTCGGTGACGGCTGGGGCGTCGGGTTCGGATCGGGTGGGCTGAACGGGTCGAGGGAGCGGGTTTGAAGGTTTCTGCGGTTCTGTGATCGCTCGGGGTCCGGGAAATGTCGTAGGTGACTGTCAGAGTCCATGTCGACACGAGTGAGGACCGGATGAGTCAGCAGACGATCAAGCAGCAGGCACGGCGTACGGCGCGGGAGATGGCCGAGAAGCGGCGGCGCGAGCGCGAGGAGCGGGAGCGTCGGGTGATCGACCTGGCCGAGCGGGTCATGGTCGCGATCGGTGAGCGCGACGCGGCGGTGGCCGAGACCGAGAAGCGCGCGGGTGAGGCGCTCCGGGAGTTGACCGAGCGCGAGGGCCTGTCGCTGGGCGAGGCCGTCGAGTGGTGCGGCGAGACGATCACCGCGCGCGAGGCGACGCGGCTACGGCGGCTCGCCAGTGAGTCGCTGGCGAGCGACGACGGCGAGCAGGACAGCGACCGTGACGGCGCGCAGGGCGGCGACGGTGCGGCGCTGGCGACCGCTGGGGGTGGGGGAGCGGGTGCCGGTTCGTCGGCTGGATGACGCCGGCCTCGCGGCGGTCGCGGCCGCGATCACCGATCCGGCTGTGCTCGCGCGGTACCGGGCGAAGGTCGCCACGGTGCCGGGGAGCGAGTGCCTGTGGTGGACTGGCGCGGTTGCCGGTCGGTCCGATCGTGAGCGCACGGACGGCGGCGGGCATGGCCGGTTCTGGTACGCGCCAGGGCGGGTGATCATCGCGCACCGGTTCGCGTTCGCGGTGATGAACGGGGTGGACGCGCTCGCGGAGGCGCGGCTGCTCGGGCATCGGTGTCACAACCCGCTGTGTCAGCGGATCGCACCGGATCACGTCGTGGTGTCGAGCGCGACGCAGAACCGCCGGGAGTGGTCGGTGCAGCGGCGGTTGCCGTACAGCCCGCTGGCCGATCCGCGTGGGCCGCGACACCGGGCGCGGGAACTGCGCGACCTGGCGCGCGAGGACCCGCAGCTGGTGGCCGACGACCTCGCGCGGCTCCAGGAGCTGCTGGGCGAGCAACTGACGCTCTGGTGAGGTTGGGCCGACGCAGAAGGCCGCCCGCAGCGGACAGCGCTACGGGCGGCCTTCTGACTGGGCGGTCAGACGCGCTCGCCGTCGAGGAGGCGACCGAGCGTCTCCCACAGGTCGAGGTAGCCGTCAGCGTCCTCGGGCGACTGCTCGCCCCACTTGGCGTGAAGATCGCGGATGCGGTCGAGTCGGTCGAGGCGGTCGGGGAGCGCGTCACGGGCGGCGGCGATGAACTCGACGTCGGCGGCATGGCCGGTGGTCTTGAGGCCGAGCCGGTGGTCGTGCCCGGTGTAGTGGGCCACCACGATGGTGTCGGGCAGCAGGGCGTCGGCGGTGGTGGCGCGGATCTTGTCACCGTCCGGAGTCCAGGGGCCGGGGGTGGCGCGTGTCTCCAGAGCGCGCAGGGCGTCCTGGCTCATGCGGGCTGGTCCTCCCGGGCGGCGAGGTCGAGCCGCCCGGATGCGGCGGTCGCCACGGCGGTGATCCGGGCGGCCAGCGCCCGCAACTCGGCGGGCGTGCCCTGAATCGCCACCACGTCGTCACCGGCGAGGGTGAGGACCGGCTGACGATGCTCACCGGCACCAACCCAGTCCTCGCCGGGGGTGAACACCTGGACGCTGGTCTCCCGAGCGGCCAGCCACTCGATGTGGGCGCTCATGGGGTCACCTCGGCGGGTGCGGTGCCGATGATGCGGCGGAAGGCCTCCACGTCGGCCTCGAGGGAGAATAGTCGGCGCCGGTGCTTGTCGTTCTCGGCGGCGACCTCGCCCAGGACTTCCGCGAGCCCGTGGAGGAAGGCCACGACGGCATCGGCGTCGACGGCATCGCCCATGGCGACCCACGGCTTGGGTACCCGCTCGGTGGCGGCGTAGGGCATCGCGGACATGGCGGCTCGGATGCGGCGCTGGTCGTGCTCGCTGATCACCGTCGTGGTTGAAGCTGCGTCGTTGGTCATGACTGCTCCTGTTCGGTGGTGCGGTGGGTGTGCTCGGCGTGCAGGGCGTCCAGCGCCGTGGCGACGCTGGACAGGGCCGCGTCGAGGTGGGCGCGGGCGGTCTCGGGGGTCCAGCGGCGTACGTCGCGCAGCCGGTGCTCGATGACGATCAGGTCGCAGGCGACCTCGCTGAGCGTGTGCCGGTCCTTGGCGGCGCTGGCCTCGACGTCGGCGGGCGTGGCGGTCGGCTGGCTCATCGCAGGACGTCCTCGACTGCGCGGCGCTTGGCCTCGTCGAGCGTGCGGGTGTTGATCGCCCAGTGCTGCCCGTAGCCGCCGTCGATGTCGGCGTAGAACCCCGGGGCGAGGTAGGTCGCGTGGTCGCCGGGCGTGATCCGGATCAGGTACGTGCGCCCGTGCGCGTGGACGCTGGCGGCGTGCGCGGTCCAGCGACCCGGCCAGCGGTCGTCGGCGTCCACGGTGTACCACTCCACCGGCGTGCTGTCGGGCGTCGTCGGGGCGGCGCTGGCGTGGGTGGTCGTGTCGGTCATGGCTCCTCCTTCGGTCGGGCCGGTGGCGGGCCGGACTCGGGGTCTCAGCCCGCCACCGGAGGAACTGGCGGAACGGTCAGGCGGGGGCGAGCGCGGTCCAGGCGCGGCGCTTGATCCGGTCGGGGTCGTCGCTGGTGAGCACCCGCGTGGCGCGGGCGGTGTGCTCGTCACCCTTGGTGCGGACCGGGGCGTAGTGGTCGACGTACTCAGCCACGGCCTGGTAGCCGGCCCACGCGGTGTCGCGGATGCCGGCCTGGGTCTCGGCGTCGGCGAACAGCCAGTGCAGTCGGGAGCGGCGACGGCGCTCGGTCTCGCGGACTCGCTTGGTGGCGTTGCCCTCGGCCTTGCCGAACGTGGCGTCGATCAGGGCGTCGAACGCGGCGTCGGTCATGGTCTGCTGGATCAGCCGCTCGGCCTCGACCTGGAACGCGTCGACGTAGGTGAAGGTCAGCCCGAGCGCGTCGCGGGCGGCCTGCACGGCGGCCTTGGCGTTGCGGGTGTGCCGGATCGAGAACGACGACTCGTGGTTGCGCAGGGCCGCGCTCTGAGTGTTCGCGCAGACGACGCGGACGGGGGTGACGAGGATGCGGAACGCGCTGGTGCCGTCGTGGCTGTTGAGCGCGGCGATGTTGAGGTCGACGCGGTCGGTACCGCCGACTGTGAGCGAGTTCGGCAGCTGCATGGTGATGAACACCTGCCGCCCGCCGCGCAGTGACCCGGCGGTGTCGAAGATCGCGCCCGACTCGTCGGCCAGCAGGTTCAGGAACTCGGCGTGGTCCTCGTTCTGCAGCGGGGTGTAGCCGCCGCCTACGACGCCGAGCGCCTCGGGTGCTCCGGTGAACGGGTTGGTGCGCACCGTGGCGAAGCCGGGGACCTCGATCGGGGTGACGCCGCCCTCGCTGACCTCGGCGGTGGTGAGCGGCAACTTGCGGACGTCCCAGCCGCCCAGGTGGCCGAGCCTCATGGCTTCCTCGGCGGTGAACGCGCGGTCGCGGACGGTGATGCCCAGGCGGTGCCAGGCGTCCTTGCGGGCGAAGACGGCTGCGGCCTGCGTGCCGTGGGTCTCGATCTCGTGTGACATGTCGGGGTCCTCCCGGGTAGCGGATCAAACGAACTGCGTTCAATCTATGGTTTCTATTCCACTAAGGGCGGTTCTCCACAGGAAGAACCGCCCTCAGGTGGGGGAGGGGAGCCGATCAGGCGGCGCTGTCGCTGGCCTCGTCGGCGTCGTCGCCGCTGTCGTCCTCGGTGCTCGGCTGCGGCTCCTCGCCGAGCAGGATCCGCTCGACCTCGCTGGGCTGGTAGCCCCACTCCACGAGCGCGCCGAGCACGCGGGCGTCCCACGCGCTCGGGTTGCGCCACGAGTGCTTGCCGGTCGTGGCCTCCCAAGCGGCGACCACGGCGGCGAGCGTGGTCATGGTCGCGGCCTTCGGCGTGCTCGCCTTGGTCGCGATCTTGTGGCACTCCTCGTACCCCGCGCCGTAGTAGCCGGTCGGGACGTCGATCCCGAGCAGCGTGAAGAGCATCGGGTGTCGGTGGTCCATGGCCTTGCTCAGCGAGTGGTGGCCGGTCACGACGGCCTCGCAGATCAGGGCCTCCGCTCCCTTCGGAGCGGTCGTGCGGGCCACGAACGTGGCCAGCCACTCGCGGCGCACCGTCTCCGCGCTCGACCAGGCCTTGTTGTTGGCGATCACGCGGCGGCGCTCCTCGCGGCGGGCCTCGGCCTCCTCCTCGCTCTCGCCGCCCTCGTCCGCGCTGGCGGTGCTGCCGGACCCGCCGCCGCGACGACGCAGGCCGGACGCGGCGAGGTCGGTGACGACCCACACCGGCACGTACTGCTGGTAGGGCTCGCCGGGCTCGTCGTCCTCGCGCTCCTCGTCGCTGTCGTCCTCGTGCTCCTCGTCGTACTCGTCCTCGGGGTAGACCCACTCCTTGACGACCTGGACGCGAGCGCCGGGAACGTTGGGCCACTCCTCCTCGGGCAGCGACTCGCCGTCCTCGGTGACCAGCCGCTCGATGCGCAGCACCTCGTCGGCCTCCGCGACCTCCTCGGCGCTCAGCACCGGCAGACCCTCGGAGCGCAGTCGCTCGACCTCGGCGGCGTCGGCCTCGCGCTCGGCGGCCTCGTCGCGCAGCCGCTGGGCCTCGTGCGCGAGCGAGCGACGCCACCGCTTGGCATTCTCCAGGCGCTCGACGGCCTCGGGGTCGTGCTCGAACTCGGCGAAGATCGCGGCCTCCTCCAACGTCAGGTCACCGGAATCGAGCCGGTTGCGGCTCTGGTCGGCCTTGGTGACCACCAGGGCGGCGTTCACGGTCGGGCGGTCGATGCTGGTGCGCTTGGCGATCTGCGCGGCACTCACGCCAAGCAGGGCCAGCTGCTCCACGCCCGCGACGATCTCAGCCTCGCGCATCCCGGCGCGGTGGATGTTCTCCACCATCTGGTCCCCGATCCGGTCGGCGTCGGCGGGCTGGGGGACGACGCGGGCAGGGATCAACCCGGTGGGGGTGCCGACCTCGGCGGCGGTGACGGTCCGGCGCTGTCCGCGCAGCAGGACGTACTGGCCGTCCTCGTTGCGGTAGACCGTGACGGCCTCCAGCACGCCGCGCTCCTTGATCGACTTGCGGAACTCCTTGTGGTCGGCGCGCAGGTCGGTCCGGACGTTCGTGCCGATGATGATCGCGGCCGGGTCGAGGTACAGGAACTCCTCAGCCTGAACGGCCTCGGAGGCGTCGTCGGCGGCGGTGTCGGCGGGGGTCTGGATGGTGTCGGTCATGCGGCCGTCCTCCATGTGTAGAATAGAAAGAACTGACAGAACAAAGTCTCCCAGTGGGGGCCGACGCCTACCGGGCCACAGGGCGGACCTGTGGAAAGGTGGGCACCCGTCGAGGGTGGGGAAAACCCGGCCTCACGGGGCGCGCGGACTCCGCTGCGGCGGCGCGGCGCAGCTGCACCTCGTAGCTGGCTGGAACGGAAGGAATCGGGCGAGGGTGGGAACGGCTGCGCAGGGCCCCGACCGGGAATGCAGCGGCGTTGGTGTTAGCCGCTGCAGCTCGACGCCGGCGGAGGAGACCAGGGGAGTGATCAGGTGACGAGCCAAACCACGATCCCGGTCGGGATCTATTGGAAACCCGGCGTGTGGGACCTCGCACGATCGGCCTACCTCGCAGACCTGGACACCGACGCCGACTCACCCGGCTCGTTCGTCGGCTGGCTCGCCCAGGCGCTCGAGCTCCACGCCCGGCGATCACCACAGCAGCGGGCCGAGCTCGCGGCCGCGGGCGAGAAGCATCCCGCCCTGGTCAGCGTGACCCGCAAGAGCTTCAACAAGAAGCACGACCTGCCCGCCTCGACCATCGAGGCGGTCGAAGACGCGCTCGTGGCCGACCGTCAGGAGCTCGGCCGGATGCTCGCCCGTTCGGCGTTCGCCCAGGAGGCAGTGATCGTCGCCGCCGAGGAGGCCCGCCGGCGCCTGGGCCGCGAGCTGCCGCCGCCACCGCAGAAGCTCAGCAACCGACCGCCGCGGCGCCAGCCTGCCCGGTAGCCGGCGAGGACGACGCCGGCAGTTGGGTCGGCACCTGGTCCTAGCGTGCCTCCCCGCACCCCGATCCGGTACCCGAGAGCCGGTCGGGGCGCTTCTGCGTGCCCTGGGTGATCTCCCGCCGCGCCGCCAGCCGGGTTCGAGCGGTGGAAACGACTTCGGCCGATGTGATCGCTGCCGGGCCTGGATGACACCTAGGTGACTGCGGGACCGATCAACGTCTGGCAGTCACCTAGGAGGAAGCCATGTCCACCACCGTCACCTTCGCCGGCAACCTGGCCGAGGCACCGGAGCTGCACCACACCCGCGAGAACAACAAGCCGTTCGTCACCTGCCGCGTCCTGGTCAACCGCCGGATCCAGAACGACCAGGGGGAGTGGGTCAGCGACGAGCCCACCGCCCACAACGTCAAGATCTTCGGCTCGGCCGCCACCCACGTACACGACAGCTGCGGATCCGGTGACCCGATCTTCGTCCACGGCCTCGAGCGCACCGAGAGCTGGCCGGACAAGGAGACCGGCGAGAAGCGCAGTAAGGACGTCGTGGTCGTCGACAACCGCTTCGGCGAGGTCGGCATCTCGCTCAAGTACGTGTCCGCGCGCATGGACCGCGCCCCGCACGCGGCCCAGGCCAGCTGAGGAGGTTCGCTCCGATGGATCTCGTCGTTCAGTCCCCGGACGAGCTGCTCGCCGCAGTGCCGCACGTCCTCGGCTTCAAGCCCGAGGAGTCGATCGTCCTGGTGCCCTTCCGGCCCGGGCTGCCGATCACCCGCGTTGACCTGCCCCGGACCGCCGCCGATCGCGAGCAGGTCTGGGACGCACTCAGCGGCCCGTACGGCCGCCACGCCCAGCCCGGTGCCCGCCTCGCCATCATCTGCATCACCGAGGACCGCCGCAGCGCCGAGCTGGCCAGCCAGCACCTGTCCAACCGGCTCCAGGACGTCGGCATCACCACCCACATCAGGCTGTGGTCCGACGGCGAGCGCTGGCGCGAGTTCAACACCGGCCAGACCGGGCTGCAGACCCTGTCGACCGCTGAGCGGATCGCGGCCGCGACCGTGCTCACCGGCGCCGCCCAGCCGGCCGCCAGCCGCGAGTCCCTGGCCGCCTCCATGGTCGGCGACCGCGAGCCCATCGCCCAGCTCCTCCCCGCGGCTCGAGCGGCGGCCGCGGCCAGCACACCCGCTGCGGAGCGGGACTGGGCCCTGGACCGGCTCGAGCAGTTCCACGCCGACGGCCACCGGCTCTCCGACGTCGACGGTGCGCGGATGCTCGTGGCCCAGGAGACGATCAGCACGCGGGACGCGCTGTGGGAGGACATGAGTCGGGAGAACTCCACCTCCCACATGGCCATCTGGACCGACCTCACCCGCCGCGGTCCGGACGAGGTCCGCGCGGCGCCGGCCTCCATGCTCGGCTTCGCCAGCTGGCTGCACGGCGACGGCGCCAAGGCCTGGTGCGCGCTCGACCAGGTGCCCGTCGACCGGCCCTACTCCATGGCCGCCATCGTCGCCTCGGCCTTGCAGAACGGCATCCACCCCCGCGAGTGGGAGCGATACCAGACCCAGATGCGCGACATCGCCGCCGACCTGGACGAGTCCTTCGTCCCCAAGCCACCCGGCCAGCAGCGCGACATTCCGGGCACGCAGCCCGTCACCGACCGCCCGGCCCCGGGCCGCTGAGGAGGACCGCGATGAACCACGACGACGACACCCCGGTGCAGCACAGTGCGACCGAGCGACAGCTGCGACGCCTGGTCGTGCCCGAGCCCGCGGCCTACGCCTCCGACAAGCGCCTTGACGTCATCCACGAACCCGACCTCGACCTGCTGTGGGGAGGCCAGGAATGAGCACCCCTCGCACCGACGTCGACGAATGGGTGCTCGCGAGCGCGGCGGAGGTCGCCCGGAATGTTGCACGCCACGGCGTGCCCATCACGTGGTCGGAGGCAGCGGAACGGCTGCGACGCACCGTCGAACTGTTGTCCGGGCTGGGTTTCGTCGTCGACGACGGTGGCACGTTCACTCCGTTGCCCCAGCAGGAAGTTCCCCGGTGGCAGGAGACCGGGTTCGCAGAGTCTGTCGCCTGCGCTGCCGTTCACTACGCAGGCCAGCCCTACTACCCGGAGAACCCCCAGAGTTCGCGAGTCGAGCTCGCGGTTCCCTGGGACACCGCAACTGCGCTGGTGCATCTGCTCAGCGCACTCTTGGTTGCGCGGCTCACCGGCCCCACTCCCAGCTGCAACGAGGAACAAGTTGAAGCGGCGCAGCTGCTGAACAGGCTCAGCGCCGACGTGGCCTTCGAGTTCTCGCGTGACGACGACGCACTCCTGGGCGACGAGGAGAAGGTGGGGGAGCGCGTCTACCTCCTGATGCGATCCTGCGATGTCTGGCAGGCACTGGACCTCCTGGGCAACGGGAGGGAAGCGCTCCGGCTCGCCGGCGTAACGGACATGGAGATCTTGGACCTCACCCTTTGGGAGGCCAGCTGCTGGCTGTTTGGACCCTACGAGCAGGCGTCATGAGCACCCCGCACGCCGACGTCGACGACGCCGACAGGCTGGCCCGCGTCAAGCTGAGCAGTGCCATCGAGCCCGGCGACCTGCGCGTCACCGGCCTGGTCAGCGAGCTCGGCGCCGTCAAGGTCCTGGACTACCTCGAGGCCGCCGGCGAGGTAGAGAACCACTGGGGCTTCACCATCGGCCACGAGCTCGCCCACGTCGATCCCGGCAAGGTCCTCGAGCAGGCCGACGGTCGGGGCATCCGGTTCGTCATCCCCGGCGATGCCGAATGGCCCGACCGCCTCGCGGGCCTGCGTGGCGCCGGCGCACTGCACGATCGCGGCGGCGAACCAGTCGGGCTGTGGGTCAGGGGAGCCGGCGACTTGACCCGGCTCGCAGCTAACGCGGTGGCCGTGGTTGGGTCGCGCGCCGCGACAAGCTACGGCACACACCAGGCGACGGAGCTGAGCCGGGACCTCGCGACCATGGGCCACACCGTCGTCAGCGGACTCGCGTACGGCGTGGACCAGGCAGCGCACCGCGGCGCCCTCCTCGCCGGCGGCCCGACCATCGCCGTCATGCCCTGCGGGGTCGACCGGCCCTACCCGGCCGCGCACGCCCAGCTACTCGAGGCGATCGCCGACCGCGGCCTGGTCGTCGCCGAGGCGCCACCGGGCGCCGCGCCCACCCGCGCCCGGTTCCTCGCCCGAAACAGGATTGTCGCCGGCCTGACCGAAGGCACCGTGGTCGTCGAGGGCGCCATCCGCAGCGGCACCCTCAGCATGGCCCGGTGGGCCGAGGCCCTGCACCGGCCCGTCATGGGCGTCCCAGGGCCCGTCACCAGCGCCGCCTCGGTCGGTGTAAACCAGCTGATCCGGCTCGGCCAGGCCAGCATGGTCACCACCGCCCAGGAGGTCATCACCGACCTCACAACCCACGCCTACTCGGCGGCGAGGGATCAGCTCGACGAGTCCTTCGTCCCCGGGCCGGTGCGCTCGCCGCAGGGCCAGGCCCCGAGCTCGATCGCGCCGGCCTCCGCGCCTCGACGATGACCCCAACCGCACCCCTGTGGATAACCCGATGTCGCCTGGCGTCCACGCCTACGCTGCTGAACTGACAAGGAGGCAACACCGATGATCAACCTGACCGGCCCGCCGTCCGCGCCGGCCGTCCGCGTCGACTGGATCTGGACCGTGAGCGTTGAGCGCGTCCTGGAGGGTCCGCCGGACCTGCTCAGCTGGGCGAGCTGACCAGCTGCTTGTGACAAGCGAAATGCGGCTCCGCCGCGACGTCGACGCGCTCTGCCCCACGCCGCGGCACCGCGACGTGCCCGGCAGCCTCCAGGCCGCCCGGGCGCACTGCCGCGAGCAGCTCGAGGAGGCCGGATGGACCGCGGAGGAGCGGGTCTTCCGCCCGCGGCCGGCGCTGCGGCTCTCTGACGCCGGGCACCCGGTCTCGCCCCTGGCCATGCGCTGGATGTCCGACCTCGAGGGCGTCAACCTGCTCGCGACTCCACCCGGCCATCCTGGCCACCAGGCCGGCGACGTCCTGCTCATGGCACACCTCGACACCGTCCGCTGCAGTACCGGCGCCGACGACAACGCCTCGGGCGTCGCCGTGACACTCGAGGTCGCTCGTCAGTTGCGAGGGCGCGACCACCGCGTGGTGATCGCGCTCGTCGACCTCGAGGAGCTGTGGCACCTCGGATCCCGCGAACTCGCGCGGACGCTTCCTCACCCGGGCCTGGTGGTGTGCCTCGACGCGGTGATAGGTCCTTGAAGCTGATGTCGCCACGAGTTGCGTCGTGCCAGGAGCCTGCGAGGACCTTCTGCTCCTCCAGCTCGCTCTGCGGCACGTCGGCTCGAGAACGACCCCGCCGATCATTCCGACATCCGAGTCGCGGTAGCAGCCTGTGAGGGCCGTGCCGCGCCCACTTACGTTCCATGCCACGTAGCTTCCATCTCGTCCGGGTCGGTGGTTGCTTGTCCGCCATTTGTCCGCAAACCTCGCCGGGACACGCCGGGCAATTCTCGACGTGGACGTCGTTTCTGAGGGCGTCTTCGCACGACCTCTGGGTGGTGGTCTCCAAGACGTTCATCGCTCGCCAGAGAGCGGTCCGAGACACCGCTGACAACTGCCCGTTGCTCGGACCGGTCGTCTCGGTGCGGAAGCGCGAGGCGAGGATCGTGCGGGGGGCGAACGATGCCGCAGACTCTTCCGCGGGCTGGGATCGTGAACCAGCACTGAACCTAGCGGCCGGCTTCGTTCAGGGGAGGGGAGCAGGCGCCATTCCTTCGCGGTGATCCCTCAGCCGGTGAGCATTGCCTTGACCTTGCCGAGCACGGTTCGCGGCCGAGGCATGCGGGCCGTGCTGTGCTCTACGAGGTTGCGCCGTCGCGCTTCGAGCTCGAGACGATGGCCAACTCGAACTGCTGGTTCATCGAAGCCGCTGGCCAGCCCGGCCGCGACGGCCATGGCGGCCCAGTCGTTGCGCGCGGTCGTGCGGACAGCGTGAGCAACTCCTTCGGTGGGCGGATTCTCTGCAAGCTCATCGATGACCTTCCGCACGCCCCAGTAGATCCAGGTGGCGTGCTGCCATGCCTCAATCACGGCCTCCTCACGGTCCTCGGGTTCGTCGGCGAGGCCCCGTTCCAGGGATGCCACCAAGCGGGTGTGCCATCGAAGCAGAAGAGCGTTCACGAGGTCTTCGATCCCGTCGAAGAAGGTGTCGATGCCGTCGATGTCGGTGGGGATCTGCCCGTCCTTGCGGATAAGGATCTCCTCGATCACTTCGTGGAGGACACCGGCGCGACTCGGCTTCGGTTCGTTCCTCATGAGCTGCTCCTTTGCAGAAGGTTTGGGGATGTGCGCCTGCGCTACTGCACGGACAGCGAGGCGTAGCCGCGGATCGGGCCGGAGCGGAGTCGGACCGCTGAGTCGAGGTCGACGTCCCAGTCACGATGGCGGGCTAGGAGTGCCTGCAGAGCGATGCGTGCCTCGAGGCGGGCCAGGGCTGCGCCGAGGCAGAAGTGGATGCCGCGTCCGAACGCGACCTGTCGTTCGGGCGCGCGGTGGATGTCGAAGTGGTCGGCGTCGGGGAAGGCGTGGTCGTCGCGGTTGGCCGAACCGAAGAGCATCAGCACGGTGTCGCCGGCCTTCATGCTTTGCCCGTGCAGATCCACTTGCCGGGTCAGGGTGCGCGCAAGGCCTTGGACTGGTGAGTCGTAACGGAGCAACTCCTCGACTGCGGCCGGTAAGAGATCTGGGTTGTCTGCCAGTTGCTGTCGGCTCTCGGGGTGCTGGGCGAGTATGACGGCGCTGTTGGAGAGCAGGTTGGTGGTGGTTTCGTGCCCGGCGACGAGCAGCAGCAGGCAGAAGCCGAGGAGCTCGTCGTCGCTGAGGTGTTGGCCGTCGACTTCGGCGTGGACGAGTGCGGTCATGAGGTCGTCTCTGGGGTGCGCGCGTCGTTCGGTGAGGAACGCCGAGAAGTACTCATAAAGCGCGGCGGCGGCGTCCAGGCCGGGGCCGAACTCGCCTCGTGTGGGGTTGGACTGGATGAGTGTGGTGGACCAGGTCCGGAACTGGTCGCGGTCTTCGCGCGGGACGCCGAGCATGTCGGCGATGACGATGGCCGGGAGGGGCCCGGCGAACCCTGAGACGATGTCCCAGGTGCCATCACCGGGAGCTTGGTCGAGGAGGTCGTCGACGATGGTGTGGATGTGCGTCTCGAGCTCGGCGATGCGGCGCGGGGTGAAGGCCTTGCTGACGAGGTGACGCAGCTGGGTGTGGCGGGGTGGGTCGCTCATGATGAGCATGGGCAGGAACAGGTCGGTCATGTCCACGCCGGGCGGGGTGGGGAAGATCCCGGACGCCGAGGAGTACGTCGTCGGATCGGCGAGGGCGGTGGTGACGTCGTCGTAGCGGCTGAGCACCCAACAGCTCGCCTGCGAGGACCAGTACACAGGAGCGTTGTCGCGCAGCTCGCGGTAGACGGGGTAGGGGTCCGCGATCACCTTTGGGTCGAACGGGCTGTAGGTGAGCTGCTGGTTGCTCATGGGATCTCTCTCGGTCGTCGGTTCACGCGTTTGCCTCGGATGTGGTGGCTGGCTGCAGTGCGGACGGTGCGCGTGTCGGCCTCCGGTGTGGCCACCAGCTGCGGTCCTCGAACAGGGCCGCGCAGGCGGGTACGACCAGGGTGCGGACGATGAAGGTGTCGAGCAGGAGTCCGGCGGCGACGGCGAAGCCGGTCTGGGCAAGCGCCTCGACGGGGGAGAAGAGCAGGGCTACGAAGGTGGAGGCGAAGATGAGGCCGGCGGCGGTGATGACGGGTCCGGTGGCGGTGACTGCGCGTGCGACCTCGTCGCGGTCCAGGGCGAGGCCGCTTTCGCGCATCCGGCTCATGAGCAGGATGTTGTAGTCCGCGCCGACGGCCACGAGCAGGACGAACACGATGACCGGGACGGTGAAGTGGATGTCTTGTCCGGCCAGGTGCTGGAACACGAGCGTGGTGAGCCCCAGGGCGGCTGCACAGGACAGCACGACGGAGGCGAGGAGGTAGAGCGGTGCGGTGAGGGCGCGCAGCGTGAGGATGAGGATGAGGAGCACCATGAGCAGGACCGCGGCGACCACGAGGACGGCGTCGTCGGCGAGGTAGTGGGCCAGGTCGGCGCCGAGGCCGGCCGCGCCGGTGGCGAGGATCGTGGAGTCGTCGAGGCGGGTGTTGTTCATGGCCTGGTCGGCGGTGTCCTGGACTTCGTTGTAGCGCTCCTGTCCGGCGGGGGTGAGGGGGTCGGTATCGCCGGTGACCTGGATGCGGGCCAGTTTTCCGTCCTCGGAGAGGAACTGGGTGCGGGCCAGGGCGAAGTCGGGCTTTCCGAGTGCGGAGGCGGGTAGGTAGAAGCCTCCGGCCTCTGGGGTGTCGGCGCGCTGGTTGATGGCCTGGAGGTAGTCGCCGGATTCGTCGAGCCCGTTGCTGAGCTTCTCGGTCTGGGTGAGGAGCTGCTCGATGCCAGGTGCGATGCCGGCGGCACCGGTGGCGAGCCGGTCGGTGCCGCCTTCGAGCTCGCCGAGCTTCTCGCTCAACAGCGCTTGGCCCTCGGCGATCCGGTTGCTGCCCGACTGGGCTTGGCGGAGCCCGGCGGCGAGCTGGTCGAGCCCGGCCGCGAGGCGTCCGTCACCGGCGGCGAGGCGTTCCGCGCCGGCGGCCGCTTGGGCCAGTCCGGGCAGGAGCCGGTCGCGTTCGCCGGTGTAGATCTTTCGAAGGCCCTCACGGGAGCGTTTGCAGATCGGGTCGGCGGTGCAGATCGGATCGTCCTCCAGGGCTTCGACGATCATGCCGAGGCCCTCGACGGCCTGGGCGACCTGGTCGTGTGCGGTGCGGAGCCCGGCGGCCAGCGCGGCGGCGCCGTCGCGTAGCCGGCGGGCGCCGTCGGCGGCCTGGCCTGTGCGATCGGCGGCCTGCCCCAGACCACCGGCGATGCGACGGCTGCCGTCGCTGAGCTTCCCGGCGCCGTCTTGGGCCTTCCCGGCGCCTGCGGAGACCTGGCCGAGGGCGTCTCCGAGGTCACCGGCTCCCGACGCGAGTCGCTCCAGCCCTGGCTCCCCGGACTCCAGCTTGCGGTCGGCCTTGTGGAGTCCTCGGGCGAGCTTCCCGAGCTGGTTGGCGATGGAGGCTGGTTCCAGTCGCTTGCCGGCCGGCTGGGTGATGCTGCGGACCTGGTTGACGCCGTCGACCTTCGCGACCGCGGTGCTGACGGAGTTGATGACAGCCAGGTCGCGGGTGTTGGCCATGTCGTGGTCGGAGCGGATGAGCAGGTAGTCGGGCAGGGTCTGGTTGGGCGGGAAGTGCTCGGCCATCGCCGCCAGTCCCAGGTTGCTCGGGGTGTCGGGCGGTTGGGCGGCACGTTCATCGAAGGAGAGCTGCATCGTGGGCAGCGCGAGCGCGAGTAGGACCAGGACCATCACCCCGACTACCAGGATCCGGGCCGGGTGGCGGCCGACGAGGCGGCCGGTGCGGGCCCACCGCGAATCCGCCCGGGTTGGCGGAGCTGGCCCGATCCGCGGTCCGAACCAACGCATCAGGGCGGGGGTGAAGGTGAGGCTGACCGCGACGGTGACCGCGATACAGATCGCCATCGGGGGGCCGGTGGTGGCGAAGATGGCCAGGTCGGTGAAACCCAGGCAGATGGCGCCGAGGATGACGGTGGCTGCCGAGGCCAGCAGCGCCGGCCCGACGCGAGAGACCGACTCGGCGACCGCATCGAGGGGTTCAAGGCCGTTGCCGTACTCCTCACGGAATCGTGAGATCAGGAAGACGCAGTAGTCGGTCCCCGCCCCCAAGGTGATGGCCACCACGAACGCGTCGGTGTAGGTGGACAGGGCCAGCCCATGCTCACCCGCCCAGGCCAGGGCGCCGCGGGTGCACAACAGGGCGACACCGATGGTCACCAGCGACACCAGGACGGTCGCGACCCGGCGGTAGACCAGCCACAGGATGCCGACCAGCAAGAACAGCGAGACCGCGGTGATCTTCAACGAGGCCTCGTTCACCGCCGTGGTCAGATCCGAGATCATCGCCGGGTCACCGGTCACGTGAACCTCGGTGCCGGGTGGAGCATCGAGGTCCTCGACGACCGAGCGGAGCCACTTCACGTCCTCGTCCGAGGCCGGTGATCCGACCGCGGATCGCAGCCCGACGACCAGGTAGGTCGCCTCGCCGTCCTTGCTGGTCATCGAGCGCCGGGCCTCGGGCTTGCCGAGGTAGTCCTGGACCTCCGAAACCCGATCCGGCTCCTCCTCGAGGGTGCCCACGAGGTCGGCGTAGACGCGGCGGTCCCCCACGCCCAGGCCGTCGTCGTCGGTGATGACCACGAACACGTATGACTGGGTGTCACCGGACCCGAAGGCGGTGTCCATCACCCGCAACCCGTGCAGGGTCGGGGAGTCCTCGGGCAGGAAGGCAGTGCTGCTGCGTTCGACCACGGTCCCCAGCGGGGTCACCAGCAGCGAAAGCGCCGCGGCGGCCAGCACCCAGCCGAGCACCACGATCGATGGGAAGCGGTGCCCCACTCCGAGGGCAGACCTCAGCGGTCCGCTGCTCCCGGCTCGTGGTCCGCGACCCATCACCCGCACCAATGCTCTGGACTGAAATGTTGTACTGGCAGTACAACATAGGATGTGGTCGAGGTCGAGGCCAGTTGGCCCGATGGGGCACAAGGGGAGGAGTGAGAGCGGTGAGGAAACTTCCGGCCAAGTTGGCAAGCCAGCTCTACGGCGCGGCCGAGCTGATCGCCGAGCGCGGTCTGGACGGCACCAAGATCGACGACATCGCCGAAGCCACGGGTATCCCGAAGGCCACGATCTACTACCACCTGGACGGCAAGAACGGTGTCTTGGCGTTCTTGCTGGGTGACCTCCTCGACCTCATCGCTGGCGAGGTCGGTGTCGCAGTCTCAACTGTCGAGGATGCCCGTACCCGGCTCGAGGCCGCCGTCGCAGCACAACTAGGGGTGATGGTCGAGCACCCGTTCCTGTGCCGGGCACTCGTGGGGGACCTCGGCCGCGCCACCCGGCTGCCCGACCTCGCTGAGGCGTTGCGCAGCGCGTTCTACCAGCCGATCGAGAAGCTCCTGTCCGACGGCGTCGCCGACGGCTCGCTGCGCCAGGTCGCCGATCCGGGTGCCGTTGCAATGAGCGTCTTCGGTGCCATCACCGTGGCCGGTCTCAGCGCCGCGGTCGAGGGGTCTTCAACTGGCCCGTCCGCAGATGCGGCCCGTTTCTCTGCGGCGATCTGCGAACTGATCCTCGACGGTCTCGCGACGCATCCCCGTCTCGATGACCACGAGCCGGGTGAGCGGCCGTGACGAACCTGGATGAGCTCCTCGCGAGCTGGAATGAGAAGTTCCGGCCGCACGAGGACGGCGCTCGGCTTCCGCCGCACCACGACCACTGCCTCGCCTGCGGACCCGACAACCCCCACGGCCATCACCTCACCGTCCAGCGTCGCGGCGACGAGGTGCATGCGGTTCACGTCTTCGACGAGCGCCACGTCGGCGCTCCCGGGATCGCGCACGGAGGCGCCGTGGCAACGGTCCTCGACGACCTGTTCGGATTCCTGCTCTACCTCACCGGCAGTCCAGCGGTGACCCGGAAGCTCGAGGTGCGCTACGACTCGCCCGTCATCCTCGGCACCACCTACGAGCTCGCGGCCAGGGCCGTCCGGACAGAAGGGCGCAAGCTCTTCGTGGAGGCCGACATGAGTGAGACCGGAGGACCAACTGTCGCCTTCGCTTCGGCCCTTTTCCTGAGGGTGGACGTGACCCACTTCGACCAGGGCAGGCCGCGATGACTAGGACGTGGGTGGGCGGCGTTATCCCCGAAGTCCCCGTGGGCGCCACGGTCGCAAGCGCACCGTGGCGGAGGGACTCTGCGGGATCTCAGCACGGTCGGGTTCGACACGGGCGCGACCGGCACTCCCGGCCGGTACTCCCGGCTGGTGCCTGTTCCTCTGCCGTGTGACGACGGAAGGGTGCGAGTCGCACGCTGGGCTGACATGGCTGGCGGCGTGCGTGTCGGGAGGGATGACGCCCCCACTTGGATCGTGAACGGTGACGTGACTGCGTGAACAACGCCGCGAGCGTGCTGCTTTAGTGGCGCGAAGCGAGCGAAGGTTGGTAGCCGGGCCCTACCTAGCCCGGTTCGCGGCGACCGAACTGACGGAATTCGCTTGGCGACTGCCCGGTCCAGCGTTTGAAGGCATGCGAGAAGTTGCCCAGGTCGCTATAGCCGAGATCTATGGCGATCTGACCGACCGTTAGCGATCGGTCGAGCAGGCGGACGATCGCCCTCTCGCGCAACAGCGATTGCTGTACGTCGCGGAAGGTCGTGCCCTCCTCGTGGAGGCGTCTTTTCATGGTGCTCGGGGAGACTGCGAGGAGCTCAGCGATGTCATGGCTGCTGATGTGTCCGGGGTCCTCCTCGAGCAATCGCCTCACGGTCTCGGTAAAGCTGGTGGCAGTGGTGTGACGGTCGAGGCTTCGGCGCAGTTCGCCGATGGCCATGCGATAGGCGATCGGGTCGGGGAAGCGGCAGGGTGCTTGGAGGATGTCGACGGGAACGTCGATGAACGACGCGCGTGCGTCGAACACCAAGCGTCCGGCCAGCATGCCGTCGACGTGGTGGGGGGACTGGGGGCTCTTCCAAGCCAGGTTCATCGTGACGCCTGGCAGCGGGCCCGTCAGCATGTCGAGGAGCCGCAGCAGTGCCGCTCCGCCGTAGGTGATGACTAGGCAGTCGAGATCACGGTCGCCGGTGTGGCCGGTGAGGCCCACGGTCAGGCTGCGCTGGCTGCGGTGGAAGTGGGGGCGCAAGGCGCTCGAGATGATCGGAAGGTACCCAAGCAGCTCGAAGACCTCGGCCACGGAGCCGGAGCTGACTAGCGGCAAGCTGAGCGGGCCGAACGACGTCAGTTGTGCGTGCTCGGCGAAGGAGAGCCCGAGGCGTGTGGCATCGGCGTGGTCGAGTCCGGGGTAGACCTCACGGAACCACCGGATCGGCACCTGTCGGTCGCGCTGGACCAGCTCCAATTCGGAAGTCCCCTCGCGGTCGATGATCGCACGGAAGCGACCTACGGCCTGGGGACCGAGAGCATCGCTGGTCAAGAGCTGGACGAACGCCAACGGAGGCACGCCGGGCTCGGGGGACTTCATGGGCACGACCTCCTGAGCCGAAATCACAAGCTATTGACACGAGTGACCATAGCCACGCGGGGGCCGGGGGCCAAGACTTGAAAGACGTTCAAGTCAGGAGTTCGACATGGCAGTTGTCACCTTTATCTCCCACGACGGCGAGAAGCACGAGGCCCCCTTGGAGGACGACCAGTCGCTGATGCAGGTCGCCGTGGACAACATGGTCCCCGGAGTCGACGGCGACTGCGGCGGGGAGGCCGCCTGTGGCACGTGCCACGTGTTCGTCGACGATCAGTGGGTCGACACGGTGGGCCGCTCAGGCCCAGTCGAGGAGGAGATGCTGGCGATGAACCCCGAGCGCGAGCCGACCTCGCGGCTCTCGTGCCAGATGCGGGTGAGCGAGAGCTGGGACGGCCTCGTCGTCCGACTCCCCGAGTTCCAGATGTGACCGTCGAGAGGAAGACTGCACCATGACGACCCTGACTACCGTGACCGACGCCGTGGCTGAGCGAGCCCAGTCCATCATCCCGATGGAGATCCAGATCCGCGGGGCGCACCTGTACGACAAGACCCGTCGCTTCGTGACACGGACCAACGGGAAGAAGATCTTCGTCGAGGAGCCCATTCCCCCCGTGGAGGACGTCGCCCTCGCCGACATCGACCTGAGCAACCCGTTCCTCTACCGTCAGGGCAAGTGGCAGTCCTACTTCGAGCGCGTGCGCAACGAGGCACCCGTCCACTACCAGGCCGACAGCCCGTTCGGACCTTTCTGGTCCGTCACTCGGCACGCCGACATCATCGCGGTCGACAAAGACCATGAGACCTTCTCGGCTGAGCCCTTCATCATCATCGGCGAGCCCCCACGGTTCATGGATGTCGCGATGTTCATCGCCATGGACCCGCCCCGACACGACCGCCAGCGAGCCGCGGTCCAAGGCGTAGTCGCACCCAAGAACCTGCGCGAGATGGAGAGTTTGATCCGCACGCGGGTCCAGGAAGTACTGGACGATCTCCCGCTAGGTGAGCCCTTCAACTGGGTCGACCGCGTCTCGATCGAGCTCACCGCGCGAATGCTCGCCACCCTACTCGACTTCCCCTACGACCAACGCCGCAAGCTCGTCGAGTGGTCGGACCTGGCCAGCTCCATGGAACAGGCCAACGGCGGACCATCCGACAACGACGAGGTCTTCCGGGGCTTCGTCGACGCGGCGCGGGGACTGAGCACGCTGTGGCGGGACAAGCAGGCGCGACTCGCGGCAGGTGAGGAACCCGGATTCGACCTGATCACCATGCTCCAGAGCAACGAGCACACCAAGGACCTGATCGACCGCCCGATGGAGTTCCTGGGCAACCTGGTGCTCCTGATCGTCGGCGGCAACGACACCACACGCAACTCTATGAGCGGGGGGGTCATCGCCCTCAATCAGTTCCCCGACCAGTTCGAGAAGCTCAAGGCCAACCCGGACCTCATCCCCAACATGATCTCAGAGATCATCCGCTGGCAGACGCCGCTGGCCTACATGCGTCGCGTTGCGAAGAAGGACACGGTCCTCAACGGCCAGTTCATCCGCAAGGGCGACAAGGTGGTCATGTGGTACGCCTCGGGAAACCGCGACGAGCGGGTGTTCGAACGGCCGGACGACCTCATCATCGACCGCAAAAACGCACGCAACCACATCTCGTTCGGTTTTGGTGTCCACCGGTGCATGGGCAACCGTCTGGCCGAGCTGCAGCTGCGGATCCTGTGGGAAGAGCTGCTCCCGCGCTTCGAGAAGATCGAGGTCGTGGGTGAGCCGGAGTATGTCCAGTCCAACTTCGTGCGCGGGATCAGCCGGTTGATGGTCCAGTTGACGCCGAAGACCGACGCGTGACCTCGGGGAGGGCGCTGATCGTCGGGGCCAGCCACGCCGGGGCCCAGTTGGCCGCCAGCCTTCGCCAGGAGGGGTGGGCAGGTGAGGTGGTCGTCATCGGTGATGAAGCTGCCCTTCCGTACCAGCGCCCACCCCTGTCCAAGGCCTACCTTGCCGGCAAGAGCAGCTTGGAGGAGCTCGCCATCCGCAAGGCGGAGTTCTACGACAAGCAGAAGATCCGCCTGCTGCGGGCGACGGTCACCGAGATTGATCGTGCGGCCGGACAGGTCGTGCTGGGCGACGGTCAGACGCTCGCCTACGACGGCCTCGCGTTGTGCACCGGGGGCCGGGCGCGTCCGCTGGCTGTTCCTGGCATCGATCTGCCGGGCGTCTTCTACCTGCGCGCGTTCGCGGACGTCGAGGCGATCCGTGAAGCCGCGGCCTCGGGTCGCCGAGCCGTGATCGTCGGCGGGGGCTACATCGGACTGGAGACCGCCGCGTCGTTGCGCGCCCTCGGGCTGGAGGTGACGGTCCTGGAGGCCGCCGAACGGGTCCTTGAGAGGGTCACGGCTGCTGAGGTGTCGATGTTCTACGAGCGCATCCACCGCGACGCCGGCGTCATCGTGCGGACGGGCGCTCTCGTCGAGGCCGTGGTCGGCGACGGCCGAGCCCGTGAGGTGGTGCTAGCCGGGGGTGAGCGGATTCCCGCCGACCTCGTCATCGTGGGTGTGGGCTTGGTCCCGAACACCGAGCTCGCCTCTGAGGCGGGCCTGCAGGTCGAGGATGGTGTCGTGATCGACGACTTCGCCTCGACCAGCGATCCCAAGATCGTCGCGGCGGGGGACTGCGCCATCCATCACATTTCTCGCTACGGCCGGCGGGTGCGACTTGAGTCGGTGCCCAGCGCGGGTGAGCAGGCGAAGGCGGCTGCCGCCACGCTGTGCGGCAAGGAGCGGCCCATCTCGGCGCTGCCGTGGTTTTGGTCCGACCAATACGACCTGAAGCTGCAGATCGCGGGATTGAACACGGGCTACGACGAGATCGTGCTGAGCGGCGACCCCGCGCGCGATCGCGACTTCACCTGCTACTACCTCAAACGTGGGCGGTTGCTCGCCGCGGACTGCGTGAACCGTCCCCGGGACTTCATGAAGGCCAAGAGAGCGCTCGGCCAGGGTCTCGACGTCGATCGGGCGGAACTGCAACGGCCCGCCGCCTCCTGATTCACAGTGCCGGGCGCGCCTCGGCGAAGCCCCGCACCCCATCACGACCCCCCTCAACATTTCATCGCCGGAGGACCACTCGTGCAGAGCACCATGATGAACGTCCAGCTGACGACGGCAGCCATCCTGCGGCACGGTGCCCGTGTGCACGCCACCGCGCGCGTGCGCACGCTCCAGCCCGATGGCTCGGTCAGGACCGGCACGTTCGCCGAGGTGGGACGCCGCTCGGCGCAGCTGGCCCACGCGCTGCGGGCCTGCGGGGTCGTGGGGGACGAGCGGGTCGCCACCTTGATGTGGAACAACCAGGAGCACGTCGAGGCCTACTGTGCAGTGCCCTCCATGGGGGCGGTCCTGCACACCCTCAACCCCCGACTGACCCCCGAGCAGCTGGTCTACATCGCCAACCACGCTGACGACCGGGTGGTGATCGTCGACGGTACGCTCGCCCCGCTCCTGGTGGCGGTCCTGCCGCAGCTCGCCGAGGTGCACACCGTGGTCGTCACGGGGGGTGTCGATCTCGCGCCGCTCGAACGTGACGGCCTCACCGTCGTCGGTTACGACGACTTCATCGGAGGTCACCCAGAGACGTTCGAGTGGCCGGAACTCGATGAGCTCTCCGCCGCGGCCATGTGCTACACCTCGGGCACGACCGGCAACCCCAAGGGCGTCGCCTACAGCCACCGATCGACCTACCTCCACTCGATGGCTGCGTGTGCCGCCGACGGGCTGAGCGTCACCGGTGACGACGCCATCCTGGCGATTGTGCCGATGTTCCATGCCAACGCCTGGGGACTGGTGTACGCGGCTTTGATGGCAGGAGCCGACCTGGTCATGCCCGAACGGTTCCTCCAGGCCGAGCCACTGGTGCGGCTTATCAGCAGCGAGCGGCCCACGATCGCCGGAGCCGTGCCGACGATCTGGAGTGACGTCCTGAATCACCTCGATTCCAACCCCGGTCACGACATCTCGTCGCTGGGGTTGGTGGCCTGCGGTGGATCGGCTGTGCCGCTTCATCTGATGAAGGCCTTCCAGGAGAAGTACGGCGTGCAGATCGTGCAGGCGTGGGGGATGACCGAGACCTCGCCCCTAGCCGCTATCGCTCGGCCGCCGGCAGCGGTCGGGGGAGAGGAGCACTGGGCACTGCGGGCCTCCCAAGGTCGTCCCGTCGCCGGGGTCGAGCTGCGACTGATCGACGACGACGGCAACGAGGTGCCGCACGACGGGAAGTCAGTCGGGGAGATCCAGGTTCGCGGCCCATGGATCACGGGGTCCTACATCGGTGACGAGGACGCGGAAAAGTTCGACGACGGATGGCTGCGCACGGGAGACGTGGGACGCATCGACGAGCGTAGTTTCGTCACCTTGACCGACCGGGCGAAGGACGTCATCAAATCGGGCGGCGAGTGGATCTCGTCAGTGGAGCTCGAGTTGCTGCTCGCAGGTCACCCGGACGTGCTGGAAGCGACCGTCATCGGCGTTCCGGACGAGAAGTGGCAGGAACGGCCCCTGGCCGTGATCGTCGTTCGGGACGGGTCCGAGGTGACTCCCTCCCAGCTGCGGGACTTTCTCGAGGGCAAGGTCGCCAAGTGGTGGCTGCCCGAGCGGTGGTGCTTCGTGCCCGACGTGCCCAAGACCTCGGTCGGCAAGTTCGACAAGAAGCTGCTCCGCGCCCGGCACGCCGACGGCGACCTCGCTGTCATCGATCTCTGACTGCATGGGAAGGCATCACGGCGCGAGGCGCGATTGGTGGACGAGCTCGCGGCCGAGTCCGGCCAGGAGCTGCCGCCGTTGCCGCCGATCCCGTTCCAGCAGGAGCCGTCCAACGGCATCCCGCGCCGCTCCCAGCGCGAGCCCGGGGCGTGGTGCCGCGAGCACGGGATCACCCCGCCTCCGAACTCCTTCGCCAGCGACATCGCAACTGCTCCTGTCCCGCGCACTCCGCTGCAAGCCCACGGCGGCCCACGGCGGCCGTCGTCTGACGGCGCAGCAAGCCAGGCCCTCCCGGGCACCGTCACCGACCTCGAGGAAGTGTCATGAACGCTCCGTCCACACCCACCCTGCACATCCGTCGTCCCGCCGACGGCGAAGCACTCCGATCGGTCCCGATCGTCGACGGCGACCGCGTGCGCGCCGCCGCTGAGGACCTGCGCGCGGCGCAGGTCGCGTGGCGCGACATGGGTCCTGCTGCGCGAGCCACCTGGCTGCGCAAGTGGCGGGGCTGGATCCTCGACCACACCGATGAGCTCACTGACCTGCTCGTCGCAGAGACCGGCAAGGTCCGCCCGGACGCCTTGGTGGAGACGACCGCTTCGTGCGAGTTCATCTCCTTCTACGCCGACCATGCGAAGGAGTTCCTCGCCCCCGAACGAGTGGGGGCAGGAGGGCTGCTCAGCCTTCCGAAGCGGCTGACCCGCAGCTATCGGCCCTACCCGTTGGTCGGACTGATCATCCCGTGGAACTTCCCGATCACCCTGTTCCTGATGGATGCAGCGCCGGCGCTCGCAGCGGGGTGTGCGGTGCTGACGAAGTCGTCGGAGATGACCCCGCTGACTTGCGCGCGCGTCATCGAGGGATGGCACGAGATCGGCGCCCCGCCGGTCCTCCGGCACGTCGCGGGGGCCGGGGACACCGGAGGAGCGGTGGTCGAGGCTGTTGACTTCGTTCAGTTCACGGGCTCGACGGCGACGGGCCGTCGGGTGGCCACGCGCTGTGCTCAGCTGCTCAAGCCGGTCAGCCTGGAGTTGGGCGGTAAGGACGCTGCCATCGTGCTCGAGGATGCCGACCTCGATCGGGCCGCGCACGGGATCGTCTGGGGCGGGATCTTCAACTCGGGGCAGGTCTGCATCTCGGTCGAGCGGGTCTACGTGGTGGACGCGGTCTACGACCGGTTCGTGGAGAAGGTGGGGGCGGCCCTCGGAGCGCTGAAGCAGGGCTCTCGAGCCGGGGATGATGTCGGCGCCATGGTGACCCGGGCGCAGGTGGACACGGTTGAGCGGCATGTGCGGGAGGCTCAGGAGTCCGGTGCGCGCGTGCTTGTCGGCGGGGCGCGGGGCGGCGAAGGCAACTTTTTCGCCCCCACGCTGCTGGTGGACGTCGACCACAGCATGGCCTGCATGACCGAGGAGACGTTCGGGCCAACACTGCCGGTCATGCGGGTGGCCGACGAGGCCGAGGCTGTGGCCCTGGCCAACGATTCCGCGTACGGGCTCTCGGCCACCGTGTGGACACGAGACGTCTCCCGAGGGCGGCGCATCGCCGACCAACTGGAGGTCGGTGCGGTCAACATCAACGACGTCTTCAGCAACCTCTTCGCCGTGGGGTTACCCCACAGCGGCTGGAAGTCCTCGGGCCTGGGTGCTCGCCTCGGCGGCGCGCAGGGTCTGCGGAAGTACTGCCGCGTCCAAGCGATCACCGAGCCGCGGATCCCGCTGACCACCAAGGAGCTCACCTGGTACCCGTACTCCGCCCGGCGTACGGCGATCGCCGGCCGAGTGCTGCGCCTGGCCGCTGGTCGCGGCCTGCGGCAGCGACTCGGCCTCTGAAAGGAAGAGGAACCATGACGACAATGAACAAGCGACGGGTGGTCGCCATCACCGGGGGCGCCCGGGGGATCGGATATCACACCGCGGAGGAACTCATCCGACGCGGTCACCGGGTCGCCATCGGGGACATCGACGAGATCCAGCTCAAGGTGGCCGCCGAGGAGCTCGGCCTCGACGTCGCGGTGCGTCTGGATGTCACCGACCCTGCCTCCGTGGCGTCCTTCCTCGACGTGACCGAGGAAGCACTGGGGCCGATCGACGTCCTCATCAACAACGCGGGTGTCATGCCGACGGGGCACGTGCACGAGGAGACCGACGAGGTCACCCGCCGGCAGGTGGAGATCAACATCCTGGGCGTCATCTTCGGCACCAAGATCGCCCTGCAGCGGATGCTGCCACGGCGACAGGGACACATCATCAACACGGCTTCACTGGCCGGGGAGCTCCCGGTCCCGGGGCTGGCGACGTATTGCGGGACCAAGTTCGCGGTCATCGGATTCACCGAGGCCGCCCGGCAGGAGTACCGCAGGTCGGGTGTCACCCTGTCCACTGTGCGTCCGACCTTTACCAACACCGAGCTGGTCGCGGGGACGAGCGGGGCCAAGGGCATGCGCAACGCGGAGCCGCAGGAGATCGCGCGCGCCACGGCGGATCTCATCGAGCGCCCGCAGCCCTTCGTGCGAGTCACGCGTATCGCCGGCACGATGGTGGCGGCGATGAAGTTCGTTCCCGAGCGGATCGCGACCCAGCTCGGGGCGATGCTCGGGACCGACACGGTCTTCCTCGACCGCGTGGACTCCGCGGCGCGTCAGGCCTACTTGGAGCGGGTCGGTCGCAGCTGATGCCACAGGGCGCGATCGCGCGCCACGGATCATCCGAAACGACCGCGAACGTCGCGTGGCGCTCGCGGTCGTCTCCTGTCCCGTGGCTTAGGCCCGGTGCTGGCCGCCCTCGACGACGGGCATCAGGTCCGGGGGGCGAAGGCCGGCCGCTCCGGCTCAATGGCGGAGATCCGCTGGTAGCCGGCGCCCAACGGGGGACGCTCGTCCCGGTTGCCCTTGTTGGGCCACAGGGAGGCTGCCCGCTCGGCCTGCGCGGTGATGGTCAACGACGGGTTAACCCCCAGGTTCGCCGTGATACTGGAGCCGTCGACGACGAAGATCCCGTCGTGCCCGTAGAGACGGTGGTAGGGGTCGATGACCCCGGTCTCCGGGGAGTCACCGATGGCACACCCGCCGATGAAGTGAGCGGTCATCGGGATGTTGGCGATCTCCCCCGTGGACCCGCCGGCCACGCCGTTGATCTTCTCGGCGACGCGACGGGTGACTTCATTGCCGACGGGGATCCAGGTGGGGTTGGGCGCCCCGTGGCCAGGTCCCGAGGTGATCGTGGGGCGACCGAGGAGGGTCTTCCTCGACCGCACCGTGATGGAGTTGTCCAGCGTCTGCATGACCAGCAGGATGACTGTGCGCTCCGACCACCGTCGCGGGCTGAACCACGTCAGGTGAGAGGGCTGGGTCGCGATTGTCCGCAGCCAGCGCCACCACCGGGGGCCATGGCCGTCCCCGTCGGTGAGGGCGGTCTGGAGTAGGGACATGGCGTTGCTGCCCTTGCCGTAGCGCACCGGCTCGATGTGGGTGAACTCGTCGGGGTGGATCGAGGATGTGATGGCCACGCCGCGCGTGAAGTCGCTGGATCGATCGCGGGACTTCGCCCCCAGGATCGACTCGGAGTTGGTACGGGTCAGGGTGCCCAGTCGGGCGGAGATGTGCGGCAGGGAGCCCGTGGCCTTCAGTCGGTGGAGCAGCTTCTGGGTGTTGTAGGTGCCCGCTGCGAAGACGACGTGGTCGGCCGTGAATGACTGCCGGTTGCGGCGACGGCGCGCGGACCTGCCGGTGCGGACGGTGTCGACGACGTACCCGCTTCCCTTGCGCGGGCGCACGTCGACCACGGTGGTCAGGGGACGTACCTCGGCCCCGAGCTTCTCCGCGAAGTACAGGTAGTTCTTGTCCAGGGTGTTCTTCGCCCCGACCCGGCACCCGGTCATGCACGACCCGCACTGGGTGCAGCCGGTGCGGCGCGGCCCCGCCCCGCCGAAGAACGGGTCGGGAACCTCTTTGCCGGGCTCTCCGAAGAAGACGCCGACGGGGGTCAGTGTGAAGGTGTGCTCCACACCCATGTCGCGCGCGACCTCGCGCAGCACCTCGTCCGAAGGCGTCACGTGGGGGTTCTGCGTGACACCCAGCATCCGCCGTGCCGTCTGGTAGTGCGGGTCCAGCTCGGCGTGCCAATCGGTGATGTGCGCCCACTGTGGATCGTTGAAGAACGGGGCAGGAGGTTGGTAGAGGGTGTTGGCGTAGTTGAGCGAACCGCCGCCGACGCCGGCGCCCGCCAAGATGACGACGTCGCGCAGCAGGTGGATGCGCTGGATGCCGAAGCAGCCGAGCCGTGGCGCCCAGACGAACCGACGGGTGTCCCAGGACGAGGTGGGCAGGTCGTCGGTGTCGTAGCGCTTGCCTGCTTCGAGCACCCCGACGTGGTAGCCCTTCTCCGCCAGGCGCATGGCGGTCACCGAGCCGCCGAAGCCGGAGCCGATGATCAGCACGTCGTAGTGGGCCGAGGTCATGGGATGTGGATCCTTCTGTGAGGTGTTCGACGCGAGTGGGGCGGCGGACCGGCAGTGCCGCCGATCTGACGGGTGTACGTGCAGGCGGTCAGCTGCTGATGGCGTGGAGCGGTCTCCACTTCTCGGCCAGGAGTACCGAGTCCGGGTCGATGCCCGGTCGATGAGGGCGACTCGCTAGCTCATGGCACTCCTGTCAGACGATGTCTGTCGAGGGTGTCACCTCGGTGGAGTGGGCGTCCTGTGCCATTGCTCAACGCGGAGGATCCCGGCGGGGCTCGGCGCACAACGCCCGGCCCGCCGGCTCCGGCGGTGCCGCCGGAGCCGGGTCGGTCCTCACAGGGACCGGCTGATGATCTCCTTCATGATCTCGGAGGTGCCGGCGTAGATCTGCGAGACGCGCATGTCGGCCCAGATGCGGGCGATGGGGTACTCGTTCATGTACCCGTAGCCGCCGTGCAGCTGGAGGCAGGTGTCGGCGACGCGCTGCGCTCGTTCGGAGCACCACAGCTTCGCCATGGCGGCGGTGGGGATGTCCAGACCCTCGCCGACGTGGAGCTGGATGCACTCGTCCACGAAGGACCGTGCCACGCGAGCTTCTGTAGCGACCTCTGCCATTTTGAACTTGGTGTTCTGGAACCCCCAGATCGGCCGTCCGAAGGCGCTTCGGTCGCGCACGTAGGCCAGTGTCTCGGCCAGGCAGAACTCCATGGCTGCGACGTTCGAGACTGCGACCAACAGCCGCTCCTGGGGGAGCTGCTGCATGAGCTGCACGAAGCCCTGGCCTTCGGTGAGGCCCAGCAGGTTGGTGACCGGGACGCGGACGTTGTCGAAGAAGAGCTCCGAGGTGTCCTGCCCCTTCATCCCGATCTTGTCGAGCACCCGACCGCGGGAGAAGCCCTCCGTGCTGGTGGGGACCACCATCAGCGAGATGCCGGCGGCGCGGTCGTCCGGATCGGTCTTGACCACGGTGAGCACCAGGTCGGCCTGCGAGCCGTTGGTGATGAAGGTCTTGGAGCCGCTGACAAGGTAGTCGTCACCCTCGCGCACCGCCTTGGTCTTGATGTTCTGCAGGTCCGAGCCGGTCCCGGGCTCGGTCATTGCGATCGCGCCGACGACCTCGCCGGACGCCATCTTGGGAAGCCACTGCTGCTTCTGCTCTTCCGTGCCGTAGGCGAACAGGTAGTGGGCGACGATGCCGTTGTGCAGGGACGCCCCCCAGGAGCTGTCGCCGACCCGTGCCTGCTCCTCGATCAGGATGGCCTCGTGGGCGAAGGTGCCGCCGCCGCCGCCGTACTCCTCGGGGATCGACAGGCAGAGCAGACCGACGTCACCAGCGCGGTTCCACAGTTCCCTGTCGACGTGCTTGTCGGCGATGAAGGTCTCGATGTGCGGTTTGATCTCCTTCTCACAGAACGTACGTGCCAGGTCGCGCACGTCGTCGAGGTCTTTGTCCATCCAGGGGGAGCGGCGAGTGGGCAAGGGGTGCCTCCGGCAGGTCGGGTACAGGGTGTACCAATCTGACCACACCCGTAGTCTTGGGTACAAGGTGTTCCATGCATGCGGACCCGGGAGTCGTTGGTTTCGTCGACCCCGCATAGGCTGCATCTTGTGGTCGAGGTCGGGCGATGGGTGGATTCGACGGTGCGGCGCCGGTCGTCGCGCGATGATCAGGTCCGGGCGCGGCGACGACAACAGGTGGCGAGCGCCGCTCTGCAGGTCGTCGACGAGGCAGGAGCGGGTGCCGGCACGGCCCTGATTGCCGAGCGGGCCGGCATCCCGAGGCCGCACGTCTACCGCTACTTCTCCAGCCGTGAGGACCTGGATGACGATGTGGCACGCCTCGCCGCGCAGGACCTCATTGCCTGCGTCCGGCCCCACCTGACTCGGCGCGGCACACCCTCACAGGTCGTCGAGGGGCTGGTCCATGCCTGCGCCACCTGGGCCGACGTCCACCCTCACCTCTTCCGCTTCCTAGCTGCACGGGGGCAGAGTCGAACCCTTCACCGCGCTCGGATGGGTCGCTCGCGATTGCTGGACGAGATCGCTGCGGCGGCGCGCGGCTATACCAACTCGGCCGAGGAGACCTTTCCCGAGGGCATCTTGGTGGGCGTGATGGGGATGGTCGACGCGACAATCATCTGGTGGCTCGACCAGCGCGACGAAACCCTCGACGTCATGGTGGGGCGCCTCTCGCGCCATGTCACCCTGGTGCTGCACGATGCCTTGGCCGCCCACGGCATCGACCTCGACCCAGCGGTCGAGCTGGAGCCGTTCATCGGCGGGTGAGTCAGGAACGGCCCACAGGATTGCCCTGCTCAAAGTGCTCAACATCAACGACGACGAATGTCGCGTGTGCGGTTGCGACCGGGCTGTCGTCCGCATCCAGCGCCGCGGCTTCCACGTGTAGCCGCCGTCCCGAGCGGTCCCGGACGTGGGCAGAGAACTCGTAGTCGGTCCTCAGCAGCACCGGACGGAGGTACTCGACGGTCAGGGACCTCGTCACGGCAAGCTCTCCGACCCGGTAGAGGAGGAAGCCGAAGAGGTCGTCGAACGCTGCAGCGACTAGGCCGCCGTGGGTGATCCCGGGCGCCCCTTCCTGGCGGGGGTCGAAGCGGTGCACGGCGCGAACGCCGCCCTCTGTGGCGTCGACCTTCAGTGCAAGACCAGCAGGATTCTCCGTCCCGCATCCCGCGCAGGTGGGGGAGTGTGAGGGGAGGCGTCCCTCCGCCGACGGCTCGGGCCGCGACATCGAGCGGATCCACGCCTCCAACGCCGACATTGCGCCCCCGTCGGGGCGTACCTCTTTCGCCGGGGCGGTTGGCTCGCCTGCGCCGGAGGCGCTTCGTAGCGGGTCGTTCATGGAAAACTCCTCAAATTCAAGACCGATGGGAGCGGAGGCACAACGTCGCATCTGTCTCTGTCGCATACAGGATCAAGTCGTCGTCGTGATGAGCGAGCGATCAAAGCCGAAACTAAGGGCCCGCCGTTCGCCAACGCGGCAAGACATGATGGCATATTTGTTTTCAATCGAGACGTTGAGGCTTTATTTGTCTACACTCGACGCTGTGCGTCTCATTTGGACACCTCACCGTCCTCAAACCGATGCCGAGCGACGTGGCCTTGCCTGGTGGGTGGCCGTGCTGATCTGCAAGCCGTTCCTGATGGTGCTGCGCCGGCCTGACTGGCGCGGAGTCTCAGGGATCCCGAGGTCGGGGGGAGCAGTGCTGGCCGCCAACCATGTCTCGCACATCGACCCTCTGCTGGTCGCGGAGATGGTGCTATCCACGGGGCGGGTGCCGCGGTTCTTGGCGAAGGACAACCTCTTCCACGGTCCGATCGTGGGCAGGTGGTTCCGTGCGGCCGGCCACGTCAAGGTCGACCGGGCTGCCGGACGCGCAGGGTACGACGACGCGGTGAATGCGGCACGCTGTGGTCAGCTCCTCCTGGTGTATCCCGAGGGTTCTATCAGCAAGCGGGAGGACGGTCTGCCGATGACGATGAAGTCAGGGGCGGTTCGCATCGCCCTCGAGGCGTCGGTCCCTCTCCTCCCGGTGGCCCAGTGGGGTGCTCAGGAGATCCTGCCCGCATACAGCGGGCGGTTGCGATGGGGTTGGCGACGGCAGGCGAGCGTGTTCGTCGGCGCTCCCGTCCCGCTCGAGGACCTCCGTGACCTGGAGCCTGCACGTGCCGTCGAAGTGGGCCGTCAACGGCTCGAGGACGTCCTCATCACGATGGTGTGCGAGCTGCGTGGAGCCACCGCGCCGGCGCGGTCCATCCGTGCTCAGGCGCCGAAGGCGGGATCCTCAGGGCGCGAGGATCCCGAGCCGCGCACCATCGCGGGGCCGTAGGTGTCCAGCAGTGTTGCCATCAACTCATCGAACGGTAGGTCCACGAACGTCCCGCGCTCGCGGACGTATTCCATGTGGCGGCGGCCGGCGCCGTCGGCTGCGTGGAGCAGGGCGTCCTGCGATCCGTCGAACTCCAGCGCAGGAACGCCGAAGCGGCGGCACAGCTCGGAGTTGAAGGCCGGCGAGCCCTTGCGCCACCGGCCGTCGACGTACGCCGCGCTCCACCCGTGGAACACGAACAGGTCCGTGCCCATCAGCTCCAGCAGCGCCTCGCTGTTGAGGTGGTTGCGGACATCGGAGAACCCCAGCACGGCCGGGATCCCCGCAGCGCGCAGGCTCGCGGTGAGCAGCACCGCCTTCGGGACGCACCAGGTGGGGCCACCGTCAAGGATCGCGCTGGCGCGGTAGGTCGGGGGGGCCGCGGTGACGCTGTAGGGGTCGTAGCGGAGTCGGTCGCGGACCTCCGCGAAGAGCAGCCCGACCCGCTCACGCGGATCCTGGACACCTCGCACCACGGACTCGGTGAAGTCGCGCACGTCGGGGTGGTCGCTGTCGATGAACCCGGTCGGGGCGAGGGCCTGCCGGGGGTCGAGCTCGTCGCCCATCAGGCACTGACCTCAGCGTCCTGGGGTGCGCCGGCCGCCCCGAGGGCCGTGACGAGGTCCCGCTCGAGGGACGGCAGGGCGGCAGCTGCGAGGGCGGCTTGCTCCGTTCGGCCCTTGGCCGGGCCCTCCTGCCGGCCCAGCGACGCGACCAGTGACCATGTCTCCGCGCAGAGGTGCGCAGCGTTGGCGACTTCGCTCGCGCGAACATCCCCGGTCAGACGCGCGATGTCGGCGGCGCCGCTGGAGAGCAGTCGCCGGAACAGCCCACCGCCGGTGCCGGCCTTCTCCACGAATGCGCTGAGTCCCTGGAGCACCAGGTCCAAGACCTCGTCGGGGAAGACCTCTGGCCATCGAGCGAGGTCCTCGGCGAACAGGTCGACGGCGGCCAGCCCCGTGGCCCCGGTCGCCGTATCCCTCCCGGTGACGATCGAGGGACCGGTCGAGGTGGTCATCGAGACAGCCGCCTGGGCGAACGCCGCCCGGGCGACGGTGGCCAGGTCGGGCAGCGAATCGGGCCAGGCGATGTCGAAGTAGGTGTGGCGCGTCGGGACCGGGAATCCTTGGGACGAGCGAGCCCGAGCTAGAGCCTCGTAAGGCACCAGTTGCACCTCGTCGCGGTCGTTGTCGACGACGTGCGCGAGCTGCTGCACGTCGTCGTAGCCGATCACGACGATGTCATGGCGACTCATCTGAAGGCGCACGCGCAGGTAGGGCAGTTCTGCGATGTCGGCCCACACCAGGGCCGGGCGACCGGCGCGCACGGCATCGCGTACGTAGGTCCAGCCCACCTGGGGGACGTCCGTGGCGTGCACGGTGACCACGGCGCCGAGTCGTGTCGGGAGATCGGTCTCCAGGTCCCCGCCCCGCCCCACGAGGTACACCGGTGGCATGAGCGCTGCATTCCGGACGTAGGAGAGGTCAAGCGACCCGCTCAGCGCGAAGACGAGGCCCTCGTCGGGTGGGCCTTCCCAGCCGAGCCCGGCCCATTCGAGGAGGTCGCGCATGGCGCCGGAGCCGCAGTGGCCGCCACGTCGGTGCGGGTAGGGAACCACGACGGCGTCGCTCGAGCTGGTCATGGGACTCATTTCCTAGAGACAATTCACATGTTTTGTTCCAATCTAAGGCACGGGCTTCTGATTGTCACAGCCCGGTCCCGAGGTGACATGAGTCCGTTTGGCAACACGATCGCTATCGTGTCCCCTGTGTCATCCCCCTCCATGCGCGAGCGGTACCGCGAGCACGTCCGTACGGCGGTGCTGGAGACTGCTCACGACCTGATCGCCGATCGAGGCTGGGAGCGAGTCCGCATGGGTGAGATCGCCGAGGCGGTCGGTATTTCACGCGCCCTGCTCTATAAAGAGTTCGGCGACAAGCCCGGATTGGGGGAGGCCGTCGTCCTGAGGGAGGCGGCGCGCTTCATCGAGGGCATTGAAGGAGTGCTCGCGCACCACGACGCCGACGCTGCTCGCGGCCTCGCGGCCTCGGTGGAATTCGTGCTCGAGGAAGCTGAGAACAGCTCTCTACTCAGGGCGGTGCTGATCGCCAACCGCGATTCCTCCCCGACCGCGACGGGCATTCTCCCCCTGCTGACGACCTCCGCGCAGCTGCTGGAACTGGCCTCGAACTCGTTGGCCCGGTGGCTCATGGCTCACGTGCCCGGGGTGCAGGCCGACGATGTGGCGGACGCTGCGGAGGCCCTGGTGAGGCTCACCGTGAGCCATCTAGCCCTGCCTACCATGTCCCGCAAGGACACTTCACGGAAGATCACCGAGGTCGGACTGAGGTACCTCGGGCTCTCCGTCGAAGCGGCGACGTCCGAAGCCACGACCTGACGTCCACTCTCAGCCGGTGATCGGGTCCGCCGCCACCCCAAGGACCAAAAGCCGGTAGATGGAAGAGGACAGGGTCGCCGCATCCGAGCTGTCATGCGGACGGTCGCCGGCAACGGCGCTCAATCCGGCGACCGTCACGGCGCCGAAGATGCAGGCCGCTACCCTTGACGGATCCTCGACGCGGCGCAGCGAGCCGTCCTCGACGCCCTGCACGAGCAACTGCTCGATAGGGGTGAGGAAGGCGGCGTCGATGGCGACGGCGAGGTCGGGCAGGCGGGTGGCGCGACCCAGGTCGCCGACCAGTGCGCGGCATAGGTGCGGGTGCTCGAGCATGACTGGTATCTGCGCCTTTCCGTCCCATGGCCCCTCCCGAACGCAGGATCGGGGGGCGTGACCGGTAGGACCGGCGCATGACTCTCGCAATTGTCGTGGCTCACAATGCCGCTATCCCCAAGCCCGCGCCCGTACCCGATCCCAGTGGATTCGGATGGCCCGACAGCGAACTACCTCGGGGCCTGACGGCCCAGGACGTGACCCGAATCTCCGCGGCCATCGCCGCCGGCCGCGCCGAATCCACCCGCAAGACCTACGCCTCGGCCTGGCGTCGGTTCGAACGCTGGTGCACCGATCGGACCATCCCACCGCTGCCCGCGACCCCAGCCACGATCTGCGCCTACCTGGCCGACTTCGCCCAGCAGGGGGTGGTGTCCGGAACGATCGAGGGCGCCTGCGCTGCCATTGCCGACGCCCACCACCGCGACGGTCACCCCAACCCGGTCGCCGACGAGCCTGTCAAGGCTGTCCGCCGCGGCATCCGCCACACCCTGGGCACAGCCCCGCGTCGCCAGGCCCGGCCCCTGAACACCGACGAGATCCGCCAGATGCTCACCGGCATCGACCGCACCACCATCAAGGGCGTTCGCGATGCGGCCGTGATCCTGCTCGGCTTCGCCTCCGCCCTACGTCGCTCCGAGCTCGCCGACCTGAACCTCGACGACGTCGAGCCCAAGCCCGAGGGTCTGCTCGTTCACGTCCGCCAATCCAAGGGCGACCCCGAGAAACGCGGCCAGCTCGTCGGCGTCGCCCGCGGCAACCACCCTGACACCGATCCGATCTCCGCACTCGACGCCTGGATCGACCTCCGCGGCCGCGAACCAGGGCGACTGTTCGTCGCCGTGCGCAACGAGCAGATCGGCCCACAGCCGTTCACCGGCAGCGGCCTTGCCAGGATGCTCAAGGATCGAGCTGCCGCCGCCGGACTTCCTTCCGAACGGATCAGCGGCCACTCCCTACGGGCAGGGCACGCGACTACCGCCGCGATGGCCGGCGTCGACCTCGCCCGGATCGCCGCCCAGACTCGCCACACCCGCATCTCCACCCTCGTCGAGCACTACATTCGACCGCTGGAGGCACTTCAGGTCACCTCCAGTCGCAACCTCGGCCTGTAGGCCGGGCGGCGACGGGGATGCGTGTCCAAGCAAATAATCACAAGCCGGAAGAAGACACTCGACGAGAGTTACTGGTGCAAGAGTGTTACGCTATCCTGAATCCAACACATCGCTTCATGAGAGAGTTACTGGCCTGCGGATGTCTCACTCGGGAATCAGTGCAACCGGACGCGGGGAACTGGCGACCGTCATGGCCGGGGGCCGACGTTTCGTTAGGCCTGAGCATGTGTCCAGCCTGCTGCAGGTCAATGCAGACGAGGCAGCCAAGAAGCTGTCCCGGTGGGCCGCGCAAGGCTGGCTCCGCCGCGTTCGTCGGGGCCTGTACATCGGAGTCCCGGTCGAGGCCGCTCACCCGGCTTCATGGTCGGAAGACCCTCTTGTCGTCGCGGCTGAGGTGTGGCCCTGCTATTTCACAGGGTGGACCGCCGCAAACGAGTGGGCTCTCAGCGATCAGGTCTTCCGCACCACCGTCTTGAAGACCACCTCACGCGTGCGCGCATCAAACGTCCGGCTTCTTGACCACGACTACCTGATCAGCTCGACCACCGACGCCGATATGCGCTGGGGCATGAAGAGCCAATGGAGGCATGAGTCCCGGCTGCGTTTCGCGGACCCCGCTCGCACCGTCGTCGACATCCTGGACGCGCCAAGGCTCGGGGGAGGAATGCGTCACGGCGCCGAGATCCTCGCCGCATACCTCGACGAGCACGACCCCACCACGCTCCTCGACTATGGCGATCGGCTCGGCAACCGGGCTTTGTTCAAGAGACTCGGGTACAGCATCGAGGCTATGGGCAGGGATCTCCCGAGAATGCTCAGCGCATGCCAGGAACGAGTCTCGGCGGGCATCTCGGCGCTCGATCCAGACGGCCCACCGGGAGGTCGCAGCAACACCCGCTGGGGGCTTCGAATCAACGTCACTGTCGGCGCGGAGGAGCCCGCGTGATCTCGCGGCGCGAACTCGACGAACTGGGCGGTGAGTGGTCGCTCGACATCGGAGTCATCGAGAAGGACTACGTCCTGGGTTGGCTCCTCGCAGGCGTCGCACAGCACGCGGATCTGTCGCAGACGTGGGTCTTCAAAGGCGGAACCTGCCTCCGCAAGTGCTACTACGAGACCTTCCGATTCTCGGAGGATCTCGACTTCACTGTCATCGACCGGGGACCAGAGGAGGTCGAAGACCTCCAGCGCATCTTTGGCGAGATAGCCGACTGGATCCGCGAAGAATCCGGCATCGAGCTCATCCTCGACGATCAGGCATTTCGGCGGCGCCAGAACCGCCGCGGCAACCCGACGACTCAGGGCAAGATCGCCTATCGGGGGCCGAACGAGACGCGTGGCACGCTCCCCAAGGTGAAGTTCGACATCACCAGCGACGAGCTCCTGACGCAGGCGCCGGTCCTCCGGCCGATCGGGCACCCCTACAGCGACACCCCGCTCCCGGTCGACGGGGTTGCGTGCTATCCCATAGACGAGCTGTTCGGGGAGAAGCTGCGAGCCCTCGCTGAACGATGCCGGCCCCGCGACCTCTACGACGTCGTGCACCTCCATCGGCACCCAGATCTCGTTGGACGCTCATCCGCAGTCCGAGACGTGCTGCGTCAGAAGTGCGAGCACGCAGGTATCGCCGAGCCCACTCTGGACTCGATCCGCGGCACAAGGTTTCGCGCGGAGATCGAGTCCGAATGGGAGAACATGCTCGGCCATCAGCTCCCGCGCCCGCTGCCCCCCTTCGCGGACTTCTGGGCGACCCTCGATGACGTTTTCGGCTGGCTCGACGGAACGCGCCCGACCACCCTCCTGCCGCGGGCACAGTTCGCAAACATCGACCCGAATTGGAGCGCGCCGGCCGCTATCACGTCGTGGCGCCGAGGCGTTCCCCTCGAACTCATTCGCTATGCGGGCGCGAACAGGCTCAAGGTCGACATCGACTACCGCGCCGAGAACGGTCGCTGGGGATCGCGTCGCGTCGCCCCGTACTCATTCCGCCGCACCCGCGACGGCAACATCGTCCTGTTCGTCGTGAACGACCAGGGGCAGCTACGCAGCTATCGAACTGACCGCATCGCTGGAATCCGCCCAACGAGCGAGTCGTTCACACCCGCATTCAGGGTCGAGTTTTAGTCAGTCCCCGACGCCAGGGATCAGCGGTCCTCGGGGACCTCGGTGAGGCGGAACCCGAGGGACTCGTTGAACTTGCCCAGACAGTGGTCACGCAGGGCGGCGTCGCAGTCGGCGTACCGGCTGAGCACGGGGACTCCCGAGCGGCTCCGCAGGACCGGTGCGCTGTGTCTGAGGCGGCGGTAGGCGTCGTAGGGACCTGCGGTTCCGTGGTCGCCGTGGTCATCTCGACCAGGAGCGACTCGGGATCGGTGGGGGTGATGGTCGCGCTCATTGTTCCACCGCGCGGTGGAAGTGGGCGACGTCCACGACGACGAAGAGTGCCTCGGAGCGGACGGTGAGCTGTCCGTGCGGGTCGGTCAGGGTGGCGGAGAGGTGCAGCTTGCGTCCGGCCTGGTGATCAAACTGGGCGCGCAGTTGGTACGGCGACCCCAGCACGACCGGTCGTAGGTACTCCACGGTCAGGTGTCTGGTGACGGCGAGTTCGCCGACGAGGTAGAGCGCGAACCCGTAGAGGTCGTCGAGGACCGTTGCGACCGCTCCGCCGTGTGCGACACCCGGTGCGCCGACGTGGCGTGCGTCGAAGGTGTGCTCGGCGACGACGGCGGTGGCGCCGTCTCGGTGAGCGACCAGGTGGTGGCCGTGGGGGTTGGCTCGGCCGCAGCCCAGGCAGTCGTTGTGGTGGCTGGGGAGCGGTTCACCCTCCGGCCCGACTGCCGTGGCGAGGAGCCAGCTTGCGAAGATCGCGGCGCGGTCCCCCTGCTCGTCGGACAGCGGGCCCTGGTCGTTCATGGCCTCTCCTGGAGTTCGAGCGCCGAAACAGCACGAGCCATGCTGGACACGGCCGCCTCCTCCAGGGTGGGATGCGTCTGAGCCACCTCGGCCACGGCCCTCCACCGGTCGCCGATGGTCTCCCCAGTGCGTGCGGCCAACGCGAGGGCGGACCAGCCGTCGGCACAGCACAACACCGCCCCCCCCGGCCTGTGCCAGCTCGGTAGACTCGCTCAGCCCGGCCACATCGAGACGGAGCGCAGATCGTCGCCGGTATTGCGAACATCGCCGCGATCCCCGAACCCGGCAAGCTGGCCCAAACCGTCCCGCACCACCAATCAATAACTCGGAGAACTGCACCCCGGAGCGCCGGCCGACCATGCGACCTCCTAGCTAGGAGAGCTCGCGCTTGAGGATCTTGCCGGTGGCGGTCATGGGCAGTTGCTCGACGACCTCGACCAGGCGGGGGTGCTTGTAGTTGGCCATCTGTTCCTTGCCCCAGGCGAGGAGCTCCTCATTGGTGGTGTTCGCACTCTTCTCGAGGATCACGAATGCCTTCACCTCCTCGCCGTGGGTCTCGTGCGGCACGCCGATGACAGCGGCCAGTGAGACGTCGGGGTGCGTCATCAGCACCTCCTCGATCTCGCGCGGGTACACGTTGTAGCCGCCGCGGATGATCATGTCCTTGGAGCGGTCGACGATGTAGTACCAGCCATCGGCGTCCTTGCGCCCGAGGTCGCCGGTGCGGAACCAGCCGTCCTCACTGAGAACCTCCGCCGTGGCCTCGGCGCGGCCGTAATAACCCTTCATGATGTTGTGGCCGCGGATGGCGATTTCGCCGACTGGGCTCATGCCGTCCTCTTCGATCGCGATGGGCACGCTGTCCCACGAGTCGGGCTGCAGCAGTTTCATCTCCACGCCGGGGATCGGTACCCCGATGGACCCGGCCCGCACCGGCTTGCCGTATTCGGAGAAGCTCGCCACCGGCGAGGTCTCCGAGAGGCCGTAGCCCTCGAGGATCGTGACGCCGAACTTCTTCTCGAAGTCCTTGTGAACCTCGACCGGCAGCGCGGAGCCGCCGGCCGCAGCGACGCGCAGGTTGCGGGCGATCGCCTCGACGTCGACGGAGTCGTCAAGGGCACCCAGCAGCCCCCAGTACATGGTCGGGACGCCGGCAAAGAACGTGACGTTCTGTTTCGTCATCAGCTCCAGTGCCGACCCTGCCTCGAAGCGCGGAAGCATCACGACGGTGCCGCCGTAGGCGAACGCGCCATTCTGGATGACGGTCTGCCCGAACGAGTGGAACAGCGGCAGCACGCACAAATAGGTGTCCGGCCGCTCGGCATCGGCGCCAAAGAGGTCCGCCCCTGCCAGTGCGTTGTCGCGCATGTTGCGGTGCCGGAGTTCGGCGCCCTTGGGCTGCCCTGTCGTACCCGATGTGTACAGGATGACCGCGGTGTCGTCGTCGTCGGTGTCGACCGCCTCGAACGTGGCCAGCTGCGAGCCCATGGCCCCACCCATCGTCTCGACGCCCTCGAACGGTGACTCCGCGACCGGGTCGGCGGTGATGACGAAGAAGTGCTCACAAGAGTTGGTCTGGTCGAACCCGACCTTGCCCTCGACGCCGATCGGCAACTCGGCGGTGCCCTGGAAACACAAGTACGCCTTCGCGTCTGAGTCGTCGAGGTGGTAGGCGACCTCACGGCCCTTGAGCAGCACGTTGAGCGGTACGACGGTGCCGCCGGTCTTGAGGATGCCGAAGTAGGCGATGGTGAAATAGGGCAGGTTCGGGCAGGACAGCGCCACCTTGTCGCCTGGCTGGATACCGCGCTCGACGAGCAGGTTCGCGACCTGGTTGGCGGCACCATTGACCTGGGCGTAGGTGAGCCGGGTGTCGGCGAAGCCGATGGCATCCCGCTCGGGGTAGCGCTCGGCAGAGTTCTCCAGGAGGGTTGCGAGGTTGTGACTGGTCATACCGTCTCCAAAATGGCTCGTTGGGCAGGGAGTCGACGGAGATAACCCGAGAGTTCGAGCATGCCGCCGGGGTCGAGGCGCTGGAGTGCCGTGGCCCGTTGCCGCGTCCGTGTCACGGGTTGGGACTCACACTTCTGCGCGCTGCGCGCTGCGCGCCGATACCCCGCTTCTTGAGCGCGGGAGGTCGCGGCTTGCGATCACAGCGCGCATTGCCTCCGGGTCGGTGAGCTTGACCCGCGGACGCCCTGCCTGCGCGCCGACGGCACGCTCCGCGTCGTCCAGGTATCGCCAACCTTCTCGGCCGATCCCGGCCGGGTGCAGTCTTCGCAATGCCGGAGCTAGGTCCGCGGTGCGGTTGGCTGGCTCGGGCAGGTGGCCGGCGTTGAGGTCGTCCAGCAGATGGTTGACCGTTTCGTGCGCGCAACTCCTGTTGGTGCCGATAAAGCCGCGTGGTCCGCGCTTGATCCACCCGACGACGTAGGTGCCGGGCATGTCCTTCACGCGGCCACCAGAATTCGGCACGATGCGGCGCGCACTGTCAAACGGCAAGTCCCGCACGGGGACTCCTTGATATCCGATCGACCTGAGGACCAGGCCGGTCTCGATGGTTTCAGTGTCACCACTGGCCACAGCCGACGACATGCCGTCCAGAGCCAGTTCGTTGCGCGCAACCTCAAGACCAGTGACCCGCTCAGTCCCCAAGACTCGTACGGGGGAGGTGAGGAAGCGGAGCACAATGCGCCGGCGATCATCGCGAGGGCTGGCGGAGGAGGGCAGACCTCGCAGCAGGGCGAGCTTGAGGTCTTGTTGCACATCATCACCCGGTTGCGTGTCCGGCACCTCGCCCTCAACGACCACATCGATGTCGGCGCGGTTGACGAGGCCGGTCAACTCGGGCAGCGTGAAGGCGGCCTGAGCGGGGCCTCGTCGGCCGAGGAGCACGACTTCGCGCACTTCGCTGCGGCGCAGCGCCTCTAACGCGGGATCAGCGATGTCCGTGCAGGCCAAGCGTTCCGGGTCGGTCGCCAGGATGCGAGCCACATCGAGGGCAACGTTCCCGTTGCCCACGATCACCACTCGTTCGGTGGACAAGTTGAACTCGTGATGAGCGTGATCTGGATGGCCGTTGTACCACGCGACGAACTTCGTGGCGGTGGCACTGTGCGCCAGACTCTCGCCCGGGATCTCCAAACGACGATCCTGCGAGGCGCCCGTCGCGTAGATCACCGCGGAGTGAACACTCAGCAGGTCTTGGTGCGTGACGTCCACGCCGACCTCCACGCCGAGGGCATAATGAAACCCTGGTAGGTCCTCGACGTGACGGAACAGCTCGGTGACTGTCTTGGTCTCGGGGTGATCAGGAGCAACCCCAGCGCGGACCAAGCCGTACGGCGTGGGCAATCGGTCATACACGGTTACCTCGACACCATCTTGCTTGAGCAGCTCGTCAGCGGTATACAGGCCCGCTGGCCCAGCCCCGACGATGGCCACGCGTAACCGGGCCGGCTGCGAGATCTGGACGAGAGTCGGCACGCGTGCCTGTACGCCGCGCGGCCGCGGCGTTGCGTGATACTCGGCGTTGATCCCTTGGAACGGACGCTCGACGTCAGTGAGAACAGTGTCCCGGCTGATGGCACCGACCGGGCACGCCGGTATGCACGCGCCGCAGTCCACACACGTCTTGGGATCGATGTACAGCATCTCCGCGGTGCCGAAGTCCGGGTCTCCGGGGTTCGGTTGAATCGCGTTGACCGGGCAGGCGAAGACGCACGAGGCGTCACTGCAACACGCCTGGGTGATGACGTGGGGCACCTGGTCAGGCCGCCCTGCGGAAGCTGACCGGGGGCTCGCTACGGTAGCGGGACGGGCGGCCGTCGATCTTGCACCAGCGCCACAATCGCCTCGCAGTCGGCGTCATCAGGCCGGTGTCCTCGGCCAGCATCCGCACGTCGGCGAACAGGTCACGCAGCCGTGCGCGTGACTCCGGGGCCTCCCAGTACAACTCCTTGATGACCTCGTCGGGAATGTCGAAGCGGTCGCGGAAAGCCTTCGGCGGAACCAGGATCGCATCGCCCAGGAATCGCATGATCAGCGGCAGAAGTGCACCCGTCACGCTGCGTGCCGTGTGGCTCAAGTGAGGAGCCCTGAGTCGGACCGCCTCGTGCGCGAAGGAGATGTGTCGAGCCTCCTCGGCGATGTGGATCTCCATGACGCGAGACAGGACCGGAGGCAACTCGGCGCCGGCCCGGAAGATGGACTTCTGGGTGTGGTCGATGGGCTCCTCGCCAGCCAGGACCCCGAGGAAGAACACCACGGGATACTTCGTCACCAGCATGGGGAGCACCGGCGCGAGCTTGCGCAGGATCCACGGCATGCCGTCGACGTCGGCACCGATCCGGTTCACCACCTCCTGGAACATCTGTGTGTGGTGGCACTCCTCGGTTGCCTCGTGCGTCAGGTACCGGTACTCGATCGAGCCGTTGGGCAGGGCGAAGACGTACTGCATGATCGCCCGGATCAGGACGTTCTCGAACTGGAGGCCCACCTTGAGGATATTGGCCTGTCGCCACATCCCAATCTCGATCTGGCGCTCCAGCGACTGGCTCTGGTACCACGGGTGGCCCCCGAGCGGGTCGACGCCGACTGGCAGGACCCAGCGAGGGTCGTCGGCGCGGACCTGAAAGTCGGGGGAGTCCCAGGGAACGTCGGCAAATGCGTCAAAGTGACGGTCAACGGACGCTTGGCACAGGGCCTTGAGGATTTCGTCATAGTTCTCAGGCGTCACGTCAGTTGACAACGCCTCTTCGAGGTCCATCTGCGGTTGGTCCACCACCGAGGTGGTCCCGTCGGTGCCTTCGCTGCTGATGTGGTGCTGCATTGTGCCTCCGGTCGACATCACGGCCTCCTTTTCAGCCTTGCGGAACGCCATTACGGTTCATAACGTATCGTCAGTTACTGTCACGGTCAACCAGTCGGCTCAGATGTCTCGCTCGCTGGTTCGGACGCCTGAAATCCCGTCTGTCGCGGGGCAATCCTCACTGCGACGAGGTCTCTTCGGGACTCAGCAGCCCAGGCGAGGTTGCGTCCGCCGCGGGCGCCACCCCCCCTTGACTTGTCGATGGTGACCATGTCATGGTCTGGCGACACGGTGATAGACGTCACGATCTCTCGGAGCCTCCGCGGTCGTCGATGGTCCACGTTCTTGACATGACTGAATCCGAAATGCGACAGGGGGATCCCAGATGCGGTCCGTACGCTCGACGGGTGTGAGCGGGGCGATGCTGGCGCTGTTCGCAGCACACTCGCGCGCCAAGCGCCGCGTGAGGGAGGCGAGAACAACCCCGGACCACGGGGTGCTCGGCTCAGTCCCGGAGGCTACCCGAGAACAACGGGTGCAGACCTCTGACGGCGCCACGCTGCAGGTGTGGGAGTACGGCGACCCTGGAAGTCCGACGACGGTCGTCTTGACCCATGGCTGGACACTTTCGGGCGAGCTGTGGTCGCAACAGGTGTCTGCGCTGTCGAAGCACGCCCGGGTGGTGGTGTACGACCACCGCGGTCACGGCCGATCCGACCGAACGCCCGACGACAGCTGCAGTTTGGACCAGCTCGGGGCGGATCTGGGATCGGTGATCGACGCCGTCGCACCTTGGGGCTCCCTCGTCCTGGCGGGGCACTCGATGGGCGGCATGACGCTCATGCACCTGGCTGCGCAGCGCCCGTCACTGTTCGCCGAGCGCGTTCGGGGCGTCGTGTTGGTCAGCACGAGCGCCGGTGAACTGTCCCAGCTTGATCTCGGACTTCCGAGGCCCTTGGGCGCACTCGTGCGGAGGTTTGGCGCACGGGGCATCTCTGCGCTGGGCCGGCTCGAGCGAAGGGTCGAGGGACGATGGGTTGCACCGCCGGAGGTTTGGCTCGCAGTGCGCCACCTCAACTTCGGTCCGGGCGCTCCAGCCCGACACGTCGACGAAATGCTCAGGGTGGTGTCACGGACTCCGCTCGGCGTCGTGTCGGCCTTCTACGCTGCGCTTCTCGCGCACGACGGCGCTTGCGGCCTTCCGGTGCTTTCCACGGTTCCGGTCACCATCGTCGTTGGCGGCGAGGACCGGCTGACCCCGCCGGAACACTCTTATCGCCTCGCTCGTGGGCTGCCGGACGCGGAGTTCCGGGTGGTTCCCGGCGCCGGGCACATGCTGACCCTGGAGCGTCCGGAGCAGGTCAGCGAGGCGATCTCGGCGTACTGCGATAGTGCTGCAAGTGACTCCAGGAACCACTTACTGAGCTCGGCGGGCTAGAGCGTGACTCGGTCAAGTGTCACGCGTCCAAGTGTCACGCGTCCAAGCGTGACGTGAGACACGTTGCGTCGTTGAGTGTGATATCGGACGCAATACGTGAGCGAGAGTAGTCCAGACAGAGAGTGGGAGATCGGGTCGAATGACGTCTGAACTCGGGGCTGTTGCCCGTCCGCTCAGCGCCGCTGGTGGTCTCTTCGGCATGTTCGCGGATGTCGCCCGAGCCAGTGTGCGCCCCCCGTGGGCGTGGCGCGAATACGTCGAACAGACGTGGTTCGTAGCGCGGGTCACGACCGTTCCGACGGCCCTCGTCGCGATACCCTTCGGCGCGGTCATCGCGCTCCAGCTCGGAAGCCTGACGCGTCAGCTGGGGGCGCAGTCCTATACCGGGGCTGCGTCTGCTCTCGCCATCATCCGCGAGGCCGCCCCGATCGCCACCGCCCTGCTCGTGGCGGGCGCAGCGGGTACGGCGATCTGCGCCGATCTGGGTGCCAGGAAGGTGCGCGAGGAGATCGATGCCATGGAGGTGCTCGGCATCGACCCCGTCCGCCGGCTGGTCGTCCCCCGAGTGATGGCGGCTGTGACGGTGGCGTTGTTGCTCAATGGATTCGTGGCCTTCGTCGGCATCGTCGGGGGCTACTTCTTCAGCGTTGGCATGCAGGGCAGCAGCGCGGGTTCGTACTTCGCCGGGTTCGCAACCCTCGCGCAGGCCCCTGACCTCTACGTCGGCGCCTTCAAGGCGGCCCTGTTCGGGCTGATCGCCGGGGTGGTCGCGTCGTACAAGGGCTTGACAGCCAAAGGCGGCCCCCAAGGCGTGGGCGACGCCGTCAACGCCGCGGTGGTGCTGACGTTCCTCTTGCTCTTCTCCGTGAACTTCCTGGTGACTGCGGTCTATGCCGAGATCGTCCCACCGAGGGGGCGCTGAGATGACTACCGTCGCAGCCCCGAACGAGCGCACGACGCCCAACCTGCTCGGGCGACCTGGCCGAGAGGCCGTCGGCTGGCTCGACGACCTGGGGCGCCAACTCGCCTTCTATGCCGCGGCACTGCGATCGATGCCAGCGGCACTGGTGCACTACCGGGGGGAGACGCTTCGGCTGCTAGGCGACGTCGCACTGGGCCGCGGCGCGCTCGCCGCGTTCGGCGGCAGCATCGGCGTCGTGGTCGCAATGTCCTTCTTCACGGGGATCGAGGTCGGGCTCCAAGGCTACGAGGGACTCGAGCAGATCGGCGCGTCCGCGCTCACCGGGTTCATCTCTGCCTACTTCAACACCCGCGAGATCTCCCCGCTCGTTGCGGGGGTTGCCTTGTCGGCCACGGTCGGTTGCGGGTTCACCGCCCAGCTCGGGGCGATGCGAATCTCGGAGGAGATCGATGCACTCGAGGTGATGGCGGTGCGCCCGATCCCGTTCCTCGTGTCATCTCGTGTGCTGGCCGGGCTGGTCGCTGTCATCCCGCTGTACTTCGTGGGGTTGCTGGCCTCCTACCTGAGCACCCGGACGGTGGTCACCCGTGTCTACGGTCAGTCCGCCGGAACCTACGACCACTACTTCCACCTCTTCCTTCCGCCTGCAGACATCGGGTGGTCGGTCTTCAAGGTCTCGGTGTTCGCAACGCTGGTGATCATCTCCCATTGCTGGTACGGCTT
>NZ_CM001852.1:1757827-1807665 GCF_000389985.1 Nocardioides sp. CF8
CCAGCGGGAGTAGGCGTGGCCGTCGGTCGCTCCGTCCGGTTCTCGATCGTGCTGATCGTGGTCCTGGACTTCCTCCTGAGCATGGCGATCTGGGGCTCGACGACGACGGTGAGGTTGGCAGGATGACGAATCGTCCGGTGCTCGGTCGAGCCCATTATCCACTGCTCGGGGTCCTGACCCTCTGCCTTGCGATCGGAGGCGTCGGGTTGACCTTCGCTGTCTACAACAAGGCCTTCACGGACACCACGCCCATGACTGTGATCCTGGAGCGCGCCGAGGAGCAGCTCGACGAGCAGGCGGACGTCAAGGTGCGAGGCGTGCGCGTCGGCGAGGTACGTCGGCTGGTCCTGATCGACGACGGGAAGGTGGCCCTCGAAGTCGCCCTCGACTCCGCCCTCGCCGATCAAGTGCCGGCCGATGTGGCAGCGCGGGTGGTGCCCAAGACACTGTTCGGGGAGAAGTACATCGATCTCGTCGCCTCGTCGTCGGACAGTCCGCCCATCGCGCCCGGTGCCACGGTGCGCCAGGACCTCGCTCCTCGGTCCGTGCAACTCCAGGAGGTCTTCGACAAGCTCGAACCCCTGCTGCGCACCGTGCGGCCCGCTGATCTCAACGCCACGACCTCGAGCCTGGCGACCGCTCTCTCCGGGCGCGGCGAGAAGCTGGGACGCACGATCGATGCTCTCGCAACCTATGCCGAGCAACTGCGCACCGTGCTGCCCGTCCTGCAGGCCGACCTCGCGCTGCTCCCGAAGGTGACCGACTCCTACGCCACGGCAGCACCAGACCTGCTCGCGACGGCACGGAGTGCCAGCGTCACCGCGCGAACCCTGACCGAGTACGCCGAAACGCTCGAGGCGGCCCTGCGCGGCACCACCCGGGTGTCGAACCAGGTTGGCACGCTGTTGGCTCGCAACGAGGAGAGCATCGTTCGGTTGATGTCGACGCTTCGGCCAACGCTCGAGCTGCTGGCGGAGTTCGCGCCCGAGTACGACTGCGTCTTCAACGGCGCGAAGGTTGCCATCAAGCGCATCTACGACGTGTTCGGCGGGGACGACGGCCCCTTCGTGATCAAGGGACGCCTGCGCCTCGGGCAGAGCCGGGGCGTGTACCCACCCAAGTTCTCATCTGGCGGCAAGCTGCAAGAGCGGCTCACCGCGGGCATCCGGGGATACGGCCCGAACTGCCCCGTGATCAACAGGAACCCAGTGGGCGGCACCCCGAATGCGGACATTCCGACGCCGGCTCTGGCACTCATCGGCACCTACCGTGGGCTCCTCGGGCTGCCGATACCGCCTCTTGACACCGGTGATCAGCAGGAGGGGGAAGGCGGCACCACTCAAGGGATTCCCTCGTTGCCCAACCTCCCAGGCAGCTCACTCGTTGACCCACCACGGCCACGCGACGCCCGTCCCTCAGAGGACAGCGGGGGTCCGCTCTTCGATCTGCTGTGGCTCATGGGCGACACATCATGGGGGGAGGCGCCGTGAGTCGCTCAGTTCGCAGGCCGCCCGGGGCGCTGGTGGGCTTGATCGCCTTCCTGGCGCTCACCGTGGGGACGACGTCGGTGCTCTTCTCGACGATCGCGAGCAGCTCCAGCTCCGATCCCGTGACCTATCGCGCGCTGTTCACCGATGCGACTCGGCTCGTGCCAGGCGACGAGGTGAGGGTGGCCGGGGTCCGAGTCGGACGTGTGGAGAGTCTGACCCTCACCGAGGATCAGCTCGCCCTGGTGGAGTTCACGGTGCGTCGGTCACTGAAGCTGCCCGCCGCGACCTCGGCGAGGATCCGGTACCGAGACCTGGTGGGATCTCGCTACGTCAGCCTTTCCGAAGACTCGTCGGGCTCGGCATCGGGCGTGCTGCGGCCGGGGGCGACCATCCCGCTTGCGCGCACCACGCCGGCTCTGGACCTGACTGTTCTCCTCGATGGGTTCCAGCCGCTGTTCGAACTCCTGGATCCCAAGGCGGTCAACCAGCTGGCAGCGCAGGTGGTGCGGACCATGCAGGGTGAGGGCGGCACGCTTGCCTCGCTGCTGTCGAACACCGCCGGTCTGACCGATGCCCTGGCGAGCAAGGACGAGGTGATCGGCAGAGTCGTCGCCAACCTGAACGCGGTGATGAAGACGGTGGGCGAGCGTGACACCCAGCTCAAGGAGCTCATCGACCAGCTCGCCCGACTCTCCTCGGGCCTGGCCGCGGACAGCGAGGCCATCGGCAGCGCAGTGACGGGCATCAATGCACTCAGCACCTCAACGGCAGGGTTGCTGGAGCGGGCCAGACCGCCGTTGACCCGTGACGTGGCCTCACTCAGGGTGGCCGCCGAGGAGTTCGCCAAGACCAGGGGCCAGCTCCAAGAGCTCGTTGACCGGCTCCCGATCAAGCTCAACGCCTTCACCAGAGCAGGCAGCTACGGCTCCTATCTCAACTTCTTCGTGTGTCGGCTGGACGTGGCCCTGACGCTGCCCGGCCTGCCGACGGTGACAGCGCCCGGATTGCGGAACAACGAGGAGTTGTGTCAACAGTGAGAGATCGCAACCTCCCCCTCACCGGGGCGATCGGGCTGGTCGCCCTCGCAAGCATGGTCGCGGCCGGGCTGTCCGCCGGCCGCCTCGCGGACCTGTTCGGGTCGCGCGAGGTCTCGGTCGAGTTCGCCCAGGCGGCAGGCCTCAAGCCTGGGGACCCGGTGCGCGTATCGGGTGTCAAGGTCGGCTCCGTCGGGGACATCTCGCTGGACAAGCGTGTGGTGGTTGTGCGACTCCAGGTCGAGGACGACGTACGACTGGGTGACGAGACCCGTGCCGAACTCAAGATCGAGACCCTGCTCGGCACCGAGTACGTCTCCCTGACCAGTGCCGGCGACGGGGAGCTCTCCGGCGAGGAGCGGATCCCGGTCGAGCGCACCCGGACACCTTTCGACCTCCAAGGTGTGCTGGGCGGCCTCTCCGAGCGCGTCGGGGACATCGACACCGATCAGCTCGCGGACGCCTTTCGGGCACTCTCGGGGACGCTGGACCAGGCCTCGCCGGAGGTTGCCGCTGCGCTCGACGGACTGACCAGGCTCTCCCGAGCGGTCTCGCAGCGCGACGAGGAGTTGCGTGAGCTGCTGGCCCGAGCCAACGATGTCAGCGGGGTGCTCGCCGATCGATCCGAGATGCTGGTGCAGCTGGTGCGCGACGCCGGTACTTTCCTGGCGGTCCTCGAGCAGCGCAAGGCCGCGATCGAGAACCTGCTGGTGCAGAGCAGGCGGCTTGCCAGGGAGCTCGTGGCCACGGCGCGATCCACCCGCGCGGACCTGGCCCCGGCGCTGAGGGCGCTCCAGACAACGATCGGGACCCTGCGCCAGAACAAGGGCGATCTCGAGGAGAGCGTCCAGCTCTATGCCCCACTGCTGCGCTACTACACGACGGTCCTGGGTCAGGGGCGCTGGTTCGATGCAGCCCTGTACGGACTGACGCCGAAGGTGCTCCCCGGTGAGCAGCCCGGGCTGGAGGGTGGACGATGAGAATGAGTCGCACGTCGCTACGACGCGCCGTCATCGCGCTGGCGGCCGGAGCACTCGTGCTGCTGGCCGCCTCGTTCGGGATGCCTGCGGCCGCGAGCAACGAGTACCGAGCACAGTTCCAGCGTACGGTCGGGTTGTATGCCGGCAGCGACGTCACAGTGCTCGGCGTCCGCGTCGGAAAGGTCCTCGAGGTCGAGCCGCAGGGCGAGGTCGTCGAGGTCACCTTCAAAGTGCCATCGGATGTCCGGATCCCGGCCTCGGCGCAGGCCGTGCTCGTCGCGCCAACGCTGGTCAGCGACCGGCGTCTGGAGCTGACGCCCCCGTATTCAGGTGGCCCAGCCCTGGAGCCCGGCAGCCTGGTGCCCCTGCAGCGCACGGTCGTGCCGGTCGAGATCGACCAGGTGCTCGAGTCTGTACGTGAGCTCTCGGCGGCACTGGGGCCCAAGGGTGCCAACAGCGATGGCGCGCTCGACCAGCTCGTACGAGCCGGCGCAGACACGATGCGTGGCAACGGCGCAGACCTGAACACGGCTGTGACAGAGCTCAGTGGAGCGCTGGCGACCGCCGACAAGGGCAGTCAGGATCTGGCGGGGACGCTGACGAACCTGGCCACGCTCACCCGGGCACTGGCCGGAGCGGACAGGCCGGTGCGCCAATTGAGTCGAGTCCTGGCCGCCGTGGCCAGGAGCCTGGCTACGCAGCGGGGAGCGCTGGTGGGGACGGTCGAGGGGCTGGGAGTCGCGATGCGAGAGATCCGCAGGCTGGTGAAGGACAGTGGGCCGGCGCTGACGGGCAACGTCGCCGGGCTTCTCGACGTCACCCGGACCGTGCTGAAGCAGGAGCAGGCCCTGCGGGAGACGCTCAACCTCGCCCCGGTCGCCCTGGAGAACTTCATCGGGACCTTCGATCCGCAGACGTCGGCTCTCAGCGCGCGGGTGGCGGTCAACGGCACCTTGACCTCCGACCCGAGTCTGGTGCTGTGCCAGCTCATCGCGAGCAACGGTCTGGGCTCCTACTGTCCGGCTCTGCACCGGGCACTCGATCCGATCGAGCCGGCGCTGCAGGGTCTGCCGCAGCCCCTCGGCGAGGGGCAAGAGTTCAGTGAGTTCACCCCGGTGATCCCGCGAGGAGGTGGGCGATGAGCACCCCCGGTCGTCTCGGATCGGTGGCGCTGGTGCTGGTGGCCATGCTGCTGACAGGTTGCGGCTCCTCGGTGCCCAAGCTCCAGGACCTCGGCTTGCCGGGGTCGACCGTGGATGGCTACCCGGTCAAGGCGCGCTTCAGCGATGCTCTGGACCTCGTCCCACTGGCCATGGTCAAGCTCGACGGCGTCAGGGTGGGCGTGGTCCGCACCGTAGACCTCGCGGACGACCTGAGCGCCGAGGTGACGATGGACATCAAAGAGGGCGAAGTGTTGCCGGGTGACGTGCGGGCGCGGGTGGGTCAGACCAGTCTGCTCGGGGAGAAGTACGTCGAGCTGATCAGGCCCGTCAGCTCGACGGCTCCGCCGCTCAAGGCGGGTGCGGTGATTCCGCTCGAACGCACCGGAAGCGCCGTCGAGGTCGAAGGACTGCTGGGTGCTGCCTCGGCCCTGCTCAACGGTGGCGGCATCGGACACCTGCAGGAGGTCACGCGGGAGCTGAACGTCGCACTCGAAGGCCGCGGGGGCAAGATCCGGGCCATGCTCGACGACCTCGATGCCCTGCTGGCGGGGATCAACGCGCGTCGGAGGGACATCCTGCGAGCGATCGACAACACCGACCGGCTCGCCGCGACGCTGGCAGCGGAACGAGACAGCATCGAAGTCGCGCTCGATCGGCTGCCATCAGGAGTCGCGGCACTGGCCGACCAGCAGGCGCAGCTGACCCGGGCTCTGCAGGCCCTAGACTCGTTCGGACGGGTGGCGCAACGCGTGATCAGTCGCACGTCGGATGACGCCGTGGCCAATCTGAAACTGCTCGACCCGATCCTTCGCGAGATCTCCAAGGCGGCTCCCTCGTTCTTCAGCACCCTGGACACGCTGCTCACCTACCCCTTCGCCCGCAACATCTACGGCGGCATGGCCGGCGACTACGCTCAGCTCTCAGGTGAACTCGAGATCGACGTCGACAGCTTCCTCAAGGACTCGCTGTTGCCGGGGCCGGCGCTGGGCGACCCCAAGCCACAGATCCGATGTGGTGAGTACGGTTCCAACTGCATACCCGGTGGCCGACAGACCCCACGTCCCGACGGTGCAGCGGTCACGCCTCCACTTATCCGCCGGGGCCCTGAGGTCGGGGGCGCGGAACTGCTCGATGCGCTCGGGGGGATGGGACGATGATCACCCGTGGCACACGTCTGCGTCTTGTGGTGTTCCTGGCGGTGGCGGCGGTGGGAACCACGGTCGTGGGGGTTCAGTACGTCGGTCTGGATCGGACTCTGTGGAACCGTCCTTACACGGTCACGGTGGCCATGGACTCCACCGGGGGGATCTTCGAGAACGCCGAGGTCACCTACCGTGGCGTCGCCGTCGGGCGGGTAGCCGACCTGAGACTCGTCGACGACGGGGTAGCAGTCGACCTGGCCCTCGAGAAGGGAGAACGCGTCCCGGCCGACGTCGTCGCCGTCGTCGCCAACCGCTCGGCCATCGGCGAACAGTTCGTCGACCTGCAACCTCGCAATAACGCTGCCCCGTGGCTCAAGGACGGCTCGATCATCAAGGAAGAGGACACCCGGGTCCCGCCACGGATCGAGAATGTGCTGCTGGAGGTCGACGAGCTGGCCGCGTCGGTGGACCAGGAGTCATTGCGGGTCTTGGTCTCCGAACTGGGCACGGCCTTTGGCGGGCTCGGTCCCGAGCTGCGCTCGACGCTCGACCACACCGACAGCCTGGTGCGGAATCTTTCCGATGCCTCCCCCGAGACGCGCACTCTCCTGGCCGAGGGCCGGACGGTGCTGGCGACCCAGCGCGACACCTCGCAGGAGCTGGCGAAGTGGAGCAAGGACGTGAACCTGCTCTCCCGGTCTGTTGCCCGTGCGGACACCTCGGTGCGCACGCTGCTCGACGAGACGGCGCGAACGGCCCCCGCCCTCTCCCGCCTGGTGGCCGACAACGACCAGCAACTGCCCCTCTTGTTGAGGGACCTGGTCACCGTAGGCGACATCGTGCGGGCTCGACTTCCGGGGATACGCGTGTTCCTGGTGGCGTTCCCTCGACTGATCCAGGACACGTTCAACGTGGTCCAGGGCGACGGCTACGTCCACTTCAACCTGATCCTCGACTATTCGAGCGGGGTCTGCACGTCCAAGGGCTTCTCCGACACCAAGAAAGCCCCCCAGGCCAAGCCGGTCAAGCAGCTCGGGAACCCGGCCAGGCGTGCGAACATCAACGGCTACTGCGCCGAACCGCGAGGAAGCATCACGGCGGTCCGTGGCTCCCAGAACGTCCCCAAGCTGCCGGGGGACACCTACGATCCCGCCACCAAGAAGGTGCCCAACCCGCGGCGCGGCCGCCTCGGCCCGGACGACATCCCCCCCACGTCATACGAACGTGAGGCCGACCCTGCCTCCTCGCGGCGGTCCACCACGTCCCGACAGTCGCAGAGCCAAGCAGCGCCACGCCCGGCTGTCGTTGATCCGCGGACCGGAGTCGTCTCCGACGCGAACGGGCCGTTGCTCGTGCTGGGCGGGGACGGCGGACAGCAGGCGCGGTTTGGCGACGAGGCCTGGAAGTGGCTCCTGATGGCACCGATCCTGCAGGGGCGGACATGAAGCCGACCCGTTCCCGCCTCCTGGGACGATCAGTCCTCACCCGCGGGTTAGCCGCTGTCGTGGCGCTGACCCTACTGGCGGTTGTGATTGTCAGTAGCCTGCAGCTGCGTTCCTCGGCTTCGGAGGAGGCCGAGCGGGACGCGGTGCTCAGCGCTGCGCGCCGCGCCGCAGTGACGTTCGCGACCTATGATCACGCTTCGCTGGACGCCAGCTTCAACCGGCTCAAGTCCTTAGGCACCGAAGACTTCCAGAGGCAGTTCGACACAGCCAGCAAGCGGTTGAAGCCGCTGATCCTGAAGATGAAGGCCAGCGCCCGGGGTGAGGCTCTCGCCGCAGCGCTCGTGGAGTCCACTGATGACGAGGACACCAGGTCCGTGCTCGTCGCAGTGGACGCGACCATCACGAACAGGGACCTCCCGAAGGGCAAGGTCCAGCGCTTCCGGCTGAAGGTGACTCTCCAGCGGGTGGGCGAGAAGTGGTTGCTGGACAAGATCACTACGGTGGTGTGAAGGGCGTGGGGTACCAAGTGGAGCAGGACGACGACGTGACATCGGCGGAAGCAGCCCGGGACGACGCCCCGGACGCGGAAGAGGCATCGCCTCGGGACGAGGGGCGATCGCGCACGTGGGGGCTGGTGGCCGCTTCGATGGTTCTCGCCCTGCTGGTCGTCGGCGCCGGTGTCCTGGGGTGGCGCGCATGGGGCGCCGAGCGCGACGACAGGGCGAGGGCAGAAGCCCTGCGCGTCGCCGAGCGAGCCGTTCCGGACATCTTGGGATACGACCACGCGCGGCTCGATGCCGACATCGAGCGTGCCACGAGTCACCTGACCCCGGCCTTCGCGGCCGACTACAAGACTTTCGCGGATGAAACGATCCGGCCGACGGCCGAGAAGCTCCGCGCCGTGGTCACCGCCGACGTGGTGTCTGCGGGCATCGAGACGGCGGACCGCGATTCCGCGCAAGTCCTCCTGTTCGTCAACCAGACGACGCGCACGGCCAAGTTGCCCGCACCTCGGGTGGACTCGAGCCGGGTGCGGGTTCGACTCGAATACACGGACGGGTTGTGGCGAGTGGCGGCGGTAGAGCCGCTATGACGGTGGTCTAGGCTGCCCCCGTGTCTGGTGGGAGTCAGTTGCTGACGATTGATCAGTTGGCCCAGGTGTCCGGGATGACGGTCCGGACGCTCCGCTCGCATGCGTCCAGGGGGTTGTTGCCGCCGCCGATCATCAAGGGACGGGTGGGGTTCTACGGGGCGGCTCATTTGGCGCGGCTGGGGTTCATTCGGGAGATGCAGGCTGCTGGGTTCAGCTTGTCCAGTATCGAGCGGATCCTGGCCGGGGTGCCCGATGACGCGGGTGAGGCGATGTTGCGGGTGATCCGGGGTCTGTTAGCTCCGTGGCGGGCCGAGCCGGTGGCGGTCTATGACCCCGAGGAGCTCCTGGCGATGTTCGGTGGTGCGGCTGCGCCGGAGCAGTTGGAGGCGTTGGCAGACCTGGTCGGGGCGGAGGTGAATCCCGAGGGGCAGGTGGTTGTGTCGGCGCCGGGGTTGCTGGCGGCCGGTGTGGAGGGGGTGGCTGCTGGGTTGCCGCTGGAGGGGGTGACGCGGGCAGGCAAGCTGGTGGTGGAGTCGGCGCGGGAGGTTGCGGAGGGTTTCGTGGAACTGTTCCGCGACAGCGTGTGGCAGCAGTTCGTCGATGCGGGGATGCCTGAGGGGGAGTGGGACCGGATCGTGGGGGTGCACTCCCGGTTGCAGCCGTTGGCCGTGCAGGCGTTCCTCAGCGCCTTCCAGCGTGCGATGAGTCAGCAGGTCAGCGAGGCGCTGGGTCACGAGCTCGGGGCCGGGGCACAAGAGGTGCTGGACCGGCTGCTGCGGGCAGGACCGGGGGACCGGTCGGCGTGAATCATGTCAACGCCGGTCGGGATCTGACCCCTCCCTTTCGCCGGTCGAGCTCGTCTTGGAGCCGTCCGGTGTGATGGTCGTCCGCCTTCCCCGCGGGGGAAGGGGCAGCGCCGATGAGGGACTCCTCGTCAGTCCAGGACTCGGCCCGGGTGCTTCGCCCAGCCGGGGCACCGCGTCACGCAGCGGTGGGTGCCTTCAGCGCGGGTTCCGCGAGATCTGCCAAGTCCTGGCGATGGTCTTGAGACCCCACCCGTCGGCTTGATGCAGCCGACGGATCTCAGCCCAGTCCCCACAGGCAACAACTCCCTGCGCTCCCCTCGACTCAGTCGAGGGGAGCGCAGGGAGTCAAGATTGGCCGACGCTCTGGGGTCAGTCCTCAGGCGTCGCTGACGAAATCAGGCCTTCAGCCTGCGCACATAGCGCATCTCGAGCTTGCCGACAGCATTGGACAGCCCCGGCGCGAGGCGGACTGCTCGCCACGCGACGCGGGCACTCCGGGGGGCCACGACGAGGCCCCTGTTTCGATCCATGCCACGCAGGATGTCCTTGGCCAGCGCCTCAGGTGAGTACAGACCGCCCTGTGCCTTCGAGGCGAGTTCTCGGCCGTATTCGGCCAGAGCAGGCTTCGACAGGTCTGCCGGGCCAGCCTTGTCCAGGATCGGGGTGTCGGTGAAACCGGGGCACACGGCCGTCACTCTGACCCCGTGCGCGGCTGCTTCGGGTCGAAGGGCCAGCGAGAGCCCAACCACGGCATGCTTCGTCGCGGAGTACGGTGTCAAGAGAGGAGACGGCACTAGCCCGGCCAGCGAGGCGGTGTTCACGATGTGCCCCGATCCCTGACGGCTCATCACGGGGAAAGCGGCGTGAACTCCGTGGACCACGCCACGCAAGTTGATGTCGATGACGCGGTCCCAGTGCGCCAGGGATAGTTCGTGCATCTCGCCACCGACCGCGATGCCGGCGTTGTTCACCATGACATCGAGTCGACCCTCCTCACGTGCCACGCGCTGAACCAGCGCGCCGACGGCATCGGCGTCGCGCACGTCGAGGTCGGTGGCCCAAGCCCTGCCGGTTCCCTGCTCATTGAGAGCCTTGGCCTGGGTCTGGGCCCCCTCACCGTCGATATCGGCAATCACGACGGTGTCGCCGCGTGCCACCATTGCGCGGGATAGTGCGGCACCGATGCCGGACGCACCGCCTGTCACGATCGTGATGCGATTGATGATTCCTCCTAGGGCAGAGCGATCCGACCGAAGTCCGGCAGGAGTGGTTCCAACAGTCTCGGTCGCGAGTCAGGCCGTGGCGGGGAGCGGCGTTCGGCGGCCCACGTCGTAGGAGCCGAGGTCGAACTTTCGAGTGCGCCACCGGAGCTGGAAACTGAAACCAGGCCAGAGCGTGGTGTTCCGACCGCTCTCGTCGAGGTACCACGAACCACACCCACCCGTGGTCCACACGGTGCCGCGCATGCGCCGCTGGACGTCGTCGTTGAAACTGTCCTCGACGTCTCGCCGGACGTCCAGACTGGTCGCGCCCAGTGAGTCCATCGTGCGCAGTGCGTCGAGAACGTAGGCAACCTGGGACTCGATGTAGAAGACGACAGAGGTGTGCCCCGGCCCGGTGTTCGGGCCCACGAGCAGGAACAGGTTGGGAAATCCGCTCACTGACGCCCCCAGATATGCTTGGGGGCTGCCCTTCCAGCGCTCCGCGAGCGTTTCGCCGTGCCGGCCTCGAACGCGGTCCGAGATCGCGCTGTCGGTCACGTGGAAGCCCGTACCGAAGATGAGGGTGTCAATCGGGCGTTCCGTGCCGTCGGCGGTGGTGATGCTGTCCACGCCCACTCTGGCGATCTGGTCGGTTACGACGTCGACGTTGGGCTTCGCGAGCGAAGGATAGTAGCCGTTGGCGATGAGGATGCGCTTGCATCCGATGCGGTAGTCAGGGGTGAGCTTTGCGCGCAGCGCAGGGTCCTTGACGCTCCACTTCATGTGAGCGCGTGCCAGCTTCTCGACGCCCTTGAGGAGTTCGGGCTTGTGGACCAACCCGGGGAGCATTGCCTCCTGGCGCCAGTACACCCCCGCACGCACAGCCTTCTGCATGGCTGGCGCGGCCGCGTAGGCACGTTGCAGTAGCCCGGGGACGGGGCGGTCGGGCCGCGGCAGCACCCAAGGCGGTGTGCGCTGGAAGATGGTCAGGTGACGCGCACGGCTCTGAACATGGGGCACGAACTGGACTGCCGATGCTCCGGTTCCGATCACGGCGACTCGCTCGCCGGTCAGGTCGTGGCCGTGGTCCCAGTCAGCGCTGTGGAAGCGCTTGCCGGCAAAGTCCTCGAGCCCGGGGATGTCTGGGTACGAAGGCTCGCTGAGAGGCCCAGCCCCCGAGACCAGGATGCGAGTCTGAACCGTCCCCGCAGACGTCTCGACGATCCACTCCTGGTCGTCGTCCACCCAGTGGGCGGACTCGACGTCGGCCCCGAAGGCGATGTGCGGCAGGACTCCGAACCGGCGCGCCGTTTCCCGCAGGTACTCGTGGATCTCTGCTTGCGGAGAGAAGGCGCGACTCCAGTATGGGTTCGGCGCGAATGAGAAGGAGTAGAGGTTCGAGGGGACGTCGCAGGCGCATCCCGGGTAGGTGTTGTCGCGCCAGGTTCCGCCGACGTCGTCCGCGCGCTCGAGAACCACGAAATTGTGCTCTCCGGCCTGCTTGAGCCGAATCGCCATGGCCAATCCGGCGAAGCCGCTGCCGATGATGGCTACCCGCGTCCGGTCGGGGAGCAGTGTCGATGATGTCACGCTGACCTCCATGCAGTTTCGTGTCGAGAAATAACGTAGCAGTAAACGACGTCACGTAACAAGGGGTTGCGCTGGTTGGCACGGAGGTGTCGGTGATTCGTCCTGTCCGATCTCGTGTGCCGCATGACTGGACGGCAGCGAGACGAAACCCCGGATGGGTCCAGAATGAAGTCGTTCGGCGCCTGGCAGGTCGGGATCCCAGTCGAAGGTTCGGTCGTTCAGGAGTGCACCCAGAGCAACTCGTGTCTCCATGCGGGCCAGGGAGGCGCCCAGGGCAGAAGTGGATGCCCCGTCCGAACGCGGCCTGTCGCTCCGGGCGACGGTCAATGTCGACGATGTCGGGGTTGGGAAAGGCGTGGTCGTCACGGTTCGCCGAACCGAACAGCAGCAACACGGTCACCGGCGTTCATTCGTTGCCCGTACAGGTCCACCGGTCGGGTCAGGGTACGCGAAAGCCCTTGGACCGGCGAGTCGTAGCGGAGCAGTTCTTCGACCGCGGCCGGCACGAAGTCCGGGTTGTCGGCCAGCCTCTGTCGGCTCTCGGGGTGGTCGGTGAGGATGACAGCACTGTTGGAGAGCAGGTTGGTAGTGGTCTCGTGCCCAGCGACGAGCAGTAGGAGACAGAAGCCGAGAAGCTCCTGCTAGCTCAGGTGCTTTCCGTCCTCCTGGGCGGGGACAGGCGCCGTCATGAGGTCATCTCGGGGGTGCGCGCGCCGCTCGGCGAGGAAGTCGGAGAAGTACTCGTAGAGCGCCGCTGCGGCAGATAAGCCGGAGGGAAACCGGCCGCGGGTCGGGTGGGATTGGATGAGGGAGGTCGACCATGTCCGGAACCGATCGCGGCGTTCGCGCGGCACGCCGAGCATGTCGGCGATGACGATGGCCGGAAGCGGCCGCGCTAACCCGGCGACGAAGTCCCCCCCGGTCACCGGACATGCCCTCGAGTGTCCGGTGACCGGGTGCGTCAATCTGGTGTGCCCGCATCTCAGACCGTCGACCGAGGATCCAGTGTCGGCGGAAACCTGGCACTTCAGCAGCGACTGACCTGGAGGCGGAGCGTGAGCTACAACTTCTTGGCTGTCGAGCGCGATCAGACTTTCTTGATGCTGCCGTCGTTGACCGAGTGGCTCGAGGAGGACCACCTGGCCTGGTTCGTGCTCGATGCGGTCGAGCAGATGGACCTGTCCGCGTTCCACGCCGGCTACCGGGCCGATGGGTGGGGACGCGCAGCGCACGATCCGAAGATGATGGTCGCGCTGACGCTGTACGCCTACTGCACCGGGATCCGTTCTTCTCGTGCGATCGAGCGGGCCTGTCGGGTCGATGTGGCGTTCCGGGTGGTCGCGGCCAACCAGGCACCGGACCACACCACGATCGCCCGGTTCCGGGCCCGCCACGAGCAGGCACTCGCGTCGGTAATCACCGAGTCGCTGCGGCTGTGCGGCCAGGCCGAGATGGTCAAGGTCGGGCTGGTCGCGGTGGACGGCACCAAGATGGGCTGCCCGGCAGCATTGGCCGCCAACCGCAGCAAGGACCACCTCGATGAGCAGGTCGCCACGATGCTCGCCGAGGCTGCCCAGGTCGACGCAGCCGAGGACGCCCGATACGGGACCGGATCGAGAGGCAACGAGCCGCCCGCCCAGCTGCGCGGGGCGATGCCCGCCGGGAGCGGTTCACCGCCGCCAAGGCACAACTGGACGCCGCCGAGGCCGAGGCGCAGGCGGCCGGCCCATGAACAGCATCTGGCTGAACGGGCCGCGAGAGAGCAGGCCAGCGACAAGAAGCTGCGTGGCCGCAAGCCCAAGGCGCCCGTGCCGGCGGGCGAGGCGAAGGCGAACACCTCGGACCCGGAGAGTCAGATCATGAAGACCAAGGACGGCTACGTGCAGGGCTACAACGCCCAGGCGGTCGCGACTGAGGACCAGATCGTGGTGGCCGCCGAGGTCACCGACGTGCACAACGACCACGCCCGGCTGCATCCGATGATCGCGGCCACGAACCGGTCGCTGGCCGAGGCCGGCATCGCCGAGGCGGTCGACCGGTTGCTTGCTGATGCCGGGTACTGCAGTGAGAACAACCTCGCCGCCCTCACCGACCAGGACCCCGACTGCTTCATCGCGACCCGCAACCAACGTCGCAACCCTCAGCCGAGGAACGGTCGCCGTGGCCCACTGCCCGCGGCTGCGACCCTGGTGGACAAGATGGACCGGAAGGTCTCCATCAAGGCCGGCCGAGCGGTCTACCGGAAGCGGCAGCACATCATCGAGCCGGTGTTCGGTCAGATCAAGGACGCCCGAGGAGCCAGACGGTTCATGCGCCGCGGGAAGGCCGCCGCCGCAAGCGAGTGGAAGCTGCTGATGGGCACCCACAACCTGCTCAAGCTCTACCGACAGACCCTCACCGACCCCACCGCGCCCCCGTGGACACCACGAGCCGGCGCCCCAGCCATCTGCTGAGAGCCCCTACCGGGCGTGACCTCCGTCCGCCCCACTGTTCTCCTCGACACGAGGGGATCTACGCGTTCCGTCGCTGACACCGATCGCCTACTCCAGGCGAAGCACGAAGCGCTTTCCGCAACACGCTCCCTATGAGTCGTATTCAGGATGCCATCCATCGGTACGTCGCCTGTCGGGCCATTCTCGACCACGGCGTCTCGGTCTTCGCAGTAGGGGATCCCGCTGGCGCGCAGTTGAACGTGGCGATCCGCCGGGCACTCTTCGTGCTCGGTGAGGATCGCAGCGCGGTCTGGAATGACTTGCTCCAGCCAGCGAATGCCCTCCGCTGGCGGCGAACGACAGCAACCGCAGCCGAACTCCTACCAGCCCTGCGCAGCAACGTGCGCAAGCACGGCCAGCCGCCGTTCCTGGTGCGGATCACCTCCCAGGCACCCAGGTCTCGATCGACGTCGAGGACGACGGCCCGGGAGTGCCTTGGGACTCCATCGCCGACTTTTCCGGGAGTACTCGCGTGCACCGGGCATGTCTGCACAGGCACGGGACTGGGACTCTTCGTGGTGCGGGCGCTGGCCGAGGCTCAGGGTGGCAGCGTGACCTACACGTCCGGGTCACCGCACGGCTCGGTGTTCACCCGCCGGCGCCCCACCGTCCCGGCCTGAATGTCGCTGCACCGGCAGCCCGTGAGCTCCCGATACCGCACGGACTCTCCGCGATCACATCTCCGCGATCACATCTCCTCGGTCACATCTCGGCGGTCACGTGGCCGCTGATCATTCCTCCGGGTTCTGGTGCACGGGGAGGGTGGGCGTCTCCTCGGGATCGACCAGGCATGCCTGGCAGAAGCTGATCCCGAACGGCGTGAGGTGGATGCTGCGGCGTACGACCTTGGGGAAGCGGACCGAGTGCATCGCCTCGAGCACGTCGGGCTGCGCCTCGACGACCTGGTACTCCATCGGGTCCTCGAGCTGCTCCCGGGAGAACCAGATCAGCCCCAGCCGGAACAGGTTGTTGAGGTAGGCCGGCACCTCGTCGAGGTAGCGGCAGCCGGACCGGGCGCCGATCATCGACATGCCGGGCGCCACCAGCGACGAGCTGACCATCCCCACGGGACCGCCGGTGCGTACGTCGACCGAGGGCTGCGGCCCGCCGCGCAGCAGGAGCAGCAGGATCCGGGCCTCGTCCGGCGCCAGCTCCTCCAGGATCCGGGAGTACGCCGGGTGCGACTCGTCGTCGCTCCACACGTCGCGTGAGCGATGCAGCAGATCCTCACCCCGCTCGCGAAGGGACCGCTCCGGCTCGACCTCCTGCGGCGTGCTCTCGGACAACACGACGGAGGACAACGAGACGCTCGCGTCGAGGAGCGCCTTAGGGATGGGCACACCGGCCGAGACGGCTCGCGCCACATCACTGACCGTGCGGCTGGCCTCGGCCACGTCACGAGCCACCTCCTGAACGAGCTCGCCCGCGGTCTGCGGATCCGTGAGCGCGCGCAGGAAGAGCTTGCCGGAGCGGACCCCCGCACCGAGCGTCCAGGACGCCGAACGGATCCCCGTCGTGGCAGTGATCCGCGCCAGGCCGGGCAGCGCGTCTGTCGCCTCGTCCCAGATCGCCGGGGTGGCGCGACGACGGGGAACAGGTCCGTTCCCGATTCCGGACTCGTGCTTGTTCACACCGCTCCTCCCACGCCGAAGATCGCCAGGTGCAACAACCCGCCGCCGAATCCCATGACGGCTCCGTGGGCGTAGAGCATCCACTCGTCCTCCTTGATCGCGGCGCGCATCATCTCCACGAAGTCGCGCGGCGGCAGCTCCTTGGTACGCGTCGCGATCAGGGCGTTGATCTTGTCGGCCTGGCGCCGGCTGAACTCCGGGTCCTTGAACGGCTCGATGGTGCGGTCCACCGCTTCGAGGGCGACGGCGTCCCGGATGCTGTCGAAGCGACGGGAGCCGACCGCGACGCGCACGGCTCCGCGCACGGGGCCAGCAGCGCCGTCGATGGCCGGCCGCATCGCCTCGGCCAGCATCTGCCGGGTGCGGTCGCCGCACGGACCGTCGAGGAGGAAGTCGCCGATATTCTCCAGGGTGATCACGTCGTCGGCAATGATCCGGGCGTAGACCTCCGCCGCCTGGTCCTGGCGACGCAGGAACAACCCGTGCACCTTGATGCCCAGGATCCTGCGTGGCTCCGGAGGCTCGAAGATCAGCCACATGCCCAAGGCGTTGGTGGCCCAGCCGACGACCACCCCCAGCACCGGCAACAGCCACCACTGCCCGAACCAGTGGTCGACCACGGCCACCGGCACCCCGAGGGCGAAGCCGAACACGAAGCCGAACGCCACCATCAGGTTGAGCTCGCGCTGTCCGAAGTCGCGGAAGATGCGCACCACGAGCGCCGGGTTCTTCTGGAAGTGGTTGATCACCATGATCTTGGGGTCGAGCAGCTGGTCGATGTGCTCGCCGATCTCCCCGGTCACCGTGCGGACCACGCCCGGCAGCTGCGACTGCACCCGGGCGATGACCGCCCGCCTCGCCCGCGGCGGGAGGTCACGCCACAGCGAAGGGTGCTCGCGCCGCATGATGTCCTCGATCATCTGCGGCATCTCCGGCTCGAAGACAGAGACGATGTGCTCGGCGATCTGGTCGGGCTCGAGCTGCTGGTAGAACTCCTTCGGCGTGCCCAGCTTGGCGATGGCCTTGTCCACGGCGATGCTGCCCATCTTCGCGGCCCGCGCCGGCACGATGCCCTGCCAGCCGATGCCGCCCTGCAGGATCCCCGGCACCTCCTGGATCTTGCGCGGGAGGACGCGGGAGAACTGCCGCATCCCCGGCACTCTGATCCCGTGGAACCGCACCGGCGAGAACAGCATGATCAGCCCGGTCCAGTTGATCAGCCAGCCGACGACACCGGTGAAGATCGGGACCGAGACCAGGTGCAGCCAGTCGACGTGCTGGAAGAACCAGTCGATCTCCAGCGCCAGGTGCTGTCGGGTCATCGGACGCGGACAGGAAGTGATTGGAGACCCCTGAAGGAGAGCCCGGATCGCCAGGTGGGATCCCCGGCCGGGGACAGGTTCTGGAAGCGCGAGACCAGGCGGGGAAAGAGTTCCTGTCCCTCCATGCGCGCCAGCTGGGCACCCAGGCAGAAGTGGATTCCGGAACCGAATGACATGGGTGCCGGCTTGTGCCGCTTGAGGTCGAGGGCCTCTGGCTCGATGTAGCGGTCGGGATCCCGGTTGGCCGAACCCAGCAGCGTCAGAACGACCTGACCGGGCTCGAGGCTCACCCCCGCGATCACCGTCGGCTGGAGCACGGTGCGACCGTTGGTCTGCACCGGTGCGTCGTACCTGAGGAGTTCCTCGACGGCATTGGCGGCGAGGCCCGGGTGGTCGCGGAGCGTCTCTAGTTGTTGGGGATGCCTCAACAGGGCGGCGAGCCCGTTGCCGATGAGGTTGGTGGTCGTCTCGAAGCCCGCCGCGAACAGGAGTATCGCCGTGCCAATGCACTCATCCTCCTCGAGGATGTCCTGACCTCGAGCAGAGGCCAACCGGCTGAGCAGATCGTCCTTCGGATGGCGGCGCTTCTCATCGAGCAGTTGGCCGAAGTGGTTGGCCAGGAGGTCCTCTGCCTCGGCCGCTCTGGAAATCGCGGCGGCATCGGCGCTCGGTTCGAGTGGGGCCACCAGATCACGAATGAGTGGAGCGGCCGCAGCCCTGTCGCCTGCTGGGAGCCCGAGCAGATCACCGATCACGTTCACGGGGAGCGGGAGCGCCAGAGCCGTGATGATGTCTACGTCGTCGGCCGCGGCCATGTCATCGAGCAGCCTGTCGATCCAGGTGATGACTGAGGACCGCATTTCAGCGACATGCTGTGTGTTGAACGCGTCGGTCACCAGCCTCCTGAGCCTGGTGTGATCCGGCGGGTTCTGGAACAGCATCGTGCGTCGAAACCGGTGCATCGCCCGGCGTTGGAGCTCTTCGGGCACCTGCGAGAGACGGAACCCGAGCGATTCGTCGGCCTTGCCAAGGCAACGGTTCCGCAGAGCGGCGTCACAGTCGGCATACCGGCTCAGGACGAGCACCCCGGAGTCGGTCATCAGGACAGGTTGCTCATCGCGCAGGCGGCGATAGGCCTGGTAGGGACCCGCGGCGCCGTGGTCGCGCAATAGGATCTCCAACAGCAGCGCATCGGCCGAGGTGGCCGCGCTCACGGGTTCCCGCCGACTGATCCGGTGAAGTGGGTGTGTTCCACGGCCACGAACACTGCGCTGGCCTCGGCGACGATGGTGTGTCCGTGTCGCATCGTTGCCTCCATGTACAGCCGGCGTCCCTCGCGTCGGAGGAGATCGGCCCGCAAGGCATATCGCTGGCCGAGGAGCACTGGAGCGCGATAGCCGACCTGCAGGGTTCGGGTCACGGCCAGGGTCCCCACCACGTAGAGCAGGAAGCCGAAGAGGTCGTCCATGACCGTGGCCACGGCGCCTCCGTGCGCGATGCCTGGGGCGCCGACGTGGCGGGTGTCGAAGGTGTGCTCGGCGACCACGCCGTCGGCCTCGCGCCAGGCAACCAGGTGGTGACCGTGGGGGTTCTCCGGACCACAGCCGAGGCACAGCTCGTGGTGCGCTGGGAGCTCCGTGGCCTCGGCAGGCGCCCTGAATGAGGCAGCCCACGTGGCAAGCACGTTGCGGGACTCGTCCGTGAGCCCGTCAGGAGTCGGCGACACGGAGCGCGACGAACCAGGCGCCTCTTGCCGTTCGGTCATGTCGTGACCCTTGTCCTTGGGGAGTGAACTGAGCAGCTGCGTGTGACAGAACAGTCTCAGGTGTCCGAGAAGGAACACAACGTAGCAGCGTGTTCTCCAGCGAGACGATGATCAGAAGCAGGCTCCTGCCGCGAAGCGGACACCAGGGCGCCCGTCGCTAGGCTGCGTCGTGTGACGATCGAACCTCTGCGCGTTTCCTTCCGGCGTCATCTCCGAGAGGAAGCGCTCAAGGCGGCCTATGACCTGGTGGTCGAGGGTGGCTGGGACCAGTTCCGGATGGCGGAGGTGGCCGCGCGGATCGGAGTTTCGCGGCCGATGCTCTACAAGGAGTTCGGTGACAAGCAAGGTCTGGGCGACGCCTTGGTCGTTCGCGAGGCGGAGCGTTTCATGAGGGGGATCCAGGCTGTCCTCGACGCCCATTCCGGACAGGCTGGCGCGGCAATCACCGAAGCGGTCCGATACGCCTTGGATGAGGCGGCCTCGAGCCCGCTGTTGAAGGCGGTCCTTACGGCCTCACGAAACGACCGCGATGTTCCTGTCGGCACGGGCGTGCTCCCGCTGCTGTCCACCTCGACATCCCTGCACGACTTTGTCTCTGAGCAAATCGAGGCATGGTTGCTGGAGCACTTCCCCGAGCTGGATCGAGCTGACGTCGTGGATGCGGTGGATGCGACGGTCAGACTGACCGTCAGCCACCTGGTGCTCCCGGCCGCCGACAGTGTCGAGACCGGTAGGCGAATCTCCATGGTGGCGTTGAGGTACCTCGCGCTCGACCCGTGACGAATTACTTTCTAGTGTCACATTGTTGACAACAACAGCCATGGTGTAAACGATGGGTCAACCCTCCCGACCCCTTCGGAGTAACCCATGACATCGAGTGGCCCGCCGATCACCTTCGACCCGATCGCTATCTCGGACGTGCCACGCCGGCTCGGGGACCTCAAGGCAAGCGGCGGCCCGTTGGTAGTGCGCAGCCCCGCCTCGGGGGAGGTCATAGGGCAGGTGACGGCGTCCACGGCCGCCGACGTCGTGGGTGTGGTTCGTGGCCTGCGCCAGTCGCAAACCACGTGGGAGTCAGATGGTCTCGAGGCCCGCATCGGCCACGTGCTGAGGCTTCGAGACTGGCTCCTGGCGAATGCGCACACGCTCACTAAGCTGGTGCAGGACGAGACCGGCAAGCCCTGGCAGGAAGCCTCCATCGAGGTTCCTCTGTCTTGTGACTTCATCAACTACTACTGCCGCAACGCGAAGTCCTTCCTGGCGGGCAGCCACCCCAGGCCGCACAGTCTGCTCACGGCGTCCAAGCGACTGTCGATCGTGCATCGGCCCTACCCGGTCGTGGGTGTCATCAGCGCCTGGAACTTTCCGTTCGTGCTGCCGCTCATGGACTGCCTCCCAGCGCTGCTCGCCGGCGCCTCGGTGGTGGTCAAGCCCTCCGAGGTGACCCCCCTCGCCCTTGGCGAGGTCGTGCGCGCCTGGACCCAGGAGATCAAGGCGCCTCCGGTCTTTGCCTGCGCCCAGGGCGCAGGCGAAGTAGGCGCTGCGGTCGTCGACCACGTCGACTACGTGCAGTTCACGGGCTCGACTCGCTCCGGCCGGGCCGTCGCGATCAGGGCCGCCGAGCGACTCATTCCCTGCAGCCTCGAACTCGGCGGGAAGGACGCTGCGATCGTGCTCGCCGACGCTGATCTCGACCGGGCGGTGAACGGTGTGATGTGGGGTGCCTTTGCGAACGCGGGCCAGGTGTGTCTCTCGATCGAGCGTGTCTATGTCGAGGCGCCGATCTACGAGGCGTTCGTGGACAAGCTGGCCGAGCGGGTGCGCTCGTTGCGGGTCGGACCCGACGACCAGCGCTACCAGGCAGACGTCGGCGCCCTCGCCACCCAGGCGCAGATGGAGATCGTGCGCCGTCAGGTCGACGAGGCAGTGGCCCAAGGGGCTCGTGCGGTCACCGGCGGGCACCCGGTCGGCGCGGGCACGTTCTTCGAGCCGACCGTCCTGGTCGACGTGGACCAGTCGATGGCCTGCATGCGGGAGGAGACCTTCGGCCCGACCCTGCCCGTCATGAAGGTGCGCGACGTCGACGAGGCCGTCACGCTGGCCAACGACTCGCCGTACGGACTCTCCGCGACCGTGTGGACCACGAGCCGCAAGCGTGCCGAAGAGGTTGCCCACCGGCTCGAGGTGGGCGCCGTCAATGTCAACGATGCCTTCTCGAACTTCCTGTGTTTCCCGCTGCCCCACGCGGGATGGAAGTCCTCGGGGATCGGTTCCCGGATGGGTGGAGCGCAGGGCATCTTGAAGTACTGCCGGCCCCAGGTGATGACGACACCGCGTCTGAGCCTGCGCCGCGAGCTCACCTGGTACCCCTACTCGGCCCGAGTCGGACGCCCGCTCCTGGCCGCCATGCGCCTACTCGCCTCACGGGGCCCACGGGCGCCACGTCCTTGACCAGCGCATTCACTCCGGGAAAAGAGGAACCCCCATGACAGCTCACTCACTCCGCGACCGCGTCGTGATCATTACCGGCGGCGCCCGAGGCATCGGCTTCGCCACCGCACGGCGGCTCATCGGGCTTGGCGCCAAGGTCGCCATCGGTGACATCGACGAGACACGCCTGCTCGCAGCGGCCGACGAGCTCGGGATCGAGGTCGCTGGCCGGCTGGATGTGACGGACGCGGAGTCGTTCCGCGCGTTCTACGCGATGGTGACCGACCGGCTGGGGGCACCGTATGCGCTGATCAACAACGCCGGCATCATGCCGATCGGGCCGACGCTCGAGGAGCCAGAGGATGTGGCGCGGCGCATGGTCGACATCAACCTCCACGGCGTCATCACCGGGACGAAGATCGCCCTGGACTCGATGCTTCCTCGCAGAAGCGGACACATCATCAACATCGCGTCCATGGCGGGCGAGGCGTTCGTCCCAGGAGCTGCCACCTACTGCGCGACCAAAGCGGCAGTGATCGGCTTCACCGAAGCGGTTCGCCTCGAGCATCGCACCAGCGGAGTCCGCGTCTCCTTGGTGCTCCCCACGTTCACCAACACCGAACTGGTCACCGGAACCACCGGCCCGCGAGGGTTCCGCAACGCCGAGCCCGAGGAGATCGCCGACGCGATCGCCGAGCTGCTGCACAAGCCACGCGCTCGTGCCTACGTCACGAAGGTGATGGGCCGCGTGCTCGCGGCGCAACGAGTCGTTCCGCGGCCGGTGTCCGAAGGCCTCTCCCGCTTCCTCGGCGGAGAAGAGATGTTCCTCACCGGAGTCGACTCCGCACAGCGCCGTGCCTACGAAGAACGGGCCCGGAAGTCCTGAACACCCCTCACCGACGCCCCAAAGAAAGGTCGCCATGACCTCGCTACTCACCGCCCCTCGCCAGAAGCTTCGCAGTCGCTACTCGTCGGTGTTGTTGCTCCCGGCGCCCCGGGTGGTCGATGAGGCGCTGCTCGGCCTCAGCCGCCGTTGGCCGATCCGGCCCTTGGCCATGCCCCCTGTCGGGAGCAATCTGAAGCCGGTCCTCGGGGATGCCGGGCTGCCGTTCCTGGGCCACACGCTCGACTACATCCGGTTCGGCGCCGACCTGGGTCGTGACCGCTACGAACGACTGGGTCCGGTCTCCTGGATGGGGGCGTTCGGCATGAAGATGGTCGTCATCGCGGGCCCCTCGGCGACGCAGGCCGCCCTGGCCAACACCGCCAAGGCGTTCTCCCAGGATGGCTGGACCTTTCTGATCGACAAGTTCTTCCATCGCGGCCTGATGCTGATGAGTTTCGATGAGCACCTCATGCACCGTCGCATCATGCAGGAGGCCTTCACGCGGGACCGCCTTGCCGGCTATGTGGGCCAGGTGGTGCCAAGAGCAAGGGACGGAATCAACTCCTGGGCAACAGACAGACCGGTGCGGCTCTATCCGTTGTTGAAGGAGCTCACCCTCGACATCGCCACCGAAGTGTTCATGGGGGGCCGTGGCGGTGAGGACACCCACGCCATCAACCGGGCCTTCGTGTCGACAGTGCGCGCGGCCAGTTCCATCGTTCGGGTCCCGATCCCCGGCACCCGCTTCCGGGCGGGCGTTCAGGGCCGCAAGGTGCTCGAGGACTACTTCGTCAAGCATCTGCCGGGGACGCGTGCCAGCGGCGGGAACGACCTCTTCGCCGGCCTGTGCCATGCCACGACGGCAGAGGGGGACAGCTTCTCCGACGAGGACGTCGTCAACCACATGATCTTCTTGATGATGGCCGCCCACGACACCTCGACCATCACCACGGCCGCCGTGGCCTACTACCTGGCCAAGCACCCTGAGTGGCAAGAGCGCGCGCGCACCGAGTCCCTTGCATTGGGGGACGCCCCCGTGGACATCGGGGCCCTGGAGGGCCTGACCGCCCTTGACCTGATCGTCAAGGAAGCCCTGCGGCTCGCTGCGCCGGTCCCCCTGGTGATGCGCAAGGCTGTCAAGGACACCGAGATCGAAGGGCACTACATCCCCCAGGGGTCGCTCGTCGCAGTCGCGCCCGCCTTGAACCACTTCGACCCGGCGTGCTGGTCAGATCCCGACATTTTCGATCCAGACCGGTTCGGGCCCGGGCGCGAGGAGGACAAGTCTCATCGAAATGCGTGGCTCCCCTTCGGCGGCGGCGTCCACAAGTGCATCGGTCTGCACTTCGGGACCCTGGAGGTGAAGGCGATTCTCCACCAGATGCTGCTCACCTACCGTTGGACGGTGCCCGATGACTACGAAGTCAGATGGGACAACACCTCGCTCCCGGTACCCGTGGACGGCCTGCCCATCCAGTTCCACCCGCTCTCGAGGTGACCGGACGCCGGAGTGGGTGAAGACCGGGCGTTCAGCCCAAGTCGTCGAGTGCGGTCTCGGAGGTGATGCTGAGTCCCTCGCGTGCGAGCGTGCAACACAGGACTTGCCAGATGGCGTCGGCCAGAAACTTGCCCAGCTGAGTGCTTGACACCGCCGCGTCCGGGTTGCTCACCCAGCGGTTGACGCTGCCGTCGACAAGACCGATCAGGCCGAAGGCCAGGGGCTCGGCAACGGAGGGGTCGGCCCCGGAATCACGAAGTGTGTCATTCATGAATTCCGCGAGCTGGGCCGCGATGGCGGTCTTGGTGCCGGTGACGACTCGAGAACCGGTCGTGCGTCGGCTGGCCGATCCACTGCCGAGGAACTGGTGCAGGCGAGGGAACTCCATGACCCAGCCCAAGTAGGTCTGCACCGCCCCGTTGACCCACTCCTGCAGTGTGCCCCGAGGGGTCAACGCGGGAGACAGCTCAGTCATCAGTCGCTCGACGATCCGTGCCCGGATCTGTTCGTCGAGGTCCTCGCGATCGCGGAAGATGCGGTAGACCACCGATCGAGGAAGCCCGGCGCGGGCGGCGATGTGCTGCACCCCGACCTGCGCACCCTCATCGCTGACGGCCTCGATCGCGGCATCGAGAATGAGCTCCCGACGCTCGGCCTTGTGCCCATCCCAGCGGGTCGCGCGACCATCCGGCTCGACCACCACGGACACCTCACGTTGACCTGCCACCCCACGACTCTACCGGCCAGAACTCTTGACTGGACAGGTTGTCCCACTTACCTTAGTGCGACAACGTGTCCAATCAATCGTGGACGACCAGTCGGAGGCGTGCAATGAGTGGCAAGGTGTTCGTTGTCGGTGTGGGCATGACCAAGTTCGAGAAGCCGGGCGCCCGCGAGTGGGATTACCCCGACATGGCGCGCGAAGCCGGCACCAAGGCGCTCCAGGACGCGGGAATCGACTACGGCCAGGTGCAACAGGCCTACGTCGGCTATGTGTACGGCGAGTCCACCTCGGGCCAGCGTGCGGTCTACGAGCTCGGCATGAGCGGCATTCCCATCGTCAACGTGAACAACAACTGCTCAACCGGCTCGACGGCTCTCTACCTCGGCGCGCAGGCCATCCGGGGGCGAACAGCGGACTGTGTTCTGGCGCTCGGGTTCGAAAAGATGCTGCCCGGTTCGCTGGGCTCGGTCTACGACGACCGTGAGCAACCGATGATGAGACATCTGCTCGCCCTGGCCGAACTCCACGAGTTCGCCATGCCCCCGGCGCCGTACATGTTCGGCGCGGCCGGTGCCGAGCACATGGAGCGCTACGGAACCACCGCTGAGCAGTTCGCGAAGATCGGTGTGAAGAACCACCGCCACTCGGTGAACAACCCCTACGCCCAGTTCCAGAGCGAGTACTCCCTGGAGGAGGTGATGTCCGCGCGGGCGATCTATGGGCCGCTCACCAAGCTGCAGTGCTCCCCGACCTCCGACGGCGCCGGCGCGGCGATCCTGGCCAGTGAGAGCTTCGTGGACAGGCACGGACTAGCGCATCAGGCCGTGGAACTGGTCGGTCAGACCATGGTCACCGATCTGACCAGCACCTTCGAGGACAAGAGCGCGATCACTCTGGTCGGCTCCGACATGACCCGCACTGCGGCCGCCATCGTCTATGAGCAGGCCGGGATCGGTCCCGACGACGTCGACGTGATCGAGCTGCACGACTGCTTCTCCACCAACGAGCTCCTCACCTACGAAGCGCTTGGGCTGTGTGCCGAGGGTGAAGGCGGCAAGCTCATCGACAACGACGAGACCACCTACGGCGGTCGCTGGGTGGTCAACCCCTCCGGAGGTCTCATTTCCAAGGGCCACCCGCTGGGCGCCACCGGTCTGGCGCAGTGTGCCGAGCTCACCTGGCAGCTGCGGGGCACCGCCGACGAGCGTCAGGTCCACGGAGCGCGGGTCGCGCTCCAGCACAACATCGGTCTCGGCGGAGCGGTGGTCGTCTCGGCCTACCGGCCTGCTGAACGCTGATCCACATCCGCCATTCGAAACCCTTCCAACACAACCCATAGGAGCACCCCTCATGGCATCGGTATCCGTCTCCGCAGAACTCCCCGTCGAGCCCGAAAAGACCTGGGCAGCGCTGTCCGACCTGGCCCGGTGGGAGGACTGGCTGACCATCCACCAGGCATGGAAGAGCGAACTGCCCACCCAGATCGAGGTCGGCACCCAGTTCACCGAGGTCGTCTCCGTGATGGACATGGCCAACAAGATCGAATGGACCGTCACCGCGGTCGACGCACCCAACCACCTGACGATCGCAGGCCAGGGCATGGCCGGGGTCGCCGTCGAGTTCACCCTTTCGGTCCAACCCGAAGGCACCGGCTCGAAGGGCACCTTCGATGCCTCCTTCACCGGCGCGATGATCGTCGGCCCCATCGGCAAGGCCGTGGCCAAGAGGGCCCAGGCCGACCTCGAAGCGTCCTTGGTGAAGTTCGCCGAACTCGTCGGCTGAGAGCCGGCGGCAAGGACACCGGCATGGACACAGGCAACGTCGAGTTCGAGACCTCGGGCCTGGGCGTCTGGACCGACGAGCAGAGGTTCGAGGTCACCGCTGAACGGATCGCCGACTTCGCAGCGGCCACCAACGACCCGATCACTCGACACCGCGCGGGCGAGATCGCCCCGCCCGTCTTCGCCGTCGTGCCAGTGTTCATGTCACTCGCGCCAGCGGCACTCTCGGTGGCCCCCGTGGAACTGCTCATGAAGCTCGTCCACGGTGAGCAGGACTTCCACTTCCACCGCCCGATCCGCCCCGGCGACACCCTGGTGGCCCGGGCCAGGCCCACGGGCTTCGCAAGCTTGCCCGGCGGCTCGACGGTCACGGTGTACGCCGAGACCCGGACCGACCAGGGAGAACTCGTGAACGAGCAATGGATGACCGCCTTCTTCCGCGGCGTCGATGCCGGCGCCACGGAGGGCGACCACGCGCCCACGCACAAGCTCGACCCCGCCCTGCGCGCAACGCCACCGGCCACCGAGATCCTCCAGCACATCGACAAGGACCAGACCTTCCGGTACTCACCCGCCTCCGGGGATCCCATGCCGATCCACCTCGATGACGAGATCGCACAGATGGCAGGCCTGCCGGGCATCATCAACCACGGCCTGTGCACCATGGCCTTCACCTCCTGGGCGGTGCTCACCGAGCACGCAGACGGTGAGGTGGAGCGATTGCGGCGACTGGCCGTGCGGTTCTCCAAACCGGTGCTTCCCGACCAGGACATTCGCACCCGCATCTGGACGGTGGGCCCGCAGCCCAGCGAATCAGCCGCCCCGGCGACGTACGCCTTCGAGACCGCGGTGGACGACGACGTCGTCATCCGCGACGGTCTCGCCGTCATCGACCACGGCTGATGCCCACCGGCATCGCTCCCCCACACTGTGCGACGGATCAAGGAGACGAACGTGGGAACCCTGGAAGGACGCGTCGCCGTCATCACCGGCGCCGGACGTGGGATCGGACGCGAGCACGCCCTGCTTTTCGCCCGCGAAGGGGCCAGCCTGGTCGTCAACGACCTGGGTTCGGCCAACGACGGCAGCGGATCCGACGCCACGCCCGCCCAACAGGTCGTTGCCGAGATCTCCGCGGCGGGAGGGAACGCGGTGGCGAACCACGACGACGTCGCCTCCTGGGACGGTGCTGCCGCCCTGGTCGACCAAGCCGTTGACGAATTCGGCCGGCTCGACGTGCTGGTGAACAACGCGGGCATCCTGCGCGACGCCTTTCTCGCCAGCATGGACGAGACCCAGTGGGACGCGGTGATCGCCGTCCACCTCAAGGGACATGCGGCTCCGCTGCGCCACGCCGCGGCGTACTGGAAGGCACGAACAAGGGCAGGGGAGCCCGTCAACGGCTCGGTGATCAACACCTCGTCGGCCTCGGGCACGTTCATGCCCAACGCCGGACAGGCCAACTACGGCGCCGCGAAGGCCGGCATCGCAGCCCTCACCCTCGTGGCCGCCGAAGAGCTCGAACGTTTCGGGGTGCGCGTCAACGCGATCGCCCCGATCGCCCGAACCCGCCTGACCCTGGCCACCCCCGGCATGGGTGCCCTCTTCGCCGCGGAAGTTCCCGAGGGCGACTTCGACGCCTTCGACCCCGCCAACATCTCCCCACTCGTGGCCCACCTCGCCTCAGCAGACTGCCCGATCACCGGAAAAGTCTTCTCGGTGCAGGGAGGCGGCATCTCCGAGCTGGCCGGCTGGCACGACATTCGAACCATCGAGAGCGACGGACCCTGGACCATCGCCGACCTCAGCAACCGACTCGCGTGAGAAGAGGACCCACCATGACCCGACCTTCCTACGAACTCGGCCTCGGGCTGAGCGAGGAGCACACTGCACTGGCCGACTCCGTCCGTGCCTTCGTGGAGCGGACCATCACCTCGCAGGCGATCCGCACGCACCTCGAGGCCGGCTCCGCGGCCACGGACCCCGACTTCTGGTCGGCACTGGTCGACCAGGACCTGCTCGGGCTGCACATTCCCGAGGAGATGGGAGGCTCCGGCGGGGGACTGCTGACGCTGGCTGTCGCACTCGAAGCCTTGGGGCGGTCGGTTGCCCCCGGCCCCTTCGTGTCGACCGTGCTCGCGTCCGCCCTGCTGGCCGCTGATGACTCCAAGATCGGCATCGAGCTGTTGCCGCGCCTGATCGACGGATCGCACACCGCCGCAGTCGCCCTGGGGGACCCGTTGGTCGCCGAGCCGGACGGCACCGGAACCCTCACCGTCACCGGCGTCACGCATGGCGTCCTCGGCGCGCTGCATGCCGACGAGATCCTGGTGCCCATCGAAATGGGCGGCGGCATGCGGTGGGCTGTCATCGAGGCCGCCGACCTGGTCGTCACCAGTCAGGACAGCGTCGACATCCTGCGTGGGTCCGCCCGGATCGAGGCCGCGGGAGTGACCGTGCCGGCCGACCGGGTCCTGGAGCACCTCGACGGGACGCGGGTCCGTTCGATCGCCACGGTCGTCCTGGGGGCGGAGGCGCTCGGGGTGATGTCGTGGTGCGTCTCCACCGCGGCGGAGTACGCCAAACTCCGTGTCCAGTTCGGCCGGCCGATAGGCCAGTTCCAAGGTATCAAGCACAAGTGTGCCCACATGGGCATCGCTCTGGAGCAGTCCCGTGCCGTCTTGTGGGACGCGGCCAGCGCGTTGGACAAGGGCGACGAGACCGCCGACTTCGCCGCCGAGATGGCCGCCGTCATCGTGCCGGACGCCGCCGTCCAGTGTGCCCAGGACTGCATCCAGGTCCATGGCGCCATCGGCTTTACCTGGGAGCACGACGCACACCTCTACTACCGCCGCTCACTCGCGATCCGCGGGTTGTTCGGCACCCGAGACGAGCGAGCAAACCGCGTCGCCGACCAGGCTCTCGCTGGCGTGACGCGGTCCCTCGAGCTTGAACTGCCCCCCGAGGCAGAGGAGATCCGGGCACGCGTGCGCAAAGACCTCGCCCCCATTGCGGGGCTCGAGGAGGACGACCAGCTCATCCGGCTCGGCGACGACGGCTGGGTACAGCCACACCTCCCGCCACCGTTCGGCAGGGGTTCCACACCGCTGGAGCAGATCGTCATCGCCCAGGAGGTCAAGAGCGCCGGGATCGCCCTCCCACAGTTGCTCATGGGCGGCTGGGCGGTCCAGGCGATCGTGGCACACGGAACCGAGGCGCAGAAGCGGGAGCTCGCCGCCCCGACGTTGCGCGGCGAACTGGTGTGGTGTCAGCTGTTCAGCGAGCCGGGTGCAGGCTCCGACCTTGCTTCCATCTCGACGCGGGCAGAGAAAGTGGACGGGGGGTGGAGAGTCAACGGGCAGAAGGTCTGGACCACGGTGGCGCAGTTCGCCGAGTGGGCCATGCTGATCGCGCGCACGAACCCGAGTAAACCCAAGCACGACGGAATCACGTACTTCGTCCTGGACATGACCACGGCCGGCGTGACCACGCGGCCGCTGCGCGAGATCACCGGGATGGCGCTGTTCAACGAGGTGTACCTGGACGACGTGTTCATCCCCGACGAGCACGTCGTCGGAGCCGTCGACGGCGGCTGGGATGTAGCCCGGACGACGCTCGCCGGCGAACGGGTCGCTTTGAGTCAGAAGATGGACGCCTACGCGACCGACAGTGATCTGCTCTCGTTCGCGTCCGGGCGGGAGCTGAGTCCGGTCGCCCGCTACCAGCTCGGGGAACTGATCGCCGAAAGCCGGGCCGTCGATCTGCTCGGCTCGCGTGTCATCCTCAAGCAGTTGTCCGGTGCGGACGTCAGCACCACCTCCAGTGTGTGCAAGTTGCTGGCGATGCGCATGGGCCAGCAGATCTCCGAGTACGTCGTCGCGACCCTCGGCCCGGCCGGCACGGTGAGTATCACCGGCCAGCCCGGTGACAAGGCGATGGACCAACTCCTCGCCGGTCGCGCCACCACGATCTACGGTGGCACCACGGAGGTGCAGTTGAACGTGATCGGCGAGCGCATGCTCGGGCTGCCGCGCGATGCGGCGCCGGCCAGCAGCTCGTGACCGCCGCCGGCCCATTGAGCGGGATTCGGGTCATCGAGATCGCCAGTCTCGCGCCGGCGCCGTTCGCATGCATGGTGCTGGCCGACCTCGGCGCCGACGTGATCCGCGTCGAACGGTGCGGAAGCGATGGAGGCGGGGCACTGGCGGTCCCTTCCGGTGTCCTCGACCGGGGCCAACGCTCCGTGGCCGTCAACCTCAAGGACCCGGCCGGTGTCGAAGCGGTGCTGCGGCTGGTGGAGACTGCCGACGTACTGGTCGAAGGCTTTCGCCCCGGCGTGGCTGAGCGCCTCGGTGTCGGCCCCGCGGAGTGTGCCGAGCGGAATCCGGGGGTGGTCTACGGCCGGATGACCGGTTTTGGCCAGGACGGTCCGCTCGCACACTCCGCGGGGCACGACATCAACTACATCGCGTTGGCCGGGGCGTTGGAGCCCATTGGACGACCGGGTGAGAGACCGATACCCCCACTCAACCTGCTCGGCGACTTCGCTGGCGGCGGATTCCTGTTGGTAATCGGCATCCTGGCCGCCTTGCAGGAGCGCCAGTCTTCAGGCAAGGGCCAGGTCGTCGACGCGGCAATGGTTGATGGCGCGGCGCTGCTGACCTCGTTCGTCCACGCCCTGCACGCGTCAGGCCTGTGGATGGAGGGTCGCGGCACCAACGTGCTTGATGGTGGTGCGGCCTTCTACGACACCTACGAATGCGCCGATGGCCGGTACGTCGCTGTGGGTTGCGTCGAGCCGCAGTTCTACGCCGTGCTCCTGGAGCGTCTCGGGCTCTCAGAGAACGACTTGCCCCAGCAGTACGACCTCGACGCAGCCGCCGAGTTGAAGGCCGCTCTGGGTGCGGTGTTCCAGACCCGGAGCCGCGACGACTGGGCTGACCACTTCAACGGCTCAGATGCCTGCGTCTCCCCGGTGCTGTCGCCCTGGGAAGCCCACCGGAACGCGCACAACGCATCTCGCGGAACCTTCGTCGAGATCGACGGCGTACCGCAGCCCGCCCCGGCCCCTCGCTTTAGCCGGACCCAACCCCCCACTCCCCAGATGGCGCCGAGGGTAGGAGAGCACACGGATGTGCTGTTGGCCGAAGTCGGTTACTCGCCGGAACAGATTACGGCACTGCACGACCGGGGTGCGGTGGACTGATTCAGTCAGGGCGCACCGCGCGTGCGCCCTTCAACTCCAGGCCTTCCAGGCGCTCATCCTGGAGGTGCAGTCCGTCGAGCACCAGCTGCCCGAGCCGGCGGGCGATGACGTGGGCCGGGTCGGTCGGGAGGACGATGTGACTCACCGCGAGGCGGACCACGTTGTCGACCACTGCTGCCACCCGCTCGGGGTCCAGGTGCGGGTAGTGCTCGTCGGCATAACCGCGCAGAGCAGCAGAGGCTGCGTGCAGGACAGGTTCGCTGTGGGTGGTGAGCAGGGGGAGGAGACTGTCGTCCCCGCCCCGTGCACTCGTCAGCACGGTGTGCAGCAGCGGGTCCTCGGCGGCTCGGTGCAGGGTGTACTCCACCGCCACGCTCACTGCCTCACCGAGCTTGCCCGGATTGCGTCGCAGACAGTCGGCGACACCGTTCAGGAACCGCTCGGTCTCCCGCATGATGAGCGCCTGACCGAGGGCGTCCCGGGTGCCGAACTCGGCGTGCAGGGTCTGCCGGCTGACGCCTACCTCTGCGGCGACGACGTTCATCCGGACACGGTGCCAGCCAGAGGTCACCGTGATCTCCTGCGTCGCGTCCAGGAAGGCCTCGCGCAACTGCTGGCGCGCATGAGCGCGGATTTCGGTCGCGGTGGTCACTGACTCAGTCTCGCACAATTTCGCGCCCCGGTCGACAAAACGAGCGGAGTGTCATTGCGGCATGACATAACAGGCCAATTGACTTTCGGCTTGACACAAGACAGTCTTGCGTCAAGACAGTTGGTGCTGGGTCTCTCGGAACTCCGTTGTGCAGGTCCATCGCCGTCACCCGCCTCCGGGAGGAAAGCCATGACCGCAGTTGCTCACTCACGAGAGTCGCGTCCCTACGATCCCGCGGATCTGTCTTCGCGTGCGTTCTGGTCGCAGACCGCTGTCGAGCGCGAGGAGACGTTCGCCGTGCTCCGGGCGGAGCGTCCGGTGAGCTGGCATCAGCCGGTCGAGGAGATGCTGATCGAGGACCCGAACGACCAGGGCTTCTGGGCGGTCGTGCGCCACGCCGATCTGGTCGAGGTGACCAAGCGCCACGAGGACTTCCTCTCCGGTGAGGGCATCGTCATGGAGTCCATCCCCCAAGAGCTGCTCGACGCCGCGCAGGGGTTCATCGCGATGGACCCACCACGGCACACCAAGGTCCGGCGGCTGTTGAGTTCGGCCTTCACCCCGAAGCAGATCTCTCGGATCAACGACCAGATCGTGGCCAACGCCAGGCGCATCGTCGACGACATCGCCGACAAGGGTGAGGTCGATTTCGTGACCGAGGTCGCTGCGTTGGTGCCGATGCACAACATCTGCGACATGCTCGGGATCGACGAGGCAGACCGCCGCAAGATGGCCCACGAGTCGCAGTTCGCCGGCGGCTGGAACGACCCCGAGCTGATGGGCGACCAGGAGCCGCTCCCTCGCCTGTTCGAGGCGATGGGCTACCTCGGGGAACTGGCGGGCAAGTACATCGAGGAACGTCGCGCGAACCCGGGCAGCGACCTCCTGAGCAGCCTCGTGCAGGCCGAAGTGGAGGGGGAACGGCTCAGCGACGAGGAGATCATCTCGTTCTTCGGCCTGCTCACGGTCGCGGGCAACGACACCACCCGACAGAGCACCAGCCACGCGATGAAGGCGCTCACCGACTTCCCGGACCAGCGCGGCTGGTTGATGGAGGACCTGGACGGGCGGCTCCCGTCGGCGGTCGAGGAGATGGTCCGGTGGGCCACCCCGATCATGACGTTCCGTCGTACGGCGGCTCGTGACTGTGAGCTGAACGGGCAGCAGATCACCGAGGGCGACAAGGTGGTGATGTTCTACGCCTCGGCCAACTGGGACACCGAGGTGTTCGAGCATCCTGAGCAGTTCGACCTGTCACGCGACCCCAACCCCCACGTCAGCTTCGGCGGCGGTGGTATCCACCACTGCCTGGGCAACCAGCTCGCCCGCCAACAGTTGCGCGCGATCTGGCGCGAGCTGCTCACCCGCCTGCCCGACATCGAGGCCTGCGGCGAGCCGAGCTACACCGTCGGCACCTTCTTCCACGGTGTCAACCACCTGCCCGTGCGCTTCACTCCCGAGCGTTGACCCCGACCAGCGAAAGGACCCAGCCATGAAGATCGTGCTGGACGAAACCAAGTGCTCCTCACTGGGCATGTGCGAGTCCGTTGCTCCCGACTTCTTCGAGGTCGGTGACGACGGGGAGCTCAACCTGCTCGATGTCAACCCCCCGGCCGATCAACGAGAGCTGATCGAAGAAGCGGTCGCGGCGTGTCCCACCGGTGCGCTGAGCATCGAAGACTGACCCCCGGGCATCCGACTCACCCGCCGAGCTCCAAACGCCTGACGACAGGAACAGAGCAGATGACTGCCGCCCATACGACGCCGCTCGCCGTGACCAGCCCGGATGAGGAGCGCTGCGACTCCGATGTGCTCGTGATCGGCAGCGGCTTCGGCGGCAGCGTCGCTGCCCTGCGACTCTCCGAGAAGGGCTACCGCGTCACGGTGCTTGAGGCTGGCATGCGGTTCACCGACGACACGCTGCCCAGGACGTCCTGGGACGTCCGGAAGTTCCTGTGGGCGCCGCGGCTGGGCCTGAAGGGGATCCAGCGGATCAGCAAGGTCGGCAATGTGGTCGTGCTCGCCGGAGCGGGGGTGGGTGGCGGGTCGCTGAACTACGCCAACACGCTGTACCAGCCGCCCGAGCCGTTCTTCCGGGACTCCCAATGGGGCCACATCACCGACTGGAAGGACGAGCTCGAGCCCTGGTACGAGCAGGCCCGCCGGATGCTCGGCGTCGTGCAGAACCCCACCGTCACCGCCGCCGACGAGGTGATGCGCTCGGTGGCCGAGGACATGGGGGTGGGACAGACCTTCTCCCTCACCCCGGTGGGTGTCTTCTTCGGTCGCGACGACAGCCCAGAGCCCGGCCTGACCGTGCCCGACCCGTACTTCGGCGGAGCCGGCCCGGAAAGGACTGGCTGTACCCAGTGCGGCTCCTGCATGACCGGCTGCCGGGTCGGTGCGAAGAACACGCTGGTGAAGAACTACCTCCACCTCGCCGAGCAGGCGGGCACCCGGGTCCTCCCCGAGACCACCGTCGTCGCGGTCCGTCCACTGCCGGACGGCGGCTACGCCGTCGACACCGTCCGCACCGGCTCCTGGTCGAAACGGCCAACCCGAACCTTCACCGCCGAGCAGGTCGTCCTGGCGGCCGGCACCCTCGGCACCCAGCGACTGCTGCACCGGATGCGCGACAGACGCCTCTTGCCGAACATCTCCCCGCGCCTTGGCGTGCTCACCCGCACCAACTCGGAATCGCTGCTGGGTGCGCAGACCCGCACCGTGAAGCGCGACTACTCCCGCGGCGTCGCGATCACCTCGTCGTTCTACCCCGACGCAGAGACCCACGTCGAACCCGTCCGCTACGGCAAGGGCAGCAACCTGATGGGCCTACTGCAGACCGTGATGACCGACGGTGGTGGCCGCGTCCCGCGCTGGGTGAAGGCGCTGGCCGCCATCGTGCGGCGGCCTGACATCTTCTTGCGCATCAGCTTCCCGCACCGTTGGTCCGAACGCACGATCATCACCTTGGTGATGCAGACCAAGGACAACTCGATCACCACGTTCACCCGCCACGGTCGGCTCACCGCCAGGCAGGGACACGGGGAGCCGAACCCGACCTGGATCCCGGTGGGCAACGAGGCCACCCGGCGCGTGGCCGAGAAGATCCACGGCTACCCCGGTGGCACCATCGGGGAGCTCGCGAACATCCCGATGACCGCCCACTTCCTCGGCGGGTGCGTGATCGGGGACTCGCCCGAGACCGGCGTGATCGACCCCTACCACAGGCTCTACGGCCACCCCGGGCTCCACGTCGTCGACGGCTCGGCCATCTCCGCCAACCTGGGCGTCAATCCGTCGCTGACGATCACCGCGCAAGCCGAACGCGCCTTTTCCCTGTGGCCCAACGCTGGGGATCCAGACCCCCGGCCGCAGGTTGGCGCCCCCTACGAACGCGTTGTCCCTGTCACACCCCGCAACCCAGCGGTGCCCAAAGTCGCTTCAGGTGCGCTGTGCACTACCAGGAGGAACTGATGAAGAACGCTCCGATTGTCGTCGTGGGTGCGTCCCTAGCTGGGCTCCGGGCCGTGGAGGGCTTCCGCAAGGGGGGCTACACCGGCCCGCTGACTCTGGTCGGAGCCGAGGAGCACCTGCCCTATGACCGGCCACCATTGTCCAAGGCTTTCCTGGATGCTGGACACGACCAGCCCACCGAAACAACCTTCCGCGCCGAGGACGAGATCCGCGAGCTGGACGTCGACTTGCGGCTCGGTCAGCCGGCCACCCGCCTGGACACCGAAGCGTGCGAGATCGTCGTCGGTGAGGAGCACCTGCCCTACAGGAGTCTCGTGATCTCGACGGGATCACATGCGCGGAAGCTGCCTGGCGAGGCGCTGCCTGGTGTGCACACATTGAGAACCGTGGATGACGCACGACAGATCCGGGAGGCCCTGGCCGCCGGTGCGCGCACGGTCGTCGTCGGCGGTGGCTTCATCGGCTCCGAGATCGCCTCCGCCGCTCGCAAACGAGACGTCGACGTCACGATCGTAGAGGCCGCCGAAACCCCCCTGGTCCACGCAGTCGGAACCGAGATGGCGGAGGTGTGCGCTCGCCTCCACTCACGGAATGACACGCGACTGCTCTGCGGCGTGGGCGTGAGCTCCATTGAGGGTGACGGTCGGGTCGAGCGGGTGGTGCTCTCCGACAAGACGTCTCTCGAGGCCGACCTCGTAGTGGTCGGCATCGGAGCCGAACCCGCCACCGGCTGGCTGAAGGACTCCGGGCTCACCCTCGATGACGGCATCGTCTGCGATGAGGCCTTGCGCACGAGTGCTCCAAACATCTACGCCGCCGGCGATGTCGCCCGCTGGTACAACCCCCTGTTCGAACGGCACATGCGACTCGAGCACTGGACCTCAGCCGCCGAGCAGGGCACCGTCGCCGCCCGTAACGCCCTCGAGCCTGACTCGGCGAGGCCGTTCGAGACGGTCCCGTACTTCTGGTCGGACTGGTACTCCGAGAAGCTGCAGATGGTCGGCATCGGCGATGCCGACGAGGTCCGGCTCCTCGGCGACCCGCACGCGGACAGTTGGATCGCCCTCTACCGTCTCAACGACCGGCTCGTCGGTGCGCTGTCGCTCAACCGCCCGGGAAAGATCATGAAGTACCGAGCGCTCATCAGCAAGCGGACCACGTGGGATGAGGCCCTCGAATTCGCCGAATCCGGAAGCGGCAAGGGGCTGTCCTCAGGCTCGACGACGCACTCGTGAGCCGGGTGCGGCTGGACTACCCACACCGCCGGGCCGGGCACTGCGGCTCGGGTGCGCTGCGCGACCTGTTCGAGTGGGCCGGGCTCGGGTGGAACGGCCCGCCCGAGGAGGGACTGGTCTTCGCCCTCGGGGGTGCGCTGGGCTTCGCGTACCTGCGGGTGCCGGGAATGGTGCCGCCCATCTACCTCGTGGGCCGGGGAGGAGACCTGGAGCTGGATCTGCTTCGCCGGCTGGGCGCTGCCGTCGAGTTCAAGCAGTCCGATGACCCGAACCTCGGGTGGCAGTGGGTGGTCGACGAGCTGGACGCCGGGAGACCCGTCATGGTGTGGGCGGACATCGCCAAGCTGCCCTACCTGCGCGTCCGACTCCAGATGAGCCGGCACGACATCGTCGTGGTCGGCTACGACGACGACACCGGCACCGCCTTCGTCGCCGACAACGACCGCGACGACATCCAGGAAGTGCCCTACGAAGCGCTGGCCGAGGCCCGCAGCTCGACCGCATTCCCGGTCCCGACCAGGCACGCCACCTTCGCCGCCGGCTGGCCAGACAGCCTTCCGGACCTGGCGGGAATCGCTGCGGAAGCGTTCGCTGCGTCCGCCAGCTCCATGCTCGCCGGAGGCGACGACCTGGTGGACCTGTCCATCCTGCCACCCGAAGCATGCGCCGGCTCGGGGCTGGTCGGCGTCCAGGCCTTCGCGGACGATGTCGCAGCATGGCCGGACGAGCTGGACGCCGTTGACCTGGAGGCAGCGCTACGGGTGCTGCCTGTCTTCGTCGACAAAGCGGGAACCGGCGGGGGGCTCTTCCGGCTGTTGCAGTCCCAGGGCTGCGCGCAGGTCGCGGAACTCCTCGGCTCGCCCCAGCCCCGGGAAGCAGCTGCGGCGGCGGCAAAGTGCGCGGCGGCGTGGCAAACGCTGGCACGCGAGGCCGTCGCAGAGGAGTCCCTGGGCGTCCGGGCCATCCGGGCTGCGCGGGCCGCCGCCGAGCTGCCCACGCTGGAGCAGGACTTGAGCGCAGCCCTGCAGCGGGCAGCCGACTCGATGTGAGATCTCGAGCACGCAGGTGTCGCTTGACCGAAGCGTCGCTGGACGGGGAGGCGGCACGCCGATGACCATCAATCGAAGAGGACCATCACGATGATTGCTCAAGCCTTCCCGATCTGGGCCCTGCGCACGTTGGGCGCCCTCCTGGCGTTGCTGCTCGTCGTCATGACCGTCGGCGTGGCGCTGCTGGTTCCGCACATCCCCGAGCTGGCCGACGCAGCGTCACGGCTCCCGGATGCGACGACTGTCGTGGAACGAGCGCCGAGCACGTTGGACCAGGTGGAACGGATCGACCGCAACGTTCAGGATCTGACCCCACAGGTACTCGACGCCACCGGGGACCTGTCGCTCGTGGCGCCCAAGATTGCGAAGCTGAGCCGGCAGGTGGACATCTTGTTGCGTGATCTCACGACCCTGCAGGGCAGTGCAGATGCGGTGGGACGAGCCGCTCCGAACATCGCGCGGCTCTCCGGTCAGCTTGTTGGGCTGCAAGCGTCCCTCCGTGGTCTGGACGCCCGGCTCGCTGGCCTGGGCAGAGTTGGTGAACCGCTCCGTGAGCTCGCCAAGACGACCGGGCCGCTACCGACGAGTCTGGACAGGCTGAACCAGAGCACCGCCGTCCTCGATGAGCTCCCGGGCCGATTCGATGCGCTCCAGCGCATCCTGATCCAGGTGGCACGTCACGTGAGGAACCTCGACCGCAAGACCGGCCCCACACTTCGATGAACACCACGTCGACTGCCACAAGTGATTCGGGCGCTCGAGACGCCACCTGCGCCACGCCTCCCCCCCAAGGGGAGTCCCTATGCTTCGCGGTCCCGCCCGTGATCCGCGGTGAGGGCCTTTGCGGTGAGCGCCGCAAGGATGTGGGCCGTGTCTTCGGGTGTTCCCGAGGGCAGCACGATGTGGCTCAGCAGCAGCCGCACGAGTGACTCGATCACGGCCCGCGGCGGGGGGTCGGAGTCGTCATGCAGCTGATCGGGCCAGCGCTCACGCGCGTAGCTCTCGAAGGTGTCGGCCGCAGGGATGACGACCGCATCGGCCCGGGTCGTGAGCAGCGGCAGGAAGGTGTTGCTCACGCCTTCGCGTGCCTCGGACAGGATGCGCTGCAGCGCCGCATGTCCGGCTGTCTCGCGCATGGCCCAGCCAAGAGCATGCGTGACCGCGGCCTGGATGTCCTGGTGATCATCGAGCCGGCTACGGATGCCGTCCAGGATCGACCCGAGTTCCTGGGCGAGCAGCGCTTGCGCGAGCGCGTCCTTGGAACCGAACTCGTTGTACAGCGTCTGTCTGCTCACACCCACATCAGCGGCCACATCGGCCATCCTGACCCGCTCCCATGACTGGGTGGCGGCCCGCTCGAGGGCTGCCTGAACGACGCGTCTCCGGAGCAGATCGCGCACCTGTTCGCGGTAGGACCCGGCTGTCATGTCAAGAAACTGTACAGAAGTGCCAAAGATGTCTGTGCTTGCCGCGCGGGGCTCACTGGGCTGACCAAGGTTTACACACAGACACCTCTTGCCAAGTGCGGTTTACATTAAGTAGGATTGTGTAAACCCACCATGAGGAGGCAGCCATGGCTCACGTCATGAGCAACGACGGCACGATCCCGGAAGGGTCGACCACCCGCTGGAAGGACACGAAGCGCTACCTGTGGCTGATTGGCCTCGTGGTTCCGACCCTGGCTTTCCTCGGCTATGGACTGTGGGCCGCCACCGGGATCGGCGCCTTCTTCTGGATTGGCCCCGTCGTGATCCTCGTGATCGTGCCCGCCATCGACCTGATCGCCGGTCTCGATCGCTCCAACCCGCCCGACGACGTGATCGAGGCGCTGGAGAAGGATCGCTACTACCGCTGGATCACCTACCTCTTCCTGCCGATCCAATACGTCGGCTTCGTCGGCGCCTTCTGGCTGATCGTCCATGGGGACCCGCTGGGCTTCCAGGGCGACCTCAGCACGATCGACAAGATCGGGCTCGCGATCTCGATCGGCTGCATCGGGGGGATCGGGATCAACACGGCCCATGAGCTGGGTCACAAGAAGGAGAGCCACGAACGCTGGCTGTCCAAGATTGCCCTGGCGCAGAGCTTCTATGGCCACTTTTACATCGAGCACAACCGGGGCCACCACGTCCGCGTCGCCACGCCGGAGGACCCCGCCAGCAGCAGGTACGGCGAGAACTTCTACCAGTTCTGGCCGCGTACCGTCGGCGGCTCCGTCAAGAGTGCGTGGAACATCGAGAAGAAGCGCTACGCGCGCAAGAAGCAGCACCCCTTCCGGATCGGCAACGACGTGCTCAACGCGTGGCTGATGTCGGCGGTGCTCTGGGGCGCGATGGTCGCCTGGCTCGGTGTCGGCATCGTTCCCTTCCTCCTCATCCAGGCTGTCGTGGGCTTCTCGCTGCTCGAGGTCGTCAACTACATGGAGCACTACGGGATGCTTCGCCAGAAGGTTGGCGCGCCCGGCAAGGAACGCTACGAGCGGGTCGACCCCAGCCACAGCTGGAACTCCAACAACATCGCGACCAACGTGCTCCTGTACCACCTGCAGCGACACTCCGACCATCACGCCAACCCGACCCGCCGCTACCAGACGCTGCGTGACTACGCGGAGTCCCCGGTGCTGCCGACCGGCTACGCCGGCATGATCGTGCTCGCCCTGTTCCCACCGATCTGGCGCCGGGTGATGGACCCGCGCGTCATCAACCACTTCGACGGCGACCTCAGCCGCGCCAACCTCCACCCGCGCAAGCGGGACAAGATCCTCGCGAAGCACGGCAGATCCACGCCTTCCACAGTCGACCCCCGCGAGGACCCCGTTCACACGTTCGACGACGAAGTCCTCGCCGCCCGGTGCCCGGGCTGCGGCTACGTCTACGAGGTCGCCTCCGGCGACGAGCGCGAGGGCTTCGCCGCCGGCACAGCCTGGGCCGACATACCCGACAGCTGGTTCTGCCCGGACTGCGGCGTCCGCGACAAGGTCGACTTCGTACCGTTCGATCCCACCGCTGCCGGGGCGGTGGCCTGATGAAGATCGTGGCCGACTACGACAAGTGCGAGGGCCTCGGCATGTGCGAGGCGATGGCGCCGGAGTTCTTCGAGGTCCAGGACGAGGGCCAGGTGGGAGTTCTCGATGAGCATCCCGACGAGGAACATCGCACAGGGCTGAAGGCCGCGGTGGACGCCTGTCCAGTACTTGCGCTGAGCCTAAAGGATTGAATGCAGGATCGATCATGTGCCGCTCCTCGACGGCTCAAACTGTGGTGCTTCCCGCACAGGGGCTGGCCGTCGGTGCTTTCGCAACCCTGCTTGTCACTCCCGGTTGCGGTCGAGGGCGGTTGTAGACCGACTGCTGCATTTGTGGAGCTGCGGTCTGGTCGCCGGGCAGCATCGGATACAGGCCGATATGGATGTCCCCGGTCAGGTGTGCGGCCAGCACTTCGGGCGTCAGCGGAAGATAGGCGTGCTCACCTGACCTGCTGCCCTTGCGCCAGCCGCCCTCGACCGCCGGCATCCACCCCGACTTCCCCGAACGTCCGTTCTCCCATCGAATCGCATACACGTCTTTGCGCGCGCCGAACAGCGCGGTGAAGAAGTGCACCTTCGACTGCGGCGACGAGCTCGCGTTGACCGGACCGGGCGATCTGTCGAACCAAGCGGCCTGGGCGCCGTGCGCTGGCGCGGCTTCGGCGTCGGTCAACTTCAGTAGCTTGCGCAGACGTCCGTTCTCGTGCCGCAGGCTCTCAAGTTCGTCGTTGTCCTCGGACATGGGTGCAATTCTGTCGAGTCAGGACGAGCACCCGTGCACAGCGGTCGTCATCGACCGGCCTCGTGCTCGCCGACATCGACGTCAGGCCGGGTGTCGGGCACCTCCCGTAGGCTCCTCGGGAAAGGCGAAACCCCGGCGATGTGGCCGAGGCCAGTGATCGTTCCGGGGTCTTCGAACACCACTCTACAGGAGAACATGGGCATGGCCAACGCGAACGGAGCCGCCGGCGAGCAGCAGCCCGTGCGTGACTACCTCTCGCTGAGCCAACTGCTCACCGCGGAGCGACTTGGCTCCTACCTGCATTGGAGCGGCGGCGACCTTCAGGCGGCATTCGCACTCTACGAGTGGAACATGTCGGCCTCGGCTGCGGTGATGCACACGACCGGGATGGTCGAGGTCGTCGTACGCAACGCCATGGACCGTGCGCTGCAAGACATGGCGAAAGCCCGCGGTTGGTCGTCGTGGTTCGACCGCGCACCGCTGGACCAACGCGGGCGAGACGACATCCGGAAGGCCCGCGAGCGCGCCACCCGGTTCGGCAGTCAACCCGAGGTCCACGGCAAAGTCGTCGCCGAGCTGTCACTGGGCTTCTGGCGATACCTGGCCGCCTCCCGCTACCTCACGGCCTTGTGGACACCGGCACTCTTTCGGGCGTTCCCGGACGGACCATCGGACAAGTTGCAGGAGCAGCGTCAAGTCGATCATCACCTGAAGAACCTGCTGCTCGTACGCAACCGTGCAGCACACCACGAGCCGATCCACCGTCGTAACCTACTCAGGGACCTCGATGCCGCGGTCGCAGTGACATCGTGGGTGGATCCCAGCGCTGGGGAATGGGTCGCGGACCTCTCCACGCTCAGGACGGTCATCAACGCCAAGCCGACACAACCCGCGCCAGCGAAGTGAACAGTAGCCAGAACCAGGCTGGGGGAGACGTCCCCGTTCCGTTCGGGCGTCGACAATCAGAGCACCTGAGCCCGAAAGGGCAGGTCAGCGTGCAGTGGTTTTTGTCACTGCGGTCAACATCCGCAAGTTCGTCGTCCGGGCCCGCCGCCTCGACGACCTCGTGGAGCTCGGCAGCATGTCGGCGCAGGCCGCGGCCTTCCTCGACGCGGCGATCCGCGCCGGTCTCAACGTCCTGGTCGCCGGCGGCACGCAGGCCGGCAAGACGACCTTCCTCAACTGTCTCGCCGCCTCGATCCCCGGTGGGGACCGGGTCGTGTCCGCGGAGGAGGTCTTCGAGCTCCAGTTCAACCACCCCGACTGGGTGCCCATGCAGACCCGGCAGGCAGGCCTCGAGGGCACCGGCGAGATCCGGCTGCGCGACCTGGTCAAGGAGGCGCTGCGGATGCGGCCCAGCCGGGTGATCGTCGGCGAGGTCCGCGCCGAGGAGTGCCTGGACCTCCTCCTCGCGCTCAACGCCGGCCTGCCCGGCATGTGCACGCTGCACGCCAACAGCGCCCGCGAGGCGCTGGTCAAGATGTGCACGCTGCCGCTGCTGGCGGGCGAGGTCTACCAAGGCGCTTTGAGCGTGGCGGTGCACATTGCCGTTGTTGGCGGCAGCACCGCCCCAGATGCTCAAGATGACACCGATCCGTGCAGCAGACCCTAGAGGTCAGCGTGGACGACCTTCAAGACCCCCGCCTGGTGCCCGCCTTCGAGCAACTCGGCGCCACGACCACCAGCATTACAAGGGACCACCAACCGCCAGGCGATCAGAGCGAGTCCGAGGCCTGGGAGAAGCGGTACTTCCGCCCTCCAGCGTCGTGGCGGCCTACACATCTTCATGTCCGCGAAGTGGGTCGACCCAACCAACGCTACGCACTGTTGTTTCGCGACTACCTGCGTCACTCGGCCCCGGCTGCGGACGCCTACGCCGAAGTCAAGCGGGCTCTTGCCCGACTGCATCCTGATGATGTCGACGCCTACTACGACGTCAAAGATCCGGTCTGCGACCTCGTAATGGACGCTGCCGAGCGGTGGGCAGCCGACGTCTCTTGGTCCACATAGACCACGGACCACTGCCCTCGCCTCAGCGATCTGGCAGAGTGCGAAGCGCTGAAACTCCTTCGTCCGACGAAGCGCGACGTCCAGACTCAGGGAACGCGACAGGCGCCCCGCCGTTGCCATGGTCAAGCAGGGTGTCAGCCCTAGGCTGGCAAAGTGCTTCCCGCATCGACGACCCGCCTGACCTTCCGCGAAATGACCACCGACGACCTCGACCAGGTCACCGCGGTACTGAGCGCCCCTGAGCCTGGGCGCTCCGAGCCACGCGACGCCGAGCGAGCGCCGAGTTCGCGAACCCGCGCCGTGACCAGCGGTAGTTGCAACCCAAGGGACGTCAGTTCCCATCGACAGACCCTTCAGTATTCGTGAACTCGCGGGAGGGGGCCGTCAGTCTCTCGACGGGCATGGACGCCACTTGCCGGACGACGGGTGACCAGCCTGGGATCACGCTCAACGAGTGCCCCTGGACGACGACGGTCACCGACGTCGCGGTGCGGTCGGCCGTGGTGGTGTCCGGCCAGAGCCCTTCAGGTGCAGGTCGCGCTGCCGGCCCTCGGCGTCGGTGACCTCGCCGAGGAGGACGGCGCGGCCGTCACCGAGGCGCGGGACGTAGCCGCCGAACTGGTGGCCGGCATAGGCCTGCGCCACCGGAGTAGCGCCGCCGGGCACGGCGTTGCCGACCAGGAGCCGGACGCCCTCGGGCTGGCGCAGCCACGCCGGGTCGAGCCTGAGGTCAACGGCGAGGAGCTCGTTGAGCACCAGCAGGCGCGGGTCGGGAACCTTCTCGGCCTGCCAGCCGACGGCCATGTCCGGCAGCTCGCCTGCGAAGCTGTTGTCGAGGGTGATGTTCGAGGTCAGTGCGACGCTCATACCCCCACGGTACGGTCTCTCGCCACGCCAGCCTTCCGTGGTATGGGGGAGGGGTGGAGGTCAGATGACCCATCCCAGCTGCCTCCGCTCCGCCAATACTGCGGGACCGCATGCCGAACGCGGTGCTGTTCAGCAGCGCCGGGAAAGCGTTCATCCAAGGGGTGAGATCGAGGTCACCCCTGGTCGCCCGCTCGTGGCGGCGGGGGACAGATGCCGGGTCAGGTCCGGATGACGAACCCGTCACTGGCGGGGATGTGGTCCAGTTCGTCGAGCCGCTCGAGCATCGAGGGGCCCATGTGGGTCAGGACGAGTCGGCCGGTGTCCAGTTCGTCAGCGTGGGTGCGCACGGTGGCGTAGTCGAGGTGATAGCGGACGGCCTTGTCCCAGGTGTAGGCCTCGCAAGCGAATACGTCGGATCCAGCGGCGGCGTCGAGCAGCACAGGGGTCCAGGCGGTGTCACCGGAGTAGGCGAACCGCGTTCCGTCTAGGGCGGTATGGACGGCTAGTGCTGGCGCACCGCTGGCGTGGTCGACCTCCCAGCTCGCCACTTCCAGGGGCCCGGCGGTCTGAGTGCCGCCGCCGCCGTCGAGCTCGGTGACCTCCAGTGTGAAGCGGCGTTGAACCGTCGCCGATCCGGGATAGAGGGTTTCCATGGCCAGATGCAGCCGCTGCCGTGTGCCGACCGGCCCGAACACGGTAAGTGGTTTGGTGCGGCGGGTGAACTGGCCGTCGAGGACCAGGAAGGGCAGGCCCCCGAAATGGTCGCCGTGCAGGTGACTGATCACGACCGCATCGACCTCGCCGGGGTCGAGATGCTGACTCTTCATTGCGGTGAGGCTGGTGGCACCGCAGTCGACGAGCGCTGTGTAGCCCTGTGTTTGCAGCCGAATGCAGGTCTGGAAACGGCCACCAGTGCCGAAGGCGTCCCCACTGCCGATGAACCTGATCTCCATGCGGCCATAGTGACAGCGTCTGGAGCGTCCGCGCAAAGACACCCGGCGAAGTTCCGCTGTGAGTCGGGCAACTCGAAGGGACCGATGATCCGATTCCCGTATTGCGCCGCCAGCCTCGGAAAGGGGCGCGTCGCGGCGGAGTGACTGTGAGGATCGCCAACGCAGCCTGATGGTGCTGGGCTGTGGGTTGGTGACCGCGGGTGTGACCCCCGGAATGACTGGCTTCGTGCCTTGCTGCGACCTGTCCGCTCGCGGTTGCCGGCCCCGGCCCGGTTGGAGGAGCTGGCCTGATCAGGAGCTTGACCACCTGGCGTTAGTGGCGCCGGATGTGTCTCATCACAGTCCTGCCGAGCCTCCGTCCCGGACCGGAACCACGTCCCGTCCGGCGAAGGAGAGAACGCATGAACAGTCTGACCGATCTACGCGACGTGGTCGATGTCGACACCCACGTCCATACCCACTCCGTGGCCGTGGTCGATGCTGCGACTGGTGGTGTCCTGGACGAGATCACCGTCGATGCAACTGCCCAGGGCTATGCCGAGCTGGTGGAGTTCGCCAACAACCACGCGATGTTGCGGGCTTGGGCGATCGAGGGGACGGGTGGTCACGGCGCCGGTCTGAGTCGTCACCTGCTGGAGATGTCGGAGATCGTCATCGAGCTGGACCGCCCGAAGCGGGCCGCGCGCCGTAACGGCGCGAAGTCCGATCCGCTCGATGCGATCCGCGCTGCGCGTGAAGCGATGGCTCGACCGCGGTTGGGAACTCCACGCAGCGGTGGCGAACGCCAAGCACTGTCGGTGCTCTTGGCTGCTCGCCGCTCAGCGATCAATGCCTCCACCGAGGCCCAGCAGCAGGTCTTCAGCCTGGTCATCGCCGCACCCGAACCCATCCGAGGCAGGTTCCGCGGCCAGAAGCTTGCCGCGATGCTCAACACCGCCGCGAATCTGCGCGTGCACGCCTCCTGGGACATCGAGACGACCAGCACCGTGGTGGCGCTGCGGACCTTGGCTCGTCGCGCGCACGCGATGCTGAAGGAGGCACGCGAGCTGCAGAAGGCGATCGTGGCCATCATCCGTAGCTGGCGTCCTGACCTGCTCGAGGAGTTCGGCGTCGGACCGATCGTGGCCGCGACGGTGTTGTGCGCCTGGTCCCACCCCGGCCGTATCCACTCCGAAGCGGCGTTCGCGATGCTCGCCGGCGTGGCACCGATCCCTGCGAACAGTGGCCAAGTCACCACCCGTTATCGCCTCAACCGTTACGGCGACCGCCAGCTCAACAACGCACTGCACACCGTGGTCCAGAGCCGGATCCAGTACCAGCCAGCCACCCGCGACTACGTCGCCCGCCGCACGGCCGAAGGCAAGACCGGCCGAGAGATCAAACGCTGCCTTGCCCGCTATGTCGCGCGCGACCTCTATCGCCTACTGGAAAACACGGCCACAGCTGCTTGACGAAGCATAGGAGCGGCCTGCCTCTACTGTCGCTTGCCAGCGTGATAGGACCACCTCGTTGCCATGAGGATGGGACCACCTGGAGGTGTGAGTGTGCATCACTTGGCCCGCACTCGCCGTCAACGTCGACACGCGGTTGGTGGCCGCGCCGTCGGTAGGAGACTGCACATCTCAGCTGGCCCAGCCGCGCAGACGGTGGAGGGAGGGTCGCGGTCTTGGGGTAGGTGCCGACCGGTGGTCCGATCTCACAGAGGTCGAGCATCAAGAAGAGCGGGTAGTCGAGGGACTGCTGGATGTGTCGGAGGGTGACGCCTTTGCAGCCGACGACGGTCTCGCCCTCCCCCAGATCGCGGTCCAGGTGTGCGGGCGGGATGCGTCGAAGAGGATCTCGACCTCGGCCATGTCGGTGAGGAGCCGCGGGTCACCGTGAGCCTTGATGCCTGCACGAGCCCTCGATGTCGGCCCGATGGCTGCGGCGTCAATCTCGAACACACAGATCTCCCCGGCGTGCTCGGCGTTCAGGTGCTCGGTACCCACGAGCCAGGCAGCATGCATGCATCCCTCCCCTCGGGAGGCGCTGACCGTGATCTCCACACGCCCCGCAGCTCAGTGCCCCTGATCGGCATGACCGCGTCTGCACTGTCCGCGACATGGTGACTCACAGCGGGTTCGGGGCCGGCGGCGGTGAAGTCTCGGCCCACCAGGTCTGGGTGCCGCGGCACGTCCGGGTCGGGCTTGGTGGTGCGGACCCGCTTGGTGCGGCGCACACCCTCGATGCCGGCGGTGCGCATCAACCGGGCGACCTGGTTGGGCCGACGTCGTGGCCAGCACGCCGCGAGCGGCCTTCCAGACCTTCCATGCGCTGTAGACCCGGTAGTTGTCCTCCCACAACTGCCGCACGACCGGGCGTATCACCTGATCGCGCTGGGCCGCGCCGACGGTTGCCGGTTCTTGATCCCGTAGTAGCTGCTCGGGGCCACCTGCAGCACGCTGCAGACGAGCTCGACCCCCAGACGTCGGCACGCGACGACCTCGTCGCGGTTGGCGTCGATGAACGCGGCTACTTCTGGTGCTGGCGGTCGAGCTCCGCCCCGAAGAAACTGGCCCGCTTCAAGATCTCGTTGGCCCGCTTGAGCTCACGGTTCTCCTGCTCCAGCTCCATGATGCGCCTGGCTTCCGCGGGCTCACCCCGGGCGCGTGACCCTGGTCGATGTCCGCCTGCTTGACCCAGGTCCGCACCGACTCGGTGCCATACCCCAACTGCGCCGCGCCGCGCTGCACCGTGCCCTGCGTGGTCCCCAGCTCCGCCCGCAGGGTGCGCACCATCCGCACCGCGGCGTCCTTCTCCTCCTGGATGTAGCGCCGCGTCTGCGGCTTCCCAGGCACCTCTTCCTTCGGCATGACTCCGTCCTCGTTTCCAAGGTCAGGAGCCTCCAAGCAACCCAGGGCGGTTCAGTCCCAGCGCCGAACGCAGTTTGCGATCTCGTGCCGCACGTAGTAGTCCCGCGGCTCCCGCGGCTCCCGCGGCACCGCAAGGCGATAGCACGATGGCGTCGTCTTCCAACTGGGTCGCAGCCGCGGCGGCGTGTTCATCGGGCACGGTGAGGAAGGCGTAGGCGAGCCGTGACAAGAGTTCCCAGGTGATGAGTGAAGGTTCCCCCGTACGCCAGCCGGCCAAGCGACGTGCGGCCTTCGACGACGCGCACCATCCGCCATGCGCGGGCGTTCTCAAGAAGGCAAGCAGACAGCGAGAGGACCCCGACGCAAACACCGGATACAGCGGCGCACTGACCGAGCGTGTCCTTGCCGATACTGACCCGCCAACGGCTGAGCCCTGCTCGTCAGCCGCCGGAGCGTGACTGACCATCCGGTTTTGGCCAATCACCTCGCGATCAGGTGTACGACCGGCCAGGGGCGATCGAGGTCCGCAAGCACCAGGTCGGCGACGGCACCCTCGCGTATCGCGCCGCGGTCGGGCAGTCCGACGCAGGCGGCCGGTCCAGACGTGAGGAGGCCGACGGCCTGTGGGAGGGACAGGGCGCCGTCCCGGGCCAGCCGCATCGCGGCGGGCAGCATCGCGCCGGGTAGGTAGTCGCTGGCGAGGGCGTCCACGAGGCCCTCGGCGACGAGCTCGCTGGCCGAGACGTTGCCGGTGTGGGAGCCGCCGCGCACCACGTTGGGCGCCCCGGCCACGACGAGCAGGCCAAGCTCGCGGGCACGGCGAGCGGAGTCGAGGGTAGTCGGAAACTCGGCCACAGCTCCGCCCCTTTCGGCGAGGGCGTCAACCTCCCCGGCCGTGGCCAGGTCGTGGCCGAAGAGTCGGATGTGGCCGGCGTGGGCGAGGTCGCCGAGCCACGTGAGCGTCTGCTCGTGGATGTCGAGGCGCTGGTTTCGATGCTCGCGCCACCACGCGACGTGCTCGACTGCCTGGGCCTCGGTCATGCCCTCGCCGGTGACGAGCCAGCGGACCATAGCTTGCAGATCGCTGAACTGACCTTGGCCCGGGGTGTGATCCTCGTGCGAAACGACCGGCGGCCCGGCACCCTTCGGCACCTGCGGGAGCTGCTTCTCCAACAGCTCCCGCCCGTACGGACAGCGGATGTCGAGGCGGTACAGCACTCGATGGTCGACCTCACCGTCGTCGGGCTCGACCAGCGCCGCGGCTAGGTGTACCCGGCCATCAGGTTGGTAGCAGCCG
>NZ_CM001852.1:1807765-1866321 GCF_000389985.1 Nocardioides sp. CF8
CGACCTGGGCCACGCCAGCAGCCTGCCGACACCGTATGGCCCCCGGTGGCCCGCTGCGGCGACCGGTGCGGACCAGCCAGCGGCCGACGCATCTTCCCCGGACATGGCCGCACTGCAGCGACACCTCCTCCAACGATCCCAACAGCGATGCGACCCGCCATCTGGACCCAGCGCGCCCCCGACCGGCTCACCATCGCGCTAGCCAGCGGGCGTGCCATGACACGGTCCACCCCACGACGACGGTTGCCGCTGTGCTCACTCATCCGGACGTACCGACAGCGGATCCCGCACTGGCACGCTCCGCGAGCCGATCGACTTATGACGAGCGAACGCTTCTGCGGACTAGGGTCGCGATGGTGAGCGACGACCTGGACGTACGCCGTCCCGACCTTCTCGACGTGGGTCGCACCGGTACGGTGAGGTGGTTCAAGCAGGAGAAGGGCTACGGCAGGATCACCGCCGACGATGGATAGTTGCTCTTCGTCCACTTCTCGGACATCGTCGCTGAGGGTTACCGGTCGCTCGGCGCAGAGCAACGCGTCGGCTTCGTATGGCGCGGCGAGATCATGGATCACGGTCGCCACAACACTGAAGACGTGCGCGTCCTTCGATAGGGCCTCCGAGTCGTCGCGGCCAGCTCACGTCCGCAAGACGATCGGCTACGGGTGACGGTGGGGCGCACGAGTTCGCATCACCTGTGACCCGGGGCGATCTCGGCGCAGGGAGTGCAGCGCGTGTAAGCCTAGGTTGAGCAGCGCGCTAGCTGCCGCCAGCAGGACGGTCGAGCTGGAGCTGTCCACCACCCCCGGGGCCAGCAACGGCCAACCCCACGGTGATCCGAGCGCGATCAACCACAAGGCGGCTAGGCCTGCGCCGATATTGGCGTCTGGGGTTCTGCTGACGGTCAGTGAGAGTACGAGGTAGGCGAGTCCGAGGAGGACCAGTGCGAGGTGGATGAGTAGGAGAACCCGACGGCTGGTCATGAGCCATACCCTGCAGCGTTCGGGGTGGTCGGGCCTGTGCCCGCATACTCATCATCCTGCAAATGCCGGTGTCACTGGAGTCAAACGCTCAGGGCCGATGATTTTCGGTTGAGGATCCGCGGAGGGACGAGGCGGTTCAACCGTTCAGCCCCGGCGTCGCCGAAAGCGGATCGTCTATCGGACGGGCCGACGGGGTCTCCTGCGCGCCGAGCCCGCGTGGGTTGTCGTAGCCGCGGGCGTGTGCCATCGTCACCGAATGCCGCTGCCGCCCTCCGCCCGGGATCTCACCGACGATGAGCGGGAGCTGGTCGAGCTGGCCCGAGAGACGATTGACGCCAACACCGACGCCGGTCCCGAGGAGGACGGCGTCCATACGATGGGTGCGGCGGTGCGCGCGGCAGACGGGCGCATGTTCGCCGGGGTGAACCTGTATCACTTCACCGGTGGGCCGTGCGCCGAACTGGTCGCTCTGGGTGCCGCCCGCGTCGGCGGAGCAGGCGAGATCACCGCGATTGTGGCCGTCGGAAACCACGGGCGCGGCGCAGTCGGCCCCTGTGGCCGTGACCGACAGGTGCTCTTCGACTACCACTCGAATATCCGAGTGATCTTGCCGACCGGCGAAGGTCTGAAGAGCGTGCTCATCACCGACCTGATGCCGCTGGCCGCCCTGTGGACCGTCGAGGGCGGCACCCAACCGTACGACCCCACAAACTTTCTCGGTCCGCCATCCCGGTAGCGGATCCGTGTTCGGGACGCACAAGCCACTCCCGTCCCGCTCTTGGAGTCAGCGATCGCGCGCGCTGGTTGAGTCGGTTACGGAGAGCGCTGCGTGGCGTGACCAAGTGCAGGACAGGGACGGAAGTGTCTCGTTAGCCCTTCGTTAGCCCCCTGACGTTGGCTCTCGGTCAGAGGCTCTTCGTTGCCAGGTTCGACAAGGCCTGGGCGATCACCTTGTCGCGGTCCTTCGCGGCGTGCTGATACCGCAAGGCCGCGCCGGCGGTGGAGTGTCCGAGGCGGGCCATCAGCTCGGCCAGCGTGGCACCCGTGCTCGCGGCCAGGACCGCGCCGGTGTGGCGGAGGTCGTGGAACCGGAGATCGGGTCTGCCGGCTTCCTCGCGCGCCTTGTAGAAGACCCTGTAGAGGGTGGCGGGCGCCAGGTGCTTCGTCGGGTCGCCCGCGGATGGGAAGAGCAGACCGTCCCGGCCTCCGGTGATGTTGTCGGCCAGGTGCGCCTTCACGATGGGGAGCAGGTGCGGCGGGATCGAGACGTCGCGGCTGCCAGCGTCGGACTTCGGTGTGCCGATGATGAACTCACCGTTGACGCGGACGACGGCTCGGCGGATCTTCACGACGCCGTTGGTCAGGTCGAAGTCGTGGCGGCGTAGTTCGGTGATCTCACCGAAGCGGAGTCCGCACCATGCGGCCAGAAGGATCATGAGCCGGTAGCGCTCGGGCATCGCCAGAGTCAGGGCCTCGAGCTCGGGCAGGGTGGCGGGGCCGATCTGCTTGACGCGCTTGGTGTTGCCCGCGCCCCGGATGTGGCAGGGGTTGAATTCGATGAGTCGGCGTTGCACAGCGTCGCTAAGGATTGTCCTCATGAGGCCGTAGGCGTGCGCGTTGGCTGTCGGGGTCGAGTCGCCCATCCGGTAGTGCCAGTCGTCGATCAGGTCGGCCGTGACGTGCTTCAGGGCGACGTCGCCGAACGTCGGGAGGATCCGCGCGTCGAGGATCTTGCGATAGTGGTAGCGCGTGCGCGGCTTCAACTGGCGGTGCGTGAGCCAGCGCTCGGCGTGCTCCCCGAATGTGAGTGGCGCCTTCGTCGTCGGCGGTGTCCAGTCCTCGTTCTTGATCTCGCGGCGTCGATCGGTGAGCCACGCCTCGGCATCCTCGGCCGTCTCGAACGTGACCGGGGCGATGTGCCGGATCGTGTCGGGGCCGAGGTAGGACGCTTGGTAGCGCTTGCTGGGAAGCTTCCTGATCGCACCGAATCCGCGCCTGCGTGGCATGTCCGCTCCCTAGTTCGTGCAACAACGTGCAACTAGGATGGCAAAACATGTGTGCTTCTGTCCACGCGCCCTAGCGATAGATGGTCCTGTTTCTGCAGGTCAGAGGGCTTTTGTCCACTTTTGGCCAGTATCGCCGCATACGCTGGAATAAGATTCGAACCCAGTATCGCCCACCCACGTTCGTGCACATCAGAGGCCGTTTCCCGTCGGGGAGGCGGCCTCTCGTGCATCTGGCGAGCCCCGTTCGGCTCGAGCGACTTCGCGTGCCCGGGGCGCCCGCGACCACATGGGCAGCGGCCATGTCGAAGCGCCTGCATCTCGCAAACTGGGCGGTAACCCGGTGCTTGGCGTGATCCGTCTCACCTACCCGCGGGTAGTCATGGAAGTGTCCGTAACTTGCGGCCTTGATGCAGGTTGAGAATGCTGTAAACCCGCATCCGGGCTGCTCCACCCCTCCCAGGTAAGTCGGCTCGGCGCCCAGCCCGGCCAGCTCGGGCTGGGCGCAACAGCCCATCTGTCGCCGAATCACCCGTCCACGTGGCAGACCAGCACTCGACCAACTCTTGGGAGAAACATGTCGCCGAGCTCCGATCAAGACCTACGCCCGGTCCAGACGCCGATCGCGGCCCAGGAGACCCCAACGAGTGCCGTTGAGCGGATGCTCGAGCTGGCTGGCCTCACCGCCGACCGGCTCGTCATCGACGCGGGGACGGAGGCCGAATCGCTGGTGAGCGCCGCACAGGCCAAGGCTGACGCGATCCTGGAGGCCAGTCGCAACGAGGCGGATCGGGTCGCAGCCGAACTGGCCAGCCGCAAGTCGGAGCAGGCCGCCGCGCTCGACCGCGAGCGCGTCACGGCACTGGCCGATCTGAGCGATGAGAAGACAACCCTTGAGACACAGATCGCCAAGCTGCGTGAGATGGACAGGCGCCATCGCAGCCAGATGCGACACCTCCTCACCGAGCAGCTCTCAGTGCTTGATGAAACCGCTCACGAGCCATCCGCTGGCTGACGGAGAGACCGTCTCGTTGGGCCGAAAGCTCACTGCGATGACCGCGCCCATGGGCCCGGTTGCACGCGACGTACTGCTTCGCGGTCTCAGCGAAGGCGCGGCCGACCTGCGCGGTCTTCTTGACATGCGCAACGCTCTGCCCTGTGTCGAGAGCGGCGTCCTCCATTAGCTCCGATAGCGCCCTCGCCGAACAGATGCCGCACCGCTCGAAGGGCTAGAGGGGGACCGGCCGGCGCTGCCGACTCACGAGCGGACTGAGCGCGACCAGGAGCACGACGCCGCGAGCGGGAGCAGATCGAGTTCCACGATGATCAGCACGAACCCGACGAGCGCGAGCCAGGCGCTGGAGCGCGGCGCGACCCCGGATCGACCGGCGAGATGGAGCGTGGCGACGAAGCCCAGGACGAACGCGGGCGGGCCGATCAACTTCAGGACGTCCGGCATGCTCGCCCAGTCCTTGAAGTCGGGCGACAGGTCGCCGACGATGACCCAGACGAAGAGAGCGGCACCGAGCACGGTCGTGGCCGTGGTCATCAAGGCGATCCTCGTCGCGACGGTGCGACCGATCGCGACGGTCAGAGTCGCGAACGCGATGAACGCGATGAGGAACGCAGAGTGGCCGAGGTCCCAGGCCAGGCCGGGGCCGTGGTGTCCGTCGCGGCCGTCGAGCCAGCGCAGGACGCTGTAGACCAACAGTCCCGAGGGGGCGATCAGCGCGGCAAGGCGGGTCGTCATGGTCATCTGCTGACTCTCTGCCCTGCTGGCGGAACGGCGCATCGGGGAACGCCCCCGGCTGCCCCTCCTCCTGGTGGCCGGACCCTTAGGGGCTCGCCACACGTCCGGGAAGCACCCGCCGCAGCCGGTCGTGCGCGAGCGCGGCCCGGGCGGCGTTGTCCCCGCAGGCGCCGTGGACCCCTCCGCCCGGATGGGCGGAGGCGGAGCCGAGGAAGAGACCCCGCACCGGCGTCTCGGCCCGCCCGAGCCCCGGCAGCGGACGGAGCACCAGCTGCTGGTGGAGCTGGGCGCTGCCGCCGTTGAGGGAGCCGCCCACCAGGTTGGCGTTGCGCGCCTCCAGCTCCCGCGGACCCAGGATCCGTCGCGCGAGCGCAGCGTCGCCGAAGCCGGGCGCCAGCCGTTCGAGCCGGGCCTGCATGCGATCGGCGAAGCGCTCGCAGTCGTCGCGGTCCCACACCCCACGGATCCCGCCGTCCCCGCCGTCGCTGCTGGTGTGTTGCGGGACGTGCGCGTAGGCCCAGAAGGACTCGGTCCCGGCGGGGGAGCGGGTGGCGTCGGCAGTGGTCATCTGGCCGGAGAGCATGAACGGAGAGGCGGGTACGGCGCCTGCCTGCACCTGCGACATGGCGAGCGCCATGTCGGCCACCGAGTCGGCGACGTGGACGGTGCCGCACGCCGTGTCCGGCGCGACCTGCCACGGGACGGGGCGGGCCAGCGCCCAGTCGACCTTGACCGTCCCGGGGTCGAGCTCGAACGTCTCGAGAGACCTGAAGACCCGTTCCGGCACGTCGGAGCGCTCCAGCAGGCGCGTGTAGAGCGTGGGCGCGAGCACGTCGGCGATGACGGCTCGCCCAGCGGCGTACCTCTCCCCACCGATCGTGCGGACCGCGACGGCGCGACCGCGCGTGACCTCGACGTGCTCGACCTCGGCGTCGGTGCGGATCTCACCGCCACCGGCCAGGAACCGTCGGGCCAGCGAGCGCGAGAGCCCGCCGGCACCGCCCTCGGGGACGGGGAAGCCGACCGTCTGCCCGAGCATCGCCAGCAGCAGCCCCATCAGGCCGGAGCCCGGCGAGTCGAGGGGGATGTCCGCATGCGCGGAGTTGCCGGCGAGCAGCAGGCGCGCGCCCTCGCCACCGAAGCGCTGCCGGACCAGGGTCGTGGCCGGGGTGAGCAGGGTCTTGACGAAGTCGAGGCCGCCGACGTGCCGGAGCGCGGCCAGCAGCCCGACCCCGTGGCGCACGGGTGGGAAGGGCGTGAGCAGGGCGCCGATGAGGTGCGGACCGACGCGGTCCCACTGCTCGCAGAGCTCCAGCCACGCGCGGCCGTCGCCGGGTTGCAGGTCGTCGAGCCCCGCCGCCGTGAGCTCGCGGTCGCGGTGCAGCACCGCCCAGCTGCCGTCCTCGAAGGGGTGGCCGAGCACGGCGGGCGCGTGCTGCCACACCAGCCCATGGTCCTCCAGGTCGAAGGACGCGATGGTGGGGGAGATGGCGGCGAGCGGGTGGAACGCGCTGAACGTGTCGTGCACGAAGCCCGGGTGCACCTCCCGGTCGCTGCGCACGGCACCGCCGACCTCGGGCTGGGCCTCCAGCAGGAGCACCGACCACCCGGCATCGAGCAGCCTGTTGGCTGCGACCAGGCCGTTGGGCCCGGCCCCGACCACCACCGCGTCCCAGGTCATCGACGTCCTTCGGCGACGAACGCCAGGCGCCGGAGGGTCTCGGTGTTGCGCCACTTCAGGCCCAGCGAGCGCGCGGGCCGCGGCACGAGCACGCCCGGCCCGGAGACGGGGTCCTCGACGATGCTGACCTCGGTCTCCGCGCCGACCGGGCTCAGCGAGATGACCACCCGGGCCTCGCCCATCGGCCAGGCGCGAGCGCGCAACGTCAGGCTGTGGTGCGGCCGGCACTCGACGACCTCCGTGTAGTCGTTGATCAGCGCGGGCCAGACACCGACGGAGTGGTGCAGCCTGCTGCCGGCGGCGGGCCAGTCGTCGTCGACCTCCCGCATCCGCGAGGCGCCCACCACCCACACGGGGAAGAGCCAGCCGTCGCTCAGGGTCTCCCACATCTGCTCGGGGGTGACGTGCATCCGTCGGGTGTTCTCGGCCATCACAGCTCCTTGGAGGTCCGGGGTCGGGGTGTCCTTGCGATGGCCGGTACCCGACAAGGCGGTGACCAGTCGTCCGAGGTCACGCCTGATCTGTCGATTTCGGGGTACAACTTCATCCATGTATCTCCCCAAGCCACGCGGAAGCCTCAGTGAAGCGGCCTTCGACCTCTTGCGGTCCCTGCCCGATGGCCAAGCTGCCGAGACAGGAGTGAGCGTCCAGCCGGACAGCATCGAGGACGCCGACCTCACGCTCTGGGCGGTGCACGAGCTGTCGTACGGCGGGTTCGAGGACGTCCACGACCTGGCCGAGACCAGCCCGCCCGTGCTGTTGCTGCGCGCGCGGCTCGAGACCGACCTGGAGGCCCGGCTCCGCGACCGCTGGCCGGGCGCCCAGCCGGCGCCGACCGACGTCCCTGCGGAGCTGGTGCGCCTGGTCGCGGAGGACGACGGTCCCTCCCTCGCCGAGCACGTCCACCGGCGCGCCGACCTCGACCAGGTGATGGAGCTGCTGCGACAGCGCTCCGTCTACCACCTCAAGGAGGCGGACCCGTCCGCCTGGGTCGTGCCCCGGCTCCCGGTCCGGGCCAAGACCGCCCTCGTGGAGCTGCTCTTCGACGAGTACGGCGACGGCGACCCCAACCGCCTGCACGCCCACCTGTTCGCCCAGGGACTCGAGGCCGTCGGCCTGCGGTCCGACTACGGCGCGTACGTCGACGACGCGCTGCCCGAGGTGTTCGAGATGAACAACGCCGCGAGCATGTTCGGCATGCAGCGCCGGCTCCGCGGGGCCGCCATGGGACACCTCGCCGCCTTCGAGGCGACCAGCTCCCTGCCGTCCCGCCGCATGGTGCAGGGGTTCGCCCGGCTGGGGCTGCCGACGGAGATGGTGCGCTACTACGACGAGCACGTGGAGGCGGACGCGATCCACGAGCAGACGGCCCTCCGCGACATCTGCGGCACCTTGGCCGAGGAGCAGCCGGAGCAGGCGGGGGACATCCTGTTCGGCGCCTTCACCTGCCTGGACCTCGAGGCGCGGTTCGCCACGGCGATGCTCGACAGCTGGGGAGTCGCGTCATGAGTCCCCAGGCGTTCGAGCACTCCGAGGTGGTCCTCGTCCCGGACGGGCCGATGCTGGTCCGGGGAGTGCGCAGCATCGAGGACGCCGACGGTCGCGTCCACGCCGTCGAGCGACCGGTCGTCGCACTGTGCCGCTGCGAGAAATCGAGCCGGCTGCCGTGGTGCGACGGCACGCACAAGGTGATCGCGCGCAGGGGCGACTGAGCCGGCTACTCCGCGCTGGCGGCGTCCCGGTCGATCCGCACCAGCACCCCGCGCTCCTGCTGGCGCACCTCACTCAGCGTCAGGGCGTCGGCGAGGTGCAGCTCCTCGTCCGCGAGGACGTCGGCCTGCTCCGTGGTGCCGAGCTGGAGCAGCGCCGAACCCCCGGGCGCGAGGTGCCGGCGGATCACCTGGAGGCAGGCGCGCGCGACGTCGAGGCCGTCAGGACCGCCGTCGATCGCCGACAGCGGATCCTCGGGGAAGCGTCCGGTGTCCAGGCGCGGCACCCACGGCGGGTCCGCGATGACGAGCGCGAACACCTCGGTCGGCCCCACGGCGCTCTCCAGCGGGGCGTGGCGCACGTCGACCTGCTCGGCCAACCCGGCCGCGAGCGCGTTCGTGCGGGCGAACTCGCAGGCCACGTCGCTCGCGTCCACGCAGACCAGCGGACGCCCGGAGCCGGCGACGGCCAGCAACCCGATCTGCCCGGCGCCCGAGCACAGCTCGAGCACCGGTCCGTCCGGCGCCGTACGCAGGATCTGGGCAGCCCACTCGGACTGGGCCACCGTCCACTCGCGTGGGCGCAGGACCCGGTGGTCGAACGCGATCGCCAGCGATCCGAAGGCCAGGCTCTCGGTCGTCACCTGAAGATGCTGTAGCCACCCGGGCCGACGAGCAGGCCCACGACGATGAGCACCGCTCCCATCACCAGCTGTCCGCGCACCAGGGAGACGATTCCGGCGATCACCAGGATCGCGGCGATGATGAAGAGAAGTGTTGTCATGACGCACCTTCTATCTGTGGGGAGTCGTGCGCCGCGGATGGCGCAGGTGGCTGCTGCCACTTGCCGTACCCACCACGCGGCGCTGCATACCGTCGAGCCTACGGTTGCTGCCGCCGAACCCCGACGTTTCGATGGAGGACCGCGTGTCCCAGGCCGTCACCCATGACGCCGACCAGCCCCTGCGCGCGCTCTGGAAGCGCTACCGCGCCTACCGCGGCCGCTTCATCGCTGCCGTCGTGGCCTCGACGGTCAACAAGGTCGCCGACGTCATGCCCGAGCTGCTCATCGGCGCGGCGGTCGACGTCGTCGTACGCGGCGACGCCTCCTTCATCGGCGACCTGCTCGGCGTCGAGTCGCGCTACGCGCAGCTGGGCTGGCTGGCGGTCATCAACGTCGTCGTCTGGGTCATCGAGTCCGCCACGCAGTACGTCGCCGACGTGCTGTGGCGAGGTCTCGCCCAGGGAGTCGAGCACGACCTGCGGGTCGAGGCCTACGACCACGTGCAGCACCTCGACCTCGGCTGGCACGAGTCACGCCCGGCCGGCTCGACGCTGGCCACGCTGAACGACGACGTCAACCAGCTCGAGCGCTTCCTCGACATCGGCGCGCCCGCGATCCTCCAGACCGCGCTCAACATCCTGCTCGTCGGCGGCGTCTTCGCGGTCGCGTCCGGCCAGCTGCTGGTGCTGGCGTTCTTGCCGATCCCCGTCATCGTGCTGGGCTCGCTGGTGTTCCAGCGGCGCCTCGAGCCGCTCTACGTCCGGGTGCGGTCCGCCGTGGCCGACCTGTCCGGGACGCTCAGCGCCAACCTCGCGGGCATCGCCACGATCAAGGCGTTCACGGCCGAGGACCGCGAGCGCGACCGGGTGGCAGCCGTGTCCCGTGCCTACCGCGACGCCAACACCGTGGCCATCCGCTCGTCCGCCGCGTTCGTCCCGCTCGTCCGGATGGCGATCCTGGCCGGCTTCACCTGCACCCTGCTGCTCGGCGGCTGGGCGGCGCTGCGCGGCGACCTCGAGGTCGGCCTCTACTCCGTGCTGGTCTTCATGACCCAGCGACTGCTGTGGCCGCTCACCGACGTCGCCGAGGTGCTCGACCTCTACCAGCGCGGCCGGGCCTCGGCCAGCCGCATCCTCGGCCTGCTCGAGGAGCCCGTGACCGTGCCCGCGGGCGCGACCGCCCTCGCGCGACCGGTGGCCGGGCGGATCGAGCTGCGCGGCGTGCGTTCGGGGTACGGCGACGGGCCGGACGTGCTCCACGACATCGACCTCGTCGTCCCTGCCGGCGAGACCCACGCGATCGTCGGCGCCACGGGCTCGGGCAAGTCGTCGCTGCTGCGCCTCGTGCTCCGCTTCGACGACGCGCGCTCGGGCCAGGTGCTCCTCGACGGCCAGGACGTCCGCGAGCTCGACTGGGACTCGCTGCGCGGGTCGATGGGCTATGTCGCGCAGGACGTCTTCATGTTCGCCGGCTCGATCGCCGACAACATCGCCTACGGCCGGCCCGACGCGACGCGCGAGCAGATCCGGGCCGCCGCCGAGGCAGCTGCCGCGCTCGACTTCATCGAGGCGCTGCCCGACGGGCTGGACGCGTGGGTGGGGGAGCGTGGCGTCACCCTCTCCGGCGGCCAGCGCCAGCGCCTCGCCCTGGCGCGGGCCCTGCTGCGCGACCCGGCCGTGCTCGTGCTGGACGAGGCGACCAGTGCCGTCGACAACGAGACCGAGGCCGCGATCCAGCGCTCGCTGCGCCAGGCGACCGCCCAGTGCACCGCCCTCGTCGTGGCCCACCGGCTCTCGACCGTCCGGCACGCCCACCGCATCTGGGTGCTCGACGCCGGGCGGGTCATCGAGGGCGGAACCCACGACGAGCTGCTCGCGCTCGACGGTGCCTACGCCGCCCTGTGGCGGGTGCAGACGGGCGAGCTCACCGCCCGCTGAGCTGTCGGACGTCCGCCGGGAGGTCCGACGAGGTGGCTGCCGGGGCGACCGGATCGTCGGACGTTGCGATCAACGTCCGACGATCCGGCGGTTGGCAGCCGGTGGTCCAGCTCGATCAGCCGATGACCGCGCGCACCAGCGGGGTGTAGCCGTTGGCGTAGCCGCTGCGCGACGGGTGGTAGGCGTCGGCCAGGTTCCAGGCCTTGCCGTTGACCCAGGGGTCGCTGGCGCAGATGTCGTGCCCGCCGAACGGGGAGATCGCCGACTTGTAGGTGAATCCAGCGGCGGCGACCCGGTTCGAGATCTTCGACTCCAGGTTGGTCACCACGGAGTTGATCGACGTGCGGTTGGCGGTGCTGATGCCGTCCGCGGCCAGGCACGAGAGGTTGGTGCCCAGCGGGTTGGGGTAGCCCAGGACCACGACGGTGGCCGTGGGGGACGCAGCCTTGATCCGGGCGTAGGTGCCGTCGAGGGCGGCTCCCAGCTGGTTGGCGATCTTGCCGTTCGCGGTGTCCGCCGCCGCCTGGCACTGGGCGTCGTCGTTGTAGGCCCAGCAGCTCGTCAGCAGGTTGACGAAGCCGATGTCGTTGCCACCGATCGTGATCGTGACGAACTTCGTCGTCGAGGCCAGCGCGCTGATCTGGTTGTTGTTGACGTCGGTGGTGGTGGCACCGCCGCACGCGACGAACGTCAAGGCCGTGTTGGGGCGCTGCTGGGCCACGAGGTAGGGGTAGGCGTAGGTGTTGCGGTTGCAGAAGAAGTCGAGGTTGGTCGAGTTGGCGCCGTTGCCGGAGGAGTAGGAGTCGCCGAGGGCGACGTAGCCGTCGGGGGTCGCCGCTTTGGCAGCCTGGGCGCCGGGGGTGGCGAGCGCGACGAGTGCCGTGGCACCCGCCACGAGGAGGGCAAGGGTGTTGCGCAGGGGAGTGTGACGCATCGGGGGTGTGTCTCCTAGCGATAGTTGGTGCGCGTGAGCATGGTGGTGCGCGTCACACCGTGTCGAGGGCACTTGCCCGTTTTGAGACGCCGTCGGCCCCAGCGGCAAACTGGGGTGAGCCGGGACGAGACCGGCCGATAGCATCGGCACCGTCCGTTTCTCGCACCACTCAAGGAGCACCACGTGTCCGACATCAAGGTCGTCCGCATCCACGCTGGCCAGCGTCAGGAGCACTCGACCACGACGGGCACCAAGGCCTGGGAGCTCTTCAAGGACGACGCCGACGTCATCGCCGCCCGGGTGGGGGGAGACCTCAAGGACCTCGCCTACGAGCTCCGGGACGGTGACGAGGTCGAGGGCGTCGACATCGCCAGCAACGACGGCCGCGACATCCTGCGCCACTCGACCGCCCACGTGATGGCCCAGGCCGTCCAGCAGCTCTGGCCCGAGGCCAAGCTCGGCATCGGCCCGCCGGTGGAGAACGGCTTCTACTACGACTTCGACGTCGAGACCCCGTTCGTGCCGGAGGACGTCACCAAGATCGAGTCCGCGATGCGCAAGATCATCAAGGAGAACCAGCGCTTCGAGCGCCGGGTCACCACCGACGCCGACGCGATCAACGAGCTCCAGGACGAGCCCTACAAGCTCGAGCTGATCGGGCTCAAGGGCGGCGCCGGGGCCGACGACACCGAGGGTGCGAGCGTCGAGGTCGACAGCGGTGAAGGTGCCGAGCTCACCATCTACGACAACATCGGGCGCAACGGCGAGGCCAAGTGGTCCGACCTGTGCCGCGGCCCGCACATCCCGACCACCAAGCGGATCCCCGCCTTCAAGCTGATGCGGACCGCAGCGGCGTACTGGCGCGGCGACGAGAAGAACAAGATGCTCCAGCGCATCTACGGCACCGCTTGGGAGACAAAGGAGGCGCTCGACGAGCACCTCCACCGCATCGAGGAGGCCGAGCGCCGCGACCACCGCAAGCTCGGGCGCGACCTCGACCTGTTCAGCTTCCCCGACGAGATCGGCTCCGGCCTCGCGGTGTTCCACCCCAAGGGCGGCGTCATCAAGCGGGTGATGGAGGACTACGTCCGCCAGCGCCACATCGAGGAGGGCTTCGACTACGTCGGCACCCCCCACATCAGCAAGGAGGGGCTGTTCCACACCTCCGGACACCTGCCCTACTACAAGGACACGATGTTCCCGCCGATGGAGTTCGAGGGGTCGGACTACTACCTCAAGGCGATGAACTGCCCGATGCACAACCTGATCTTCCGCTCGCGCGGACGGTCCTACCGCGAGCTGCCGCTGCGGCTGTTCGAGTTCGGCTCGGTCTACCGCTACGAGAAGTCCGGCGTCGTGCACGGCCTCACCCGCGTCCGCGGGCTGACCCAGGACGACAGCCACTCCTACGTCACCCCTGAGCAGGCGCCCGCCGAGGTCAAGCACCTCCTGGAGTTCGTCCTCGGCCTGCTGCGCGACTTCGGCATCGACGACTTCTACCTCGAGCTCTCGACGCGCGACGACGCCAAGCCCGACAAGTTCGTGGGCACCGAGGAGGAGTGGGCGGTGGCCACCAAGGTGCTCGAGGACGTCGCGATCGACTCCGGCCTGGAGCTCGTGCCCGACCCGGGTGGCGCGGCGTTCTACGGTCCCAAGATCTCCGTGCAGGCACGCGACGCCATCGGCCGCACCTGGCAGATGTCGACGATCCAGTACGACTTCAACCAGCCCAAGGGCTTCGAGCTCGAGTACAACGGCGCCGACGGTGCCAAGCACCAGCCGGTGATGATCCACTCGGCGAAGTTCGGCTCGCTCGAGCGCTTCTTCGGCGTCCTGGTCGAGCACTACGCCGGAGCGTTCCCGCCCTGGCTCGCGCCGGTCCAGGTGCAGGCGATCCCGATCGCCGACAAGCACAACGACTACCTCCACGACGTCGCGCGGCAGATGAAGGTGGCCGGGCTGCGGGTCGAGGTCGACGACTCCGACGACCGGATGCAGAAGAAGATCCGCAACGCCCAGCTGCAGAAGGTGCCGTTCATGATGATCGCCGGCGACGACGACATCGAGAAGGGCGCTGTGAGCTTCCGCTACCGCGACGGCCGCCAGGACAACGGCGTGCCCCTCGAGGAGGCCATCGCCAGGGTCGCGAGCGCCGTGGCGAGCCGCGAGCAGGTCTGAGCCCGAAATATATGTGACGTCGTGTCGCGCGTATCCATTTACACCGACACGACGTCACGCTAACTTCGGGGTATGACCACGAAGCAGGAGTTCCACGACAGCCTTCGCACGCTCTCGCAAGCCTCGGTCGAGCAGCACTTCGACGCCTTCGTCGACATCGACTGGGACCACCCGGACTTCGCGGTCGACCCGGCAGACCCACGCTGGAAGCTGCCGCGCGAGCACGTGCTCGGGTCGCACGAGTGGTACCTCGGGCTGCCCGAGGAGGAGCAGATCCGCGTCGGTCTCTACCTCCAGGCCAACGTCACCAAGGTCGGCCTGCAGTTCGAGCAGGTCCTGATCGCCGGCATCATGAACTACCTGCACCGCCTGCCGAACGGCTCCCCGGAGTTCCGCTACGCCACCCACGAGGCGACCGAGGAGTGCCACCACACCCAGATGTTCCAGGAGTTCGTCAACCGCTCCGGTGCCGACGTCGCCGGCGGGTCGAGGTTCTTCCGCGGTGTGGCCCCGATCCTGCCGCTCGCCGCCAGCATCGTGCCGTTCGGCTTCTTCATCGGCGTGCTGGCGGGGGAGGAGCCCATCGACCACATGCAGAAGGCCGTGTTGCGCGCCGGCGACGACATGCACCCCTTGCTGCAGCGGATCATGCAGATCCACGTCGCCGAGGAGGCCCGCCACATCGGCTTCGCCCACCAGTTCCTCACCTTCAACGCACCGAGGCTCGGCCCGATCGAGCGCCAGCTGGTCGCCGTCCTCACACCGGTCGTCATGCGCTGGCTGTGCGACGAGATCATCAAGCCGAGCAAGCGCGCGCGCCGCGACATCGGCCTCCCGGACGACGTGTTCAAGGAGGTCTACTGGGCCCAGCCGAGCTCGCGGAAGGTGCTGCGCGACCTGTTCGGCGACGTCCGGATGCTCAGCGAGGACATCGGCCTGATGAATCCCGTCTCGCGCCGGGTCTGGCGGCTGCTCAAGATCGACGGCCGCTCGGCCAGGTTCCGCGGCGAGCCCGCCTCCGCTGCCGCCTGAGCCGCCGGGCCCGGCGACGACCCCGACGAGTAGGCTCCGCGAGACCGTGTAGCCGAACATGCGGAGGGGCGATGAGCGTCGGGCCCACAGATGGCCGCCAGGTCCGCTGGGAGCAGCACAACATCGAGCGCCGCGCCGCCATCCTGGCCGCCGCGCTCGAGGTCATCGAGGCGACGCCGCCCGGTGACGAGGTCAACGTCGCCCACATCGCCGAGCGCGCAGGCGTCGGCCGCACGGTGATCTACCGCCACTTCACCGACCGCGCCGAGCTGGACCGGGCGATCCGGGCCGCGATCCTCAACGACGTGTGGGCCCACCTGTTGCCCGTGCTCACGCTGGAGGGCACGATCCCGCAGATCATCGAGCGCGCCGTGGCGGAGTACGTCAACTGGGCCGCGGCCCATCCCGCGCTGCACGGCGTCGCGGTCACCAGCGAACCCGGTGGCGGCAACCCCCTCGACGAGGGGGTCGCGGTGATCGCCGGCCGCGTCGTCGAGCTGATCGGGACCGCCCTCGAGATCCTGGGGCTCGAGCTCAGCGCCGACGAACGAGCAGCGATCGACCCCCTCGTCCACGGCTTCGTCGGCGGTGCCTTCGGAGTCGTACGGCGATGGCTGGCCCGGCCGGAGCGCGAGCCCAGCGCCGAGGTGCTGGCGGAGCTCACGACGGCCTCCGTGTGGTTCCAGCTCCACGGGCACGCCGGCGCGCTCGGGCTCGAGCTGCGCGCGGACCAGCCGATCGAGGAGCTGCTCGCCGGCCCGGGTCCCGAGGGCGCGCAGTGAGCGACCTCGAACGGCTCTGGACACCGTACCGCATGGCCTATGTCCGCTCGGACATGACGGCCGACGGCTGCCCGTTCTGCCGGATCCCGCAGGGCGACGACGAGGCCAACCTGATCGTCGCGCGCGGGGACGCCGCCTATGCCGTGCTCAACCTGCACCCCTACAACCCCGGCCACCTCATGGTGCTGCCCTACCGCCACGTCGCCGAGCTCGAGGACCTCACGCCCGAGGAGTCGGGCGAGCTGATGGCCATGACCCAGCAGGCGATCCGGGTGATCCGCAAGGTCAGCACGCCGCACGCCTTCAACGTCGGGCTCAACCTCGGCGGTCCCGCGGGCGGGTCGTTGGCGTCGCACCTGCACCAGCACGTCGTTCCGCGCTGGTCGGGCGACGCCAACTTCATCACCGTCATCAGCGACACCAAGATCTTGCCGCAGCTGCTGGAGGACACCCGCCGCCTGCTCGCGGACGCCTGGGGCTGATCGCCGCTAGGCGACCGGGTGCGGGTGGGCCTCCGCGCGTCCCTGGAACGACAGGATCGCAGGATTGCGCACCCGGCCGTCCTGGATCTCGATGGCGCGCGTGATGGTCTCGTCGGCCGCCCACGCGGCGGGGCCGGAGAGCACCGTCTCGACGAACGGCATCAGCGCCTCGCTGTTCTCCCAGGTCGCGGAGTTCCAGAGGTAGGACGGGCTGTGGTCGACCGCGTAGTAGTGCACGCGGCCACCGACGGTGAACATCGGATCGTCGAAGGTCGTCGGCGTGGCCCAGGTGAAGCCCATCGCCTCGTCGCACGACACGTCCACGATCAGGCTGCCCTGGCGGAACGCGGCGAGGTCCTCGGTGGCGAGGTAGGTCAACGGGGCTGCGGTGTCCTGCAGCGTGCAGTTGACGACGATGTCGTTCTCCGCGAGGTACGGCGCCAGCGGGACCCGGCCCCGGTCGGTGATGACCTGGGTGTTGGCCGGGTCGTCCGGGTCGTGGTCGAACTGGCGGATCTGCACGGAGTGGATCGGTGAGCCGACCGCGGCCACGCCCCGCGTGGTGAGCACGGCGACGTCGCTGACCCCGTGGGCCTTGAGGGCGGTGACCGCCCCACGCGCGGTCGCGCCGAAGCCGATGACCACGGCGCTGAGCCGGCGACCGTAGTCGCCGGTGATGCCGACGAGCTCCATCGCCTGCAGCACCGAGCAGTAGCCCGCGAGCTCGTTGTTCTTGTGGAAGACGTGCAGGCCGACCGAGCCGTCGCGAGTCCAGTGGTTCATCGCCTCGAAGGCGATCAGGGTGAGCTCGCGGTCGATCGCGAGCTGCGTCATCGTCGGGTCCTGCACGCAGTGCGGCCAGCCCCACAGGACCTGGCCGGCGTGCATGGCCGCGACGTCCTCGTGCTGGGGCTTCGGGAGCACCACGACGTCGGAGCCGGTGATGATCTCCTCGCGGGTCGCGAACCCGGCGACGAGCGGGGCCAGGTCGGCGTCACTGCGACCGAAGCGTTCGCCGTACCCGTGCTCGAGGGTGGTGCGCGCAGCGATGCGCGGGTCCAGGCGGACGAGGTGGTCGGGGTGGAGAGGCAGTCGGTGCTCGTTCTCCTTGGTGGAGGTGCCGACGATGCCGAGGCTGAGGAGCGTCACTTCTTCTTGCTGCCCAAGCTCTCCACGGCGGCGCTGCCGCCGGCTGCCTTGGCCTGCTTGTCGGCCCGCTTCTCCTTGATGGACTTGGACTTCTTGGTCATGCCTTGCCGTGGCGACTTGTCGGCCATCGGGACTCCCTGGTTGGCGGAGCAAGATTGCTCCGTCTTGCCACAGTACGTTGCGCGTCCACCCACGCTTCACCACGACGAGGTCGTTCCCCGGTAGCGTGCCCGCCGTGGATGACGCAGAGCTGGCCGCACTCCTCGTCCGCGACGCCGGCGCCCTCGCGGCCGGCATGCTGGCCCGCGGGCTCGACGCCGAGACCAAGACCCACGTCTCCGACGTCGTGACGGCCGCCGACCACGCGGCCGAGGCGCAGGTGGTCGAGACGCTGCGCCGCGAGCGCCCCGACGACTCGATCGTGGGGGAGGAGGGCGCCGACCAGGTCGGCACCAGTGGTCGGACCTGGGTGATCGACCCCGTCGACGGCACCTACAACTTCCACCGCGGACTCGACTGGTGGTGCAGCGCCCTGGCCCTGGTCGACCGCGAGGAGCTCGTCCTCGGTGCGGTGCACCACGCGTCCAGCGGCTCGACGTACGTCGGCGGGCCGGCCCTGCCGAGCAGCCACAACGCGCGAGCGATCAGCCCGCTCACGGACCGCCCGCTGCGCGACAGCTGCGCCACGACCTATCTGCACCCGCCGTTCTACGAGGGCGAGATCGGTGCGGCGTTCGTCCGCGCTGTCGAGGGCGTCGCGACCCTGCGGATGATGGGTTCGGGGACGATGGACGCGGTCGCCATCGCCCAGGGCCGCTGCGACGTGCTCTTCCAGCACTCGGTGCCCGACTGGGACCGGCTGCCGGGCGCAGCGATCATCCGCGGGGTGGGCGGCGAGTCCCGCGTCGTGCACGCCGCCGGGGTCGACTGGCACGTGGCCGGGGTCCCGAGCGCGGTCGCCGAGATCTGCGACCGGCTCCTCGACAGGTAGCCTGCGGCCGTGCCTGAGGGAAATGTGCTGACCAGCTCCGTGCTCGACCGCTTCAAGGGCTTCTGGCAGGGCGTGGTGCTGCAGCCCTTCATCAAGCTGTTCATCAAGCTCGGGATCAGCCCCGACGCGGTCACGCTCGTCGGCACGATCGGCGTCTGCGCGGGCGCGCTGATCTTCTTCCCGCAGGGGATGCTGTGGCAGGGCGTGCTGTTCATCACCGCCTTCGTCTTCAGCGACCTGATCGACGGGGCGATGGCGCGAGCCGTCGGCCGCAAGGACACGTTCGGCGCGTTCCTCGACTCCACGCTCGACCGGATCGCCGATGGCGCGATCTTCGCCGGCCTGGCGCTCTACTTCGCCTGGGTGGCCGAGGACCGGCTCTACCTCTGCCTGGCGCTCGTGTGCCTGGTGATGGGCTCGGTCACCTCCTATGCCCGCTGCCGCGGTGAAGGCCTGGGCTTCAACGCCAAGACCGGCATCGCCGAGCGGGCCGATCGCCTCGTCGCGATCCTCGTGCTGACCTTCTTCGGCGACGTCCTCGACCTGCCGATCCTCTACGAAGTCACCCTGTGGCTGCTCGCCGTGGCCAGCACGGTGACCGTCCTCCAGCGGATCCTGCTCGTACGGCGACAGGCGCTCGCCGAGGTCCGCCCGGAGGGCTGATCCCGAATCGGCATGTACGCCGCAGCGCCGTAGGATTGGCCCATGGCTGAAACCCCTGCAACCACGACCGAAACCGGCACCTCGCGCGTCAAGCGCGGCATGGCCGAAATGCTCAAGGGCGGCGTCATCATGGACGTCGTCACCGCCGAGCAGGCGAAGATCGCCGAGGACGCCGGCGCCGTCGCCGTGATGGCCCTCGAGCGGGTCCCCGCCGACATCCGCGCCCAGGGTGGCGTCAGCCGCATGAGCGACCCCGACATGATCGACTCGATCATCGAGGCCGTCTCGATCCCGGTCATGGCCAAGGCCCGCATCGGCCACTTCGCCGAGGCGCAGATCCTGCAGTCGCTCGGTGTCGACTACATCGACGAGTCCGAGGTCCTGACCCCGGCCGACTACGCCAACCACATCGACAAGTGGAACTTCACGGTCCCCTTCGTCTGTGGTGCGACCAACCTCGGCGAGGCGCTGCGTCGCATCACCGAGGGCGCGGCGATGATCCGCTCCAAGGGCGAAGCCGGCACCGGTGACGTGTCCAACGCCGTCACCCACATGCGCACGATCCGCGCCGAGCTGCGCCGCCTCCAGGGCCTGGAGCCCGACGAGCTCTACGTCGCGGCGAAGGAGCTGCAGGCGCCGTACGACCTGGTCAAGGAGGTCGCCGAGGCCGGCAAGCTCCCGGTGGTGCTGTTCACCGCGGGCGGCATCGCCACCCCGGCCGACGCCGCGATGATGATGCAGCTCGGTGCCGAGGGCGTGTTCGTCGGCTCGGGCATCTTCAAGTCCGGCAACCCCGAGCAGCGCGCCGAGGCCATCGTCAAGGCGACGACCTTCTTCGACGACCCCGACGTGGTGGCCAAGGTCAGCCGCGGGCTGGGCGAGGCGATGGTCGGCATCAACGTCGACGAGATCCCGCAGCCGCACCGCCTCTCCGAGCGCGGCTGGTAGTCCGCTCCCGAGTTTGCCTGGTGGTCGCGGCGGCGTTGCCGTCGCGACCACTGGGACGGGCATCCTGCCCGGATGCTGCGCCTCCTGTGGATGGACCGACTCCGTGGTGCGGCGATCATTGCCGTGGTCGTCCTCCACGCCGAGCTGAGCGTTCGCGCCGCCAGCGGCCACGACCTGCCGCTCGTGCACGCGGTCAACGGGCTGCTGGCGCCGTACCGCATGCCGCTGCTGGTCGCCCTCTCCGGCGTCCTGCTCACGCCGGCGCTGGCCAAGCCGTGGCGGAGCTACCTGCGCGGCAAGGTCCGCGCGCTGCTGTGGCCCTACCTCGTGTGGGTCACGCTCGACACGGCCTACGTCGCCGCGCGTGCGGGCGGCCTCGGCTGGGACTACGTCGCGCACCTCGCCTACGACCCGAAGACCTACCTGTGGTTCCTGGCCTACCTCTTCGTCTTCTACGTCGTCAGCCTCGCGCTGCCGTCGTGGCTGCGGATCGCCGGCGGTCCGCTCGTCCTCGTGCTCGCCTGGCAGGCCGACCCCACCGCTGACTGGCACAAGCTCGCCTGGCTGCTCGGCTGGTTCCTGGTCGGCGACACCCTCGGTCGGGTCGTACGCCGCCGGCTGCGCCCGGCACCGGTGCCACCGCGCGACGTGCTCGGGTTCGTCGGGCGCAACTCCCTCGTGTTCTACGTCAGCCACCTGATCGTCATCATCTTCGTGACCGACCTGGGGGCCTGGCTCGGGGTGGGCTCGGCCGCGCTGCTGTTCGTGCCGGCGGTGCTGGTGGCCTTCGTGGTCGGCACCCTCCTGGTCCGGGCTCGCCGCCATGCCCCGGTCGACGCACTGTTCGTGCTGCCGTGGCAGGTGGTTGACACCACCCGTTCGGCCGTCGTGGCTGCCCCGATGGGTGGGCGTCAAGCGGTCTGACTGGTCCGTTGGGATGGTCTTGTCCGGGCCGGCAATATCGGGCTCGGGCTGCCTGTTCGACTGGGTGCCGGCCGAGGGCGATGGCCCTCGACGGATCCCACACACCCAGGAGCACCCACACCATGAACAAGTCCACCAAAGGCGTCATCGCCGCCGTAGCCGGCGTCACCCTCCTCACCGGTGTCGGCGGCACGTTCGCCAACTGGTCCGAGAACGGGTCCGCAGCGCCCGGCACCGTGACCGCCGGCCACCTCACCCTGACGGTCGCCCCCGGCACGTGGAGTGACATCACCACCGCCACGCCCAAGACCCTGACCAACATCTCCGCCTTCCGCATGGTCCCGGGCGACGTGGTCCGCTACACGACCACCGTCACGCCCGACCTCCTGGGCGACAACCTCACCGCCAAGCTGACGGCGACGCTGCCCGCGGGAACCGGCACCCTCGCGGACGACGTGACCGTGGTCGCGCAGTTCGACGGCTCCGCCACCGCGGTCAGGGAGATCACCGAGGCCAACGACGACACCGCGATCCCGATCACCGTCACGGTGACGATGCCCTTCACCAACACGCTCGGCGAGGACGAGGTCCTCAACCTCTCCTCCCTGACCGTGGACCTGGTCCAGAACGCCAACCCGGTCGTCTAGGACTGATCGTCGTGTCTGCTGTGTCGTCGCGCGCGGGCCGGCCCCGGCACCGCGCCGACGGCCGGCAGGGTCGCGGCAGGATGGCCGGCGCGACGCTGGCCACCCTGCTCGGGGTGCTGCTGCTCACCAGCGGCCTCGGCACCTGGAGCGGGCTGCGGGAGCAGGGCCAGCGAGCGGTGGGGAACATCCAGGCCGGCTCGGTCTCCCTGAGCGGCACGCTGCAGGTGCAGCTGCACTCGCGCCAGCCGGTGGGGAGCCGCTCGTTCTCGTCCTCCACCACCTGCGCGCCCACGGCACCGTTCGTCGAGTGCAGGGTGGTGACATCGTCCCTGGCCGCGGAACGGCTCATCCCGGGTGACGCAGTGCGCGTGCTCCGCGACGTCACCCTCGCCGGGAACGGCGACAACCTGCGCGGAGCCCTCGTCGTCGACGCGTCGGCGCTGCTCGACCGGGCACCGACGGCGTCGCTGCTCGCCCGGTCGTCGGCGGTCACCTTGGGTGTCACCCGCCCGGGCGGGGCCGCGGCTCCGGTGAGCGGGCTGGTCTCGACCACCCAGGTCTCACGTGCCGCCGGCGACTTCGGCACCTACCAGGCGGTCGTGACCATCCAGACCCCGCTCGACGACGCGGGAGCCCCGTGGAACGAGGCGCTGTGGACCCAGGTCCTCGACCTCGGCTCGATCAGGGCCACCTTCGACCAGACCAGCTGACCTTCCCGAGGAGCACCATGAGCACGAAACGATTCATGGCGGCCATGGCGGCTGTCCTCGTCGTCGTGCTCGCGCCTGCGCTCCTCACCTCGTCGCACTCGACGCAGGCCGGCTGGCGCGAGGAGCTCGTCGTCACGATCGCCGATGCCCGCAGCGACACCTTCGGCCTGGAGACAGCCGGCACGACCAACACCGTCGACCACGGCCAGGCAGCGCCGGCCGACGTCGCCAACGAGCCGGCCATGACGGTCCAGAACCTCTCCCAGACCCATACGTCGTGGATCGACGTGGTCAGCGCCCGCGCAACGGTGCCGGCCAGCAACACGACCTCGACCCTGCTCGGCAACGTGCGGCTCAACTACGACCCCACGACCACCGGCTGCCTGGCCGGCGCGGCCGGGGTGCCGTACTGGGCGGTGAACGGCGGGAACGCGCTCGCCAGCGGCACCGAGTATCCCCGCGCCTCGGCCAAGGTCGCCGGCGACGTGCTCGCGCCCGGGCAGACGAAGTCCGTGTGCCCGCTGGTGGAGCGGACCGGGACCACCGCCGAGTTCCTGCTCGCCCACGCTGGTCGGCAGCTCGACATCCAGACCAAGGTTCGGCAGCGGTCGGAGGCGCCGGGAACGTGGTCGTCCACGACGGCGACGCTGACCAGCCGCTACCAGGTGAAGCTCCCGCCTGCCACCAGGCCCTCGGCCGACAACGTGGTCTGTGCGCGGACCTTGCTGCTCGGCGCGCGATCCTCGATCGGCCTCTACGGGCGCCTCTACTGGGCGTGGCCGTTCGCCGGCGGCTCGGCGAGCGTCCCGACCGCTGCCGTCAACCGGTTCACCGTCATCCGCTCCACGGACGGCACCACCTGGGCGCCCCTGCGCAGGAGCACCGACCAGACCACGGGCGCCATCGACCAGTACGCCGGCACAGCCAGGATGTCGGACGACATCAACAGCAGCTGGCTCGCTGCCAACGCCTCCACCCCGGTCTACCTCTCGGTGCGCGCCTACCCCTACGCCGGTTCCAGCGTGTACGTCGATGCCGACTGGATGGTCCAGGTGAGCGAGGGGAACGCGCAGCTCGACGACTACTTCACGTGCCGGACCGGTGGGGCGGCCACCTCGACGAGCGCCGGCGTGGCCAACGCGGGCTCCGTGCCGGTCGGGCTCGGCTGAGATGCGCTGGGTGAGGGTGCTCCTGCGCACCGTGATGTCGCTGGTCCTGCTCGTCGCCGTGGCCCTGCTCGGAGCGCTCGTGGTCGTGCCGAGGGCCTTCGGCTGGGTGCCGCTCACGGTGCTGTCGGGCTCGATGACCCCCACCTACCCCGTCGGCAGCCAGGTGGTGGTCGAGCGTGTCGACGGTGCGGAGGACGCCAACGACCTCGAGGTCGGCGACATCATCACGTTCCTGCCGCGGCCGGACGACCCGAGCCTCACGACCCACCGGATCGTGCGCAAGCAGTGGCGACAGGACGGGGTGGCCGTGTTCACCACCCGGGGCGACGCCAACGACACCGACGACGCGTGGGAGCTGACCGAGCAGCAGATCAGGGGCAGGGCGCGGTACCACGTGCCCTACGCCGGCTACGTCGCGACGGCCCTGACCCAGGAGAAGAAGGACACCGGGATCGTCGTGCTCGCGGGCGGCCTCCTCGGCTACGCCGCCTGGCAGCTCGCGCAGGCGGCCCTCCACCGCCGCCCTCGCACGCGGGTGCGAGGCACTCGCGCCGACCGCCCCGCCGGCCGCCTCTAGGATCTCCCGACGTGGACCACACCATCGGCGTGCTCGCCCTCCAGGGCGACGTGCGCGAACACCTCGCCGTGCTCACCCGACTCGGCGAGCGGGCCGTCGCCGTACGCCGCCCGGCGGAGCTGGCCTCGGTGGACGGGCTCATCATCCCCGGCGGGGAGTCGACCACGATGATCAAGCTGGCGAAGATCTTCGAGCTCTACGAGCCGCTGCGGGCGCGCATCCGCGACGGGCTGCCGACGTTCGGCACGTGCGCCGGCATGATCCTGCTCGCCGACCGGATCGAGGGCGGTGCGGTCGGTCAGGAGACCCTCGGCGGGCTCGACATCACCGTGCGCCGCAACGCGTTCGGCCGCCAGGTCGACAGCTTCGAGGGCGACCTCCCGTTGACCGGTCTCGACGAGCCGGTGCACGCGGTCTTCATCCGTGCGCCGTGGGTCGAGGCGGTCGGTGACGGCGTGGAGGTGCTGGCCCGCGTGCCGGCCGATCCCGCGCGGGGGGCGGCCGCCGGTAGGATCGTGGCCGTTCGCCAGGGTTCGCTGATGGCGACCTCCTTCCATCCGGAGGTCGGCGGTGACGCCCGGGTCCACGAGCTGTTCGTCGACCTGGTGCGCCGAGCCCGCGCCGAACGCCCCACCGATCACGAGACGAAGAGGGACTGATGTCTGGCCACTCCAAGTGGGCGACCACGAAGCACAAGAAGGCCGCGATCGACGCCAAGCGCGGCAAGCTGTTCGCCAAGCTGATCAAGAACATCGAGATCGCGGCGAAGATGGGCGGCCCCGACCTCACCGGCAACCCGACGCTCTTCGACGCGGTGCAGAAGGCCAAGAAGCAGTCGGTCCCCAACAAGAACATCGACTCCGCGGTCAAGCGTGGCGGCGGTCTCGAAGGCACCGGCGTCAACTACGAGACGATCATGTACGAGGTCTACGGCCCCGCCGGCGTGGCCTTCCTCGTCGAGTGCCTCACCGACAACAAGAACCGCGCGGCGATGGAGGTGCGCACCGCCGTGACCCGCAACGGCGGCACGCTCGCCGACCCCGGCTCGGTCTCGCGCCTGTTCACCCGCAAGGGCGTCATCGTGCTGCTGAAGTCGCAGGAGAAGGACGGAGCGACCACCGAGGTCACCGAGGACATGGTCCTCGAGGCGACCCTCGACGCCGGCGCCGAGGACGTCAACGACCAGGACGACTCGTTCCGGGTCATCTCCGAGGCCACCGACATGGTCGCCGTGCGCACCGCCCTGCAGACCGCGGCGATCGACTACGACTCCGCCGACGTCGAGTTCGTGCCGAGCATGGAGATCCCCGTCGACAAGGACGCCGCGGTCAAGGTGCTCAAGCTGGCCGACGCCCTCGAGGACCTCGACGACGTGCAGAACGTCTTCACCAACGTCGACATCCCCGACGAGGTGCTGGCCCAGCTCGACGAGGACGAGGACTGAGCTTCCCCGCTCCGCGCGTGTCGTACGCCGCCGCGTCGGCGCTGCAGGTTAGCGTTGGCCCGAACAGACGTTCGGACGAGAGGCTGACTTCATGCGGGTGCTCGGGATCGACCCCGGCCTGACGCGCTGCGGCGTCGGGGTGGTCGAGGGCTCCGTGGGTCGACCGCTCACGCTGGTCGACGTCAACGTGATCCGCACGAGCCACACCGAGCCGATCGCGCAGCGGCTGGTGACGATCGAGCGCGGGCTCGACGCCTGGCTCGACGAGTTCCAGCCCGACGCGGTGGCCGTCGAGCGGGTCTTCGCCCGCTCCGACTCCAGCACCATCATGGGCACCGCCCAGGCCAGCGGCATCGCCCTCGTGGTCGCCGCGCGCCGCGGCCTGCCGATCGCCCTGCACACGCCGAGCGAGGTCAAGGCCGCTGTCTCCGGGAGCGGGCGGGCCAACAAGGCCCAGGTCACCGCGATGGTGACCCGCATCCTGCGCCTGGACGCACCGCCCAAGCCCGCGGACGCGGCCGACGCCCTGGCGCTGGCCATCACCCACATCTGGCGCGGTGGCGCCCAGGCAAGAATCGACGCGGCGGTGCAGGCGCAGGCCGCCGCTAGGAGCAGATCGTGATCGCGTTCGTCCGCGGCGAAGTCGCCGCCCTCACCCTCACCAGCGCCGTCCTCGAGGTCGGCGGGATCGGCCTCGAGCTGATGTGCACGCCCGGCACCCTCGCCACGCTGCGCATCGGGTCGACCGCGACCCTGCCCACGAGCATGGTGGTGCGCGAGGACTCGCTGACCGTCTTCGGCTTCCTCGACGACGACGAGAAGCAGATCTTCGAGCTCGTCCAGACCGCCTCCGGGGTCGGGCCCAAGGTGGCCCAGGCGATGGTCGCGGTGCTCTCGCCCGACGACCTGCGCGCCGCGGTGGCGGGGGAGGACGTCAAGACCCTGACCCGCGTCCCCGGCATCGGCCAGAAGGGCGCGCAGCGGATCATCCTCGAGCTCAAGGACCGCATCGGCGCGCCGACGGGCGCCCGGCTCGCCGGCCAGGCGACCACGCCCGGTGCCCCCTGGCGCGACCAGGTGCACCAGGGGCTCGTCGGGCTCGGCTGGTCGAGCAAGGAGGCCGAGCAGGCCGTCGAGATCGTCGCGCCCGATGCGGGTGCCAGCCCTGACGTCCCCTCCCTCCTGCGCGCCGCCCTGCGCGCGCTGAGCAAGGTGTGACGACGTGAACTGGGAAGCCGACACCGAGGACGAGCTCACGCCCGCCGAGTCCGCGCACCTCCAGCGGCTCACGTCCGCGGACGCCGACGGCGACGACCGCGCGGTCGAGGCAGCGCTGCGACCGCGCAGCCTGGACGAGGTCGTCGGCCAGGTGCGGGTGCGCGACCAGCTCGGGCTGGTGCTGGAGGCTGCCCGACGCCGGGGGAGGGCGCCGGACCACGTGCTGCTCTCCGGACCGCCCGGGCTCGGCAAGACCACCCTCGCCATGATCATCGCCGGCGAGATGTCCGCGCCCCTGCGGCTCACCAGTGGCCCGGCGATCACCCACGCCGGCGACCTCGCCGCGATCCTGTCGGGCCTCAACGAGGGCGACGTCCTGTTCGTCGACGAGATCCACCGCATGTCGCGCCCGGCCGAGGAGCTCCTCTACATGGCGATGGAGGACTTCCGCGTCGACGTCGTCATCGGCAAGGGCCCGGGTGCGACCGCGATCCCGTTGGAGATCCCGCCCTTCACCCTCGTCGGAGCCACCACCCGCGCCGGCCTGCTGCCGGGGCCGCTGCGCGATCGCTTCGGCTTCACCGCACACCTGGAGTTCTACGAGCCCCACGAGCTCGACCTGATCGTGCACCGCTCCGCCGGGCTGCTCGGCGTCGAGCTGACCGACGAGGGCTCGGCCGAGATCGCGGGTCGCTCGCGGGGGACCCCGCGCATCGCCAACCGGCTGCTGCGCCGCGTGCGCGACTTCGCCCAGGTCCGCGCGGACGGCGTGGTGACCCTCGAGGTCGCGCGCGATGCCCTCGAGCTCTACGAGGTCGACGAGTCCGGCCTCGACCGGCTCGACCGCGGCGTCCTGGACGCGCTGTGCCGCCGCTTCGGCGGCGGCCCGGTCGGCATCTCGACGCTCGCCGTCGCGGTCGGTGAGGAGCGCGAGACGGTCGAGGAGGTCGCCGAGCCGTTCCTGGTCCGGCTCGGCCTGCTGGCGCGCACCCCGCGAGGACGGATCGCCACCGCCGCCGCGTGGCACCACCTCGGCCTGACACCGCCCGCGCAGCCGGCCGGTGTCGACTCGCCCCTGTTCGACGACGCGTGACGACCGGGCGTCGCAGCGCCCGCGTACACTCCAGCGTTGGTCGCTCGGGCGCATCCGCGCCTGCGCCGCACCACCCCCATCCCACCGAGACGCTTGAGGTAATTTCGTGGAGCAGTTCGCTTCCCTTCTTCCGCTGGTAGCCATCGCGCTGCTCTTCTGGGTCATGGTGGTGCGCCCCGCATCCCGTCGCCAGAAGGCCATCGCCAAGCTCCAGGCGGACCTCCAGCCCGGACAGCGGGTCATGCTGTCGGCGGGGATCTTCGGCACCGTCCGGTCCCTGGGCGACGACCGCGTCCGGATCGAGATCGCACCCGGCACCGAGATCGAGGTCGCGCGTGCCGCGATCAGCGTCGTCGACAACCAGGTCGCGCCCACCGACCCGACCGACCCGACCGACCCGAGCACTGGACCGGACGACCAGGCACGCTGACGTGGCCGCTCGGAAGCCCAACCCGGGTCGCACCCTCGTCGTCTTCTTCCTCGTCACCGCACTGACCTACGGGCTGGTCGCGCTCGCCGGGGTCTGGAAGCCCAAGCTGGGGCTCGACCTCCAGGGCGGCACCCGGATCACGCTGGTCGCCGAGGGTGACGTGTCCAGCGAGAGCCTGGCCGAGGCCCGCGGCATCATCGAGGACCGGGTCAACGGCTCGGGCGTCGCCGAGGCCGAGGTCTCCACGCAGGGCAACCAGTACATCGTCGTCGAGATCCCCGGCGAGAGCCGGCGCGACCTCGTCGAGACCGTCAAGCGCCAGGCCCAGCTCCGCTTCCGCGTCGTCGCTGCCGTCGCCAACGGCGTGGCCGGCGCCACCGGCTCCGGCCCCCTGCCCAGCTCCGTGCCCGGCACGGGCGTTCCGGGCAGCAAGCGGGCGCCGTACGCCTGGGCGGACGAGAAGGACAAGAAGAAGCCGACCAAGTCCCCGTCCCCGTCCCAGTCACCGTCGCCGGCCACCGAGCAGCCGGCCGCGGGGGACGACGACCCGTTGGTGTGGATGGACAACCCGGACGCCGAGTCCGTGGCGGCGTTCAACAAGTTCAGCTGCCCGGCCGACGGTGCGGTCGCGGACATCGACGACGACCCGGACAAGCCGCTGATCACCTGCGACCAGTTCGGCTCGAAGATGCTGTTGTCGAAGACCCTGATCGAGGGCACCGACCTCAGCTCGGCCTCCACCTTGCCGCCCAGCCAGCAGAGCGTGGAGTGGGGAGTCGACCTCAACTTCAACCGCGCCGGCACCCTCGAGTTCGCCCGCATCTCGCAGGCCCTGGTCAACACCGACAAGCAGTTCGCCATCGTGCTCGACGGCCGAGTCATCTCGGCGCCGACGATGGAGGGGCTGATCACCGACGGCAACGCCCAGATCACCGGGCAGTTCACCGAGGCCGAGGCCAAGAGCCTCGCGACCAGCCTCAAGTACGGCGCCTTGCCGATCTCCTTCGAGAAGGACCCGCCGGTCGAGCTGGTCGGCCCGTCGCTGGCCGGCAACCAGCTCTCGGCCGGCATCACCGCCGGTCTCGTCGGGCTGGTCCTGGTGATGCTCTACTGCCTGCTCTACTACCGCGGCCTCGGCCTGGTCGTGATCGCATCGCTGCTCATGGCGGCGGCCCTGATCTACTCGTTCGTGGTGCTGCTCAGTGAGGGCGTCGGCTTCACGCTGTCCCTGCCCGGGATCGCCGGGCTGATCGTCGCGGTCGGCATCACCGCCGACTCCTTCATCGTCTACTTCGAACGCATCCGCGACGAGATGCGCGACGGCAAGTCGATGCGCGTCGCCGTCGAGGCGGGCTGGGCGCGGGCCCGCAACACCTGCCTGGCGGCCGACACCGTCTCGCTGCTGGCCGCGGTGGTCCTCTACATCTTCGCCGCCGGTGTGGTGAAGGGCTTCGCGTTCGCGCTCGGCCTGTCCACGCTCATCGACCTGGTGGTCTTCTTCTGGTTCACCCACCCGCTCGTGTCGTGGCTGGCGCGCTTCTCGTTCTTCAACCGTGGCCACGCCCTGTCGGGGCTCAGTGCCGACACCCTCGGCATGGACGCCATCGCGACCTCGACCGCTGGAGGCAAGGCCTGATGGGCGCGTTCTCACGACTCGGCAACGACCTCTACTCCGGGCGCCGCTCGATCGACTTCGTCGGTCGCACGTGGGTCTGGTACGCCCTCTCGGCGGTGCTCATCGCGGTGGCGGCCTTCGGGCTGGTGTCCAAGGGCCTCAACATGGGCATCGAGTTCACCGGCGGCGCCGAGTACCGCGTCACGGTCTCGGCCGACAAGGCCACCCAGGACACGGCCGACGACCTGCGGACGGCGGTCGCCGGCACCGGCATCGAGAGCGCGTCGGCCCCCGTCGTCACGACCTCGGGCAGCGAGGCGATCATCGTCCAGACCGAGCCGGTCGACGACGAGGAGAGCGCCGATCTGGTCGCCACGATCCTGGAGGTGACCGGTGCGACCCAGGCGGACATCTCCCAGACGGAGATCGGCCCCAGCTGGGGCAAGGAGGTCGCCGAGCGGTCCCTGATCGGGCTCGTGGTCTTCCTGGTCCTGGTCGTGCTCTTCATCTGGGCCTACTTCCGCGAGTGGAAGATGTCGGTCGCAGCGATCGTCGCGCTGGCCCACGACATCCTCATCACCATCGGGATCTATGCGCTGTCGGGCTTCGAGGTGTCCCCGGCCACGGTGACCGGTGTGCTGACGATCCTAGGTTTCTCGCTCTACGACACCGTCGTCGTCTTCGACAAGGTCCGCGAGAACACCCACCAGCTGAAGCGCTCGCGCCTGACCTACGCCGAGGCGGCCAACCTCGCCGTCAACCAGACCCTGGTCCGCTCGATCAACACCTCGCTCGTCGCGCTCATCCCGGTCGCCGCGATCTTGTACGTCGGCGTCGTGCAGCTGGGATCGGGCTCGCTCAAGGACCTCGCCCTCGCCCTGTTCGTCGGCATGGCGGTCGGTGTCTACTCCTCGATCTTCATCGCCACGCCCCTGCTCGTGCAGCTCAAGGCGCGCGAGAAGGACGTCGACCACGACGAGCGTCGGGCCGCTGCCCGACGCCGCGAGGCCTCGGCCGACGTCTACGCGCGGGTGTCCGCGGCCGACCGCAACGCTGCTCCGCCGCCGGACCCCCGGCGGGTGCGCGCGGACGGGACGGTGGCCACGCGCCCCGCGAAGGCACCGCCGCGACAGACCGAGGCGATCAACAAGGGCCGCGTCGCCCCCAAGCCACACGGTCCGGTCAAGCCGAGCCCGTCGGCCGGCCGTGTCCAGCCCACCCGCCAGCCGCGCTCGAAGCGGGGCAAGAAGTGAGCCGGCAGGCGCTCGAGGCGGCCCGCGACGCGATGTCGCGCCTCGTCCTCGACGTCCCCGACCATCCGCTGCCCGGCGTGATGTTCAAGGACATCACCCCGCTGCTCGCCGACCACGCGGGATTCACCGCCGTCGTCGAGGCCCTGGCGGCGACGGCTCGCGACGCGGCCGGCAACGTCGTGGTGGACAAGGTCGTCGGCATGGAGGCCCGCGGCTTCATCCTGGCCGCGCCGGTCGCGCTCGCGCTCGGGGTCGGCTTCGTGCCCGTCCGCAAGGCCGGCAAGCTGCCGCGCGCCACCCACGCCGTCTCCTACTCCCTGGAGTACGGCGAGGCCACGCTCGAGCTGCACCAGGACGCGATAGCGCCGGGGGAGCGAGTGTTGCTGATCGACGACGTGCTGGCCACCGGCGGCACCGTCGCGGCCACCCGCCAGCTCGTCGAGGCGTGCGGCGGCACCTGCGTCGGAGTCTCGGTGCTCATGGAGCTGACGTTCCTGCCGGGGCGCGCCGCAGCCGGCGACCTGCCGATCAGCGCCATCACGTCCGTCTGACTCCACCCGTCGGTGACCGGTCACTAGACTGGCGCGATGAGCGAAGAGACCAGCACCCCCGTGGCGCAGGAGCGCGCCTCCGAGGTGCCTGTCTCGGCCCGGAGCATGCGCGCACGGCTGGCTCGCATCGGCGCCAAGGCGCCGACCGGCAACCCGGTCCTGGAGCCGCTGTTCCGCTCCGTGCGGGCCAACCACCCCAAGGCCGACCTGGCGCTGCTGGAGCGTGCCTATCTCGTCGCCGAGAAGATGCACGGCTCGCAGATGCGCAAGAGCGGGGACCGCTACATCACCCACCCGCTGGCCGTGACCACGATCCTGGCCGACATCGGCATGACCGAGCCGACCCTGGTGGCGGCGCTGCTCCACGACACGGTCGAGGACACGCCGTACACCCTCGAGGAGCTCCGCAAGGACTTCGGTGACGAGGTCGCCATCCTCGTCGACGGCGTGACCAAGCTCGACAAGGTGCAGTACGGCGATTCCGCGCAGGCCGAGACGATCCGCAAGATGATCGTGGCGATGTCGCGCGACATCCGCGTGCTGGTCATCAAGCTCGCCGACCGGCTCCACAACATGCGCACGCTGCGCTACCTCAAGGCCGAGACGCAGGAGCGCAAAGCCCGCGAGACCCTCGACATCTACGCCCCGCTCGCGCACAGGCTCGGCATGAACACCCTCAAGTGGGAGCTCGAGGACCTCGCCTTCGCGACGCTGCACCCGAAGATGTACGACGAGATCGTGCGCCTGGTCGCCGACCGTGCGCCGTCGCGCGACCAGTTCCTGGCCGAGGTCATCGCCCGCGTCGACGGCGACCTGCGCGAGGCGAAGATCAAGGGCAAGGTCACCGGACGACCCAAGCACTACTACTCGATCTACCAGAAGATGATCGTCGGTGGTCGCGAGTTCTCCGACATCTACGACCTGGTCGGCATCCGCATCCTCGTCGACGACGTCCGCGACTGCTACTCCGTCCTCGGGGTGCTGCACTCGCGCTGGAACCCGGTGCTGGGGCGGTTCAAGGACTACGTCGCGATGCCGAAGTTCAACATGTACCAGTCGCTGCACACCACGGTCATCGGACCGCAGGGCAAGCCCGTCGAGCTGCAGATCCGCACCTTCGCGATGCACCGTCGTGCGGAGTACGGCGTGGCGGCGCACTGGAAGTACAAGGAGGACACCAAGGCCGGGCTCGACACCGACGCCCGCGCCGGCTCCTCCCAGATCGGCGACGACATGTCGTGGCTGCAGCAGCTCCTCGACTGGCAGCAGGAGGTCGAGGACCCGGGCGAGTTCCTGGAGTCGCTGCGCTTCGAGATGAACCAGGCGCAGGTCTACGTCTTCACGCCGCGCGGTGACGTCATCCCGCTGCCGGTCGCAGCCACCCCGGTCGACTTCGCCTACGCCGTGCACACCGAGGTCGGGCACCACACGATCGGTGCTCGGGTGAACGGTCGCCTCGTGCCGCTGGAGTCGTCGCTCGACAACGGCGACGTCGTGGAGGTCTTCACCTCCAAGTCGGCCAACGCCGGCCCCTCGCGCGACTGGCTGAACTTCGTCAAGTCGCCCCGCGCCCGGTCGAAGATCCGCCAGTGGTTCACCAAGGAGCGCCGCGAGGAGGCGATCGAGCGCGGCAAGGAGCAGATCGCCAAGCTGATGCGCAAGGAGGGCCTGCCCCTCAAGCGGTTGATGACCCACGAGTCGCTCATGCAGGCGGCCGAGCACTTCAACCACGCCGACGTCTCGGCGCTCTACGCCGCCGTCGGTGAGAACAACCTGAGCGCACAGGCCGTCGTTCGCCGCGTGATCGACCTGCACGGCGGAGACGACGGTGCTGCCGAGGACCTGTCCGAGGGCGTGACCATCACCCGCCGCTCGCGGGCCACGACCGGAAGCACCGACTCGGGCGTCGTCGTCAAGGGCGTCGACGACGTGTGGGTCAAGCTCGCCAAGTGCTGCACGCCCGTGCCGCCCGACCCGATCCTGGGCTTCGTCACCAAGGGCGGCGGAGTCTCCGTGCACCGGCGCAACTGCACCAACGCCGCCGAGCTCGAGACCCAGCCGGAGCGGCTGATCGAGGTCGACTGGGCGCCGAGCTCACAGTCCACGTTCCTGGTGAACATCCAGGTCGAGGCGCTCGACCGCGCGCGCCTGCTCTCCGACATCACGATCACGCTCTCGGACGCCCACGTGAACATCCTCAGCGCGACGCTCTCGACCAGCCGCGACCGGGTCGCCAAGAGTCGCTTCACCTTCGAGATGGCAGACGCCTCCCACCTCGACAACGTGCTCCGCGCCGTGCGCAGCGTGCCCGGCGTCTTCGACGCCTACCGGGTCACGAACTAGCTGAAGTCCTCGGCGGCCTTGCGCGCCATGTCGAGGAACGCCTGCTTGTTGGCGAGCGAGTCCTCGAGCTGCTTGACCCGCTTGTCGTCACCGGCGGCCTTCGCCTTGTCGAGCTTGCCCTGCTCCTCGGCGATGCCAGCCTCGAGCTTGGAGACGATGTCGTCGGCGCGGGCGGACTTCTCCGGGTCGCTGCGCTTCCACTGGTCGTCCTCGACCGAGCGGATGGTCTGCTCGACCTTGCGCATCCGGCCCTCGAGGTCCTTCATCCGGTCGCGCGGCACCTTGCCGGCGGCGTCCCAGCGGTCGGCGAGGTCGCGGAAGGCGCGCTTCGCGGCGTCGAGATCGGTCACGGGGACGAGCTTCTCGGCCTCGAGGAGGATCTCCTCCTTGACCTCGGCGTTGGCGGCGAACTCCTTGTCGAGCTCGGCGTTGGCGGCGTCGCGGGCGCCGAAGAAGGCGTCCTGCGCACCGCGGAAGCGCTTCCACAGCTCGTCGTCGATGTCGCGCGGCGCCGGGCCGGCGGCCTTCCAGTCGCGCATCAGGTCGCGGTAGCGGCCGGCGGTCGGGCCCCACTCGGTGGACGTCGACAGCGCCTCGGCCTCGGTGGCGAGCCGTTCCTTGATCACGCGTGCGCCGTCGCGGCGCTCGTGCTCCTCGGCGAAGTGCGCCTTGCGGCGCCGGGTGTACGTCGTGCGCGCGCTGCTGAAGCGCTTCCACAGGACGTCGTCGGTGGTCTTGTCGAGGCGGGGGAGGACCTTCCACTGGTCGAGGAGGTCGCGCAGCCGGTTGGCGCCGTTGCGCCAGTCGTTGCCCTGGGCGAGCTTCTCCGCCTCGGCGACGATCTTGTCCTTCTCGACCTTCGACTCAGCGGTCCGCTGGGCCTTCTCGACCCGCTTGGCCTCACGCTGGCTGGCGATGACCGGGGCCGTCGCGTCGAGGCGGGCGGCCAGGCCGGTGAGGTCGCCGACGGCGTTGGCCTCGACGACCTGCTCACGCAGCATCTTGACCGTCGAGGTGGCTTCCTCGGGGCTGAGCTTGCCGGCCGCGATCCGCTGCTCGAGCAGGTGCACCTCGAAGGAGAGCGCATCGAAGCGGTCGGTGTAGAACTTCAGCGCCTCCTCGGGGGTCCCCACGGGGTACTGCCCCACGGTGCGTTCCCCGTCGGGGGTCTTGACATAGACGGTGCCGTCCTCGGCCACTCGGCCCCAGTCGGACTGCTTGTCGGCGCTCATGGTCGCCCATCGTAGTCACGAGCCACCTCGGTAGGCTGACGCCCGTCCCGACCCTGCCACCCGACTAGGACTTCACACACGTGTTCATTGCCGGCTTCCCCGCTGGACCCTGGGGCACCAACTGCTACGTCATCGCCACCGGACCCGGCAGCGAGTGCGTCGTCGTCGACCCCGGCAAGGACGCCGCCGCCGGTGTCGCCGACGTCGTGCGCGAGCACAAGCTCAAGCCCGTGTCGGTGCTGGTGACGCACGGGCACGTCGACCACATGTGGTGCGTGGCGCCCGTGGCAGGCACCTACGACGCCACCGCGTGGATCCACCCGAGCGACCGGCACCTGCTGACCGACCCGATGGCGGGGATGAGTCGCGAGACCACGCAGATGCTGCTCGGCGGCAGCTACGAGTGGGCCGAGCCCGACGACGTGCGAGAGCTCACCGACCTGCAGGAGCTCGAGCTGGCCGGCCTGCGGTTCGTCGTCGACCACACGCCCGGACACACCGAGGGATCGGTCACCTTCCGCACGCCGTACGCCGACGCGGACATCTCCGAGGTGATGTTCTCCGGCGACCTGCTGTTCGCGGGCTCGATCGGTCGCACCGACCTGCCCGGCGGGGACCACGCGACGATGCTGACGAGCCTCGCCTCCAAGGTGCTGCCGCTCGCCGACGACATCGTCGTCCTGCCCGGACACGGCGAGCAGACCTCGATCGGCCGCGAGCGCGCGACCAACCCCTATCTGCTCGACCTGATCGACCGCGGCGACGCGGGCCGCGTGACGCGAGGACTCTGACATGGCCAAGATCGCCCCGCTCAGCGGATTCCCCGAGCTCCTGCCTGAGCAGCGCGTCGTCGAGCGCGAGATCATCGCCTCGCTCGCGCGCACCTTCGAGCTGCACGGCTTCGCCAACATCGAGACCCGCGTCGTCGAGCCGATCGACCGCTTGGCCAAGGGTGGCGAGATCGACAAGGAGATCTACGTCCTCCAGCGCCTGGCCGCGGAGCCGGACGCGAAGGCCGAGCTCGGCATGCACTTCGACCTCACCGTGCCCTTCGCGCGCTACGTGCTGGAGAACGCCGGCAAGCTCGAGTTCCCGTTCCGTCGCTTCCAGATCCAGCCCGCGTGGCGTGGCGAGCGTCCCCAGGAGGGTCGCTACCGCCAGTTCACCCAGGCCGACATCGACATCGTCGGGCGCGACACCCTCGGCTTCCACCACGACGTCGAGGTCGTGCGAGTCATGGTCGAGGCGCTGGGCGCGCTGCCGTTGCCGCCGCTGTCGTTCCAGGTCAACAACCGCAAGCTGATCCAGGGCTTCTACCGCGGCCTCGGCATCAGTGACGTCACCACCGCGATCAAGGTCATCGACAAGCTCGACAAGCTCCCCGCGGAGACCGTCGCCGAGCAGCTCGTCGAGCAGGCCGGCGCCACGCCCGAACAGGCCGAGCTGTGCCTGCGGCTGGCGACGATCCGCGTCCCCGACACCTCGTTCGTCGAGCAGGTCCGCGCCCTCGGGGTCGAGGACGAGCTGCTGGAGACGGGTCTGGTCGAGCTCGCCGCGGTCATCGACGGGTGCGCGAGCGCCACCTCCGAGCGTGTCTCGGTCGAGGCCAACCTGCGCATCGCCCGCGGCCTCGACTACTACACCGGCACTGTCCTCGAGGTCTTCATGGCCGGCTACGAGCGGCTCAAGTCCGTCGGCGGCGGCGGTCGCTACGACGCGCTCGCCAGTGACGGGAAGACGACCTACCCCGGCGTCGGCGTCTCGTTCGGTGTCTCCCGCACCCTCATCCCGCTCATCTCCGACGGCGTGCTCGCGGGCAGCCGCAAGGTGCCGAGTGCGGTCCTGGTGGCCGTCACCGACGAGGAGGCACGCGAGGCGAGTACGGCGATCGCGACCGCCCTCCGCACCCGCGGTGTGGCCTGCGAGGTCTCCGCCGACGCAGCCAAGTTCGGCAAGCAGATCCGCGCGGCCGAGCGCCGCGGCATCCCGTTCGTCTGGTTCAGCCAGGCCGACGGCACCCACCAGGTCAAGGACATCCGTTCCGGTGACCAGGTCGAGGCTGATCCCTCGACGTGGAGCCCACCCGAAGAAGACCTGCGACCGCAGGTCGTCACGACTCGCACCACCACCCTCGAGGAGAACCAGTGATTCGCACTCATGACGCCGGCGCCCTGCGCGCCGAGCACGTCGGACAGACCGTCGTCCTCGCGGGATGGGTCGCGCGCCGCCGTGACCACGGCGGGGTGGCGTTCCTCGACCTGCGCGAGGCGAGCGGTGTGGTCCAGGTCGTCGTGCGCGACGAGGAGGTGGCGCACAGCCTCCGCAGCGAGTTCTGCCTGAAGGTCACCGGTGAGGTCGTCGCGCGCAAGCCCGGCAACGAGAACCCCAACCTGCCGACGGGCGACATCGAGGTCGTCGCGACCGAGGTCGAGGTCCTCGCGGCGAGCGCTCCGCTGCCGTTCCCGATCGACGAGGCCGGCACCGCCAAGGGCGGCGACGTGGGGGAGGAGGCCCGCCTCAAGCACCGCTACCTCGACCTGCGCCGCAGCGGTCCCAACAACGCCCTGCGCCTGCGCAGCAAGGTCAACAAGGCGGCGCGCGACGTCCTCGACCGCCACGACTTCGTCGAGATTGAGACCCCGACCCTGACCCGCAGCACGCCTGAGGGCGCACGCGACTTCCTCGTGCCGGCCCGCCTGCAGCCCGGCAGCTGGTATGCCCTGCCGCAGAGCCCCCAGCTGTTCAAGCAGCTGCTGATGGTCGCGGGCATGGAGCGCTACTTCCAGATCGCGCGCTGCTACCGCGACGAGGACTTCCGCGCCGACCGCCAGCCCGAGTTCACCCAGCTCGACATCGAGATGAGCTTCGTCGAGCAGGACGACGTCCTGGCCGTCGCCGAGGAGATCCTGGTCGCGCTGTGGAAGCTGATCGGCTACGAGATCCCCACCCCGCTGCCGCGGATGACGTACGCCGAGGCGATGGCGCGCTTCGGCAGCGACAAGCCCGACCTGCGGATGGGCCAGGAGCTCGTCGAGTGCACCGACTACTTCAAGGACACCACGTTCAGGGTCTTCCTGGCCGACTACGTCGGTGCCGTGGTGATGCCCGGTGGCGCGAGCCAGCCGCGCAAGAAGCTCGACGCCTGGCAGGAGTGGGCCAAGCAGCGCGGCGCCAAGGGGCTGGCCTACGTCCTGGTCGGCGAGGACGGTGAGCTCGGGGGACCGGTCGCCAAGAACCTCAGCGACTCGGAGAAGGCCGGTCTCGCCGCCCATGTGGGCGCTGAGCCGGGCGACTGCATCTTCTTCGCCGCCGGCCCCGCCAAGAGCAGCCGCGCGCTGCTGGGCGCGGCCCGTCTCGAGATCGGCCGCCGCGGTGGCCTGATCGACGAGAGCGCCTGGAACTTCCTGTGGGTCGTCGACGCACCCCTGTTCGAGCCGGCCGGCGACGCGACCGCGGCCGGTGACGTCGCCGTCGGGAGCGGCGCCTGGACGGCCGTGCACCACGCGTTCACCTCGCCCAAGGACCTCGACGTGTTCGACGCCGACCCGGGCAACGCCCTGGCATGGGCCTACGACATCGTCTGCAACGGCAACGAGATCGGTGGGGGATCGATCCGTATCCACCGCGAGGACATCCAGAAGCGCGTCTTCGCGATCATGGGCCTCGACGAGGCCGAGGCGCAGGAGAAGTTCGGCTTCCTGCTCGAGGCGTTCAAGTACGGCGCCCCGCCGCACGGCGGCATCGCCTTCGGCTGGGACCGGATCGTCGCCCTGCTCGCGGGCACCGAGTCCATCCGCGACGTCATCGCCTTCCCCAAGTCCGGTGGCGGCTTCGACCCCTTGACAGCGGCGCCCGCACCCATCTCCGCCGAGCAGCGGAAGGAAGCCGGTGTGGACGCCAAGGCGACGAAGGATGTCCCGCCCGAGGGGTGAGCTCTCCCCAAGATCTGCGGCCGTTAGGCGGACGGTCGTGTCCGGATCGTTACGCGTCAGTGATCGTCTGTGAGGCCCGCGTCACATAGAGTCCCGTTCGGCGCTGGCGGGAACCCCTGCACATCGAGGGTGTTCTCGGCAGTCCCACCGGGCGAACCCCGGCGCCTCACCAGCATCACGGACCAGCAACCCCGGACCAGTTAAAGGGAGAGCATGTCGCAGCCGACTGCACCGGAGACCTTGGGCACACTGACGGACGAGACGCCCGTCGACCCCAACAGCAAGCGGGCCCAGGAGGTCACCGGCAAGTCGCCGCTGCAGATCGCCTTCGGGCGCCTGCGCCGCGACAAGATCGCGGTGGTCTGCGCGCTCGTGGTGCTGTTCTTCATCCTGGTCGCCGTCTTCGCCGACCTGATCGCCAAGGCGTTCGGGGTCGACCTCGAGACGGTCAGCTCGTGTGAGGTCCTCGAGTGCAACTTCGCCTCGTCCGGCGTCGGCTACCCCAAGACCGGTCCGCCGTACCACGGGTTCGACCCCAGCCACCCGCTCGGCATCGCGCCGCGCACCGGCGCGGACAACCTGGCCCACTGGATCTACGGCTGCCGGACCTCGCTGATCATCGCCGGCGCCGCGACCTTGTTCGCGTCGGTCGTCGGCATCGTCGTCGGGCTCGTCGCCGGCTTCGTGGGTGGCGTGGTCGACAAGGTCCTCTCGTTCATCATCGACTTCTTCCTTACCATCCCGTTCCTGCTGGCGGCCCTGATCATCGCGCCGATCATCATCGACCGGTTCGGCACCAGCGACAGCTACGAGACCATCCAGATCCTCTCCCTGATCGGCATCTTGTCGATGTTCGGCTGGATGACGGTGGCTCGCCTCATTCGTGGCGAGGTGCTCTCGCTGCGTGAGCGTGAGTTCGTGCACGCGGCCCGGGTCCTGGGCATGCCCACCCACCGGATCCTCTTCCGTGAGCTCCTTCCCAACCTCATGGCCCCGATCGTGATCAGCATCTCGCTGATGCTGCCGGCCTTCGTGGCGGCCGAGGCGGGGCTGGCGTTCCTGGGGATCGGTGTCACGGGCAGTGCCTCGTGGGGCCAGACGATCGCCAACGCAGTGCCCTACTGGAGCAACTACTCGCTCTACCTCTGGGCCCCCATGGTGGGCGTGGTGGCGCTGGTCCTCTCACTCAACCTGTTGGGCGACGCGGTACGCGACGCGTTCGACCCGAAGACCCGCCGCTGAGGCGCGTCACAACCCAAGTTGTCACCCCGGGCTACCGGGTGTGCGAACCAGAAAGAGAAAGGCTGGACAATGAGACGTACTAAGGCGATCGCAACGCTCGCTACCAGTGCTGTCCTCGTGAGCCTCGCTGCCTGTGGTGGCGATGGCACTGAGACGGGCGAAGGTGCTGCAGGGGACGGATTCAAGGGCGCTGCCGAGACCATTGCCAAGGACGCAGAGCGTCAGGCTCCCGCGGCGGACGTCGAGGGCGCGACCGAGGGTGGCACCGTCACCGTCTACCTCCCCGACGACCCGGGCCCCGAGGACCTCGACCCGACCAACGGCTGGTCGGTGACGGGCAACTCGATCCAGCAGGCGCTCACGCACCGTGCGCTGACCCAGTACTCCCGCGACGACGAGACCGGCGAGATGGTGCTGGTCCCCGACCTCGCCGTCGACCTGGGCACGCCCAACGAGGACTTCACCGAGTGGACCTTCACGCTGCGTGAGGACGCGACGTGGGAGGACGGCAAGCCGATCACCGCCGAAGAGGTCGCCTGGGGCATCCAGCGCTCCCTCGACTCCGAGGCGTTCCCGTCGGGTCCCGGCACCGAGTACTCCGTGCACTTCTTCGCTGGTGCTGAGGACTACAAGGGTCCCTACACCGACAAGGGCAAGAAGTACGACGCGATCACGTTCGACGAGGCCGCCAACAGCGTCACCATCAAGATGGAGACGCCCTTCCCGGACATGGACTACTGGGGCGCCTTCATGGCGATGGGCCCGGCTCCGCTCGGCAAGGTCTCCGACCCGCCGGAGTACGGCCGCAACCCGCTCTCCAACGGCCCCTACAAGGTCGAGTCCTTCCGCCCCAGCGAGGAGCTCGTCCTCGTCAAGAACGACGCCTGGACTCCCGAGTCCGACCCGGCGCGTCACCAGTACGTCGACAAGTGGGTCTTCAAGTTCGCTGCCGACCCGACGCAGACCGACGAGCTGATGCTCAGCGACAACACCGAGTCGCAGACGTCGATCTCCGCCGCGGTGACGTCCGAGAACTACAGCAAGTTCACCTCGACGCTGGGCGAGCGCCTGGTGCAGCAGTCGTCGCAGTGCACCAGCTTCTGGGCGCCTGACTACACCAAGATCACCGACCTCAACGTCCGCAAGGCACTTGCCTACGCCTACCCGTACGAGAGCGTGTGGCAGGCCTCGGGCGAGGTGCCCGGCGTGACCCGTGTCCCGGCCAACTCGGTCATGCCTCCCGGCATGGCGGGCAAGTCCGACTACCAGGTCGACGGTGAGCAGATCACCTTCAACCCGGAGAAGGCCAAGGAGCTGCTGGCCGAGGCCGGCGCCGAGGGCTACGAGATCCACATGGCCTACGCCACGGGTTCTCCGACCACCGAGGCCGCGCAGAAGCAGATCGAGAAGGGTCTGACCGACTCCGGCTTCAAGGTCAAGTCCTACCCGGTGCCGATCGAGACGTCGCTCTACGTCATCTGGACCGACCCGAACAACAAGATCAACAAGAAGCTCAACCTGCGTGGCGTCAACTGGTGCTCCGACTGGCCGTCGGGCCTCACCATGATCCCGTCCCTGCTCCGCACGGACGCGACCTACAACACCGCCTTCTTCTCCGAGGAGTCGATGGACGCGCGCATGAAGGAGATCCCCACCCTGCCGCAGGATGAGCAGGCTGCTGCCTGGGGCGAGCTCGACGAGCAGATCGCTACCGAGTACTACCCCCTCATCCCGACCGCGTTCCGCAACGACCTCTTCGCCTTCGGGTCGAAGATCGGGAACCCGACGGGTGACGGTGCGCTCGGCGCGCCGAACTACAAGGATCTCTACGTCACTCAGTGATCCTGGGGTCGGCTGACGTCGACCCTCATCTCCACACGGTGTGGGGCTCCGGGACCCGGGGCCCCACACCACCGTGCCGCTAAGGTCGGCATCATCTCCTGACCCCGGAGGAAACTTCTCGTGTTCGCCTATGTCATCAAACGCCTGCTGTCGGGTGTCGTGGTGCTGTTCTTGATCTCCATGAGCGTCTTCCTGCTGTTCTGGTTCGGCCCCTCGGAGCCCGCCCAGACCATCTGCGACAACGACACCAGCAACCGGTGCACGCCGGCCAGGTTGGAGGTCTTCCGAGAGAACCTCGGCTTCAACAACCCGTGGTACGAGGAATACGGCACCTTCATGAAGGGGATCGCGGTCGGTCGCGACATCCAGTTCGGCAGCACCACGGTCTTCGAGTGCAAGGCTCCGTGCCTGGGCTACTCCTACCGCACCAAGGCTCCGGTGTTCGAGGAGATGAAGACCCGCATGCCGGCGACCTTCTCGGTCGCGATCGGCGGCGGGCTGCTCTACCTGGCGCTCGGCGTCCCGATCGGTGTCGCCGCGGCTCGACGACGAGGGACCTTGGCGGACAAGGCGCTGGTGTCGGGGTTCCTGGTGATCTCCTCGATCCCTTACTACCTCTTCGCCCTGCTGACGTGGCTGTTCCTCACCATCAGCTGGGAGATTCCGCTCTTCGCCGATACCGGTTACTTCCCGGTCACCGACAACCCAGCGAAGTGGTTCAGCGGGATGCTGCTGGCGTGGTGCGCCCTGGGCGCCTTCGGCTGCACGCAGTACACCCGCTACACGCGCGGTTCGATGGTCGAGGTGCTCGGTGAGGACTACATCCGCACCGCCAAGGCCAAGGGGTTGGGCGCCAACACTGTCGTCTACAAGCATGGGTTGCGAGCTGCGCTCGTGCCCGTGATCACGATCTTCGGCATCGACTTCGGCACGCTCCTCGCCGGGACCATCTTCACCGAGCGGATCTTCGACATCGACGGGATCGGTTTGTGGGCACTGCAGGCCGTCTTCCAGCGTGACCTGCCCGTCGTGGCCGCCACCGCGCTCTTCGGAGCCGTCGTGCTGATCGTGGCCAACATCCTTGTAGACGTGATCTACAGCATCCTCGACCCCCGAGTGAGGCTCTCGTGACAACCGCACCACTGCGCCCCGGCACCAGCCCTGACCTGGACCACGACGAGCCGCTGCTCGTCGTGGAGGACCTCACCGTGCGCTTCCCGACCCAGGACGGAGAGGTCGCCGCCGTGCAGAACCTCTCCTACTCCGTGGAGCTCGGCAAGACCCTCGGCATCGTGGGCGAGTCCGGCTCCGGCAAGTCCGTCTCCAGCATGGCCGTCCTCGGTCTGCACGACGAGCGCAGCGCCAAGATCTCCGGTTCCATCCGGATCCGCGGCCGCGAGATCGTCGGGCTCCCCGAGAACAAGATGCGCAAGCTCCGCGGCGCCGAGGCCGCGATGATCTTCCAGGACGCGCTCGCCGCGCTGCACCCCTTCTACAAGGTCGGCGACCAGCTCGCCGAGGCCTACCAGGTGCACCACTCGAGCGCCAGCGACCGCGACGCGCGGCGCAAGTCGATCGAGATGCTCGACCGGGTCGGCATCCCGCAGCCCGATCAGCGCATCAACGACTTCCCGCACCAGTTCTCCGGCGGCATGCGCCAGCGCGCGATGATCGCGATGGGTCTCATCAACGACCCGTCGCTGCTGATCGCCGACGAGCCGACGACCGCGCTGGACGTCACGGTGCAGGCACAGATCCTCGACCTGCTCCAGGAGCTGCAGCGCGAGTTCAACTCCGCGGTCATCATCATCACCCACGACCTCGGCGTGATCGCCGAGATGGCTGACGACGTGCTGGTCATGTATGCCGGCCGGTGTGTGGAGTACGGCACCACGAAGGAGATCCTGACCCACCCCGAGATGCCGTACACGTGGGGCCTGCTCTCCAGCGTCCCCGACGTGACCGCGAGCACCGACGCGCGCCTGATCCCGATCCCGGGCACGCCGCCGAGCCTGCTCAACCCGCCGACGGGTTGCGCGTTCCACCCGAGGTGCACCCACCGCGACAAGGTGCCCGGCGACCTGTGCTTCACCGACATGCCGGAGCTCTCGCCCGCCAAGGCGAACGCGGCACACGTCAAGCGCTGCCACCTGCCCGATCCCGACGCGATCTACCAGGACGTCGTGCTGCCGGAGATCGCCCCCGACCTGGTGAAGGACAACAGATGACCGACGAATCCACCGCCAGCCTGCACGAGGAGCACGACGGTTACCTCGACCACGAGGTCGCCCTCCCGAGCGACTCGGCAGCCCACGTCGCCAGCCGCCTCGACCCGGATGCCCCGCCGGTGCTCTCCGTCGAGGACCTCAAGATGTACTTCCCGCTCAAGTCGGGGGGCATGGTGCGCCGTACGATCGGACACGTCCAGGCCGTCGACGGGATCTCGTTCCAGGTGCCGAAGGGCGGATCGCTGGGCCTGGTGGGGGAGTCGGGTTGTGGCAAGTCCACGACGGGCCGGCTCATCACCCGCCTCTACAAGCCCACCGGCGGCTCGATGCAGTTCGAGGGACACGACCTGGCCAAGCTCTCCAACCGCGAGATGAAGCCGCTGCGCCGAGACGTGCAGATGATCTTCCAGGACCCCTACACCTCGCTGAACCCGCGGCACACGGTCGGCACCATCGTGGGAGCGCCGCTCTCGGTGCACAACGTCGTGCCGAAGAAGCAGATCCTGTCGCGCGTGCAGGAGCTGCTCGAGGTCGTCGGCCTCAATCCGGAGCACTACAACCGCTACCCCAACGAGTTCTCCGGCGGCCAGCGCCAGCGCATCGGCATCGCCCGCGCGCTGACGCTCAACCCCAAGCTGCTGGTGGCCGACGAGCCCGTGTCGGCGCTCGACGTGTCCATCCAGGCCCAGGTGATCAACCTCCTGCAGGACCTGCAGAAGGAATTCGACATCGCGTTCCTGTTCATCGCCCACGACCTCGCGATCGTGCGGCACTTCTGCCCGGAGGTGGCGGTGATGTACCTCGGCAAGATCGTCGAGATCGCCGACCGCGACACCATCTACAGCCACTCGCACCACCCCTACACCCAGGCGCTGCTCTCGGCCGTCCCCGACGTCAAGCAGGCAGCACTCGGTGGTCGGCGCGAGCGCATCCGCCTCGAGGGTGACGTGCCGAGCCCGATCAACCCGCCCTCGGGCTGCCGGTTCCGCACGCGGTGCCAGTACGCCCAGGAGATCTGCGCCAAGGTCGAGCCGCCGCTGCTGCAGATCGGCAAGCGGCACAAGGTCGCATGCCACTTCGCCGGCGAGCTCGGTGCCCACCCGGCCACGCCGGTCACGGCCGACCTGCTTGGCGTCGACGACCAGGGCAGCCCCTCCAGCAAGGTGACGGCGACCCCGCTCATCACCGGGCCGGGCTACGAGGACGAGTGGTTCGACCTCAAGTCCAAGCAGCTCACCTCCGCCTGAGTGGACTCCCTCTTCGACATCCCTGAGCACGCCGGCACGGGCGTGCCCGGCGGGGGGTCGCTCGGCGCGAACACCCATGCGTCGGCGCCCCTCGCCGTACGCATGCGCCCGCGCACGCTCGACGAGCTGGTCGGGCAGGCGCAGCTGCGGGCGGCGGGCTCGCCGCTGCGGCAGCTGATCGAGGGCGACCAGTCGATGTCGCTGTTGTTGTGGGGACCGCCCGGCACCGGCAAGACGACCATCGCCTCGATCGTCAGCCAGCAGACGCAGCGGCGGTTCGTCGAGGTCTCTGCCGTGGCGGCGGGCGTCAAGGAGGTACGGGCGGCGATCGACGCGGCCCGTTCCGAGCTGGCCCGCGGCGGCAGCGAGACGGTGCTCTTCGTCGACGAGGTGCACCGCTTCACCAAGGCGCAGCAGGACGCGCTGCTGCCGGGAGTCGAGAACCGGTGGGTGACGCTGGTCGCCGCGACCACGGAGAACCCGTTCTTCTCGGTGATCTCGCCGCTGCTCTCGCGCAGCCTGCTGCTGCGCCTGGAGTCGCTGACCGACGACGACATCGTCGCTGTCGTTGAGCTGGCGCTCGTCGACGAGCGGGGGCTTGCCGGCGTGTTCGAGCTCGACGAGGACGCGCAGGACCACCTCGTCCGGCTAGCCGGCGGTGACGCCCGGCGGGTGTTGACCTATCTCGAGGCGGCAGCCGGCGCGGCCCGCTCGCAGGGCAACACGCTGATCGACCTCGCCACCGCGGAGACGGCCGTCGACCAGGCGGCCGTGCGCTACGACCGGCAGGGCGACCAGCACTACGACGTGATCAGTGCCTTCATCAAGTCGGTGCGCGGCTCCGACGTCGACGCCGCGCTGCACTACCTCGCCCGGATGATGGAGGCCGGTGAGGACCCGCGCTTCATCGCGCGGCGGCTGGTGATCCTGGCCAGCGAGGATGTCGGCCTCGCCGACCCGACGGCGCTCACCACGGCCGTCGCGGCCGCGCAGGCGGTACAGCTGATCGGCATGCCGGAGGCCCGGCTGAACCTCGCCCAGGCGACGGTCGCGCTCGCCATCGCCCCCAAGTCGAACGCGGTCTACCAGGCCATCAACGAGGCCACTGCCGACGTCCGCGCCGGCAGGATCGGAACGGTGCCGCCCCACCTGCGCGACGCGCACTACGCCGGGTCGAAGAAGCTCGGTCACGGCGGCGCTGCCGCCGCGCCGTACAAGTACAGCCACGACGAGCCGTTCGGGATCGCCGAGCAGCAGTACGCCCCCGACGTGATCGAGGACGCGGAGTACTACCGACCCACCTCCCTCGGCGCCGAGGCTGCGATCAAGGACCGCTGGGAGCGGGTCCGCAAGATCATCCGGGGGAAGTAGGGATGGATCGGGAGCTCTGGGACCGCGAAGCAGTCACGTTCGACGACGAGCCGGACCACGGACTGGCGGACGCGGACACCCGCGCGGCCTGGCGCGAGCTGCTGGTCGGCGTACTGCCGCAAGTTCCGGCGCGGATCGCCGACCTCGGCTGCGGCACCGGCACCCTCACGAGACTGCTGGTCGACGAGGGCTACACCGTCGACGGTCTCGACTTCTCGCCCGAGATGATCAGACGGGCGCGGGTGAAGGTGCCGGAGTCGACCTTCGTCGTCGCCGACGCGGCGGACCCGCCGCTCGAGCCCGCCGCCTACGACGTCGTGCTGAGCCGGCACGTCCTCTGGGCGATGCCGGATCCTGGGGCCGCGATGAAGCGGTGGGTCGAGCTGCTGACGCCGTCCGGCGTCCTCGTCCTCGTCGAGGGACGTTGGCACACCGGCGGTGGCCTGAGCGCGGCGGATTCCGAGCAGATCGTGCGCACCGTTCGCGACGAGGTGTTGACGAGGCACCTGCCCGAGTCGGTCTACTGGGGCAAGGAGATCGACGACGAGCGCTACCTGCTGGTCAGCCGGATGTGAGCCACATCAACCGGGTTATAGGGTTTCGCAGGTGAACGGTGAGCAGATCTGGCTGGCGGCGGCCGCAGGTGGCGCGGTTGCGCTGATCCTGCTGCTGGCCTGCGCCCTGCTCTGGCGCACGTCGCGCCGGCTGCACGCGCGCATCGACGAGCTCGAGGCCGAGCAGGGGAGCGCGCCGCGACCGGCCGCTGCCGTGGAGACGGCCGAGCCGGCGACGTACGTCATCACCGCCATCGACGAGGTGCCCGAGACGCACACGGCCGTCGTCCCGGCGCGGATCGACGGCCGGCTGTTCGCCGACATCGTGGCGCGCGAGAGCGTCGTCAAGGCGGCCGGGCTGGCGCACGGCCTGCGCCGCGCGCTGTCCGCGGAGACGCGCAACCGGATCCGCTTCGAGATGAAGCGCGAGGTCAAGCGCTCACGCAAGCAGCGCCGGGCCGACCTCAAGGCGGCGCTGCGCGAGCTGCAGGCGCGCGAGCGTGCCGGGACGCTCGGGGAGGACGCTGCCTGATGGCCAGATCGCTTTGGTTCGTGGCCGGAGCGGGGGCGGGCGTCTATGCGATGTCCCGTGCCCGGCGGGCCGCCGAGGCCCTCACCGCCGACGGCCTGCGGGATCGGCTGAGCGGCGTCGGCGTGGGCATGAGAATGTTCCGCGACGAGGTCGCGGCCGGACAGGCCGAGAAGGAAACCGAGCTGCGGGAGCGGATGGGCCTCGTGCCCCATCGCATTCCCGAGCTCACCACCAGACAGACAGAGGGAACAGATGGACACCAGTGAGATCCGCCGCCGCTTCGTAGCGCACTTCGAAGCGGCCGGTCACACGCACGTTCCCTCGGCGAGCGTGTTGGCCAACGACCCCAACCTGCTCTTCGTGCCGGCCGGCATGGTGCCGTTCAAGCCCTATTTCCTGGGCCAGGAGACGCCGCCGTACGACCGTGCCGTCAGCGTCCAGAAGTGCGTGCGCACCCCCGACATCGAGGACGTCGGCAAGACGACCCGCCACGGCACCTTCTTCGAGATGTGCGGCAACTTCTCCTTCGGCGACTACTTCAAGGAGCGGGCGATCGAGCTCGCCTGGGACCTGATCACCAAGCCCGTCGGCGACGGCGGGTTCGGCCTCGAGGAGAGCAAGCTCTACCCGAGCGTCTACGTCGACGACCACGAGGCCGTCGACCTCTGGAAGAAGGTCTCCGGTCTGCCGGACGACCGCATCGCGCGCCTCGGCAAGAGTGAGAACTACTGGTCGATGGGCGTCCCCGGCCCCGGCGGCCCCTGCTCGGAGATCCTCTACGACCGCGGTCCGGCGTACGGCGCCGACGGCGACTTCGGCGCCGAGGACCGCTACCTCGAGATCTGGAACCTCGTCTTCATGCAGGACGAGCTCTCCGCGGTGCGGTCCAAGGAGGACTTCGACATCGCCGGCTCGCTGCCGAAGAAGAACATCGACACCGGTATGGGCCTCGAGCGGGTTGCCTTCCTGCTCCAGGGCAAGAGCAACATGTACGAGATCGACGTGATGTTCCCCGTCATCCAGCGCGCCATGGAGCTCAGCGGCCGCACGTACGGCGCCAACCACGAGGACGACGTGCGCTTCCGGGTCGTCGCCGACCACGTCCGCAGCTCGATGATGCTCATCGGCGACGGCGTCACCCCCGGCAACGAGGGGCGCGGCTACGTCCTGCGGCGACTCCTGCGCCGCGCCGTACGCTCCATGCGCCTCCTCGGCTACGAGGACCCCGCGCTGCCCGAGCTGATGCCGATCTCCCGCGACAAGATGGGTGAGACCTACACCGACCTCGTCCGCGACTGGGAGCGCATCGCGCGAGTGGCGTACGGCGAGGAGGAGACGTTCCGCAAGACCCTGCAGGCCGGCACCCAGATCTTCGACCTGGCGGCCGGCGAGGCGAAGTCGGCCGGGGCGACCACCCTGGCCGGCGAGCAGGCCTTCGCGCTGCACGACACCTACGGCTTCCCGATCGACCTGACCCTGGAGATGGCCGCCGAGCAGGGCCTCGTCGTCGACGAGCCCGGCTTCCGCGCGCTGATGGCTCAGCAGCGCGACCGTGCCAAGGCGGACGCGAAGTCGAAGAAGGGCCAGCACGCCGACACCACCGTCTACCGCGGCATCCTCGACGCCAACGGTCCCACCGAGTGGCTGGCCTACGAGACCCTCGAGACCGAGTCGCGGGCGCTGGCGCTGCTGTCCGGCGGGGGAGCGGCGAAGGTCCTCGGTGAGGGCGAGATCGGCGAGGTCGTCCTCGACCGCACGCCGTTCTATGCCGAGTCCGGTGGCCAGGCCGCCGACGCGGGTGTCATCGACTTCGACGGCGGCCGCCTCGAGGTGCTCGACGTCCAGCGCCCGATCAAGGGGCTCGTCGTGCACCAGGTGCGCATCACCGAGGGCGAGCTGACCCCCGACGCGATCCTGCACGCCAAGGTGGACCCCGGCTGGCGCATCGGCGCCCGCCAGGCCCACTCCGGCACCCACGTCGTGCACGCCGCGCTGCGGCAGGTGCTCGGTCCGAGCGCGCTGCAGTCCGGCTCGTTCAACCGCCCCGGCTACCTCCGCCTCGACTTCGGCTGGACGCAGGCGCTCAGCCCGGGGCAGGTCCGTGAGATCGAGCAGGTCTCGCAGCAGGCGCTGCGCTCCGACCTGCCGGTGATGTGGGACTACATGACCCTCGAGCAGGCCCGCGACTGGGGCGCGATCGCGCTCTTCGGCGAGACCTACGACAACACCAAGGTGCGCGTCGTCGAGATCGGCGGCCCCTGGTCGCGCGAGCTCTGCGGTGGCACGCACGTCGAGCACTCCTCGCAGATCGGCACCATCGTGGTGACCGGTGAGGCGAGCGTCGGCTCCGGCAGCCGCCGGATCGAGGCGTTCACCGGTGTCGAGGGCTTCGACTACCTCGCCCGTGAGCGCGACGTCGTCGGCCAGCTCACCACCTTGCTCAAGACCCAGCCCGACGACCTCGTCGGCCGCGTGAGCGACCTCGTCGACCGGCTCAAGTCGGTCGAGAAGGAGGTCGAGAAGGCGCGCGTGGCCCAGCTGCTCGCGGGCGGCGGCGCCCTCGCGGCGCAGGCGGCCGACGTCAACGGTGTGGCCGTGGTCGCCCACCGCGTCGACGGAGCGGGCGGCGGCGACGTACGCACCCTGGCCCTCGACGTACGCAGCAAGCTCGACCGCGCCGGCGCGGTCGTCATCGCGGGCGTGCAGGACGGCAAGATCGCCGTCGTCGTGGCCGTCAACGACGCCGCGCGCGAACGCGGAGTGAGCGCCAACCAGCTCGTGCGCACCGTCGGCGAGCTGATCGGCGGCAAGGGCGGCGGCAAGGACGACGTGGCCCAGGGTGGCGGCAGCGACGCCACCCGCCTCGACGAGGCGCTGGCCCTGGTCAGCACCGAGATCGCCCGGACGGCCGGCTGACGCATGCGCTTCGGAACCCGGCTCGGCCTCGATCCCGGAGACGCCCGCATCGGCGTCGCCCGCAGCGACCCCTCGGGCTTCCTGGCGACGCCGGTCGAGACCGTACGGCGAGGCAGGGGAGACGTGTCCCGGCTGCGGCGACTCGTCGAGGAGCTCGAGGCGGTCGAGGTCGTCGTCGGCCTGCCGAAGTCGCTCTCCGGCGGCGAGGGACCGTCCGCGGTCAAGGTGCGCGAGTTCGCGGGTGCACTGGCGCGGCAGATTGCCCCCGTGCCCGTGAGGCTGTGTGATGAGCGCCTGACTACGGTGTCCGCGGAGTCGATGCTCCGCGACCGTGGTCGCAAGGGACAGGATCGACGGTCCGTGGTCGACATGGCCGCCGCCGTACTCATCCTGCAGAACGCACTGGACACCGAACGCGCGAGTGGCAACGCGCCTGGAGAGATCGTCGAGGTCAGCGAGTGAGTGACGAGATGCCCGTCGAGGACGACGGCTACTACGAGGGCGGGACTCGCCGCGCCAGGAAGAAGCGCGGCTTCTCCGGCTGCCTGGCTGTGCTCGTCGCGCTGGCCGTGCTGGTGGGCGGCTTCTACTTCGTCGTCACCAAGGGCGTCGACTGGGTCTCCGACCAGTTCTCCAGCGCCGAGGACTTCCCCGGCCCGGGCCAGGGCGAGGTGACCTTCGAGGTCGCCGAGGGCGACGCGACCGCCGAGATCGGCCGCAACCTCAAGGCCGAGGGCGTGGTCGCCTCCGTGCAGGCCTTCCTCGACGCGGCCGCCGCCGATCCCGACTCCACCGGGATCCAGGTCGGCTTCTATGCCATGAAGCAGGAGATGGCGGCCGAGGACGCGCTCCAGGTGCTGCTCGACCCGGCCAACCAGGTCAAGAGCACCGTGACGGTGCCCGAGGGCCTGCGGGTCGAGGACACGATCTCACTGCTGGCGCAGGAGACCGAGTGGGGCGAGGCGAAGTGGAACGCCGCCCTCAACGACGACGAGGCCATCGGCCTTCCCGACTACGCCGAGGGCAACCCGGAGGGCTACCTCTTCCCGGCGACCTACGAGATCGGTCCGAAGGACAAGCCCAAGGACATCCTCGCCGCGATGGTCGCCCGTTGGCAGCAGGCGGCCGACGAGGCGGGCCTCGAGGAGAAGGCCGCCGAGCTGGGCAAGACGCCGGCCGAGCTGATGATCATCGCCTCGCTGGTCGAGGCCGAGGGGCGTGGCGACGACATGCCGAAGATCGCCCGGGTCATCTACAACCGGCTCGACGGCCCCGGCGACAAGGCCGGCACCAACGGCCTGCTCCAGATCGACGCGTCGGTCAACTACGGCCTCGACCAGGAGCTGGGTGTCGCGCTGACGACCGAGCAGCTCCAGGTCGACACGCCCTACAACACCTACGAGAACGTCGGCCTGCCCCCGACGCCGATCGAGGCCCCGGGCGACGCCGCCATCGCGGCAGCGGCCAACCCGGCGGAGGGCGACTGGTACTACTACGTGACCGTCGACCTGTCGACCGGCGAGACCAAGTTCGCCGAGACCTACGACGAGTTCCTGGGCTACAAGTCTGAGCTCACGGAGTACTGCACCACGTCCGACGCCTGCTGATGGGACGCCGCTGCGGGGTGCTCGGTGACCCGGTCGAGCACTCCCTGTCCCCGGTGCTGCACGCCGCTGGCTATGCAGCGCTCGGCCTGGACTGGTCGTACGCCGCCCACCGAGTCGCCTCCGGTGGGTTGCCGGACTTCCTGGCCGGCCTGGACGAGGAGTGGCGAGGCCTGTCGCTGACCATGCCGCTCAAGCGCGAGGCGGTGCCGCTCGTCGACGAGCTGAGCGAGCGGGCCCGCCTGGCCGGCGCCGCGAACACGATCGTGCTCGACGACGACGGTCGGAGCAGGGGCGACAACACCGACATCCCCGGCGCGATCGCCGCGATCCGCGAACGCACCAGCGCCCCCTTGGCGACAGCCGCGATCATCGGCGGGGGAGCGACCGCGACCTCGGTCGGGCTCGCGCTCGCCGACCTCGGTGTCCGGCGCCTGGAGATCGTCGTGCGCGACCCCGAGCGCGCGTTCGAGACGTGCGAGGCCGTGCGGGCCCACCCCGGCAGGCCCGAGCTGACCGTGAGCCGGCTCGACGAGGTGACGGTCCTCGACGTCGACCTGGTCGCCTCCACGATCCCTGCTGAGGCACAGGACCAGCGCCTCGTCGACGCGTGCGGCGCCGTACCCACCATCTTCGAGATCGTCTACCACCCCTGGCCGACCCCGCTCGTGGCGTCGATCGGCAACCGCGTGCTCGTCAGCGGGTTCGACCTGCTCCTGCACCAGGCGGCCGTCCAGTTCGAGCTGTTCACCGGCGAGGCCGCACCGCTCGCCGCCATGCGCACGGCCGGGGAGCGGGCCCTCATCGCCAGGAGCGTGTCATGAGCGCGGTGCTCGTGGCTGTCCTCTGCGCGGCGCTCGGAGTGCTGGTGCCGCGGCTGATCGCGGCCGTCCCCGAGCCCGACGAGCCGGCCGAGGACAAGCAGCCCTACGCCGACATCGCCGCCAGGCCCGGGCTCGCATGGCAGTCCGCGCTGGTCTGCGGCGTGATCGGCGCGCTCATCGGTGGGGCGGTCGGGCTCGACTGGGCGTTGCTCTTCTTGGTCCCGCTCGTCCCCGTCGGCGTGGCGCTCGCGCTCATCGACTGGCGCACCCGCCTGCTCCCGACGCGGATCATCGCGCCGACCTACCTCGTGCTGGTGCCGCTCGTCGTGATCGCCGCCCTCGCCAGCGGCGAGCCCCGGCTCCTGCTCCTCGCCGCCATCGGCTGGGCCGTGATGGGCGGCCTCTACCTCCTGCTGTGGCTCATCCACCCGGCCGGCATGGGCTATGGCGACGTCCGGCTCAGTGGCATCCTCGGCATCGTGCTGGGCTACCTCGGCTGGCAGCAGCTTGCGCTCGGCAGCTGGTCGGGATTCCTGCTCGGCGGCATCGGAGGGGCGCTGCTCGCCGCGTTCAAGGTGGTCGACAGGCGGCACAACCCGTTCGGGCCGTGGATGCTGATCGGCGCGCTCGCCGGCATCGTCGTGGGCCCGGCGTTCGCGGTGTGGATGTGGGGCGATCTCGCCGCCTGACGGCGGCGCGGTGGCACACGTGCCCACGTGAAAGACTGCGCGCATGCTGCGTTGGCTCACTGCGGGCGAGTCCCACGGCCCCTCCCTGGTCGCCATTCTCGAGGGAATGCCCGCCCACGTCCGGATCACCACTGCCGACATCGACGACGCCCTCGCGCGCCGCCGCCTGGGCTACGGCCGCGGTGCGCGGATGAAGTTCGAGGCCGACGAGGTCACCATCACCGGCGGCGTCCGCCACGGCGAGACGATGGGCGGCCCGGTCGCGATCCAGGTCGGCAACACCGAGTGGCCCAAGTGGGAGAAGGTCATGGCCGCCGACCCGGTCGACCCGGCCGAGCTCGACGTGCTGGCGCGCAACGCCGCCCTCACCCGCCCGCGTCCCGGCCACGCCGACCTCGCGGGCATGCAGAAGTACGACTTCGACGAGGCCCGCCCGATCCTCGAGCGCGCCTCCGCCCGTGAGACCGCAGCGCGGGTCGCGCTCGGTCGCGTGGCCGCCCACTTCCTCTACCAGGCCGTCGGCGCCGAGATCGTCAGCCACGTCATCGAGCTCGGCGGCGTCCGCGCCCCCGACGGACTGATCCCGGAACCGGGTGACGTCGAGCGCCTCGACGCCGACCCCGTGCGCTGCCTCGATACCGACACCAGCGCCGGCATGGTCGCGCGCATCGACCAGGCCCACAAGGACGGCGACACCCTCGGCGGCATCGTCGAGGTCGTCGTGCACGGCCTCCCACCGGGTCTCGGCTCGCACGTCCACTGGGACCGCCGCCTCGACGCGCGCCTCGCCGGCGCGCTGATGGGCATCCAGGCGATCAAGGGCGTCGAGGTCGGTGACGGCTTCGCGACCGCGGCCACCCCCGGCTCCCTCGCCCACGACGAGATCGTCTCCACCCCCGAGGGCCTGCGACGCACGTCCGGTCGCTCCGGTGGCACCGAGGGCGGCATGACCACCGGCGAGATCCTGCGGGTGCGGGCTGCCATGAAGCCGATCGCGACCGTGCCGCGCGCGCTGCGCACGGTCGACGTCGCCACCGGCGAGGACGCCGTCGCGCACCACCAGCGCTCGGACGTGTGTGCCGTGCCGGCCGCCGGCATCGTGGCCGAGGCCATGGTCGCGCTGGTGCTCGCCGACGCCGTGATCGAGAAGTTCGGCGGCGACTCGGTGCGCGAGACCCGCCGCAACGCCGAGTCCTACCTCGACACGCTGCGCTTCCGATGACACCGAAGGTCGTCCTGATCGGGCCCATGGGCGCCGGCAAGACCACCGTGGCGTCGCTGCTCGCCGACGCCTGGGGCGTCGGGGCGCGCGACACCGACGCCGACATCGAGGCCCGCGAGGGCCGCGAGATCTCCGAGATCTTCGTCGACTCCGGCGAGGCGCACTTCCGCGCGCTGGAGGCCACGGCCGTCGCCGAGGCCCTCGCAGCGCACGACGGTGTGCTCTCGCTCGGCGGGGGAGCCGTGCTCGACCCGGCGACCCGCGACCTGCTCGACGGCAGCACCGTGGTCTTCCTGCGCGTCGGCCTCTCCGAGGCGGTCAAGCGCGTCGGGCTCGGCGTCGGACGTCCGCTGCTGCTCGGCAACGTCCGGTCCCGGATCAAGGCGCTGCTCGACGAGCGCACCCCCATCTACGAAGCCGCGGCCACCCACGTGGTCGACACCGACGGGCGGAGTCCCGACGAGGTCGCGGCGGAAGTCCTGGAGCTGCTCGGATGAACGACACGACCCTGCACGTGGGCGGCGCATCGCCGTACGACGTCGTCATCGGGCGCGACCTGGCCGGTCGGCTGCCCGCGATCCTGAGCGACTCGGTCCAGCGCGTCGCGGTGTTGTACGCCGGTGAGCTGGCCGAGCAGGTGCAGCCGCTGGTCGACCTGCTGGTCCAGGACTACGACGTGCTCGCCCTCGGCCTGCCCGACGGCGAGCGCGCCAAGACCGCGCCCGTCGCCTCGGACTGCTGGGAGGCGCTCGGCGAGTCCGGCTTCACCCGCTCCGACGCGGTCGTCACCTTCGGCGGTGGCGCCACCACCGACCTCGGCGGCTTCGTGGCCGCCAGCTGGCTGCGCGGCGTGCGGGTCGTGCACGTGCCGACCACGGTGCTGGCCATGGTCGACGCCGCTGTCGGAGGCAAGACCGGGATCAACACCGGCGCCGGCAAGAACCTCGTCGGCGCCTTCCACGAGCCCGCCGGGGTCATCTGCGACCTGTCGCTGCTCAGCACCCTGCCGCGCGAGGAGTTCGTCGCCGGGCTGGGCGAGGTCGTCAAGTGCGGCTTCATCGCCGACCCGGTCATCCTCGACCTCGTCGAGGCCACCGACCCGGCCGCCCTGACCGCCGACTCCGACGTCACCCGCGAGCTGATCGAGCGGGCGATCCGGGTCAAGATCGACGTCGTCGTCGACGACCTGCGCGAGACGGGCGGCGTCGACGGACACCCCGGGCGCGAGGTGCTCAACTACGGCCACACCCTCGCGCACGCGATCGAGCGCACCAGCGGCTACGCCGTGCGTCACGGTGAGGCCGTCGCGATCGGATCGGTGTACGTCGCCGAGCTGGCCGCGCGCGCCGGCGCCCTCGACCCCGCGCTGGTCGAGCGCCACCGCACCGCCTTCGGCCGCGTCGGGCTGCCGACGACCTATGCCGACGCGTCCTTCGAGGACCTGCACGACGCGATGAAGGTCGACAAGAAGTCGCGCGGCAACCAGCTCCGCTTCGTGGTGCTCGACGACCTCGGCAAGCCCCGGATCCTGGCCGGTCCGAGCGAGGACGACCTGCGGGCGGCCTACTCGGCGATCAGCGGGGCCATCGGGGGACAGCCGTGAAGGTCCTCGTCCTGAACGGTCCCAACCTCGGTCGCCTCGGTCGCCGCCAGCCCGAGATCTACGGCCACACGACCCACGCCGAGCTCGCCGCCCAGTGCGTCGCGTGGGGCGCCGAGCTCGGCCTCGAGGTCGAGGTGCGCCAGACCAACCACGAGGGCGAGCTGCTCGACTGGCTCAACGCCGCCGCCGACGACGCGACCCCGGTCGTGCTCAACGCCGGCGCGTGGACGCACTACTCCCTCGCCCTCTGGGACGCCTGCGCCCAGCTGGGTGCGCCGCTGGTCGAGGTGCACATCTCCGACCCGAAGCAGCGCCCCGAGGAGTTCCGGCACACCTCCGTGGTCGAGCCGCACGCGATCGAGACGATCGCCGGCCGCGGGATCGACGGCTACCGCGACGCCCTGGAGACGATCGCCCGAGCGGCCGATTCCGGCCAGTCCGCCCTCGCCCCCTAGACTTGACCCTCGGCCCCGACGGGCCGTTCGTACATCCGCGAAGAGAAGGCTGGACAGAGCGCCATGGCAAGCACCAACGACCTGAAGAACGGCATGGTCCTCAACATCGAGGGTCAGCTCTGGGCAGTCATCGAGTTCCAGCACGTCAAGCCCGGCAAGGGCCCGGCCTTCGTGCGCACCAAGCTGAAGAACGTCGAGTCCAACAAGACCGTGGACAAGACCTTCAACGCCGGCACCAAGGTCGAGACGGCCAACGTCGACAAGCGGACGATGCAGTACCTCTACAACGACGGCACGTCCTACGTCTTCATGGACACCTCCACCTTCGACCAGCTCGAGGTCGCGCCCGAGATCGTCGGCGATGCCAAGAACTTCATGCTGGAGAACCAGGACGCCATCGTCGCGACCAACGAGGGCCGCGTGCTCTTCGTCGAGCTCCCCGCGTCCGTCGAGCTCCTGATCAGCCACACCGACCCGGGCCTGCAGGGCGACCGCTCGACCGGCGGCACCAAGCCCGCCACGCTCGAGACCGGCCACGAGATCCAGGTCCCGCTGTTCATCACCACCGGCGAGAAGGTCAAGGTCGACACCCGCGACTCGTCCTACCTCGGCCGCGTCAAGAACTGATGTCGGCTCGCGGCAAGGCCCGCAAGCGCGCGCTCGACCTGCTCTACGCCTCGGAGATGCGGGCCGAGAGCCCGGTCGTCGCCCTCGAGCGCGCCATCGCGGCCGGCGAGGGCCCGACCAACGACTACACCGGCGTCCTGGTGCGCGGCGTGGTCGACAACCAGGCCCGCATCGACGAGCTGCTGAGCGAGTACAGCCAGGGCTGGACGCTGTCGCGCATGCCGGCTGTCGACCGCAACGTGCTGCGCCTCGGCGTCTTCGAGCTGTTGTACGTCGATGACGTGCCCGACTCCGTCGCCGTGAGCGAGGCGATCAGCCTGGTGCGCGACCTGTCGACCGACGAGTCGCCGACCTTCGTCAACGGGATCCTCGGCGCGATGGAGAAGAGCAAGCCCTCCATCGTGTGACGCTCCCCGGGTGGGGCGTCCTAGGTGTTCTGTCCACGGAGGTTAGGCA
>NZ_CM001852.1:1866421-1869324 GCF_000389985.1 Nocardioides sp. CF8
CCGCCGGCTGTCGTTCCGCCTCCGCCGGCTGTCGTGCCGCCGGTCGTCGTTCCTCCCGCCCCCGAGCCTGAGCCCGCCGCGACCACCGAGGTCAAGGGTGAGCAGGCCACCGAGAACGAGACGAAGGGCCAGACGAAGGACAAGGGCGAGCCGAAGGCCGAGGACAAGGCCGAGACACCCGTGGTCGAGGTCCTCGGGGTCCAGGCAGCGGTGCCGACCACGGTCGCCGCCGGTCTCTCCGGTGAGATGTCGCAGGCCTCGTCCAGCTCGTCGCTCTGGCTGGCCGGCATGACCGGACTGCTGGCCGTCGCCATCGGCCTGGGCCTGCTGTCCGCCCGGCGCCTGAGGGGTCGTGCCTGAGGGCCGGGCAATCAGGGCCGGCCGCGTGAGTCTCGGACTCGTCGCGGTCGGCCTTGCGGTCTGCTCGGTCATCCTCACCCTCGACCACGTGGGTGCCCGGGCCGGCGCATCCGTGGCCCCGGAGTTCGAGCGCAGTCCCGGTCCGTCGGTGGTGTGGACCCCGTCGGCGACTCGGCCCCCGTCGGCGCTGCAGGGGTACGGCGCCGTACCCCGCGAGCGGGAAGCCGCCGCCGGGGTGCCGGACCGCGTGCAGATCGACGCTCTCGGGATCGACGTGCCGGTCGTGCCGATCCACCTCGAGGTGAGCACGCTCGTGCCGCCCTCCGACCCGCAGACGCTCGGCTGGTGGGCGGACGGTGCCGAGCCGGGTGCGAAGCGGGGGAGCGCGATCATCACCGGCCACACCGTGCACACCGGCGGGGGTGCGCTCGACAACCTGGAGAGCCTCGTGCCCGGCGACGTGTTCTCGGTGCGCACCGACGCCGGCAGCATCGACTACTGGGTCAGCCGCGTCGAGGTCCATGACAAGGACCGCGTCAGCCGGGCGGCCAGGCACCTGTTCAGCCAGCACGTCCGCGGCCGGCTGGTGCTGATCACCTGCGAGGACTGGGACGGCTCCGGCTACGCCAGCAACGTCGTGGTCATCGCTCGGCCGTTCTGAGCATCAGCTCCCGGTCGAGGTGTAGTGACGCACCCCGGTACGCCACACCAGCAGGCTCGCGGCCACGGTCACCACGGCGGCCAGCGGTGAGGCGAACTGGAACCAGCCGGGCATGCCGAACGGGTCGTCGCGGCCGAGCACGAACAGCGCGGGATACCAGTTGACGAACGCGACCGGGATGACGAAGGTCAGCGCGACCAGCACCTCGCGCGGGAAGATCGAGAGGGGGTACTGCGTGATCGTCGCGCCGCCGTAGGTGAAGGCGTTGGCGAACTCGGACGCATCGGTGGTCCAGAACTGGATGCACGAGAACCCGACGAACAGCCCGAAGAACAAGGCCGCACCGCTGGCCACCATGGAGACGGTCACGAGCACGCGCAGCGGCGACCAGTCGACGTACGCCGCTGCCCACCCGAACACGACGAGCGCCTGCGTGATGCGTCCGAGCCGGCGCAACGTGAACTGGTCGGCGCAGACCTGCACCAACAGGGGCACCGGCTTGGTGAGCATCTGGTCGAGGCGCCCGGTGCGGACGTAGGTGCCGATGCGCTCGACGCTGCCGATCAGGGTGTCGGCGATCCCGAGGCCGAGCGAGCTGGCGCCGTACAGGAAGCCGACCTCTGCCAGTGAGAAGCCCGCGAGGTCGTCGAGGTGGCTGAACATGATCCAGAGCCCGACGAAGTCGAGACCGGTGATCATGCCGTTGCCGATCGCCAGCATGACGAAGGACGCGGGATAGGCCCAGGCAGCGCGGATCCACAGCCACGCGATGTCGAGGTAGCGGCGAGCGTGCTGGAGTGCCTCAGCCACCCTGGACCACCACCTTGCGGGTCGCGGCCCCGAGCACGAGCCGGCAGCAGCCGAGCATGATCACGGCCCACAGGACCTGGAAGCCGAGCGCCATCACGAGGTCGCCGCCGGTGCGCTTGCCCAGCCAGATGTCGGCCGGCACCTGGATGAAGGCCGCCCACGGCAGGGCCTGGGCGAGGGTGCCCAGCCAGCCCGGGAACAGCACCAGGGGCAGCATCAGCCCGCTGAAGAAGATGGCGAAGGCGCCGCTCATCACCTTCACGCCCGACTGGTCGAGCAACCAGAACGCCGAGCTCGCGACCAGGAAGCGGATCCCGAAGCTCACGACGACGGCGAGGGGTACAGCGAGCACGAACCCCAGCGCCGCGGCCGGGGACGCGGGCGCCTTGAGGTCGAAGAGGACGGCGCCGACGACGGTGGGCGCGAGCCCGCGGGTGAGCAGGTGGTAGCACGCCCGGCCGAGGTCGCCGGCGAGGTACCACTGCACCAGGCCGATGGGACGGTAGAGGTCGATGGCGACGTCGCCGGTGCGGATGCGCTCGGCCAGGTCGTCGGTGGTGCCGCCGCCCCAGACGGCGACCGTCATGAGCAGGGCCTGGCCCAGCCACACGTAGGTGACCGCGTCACCCGAGTCGTAGCCGCCCGCGTTCGCGTTGGCCCGCCACAGGGCGAGGTAGGCGAAGGAGCCGATGATCCCGAAGACCGAGTTGGTGAAGATGCCCGCGAGCGTGGCCGCCTGGTAGGTCGAGTAGCGGCGGAAGGCGCGGGTCGCGATGGCGACGTACAACAAGTCCGAGCCCCCGATCGTGCGCATGAGCGCCCGATCGTGCCACAGCCGTGGGTCAGCGGGCGTCGGCCACGTTGAGGACGCCGACCTGGCGGCCCTGGTCGTCCATCACGACGGCGAGGCCGGCGCGGGTGGCGCGGCTCTTGAGGAGTACGGCGCGGTGGGACGGCGAGGCCAGCCAGGCGTCCACGATGGCGCGCGCAGTGAGTCCCTCACCCCGGATCAGGTTCTCCCCGGCCCAGGACTGGTGGCACTTGCGCAGGACCTGGCGCTGGTCACGGTGGG
>NZ_CM001852.1:1869440-1903989 GCF_000389985.1 Nocardioides sp. CF8
CGAAGAATCGCACCGGCTTGAAGCCGGCCCGGGCGCGCGCCGCGTTGATCTCGACCATCACCTCGTCCTCGAACGCCGCGCCCGTGCTCGCCGTCGAGGTGGGGGCAGCGGTCGGCACGCGCGACAGACCGGCGTGCGCGGGGGCGCCGACGAGGCCGGACAAGATCGCGAACGTGGTGACGACAGGCAGCAGCAGAGCGCGGACGAGCTTCACGAGAACTCCAGAGGGGTGGGGGAACCTCAGTGGGGGGTCCCGAGGGCCACCGCGAAGATGGCCCGGCCGGGCTGAGGTCTCCGATGAGACGTCCTGGTCGCCGTCACGTGACGCGATTGCGGCCACGAACTTTTCAACGGATACCTGACGGTAATCATGAAAAATGGGTAGATCCTAATCGGCACGCCGACAAGTCCGACACCACCCGTGTACAAGGGCGGCGGGAACGTGACGCTCATCATGCCCAGAAAAGGTCGCGGCGGGGCGAATCCCGCGGCGCGTGACACAGCTGGGCCAGGTGCCCCGTCCACAGGGCGCCCATCCGGGTCACCAGCACTGGTCATTTGTGGCTAGTCTCTGCGCCGGTCGCCGTCCTGGTCGCCACAGGCAGATCATTTTGGCCGTTCTGACACGGCTGCCATCGCCCGGTCGGGAGGGCTCAGTGCTGGTAGGTGCCGTGGATGATCGCGCGGCCCAGCGTCTTGAAGGCGAGGTTGAAGGACACGACCGCGTTGGACGCGTCGGCGTCGACCCCGAGCGTCTCCTCCTTGACGGCGTGCACGACGAAGAAGTAGCGGTGGGGGTGGTCACCCTGCGGGGGAGCGGCGCCCATGAATCCGGCCTCGCCGCCGTCGTTGCGCACGTGGAACGCGCCGGCGGGGAGCTCGCCGCCGGCCGCACCGGTCGGCAGCGAGGTGACGTCCGCGGGGATGTCCACGAGGTTCCAGTGCCAGAAGCCGGACGGCGTCGGTGCGTCGGGGTCGAAGCAGGTGACCACGAACGACCTCGTGCCCTCCGGGGCGCCGGTCCAGGTCAGCTCGGGTGAGGTGTTGCCGGCGGCCGCCACCTGGTCCTGCTTCAGTGGCTGGCCGTCGGTCACGTCGGCGCTGGTCACCGTGAACGACGCGACGCTCGGCAGGTAGTCGTAGGGATTGGGCACGATCGGGCGCTCGATGCTCATACCAGCGAACCTAGGAGCAGCGGTCCGCACAGGGCAAGTGGTGGACGCGCGTGCGCGGCGGGTGCTCGACGACGCAACAATGTCCTGCATGGAGCAGGCCAGCCCTTATCTCTCGGGCCTCATACTCACCGACCGTCTCGTCGTCGTCGTGGGCGGTGGACACGTCGCGCAACGGCGGGTGCCGGCGCTGATCGCTGCCGGCGCACGGGTCCACGTCGTCAGCCCCGAGGTGACGCCGGCGCTCGAGGGCATGGCGGCCGAGGTGACCCTCGTGCTGCGTGAGTTCGTCGAGTCCGACCTCGACGGTGCGTGGTACGTCGTCGCGGCCACCGACGACCCGGAGGCCAACGAGCGCATCAGCGTGGCCGCAGAGGCGCGCCGGATCTTCTGCGTCCGCAGCGACGACGGGACCCGCGGCTCGGCCTGGACGCCGGCCACCGGCAAGCACGGGTCGGTGACCATCGGCGTCGTGGGCAACCGGGAGCCGAAGAAGTCGGCCGCGCTGCGCGACGACATCGTGACGGCACTGCGCGAGGGCCAGCTCTCCTCCGTCGACGCCCACGACCGCTCTCCGGGCGTGGTGCTGGTCGGCGGTGGCCCGGGTGATCCCGACCTGGTCACGATCGCCGCCCGCAACGCCCTCGCCTCCGCGGACGTCGTGGTCGCCGACCGGCTGGCGCCGCGCGAGCTGCTCGACGTGCTGCCGCCCGGCGTGGAGCTCATCGACGTCGCCAAGCTGCCGCGCGGTCGCTACGCGTCGCAGGACTTCATCAACGAGGTGATCGTGGCCCGCGCCCTCGAGGGCAAGCGGGTGGTGCGGTTCAAGGGCGGCGACAACTTCGTCTTCGGTCGCGGCTACGAAGAGGTCATCGCGTGCAACGCCGCCGGCGTTCCAGTGACCGTCATCCCGGGGCTGTCGTCCGCGATCGCCGTACCCGCCCGCGCTGGGATCCCGGTGACGCACCGCGGCGTGGCGCACGAGTTCACCGTCATCTCCGGTCACCTGCCGCCCGGCCACCCCGACTCGCTCGTCGAGTGGGGAGCGCTGGCCAGGCTGCGCGGCACACTGGTGATGTTGATGGCCGTGGAGAACGCCGCCGCCATCGCCGCGACCCTGGTCGCCGAGGGTCGTGACGCCGACACCCCGGTCGCTGTGGTCGTGGAGGGGACGATGCCCGAGGAACGCACCGTGCTGGCCACGCTCGGCACCCTCGCCGCCGAGATCGCAGCCCAGCAGGTGCGGCCGCCGGCGATCATCGTGATCGGCGACGTGGTCGCGGTCGCCCACCCGGAGCACTTCTCGCGTGGCTGAGGTCCTCCACATCGAGGATCCGGCCGATCCGCGCCTGGCCGACTACCGCGACCTGCGCGACGTCGAGCTGCGCAAGCACCTGGAGACCGAGCACGGGCTCTTCCTCGCCGAGGGGGAGAAGGTCGTACGCCGCGCGGTCGAGGCCGGCTTCCGACCGCGCTCGCTGCTGATGGCGCCGAGGTGGGTCGAGGGACTGCAGGACGTGCTGGACCTGACCGACGCGCCCTGCTTCGTGCTCGACGAGGCGCTGGCCGAGCAGGTGACCGGCTTCCACGTGCACCGTGGCGCCCTGGCCTCCCTGGAGCGCAAGCCGCTGCCCAGCGTCGAGTCCGTGCTCGCGGACGCCCGCTCGGTGCTGGTGCTCGAGGACATCGTCGACCACACCAACGTCGGCGCGATCTTCCGCTCGGGCGCCGCTCTCGGCTTCGACGCCGTGCTGCTCTCGCCGCGCTGCGCCGACCCGCTCTACCGCCGCGCCATCAAGGTCGGCATGGGCGCCGTCTTCACGATGCCGTGGACGCGCCTGCCCGACTGGCATGCCGCGCTGCCGTCGCTGTCGGCGGCCGGCTTCACCACTGTCGCGCTCACCCTCGCCGAGGACGCGAGGCCGATCGAGTCCGCCGTCGCCGGTGTCGAGCGGCTCGCGCTGGTCCTCGGCTCGGAGGGACCCGGCCTCTCGCCGCGCTGGGAGGAGTCGGCCGACCGGCGCGCGATCATCCCCATGCGCGAGGGCATCGACTCCCTCAACGTCGCCGCCGCGAGCGCGGTGGCCTGCTACATCGCCGTCCGTCGCTGACGGAAGGCCTCCTCGAGCACGATCGAGCCCGCGGTCGCGGCGTTGAGCGAGCTCGCCGAGCCTGCCATCGGGATCGACACGAGCGGGTCGCAGGCCTCGCGCCACGCGGCGGTCATGCCGCTGGTCTCGTTGCCGACGACGACCACGAGCGGTCCCGTCAGGTCCGCGGCGCGTACGTCGATCGCGCCGGTCTCGTCCGTGCCGACGACCCTGATCCCGTGTGGCCGAGCCCAGTCGAGCACCTCGCGGTGCGAGGGTGCGCGCACGACGGTGAGCGCGAACAGCGAGCCGGTGCTGGACCGCACGGCGCGCGGGTCGTAGGGGTCGGCGGCATGGCCGGTGACGACCAGCCCGGACGCGCCGAAGGCGTCGGCGGAGCGGGCGAGGGTGCCGAGGTTGCCGGGCTGGGTGGGTCGGTCGAAGACCACCGTCAACCCGGTCGGGTCGAGTCGACCGAGATCGTCCGACGGCATCTCCACCACAGCGAGCAGCTCGCTGGGCTCGTCCTTCTCGCCCAGCTCGGCGACGAGGTCGGGGGCCATCACGACCTGCTCGGCCGTGGTGGCCTCCCACACGTCAGTGGCCCAGGTCGACATCCGCGGCCGGCCGTCACTGATCAGGGCGCGGACCGTCCACCCGTGCTCGATCGCCAGCGTGATCGGGCGGACGCCCTGCACGAGGAGCTCGCCCTGGCGGTGTCGCTTCGTGCGGTTGTGGAGCAGCGCCTCCCACTGCTGGAAACGTGCGTTGCGGGTGGTGATGCGGATGCTCACGCGTCGCTCTCCGCGCCGACCGGCCACTCGGGCGGGTAGTCGGCGGCGACCTTGTCGTGGGCCTTCGTCAGCTTCTTGAGCGCCTTCGTCGCGAGCCGGTCGCCGAACACGGTGCCGAACGTGTGGTCGGTCTCGTGCTGGAGGCAGCGGGCCAGCAGGCCGTCGCCCTCGAAGTGCACCGGCTCGCCGTCGAGCCCGAACCCGTCGACCGCGGCCCAGTCGGGGCGAGCGCACTCGACGAAGGCGCCGGGGAAGGACAGGCAACCCTCGTCGTCGGCATCGAGGCGCCGGTCGCGTCCCTCGGGCAGGGTCAGCGTCGGGTTGCAGACCACCCCCACCGTGTACCGGCCCGACTCGTCGGGGCAGTCGAAGACGAACATCGCGACGTCCTCACCGATCTGGCAGGCCGCGAGGCCGACGCCCTGGGCAGCGCGCATCGTGGCGACCATGTCGGCCGCGAGCGCGGTCAGCGCGCCGTCGAAGGCCGTCACGAGCTGCTGCGGGCGGTGCATGACCTCGGTGCCCCAGCGGGTCATCGGGCGGACGGTCCCGCCCTCGGGAAGGGGGGCGTGGGGGGCGAGGGGGGCGTCGTCGGGGGAGCTGTCAGGCATGGGGCGGATCCTAGTGACAGGCGACACGGCACAAGTTGTGGCGCTATGTGTAACTCAGAGTTACATTTGATTCATGTCCCTCATCAACGACACCTTCAAGCGAGGAAGCGCCGGCGCGTCGAGCAGTCGCCACGGCCTTGCCTCCGGTGAGAGCCGCGACGCGATCGGCTATGCGATCGCCGGCCTCCAGAAGCTCGCCCAGAACGAGCTCATCGACCGGCTCGGGCTGCGCAAGCAGACCGAGCAGCTGGTCTTCACCGCCACCCGCAACGGCTTCAAGACCGCGACCGTGGCCGGTCGTCAGTTCGGCAAGGTCCAGCGGAAGTCGGGTCCGGGCAAGCGCCCCGCCACGGCCAACCGCTCCGGCCTCTTCGACCTGACGCCGACCGAGGACGAGCAGATGCTCGTGGACGTCGTCACCGACTACGCCACCGAGGTGCTGCGCCCCGCTGCCGCCGAGGCCAACGAGACGTGCGTCGCGCCGGCCGAGGTGCTGGCCGCGAGCCTCGAGATCGGGCTGCCGATCCTCGGCGTCCCCGAGGAGCTCGGCGGCATCACCGAGGAGCGCTCGGCCATGGCCGGCACCCTCGTCGCCGAGGCGCTCGGCCAGGGCGACATGGGCCTGGCCCTCGCCGCGCTCAGCCCCGGCACGGTCGCCACCGCGCTCGGCCTGTGGGGCACCGCCTCGCAGCAGGAGACCTACCTCCCCGCCTTCACCGGCGACGACGTCCCGGTCGCCGCGCTGGCGCTCACCGAGCCCACCGTCCTGTTCGACGTGCTCAACCCGACCACGACCGCCACGCGCTCCGGCGACGGCTACGTCCTGGACGGAGTGAAGTCGAGCGTCGTGCGCGGAGCTGACTCCGAGCTGTTCATCATCGGCGCGATGCTCGACGGCTCCCCGACGCTGTTCCTCGTCGAGTCCGGCGCGGAGGGCCTGAGCGTGGAGGCCGACCCCTCGATGGGCGTCCGGGCCGCCTCGCTCGCCAAGCTCGTCCTCTCGGGCGTCCAGGTGCCGGCCGAGGCCGTGCTGGGCGAGACCGACGGGTCGACGTACACCGAGTGCGTGCGCCTCTCGCGACTCGCGTGGTGTGCGCTCGCCGTCGGCACCGGCCAGGCCGTGCTCGACTACGTCACGAAGTACGTCAACGAGCGGGAGGCCTTCGGCGAGCCGATCAGCCACCGCCAGGCCGTCGCGTTCATGGTCTCCAACATCGCGATCGAGCTGCAGTCGATGCGCCTGGTGACCTACAAGGCCGCCTCCCGCGCCGCTGCCGGCAAGGACTTCTCGCGCGAGGTCGCGCTGGCTCGCCAGCTGTGCGGCAGCAAGGGCATGCAGATCGGCCTCGACGGCGTCCAGCTCCTCGGTGGGCACGGCTTCGTCAAGGAACACCCCGTTGAGCGGTGGTATCGCGACCTGCGTGCCGTCGGAATCCTGGAAGGTTCGGTGCTCGTCTGATGATCAATCTCGAGACCCCCAAGAAGCACCGCGTGCTCGTCGACCAGGCCCACCAGGTCGCGATGAACATGCTGCGCCCGATCTCGCGCAAGTACGACCAGGCAGAGCACGAGTACCCCAAGGAACTCGACATGCTCGCGGCCATGATCGACGGGCTGTCCGACTCGGGCTCCAACGAGGGCGCCGGTGCGACCGGCGTCCGTCGCGACGAGAGCGCCGACGACGGCTCCGTGAAGAACGGCGCCAACCTCGCCTCCGTCCTCTCGATCGCCGAGATGTGCTGGGGCGACACCGGCCTGCTGCTGTCCATGCCCCGTCAGGGCCTGGGCAACTCCGCCATCGCCTCGGTCGCCAACGACGAGCAGCTCAAGCGCTTCGAGGGCACGTGGGCCGCGATGGCGATCACCGAGCCGAGCACCGGCTCCGACTCGGCCTCGATCACCACGACCGCTCGCCTCGACGGCGACGAGTACGTCCTCAACGGCGAGAAGATCTTCGTCACCTCGGGTGACCGGGCCGACTCCGTCGTCGTGTGGGCGACCCTCGACAAGGCTCTGGGTCGCGCGGCGATCAAGTCGTTCGTGGTCAAGAAGGGCAACCCGGGCATGAAGGTGGAGCGGCTCGAGCACAAGCTCGGCATCCGCGCCTCCGACACCGCGGTGATCACCTTCACCGACTGCCGCGTGCCCGCGTCCGACCTGCTGGGTTCGCCCGAGGTGGACGTCAAGCAGGGCTTCGCCGGTGCCATGGCGACCTTCGACAACACCCGCCCGCTGGTCGCGGCGATGGCTGTCGGCTGTGCCCGCGCCTCGCTCGACCTGACGCGTGACCTGCTCGCGCAGGCCGGCATCGTCGTCGACTACGACCGCCCCGCCCAGGTGCAGTCCGCTGCCGCCGCGAAGTTCCTCCAGATGGAGGCCGACTGGGAGGCAGCGCACCTGCTCACCATGCAGGCCGCGTGGATGGCCGACAACCGCAAGCCCAACTCGCTCGAGGCCTCGATGGCCAAGGCGAAGGCGGGCCGCGTCGGTTCCGACATCACGCTCAGCTGCGTCGAGCTCGCCGGCTCGGTTGGCTACAGCGAGGCCGAGCTGCTCGAGAAGTGGTCGCGCGACTCCAAGATCCTCGACATCTTCGAGGGCACCCAGCAGATCCAGCTGCTGATCATCGCCCGTCGTCTGCTCGGGCTGACCAGCGCCGAGCTGCGCTGATCCACCACATGATCCCCCGCATATGCGGGGGATCATCACCTTCCTGAGTGTTGCAACACTCGAGAACGTTCAGTTCCCCCGCATATGCGGGGGAACTGAACGCATTTCGTACGGCGTCAGGCGGACTTGAAGGGGTCGTGCTGGGCGAGGACCTTGTCCAGACGGGCGGCGTCGAGGCGGTGGACGACGGTGCTGTCCTCCTGCATGTCCCGCACGACCTTGGCGAGGGTGAACGACGAGGTGGTCAGGTAGAGGGTGCCGAGGGCCATGAAGCCCTTGATCCACGGGTCGGCCTCCATGAAGTAGATGCCGACGAGCATCGCGAAGAGCGAGGCTCCGAAGGAGATGGCGGCCTGGGCGGCGAAGGCGGTGGTGTTCTTGGCGGCGGTGCTCGGAGTAGGCATGGCAGAAGCCTCGCGGCTGCCGGCTCGCGGCGGACCTGTCGTGCTACCCGACCTTCCCTGAGTACGCCCGCTCAACCGGCACCAGTACGTTCGGGCCATGGCGCACATGAGTCCCGAGGAGTTCCGCAAGCAGGGTCACGCAGCGATCGACTGGATCGCCGACTACTGGACCGGCCTCGACGAGCTGCCGGTGCTCTCGCAGGTCGCGCCCGGCGCCGTACGCCGATCCCTGCCGGCCTCGCCCCCGGAGACCGCGGAGCCCTTCGACGCGCTGCTGGCCGACCTCGACGAGCTCGTCGTCCCGGGGCTCACGCACTGGCAGCACCCGCGGTTCTTCGCCTACTTCCCGGCGAACTCCTCGCCGGCGGCGATCCTCGGCGACCTCGTCTCCAGCGGCATCGGCGCGCAGGGGATGATCTGGGCGACCAGCCCCGCCGTCACCGAGATCGAGCAGGTCGTCGTCGACTGGCTGGCCCAGGCTCTCGGGCTGCCCGAGCAGTTCCGCCTGACCGACTACGGGCGCGGCGGGGGAGTCATCCAGGACACCGCCTCGACCGCGACCTTCACGGCCCTGCTGGCCGCGCTGCACGCCGCCAGTGACGGGACGGCCCGCGAGAGCGGCGTGGGCGCCCGGAAGTGGGCCGTCTACGGCTCCTCGCAGGCCCACTCGTCGCTGGTGAAGGCCGCCATGATGGCCGGTCTGGGAGCAGAGTCGGTTCGCTCCGTCGAGGTCGACCCGGTCACGCAGTCGATGGACGTGACCAGCTTCGAGCGACTGCTCGCCGACGACATCGACGACGGGTGGACCCCGCTCTTCGTGCAGGCGGCTGTCGGGACGACCTCCACCGGCGCGATCGACGACGTCCAGGCCATCGCGGAGGCCATCGACGGTGTCGGGGCGTGGCTGCACGTCGACGCCGCCTGGGCCGGGGTGGCTGCCGTGTGCCCCGAGCACCGCGACCGGCTGCTGAGCGGCGTCCACCTCGCCGACTCGATCGTCACCAACCCCCACAAGTGGCTGCTCACCACCTTCGACTGCAGCGTGCTGTGGGTCCGCGACCGCTCGACGCTGATCGACGCGCTGACGATCACGCCCGAGTACCTCCGCAACCCGGCCTCCGAGTCGGGAGCCGTCGTCGACTACCGCGACTGGCACCCGCAGCTGGGCCGCCGCTTCCGCGCGATGAAGCTGTGGGCGGTCCTGCGCACCTACGGGCTCGAGGGGCTGCGCGCGCACATCCGTGACGGCGTCGACCTGGCGGCGTACGTCGAGGAGCTGGTCGCCGACGACGAACGGCTCGAGCTCGTGACGGCGCGGTCACTGAGCCTGGTCGTCTTCCGCCATGTCGGCGGTGACGAGCCGACGCTGTCGGCCATGCACCGGCTCAACGCCAGCGGCGTCGCCTACCTGAGCCACACCGTGGTCGAGGGCCGCGCCGCGATGCGCCTCGCGGTCGGCAGCTGGCGCACGACGCGCGCGGACATCGACACGACCTGGGCGGAGCTCCAGCGGGCACTATGAGGGCATGAAGGTCTATGCCGACGCACCCGGCCGACGCACCCGACAGCTCCTGGTCGACCTGCTCCTCATCGCCTGGCTGGTGATGTGGGCCTGGATCGGGCTGGTGGTCCACGACGGGACGATGGCGCTCGCGGCACCCGGCCGGCAGACCGACGCGTCGGCGTCGGCCATGGCGGGGCAGCTGCGCGACGCCGGTGGCCGGCTTGACGACGTGCCGCTCGTCGGCGAGGAGGTCGCGACACCGTTCGACCGGGCCGCGGATGCCTCCGACGGGCTTGCCGCGGCCGGCAGGTCGTCGGTGGCGGCCGTGGAGAAGCTGGCGCTCGTGCTCGGCTTCGCGATCGCGTTGATCCCGATGCTGGTGGTGCTGGCGTTCTACGTGCCGGGGCGGCTGCGCTTCGTCCGGGAGGCGACGGCGGGAGCGCGCTTCATCGACTCCGTCGACGACCTCGACCTCTTCGCGCTGCGTGCCCTGAGCAACCAGCCGATGCGCGTGCTGGCGAAGGTGAGCGACGACCCCGCCGGCGACTGGCGCCGGCGCGACCCGGACGTCGTGCGCAGGCTGGCCGAGGTCGAGCTCGCGGACGTGGGCCTGCGCCCGCGCCGCTTGCCCGCGGCGTAGATTCCGTCGGGTGCGCTTCCTCCACGACGCGGCCCCGCCGCACGACCTGACCTACGACGACGTCTTCATGGTGCCGCGGCACTCGCAGGTCGCCAGTCGCCACGACGTCGACCTCGCCACCGAGGACGGCACCGGTGCCACGCTGCCGCTGGTGGTGGCCAACATGACGGCCATCGCCGGCAAGCGGATGGCCGAGACGACCGCCCGTCGTGGCGCCCTCACGGTGATCCCGCAGGACATCCCGATCCCCGTGGTCGCCGACGTGGTGAGCTGGGTCAAGGGCCGCCACCACGTCTTCGACACCGCGATCGAGCTGCACCCGACCCAGACGGTGGCCGAGGCCCTGTCCCTGATGCCCAAACGCGCCCACCGCGCGGCAGTGGTCGTCGACGAGGGGCAACCCGTCGGGGTCGTCACCGAGCGCGACTGCGTCGAGGTCGACCGGTTCGCGCAGGTCGGGCAGGTGATGAACCGGCACCTCGTGCTGGTCGCCCACGACGCCGACCCGCGGGCGGTCTTCGACGAGCTCGAGTCCGTCAAGGCCGAGCTGGCGGTGGCCGTCACGCCTTCCGGGGAGCTCATCGGCGTGCTCACCCGGCTCGGTGCGCTGCGCGCGACGCTCTACACCCCGGCTGTCGACGCGACGGGTGGGCTGCGGATCGCCGCAGCGGTGGGCGTCAACGGCGACGTCGCGGACAAGGCAGCACGCCTGCTCGCGGCCGGCGTGGACACGCTGGTGGTCGACACCGCCCACGGCCACCAGGACCGGATGATCGAGGCGCTCAGGGTGATCCGGGCGCTCGACCCGGCAGTCCCGATCGCCGCCGGCAACGTCGTGGACGCCGCCGGCACCGACGCCCTGATCGACGCCGGGGCCGACATCGTCAAGGTCGGCGTGGGACCGGGCGCCATGTGCACGACGCGGATGATGACCGGAGTCGGGCGCCCGCAGTTCTCAGCGGTGCTGGAGTGTGCGACCGCTGCCCGGGCGCGGGGCAAGCACGTCTGGGCCGACGGGGGAGTGCGGCACCCGCGCGACGTGGCGCTCGCGCTCGCGGCGGGGGCCAGCGCGGTGATGATCGGGTCGTGGTTCGCCGGGACACATGAGTCGCCGGGCGACCTGATGCACGACGCCGACGGCCGTGCGTTCAAGGTGAGCTTCGGGATGGCGTCGGCGCGTGCCGTCGCCAACCGCACGTCGGCCGAGTCGGCGTTCGACCGGGCGCGCAAGGGCCTGTACGAGGAGGGCATCTCGTCCTCGCGGATGTATCTCGACCCCACGCGGCCGGGGGTGGAGGACCTCATCGACCAGATCTGCTCGGGCCTGCGGTCCTCGTGCACCTATGCCGGGGCCGCGACGCTGGGTGAGCTGCACCAGCGGGCCGTCGTCGGCGTGCAGTCCGCCGCCGGGTTCCACGAGGGAAGGCCGCTGAGCACGTCCTGGTGAGGACGTGCCCAGCGGGCACTCAGGACTTCGAGTCCTCCGAGACCGCTGACTCCTCGGAGTCCGCGGAGCTCTCGGGCTCCTGCTCGACCGTGAACCGGAAGTCGTCACCGTGCTCGGTGACACCGGCGATCACGGCGTCGTGGACGGCCTCACGCGCGACGCGGGTGCGCACGATCATCGAGTCGGTGCTGAGATCCTTCACCAGCGCGACGCACAGCCCGATCATCACGAGAACGAACGGCACGGCCGCGACGATCGTGATCGTCTTCAGGCCATCGAGCGCGGTGTCGCCGCCGACGAGCAGCATGACCGCGGCCACGCCACCGGTGGCGCAGCCCCAGAAGATGACCGGGAGCCGCTTCGGCTCGATCGCGCCGTTGGACGACAGCGAGCCCATGACGATGGATGCAGCGTCGGCGCCGGACACGAAGAAGATCGCGACCAGTGCCATCACCAGGATGCTGGCGGCCGTGGCGAGCGGGAACTGGTCGAGCATCGAGAAGAGCTGCCCCTCCACGCCGCCGGCGCCGTAGATGTCGACGCCGTCCATCTGCAGCTTGATCGCGGACCCGCCGAAGATGGCGAACCACACGAGGCTGACCAGGCTCGGCACCAGCAGGACGCCGGTCACGAACTGGCGGATGGTGCGTCCGCGCGAGATGCGCGCGATGAACATGCCGACGAACGGGGTCCAGCTGATCCACCAGGCCCAGTAGAAGACGGTGTAGCTGCTGAGCCACGCGGCGGCTTCCTCGCCCTCGACGTTGGTGCGACCCGCCATGGTGGGCAGCTCACGGGCGTAGGCCGCGATCGAGCTCGGCACCATGTTGAGGATGAACATCGTCGGACCCACGACGAACACGAAGGCCGCGAGCGACAGCGCCAGCACCATGTTGATGTTGGAGAGCCACTGGATGCCCTTGGCGACGCCGGACACGGCGGACAGCACGAAGCAGACGGTGAGGACCGCGATGATGGCGACCAGGACGCCGTTTCCGACCTGCCCGATGCCACTCACGATCTCCAGGCCCGACCCGATCTGGATGGCGCCGAGACCGAGCGACGCAGCCGACCCGAACAGGGTTGCGAAGATCGCGAGGATGTCGATGACCTTGCCGGCCGGACCGTGCGCGTGCTTGCCCAGCAACGGCTCGAACGCCGCGCTGATCAGCTGCAGGCGACCCTTGCGGTAGACGCCGTAGGCGATCGCGAGACCGACGACGGCATAGATCGCCCACGGGTGCAGCGTCCAGTGGAAGAGCGTGTGCGCCATGGCGGCCTCGGCACGCTGCGGGTCGGCGAGACCCTCGGTGCCGGGCGGGGCGAAGCCCTCCTTGTCGGCGAAGAACGTGAGCGGCTCGTTGACGCCGTAGAACATCAGTCCGATGCCCATGCCGGCGGAGAACATCATCGCCACCCACGAGATCGTGGAGAACTCGGGCTCGTCGTCGTCGCGACCGAGCGGGATGTTGCCGTACTTGCCCAGGGCCAGCCAGAGCGCGAAGACCACGAAGCCGGAGGCGGTGAGCACGAACAGCCAGCCGAGGTACTTCATCGTGCTGGTCAGTGCGCTGCCCGAAGCGCTCGACAGGGAGGCCGTGTCGAGGAAGCCCCACGCCAGGAAGGCGACGGCGATCGCGGCGGTCACACCGAAGACCACCTTGTCGACGGTCTGGGGGCGAGCGCCCTCGGCCTCGGGCTCGACGTCGAGCGCGGGGTGCGGGATGACGGAGTCGGTGGGGGACTTGATGGAGCCCTTGATCGTGTGGTCGTGTGGCTTGTGATCGTGCGGCGGAGCCTGGGTCACGAGTTCGTGACACCTCCCGATGGGGTGAGTGCGGACAGGTTGGACAACCGTTCGACTGTAGGTGGTCTGGACCGCCTTTCGTCAACCCCCGACCCGCTAGCGTGACCCGGTGCACACTCTCGTCGTGGCCGCCACGGCCGCCGAAGCCGCTCATGTCCCTGCCTCGCTCCCGCTCGTCGTCACCGGCCTCGGCAAGACCGCGGCGGCCGTCGCGACCGCCCGTGCGCTGGCGGCGCTGCCGTCGCTCGAGGGGCTGACGGTGGTCAACATCGGCACCGCAGGGGCATTGCGCGACGACGTCGTCGGGCTGCACGAGCCGGGTGTCGTGCTCAACCACGACATCAACGCCGAGGTGGTCAGGTCGCTGGGCTACGACCCCCGCGAGCGCCTCACCGTGGGCACCTCGGAGATCGTCCTGGCCACCGGGGACGTCTTCGTCACCGATCCGGTCGTTCGGACGCGACTGGCCGCCCAGGCCCACCTCGTCGACATGGAGGGCTACGCCGTCGCGTGGGCCGCGCACGAGTTCGCCGTGCCCGTCCGGCTGGTCAAGCACGTCTCCGACTCCGCCGACGAGTCCTCGATGGACTGGCCGGCCATGGTCGAGGCCAGCGCCGTCGTGCTCGGGGAGTGGCTGCGGGAGAACTGCTAGCGCGAGCTGTTGGCCGAGCGACCGCGCACCACGCCCACGAACGCCTGGGTGTCCTCGGCGTCGCGGTCGAGGAGCCAGATCAACGCGATCTGCGTCGGGTCGAGATCGGTGACTGGGCGCTGCACGATGTCCTTGCGCTGGTGCAGACGCGCGATCGACATCGGCACGATGACGATGCCGGTGCCGGCGGCGACCGTCTCGATGGCGTCCTTCTCCGACATCGGCGGCCAGTCGAGCTGCTCGGCGTCAGGTCGCCAGCCGCTGGCGTGGGGGCGCACGAGCTGCTCGTCGGCGAGGTCTGCGAGGGCCACCGTGTCGGCGACGGCCACGAAGTGCTCGGCGCCGGCGATGACGACCGGCACCTCGGCGTACAGGCCGATGCAGTGGAGGTTGTCGCGGTCGACCGGGAGGCGGACGAGCGCCATGTCGAGGTCGCCGTCGCGGACGCCGTGCTCCTGCTCGGACTCGAGGAGCGGCACGAGGTCGAGCGGTTCACGACGACGCTCGCGCCACGCGCGGGCCCATTTGTCGGGGGTCGCGCCGGTGACGAAACCGACGCGGAACGGCGATGGCCTGCTCATGTGCGTCCAGCCCCTCGTCAGCGCTCGTCAGCCCCTCGGACGAGGGGCTGCTGCGCAGACACTATCGGCGCCGCGCGGTCCGCGAAGACCCACCAGCGCATCGTGGAGTACATCCAGGCGGCCTCGGCGCCCGCGGCCACGAGCCGGGCGAGCAGGAAGGGCACCCCGGCCGCATGCAGGCCGCTGCCCAGGCCGAGGACGAGGGCGACGTAGTTGACCGCCACCACCAGCACCCAGCGCGCCACCTGCCCGGTGACCGGTCCGTGGGCGTGGAAGTTGAACCGCCGGTTGAGGAAGAAGGCCAGCCCGAAGGCGGCGGCGTAGCCGATCGTGATGGCGACCGGGTGGGGGAGACCGGCGCCCCTGTAGAGCAGCGCGAGCAGGCCGAGGTCGACTGCGAACGTGAAGCCGTTGATCAGAGCGAAGCCGACCAGGCTCACGGGCACCCGTCGGCGGACGGGCCGCGGCAGCAGCAGCCAGACGGCGCGTACGGCGCGGGCGAACGCGCGGTCGATGCGCTGGCCGAGGGAGTGGGGCGGGAAGGTCGGCGCCTCGGTCACGCACCACAGCGTGTCAGACCCCCGAAATGGCAACGAGCCCCGACCGCAGATGCGGTCGGGGCTCGTCGTGGTTACGTCAGGAGACGCGAACGTTCTCAGCCTGCGGACCCTTGGGGCCAGCGGCGAGGTCGAACTCGACCTTCTGGTTCTCGTCGAGCGACTTGTAGCCGTCGGTCTGGATCGCGGAGAAGTGGACGAACACGTCCTCGCCGCCACCATCCTGAGCGATGAAGCCGAAGCCCTTTTCAGCGTTGAACCACTTGACAGTTCCCTGAGCCATGATCTTTGTCCTTTGTTTCGTGCCGGGGGCACTGTGCCCCGAGCTGCTGAAGACACCTGTGCTGATGTCCAGCGAACCGAAAACCAGGAGTACGAGATACAAGCCGCAACATCGTGCGCGGCCAGGACGACAAGTGATGCCGTCCCTTCAACAAGAGCAACGATACGGCATAGGTCCCAAGAACGGGGTTTCGGCGCGAAGAGGTGCGTGTCGCGCCACCCCGGACCGGCCGTCGCCGGGCTCAGAGCAGGCGACCGCAGTTCGGCCACGGGGAGCGTCCGCGCGACTTGTAGAGCAGCTTGGCGCGGTAGGTCTGCTCCTCGGCCGAGGCGTGGTGCGGCATGCCGGAGCCGCCGACGCTGCCCCACGTCCCGACGTCGAACTGGTAGAGGCCGTAGTAGCCCGCGGGGTTCACCGCGCGGGGGTTGCCACCGGACTCGCAGTTCGCGAGGGCGCCCCAGTTGAGGCCGTCCGTGCCCGGCACCGACCAGGGCTCGCGGCCCACGAGCACACGGCGGGACTGCGGCTCGACGACCAGGGTGCGGTCGACGACGCGGTAGCGCACCGGCTCGCCGTTGTGGAAGGTGCGCAGGGCGACGATCTCGCGCACGCCCGGCTTGCCTTCGCGGACCACCTTGCGACGGCCGGGGGCGAGCTTCGTGGTGGGGACCTCGACGACGCCGGGACGGACCCGGGCGCTCTTGGTCTTGCGCTGCTTCTCGACGGTCACCAGGCGCACGGTGTCGCCGTTGCGGACGCGCTTGCGGGTGCCGGAGACCTCGCGGCCCTCGCGGACGACCTCGACCAGGTCGTTGTCGTCGACAGCGACGCCCTGGGCCTCCACCACAGCGATGGGCCAGGCGCGGGGGGCGACGGCCACCTCGACGGCAGGCTGGGTGGCCACCTTCAGGCGGACGGACACCTGGCGACCGGCCTCGGCGGTACGGGCGGTGTCGGCCTGCTCGGGTGCGGCCACGGCGGCGGGCGCCAGGGAGATCGCCAGGGCGGCCGCGACGGTGCCGGCGGCGATCCCGCGCAGGCGGTGGGGGACGGGGGTGTTGGTTGCATCTCGCACGTGCAAGACCTCACGGAGTCTCATGCGCCGCAGGGGGCGCTCGGACGCGACGCCGTCTTCCGGGCGTCGAGGCCGCGGCGTACAACACCTCACGATGGGGAGGTGCCTCACGGTGGAGGGGCACAGCCAGCGGCTCCACCACCAGAACACGACTTCCGGGTCCAGTCGAATCGCGCGGTCGTGGATTTCGACGTTTCCACGCGTGTACGGCGGGCCGGGCGTGATCAGGTTCACGCTGGCCGTATCCTGCGCGGGTGGTGGTCAACCGAAGTCGTCGATCCAGGGCGGTGCGCAAGCGCAAGCGCCGGATGGACAGCGTCGAGCACGACCTCAGCGACGCCCAGTGGTCAGCCCTCAAGGCCGCCTGGGGCGGGTGCGCCTACTGCGGCGCGAGCGACCGGGTGCTCCAGCGCGACTGCGTGCTGGCGCTGTCGCGCGGCGGGCGCTACACGCTCGACAACATCGCGCCGGCGTGCGGTTCGTGCAACGCGAGCAAGTGCAACGACGAGGTCACCAGCTGGCTGCGGCGCAAGCGGCTGGACGAGCGCGCCTTCCTGGTCCGCCATGTCGAGATCACGCGCGACCTCGCGCGGCAGCTCGGTGCCGTACCGACCGATGGGGCCGGGCCCTGATGCCGAGCGGTGCCCATTTGTTGCACGAATGTGGATTTCCTGTGCAACTCGTGAGGATGTCCGGGCCGTAGGTTTCTCATCAGAACCACCCACGGACCCGAGACCGTGGGTGGTTCTAACTATTTCCGGCCTCCACGAGGGGGACGACCTCGGTGCCGAGGAGCTCGATGCCGCGGAGCAGGTCGCTGTGCGCCAGCCGCGGGTTGGTCATCTGCAGTGACAGGCGGTCGACGCCGCCGAGCTGTTGTGAGACCCGGCGGATCTTGTCGGCCACCGTCTGCGGGTCGCCCATGAAGAAGGCGCCGTTGGGGCCGGACGTGGCGTCGAACTGCTGCCGGGTGGGCGGCGGGAACCCGCGCTCGCGGGAGACCTTGGTGAACATCTCCTCCCAGCCGGGATAGATGGTGTCCGCTGCTGCCTGCGTGCTGTCGGCGACGAAGCCGAAGACGTGCAGGCCGACCTGCAGCCTGTCGGGGGAGTGCCCGGCCTCCGCGCCGGCGCGGCGGTAGAGCTCGACGAGCGGCGCGAACTGGCGCGGCTCGCCACCGATGATCGCCACCATCAGCGGCAAGCCAAGGTGGCCGGCGCGCGCGAACGACGACGGGGTGCCGCCGACGCCGACCCAGATGGGCAGCGGGTCCTGCATCGGCCGGGGATAGATGCTCTGGTGGTCCAGGGGCGGGCGGTGCCGCCCGGACCAGGTCACCTCGGTGGAGTCGCGGATCTGCAGCAGCAGGTCGAGCTTCTCGGAGAACAGGGAGTCGTAGTCGGCGAGGTCGAGGCCGAAGAGCGGGAAGGCCTCGGTGAACGAGCCGCGGCCCACCACGAGGTCGATCCGGCCCTTGGAGATCAGGTCGAGGGTCGCGAACTGCTGGAACAGGCGCACCGGGTCTGCCGCACTCAGCACCGCCACGGCACTCCCGAGCCGGATGCGCTGCGTGCGGGCGGCCGCGGCCGCGAGGATCACCGGCGGCGCGGAGTCGTAGTACTCGCTGCGGTGGTGCTCACCGATGCCGAAGGAATAGAGCCCGACCTGGTCGGCGAGCTCGATCTCCTCGAGCAGGTGTTCCATCCGCTGCGCGGCTCCGATCACCTCGCCCGTGGACGGGTCGGTGACGGTCGAGACGAAGCTGTCGATCCCCAGGTGCATGGCACTTCCTCACTCGTCGGTCGTTGCTCGCATCGTTCCACGGCCCGGCAACGCCTGTGCCTCGAGCGCGACGCCCGGCTTCCCGGCGTCCGCGTAGGACCGGACGATCGAGGTGGTGAGCGGGAAGTCGATGGCCAGGTCGCGGAAGAGCAGTCCGGCCGCCGTCGCAGCCGCCGCCGTGGCCTGCGCCGCGACCGCCTCGGCGAGGTCGGTGGGCGTGTGCACGACGACCTCGTCGTGCAGGAAGAACACGAGGTGCGGGCGGGCGCCGGGCTCGCCCAGCCGCCACAGCCGGTTGCGCAGGTCGGCGATCCAGCACAGCGCCCACTCCGCGCCCGTGCCCTGCACCACGAAGTTGCGGGTGAAGCGGCCATACGTACGGCGACGTCGGGCCTCGCCCTCCGGGTCCGCCCGCGCGGCGTCCGGGTCGAGAGCCCAGGACTCGGCCAGGGCAGGACAGCCGCGCCCCAGCAGCGTGCGCACGACCTGTCCGCGCTCGCCGGCGCGGGCTGCCTCCTCGACCAGCCCGAAGGCGGCGGGGTAGCGCTTCGTGAGCCCGGCGACCATCCGGCCGCTCTCACCGCTGGTGGCGCCGTACATCGCTCCCAGCAGGCCGAGCTTGGCGTCGTTGCGGGTCGCGACCGCCCCGTCGTCGACCATGCCCTGGTAGAGGTCGGTGCCCTGGGCCGCCTTGGCGAGTGCCCGGTCGCGGCTCATCCCGGCCAGCACGCGCGGCTCGAGCTGGGCGACGTCGGCGACCACCAGGCTCCAGCCGTCGTCGGCGACCGCCGCGGACCGGACCTGCACCGGGAACGACAGCGCGCCGCCGCCGTTGGAGGACCAGCGACCGGTGACGGAGCCGGCGGGTTGGTAGGAAGGCCGGAACCGGCCACCGCTGACCCACTGGTCGGCCCAGGCCCACCCGTTCGTCGAGAACAGGTGGGCGAGCTGCTTGTAGCGCAGCAGCGGGGCGACACCCGGGTGCTCGATGGCACGCAGCGAGGACGCGCGGGTGTCCGCGACCTCGACCCCGGCGCGTCGCAGCGCCGACAGCAGCTCGGGGCGAGAGTCGGGATTGAGCCCGGGCGCTCCGAGGGCGCTGCGGACCTCGTCGGCCAGGGCCTCCAGCAGCGACGGACGGGCACCGCGCGACGGCCGTGGGCCGAGCTGCTCGGTGAGCAGCCGCTCGTGGACGTCGACGCGCCACGGCACCCCCGCATGCGTCATCTCGGCGGCGACGAGAGCGCCCGCGGACTCCGCCGCGAGCAGCAGGCCGAGCCGTGCGGCGTCCGGTGACGCCGCGACCGCTGCGAGCTGCCGGGCATCCTCGCGGTCGGCGCGCAGGTGCTCGGCCGTGTCGTCGACGGAGAACAGCGCAGGGTCCGACGCCACGCTCGGCCCGAGCCGGTCCCAGGCCGCCGACTCGTCGCCCGCGAGCAGGGCGGTGTCGACGGCGGGCGCCCGTCGCAGGAGGTGACGCACCAGGCGCAGGTCGTGGCAGCGCTCGACGCGCAGACCAGCGGCCAGGAGCGGGGGATACCACCGCGCGGTGTCGTCCCAGACCCAGCGCGGGGCCTGGGACTCCCGCTCCTCGACGTACGCCGCAAGGTCCGCCAGGACCAGCACGCGCTCCGCACCGGCGTCGACCACCAGCACGCGATCGCCCGGGAGACGCGACAGCGAGACCCGGGTCATGGGGGACAGCCTTCCGCACCAAGGTGCCGTGAAATGAAGAAAAGGCCCCGTGGAGCCGGAGCCTCTTCAGTGTCCGAGGGGGGACTTGAACCCCCACAACCGTTAAAGGTCACTAGCACCTCAAGCTAGCGCGTCTGCCAATTCCGCCACCCGGACGAGTGCTGGAGAACAGTATCAAGACGGCAGGGAAACTCCCGCATCGGGGTGACGCTTCGAAACGGCTCAGAACCGAGGCAGGATGTGGACATGTCGCAGACCCCGCAACGACGGCCCGACGCAGCGGCCTACGACCCCGCAGCGGAGGTCGTGGAGCTGTGTCGCGAGCTGATCCGGATCGACACGAGCAACTACGGCGATGCCGACGGACCGGGGGAGCGCAAGGCTGCGGAGTACGCCGCCGGGCTCCTCGACGAGGTCGGCATCGAGTCGCGCCTCGTCGAGCCCGAGCCGGGGCGGACCTCGCTGGTCGCGCGCTGGGGTGGCGGCGACGGGCGGGCCCCGCTGCTGGTCCACGGCCACCTCGATGTCGTCCCCGCCGCCGCGCAGGACTGGCAGGTGGACCCGTTCTCCGGCGAGATCCAGGACGGGTGCGTGTGGGGCCGCGGGGCGGTCGACATGAAGGACTTCGACGCGATGCTGCTCAGCGTCGTCCGGGCGCGCGCCACGGCCGGCAGCCCGCCCGAGCGGGAGATCGTGATCTGCCTGACCGCGGACGAGGAGGCGGGCGGTCACAAGGGCGCCGAGGTGCTCGTCAACGACCACCGCGACGAGCTCGCCGACTGCACCGAGGCGATCGGCGAGGTGGGCGGCTTCAGCGCCACGGTCCGCGGTCGCCGGGTCTACCTCATCGAGGCCGCCGAGAAGGGCATGGCCTGGATGAAGCTGACCGCCCGCGGGCGCGCCGGGCACGGCTCGATGATCAACACCGACAACGCCGTCACCCGGCTGTCCGGAGCGGTCGCGCGCATCGGCGCACACCAGTGGCCGGTCCGGCTCACGCCCACGATGGAAGTGTTGCTCGCGGCGGTCGCCGACATCGCCGGCACCGAGGCGACCCCGGAGAACGCGGAGGCGCTGATCGACGAGTTCGGGAGCGCCGCCCGGATGCTCGGCGCGGTCATCCGCAACACCGCCAACCCCACGCAGCTCGGCGCGGGCTACAAGGTCAACGTCATCCCCACCGAGGCGACCGCCCACATCGACGGCCGCTTCCTGCCCGGCTACGAGGACGAGTTCTTCGACACCCTGCGCGCGCTGGCCGGCGACGGCATCGACATCGAGTTCCTCTCCCACCAGCAGCCCTGGGAGACGCCCTACGACGGCGACCTGGTCGCCGCGATGACCCGCTCGCTGATGGCCGAGGACCCGGACGCCGTCGTGGCGCCGTACCTCATGAGCGGGGGCACCGATGCCAAGCACTTCAACAAGCTGGGCATGCGCTCCTACGGCTTCGCTCCGCTGCGGCTGCCGGCCGAGCTCGACTTCACCGCGCTGTTCCACGGCGTGGACGAGCGGGTGCCGGTCGACGCGCTGGAGTTCGGGGCACGGGTCTTCGACCGGTTCCTGGACCAGATCTGACGATCAGCCGAAGAGGGTCAGCCGCTGGCGGATGATCTTGCGGCGCAGCACCACGCGACGCACGCCGTCGGTGCCGATCCGCAACCGGTCGAGCTCCCAGCCGCCGAACTCCGCACGCTCGACGAGCATCCGCGTCACCACGTTGCGCGAGAAGTCGCGTGGCAGAGTCAGCGTGTCGAACTCCCACTCCACACCCGGGCGGGGTGGTCGTCGGTGCTCGCGGGGCATGGTTCAGTCTCCGCTCACGTCGTCGAGTGCGTCGAGGATCTCGGGCGGCAGCGCCAGCTCCTCCACCCCGAGCGCTCCGCGCAGCTGGGCGGCGGTGCGGGCACCGACGATGGGGGCGGTGACGCCCGGTCGGTCCCGGACCCAGACCAGCGCCACCTCGAGCGGGCTCCAGCCCAGGCCCTCGCCGGCGCGGGCGACTGCCTCCACGATCCCGCGGCCACGCTCGTCGAGGTAGTGGTTGACGAAGCTGGCGAAGTGGGGCGAGGCGGCACGCGAGTCGGAGGGGGTGCCGGTGCGGTACTTCCCGGTCAGCACCCCGCGTCCGAGCGGCGACCAGGGGAGCACACCGAGGCCGAGCGCGGCAGCTGCGGGCAGCACCTCGTGCTCGATCCCACGGGCGAGCAGGGAGTACTCGACCTGCGTCGAGGCCAGCGGCGTCCGCCCCGGGACGGCGCGCTGCCAGGTCGCGGCCTGGGCGGTCTGCCAGCCGGTGTAGTTGGAGACGCCGACGTAGGAAGCGCGACCGGAGGACACCGCGAAGTCGAGGGCCGCGAGGGTCTCCTCGAGCGGGGTGTCGTCGGTCCAGACGTGCACCTGCCACAGGTCGACGTGGTCGACGCGCAGCCGCTTGAGCGAGGCGTCGAGGTTGTTGAGCAGATGACCGCGTGAGGTGTTGGTGACGCGCTCGCCGGTCCGCCGTGAGATCCCCGCCTTCGTCGCGAGCACGACATCGTCGCGGGCGATCACGTCGCCGAGCAGGGTGCCGATCAGCTCCTCGCTGGCACCGTCGCCGTAGCCGGCGGCCGTGTCGAGCAGGGTGCCGCCCGCCTCGCAGAAGGCGATGAGCTGGTCGCGAGCCTCGTGCTCGTCGGTGTCACGACCCCAGGTCATGGTGCCGAGGCCGAGTCGGGAGACCTTCAGACCGGTGGAGCCGAGTGAGCGCTGCTGCATGCGCCGAGATTAGCCACGCGGGCCGAGCGAGCCCCCACGGCTCGCCGTACTCGCGGCACGTAGGCTCCTGCGACGTGTTCGACCTGCTCAAGGCCGTGGTGCTCGGCACCATTCAAGGCCTCACCGAGTTCCTGCCCATCTCCAGCAGCGCCCACCTGCGGATCTTCCCCGAGCTCTTCGGTTGGGGCGACCCGGGCGCGGCCTTCACCGCCGTCATCCAGATCGGCACCGAGCTCGCGGTCCTGATCTACTTCCGCCACGACATCTGGCGGATCGGCAAGGCGTGGGTGCTCTCGCTGTTCAAGCCGGAATGGCGCGGACACCTCGACTCCCGGATGGGCTGGTTCATCATCATCGGCTCGCTGCCGATCGTGATCCTGGGGATCCTGCTCAAGGACGTCATCGAGAAGGACTTCCGCAACCTGTGGATCATCGGCACGACCCTGATCGTGATGGGCATCGTGCTCGGGATCGCCGACCGGTTCTCGCGCAACGACAAGAAGATCGCCAACATCACCCTGCGCGACGCCGTGCTGATGGGACTCGCGCAGGCGATGGCCCTGGTCCCGGGCGTCTCGCGCAGCGGCGCGACGATCTCGATGGGTCGGGCCCTCGGCTACGAGCGCGAGGCCGCCACCCGCTATGCCTTCCTGCTCGCGATCCCGGCGGTCGTCGGCGCGGGGCTCTTCGAGCTCAAGGAGATCCCCGGCGGCGACAACGCCTACGGCTGGGGCCCGACCCTGGTCGCGACGATCGTCAGCTTCGTCGTCGGCTACGCCGCCATCGCCTGGCTGCTGCGCTACGTCTCGACCAAGTCCTACACGCCGTTCGTGCTCTACCGCGTGGTGCTCGGCTCGGCCACCCTGATCCTGGTCGGTGCGGGCGTCCTCAACGCCTGACCTGGCGCAGCGTGGTGGCGAGCAGCGCCAGCGCGACCAGCTGGCTGAGCGCGACGGCGATCACCAGGGCGGGCAACGACCGGTCGTAGAGCCACCCGGCGCCGGCCCCACCGGCGATCGCCAGCGCACCCTGGATGCCTGCGAACACGCCGTACGCCGTCGCGCGACGCTGCGCCGGCACGAGATCGGCGACGGCCGCCTTGATGGTGGAGTCCTGCACGCCGTGGGCGAAGCCCCAGACCGCGACCCCCACCAGCACGAGCGCGAACGAGCCGCCGAGGGCGAGCGCGGGCACGATGGCGACGAGCACCGGCACGACGAACAGCACCTTCGCCCCGGTGCGGTCGTAGACCGAGCCGACGACGAGTGCCGCGACCGCCTCCACGGCCATCGCGCCGGCGTAGACGAGCGGCACGGCCGCGACGGGCACGAGCCCGTCGACGGTCAGGTGGTACCCGATGATCCCGAAGGTGACCAGCGCCCCGGTCGTCAGCGAGCAGGCCAGGGCGTAGCGGAAGAACACCGGCGGCAGGCCGACGCCGACCGCTTCGGCGAACCAGCGTCGCGAGGGCTCGGGCGCGGCCGGAGAGGCTGAGGGGTCGTAGACGGACGGGTCGGGCACGCGCCGGCACAGGACGACCAGCAGCACCATCGCGATCGCGCCGGGGACGGCGAGCACCGCCATCCCGGCCCAGATGGACGCGCCGGCGACGACTGCGGCCACCACCAGGGGACCGGAGAACGCCCCGACCTGGTCGAGCGCCTTGTGCACTCCGAAGCCCCGGCCGCGCCCGACGGCGCCCGCCGCATGGGCGAGCAGGGCCGACTTCGACGGCGAGCGGACGGCCTTGCCGAGGCGCTCGAGCAGGATCAGCACGATCGCGAAGGCGAGTCCGGCCGTGCCGAGCCGCGGGGCGAACCACAGCAGCGGCACGCACACGGCGGTCAGGCCGTAGCCGATGATCGTCAGCGACCAGTAGCGCCCGGTGCGGTCCGCTACCGGGCCGAAGAGCAGCCGCAGCACCAGCGCCATCGCCTCGCCGGCACCGGTGACCAGGCCCACGACCAGGCCGGAGGCGCCGAGGGCGGCCAGGATGGGGCCATACATCGAGCGTGCACCCTCGTAGACCATGTCGGCGGCAAGGCTGACGAAGCCGAACCACCAGACGACCTGCCACGCACTGAGGCGGGGCGCCGCGGCGACGGGCGCGGAGCTCACAACCAGCCGGACTTCTTGAACAACGCGAAGAGTGCGGCGGAGACACCGATCATCAGGGCCATGGCGAAGGGGTAGCCGTAGGCCCAGTGCAGCTCGGGCATGTGGTCGAAGTTCATGCCGTAGATCCCGGCGATCAGGGTGGGCACCACGACCAGTGCTGCACCGGCCGAGATCTTGCGCATGTCGTCGTTCTGCTGCACCGAGATGCTGGCGAGGTGGGCGTCGAACGCGGTCGACAGCAACCCGTCGAGGTTGTCGACGACCTCGACGACGCGGTGGAGGTGGTCGACGACGTCGCGGAAGTAGGTCGCGGTCTCCTCGTCCACGCCGTCCATCTGGCCGGTGGCGAAGCGGCGCATCGGCTCTCGCAACGGCATCACGGCTCGGCGTACCTCCGCGATCTCCCGCTTGAGCGTGTAGATGCGGGCCGAGTCGTTGGTGCGGGTGGGGGAGAAGACGGACTCCTCGACCTCGTCGACGTCCTCCTCGAGGGCCGCGCCGACACGTTCGTACTCGTCGACGACGCGGTCGCAGATGGCATACATCACCGCCATCGGGCCGTGCTCGAGCACCTGCGCGCGCTGCTCGAGGTCGCGGCGCGACGTCGCCAGGTTGATCCCCTCGCCGTGGCGGACGGTCACGACGAAGTCCGGGCCGACGAAGACGTTGATCTCCCCGGTCTCGACCGCGTCGAACTCATCGACCTACCACAGAGTCTTGAGCACCATGAAGAGCGTGTCGCCGTAGCGCTCCACCTTCGGGCGCTGGTGGGAGTCGCCCGAGTCCTCGACCGCGAGCGGGTGCAGGTCGAAGGTGGCGGCGATCTGCTCCAGCTCGGCCGGGGTCGGGTCGTGGATGCCGACCCACTGGAAGTCGCCGGGGCCGCACGGCACCCGCGCCTGCCCCAGGCTCGGGTCGTCGCCGTCCAGCGGGACGCGCACTCCCTGGTGGTAGAGGGCGTTGTCGACGATCACAACCGTCAGGCTAGTGGCAGGCCCACGGATTTCGTCGCGCCCTCGCGCCCTCGCGGGCTCGGACGCGGGCTTGCTCAATCTCCCTCCCACGCCAGGCACTCGTGCCTCGTGCCCGGCTAGGGTCACGACATGGCAACGGTGATCCTCGTCCGACACGGCCGTTCGACTGCCAACGCGACCGGTGTGCTGGCCGGCCGGTTGCCGGGCGTGAAGCTCGACCAGCACGGCCACGAGCAAGCCGCGGCGACCGCGGCCCGGCTGGCCGGGGTGCGGGTCGCGGCCGTCGTCACCAGCCCCCTCGAGCGCTGCAAGCAGACCGCCAGGACCATCGCCGGCGCGCAACCGACGCGGCTCGAGCTCGGCACCGAGCGCAAGCTGAGCGAGTGCGACTACGGCGAGTGGCAGGGCCGTGCGATCAAGGACCTCGCCAAGGAACCGCTGTGGAAGGTCGTCCAGGCCCAGCCGTCTGCCGCCACCTTCCCGGGTGGGGAGTCGATGCGGGCGATGCAGGACCGTGCCGTCGAGGCCGTACGCCGCCACGACCGCCGCGTCGAGGAGGAGCACGGGCCCGGCGCGGTCTGGGTGGCGGTCAGCCACGGCGACGTGATCAAGGCGATCCTGGCCGACGCCCTCGGCACCCACCTCGACCTCTTCCAGCGCATCCACGTCGATCCGGCGTCCGTGTCGATCGTGCGCTACACCGAGGCCCGGCCCTACGTCCTCGGGACCAACACCTCCGCGGGCGACCTGTCCTGGCTCACCCCGCCTGCGCCGGCCGCAGCGAAGCGCCGTCGCCGGAAGAGCGACGACGACGCCGTCGTCGGCGGGGGATCCGGGCCCACCCCGGCTGGCTAGGCTGACGACATGCCCTTGGTTCATGCCTTCGACCCGCCGGAGCGCTTCGTCGTCGGCACTGTCGGTCCCCCCGGCGCCCGCACGTTCTTCCTCCAGGCCCGCGACGGAGCCCGCCTCACCAGCGTCGCGCTCGAGAAGCAGCAGGTGGAGGCGCTGGCCGAGCGCATTGACGAGCTCCTCGACGAGGTGATGCGGGCAGCCGACAACACAGCGCTGATCCCGGCGGTGGCGCCCTTCGACCTCATCGACAAGCTGCCGCTCGAGCAGCCGATCGAGGAGGAGTTCCGCGCCGGCACCATGACGCTCTCGTGGGACCTCGCGACCGAGCGCATCGTCATCGAGGTCTTCCCCTTCACCGAGGCCGCGGTCGTCTCGCCCGACCAGCTCGAGGAGGAGCTGGAGGAGCCCGAGCCCGACGAGATCTTCCTGGTGCGGCTCACGGCCGGGGCCGCGCGCGCCTTCGTCGACCGGGCGCGCCGCGTGATCGGGGCGGGCCGTCCCGACTGCCCCTTCTGCGGCAACCCCATCGACCCCGACGGCCACCTCTGCGTGCGCGCCAACGGCTTCCGCCGCCGCGACCCGCAGCAGTCGTGAGCGATCCGCTCGCCGGCGAGCTCACGCTCCACGGCCGGGTGATGCCTGCCTCCAACGCCACCTTCGTCGGTGAGATCGACGGCCTGCGGGTGGTCTACAAGCCGATCGCGGGGGAGCGCCCGCTCTGGGACTTCCCCGACGGCACCCTCGCCGGGAGGGAGGTCGCGACCCACCTCGTCAGCGAGGCCCTGGGCTGGAACATCGTGCCGCGCACGATCCTGCGCGACGGGCCACACGGACCGGGCATGGTGCAGGTCTGGCAGGAGCCCGACCCGGGGCAGGCTGCCGTCGACCTCGTGCCGGCAGGTCAGACGCCCGCGGGCTTCCTCCACGTCTTCGACGGTGTGGACGCCCACGACCGGCAGGTGTCGCTCGTCCACGAGGACTCGACCCCCTTGCGGCTGATGGCCGTGTTCGACGTGCTCGTCAACAACGCCGACCGCAAGGGCGGCCACGTGCTGGCGATGACCGACGGCCACCGCTACGGCGTCGACCACGGACTGACCTTCCACGTGGACCACAAGCTGCGCACCGTCCTGTGGGGCTGGCTGGGCGAGCGACTGCGCGAGGACGAGAAGCAGGGCGTACGCCGCGTGCTCGCGGAGGTGGGCGGCTCGCTCGGGGACACCTTGTCCGAGCACGTCACACCGGCGGAGATCGAGGCCTTCGCACGCCGCTGCCATGCCCTGCTCGCGGCCGACGAGCTCCCCTCCCCACGCGACGAGTGGCCGGTCATTCCCTGGCCGCCATTCTGAGCCGGATAGGCTGCCCGCCATGCGTTCGTGGTCATCTCCTGAGGTCCCTGACCTGACTGTCACCGGTCCCGTTGTCCGGATCCACGACACCAGCTCCGGTGGCCTGGTCGAGACCCGGCCCGAGGGCCCGGCCCGGCTCTACGTCTGCGGCATCACGCCCTACGACGCGACGCACATGGGACACGCGGCGACCTACCTCGCCTTCGACCTCCTCAACCGCGCCTGGCGCTCGGCGGGTCATGAGGTCGCCTACGTCCAGAACGTCACCGACGTCGACGACCCGTTGCTCGAGCGGGCCACCAAGGTCAACATCGACTGGGTGGAGCTGGCCGAGCGGGAGACCGAGCTCTTCCGCAACGACATGCAGGCGCTGCGCATCCTCGCGCCCGACCACTACGTCGGCGCCGTCGAGTCGATCCCGCTCGTCATCGACCTCATCGTGCGGCTGCAGGAGGCCGGAGCGATCTACCAGGTCGACACGGACCTCTACTTCTCCGTCACGGCCGACACCGACTTCGGCGGCGTCTCCGGCTGGTCGCGCGACGAGATGCTGCGGATCTTCGGCGAGCGCGGGGGAGATCCCGAGCGCGAGGGCAAGCGGGACCCGCTCGACTGCGTCGTGTGGCGCGGCAAGCGCGAGGGCGAGCCCTCGTGGGACAGCCCCTTCGGTCCCGGCCGGCCGGGCTGGCACATCGAGTGCACCGCGATCGCGCTGGAGCACCTCGGCACCGCCTTCGACGTCCAGGGCGGCGGCAGCGACCTGATCTTCCCGCACCACGAGATGTGCGCCGGCGAGGCGCAGGTCGCCGAGCCGGGCCAGCCGTTCGCGCGGGCCTACGCCCACGCCGGGATGGTGGCCTACGACGGCGAGAAGATGTCGAAGTCGAAGGGCAACCTCGTCTTCGTCTCGGCGCTGCGCCTCAGTGACGTCGACCCGATGGCGATCCGGATGGTGCTGCTGCGCCACCACTACCGCAGCGACTGGGAGTGGACCGACGAGCAGCTGTGGGCCGCGGTCGACACCGTGACCCAGTGGCGCAAGGCGCTCTCCCTCGGAGCGGGTGCGCCTGCTGCACCGGTCGTCAGCGCCGTACTCGCCGCGCTCGCCGAGGACCTCGACGCGCCCACGGCCGTCGCGGCCATCGACGAGTGGGCCGCCTCGACGCTCGGCGACACCGCCCACGGTCTCGCCGACAACAGCGACCCCGACGCCGCCGCGACCCTCAGGCCCGTGCTCGACGCGGCGCTCGGCCTCGTGCTCTGATCAGTCCTCGGTGCGCCGCTTGAGGTAGCGCTCGAACTCGCGAGCGATCGCCTCGCCGCTGGCCTCGGGCAGGTCGGCGGTGTCGCGCGACTCCTCGAGCGAGCGGACGTAGTCGGCGACGTCCTCGTCCTCCTCGGCGAGCTCGTCGACCCCGCGCTCCCAGGCGCGGGCGTCGTCGGGCAGCTCGCCGAGCGGGATGGAGCAGTCGAGGAGGTCCTCGAGCTGGCCGATCAGGGCGAGGGTCGCCTTGGGGCACGGCGGAGCGGCGACGTAGTGCGGCACGGCCGCCCAGTAGGACACTGCAGGGATGTCCAGCTGGATGCAGGCGTCCTGGAAGACGCCGACGATGCCGGTCGGGCCCTCGTAGGTCGACTGCTCGAGCTTGAGCCGGTCGACGAGGTCGGGCTCGGTGGCGCTGCCGGTCACCGGGATCGGCCGGGTGTGGGGCGAGTCGGCCAGCAGCGCGCCGAGGGTGATCACGAGCTGGCTGCCGAGGTCGTCGCACGCCGCGAGCAGCTCCGCGCAGAACTGGCGCCAGCGCATGTTGGGCTCGATGCCGCGGATCAGGATGACGTCGCGGTCGAGGTCGGGAGGCGAGGCGATCGCGATCCGGGTCGTCGGCCAGCTGAGGCGGCGGTGGCCGTGCTCGTCGGTCCCGACCATGGGGCGGTTGACCTGGAAGTCGTAGAACTCCTCGGGATCGATCGCGCCCACTACCTTCGCGTCCCACACCTCCATCAGGTGATCGACCACTCCGGAGGCTGCATCGGCGGCGTCGTTCCAGCCCTCGAAAGCAGCGATGACCACGGGGGAGACGAGGTCTTGCACGTCGTCGAACTCGATCACCCACACACCCTAGTTGGCCGCCCACGAGGCGGCGCCGATTTCGCTGCCGCGGGGCGCGGTGGAAGCATCGGTGTCCCGCGTCCAGCACGTGGAATTGCCGTCCGTAGTGTGGACGGCGCTCCGTAGGCTGGACGCCTCATCGATTGGAGTCTCGAGGCCTGTGACTGCTCTGCCCGCCCTCACCGCCGAGTCGATCACCCCGGACCACCGTCCGGACGCGACGGAGCTCCTGACCGCCATGCTCAACGAGCGGATCGTGGTGCTCGATGGCGCGATGGGGACGGCCATCCAGCGCGACCGGCCCGACGAGGCCGGATATCGGGGCGAGCGCTTCGCCGACTGGCCCAGCGACGTCCAGGGCAACAACGACCTCCTGACGCTCACGCGGCCCGAGATCATCGCCGGCATCCACCGCGAGTACCTCGAGGCCGGCGCCGACATCATCGAGACCAACACCTTCAACGCCAACGCGATCTCGTTGGCCGACTACGGCATGGAGGCGCTCGCCTACGAGCTCAACTACGAGTCCGCCCGGCTGGCGCGCCTCGAGTGCGACGCCGTCACTGCCCAGGACCCGGGTCGGCCGCGATTCGTCGCCGGTGCGTTCGGCCCCACGACCCGCACGGCCTCCATCTCGCCCGACGTCAACGACCCGGCCGCGCGCAACGTGTCCTACGACCAGCTCGTCGCGGCGTACAAGGAAGCCGGTCGGGGACTCCTCGACGGCGGCTCCGACCTGCTGTTCATCGAGACGATCTTCGACACCCTCAACGCCAAGGCCGCGATCTTCGCCGTCGAGACGCTGTTCGAGGAGTACGGCCGCCGCTGGCCCGTGATCATCTCCGGCACCATCACCGACGCCTCCGGGCGCACGCTCTCGGGCCAGGTGACCGAGGCCTTCTGGAACTCGGTGCGCCACGCCAAGCCGATCGCCGTCGGTCTCAACTGCGCCCTGGGCGCCAAGGAGATGCGCCCCTACATCGAAGAGATCAGCCGCATCGCCGACACCTTCGTGTCGTGCTACCCCAACGCCGGCCTCCCCAATGCCTTCGGTGAGTACGACGAGGCGCCGGCCGAGACCTCGGCGATCATCGGCGAGTTCGCTGAAGCGGGCTTCGTCAACATCGTCGGCGGCTGCTGCGGCACCACCCCCGCTCACATCGCGGAGATCGCGAAGGCAGTCGACGGCAAGCCCCGCCGCGAGGTCCCCGAGGTCCCGGTCGCCATGCGACTGGCCGGGCTCGAGCCGTTCACCATCGATGACGACAGCCTGTTCGTCAACGTCGGTGAGCGCACCAACATCACCGGCTCGGCGAAGTTCCGCAACCTGATCAAGGCCGGCGACTACGACACTGCGCTCAGCGTCGCCCTGCAGCAGGTCGAGAACGGCGCGCAGGTCATCGACGTCAACATGGACGAGGGCATGATCGACGGCGTCGTCGCCATGGACCGCTTCCTCAAGCTGATCGCCAGCGAGCCCGACATCAGCCGGGTGCCGGTCATGGTCGACTCGTCGAAGTTCGAGATCATCGAGGCCGGCCTCAAGTGCGTGCAGGGCAAGCCGATCGTCAACTCGATCTCCATGAAGGAGGGCGAGGACACGTTCCGCGAGCACGCCCGCCTGTGCCGCAAGTACGGCGCCGCCGTGGTCGTCATGGCCTTCGACGAGGACGGCCAGGCCGCTGACCTCGACAGCCGCAAGCGCATCTGCGAGCGCGCCTACAAGATCCTGGTCGACGAGGTCGGGTTCCCGGCCGAGGACATCATCTTCGACCCCAACGTGTTCGCCGTCGCCACGGGCATCGAGGAGCACGCCAACTACGGCGTCGACTTCATCGAGGCTGCCCGCTGGATCCGCGAGAACCTCCCGGGCGCACAGATCTCGGGCGGCATCTCCAACGTGTCGTTCTCGTTCCGCGGCAACAACGCCGTACGCGAGGCCATCCACGCCGTCTTCCTCTACTACGGCATCCAGGCCGGGCTCTCGATGGGCATCGTCAACCCCGGTGCGCTGGTGACCTACGACAGCATCGACCCCGAGCTGCGCGACGCGATCGAGGACGTCATCCTCAACCGCCTGCCCGACCCGATGCAGGCGACCGAGCGGCTGCTCGAGATCGCGGAGAAGTACCGCGCTACCGACGCCGTCGAGGAGAAGGCCGCCGCCGAGTGGCGCTCACTGCCGATCCGCGAGCGCATCACCCACGCCCTGGTGAAGGGCATCGATGCCCACGTCACCGAGGACACCGAGGAGCTCCGCGCCGAGATCTCGGCCGCGGGCGGCCGCCCGATCGAGGTGATCGAGGGCCCGCTCATGGACGGCATGAACGTCGTCGGCGACCTGTTCGGCGCGGGCAAGATGTTCCTCCCGCAGGTGGTCAAGAGCGCCCGGGTGATGAAGAAGGCCGTGGCCTACCTCCTGCCCTTCATCGAGGCCGAGAAGCAGCCCGGCGACGCCGAGACGAAGAACGGCACGATCGTGATGGCGACCGTCAAGGGCGACGTCCACGACATCGGCAAGAACATCGTCGGCGTCGTGCTGCAGTGCAACAACTACGAGGTCATCGACCTCGGGGTGATGGTGCCTGCGCAGAAGATCCTGGACGCCGCCGCGGAGCACGACGCCGACATCATCGGCCTCTCCGGCCTGATCACGCCCTCGCTCGACGAGATGGTCCACTTCGCCGGCGAGATGCAGCGCACCGGCATGACCATCCCGCTGATGATCGGCGGGGCGACGACCTCGCGCGCCCACACGGCGGTCAAGGTCGACAAGAAGTACGACGGGCCGGTCATCTGGGTCAAGGACGCGTCCCGGTCGGTGCCGACCGCGGCCGCCCTGCTCAGCGACGAGCTGCGCCCCAAGCTGATGGCCGACGTCAAGCTCGACTACGACTCGCTGCGAGCCCGCCACGCCACCAAGCACGACCGGCCGATGCTCTCGCTCGACGCCGCGCGCGCCAACCGCACGCCCATCGAGTGGGACGGCTACGTCCCGCCGACGCCCGTCCAGCTGGGTGTCCAGGTCTTCGAGGGCTACGACATCGCCGAGCTGCGCGACTACATCGACTGGCAGCCGTTCTTCAACGCCTGGGAGATGAAGGGCAAGTTCCCCGACATCCTCAACAGCCCCACGGCGGGCGAGACCGCGCGCAAGCTCTACGACGACGCGCAGGTCATGCTCGACCGCATCATCGAGGAGAAGTGGCTCACCGCCAACGGCATCATCGGGTTCTTCCCGGCGGCAGCCTCCGGTGACGACACGATCGTGTACGCCGACGAGTCGCGCACGGAGGTCCTCACGACCCTGCACCACCTGCGCCAGCAGGGCGAGCACCGAGACGGCATCCCCAACCGCTCGCTCGGTGACTACATCGCGCCGGTCGAGACCGGGCTGCAGGACTACGTCGGCGGCTTCGCCGTCACGGCTGGCCTCGGCAGCACCGACAAGATCATGGAGTTCAAGGCCGATCTCGACGACTACTCCGCGATCCTGCTCGAGTCGCTCGCCGACCGGCTCGCCGAGGCGTTCGCCGAGCGGATGCACCAGCGGGTCCGCAAGGAGTTCTGGGGCTACCTGCCCGACGAGCAGCTCGACAACGAGGCCCTGATCGGGGAGAAGTACGTCGGTATCCGTCCTGCTCCGGGCTATCCCGCCTGCCCCGAGCACACCGAGAAGGCGACGCTGTGGACGCTGCTCGACGTCGACAAGATCGGCATCGAGCTCACCGAGTCCATGGCCATGTGGCCCGGTGCGTCGGTCAGCGGCTGGTACTTCTCACACCCGCAGTCGCAGTACTTCGTCGTCGGCCGGCTCGGTCGCGACCAGGTCGCCGACTACGCCGAGCGCAAGGGCTGGGACCTGCCGACCGCCGAGCGCTGGCTGTCGTCCAACCTGGGCTACGACCCCGAGGACTGATCGGGGACCTCGTCGTCCGGGTCCAGGTCGCCGCCCGTCGGGTCGGGTGCCTGCTCGTCGTCGAGCCAGTCGCCGCCGATCGGCTCGCGGTCCCACGCCACGATGGTCCAGCCCTCCTCCGGGCTGCCGTCGAGGACGATGCAGCCGGTGTTGTGCAGGCCCTCGTGGATGGGGGCGTGCTCGCCGCTCGCGCGGTGGGTGACCCAGGTGCGGATCGCGGCGCCGTGGCTGACGACCAGCGCCGCGGCGACACCGTCCGTGCAGACGCGGGCGATCGCGTCGTCGTACCGCGCGAGGAACTCGGTGCAGGTCTCGCCGCCCGGCATCCGGAGGTCGAGGTCGCCGTCGAGCCAGTCGGCGATGGTGCCGAGGAAGCCGAAGACCGCTTCCTCGTCGGCTCGCATCTCGAAGTCACCGGCCGTGATCTCGCGCAGCCCGTCGTGCTCGACGGGTGTGAGGGTGAGCTCGGTCGCGATCGGGTGCGCGGTCTCGGCGGTGCGCAGGAGGTTGGAGACGGCGATGGTGTCGATGCTAGTGCCGGCGAGCGCCTGGACGACCGCGTCGGCCTGGCGTCGGCCCAGGTCGGTGAGTGAGGCGCCGGGGAAGGCGGTGTCGAGGGCGCCGGACACGTTGGAGTGGGTCTGACCGTGGCGGAGCAGCAGCAGGCGCATGCGACCAGCCTAGGTGTTCTGTCCGGACAGGT
>NZ_CM001852.1:1904089-1924868 GCF_000389985.1 Nocardioides sp. CF8
TGCCTAACCTCCGTGGACAGAACACCTAGGTGGCACCACGTGCCCGACGCCCAGCCCTCAGGGGGTGAAGACCACCTTGACCATGCCGCCCTCCTTGTCACGGAAGCTGCGGTAGGCCTCGGGTGCGTCGCTGAGCGGGAGGTGGTGGGTGGCGAAGTCCTCCACGCCCAGGTGGTCCTGGTCCTCCTCCAGCAACGACAAGATGTCGTCGCTCCAGCGGCGGACGTTCGCCTGGCCCATCCGCAGCTGCACCTGCTTGTCGAAGAGCTGGAACATCGGCAGCGGGTCGGTGGCCCCGCCGTAGACGCCGGAGATGCTGATGGTCCCGCCTCGCCGTACGGCGTCGATGGCGGTGTGGAGCGCCGCCAGCCGGTCGGACCCCGCGGTCAGCATGACCTTCTCCTGGACCTTCTTGGGGAGCAGCCCCAGCGCCTTCTGTGCGGTCTCCGCCACCGGCGAGCCGTGCGCCTCCATGCCCACGGCGTCGATGACGGCATCCGCGCCACGGCCGTCGGTCAGCTCACGCACCCGGGCGGGTACGTCCTCCACCTCGGACATGTCGATGGGCTCCGCCCCGATCGCGTGGGCGCGGCCAAGACGCTCGGGCACCGAGTCGACACTGATCACGCGCAGCCCGCGGTGGATCGCGATCCGGGAGGCCATGTCGCCGATCGGACCGGCCCCGATGACGAGCAGCGTCGCGTCCGGGTCGGCATCGGCGTACTCCACCGCCTGCCACGCGGTCGGCAGGACGTCGGACAAGAACACGAAGCGGTCGTCGACGGGTCCGTGCGACACCTTGATCGGCAACGTGTCGCCGAAGGGGACCCGGAGGGCCTCGGCCTGCCCGCCGGGGACCTGGCCGTAGAGCTTGCTGTAGCCGAACAGGCTCGCGCCCGTGCCGTGCTCGCGGTTCTGCGTGGTCTCGCACTGGCTGAAGAGGCCTCGCTCGCACATCCAGCACGCGCCGCAGCTGATGTTGAACGGGACGACGACGCGGTCGCCGACCTCGAGGCGGGTGACGGCGGCGCCGACCTCGCGCACGACTCCCATCGCCTCGTGGCCGACGATGTCACCGGGGGTCATGAACGGGGTGAGGGGGTCGTAGAGGTGCAGGTCGGAGCCGCACAGGCCGGTCGACGTGACGTCGATGACCACATCGGTCGGCTCCTGGATCTCCGGGTCCGGCACCTCCCGGACCTGCATGTCGTGCCGCCCCTGCCATGTCACTGCCTTCATCCCTTGCTCCTTCCGCGGTCCTCGGCGACCGTGTCGTCGTCTTCCTGTGTCTGTCGGGCGGCGAAGCCCGCCGCCAAGGGGTCGGGCACCAGGCCTGCACCGGCCGCCTGCACCCTGTTGCGGGCAGCGCCCGCGACCACCTGGTCCTTGCCTGCCATCAGGGCGTCGAAGCCTTGCCGGGCCACGGTCTCGGCGCTGTCCTTCGGGCCCTGCGCCACCTTGGTGTGCTGCATTCCGGCCCGCTCGAAGAACGCGGTGTCCGTCGGGCCCGGGAGCAGCGAGGTGACGCAGACCCCGGTCCCACGAAGCTCGTGGCGGATCGCCTCCGCGAAGGAGTGCACGAACGCCTTGGACGCGGCATAGGTCGCGTGGCCCGGGCCCGGGCCCTTCCCGGCGATGGACGACACCAACAGCAACCTGCCCTGCGCACGCATCACCATGTCGCGGGTGAGGAGGCTGGCCAGGTGGACGGTCGAGCGGACGTTGAGGTCGATCAACCTCAGCTGCGCCTCGATGTCCGCCTCGTCGAACCGGCCGTGCACACCGATGGCCGCGTTGAGGATCCCGACCGTCACCGGGCCGGGCTGTGCCATGGCCACCTCGTGCAGGTGCTCGACGCCCACCCCGGCGGAGAGGTCGACGTGCACCGACGTCACGCGTCGCCCCGTCACCCTGAGGTCGTCGGCGACGTCGTGGATCAGGCCCTCGTCGGCGGCGATCACGAGATCGAAGCCCTCGGACGCCAAGATCTCGGCGAAGGCCCGCCCGATGCCGGTCGAGGCGCCCGTGACGACGGCCAGGCCGCGATCGGACGGGGGAGGGAGGTCGGAGTCGTCTGTCATGTCGAGGACGGTGCCCATTCGGGCCGGCGGCATGCGGCGCATGCGCGCAGCCGGACACGGGTATCGCAGCCCCACGAGTCGTCCGGTGTGGAGGGGTGAGCACGCTGCTGCAGTCGAACCTGACGGCCCCTGACGCGGGCTGGGGTCCGCGTGGACGCCGCAGCGATGCCGCAGCCTGCGCGGCGGGCATGGCCGTCACGAGCCTCGCCGCTCTGGGCGCCGACCGACACCCGCCCCTTGATCGGTGGGTGTTCGAGACGCTGAACGACCACGCGTCCGAACCGGTGCCCGTGCGGCTGGTCCAGCAGCTGGGCACACCGTGGATCCTCCCAGCGCACCACCCGATCGACGCGCTCGGGGGAGCGGCGCTCGGCATCGGGGTCGGCGGTGGCCTGAACTGGGCGGTGGAACGTGACGCGTCGCTGCGTGTCAGGATCCATGCGTGACTCTCGCCGCGGTCCTGTGGGACATGGACGGAACCCTCGTCGACACCGAGCCCTACTGGATCGCCACGGAATACGCGATGGCGGAGAAGTACGGCGGCACCTGGTCCGACGAGCACGCCCTCAACCTCGTGGGCAATGCGCTGCTCGAGTCGGGCGTCTACATCCGGGTGCACATGGGCATCGACCTGACACCCCAGGAGATCGTCGACGAGCTCCTCGACGGGGTCGTCGAGCGAGTGCGCGAGTCGGTGCCGTGGCGCCCGGGCGCGCGTGAGCTGCTGGCCGACCTGCGGGCCAACGACGTGCCGTGTGCGCTCGTGACGATGTCGTGGCAGCGCTTCGTCGCGCCGATCCTCGAGCACCTGCCGGCCGACACGTTCGCGACGCTCGTGACCGGCGACCGGGTCGAGTTCGGCAAGCCGCACCCCGAGCCCTACCTCACGGCCGCCGCCGAGCTCGGCGTCGCTCCCGAGGACTGCGTGGCGATCGAGGACTCCAACACCGGCGCCAAGTCGGGGGAGGCCGCGGGCTGCCTGGTGCTGTGCGTGCCCAACCACGTCCCGATCCTCGAGGGTGAGCGCCGGGTCTTCCGCGACACGCTCGTCGGGATGACCGCGGCGGACCTGGCCTCGCTGTAGCCCTCAGGGCGCGGTGACGACACCCTCGTCGGTGTCGAGGTCGCCGGCCGGATCGGGGACAGGCAGCCGCTCGGGCATCGGCAGGAGCGTGCCCCCGAACTCCGGGCAGTGGGCCTTGAACGAGCACCACGAGCACAGCCGCGACCGGTGGGGGAGCCACTCACCGGTCTCCTTGCACTCCGAGATCGCGCGCCAGATCGCCTCGACCTTGCGCTCGGTCGCGAGCAGGTCGTCCTCGTCCGGTGCATAGCGCAGCAGCTCGCCGTTGCCGAGGTAGACCAGCTGCAGCATCGCCGGGACGACGCCGCGGGTGCGCCAGATGACCAGCGCATAGAACCTCATCTGGAAGAGCGCCTTGGCCTCGAAGGCCTCGCCGGGAGCCGTCCCGGTCTTGTAGTCGACCACCCTGATCCGGCCGTCGGGCGCGACGTCGATCCGGTCCACGAAGCCGCGCAGCAACAGCTTGGAGTCGAGCAGCGCCTCGACGTACAGCTCGCGCTCCGCGGGCTCGAGGCGCCGCGGGTCCTCCAGCGTGAAGTAGCGCGTCAGGACCTCGCGACAGCTCGTGAGCCACGACGCCACGTCGGGGCCCTCGCCACCGAACATCTCGGCCAGCTCCGGAGCCTCGGCCAGCAACGCGTCCCAGGACGGCACGAGCAGGTCGGCGGCGGCATCGGGCGTGCGATCGGCAGGAGGCAGGTCGAAGAGGTCCTCGAGGACCTTGTGCACGACCGTGCCGCGCACGGCATCGACCGACGGCTGCTCGGGCAGCTTGTCGATGGTGCGGTAGCGATACATCAGCGGGCACGTCATGAAGTCGCCGGCCCGGCTCGGCGAGAGCGCACCGAGCACGTCGACCCCGTCGACCGGGGTGGAGACGATCTCGGCGGGCGACTGTCGGTGCATGAGGCGCACCCTAGGCGGCGGCGCCGACAGCGGCGTTCGACGACCAGCCGGATAGGGTCGCACGGTGACGCAGAAAGCGCCTTCGCGGCCGCCGGGAACGATCCGCATCGGGTCCTTGGCAGGGATCGACGTCCTGGTCACCAGCTCCTGGTTCATCATCGCGGGACTGATCGCGTTCGCCATCGCGCCCCGCATCGAGCAGGTCGAGCCGGGGCTGGGCGCGCTGAAGTACGTCGCCGGGCTGGTGTTCGCGATCGTCCTCTACCTCTCGGTGCTCCTGCACGAGGCATCGCACGCGATCGTGGCCCAGCGCTACGGCTTCGGCGTCAACTCGATCACCCTGCACTTCCTGGGCGGCATGACCGAGATCGACGGCTCGGCCCGGCGTCCTCGCCAGGAGTTCTGGATCGCCGTCGTGGGGCCGCTGACCTCGATCGCCGTCGGCCTGGCCTCGGTCGGGCTGTGGTTCCTGCTGCCCGAAGGGCTGGTCCGGGTCGCCGTCGAGGGACTGGCCGGCGCCAACCTGCTGATCGGCGTGCTCAACCTGGTCCCCGGCCTGCCCCTCGACGGTGGGCGGGTGCTCAAGGCCGCGGTGTGGGGCGCCACCGGCGATGCCAACAAGGGCACCATCGTCGCCGGCTGGGGCGGGCGACTGACAGCCGTGGCCCTGCTCGGGTGGCCGCTGATCCAGCGCGAGTTCTTCGGCGTCCCTCCGACGTTCTTCGACTACCTCCTGGTCGTCGTGCTCGGCCTGTTCCTGTGGACCGGCGCCACGGCGGCGATGTCGCACGCGCGGATGCGCAGGCGGCTGCCCCACCTCGTCGCGCGGCCGCTGGCCCGCCGCACCCTCGCCGTACCCGAGGACACGCCGTTGGCGGAGGCCGTCCGCCGCGCGCAGGAGGTCGACGCCGGCAGCATCGTCACCGTGACCTCGTCCGGGCGGCCCACCGGCATCGTCAGCGAGGCGGCCGTGCAGGCCACTCCCGTCGAGCGCCGGCCGTGGGTCGCGACCAGCACGGTCGCGCGGACCCTCGAGGACGGGCTCACCCTGCCGGCGGAGATCGCCGGCGAGGACCTGATCCTGGCGATCAGCCGACGGCCCTCGGACGAATACCTCCTGGTCGAGGAGGACGGCTCGGTGGTGGGCGTGCTCGCGACCGCCGACGTGGACAAGGCCTTCCGCGAGTCACGCGCCTGAGCCTGACCCCACTAGGGTTCCGCGCATGCCTGAGAGTTCAACGCCGATCAGTCCCGACGTGCCCGCCGAGGCGTGGTCGGGTGTCCACCGCGGCCCGCTGCGCGAGGGGGAGTGGGTGCGCCTGATCGACCAGAAGGGTCGCAAGCACAACTTCGAGCTGACCGCGGGCAAGCGCTTCTTCTCCAACAAGGGACACCTCGACCACGACGAGATGATCGGGCGTGACGAGGGCTTCACCGTCACCTCGTCCGCCGGTGGGCAGTACCTCGTCTTCCGGCCGCTCCTCTCCGAGTTCGTCGTCTCGATGCCCCGCGGCGCGGCGGTGGTCTACCCGAAGGACGCGGCGCAGATCGTGGCGCTCGCCGACATCTACCCCGGTGCTCGTGTCGTGGAGGCCGGTGCCGGCTCCGGCGCGCTCACCTGCTCGCTGCTGCGCGCCGTCGGCCCGTGGGGCAAGGTGACGTCCTACGAGCTGCGCGAGGAGTTCGCCGAGGTCGCCAAGCGCAACGTCGACCAGTTCTTCAACGCGCCCGCCGGGACGTCCCACCCGGCCTGGGACCTGCAGCTGGGCGACCTCAAGCTGCTGCTGCCCCAGATCGAGGGCCAGGTCGACCGGATCGTCCTCGACATGCTCGACCCCTGGAACTGCATCGACATGGTCGCCGAGAAGCTCGTGCCCGGCGGCATCGTCTGCGCCTACGTCGCCACCACCACCCAGCTCTCCCGCGTCGTGGAGACGTTGCGTGCCCACGGCGGGTTCACCGAGCCGCACCCCTGGGAGTCGCTGGTCCGCGACTGGCACGTCGAGGGCCTCGCCGTACGCCCCGACCACAAGATGATCGGCCACACCGCCTTCCTGGTCACCGCCCGCCGGATGGCACCGGGGGAGAAGGTCCTGCGCAAGACGCGCCGTCCGGCGCCGGGTGCCTACGGGATCGACTACACCGGCCCGCGACCGGCCGACCTGCCGCCGCTGGAGGTCGTCGACGAGCCGGTCGAGTGAGCGTCGAGGTCGTCGCATGGTCCGCTGACTGGGCTCGCGACTTCGAGCGCGTGGCCGCCGATCTGCGTACGGCGCTCGCGGCCGTGCCAGGCTCCCGGGTCGAGCACGTCGGGTCGACCTCGGTGCCCGGCCTCGCCGCCAAGCCGATCCTCGACATCGACGTCATCGTCCCCCCGGCCGCCGTGCCGGCGGCAGTGTCGGCCCTGACCGAGATCGGCTACGTCCACCGCGGCGACCTCGGCGTCGTCGGCCGCGAGGCCTTCGTCGCCCCTGACGACTCGCCGCGCCGTCACGTCTACGTCTGCGCGGCCGGGACCACGAACGTGCGCAACCACCTCGCCGTACGCGACGCGCTCCGCACGCACCAGGACCTGCGGGACGCCTACGCCGAGGTCAAGCGCGCCCTGGCCGCCGACCCGGACATGGACATCGACACCTACATCGCCCGCAAGTCGGCCGTGCTGCAGCGCGTCCTGGCCGTCTCGGGGGAGTTCACCGACGCCGAGCTGCACGCCATCCACCTGCTCAACGACCCGGCCGCGTCGAAATCGTGACCAACACGGCGCGATAACCGCTTCCGTCCCTTCCCATGATGGGTAATGTCCGAAGGAACAGGAGGTGACGCACATGTCCGAACCGACATCTACGCCCGCGGGGTCCGGGATGAATCCCGACGAGCTGGTCACTCAGGTGCGCTTCCTGGAGGCCGAGGTCTCCGATCTCCGGCGCCGGCTCACCGAGGCGCCCGGCCACTCCCGCGGTCTCGAGCTCCGGCTCGCCGACACGCAGCGCTCGCTCGCCGCGGTGACGAGCCAGAACGAGCGCCTCGCCCAGACACTGCGCGAGGCCCGCGACCAGATCATGAAGCTCAAGGAGGAGGTCGACCGGCTCGCCCAGCCGCCGGCCGGTTTCGGCACCTTCCTCGCGCGCAACGAGGACGACTCCGTGGACGTGTTCACCGGCGGGCGCAAGCTGCGGGTCAACGCCAGCCCGGCCGTCGACCTCGACGAGCTGGTCAAGGGCCAGGAGGTCATGCTCAACGAGGCCCTCAACGTCGTCGCCGCCCTCGCGTTCGAGAAGGTCGGCGAGGTCGTGATGTTCAAGGAGCTGCTCGAGGACGGCCAGCGCGCACTCGTCATCGGCAACGGCGACGAGGAGCGGGTGGTCCGGCTGGCCGCCCCCCTGCTCGACGTCCTGCCGAAGGCCGGCGACTCGCTGCTGCTGGACTCCCGTGCCGGCTACGCCTACGAGCGGGTACCCAAGTCCGAGGTCGAGGAGCTCGTCCTCGAAGAGGTCCCCGACATCGACTACTCGCAGATCGGCGGGCTGATCACGCAGATCGACGCGATCCGCGACGCCGTCGAGCTGCCCTACCTCTACCCCGAGCTCTTCAAGGAGCACAAGCTCAAGCCGCCGAAGGGCGTGCTCCTCTACGGCCCTCCCGGCTGCGGCAAGACGCTGATCGCCAAGGCCGTGGCCAACTCGCTCGCGAAGAAGGTCAGCGAGAAGACCGGCAGCTCCGGCAAGTCCTACTTCCTCAACATCAAGGGCCCCGAGCTGCTCAACAAGTACGTCGGCGAGACCGAGCGGCACATCCGGCTGGTCTTCCAGCGGGCCCGCGAGAAGGCGTCGATGGGCACGCCCGTCATCGTGTTCTTCGACGAGATGGACTCCCTGTTCCGCACCCGCGGCTCGGGGGTCTCCTCCGACGTGGAGAACACCATCGTCCCCCAGCTGCTCAGCGAGATCGACGGCGTCGAGACCCTGGAGAACGTCCTGGTCATCGGTGCCTCCAACCGCGAGGACATGATCGACCCGGCCATCCTGCGCCCCGGTCGGCTCGACGTGAAGATCAAGATCGAGCGGCCAGACGCCGAGTCCGCGCGTGACATCTTCACCAAGTACCTCACCGCCGACCTGCCGCTGCACGACGACGACCTCGCCGAGTTCCACGACGACGCCGACGCGTGCGTGGCCGGGATGATCCGGGCGACGGTCGAGCGGATGTACACCGAGTCCGAGGAGAACCGCTTCCTCGAGGTCACCTACGCCAACGGTGACAAGGAGGTCCTCTACTTCAAGGACTTCAACTCCGGCGCGATGATCCAGAACATCGTCGACCGGGCCAAGAAGATGGCGATCAAGGACTTCCTCGAGCAGCACCAGCGCGGCCTCCGCGTCCAGCACATGCTGCAGGCGTGCGTGGACGAGTTCAAGGAGAACGAGGACCTCCCCAACACCACCAACCCCGACGACTGGGCCCGCATCTCGGGCAAGAAGGGCGAGCGGATCGTCTTCATCCGCACTCTCATCACGGGCAAGCAGGGCACCGAGCCCGGCCGCTCCATCGACAACGTCGCCAACACCGGCCAATACCTGTGACCAACGAAAGAAGAACCTGATGATCAAGATCCTCGTCATCGTCGTCATCGTGCTCGTCGTCCTGGCCGTCCTCGGAAAGCTGCGGAGCCGCTGACCCGACCCGGTGGGTGCGGCTCTAAAGTGCGCGCATGAGCCGTCACTTCCTGGTCCGACGCACGCTGGCGCGCGTCCTGCTCCGTCTCTTCCGCTGGCGCACCGCCGGACAGGTGCCGCAGCGCGGCATCCTCGTCGGCGCACCCCACACGTCCAACTGGGACTGGGTCCTCACCATGCTGCTGGCCTGGGACAGCCAGGTGCAGATCCGGCTGCTGGTGAAGAAGGAGTTCTTCAAGGGCATCCTCGGCCCGATCCTGCGCTCCACCGGGGCCGTTGCCCTGGACAGGTCCGACCCGACCGAGACGATCAACACGCTGCTGGCCGAGGCCGAGGTCGAGGAGTCGTTCCTGCTGGGCCTCGCGGCCGAGGGCACGCGCAGCAAGTCCGACTACTGGAAGTCCGGCTTCTACCGCATCTCCCAGAAGACCGGGATCCCCGTCACTCTCGCCTACATCGACAGCGTCTCGCGCACGGTGGGCTGGGGGCCGACGTTCGAGCTGACCGGCGACGTCAAGGCCGACATGGACCGTGTCCGGGAGTTCTACGCCGACAAGCGCGGCATCCGGCCCGAGCTCACCACCGAACCGCGGTTGCGCGAAGAGGACAAGGCTTCAGGCTGAGCGGGCGACACCGGCCGACAGATGGGTCCACGGCCGCGCGATCGCGGGGCCGGGCAGGTAGAACGCCTCCAGGCTCTCGATCTCCCAGCCGTTGGCCTCGATCAGCGCCGGCGCGTCCCGGGTCAGGTGACAACCTCCGGCCAGTCGACGTTCCCAGGGCTCGCAGCGTCGCTGCCAGCGCTGGACGCCGGGGTCGGGGGCGAGCCCGTGCTCGAGGAAGTGCAGCCGTCCTGCCGGGCCGACCACACGCCGTACCTCCCGGAGCGCCAGCGCCGGGTCGGGGATCGTGCAGAGGCTGAAGGTCACCAGGGCGCTGTCGTGGCTGCCGTCGGGCAGGTCGAGGTGCTGTCCGTCGAGACCCGCGCGCTCGATGGGTACGGCGCTGCGCCGGCGCCGCTTCTGCGAGAGCCCCCATCCGACATCCGAGGGCTCCACGGCGCTCACGGAGGTCACGGACGGCGGATACCAGCGGATGTTGAGGCCGGAACCGAAGCCGATCTCGAGGACTCGGCCGGTCAGCTCGGCACACACCTGGCCGCGCAGCTCGCCGATCTCGTGGCCCTTCAGCGAGGCATCGGCCAGTCGCGGCACCACGTGTTCGTCCCACAGCCGTAGGCTCATGGCATGAGCGTACGTCGGGTGATGGGCACCGAGGTCGAGTACGGCATCTCGGTGCAGGGACTTCCCCTTGCCAACCCCATGGTCGCCTCGTCGCAGGTCGTCAACGCCTACGCCTCCTCGACGGTCAAGGCGCGGCGCGCGCGCTGGGACTTCGAGGAGGAGTCGCCGCTGCGCGACGCCCGCGGCTTCGACATGTCGCGACAGGTCGCCGATGCCAGCCAGCTCACCGACGAGGACCTCGGCCTCGCCAACGTCATCCTCACCAACGGTGCCCGGTTGTACGTCGACCACGCACACCCGGAGTACTCCACGCCCGAGGTCACCTCGCCCCTCGACATCGTCAGGTGGGACAAGGCGGGGGAGCAGGTGATGCTCGATGCGCAGCGGCTGGCCTCGCAGGTGCCGAACGCCGCGCCGATCGTGCTCTACAAGAACAACACCGACAACAAGGGCGCCTCCTACGGCGCCCACGAGAACTACCTCATGCGGCGCTCGACGCCCTTCGCCGACATCGTGCGCCACCTGACGCCCTTCTTCGTCAGCCGCCAGGTCGTGTGCGGTGCGGGTCGCGTCGGGATCGGGCAGGACGGGCACGAGCACGGCTTCCAGGTCAGCCAGCGCGCCGACTTCTTCGAGGTCGAGGTCGGGCTGGAGACGACGCTCAAGCGCCCGATCATCAACACCCGCGACGAGCCGCACGCCGACCCGGAGAAGTATCGCCGGCTGCACGTGATCATCGGCGACGCCAACCTGTCCGAGGTGTCGACCTACCTCAAGGTCGGGACCACCGCGCTGGTGCTCGCGATGATCGAGGACCGCTTCATCACCACCGACCTGGCCGTGTCGGGCTCGGTGGCGTCGCTGCGCGCTGTGTCGCACGACCCCACGCTCAAGCACCTGCTGACGATGCACGACGGCCGCACGATGACGGCCGTCCAGCTCCAGATGGAATACCTGGACCTGGCCCGGAAGTTCGTCGACGACCGGCTGGGCGACGACGCGGACGCCCAGACGATCGACGTGCTCGCCCGCTGGGAGTCGGTGCTGACCCGGCTCGAGCACGACCCCATGCAGTGCGCGCGCGAGCTCGACTGGGTCGCCAAGCTCAAGCTCCTGCAGCAGTACCGCGACCGCGACGGCCTCGACTGGGACGACGCGAAGCTGCACCTCATCGACCTGCAGTACAGCGACATCCGTCCCGAGAAGGGGCTCTACGCCAAGCTCGTCGCCGCAGGCCGGATCGAGCGGCTGCTGGACGACGCCTCGGTGGAGCAAGCCATGCACGACCCGCCGGAGGACACGCGGGCCTACTTCCGCGGGCGCTGCCTGGAGAAGTACTCCGCCAACGTCGCCGCCGCTTCGTGGGACTCGGTGATCTTCGACCTGCCCGGCCGCGAGTCGCTCCAGCGCGTCCCGACGATCGACCCGCTGCGCGGCAGCAAGGCCCACGTCGGTGCGCTGCTCGACGAGTGCGACACCGCCCTCCAGCTCGTCAACCGCCTCACTGCCCGCTGACCGAGTCTGGAGCGCGCCAGCCCTCGGAGCTTGAGGACCAGGTTCGGCGGAGTCGCAGTACAGCCGCCCTCCAGGCCTGGTAGCCGCTGATGGCTGGAACCCTCAGGAACGTTTGGTTCCCCCGCATAGGCGGGGGAATCGAACCATCCTGGGTGTTGCAACACACCAGAACCCCACGAAAACCCCTCGAACCTTGGTCGGATCCGCGAGCAGGGCTCGCGAGCATCCGCAGCGCCTGCTTCTCCCACGCGAACGCCTCGTCGATGCGCTGGAACTCGGCAGACCAGACGAGTTCCACGGGCCGCTGACGGCGCGTGTAGGCCGCCCCTTCGTCGCCGTTGTGCTGATTGACGTGTGCTCGGGGTCCCAGGTGCTGCCGACGTAGTAGGTGCCGTCGGAGCAGCGGAGCATGTAGGCGTAGGGCGCATGTCGAGAGTCACCACGTTTCGACGGATCGAATCACGCCAGCCAGGACGTGTGGACAACCCCGCCAAGTCTTCGGTTTCGTGACGCGCGCTAGCGCGCCTTCCTCAACCCCCGACAAGCCCGCGTGGCCTCCGGTGGGCGGTTCGCGTGCGCGGTTTCCATTTGTGGATAGGGTCGGAGACATGGCCCAGGAACAGAAGCAACCGCGCAAGTCCACCCAGGACGAGACGGCGACCGACGAGGTCGTCGAGACCGACGTTGCCGAGCGCAAGGAGGTCATCGACGACGACGTCGACGCCATCCTCGACGAGATCGACGACGTGCTCGAGACCAACGCCGAGGACTTCGTGAAGTCGTTCATCCAGAAGGGTGGCCAGTGAGCGATCCGCGCCTGCCCGCTGCCTACCTGATGCCGGGCTCCTCGTCCTTCAGCGACTTCCTCGCCGTCCAGGCCCCTGACCTGCTGCCCTCGCGCCGCGCCGTACCCTCCGGCAACGCCGGCGACCTGGCGCCCCACGGCACCACCATCGTCGCGGCGACGTTCCCCGGCGGCGTGGTGATGGCGGGTGATCGCCGCGCCACGATGGGCAACATCATCGCCCAGCGCGACATCGAGAAGGTCTTCCCGGCCGATGAGTACTCCGTCGTCGGCATCGCCGGCACCGCCGGCCTGGCCGTCGAGATGGTGCGCCTGTTCCAGACCGAGCTCGAGCACTACGAGAAGATCGAGGGCACCACGCTCTCGATGGACGGCAAGGCCAACCGTCTCGCCGCGCTCATCCGCGCCAACCTCGGGATGGCCATGCAGGGCCTGTCCGTGGTGCCGCTGTTCGCGGGCTACGACCTCAACACCGACCAGGGTCGCATCTTCAGCTACGACGTGACCGGCGGCCGCTACGAGGAGACCTCCTTCCACAGTGTCGGCTCGGGCTCGCTGTTCGCCCGCGGCTCGCTGAAGAAGGTCTATCGCGAGGACCTCTCCGCCGAGGGCTGCGTGACCGCCGTCCTCCAGGCGCTCTACGACGCTGCCGACGACGACTCCGCGACCGGAGGCCCCGACCTGACGCGCCGCATCTTCCCGGTCGTGCACGTGATCACCGCGGACGGTGGCTACCGCGTCGCGGACGCCGAAGTCGCCGACATCGCCGACCGCATGCTCGCCGCCCGCATGCAGCGCCCCGACGGCCCTGCTGCCGCCCTGATCTGAGGACCGCACCCATGAGCACCCCTTTCTACGTCTCGCCCGAACAGCTGATGAAGGACCGTGCGGACTTCGCGCGCAAGGGCATCGCGCGCGGTCGCTCGGTCGTCGCCATCCAGTACGCCGACGGCATCCTGTTCGTCTCGGAGAACCCGTCCCAGGCGTTGCACAAGGTCTCGGAGATCTATGACCGGATCGCGTTCGCCGCGGTCGGTCGCTACAACGAGTTCGAGAACCTGCGCATCGCCGGCGTGCGGCTGGCCGACATGCGCGGCTACGCCTACGACCGCCGCGACGTCACCGGCCGCGGGCTGGCCAACGCCTATGCCCAGACGCTCGGCACGATCTTCTCCAGTGGTGGCGAGAAGCCCTACGAGGTGGAGATCTTCGTGGCAGAGGTGGGCGACACACCGGCCGACGACCAGCTCTACCGCCTGACCTACGACGGCCAGGTCGCCGACGAGCACGGCTTCGCCGTGATGGGCGGTGCCGCGGACACCGTGGCCACCCACCTCAAGGAGCACTACGTCGAGGGCTCGACCCTCGAGGATGCCCTGCACGTCGCCGTGGCCGCGCTGGGCCACACCGACGCCGGCGACCGCGTGATCCCGGTCGACGACCTCGAGGTGGCCATCCTCGACCGCACCCGCACCCAGCCGCGGAAGTTCGTGCGGCTGCGCGAGACCCGGCTCGTCGAGATCTTGGGCGATCGCGGTCCGGAGCAGCCCGACGTGCCGCAGGGCGACGACACCGCAGGGGCGACGCCCCCGTCCGCACCGGTCACCGACGACCCCGGCGACCCCACCGACCAGGTGAGCGGGGGAGTGCCGCCGCTCGAGAACCCGATGAGCGGTGAGCCGACCGAGCACCACGTGCCCCCGCCGACGGCACCCCCGACCGCACCGCCGACGGCGCCGCCGACCGACCCGCCGGTCGCGCCCCCGCCGGCTCCCCAGCCGCCGATCCCGGACCCGTCGCAGCCGCCGGCTCCCGGGACACCGCCCGGCGACCCGGGCAACCCGCTGCCCTGACGTGGTCGGCCTGCTCACGCTCAACGTCGCCCGACCCACGCGTGAGCGGGCTGCTGGGCTGCTCGAGTGGCTGTGGCACCGGCCCGTGGACCTGCTGGTCCTCACCGAGGTCGCCCGCGGCGGTGGCTCCGAGCTGATCGCGCAGGTGTGCCGGGAGGCAGGGCACTCCGTGCTCGCCAGCGGTTGCGACGACTACGGCGTGCTCCTCGTCGCCCGCCGGGGCACCCTCGAGCCGGCCCCCGACGTCGCGGTTCCCCCCTCGTTTCCTGGGCGCCTGCTTCCTGCGAGGTGGCAGGGGCTCCTCGTGCTCGGGGTGTACGGCGCGGCCAGCGACCCGGTCCGCTACTCCAGCGCCACGCAGCGCCGCCGCAAGCGCGACTGGCTGGCAGAGCTGGACCTCGCGCTCGGCACGCTGGACGTGCCCGAGCCGTGCGTCCTGATCGGCGACCTGAACGTCGTCGCCCCCGGCCATGGCGATCCGCTCCCACACGTCCTGCCGGAGGAGACGGCGTTCTACCACCGGTTGAGCGAGGCCCACGGGTTCGTGGACGCGCACGGAGTCGGCCCGGAGGTGAGCTGGGTGGACCACTCCGGTGTCGGGTGCCGCTACGACCATGCCTTCGTCAGCGCAGACCTGGCGCCCCGTGTCGTCGACTGCGTGCTCGAGCACTCTTCGAGGGTCTCGGGACACACCGATCATTCGGCTCTGCGACTCGACCTCAGGTTGCCCTCGGACCCGTAGGGTGGACTCATGGACCGGCGGATCTTCGGTATCGAGAACGAGTACGGCGTCACGTGCACGTTCAAGGGCCAGCGCAGGCTGAGCCCGGACGAGGTCGCTCGCTACCTGTTCCGCAAGGTGGTGAGCTGGGGGCGCTCGAGCAACGTCTTCCTGCGCAACGGCGCCCGGCTCTACCTCGACGTCGGCAGCCACCCTGAGTACGCGACGCCCGAGTGCGACGACATCGTCGACCTCGTCACCCACGACAAGGCGGGGGAGCGGATCCTCGAGGGGCTGCTCCTCGATGCCGAGCAGCGACTCCACGACGAGGGCATCGCGGGCGACATCTATCTCTTCAAGAACAACACCGACTCCGCCGGCAACTCCTACGGCTGCCACGAGAACTACCTCGTCGGGCGGGCCGGGGAGTTCAGCAAGCTCGCCGACGTCCTGATCCCGTTCCTGGTGACCCGCCAGATCATCGTCGGGGCCGGGAAGGTCACGCAGACGCCCCGCGGTGCGGCGTACAACGTCTCCCAACGCGCCGAGCACATCTGGGAGGGCGTCTCGAGCGCGACCACCCGCAGCCGGCCGATCATCAACACCCGCGACGAGCCGCACGCGGACGCCGAGAAGTACCGCCGCCTGCACGTCATCGTCGGCGACTCCAACATGAGCGAGACGACGACCATGCTCAAGGTCGCGTCGTGCGACCTGGTGCTGCGGATGATCGAGGAGGGCGTGGTGATGCGCGACCTCACGATGGAGAACCCGATCCGCGCGATCCGGGAGATCTCCCACGACGTGACCGGGCGCCGCAAGGTGCGCCTGGCCAACGGCCGTGAGGCCAGTGCGCTGGAGATCCAGGCCGAATACCTCGGCAAGGCCCGCGACTTCGTCGACCGCCGCCAGATCAGCACCCCGCTCATCGAGCAGGCCCTCGACCTGTGGGAGCGCGGCCTGAAGGCGATCGAGTCCGACGACCTCGGCCTCGTCGACCGCGAGATCGACTGGGTGATCAAGTGGAAGCTGATCGAGCGCTACCGCGCCAAGCACGGCTTGCCGATGGGCCACCCGCGGATCGCGCAGCTCGACCTCGCCTACCACGACATCCACCGCAACCGGGGGCTCTACTACCTCCTGGAGAAGCGGGGCGCGGTCGCCCGTGTCACCAGCGACCTGAAGATCTTCGAGGCCAAGAGCGTGCCGCCGCAGAACACCCGTGCCCGGCTCCGTGGCGAGTTCATCCGCAAGGCGCAGGAACGCCGCCGTGACTTCACCGTCGACTGGGTGCACCTCAAGCTCAACGACCAGGCCCAGCGCACGGTGCTGTGCAAGGACCCGTTCAAGGCCTACGACGATCGCGTGCAACGTCTCATCGATGGCATGTGAGTCGTTCAGCCGGGTCACAGGCGGGCCGGATAGGGTGACCGCGCTGTCCTGCCAACCAACGACTAGGTGACCCAACGTGTCTCGCACCACCCGCCTCCTCGCCGCCAGCGGCGTCCTCGTCCTCACCAGCCTGTCGCTGAGCGCCTGCGGCTCCGACGACGCCGACAGCGGCTCGGCCGGTGGCCTCGGCAACGTCACGATCACCGGAGACGTGGGCAAGGCCCCGAAGGTCGAGTGGGAAGGCCGGGTCGCTCCCGACGACATCGAGACCGAGGTCGTCACCGAGGGTGACGGCGAGGTCATCGAGGAGGGCGACGGTGCGCTCGCGCACATCTGGATCGGCAACGGCTTCACCGAGGAAGAGGCCTACAGCAGCTACGAGTCCGAGGCTCCGCAGCTGCTGGTCGGCGACGTCTCCGAGCCGTTCAAGAAGGCGCTCGAGGGCCACAAGGTCGGCTCCCGTGTCGCAGTGGCGAGCCTGGCCGAGGAGGCCTTCGGCGAGGCCGGCAACTCCCAGCTCGGCATCGGCAACAAGGACGGTCTCGTCTTCGTGGTCGACCTGCTCGGCCGAGTCGGCGACGCGCCCTCCGGCGAGGAGCGCGAGCCCGCCAAGTGGGCGCCGTCGATCGTCGAGTCCGACGGCGTGGTCACCGGGTTCGACTTCGCGGACGCCAACAAGCCGAGCAAGAACCTCCTCGACACCACGCTGGTCAAGGGTGACGGCCCGGTCGTGAAGAGCGGCCAGACGATCGCCGTCGACTACCTCGGCCAGGTCTACGACGCGAAGCAGCCCTTCGACGAGTCCTTCTCCTCGGACCCCGCGTCCTTCCCGATCGGCGTCGGCCAGGTCGTGGCCGGCTGGGACAAGGCGCTCGTCGGCAAGACCGTCGGCTCCCGCGTCATCCTGTCCATCCCGCCGGCCGACGGCTACGGCGAGGAAGGCAACAAGGACGCCGGCATCAAGGGCACGGACACGTTGTTCTTCGTCATCGACATCCTCGCTGCAGCCTGACCTGAGCTGACCGAGGGACGGGGGAGCGGCATGGCGGAGAAGTCGGAGCGGTTGCTCAACCTCTACATCATGCTGCTCGCCCAGACCCGGTTCGTCTCGAAGCAGGACATCCGACGTGCCCACTACGGTGAGTACGCCGACAACCCCCGTGGCCACGAAGCCTTCGAGAAGGCCTTCGAGCGGGACAAGGACGACCTGCGCGAGCTCGGCGTCGTGATCGAGGTCGGCTCGCTCGACAACTACTTCGACGACGAGCTCGGCTACCGCATCTCGCCCGACACCTCCTCGCTGCCGGAGATCCGGTTCGGGGCAGACGAGGCCGCGGTGCTGGGCATCGCGGCCCGTGCCTGGGAGCAGGCCACCCTGGCCCGGGCCACCACCGAGGCGATGCGCAAGCTCGCAGCCCAGGGCGTCGAGATCGACACGAGCCGCCTCGATCTCGTGCCGCCCAGCCTGCGTGCCGAGGAGCCGGCGTTCGACGCCTGCTGGGAGGCGACCCAGAAGCGCCGGGTCATCACCTTCGACTACCGCCGACCCGGTGAGGAGGCGGCCTCCCGCCGCCTCCAGCCGTGGGGCGTGGTGCGGTCCTCGGGGCGTTGGTACGTCGTGGGCTTCGACCTCGACCGGCAGGCTGAGCGGGTCTTCCGGCTCTCGCGGGTTCAGGGGAAGGTGACCTTGACCGGCAAGTCGGCGGCGTACGACGTCCCGGCCGGGACGGACGTGCAGGCCGTGGCACACAACCTGGTCCACCGCACGCCCGACATCGAGGCGACCGTGCTCGTGCGCCAGCGCACGGGCGTGGCACTGCGCCGCCTGTCCAGCTCGATCGACGAGGACGTCGCAGGACCCGACGACGCCTCCGGCTGGGATCGCGTCACCGTCAGCGGGCAGGCCCGCGACCTCGTCGGCTCGGTCCTCGCGCTGGGCCCCAACGCCGTCCTGGAGACCCCCGAGGACCTGCGCAGCGACGTCGTCTCGCGCCTGCGTGGGGTGGCGTCGTGACGAGCGCAGGAGGTGGGCCCAAGCCCACCGTGCACGCGGCCCGCGAGCAGGTCGGGCGACTGCTCGCGCTCGTGCCGTTCCTGCACCAGCGCGGCGAGGTCCGCATCTCGGAGGCCGCCGAGGCCCTCGGGGTCGACGCCGCGCAGCTCGACAAGGACCTGCGGGTGCTCTTCATGTGCGGTCTGCCGGGCGGGTTCCCCGACGACCTGATCAACGTCGACCTCGACGCACTCGAGGGCGAGGGGATCATCCGCGTCGACAACGCCGACTACCTCGCCCGGCCCGTGCGCTTCGGGCCGTCGGAGGCAGCGGCGCTCGTGGTGGCGCTGCGGGCCGTCGAGCAGAGCGCGTCGTCGGAGACCCGAGAGGTCGTCGAGCGCACGCTGGCCAAGCTCGAGGCAGCCGGAGCAGCGTCCGCCGCCCAGCAGATCCACGTCGCTGCCGACACCTCGCCGGGTGCTGAGCTCCTGCCCGTGCTGCAGGGCGCGATCGAGCGCGGGCACCAGCTGGAGATCTCCTACTACGTCCCCAGCCGCGACGACCAGTCGTCGCGGATCGTCGAGCCGCGCGCCATCACGCGGGTCGGCGACGCGACCTATCTCGACGCGTGGTGCCACACCGCGAACGGCGACCGGGCGTTCCGCCTCGACCGGATCGTGGCGGCGACCGAGCTGCCCGACGCCGTCTCGGAGCGGGCAGCCGAGCCGCGCGACCTCTCCGGCGGCTGGTTCCGCGGAGACGGCGAGACCGTCGCGGTGACGCTGCGACTGCAGCCCGCCGCGCAGTGGGTGCCGGAGTACTACCCGGTCAACGAGACCTCGCCCGGCCCCGACGGCACGCTGGACGTGGTCCTCGACGTGGCCAGCGAGTCCTGGTTGCAGCAGCTGCTGTTCCGGGTCGCACCGCACGCGTCGGTCATCGCACCCCGAGAATTCGCCGAATCGTTCACTGCCGACGCCCGGGCAGCGCTGAGGCTCTATCAGGACGGCGGCGTAGGATGAGTGCAGCAGCCGTCCCCGACTTTTGGAGCAACTCATGATCAACCCGCTGATCGGCATGCCGCAGGGCGCGGAGTGGCTTGTCATCCTCGCGATCGTGGTGCTCGTGTTCGGTGCAGCCAAGCTTCCGGAGCTCGCCCGCGGCACCGGTCAGGCCCTGCGGATCTTCAAGACCGAGACCAAGGGCCTGCGCGACGACGACGACAAGCCGGCGACGCCTGCTGCTCCCTCCGAGCTGCCTCCCACCTCGACCACCCAGGCCGAGCCCACGATGCAGTCCGAGGTCGAGCCCGAGATCCGCTCCGACAAGCACACCGGCTGAGCCGGGCATCGTCGACGCACGTCTGTGAGTTTCGTCGGACGGTTCGTCCGTCTCTACTCAGCCAAGCCTGCGCATCCTGTCGGCCCTGACGGCCGGATGGCGCTCGGGGACCACCTCCGCGAAGCGCGCGCCCGCGTGCTGCGCGCCGGGACCCTCCTGATCGTCGGCCTGGCGGTGGCGCTCTACTTCAGGATGCCCCTGTATGACCTCATCAGCGCTCCCTACTACCAGGCGGCGGAGCGGCTGCCCGAGGGAACCACGGAAGCGACGACGGGGGGCGCCGCCGGTGGGCTGATGCTCTACCTGAAGCTGTGCGGGTTCAGCTCGCTGGTGGTCACGGCGCCGTTCTGGCTCTACCAGGTCTGGGCCTTCATCCTGCCCGGCCTGCACGCGACTGAGCGGAAGTGGTCGCGGATCTTCGTGGCGATCGCCGGGCCGTTGTTCCTGATCGGCGTGGTGCTGGGCTATGTCACGCTACCCAAGGGACTTGAGGTGCTGATCGGCCTCAACCCGCCGGGAGTGACCAACCTGGTCGAGTTCAACGAGTACCTCCAGTTCTTCACGCGCACCCTGCTCGTCTTCGGCCTCGCGTTCGAGATCCCCGTCTTCGTGGTGATGCTCAACCTCGCCGGCGTGGTGTCCGGTAAGCAGCTCGGCGCCCACCGGCCCTGGATCGTGGTGGGCATCTTCGTCTTCGCCGCCGTGGCGACGCCCTCCGCAGACCCCTTCACGATGACCTTCATGGCCGTGCCGATGCTCTTCCTCTACCTCATCTCCGAGGTCATCGCCCGGTGGAACGACCGCCGCAAGGCCGCGCGCAGCCCCAACGCGGGGCTCTCGCCCGAAGAGCTCTCCACCATCTGACACAGTGACGGCCATGGAGCCCGCGCCGACCAGGAAGCCGATCGTCGACGTCGATCCGTTCGACCTGCCCGAGTGGCTGGGGGTCGGCCAGGTGGTCTGGCACGCCGATCGCGGCCTTCGGTCCGGACACCTCGTCGCTGGCCGCCTGGTGTGCGACGACGACGTCCTGGCCTGTGACCTGCTCGCCGTCGATGAGGCCTATCCGGCACCGGTCACCGACGACGACTCCCGCCTGCGCGCCCACCAGTCGTGGCGCCACGGCCAGGTCCTCCTCGGGACGTACGGCGACCGGCTGGGGGGCGCC
>NZ_CM001852.1:1924985-1990589 GCF_000389985.1 Nocardioides sp. CF8
TCGCCCGACAACATGGGCGCGCTGCTGCGGATCGGCGCGGAGAAGCAGAACCGTCGCTGAGGCTGGATAGGGTCGTCGACATGGCCCGCGAGATCGCTCTTCTCACCAATCCCACCTCGGGCAAGGGGAAGGGCGCGCGCTACCGCGAGGCGGCACTGTCACGGCTGCGCGACGCCGGCCTCATCGTGCGCAACCTCGAGGGACGCGACGCCGACGAGGCCCTCGACCTGGCCCGCGCCAGCGTCGCCGACGGCGTCGAGGCGCTCGTGGTCTGCGGAGGCGACGGCCTCGCCCACCTCGCCGCCCAGGTCCTCGCCGGCACCGGCGTACCCCTCGGGATCATCCCCGCGGGCACCGGGAACGACGTCGCCCGCTACTTCGACCTGCCGCGCCAGGACCCGGTCGCCGCGGCGGATCGGGTGATCGGTTCCCGCACGCGGACCATCGACCTGGCCCGCACCGGCTCGCGCTACTTCATCACCGTCCTGGCCGCCGGCTTCGACGCGATCGTCAACGAGCGGGCCAACGAGATGAGCTGGCCACGGGGGCAGATGCGCTACAACCTCGCCACGCTCGTCGAGCTGCGCACCTTCCGTGCCCTCCCGTTCACGCTCGAGCTCGACGGCGCGCAGATCCAGCGCGACGCGATGCTCGTCGCCGTCGGCAACGGCATCTCCTACGGCGGCGGTCTGCGGATCGCCGAGGGGGCCCTGCTGGACGACGGCTTGCTCGATGTGGTCATCATCAAGACGATGACCAAGCCCAGGCTGATCCGCACCTATCCCAAGCTCTTCTCCGGCACCCACACGCAGGCGCCGGAATACGAGCGCCACCGCGTCCGCAGCGTCACCCTCGCCGCACCAGGTGTGACGACGTACGCCGACGGCGAGCGCTTCGGCGCCCTGCCGCTGACGATCACCTGCGAGCCTGCTGCCCTGTCGGTGTTCGCATGAGCGGCCACGAGGACGAGCCCGTGTTCGAGGACGAGCACGCGTCGACGTACGCGCGGATGACCACGCACCCGGTGACGGCCGCGTTCGCCGGTCTCTACGACTTCCCGCTGGACGACTTCCAGGTGCGGGGGTGCAAGGAGATCGAGGAGGGGCGCGGCGTGCTGGTCGCCGCCCCGACCGGCTCCGGCAAGACGATCGTCGGCGAGTTCGCCGTCCACCTCGCGCTCGAGACCGGGCGCAAGTGCTTCTACACGACGCCGATCAAGGCGCTGAGCAACCAGAAGTACAACGACCTCGTCGCGCGCTACGGGCCGGAGAAGGTGGGCCTGCTGACCGGCGACAACGTCGTCAACGGCGAGGCGCCGATCGTGGTGATGACCACCGAGGTGCTGCGCAACATGCTCTATGCCGGCTCGCGCACGTTGATCGGGCTCGGCTTCGTGGTGATGGACGAGGTGCACTACCTCGCGGACCGGATGCGCGGCGCGGTCTGGGAAGAGGTGATCATCCACCTGCCCGAGTCGGTCACGCTGGTGTCGCTGTCCGCGACCGTGTCCAACGCCGAGGAGTTCGGCGAGTGGCTGGCGACCGTGCGCGGCGAGACGACCACCATCGTCGAGGAACGCCGACCGGTGCCGCTGTTCCAGCACGTGATGGTCGGCAAGCGGCTCTTCGACCTGTTCGCCTCCTCCGACGTCGACGCCAGCGCCGGCTTCGTGAAGGAGGGCGCGCCCGTCAACGACGAGCTCGTGCGGATCGCGCGCGACGACTGGGCGAGCTCGCGGCTGATGCGCGATCGCAAGTCGGCCCGGAAGGGCAAGCCGGGGGCCTCCAAGAACCCCCGCCAGGTCGGCAACGGCCGGCGCGTGTGGATCCCGAGCCGGGTCGAGGTGCTCGAGCGCCTCGACAGCGAGGGACTGCTGCCCGCCATCGTCTTCATCTTCAGCCGGGTCGGCTGCGACGCCGCCGTCACGCAGTGCCTCTCGGCCAACGTCCGGCTGACGAGCCCCGAGGAACGCGCCGAGATCTTCGCCTACGTCGAGGAGCGCTGCCGCCACCTGCCCGACGACGACCTGGAGGTGCTCGGCTACCCCGAGTTCCTCGACGGCCTGACGCGTGGCGTCGCCGCCCACCACGCGGGCATGCTGCCGACCTTCAAGTCCTGCGTGGAGGAGCTCTTCCTGCGTGGCCTGGTGAAGGCGGTGTTCGCGACCGAGACGCTCGCGCTCGGCATCAACATGCCGGCTCGCACCGTGGTGATCGAGAAGCTGTCGAAGTGGAACGGCGAGACGCACGCCGACATCACGCCGGGGGAGTACACCCAGCTCACCGGTCGTGCCGGTCGCCGCGGGCTCGACGTCGAGGGCCACGGCGTGGTGCTGTGGCAGCCCGGGATGAACCCCGGCGAGGTCGCCGGCCTCGCCTCCACCCGCACCTATCCGCTGCGCAGCTCGTTCCGCCCGTCCTACAACATGGCGGTCAACCTGGTCCACCAGTTCGGCCGCGAGCGCTCGCGCGAGCTGCTGGAGCAGTCCTTCGCCCAGTTCCAGGCCGACCGGGCCGTCGTCGGGATGGCGCGCCAGCTGCAGAAGGCCCAGGAGGCGATCGCGGGTTACGACGAGGCCGCCACCTGCCACGTCGGTGACTTCATGGAGTACGCCGCGCTGCGCCGTCGCATCTCCGAGGTCGAGAAGGGCGCCTCCCGGGAGCGGCGCTCGGGTCGCCGCGAGGAGGCGATGGAGTCGCTGACGCGGCTCAAGCCGGGCGACGTGATCATGGTGCCCAACGGGAAGTTCGCTGGCTTCGCGGTCGTCATCGATCCCGGCATCGGCGGCCACGAACCGCGGCCCTACGTCCTGACCGCAGACCGGCAGGCCCGCCGCCTCGCGCCGATGGACTTCCAGACGCCCGTCGAGGCCATCACCCGGATGCGGCTGCCGAAGTCGTTCAACGGCCGCAACCCGGCCATGCGGCGCGACCTCGCCTCGGCACTGCGGACCAAGACCCACAACCTGACGCCGCCACCCCCGCGCCGTACCACCCGCAACGACGACTTCACCGAGTCGCCGATCGACCGGGAGATCGCCGAGCTGCGCACGAAGCTCAAGCAGCACCCGTGCCACCAGTGCCCCGAGCGCGAGGACCACGCGCGCTGGGCCGAGCGGTCCTTCAAGCTGGCGCGCGATGCCGAGACGCTCAAGCGGCGGGTCGAGTCACGCACCAACACGGTCGCGCGCACCTTCGACCGGGTGTGCAACGTGATGACGGCGCTGGGCTATCTCGAGGGCGACACCGTGACCGAGCGCGGGAGCCACCTCCGGCGCATCTACACCGACATGGACCTCGTGGCGGCCGAGTCGCTGCGCGAGGGGCTGTGGGACCACCTCGATGCCTCCGAGCTGGCCGCGGTCCTCTCGTCACTGGTCTACGAGGCCCGTCGTGCCGACGATGCCTCCGCGCCAAAGGTCCCAGGCGGTGCCGTGCAGGCCGCCCTCGTCGACACCGTGCGGGTGTGGGGCCAGCTCGACGCGCTGGAGCGTGACAACAAGCTGGAGTTCCTGCGTGAGCCCGACCTCGGGTTCGCCTGGGCCGCCTTCCGCTGGGCGGAGGGCGACGACCTCGACGACGTGCTCGGTGGGACCGACCTGGCCGCCGGCGACTTCGTCCGCTGGATGAAGCAGCTGCTCGACCTCGCCGGCCAGGTGGCCGACGCAGCCGGCGACTCCCCGCTGCGCAAGACCGCGCGCGAGACGGTGAAGGCGCTCAAGCGCGGCGTCGTGGCCTACTCCTCCGTCACGGAGTGAGCCCGGCGAGCACCTTGGTGAGGCGCTCGACCGGGCTGTTCAGCCCCCAGCGCTCGGCGAGGGCCGCCAGTGCCTCGGGGTCCTTCGGCGAGCGCGGCAGGGTGCAGTCCGGGGTGCCGAGGTCGATGTCGCGGGCCACGGCCACGACCGTCGGGGCGACCTCGAGGTAGTCGGCCGCCGCCAGGATCTTGCCTCGCGGGCCGGGGCCCAGCGCCGAGCCGGGATCGGCCGCCGCCGCTCGGATGCCCGACAGGTCGCCGTACGACAGGAGCAGGCTGGCGGCCGTCTTGTCGCCGACGCCCGCGACTCCGGGCAGGCCGTCGGACGCGTCGCCGCGCAGGGTGGCGAAGTCGGCGTACTGCTGGGGGAGGACGGAGTACTTCTCGACCACGACGTGCTCGGTCATGCGCTCGTGCTTGGCGACACCGCGGGCGACGTAGAGGACGCGCACCTCGGCTGCGTCGTCGACGAGCTGGAAGAGGTCGCGGTCGCCGGTGACGATGTCGACGGGCATCGTCGCGTTGGTGGCGAGGGTGCCGATGACGTCGTCGGCCTCGTAGTCGTCGGCGCCGACGATGGAGATGCCGAACGCGTCGAGGACCTCGACGATCACCGGGATCTGGGCCTCGAGCGGGTCGGGCACCTCCTCGATGTCCGGGATGCCGTCAGGACGCGGCGCCTCGACGCGGTGGGCCTTGTAGGTCGGGATCAGGTCGACGCGCCACTGCGGGCGCCAGTCGTTGTCCCAGCAGCACACGAGATCGGTCGGCTGGTACTCCTCCACGAGCCTGCTGATGAAGTCGAGGAGCCCCCTCACGGCGTTCACGGGAGTGCCGTCGGGTGCGCGCACGGAGTCCGGAACACCGAAGAATGCGCGGAAGTACAGGGAGGCCGTGTCAAGAAGCATCAGTCGCTGTGCGGTCACACCGGGATCCTTGCACGATCCGTCGCTACTCTGAGCGCGTGACAACCCCTGCCGTGGAGACCACCGACCGCCTGATCCTGTCCCTGCTCGCCACGGACGGGCGGATGTCGTTCACCGACCTGGGCAAGGCCACCGGTCTCTCGACCTCCGCCGTGCACCAGCGGGTCAAGCGCCTGGAGTCGCGCGGCCTGATCCGCGGCTACGGTGCGCAGGTCGACCACGAGCAGCTCGGACGGCCGCTGACCGCGTTCATCTCGATCACGCCGATCGACCCCTCGCAGCCCGACGACTACCCCGAGCGGCTCGTCGACATCCCCGAGATCGAGTCCTGCTGGTCCGTGGCCGGTGAGGAGTCCTACATCCTCAAGATCCGCGTCCCCACCCCCCGGCACCTCGAGGACCTCCTCGCCCGCATCCGCTCCGCCGCGAACGTCTCCACCCGCACGACGATCGTGCTCTCCACGCCGTACGAGAACCGCCCCCTCGGCTGAGGTCGTCCCTCCTGTCGCGGAGTCCCCGCCTAAGCGGGGACTCCGTCACAGGTTGGCCGTTGCAACGCCCCAGAGGCGCAAGAGTTCCCCAACCTGATGAGCGAGCAACTCTGGTCACGCCGCAGGTGCACCGCGGCTCGCCAGCAGCTTGAGGATGCGGCGAGCAGTGGCAGTCGGGTTCTCGAGGTCGGCCCAGCCGATGCGGATGCACACCCACCCCGTGGCTTGGCAGATTCGCTCCTCGCGTCGCTTCTCACGCATGAGGTAGTCGGCGAGAGTCTCTCCGGGGCGTCGGTAGATCTCGTACTTGATGCGGCCATCGAACTCGAGGAAGACGCCGTGCTTGCGCCACAGGAAGTCGACCACGCCGATCAGGAATCCTGATTCGTCCAGCACCTCCACTTGTGGCTCTGGCCGAGGCAGCCCCTGGCGGTAGCAGAGGTAGACGAATCGAGTCTCGGCAACGCTCTGGAGGCGCGAGTCCGCGAGACTCAGGGCTACCCGCGTGTTCAGCGTCTCGGGCCAGTGCTCCGTCTGTCGCGCCAGTCTTGCGACCTCCTCCGGCGTCGTCCGTCTCAGGTTGAGCAGGCCATTGAGGATGACCAGACCGAGTTCGAGGTCAACGACGGACAGGATCTCGACCGCGGTCCTGGCTGCCGTGGCCACGGGGACCCCGTGGCGCAGCGTGATGTGTTCGAGAGGCAGCCGCCCGGAGTGGTGCACGATCAAGCTCTCGCGGCGACCGGCCTTTTCATCGGTCCGGGTCAGCGCAACCTCGGTCAGGTCGATGCGCCACATCGGCACGTCCCACTCGGCAAGCGCGGATTGGTGCGTAAGCACTGACGACTCATGGGCAGTCCTCAGCACGGCACGCGAGCGGACGCGATACCTGTGTAGATCGCTCGCCGCGCTCCACAGTGCCGAGTCGACGTATGCGCCGAACCTGACCCTGCTGATGAGTCCCGCCTTCACGCACCTCGCGATGTCGCGGTCAGACCACTCGCGGTCAATGAGCTCTCGGCGGAGCCAGATGTCCTCGAGTCTCACAGGAAAGGCTTCGTTGGCCGTCATGGCGACGACCGTTCCTTCATGGACCGACACTCATGCGTCGATGCAACGACCCGCTGTGGATATCGCACCCGGACGCATACCTGTGGAGACGTTGTGGTCCGGAGCGCCGAACAGGTAGGGAGAGTTTGACGCCGGTGGGCCGTTGCAACGGCCACTACGTGCAGGAGTCCCCGCCGAAGCGGGGACTCCTGCAGTGGTCAGGGAACTTCGACGCCGCCTACCAGGCCTGGAGGGCGGCGGTACGGCGACTCGCCTCCGCCATCTCGGCAGCCTTGAGCGCGGTGGACTCGAGCCCGCCGTGCTCGGCCCACCACTGCTGGCCGGCGGCGGGGAGGGTGTGGATCGGGTCGTAGTACTCGTAGGTGCGCGACAAGGCGTCGGGGTCGGCCGCCTCGATGGACGTCTTGTAGTTCTTCGTCCAGTAGGAGATGCCACGCTCGGTGTCGTAGTCGGCGAGCTGGTGCACCCAGCGCTTCCCGACGAACGGCACGTCGCAGACGATCCGCGGGGTCGCGAAGCCGGGGAGGTAGCCCATGATGTGGTGCTGCAGCTTCTGCGCATCGGCGACCGAGACCCGCCAGTGCTCCGAGAACGGGATCATGTCGCACATGTAGAAGTAGTAGGGCATGATCTGCGCCCCGTCGAGCAGCCGGAAGCACAGGTCGAGCAGGGTGTCGCCGTCGGCGTTGACGCCGTTGAGCAGCACCCCTTGGTTGCGTACGTCGCGCACGCCGGCGTCGAGCATCGCGCGCGTCGCCCTGGCGACGATCGGGGTGATCGAGCTCGCGTGGTTGGCGTGGGTGTGGATCGCCAGGGACACACCGCGCGAGCGGGCGATGGCGGCCACGCGGCCGACGCCGTCGACGACCTCGGGCTGCAGCCAGTGCTGGGGGAGCCCGATCAGGGCCTTGGTGGCGAGCCGGATGTCGCGGATGTTGTCGACCTCGAGCACCGAGGTCAAGAACGCCTCGAGCCGCGGCCACGGCATGTTGGCCACGTCGCCACCGGAGACGACGACGTCGCGCACCGACGGCGTCCGTCGCAGGTAGTCGATCATGTCGCCGATGCGGTCGTTGGGCTTGCCGGCGAACTTCAGCTTCTCGATCACCGGCGTCGAGTTCCCGACGAGGTCCATGCGCGTGCAGTGCCCGCAGTACTGCGGGCAGGTCGGCAGCAGCTCGGCCAGCACCTTGGTCGGGTAGCGGTGGGTCAGCCCCTCGGTCGCCCACATGTCGTGCTCGTGCAGCGAGTCGCGGGTGGCGTGCGGGTGCGAGGACCAGTCCGTACGGCGATCGCTGAACACCGGGATCATGTAGGTGCGGATCGGGTCGGCGTACAGCGCCTCCGTCAGGGAACCGGGACCGGACGGCACCGCGGACGGCATCATCGTGTTCATCATCTGCGGGGGGATGAGCATCGACATGGTGGCTCGCTCGGCCTGGTCGCGCTCGAGGTCGGCGTAGAACCGGTCGTCGACGAGGTCACCGAGCAGCTCGCGCAGCTGCTTGACGTTCTTGACGCAGTGGGCGCGCTGCCACTGGACCGATTCCCAGTCCTCGGCCGTGACGTCGCGCCAGCCCGGGAACCGGGTCCAGTCGGGCTCCACGAGCTCGACCCGCTGGTAGGGGTAGGGCTGTCCGGAGTCACTGCGCCGATCGGTGGGGGCGGGTGAGATGTCGAGGCTCATGGGTGCTCCAAGGGCGAGGGTGGCCGGTCGGGCTGGCTGGGTCTGGTGCGCGCGGCGCGTCAGTTGTGTGAGCCGCGCCTCATCTGCCACGATACGAGGAGATTGTCCGGCAAGTCCAATGACGCGCCGCAATATCTCCTGTATCGACACCCATATGACGGAGGACGAGCGGATGTCACGCGAGTCGACGAGTGATCCCACCGGCCTGCACCGGGTCCTGGACGACGCGGTCGTGCTGCCGCAGGCGGCCCAGCGGCTCGACACCAGCGCCGAGCTGTGGCCCGACGAGGTCCGAGTTCGCGTCGAGAAGCTGAACCTCGATGCTGCGTCCTTCCGCCAGCTCGAGGGAAAGCACGGTGGCGACGGCGACCTCGTGCGCGCGGAGGTGCTCGACATCGTCGGCACCCGCGGCAAGATGCACAACCCTGTCACCGGGTCCGGCGGCATGCTCGTCGGCACCGTCGAGGAGGTCGGCCCGGAGTCGACCCTCGGCCTCGCGGTCGGTGACCGCATCGCCACCCTGGTCAGCCTGACGCTCACGCCACTGGTGATCGAGGACGAGCTGAAGCAGTGGGACGGTCGCAGCGAGCAGGTCCCGTGTGACGGCTACGCCGTCCTGTTCGGCCGGTCCATCGCCGCAGTCATTCCAGACGACCTGCCTGCCGCCCTGAGCCTGTCGGTCATGGACGTCTGTGGTGCCCCGGCCCTGACCGCGCGCGTGGTGGCCGACTACGCCGAGCCCACCGTCGTGGTGATCGGGGGAGGCGGCAAGTCCGGCTCCCTGAGCCTGGCCGCCGCCCGCGAGGCCGGAGCCGGACGGGTCATCGGGGTCGTGCCGCAACAAGAAGAGGCGGAGCGACTGCGCGGTGCAGGACTAGCCGACGAGGTCGTGATCGCCGACGCCCGCGACCCGATCGCCCTGCGCGACGCGGTCGCGAAGGCCGGGGGACCGGCTGAGGTCACCGTCGTCTGCGTCGACGTGCCCGGCTGCGAGGGGGGAGCGATCCTGTCCACAGCCGAGGGCGGCACCGTCATCTTCTTCTCGATGGCCACCTCCTTCTCCGCCGCAGCGCTGGGCGCCGAGGGGCTCGCTGCGGACGTCCAGATGATCGTCGGCAACGGCTATGTGCCCGGCCACGCGGCGTACGCCATGGAGCTCCTGCGGGGAAACGCCGGCGTGCGCGGACTCTTCGAGGGACGACTGTGAAGACCACCGGGAAGCTCGGCCTCGACACCGCCCAGATCCGTGAGGCGCGCACGCTCGCACGCCGGGTCGGCAAGCCGATCGTGAGGACGGCCCAGCGGCACACGACCGTCAGTGTCGAGCGCGCCACCCTGCGGCTCGCCGGACTCGGCGGCGCCGACTCCGAGGGCACGCCGTGGGTCAACCGCCTTGCCGACGTCGTCCGCGCGGACGTCGGGCTCGAGCACGGCCTGGCTCTCCCGGTGTGGGACGCCCTGCTTCGCGGAGAGGCCGACGACCTCGAGACGTTGGCCCAGAAGGCGTCCGCCGGCTCGATCACCTTCCACCTCCCGGAGGGGAAGGACGCGATCCGCGCGGCCAAGGCCTCGCACAAGGCCGTCGGCAGGGGCATCAAGCAGATCGACCGCCGCCGCGTCGAGCGCGAGCGGGTGATCGCCAAGGTCGGCGACGCGCCCCGGAAGCCGTGGATCTACCTCATCGTCGCCACCGGCGACATCTACGAGGACATCCCGCAGGCCCAGAACGCCGCGCGTGAGGGCGCCGACGTCATCGCCGTCATCCGCAGCACGGGGCAGAGCCTGCTCGACTTCGTGCCGGAGGGCGCCACGCGCGAGGGCTTCGCGGGGACCTACGCCACGCAGGAGAACTTCCGCCTGATGCGCGCAGCCCTCGACGAGACGAGCCGCGAGCTCGGGCGCTACGTCCGGCTGACCAACTACGCCTCTGGCCTGTGCATGCCCGAGATCGCCGCGCTGGCGGGCCTCGAGCGGCTCGACATGATGCTCAACGACTCGATGTACGGGATCCTCTTCCGGGACATCAACCCGATCCGCACCTTCGTCGACCAGCGCTTCAGCCGCCAGGTCCACGCCCGCGCCGGCATCATCATCAACACCGGTGAGGACAACTACCTCACCACCGCCGACGCGGTCGAGGCGGCACACACGGTCACGACCAGCCAGCTCCTCAACGAGTACTTCGCCAAGGAGGCCGGCCTCGAGGACTGGCAGCTCGGACTTGGGCACGCCTTCGAGATCGATCCCGAGGTGCCCGACTCGTTCCGCCTCGAGCTCGCCCACGCGATGCTCGCGCGCGACCTCTTCCCGAAGGCGCCGCTCAAGTGGATGCCGCCGACGCGGCACATGACCGGCGACGTGTTCAAGGGCTACCTCCTCGACGGGTTCTTCAACCTCGTCGGCGCGCTGACCGACCAGGGCATCCTGCTCGTCGGGATGATGACCGAGGCGGTGGTGACGCCCTGGCTCTCCGATCGTGACCTGGCGCTGCAGAACGTCCGCTACGTCATGAACGCCGCCGGCAACCTGCACGAGGACTTCTCCCCGAAGCCGGGCGGCTTCATCGTCAACCGGGCCCAGGAGGTCCTGGGCGACTCCATCACGCTGCTCCAGGACATCGAGGGCCACCCCAACGGCCTGCTCGACGCCATCGCCGACGGCACGTTCGGCCTGATGAAGCGCCCCGCCGACAAGGGCCGCGGGCTCGAGGGCGTCGCGAAGAAGGCACGCGACTACTACAACCCCGCCACCGAGATCCTGGAGGGACGCCTGTGAACGAGCGCAGCGAGCGAACCATTCAACGCAGCGCGGTCTGTGCCTCATGCGCGCACGGAGCGAAGCGAGTACGCGCATGAGCCTCATTCGTCCGTACGGCGACACGACCGGCGACGGCATGGTCCAGCTGTCCTTCACGCTGCCGATGGCGCACTCGAAGATCGCCGAGGGAGCCGCGGCCCAGCTCGCCAACAAGATGGGCATGGACCCCGCGATGGTCGTGCACTCCAAGGCGATGGGGCCCGACTTCACCTTCTTCGTGGTCTACGGCCGGGTCAACCACCTCGTCGACCCCAGCGTGGTCGAGGTCGTCGAGCGCGACTACCCGCTGCTCACGCCGAAGGAGGCCAACGCGGAGATCAAGCGCACCCTGCGGCGCCGGATGGTGGTCGTCGGCGGCTGCATCGGCACCGACGCCCACACCGTCGGCATCGACGCGATCCTCAACATCAAGGGGTTCGCGGGGGAGAAGGGACTGGAGTACTACCGCGAGGTGAAGGTCGTCAATCTCGGTGCCCAGGTGTCCGTCCCCGAGCTCGTCGAGGCCGCTCGCACCGAGAAGGCCGACGCGGTCCTCGTCTCGCAGGTCGTCACCCAGCGCGACGCCCACCTCCTCAACACCCGCGAGATGTCGGCCGCCTTCCGCGAGTCCTATCCCGCGGACAAGCGCCCGCTGCTCGTCGTCGGTGGCCCCCGCTTCGATGAGACGATGGCCGACGAGCTCGGGGTCGACCGGGTCTTCAGCCGCGGCACGACTCCCGGCGAGGTCGCCTCCTTCCTCGTCCACCGCCTCACCACCAGGGAAGCGTCATGACTGATTCGCGCATCGGCACCACCGTCACCCACCGCCGCTACGTCCCCTACAGCCACGCCCACTACGCCGGCAACCTCGTCGACGGTGCCTACTCCCTCGGTCTCTTCGGTGACGTGGCGACCGAGCTGTGCATCCTGCTCGACGGTGACGAGGGCCTGTTCGCGTCCTACTCCGACGTGCAGTTCAAGGCGCCGGTGCACGCCGGTGACGTCCTCGAGATCACCGCGACCCTGGTCAGGGCCGGCACCCGCAGCCGGGTCATGGACTTCATGGTGAGCGTCGTCGCCAGGGGCGCGGCCACACCCGAGGCGCCCGGCGCGGCCGCCTCCCTCACCCCGCCCCTCGTGGCGACCACCGCCACCGGCACGGTGGTCGTGCCGCCTTCCCCAGCGCGGGAGTGAAGGTCGCGGCGTGTCACGCTCCGACACGCCGATCCCCGCATCTTTTTTGCCCAATTCTTGTGGTGTACGGCGCCGCGCTGACCTGCGAAGATGCGCGTTGCCGCAGGTCAGCGGCCTGTTGACACGCGTCGCCCGGACAGCGAAGGTGCCGTGGTCCGCCCGTGCAGATCATGGCTGGCGGACCGGCGTCCGAGTGGCCGGATCGGGGGGTGTGCAGCCAGCATCCGAGCCGAACTGGTTCACGGAGGTCGGTCTCGCACCATGAGGGTGGAGACGGGAGGGGCGCAGGCTCCGTAGACAACTTCCTGCTGTCCGCAGCCAGCTGGCAGTGGGTTGGTCCGAAGGGTGTGCGCGCCTCCCGTTCCCCTGCAAGGAGCGCGGCCATGACGGGCGATGACCGCCCGACGGCTAGCGTGTGCGCGTGCTGCTCCGCTGCGTCGTCGCCCTGCTCGGCGGCGTCGTGCTCTCCCTGGGCTTCGCCCCGGTCAGCTTCGCTCCCGCACTGCCGATCGGCATCGCAATCCTCGTCCTCAGCGTGCGCGGCACCAGGCTTCGCTGGGCCTGGCTGCCGGGGTGGCTCTTCGGGCTCGCCTTCTTCGGCGGCCTGCTGTGGTGGCTGCGGGTCGTGGGCCCGGACGCGTGGGCCGCCCTGTCGGTCGTGCAGTCCGTCTACTTCGCCCCCTTGGGTGTCGCGTTCGCTGCCCTCACCCGCCTGCGCTGGTGGCCCGTGTGGTGCGCCTGCGCGTGGGTGAGCGTCGAGTCGTGGCGCGGCGCGTGGCCGTTCGGCGGCCTCACCTGGGGCAGGTTGTCCTTCGGCACCGCCGACACCGTGTGGGCGGCGGGGCTGCCCTGGCTCGGGATGACCGGGGTCAGCCTGCTGATCGCGCTCACCGGCAGTGCGCTGGCCTGGCTGGTGACCACTCGGCTGCGCAAGCCGGCGGCTGCCCTGCTCGCCGCCGCGGCGCTGGTCGCGGTGACCTGCGTGCCGCTGCTGGCGACGTATGACATCGAGCGGGGGCGCAGCCTGCGGGTGGCCGCCGTGCAGGCGGACGTGCCGGGCGACGGCACCGACGTGCTCGCCCACCACCGCGACATCACGCGCGCCTTCTCCGACCTGACGGTCGAGCTGGCCGGTGCTGGGGAGCGGGTCGACCTCGTCGTCTGGTCCGAGAACTCCACGGCCGTCGACCCGTTCAGCGACGTCGAGGCACGCGCCGAGATCACGACCGCCTCCGACGCGATCGGGGTGCCGATCCTGGTCGGCGGGATGGTCGACTCACCCCGCGAGAAGGAGGTCCTCAACCAGGGCATCGTGTGGCAGCCCGAGATCGGTGGGGGAGACCGCTACACCAAGCGCCATCCCGTGCCGTACGGCGAGTACATCCCCTACCGGGGCTCACTGATCCCCGACACCTACGGCCAGCTCGCACTGATCCCGCGCGACATGGCCCGCGGCACCAGCCTCGAGCCGCTCCGGATCGCCGGGACCAGGATCGCGGACGCCATCTGCTTCGACGTCGCCTACGACGACGCCATCCACGGCCAGGTCGCGAACGGGGGCCAGCTGATCACCGTGCAGACCAGCAACGCGATGTTCATCAACACCGCCCAGATCGACCAGCAGTTCGAGATCAGCAGGCTGCGCGCGATCGAGACCGGGCGCTACGTCGTGGTCGCCGCGATCAACGGGGTCTCGGGCATCATCGCGCCCGACGGGGAGGTGCTCGAGGCCGCCGATCCGCGCACCCGCGCCGTGGTCGTCGGGGACGTCACGCTCGCTGCCGAGCTGACGCCGGCCGTCGCGGTGGGTGCATGGCCCGGACGTGTCATCGTCGCCATCACAGTTGTTTCTCTGGCATTCATTCTGGTCACGTATCGTCGCAAGGAACGGCCGAATTCCGCGCCGGGCCGTATTCTCGACACGTGAGGGGAGACCAGTGAGCACAGCCGAGCTTGGTCGAGTTGTGATGGTGATCCCCACCTTCAACGAAGCCACCAACCTTGAGCTCATCGTCGCCCGCCTGCGGGCCGCGGAGCCGAGCATCGACGTCCTCGTGGTCGACGACAACTCGCCCGACGGCACCGGCGACATCGCCGACCGGCTGGCCGCCGAGGACAGCCAGGTGCAGGTCCTGCACCGTACGGCGAAGGGCGGGCTCGGCGCTGCCTACCTGCACGGCTTCGCCGTCGCGCTCGAGCAGGGCTACGACGTCATCGGCGAGATGGATGCCGACGGCTCGCACCAGCCCGAGCAGCTGCACCGCCTGCTCGGCGCGCTGGTCGACGCCGACCTCGTGATCGGCTCGCGCTACGTCCCGGGCGGGTCCATCGTCAACTGGCCGCGGCGGCGCGAGCTGCTCTCACGCGGCGGCAACCTCTACGTGCGGCTGCTGCTGGGCATGGGCGTCAAGGACGCCACGGCCGGCTTCCGCCTGTTCCGCCGCCCCACCCTGGAGAAGATCGACCTCGCGACGGTGACCTCGACCGGCTATGTCTTCCAGACCGACATGGCCTACCGCACCGTCATGGCGGGCCTGAAGGTGGCCGAGGTGCCGATCGAGTTCATCGAGCGCGTCCGTGGCGACTCCAAGATGAGCGGCCAGGTCGCCAGCGAGTCGCTGAAGAAGATCACGCTCTGGGGGCTGCACGAGCGTCGTGAGCAGGCGCGGCGCGCGCTGCGCCGGCGCGACGGGCGGCGCACGACCCGGAAGGGCCCGCGCGGGAGCACCCCATGACGCGACGCAAGATCCCCGCCTGGCTGCTCGTGGTGGCCTTCGTGGTGGTGCCGCTGCTGGAGATCTTCGTGCTCATCCAGGTCGGTCAGGTCATCGGCCCGTGGTGGACGATCCTGCTGCTGGTCGCCGCCAGCATCATCGGTGCCTGGCTGATCCGCCGCGAGGGCGGCCGCGCCTTCGCGGCCCTGCGCACTGCGCTCGGCAGCGGTCAGATGCCGGCCAGGGAGCTCGCCGACGGTGCGCTGATCCTGATCGGCGGCACCCTCATGCTGACTCCGGGCTTCGTCACCGATCTCCTCGGGATGGCGCTGATCCTCCCCTTCACGCGTCCACTCGCGCGCCGGGCGCTCACCGGGGTGGTGTCCCGGCGCCTGGTCGGCGCCGGCGCAGCGGCGTACATGCCTCGAACCGGCCCGGGTGCGACGCCCGGAAATCAACAACGCCCCCACCCGAACCCTGGCGGGTCCGTGGTGGAGGGCGAAGTGGTCGACTAGTCGAGCAGGTCAGGAGACCTTGCGCTTCTTGGCGTTGGCGCGGTGCAGGTGCGCCGGGCCGATCTGACCGCCACGGAGCAGGTCGAGGCGCTCCTTGAGGATGTCCTCGAGCTCCTGGGTGGAACGGCGCTCGAGCAGCATGTCCCAGTGGGTGCGAGCCGGCTTCTCGACCTTCTCCTCGGGCAGGATGCCGGCGGTGCTGAGGGCCTTGGCGCCGCAACGCGGGCACTCCCAGTTCGCGGGGATGTCGGCCTCGACCGACATCGTGATCTCGAACTCGTGCCCGTGGTCGCAGCGGTAACCCACCTGCTGACGAGCGGCGAACTCGATGCCGCGCTCGTCTTCAAAGCTCTGGCCGCCGAGCCTCGCGCCGCGTAGTGTGCGCTCCGCCATTGAGCCACCTCCAAGTGTGCTGAAAAGTTTGTCCGCCCGTTGATGGGGACGGTCATGAGACGGGCGGACTGGCTTGTCCTGACGCCGGTTGTGCCGACGTTTACGTCTCGATTCAATCAACGTTAGCGGGGTGCGCAAGGTTCCGGGGAATCCGGAGACCTGCCTCACCCGTCGGGGTGAGACAGGTCACCGACGCCGGGGCATCGGTGCGATCAGACGACGGCGGGCATGTCGTTGCCGGCCTCACGGATGCCGCGCTCGGTGTCGACCCGGGTCAGCAGCAGCCCACCGATCACGAAGAAGGCGATCAGCGCGAAGATCGCCGGTCGGTAGGAGTCGGTGATCGCGAGCACGATCGCGAAGGTGGCCGTCCCGAACCACGACGTCCCGCGGTCCATCGCGTGGTAGAAGCTGAAGTACTCGGCTTCCTTGCCGCGCGGGATCAGCAGCGAGAAGTAGGAGCGCGCGAGGGCCTGCGTGCCGCCCAGCACGACGCCGATGGCCGCGCCCAGGACGAGGAACAACGGCACGTTGCCGGCCGGCAGGAAGAGCGCGACGGTGACGATGACCATCCAGATCACCAGGCCCATCAGGATCGTCTTCTTCGCACCCTGGCGAGCGGCGAGGCGGCCGAAGAGCAGCGCACCGAAGAACGCGACGAACTGCACCATCAAGATGGTGGCGATGAGGATCGTCTGGTCGTGCCCGAGCTCCTCGGCGCCGTACACCGAGGCAGAGGCGATGACCGTCTGGATGCCGTCGTTGAAGAAGAGGTAGGCCAGCAGGAAGGTCAGCGCCATCGGGTAGTTCTTCATCTCGCGCAAGGTCGCGCCCAGCTGGCCGAAGCTGCGCCTGACCGCGTTGCCCTGGACGGGCTCGACGTCGGCCGGCGGGTGGTTGTTGAGCCGGCGGAAGGGGATGAGGGTGAACGCGGCCCACCAGACGGCAGCCGACAGCATGCACAGCCGCGCGGCCATGCCCTCCTCGAGACCGATCTTCTCGTGCCCGAGGAAGACGGCGAGGTTGACGACCAGCAGCAGCCCGCCGCCGAGGTAGCCGAACGCCCACCCGCGTGACGAGACGCGGTCGCGGTTGGCCTCGTCGGAGATGAGCGGGAGGATGGAGTCGTTGATGACTCCCGCCGCACCGAAGCACAGGTTGCCGATGACGATGCCGACGGCCGCGAGCTGCCAGTTGTCGCCCGTGGCGAAGAAGATCAGGGCTGCGAAGAAGGCGCCGGTCCACGCGAAGAACGCGAGCAGTCCCTTCTTGTTGGCCGTGCGGTCGGCGTAGGCGCCGAGGGGCGGCAGCAGCAACGCCGACAGGATCGTCGAGGCGGTGATCAGCCAGAAGAAAAGCGAGCCGGGAGGCATCGAGAAGGGGCCGACGTCGAAGCGACCGCCCTCGCCCACGGCGTTCTCGGCGAGGTTGATGAAGTAGGGGCCGAAGAAGACGGTACCGATCGTGGTCGTGTAGGCACTGTTCGCCCAGTCGTACCAGTACCAGGCCTTCTGCTCCTTCTCCTGCTCGAGCGGCCTGAGGTCAGCGATCCCACCGGGAACCGTGTTGCTCATGACTTGTCCTCCCATTGGCCGCGGGATCGCAGCACGTCGATGAGTATGTCGGTGCGATCGGTGATCAGGCCATCGACACCACGCTCCAGCAGCTCGATCATTTCGTCGCGTTCATCCACCGTCCACACGTGCACCTGGACGCCGTTCGCGTGCGCGCGGCGGATGACGCGTCGCGATGCCACGACGAGCCGACCGCGCCGGTGCGGGATCTGCAGCGCGTCCGGCCGGCCCGGCGTCAGCAGCCGGGCGAGGGCGGCAGTGGGGGACAGGACGTAGGCCGCCACCTCCAGCGGGTGCGCGGAGGTGGCCACCCGACCCCGGGTCAGGCGGCGGAAGGCACCGAGGCGGGTCCTGGAGAACGAGCCGACCAGCACCCGGTCCCACGCCTCGTTGGCCGCGATGAACTCCGCGAGCGCCGAGACGGCCCCGGCCGACTTGATGTCGATGTTGAAGCGGGCGTCGGGAAAGGCCTCGAAGAGCTCGGTCAACGTCGGCACGCGCTCGCGGCCACCGATGAGGGCGGCCTGCACATCGGCGTACGACGTCTCGGCGATGCTGCCCGTGCGGTCGGTCACCCGGTCGAGGACGTCGTCGTGGAAGGCGAGCAGCACCCCGTCGCCGGTCACGTGGACATCGGTCTCGAGGTAGGTGTAGCCGAGGGCGACCGCATGGGTGAACGCGGCCATCGTGTTCTCGAGGCCCTCGATCTCGGGGTGGTAGGCGCCACCACGGTGTGCGAAGGCCAGGACGCTGGCGTGGTCGAGGTAGCGACGTCTCACGCGAGCAGTATGGCGGTGCTCAGGGGCGAAGGGTGTCGCGTTGCCAGACGAAGGGTGTCGTGGTGGTGACGCGCACGAGGCCGGACCGCTCCAGGATCGGGCGGGACATCTCGGTGCAGTCGGACTGGAGGTAGCGCACGCCGCGGGTGATCGCCGACGACGCCCGAGCCGCGACCAGGGCGCGGTAGATGCCCCGGCCGCGCCACGGCGCGATCGTGGCGCCGCCCCACAGGCCCGCGAACTCGGTCCCCGGGACCACCTCGAGCCGGCCGGCGCACACGACCTCGCCGTCCGCCTCGGCGACCCAGGCCTCCGACAGGCCGTCGGGGTGCACGAGGCGAGCGATCAGTGCGTCGCCCGACGGGCCGTCGCCGAACGCTGCCGCCTGCATGGCGGCCATGCGGTGCGCGTCGTCGGTGAACGTCGCGGCGTCGGGGTCGAGTCGTCGCAGCGACACCTCGGCCGGGATCTCGACGGGTACGGGGAGCGCGGCCGCCTCACCGATCATCACCGTCTCCTCGGGCTCGGCGCGGAGGCCCGCCGCCAGGAGGTGGTCGGCCAGGTCGGCGGGCGCGTCGTGGCCGCGGGTCTTCCACTCGAAGTCCTCGACGTCGGTCTCGTCGCGGAAGTGGGCGATGGTGCGCCGGATCAGCGCGTCGAGGTCGGCCCCGGCAAGACCGTCGAGGTCGCGGTAGCTGACGAACCCGCCACGGTCGAAGCGCCCGCGCACCAGCGGTCCGTCGGTGGAGACGTCCGTGGCGGTGAGCAGCTCCGCCTCGCGGCGGAGCTGGGCGTCATACGCCTCGAGCAGTGCGGAGGGCTTCGCCGCAGCCGTCACGCCCTCGTCCCTCGGTCGTGGGCCTTGCTCAGGCGTTCGTCGAGCTGACGCCTCGAGCTCGTTCCTCGCTCGTTGCTGCTCGACTCAGATGTCACGGAACGTTTCGATGTTGGCCCCGAGGAGGTTGAGCCTCTCGGCGAGGTCCTCGTAGCCGCGGTGGATGACGTAGGTGGAACGCAGCACCGAGGTGCCCTTGCAGGCCAGCATCGCCAGCAGGATCACCACGGCCGGGCGCAGCGCGGGCGGGCAGACGATCTCCGCGCCGGACCAGTGCGTCGGGCCCTCGACCAGGACGCGGTGGGGGTCGAGCAGCTTGACCTGGGCCCCGAGCTTGTTGAGCTCGGTGAGGTAGATCGCGCGGTTCTCGTAGACCCAGTCGTGCAACAGGGTCTGGCCCTCGGCGACCGCGGCGATCGCGGCGAAGAACGGGAGGTTGTCGATGTTGAGGCCCGGGAAGGGCATCGGGTGGATCTTGTCCAGCGGAGCCGTCAGGTCGCTGGCGCTCGTGGTGAGGTCGACCAGGCGCGTGGCGCCGTTGGCGGCGACGTATTCCTCGGTGCGGGTGTAGCGGAAGCCCATCTCCTCCAGCGTCGCCAGCTCGATCTCGAGGAACTCGATCGGGACCCGGGTGATGGTGATCGACGACTTGGTGACGATCGCGGCCGCCAGCAGCGACATCGCCTCGATCGGGTCCTCGGAGGGGGAGTAGTCGACGTCGACGTCGATGCGCTCGCAGCCGGTGACGCGCAGCGTGGTGCTGCCGACGCCGTCGATGACGACGCCGAGCTTCTGGAGGTAGAAACAGAGGTCCTGGACCATGTAGTTGGAGGAGGCGTTGCGGATGACTGTGGTGCCCGGGTGCAGGGCGGCGGCCATCAGGGCGTTCTCGGTGACCGTGTCGCCGCGCTCGGTGAGCACGATCGGGCGGCCGGGTTCGACGGCCCGGTTGACCTGGGCGTGGTACATCCCGTCGGTGGCCTTGACCTCGAGGCCGAAGGGACGCAGGGCCGACATGTGCGGCTCGACGGTGCGGGTGCCGAGGTTGCAGCCGCCGGCGTAGGGGAGGTCGAAGCTGTCGCTGCGGTGCAGCAACGGGCCGAGGAACATGATGACCGAGCGGGTTCGGCGAGCCGCGTCCTCGTCGATCTTCGTCAGGTCGAGCTCGGCGGGCGGGATGATCTCGAGGTCGTTCTGGTCGTTGAGCCAGCGGGTCTGGACCCCGAGGGAGGTCAGCACCTCGAGCAGCCGGTTGACCTCCTCGATGCGCGCGACCTTGCGCAGCGTGGTGCGACCGCGGTTCAGCAGCGAGGCACAGAGCAGGGCGACACCGGCGTTCTTGGAGGTCTTGACCTCGATCGACCCCGACAGCGTCGTGGGACCGGTGACTCGCAAGTGGGTCGGCCCGGCACCCAGGGCGACGATCTCGGAGTCGAGAGCGGCGCCGATACGCGCCAGCATCTCGAGCGAGAGGTTCTGGTGACCCTTCTCGATCCGGTTGATGGCGCTCTGGCTGGTGGCGAGCAGCTCGGCCAGCTGGTGCTGGGTGAGGCGCCGGTGCTTGCGCGCGTCACGGATGAGGTTCCCGATGCGACCCTTGTAGTCCGTCTCCATGGAGATCACGGTATCTCAGATATGAGATACGACAAGCAGTGCCAACGCGGCGAGCCGCGTCACACCCGGGAGCCCTCCACCGTCGTGCGAGGATCGGCGTCATGCGCGCAACGACCATCCACGCCCCCGGTGACATCCGCGTCGAAGAGGTCCCCGACCCGACGATCACCAAGCCGACCGAGGCCATCATCAAGGTGACCGCGGGCTGCATCTGCGGCTCGGACCTGTGGCCCTACCGCGGCTTCAACGACATCACGCCCGGCGACACGATCGGCCACGAGTGCGTCGGCATCGTCGAGGAGGTGGGTGCCGAGGTCACCGACTTCAAGCCCGGCGACTTCGTCATCGTGCCGTTCGACCACTGCGACAACACCTGCGCCCACTGCCGCAACGGCATGCAGGCCGGGTGCGTCAACCTCGGCTTCACGATGAGCGGCCAGGCCGAGTACGCCCTGGTCACCCAGGCCAACGGCTCCATGGTCAAGACCGACGCGATGCCCGACGCCGGCCTGGTCCCGTCGCTGCTCGCCCTCTCCGACGTGATGGCCACCGGATGGCACGCAGCCGTGTCGGCGGGTGTGAAGCCCGGCAGCACGGCGGTCGTCGTCGGTGACGGCGCCGTCGGCCTGTGCGGCGTGCTGGCTGCCGCGCAGATGGGCGCCGAGCGCGTGATCGCCATGTCGCGCCACGAGTCCCGCCAGGACATCGCCCGCCAGTTCGGCGCCACCCACATCGTGGCCGAGCGCGGCAAGGAGGGCGCCGCCCGGATCGCGGAGATCACCGACGGCATCGGCGCCGACGCCGTCCTCGAGTGCGTCGGGACCGACCAGGCGATCAAGACGGCCTTCGCCGTGGCCCGCCCCGGGGCGACGGTCGGCTTCGTCGGCGTACCCCACGACGTGGAGCTGCCGGTGCGCAAGATGTTCCAGCAGAACATCGGGCTGGCCGGCGGGATGGCGCCGGTGCGCAAGTACCTCCCCGAACTGCTGGAGCGGACGCTCTCGGGGGCGATCAACCCGGGCCTGGTCTTCGACCTGACGCTGCCGCTGGACGAGTCGCCCGAGGGCTACCGCGCGATGGACGAGCGCCGCGCGATCAAGGTGCTGCTCCAGCCGTGAGCCCGTTGGGTCAGCGAGAGCTGCCCTGCAGGGCCCGGCCGCGCGCGCACTCGCAGGAGTCGGAGCACGGGAGGTAGGTGTGCTGGCCGTGCCCGCACTCGACGCACGGGCGATCGTGCGAGAGGTGCTCGGTGGTGCTGGTGACGGTGTCCCACATGTCTCGACGGTGACACGACCGGGCGGCGCTCGCAGCCGAACGCGCGGGGACAGGTGTCATCGGGCCATCACAACCACCCAGGATGACTAGGCGGAGCGGACGACCGGTGTCCTAGGCGGGCGCGATCTCCGCGACCAGCGCCTCGACACGCGCGCGGATCTCGTCGCGGATCGGACGGACGGCCTCGATGCCCTGACCGGCCGGGTCCTCGAGATGCCAGTCCTCGTAGCGCTTGCCGGCGTAGAACGGGCAGGCGTCACCGCAGCCCATGGTGATCACCACGTCGGAGGCCTGCACGGCGCCGTCTGTCAGGACCTTGGGCCTGGCCGAGGTGATGTCGATGCCGACCTCGGCCATCGCCTCGACCGCGGTGGGGTTGATCGTCTCGGCCGGCGCGGACCCCGCGCTCAGCACCTCGACGCGATCGCCGGCGAGGTGCTGCAACCAGCCGGCGGCCATCTGCGAACGGCCGGCGTTGTGGACGCACACGAACAGGACGGTGGGCTTCACTGGGACTCCTCAGGGGTGGGGTAGAGGACGCGCACGAGTCCGAGGGCGAGGGCCCCGCCGATGACCTGCATGAGCAGGAACGGCGCGACGGAGCCCGGGGCGATCCCGGCGAACGTGTCGGAGAACATGCGGGCCACTGTGACCGCAGGGTTGGCGAAGCTGGTCGAGCTGGTGAACCAGTAGGCCGCGGCGATGTAGCCACCGACGGCGAAGGCGATGCTCTCGGTGCGACCGGAGCGGACGCTGCCGAAGACGATGACGACGAGGCCGAGGGTTGCGACCACCTCGGCGATGAGGAGGTGGCTCCCGTCGCGCTGGGTGCCCGCGACGGAGACCGCGTCCAGGTCGAACATCAGGTTGGCGAGTACGGCGCCGAGGATCCCGCCGACGACCTGGGCGGCGACGTGACAAGCGGCGGCCAGTGGGGCGATCAGCCCCAGGCCGAGCTCCACCAGCGTCACCACCGGGTTGAAGGCGGCCGAGACCGGCTGCAGGGACAAGATCAGCGCCACGAGCACTGCGCCGGTGGCGGTGGAGTTGATCAGGAGCTGCAGCCCGACGTCGTCGGTCAGCCGGGTCGCCATGATGCCGGACCCGACCACGGCCGCGACGAGGAAGGCCGTCCCGACCAGCTCGGACAGACCGCTGCGCAGGAGGGTCACCGGGCCACCCCGCCCAGCAGGGTGCCCAGGTCGGTGAGTGCCTCGGTGTGCACGCGGTAGTAGACCCACACCCCGCGCTTGCTCCGGTCGAGCAGGCCGGCCTCGTGCAGGACCTTGAGGTGGTGGCTGATGGTGGGCTGGCTGAGGTCGAAGGCGTCGTTGAGGTCGCAGACGCACGCCTCGCCGCCCTCGTGCGCGGCCACCAGGCTGAGGAGCCGCAACCGGACCGGATCGGCGATCGCCTTGAGCATCGGCGCGATGCGCTCTGCCACCTGGGCATCCATCGGCTGCTTGAGCACGGGGGAGCAGCACGCCACCGACTCGGCGGCCGTGAGCGTCAGTTCAGACTTCGACATGGATCAATATTGACAGATGTCGATATCCTTGTCACTCTCAGACATCGACAACCATCAATATTTAAGGAGCTCCACATGTCTCGTCTGCAACTCGCCCTCAACGTCAACGACCTCGACGCCTCCATCGCGTTCTACAGCCACCTGTTCGGCACCGAGCCGGCCAAGACCCGGCCGGGCTACGCCAACTTCGCGATCACCACGCCGCCGCTGAAGCTCGTGCTGATCGAGAACCCCGGCAGCGGGGGATCGGTCAACCACCTCGGTGTGGAGGTGGCCGACACGGCCACCGTCGAGGCGGAGCAGGAGCGGCTCGCCGCTCTCGGCCATGCGGTGATCGAGGAGAAGGACACCACCTGCTGCTACGCCCGCCAGGACAAGTTCTGGGTGCAGGACACCCCGGACGCCGAGCGCTGGGAGATCTACACGGTGCTCGACGACGCGCCGGTCGTGGACGCTCCTGCCGCAGAGGCGACCTGCTGCGTCTGACCGGTCGGCTCCGGCCTCAGCCCCACGCGGGGCCGGAGCCGCCCACCCGCTCGACGAGGCGCCCGGCGACGTACGCCGCGTTGGCCCGCAGCACCTCGGGCGGGACGGGCGGGAGGTTCTCCTCCCAGTCGAGCAGGCAGGAGCCGCGCAGCTGCGGCATCCGGGCCGGTCGGCCGAAGAAGAACGGGTGCGCGTGTGCCCCGCCGTCGCCGTAGCGACCGATGTGGCAGCGCCCGACGCTCGGCAGCTCTTCCACGGCAGCGGCGATGCGCACCATCAGCACCCCCAGCTCGGCTGCCAGGTCGTCGGGCAGGTCGGCGATGTCGAAGTGCTCGACGGGACGCAGGATGAAGGAGACCGGCAGCTTCATGTCGAGCGCGACCAGCGCCCAGCGCTCGTTGCTCCACGCGACCCGGGCTGCGCGCTCGGCCGGCATCGGCGACTGGCAGGAGCAGTCAGCAGGGTCCTCGCCCTCACGTGGCGGCTCGGCGTCGAGCAGCGGCTCGAGCGGCTTGATCAGCAGCCCCTCGAGCTCGAAGGGGAAGATGTCCCAGCCCGGCATCGCCTCGACGGCCACCGGCAGGCGTCCCTCGTCGTCGGTGGCGGCGGCCACCCGGGCGTGGAACTCCTCGGCGGTCTCCAGCTGGTGTGTGTCGCTCATGCGGACATCCAAGCAGCCGGTCCGCCCTCCCGCCGCCCGGAATAGCGACGGTGGAAGGTTGTTGAATCCTGCATGAAGAACATCGGCTTCCTCTCCTTCGGCCACTGGACCCCATCGCCGCACTCGCAGACCCGCACCGCGGCCGACGCGCTGCACCAGGCGATCGACCTGGCCGTGGCGGCCGAGGAGCTCGGCGCGGACGGTGCCTACTACCGCGTGCACCACTTCGCGCGACAGCTCGCGTCGCCGTTCCCGCTGCTGGCTGCTGTCGGCGCGCGCACGAGCAGGATCGAGATCGGCACCGGCGTGATCGACATGCGCTACGAGAACCCGCTCTACATGGCCGAGGACGCCGGCGCGTCCGACCTGATCGCCGACGGCCGGCTCCAGCTCGGCATCAGCCGCGGATCACCGGAGCAGGTCATCGAGGGCTACCGCCACTTCGGCTTCGATCCGTTGGACGGCGACCACGCGACGATGGCGCGCGAGCACACGGCGGTGTTCCTCAGGATGCTCGAGGGGGAGGGGTTCGCCGAGCCCAACCCTCGACCGATGTTCCCCAACCCGCCCGGGCTGCTGCGCGTCGAGCCGCACTCCGAGGGACTGCGCGACCGCATCTGGTGGGGCGCCGCGACCCGCGCCACCGCTGAGTGGACCGCCGAGCAGGGCATGAACCTGATGAGCTCGACGCTGCTCACCGAGGACACCGGCGTGCCGTTCCACCAGCTGCAGGCCGAGCAGATCCAGCGCTTCCGCGACGCGTGGCAGGCCGCCGGACACACACGCACGCCGCGCGTCTCGGTCAGCCGCAGCATCATGCCGCTCGTCTCCGAGCTCGACCACGCCTACTTCGGCACCGAGCGGCGCAGCACCGACCAGGTCGGCATGCTCGAGGGCGGCAAGGCACGGTTCGGCAAGACGTACGCCGCTGAGCCGGACGTCCTCGTCAAGCAGCTCGCCGAGGACGAGGCCGTCGCCGCTGCCGACACGTTGCTGCTGACGGTGCCCAACCAGCTCGGAGTCGACTACAACGCCCAGCTCATCGACAACGTGCTGACCCTGGTGGCGCCCGAGCTCGGCTGGCGCTGAGCTCAGAGCGCGCGGAGCCCGGCCGTGACCGCCACGGCGACCACGACTGCGAGCACCAGCGAGTGGCGGCGCCACAGCAGCACCCCGGCCACGGCCACCCCGACGGTGTGGGCGCCCACCGACCACGTGCGGCCGGTGGCCAGCACCGAGGTCACCACCAGCGCGCACAGCAGGGTCGGCGCCATCAGCACCACCACCCGGGTGAACCACGCAGGGAGGGAGCGACCGCCGAGGAGCATCGGCCCGAGCGCCTTGATCAGCATCGTGAGCGCGGCGCACCCGAGGATCAGCACCCAGACCTGGGTGGGCGACAACGTCATCGCGACCTCCGCACGAGGCCGAGCAGCGCGACCGCGCTCGCCGCGAGGATCGGGACGCCCGGGGGACTGATCGGCACGAGCGCCAGGGCGAGCGCGCCACCGCCCAGGGCCGCCCAGCGTGCTGATGGGTCCCTGACCTCGGCGATGAGCAGGGCCAGGAAGAACGTCGGATAGATCGCGTCGAGCCCCAGCCGGTGGGTGTCGCCGAACGCGTCCCCGAAGAAGGCGCCGGCCACCGAGCCGAGCACCCAGGCGACGTACTGCGGAACCGTGGTGCCGAAGAGCAGCCACCGGTCGAAGGTGCCGTCGCCCCGGTTGGCGATCGCCCACGACGAGTCCACGACCGTCTGGCCCTGGACGGCGCGCTTGAGCGGCCCTCCCGGCAGCGACGGCGCGAGGGCGACGCCCATGGCGAGGAAGCGTGAGTTCATCAGGCTGGCCGCGGTGAGGGCAGCGGGGATGCCGCCACCCGCGATGACGACCGACAACATGGCGAACTGGGCAGACCCGGCGAAGACGATCGCGGACGTGACCACGGCCTGGGCGACGCTGAAGCCTGCCTGCCGCGCCAGCACCGCGAAGGAGAGACTGAGCAGGAAGCCGACCACGCCGAAGGGGACGCCGATCCTCAGGCCGCGACGGAACGCAGCCTGCGCTCCAGCTTCTGCCCGTTCCACCACCCGCGCAGTCTAGGAACGCGACACAGCCGGTGATCGTTGGCCCCGGGAGTGCAGGACGCGAGAGGATCGCGGACGCCGGTCCGACCGAACGAGGGAGCACGATGAGCACGCACGTCGCCGACAGCCACGACCTGATCCGGGTGCAGGGGGCGCGGGAGAACAACCTGAAGAACGTCAGCGTGGAGATCCCCAAGCGCAGGCTGACGGTCTTCACGGGAGTCTCGGGGTCGGGCAAGAGCTCGCTGGTCTTCGCGACGATCGCTGCCGAGTCGCAGCGGATGATCAACGAGACCTACAGCGCCTTCCTGCAGGGCTTCATGCCGTCGCTGGCGCGCCCGGAGGTCGACTACCTCGAGGGGCTGACGACAGCGATCATCGTCGACCAGGAGCGGATGGGGGCCAACCCGCGCTCCACGGTCGGCACCGCGACCGATGCCAATGCGATGCTGCGCATCCTCTTCAGCCGGCTCGGGTCCCCGCACATCGGACCTCCCACGGCCTACTCCTTCAACGTCCCCACCCGTCGCGCCGGTGGTGTGATGAGCACGGAGAAGGCCGGCCACACCGAGAAGAAGGTGGTCAAGGACGCCGTCTACCTCGGCGGCATGTGCCCGCGCTGCGAGGGCATGGGCACGGTCAACGACATCGACCTGACCGCGCTCTACGACGAGACGAAGTCGCTCAGCGAGGGCGCCCTGACGATCCCGGGCTACTCGATGGACGGGTGGTACGGCCGGCTGTTCGAGGGCGTCGGGCTGCCCATGGACAAGCCGATCGCGAAGTTCACCAAGAAGCAGCTCGAGACGATGCTCTACTCGGAGCCGACCAAGATCAAGGTCGAGGGCATCAACCTCACCTTCGACGGGATCATCCCCAAGATCCAGAAGTCGATGCTGTCCAAGGACCCCGAGGCGATGCAGCCGCACGTGCGTCGCTTCGTCGAGCGGGCGGTCACCTTCCAGACCTGCCCCGACTGCGACGGCACCCGGCTCACGAAGGAGGCGCTGTCGTCGAAGGTGGCCGGCAAGAACATCGCCGAGCTCTGCCAGATGCAGATCAACGACCTGGCCGACTGGGTGCGCGAGCTCGACGAGCCGTCGGTCGCCCCGCTGCTCAAGGGCCTGCAGCACCTCCTCGACTCCTTCGCCGACATCGGCCTCGGCTATCTCTCCCTCGACCGCCCGGCGGGCACGTTGTCCGGGGGAGAGGCCCAGCGGACCAAGATGATCCGCCACCTCGGCTCGTCCCTCACCGACGTCACCTACGTCTTCGACGAGCCCACGATCGGCCTGCACCCGCACGACATCGAGCGGATGAACCAGCTCCTGCTGCAGCTGCGCGACAAGGGCAACACGGTGCTCGTGGTCGAGCACAAGCCGGAGACGATCGCGATCGCCGACCACGTCGTCGACCTCGGCCCGGCAGCCGGTACGGCGGGTGGTGAGATCTGCTTCGAGGGCACCGTCGCAGGGCTGCGGGGGAGCGACACCACCACCGGTCGCCACCTCGACGACCGCGCCGCGCTCAAGGAGGCGGTCCGGACCCCGTCCGGCCAGCTCTCGATCAAGGACGCCTCGACGCACAACCTGAAGGACGTCGACGTCGACGTGCCGCTCGGCGTGCTCTGCGTCATCACCGGGGTCGCGGGCTCCGGCAAGAGCTCCCTGATCCACGGCTCGCTGGCGGGCCGCGACGGCGTGATCACGATCGACCAGGGAGCGATCAAGGGGTCGCGGCGCAGCAACCCGGCGACGTACACCGGACTGCTCGAACCGATCCGCAAGGCCTTCGCCAAGGCCAACGGCGTCAAGCCGGCCCTGTTCAGCTCGAACTCCGAGGGCGCGTGCCCGACCTGCAACGGCGCCGGCGTGATCTTCACCGAGCTGGGCGTGATGGCCACGGTCGAGTCGCCGTGCGAGGAGTGCGAGGGCAAGCGCTTCCAGGCGGCGGTGCTGGAATACACGTTCGGCGGCAAGAACATCGCCGAGGTGCTGGCGATGTCGGTGACCGAGGCCGAGGCGTTCTTCGGCGAGGGGGAGGCCAAGACCCCGGCCGCCTACAAGATCCTGGACCGGCTCGAGGACGTCGGACTCGGCTACCTCAGCCTGGGCCAGCCGCTGACCACCCTCTCCGGCGGAGAGCGCCAGCGACTCAAGCTGGCCACCCAGATGGCCGACAAGGGCGATATCTACATCCTCGACGAGCCGACCACCGGCCTGCACCTCGCCGACGTCGCCAACCTGCTCGGCCTGCTCGACCGGCTCGTCGAGTCCGGCAAGTCGGTGATCGTGATCGAGCACCACCAGGCTGTGATGGCGCACGCCGACTGGCTGATCGACATCGGCCCCGGTGCCGGCCACGACGGCGGGACGATCGTCTTCGAGGGCACGCCGGCCGAGCTGGTGTCCTCGAAGGCGACGACGCTCACCGGCGAGCACCTGGCGGCGTACGTCGGCGGGTGACGTCGAAGCTCACCCGCTCGTGAGGATGACCAGCCTCTCCGTCGCCCGGGTCATGGCGACGTACCGGTCCACGGCGCCCTCGATGCCCGTGCCGAAGGTCTCGGGGTCGATCAGCACGACGAGGTCGAACTCGAGGCCCTTGACGTGCTCGGGGGAGAGGGAGCGGACGCGCGCGGTGCCCTCGAAGGCGGGGTCGCCGATGACGCACGCGATGCCTTCGGCGTGCTCGGCCAGCCATGAGTCGAGGACCTGCTGCAACTCGGCCGTCGAGCCATGCTGGACGGGGATCCCGCTGCGGCGGATGGAGGTCGGCACGTTGGCGTCGGGGAGTACGGCGCGGATGACCGGCTCGGCCGCGGTCATGACTTCCTCGGGCGTGCGGTAGTTGATGCTCAGCGACGCCAGGTGCACCTGGTCGAGACCGACTCGCTCGAGGCGCTCCTCCCACGACTCGGTGAAGCCGTGGCGCGCCTGCGCGCGGTCGCCGACGATGGTGAAGCTGCGCGACGGGCAGCGCTGCAGCAGCATCTGCCACTCCGCGTCGGTCAGCTCCTGGGCCTCGTCGACCACGATGTGCGCGAACGGCCCGGCCAGGGGATCGGAGGTCGCCTCCGGGAGCGCACCCTCGTCGACCAGCGCGTCGCGGAGGCCGCCCTGGTTGAGCTGGGCCATCATCCCGTCGTCGTCCTCCTGCTGGAGGATCTCGTCGATCACCCGGTCCATCCGTGCGCGCTCGGCCGCGACGGCCGCCTCGTGCCGACGTCGGCGACGCGATGCCTCCGGGTCGCCGAGACGTTGTCGAGCGGCGTCGAGCAGGGGGAGGTCGGAGACGGTCCAGGCGCGGGCGTCGGCGCGTCGCAGGGTGCGCACCTCGTCGGGGCTCAGCCAGGGAGCGCACATCCGCAGGTAGGCCGGAACCTCCCACAGGTCGCCGACCAGGTCGGCCGCCTCGATGACCGGCCAGGCCTTGTTGAAGGCAGTGACCAGGTCGGTGTTCTGGGCCAGCGATCGGCGCACGAGCTCGGGGGAGACCTCGTCATCGGCCTCGTGCTTGTCGATGAGGATCGTGAGCAGCTCCTCCCAGATCTGGTCGCGTGCCTCGTTGTGGGGAGTGCCCGGAGCCGGTGCGGCGAAGGCCTCCGCCCAGTCCGTGGCGCTGAGCCAGACGTCGGCCCAGTGGGTCTCGACCTCCATGCCCTCGGTGGGCGGCTCCTCGTACAGCCTGACGGCCGGTTCGATCGCCCGGACCATGTCGACGGACGACTTCAGGCGTGCCACCTCGGGGTCTGCCTCCACCTGGAGGGCCGCACCTTCGGGTTGCAGGTCGAGCAACGTGCACGTCTTGACTCCCTCCTCGCCGAGGCTGGGCAGGACGTCGGCGACATACGCGAGGTACGGCGCGTGCGGACCCACGAAGAGCACGCCGCCGCGGCGATCGCCCAGCCGGGGGTCGGAGTAGAGGAGGTAGGCCGTGCGGTGCAGCGCCACCACGGTCTTGCCCGTGCCCGGACCGCCGTCGACGACATGGGTTCCGCGCGAGCCCGAGCGGATGATGGCGTCCTGGTCGGCCTGGATGGTGCCGAGCACGTCGCGCATCTGCGGCGAGCGGCTGCTGCCCAGGGTGGCGATGAAGGCGGACTGGTCGTCCAGGGCGGCGTGGCCCTCGAGCCCTTCGGAGGTGAACACCTCGTCCCAGTAGTCGCTGATGCGACCGCGGGTCCAGCGGTAGCGCCGGCGGCTCGCCAGCCCCATCGGGTTGGCGTGGGTCGCGCCGAAGAACGGCTCGGCCGCGGGGGAGCGCCAGTCCACGAGCAGGCGCCGGCCGTCACGGTCGGTCAGGCCGAGGCGCCCGATGTAGAGGGCCTCGCCCGCCGTACCCACGACGCGGCCCAGGCACAGGTCGAGGGTGTAGCGACGCAGGGTGCGCAGGCGGCCGCTGAGTCGGTGGATCTCCTCGTCGCGGTCCATCGCGGCCTGGCCGGTGCCGCCCGGAGCCCTGAGCTGCTCGTTGAGCCGCGCGGACAAGTCAGCGATCGAGCTCTCGAGGCTCTCGCCGATGGCCCGGAAATGCTGCTCGTCGTCGGTGATCAGCGCGGGGTCGGACTTGGCGGATCGTTGGTCGGGAAGGTCGAAAGCACTGGTGGTGCCAGTCGTCACTGAACATCTGCTCCGATGCGTGTGGGCGTCCCGCGAGGTGCGCAGAACCGGCCTGGATGGGCGAGTCTGGACCATGCCGGGGGCCTTGCCGCAAGCCCCCCACTGCGCTATAAGTTGGAACTGAGGGACAGTGCGTCAGCGACGGCCATCTGCGTCCCGCCATCGTGCGGGCATCATCGGGCAAGGAGCCGTCATGGGAATCGTTCGACACTGCGTGGTGGCGTCCGCTGTGGCGCTCGTCCTGAGCGGGTGCGCGTCGACGTCCGAACCCCAGGACCCGAGCACGGAGGACACCGTGAGCACATCACCCGGCGAACCGACACCCTCGCCATCACCAGTCGCGCAGCAGGCCGTCACCGACCTGGCCGGCACGTTGGGAGTGGACGAGGGCGACATAACGCTCCTCGAGCTCGAGGAGGTCACCTGGCGCGACGGCAGCCTCGGGTGCGCCCAGTCCGGGAAGATGTACACCCAGGCGCTGGTCGACGGCCAGCGGATCGTGCTGTCAGCCGGCGGGCAGCGCTACGAGTACCACTCCGGTGGCGGACGCGACGCGTTCTACTGTGAGAACCCGACGCAGTAGACCTGCACGTCGGGTGGGGAACGAAATCGGGATGTGCGCCTGATCTGACCCCGATCTGGTTCCCCAGGCAAAGCGCCGATAACTGACATTATGTCAATATGTGTGGGTCGGGACCGGTGTTCACCCTCCCCACTCGTCACCTGGGGACGAATCGCCACTGTTCGAGAGCTGTACGGTTCGCCGGTGATCCGTGAGGCAGTTGCAGAAGACTTCCAGGCCATTGCGCGTCTCTACCGTCAGCTGCATCCGGCGGACCCGGTCCTGGAGGATGGTTCCGACCGGACCGCCTTCGACGTGATCCTGAGGACGCCAGGGCTGTCCCTGTTGCTGCTCGAGGTGGATGGCGCGGTGGTCGCGACCACCTATCTGAACATCATCGCGAACATGACGCGGGGCGCGTCGCCGTACGCCGTCATCGAGAACGTCGTCGTCGACGAGAGCCACCGTGGGTCCGGGCTCGGGAAGCAGATCATGGCGGCGACGCTCCAGGCCGCCTGGGACGCAGGCTGCTACAAGGCCATGCTGCTCACCGGCTCGAGGACGCCCGGGACCCATGCCTTCTACCGCAGCTGCGGCTTCTCCCCCGACGCGAAGACGGCCTACCTGGCCGTCCCGTAGAGAACGCGTCCCCACACCGTCGTCAGCGTGCTCGCCACGGCGTCGACGTCGGGAGCCGGGTTGTCGACCAGCTCGTCGAAGAAGTACTGCAGGTTCATCGCGAGCAACGCTCGCACTGTCGGTTCGGGGTCGATGCCCGAGATCCGACCGGCAGCGATCTCCAGCTCGACCAACCGCACGTGCGCGTCGACCACCGGTTCCATGAACCCGCGCCACGCTCGTCGCGTGTCGTCGTCATGCGCCGCCGCATGGGCCAGTGCGCGCAACAAACGGCCGTGCTCGAGATAGAAGCGAGCCAGTCCGTGCAGCGCTTCCTGGCCGGCCAGCATCAGGCTGTCAGCTGTGTAGACCGGCTCGATGATGGAGTCCCGCTGCGCTGCCAACGGGTCGAGCAGTCGTCGCAACAGCTCGTTGCGATCGGCGAAGTAGACGTAGAAGGACTTCCTGCTGAGCGTGGTGGACGCCATCACGGCACTCACCGTCACCTGCTCCCCCGGCAGGCGCGTCAGCAGGTCGCGCGTCGCATCGAGGATCTCGGCCTGTGCCTCCTCGGGGCGACGCCGTCGTCGTGTGTGAGTGGTCGGGTTGTTGACGCGCGAGGGTGTGGGCGGCACTCTTGGAAGCCTACTACTGCCACTGTGGCAGTAACATGAGGAGGTGCCAGGTGGAGAACCTCGCAGCAGCGCTGACTCTCGTGGGCGCTCTCGCCATTGCGCCAGCAGCGGCGGCCGGCACACCGGGGCCGGCAACCTTCGACGGCTCCTGCTCCCTGACCGGCGTGGTGAGGTTCGAGCCTGGCCTGGGCGCCGCCATGGTGACCACGACGGCGATCGCACGCGCTTCCGGTGAGTGCAGCGGCGTACTAGCCAAGAACAACGGCGAGACGGTCACGCTCAGTGACGAGTCCGCGACCTATCGAGGACGCGCCGCCGGGGAGCAGTCGTGCGCGGCGGGCACCACCCGCGGTGTGAGCCGGCTGCGCATCGCCGGGCAGACCGTGAGGTTCACGCTCTCCGAGACGCGTGTCGGCGTTCTCGCCGTGATCCGGCTCCGCGACGCGACGGGGGCGACCACGACGGGGCTCGCTGCGGTGGCACCCAGCGAGGAGTCGATCAACCAGGCCATGGCCTGTTCATCCACAGCCGGATTGACCCGGGTGCCGGTCACGATCTCAACGACGTCGTGACCGTGCCGGTCACTCGCTGCAGCGCTCGGCCCTCTCGCCCAGGTCGTTGCTGGCGCTGACGCAGAACGAGTTCTCGTCGACCGCGCGGACGACGACCGTCACTCCCGGCGACGCGGTGAACTCACTGGCGCCGACCTTCACGGCCTCGCCGTCCGTGGCGGTCACGTCCTCGGGTCTGCCCTCGTTGACGACGTTCAAGGCCTGGAGGTTCTGCATGCGCAGCATGTCCTGGTACATCGGCCGGTCCTCGTCGATGTCTGCGTCGAGCATCCAGACCAGCGGCAGGCACGCCAGCATCACGACGAAGACGCCGAGCGTGATGAGCAGCGGCAGTCGGTCGCCCTGGGTCGGCACGCGTTGATTCACGAACGTGATCCTAGGTCCACACACGATCTCCCCTACGATCGTCGGCATGTTGAAGCGACTCGTAGCCATCTCGGCGACCCTGGCCTGTCTTTCCCTCGCAGCGTGCGGCAACGAAGGGGGCGAGAGCGCGACCGACCCGACCACCGAGGAGACCACCAGCGAGACCACGAGTGAGACGCCGGCCGAGACCGAGTCCGCCGCCGGTGCCTGTGAGTACGTCGAGGGCGGCTCCCCCGCCGTCAGGGAGGTCGAGCTCCCGCCGAGCGAGCCCACCGTGTCCGGCGAGGTGAAGGTCGTCTTCCAGACCACGCTCGGCGACATCCCCGCGACGCTCGACGCCGACGCCACCCCCTGCACGGTCAACTCGTTCGTCTCGCTCGCCGAGCAGGGATTCTTCGACGACTCGCCGTGCCCGCGCATGGCAACGGCCCCCTCCTTCGGCATCCTGCAGTGCGGTGACCCGTCCGGCAGCGGCTCGGGCGGTCCCGGCTACAGCTACGCCGACGAGCTGACCGGCGAGGAGACCTATGAGGCGGGCACGCTCGCCATGGCCAACGCCGGCCCCGACACCAACGGCTCGCAGTTCTTCTTCGTGTTCAACGACTCCCCCGGCCTGACGCCCGACTACAACGTCTTCGGCTCCGTCGACCCGGCCGGCCTCAAGCTGCTCACCAAGGCTGCCAAGAAGGGCGACGACGGCTCGCACCCCGCCGGCGGCGGCGTCCCCAACGCCGGCCCGATCGACATCACCGGTGTCACCATCGGCTGATCGCTACAGCGGCCAGCTGATCCCCGTCAGCGACTCCGACCTCGCCCACAGCTCCTTGGCGAGGTCGGGGTCGCTGGCCATTTCGGAGCGACCGACCGGCACCGGTGAGCCCCACAGCTCCATCGGGCCGTGCGGCCCGAAGTAGGAGTTGCCCGGGACGTCCATGGTCGCCGCGAACAGGGCCGGCTGGACGCCGCGCGCGACTGGCATGCCGACCACTCGGTTGCCCAGGGCGCCGATGCGGTTGAAGGCTGCGCTTCCGGTGCTGACCTGGATGCCGGTCGACGTGTAGCCGGGGTGCGCGCCCACGGACCGCAGGGTCGAGCCGGCCGCGGTGAGACGGCGTTGCAGCTCGCCCAGGAAGCTGACGTTGGCCAGCTTCGACGCCGCGTAGGCGGCATAGGGCCGGTAGGGGCGCCGGTCGAAGAAGAGGTCCGCCACGTCGAGCACTCCGCTGCGATGGGCGTCCGACCCGATGGTGACGACCCGGTCCGTCAGCCTGGGCAGGAGCAGGTTGGTCAGGGCGAAGTGACCGAGGTGGTTGGTCGCGAGCTGCGTCTCGAAGCCGTCGACGGTCCGCGACCGCGGCAGCGACATCACCCCCGCGTTGTTGACCAGGACGTCGACCCGCTCCGTCTCGTCGGCGAAGGCGCGCACCGACGACAGGTCGGCGACGTCGAGGCGACGTAGGACGAAGTCACCCGGCACGCCGTCGATGACCGCGCGTCCCTTGTCCACGTTGCGTACGGCGACCACGACCCTCGCACCGGCGCCGGCCAGCGCCGTGGCGGTCGCGAGGCCGAGCCCGCCGGAGGCGCCGGTGACGACGAAGGTCCGCCCGTCCTGGCGCGGCATCCGCTCCGTGGTCCAGCCACGGGTCGGCGTACGACCCAGCACCGTCAGGTCTGGTCGTAGGTGACGTCGGCACCCAGCTGGACCGTGCGGCTGACGGTGCACAGCCGGTCGCGGGACATCTCGATCGCCTTCGGGAGGAACTCGCGCGCGGCGTCGCCCTCGGGCCCGTCGGGGAAGGTGATGTCGAAGGAGAGTCGCAGGCCGGTCATGTGGTTGCCGGACTCGTCGCGGACCTTGTGGCCCTCGGCGGTGATGTCGAAGCTCGTGCTGACGGCCCGCTTGGCGGTGATGAGGTCGACGTCGATGGCGCTGCACCCGGCGATCGCGGCGAGCAGCATCTCGACCGGCGTGAAGTCGGGGTCCTCTCCCCCGGTGCCCATGAAGGTCTCGCCACCACGGGCGTTCGTTGCCTTGAAGCGGGCGTCACCGATCTTGGTCAGCGCGACGCTGCGGAGGGTGTCATCACTCATGGCGCCGAGCATAGGCGCCCGTGCAGGCTCAGCGAGCGTTGCGGCGCGCGGAGCGATCGGCTCGGCGCTGCTCGCGACGAGCGAGCTGGACCGAGCGCAGCAGGGCCTGGTCCTCGACGGAGTGGACACGTCCTTCGACGATTCCGAAGGCGACGTGCAGCTGCGTGCTCATGGTGTTCCCTGGTCCTTCTCGGCCGCGCGGGCCGGGTGCGAGATGTAATGTGCAGGGCGTCCCTGCGACTCTTACATTCTATGGGAGTCGCCGTGCCGCGCCGGACCATTTCCGGGGTGATCTCCCACACCCGGCAAGACTTCCCGTGGCTAGGGTGCACGCGTGTCCCGATCCCCCCACCTGAGCCTCCAGCACCGCGAAGCGATCGAGCGGTATGCGTCCGTGACGGTGGTGTCCTACGACGTCGCGCTCGACCTGGACGTCGACGACGCGACCTTCGGGTCGCGCACCACCATCGTCTTCGAGTCGACCGGTGCCGCGACGTTCGTCGACGTGAAGCCAGTGCGGCTCACAGAGGTCCGCCTCAACGGTGTCCGGCTGGATCCGGAGAGCTGGGACCGCGGACGCCTCACGCTCCACCCGCAGGCAGGAGCCAACGAGCTCGTCGTCGATGCCGTGATGGGCTTTCGCAGCGACGGCGAGGGCCTGCACCGCAGCGTCGACCCCGCCGACGGACGCCACTACGTCTACGGCATGTCCTTCCTGGACGCCGCCCCGAGCATCTTCGCCTGCTTCGACCAGCCCGACCTCAAGGCGCCCTACACCTTCCACGTGCGCGCGCCGGTCGAGTGGACGGTGATCGGCAACGCCCCCGGCACGCAGGTCGAGCCCGGCGTCTGGGAGCTCGAGCAGAGCCAGCCGCTGTCGACCTACTTCGTCACCCTGGTCGCCGGACCCTGGCACGCGATCACCACGGAGCACGACGGGATCCGGCTCGGGCTGACTGCCCGCCGGAGCATCGCGGGCGCGCTCGAGCGCGACGCCGAGGAGATCCTGACGGTGACCCGGCAGTGCTTCGACGAGTTCCACCGGCTCTTCGACGACCGCTATCCCTTCGGTGACTACCACCAGGCGTTCGTGCCCGACTTCAACGCCGGCGCCATGGAGAACCCCGGCTGCGTCACCCTGCGCGATCCCTACCTCTTCACCTCCCAGGTCACCCGCGGCGCGCAGTGCCTGCGCGCCACCACGATCGCCCACGAGCTCGCGCACCAGTGGTTCGGCAACCTGACGACCCCGACGTGGTGGGACGACCTGTGGCTCAACGAGTCGTTCGCCGAGTACATGGGCAACCGGGTGACCGCCGACGTCACCGAGTTCGACGACGCCTGGGTCCGCAACGCCTACCAGCGCCGGCAGTGGGGGCTGCTCGCCGACTCCGGCCCGACCACCCACCCGGTCGCCGGCACCGGGGCGTCCGACGCCGTCACCGCCCTCCAGGACTTCGACGGCATCTCCTACACCAAGGGCTCGAGCATCCTGAAGCAGCTCAACGCGCGACTCGGCGACGACGTCTTCCTCGCCGGCGTCAACGACCACTTCGCGCGCCACCGGTTCGCCAACGCGACCATGCACGACCTGTTCAACAGCTGGGAACGCGCGGGGGCCGGCGACCTCGGCGACGTGACGCAGGGCTGGCTGCGGACCAGCGGGGTAGACCGCGTCACGCTCGACCGCCACAGCGGGATGCTCCGGCGCACTCCCCCGACCTCGTCCACTACGGCCGCACTCCCCCGACGGCACGCCTTCGACATCGCCGCCATCGCCGCGGACGGCAGCTGGCGGCGCGAAGGCGTGGTGCTCGACGACGCAGCCTCGGCCGTCGAGGTCGCCCCCGAGGAGGTCGTGGTCCTCGACGCCGGCGAGACGTCGTGGCTGGTGGCCCAGGTCGATCCCGCGAGCATGGAGCGGCTGGCAGCCGTGATGCCGCTGCTGACCGACGACGCGTTGCGGGCCTCGGTGTGGAACAACGTCCGCAGCTCGTTCGAGACCGCAGTCATCTCCCCCGAGGACGTCCTGGCCGTCGCCGTCGCGTCGATCCCCGGCGAGACCAACGACGAGCCGCTCTCGCTCAACGCGCGCGCCATCGACCCCAGCAAGCTGCTCCTGACCGAGTGGCTGATCACCAAGGTCGCGCCGCTGAGCGCCGATCCGGTCGCCGCGGTCGACGCGCTGCACGCGGCCTACTGCACCCGACTGGAGACGGCCGGATCCGGCAGCACCGTCCAGCACGCAGCCTTCCGGGCAGCCGTCGAGACCTCGTCGTCCACGGAGGACCTCGAGCGCTGGCTCGCCGGCGACCTGCCGGCCGGGATCTCGACGGACCTCTCCCTGCGCTGGCTCCTGCTGCTCCGCCTCGCGTGCCTGGGGGCCGTCGACCGGTCGTCCCTCGACCAGCACCTGGCCGAGGAGACCACGGCGGTCTCGACGGTCGAGCACGCGCGCGCCGTGGCGAGCCTGCCGACACCGGAGTCCAAGCAGTGGGCCTGGGACCGGTTCGTCGGGGCCGTGGACGCGCCGAGCTACGAGCTCCAGGCCTGTGGCCAGGGCATGTGGCGACCCGGCCAGGAGGCCCTCACGGAGTCGTACGTCGAGCGGTTCTTCGACGAGCTGCCGCACACCGCGTCCGTGCGCAGTGGCTGGCTGCTGGCCTCGGCCGCCTGCTGGTTCTTCCCGCTCACCTCGCTCACCGACGAGACCGTGGCACGGGCCGAGGAGCTGGCGCGCGCGGAGAGCCTGGATTCCTCCCTGCGCAGGCAGCTGGCGATCATGGCCGACGAGGTCCGCCGGCGCATCGCCGTACGCTCTGAGGCATGAGCACGCTTGCGCGCCGACCCGGACCTTCGGTGCGGACGCGCGTCACCCAGCACACCGATGCGGGACCGCGCGCCCACGAGGACCGGCTCGCCAGCGAGGAGCCGCTGGAGATCCGGCTCGCCGCTGGGGGCGCTCCGGCCGAGCGGGTCTGGGTCACGATGCGGACGCCGGGTCACGACTTCGAGCTGGCGGCGGGCTTCGCGGTGAACGAGTCACTGGCGGCTCCTTCCGAGATCGCGCGGGTGGCCTACTGCACCGACACCGAGCTGGATCGGGAGCAGGAGTTCAACGTCGTGACGATCACCGTGACAGGACCCACCGACATCGCACACCGGCACACCGCCCAGTCGGCAGGCTCGTCCGCGTGCGGTGTCTGCGGCAAGGACAGCGTGGCCGCGGTGCTGGACGTCCGCTCCGCCCCGGCGTGGCCGGGCGCCATCCCCGCTCCCCACGTCATCCGCGGGCTGCCTGCCGCGATGCGCGAGCGGCAGAAGCTCTTCGACCGGACGGGCGGTGTGCACGCCGCGGCCCTGGCCGACGCGGACGGGCGGCTGCTGGTGGTCCGCGAGGACGTCGGACGGCACAACGCTGTCGACAAGGTGATCGGCGCGCAGGTGCTCGCCGGCGAACCCCACAGCGCGGCCTGTCTCGTGGTCAGCGGCCGGGCCGGGTTCGAGCTGGTCCAGAAGGCCGTGACGAGCGGCATCGGCAGCCTGGTCGCGGTGGGCGCACCGACGAGCCTCTCGGTCCGGCTGGCCACCGAGTCGGGCTTGGCGCTGTTCGGCTTCACCAGCCCCCGCAGGTGTGTGCAATACGCCTGAGGAGCCGCCTGCGGCGTGGGCTCCCGGGCGATGTCGGTGCTCGAATCTAGGTTCGTCCCATGCGTATCCTGCACACCTCCGACTGGCACCTGGGGAGGTCCTTCCACCGTGAGGGGCTCCTCGGCCACCAGGGCGTGTTCATGGACCACCTCCTCGACGTCATCGAGACCGAGCGCGTCGATGTCGTCGTCGTCGCGGGCGACATCTATGACCGGGCGCTGCCGGCCGTCGACGCCGTGCGCCTCGCCGACGAGACCTTCGCCCGGCTGGCCGCATCTCGGGCCGCCGTGGTCGTCACCAGCGGCAACCACGACTCCGCCCAGCGGCTCGGCTTCGGCAGTCGCCTGATCGACGCGGCGGGCGTGTTCATCCGCACCGACGCCGCGTCCGTCGGCACCCCCGTCCTGCTCGGCGACGAGCACGGCCCGATCGCCTTCCACGGCCTTCCCTACCTCGACCCGACCGCGATGATCGAGCCGTGGGGCCTGCCGGGGCGTTCGCACGAGATCGTGCTGCGCGAGGCGATGCGCCGCGTCCGCGCCGACCTCGACACGCGTCCGGGAGCCCGCTCCGTCGTGCTCGCGCACGCCTTCGTCGCCGGTGCACAGCCGTCGGAGTCCGAGCGAGACATCAGCGTCGGCGGCGTGAGCCGGGTGCCGACGGGCGTCTTCGACGACATCGACTACGTCGCGCTCGGCCACCTCCACGGCCGCCACACCCTCGAGCACCACATCCGCTACAGCGGCTCCCCGCTTGCCTACTCCTTCGGCGAGGCCGACCAGGTCAAGGGCAGCTGGCTGGTCGACCTCGGCCCGCTGGGCGCGAGCGCTGCCCACTTCATCGAGGCGCCGGTGCCACGACGCCTCGCCCGTCTCAGCGGTGACCTCGAGACGCTGCTGGGCGACCCCGACCTGCACTCCCACGAGCACGACTGGGTGCAGGTGACGCTGACCGACCAGCTGCGGCCTGCGCAGGCCATGGAGCGGCTGCGTCGTCGCTTCGAGCACACCTTGGTTCTGTCGTTCGCGCCGACCGGTGCGGCTCCGGCCGCTCTCCCCGTCGCCAGCGTCGCGGGCCGACGCGACCATGACATTGCGCTCGACTTCGTGGCCGAGCTGCGCGGCGTGCCCGCGACCCCCGCCGAGTCGGCGCTCCTGCTCGACGCGTGCGACGCATGCTGCGACGACACCGATCTCGACGTCCTCGTGGGTGACGGCTGATGCGCCTGCACTCCCTGTCGATCACCGCCTTCGGACCGTTCGCCGACACCGTCGAGGTCGACTTCGACTCGTTGTCCGACTCCGGGCTGTTCCTGCTCAGCGGTCCCACGGGCGCGGGCAAGTCGAGCGTGCTCGACGCCGTCTGCTTCGCGTTGTACGGCGACGTCCCCGGTGATCGCAGCACCGCCGCTCGGCTCCGGTGCGACCAGGCGGGCGACGGCGTCGCACCCCGGGTCCGGCTGGAGGTGACGCTGTCCGGTCGCCGCTTCCGGATCGAACGCTCGCCGAAGTGGGAGCGCCCGAAGAAGCGTGGCACCGGCATGACCACCGAGCAGGCCTCGGTCGTGCTCAGCGAGCACCGCCCCGATGGCTGGCAACCGCTCTCCACCCGCCTGGACGAGACCGGCCACCTCGTGACCGGGCTCGTCGGACTCACGCTGACGCAGTTCTGCCAGGTGGCGATGTTGCCGCAGGGGCGCTTCCAGGCTTTCCTGCGGGCCCGGTCCGACGAGCGGCACGCACTCCTGCGGCAGGTGTTCCGCACCGGACGCTTCGACCGGATCGAGCAGTGGCTGCGCGACCGGCGACTGGACCTGCAGCGGAGCTCCGCTGCCCACGGCCGCACGGTCGCCCACCTGGCCGGCCGCGTGAGCGAGACGGCGCGCCAGCCGCTGCCGACGGCGTGGGACATGTCCGACCTCTCGCTGGAAGCGTCCGAGGGCGCCGTCACCCGATGGGTCCGCGAGCACCTCGCGGAAGCGACGGCAGACGTCCATGCCTCGGAGGCGGCGCGCATCGACGCCGACCGGCTGGTGCACACCTCGCTGGCGGGCCTCGAGGCCGGCCTCCGCCTCGCCGACCGGCAGGCAGCGCATGCGCAGGCGGCCGATCGGCTGGCCGAGCACGACCATGACTCCCTGACGGACCTGCGCGAACGACTTCGGCGCGCCGAGCGGGCCGAGCCCCTGGCCGAGCTGGAGGCCGCCGCCCGCGACGACCACGCGCTGGCCGGACGCCGGCGGCGCGAGGCCTCGACCCTGACCGCGTCGTGGCTCCGGATCGCGGACGCCGGCCAGGACGATGTGGAAGCCGCTCGACTGCCCGAGGCGCTGGCGGCCGCTCGGCGGGCGCTCGACGAGGCCGAGGCCGCCCACCCCGACGCCGAGCGGCTGCGTGAGCTCACGCGCCTGGGTGACGACCTGACCGGCACGCTCACCGGCGCCGCGGGCGAGGTCGCCCGGTTGTCGACCGAGCTCGAGGCAGCGCCGGTCCTGCTCCGCGAGGCGGAGGACGCGCTCGCCCTGGCCCGAGCGGCGCAGGACCGCCTGCCCACGCTGGCGGTGGCCCTGCGCACGGTGCGCGAGCGCGCCGACGCGGCTGCCGAGCTGGTGGCGGTCACACCCGCGGTGACCGCCGCACGACACGAGCGCGAGGAGGCCCGCGAGCACGCGGCCCGGCTCAAGGAGACCTGGCTGGACATCCGCGAGGCCCGCCTCAACGGCATGGCCGCCGAGATCGCCGGGGCCCTCGTCGTCGGTGCCGACTGTCCCGTGTGCGGCTCCCACGAGCATCCTCGGCCCGCGGTCGCTGCGCCCGGCAGCCCCGATGCCGCCTCCGAGCGCGCTGCGCGCAAGGACGTCGACGACGCGGAGGGCCTGCTGGTCGTCCTCGATGACCGGTTGCGCCAGGCCGAGGCGCTGCACACGCGCTTGCAGACCCTGGCGGACGGCCAGTCGGCCGAGGAGACTGCCCGCGCCCTCACCGACGCGGAGCGTGCCCACGCCGAGACTGCCTCGCTCGCCGCGACGAGCGCCGCCCTGCTCGAGGACGTGACGCGGCGACGAGCAGCCGGCGACGCGCTGCGCACTGCCCGCGACCTGGCGAGACAGCGCCAGAACGACCTCGAGTCGCAGCTCGCGCTGCACCGCGCCGAGCACGACCGCCTGCGCGCGCGCATCGACGAGGTGCTCTCCAACACCGGCTGCGAGACGGTCACCGCGCTGCGCACACTGCGCGCCCGTCAGCTGGACGCGTTGCAGCAGGCCTGCGCCGCCCACGAACAGCTCGCCCTGGCCGAGCGGGACCTCGCCCGTGCCGAGCGGGCGCTGGTCGACGCCGCGGCAGGTGCCGGGTTCGCCTCGGTCGACGACGCGCGTGCGGCCCGGGCGGACGACCGCGCACGCGCGGCGCTGGTCGAGGAGATCGCCCGGATCGACGAAGACCTGCGCGCAGCCCGCGCCGTCACCGAGGATGCGGACCACCGCGAGGCAGCCGCCCTCCCCCGCCCCGACGTCGACGTGCTGACCCGCGACCACGCCGACGCCGAGTCCAGCGCACGCGCGGCGCACGCCCGCCACGACGAGGCGGTGCGTCGCCACGAACGCCTGACGACCCTCGCCGACGAGGTCAGCGTCTCGCTGGCCGCCTGGGCTCCGGTGCGTGACGAGCTGGCGCTCACCGCCCGACTGGCCCACTTCGTCGAGGGCAAGTCCCCCGACAACGCCCTGCAGATGAGGCTCTCGGCCTACGTCCTCGCCCACCGGCTCACCCAGGTCGTCGCAGCCGCCAACGAGCGACTGGCGCGGATGAGCGACCAGCGATACTCCCTCGAGCACACCGGCAAGCGCGGCGCAGGCGAGTCCCGGGGTGGGCTCAGCCTGCTCGTGCGTGACGACTGGTCCGGGGAAGCCCGCGATCCGGCCACGTTGTCGGGCGGCGAGACGTTCGTCGTGTCGCTGGCGCTGGCCCTCGGCCTCGCCGACGTCATCACCCAGGAAGCGGGCGGGGCCGACCTCGACACCCTGTTCGTCGACGAGGGTTTCGGCTCCCTCGACGCCGACACCCTCGACGACGTGATGGACACCCTCGACGGCCTGCGTGACGGCGGCCGAGTCGTCGGGGTCGTGAGCCACGTCGCCGAGATGCAGACCCGGATCCCGAGCCAGCTGCGCGTGACCAAGGGACGTGACGGCTCCCGGGTCAGCGTCTCGATCGGCTGAGCGACCTCAGGGCTGCGTCGACCAGGTCGACACGTCGAGGGCCCAGTCGTCGACCAGCCGGCGCACCTGCGGCCGGTAGAGCACCTCGAGGGAGGCGACGAGCCCCTCCGGCGGTGTCCAGGACGCCTTGCTGCTGGAACCGGACGGCCGGTCGACGTCTCGCAGCGGCACGGAGGCAACGCCGAGCCGCGACCAGACCGCGTCCACCGCGGCCTGCGGATCGGTGCGGACCGACTCGAAGACCATCACCTGCATCCGCTCGCGGCCGACGTGGTGGGCCCACATCTCCAGCTGGTCGGCATAGAAGCCGCTGAAGGTCTGCACCGTCATCGGCACCGGGTAGGGCCACGGCGACTTCGCCCGCGTCGCGGCCAGCCGCATTGCGGAGAGGAACCGCTCGACGGGGTCACGCAGCAGCACCAGCACCGGCACCTCCGGCCCGAGCAGGCGGGCCGCGGTCGCCGGCGCGGACGCGTGGCGCAGGTATTGCGGCGTCCAGTCGCCCCGTCGGATCCCGTCGTCGGGGAACAGGTCGAGGTACGCCGATGCGGGCTCGACGCCGTCGCCGACCTTGTGCAGGAGGTGTTGTTCCTTCTTGCCGTTCAGGCCCACGCCGACCTGCGGGTGCTGCGTCAACAGGTCGGTGAACCACGTCGTCCCGGACCGCTGAGCGCCGATCCCCAGCCACGCCGGTGTCGTCATGCGCGTCACCCTAACGTCATGGTTAGGTTCCACCCATGATCGATCCGACCTTCGCCGCGCTGCCCCACCGGAGTCTCGGTGACGTCGCCCTGGCCCGAGCCGCAGAGCTCGGCGCCTCCCATGCCGACTTCCGCTTCGAGCGGGTCCGCTACCAGTATCTCGGTGCCCGCGACGGGGTGCTGCAGACGGCCAGCGACACGGAGGACGTCGGCTTCGCCGTACGCGTCATCCATCGCGGCGCATGGGGCTTCGCCTCCGGGGTCGTGCTCACCGAGGCGGAGGCCCGACGGGTCGCCGAGACCGCCATCGCCGTCGCCGACGTGGCGGCCGCCATGACGACGACGCCGGTCCAGCTCGCGCCTGAGCCCGTGCACGACGACGTCACCTGGGTCTCGGCCTACGACCTCAACCCGCTCGACGTGCCGACCGCGGAGAAGGCGGCCGTCCTGACGGAGTGGACGACGCGGCTGCGCAAGCACCCGAGCGTCGCGCACGCGACCGCCGACCTGCAGCAGGTCCAGGAGAACAAGTACTACGCCGACCTCGCCGGCACCCGCACCACCCAGCAGCGCGTGCGGTTGCAGCCCGGCTTCGAGGCGATGGGATCCGACGAGTCGTCCGGGGTGTTCGACTCGATGACCTCGATCGCTCCCCCGGTCGCGCGCGGCTGGGAATACCTGACCGACGGGCGCTACGACTGGGACGCCGAGCTGGCCGAGGTGCCCGACCTGCTCGCCGAGAAGCTGGCGGCTCCCAGCGTCGAGGCCGGCAGCTACGACCTCGTCATCCACCCCTCCAACCTGTGGCTGACCATCCACGAGTCGATCGGGCACGCCACCGAGCTCGACCGGGCGCTGGGCTACGAGGCCAACTACGCCGGCACGTCCTTCGCCACCTACGACAAGCTCGGCACCCTGCAGTACGGCTCGCCGATCATGAACGTCACCGGCGACCGGACCCAGCCGCACGGGCTCTCGACGGTCGGCTACGACGACGAGGGCGTCCAGACCCGTGAGTGGGACATCGTCAAGGACGGCGTGCTCGTCGGCTACCAGCTCGACCGCTCCATGGGGCACATGAAGCCGGAGCTGCACGAGGGACGTTCCAACGGTTGTGCGTACGCCGACTCGCCGGGCCACATCCCGATCCAGCGGATGGCCAACGTGTCGCTGCAGGCAGCCCCCGACGGGCCCAGCACCGAGGAGCTGATCAGCCGCGTCGAGCGCGGGATCTACATCGTCGGCGACAAGTCCTGGTCGATCGACATGCAGCGGTTCAACTTCCAGTTCACCGGGCAGCGGTTCTTCAAGATCACCGACGGCCGGCTCGACGGACAGCTCCGCGACGTCGCCTACCAGGCGACCACGACCGACTTCTGGAGCTCGATGGAGGCGGTGGGCGGTCCCGAGACCTGGGTGCTCGGCGGTGCGTTCAACTGCGGCAAGGCCCAGCCTGGTCAGGTCGCTGCTGTCAGCCACGGGGCGCCGACTGCGTTGTTCCGCGGCGTCCGCATCCTCAACACGACCGACGAGGCAGGCCACTGATGAGCGCCACCACCCCGCAGCAGCTGGTCGAGCACGCCCTCGCCACGTCTACGGCAGACGACTGCATCGCGATCGCCTCCGACAGCAGCAGCGCCAACCTGCGCTGGGCCAACAACACCCTGACGACCAACGGCGTGATGGTCGCGGTCGAGGTGACGGTCATCTCGTTCGTGGCGACCGCCGGCGGCATCGCCACCGGCTCGGTCTCCGGCAGCGCGAGCACGCTCGAGCAGGTGACGACGCTGGTCGAGGCGGCCGACGCCGCGGCCCGCTCGGCCACCGCGGCCGAGGACGCCGCGGAGCTCGTCGCCGATCGCACGAGCCCCGACTGGGACGAGGCTCCCGAGCGCACCGGGATCGCCGTCTACGACTCGTTCGCGCCCGCCCTCGGTGAGGCGTTCCGCGCTGCGACCGCGGAGGACCGCCTGCTCTACGGCTTCGTCAACCACGAGATGGTGACCACCTATCTCGGCTCCTCACGCGGGCTGAGGCTGCGGCACGCCCAGCCCACCGGTCACTACGCGTGCACGGCCAAGGACATCGGCCTGAGCCGCAGCGCCTGGGTCGGCGGTGCCACCCGCGACTTCCGCGACGTGGACGCCGCGGCGATGGCCGAGCAGGTGAAGCGGCGCCTGGGCTGGGCGGAACGGCAGATCGAGCTGCCGGCCGGTCGCTACGACACCATCCTTCCCCCGTCGTCGGTGGCCGACCTGATGATCGACGCCTACTGGGGTGCCGGGGCACGCGTCGCGCACGAGGGCGAGTCCGTCTACAGCCGTCCGGGCGGCGGCACCCGCATCGGTGAGCGGATCGTCAAGCAGGGCGTGCACCTCTACTCCGACCCTGCTCTGGCCGGCCTCGGGAGTGCTCCGTTCAACGTCGCCGGAGCTTCCGACAACACCGAGTCGGTGTTCGACAACGGGCTGGCGCTGGCGCGCACCGACTGGATCGCCGACGGCACGCTGGCCGCCCTGCTCCAGACCCGGCACTCCGCCGCCATGACCGGTCAGCCGGTCACCCCGATGATCGACAACCTCGCCCTCGAGGTCGACGGCGGCCGGGGCACCGAGCAGGACCTGGTGGCCGGGATGGAGCGGGGCCTGCTCGTGACGTGCCTGTGGTACATCCGCGAGGTCGATCCGCAGAGCATGCTGCTGACCGGCCTGACACGCGACGGGGTCTACCTCGTCGAGGGAGGCGAGATCGTCGGCGCGGTCAACAACTTCCGCTGGAACGAGAGCCCGATCGACCTGCTCAACCGCTTCTCGCACGCCAGCGCGACGGTGCCGAGCTTCAGTCGGGAGTGGGGCGACGACTACTTCTCCCGCACGGCCACCCCCGCCCTGCGCATCCCCGACTTCAACATGTCGAGCGTCTCGCAGGCCCTGTAGACCCGCCGCGTGAACTTGCTCGTGTTGGTACTTCCCAAGGTGTGACATGCGCCACTACGTTGTCACACGCTCGGGGGCCACTTCACGAACAGGATCACGTCTTGTCCACTTCTCGAATCTCCAGGCGCGCCCTGGCGGTGCTCGGCTCACTCGCCGTCTCACTCTCCGCGCTCGCTGTCGTTCCGGCCCCCGCGCACGCCGACGGCCCGGGCGTCGGGACGCCCTACGTCGTCTCCGTCGGAGAGTCCTACATCTCCGGCGAGGCGGGCCGCTGGGCCGGCAACACCAACCAGGGCTCCTACAAGCACGATGCGCTGGGCTCCACGGCCTACTTCGACAACGATGCCGGCACCGGTGAGACCTACCAGCGCTGCCACCGCAGCCGGTCGGCGGACATCCACATCGGCGGGGTGCTCAGCAAGAACCTCGCCTGCTCGGGCGCGAAGACGACGACGTACACCTCGGACGACGGCTACCTGAAGCCCGGCATCGACTTCTTCGACAACGGCAGCGTGCGCGGCCAGGCCCTCGACCTCCAGAACTTCGCGAAGACGCACAACGTGACGATGGTCGAGGTCTCCATCGGCGGCAACGATTTCGGTTTCGGCGACACGATCGTGGCGTGCATGAGCAACTGGGCCACGTCGCCGTCCTGGTGGAAGAACTACTGCTACGACGACGCGGCTGTGCAGGCGCGTGTGTCCTCCTCGAGCGTCACCACGCGCCGCAACGAGATCGCCCAGGCGTTCGCCAACGTCCGCGCGGCCATGCGCAACGCGGGGTACGGCGACTCCAGCTGGACCCTGCTGGTCCGCAACTACATGTCCCCGCTCCCCCGCGGAGCCGGCATCCGCTACGCCGAGACCGGCTACACCCGCTACGACCTCGGTGGCTGCGGGATCTGGAACAAGGACGCCGACTGGGCCAACGACGTCTACCTGTCGACCATCAACAGCACCATCGACCAGGCGCGCGTGCAGAGCGGGCTGACCAACACCCGCACCCTCAACGTCGCGACCCTGCTCAACGGCAACCGGCTGTGCGAGACGGGCGTCGGCCTGCTGGAGGAGAAGGGGCTCGACACCTGGCGGAGCCCGGGCGCCGTCGACCAGACCGAGTGGGTCAACACCACCCGCGTCGGCACCACGTGCTGCGCCAACAGCCCCTACTACATCCAGGAGTCGTTCCACCCGAACTACTGGGGCCAGCTCGCCCTGCGCGGCTGCGTCCGGGCTGCCTGGAACGGCGGCGCCGTCCGCAGCGGCACCTGCGTGCAGGGCGCCTCGGGGCTGACCGCCAGCGGTGAGCCCAAGGTCGTCCTGCAGTAGCGACGACCCCGGTCCCCGGCGGTCAGGAAGGCCGACCGCCGGGGATCGGGGCGCCGGCCTCGTAGGGCTCACGGGTGAGGATGAACGTGCCGACGTCGAGGTGGGAGACCACGCCGTCGCTGCGGCGTACGACCCTCAGCTCCTCGCCCGCGTGGTAGCCGCGGCTGCCGACGATCCGGCCCTCCTGCGCGACGAACCGCCACTTCTCCACCTGGCCGCGCCGAGCGACGAGGTCACCGCCCTCGCAGGCGAACACGAAGGGTGTGGCGCCCCAGTGCCAGACACCGAGGGCGTCTGCGAGCTCGGCCGGCACCGTCTCGTTGGGGACCCAGGGCCGCGGCAGCGCCGGCTCCCACGCCTCGAGCTCCTCGAGCAGGGCGGCGCCGAAGCCCGCGACCGGCACGCCCGCGGTCCCGTTGACCAGGGCCACGACGCCCGTACGGCGATCGCGGTCGACGAGGCAGATCGCGTGGAACCCCGGCATCGACCCGCTGTGGCCCACGAGCGTGCCCGACCCGCCGCGGAAGATCTGGAAGCCGAGGCCGTGGGCGTAGGCCAGGCCGGCGTGCTCCTCCCCCGCCTGCGGCGTGAACGCCCGCGCCAGGGCCGCCGCACCGAGCACGTCGTCGTGCCCCTCGAGCAGGAACCGGCAGTAGGTCGCGAGGTCAGTGATGGTGCTCCACACCTGGCCGGCCGGCGCCATGGCGGCGGTGTCGGGCAGCGGCTCGGGGATCAGGGTCTGGGCATAGGGGTGCACCGACCAGCCCTCGGCGTGCACGCCGGAGGCCTGGTAGGAGGTGCGCTTCATCGCGAGCGGATCGAGGATGCGCTCCCGCACCGCCTCCCACCACGTCTGCTCGCGCAGCCGGGCCACGACCTCGCCCAGCAGGCCGTAGCCGAGGTTGGAGTAGTGGAACTGCCGGTCGGGGACGAACGCCGCAGCCGTCCCGTCGTTGGCGGCGGCGAGGTCGTCGAACGATCCGCCTTGCGAGCGCTCCCACCAGTCCCCGGCCGGCTCGGCCTGCAACCCGCCGGAGTGGGCCAGCAGCTGCCGGATGGTGCGGTCGGCATAGCCCACGTCGCCGAGCACCGAGGCTGCCGGTGCGTCCAGCGACAGCAGCCCCTCCTCGACCAGCTGGAGCACGAGCACGGCGGTGAGGGTCTTGGTGATCGAGCCGACCTTGTACTGCGTGTCGGTGATAGACCCCGGGACGTCGCCGACGCCGTCGGACCACACCAGGGCGCCGTCGCGCACGATGCCGGCGACGATCGACGGCACCTGCCCGTCCGCCTGGGCCGTGGCGAGGCGCCAGCGCAGGCGGTGGGCGGTGAGGTCGGTGACGGGCGCGCTCACTCCGCGAAGGCCTCGGGCGGCGGGCAGGCGCAGACCAGGTTGCGGTCGCCGTACGCCTGGTCGATGCGGGCGACCGGTGGCCAGTACTTGTCAGGATCGATGCCGGTCGGGAAGACACCGACCTCGCGCGAGTAGGAGCGGTCCCACTCGCCCACGAGAGCCCGAGCGGTGTGCGGAGCGTGCCGTAGCGGGGAGTCCTCCGGGGTCCACTCCCCCGCCTGCACGCGGTCGATCTCGCCCTTGATCGCGATCATCGCGTCGCAGAAGCGGTCGATCTCACCGAGGTCCTCGGACTCGGTCGGCTCGACCATCAGCGTGCCGGCGACCGGGAAGGACATCGTCGGGGCGTGGAAGCCGTAGTCGACGAGCCGCTTGGCCACGTCGTCGACGCTCACGCCGGAGTCCTTGGTCAGCCCGCGCACGTCGAGGATGCACTCGTGCGCGACCAGCCCGCCGTGGCCGCGGTAGAGCACCGGGAAGTGCTGCTGCAGCCGGTGGGCGATGTAGTTGGCCGACAGCACCGCGACCGCGGTCGCCCGGGTCAGGCCGGGGCCGCCCATGAGCCGGATGTAGGCCCACGAGATCGGCAGGATGCCGGCCGAGCCGTAGGGCGCGGCGCTGATCGGGCCGATGCCTTCGCGCTTCTCGGGCTCGGGGTGCATCGGGTGCGAGGGGAGGTACGGCGCCAGGTGGGCCCGCACCGCGACCGGCCCGACACCGGGGCCGCCGCCGCCGTGCGGGATGCAGAAGGTCTTGTGCAGGTTGAGGTGGGAGACGTCGCCGCCGAACTCACCGGGCTTGGCGAAGCCCAGCAGCGCGTTGAGGTTGGCGCCGTCGACGTACACCTGGCCGCCGTGCTGGTGCACGATCCGGCACAGCTCGGTGATGGAGTCCTCGTAGGCGCCGTGCGTCGACGGATAGGTGACCATGATCGCGGCCAGCGTGTCGGAGTGCTTCTCGCACTGGGCCTCGAGATCGGCCAGGTCGACCGAGCCGTCCTCCGCCCCCTTGACCACGACGACCTTCATGCCGGCCATCACCGCGGACGCCGCGTTGGTGCCGTGAGCCGACGACGGGATCAGGCAGACCGTTCGCTCGGTGTCGCCGTTGGCGAGGTGGAAGCCACGGATCGCGAGCAAACCCGCGAGCTCGCCCTGCGAGCCGGCATTGGGCTGGATCGAGACCCGGTCGTAGCCCGTCACCTCGGCCAGCCAGCCCTCGAGGTCGTCGACCAGCCTGCGGTAGCCGGCCGCGTCCTCGGCCGGCGCGAACGGGTGCAGGTCGGCGAAGCCCGGCAGGCTCACCGGCTCCATCTCCGTGGTGGCGTTGAGCTTCATCGTGCAGGACCCGAGCGGGATCATGCCGCGGTCGAGCGCGTAGTCGCGCGCCGAGAGACGCCGCAGGTAGCGCAGCATCTGGGTCTCGCTGTGGTGGCTACCGAAGACCTCGTGGGTGAGGTACGGCGTGTGGCGGGCCACCGGGGCCGGGATCGCACCCTCGGCGGACTGTCCGTCCTCCGTGACGCCGAAGGCCCGCAGGACGCTCGTCACGGTGGACTCGGTGGTGGTCTCCGAGGTGGACAGGGCGACGTGGTCGGCGTCCACGAGACGCAGGTGCAGGCCCAGGGCGCGGGCGGCGGCGACGACGTCAGCGGCGCGACCGGGGACGCTGGCGGTCAGGGTGTCGAAGAAGGTGTCGTTGACCAGCTCCACTCCCCCGGCCCGGAGCGCGGTCGCGATCCGACCGGCGTAGTCGTGGGCGCGCTGGGCGATGGCCTTCAGGCCCTCGGGGCCGTGGTAGACGGCATACATCGAGGCGACGACCGCCAGCAGCACCTGGGCGGTGCAGATGTTGGAGGTCGCCTTGTCCCGGCGGATGTGCTGCTCGCGGGTCTGCAGGGCCAAGCGGTAGGCCGGGCGTCCCTCGGCGTCCACCGAGACCCCGACGAGCCGACCCGGCAGGTGCCGCTCGAGGCCGCTGCTGACGGACATGAAGCCGGCGTGCGGACCGCCGTAGAACAACGGCACCCCGAAGCGCTGCGAGGACCCGACGACGACGTCGGCGCCCATCTCGCCCGGCGCCTCCAGCAGGGTGAGCGCGAGCAGGTCGGCCGCCACCACTGCGAGCGCGCCGCGCTCGTGGGCAGTCTCGATCAGGGGCCGCGGGTCGAGGATCCGGCCGCTGGCGCCGGGGTACTGCACCAGCAGGCCGCTCAGCTCACCGTCGGGCAGGCCGTCCGTGAGGTCGGCGACGACCACCTCGATGCCCATGGCGTCGGCGCGGGTGCGCACGACCTCGATGGTCTGCGGCAGCGCGTCGGCGTCGACGACGAACGGCCCGGCTGCCTTCTTGTTCCCCCGGCGCACGAGCGTCATCGCCTCTGCAGCGGCGGTGCCCTCGTCGAGCAGCGACGAGTTGGCCGTGGGCAGACCGGTCAGGTCGCCGATCACGGTCTGGAAGTTGATCAGCGCCTCGAGGCGGCCCTGCGAGATCTCGGGCTGGTACGGCGTGTAGGCGGTGTACCAGCTGGGGTCCTCCAGCACGTTGCGGCGGATCACGGGCGGCGTGATGGTCGCGTGGTAGCCGCAGCCGATCATTGCCTCGGCGGGCCGGTTCAGCGCGGCGAGCTGGCGCAGCTCCTTGGCTGCGGCCTCCTCGCTCACGGCCTCGGGTAGATCGAGGTCACCAGCGGCCCGGATGCCGCCTGGCACGGCCGCGAGCATCAACGACTCCAGCGAGTCGTGCCCCAGCGCGGCGAGCATCTTGTCGATGTCCTCGGGCCGCAGACCGATGTGGCGGTCGACGAAGGGTGAGTGCGGCGAGGACGGGTCCGTCATGGAGGCTCCCTGGTTGGCGGTCAGCAGGCGGCCTCCCCCTCTGTCAGTCCGGACGGACCTTCAGAGTTGCCTGCTCCGCGCGGTTCGGGTGCCTGAGAGGTTCCGGGGAGGAATTGCCCCTTCGGCGCAACGCACGCGACCACTCCTCCGAGAAGGACCGATCGCGCCGTCGACTCTCCCGCGTGGGATCGTCAGCGACCCCAGCCTACCGTGTCGCCCGGGTCAGGGCAGCGCCCGGCTCAGCCGATCTTGCGCGCGGCACGCCGCGCGGCGAGCTCGTCGCCCGCGACGTCGGTGACGTCCTCGGCCGCACGCTCGCTGGGCAGCTCGGCGAGCGTGCCCTCGATCTCGCGCCAGACGCCACCGATGGCGATGCCGAACACGCCCTGGCCGCCCTGGAGCAGGTCGATGACCTCGTCGTTGCTGGTGCACTCGTAGACGCTGGCGCCGTCGCTCATCAAGGTGACGCGCGTCAGGTCGTCGGTGCCGCGCTCGCGCAGGTGCTGCACGGCGGTGCGAATCTGCTGCAGCGAGATGCCGGCGTCGAGCAGCCGCTTGACGACCTTGAGGATCAAGATGTCGCGGAAGGAGTAGAGCCGCTGCGAACCCGACCCGGTGGCACCGCGGACGGTCGGCTCGACCAGTCCGGTGCGCGCCCAGTAGTCGAGCTGGCGGTAGGTGATGCCCGCGGCGTTGCACGCCGTCGGGCCGCGGTAGCCGGTGTCGCTGGGCAGCGGAGAGACGTCGTCCGCGAAGAGCAGGCCCTGCTCCTCGGCAGCCTCGGCGGCTCGCTCAGCAGCGATGTCCGCACGTGCGGCGGCCAGGCGGTCCTGGTCGTTCTCGTTCACAGCCACAGCGACCCTCCACGGTCCTACTCCGTTGGGCGTAACTCCGGGGGAAGGGGCTGCGGGGAAGAGCAACCACACAGGTGGAGTTACAACAGAGACATTTCAAGGTAGGCCGCGAAGGCGGCCCGGTCAATCATGGGCGCGGCGTGTCGCAACCCTCAACCTCAACCTGAGGGTGAGGGTCACTGCGCTTCGAAGTCCTCGGGTGAGACGTGGTCGAGGAACTCGCGGAAGGCCTCGACCTCGTCCTCCTGCTCGGCCGGCACGGCCAGGCCCGCCTCGTCGAGGACCTCCTCGGCACACACGATCCGGGTGCCCGTGCGCAGCGCCAGCGCGATCGAGTCCGAGGGTCGCGCACTGACCTCCTGGCCGTTGGCGAAGACCAGCTCGGCGTAGAACACCCCGTCACGGACGTCGGTGATGCGCACCTCGCTCAGCTCCTGGCCGGTGGCCTCCAGCACGTTCTTCATCAGGTCGTGGGTCAGCGGCCTTGGCGGGGTGACGCCCTGCTGGGCGAAGGCGATGGCCGTGGCCTCGACCGCGCCGATCCAGATCGGGAGATAGCGCTCTCCCCCGGCCTCGCGCAACAACACGATGGGCTGGTTGGAGGGCATCTCCACCCGGACTCCGATGACGTCTACTTCGCGCACACGTTCACCCTACTCCGCCTCGATCAGGGCACTCGGGCGCCGTCAGGAGCGACGCAGGCCGGACTTGACCAAGGTGGCGTGCAGGCGCACCGACAGGGCGGCGATCTCGCTCACGGCGTCCTCGATGCGCCCCTTCGCGGCGGCGTCGCGGCCACGCTGGAGCGGCGCCACGACCTGCTCGACCAGGCCGACCTCCCGGTCCGCGGCCGTCTTGAACGCGCGCAGGTGGCGCGGCTCGAAGCCGAAGTCGGCCAGCTCGCGGGCCGTCTGCGCCACGACGAGCGCGTCGGTGTCGTAGTGGCCGGTGCCGGCGCGCGGGGAGATCAGTCCGAACTGCTCCAGCTGGACCAGCAGCTCCTCGGAGATCTCGGCGATCTTGATCAGCTCACGACGCGAGAGGCGCACGTCGCTGGTGCTGCGGAAGGACTCCGGCGACGGGAGACCGTCCGGAGCCAGCGAGACCTTGGGCACCGTCGGCACCACGCCGTCGATGGCCGGCGGCTCGAGGCCGCGGTCGATCGCGTCGAGGTGCTCGCCGATCACCTTGTGCGGGAGGTAGTGGTCGCGCTGCATCCGCAGGATGTAGCGGAGCCGGTCGACGTCCTCGCCGCAGAACTTGCGGTAGCCCGACTGGGTGCGCTCGGGCTTGATCAGGCCCTGGTCCTCGAGGAACCGGATCTTGGAGATGGTCACACCCGGGAAGTCACTGCGCAGGTGGTCGAGGACCTGCCCGATGTTCATCCGCGCCCGAGACGCAGCGGCTTCTGCCATCGATCAGCCTGCGGCGCTGGTGAAGAAGACGAGCCGGTACTTGCCGATCTGGACCTCGTCACCGTCGGAGAGCTCGACGGAGTCGATGCGGTCCCGGTTGACGTAGGTGCCGTTGAGGCTGCCAACGTCACTGACGGTGAACGCGTTGCCGTTGCGGCGGAACTCCGCGTGGCGACGCGACACGGTCACGTCGTCGAGGAAGATCTCGCTGTCGGGGTGGCGTCCCGCACCGATCAGGTCGGCGTCGAGCAGGAAGCGGCTGCCGGCGCTCGGGCCGCGCTGCACGATCAGCAGGGCGTGCCCATCGGGCAGCGCGTCGACGGCTGCGGCGTCGACCGGGCTGAGCTTGCGGTCCGAGGTGTCGGTCGGCGTCGTGACCCCGAAGGTGATCGTCGCGGTGGCGTCGGTCGCCGGCACGGCGCCCTCCGGACCACCGGTGGCGGGCGCGTCGGCGTCGTCGGTCACCAGGCGCGTGCCGCACTGCGAGCAGAACCGCGCGTCGTCCGGGTTCTGCTTGCCACAGGCGGTGCAGAACGGCATGAAACCTCCTCGGTTGCCAGGTCCCCACGGTCGGATCACTGGCGCGAAACTCAACTCTGACTACTGATTCGAACCTATCAGCCGCACCATGCCCGGCGCGGCACGTCGAGGCGATCAGTCAGGTCGATCAGCCTTCGAGGCCGGCCTGGTAGGCCGCTGCGTCCATCAGGGCGTCGACGGCCCCGGCGTCGGTCGGGACGACCTCGAACAGCCAGCCAGCGGCGTACGGGTCGGTGTTCACGAGTTCGGGCGTCGCGTCGAGCGACTCGTTGCGGGCCACGACCTCACCGGTGAGCGGCGCATAGACGTCGCTGACGGACTTGGTCGACTCGAGCTCGCCGCACGTCTCGCCGCCGGTGACCTGCTCCCCGACCTCAGGGAGCGAGACATAGACGATGTCGCCGAGCGCGTCCTGGGCGAAGTGCGTGATGCCGATCCGAACCGATCCCTCGGCCTCGCCGGGGCTGCGCACCCACTCGTGCTCACTGGTGTACTTCAGGTCCTCGGGATACACGGTGACTCCTTCTCCTCGGCTCGGTTGTGCGGAAGGCTACTGGCCCGGGTCCGCTTCGGCATTCACGGGGCGCTCCGGATCGCGGATGCTCTCGATGTCGAGCGACTCGAGCTCGGTGACCTCCACTGACGCGCCGTCGAACTCGAGCTGCTCGATGGGCCCGTTCTCGAAGGTCATCGCGCTGCGCAGCGCGTGCGGGTCGCCGATCACGTCGATGACGTAGGGCGGCTCGAGGAGGTTGCCGTCGAGCTCGATGCCACCGACGACCGTGTTGAACGAGCTCTGCGCGGCCAGCCGGTGGGTGTCGTTGAACTCCATCGCCTCGGCGTCGGCCGTGCGCATCTCCTGGACCAGGTCGAGCAGGGAGGTGAGCGTGGGCCGGCCGGTGTCCTCCTCGATCCGGATCCGGATGCCCGGACCGGTCACGGGGACGAGCCCGGCGATGATGTTGAGCGTCTCCACCCGCTCTTCGGTGGCCGCGAGCGCAGCCTTGCGACTGGTCGACTCGGACTGGAGCTGGTCACGGGTGTTCTCGAGCCGGTCGACCTCGCGACGTGCACGCTCGGCGGTGCCGGTCAGGGCATCGAGGATCTCGATGAGGTCCTGCTCGCGCAGGCCGGCGTAGGTGTTGTCCTGCTCGTTGTTGTTGACCTGCACCACGGCCGAGAAGCCGAGCACGGCCAGCAGGACGCCGACGATCGCCTGGGCGCGGGTGGGTCGGCGCATCGTGGCCAGCAGCCGGTCACGCCCGGTCTCGGGCGGCGCGTCGTCCGGACGCGGATCGCTCGAGCCAGTGGGCCTCAGCTCGCGGCCCGGCGGGTCGTCGGCAGGCAGCTCGTCGGGGATCTCGTCAGGCATGGAACAGGTGGCGGCGAATGGCCGCGGCGTTGGAGAAGATCCGGATCCCGAGCACCACCACGACACCGGTCGTGAGCTGTCCACCGACCCCGAGCTTGTCGCCGAGGAAGACGATCGCGGCCGCGATCACGACGTTGCTGACGAACGAGACGACGAACACCTTGTCGTCGAAGATGCCGTCGAGGAAGGCGCGCAGTCCGCCGAACACGGCGTCCAGGGCAGCGACGACCGCGATCGGGAGATAGGGCTCGAGCACCAGCGGCACGTCAGGGGCGAAGACGAGCCCGGCCAGGATGCCGAGCAACAGTCCGAGGGCGGCGATCACGGGGTGGCTCCTTCCTCGTCGAGGCGTCGGTCGTCGGTGGTCGAGGGCTCGCGCGCCTGCCGCAGGGGCCGCAGGGTTGCGGCGGGCAGCCGGAGCTCATCGACATTCTGCGGCACGTAGGAAAATCCGAGGGTACTGACCCGGGTGAACCACTCCAGTCCGGCGCTGGACTCGAGCAGGCGCGCCTGCAGGGTGCCGGGATCGCCGATGGCTTCGACGACGTAGGGCGAGGTCAGCGGGCGTCCGTTGATGTGGATGGCACGGCTGGTGTTGCGGATGCCGCCCAGGGCGACGATGCGCTCACCGTCGACGGCGATCGCCTCGGCGCCGGCGGTCAGCAGCCCGTTGACGAGGAGTGCGAGGTCCTCGTCGCGGAGCTCGTCGTTGGGGACGGCGGCGGGCGCGCTGTCGATGTTGATCCGCACGCCCGGCCCGCGGACCGGGACGTAGCCGGTTCGGACCTCGAGGCGCTGACGGCGGCTGGCCAGGGTGGCGGCCTCCGCGCCCAGCTCCGCGTTGGTGTCGTCGAGCGCGAGGGTCTCGTCGGTGAGCGTGCGGATCTGCGCCTGGAGGTCGCCCACCTCGGCCCGACCGGACTCGATCTGCCTGATCAGCGCAGCGCGGCTGAGCTCCTGCACCTCCGAGTCGCGGGAGGTCTGGACGGTCACGATCGTGGCCAGCGCGCCGAAGGTGGCCACGACCAGCGCCGTGCTCCACACCCGCGACCGCGGACGCTGCGGCTCGGCGGTGACGGCGCGGCGGGCAGCGACGTGGGCGTAGTCCTCGTCGAGCGAGCGCTCGGTGATCAGCGTCAGCAACGGGGTCGTGACGTGGTGCGGCAGCGGCGCCGGCCGACCACGTGTCTCGGTGAGGTCGGGCACGATCAGGCCTCGGGCTGTGCCGGCGACCGGGGTCGGCGCGGGGTGACGCGCAGCAGCTTGCGGACCTGCCAGGCGTAGAGCACACCGGCCCACCAGTAGAGGCCGATGCCCCAGAAGGCGAAGGCCCACCCGAAGACCTGCGCCATCGTCGGCAGGACGCCGGTGCCCTCCCCCAGCAGCAGCAACGGGAAGGCGTAGAGCAGGTTGAAGGTGGCGGCCTTGCCCAGGAAGTGCACCGGCAGGGCGCTGTAGCCGCGGGTGCGCAGCAGCGGCACCAGTCCCCACAGGAGCAGGTCGCGCAGCGGCAGGATGATCGCCACCCACCACGGGATGATGTCGCGCAGCGCGAGGCCGATCACGACCGCGAGGATGTAGAGCCGGTCGGCCACCGGGTCGAGGATCTCGCCGAGGCTGGAGAACTGGTCGAGCCGGCGGGCGAGATAGCCGTCGAGGAAGTCGGTGACGCCCGAGATCATGAGGACGGCGAGGGCCCAGCCGTCGGCTTCCGGCCCCAGCACCAGCCACAGGAAGAGCGGGACGCCCGCCAGCCGCAGCATGCTGAGGATGTTGGGGATCGTCCACACGCGCGAGAGCCCGGTTGTCTGTCCGGTCTGCTCCTGCACTGAATCGCCTGCCATCGGGGTTGCCGTCTGTGGACGTGGGTGTCGCTGCGACCTCACCTTATCCAGCCTCGCCCGTGCTTCCGGCCCACTCGTGGTGCGAGCCGTCGCGGATCTCTCCGACGAGCTCCTCGAGCACGTCCTCCAGCGTGACCAGTCCGAGGACCGTCCCCTCCCGCGTGACGACCCGCGCCATGTGGGCACCGCGACGCTGGAGGTTCTCCAGCGCTTCGTGCAGCACGTCGTCGGGCCCCACCGTGGCCAGCGGGCGCACCCACTTGTCGTCGATGGGGCGTTGCCGGCGCGTCTCGTCGCTCTCGAGCACGTCCTTGATGTGGAGGTAGCCCTGGAAGGTGCCGTCGGCGGTGGTGACCGGGAACCGGCTGAAGCCCGTCGCCGCGCAGAGCGCCTCGACGTCGGCCGGCGTGGAACCGGTCAGCACGGTGCTGAGTCCCTCGACCGGCATCAGCACCGCCGTGACCATCTTCTCGGTGAAGCCGAGCGCTCCCGAGAGCCGGTCGTACTCGTCGGCCGCGATCATCCCCTCGCCGCGCGACTCCTCCACCAGCGCTGCCACTTCCTCGCGGGTGTAGCTCGAGCTGACCTCGTCCTTCGGCTCGATCCCGAGCAGCCGCAGGATGCCGTTGGCGGTGAGGTTGAGGAGGCTGATGAAGGGGCGCAGCAGGGTCACGATCACCATCATCGGCGGGCTGAGCACCAGCGCGGCGCGATCAGGTCCGGCCAGGGCGATGTTCTTGGGCACCATCTCGCCGAGCACGACGTGCAGGTAGACCACGATGGACATCGCGATCACGAAGGACACCGGGTGCAGCGCGGCGTCCGGCACGTGCAGGGCGTGCAGGACGGGTTCGAGGAGGTGGGCGACTGCCGGCTCGCCGACGGCACCGAGGCCGAGCGAGCAGACCGTGATGCCGAGCTGCGCGCCGGCCATCACCAGGGAGACGTGCTCCATGGCCCGCAGCGCAGTGCGTGCGGACCGCGAGCCCTCCTGGGCGCGCGGCTCGATCTGGCTGCGGCGTGCGGACAGCAGCGCGAACTCGGCGCCCACGAAGAACGCGTTGAAGGCCAGCAGCACGACTGCGAGCAGGACTCCCCCGAAGTCACCCATGCGACTCCTCCCCCGTCACCAGTCGCAGCTCGATGCGGTCGACCCGCAGGCCGTCCATCCGCTCGACGGTCAAGGTGGCCAGGTGTTGGCCGGGTTCGTCCGGATCGGTCCTGTCCGGTACGGCGACCTCGACCCGGTCACCGGCGGTCGGGATCTTCCCGAGCTCGCGCATGACGAGCCCGCCGATGGTGTCGTAGTCCTCGTGGTCGGGCAGCTCGACACCAGTGGCGTCCTCGACCTCGTCGGGGCGCAGCAGCCCGGAGAGGCTCCAGCTGCCGTCTCGGCGCTGGCGGGCGCGCGCGCCGAGCCGGTCGTGCTCGTCGGAGATGTCGCCGACGATCTCCTCGACGACGTCCTCGAGCGTGACGACGCCGGCGTGACCGCCGTACTCGTCCAGGACGATCGCCATCTGGAAGCCGTCACCGCGCAGCAGGGACAGCAGCGGGTCGAGCCGCAGGCTGTCGGGCACGACGGTGGGCTTGACCATGATGTGTCGCACCCGCGTGGTCGAGCGCTCGTGCATCGGCAGCGCGACGGCGTGCTTGACGTGGACGGTGCCGACGACGGCGTCCTCGGCGTCGAGGACCGGGAAGCGGGACAGCCCGGTCTGCCGGGTCAGCTCGATCACGGCAGATGCCCGGTCGGTCTCGTCGACGGTGGTGGTGCGCACGCGCGGCGTCATGATCTCGCCGGCGGTGCGGGTGCCGAACTCGACGCTGCGCTCCATCAGCTCGGCCGTCTCGGCGTCCAGGGTGCCCTGGTCGGCGGAGCGCTGCACCAGCGAGGCCAGCTCCTCGGAGCTGCGCGCCGAGCGGAGCTCCTCCTGGGGCTCGATGCCCAAGCGGCGTACGAGTGCGTTGGCGGAGCCGTTGAGCACCCGGATAGGCCCCTTGTTCAGCGCCGTGAAGCCGCGCATGAACCGCTGGGTGTTGCGCGCGGTCTCCAGGGGCATGGCAAGGGCGACGTTCTTGGGGACCATCTCACCGAAGAGCATCGTGAGCACGGTGCCGAGGGTCAGGCCGATGGCGAGCGCGATCGGCGAGACCCAGTCGGCGGGGACACCGGCCGCTTCGAGCGGCGTGTCGACGAGCTGCGCGATCGCCGGCTCGGCCAGGAACCCGACCGCGAGGTTGGTGACCGTGATCCCCACCTGGGCACCCGACAGCTGGGTCGACAGGGTGCGGAGCGCGCGCTGCACGCCCTCTGCTCCCGCATCGCCTGCGGCGGCCGCCCGGTCGACGCTTCCGCGGTCGACGGTGACGAAGGAGAACTCAGCAGCGACGAAGAGCCCACAGATGGCGATCAGCGCCAGCGAGGCGAGCAGAAGTAGCCACGGGGTCACACTTCAGCGTAAGCGAGGACAGGTGAGCAGGCCCCAGTCGGGGCGCTCCCTGCGCTTTGGGTCAGGCGCTCCTCACCCCCTACGCTGTGCCCTTCGGTCGGGGATATCCAAGGGACGCAATGCAGGTGTGGGCACGCAGCGGGACAACCGCTCTGATCGTCCTGCTCCTCGCGGCTTCCGGGGTGACACTGGCAGACGAGGCCACGACGCTGCCCAGCGCCGTACAGGCCGCCGCCGGGTCACCTGCCGCCACGAGCGCCGACGGTCCGGACCGCCCCAACATCGTCTTCGTGATGACCGACGACATGCGTGAGGACGAGCTGCGGTGGATGCCGCACACCCGTGAGCTGCTGGCCGAGCGCGGGATGGACTTCACCGACGCGATCTCCCCTCACCCCCTGTGCTGCCCGGCCCGCGCCCAGCTGGTCACGGGGCAGTACGGCCAGAACAACGGCGTGCAGCACAACGCCGGTCCGTTCGGCGGCTTCCAGGCCCTGGACCCCGCGCACGAGATCAGCTCGTGGTTCAAGCAGGGTGGCTACCAGACCGGCTTCGTCGGCAAGTTCCTCAACGGCTACTCCGCCCGCGACGTCCGCCCCTCGGGCTGGGACCGCTGGGACGCGCTGAGCGCTGGGGTCTACGACTACTTCGACTTCGCGTTCGACAACGACGGCGACCCGCAGTCCTACCGCGACAGCTATGTCACCGACGTCATCGCCGAGCGCACCAACGACACGGTGCGCGAGTTCGCCGAGGAGGACCAGCCCTTCCTCGTCTACTCCTGGCACCTCGCCCCGCACTACCGGCTCAACAACAGCGGGAAGCCCGTGCCGCCGCCGGCGGCGCCCCGGGACAAGGGGCGCTTCGACCGGGCCGTGCCGCCCTCCTTGACCTCCCCCGCCTTCAACGAGCGCAACGTGCTCGACCAGCCCCGGACGTTCCGCTCCCGGCGCCTCGCCGATCCCGGGGTCGTCACGACCGAGCACCGGGCCCGGCTGCGGGCCCTGCAGTCGGTCGACCGCGCGGTCGAGTCGCTGGTCGAGACGCTGCGCAGCGTCGGCGAGCTCAACGACACCGTCATCGTCTTCTCCTCCGACAACGGCTACTCCCTCGGCGAGCACCGCTTCGTCGGCAAGAACGTGCTGACCGACGAGACGCTGCAGGTGCCGCTGCTCGTCCGAGGTCCCGGCGTCGGTGCCGGCACCACCTCCGACCTGCCCGTCACGCTGGTGGACCTGCCCGCCACCTTCACGTCGCTGTCAGCGGTGCAGCCCGGCTGGCTCCTGGACGGCGTCTCCTTCGTCCCGACCCTGCAGGGCATGGACCAGCCCTTCCGGGACACGACGCTGGTCCAGACCGGTGACGACGGTGGCGACGGCTGGGCCTACCGCGGCGTGCGCACCTCGCGCTACCTCTACGGCGTCAACGGCTCCGACGGCTTCCTCTACGACGACCTGCGCGATCCCGACCAGCTGGTCAACCGGTTCGACGACCCGGGCTATGCGGCGATCCGGGCGCTGCTGGAGCAGCGCCGGCTGCAGCTGCTGAGCTGTCGGGGCTGGACCTGCAACGACACCTTCGGCGTGCTGCCCGACCCGCTCTGAGCGGTGCCCTCGCCGAGGGCGACCTGATGCACGACTCCCGCGTGCGCTGCGGTATGGTTTCGCTCGCTCACCGCGTCGGCTCGCCGATCGCGAACTGGGCGTTCGGGCTGTAGCGCAGCTTGGTAGCGCACCTGACTGGGGGTCAGGGGGTCGCAGGTTCAAATCCTGTCAGCCCGACCGAAGAAATTGCAGGTCAGAGGCCGTTTCCGCGAATCGCGGGGGCGGCCTCTTCCTCGTTCTCACCCCCTTGTGCGTGCAGTGTGTGTGCAGCGACCCCTTGTGGAGTGCGCCGCGGGGGCACGAGGGCGCCATGTCGGCAGGGCCGAGCTCTCGCGTGGTCGTCATCCCCTACCTGCAGAAGCCGTGCACGGTCAGCCCGTGGTTGGCGCCGTCGAAGATCTGGTCGAGGGCCTTCCCGACCATCCGCTCCCCCGCATACCGGACCTCACCACCGACTGTGACGACGACGCGCCTCGGGAACTGGCCGGCCATGTCCGCCGGCGCCTCACCCGACCAGCAGTCGTAGGCAACGACCAGGGCCTCAGCGGTCGGATGCTGGGCCTCAGCGACCACCTCACGCTGCTCCTGACCGAAGTACAGCCCACTGTCGATCGCCACAACCGACACAGCGAGGCCGAGGGTCGCGCCCACGAGGAAGGGAACGCGGAAGGCAACAGAGCGGGACATGTGTGGCGTGGGGGCCTGCGCGACGGGGCGCGGCTTGGTGTCGCGGCGTCGGATCAGGGAACGAAGCATCGGGTACTCCCCCGCAAGGGTTGTGCGTGCAGCTGTGTGTGCACACGGCTGGTCATGGGCACAACGGGTGGCCATGACCTATCGGAGTACCAACGACGACGGACACCTCAGCGCTACGTGGTCACCACGTAGAACGGGCGATCACGATCGTGGTTCTTGGGCCCGGCAGGCTCGGTCCCGGCGTCAGCTCCCGGTGCCGACGACTGAGAGGAAGATGGGGGGCTCGCCGCCTCCGTGGCACGCCACGCTGGCGCCGGAGACGTAGGACGCCAGGTCCGAGCCGAGGAACAGGGCAACGTGGCCGACCTCCTCGGGTCGGGCCATCCGGCCGAGCGGGATGGTGCGCTCGATCGCGGCGACGGAGTCGTCGCTGCCGTAGTGCTCCCCGGTCAGCTCGGTGCGGCACAGGCCGACGTTGATGGCGTTGACGCGCACCTTGGGGGCCCACTCCATCGCCAACGACCGGGTCAGTGAGTCGAGGCCGGCCTTGGCGGCGCCGTACACCGCAGTGCCGGGCGACGGGCGCAGGGCGCTGATGGAGGAGATGTTGACGATCGCGCCGCCGTGCTCCTGGCGCTGCATGACTGCGTTGGCCGCCTGCATCGCCACCAGCGGGCCCGTGAGGTTGAGACCCAGGACCTTGTCGTGGAAGCGCGGCGAGGCGTCGGCCGCCAGGGCGTACGGCGCACCGCCGGCGTTGTTCACCAGGACGTCGAGTCGTCCGTGCTCGGCGACCACGGCGTCGACGCTCGCGCGCACCGACTCGGGGTCGCGCACGTCGCACTGCACGTGGGACGTCCCGGGCTCGAGCACCTCCACGGCGGAGCGGGCGAGGGTCACGACGTGCGCGCCGGCCGCGACGTAGGCGCGGGTGATGCCGAGCCCGATGCCGCGGGAGCCGCCGGTGACGAGCACGACGCGGCCCGAGAGGTCGATCGACACGGTCATGGAGAGCCTTCCACCTTCGAGTTCCGCAGCAGCGGCTGAACCAAGCAAGTGCTAGGCTACCAAGCAAGTGCTTGGTTTGTCATTCGGAAGGCTCCTCAATGGGCATCTCGTCACACCTCAGGAACGACGGCATCCGCGTCGTCACCGTCGCCTGTCCCCCGGTCAACGCGTTGACCGTGCAGGGCTGGTTCGACCTCGCCACGGCGCTCGACGAAGCCGGAGCGGACCCCGCGACGAAGGTGGTGATCCTGCGCGCGGAGGGCAAGGGCTGGAACGCCGGCGTCGACATCAAGGAGATGCAGAACACCGAGGGCTTCGACGCCCTGATCGGCGCGAACAAGGGCTGCTTCGCCGCGTTCAAGGCGGTCTACGAGTGCCAGGTGCCCGTGATCGCCGCAGTCCACGGCTTCTGCCTCGGCGGCGGCGTCGGCCTGGTCGGCAACGCCGACATCGTGGTCGCCAGCGACGACGCCTGGTTCGGCGTGCCGGAGGTCAAGCAGGGCGCACTCGGCGCTGCCACCCACCTCGCGCGGCTGGTCCCCCAGCACCTCATGCGCACGCTCTACTTCACCGCGCGCACGATCAAGGCCGCCGACCTCGTCCAGCACGGCTCGGTCTACGAGGTGGTCCCCCGCGACCAGCTCGACGACGCCGCCCTCGCGCTCGCAGCCGACATCGCAGACAAGGACACCCGGGTGATCCGGGCCGCCAAGGAGGCGCTCAACGGGATCGACCCGATCGACGTGAACAAGAGCTACCGCTTCGAGCAGGGCTTCACGATGGAGCTCAACCTGCTGGGCGTCAGCGACGAACTCAGAGACACGTTTGTAAATGGGCACAGCGCCGGGACGGAGAAGGCCAAGTGAAGCCACGCGACAAGCAGATGACCATCGACGAGGTGGTCGGCCGGCTGAAGAGCGGCATGACCATCGGCATCGGCGG
>NZ_CM001852.1:1990677-2006660 GCF_000389985.1 Nocardioides sp. CF8
CTGCGCTCCGACCTCACCGACCTGACGATCGTGTCGTGGGGCGGCGCCGACGTCGGCCTGCTCGCCGATGCCGGCAAGATCAAGCGGCTCGTCTACGCCTTCGTCTCCCTCGACTCGATCCCCCTCGAGCCGCTGTTCGCCAGGGCCCGCCAGGACGCGACCATCCCGGAGGTCTGCGAGTGGGACGAGGGCATGTTCTTCACCGGCCTCAAGGCCGCGTCCGAGCGCCTGCCCTTCCTGCCGATGCGCGCCGGGCTCGGCTCCGACGTGCTCGTCAACAACCCCGACATCACGACGATCACGAGTCCGTACGGCGATGGCGAGACGTTCGTCGCCGTACCGGCCTTGAAGCTGGATGCCGCGCTCGTCCACCTCAACCGCGCCGACGCGCACGGCAACGCGACCTACCTCGGGCCCGACCCCTACTTCGACGACCTCTTCGCGATGGCCGCCGACGAGGTCTACGTGTCCTGCGAGCAGGTCGTCGACACCGCCGGGCTCACCCTCGACACCCCCGTCCAGCGGCTGCTGCTCAGCCGGATGCTGGTCACCGGGGTGGTCGAGACGCCCAACGGCGCCCACTTCACCACCTGCACGCCCGACTACGAGCGGGACGAGAAGTTCCAGCGCCACTACGCCACGAGCGCTGCCGACCCCGAGGCGTGGAGCGCGTTCAAGCAGCGGTTCCTGTCCGGCAACGAGGCCGCCTACCAAGCAGCCGTCGCTGCGTTCGCAGAGGAGCAGGCATGAACGACATCACCCGCGCGGAGGTCTGCGCCACCGCCGTCGCCGACGCGTTCAAGGACGACGGCGAGATCTTCGGCTCCCCCATGGGCATCATGCCGATGCTCGGGGTGCGGCTGGCCAAGCTGACCTCCAACCCCGACCTGGTGATCTCCGACGGTGAGTCGCTGTTCCTCGCCGGTGTCCCCCCGCTGTTCGCGAAGGCCGAGGTCGTCGAGGGCTGGATCCCGTTCCGCCGCGTCTTCGACGTGGTCGCCCACGGCCGGCGGCACGTGATGATGGGCGCCACCCAGATCGACCGCCACGGCAACCAGAACATCTCCGCGATCGGCGACTTCGCCCGTCCGAAGCGCCAGCTGCTGGGCAGCCGCGGTGCCCCCGGCAACACCGTCAACAACCGCACGTCCTACTGGGTGCCCAGGCACTCGCCGCGCGTCTTCGTCGAGCGGGTCGACGTCGTCACCGGCGTCGGGCCCAGGCTGGCGAAGGAAGCCGGACCGGCGGCGTCGACGTACAACGACATCCACCGGATCGTCACCGACCTCGCCGTCCTCGACGTCGGCGGTCCCGATGACACGGTGCGACTCCTGTCCACCCACCCCGGCGTCAGCGTCGAGGAGGTCCGGGCGGCGACAGGCTTCGAGGTCCACGTGCCCACCGACGTCACGACCACGCGCGAACCCACGCCCGGCGAGCTGATGCTGATCCGTGAGGTGCTCGACCCGCGCGGGCTCCGCACCAAGGAGGTCTCGACGTGATCGCGCAGCTGCTGAGGACCCCGCTGACCGAGCTCACCGGCGTCCGGCACCCGGTCGTGCAGACCGGCATGGGCTGGGTCGCAGGTCCGCGCCTGGTCAGCGGCACCGCCAACGCCGGCGGCCTCGGCATCCTCGCCAGCGCGACCATGACGATCGCCCAGCTGGAGGCCGCGATCATCGAGGTGAAGGGCCGCACGGACGCGCCGTTCGGCGTCAACCTGCGCGCTGACGCGGCCGATGCCCCGGCCCGTTGCGACCTGCTGATCGAGCACGGCGTGAAGGTGGCCAGCTTCGCGCTGGCTCCGAAGCCCGAGCTGATCGCGAGGCTCAAGGAGCACGACATCGTCGTCATCCCGAGCGTCGGCCTGCCCAAGCACGCGGTCAAGGTCGCGAGCTGGGGCGCCGACGCGGTGATGATCCAGGGCGGCGAGGGTGGCGGGCACACCGGCAGCGTGCCGACGTCGCTGCTGCTGCCGACCGTGCTCGATGCCGTGGACATCCCGGTGATCGCGGCCGGTGGCTACTTCGACGGCCGCGGCCTCGCTGCCGCACTGGCGTACGGCGCCGCCGGCATCGGCATGGGCACGCGGTTCCTGCTCACGGCGGACAGCGCCGTACCCGACGCAGTGAAGCGGTTGTATCTCGACCACGACCTCAACGGCACCGTCGTCACCGACAAGGTCGACGGCATGCCGCACCGGATGCTGCGCACGCCGCTGGTCGACGAGATCGAGGAGTCCTCGCGGCTCAGGAGGCTGACCCCGACCGTGCGGCGCACCCTGGAGTTCAAGCGCGACTCGGGCATGTCCTGGCGCCAGCTCGCCGTCGACGGCCGGGCGATGCGCAAGGCGCAGGGCCGGTCCCTGGCCCAGATGACCCTCGCCGCGAACACCCCGACGATGCTGAAGGCCGGCCTCGTCGACGGGGACACCGGCGCCGGCGTGCTCGCCGCGGGCCAGGTCGTCGGCGTGCTGGACGACCTGCCAACCTGCGAGGAGCTGATCGACCGGGTCGTCACCCAGGCAGCTGACAGCATGCGACGCAGTCACAGCCTGCTCGCGTGACGAGTCCCGGACCCACCAGACGCCCCCACACGACCAAGGAGTGGAACAGATCATGACCCAACCCCGGCCGACGACGCTGCCGCAGGCGCTGCTGCACGCGGCTGAGCGACACGGTGACCGGCCGGCCGTCGTGGACGGCGACCGGTCGAGGTCCTGGGCGGCGCTGCGCGATGACGTACGGCGAACCGCGGCCGCCTACGTCCGGCTGGGCCTGGCACCGGGCGACCGGGTGGCGATCTGGGCCCCCAACAGCCTGGAGTGGGTCGTCGCGGCACTCGCCGTGAGCCATGCCGGAGCCGCGCTGGTCCCGATCAACACCCGCTACAAGGGCCACGAGGTCGTGGACGTGCTGCGCCGGACCGGGGCGACGCTCGTCGTCGTGGCGGACGGCTTCCTCGGACGTTCCCAGCTCGACGAGCTGTCCGCCGCCGCGGATGACGACGGGACCGGGCTCCCCGACCTGCGTGTGGTCGTCCGGATCGGCCACGGGGACCCGGCCACGGGGGTGCACGCGTTCGACGACCTCGCGGCCCTCGCCGATGACGCGTCACTCACCGAGACGGATCGGCGAGCCGCCGCGGTCGACGCCGACGACGTCGCCGACATCCTCTTCACGTCCGGCACCACCGGCCGGTCGAAGGGTGTGGTCTCCGCGCACCGGCAGACCGTCGAGGCGGCGCGCCTCTGGGGCTCGACCTGCGGGGTGACCGAGGAGGACCGCTACCTCGTCGTCAACCCGTTCTTCCACTCCTTCGGCTACAAGGCGGGGATCGTGGTGGCGTTGCTCAGCGGCTGCTGCCTCTACCCGCAGGCCACGTTCGACGTCGACGAGACGCTGCGGTTGATCGGCGAGGAGCGGATCACGGTGCTGCCGGGCGCCCCGACGATCTTCACCTCGCTCTTCGCCTCCCCCGGCCTCGCCTCGATCGACCGGTCGTCGCTGCGGATCGCAGTGACCGGCGCAGCGTCGGTCCCGGTGGCGCTGGTCGAGCGGATGCAGGCCGAGCTGGGCTTCGACCACGTGTTGACCGCCTTCGGCATGACCGAGTGCGTGGTCGCCACGATGTGCCGCCCGGGAGATCCCGACGCCCTGGTGGCCAGCACGTGCGGCGCCCCCGTCCCGGGAGTGGAGGTGCGGATCGTCGACCCGGAGACCGGGGCGGTCGTGGACCCCGGCGACGAGGGCGAGGTGCAGTTCCGCGGCGACATGGTGATGGTGGGCTACCTCGACGACGAGGAGGCGACCGCCCAGGCGATCGACCGGGACGGCTGGCTGCACACGGGCGACGTGGGCAGGGTGGACGAGCAGGACCACCTGACGATCACCGACCGGCTCAAGGACATGTACATCTCCGGCGGCTTCAACGTCTATCCAGCCGAGGTCGAGCAGGCACTGGCGCGGCTCGACGGCGTGGTCGAGTCCGCCGTCGTCGGCATGCCTGACGAGCGGATGGGCGAGGTCGGCCGAGCATTCGTCGTACGAACCTCCGACGAGGCGCTCGGCGCCGACGAGGTGACGAGCTTCCTGCGCGAGCGGGTCGCGAACTTCAAGATGCCACGTGACGTGGTCTTCATCGATCAGCTGCCGCGGAACGCGGCAGGCAAGGTGCTGAAGGACGAGCTGAGGAGCAAGCCATGACCAACGAACCAGAGGTCACCTACGAGGTGACGGGTGCCGTGGCGCGGATCAGGTTGAACCGCCCGGAGTACCGCAACGCGCAGAACTCGGCGATGACCTACGCGCTGGACGACGCCTTCCGGCGGGCGACCGACGACGACAACGTCGCGGTGATCGTGCTGTCCGGCAACGGCGACCACTTCTCGGCCGGTCACGACATCGGCACGCCCGGGCGCGACGTCGACGTCGAGTTCGAGCGCCGGGCCGTCATCCACTGGACGCACGTCGGCAAGGAGGGCGGCGACCTCCGCTACGCACGCGAGTCCGAGGTCTACCTGGGCATGTGCCGCCGCTGGCGCGAGGTGCCCAAGCCGGTGATCGCGATGGTGCACGGCGCCTGCATCGCGGGCGGCCTGATGCTCGCCTGGGCGTGCGACTTCATCGTCGCCTCCGAGGACGCGTTCTTCTCCGACCCGGTGGTCCGGATGGGCATCCCGGGCGTCGAGTACTTCGCCCACCCCTGGGTGATGAACCCGCGCGCTGCCAAGGAGTTCCTCTTCACCGGCGACCGGTTCACGGCCACCCGGGCGCAGGAGCTCGGCATGGTCAACCAGGTCGTGCCGCGCGACGACCTCGAGGAGACCGTCCTCGCGATGGCCGGGCGGATCGCCCAGATGCCCCGCTTCGGGCTGGCGCTGACGAAGAAGGCGGTCAACCAGGCCGAGGACCTGCAGGGCATGCGTTCCGGCATGGACTCGGTCTTCGGACTTCACCACTTCGCCCACGCCCACAACGCGGAGGTCTCCAGCGACTCGCTGGGCGGCCTGGACGCGAAGGGCATGGCGGCGAAGAACAAGGAGCAGGCGACCAAGGACTGATGGGCTGGCCGGGAGGGCCGTCGTCGAGGGCTAGGCGCCCACGAACACGTTGCCGAGAGCCACCACCGCGGTGACGACCAGTCCCGAGAGGACGATGGACCGGAACTGCTCCGGGGAGAGCCGCTGGAAGATCCGGTTGCCGACCGCCCAGCCTGCCGGCAGGCCGACGACGCCTCCGGCGATCGCGGCCAGAGTGGTGGCGTGCAGCTGCCCGGTCAGGGCGAAGGCCGTCACCGCGACTGCACCCTGGCCGCAGAAGACCGCCTGGAGGGTCGCGCGGAACCTACGGGGTGGGAGGCCGGCCGCTTGGAGCGACAGGACGAGCGGCGGGCCGTTCATCCCGGTCGCGGTCAGCAGCAGGCCGCTGGTCACACCCGAGGCCCACACGGAGCGGCGTCCCGTGGGCAGCACCACCCTGCTCCACATCAGTGCGACCGCGACGAGCAGCGCGACCGCGACCACGAGCGTCAGGGTCCGGTCGTCGGCACGGGTGAGCACGAGCAGCCCGCACGGCATGCCGAGCACGCCGGCGACCGTGAGCGTCCGGGCCAGGGGCAGGTCGACCTCGGACGGCTCGCGGCGCCAGGCGCGGGCCGAGATCACCATGCTGATCACCGTGGCGGCCACCACGGCGGTCGACGGCCCGACCGCGAGGGCGAGCAGCGGCACGGCCACCAGGGCCGACCCGAACCCGCTCACTGCCTGGGCCAGGGCCGCCAGCAGGAACACCACGACGCCGATGCCGGCGACGACCAGGAGCTCAGTCACCGAACGCGACGACCCCGGCCGTGATCGCCTGGCGACCGTCGCTGACCAGGACGCCCAGGATGTCGGCGCCCTCACGGGTCACCGGCTCGCCCGGTGCGGGCTCGGCGTAGACGATGAACGACTGCTGCTCGGGCCGCTGGCCGGTCGGCGATGAGCCGCGGACGACGTATTCCGAGACACCGTCGATCGCGGCTCGGCGGTGCACGTTGTCGGGGTTGTCGATGCCATAACCGGAGCCGGGGACGCTGAGCGCCGCCCACTCGTGCGCGGCGTTGGCCAGCCACAGGAGCTCGGGGTTCGCCGGGTCGTCGATCACGGCATACAGCGCGGCGACGAAGGCGATCGCCTCGGCAGCAGAGTCCACCGAGGCCAGACCGCTGGGGGTCGCAGCCTGCGTGTCGGCGCGATAGAGCTCCCGGACTCCGTCGGCCGCGCGTCGCACCGGCTCGGAGCGCCACAGCTCGAGCGCACGCGCCTCGAGAGCGAGCTGCTGCGGGGTGTCGAGCGCCCCCTGTTGATCGGTTGGACGAAGCACTCCGAAGTCCCCTCTATCGATCCTGATCTCGAACTTCCTGCGCACGATGCGCCACCCACCGGGGCCGGGGACCCAGGAGTCGTCGTAGTCCCCCAGGCACTCGTAGGACGATCCTGCCTTCGGGCCGGCGCCGACGTGGTGGACGCGTGCAGAGCTGAGCGACCGGGCCGTGTCGCCATCGATGGTGACGCGGTGGTTGCCCAGCAGGTGCTGGGTCGGGCCGCACCCACCGAGGTGGGCCTGCATCTGCGCCACGATGGCGTCGGGCCCGGAGCTGCTGTAGGCGAACGCGTCCGGCGCCAGCAACGAGCGGATCGTCGCCCAGTCGCGTTGATCGGTCGCAGTCGCGAACGCAGCCAGCGCCTCGACGATCTCGTCGCGGGCGCTCACGAGCCCGCCGCCGTACGCCCTGCTCGACGGCCGAAGAAGGTGCCGTCGCCCAGCGAGGTCCCGCTGATGTAGCCCTCGCCGTGCATCCCGGACGAGGCTCGGCCGGCGGCGAAGAGCCCCGGGATCGGGTCCCCCGCGAGCGACAGCACCGAGCCGTCCGGCGTCGTGTGCAGCCCACCCAGGGTCAAGCCGGAGAACCCGGTCCCGGAGACCGTGCTCTCGGTGGCGTTGAACCCGAGCCGGGGGTCGACCGCAGCCAGGCCGCCGGTGAGCGGGCGCAGCCAGCGGGAGTCCTTGTGGAACACGGGATCCTGGCCGTTGGCCGCGTCCCGGTTGTAGGCCGCGACGGTCGCCTCGAGCGCCCCGTTCGGCAGACCCAGCTCGGCGCCGAGCTCCTCGGCCGTCTCGGCTGCGAAGGAGGGGCGCACGCCCCACGGGTCGGCGATCGCGTCGTAGCCGGCCTCGTCGATGATCACCCAGCAGGGGCCGGGCTGGTGAAGGGCGGCGTGGCTGTAGAGGCCCGGATAGACGTCCTCGTTGATGAACCGCTGCCCCCGCGCGTTGACCAGCATCCCGCGACAGACCATCTCTGGCAGGGCGGTGTAGGCCGCCTCCACCATCGACATCCGGCGGGTGGCCGCACCGACGGCCTGCGCCATCAGGATCCCGCTGCCGTCGTCGAGCCCGTCACTGACCTTGCCGTGACCGAGGAGGTACGGCGCATGGTCGGCCAGCATCTGGTCGTTGTCGACGAAGCCGCCGGTCGTGAGGACCACGGCGTCCGCCTCGAACGAGACGTCCGCGCCGTAGCGACGCGCCCTCACGCCCACGACCCGGCCGTCCTCGACGACGAGCGACGTGGCGCGGGTGTCGACCTCGACCTGGACCCCCAGGGACGTCGCGTGCGCGATCAGCGCGTCCATCACGACCTGCCCGGCGAAGTAGGGCGCCCTGCCGCGGTGGCCACGAGGCGCCGGCTTGGCGATCTCGTTGTAGGGCCAGGCGTCCTCGCCCAGCCACATCAGTCCGTCGGTGGTCGGCGGCATCCAGGTCGGCCCCTCGAAGAGGCTGTGCTGGAAGTCGATGCCGCACGCGACGAGCCAGTCGAAGTGCTCGACGGAGCCGTCGCAGTAGAGCCGGAGCTTCTCGGTGTCCGCGTGCGGGCCCAGAGCGGCGGACAGGAAGGCGAACATGTCGTCAGGGGTGTCGCTGACTCCGCAGGCGCGCTGCACCGCCGTGCCGCCACCGAGGTAGATCTCGCCACCCGACAGCGCTGACGACCCTCCCGGACCACTCGCCCGCTCCAGCACGCGGACGGAGGCTCCCGAGGAGGCGGCAGCGATCGCGGCCGCGGCACCGGCGGCGCTCACCGGGCTGCGCGCGGCCGGGGCGACCATCGCCGGTGCCGCGATCGCGGCCGACTCGGTGGAGCACTACTGCGACCAGCTCGCAGCCTTGGCCGTCATCGGCGACAAGGTCGGCGAATGAGCGACCTGGCCGCACTCGAGGCCCGGCTCCAGCGGCTCGAGGACCAGGCGGAGATCGCCCGGCTGATCGCGTCCTACGGTCCGCTGGTCGACGCCGGCTCGGCTGCGGGCGTCGCCGCACTGTGGGAGCCCGAGGGCGTCTACGACGTCGACGAGCTCGTGATGAACGGTCGCGACGAGATCGTGGCGATGGTCGAGTCGGCGAACCACCAGGGCTGGATCACGGGCGGGTGCGCCCACTTCGTCGGCCCGCCGGTCGTGACCGTGTCGGGCGACGAGGCGCTGGCTGTCTGCCACTCCCTGATGATCGTCAACCAGGACGGACGATTCGTCGTACGCCGCGCGACGGCCAACCACTGGCGGTTGAGGCGCGGAGAGAGTGGCTGGCAGGTCGCGGTGCGGACCAACCGGGTGCTCGACGGGAGGCCCGAGTCCCCCGCCCTGCTCAGCGAGGCAGGGTGCGAGCAAGACCGGTGACGGCGATGCCGGAGCGGGTCTTGTAGCGCCGGTTCACGGAGATGAGCACGGCCGTCAGCGGTTCGAGCTGGCGGGCCAGCCGGAGGTGGCCGGCGTCGATGCCCTGCTTGCCGGTGACCGTGGCGGCCAGCTCCATCACGACCGCCTTCGCGGTGCTGTCGTCGCCGCACACGAGCACGTCCTCGTGGTCGAGCACGTCCGCCTCACTGATCAGCGAGGCCGCGGACAGATGGTGGAAGGCACCGACCACGAGCGCGCCCGGCGCCAGCGCCTGGGCCTGCTCGGCAGCCGAGGTCGGCCCGAGGTCGAGCCCGAAGGGGCCGGACTTGTCGAAGCCGAGCGGGTTCACGCAGCTGACGACCACCTTGCCGTGCATCCGGTCGGCCAGCTCGGCGACGATGTCGTCGTGGCCGTCGTACGGAACGGCCAGGAGCACCAGGTCGGCCGCCTCCGCGGCCTTGGCGTTCGTCACCCCGATGACCGAGCCGGTGCCGACCAGCCGAGCCTGGAGCTCGTCGGCGGCCTCGACGGCGCGCTCTTCCGAGCGCGACCCGAGCAGCACGGCGTGACCCGCCTTGGCGAAGCGGTAGCCGAGCCCCTTGCCCTGGGGACCGGTGCCGCCGATGATCGCGATGATGAACAAGCCTTGCTCCCGTGTGGTCGGAGGAAGCGCAGCCCCTCGTGGACCGCGCCCGTCCAACGCAGCATCCGGCCCCGACGCGGCCCTCGGCTGATCGAGTCCCGATCACCGGGCCAAGGTTCAGCGCGGCCGGGCATGCTCGAACCGGTCCGGGGTACGACACGGGTCACCCGAACGAGGAGGTGCCTCCGTGGCGACTGGAACCTGGCATGACGAGGACGACGAGCAGGTCGTCGAACGCATCGCGGAGCTGGCCCTGCGCGCAGGGCGGACCATCGCCGTTGCGGAGTCGCTGACGGCCGGACACGTGTCGGCCCGCCTCGGCGCGGGGACCGACGCGGCGACGTGGTTCAAGGGCGCGGTGGTGGCCTACGACGAGGGCGTGAAGTTCAAGGTGCTCGGCGTGACCCCGGGCCCGGTGGTGACTGACTCCTGTGCGCGCCAGATGGCCGAGGGCGTACGGCACCTGCTCGGCGCCGACCTCGCGATCGGCATCACCGGCGTCGGCGGGCCGGGACCCGAGGAGGGACGTCCGGCCGGGACGGTCCACCTCGCAGAGGCCGGCCCGGACGGAACGCGGTCGCACGAGCACCACGTGCCCGGTGACCCGGGCGAGGTCATCGCCCGGGTCACCCGGCTCGCCCTCGAACGGTTCCTACACGTGCTCTCCTGACCGCAGGCCCCCGCCGGTCCCCCGGCCCAGCACCAGCCCGAGCGCGAGCATGCCGGCGCCCAGCGCCAGGTGCAGCCAGTTGTCGGCCGTGTTCAGCGGCACGAAGTTGGCCGCGGACGTCTTGTCCACCAGCAGCCCGAAGATCCACAGCACGAGGTAGATCGCACCTCCGCCGAGCAGGAACGCCCGCGCGGCCATGGATGTCCGGGCCATCAGCAGGCCGGCGACACCGAAGAGCAGGTGCACCGCGTTGTGCAGGATCGAGACCTGGAAGATCCCCAGCAGCTCGGCCCCCGACTCGTGGCCCGCCACCTCCAGGTCGTCGTAGTTGGTGGTCACCCCGGGGATGAACCCCAGGATCCCGACCAGCAGGAACACCGCCCCCACCAGCGCGGCGGACAGCTGGAGCGGAGTTCGCGTCGTCGTGCTCAAGTCATGGCTGACCATGGCCATCTCCTCATCTCGGGAACGGAACACAGGCGCGGTACCCGTTCGCGTCCGTCCCAACCGGCCGGACTGGACCGGCGGGCCGGATTCCCCGGTTTGCCCGCGAGGTCGCGGGACGGCGCCCACACTCGTGACGATGCACCGTTGAGAAGGGCCCGCCATGGATCTACGCCGCGCAGTCGCCGCGACCGTCCTCGTGTGCGCCGCGGTCGCGTTCGGCGCCGGGCCGGCGAGCGCCGTACCGGAGCAGGTCGAAGGAACCGCCGAGACGCGGGATCCCTCGGAGATCGCGCTCGAACGCCAGGTGCACGAGCGGGAGCTGGCCCTGACAGCGATGTTCGACGCGGCGGAGCGGCACGCGGAGGTGGAGGGCGTCCGGGCGGACCGCCTCGCGGCACTGGGCTACACCGGCAACCTCCCGGACCTGGAGCACGTCCTGCCGATCCACGACTACCACCTGTCGGCGGGCTTCGGGCTGACCGGACCGCTCTGGGAGAGCATCCACACCGGCGCCGACTTCGGCGCCACGACCGGCACCAGCCTCGTCGCGGTGGCGGACGGCACGGTCACGGAGGTGGCCTACGCCGGGTCCTACGGCAACCGCACGATCTTCACGCTCGAGGACGGCACCGAGCTCTGGTACTGCCACCAGCTCACCCCGCTCGCCAGCGCGGGAGCGCGGCTCGAGATCGGGGAGCCGATCGGGCTCGTCGGCTCGACCGGCAACTCGACGGGCCCACACCTGCACTTCGAGGTCAGGCCGGGCGGGGGCGCGCCGATCGACCCGATCGCCTGGCTGCGCTCGCTCGGCCTCGATCCGTGAGCCACCCCCAAGGATGATTTCTCGGGCGGGTGACTGGCCTAGGTTCGGGGCATGGCACGGATCATTGCTCTACTGGTGGTCATCTGGCTGGTGATCGGCATCGTCGCTGCCTATCAACGCGACTACTTCGCCGACAGTGACACCAACTGCGCGGAAGCCGGCAACATCGCCCTCACCGTCGTGGCCGGCCCACTCAACTACGTGGGCGTGAACCCGAAGGTCGACTGCAAGGAAGCCGACCTTCCGGAGCCCTCCAACTGAGCCAGCGCGTCAGCGCTTGCGCTTCTCGCGCGGCTTCTGGGTGATCACGATCGGCGTGCCGACGAAGCCGAACTCCTCGCGCAGGCGCCGCTCGATGAAGCGCTCGTAGGCGGCGTCGAGCTTGCCGCTGGTGAAGAGCACGAACGTCGGAGGAGCGGTCGAAGGCTGCGTGCCGAACAGGATCTTGGGCTGCTTGCCGCTGCGCACGGGGTGCGGGTGCTCCCCCACCAGCCGGCCGAGGAACGTGTTGAGCGCGCCGGTGCCGATGCGCGTCTCCCAGCCCGTGAGCGCCTTGTCGAGCGCGGGCACGAGCCGGTCGACGTGCCAGCCGGTCTTGGCGGTGATGTTGATCCGCGGCGCCCACTGCACCTGGACGAGGTCGCGCTCGACCTCGCGCTCGAGGTAGTAGCGGCGCTCGTCGTCGACGAGGTCCCACTTGTTGAAGGCGATGACCATGGCCCGGCCGGCGTCACGGATCGTCTGGATGATCCGCATGTCCTGCTCGGAGACGGTCTCACCGGCATCGAGGACGAGGACGGCGACCTCGGCCCGGTCGATGGCCGTCGACGTGCGCAGGGACGCGTAGAACTCGTGGCCCGACGCCTCCTTGACGCGCTTGCGGATGCCCGCCGTGTCGATGAAGCGCCAGGTGCGATCACCCATGGTGATGAGCTCGTCGACCGGGTCGACCGTGGTGCCGGCGACGTTGTCGACGACGACACGCTCGGAGCCGGCGAGCTTGTTGAGCAGGGAGGACTTGCCCACGTTGGGCTTGCCCACCAGGGCGATGCGACGCGGGCCACCGACCTCGCCGAAGCTCTGCGGGGGCGCCTCGGGCAGCGCGGCCATGATCGCGTCGAGCATGTCGCCCGAGCCGCGGCCGTGCAGCGCCGAGACCGCGAACGGCTCGCCGAGACCGAGGTTCCACAGGCCGAACGCCTCGGCCTCGGTGCGCATGTCGTCGACCTTGTTGGCCGCCAGCACGACCGGCTTGCCGGACTTGCGCAGGATCTTGACGACGGCCGCGTCGGAGTCGGTGATGCCGACCGTGGCGTCGACGACGAAGAGCACGGCATCGGCCAGCGACACCGCGACCTCCGCCTGCAGCGCGATCCGCTCGAAGAGTCCCTGCGCGTCGGGGTCCCAGCCACCGGTGTCGACCACTGTGAAGGCGCGGCCGTTCCAGTGGGCGTCGTAGGAGACCCGGTCGCGGGTGACTCCCGGCTTGTCCTCGACGACCGCCTCGCGGCGGCCGATGATGCGGTTGACCAACGTCGACTTCCCGACATTGGGGCGGCCGACGACGGCCAACACCGGAGTGGGGCCTGTGGGCTCGTCGTACTCGGTCATGATGCTCCCTGCTGGTCGGCCGGTGTGTCGGCCTGCTGATGTGGCGTGTCTGCCACGTTGTCTGTGTGATCGACGAACCCGGTGTCGGGTTCGATCTCGCGGTCCCCGACCGGCAACGGTCCGGGGAGGCGACGCCCGGTGAGGGCGAGGGCGCGGGCCTGTTGCTCGCGCAGGTGCTCCCAGAGCAACGTCGAGGTCGCCAGGGTGTGTTCCCGGGTGCGCGGCCAGGGGGTGCGTGTCGTGCGCCACGCCTCGCCGTACGAGATGTCGATGCGGGCCCCGCGCGGCGGCAGCGAGCCCGACGCACCACCGGGCAGGCGGGTGCCGACCTGGGTGACGGGGACGACGGGTGCGCCGGTGGCGAGGGCGAGATAGCTGACGCCGTGGTGGAAGACCTCGAGCTCACCGCTGCCGCGGGTGCCCTCGGGGAAGATCCCGATGGCGCCGCCGTCCTGCAGGACTCGCAGGCAGGCCTTGATCGCGCTGGGGTCGGCGCTGAAGCGGTTGAGCGGGATCTGACCGGCTCCCCTGAGGAAGCGCCCCAGCTTGCCGACGAACATCTCCTGCTTGGTGAGCGCGTGCACGGGGCGCGGCGCCATGATCGCGAGCAGCGGTCCGTCGAGCCAGCCGGCGTGGTTGGAGGCGAAGATGACGGGGCCGCTGGTGGGGACGTTGCCGATGCCGTGGACGCGCAGGTCCCAGCGGGCGCGGACGACCCTGCGGAAGACCGGTCGGAGTCCGTGCAGCAACGCCCGGCGCGGGTGGTGTGCGCTGGGCCGGGGCAGGTCGCTCACGCGTCTGCCTCGTGAACGGTCGCCTCCACCAGCGCGACGACCTGCGAGATGACCTCGTCGAGGGTGTACGGCGTGGTGTCGATGTGGACCGCGCGGTCAGCCATCGTCAGCGGCGCGGTGGCGCGGCCGGAGTCGATCCGGTCGCGGGCCAGGAGGGACTCCTGGGTCGCGGCGACGTCGCCGCCGGCCTCGGCTGCCCGGCGCATGGCGCGGGCCTCGGGGTCGGCGCTGAGGTAGAGCTTGACCGGGGCGTCGGGCGCGACGACCGAGCCGATGTCGCGGCCCTCGACGACGATGCCCTCGCCCGCGGCGATGATCTCGCGCTGCAGGTCGAGCAGGCGCGCGCGCACCGCGGGCACCGCGCTGACCGGGCTCACGGCGGCGTTGACCTCGTCGCTGCGGATGGCGACGGAGGCGTCCTGGCCGTCGACGGTGATCGTCGGGTCGAGCGGGTCGGTGCCGGACTCGATGAGGGGCTCGCCGGCGCGCGCGGCGATGGCATCGGGATCGCCCAGGTCGACGTCGTGGCTGAGCATCCACCACGTCATGGCGCGGAACATGGCGCCGGTGTCGAGGTAGCGCAGGCCGAGCCGGGCGGCGACGCCTCGAGAGGTGCTGGACTTGCCGGAGCCGGAGGGTCCATCAATGGCAACGACAAGGGAACTCACGGTAGGTGAGCCTACCGGTGAGTCGACCATCCACGAGATTCCAGAGCGCTCAACAGGTGCTCGGCGCGGCTCTCCTCGACGACGAGCTCGGTGAGGCCGACGGGCCGGCCGGGATCGTGGTCGATGTGCACGTCCTCGATGTTCACGCCGATCTCGCCCGCGTCGCCGAACAGCCGCGCCAGCTCGCCGGGGTTGTCGGGGACCGAGACGAAGATCGAGCGCATCGGCCGGACCGGGCCGCCGTGCTTGCCCGGGATGGCGCGGGTGCCGGTGACACCGGCGCTGAGGATGCGGTGCAGCACCTCGCGCTCGTCGTCGCGGACGGCGGCGATCAGGTCGTCGAGCTGGTCGCGCAGCTCGCCCAGGAGGTCGGTGACGGCGCCGGCGTTGGCCCCGAGGATCTGCTGCCACAGCGCGGGGTCGCTGGCGGCGATCCGGGTGACGTCACGCACGCCCTGCCCGGACAGCGCCAGGTGCTCGGCGGGAGCGCCCGCCAGGCGGCCGGCCACCAGGACGGCGGCGAGGTGGGGCAGGTGCGAGGTGCGCGCGACGGCCAGGTCGTGCTCGTCGGGGCTCAGGGTGGTGGCCACCGCGCCACAGAGCGCCACGAGCTCGCCCACCGCTGCGATCGCGCCCGGAGCCGAGGTCGCGTGGGGCGTGATCGCCCACGGGCGGCCGTCGAAGAGGGCGGCGCTCGCCGCGAGCGGTCCGGAGCGCTCGCTGCCGGCCATCGGGTGCGAGCCGACGTAGCGGCCCAGCTGTGCGGCATCGACGCGCTCCGTGACGTCGCGCAGCGGCCGGCTCTTGATGCTGCCCACATCGGTGACGAACGCGTCGCCGTCCTGGAGTGCGGCCACGATGGCGTCGGCCAGGTGGTCGGGGGGTACGGCGACCACGACCAGCACCGGCCGGTCGTCGGCCTGTTTCGGGCGACCCGCGCCGAGCCCGCTGGCGGTGCGGACGTGCTCGGCCGAGAGGTCGCTCAGCACGACGTCGATGCCGGCGCGGCGGCAGGCCAGCGCGATCGACGTACCGACCAGACCGGTGCCGACGATCTCGACCAGGCCCAGGGGTGAGTCAGTCATCGCCGGGGACGTCGCGTGTCTTGGTCAGGTCGCGACGCAGGTTGGCCGCGCCGTGGAGGTAGACGTGGGTGATGTCGGCGCGCGGCAGGTCGGTCTCGACGTGCGCCATCATCCGCACGCAGCGAGGCATGGAGCCTTCGATCTCGAGCTCACGCGCGCAGATCAGCGGCACGTCCCCGAAGCCGAGCCGGCGGGCGGCATAGGCGGGGAACTCGCTGACCAGGTCGCTGGTTGCGGTGAAGATGACGGAGATGAAGTCGTCGACGCTCAGGCCGTTGGCCGTCATCACGTCGGTCACCATCTCGGCCACCCGCTCGAGCATGTGCTCGCGGGTGTCCGCGTCGAGTTGGGTCGCGCCCCTGATTGCCCTGGTTGCCACGGGCGCAACCCTAGTCGCGAGGTCCCGGCCCTCGCGGCCCGCCGCCACAGCGTGAGCAGATCATCCCCGTCGAGCCGGGTCCGGCATACCGGACGTCTGGGCTGCTCCGCGCCGGGCAATGTCAATCGGTCGAAGCAATTTGGG
>NZ_CM001852.1:2006760-2032668 GCF_000389985.1 Nocardioides sp. CF8
AAGCGTTGCTTCGACCATATGAATCCGCCCCGTGAATTGCAGCGCAGACGCCCGGTATGTCCGTGATGCAGCGACGCACAGGTGCTCACGCGTGCCGGCGGAACCGATCGAAGGCCTTCAGCTTGTTGAGCGATCCCAACAGCTCGGCGATCTGTGCCGCGCACGCGGCGGGCGTGGCTCGCGTGGTGTCGACGAGGATGTCGCGATCGCCGAGCTCGTACACCGCTCCCTGCGACTGGGCCAGGCCCACCGTTCGGTCACCACGCGCGTGCTCGCGGCGTGCGAGCTCCTCGGACGAGCAGCGGACCTCGACGAGTGTCACGTCGTAGCCACCCAGCACGTCCAGCAGGTCATCGAGACGCCACCACTCGCTGAGCGGATAGTCCATGACCACGTCGTTTCCCGCAGACGCGAGGCCAGCCACCGCGCGGTGGTAGCCGAGACGGGTCCGCTTCAGGACCTCGGCCAGGTCGGCGTCGTTGAGCGCGTCGGTGTGCGAGGTGGAGCGCATGGCTCCGAAGGCATCCACGGGTACGAGGAACCACGGGCCGGGGAGCTGGGACAACAGTGCTTGACCGATGCTGGTCTTCCCGGAGCTCGAGGCGCCGTTGAGAATGACCACGCGACCCTTCGCCTCCCGCATCACACCCAGCGACCCTAGCGCTCAGGCAGCACGACGCCATCGCGCGGATGCAACTCCACGCACACGGGTGAAGTTCCAGAGCGACCCCCGCTCGGAGAGCGGCCGGCGCCCTGAAGCTCCACGCACCTGCGTGGACTTTCACGATCCCCACGACCAGTCCGGTATGTCGGCGATGCAGCGACCCTCAGAGCTCGGCGCTGTCGAGCAGCACGCCGAGCTCGTCCAGGGTCAGCTCGCGCATCTCCCCCAACGGCAGCTTGCCGAGCTCGAGCGGGCCGATGGAGGTGCGGGTCAGCCGGGTCACGGGATGCCCGACGTGCTCGAGCAGGCGGCGCACGATGCGGTTGCGCCCCTCGTGGATGACGAGCTCGACGATGGTGCGCTCACGCGACGTACGGCCGTGGCTGCCCTCGACGATCCGGGCCCGCCGGACCGCGATCGGGCCGTCGTCGAGGGTCACGCCGGCGAGCAGCTTCTTGATGATGCCCTTGTGCAGCTCGCCCTCGACCTCGGCGACGTAGGTCTTCTCGATCTCGAAGGACGGGTGCGCCAGCCGCTGGGCGAAGTCGCCGTCGTTGGTCAGGATGATCAGCCCGGAGGTGTCGGTGTCGAGCCGGCCGACGTGGAAGAGCCGCTCGGGCCGGTCGGCCACCAGCTCGCCCAGGCTGCGGCGCCCCTCGGGGTCGCTCATCGTCGAGACGACACCGCGCGGCTTGTTGAGCACGAGGTAGACCGAGGGGCTGATCGGCGGCAGCCGCTTGCCCTCCACGCGGATCACGGCGGTCCTCGGGTCGACCTTGGTGCCGAGCCGCGAGACGATCTCCCCGTCGACCTCGACGAGGCCCTCGAGCATCAGCTCCTCGCACTTGCGACGGCTCGCGACGCCGGACTGGGCGAGCAGCTTCTGCAGCCGGATCAGCCCGTCCTCGTCGGTCTCGGGGCGCTGCGACGCAGGCTGGTCGTTGTCGGGTTGGTCGTGGGGCTTCATGCGATCTCGGTCCCGCCGTCGGGTTCGGTGCCGTTGCCGCTGTGCGGCGCCGGGTGGTGGGGGTCCTCGACGGGCGGCTCGGTCGCCGGCTCCGTCGCAGGTTCAGGTGTGGGCTCGGGCGTCGGGGCGGCCATCTGGGTCAGCTCGTCCTCGAGGTCCTCCATGTCGGGGAGGTACGGCGCCAGCTCGGGCAGCTCCTCCAGCGAGGTGATCCCGATGCGGTCGAGGAAGTAGGTCGTGGTCCGGTAGAGGTTGGCGCCCGTCTCGACGTCCTGGCCGGCCTCCTCGACGAGGCCGCGCGTCAGCAGCGTGCGCATGACGCCGTCGACGCTCACGCCACGCACGGCCGAGACCCGGGCCCGCGAGACCGGCTGCTTGTAGGCGACCACGGCCAGGGTCTCCAGCGCCGCCTGCGTCAGCCGGGCCTGCTGGCCCTCCAGCACGAAGCTCTCGACGACACCGGCATAGGCGTCGCGGGTGTAGTAGCGCCAGCCCCCGGCCACGTTGCGCAGCTCGAAGCCACGACCCTGCTCGGTGTACTCGGCGGCCAGGGCATGCAGTGCCGCGTCCACGGCCTCGACCGGGTGGCCAACGACCGAGGCGAGCTGCACCTTGTCGAGCGCCTGGTCGGCGACCATCAAGATCGCCTCCAGGGCCGGGCGCAGATCGGCGATCTCGACCGCCAGCGTCTCCACGTCCACCGTCACGCTGGTGTCGGTGGAGGTGGTGTCCGTGTCCGTCGTGCTCTCACTCATCGTCGTACTCCTGGCTCGGGCGATCGTCGAGGCTCACGTCTGATTCTGCCTCGGCTGGCGCCCCGTCGAACTCGTCGGTGATCTCGATCTCTGCGTCCTCGTCGCCGGTCCAGCGCACGGTCAGCTCGCCCAGCGGCGTGACCTGGTCGAAGGCGACGACGCCCTCGCGGAACAGCTCCAGCAGCGACAGGAAGCGCGCCACGGTCGTCAGCCGGTCGGGTGAGTCGCCGCAGAGCGCGCGGAAGGTCATGGTGCCCGAGTGGCGCAGCCGGTCCATCACGATGGAGGCCTGCTCGCGCACACTCACCTTGGAGGCGTGGATGTGCTGCAGCGAGACCTCGACGACCGGCTTGGGCTCCATGGCCTTGGCCGCGAGCTGGGCGAACTGCTCGAGGCCGATGCCGATCAGGACCTCGGGCAGCAGGCTCGCGAAGCGCTCCTCCATGCCGACCTGGCGCGGGTGGCGGGTCGACTCGGCGGCGAGGCGCTGCTCGAGCACGCCGGCGACCAGCTTGAACGCGCGGTACTGCATCAGGCGGGCGAACAGCAGGTCGCGTGCCTCGAGCAGCGCGAGGTCCTCCTCGTCCTCCACGTCGCCCTGCGGCAGCAGCCGGGCAGCCTTGAGGTCGAGCAGGGTCGAGGCGACCAGCAGGAACGAGGTCGTCTGCTCGAGGTCCCAGGCCTTGCCACCCACCTTGATGTGGGCGATGAACTCGTCGGTGACCTGCGACAGCGCGACCTCGGTGATGTCGAGCTTGTGCTTGGCGATCAGGCTCAGCAGCAGGTCGAAGGGGCCCTCGAAGTTGTCGAGGCGTACGGCGAAGGCAGGCGTCTCGCCGTCGGCGGGAGTGCCGGGTGCGAGTGTCGCGCCGGAGTGTCCTGCTCTCACTCCTCGGTCAGCCGCCGGACCAGTGCGCTGTCGTCACCGTTGGCCTCGAAGTCGGCCAGCACCAGGGCGATGGCCTCACGCACGAGCCGGCCGCGATCCACGGCCAGGCCGTTGGCACGCCGCAGCATGAGCCGAGTGTGCTCGATGTCGAGCAGCTCGTCGGAGGTGACGTAGACGGTCATCTTCTCGTCGTGACGGACGCGACCGCTCGGCTTCTTGGGGCCGGAGTCGACGTCGTCGGCGGGGCGGTCGGCCACGGCGCGCACCGGGCGGGCGGCGGTCTCGGTGCCGTCCGCGGTCGCGCGGAACAGGTCGTCGGCGGTCGGCATGCTCACTCGGCGGGCCATCGGGTGAGCACCTCCCTGGCGAGCTCGCGGTAGTGGCTGGCGCCGCTCGAGGCGGATGCGTAGGCCGTGATCGGCTCGCCGGCGACGGTGGCGTCGGAGAACTTCACGGTGCGACGGATCACGGTGTGGAAGACCTTGTCGCCCCACGCCTGGACCAGCCGGTCCATGACCTCACGGCTGTGCAGGGTGCGGCCGTCGAACATCGTGCCGAGGATGCCGTCGACCTCGAGCTTGGGGTTGAGCCGCTCGCGCACCTTGTCGATCGTGGTCTTGAGCAGCGCCACCCCGCGCAGTGCGAAGTATTCGCACTCCAGCGGGACGATCACGCCGTCGGAGGCGGTCAGGGCGTTGACCGTGAGCAGGCCGAGCGAGGGCTGGCAGTCGATCAGGATGACGTCGTAGTTCTCCAGGGCCGGTCCCAGCACGCGCTGCAGGGTCTGCTCGCGGGCGACCTCGTGCACCAGCTGCACCTCGGCCGCGGACAGGTCGATGTTGGAGGGCAGGAGGTCCATGCCGGGCACGCCGGAGGGCACGACGACGTCCTCGAGCGCGACGTCGCGCTGCATGAGGAGGTTGTAGATCGTCAGGTCCATCTCGTGCGGGTTGAGGCCCAGGCCGACCGAGAGCGAGCCCTGCGGGTCGAAGTCGACCAGCAGCACCTTGCGGCCGTACTCGGCCAGCGACGCGCCCAGGTTGATGGTCGTCGTGGTCTTGCCGACGCCACCCTTCTGGTTGCACATCGACACGACGCGAGCGCGGGTTCGCTCCCCCACGGGTCCCGGCTGCGGGAACGTGGGAAGCGGACGACCGGTGGGCCCGATCGCCCGCTCGGCTTCCTGCACGGGCGTCGTCACGGGGGGCTCCTCTGGTCGGACGAAGGGAAGGGGGTCGGCGGCGGCGTGCGTCGGCGGCGCAGCGCTCGGCTGGGGCGGGCTCATCAGTGGGGGCATGTCGGCCGCACTGCTGCCGGTCTGCCAGGGGTTGGAGTTGAAACCGCCACTGTTCATCGAGAGCGCTCCTAGTTCGACTGATCCGATTGCACCACGCCCGAGGCCGCGAACTTTGTCGACACGGCGACACTTCTCACTTCAGGTTCCGGGCGAGCCTAGGACCACGCCTCGACGCCCACAACAGGTGGGGCCAGTCCCACAAGCCCGTACCCAAATCTGTGCATGAAGCCCCGGTTGAGTGCACAGGACTTCCCAGCCTGTGCACAAACCTGTGCAGAGCGGGTCTTGCAAAGGTATTACCTTTCATTCATGATGCTCAGGACCTGTGACCGTCCTCACTTCGGAGCCACCTGATGGAAAACCTCGAACCGGCCTACAGCACGCCGGTCCTCCTGCTCATTGCCGCAGCGGCCGTCGGTCTGCTGCTCCTACTGGTCATGAAGGTGCGACTGCACGCGTTCATCGCGCTCGTGCTCGTCAGCCTGCTGACGGCCCTGGCGGCCGGGATCCCGGTGGCGCTGGTGCCGACGGCGCTCCTCGCCGGGTTCGGCACCACCCTCGGATCGGTGGCGCTCCTCGTCGGCTTCGGGGTCATGCTCGGCCGCCTCCTCGAGGTGACCGGTGGCGCCCAGGTGCTGGCCGACACCCTGATCAACCGGTTCGGTGCGGCCCGGGCACCGTTCGCGCTGGGTGTGGCTGCCCTGTTCTTCGGCTTCCCGATCTTCTTCGATGCCGGCCTGGTGGTGTTCTTGCCGATCATCTTGACCGTCGCCCGGCGCTTCGGCGGCTCCGTCCTCTACTACGCCCTCCCCGCTGCCGGTGCCTTCGCGGCCATGCACGCGATCGTGCCTCCGCACCCCGGTCCTGTCGCCGCGGGTACGGCGCTCGGTGCCGACATCGGTGTCATCCTGCTCATCGGCGTGCCGGTCGCGGTCATCTCCTGGTACTTCGGCGTCTACCTCGTCTCCCGGTTCCTCGGCGCTCGCTTCGACGTACCCGTCCCGGACCTCCTGTTCGGCGAGGTCAACGGCGGCGCCGACGCCACGGACCGGCCGGTCGTCGCCCCGCCCGCCTTCACGACCGTGCTGGGCCTGCTGCTGGTGCCGCTGTTCCTGATCTCGTTCAACACGGTGCTGACCACCCTCGTCACCAACGGTGCCCTCGCCGAGGGCCAGCTGTGGGTCGAGGTCCTGCAGCTGCTGGGCAACACCCCCGTCGCGCTGCTGATCAGCCTGCTCGTCGCCATCGCCGTCCTCGGCCGGCACAACGGGACGCTGTCCGACACCATGGGTGTGCTCGACCAGGCGCTCGGCCCGATCTGCTCGATCATCCTCATCACCGGCGCGGGCGGGATGTTCGGCGGTGTCCTGCGGACCAGCGGCATCGGCGACGCCCTGACCTCATCGCTCTCCGACGTGGGCCTGCCGCTGCTGCTGCAGGCGTTCCTCATCGCCACCGCGCTGCGTGTCGCCCAGGGATCGGCCACCGTTGCGCTGACGACGACGGCGGGCCTGATCGCGACCCAGGCGAGCGGCCTCGACAACATCCACCTCACCCTGCTGGTCGTGGCCATCGCCGCGGGCTCCACCGTGCTCTCGCACGTCAACGACTCGGGCTTCTGGCTGGTGAGCAGGTTCTTCGGGATGGACGAGAAGACCACGCTCAAGACCTGGACGGTCATGGAGACCACGCTCGGGCTGTCGGCGTTCGCGCTGGCAGCAGTCCTGTGGCAGGTGGCAGGCCTGTTGTGACGTCAGTGGTCGTGGCCGAGGTCGGAGACGACCTCGGCCAGGATCGCGGTCATCGCGTGGCGGGCGACCTCCGCCTCGCCGCCGGCCACCGCCTCGGCCACGACCTGGTGCAGCCGCCGGGCTTCCCGCTTGGGTTCCGGCGGCATCAGGTCGTGGTCCGTGCGGCCGCGCAGGACCCCCTCGACGACGTCGCCCAGACCGGCAAACATGACGTTGCCCGACGCGCGAAGGAGGAGCCGGTGAAAGGCGATGTCCTGCTCGAGGAAGAGCTGCAGGTCGCCGGCTGCCCCCGAGGCCTCCATCTGCTCGGCGAGCCGGACGATCTCGGTCCGCTGGTCGGCGTCGGCGTAGGAGGCCGCCAGCGCGGCCGAGGCCGGTTCGATGGCCGCGCGCAGCTCGGCGAGCTCGTGGAGGTGCCGGAGCCGCTGGTCGCCCTCCAGCCGCCAGCGGATGATCGCCGGGTCGTAGTCGTCCCACTCAGCCCGGGACAGGATCCTGATGCCCGTACGCCGACGGCTCTCGACCAGCCCCATCGAGACCAGCACCTGCACCACCTCGCGGGCCACGGTCCGCGAGACGCCGTAGGTGTCCCCGATCCAGTCCAGGGTGATGACGGTGTCCTCGGCGAGGTCACCTCGCACGATCCGTCGCCCCACCTCGGCGAGCACGGTGGTGTGGGCGGTCGGCACGAGCAGCAGACTAGTCGCGTCGCCCGTGCCCGTCGGGGTGCCGACACGGCACCCGGGCCACAGCACCTCGTGGTGATGGGTGTCTCGGGCACCGGCAAGACGACCGTCGCCACCGAGCTAGCCGCTCGTCACGGCGCGCTGTTCATCGAGGGCGACAGCCTGCACCCGCCCGCCAACATCGCGAAGATGTCGGCGGGGATCCCGCTCGACGACGAGGACCGGTGGCCGTGGCTCGAGGTGCTGGCCTCGTTGCTGGCCTTCCACCACGACGAGGAGATCTCCAGCGTGCTCACGTGCTCGGCGCTCAAGCGCAGCTACCGCGACGTGCTCCGTGGCGGTCTGCCGCAGGACTCGCTCTTCTTCGTGCACCTCGCCGCGCCGTTCGCGGTGCTGCGCGCGCGGATGGAGGCGCGCGACCACTTCATGCCTGCGTCCTTGCTGCAGTCGCAGTTCGACGCGCTGGAGCCGCTCGGACCCGACGAGCTGGGTGCGGTCTTCGACGTGTCGCAGCCGGTGGAGGACGTGATCTCCCAGGTCCTGGCGGCGATCGGGGACTGACCCCTGTCCTACAGGCGCCGCATCGCGACCGTGGGCAGCACGAGCTCTCCGGCCTCGTCGGAGGCGTCGCAGTCCAGGAGGGCATCGATCACCCAGTCGTGGTGGCCCTCCGGATCGTGGATGGTCTGGCGCACGTCGCGCACCCGGGCTGACGTGCCCTCCTCGGTGCCGACGGGCTCGCCTGTGCGCTCGGGACCGAGCTCCAGCAGCGACGGGCCGCGGGCGTCGCCGTCGATCAGCACGGTGTCGTGCTCGGCGTAGTAGTCCTCGATCGCCGTGTCCCACACCGACCGGCCCATGACCACGGCCCGGGGCGAGTCCGTTCGCTCGGCGGCGGCCCGCTCGAGCCGCATCAGCCCGTCGAGGTCGTCACGCGACACCAGGTCGACGCGCGCCCACATGGCGTTGCGGACCATCACCTCGAAGGTGCGGCCCTGCTTGGTGATCGGACGCGGCGGTGGCGGCGGTTCGTGGTGCGCCACCCGCCCGGGCACGTGCTCGGGGTCGCTGAGCGCCTCCCACTCGTCGAGCAGCGACGAGTCCGTCTGGCGGATCGTCTCCCCCAGCCACTCGATCAGGTCGTCGAGCTCGGGGGTGCGGTGCGCCTCCGGCACGGTCTGGCGCAGGGTGCGGTAGGCGTCGGTGAGGTAGCGCAGCACGAGCCCCTCGGACCGGGCGAGCTGGTAGCGACCGACGAAGTCGGTGAAGCTCATCCCCTGCTCCCACATCATCCGCACGATCGTCTTCGGCGACAGCGCGTCCTCGCGCAGCCACGGGTGCCGCTGGCGGTAGATCTCGTACAAGCCCTCCAGCAGCTCCGAGAGCGGCTGTGGCCACGTGATCGCGTCGAGCAGCGCCATCCGCTCGTCGTACTCGATGCCGTCGGCCTTCATCTCCTGCACGGCCTCGCCGCGCGCGGCGAACTGCTGGGCCATCAGGATCTGCCGGGGAGCCTCGAGCACCGACTCGATCACGGTCACGATGTCGAGGGTGTAGGTGTCGGACTCGGGATCGAGCACGTCGAAGGCCGCCAGTGCGAAGTGCGCCAGCGGCTGGTTCAACGCGAAGTCCGCGGGCAGGTCGACGGTCAGGAGGTAGCGGCGGCCGAACTCGTCGACCTCGTCGAGCCGGGTGAACACCCCGGTCCGCAGCAGGCTGCGCGCGAGGCGCAGCGCACGCCGGGCCAGGCGCAGCTGCTGGCGACGGTCCTCGTGGTTGTCGGTGAGCAGCCGGCGCATCACCGCGAAGGCGTCCTCCTCGCGGGTGGCGACGTTGATCAGCATCGCGTTGTCGACCTTCATCCGCGAGGTGAGCTGCTCGGGCACACCGGCCACGAGCTTGTCGAAGGTCTGCTCGGTCCACACCACCGTGCCCTCGGGCGGCTTCTTGAGCTGGGCCTTGGACTTGCGCTTGGCGTTGGCGCCGGGAGCAGCGTTCTTGGCCTCGGCCTTGGCCTTCGCACGCTCGTTGTCGATGATGTGCTCGGGAGCCTGTACGACGACGTAGCCCGCCGTGTCGTAGCCCGCACGCCCGGCGCGGCCGGCGATCTGGAGGAACTCGCGCGTCCGCAGCACCCGCTGGCGGTTGCCGTCGAACTTCGCGAGACCGGTGAACAGCACGGTGCGGATCGGCACGTTGATGCCGACGCCGAGGGTGTCGGTGCCGCAGATGACGGTGAGCAGGCCCGACTGGGCGAGCTGCTCCACGAGGCGGCGGTACTTCGGCAACATCCCCGCGTGGTGCACGCCGATGCCGTTGCGCACGAGCTTGGACAGCGTCTTGCCGAAGCCGGCACCGAAGCGGAAGCCGCCGATGCGGTCGGCCAGCGCCTCCTTGTCGACCTTGAACGTGGCCTTCGCGTTGAGCAGCGCGACGGCGTGCTCCACCGCGGCCGCCTGGGTGAAGTGCACGACGTAGACCGGAGCCTGGTTGGTGCTCACCAGCTCCTCGAGCGTCTCACCGAGGTGGTCGAGCGACCAGGTGAAGGTCAGCGGCACCGGCCGCTCGGCGTCGTCGACGACCGCGACGTCGCGACCCGTACGGCGCTTCAGGTCCTCGACGAAGAACGAGACGTCGCCCAGCGTCGCCGACATCAGCAGGAACTGGGTGTCGAGCAGCTCGAGCAGCGGCACCTGCCACGCCCAGCCGCGCTCCGGCTCGGCGTAGAAGTGGAACTCGTCCATCACGACCAGGCCGACATCGGCGCTGCGGCCCTCGCGCAGCGCCAGGTTGGCGAGGATCTCGGCGGTGCAGCAGATGATCGGGGCGTCCGGGTTGACCGCCGCGTCACCGGTCAGCATCCCGACGTTCTCGGCACCGAAGACCTCGCACAGCGCGAAGAACTTCTCGCTCACCAGCGCCTTGATCGGCGCCGTGTAGAAGGACACCTTGTCCTGCGCGAGCGCGGCCGCATGGGCACCGATGGCGACCAGCGACTTCCCCGAGCCGGTGGGCGTGGCGAGGATGACGTGGCTGCCCCCGACCAGCTCCATGACCGCCTCGTCCTGGTGCGGGTAGAGGTCGAGCCCCTGCTCCCCCACCCAGGTGGTGAAGGCGTCGTAGACCGCGTCCGCGTCGCCGCGCACGTTGCTGAGCTGGATGGCCATCAGTCCCTCGCTCGTGGGTGCGCGGTGGCGAAGACCTCGCGCAGGTTGTCGACGGTGACCAGGGTGTAGACCTGTGTCGTCGTCACGGAGGCGTGGCCCAGGAGCTCCTGGACCACACGGACGTCGGCGCCGCCGTCGAGCAGGTGGGTGGCGAAGGAGTGTCGCAGCGTGTGCGGCGACACGTCGCGCGTGACCCCGGCCCGCTCGGCCGCCTTCACCAGCACCGCCCAGGCGCTCTGGCGCGACAGCCGGCCGCCACGGGAGTTCAGGAACATCGCGCCGCCGGGCGTCGAGGCCACGACGAGCTCGGGGCGGGCCCGCGTGAGGTAGGCGTCCACCGCGTCGAGGGCATAGCCGCCGATCGGGACCAGCCGCTCCTTGGAGCCCTTCCCACGCAGCAGCACCGTCGCGTCGACGGTGTCGATGTCGTCGACGTCGAGCCCGACGGCCTCGGAGATGCGCGCACCCGTGCCGTAGAGGACCTCCAGGAGGGCGCGGTCCCGCAACGCCAGGGTGGTGTCGGGAGCGCCGGCGGCCTCGAGGATCGCCTCGACGTCGGACAGCGGCAACGCCTTGGGCAACCTCTTCGCCGGCGTCGGCGGCTTGACCGCACTGGCCGGGTCGAGGGTGGCCAGCCCGTCCGCCACGGCGAACTTGTGGAAGCCCCGGACCGCCACCACGGTGCGGGCCGCCGACGTCGAGCTCAGCGGCGGGTGCTCGGCGTCGCCCTCGCGCAGCCGCATCAGGAAGCCGGCCACGATCGCCTCGGTGACCTCGTCGAGCGTGCTCACGCCCTCCTGGGCCAGGTGGTCGGCGTACCGCCGCAGGTCGCGTCGGTAGGACGACAACGTGTTGGCCGCCAGGCCCCGCTCGACCGCCAGGTGGTCCAGGTAGGTGCGGATGGCGCGCGTCAGGGCCGCCGTGTCAGTCACGTGAGGACGGTATCCAGCCCCACGGCCTCGATGCCCACCGCCTCACCCACGGGGGCGTTGGTCAGCGAGCCGTCGTGGGTGTTGAGGCCGAGCGCGAGGCTGTGGTCGTCCTTGCACGCCTGCGCCCAGCCCTTGTCGGCCAGCGCCACGGCATAGGGCAGCGTCACGTTGGTGAGGGCGTACGTCGAGGTGTGGGGCACGGCACCGGGCATGTTGGCCACGCAGTAGAAGACCGATTCGTGCACCTTGTAGGTCGGGTCGTCGTGCGTGGTCGGACGTGAGTCCTCGAAGCAGCCGCCCTGGTCGATCGAGATGTCGACGAGCACCGAGCCCGGCTTCATCCGCGACACCAGGTCGTTGGAGATCAGCGTCGGCGCCTTCGCCCCCGGGACCAGCACGGCACCGATGACGAGGTCGGCGTCCAGGCAGGCGCGCTCGATCTCGTAGCCGTTGGACGCGATCGTCTGGAGGTGGCCCTGGTAGATGCGGTCGGCCGCGCGCAGCTTGTTGATGTCCTTGTCGAGCAGCAGCACCTCGGCGTGCATGCCCAGCGCGATGGCAGCGGCGTTCATGCCCGAGACGCCGGCCCCGATCACGACCACCTTGCCGTGGTAGACCCCGGAGACTCCCCCGAGCAAGACGCCGCGACCGCCGCCCGCACGCATCAGGTGGTAGGCGCCTGCCTGCGGCGCGAGCCGACCCGCGACCTCGGACATCGGGTGCAGCAGCGGCAACGCGCCGTCGGGCGTCTGCACGGTCTCGTAGGCGATGGCGGTGATCCGGCGCCGGATCAGCTCCTCGGTCAGCGCCTTGTCGGCGGCGAGGTGGAGGTAGGTGAACAGCACCTGCCCGGCGCGCATGCGCGGGTACTCCTCCTCGATCGGCTCCTTGACCTTGAGGACCAGGTCGGCGTGCTCCCACACGTCATCGGCGGTGGGCAGGATCCGCGCGCCGGCAGCGACGAACTCCTCGTCCGCGATCGACGACCCGAAGCCCGCGCCTTCCTGTACGGCGACGTCGTGGCCGTGCACCGTGAGCTCGTGGACACCGGCGGGTGTGATCGCGACGCGGTACTCGTGGTTCTTGACTTCCTTCGGAACGCCGACCTTCACCATGTCTCCTCGAGCCAGCCGTCAGCGCCACCTGGTGGTGGCCCACGTCACAGCAGAACGACACTATCGCCAGTCGGGTGTCACACCGATTCCAGCCCGCCGCGCCGCTTGAGCACGTCGTAGGCCAGCACCGCCTGCGCCAGCGGGCCCTGCTGCACCCGGCGGTCGAGCACCGCGTCGAGCAGGTCGGCCATCGGCGCCCAGAAGACCTCCATCTCCGCCTCCTCGTGCACCATCGCGAAGTCGCCGCGCGGAGCCACCGACAGCCCACGGGCCAGGAAGATCTCGTGCACCTCCTCGCTGATCCCCGCGCTGGCGAAGGTGCTCAGCAGGAGCTGCCACGACGTCGCGGCCAGCTCGGCCTCCTCGCGCAGCTCGCGCTTCGCGGTCTCGACCGAGGGTTCGTCGGCGGCGTCCCGCAGGCCCGCCGGCAGCTCCACGAACTCGCGCTGCGTGGTGTGGCGGTACTGCCGCAGGCACAGCACCCGCTCCTGGTCGTCCACGGCGAGCACCACCACGGCGCCCGGGTGCTCCAGCGAGATGCGGACGAACTCGTCCTCGGGGTGCTCGGGCCGGGTCACGACGTCCTCGCGCAGCGCGACGATCCAGCCGTCGCGGTGCAGGTCCCGACTGCGCACCACGGGCCACGCTGCGGGTCGGTCGGCAAGCGATGCGGGGTCCATGCCCACGAATTTAGCGGTCGGCTCGGGTGTGAGTACCGTCTCACCCCATGACGTTGCTGAGCCTGACCCAGATCGAAGCTGCCGAGCGGTCCCGCCTCCTCGAGGTGCAGCGCTACGACATCGAGGTCGACATGACCGGCCTCCTCGAGGGCGAGCTCTTCGCCTCGGTCAGCACCATCACCTTCAGCTGCTCCGAGCCCGGCACCTCGACGTTCGTCGACTGCGTCGCGGACATCTCCCGGGCGACCCTCAACGGCACGGACCTCGACCTGGGCACCGCCGCCGGCGGCCGGCTGCCGCTGCCCGGGCTGGCCGCGGACAACGTGCTGGTCGTCGAGGCATCGACCACCAACACCGGGAGCGGCGAGGGCATCTTGCGCACGGTCGACCCGACCGACGGCCTCGTCTACGTCTGGACCAGCCTCGAGACCGACGAGGCCCGCCGGCTGTGGGCCTGCTTCGACCAGCCCGATCTCAAGGCGCCGCACAAGTTCACGGTGCTGGCACCGGCGTCCTGGACGGTCACCTCCAACTCGGGGCCCGACCTGGTCGAGGACGCCGAGCAGGCCGACGCCCGGGTGTGGCACTTCGGGGACACGCCCCGCCTGTCGACGTACGTCGTGGTCGTCAATGCCGGCCCCTTCCACGAGATCCGCCAGCAGCACGACGGCTACGACCTCGGCTTCTTCTGCCGCCAGTCGCTGGTCGCCCACCTCGAGCGGGACGTGGAGGAGCTGGTCACGCTCACCCGGCAGGGACTCGCCTTCTTCGGCGACAAGTTCGGCATCGCGTTCCCGCAGTCGCGCTACGACCAGGTCTTCGTGCCCAACCTCGGCGGGGCGATGGAGAACTGGGGCTGCGTGACCTACGGCGACTCCCAGCTCTTCCGCACTCCCCCGTCGCACAACCAGCGCGCCGTGCGCGCGGAGTTCGTGCTGCACGAGATGGCGCACATGTGGTTCGGCGACCTCGTGACCATGCAGTGGTGGGACGACCTGTGGCTCAACGAGGCGTTCGCGTCGTGGGCGTCCAACTGGGCGATGTCGCAGGCCACCGAGTTCTCCGACCAGTGGGCCAGCTTCCTGGCGCTCTACAAGCGCCCCGCCTACGAGATGGACATGGGCCCGGGCCGGCACCCGATCCGCGGCGCGGTCGCCGACGTCAACGGCGCCATGGCCAACTTCGACTCGATCACCTACGTCAAGGGCCAGAGCGTCCTGCACCAGCTGATGGCCTACATCGGTGAGGATGCGTTCGTCGAGGGACTGCGCGCCTACTTCCGCAAGCACGCCTTCGCCAACACGGTCCTCGACGACCTGATGGGTGCGTACGGCGAGGCCGCCGGTCGTGACCTGTCGAGCTGGACCGCGTCCTGGCTGGACCGTGCCGGCACCGACGTCCTCGCGCTCGACGGTTCGACCGTGCGGGCGGAGTCGCCCGACGACCAGGCCCCGCGACCGCACCGGATCAACATCGCCACCTACGCCGTGGCGGGCGACGAGCTGCGCCAGGTGGCCGTCACGTCGACCGAGCTGACCAGGGAGTCGACCGAGGTCGACCTGCCGACCGGCGACCTGCACCTGCTGAACGCCGAGGACCTCACCTTCGCGGCCGTCCGCCCCGACGCGGAGTCGCTGCGGCTGATGCTCGACCACCTCGGCGACTTCCCCGAGCCGCTGTCGCGCGCCCTCGTGGTGGGCACGATCACCCAGCTCCTGCTGCTGGGCGAGCTGGCTCCGGGCGCCGGTGCGGCGGCCATCGCCCGCGGCCTGCACTCCGAGCACAACCCGGCCCTGGTCGAGCCCTTCCTGTCGGTCGGCCACCACGTCGCCGACCGGTGGGCCCGTCCCGACGAGTCCCCCGCGCTCCGCTCAGCGCTGGCCGATGCGGCACTCGTGCTGTCCGAGGACCCGGTCAACCGCCAGCCGGCGCTGCGCACGCTGGCAGCCAATGCCACCACCGACCAGCACTGGGCAGCGCTCGACGAGGCAGCCGCCGAGTCGGCCGACTCGGACCTGGCCTGGCGGATGATGATCCGACGTTCCGAGCTCGGCCAGCGCGACGACGACGCGGTGGCCCGGCTGCTCGAGCAGGACGCCGACCCCGACGCCGGGATCAAGCGGCTCAAGGTGCTCGCCGCCAGCCCCGACGAGGAGTCGAAGGAGGCCGTGTGGCGCGCCTTCTTCGTCGACTACGCCGTGCCTGCCAGTCGCGACACCCTCGAGCTCGGCGCGATCTTCTGGCGTCCCGCGCAGGCGGAGCTGCTGGCGCCGTACACCCACCGCTACCTCGCCGAGCTGCCCGACCTCAAGGGCGGCATGCTCAACCAGGGCGTCGTGATCCGGGCGATGTACCCCCACGCCGTCGGCGACGAGTCGTTCCTCGCGGCTGCCCTTGCCGCGACCGAGGACGAGTCGATCAGCCTCTACGCCCGCAACCAGCTGCGCGCCCAGTCGTTCGTGCTGGGGCGCCTGCACCAGGCCCGCACCATCCGGTGAAATACGCGTTGACCCGGCACAGGACGTGCCGGGTCAAGCCGCGCATGTGGTGGTGACCCGGCAGAAGACCTGCCGGGGCGACCTCAGTCGACGGTGTCGTCGTCGGTGTCGACGCGGCGCAGGCCGTGCTCGTCGATCGGGATCCGGAGCTCGCGCTGCCGGTCGATCGCGGCACCGACCAGCCCGGCGAACAGCGGGTGCGGCCGGGTCGGGCGCGACTTCAGCTCGGGGTGGGCCTGCGTGGCGACGTAGTAGGGGTGCACGTCGGAGGGGAGCTCGACGAACTCCACCAGGCCCAGGTCCGGGTTGACCCCGGAGAAGACCAGGCCGGCGGCCTCGAGCTCGGCGCGGTAGGCGTCGTTGAACTCGTAGCGGTGGCGGTGGCGCTCCTCGACCCGCTCGGCGCCGTACGCCTTGGCGACCACGCTTCCCGGCGTCAGGTCGGCCGGCTGCAGGCCGAGCCGCATGGTGCCACCGAGGTCACCGGCGCCCTCGACGAACTGCTTCTGCTCCTCGATGGTGGAGATGACCGGGGCCTTGACGTCGGGCTCGAACTCCGTCGAGCCGGCGCCGTCGATCCCGGCGACGTTGCGGGCGTACTCGATCACCATGCACTGCAGGCCCAGGCACAGGCCCAGCGTGGGGATGCCGTGGGTGCGGGCGTAGGTCAGCGCGCCCAGCTTGCCCTCCAGGCCGCGGATGCCGAAGCCGCCGGGCACGAGGACGGCGTCGACGTCGCTCAGGTGCTTGGCCGCGCCCTGCGGGGTCTCGCACTCGTCGGAGGCGATCCAGCGAATGTGCACCTTGGCCTCGTGGGCGAATCCGCCGGCGCGCAGCGCCTCGGCCACGGAGAGATAGGCGTCGGGCAGGTCGATGTACTTGCCGACCAGCGCGACGGTCACGTCCTCCTGCGGGTGGTGCACCCGGCGCAGGAGGTCGTCCCAGACGGTCCAGTCGACGTCGCGGAAGGGCAGGTCCAGGCGGCGTACGACATAGGCGTCGAGGCCCTCGCTGTGCAGCACCTTGGGGATGTCGTAGATCGACGGCGCATCGGCGGCCGTGACGACGGCCTCGTCGTCGACGTCGCACATCAGCGCGATCTTGCGCTTGATGCTCTCCGGCAGGTCACGATCGGCCCGGCACACGATCGCGTCGGGCTGGATGCCGATGGAGCGCAGCGCGGCCACCGAGTGCTGGGTCGGCTTGGTCTTCAGCTCGCCCGAGGGGCCGATGTAGGGCACCAGAGAGACGTGGATGAAGAAGCAGTTCTCCCGGCCGATCTGGTGGCGGGTCTGGCGGGCCGCCTCGAGGAAGGGCAGCGACTCGATGTCACCGACGGTGCCACCGATCTCGGTGATCACGACGTCGATCTCCGGGCCGCCCATCGCGAGGATGCGGTCCTTGATCTCGTTGGTGATGTGCGGGATGACCTGCACGGTGTCACCGAGGTAGTCGCCGCGACGCTCCTTGGCGATGACCGCCGAGTAGACCTGCCCGGTCGTCACGTTGGCGATCTGGCCCAGGTCGGTGTCGAGGAATCGCTCGTAGTGGCCGATGTCCAGGTCGGTCTCGGCGCCGTCGTTGGTGACGAACACCTCGCCGTGCTGGAACGGGTTCATCGTCCCGGGGTCGACGTTGAGGTAGGGGTCCAGCTTCTGCATGGTCACGCGCAGGCCGCGCGACTTCAGAAGGCTTCCCAGGCTCGAGGCGGTGAGCCCCTTGCCGAGGGAGGAGGCGACGCCTCCGGTCACGAATACGTGCTTGGTCGGCGTCGGGTTCTTCACGGGGTTCGAGCCTACCCCAGCGGAGCGGGTCCGTCGGCACCAGACGCACCGAAGGCCCCGCCCTTGGTGCTCAGGGAGCGCGAGAGTGCGAGCACCGTGGCCACCCTTCCGGCTGCTGTGTCGATGCCGTCGACGGTGGCCACCTCGGCCGAGACCGGCTCCGCGCGCAGTCGCCCGAGCTGCCCTTCGCCACCGTCGGCGATGGTGCCGGCGACGACGACGCCGACCGCTGCCCTGCCCAGTCCTGCGGCGATTCCGGCGGTGATGGAGTCCCCACCGTCGGCGGCGGGCTCGCTGCCGAGCACGAGGAGCACCAGCGGCGCACGACGTGACACGGTCCCCTCGAAGGACACCAGACCGGCACCCACGAGGCTGTCGATGACGGCGGACTCCTTGGAGCTGGGCGCGTCACCCTCCGCCGTCGTGGTGGCGATCGCCACACCGAGCAGCTGCCCGATCCGGTCGTACGTCGTCGCGTCGGCCGCGATCGTCTTGCCCTGCTGCGTCATGAGCTGGCTGCCGAGCGTGTCGACCAGGGACTTCTGCTCGGGCACGACCATCGCCTCGGTCAGCGAGTAGCGACCGGTGATGGTGCCGCCGGCGCCCGTCACCTGCTCGGCCAGGGCTGTCAGCGTCTCCTCGTTCACCCCCGGCACGCTCACGACCGCGACCTCGCGGTCGGCGAGCTTGGCACTGGTGAGCAGCGGGCCGACGGCGCCGGCGAACCCAGCGGCGTACGCACCCGCCGGGTCTGCTGCTCCCTCGGTCGCGGCAGCCGGTGACGGTTCAGGATCGGTCACGTCGGACAGTGGCCCGCCGCCGAGGACGATGCCCACGGCCAACGCCAGGAAGACAGCCACGAGGCTGGTCAGGAAATGCCGGAAGGTGATCATCAGAACAGTCCTTGCACGCGATCGATGAGGGTGGTCACGGCGTCGGTGACGACCGGGGTGGCGGTGTCCGCCCACTCCTGGCCGACGGGGGTGACGCCGATGGCGGCGGCGAGGGCGAGCAGCCCGGCCACCATGACGGCCAGCAGGTGACGTGGGCGCACCTGGCCGTCGTACAGGTGCGGGACGGCACCAGCGTCGACGAGGCGCGGCCCGACCTTCAGCCGGGTGAGGTAGGTGCTGGCGAGGCCGGTGCGTCGCCGGTCGAGGAACTCGTCCAGGGTGGCGTGCATGCCCACCCCGACGATCAGGCGGGCCTGCCCGGCATCGGCCAGGATCAGGGCAGCGTCCTCGGTCGTGGCGCCGGTCTCGAACCGCAGGGGTCGCACGCCGATGCGGGCGAACCGCTCGGTGACGGCCGACGGGGCACCCCGCTCGACGAGCACCACCACGTCCTTGGCCTTCTTCAGCACCTCGACCGCCGGGAGCTCGTCGTCGGAGATGTTGGCCACCACGATGTGCGGCGTGTAGCCCGCGGCGCGGAGCGCGTCGGCGCCGGCGTCGACGCCGATCAGGACCGGGGCCTGCTCGCGGATGAACGCCTTGATGCCGGCGAGCTCGATCTCCCAGTCGTGTCCGCACACCACGACCACGACCGGCCGCCCGGCCAGGTCCGTGGCAGTGCGTGGCACCCCGCGGCCGTGCAGCAGGAGGTCCTGCTCACGGCGGAGGAACTCGGTGCTGTTGTGGGTGAAGCTCTCGAGCTGCGAGTGCAGCCCGCTGCGAGCCGACTCGAGCTCGACCCCGACGACGTCGGCATCGACGAGGCGGCCCACCGCGACGCTCTCGGCGCCGTCGAAGACCTGCCCCTCGTGCACGCGCAGCCTGGTGCCGTCCTTGATCCGGCTGATGATCTCGGCGCCGAAGGTGTCGAGGACCGGGACGCCGGCCTGGACCAGCACGTCGGGGCCGAGGTTGGGATAGCGACCCGAGATCATCGGGGATGCGTTGAGGACGGCCGCGACACCGGCATCCACCAGGGCCTGGGCCGTGGCCCGGTCCATGTCCTGGTGGTCGACGATTGCGATGTCGCCCGGTCGCAACCGGGCGATCAGGTGTGACGTACGGCGATCGACACGTGCCGTGCCCTGGATGCCGGGCAGCGCGGGGGGGCGTTGACGGGTGTGACTGGGGATCTTCATGACCGAGCCATGGTGTCAGCCGCCGCAGGTCGATCCCGGCACCCGCGCCCGTGGGCGCGTCGTGACCGTGGACACCCCGGTGCCGGGCCCGGTCGGCCCCCAGCCGGCTGCTTCAGGCGCGTGAGCGCGCAGGCGCGGCGGTGTCCATCAGCTCGCGGGCGTGCGCCAGCGCGGTGTCGGACTCCTCGAGCCCTGCCAGCATCCGCGACAGCTCACGCTCGCGCTCGGTGTCGTCGAGGACCGTGAGGCCCGAGGTCGTCACCGTGCCGTCACTCGACTTGTGCACCACCACGTGCTGGTCGGCGAACGCCGCCACCTGGGGCAGGTGCGTGACGACCAGGACCTGCGCGTCGCGGGCCAGCTGCGCCAACCGGCGGCCGACCTCGATCGCGGCCTTGCCGCCGACACCGGCGTCGACCTCGTCGAAGACGAAGATCGGCACCGGGCTGGTCTCGGCGAGGGCGACCTCGACGGCCAGCATGACGCGCGAGAGCTCACCGCCCGAGGCGCCCTTGTGCAGCGGGCGCGCGTCGGCGCCTGTGTTGGCCGCGAGCAGGAGCTCGACCTCGTCGACCCCGCTGCTCGTCGCGCGCAGCCAGCGATCACCGACCCGCAGGACACCGGCCGTGAGCTGCTCGGGGGCATCCACCTCCTGCGCGCGCACCGCGACGGTCACCGTCGCGTGTGGCATCGCGAGCAACGAGAGCTCGTCGGTGACGACCGAGCCCAGCCGGGCAGCGGCCTTCAGCCGTGCGGCGGTCAGCTTGCCCGCCGCCGCGTCGAGCTGCTCGCGCAGGCTCGTCTGCTCGGCCGTGAGCTCGTCGATCTGCTCGTCGGTCGAGTCCAGGTCGAGCAGCCGGCGAGATCCCGCCTGCGCCCAGCCGAGCACGTCGTCGATGGTCTCGCCGTACTTCCTGGTCAACGAGGTCAGCGCCGCCCGTCGCTCGCTCACCGCGGCCAGCCGTGCCGGGTCGGTGTCGAGCCGCGCGGCATAGGACGCGACGTCGGCCGCGACGTCCGAGAGCAGGTAGGTCACCTCGGCCAACCGGTCCGCGAGCTCGCCGGCCTGCGGGTCGTGGTCGCGGACGCCCTCCAGGAGGGTGCGTGCGGCGGAGGTCGTCGCCAGGGCGTCAGGACCGCCCTGCTCGCTGCTCAGCGCCTCGCGCGCCTGCTCGGCCGCGGTGCGCAGGGTGTCGGCGAAGCCGAGCCGGCCCTCCTCCGCGGCCAGGGCGGTGTCCTCGCCCGGCTCGGGCGAGACGGCCTCGATCTCGCCGAGCCCGAACCTGAGCTGGTCTGCCTCCCGAGCCCGCTCCTGCGCACTGAGCACGACCGCACGCAGGTCGCGCTCCACCTCGACCAGTCGATCGTGGAGACGTGCGTAGGCCGCAGCGGCCTTGGCCACGCCGGGTCCACCGAACCGGTCCAGCGCGTCGCGCTGGGCGCTCTGCTTCAGCAGGCGGTGCTGGTCGGACTGGCCGTGTACGGCGACGAGCGGCTCAGCCACGGACGCGAGTGCCGACACCGGCACCGCGGCGCCGCCGACCCAGGCACGGGACCGGCCCTCGGCGGCGATGTTGCGGGCCAGCACGACCCGACCGTCCTCGACCTCTCCCCCGGCCTCCTCCACGGCGGTGACGACCTGGGGCAGGTCGGTGACACCCACGACGCCCTCGACACGGGCGTGCTTGGCACCGGTGCGGACGGCGCCGGGATCGGCGCGGCCACCCAGCAGCAGCCCGAGGGCGGTCACGACCATGGTCTTGCCCGCGCCGGTCTCACCGGTGATCACCGTCAGACCGGGACCGAGCTCGAGCGTGGAGGACTCGATGACCCCGAGCGAGCGGATCCGGATCTCCTCAAGCATCGGCGTTGCCCTCCTCGCGGCGCCGCCGCTCGGACGCACCGCGCCACCCCTCGACGGGCAGGTCGAACTTCGCGACCAGCCGGTCGGTGAACGGAGCCTCGTGCAGGCGGACCAATCGCACCGGCCGGGCACCGCGGCGGACCTCGATCCGCGCTCCCGGGGGCAGGTCGACCGTGCGGCGTCCGTCGCACCACAGCACGCCGGAGCCCTCGGTGTTGGCCAGGACCTCGATGGCGAGCACGCTGGTGGGAGCCACGACCATGGGCCGGGCGAAGAGCGCGTGCGCGCTGATCGGCACCATCAGCAGCGCCTCCACGCCGGGCCACACCACCGGACCACCGGCGCTGAAGTTGTAGGCGGTCGAGCCGGTCGGCGTCGCACACACGACGCCGTCACAACCCCACCTGGACAGCGGGCGACCGTCGATCTCGACGACCACCTCGAGCATCCGCTCCCGGGCGGCCTTCTCGACGCTGGCCTCGTTCAGGGCGAAGGTCTCGTAGACGACCTCCTTGTCCTGGTGCACGGTGACGTCGACGGTCAGCCGGTCCTCGGTGACGTAGCGACGCTCGACGATCGCCTCGATGGTGATCGCCACGTCGTCCTGCTCGGCCTCGGCCAGGAACCCCACGTGGCCGAGGTTGACGCCGAGCAGCGGTGTGCCGCTCGCGTGCGTCAGCTCCGCGGCGCGCAGGATCGAACCGTCACCACCGATGACGAGCGCGAGCTCGCATCCCTCGCCGGGCCTGCCTCGGGCACCGACGGTCTCGATCCAGCCACCGTCGACCGGGTCCTCGGTGGCCTCGAGCTCGAGGTCCTTGGCCTCCAGCTCCAGGAGTCGTACGACGATGCCGTGCTCGATCAGGGCGCGCGCGCACTCACGGGCGACCTCGCGGGCCTCCGCTCGTCCGGTGTGGGCCAGCAGCAGCACCCGGCGCTGGGCATCGGTCGGCGTCAGGGTCACGGGTCCACCCTCTCACCCGCCGCGCCCCAAGAAGCGCTGCGCTCGACCTCGGCGCGCACCTCGTCGGCGCCGATGGCAGCCGGCCCTCGGCGCAGCAGCAGGAAGAACTCGACATTGCCCGACGGGCCCGGGAGCGGACTGGTGGTCACGGCCACCGCGCCCCAGCCGCGCTTCGCGGCCGCGTCCGCGATGTGGGTGACGGCCTCTGCCCGGAGGTCGAGGCTGCGCACGACACCGCCCTTGCCGACCCGGTCCTTGCCGACCTCGAACTGCGGCTTGACCATCAGCGCGAGCTCCCCGGTCGGCGCCAGGACGGACAGCAGCGCGTCGAGCACGAGCTCGAGGGAGATGAAGGAGAGGTCACCGACCACCAGGTCGACCGGGTCGCCGACGATCTCGGGCGTCAGCTCCCGGATGTTGGTGCGGTCGTGCACGATCACGCGCTCGTCGCTCTGCAGCGACCACGCCAGCTGCCCGTAGCCGACGTCCACGGCCACGACCTCACGCGCACCCGCACGGAGCAGCACGTCGGTGAATCCCCCGGTGGACGCTCCCGCATCGAGACAGCGCTTGCCCGTCACGCTGACACCGTGGTCGGCGAAGACCGCCAGGGCGCCGGCGAGCTTGTGCCCGCCGCGCGAGACGTACTCCTCGCGATCCGGGTCCTCACGGACCACGATCGCCACGTCGGTCGTGATGCCGGTGGCGGGCTTGGTCGCGAGTGATCCGGAGACCTTGACCCGACCGTCGGCGATCAGCTCGCTCGCGTGCTCACGAGAGCGCGCCAGCCCTCGGCGGACGAGCTCGGCGTCGAGCCTAAGACGACGAGGCGGCACCGCTCAGCCGTGCCCGGGGTCGAGGGCACGGCGCAGCCGTTCGTGCGCCTGCTCGAAGGCGGCGACGTGTTCCTCGACGGGCCGGCCGTCGAGGGCCTGCACGGATGCGAGCACGTCGTCCACGACCGACATCCCCGTCGTCGGCGCCTCCCAGCCGTCGGTCGGCTCGTCGGCGTGCTCGTCGGCCGCCCGGTGGGCCTGCTCGTCGTACTCACTCATGGACGCGAGGCTACCTGCGCCCGGCCTGCACCGAGGTGACCGGTGGCTTGAGCGCGGTCGCGTCGGCCGCCGTGCCGGTCGCGTCCAGGAACGTCCAGCCTGCGGTGGCGACGACGCGCCACCAGTCGGCATCGCTGCCCTCGCCCCTGACCGCCAGGGCTCCTGCCTCCACCGTGGCCTGCCAACCACCCAGACGCGCGCCGTCCGCGACCGGCTCCGGCACCGGATGGCTCTCGAAGAGTCCCTCGAGGTCGGGCGAGATGTAGCTGGGGCGCAGCTCAGGGGTGGCCCCCACCAGCTCGCCGAGGTGCGTCACCCCCGTCATCACGAGCAGCGAGTCGACACCGACCGCGTGCGCGCCTTCGATGTCGGTGTCGAGACGGTCCCCCACCATCAACGGCCGGTCACCGCCGACACGTCGGATCGTCTCGTCCATCAGCGGCCGTGCGGGCTTGCCGGCGACGATCGGCTCGACCCCGGCGAAGTCGGTGAGGGTCTTGACCAGCACGCCATGCCCGGGCGCGAGCCCGTAGTCGGTGGGGATGGACATGTCGGTGTTGCTGGCGACGTAGGGCAACCCGTCGCGGATCAGGGTGGCCGCGCGCATGACGTCCTTCCACAGGACGTCGGGGCCGTAACCGCTGACGAGCGCCGCGGCCGTGCTCGGCTCGTCGGTCACGCCCAGTCCCTCGGCCGCGAGCGCTGCCTCCAGTCCGGCACCGCCCAGCAGGAACACGCTCGCCTCCGGACCGAAGCGGTCCTTGACCACGCGTGCGGCTGCCTGCGCCGACGTCACCACGTCCGGGGCGGTCGCCGCCACCCCGAGCTTGACCAGGTTGGCCGCGACCTTCTCGGGCGTGCGCGACGCGTTGTTGGTGACGAACGCCAGGTGCACTCCGGCGTCCCGCACGCGCTGCAGACGCTCAGCGACCCCGTCGATCGCCCGGCCACTGACGTAGACGACCCCGTCGAGGTCGAACATCGTGAGGTCATAGGTCTCGAGCAGTGGCACTTCCGATGCCTTCAGCACATTCACCCTCCCGTCGGCCGCTGGGGTGCGGCGCCTACGATGCTTCGATGGACTTCGCGGCAGTGATCACGCCTCCGTACGTCGCGAAGCCCCTGCGACTCGAGCCGTTCGAAGCCCTGCTGCTGGCTCCCAGCCGAGTCGGTGACCCGGCCTCCGCGAGAGCGTTCGCGCGACCCTATCGCGCAGTGGCGGCCCGGCTCCTCGAGTGGGAGGCCGCCGGCCGGGTCGCCCGGACCGATCAGCCGGCACTCTTCCTGCACGAGTACACCGCCGGCGGCCTGACGATCCGTGGTCTCGTCGGCGCCCTCGCCATCGACCGCCGTGCCTCCGGCCTCGACGACCGGGCGGTGTGGCCGCACGAAGGCATCCACCCGGCCCAGGTCGACGAGCTGGCCACGCGCATGTTCGAGATGGGCATGAACCCGGCGCCGATCCTGCTGGTCCACGAAGGCCCCGCCGACGTCCGGAGCATGCTGCGCGACATCGCGAAGCGCACCCCTGACCACGAGTACCTCGATCGGACGGAGCAGAAGCAACGCATCTGGGCCATCACCGATCCCGGTGAGATCGCCACGATCAACCGGTCCCTGCGCGACAGCGCCGCCTTGATCGCCGACGGACACCACCGCTACGCGGCCTACCTCCAGCTGCAGGAGGCGCATCCCGGCTCGGCCTGGGACCGGGGCCTGGCGATGCTCGTCGACCAGACGGACACTCCCCTGTTCCTCGGCGCCATCCACCGCACGCTCAGCGGAGTCAGCCTCGCGGACGTGACGCAGGCCGCGGTCAAGGCCGGCGGATCCGTGCATCCGGGAGGCCGCCAGGAGGCGCTCGCCGACCTGGCTCCGGACACCCTGGTCCTGACCGACTCGCAGGACTGGGCGGTCGTCACCCCACCCACCGAGGCAGGCATCGAGCTCGTCGAGTGGCTCCAGACCGCCCTGATCCCGTCGCTGGCCCAGGCCCCGACCGCCATCGCCTACCACCACGCCGCCGAGGACGCCCTGAGCCGCGCACAGCGCCGGACTGTCGCGGTGCTGTTGCCGGCTCCCGACTTCGCGGCCGTCCGGGATCTCGTGAACCGGGGCGGGCTGTTGCCGGAGAAGGCCACGTCGTTCCAGCCGAAGCCGAGCCTCGGAGTCCTCATGCGCTCGGTGCGCGACGAACCATCCGGCCCCCGCTGACCTCGATCTCGACGCGGGAGGCCTTCCCGACCGGGGTGGCGTAGAAGCGTCGTCGGACGGCCCCGTCCACCTCGACCAGGTCTCCCTGGCGCCAGGTCCGGACCGACCGGCGCACCCGGGCTGTCCAGGCCGTGCACTCCAGGGTGTCGACCCGCTGACCCGACTCGTGGCCGGGCGGTCGATCGATCACGACACGGAACGCCACGATGACGCTGCCACTGGGCAGCGTCTTCTCCTCGGCCACTCCGCTGATCCGGCCAACCAGGCGAACGCTGTTGACCAGCTCCACTGCAGTCTGTGCAGACATTGCACATCACCTCCATGCCGCAGGCTGCCCGCACCGTCCGACATTCCGGCCTGCGCGCTCGTGCAGGCTGTGGACGAGCCTCCCGATGAGGCCCCTGTGGACGGAATGCGACCCATCTCGGGGGCACCTGAGGGACGAAGAGCGCCGGGAAATGCAAAAGAGGGACCATCCGAAGATGGTCCCTCTTTCACAATGTATGTCCGGCGGCGTCCTACTCTCCCACAACC
>NZ_CM001852.1:2032768-2060291 GCF_000389985.1 Nocardioides sp. CF8
GAGGCGGCGGCGGAGGAGGAGGCTCGCAACCGGAGACCCAGAAGACCTTGGACTTGGAGTCGTTGCCCTGGCTGCCGGGCGTGTTCACCTCAATCTTGACGTGGTAGCCCTGCTCGGGGTGCGGCTGACCAGTGAACGACAGGACGTAGACCTCCTTGCCGTCGAAGCCGTCCTCGTTGCCGGCGCCCGACTGGGGATCGGCTCCGACGAAGACCGACGTGTCGCCTGCGACGGTCATGCCGACGTCAGCAGTCGGCGCCTGCATGGTGAACGTCACCTGCGAGATGATGTCCGTGCCCTCGTCGTAGCCATACCACTCGACGGTGAAGGTGCAGCCGACGTGCGGGTCGTTGTCCGGGTTGCCGTCGTCCGGCGCGTCGTCGGCCAGAACCTCCTGGATCTTGACCGTGCCGTTGTTTCCCGGTGGATCATTGGCGCTGGCATTGGCGGCACTCATGGCCACTCCGAACGGCGCAACCGCGATGAGCGACGTGCCGAACAGCAGGGCCAGGGTGCCTCTCGCGGGCGCTTGTGCGATGGAACGCATCCCGTGCTCCCCTCTCACGACGATGAACGCCTGTGAGTTGTGGTGGATCGACCATGGCTGGTCTGGGCATCCACCATCCCTCCGAAGGACCACCCCGACGTAGCCCCAAATTGGGGAAGTCCATGATGGGTTCGTGACCATCACCGACGACGCGTTGATCTGCGTGCGCAACCTCGAGCGGGACTTCGTCGTGCGCCGCAAGATGGACGGTCGGCGCCGCAAGGTGCGCGAGCACGTTCGCGCCGTACGCGACCTCAGCTTCGACGTCGCAGCAGGCGAGATGGTCGGCTACATCGGGCCGAACGGCGCCGGCAAGTCGACGACGATCAAGATGCTCACCGGCATCCTCGTGCCGACCCGAGGCGAGCTGACGGTCGCCGGGCTCGAGCCGCAGCGCAACCGCGTCGAGCTCGCGCGCCGCATCGGCGTGGTCTTCGGCCAGCGGACGACGCTGTGGTGGGACCTGCCGCTGCGTGACTCGTTCGAGCTGTTGCAGAAGATCTACCGGATCCCCCCGACGAGGTATCGCCATAACCTCGAGCGGTTCGTCGAGCTCCTCGACCTCGGCGACCAGCTGGACACCCCGGTGCGCCAGCTCTCCCTCGGCCAACGGATGCGCGGCGACATCACGGCAGCACTGCTCCACGACCCGGAGATCCTCTACCTCGACGAGCCCACGATCGGTCTCGACGTCGTCAGCAAGGGTCGGCTGCGGGAGTTCCTGCGCGCGCTCAACGCCGAGCGCGGCACCACCTTGATGCTCACCACCCACGACCTGCAGGACATCGAGGCGCTGTGCGACCGGGTGATCGTCATCGACCACGGCACGGCCGTCTTCGACGGTCCGCTCGCCGGGCTGCACGAGCAGGGAGGTTCCACGCGCACCCTGGTGGTCGACCTCGTCGACGAGTCGGAGCCGATCTCGGTGCCGGGCGCCTCGGTGCGCCGGGTGGAGGGCCCGCGGCAGTGGCTGTCGTTCCCGGCCGACGCGAGCGCCGCGCCCATCGTCGGCGCCATAGCGGCGGCCTACGACCTCGCCGACCTGTCCATCCAGGAGCCCGACATCGAGGACGTCATCCGCGAGCTCTACTCACGTTCCTAGACTTCTCGGATGAGCCTCACTCCCGAGCAGACCCAGCGCGTCCTCACCCTCGCCCTCGACCTCGCCCGCGCGGGCGAGACCGAGCAGCTCGCGGAGTTCCTCGACCACGGCCTGCCGATCGACTCGGTGTCTGAGTCGGGCGACTCGTTGCTGATGCTGGCGGCCTACCACGACCGGCCCGAGACCGTGTCGATGCTGCTCGACCGCGGCGCCGACCCCGACCAGCGCAACTCGCGCGACCAGTCGATCGTCGCGGGCGCCCTGTTCAAGGGCGCCGACGACGTCGTACGGCGACTGGTGGCCGCCGGCGCCGACCTCGACGCCGGAACGCCGACAGCCCGCCAGGCGGCCGAGATGTTCGGCCGTGGCGGGCTGCTGGACTGAGCGCGATCAGGCCGGAGCGTTGTCCGGGTTGGGCTCCGTGGCGCTGATCTTGCCGGCGGCCAGGGCCTCGATCGCCTTGCGGACGCCCTCACCGTAGGCCGGGTCGGCCTGGGTGCAGTGGAAGATGTGCTTCTCCACCGACGTCTCGGAGGCACCGTCGATGGCACGCGCGGTGTTCTCGAATAGACGCTGCTGCTCCTCGGCGGTCATCAGCCGGAACAGGTCGCCCGGCTGCTCGTAGTAGTTGTCGTCGTCCTCGCGGAAGTCGAACCGGTCCGCGACGGCACCGATGGCCTGGGCCGGGTCGGCGTAGGCGGGCTGCTCGGGCCAGCGGCCGAAGTTGTTCGGCTCGATCCCGGGCACCGAGCCCTGGTTGCCGTCGACGCGCATCGCACCGTCACGGTGGTAGGTGTTGAGCGTCTGCACTGCCCCACGGGGGTAGTTGACGGGGATCTGGTGGTGGTTGACCCCGACGCGGTAGCGCGCCGCGTCGCCGTACGAGAAGAGCCGGCCCTGGAGCATGCGGTCGGGGCTGAAGGAGATGCCCGGGACCAGGTTGGCCGGGGAGAAGGCGGCCTGCTCGACGTCGGCGAAGTAGTTGTCGGGGTTGCGGTTGAGCTCGAACTCGCCGACCTCGATGAGCGGGTAGTCCTTCTTCGACCAGACCTTCGTGAGGTCGAAGGGGTGGAAGCGGTAGTCGTTGGCCTCGGCCTCGGGCATCACCTGGATGAAGAACTTCCACTTGGGGAAGTCGCCCTTCTCGATCGACTCGTAGAGATCGCGCTGCGACGACTCGCGGTCGCCGGCCACGAGGGCGGCGGCCTCGTCGTCGGTGAGGTTCTCGATGCCCTGCTGGGTGCGGAAGTGGAACTTCACCCAGAAGCGCTCCCCCGCCGCGTTGATGAAGGAGAACGTGTGGGAGCCGAAGCCGTGCATGTGGCGGTAGGACTTCGGGATCCCACGGTCGCTCATCACGATCGTGACCTGGTGCAGCGCCTCGGGCAGGTTGGTCCAGAAGCCCCAGTTGTTCTCCGCGTCGCGCAGGTTGGTGCGCGGGTCGCGCTTCACGGCGCGGTTGAGGTCGGGGAACTTGAGCGGGTCGCGGAAGAAGAAGACCGGGGTGTTGTTGCCGACGACGTCCCAGTTGCCCTCCTCGGTGTAGAAGCGCGCCGCGAAGCCGCGGATGTCGCGCTCCGCGTCGGCTGCGCCACGCTCACCGGCGACGGTCGAGAAGCGCAGGAACATCTCGCACTCGTTGCCGACCTTGTTGAAGATCGCCGCCCGGGTGTACTGCGAGATGTCGTGGGTGACCTTGAGCGTGCCGAAGGCGCCCGAGCCCTTGGCGTGCATGCGGCGCTCGGGGATCACCTCACGGTCGAAGTGGGCGAGCTTCTCGAGGAACCACAGGTCCTGCAGCAGCATCGGTCCGCGAGGGCCGGCAGTAAGGCTGTTCTGGTTCTCGGCGACCGGTGCGCCGGCCGCGGTGGTGATCGGGTTGGTGTTCTCTTCAAACGCCATCGTTCATCGCTCCTCGTTGAGTGGGGTTCGGGTGGATTCGGCACAGGTGGGGCAGACGCCCCAATAGGTCACCTCGGCCTCGTCGATGACGAAGCCGTGGTGGTCGGAGGCGTCGAGGCAGGGTCGCTGCCCGACGGCGCAGTCGACGTCGGCGATCGCTCCGCACGAGCGGCACACGACGTGGTGGTGGTTGTCCCCCACGCGCAGCTCGTAGCGAGCGGGCGATCCGGCCGGCTCGATCCGGCGCACGAGCCGCGCATCGGTGAGCGCGTGCAGCACGTCGTAGACCGCTTGGGTCGACACGGCGCCGAGTTCGGCGCGGACCGCGGTGGCCAGCGCGTCGGCGTCGGCGTGCGGCTGCGCTGCCAACGCGTGGAGCACGGCGACGCGCGGCTGCGTCACGCGCAGGCCGGCCACCTTGAGGCGCTCGCGGGGATCGACAGTGGGCAGAAGTGACATCCCCTGCACTCAATCAGGTTTTCTGGAATGATTCAAGACAACTCGCCCGGGAATGGCGTTAGCGTTCGGCCCATGCCCGCCGCCTTCGAGACCGACGTCCTCGGTCGGCCGTACCGCGTCGAGACCATCGACCTCCCGGACGACTCCGAGGGCCCGGTGGTGGCCACCCTCGTGCACAAGCCCACCCGCAAGCGGGCCGGCCGCGCCGTCCTGCACGTGCACGGGTTCGCGGACTACTTCTTCCACCGCGAGTACGCCGAGTGGTGGACGGCTCGCGGCTACACCTTCTACGCCCTCGACCTGCGCAAGTACGGCCGCTCGATCCTCGACCACCAGACGCCCAACTACACCGAGGACCTGGCGGACTACTACCTCGAGATCGACGCGGCCTGGCAGCGCATCACCGAGCGTGACGGCCACACCAGCGTGGCGGTCTCCGCCCACTCGACGGGCGGCCTGACGCTGCCCCTGTGGGTCAACGACCGCCGCCCCGACGAGCTGTCCGCGATGGTGCTCAACTCCCCCTGGCTCGACCTCCAGAGCTCCGGGTGGCTGCGCAACCCCGCCGCCCGCGCCGCGCTCAACCAGCTGGGTGTGCGCCAGCCCAGGCGACTGATCCCGCGCAACGTCGACACCAGCTACGGCCGCGCGCTGCACACGAGCCATGGCGGCGAGTTCGACTACGACCTCGCTTGGAAGCCGCTCGAGTCGTGGCCGGTCTATGCCGGCTGGTTGCGGGCGATCCGCGCCGGGCACGACCGGGTGCACGCCGGCCTCGACGTGTCCGCGCCGGTGCTGGTTTTGTCCTCGACGGTCTCGGCCTCCGCTGCCGTGGACCCGGACGCCGTGAACAGGGCCGACGTGGTGCTCGACGTCCAGCAGATCCGGCGCTGGGCCTCGTCGCTGGGCTCCCACGTCACCAGCATCGCCATCGACGGTGGACGCCACGACCTGGTGCTCTCCGTGCCCGAGGTCAGGGCGCGCGTCTACGCCGAGCTGGACAGGTGGCTCGCGACGTACGTCGAGTGAGTCGCGACCTCAGGTCAGCAGCGTGATCAGCGCGGCCACGCCCACGACCACGATGAAGGCCCGCAGCACCGCCGCGGGCAGCCTGCGCCCGATCGAGGCGCCGAGCAGTCCGCCGACGATCGCCCCGCTGCCGATCAGCACGACGATCAGCCAGTCGACGTCGGCGACGAACGCGAACAGCACGCCCGAGACCCCGTTGACCAGGGCGGCCAGCACGTTCTTGAGCCCGTTCAGCCGCTGCAGGGCCTCGTCGATGCCGATCCCCAGCACGGCCATCATCAGCACGCCCTGGGCGGCACCGAAGTAGCCGCCGTACACCCCGCAGGCGAGCATCAGGGGCCACACCCACCAGGCGCCACGGGCCGGCAACCCTCCGGTCGCCTCGTGCCTGCGTGCGACCCAGGCCGAGATCCGTGGGCCGGCGACGACCAGGACCAGGCCCAGCAGGATCAGCGCGGGGACGATCACCTCGAACGCACCGGGCTGCCACAGCAGCAGGACCGCACCGAGCAGCCCACCCAGCGCCGAGGCGCTGGCGAGATGCAGGATGCGGCTGCGCTGGCCGACGAGCTCGCGCCGGTAGCCCACCGCTCCGGTGACCGAGCCCGGCACGAGGCCGATGGAGTTGGAGACGTTGGCGGTGACCGGCGGCACGCCGAACGCCAGCAGGGTCGGGAACGTGATCAACGTTCCCGACCCCACCACGGTGTTGATGGTGCCGGCCGCCACGCCAGCGAGGGCGATCAGCACGGCTTCGAGCGGGCTCACGCCGAGGGGGGCTCCTCGGCAGCGGGAGGCTCGACGGTCGGCTCGGCGGGCGGCGTGGCCGGCGCAGCGGCCGACGGCGTGCGGCTGGCCGATTCTGCGGCGGCGATGGCCTCCTCGACGACCTTCTTGGTGTCGCCGTGCCCCGACGACTGCGGCAGCTGCGGCTCGGTCGGGCCCATGTCGACGCGCGTGCGCGGCGTGGCGTCCTGCGGGATGCCGGCGATCTCGTGGATCGAGGAACCGAGCCCCTCCAGTGCCTTGGTGATCTCCGAGGGGATGACCCACACCTTGTTGGCGCTGCCCTCGGCGATCTTCGGCATCATCTGGAGGTACTGGTAGGCGAGCAGGGACTGGTCGGGCTGGCCGTCGTGGATCGCCTGGAAGACGGTCTGGATGGCCTGGCCCTCACCCTGGGCCCGCAGGATCGAGGCCTCACGGTCGGCCTGCGCGCGCAGGATCTGCGACTCGCGATCACCTTCGGCGTTGAGGATCTGCGACTGCTTGGAACCCTCGGCGGTGAGGATCGCGGCCTGGCGCGAACCCTCGGCGGTGAGGATGACGGCCCGCTTCTCACGGTCGGCGCGCATCTGCTTCTCCATCGAGTCCTTGATGGAGGGCGGCGGGTCGATGCCCTTGAGCTCGACACGGTTGACGCGGATGCCCCACTTGCCGGTCGCCTCGTCCAGGACGCCACGCAGACCGGAGTTGATCTGGTCGCGGCTGGTCAGCGTCTCCTCGAGGTCCATGCCACCGACGATGTTGCGCAGCGTCGTCATGGTGAGCTGCTCGATCGCCTGGATGTAGTTGGCGATCTCGTAGGTCGCTGCGACCGGGTCGGTGACCTGGAAGTAGATGACCGTGTCGATCGAGACCACGAGGTTGTCCTCGGTGATCACGGGCTGCGGCGGGAACGAGACGACCTGCTCACGCAGGTCGATGAGGTAGCGCAGGCGGTCGATGAACGGCATCAGGATGTTGAGGCCGGCGGGCAGCGTGCCCTTGTACTTGCCGAACCTCTCGACGATGCCGGCGCGGGCCTGCGGCACGATGCGCACCGTCTTGGCGAGCACCACGATCACGAACAGGACCAGTAGCGCCAACAGGACCAGGGCGATCTCCATGGACGTCTCCTTCTCAGAACGGGTTGGCTGGGACGGGCTTCGGGTCAGGACTCGAGACGAGCGACGGGGTGCACGAGGGCGGTGGCACCGCGGATCGCCAGCACCTCGACGGTCTCGCCCGCCGCGATGGTGGCGGTCTCGTCATAGGGCTCGGCGGTCCAGAACTCACCCGCGAGCTTGATCCGGCCCGGGGCCAGCGCCGAGATCTCCTCGGTGACGACGCCCTGCTTGCCGACCAGCTTGCCGTGACCGAGCGACAGCTCGGGTCCCCCGTGCAGACGCTTGACCATCGAGGGCCGCACCACGGCGATCGCGGCCAACGAGGCAGCGGACGCAGCGAGGATCTGGATGGCGATGTGCAGGTCCAGGAGGGCAGCGACCATGCCGACGAGGGCACCGGCCGCGAGCATGATGAGGATGAGGTCGAGGCTGAACATCTCGGCCACCCCGAGGACGATCGTCAGACCGAGCCAGGTCTCCCACGCATGATCTCTGAGCCACTCCATGGACAGACCCTAGCCCGCGTCAACCAGCCAGGTGGCGGGGGCGCCTGCGGGCGGCGAACCGCCCGTCCTCCTGCGTCAGCAGCATCGGCATCCCGAAGGTCTCCGACAACGTCTCGGCCGTGACCACGCGCTCCAGCGGACCCGACGCCACGACCCGTCCCGCGCGCAGCAGCAGGGCATGGGTGAAGCCGGGCGGGATCTCCTCGACGTGGTGCGACACCAGCACGGTCGCGGGCGAGTCGGGGTCGAGGGCGACGACCGAGAGCGTGGACACGAGGTCCTCGCGACCCCCCAGGTCGAGCCCGGCCGCCGGCTCGTCGAGCAGCAGCATCTCCGGGTCGGTCATCAGCGCCCGGGCGATCTGCACGCGCTTGCGCTCGCCCTCGCTGAGCGTGCCGAACGTGCGCTCGCCCAAGTGGGCGGCACCCACCTCGGTCAGCAGCGACGCGGCCCGGTCGTGGTCGAGGTCGTCGTAGACCTCGCGCCAGCGACCGAGGACGCCGTAGGAGGCCGAGACCACGACGTCCCTGACGAGCTCGGTGCGCGGGATGAGATCGGCCAGGGCGGCACTGGTGAGGCCGATGCGCGGACGCAGGTCGAAGACGTCGACCGTGCCGAGCACCTCGCCCAGGATCCCGGCGACGCCCGAGGTCGGGTGGATCTGCGCCGAGGCCACCTGGAGCAACGTGGTCTTGCCGGCGCCGTTGGGCCCGAGGATCACCCAGCGCTCGTCCTCCTCGACGGCCCAGTTGACCTCGTCCAGCAGGGTCGCCCCGCCCCGGCGGACCGTGAGGTCGGCGAACTCGATCACGGCGGTCATGCGCGTCACCCTATCCAGCACCGCACCACCGGTCCGGACCCCGACGTATTCTCTGGCGCCGTGTCCCTCGAACTCCCGCTGTCCGCCCGCCTCGCCTGGTGGCTCACTGCCTGGCTGCGCGGCACGGAGGTCACCGACCACGTGCTCGACGCCGTCACCGACGGCGAGCTGGCGCACCTCGCCGACGGCCTCGCGGGGGGTACGGCGATGCTCGACCTCCTCCTCGAAGCGAGGCGCTCCGGCGCCACCGGGGCGGGGCTGGCGCTGCCCGTGGAGGGTGACCTGCTCGGCCTGGGCGGGCCACGCGCGTTCAACGACGCGGCGATCGAGGCCGGCGAGGCGGTCGTCGTCGGCGCCTGGGCCGTCGTGCCGGAGGTGGTGGGCGAGGTCTGCCACTGGCGGGTGCAGCCCGCGGCGCCGCGACAGCTCCCCGACGTGGGCGAGGCCGACCGGTCGCTGCGCGCCGCGCTGCTCGACTCGGCCAACCTGCTCGCCGACCTCGACGTCGCCCGCTGGCGCCCCGAGGTGGCCGACCGGCTGATGAACCTCGGGCACCGGCCCGGGCTCGAGGCTCCCCTGGGCACACCACCGCGCTGCGCCGACCTCGCGGCGCGTGGGCTGCAGGGCTGGGCCATCACGGAGCTGGCGCTCGAGGACGACGGAGGTGCCGTGTCGGCGTACGAGATCGAGGCCCGCAGGGCCGCCCTCCAACCGCTGGAGCGCGCGTCGCGACGGGCGATCGTCGCCGCCTGCTCCCCGGAGGTGTGGCCGGACCACTGATCGGCGACGCGCGCCAACTTTTCCTGCGAAACCCTTGCCTGTGACGCGATGTCACATTAACTTGTCTGTGACATCGCGTCACAGACGATTGAGGGAGCAGGCATGACCGCGCAGACCGAGCACTTCTCGTACGACGAGCTGCTGCACCACCTCTCCGAGGCCTCCGTGCACCAGCACTTCGACGCCTTCACCGACATCGCGTGGGACGACCCCGACTTCGCAGTCGACCCGACCGACGCCCGCTGGGTGATGCCCCGGGCGGACTCGCTCGGCGGGACCGAGTGGTACCGCTCGCTCCCCCTCGACCGGCAGATCCAGATCGGGATGTATCGCCAGGCCAACATTGCCAAGGTCGGCCTGCAGTTCGAGCAGCTGCTCATCAGCGGGCTGATGAACCACGCGATGACGCTGCCCAACGGCTCCGCGGAGTTCCGCTACTCCACGCACGAGGCGACCGAGGAGTGCCACCACACGCAGATGTTCCAGGAGATGGTCAACCGCATCGGCCAGGACGTGCCGGGCGGTCCCCGCTGGTTCCGCGCCGTCGCACCGTTCCTCGCGATCGCGGCCGGTCCCCTCCCCAACATCTTCTTCATGGGCGTGCTCGCCGGGGAGGAGCCGATCGACCACCTGCAGAAGTCGATCCTGCGCTCCGGGGAGCAGATGCACCCGATGGTGACCCGCGTGATGCAGATCCACGTCGCCGAGGAGGCCCGCCACATCGGCTTCGCCCACTCCTACCTGACCGAGCGCTCGAAGGACTACTCGCGCCTCCAGCGCGCGGTGCTGTCCGTCCTGATGCCGGTGATCATGCGTGTCCTGTGCGACGTGATCATGAAGCCCAGCCGGCAGATGCGCCGCGACCTCGACATCCCCGCCGAGGTGATCAAGGAGATCTGGTGGGACGGCGAGCACTCCCGCAAGCTCCTGCGCGACACCTTCGGCGACCTGCGGATGCTGGCCGACGAGCTCGGCCTGATGAACCCCGTGTCCCGACGGGTCTGGACCCTCCTCGGCATCGGCGGTCGGCCCTCGCGCTTCCGCAGCGAGCCCCACTCGGCAGCGAGCTGACCGATGCCCTACGTCATCACCCAGTCCTGCTGCGCCGACGCCTCGTGCGTGGTCGCCTGCCCGGTCAACTGCATCCACCCCGCCCCCGGCGAGCCCGGTTTCGCCGAGGCCGAGATGCTGTACGTCGACCCGGACTCCTGCGTCGGCTGCGGCGCGTGCGTCACGGCCTGCCCGGTGGGCGCGATCGTGCCCGACACGAAGCTGACACCGGCGCAGCAGCCGTTCCTGGCGCTGAACGCCGACTACTACGCCACGTTCCCCCACGCTGACCGCGCTCCCGTCGCGACGGTGCCCGCCCAACGGCGGCTGCGGACCGCGACGCCCGTGCGGGTGGCGGTGGTGGGCGCCGGTCCCGCCGGCCTCTACACCGCCGACGAGCTGCTCCGGCACCCCGAGGTCGAGGCGGTCGACGTCTACGACCGGCTGCGCACGCCGTACGGCCTCGTCCGGCACGGCGTCGCCCCCGACCACGCCTCCACCAAGCGCGTGACCGAGCTCTTCGGCGCCATCGAGCAGCAGCCGGGCTTCCGCTACTTCCTGGGCGTCGACGTCGGCACCGACCTGACGCTGGCCGACCTGCGCAGCCGCTACCACGCGGTCGTCCACGCCGTGGGCGCCTCCGCGGACCGGCAGCTCGCCATCCCGGGCGAGGACCTGCCCGGCTCGCTGGCCGCGACCGACGTCGTCGGCTGGTACAACGGCCACCCCGGCCGACGCGACCTCGACGTGCCTCTCGACCACGAGCGTGCGGTCGTGGTCGGCAACGGCAACGTCGCCCTCGACGTCGCCCGGATGCTCACCCGCGACCCCGACGTGCTCGCCCGCACCGACGTGGCTCCCGGGCCGCTCGCTGCGCTCCGGTCGAGCGCGGTGCGCGAGGTCGTCGTGCTCGGACGGCGCGGACCCGCGCAGTCCGCCTTCACCGTGCCCGAGCTGATCGGCCTGGCCGGGCTGAGCGATGTCGACGTCGTGGTGCACGCCGACCCGGCGACCCTGACCGGCAGCGACCAGCGCAGCCGGCTGCTCGCCGAGCTCGCTGCCCGCACGACCTCCGGTGACCCCGGGCGTCGCCGGATCGTGCTGGCCTTCGCCACCTCACCCGTCGAGGTCCTCGGTCGCGACGGCCGCGTGAGCGGGGTCCGGCTGGTCCGCAACGACCTCGTCACCGGCCCCGACGGCAGCGTGCGTGCCGAGCCCACCGACGAGCAGTCGACCCTCGAGGCCGGCCTCGTCGTCCGCTCGGTCGGGCACAGCGCCACCCCTGTGTCGGGGCTCCCCTTCGACCCCGTCACCTCGACCGTGCCGAACACCGCGGGCCGGGTGGAGCCCGGGCTCTACGTCGCCGGCTGGATCAAGCGCGGGCCGGTCGGCTTCATCGGCACCAACAAGACCTGCGCCCAGGAGACGGTCGACACCCTGCTGGACGACCTCGACGCGGGTCTCCCCGAGCCCGTGATCACCACGGACCCGGCCGGTTTCGTCCGCGAGCGGCGACCTGACGTGAGCGGCCTCGACGACTGGCGAGTCCTGGACGCGGAGGAACGGGCACGCGGCGCCCTGGTCGGTCGCCCGCGGCTCAAGATCACCGACCCGGAGGAGCAGGCGCTGGCCGGACGCCTCCGCCCCCGCCGACGGCTGCGGGTGCCGACGTGAGCGCCGAGGACGGCCGTCACTCGCGCTGGCTCGGCCACCAGGAGGAACGCCGCCAGCAGGTGATCGACGCCGCGCTGCTGGTGATCGACGAGGCTCCCGCGGGTGCGGAGTTCAGGGTCGCGCAGATCGCGGCCCGGGGCGGCATCAACCGCTCCGCCCTCTACCGCTACTTCGAGGACCGGGCAGACCTGGAGGTCGCGGTGCAACGCGAGATCTGTGCGGTCGCCGGGACCGAGGTGATGGGCGCCATCACCCTCGACGGGACCCCGCGCGAGATCGTGCGCCGGATCATCTCCACCTACACCCACTGGGCCGTGGCGCACGCCTCGCTGCTGCGCTTCGTCGAACGCGACGTGGCCGGCTCCACCGAGCGACCGCTGGAGCAGGTGATCGCCCAGGTCGCCGACGGCGTCGAGACCATGATCGAGATGCTGCTCACGCTCCTCGGCGGCGAGCTGAGCGAGCACGACAAGGCCAGCCTCGACCCGTGGGTCTTCGGCCTGATCGGCGGCTGCATGCAGGCCGTGCGCCGCTGGTCCTCGCGTCCCGTGATCGCACCCGACATCGACTTCTTCGTCGAGGTCCTCACCCAGGGTGCCTGGTGCCAGATCCACGACCTCGCCGCGAGTCGCGGCGTCGACGTACCCGACGTCCCCGCCCAGACCCTCGTCGCCGCCGCCGCGGCCGGCTGACCACAGAGAAGAGACGACCATGACCGAGCACCTCGACGTCCTGATGATCGGTGCCGGACTGTCCGGCATCGACGCCGCCTACCACGTCAGCAAGGCCTTCCCCGACCGCAGCTATGCGGTCCTCGAGATGCGCGAGAGCCTGGGCGGCACCTGGGACCTGTTCCGCTACCCCGGCGTGCGCTCCGACTCCGACATGTACACCCTCGGCTTCAGCTGGAAGCCGTGGCTGGGCAAGAAGGCGATCGCCGACGGCGCCGACATCCTCGCCTACCTCCGCGAGGCCGCCGCGGAGCACGGCATCGACCAGCACATCCGCTACCAGCAGCGCGTGGTGCGGGCCGAGTTCTCCAGCGCCACCGCCCGCTGGACCGTCACCGTGGAGCGCACGGACACCGGTGAGACGCACGAGCTGACGGCCGGCGTCGTGATGTCCACCTCGGGCTACTACCGCTACGACGAGGGGTTCACCCCCGACTTCCCCGGGCGCGCGGACTTCACCGGCCAGGTGGTGCACCCGCAGCACTGGCCCGAGGACCTCGACTTCGCCGGCAAGCGGGTGGTGGTCATCGGCTCCGGCGCGACCGCCGTGACGCTGGTACCGGCCCTGGCCGACCGCGGTGCCGGTCACGTCACGCTGCTGCAGCGGACTCCGACGTACATCATCAGCCAGCCCGGCACCGACCCGATCTCGCACCGGATGCTGCGGACCCTGCCGACCAAGGTGGCCGCCAAGCTCGTCCGGGGCCGCTACCTCGCGATGCACGTCGGGTTCTACGAGTTCTGCCGGGCACGACCGCGCGAGGCACGACTGCTGCTGCGCACGCTGCTCGAGCGCCAGCTGCCGGCGGACATCGCGTTCGACGAGCACTTCAAGCCGCCGTACGACCCCTGGGACCAGCGACTGTGCCTGGTGCCCCACGGCGACCTCTTCAAGGCGCTGCGCAAGCACACCGTCGACGTCGTCACCGACCACATCGAGCGCTTCACCCCCGCCGGCATCCGGCTGCAGTCCGGCCGTGAGCTCGAGGCGGACATCGTCGTCACCGCGACCGGCCTCAACCTGCAGGCCTTCGGCGGGGCGAGCTTCGCCGTCGACGGGCGCGACGTCGACCTGCGCGACACGATGGCCTTCAAGGGGATGATGCTCACCGAGCTGCCCAACTTCGCGTTCATCGTCGGCTACACGAACGCCTCGTGGACGCTCAAGGCCGACCTCGTGTGCCAGTACGTCGTCCGCGTGCTCGAGCACATGGAGCGCACCGGCACCCGGATCGTCGTGCCGCGACGCGACCCGGGCGTCCCCGAGGCCCCGTTCCTGGACTTCGCGGCGGGCTACGTGCTGCGCGCGGTGGACGACTTCCCCAAGCAGGGCAGCGAGGAGCCGTGGCGGTTGCGGATGAACTACTTCCGCGACCTGAAGGTGTTCGCGGCGTCCGTGGACGACCCGGCACTCGACTACTCCGACCCGGTGCCGGCGCTCTCGACCGCCGGGGAGGTCTCGGCATGAGCATCGAGCCGCTGACCCGCGACGCCGGGCACGCCCGGGAGGTGCGCACCGACGACGGCCTGCGCCTGCACGTCACCGTGCGCGGGCGTGAGGACGCCCCGCTCACGGTGGTGCTGGCGCACTGCTGGGCCGCCGACGAGCAGGACTGGCACTACCAGGTCCACGACCTGCTGGTGGCCTACGGACACGACGTCCGGATCATCACCTGGGACCAGCGGGGTCACGGTCGCTCCGACACGGCCCGATCGGCCGCCTGCACGATCCCCCACCTCGCCCGCGACCTGGGGCACGTCGTCGACGCCTTCGCCCCCTCAGGGCCGCTCGTCGTCGCGGGTCACTCGATCGGCGGGATGACCATGTGTGCCCTCCCGGCGGAGCGCCCGGACCTCGTCGAGCGGGTGGTGGGGCTGCTGTTCGTCTCCACGTCGTCCGGAGGCCTCGACACCGTGACCCTGGGCCTGCCGCGGGTCACTGCGCCGGTGGTCCGCCACCAGCTGCCGCGTGTGCTCGCCACCCGGGCCCGGCGGCTGAGCCGCAGCGAGCGCCGCAACTCCCCGCTGCTGGAGCGTTGGGTGGTCGACACCTTCCTGTTCGGTCAACCCCGGCGACCGCGCGACACCGGACTCGTCGTGGACCAGCTGATCAACTGCGGGCCGGCCACGATGTGGGGCTTCTTCCACGACTTCATGACCCACGAGCGAACCGACCTGCTCGCGGCCTACGACGACGTCCCGACCGTGGTCCTCGTCGGGACGCGCGACCTGCTCACCCCGCCCCACCACGCCCGGCGCATCGCCGCCCACGTCCGGGGAGCCGAGGTGCGCGTCGAGCACGGTGCCGGCCACATGCTCACGCTCGAGCGACCCCGGGAGGTCAGTGCAGCGCTGCACGACCTCGTCGACCGCGCCCTGACCGACTGCACAGGAGACATCGCATGAAGACGCTCGAGAACAAGGTCGTGGTCATCACCGGCGCCGCATCCGGCATCGGCCGGGCCCTGGCCGTGGAGGTGGCCCGCCGCGGCGCCCACCTCGCCCTGTCCGACGTGGACATGACGGGGCTGGCGGCGACGGCCCGGCTCGCCCGCGACGCCGGCGCCACCCAGGTGCACACCGCGCGCCTGGACGTGGCGGACCGGGCGGCGGTCGCTGCCTACGCCACCAACGTCGAGGACCACTACGGCCGGGTCAACGTGGTCGTCAACAACGCCGGCGTCGCGTTGTCGGGCGACCTCCACGACCTCGACTACGAGGACATCGACTGGATCGTCGGCGTGAACTTCTGGGGCGTCGTGCACGGCACCAAGGAGTTCCTCCCCCACCTCATCGCCTCCGGCGACGGCCACGTCGTCAACATCTCGTCCCTGTTCGGGCTCGTCTCGATGCCCAGCCAGAGTGCCTACAACGCGACGAAGTACGCCGTACGCGGGCTGACGGAGTCGCTGCGCGAGGAGATGCTGGTCGCCGGTCACCGCGTCGGCGTCACCGCCGTGCACCCCGGCGGCATCAAGACCGCCATCGCCCGCAACGCCCGCGTCTCCGACGCCGAGGACAAGGAGGCGACCGCGGCGTTCTTCGACAAGCGGCTCGCCACGATGACCCCGGAGCGCGCCGCCGAGATCATCGTCCGGGGCGTGCTGCGCAACCAGGCCCGCGTGCTGGTCGGGCTCGACGCCCACGCCCTGCACCACTTCGCCCGGCTCACCGGCTCGCGCTACCAGGACGTCGTCGCGATGGTCTCCAAGCGGGTCATGCCGAAGAAGGTGGGCTGACCGACTCTGGACGAGTGCACCCGAGGGGCTCGCGGGCCAATAGGCTTCTCGCGAGATGATCGACATGGACGAAACTCCCAAGACCCTCCTGATCACCATCACGGGCAAGGACCGCCCCGGTGTCACGTCGGCGATGTTCGCGACCTTCGCGGCCGCGGGCGTCGAGGTGCTCGACATCGAGCAGATCGTGCTCCGCCGCCGCCTCGTCCTCGGCGTGCTCGTCACGGCGCCGCGTGACTGGAAGAAGCTCCGGCTGGCGGTCGAGGAGACCGCCGAGGGGCTCGGCATGCAGGCCGAGGTCGAGCGCGGCCAGGGCGACAACAAGCCCCGCCGCTTCGGCCGGTCGCACGTCACGATCATCGGGGCTCCCCTGAAGGCCACGGCCATGTCGGCGATCGCCGGCCGGATCGCCGACTCGGGCGCCAACATCGACCGCATCGAGCGCATGGCGCGCTACCCCGTGACGGCGATCGACCTCGCCATCTCCGGCGTGGCGCCCGAGGTCCTGCGCCCCCTCCTCGCGGCCGAGGCGGCGACGCAAGGGGTGGACATCGCCGTACAACCCGCCAACCTGCTGCGCCGCTCGATGCGGCTGATCGTGATGGACGTCGACTCCACGCTCATCCAGGGCGAGGTGATCGAGATGATCGCCGCCCACGCCGGCTGCGAGGCCGAGGTCGCGGAGGTCACCGCCCGGGCCATGGCCGGCGAGCTGGACTTCGAGGAGTCGCTGCGCTCGCGCGTGGCGCTGCTCAAGGGCGTGCCGGCCGAGGCGCTCGACGAGGTCTACGAAGCCATCACCCTGGCTCCCGGCGCCCGCACGCTGGTGCGCATCCTGCGCCGGCTGGGCTACCGGTTCGCCATCGTCTCCGGTGGGTTCAGCCAGATCACCGACCGGCTCGCAGCCGACCTCGGCATCCACTACGCCCGCGCCAACGAGCTCGAGATCGTCGACGGCCTGCTCACCGGGCGCGTCGTCGGCGACGTGGTCGACCGGGCCGGCAAGGCGCGCGCGCTGCGCGAGTTCGCCGCCGACATCGGCGTCCCGGAGGCGGCCACCATCGCCATCGGCGACGGCGCCAACGACCTCGACATGCTCAACGCGGCCGGGCTCGGCATCGCCTACAACGCCAAGGCGGTCGTGCGCGACGCGGCGGACGCGTCGGTCAACGTGCCCTACCTCGACACGATCATGTATCTCCTCGGCATCACCCGCGAGGAGATCGAGGCCGCCGACGCCGAGGCCGGCTTCGTCACTCCCGCTCCGCCGATCTGACCCCCGAGACGACGCAGCCGCCGATCTCCTCGTCGGTCACCACGTCGGTCCGCAGCCCGGCGTCGCGCATGGCCGCCACGGTCAGCGGCACCTGGGCCGGCGACGTCTCGATCATCAGCGCCCCTCCCGCCGCCAGCCAGTCGGGCGCGCCGGCAGCGATCCGGCGGTGCAGGTCGACCCCGTCGGCGCCGCCGTCCAGCGCGACGGGTGGTTCGTGCTCACGCGCCTCGGGCGGCATCAGCGACAGGTGGTCGGTCGGGACGTAGGGCGCGTTGGCCGCCACGACGTCGATGCGCCCCCGGAGCGGGGCCGGCAGGTCGCCGTACAAGTCGGAAAGATGGGTGTGCCCGTGCGGGACGTTGCGGCGGGCGCAGTCGAGGCCACCGTGGCCGCGACCGGGCCGACGCCGCAGCACAGCTCGAGCAGGACCGACCCGGGTCCGCAACGGGCGGCGGCAGTGCGTGCCAGGAGCTCGGTACGGCGCCGCGGGACGAACACACCCGGGCACACGCTCAGGCGGCGACCGGCGAAGACCACCCACCCGAGCACGGTCTCGAGCGGCTCCCCCGCGAGCCGCCGGACGACGAGCTCCTCCAGCTCGACACCCTCGCGGCCGCTGCCCAGCAGCAGCGCGGCCTCGTCCTCGGCGAACACGCAGCCCGCCGCCCGGAGCCGGGCCGCGAGCTGCTCGGCGCTCAGTCGCGCCCCACGTGGAAGGCGGTCACCGAGGCCGACGCCATGGCGAGGTCGGACCAGCCGCCCTCGAAGCGCAGCACGGTGAGCGCGCAGGTGGGGTAGCCGCCGGCCATGTCGGCGCTCGCCGCCGGGTCGCCGTCACCGTCGTCGAGCATCTGGGCGAGGAACGCCACGGTCGGGTTGTGGCCCAGCACGAACAGCACCCGGGCCTCGTCAGACGTCTCCCGCATCAGGTCGAGGGTCGTGTCGGGGCTCGCGGAGTAGAGGCCGTCGTCGAAGACGGGCGCCAGGCTCCAGCCGGCCGCGCCTGCGACGGCCTCCCACGTCTCGCGGGTGCGGGTGGCGCTCGACACGAGGGCGTGGTCGGGGGCGATGCCCTGCTCCGCCAGCCAGCGCCCGGCAGCGGCTGCATCGGCCCGGCCCTGCTCGGCGAGCCGGCGCTCGTGGTCGCTCTCGCCCCATGACTCCGCCCTGGCATGACGCATGACGACGAGCAGGCGGGTCGGCGCAGAATCGAGAGTTGCCACGCGCCAACTCTGGCAGCACCCGCCAAGCACTGTCACGCTAGCCTGCGTCCCATGCCCTCAGCCCCCACTCGCGGACCCCTGATGATCATCGGCGGCGCCGAGGACAAGCTGCGCAAGCGGACCATCCTCAAGGACTTCGTGGTCGCCAGCGGCGGCCACGACGCCCGCATCGTCGTGATCCCGACCGCTTCGTCATTGGGCCCGGAGATCCACGAGGTCTACGAGGCCCTCTTCCACAAGCTCGGCGCCGCCGAGGTCGTCACGGCCCGACCCGAGTCCCGCGACCAGGCGCACGATCCCGCACTCGTCGGCGCGCTGGAGCGCGCGACCGGGATCTTCATGACCGGCGGCAACCAGCTCAAGCTCTCCGGCGTCATCTGCGGCACCCCGTTCGGGGAGGCGATCATCGACGCGCACGAGCGCGGGGCGGTCGTCGCCGGCACCTCGGCCGGGGCCAGCATCCAGTCCTCCCACATGGTCGCCTTCGGTGTCGGCGGCGCCACGCCCAAGCAGCGGATGACCCAGGTCGCGGCGGGCCTGGGCCTGGTCGCCTCGTCGGTGATCGACCAGCACTTCGACCAGCGCAACCGCTACGGCCGGCTGCTGATGATCGTGTCCCAGAGCCCCCAGCTGCTCGGCATCGGCGTGGACGAGGACACCGCCGCGATCGTCGAGCACGTCGGTGACCATGAGGTGCTGCGCGTGACCGGTCGCGGCTCGGTCACGATCTTCGACCCGGCGCGCATGGTCTCCAACGCGCACGAGGCCCGCCGCTCCGCACCGCTGCTGGCCAGCGGCGTGATCCTGCACATGCTGCCGGCCGGCTCCGCCTACGACCTCACCACCCGGACCCTGGTGCCGAGCGACCAGCAGGTCGACGACAGCGAGGCCGCCGAGATCGCCGAGGCCGGGCGCGACCTGCGCCAGCTCACCCGCGACATCGCGGCCGGCGACGTCTCCCCCACCAACCTGCGCCGGCGGCTGGCCCGCAACCGGCGACGCGTGAGCGCCCCACCCACTCCTGAAGCATCCCCTGCAAGCGATGGAGACCGAGCATGAGCGAGCGACCCCGCCCTGACCTGAGGATCCTCGAGACGCGGGTCTACCGCGGCGCCAACGTCTGGTCCTACGACAAGTCCGTCCACCTGGTCGTCGACCTCGGTTCTCTCGAGGAGTTCCCCACCAACACCCTGCCCGGCTTCACCGACGAGCTCGTCGCGATGCTGCCCGGTCTCCGGGAGCACTCCTGCTCGCGCGGTCGCCGCGGCGGCTTCGTGGAGCGCCTCAACGAGGGCACCTGGTTGGGCCACGTCGCCGAGCACGCCGCCCTCGCCCTGCAGCAGGTCGTCGGCCACGACATCCGTCGCGGCAAGACCCGCATGGTCAAGGGCCAGAAGGGCGTCTACAACATCGTCTACGGCTACATCGACGAGCAGGTCGGTGTCGAGGCCGGCAAGCTCGCGATCCGCCTGGTCAACCACCTCGTCGAGGGCGACCCCGACTTCGAGTGGGAGGCCGAGCGCGACGCGTTCATCACCCGCGCCGAGCGCACCGCCTTCGGCCCCTCCACCCAGGCGATCGTCGACGAGGCGATCTCGCGCGACATCCCGTGGATCCGGCTCAACCAGGCCTCCCTGGTCCAGCTCGGCCAGGGTGTCCACGCCAAGCGCATCCGGGCGACGATGACGAGCGAGACCAGCTCGATCGCGGTCGACATCGCCTCCGACAAGGACCTCACCACCAAGCTCCTCGGCGCCGCCGGGCTGCCCGTGCCCAAGCAGGGTTCGATCCGTACGGCGGACGGTGCCGTCCAGGTCGCCAACCGCATCGGCTACCCGGTGGTCGTCAAGCCGCTGGACGGCAACCACGGCCGCGGGGTGTGCCTGAACCTCCAGGACGACCAGGACGTGCGCAACGCCTTCCCGATCGCCGCCGAGCAGTCGCGGCGCGGTGTCGTGATCGTCGAGTCGTTCGTGACCGGCAAGGACTACCGCTGCCTGATCATCGACGGCCGGATGGTGGCCATCGCCGAGCGGGTCCCGGCCAGCGTCACAGGCGACGGCACCTCCACCGTGGAGCAGCTCGTCGACCTCACCAACGCCGACCCTCGCCGCGGCGTCGGCCACGAGAAGGTGCTCACCCGGATCAAGGTCGACGCCGCCGCCCTCGAGGTGCTCGCGAGCCAGGGCCACGCGCTCGACTCCGTCCCGCGCGAGGGCGAGACGGTCAAGCTCGCCCTGACCGGCAACATGTCGACCGGCGGCATCTCGATCGACCGGACCTTCGAGGCCCACCCCGAGAACGTCGAGATAGCCGAGGAGGCAGCCCGCATGGTCGGGCTCGACATCGCCGGCATCGACTTCATCTGCCCCGACATCACCGAGCCGGTCCGCGAGACCGGCGGGGCCATCTGCGAGGTCAACGCCGCCCCCGGCTTCCGCATGCACACCCACCCGACGATCGGTGAGCCGCAGTTCATCGCCAAGCCGGTCGTCGACATGCTCTTCCCCCCGGGCGCGACGTCGCGGATCCCGATCATCGCGGTCACCGGCACCAACGGGAAGACCACGACCAGCCGGATGATCAGCCACATCTTCAAGGGCATGGGCCGCAAGGTCGGCATGACCTCGACCGACGGCGTCGTGATCGACGAGCGGCTGGTGATCCGCGCGGACGCGTCCGGTCCCCGCTCGGCCCGGATGGTGCTGCAGAACCCCCGCGTCGACACGGCCGTCTTCGAGGTCGCCCGTGGCGGCATCCTGCGCGAGGGCCTCGGCTACGAGCGCAACGACGTCGCCGTCGTGCTCAACGTGCAGCCCGACCACCTCGGCCTGCGTGGCATCGACACCGTCGAGCAGCTCGCCGACGTGAAGGCCGTGCTCGTCGAGGCGGTGCCCCGCGACGGCCACGCCGTCCTCAACGCCGACGACCCGCTCGTGCGCGAGATGCGCCGCAAGTGCTCGGGCCAGGTCGTGTGGTTCTCCATGGAGGAGCCGGGGAGCGAGGCGCGCGACCTGATCGACGCGCACTGCCGCCGAGGCGGCAAGGCGCTCGTCCTCAACCCGTCCGAGCGCGGCGAGATGATCGTGGTCAAGCACGGCCGTCGCGAGATGCAGCTCGCCTGGACCCACCTGCTCCCCGCCACCTTCGGCGGCCGGGCGCGGATGAACGTGCAGAACTCACTGGCCGCCGCGGCCGCCGCGTTCGCCGCGGGTGCCCCGCTGCACGACATCCGGCAGGGCCTGCGCACCTTCTCGACCAGCTACTACCTCTCCCCCGGCCGCCTCAACGAGATCGAGGTCAACGGCGTCACCGTGATCGTCGACTACTGCCACAACGCGCCCGGCATGAAGGCGCTCGGCGACTTCGTCGACCGCGTGGGCGAGTCGCTGGAGTCGTCCCACGACCTCGCCAGGCCCTCGCGCATCGGCGTGATCGCCACGGCGGGCGACCGCCGCGACCAAGACATGCGCGAGCTCGGCAGCATCGCCGCCCAGCACTTCGACGTGCTCGTCGTGCGCGAGGACGTGCAGCTGCGTGGCCGCGACCGCGGCACCACCTCGGCGTTGGTCGCCGAGGGCGTGCGCCAGGCGATGGAGGCCGGCAGCCGGTGCAAGCAGGTCGAGGTGATCACCGACGAGATCAAGGCCGTCCGGCGCGCGATGAACCGCGCCAACCGCGGCGACCTCGTCGTGGTCTGCGTCGACAAGCACGGCGAGGTGATGAGCGAGCTGGAGAACTGGTCCTCGCAGGCCCAGGCCGGTTCCGGCATCAACGACGACGTGCCGGCGGCCGATCCCGACTACAGCGCGCCCGCGGAGTCCTGAGTGCGGATCCTGTCGCTGACCGACCTCCCGCACCGGCCCGTCGACGGGCACGGCAGCAAGAACTTCTCGGTCGGCGCCTTCGGGATCTGCGCCGACGCCCACCTGGTCGCGATCACCCTCGGGCCCGGCGGCGTCATCGGCCGCCACCCCGCGAGCGGCCGACAGCTTCTCGTCGTGCTCTCGGGCGAGGCGCAGGTCGCCGGCCACGACGGGACGGTCCGCACCATCGGTGCGGGTGAGGCAGCGGTGTGGGAGCCGGGCGAGCCCCACGAGACCCGGTCGCCGGCGGGGATGACGGCGATGATCGTCGAGGGTGACCTCGACATCGGAGCGCCGGGCGAGCAGATCGACCGCGGCGACACCTGATCAGTCCGCGTGCGCGGCACGCACCTTCGCGGAGAGCTGGTCGGGACCGTCCGGCGTGCCGCCGTGACCCGCGATCCAGTCGTACGCCGCCTCGCGCTCGGCATGGCACATCAGCCCGATCACGTCGCCGGCGTGGGCCTGCTCGACGAGCCCGGCGAGGCACTCGACCTCGGTCGGGTAGGTGGTGATGTCGGTGACGCCGACCCGTGCCGCTCCGGCCCGGAGCAGCACGTCGATCTCGTCCATGGTGCGGTGGCGCAGGTAGCGCTCCTTGTGGCCGATGGCGACGACGTCGCTGCCCTTCGCGCCGATCTCGCCCAGAGCGTCGATCAGCTCGTCGGTGCGGTCGCCGACGGCGCCGAGCCCGAGCAGGAGGCGGGCCTCGCGGCGGCGTACGCCCTCCATGATCTCGAGCAGCGCCTCCAGCCCGGCCTCGTTGTGGGCGAGGTCCATCACGACCGTGACGTCGCCCGGCAGGGAGAAGAAGTTCATCCGGCCCGGGTTGTGCTCGGCGTCCGGCAGGAAGGACCTGAGGCCGGCGACGACGTCCTCGACGGGGATGCCGATCGCGAGCGACGCGGAGGCGGCGGCGAGGGCGTTCTCGATGTTGAAGCGGCTCAGGCCCGCCAGCGTCATCGGGACGTCGACCAGCTCGACCAGCGGGAGCGGGTCGGAGCCGGGCCGGAGCACCGTGATCCAGCCGTCCATGACGGTCGTCGCGCGGCCGCCCTCGTTCATGATGTCGCGGATCGCGGGCGAGTCGGGGTCGCGGGAGAACACCCACGGCTGCGCCTTGGTGATCGTCTGCATCGCGAGCACGCGCGGGTCGTCGCCGTTGAGGACGGCCCAGCCGTCCTTGCGGGTGATGCGCGGGACGACCGACTTGACCTCGGCCAGCTGGTCGACGGTGTCGATGCCCTGGAGGCCGAGGTGGTCGGCGGTGACGTTGGTGACGACGGAGACGTCGTTGCGGGTCAGGCCGATCCCCTTGAGCAGGATGCCGCCGCGCGCAGTCTCGGTGACGGCGAGCTGCACGCTCGGGTGCGCGAGCACGCGACCGGCGCCGCTCGGGCCGGAGTAGTCTCCCACCTCCACCAGCTCGCCGTCGATGTAGATGCCGTCGGTGTTGGACCAGCCGACGAGCTGCCCGCCGGTCCGCGCGATGTGGGCGATCATCCGGCTCGTCGTGGTCTTGCCGTTGGTGCCGGTCACCGCGACCACGGGCACCTTGGGCGTGATCGTGGTGGGGCGGGCTCCCGGCTCGGCGGCGGCGACCTGCTCGGCGGCGGCACTCACCGCGCCCTCGACGTCCGGGGTGGGCAGCGCGTCCAGCGCATGGGCCACGGCCTGCCCGAGGGCCTGGGCCCGTCCCCGGTGGCGCCACGGGAAGGCGACGACGAGCACGTTGGCGTCGGCTGTCGGGCGCACCCGCACGGCCAGCCGCGAGGTGCCCGACTCACTCGCGATGGCGCGCACCAAGCTCTCCACGGCGCGCATGGCGAACCGCTGCCGGAAGCCGCTGCCGGGGGCACCCGGGCGCGTCGTGCGCAGCCCGATCCGGCGGGCGAACCTGAGCACCGTCGCCTCGGAGGCCTCCGCGATCGTGCTGATGTCGAGGGTCAGCTTGATGGCGGCGCGGGGGAAGTAGAGGTTGGGGCCTTCCAGGACACGAAGCTCGACGAGGGAGGTCACCGCCGCACCGTATCGCCCGCTCAGAGTCCCATCGCGTGGAAGCCGCCGTCGACGTGCACGATCTCGCCGGTGGTGGCCGGGAAGAAGTCGCTGAGCAGCGCGCACACGGCCTTCGCGGTGGGCTCGTGGTCGCTCTCGTTCCACCCGAGCGGGGCGCGGTCCTTCCACGCCGACTCCAGGTCCTCGAAGCCGGGGATGGCCTTGGCCGCCAGCGTCTTGAGCGGGCCGGCGGACACGAGGTTGCAGCGGATGCCGCTCGGGCCGAGGTCGCGGGCGAGGTAGCGGGAGGTCGACTCGAGGCCGGCCTTGGCCACGCCCATCCAGTCGTAGGCCGGCCACGCGACCGTCGCGTCGAAGGTCAGCCCGACGATCGAGCCGCCCTCGGAGAGCAGCGGTCGCGTCGCCACGGCGAGGGACTTCAGGCTGTACGCCGACACCTGCACCGCCTGCGCGACGTCGGCCCACGGGCCCTCGAGGAACTTGCCGCCGAGCAGGGTCTGCGGGTTGCCGTAGGCGATCGAGTGCACGACGCCGTCGAGCCCGTCGACGTGCTCGCGGACCTGGTCGGCCAGCCCGGCGAGGTGGTCCTCGTCGGTGACGTCGAGCTCGAGCACCGGCGCCTCGGCCGGCAGCCGCTTCGCGATGCGCTTGGTGATGTTGAGCGCGCGCCCGAAGTTGGAGATGAGCACCGTGGCGCCCTGCTCCTGGGCGACCTTGGCGGTGGCGAAGCCGATGGAGGAGTCCATCGTCACCCCGGCCACCAGGATGCGCTTGCCGTCGAGAATGCCCATGTCAGTGCCCCATTCCAAGTCCGCCGTCAACCGGGATGACGGCTCCTGTCACGTAGGCCGCGCCGTCCGACGCGAGCCAGGTCACGGCCGAGGCGACCTCGGTCGCGGCCGCATAGCGCCCCAGCGGCACCTGTGCCTTGATCAGCTGCTTCTGGTCGTCGGTAAGCACGGCGGTCATGTCCGTCTCCACGAATCCGGGCGCCACGACGTTGGCGGTGATGGATCGCGACCCGAGCTCGCGGGCCAGCGACCGGGACAGCCCGACGAGACCTGCCTTGGAGGCGGCGTAGTTGACCTGCCCGGCGGAGCCGAGGAGGCCGACCACCGAGGAGATGAAGATGATCCGGCCCCGCTTGAGGCGCAGCATGCCCTTCGCGGCCCGCTTGGCCAGCCGGAAGGAGCCGGTCAGGTTGGTGTCGATCACCGAGGACCAGTCGTCCTCCGACATCCGCAGGATCAGGGTGTCGTGGGTGATGCCGGCGTTGGCGACCAGGATCTCGACGGGCCCGTGGGCCGCCTCGATCTCGGCGAAGGCGGCGTCGACCGCCGCCGGGTCGGTGACGTCACAGCGGACGTCGAGCGCGCCCTCGGGGGCACCGCCCGACCGCGTCGTCACCGCCACCTTGTCGCCCTGGGCCAGGAAGGCCTCGGCGATGGCGCGACCGATGCCGCGGTTGCCGCCGGTGACCAGGACTGATCGGGGTGCTTCCTGCATCGCTTCACTCACGCCTGACGACGCTAGTGATTACCCGGGGGTAGGCGAAAACACCCCGCGCGGATCACTCGTCCTCGAGGCGGAAGCCGACCTTCATGCCGACCTGGAAGTGCTCGACCTGACCGTCCTTGGCCTGGCCGCGGATCTGGGTGATCTCGAACCAGTCGATGTGGCGCAGCGTCTTGCCTGCGCGCTCGATGCCGTTGCGGACGGCCTGGTCGATGCCGTCGGGGGACGTGCCGACGATCTCGCTGACGCGGTAGGTGCGGTTGGACATGGTGTTCTCCTCGGGGGCCAGATGGGTGGGTCCGGCTGCAACGGCTCGGACCCGTGGTGACCGAGCCTATCGACGTACAGTGGAGGCATGGCCTCACGGGACTCGCATTCGGTGCGCATCACGACCGCGCCGACGAGCGTGGCCGACGACATCGCAGGTCGACAGCGCCGTTATCTCATCTCGATGGCCATCCGCACGGCGTGCGTGATCGGCGCGGTGGCCGTGGGCCCGGGGATCCTGAGGTGGGTGCTGGTCGCCGGAGCGGTGCTCCTGCCCTACGTCGCGGTCGTGTTCGCCAACGCCGGCAACCGCAAGGACGACGGCTTCGACCTGCGCGACACCAGTTCTTCACGCGAGCTCAATTGAGCCGCAACTCACCGGACACCGCAGGTTGGTTTCAGCGATCTGTCGTGCAAGAATCAACTTGCGACCCCAGCATCCCCCGTCTGTGGTCGCACTTTGGTGCCGGACGGCTTCCCCCGTGGCTGTCCGGCACCGGCTCATTTGCGCCCCTGCTGCCAGATCGTGCCAAGGTGACCCCGTGACCGACCCGGGAATGCCCGACCGCTGCTCCGCGAAGAGCTGCACGGCCGACGCCGTCTGGGCCCTGCTGTGGAACAACCCCAAGCTGCACACACCCGATCGCCGCAAGACGTGGTTGGCGTGCGACGAGCACCGGCAGTCGCTCAGCGACTTCCTCGGCGCTCGCGGGTTCCTCAAGGACGTCGTGGAGCACGGCGACCGCTCGTCCTGACACGACTGGGTTTCGACACGGCAGTCGCGACCTCGTGCCTCGGTCGCGCGCCTTGCTCAACCACCATCAGCGGATCCGCTGTGCGTCCCCGCTATCCGCCGATGGCCGACATCGGCCGGTCGGGCTGCAGGAACGACTCGTCGTCGATGCCGTGGCCCGCGCGCTTGCCGGCCATCGCCACGACCCACCGGTCGGCCAGGTCGTCGTCGGTCGCGCCGGAGCGCAGCGCAGCCCTCAGGTCCGACTCCTCGCGGGCGAACAGGCAGTTGCGGATCTGGCCGTCGGCGGTGAGGCGCACCCGGTCGCAGTCTCCGCAGAAGGGCCGCGTGACCGAGGCGATGATGCCGACGGTCCCCGGGCCCCCGTCGACGTCGAAGAGCTCCGCGGGGTCGCTCCCCCGGGCCTCACCGTGCGGCGTGAGGGTGAAGTCGGCGCCCAGCCGTTCGAAGATCTCGTCGGCTGTGACCATCTCGGCGCGGCTCCAGCCGTGCTGGGCGTCGAGCGGCATCTGCTCGATGAAGCGGAGGTCGTAGGAGTGGTCCAGGGCCCACTGCAGCAGCTCACTGGCCTGGTCGTCGTTGGTGCCGCGCAGCAGCACGGCGTTGATCTTCAGCGGCGACAGTCCGGCGGCGCGCGCGGCCTCGAGCCCCGCGACGACGTCGGCGAGGCGGTCGCGGCGGGTGATCTCGTGGAACGTCTCGGGGCGCACGGAGTCCAGGGAGACGTTGATGCGGTCGAGCCCCGCCTCGCGCAGAGCGGCCGCGGTGCGCGCGAGTCCGAGCGCGTTGGTCGTCAGGGAGGTCTCGACACCGAGCTCGTGGGTGCGCCGCACAATGTCGACCAGGCCGCGGCGGACGAGCGGCTCCCCCCCCGG
>NZ_CM001852.1:2060340-2097736 GCF_000389985.1 Nocardioides sp. CF8
AACCGGACCTCGGTGATGCCCAGGCGGCGTACGGCGATGGTGATCAGCCGCACGACCTCGTCGTCGGTCAGGGTCTGGTCGTCGGGTAGCCAGTCGAGCCCCTCGGCGGGCATGCAGTAGGAGCAGCGCAGGTTGCAGCGGTCGGTCAAGGAGACGCGCAGGTCCTTGGCGACACGGCCGAATCGATCTGCGAGGGGGATCACCTGGTCAGTCTAGGTGTGTGCCGGTCACGGAGGGGCTGCGGCTAACCTCATCCGGTGAAAAGGTTCCGGTTCCTGCTGAGTCGTCGGTGGGTGCTGTTCCTCCTGACCGTGGTCGCGCTGGCCTGGGTGGCGTGGCGACTGGGCGAGTGGCAGTTCCACCGGTTGGAGGACCGCCGGGACCGCAACGCCATCATCGAGCGCAACGAGAAGCAGCCCCCGGTGCCCGTCACCGACGTGATGGCGCCCGGTGCGTCGCTGTCGGCCGACGACGAGTGGAAGCGCGTCACCGCCACCGGCACCTATGCCGTCGAGGACACCGTCGTGGTGCGCTATCGCACCCGTGACGGTGCCGCGGGCGTCGACGTCGTGGTCCCCCTGGAGCTGGCTGACGGTTCGAGCGTGCTGGTGGACCGCGGCTGGTTCGCCACCCAGAACCGTGGCGCGACGCCTGACGACGTCCCCGCGCCACCCGCCGGCGAGGTCACCATCGAGGGCTGGGTGCGCCTCGACGCCACCGGCGACAGCACCGAGGTCACCGACCAGTCCACCCGCTCGATCAACAGCGCGCAGATCGGCGAGGCGCTGGACCGCGAGGTCGTCACCGGCTTCGTGGACCTGCGCTCGGAGTCGCCCGAGCCCGCGGACCCGCTGCTGCCGGTGGAGCTGCCCGAGCTCGACAGCGGACCACACTTCTTCTACGGCCTGCAGTGGTGGTTCTTCGGGCTGCTCGCGCTCTTCGGCTTCGGCTACCTCGTCTACGACGAGGCACGGGGCGGGCGCGGCATGGTGCGCGGCACGCGTCGCTCAGAGGACCCGGAGCATCCCACCGTCGACCGGGAGCATCGCACCGCTGACGAATGACGCGGCCGGCGACAGCAGGAAGGCCGCGGCCCGGCCGAACTCCTCCGGGTCGCCGTAGCGCCCCAGCGGGATCGACTGCTCGAACGCCGCTCGCGTCGCCCGGGCGTCGCCGCTGGCCGCGTCCAGCTCAGCGACCCGGTCGGTGCCGATGCGACCGGGCAGCAGACCGTTGACCCGCACTCCCTTGGGCCCGAGCTCCTCGGCCAGGGTCTTGGCGACCATCGCGAGACCTGGGCGCAGGCCGTTGGAGACCGCCATGTCGGCGAGCGGTGCGCGCACGCTGCTCGACAGCACCAGCGCGAGCGAGCCGCCCTCCCCCAGCGCGAGACCGATCTCGCGCGAAAGCCGCACCGCACCGAGGAAGACCGACGCGAAGGCGCTCGACCACTGGTCGTCGGTGATGTCGACGACCGCACCCTTCGGCGGGCCGCCCACGGAGATCAGCGCCCCGTCGAGCCGGCCGAACGAATCCTGTGCCGCGGCGATGAGCCGGGCCGGGGTCTCGGGGTCTGCGTTGTCGGCCACCACTCCTGTGGCCCTGTCGCCCAATGCCTCGACCGCCGCGGCGATCGTGTCACCCGAGCGGCCGGAGACCACCACGCGTGCACCCTCGTCGACGAGCACGTCGGCCGTGGCCCGGCCGAGCCCGCGGGCGCCGCCGGTGACGATGAAGACCTTGTCCTCGAGCTGGAGATCCATGTCGCGAACCTACTCGCGGAACTGCGTGTCGTGCAGGGTGCGGTAGAGCCCGCCCTCGGCGATCAGCTCGGCGTGGGTGCCACGCTGGACGACGCGGCCGGCGTCGAGCACGAGGATCTGGTCGGCGTTGCGGACGGTCGACAGGCGGTGCGCGATGACCAGGGACGTACGCGAGGCGAGCGCCGCGTCGAGCGCGCGCTGCACTGCCGCCTCGGACTCGGAGTCGAGGTGGGCGGTCGCCTCGTCGAGGACGACGATCGCCGGCGCCTTCAGCAGCAGCCGGGCGATCGCGAGCCGTTGGCGCTCACCGCCCGAGAGACGGTAGCCACGGTCGCCGACGACGGTGTCGAGGCCGTCGGGCAAGGCCCGCACCAGTGCCGCGATCTGGGCGGCCTCCATGCATTGCCACAGCGCCGCCTCGGCGGCGTCGGGCCGGGCATAGAGCAGGTTGGTGCGGATGGTGTCGTGGAACATGTGCGCGTCCTGGGTGACGTAGCCGACGACGTCCTCCAGCGACTCCAGCGTCACGTCACGCACGTCCTGGCCTCCGACGCGTACGGCGCCCGCGACCGGGTCGTAGAGGCGCGCGACGAGGTGGGTGACGGTGGTCTTGCCGGCACCGGACGGGCCCACGAGGGCGATCATCTGCCCGGGCTCGGCGGTGAAGGACACGTCGTGCAGCACCTGGCCGCTCGGCCGGGCCTCGACCCGAGCGACGTTCTCCAGTGACGCGAGCGAGACCTCGTCGGCCGCGGGATAGCCGAAGTCGACGTGGTCGAACTCCAGCGAGGCCGCCGACCGCGGCAGCACCGTGGCGTCCGGCCGCTCCTGGATCAGCGAGGGCAGGTCGAGCACCTCGAAGACCCGGTCGAAGCTCACCAGCGCGGTCATCACGTCGATGCGGACGTTGGACAGGCCCTGCAAGGGACCGAGCAGCCGCAGCAGCAGGATGCCGAGGGCGACCAGGGTGCCCACGGAGAGGTCGCCCTGGATCGCGAGGTAGCCGCCGATGCCGTAGACCATCGCGGTGGCGAGCTGCGGGAGGAGGGTCATGGCGGCGAAGAAGACCCGGGTGAGCAGGGAGATGCGCACGCCCAGGTCGCGGACCACGGCCGCCTTGGCGGCGTACGACCGGTCCTCGGTCTCGCGGCGCCCGAAGAGCTTGAGCAGCATCGCGCCGCCGACGTTGAAGCGCTCGGTCATGGCGTTGCCGAGGTCGGCGTTGCCCTCCATCTGCTCGCGGGTCAGGCCGGCGAGCCGGTTGCCGACCCAGCGCGAGGTGAGCAGCAGGAAGGGGAACAGCAGCAGGCACAGCAGCGTCACCTGCCAGCTCAGCGCGAACATGGTGATCCCGACGACGAGCGCCGAGATCATGTTGGCCACCGTGCCGGACAGGGTGGACGTGAACGCGCGCTGGGCGCCGATGACGTCGTTGTTGAGCCGGCTGACCAGAGCGCCGGTCTGGGTGCGGGTGAAGAAGGCGAGCGACTGGCGCTGGACGTGGGCGAAGACCTGGGTGCGCAGGTCGTAGATCAGGCCCTCGCCGATCCGGCTGGAGAGGTAGCCACCGAGCAGGCCGAGGCCTGAGTCGATGACCGCGACCACGGCCATCGCCGCCGCGAGCCAGATGACCAGCCGGGTGTCGCCGGCGCTGATGCCCTTGTCGACGATCTGCTGGAGCAGCAGCGGAGGGAGCACGACGAGTCCGGCGTCCACCACCGTGACGGCGAGGAACATCGCGATCGCCACGCGGTGCGGGCGCGCGAACGACAGCACCCGGCGCACGGTCTGCCGCTCGATCCGCTTGTCGACCACGGTCCGGTCGGAGCGCAGGAACCGCCAGGGCGGTCCGACGCTGCCGGGTCCCATCATCGACATCTGGAGTCCTTCTCGGTCGGCCGATCAGCCGGCGAAGGCAGCGGCCACGGACCGGAAGCGACGCATCTGCGCCTCCCGCTCCAGGCGCCGCTGCTCGTCGAGCTCACGGTCGGCCGCTCCCTGCAACAACGTCTTGGTCTCGGTGACCACACCGGCCATCGGTGCGGACAGGGCAGCCGCGAGCGCCGCGACCTCGCTGTCGAGGTCGTCGACCGGCACGACCTTGTTGACCAGCCCGATGTCGACGGCCTCCTGTGCACCGACCATCCGGGCGGTGGCGCAGATCTCGAGGGCCCTGGCGTAGCCAACGCTCTCGACGAGGGGCTTTGTTCCCGTCAGGTCGGGGACGAGGCCGAGCGCCGACTCCTTCATGGAGAACTGCGCGTCGTCCGCCACGACCCGCAGGTCGCACGACAGCGCGAGCTGGAAGCCCGCCCCCACGGCATAGCCACGCACAGCGGCGATGGACACGAACCGCGGGTCGCGCAGGAACGTGAAGCCGCGCTGGAACTCCTCGATCCGGTCGGCGGCCTCCTGGTCGGAGAGGCCGAGCAGGCCGATGACGCTCTCGGCCGCGTCGGCGGCGGGGTCGAGCATCGCCCGGTCCAGGCCGGCGGAGAAGGTCGGGCCCGCTCCGGTGACCACGACGACGCGGACGTCGTCGGGGATCTGGCGGCCGATCTCGGCCAGCGCCAGCCACATCGCCGGCGTCTGCGCGTTGCGCACCTCGGGGCGGTTGAGCGTGATCGTGGCGACCGGACCGGCCACGGAGTAGTCGAGGCCGACGGCGGCGAGGTCAGGAAGCGTCATACCCGGAGTCTCTCAGAGCGCTACCTGCGGGTACGTGGCCCGGTGCCGTGTCAGGGCAGGACTGGAGGCCTGACTGGGCGGTCAGGCCAGCGACACGAGATCGGCGTAGCCCTCGTTCCACAGGTCCTCGTCGCCGTCGGGCAGCAGCAGCACCCGGTCGGGCTCGAGCGCGCGGACGGCACCCTCGTCGTGGGTGACCAGGATGATCGCGCCCTCGTAGGTGCGGATCGCGGCCAGCACCTCCTCGCGGGAGGCGGGGTCGAGGTTGTTGGTGGGCTCGTCGAGCAGCAGCACGTTGGCGCTGGAGACGACCAGGGCGGCCAGGGCCAGCCGGGTCTTCTCGCCACCGGACAGCACGGCCGCGGACTTGTGGGCGTCGTCGCCGGAGAACAGGAACGAACCCAGGACGCTGCGGGCCTCGCTGTCGGTCAGCTGGGGCGCCGCCGACTGCATGTTCTCGAGGACCGTGCGGCTGGTGTCGAGGGTCTCGTGCTCCTGGGCGTAGTAGCCCAGCTTGAGGCCGTAGCCGGGGACCACGCGGCCGGTGTCGGGCTTGTCGACGCCCGCGAGGATGCGCAGCATCGTGGTCTTGCCGGCGCCGTTGAGGCCCAGGATGACGACGCGCGAGCCCTTGTCGATGGCGAGGTCGACGTCCATGAAGACCTCGAGCGAGCCGTAGGACTTGGAGAGCTGCTCGGCGGTGATCGGGGTCTTGCCGCACGGGGCCGGGGCGGGGAACTTGATCCGCGCGACCTTGTCGGCCGCGCGCTCGCCCTCGAGGCCGGACATCATCTTCTCGGCGCGCTTGAGCATCGACTGCGCAGCGGTCGCCTTGGAGGCCTTCGCGCGCATCTTGTTGGCCTGGTCGGTGAGCGTCTTGGCCTTGGTCTCGGCGTTGGCGCGCTCGCGCTTGCGGCGCCGCTCGTCGGTCTCGCGCTGGATGAGGTAGTTCTTCCAGCCCATGTTGTAGACGTCGATCGCGCCACGGTTGGCGTCGAGGTGCATCACCTTGTTGACGGTCGCCTCGAGCAGCGCGTTGTCGTGGCTGATCACGATCAGACCACCGCGGTGCGACTTCAAGAAGTCGCGCAGCCAGACGATCGAGTCGGCGTCGAGGTGGTTGGTGGGCTCGTCGAGGAGCAGCGTCTCGGCGCCGGAGAACAGGATGCGCGCGAGCTCGACGCGGCGGCGCTGACCACCGGAGAGCGTCTTGAGCTGCTGGGTGAGGATGCGCGTCTCGATGCCGAGGCTGCTGGCGATCTGGGCGGCCTCCGACTCGGCGGCATACCCGCCACCGGCGTGCAGCTCGGCGTCGGCGCGCGCCCAGCGCTTCATCCCGCGCTCGTGGATCGCGACGTCCTCCGAGGCCATCTCCTCCTCGGCCTCACGCATGCGGCGTACGACGTCGTCGAGACCACGAGCGGACAGGATCCGGTCCCGGGCGAGCACCTCGGGGTCCCCGATGCGGGGGTCCTGCGGGAGGTAGCCGACCTCGCCGGTGGAGATCACCTTGCCGGCGGCGGGCAGCGCCTCGCCGGCCAGGATCTTGGTGAGGGTGGTCTTGCCGGCGCCGTTGCGTCCGACGAGGCCGACCTTGTCACCGGCGGCGATGCGGAAGGAGACGTCCTCCATGAGGAGACGAGCGCCCGCGCGGACCTCGAGCTGTTGGGCGTTGATCATCAGGCCCTCAGGCTATCGGTGCGGCGACACTTCCCCGTCATCGTCGGCCCCCGTCGGCCCCTAGCGATATGTTGAGCCGGAGCTGGCTCAACTCGGGCCTTGAGGAAGGGACACCGGCATGCGTTTCAACCCGAAGGCCGACATCGACACCGGACGCGTCCAGGACGCCGGCTCCGGCGGTGGCTCCATGATCCCGCTCCCGACGTCCGCGGGCGGCGGCAAGCTGGGACTGGTCCTGCTCATCGTGGGCTTCGTCATCAAGTTCCTGGCGTCGCGACGCTCCTCGCGCGCCTGAACGCGTTAGCCTCCCTCCGACTCATCGGTAGCCCCGGGAAGGGTTCATACACATGCGCTTCAATCCGAAGGCTGACATCAGCGGCGGTCGCGTCGGCGACGCCGGTAGCGGCGGCGGCGGCGGTATGCGCGGCGGTGGGATGCGGATCCCCATCCCCGGCGGCACCCGCGCCGGCGGCGGCATCGGCGGCCTGCTGATCGTCGTGCTCATCGTCGTGCTCAACATGTGCATGGGCGGCGGTGGCGGGCTCCCCTCCCCCGACGGCTCCGGCACGGGGGTCGATCCCCAGAGCCAGAGCGGCAACCCGCAGGGCATCGAGCAGGACGGCGAGCGCTATGCCAACTGCAAGACCGGCGCCGACGCCAACGAGGACGTCGACTGCGCACGCAAGGCCGTGGCGCTGACGCTCGAGCAGTTCTGGGCCAAGACCCTGCCCGAGCAGGGCGGCCCCGGGTTCACGGCTGCCCAGATCGTCACCTTCAGCGGCGGCGTCAACACCGGCTGCGGCCAGGCGACCTCGCAGGTCGGCCCGTTCTACTGCCCCGCCGACAGCCAGATCTACCTCGACACCACGTTCTTCGCCGATGTCCTCGAGGGACAGCTCGGCGGCCAGGGCGGCGACTTCGTCGAGCCCTACGTGCTGGCCCACGAGTACGGCCACCACATCCAGAACCTCCTCGGCACCATGGGCCAGGTCCGCACGCAGAAGGGCCCGCAGTCCGACGCGGTGCGCCTCGAGCTGCAGGCCGACTGCTACGCCGGCATGTGGACCCGCGACGCCAGCGACGGCGACGGGATCCTCGAGGGCCTCGACCAGGGCGACATCGACGAGGCGCTCGACTCGGCCAAGACCGTCGGCGACGACCGGATCCAGGAGAAGTCCGGCCAGGGCGTCAACCCCGAGGCCTGGACCCACGGCTCGTCCGAGCAGCGCCAGCGCTGGTTCGCCGTCGGCTACAACGAGGGCACCCTGCAGGCCTGCGACACCTTCTCGGCCAGCGAGCTCTGAGCGGTCGGCGGCCCGGCTCGACCCTCAGCTCAGGAGGGCTTCGATCTGGGCCGCCTGCCGCTGCATCGAGTGGACGTACGGCGCCACGCTGGGGTGCGAGTACTTCCCGGCCAGCGCCCCCTCGCCCTCCGCGACCCGGCGCAGTGCCCAGTCCAGGCGGCTCAGCGCCGTGTAGACGACCGTGATCCGCGCGCCGGCCGCTGCGACCAGCGCGAGCTCGGCGTCGGCCAGCCCGTCGACGTACGCCGCCAGCAGTGGCTCGAAGGCCTCGCGCGAGGCCAGCGCCCACAGCCCGAGGTCGTGACCGACGGCGCCGGTGCCCAGCGAGCTCCAGTCGATGGCGACGACGTCGTCGCCCACGCGTCCGCGCAGGTTCTCCGGGGTCGGGTCACCGTGCTGCAGCACCTGCGGCGCCGCGTCCAGCGCGTCGAGATGGCGTCCCCGCTGTCGCCAGAGGTGGTCGGCGACATCGGCCATCGTGGTGCGGGCCAGCGTCTGCCAGCCGCCTCGCCGCTCCACCCGTGAGAGCCGTTCGCGCAGCTGGCCGCGGGCCAGCCAGGGCTCGTCCGGCGGCGTCGACCCGGCGAACCGACCGAGTGCACGGGCGACGAACAGGCCCGGGTTGTCGGTCTCGTCGACCCGCTCCTGCACCATCGTGATGCCCTCGTCGTCCTCCTCGACCCGCAGCATCCTCGGTCCACGCAGGCCGGGGGTGGCCGTGACGAGTCCGTGCAGCGCGACCTGCGGCTCCCGCTCCCACCACGCCGCCGAGCGCCAGTCGGAGATCTCGGGAGGGTCGCCCTCGACGGGGGCCAGCAGCCGCTTGACGACCACGTCCCGCTCGCCCTCGCGCGCCAGCCACACGCCGTACGCCGAAGGGCTGGTGCCACCTGGCAGTCGCTGCCAGCCGGGCTCGGGCTGCCACATGGCGCTGACGCTAGCGGATGGATCAGGCGTTGGTGACGTGTACGGCGACCGCCTGCGCGTCGAGGATCGCCTGGTCCAGCACGGCGCGACGCGGGTCCGGCACCGGCAGCCAGGGCTCGACGACCTGCAGCCCGGCCAGTCGCTGGTCCGACAGCACCTCGATCACCGCCGGGTGGTCGCCACCGGTCACGAGCGGTCCACGCCCGAGGATGCGGGCCGCGTGGTCGGCGGCAGCCTCGTAGGCCTGTCGTGCCTGGTTGTCCCGGCGCCGGGCGAACCTCTGCTGGCTCTGCCCGCCGGCCTTGGTGCGCCCCTGCACGTGCCGCTGGCCGATCTTGTGCTCGACCATCGTGGGGCCGGCCATGCGTGCCACGGCGAAGCCGCCCTTGCGGACCAGCAGCACTCCCCACTCCCCCGGCGTCTCGACGGCCGCGAGGAAGGCGGCGACCTCGGGCATCGCGTCGTACGGCGTCGCGAACGGCAGCACGGCCGCGAACGTCGAGCCGTCGCCGGCCGCTCCGTGCAGCGCGCCGTCGAGAACGCTCAGGGCGGCGCCGCCGTGACCGGTCTCGAAGTTGCTCACCCACCGCTCGAAGCGGGCGGGCGGGACCAGGACGCGGTGCACGCGCGAGACGTTACCCGCCACGGAACCCCGCACCGCGTCTCGCCGTCCCACCAGCATGCGCTTCCTCCTGCCGGCCGCCCTGCTGATGGTGCTCGCTTCGTGTGGGACCGCGGACCAGGCCGGCGACGCCCCTGAGGTCGACGACGGGCTCCACCTCCCCGCCCCCGGGGACCCGGAGAACTGGTCGTCCGGGCGGTCCCCGACGTTCCAGGTCCTCACTGCCGACGGCGACCAGCTGGAGCTGGCGGCCTGGACCTTCTGCGGGCCCCGCCTCTGCGCCGACGGGGCACCCCCGGACGACCCGCCCGCGATCGGCAGCCCCGAGGAGCTCGTGTTCGGCTTCGAGCAGCCGGGCTGGGAGTTCACGGACGTGACCTTCCGCGAGCGCGGGTCCGCCTGCCCGCGTCAGATCACGGTCGCTGCCGAACGGCTCGGGCCGCGCACCTTCCGGGTCGCCCCGGCCGGGCGCGCAGGCGACTGGGACGTCGACATCTTCGGGCGCGGCCCGGAGGGCGACGCCGTCACCACCGTCCGCTGGCGCACGCCCGTCGACGGCACCACGCCCGCGGAGGCGACCGGTGTCCTCGCGGTCCTGGCCGAGCACGACGGCGAGCTCGACAGCTACGGCGTGGAGCTCTCCCTCTCCGACCTCGCCTCGCACCCCGAGCGCGCCACGGCAACCGTCACCGTGACCTCGGCGGACGGCCGTAGCGCCACCCTGACGCCACGGCCCGACCTCCGGTGCCACACCGCGGGTTCGGTGTCCTTCCGGGGGCGGCCCGAGGCCGGGCTCGCAGCGACCCGACTGGGGCAGGGGCCGTTCGACTACCGGGTGGAGCTGGACCTCGACGGCACGTCCCACGTCGGACGGGCGACGTGGCCCGAGGACGAGATCGAGGACTACGCGCCGTACGCCGCACTGACCTGGTCGCCGCCGCTGCCGGTGCACACCGGCTGACTCCTAGAGGAAGTCGAGCGGGTCGAACTCGTCGATCGGGATGACCTTGACGCGCGGCAGGGCGGAGTTGAACGCCCCGACGTCGTACTCGAGGTCGATGATCCGCAGTCCGGGCAGCCCTCGGAACGAGGCGTTGACGAACTCCCCGAAGCCGACCACGCCGACCTGCCGGGTGCCGTCGCACAGGGCGGACACCTGCTCGAGGAAGTCACCGTCATGGCTGGCCAGGATGACGTCGGCCTCGCGCGCGAGCAGCGCCTCGGCCGTGCGCTGGATGGCGATGTCGACGACCTTGCCGGCGCCGCTCAGCGGGACCGGCGTGAAGCCGATCGCGATCAGCGCCTGCACGAAGGTGGTGGGCATCTCGGTGCCGGCGGCGAGGAAGAACAGCCCCGTCACCGGCTGGTCGAAGCTCCGCTCGCTCCACTCGAGCAGGCGGTCCCAGCGCGGACGCTCCTCGGGGCGCGGACGCCGCCCGAGGATCGAGTTGCCGAGGGTCGCGTCGATGTTCTCCCCGTCGACGAGGAGGTAGGTCTTGCGTTCCATCAGGACTCGGCCCGGTAGATCACCCGGAAGCGCTCGACGATGTCGTCACCGATCTCCACCTCTTCGATCTCGAGCAGGGCCACCGGGTGACCGGCTCCGTTGCACAGGATCGACAGGGCGCCCGCGACCGGCCGCTCCACGGCCTCGTCGGCGAACTCCGAGGCGGGTGTCGAGGTCTCGAGCCGATCGTCGGAGTCGAGCCCCGCGACGAACTCGTCTGCTTCCTCCGGCGTCTCGCCGAAGGACCAGGCCGGTGGCCGGACGACCTCGAGGGTGGTCGGGCCGAAGTAGGCCGGCGCCACGTTGAGCTTGGCGTGGAACCGCGCCAGCTCCCAGAAGGTGGCAATCTCGTCGTCCGTCATGTCGGCGACACTAGCGCCCCCGGGTGCGCGTCAGTCCTGCCGCGGGGGCAGCTTGGCCAGGGCGTCTCGGACCAGGGCGACCCGGGCGGCCACCGCGACCTTGCCCCGCAGCCCGCGCGCGCCCTCGCCCAGGCTCTCCTGGACCGCCGCCAGCACCTGGCCGTCGGTGAACGTGGGGCGGGTGCCGGCAGCCACCTCGACGTCCGGGAGCGCCAGCAGGACGGGCAGCACCTGGCTCCCGACGGCGTCGAGCACCTGGTAGCGCTCGTGCCGGCTCATGGCGGCCCAGGCGTCGTCGCGATCGCGTCGCCGTACGCCTCGACGGCGCATGGCGACGACGGTCTTGGCGGCGCTGGTGACCGCCTCGGTCAGCTCGTGCTCGGTGAAGCGCACGCTCAGACGTTGAAGCCCAGGGCGCGCAGCTGCTCGCGGCCGTCGTCGGAGATCTTGTCCGGACCCCACGGCGGCATCCACACCCAGTTGATGGCCACGTCGTTGACGAGACCCTCCAGGGCGGAGTTGGTCTGGTCCTGGATCACGTCGGTGAGCGGGCAGGCCGCCGAGGTGAGCGTCATGTCGATGACGACGTTGGACCCCTCGTCGAGGTGCACGTCGTAGACCAGGCCGAGGTCGACCACGTTGATCCCGAGCTCGGGGTCGACGACGTCCTTCATCGCCTCGGTGACGTCGTCCACGGTGACGGTCGAGCCGCCACCCGCGGCAGCAGGCACGTCGGGCAGGTCGCTGTTGTCGATGGTCATGAGTTCTCCGATCTGAGGGACTGGGAGGTCGCGTCTTTCCACGCCATCCACGAGAGCAGGGCGCACTTCACGCGCGCGGGGAACTTGGCGACACCGGCAAACGCGATGCCGTCCTCCAGGACGTCCTCGTCGGGCTCGACCTGGCCCTTGCCCTGCATGAGCTCCAAGAAGGTCTGGTGGATCTGCATCGCCTCCTCGACGGACTTGCCGATCAGCAGGTCGGTCATCACGGAGGCGGAAGCCTGGGAGATCGAGCAGCCGAGGGCGTCGTACGACACGTCCTCCACCTTGTCCCCGGCGACGTGCACGCGCAAGGTCACCTCGTCGCCGCACGTCGGGTTGACGTGGTGCACCTCGGCCTCGAACGGGTCGCGGAGGCCTGCGTGGTGGGGGTGCTTGTAGTGATCCAGGATGATCTCCTGGTAGAGGCTGTCGAGATCCATCAACTCACCTTGAAGTAGGAACGCGTGTAGTTGAGGCCCTCGACCAGCGCGTCGATCTCCGCCGGTGTCGTGTAGAGGTAGGACGACATGCGTGTCGAGGCCTGCACGCCGAAGCGCGCGTGCGCCGGCTTGGCGCAGTGGTGTCCCGCGCGCACCGCGATGCCGCGCGAGTCGAGGACCTGCGCGATGTCATGGGGGTGGACGTCGGCCAGCTCGAAGGAGATCGCTCCCCCGCGCGAGGCGGCATCCAGCGGGCCGAGGATGCGCACGCCGGGCACGGACGCCAGGCCCTCGAGGGCATAGCCGGTGACGGCCTGCTCGTGGGCGTGGATGGCGTCCAGACCGATGTGGTCGAGGTAGTCGACGGCGGCACCGAGACCGATGGCCTCGATGATCGGCGGCGTCCCGGCCTCGAACTTGTGCGGGATCCCTGCGTACGTCGATCGCGCCATCTTCACGGTCTCGATCATCTCGCCGCCGCCGTGGAACGGGGGCAGCGACTCGAGCACCTCGCGGCGACCCCACAGCACGCCGATCCCGGTGGGCCCGACGACCTTGTGGCCGGTGAAGACGAGGATGTCGGCACCCGAGGCCACCACGTCGATGGGCAGCTGGGGCGCGGCCTGCGAGGCGTCCACGACCACGATGGCGCCGACCGCGTGCGCGCGCGCAGCGATCTCGGCCACCGGGTTGATGGTGCCCAGCATATTGGAGACCCAGGTCAGCGACACGACCTTGGTGCGCTCGGTGATGAGCTCGTCGATGTTCGACAGGTCGAGCCGGCCGTCCTCGGTCAGCCCGAACCAGCGCAGCGTCGCGCCCTTGCGCTCGGTCAGCAGCTGCCACGGGACGATGTTGGAGTGGTGCTCCATCTCGGTGATGACGACCTCGTCGCCCTCACCCATGGACAGCTCACCCGTCGCCCACGCCAGCGTGTTGGCCACCAGGTTGAGCGCCTCGGTCGCGTTCTTGGTGAAGATCACCTCGTCGCGGCTCGGCGCCTTGATGAAGGCAGCTACCCGGTCACGGGCCGCCTCGAACGCCTCGGTCGACTCCGAGCCCAGCTGGTGCATGGCCCGGGAGATGTTGGCGTTGTGGCGCTCGAGGTGGTCGACCATCGTGTCGATGACGACCTGCGGCTTCTGCGACGTGTTGGCGCTGTCGAGGTAGACCAGCGGAAAGCCGCCCGCGAGCTGGCGCTCGAGGATCGGGAAGTCCTTGCGGATGACTTCCAGCTCTGGAAGCAGTCCTTCCATCACATGCCTACCTTCCTTGGTTTCGACGTTGCTCGCTGCGCTCGCTGCTCAACCGGCGACGGTGGCGGGCTTCGTGTACTTGTCGTAGCCCTCGGCCTCGAGCTGGTCGGCCAGCTCGGGACCGCCCTGCTCGGCGACGCGACCGTCGACGAAGACGTGGACGAAGTCGGGCTTGATGTAGCGCAGGATCCGCGTGTAGTGGGTGATGAGCAGCACGCCCTTGTCACCCGCGGCCTTGAACCGGTTGACGCCGTCGGAGACGACCTTCAGCGCGTCGATGTCGAGGCCGGAGTCGGTCTCGTCGAGCACCGCGACCTTGGGGGCGAGCAGCTCGAGCTGCGCGATCTCGTGGCGCTTCTTCTCGCCACCGGAGAAGCCCTCGTTGACGTTGCGCGTGGAGAAGGTGGGGTCGAGGTCGAGCGCCTGCAGGGAGGCGTTGACGTCCTTGATCCAGGTGCGGAGCTTGGGGGCCTCGCCGTCGATCGCGGTCTTCGCCGTACGCAGGAAGTTCGAGACCGAGACGCCGGGCACCTCGACGGGGTACTGCATCGCCAGGAACAGGCCGGCGCGGGCACGCTCGTCGACAGTCATCGCCAGCACGTCCTCACCGTCGAGGGTGACGGTGCCGCCGGTGACGGTGTACTTCGGGTGGCCGGCGATCGAGTAGGCCAGCGTCGACTTGCCCGAGCCGTTGGGGCCCATGATCGCGTGCGTCTCGCCGTCCTTGATCGTCAGCGTGACGCCCTTGAGGATCTCCTTGGGGCCGTCCTCGGTGTCGACGGAAACCTTCAGGTCCTTGATGACAAGCGTGCTCATGAGGGGGTCACTCCATTCAGGGTGGTCTCGACGTCGACATAGACGTCGTTGTCGCGAAGTTCGACTGGGAAGGTGGCGACCGGTTCGGTCGCGGGGAACGTGGTGGGCTTGCCGGTGCGCAGGTCGAAGGTCGAGCCGTGCAGCCAGCACTCGATGGTGCAGTTGGCGACCTCGCCCTCGGAGAGGGCGACGGCAGCGTGCGAGCAGAGGTCCTGGATCGCGAAGACCTCGTCGCCGTTGCGGGCCACGGCGACGTCGAGGTCGCCGATCGTCACGGCGAGGGCCTCGTCGACGGGGACCTCGTCGAGCGCGCAGGCGCGGACGAAGGTCATGCTCCGACCTCCGCGTCCTCGCGCAGCACGTTCTTGGCCAGCTCGGCCTCGACGGTGGCCATCAGCTTGTCCTCGATCGAGGGCACGCCGATCTTGCGGATCAGGTCGTTGAAGAAGCCGTGCACCACGAGGCGGCGGGCTTCCTTGTCGTCGATGCCACGCGAGCGGAGGTAGAACAGCTGCTCGTCGTCGAAGCGGGCCGTCGCCGAGGCGTGGCCGGCACCGGCGATCTCACCGGTCTCGATCTCCAGGTTGGGCACGGAGTCGGCGTGGCAGCCGTCGCTGAGCACCAGGTTGCGGTTCTCCTCGAAGGTCTCGATGCCCTCGGCCACCTTGCGGATCAGGACGTTGCCGACCCAGACGGTGTGTGCGCCCTGGCCCTGCAGCGCGCCCTTGTAGAGCACGTTGCTCTTGGTGCGCGGCGCGGTGTGGTCGGCGAAGAGGCGGTGCTCGATGTGCTGGCCCTCGTCGGCGAAGTAGAGGCCGAGCAGCTCGGCGGACCCGCCGGGGCCGTCGTACTGCACGTTGCAGTCCATCCGCACCACGTCGCCGCCGAACGTCACCGCCACGTGCTTGTACGTCGCGTCGCGACCGACGAGCGCCTGGTGGTGCGAGAGGTGGACGGCGTCGCCGGCCCAGTCCTGCAGGGACACGACCGTCACGTCGGCACCGTCGCCCACGACCACCTCGACCACGGCCGCGACCGCGGCGGAGCCGGTGTGGTTGACGACGATGACCCCACGGCTGTGCGCGCCGAAGCGCAGCGTCATGTGGGCACCCATGGTGGCGTCGAGGTCGACACCCTCGATCTCCATGAAGATCGGCTCGGCCATCTCGTGCTCGGCCGGCACGTCGACGAGGATGCTCGCCGGCACCTCGGCCAGGACGCGGGCAGCGAACCGGGCGTTGGGCGCCCACGCGGTCACGCCGCGCACGGACTGCGCCTCGTCGCCGGTGACGACGCGGATGTCCACGCCCTCGTGCTCGGTCCACGTCGCCTTGCACGAGCGCGCCGTCAGGGGCGCGTCGGCGTGCAGGCCACGCAGTCGCTTGAGCGGGGTGAAGCGCCAGATCTCCTCGCGGCCGGTCGGGACCACGTGGTCGGCGACGTCGAAGGAGCCCTGCGGGTGCAGGTGGCTCTCGACCTTGTCCACCTCGAGGGCAGACCGGACAGATTCCGTGACAGTCACAAATTCTCTTTCTACGTGCGGGGTGGACGGAGCGTGCTGATCCCGGAGGATCAGCCCACCGCGCCCTCCATCTGCAGCTCGATCAGTCGGTTGAGCTCGAGGGCGTACTCCATCGGCAGCTCCTTGGCGATCGGCTCCACGAAACCGCGGACGATCATCGCCATCGCCTCGTCCTGCTCCATGCCTCGCGACATGAGGTAGAAGAGCTGGTCGTCGGAGACCTTGGAGACGCTGGCCTCGTGACCCATCGACACGTCGTCCTCACGGATGTCGACGTACGGGTAGGTGTCCGAGCGCGAGATCTGGTCGACGAGCAGGGCGTCGCACAGCACGTTGGACTTCGAGCCGTAGGCGCCCTCGTTGACCTGGATCAGGCCGCGGTAGGAGGTGCGGCCACCACCGCGTGCCACCGACTTGGACAGGATGCTCGACGAGGTGTGCGGCGCCGCGTGCACCATCTTGGCGCCGGCGTCCTGGTGCTGGCCCTCGCCCGCGAACGCGATCGACAGCGTCTCGCCCTTGGCGTGCTCGCCCATCAGGTAGATGGCGGGGTACTTCATCGTCACCTTCGAGCCGATGTTGCCGTCGACCCACTCCATGGTGGCGCCGGCCTCGCAGACGGCGCGCTTGGTGACGAGGTTGTAGACGTTGTTCGACCAGTTCTGGATGGTCGTGTAGCGGCAGCGGCCGCCCTTCTTCACGATGATCTCGACCACGGCCGAGTGCAGCGAGTCGGAGGAGTAGATCGGCGCGGTGCAGCCCTCGACGTAGTGCACGTAGGCGTCCTCGTCGACGATGATCAGCGTGCGCTCGAACTGCCCCATGTTCTCGGTGTTGATCCGGAAGTAGGCCTGCAGCGGGATGTCGACGTGGACACCCTTCGGCACGTAGATGAACGAGCCACCCGACCACACCGAGGTGTTGAGCGCGGCGAACTTGTTGTCGCCGACCGGGATCACGGTGCCGAAGTACTCCTGGAAGAGCTCGGGCTGCTCGCGCAGGGCGGTGTCGGTGTCGAGGAAGAGCACGCCCTGGGCCTCGAGGTCCTCACGGATCGAGTGGTAGACGACCTCGGACTCGTACTGCGCCGCGACACCGGACACGAGGCGCTGCTTCTCCGCCTCGGGGATGCCGAGCTTGTCGTAGGTGTTCTTGATGTCCTCGGGCAGGTCGTCCCACGAGGTCGCCTGCTTCTCGCTGGAGCGGACGAAGTACTTGATGTTGTCGAAGTCGATGGCCGACAGGTCGGAACCCCAGGTCGGCATCGGCTTGCGGTGGAAGAGCTTGAGGCCCTTCAGGCGCAGGTCGAGCATCCACTGCGGCTCGGACTTGAGCGCGGAGATGTTACGGACGACGTCCTCGCTGAGACCGCGCTTCGCGTCGGCACCGACGTCGTTCTTGTCGGACCAGCCGAACTCGTAACGGCCGATGCCCTGGAGCTCGGGGTTCAGTTCTTCGATGGAGGTCATGCCTTCTCCTTCTGGGTGGTGGGGATGCAAGTCGTACAGACGCCATCGCCGTGGGCGATGGTCGCGAGCCGCTGGACGTGGGTGCCGAGCACGCGGCCGATGGCCTCGGTCTCGGCCTCGCACAGCTGCGGGAACTCGTGGGCCACGTGCGAGACGGGGCAGTGCTGCTGGCAGAGCTGGTCGCCGATGGGCAGGGTGCGCACGCTGGCGGCATAGCCCTCGGCGCTGAACACCCGGGCCAGCGCCTCGGCCGGCGTCAGGCTCGAGTCCTCGGCCACGACGGCGGCGTAGTCACGCTCGACGAAGGCCACCCGGCGACGGGCGAACTCCATCACGGCCGCGTCGCCACCGGTCTCGGCGACGAACCTGAGGGCTTGTACGGCGAGGTCGTCGTACTGCTGCACGAAGGCGTCGCGCCCGGTGTCGGTGAGCGCGAAGACCTTGGCCGGCCGACCGCGACCGCGGTTGCCGTAGACCTTCTGGTCGCGCGCCTCGACGGTGCCGTCCTCGGTCAGGTGATCGAGGTGACGGCGCACCGCGGCGGCGGTCAGGTCCAACCGGGCGGCCAGGTCGGCAGCCGTGGAGGGGCCGTTCTCGAGGATCGACCGCGCCACCCGGTCACGGGTGGGTGCGTCCCCGTCGGGGGTCCCCCCGGCGCGCGTGGTGGTCGGCCTCATGAATTGCACAACGTAAGTGTGACGTTAATGCTTCCACCTGTTCAAGCAAGGCTGCCCTAACCTCGCCGCCGACCTGGCCGCCGGCCTGGCCGCGAGCCGCCTCAGTCGGCGGTGCGCTTCTTGAAGGTGCGGATGGCCAGCGGAGCCAAGGTGGCGGTCAGCAGCACGATCCAGCCGAGCGTGAACGGGATCGGGTGGTGCATCGGGAACGCCGCGCCCTCGGCGAGCTGGTAGTCGTTGCCCCAGAGCACGCGCACGGCCTGGGTCAGCGACGAGATCGGGTTCCACTCCGCGACGAACCGCAGCCAGGACGGCATGCCGTCGGTCGGCGCGAAGGTGTTGGCCAGGAAGGTGACCGGGAACATGGTGGCGAACATCACACCGTTGACCGCCTCGACCGAGCGCATGGCCGATCCCACCAGGATGCCCACCCAGATCATCGCGAAGGCCCAGCCCACCAGCAGGAGGTAGCCGAGCAGCGCCTCGAGGATGTTGGTGTGGATCCGCCAGCCGATCGCGAGCCCGGTCAGCGACATCACCACCAGCCCGATCGAGGAGTGCGCGACGCTGGAGAACGAGCGGCCCACCAGCACGGCGGCGGGATTGATCGGCAGCGACCGCATCCGGTCGACGATCCCCTTCTCCAGGTCGGCCGTGAGACCCACCGCGACGATGAAGGACGAGAAGGCCACGGTCTGGGCCATGATCCCGGGCAGCAGGAAGGCCTTGTAGCCGCCATCGATCGGGACGTCGATCGAGCTGCCGAAGACATAGGCGAAGAGCAGCACGAACATCACCGGCTGGATGGTGACGTCCATCAGCATCTCGGGCATGCGCTTGATGTGGATGAAGTTGCGACGCGCGATCGCCAGCGACTGGCCGAGCAGGCCGGTCTCGCGGATCTGCGGGCGTTCCAGGGTCGTCGTCATGAGACCAGTTCCTCGTCTGCGTCAGGGGCGGTGTCCTCGGCGCGGTGGCCGGTCAGGTGCAGGAAGACGTCGTCGAGGCTGGGGCGCTTGAGCCCGATGTCGTCGAGGACGATCGCACTCTCGTCGAAGAGCCCGGCGACCTTCGTCATGTGGCCCAGGCCCTCGGCGGGCGCGGTGAGCTGGCGAGCACCGGCGTCGACGTGCACCTCGCGCACGTGCGGGCGGATCAGCGCTTCGGCCCGCTCGAGGTCCCCGGCGTGCGACACGGTGACGACCTGGGCGGCGGCGCCGGACTGGTCCTTGAGCTGCAGCGGCGTGCCCTCGGCGATCACGGTGCCGCGGTCGATGACCACGATGTTGTCGGCCAGCTGGTCGGCCTCCTCGAGGTACTGCGTCGTCAGCAGCAGCGTCGTGCCGTCGGCGACGAGCTCGCGCAGCACCTCCCACAGCTCGACGCGCGAGCGCGGGTCGAGGCCGGTGGTCGGCTCGTCGAGGAAGAGCACCGGCGGCGTCGCGATCAGGCTGACCGCCAGGTCGAGGCGCCGGCGCATGCCGCCGGAGTAGGTCTTGGCGATGCGATCGCCCGCCTCGGCGAGCGAGAACCGCTCGAGCAGCTCGTCGCCGGCACGCTTGATGTAGCCCGCGTCGAGGCCGTAGAGCTGGCCGATGAGACGCAGGTTCTCCCGCCCGGTCAACAGCTCGTCGACCGTGGCCGCCTGGCCGGTCAGGCCCATGCTGCGGCGGACGGCGGCGGGATCGGTCAGGACGTCGTGGCCCGCCACCCGGGCGGTGCCGGAGGTGGGGGCGGTGAGGGTGGTCATCATGCGCACGGTCGTCGTCTTGCCGGCGCCGTTGGGGCCGAGCAGCCCGAGCACCGTGCCCTGGGGGACGACGAAGGAGACGCCGTCGACGGCGACGGTCTCGCCGAAATGCTTGACGAGGTTTTCGGCCTCGATCGCGTGGTGGGAAGTCATGCGCCAACCGTAGTCGTGACCACGGACAGGGCGCGTCCGGTTTGTTCTCGGTGCACTCCTAGACTCACGGCCGTGCCCGTCGAGTCCCACGCTGTGTCGTCCGCCAGCGAGCTGGCCGTCGACATCGACGGGCTGGTGATGGCGTACGGCGACAAGGTGGCCGTCGACGGACTGTCCATGCAGGTCGCCCGCGGGTCGATCACGGCGGTCCTCGGCCCCAACGGTGCCGGCAAGACCACCACCCTCGAGACGTGCGAGGGCTACCGCCGACCGCAGGCCGGGACCGTGCGCGTGCTCGGACTCGACCCCCACCGCCAACGGCGCGAGCTGCTCCCCCGCGTCGGCGTGATGCTCCAGTCCGGCGGTGCCTGGAGCGGCGTGCGCGCGATGGAGATGCTCGACCACGTCGCCGCCCTGCACGCCCACCCGCTCGACACCGCGATGCTGCACGACCGCCTCGGTCTGGCGGACTGCGGCCGGACCCCCTACCGGCGCCTCTCCGGCGGGCAGCAGCAGCGCCTGGGCCTGGCGATGGCGCTCGTCGGCCGTCCCGAGCTCGTCTTCGTCGACGAGCCGACCGCCGGCATGGACCCGCAGGCCCGGCGCACCACCTGGGAGCTGCTCGAGGAGGTGCGCCGCGACGGCGTCACCGTCGTGCTCACCACCCACCACATGGACGAGGCCGAGCACCTCGCCGACCAGATCCACATCATCGACCACGGCCGGCTGATCGCCTCGGGGTCACCGACCGAGCTCACGAGCGGCGGCCACACCGCCACGATCCGGCTCGTCGTCACCCGTCCCTTCCCCGAGGGCGCCCCGGAGTCGCTGGGTGCCGAGCTCGGCCCCCGGACGTCGGTCACCCAGCTCGACGCCCGGAGCATGCTCGTCACCGGCCCCGCCGACGGCAGCACGCTGCGGATCGTCTCGCAGTGGTGCGAGAGCCACGACGTCGTGCCGGAGTCGCTCGCGCTGGGACGCCAGACCCTCGAGGACGTGTTCTTGACGCTCACCGGACGCGAGCTGGCCGAATGAGCGCCCAGCTCGGCGGGTTCACCCCCGCCCCCGGTGCCGCTCCGTTCGCCCGGCAGGTCGCGACCCAGGCCCGCATGGAGGCGCGGCTGATGCTGCGCAACGGCGAGCAGCTGCTGCTCGCCATCGTGATCCCGGTGATCGTGCTCGTCGGCGGCGTCCTCGGCGCCGAGCGGCTCGGGCTCGACCTCGACGGACACCAGCCCGTCGACGTACTCGCTCCGGGCGTCCTCGCCCTCGCCGTCATGTCCACCGCGTTCACCTCGATCGCCATCGCCACCGGGTTCGAGCGTCGCTACGGCGTGATCAAGCGCCTCGGTGCCTCTCCCCTGCCGCGCTCCGGCCTCCTGCTCGGCAAGGTGCTGGCGCTGCTCAACGTCGTCGCCCTCCAGCTCGTCGTGCTGGTCGTGGTCGGCCTGCTGCTCGGCTGGCGGCCGTCGCTCGACAACCCGCCCGTGTCGATCGGCGCCACCATGCTCGCGGTCGCCGCCGGCACCTGGGCCTTCGCCTCGCTGGGCCTCCTCGTCGCCGGGCTGCTGCGGGCCGAGGCGACGCTGGCGCTCGCCAACCTCGTCTACCTCCTGCTGATGGTCGGGGGCGGGGTCGTCCTGCCCACCTCGTCGTACGGCGCCGCGTCGGCCGTCATCGGCTGGCTGCCCTCCGCCGCGCTGGGCGACGCGATGCGCGCCGCCCTCGTCGACGCTCGCCTGGACCTCACCGCCATCGTCATCCTCGTGGCGTGGGGAGTCCTCGGGACCCTGCTCACCGCCCGCACCTTCAAATGGGAATAGAGATGCCTGCACTGCACCGCTTCGCCTGGCCGCTGGCGATCGCCAACCTCGTGGCCAACATCGGCATCGTCGTCACCGGCGGTGCCGTGCGCCTGACCGACTCCGGGCTCGGCTGCCCGACCTGGCCGCGCTGCACGGAGGAGTCCTACGTGCCCCACGGTGCGCTCGGGATCCACGGCGCCATCGAGTTCGGCAACCGCATGCTGACGTGGGTGCTGGTCGCGGTCGCGATCGCCTCGTTCCTGTCCCTGTGGCGCAGCGACCGGGCGCGCGCGACGCGGCTGGCCGCGATCATCGCCATCGGCGTGCCGGCCCAGGGCATCGTCGGCGGCATCACCGTGCTGACGGACCTCAACCCCTGGATCGTGTCGCTGCACCTGCTGCTGTCGATGGCCATGATCGGTGTCTGCGTGCTGCTGCTCGACGAGCTGCGCGGCCCGGTCCGAGCGGCGAGCCCTCGCCTGCGTCGGCTCGCCTGGCTCGTCTTCGCCACGACCTGGGTGGTGCTCTACCTCGGCACGGTCGTGACGGGCAGCGGCCCGCACTCCGGTGACCTCGAGTCGCGCCGGACGGGCCTGGACCCCCAGGTCATGTCGCACGTGCACGCGGCCGCCGTCTACCTCCTGCTCGCCCTGACCTTCGGGCTGGTCCTGGTCGCCCAGCGCCGGGGCGCGACCCTGGTCCGCAACGCGGTGGGCGCACTGCTCGTGCTCGAGCTGGCCCAGGGCCTGCTCGGCTTCGTGCAGTACTTCACCGACCTGCCCGAGGTCCTCGTCGCCCTGCACATGCTCGGCGCCGCGCTGATCTCCGCGGCCGTCACCTGGGCCGTGCTGTCGACCGGTGCGCGTGCCTCAGCCGAAGAGCAGCGGGTCTAGCGCCACTGCCACGAAGAGCAGCGAGAGATACAGGTTGGACATGTGGAACAACCGCATGGGGTTGATCACGCTGAGCTCGTCGGAGGTCTTCGCGCGCTTCCACATGCGGTGGGCCTCCACCAGGAAGGCCACACCCAGCACCGCGGCCGCGACCGGGTAGAACAGGCTGGTGTCGGCGATCGGCCACAGCAGCAGTGACGTCGCCACCATGACGTAGGCGTAGAGGACGATCTGCCGCCCGACCTCCGGGGCCGGCCTGACGACCGGCAGCATCGGGACGTCGACGTTGGCATAGTCCTCGCGGTAGCGCAGAGCGAGTGCCCAGGTGTGCGGCGGAGTCCAGAAGAACACCACCAGGAACAGGATCACCGGCGTCCACGCCAGCGAGCCGGTCACGGCGGTCCAGCCGATCAGGGCCGGGAAGCAGCCCGCGAGACCACCCCAGACGATGTTCTGGGTGGTGCGGCGCTTGAGGACCATCGTGTAGACGAGGACGTAGAACGCGTTGGCCAGCACCGACAGCCCGGCGCTGAGCGGGTTGACCCACAGCGCCAGCACGACGGTCGAGAGCACCGCCAGCACGGTCGCGAAGACCAGCGCGGAGCGGGCGGTGACGATGTGGCGCGGCAGGGCGCGACGGCGGGTGCGACGCATCTGCTCGTCGATGTCGCGGTCGTAGACGCAGTTGTAGGCCGACGCGGACCCGGCCGACAGCGCGCCGCCCACGACGGTCGCGGCGACGAGCCCGAGCGGCGGGATCCCCCGCGCGGCGAAGAACATCACCGGCACGGTCGTCAGGAGCAGCAGCTCGATGACGCGCGGCTTCGTCAACCCGACATAGGCCGCGACGACGTCCTTGAACGAGGTGCGGTCGTCGGCGCCAGTGGCACCGGGATAGCCCGGGGTCGACTCTTCCGGGTCCCCGGAGGGCACAGCAGCCGAGGCCGGTTGGCCGACGTGGGACAAGGTGAAGACCTCAAGAGAAGGGGGATCAGTGCGGGGTCGAGTCTATCCCGCGACATGAGTAGGCTCGGCAGTGCCCGCTGCCTGACGAACCATAAGGAACATCGTGACCTCCTCGCTGCCCGAGCTGGACTGGACCGAACTCGACGCGAAGGCCGTGGACACGGCTCGTGTGCTGGCCATGGATGCCGTCCAGAAGGTCGGCAACGGCCACCCCGGCACGGCCATGAGCCTGGCGCCCGCGGCCTACCTCCTCTTTCACAAGGTGATGCGCCACAACCCGGCCGACCCGACGTGGCTGGGCCGCGACCGCTTCGTGCTCTCCTGCGGACACACCAGCATCACGCTCTACACCCAGCTCTTCCTCGGCGGCTTCGGCCTCGAGATCGAGGACCTCAAGTCATTGCGCACCTGGGGCTCGAAGACTCCGGGTCACCCCGAGGTCGGCCACACCGCCGGCGTCGAGACGACCACTGGCCCGCTCGGCCAGGGCGTCGCCAACGCGGTCGGTATGGCGATGGCCGCCCGTCGTGAGCGCGGGATGCTCGACGCGGACACCCCTGAGGCCGAGTCGCCCTTCGCCCGCAAGGTCTACGCGATCTGCTCCGACGGTGACATCGAGGAGGGCGTCTCCGGCGAGGCCTCGTCGCTGGCGGGCGTGCAGGAGCTCGGCAACCTCACGGTGATCTACGACCGCAACCGCATCTCGATCGAGGGCCACACCGACATCGCGCTCGGTGAGGACGTCGCCCAGCGCTACGAGGCCTACGGCTGGCACGTCCAGGTCGTCGACTGGACCAACGGCGGCACCGAGTACGTCGAGGACATCGACGCCCTCTATGCCGCGATCAAGGCGGCCGACGAGGTCACCGACCAGCCCAGCATGATCGTGCTCGACACGATCATCGCCTGGCCCGCCCCCAACGCCCAGAACACCGAGGCCGCCCACGGCAGCGCGCTCGGCGACGAGGAGGTCGCGGCCACCAAGGTGGTGCTGGGCTTCGACCCCGAGCAGAAGTTCGAGGTGCCCGAGGACGTGCTGGCCCACACCCGTGCGCTGCGTGAGCGCGGCACCGTGTGGGAGAAGGAGTGGAGCGAGAAGTTCGCTGCCTGGGCCTCCAGCCACGCGGAGGAGGCCGCCCTGCTCGAGCGGCTCCAGGACGGCGCCCTGCCCGAGGGCCTGGCCAAGGCGCTGCCGACGTTCCCGGCCGACGCCAAGGGTGTCGCCACGCGCTCGGCCAGCGGCAAGGTGATCAACGCGATCGCGCCGCTGATGCCCGAGCTGTGGGGCGGCTCGGCCGACCTGGCCGGCTCCAACAACACCACCATCACCGACGCCCCGTCGTTCCTGCCGGAGTCGCGCTCCACGGGCGAGTGGAAGGCCCACCCGCTGGCCGGCCGGGTGCTGCACTTCGGCATCCGCGAGCACGCCATGGGCTCGATCATGAACGGCATCACCCTCGGCGGCCTCACCCGCGTCTTCGGCGGCACGTTCTTGCAGTTCGCCGACTACATGCGCCCCGCCGTGCGCCTGGCGGCGCTGATGCAGATCCCCACCATCTACGTCTGGACGCACGATTCCGTCGGCCTCGGCGAGGACGGCCCGACCCACCAGCCGATCGAGCACCTCGCGGCCCTGCGCGCCATCCCCGGCCTCGACATCGTCCGTCCCGCGGACGGCAACGAGACCGCTGTCGCGTGGCACACCGTCCTCCAGCACACCGACCGCCCGGCCGGCCTGTGCCTCACCCGTCAGAACGTGCCGACCTTCCCGCGCGGCACCGACGGCTATGCCGACGCCTCCGGGGTGGCCAAGGGCGGCTACGTCCTGCTCGACGCCGAGGACGCCCAGCCCGACGTCGTCCTGATCGGCACCGGCTCCGAGGTGCAGCTCGCGATCGGTGCCCGCGACCTGCTGGCCGCCGACGGCATCAAGGCCCGCGTCGTCTCGATGCCGTGCATCGAGTGGTTCAACGAGCAGGAGCAGGCCTACCGCGACACGGTGCTGCCCCCGACCGTCAAGGCCCGGGTCAGTGTCGAGGCCGGCATCGCCCAGGGCTGGCGCGAGCTGGTCGGCGACGCCGGGCGCATCGTCTCCATCGAGCACTACGGCGCCAGCGCCGACTACCAGCGCATCTTCACCGAGTTCGGCGTGACCAGCGAGGCGGTCGCCCAGGCCGCCAAGGACAGCATCGAAGCCGCTGGCAAGTGACGTCCCAACCCACCAGTGAGAGGGAACAACCATGAGTGACCGCTTGAAGGCTCTCGCAGACGCAGGCGTCTCCATCTGGCTCGACGACCTGTCCCGCGAACGCATCGAGTCCGGCACCCTCGCCGAGCTCATCGCCTCCTCCTCGGTCGTCGGGGTGACCACCAACCCGTCGATCTTCGCCGCGGCCCTCAAGGACGGCGAACGCTACGACGCCGAGGTGCGCGACCTCGCCGGCTCCGGTGCCGACGTGGAGACCACCGTCTTCCAGCTGACGACCGGCGACGTACGGGCGGCCTGCGACATCTTCAAGCCGGTCTTCGACGCCTCCCACGGCGTCGACGGGAGGGTGTCCATCGAGGTCTCCCCCACCCTCGCCAACGACACCGACGCCACCACCGCCTCGGCCACGGACCTCTGGAAGGCGGTGGACCGGGACAACCTCCTGGTCAAGATCCCCGCCACTGACGCGGGTGGCCCCGCGATCACCGCCGCCCTGGCCGAGGGCATCAGCGTCAACGTGACGCTGATCTTCGGCCTGGGCCGCTACCGCGAGGTGATGGAGGCCTATCTCGCCGGCCTCGAGCAGGCCCGCGACAACGGTCACGACCTGGCCCGGATCCACTCGGTGGCGTCCTTCTTCGTCTCCCGTGTCGACACCGAGATCGACAAGCGGCTGGAGGCGATCGGCAGCGACGAGGCGCTCGCGCTGCGCGGCAAGGCCGGCGTGGCCAACGCCGTGCTCGCCTACCGCGACTACGAGGAGTTCTTCTCCGGCGACCGCTGGGCTGCCCTGGCTGACGCCGGCGCCAACTCCCAGCGCCCGCTGTGGGCCTCGACCGGGGTGAAGAACCCCGACTACCGCGACACCATGTACGTCACCGACCTGGTGGTGCCCAACACCGTCAACACCATGCCCGAGAAGACGATGCAGGCCTTCGCGGACCACGGCGAGGTGCTCGGCGACCAGGTCAGCACGAGCTACGACGAGGCCGCTGCCACCATGGAGTCCCTCGCCGCCGTGGGCATCGACTACGACGACGTGATCTCCGTGCTGGAGGCCGAGGGCGTCGACAAGTTCGTGACCTCGTGGAACGAGCTCCTCGACACCGTCCGCGGCCAGCTCGAGGCGGCCGGCGGACAGTCGTGACCGACCCGGCCGCGACCGCTCCGGTGGACGCGACTGCCACGGACGCGTGGTCACGGCTCAGCGAGCTGAGCCGTGACCACGCTCCCGACTTGCGGGCGTCCTTCGCGAAGGACCCCGACCGCGCCTCCCGGCTGACGTTCACCGCTGCCGACCTCCACGTCGACCTGTCGAAGAACCTCGTCGACGACGACGTCCTCGACGCGCTGCTCGCACTCGGCGCCGAGGTCGGGCTGACGCAGCGACGCGACGCCATGTTCGCGGGCGCCCACATCAACGTCACCGAGGACCGGGCCGTGCTGCACACCGCCCTGCGGGCCCCGAAGTCCTCGTCGCTGACGGTCGACGGCCAGGACGCGGTGGCCGACGTCCACGCCGTGCTGACGCGGGTCTACGCGTTCGCCGAGCGGGTGCGCTCCGGCGAGTGGACCGGCGTCACCGGGCAGCCGATCCGCACGGTGGTCAACATCGGGATCGGTGGCTCGGACCTGGGTCCCGTCATGGCCTACGAGGCGCTGGCGCCGTACGTCAAGGACGGGCTGGAGTGTCGCTTCATCAGCAACATCGATCCGACCGACGCCGCGTTGACACTGCAGGGTCTCGACCCCGCCAGCACGCTCTTCATCGTCTCCAGCAAGTCCTTCTCGACCCTGGAGACGCTGACCAACGCGCGGCTGTGCAGGGCCTGGCTGCTCGACGCCCTGCCGGATGCCGATCCGGTCGACGCCGTCGCCCAGCACTTCGTGGCGGTCTCCACGGCGCTCGACAAGGTCGCCGACTTCGGCATCGATCCCGACAACGCCTTCGGGTTCTGGGACTGGGTCGGCGGCCGCTACTCGCTCGACTCCGCGATCGGCACCTCCCTGGTGATCGCGCTCGGACCGGGACGGTTCGCGGAGTTCCTGGCGGGCTTCCACGCGATGGACGAGCACTTCCGCACGACCGAGCTGTCGAGCAACGTGCCGGCCCTGATGGGGCTGATCAACATCTGGCACCACAACTTCCTCGGTGCCGCGACGCACGCCGTGCTCCCCTACTCCCAGCTGCTGCACCGGTTCCCTGCCTATCTCCAGCAGCTCACCATGGAGTCCAACGGCAAGAGCGTCCGCTGGGACGGCTCGCCGGTCAGCACGCAGACGGGCGAGGTCTTCTGGGGCGAGCCCGGCACCAACGGGCAGCACGCCTTCTACCAGCTGATCCACCAGGGCACCCAGCTCGTCCCGGCCGACTTCATCGCGTTCGCCAACCCCGCCCATCCCCTCACCGACGCCGTGGACGGGCGCAGCGTGGACGTCCACGAGCTGTTGCTGGCCAACTTCTTCGCCCAGACCAAGGCGCTGGCCTTCGGCAAGACCGCCGACGAGGTGCGCGCCGAGGGGACCGAGGAGGACGTCGTGGCCGCGCGCGTCTTCCCCGGCAACCGGCCGACGACCTCGATCATGGCGCCGGCGCTGACACCGGGCGTGCTCGGCCAGCTGATCGCCCTCTACGAGCATCTCACCTTCGTCCAAGGGGTCGTGTGGGGCATCGACAGCTTCGACCAGTGGGGCGTCGAGCTGGGCAAGCAGCTGGCGCAGGAGCTCGCTCCCGCGGTCGGTGGGGACGTCGCCGTACTCGATGAACAGGACGCCTCGACGAAGGCGCTCATCACCTACTACCGGGAGCGACGCCTGTGAGCACGACCCGTCCGGCCATGGCCAACCCGCTGCGCGACCCCCAGGACCGCCGGCTGCCGCGCATCGCGGGGCCGTGCGGTCTCGTGCTCTTCGGGGTCACCGGTGACTTGTCGCGCAAGAAGGTGATGCCCGCGATCTACGACCTGGCCAACCGCGGCCTGCTGCCGCCGGGGTTCAGCCTCGTCGGGTTCGCGCGGCGTGACTGGGCCGACCAGGACTTCGCGCAGATCGTCCACGACGCCGTGAAGGAGCACGCCCGCACCCCGTTCCGCGAGGAGGTGTGGCGCCAGCTCTCCGAGGGATTCCGGTTCGTGCCCGGCGACTTCGACGACGACGTCGCCTTCGACCACCTGCGGCGCACCGTCGAGGAGCTCGACCAGCTGCGCGGCACCGGCGGCAACATGGCGTTCTACCTCGCAATCCCGCCCGCCTTCTTCGGCACCGTGGTCGGGCAGCTGAAGGAGCACGGCCTCGCCGACGGCACCCCCGAGCAGTGGCGGCGCGTCGTGGTGGAGAAGCCCTTCGGCCACGACCTGACGTCCGCGCGCGAGCTCAACGACGTGCTGGCCGGGGTCTTCGAGCCCGACGAGATCTTCCGGATCGACCACTACCTCGGCAAGGAGACGGTCCAGAACATCCTGGCGATGCGCTTCGCCAACAACATGTTCGAGCCGATCTGGAACTCCCACTACGTCGACCACGTGCAGATCACCATGGCCGAGGACATCGGCATCGGCGGCCGGGCCGGCTACTACGACGGCATCGGCGCCGCCCGCGACGTGATCCAGAACCACCTCCTCCAGCTGATGGCGCTGGTCGCCATGGAGGAGCCGATCGCCTTCGACGCCGAGAGCCTGCGGATCGAGAAGCAGAAGGTGCTCGCGTCCGCCGTGCTCCCCCGACGACTCGACACCACCACCGCGCGCGGGCAGTACACCACCGGCTGGCAGGGCGGCGAGAAGGTGATCGGCTTCCTCGAGGAGGACGGGATCAAGAAGACCTCCGCGACCGAGACCTTCGCCGCCATCACGGTCAACATCGAGACGCGACGTTGGGCCGACGTGCCGTTCTACCTGCGGACCGGGAAGCGGCTCGGCCGGCGGGTCACCGAGGTGGCCGTCGTGTTCAAGCGCGCGCCACACCTGCCGTTCAACTCCACCGCCACCGAGGAGCTCACGCAGAACGCGCTGGTGATCCGGGTCCAGCCCGACGAGGGCCTGACCATGCGGTTCGGCTCCAAGGTGCCGGGCACCGCGATGGAGATCCGCGACGTGAACATGGACTTCGCGTACGGCGGTTCCTTCACCGAGGCCAGCGCAGAAGCCTACGAGCGGCTGATCCTCGACGTGCTCCTCGGCGACCCGCCACTGTTCCCGCAGCACGAGGAGGTCGAGCTCTCGTGGAAGCTGCTCGACCCGGTGATCAACCACTGGGCCCGCAAGGGCACCCCCGAGCCCTACGACTCGGGCACCTGGGGACCGGCGTCCGCCGACGCCATGCTCGCCCGCACCGGACGCGTCTGGAGGAGGCCCTGAGATGATCGAGCTCACCGACACCACCTCGTCGAAGATCGCCGCGGAGTTCGTGCGCTCACGCACCCGCTCCGGCAGCCCCGCCATGGGCATGGTGATGACGCTGATCATCGTCACCCCCGACGAGGACGCCGTCGAGGCGATGAAGGCCGCCCAGCGTGCGTCGCGCGAGCACCCCTCGCGGGTGCTGGCCGTCATCCTCGGCGACGCCCGCGGCGCCGCCCAGGTCAACGCGCAGGTCGGCAGCGGTGACGGCTGGGGCGGCGAGACGGCACTGATCCGGCTCAAGGGCGAGGTGGTCAAGCACGCCGAGTCGGTGGTGCTGCCGCTGCTGCTCCCCGACTCCCCCGTCGCCATCTGGTGGCCGACCTCGCCTCCCGCCGATCCGGCCAACGACCCGCTCGGGGCGCTCGCGAAGCGCCGGATCACCGACTCCGCAGGCGTCGTGCGTGGCAAGTCCACGGCGATGCTGGCGCAGTGCCGGGCCTACGCCCCGGGCAACACCGACCTGTCCTGGACCAGGCTCACGCCGTGGCGTGCGCTGCTGGCGGCCGCCCTCGACCAGCACCCGCTCAAGGTCGTCGGCGCCTCCGTCACCGCCGAGCGCATCAGCCCCAGCGCCGACCTGCTCGTCGCGTGGCTGGCCGACCGGCTCAAGGTCGACGTCCGGCGCCACACCTCCGACGGCCCGGGCATCACCGAGGTCACCATGGACACCCGGGAGGGCCCCATCACGATCTCGCGGGGCGACGGCCGGCTCGCGACGTTCTCCTCGCCCAACCGTCCCGACCGACCGGTCGCGCTCAAGCGCCGCGAGGTGCCGGCCCTGCTGGCCGAGGAGCTGCGGCGCCTCGACGAGGACGACATCTACGCGCGTACGGCGCACCGGCTGGTCGCCCTGCACCAGCCCACTGCCAAGGACCCCTCGTGACGTCTGACCGCCCGGCCGCCGAGGTCGTCGTCCACGAGGACGCGTCCACCCTCGCGGGGGACGTCGCCTCCCGACTGCTGTCGCGGCTGGAGGAGGAGCAGGCCCGTGGTGAGGTGCCGCAGATCGGACTGACCGGCGGAACCATCGCCGACGCCATCCACATTGAGGTCGCCCGCCGCGCGCCCGACTCTTCGGTCGACTGGTCGAAGGTCGTCTTCTGGTGGGGTGACGAGCGGTTCGTGCCGTCGACGTCGGAGGATCGCAACGCCCGCCAGGCGCGCACCGCCCTGCTCGACCAGCTCCTGCGCGCCGACCCACCGCTGGACCCGGCCAACGTCCACGAGGTCCCTGCAGCCGACGAGGTCGAGGCGGTCGAGGACGCGGCAGCCGCCTACTCGACGGCGCTGCGCACCCACGGCGGTGACAGCTTGTCGGTGCTGATGCTCGGCGTCGGACCGGACGGCCACATTGCCTCTCTCTTCCCCCGTCACCCCGCTCTCGACACCAGCGACGGGATCGCGGTGGCGGTGCACGATTCGCCGAAGCCACCGCCGCTGCGCGTGAGCCTCACCTTCGATGCCCTGGCTCGCGCCACCTCGGGGTGGTTCCTGGTCAGTGGCGCGGAGAAGGCCGCAGCTGTCGCGGCCGCGGTCATGGAGCCCGAGATCGCCGGCGGCGATCGCCGTGAGATCCCCGCTCGCGGCGTGCTCGGGACCTCCGAGACCCTTTGGCTCCTCGACGCAGCGGCGGCGAGCGAGCTCTCCTGAGCTCTCGTCCTGGCCCGATGGAGGGCCAGTGGCCCACCTCGCCAGCCTGCCTGCCCGCAGGCAGGCAGGACCTCCGCCGTGGCCTGTGGACAGCGCGACGCACTCAGCGGCTGATCCTGCTTCGCTGGCGGCATGGCACAGCTCTCGCACGACCGTCTCGAGCCCATGTTTCGTGACCGCAGCCTCAACAGGGCAGAGATCGCGACCGACCTGGCCATCCCGCTCCTCGCGGAGCATGGCTGGTCCGGTGACCTCAGCCCTCGGGCAGGGAGCCGGCTGCGCGGTGGACGGTCGAGCGGTGGAGCAGACTGACAATTGATCCGTCAGAAGATGATGTCGCCAGACTTGCGACGCGAGCGCAGGAGCTGGATCGCCTCGTCGAGGATGTCGGCCGCCTCGGTCTCGGAGCGGCGCTCCTTCACGTAGGCGAGGTGCGTCTTGTAGGGCTCGATCTTCGGCGCCGGCGGCGGGTTGTCGGAGTCCATGCTGGCGGGGAGCCCGCACTTGGGGCAGTCCCACGACTCGGGCGCGGTGGCCTCGACGGCGAACGTCACCACGGAGCGGTGCTCGTGCGAGCAGAAGTAGGTGACGGCCTGACGCGGGGCGGCTTCGCCTCGCTCTGCCTCGCCCATCGGACCAGCGCCGACCCGGCTGCCCCGGATCGCGTTTCCTCCACCAGCCACGTGTGTCTCTTTCTCTCAGGTCCCCGTCGGCGAATCACGTACTACGAACGAACATGTGACCCAGTCGAGTCAGGAGCCGGCGTAGGCCTTCAGCAGTCCGAGCGCGATGACGCACGCGGCCCAGATGACTCCCATACCGATGGTGAAGCGGTCGAGGTTGCGTTCGGCAACCGACGACCCACCCAAGGAGCTGGAGACGCCGCCCCCGAACATGTCGGAGAGGCCACCTCCGCGCCCCTTGTGAAGGAGGACGAGCAGGATCATGACAGAGCTCGTCGCAACGAGAAGGATGGTGAAGAGCAGTTCCACGAGCCGAAGCCTACGTCACGCCTGCACGGTCACTGGACCGGCCCGCCGAAGTGGCGCAGGTTCACAGGGTCGGAAGGTCGTAGAAGCGGCAGATCCCGCCGAACTCGTCGACCTGGAGGCTCGCTCCACCGACCAGGGCGCCGTCGACATCGGCCTTCTCCATGATCCCGGCGACGTTGGACGCCTTCACCGAACCGCCGTACAGGACCCGAACGCCGTCAGCCGCCGCGTCACCGTGGACCTCGCGGATGCGCTCGCGGATCGCGCCGCAGACCTCCTGCGCGTCGTCGGGGGTGGCGACCTCGCCGGTGCCGATGGCCCAGACGGGCTCGTAGGCGACCACGAGACCGGCGACCTGCTCGGCCGAGAAGCCGGCCAGCGAGCCGTCGACCTGCGCGAGCGTGTGGGCGACCTGGTTGCCCGCCTGGCGGACGTCGAGGCCCTCACCGACACACACGATCGGGGTCATGCCCGCAGCGAGCGCCTTGTGCGCCTTCGCGTTGACGACCTCGTCGGTCTCGGCGTGGTACTCGCGGCGCTCGGAGTGGCCCACGACGACGTAGGAGCAGCCCAGCTTGGCCAGCATCGACGCCGACACCTCGCCGGTGTAGGCACCGCTGTCCTGCGCCGAGACGTCCTGTGCGGCGTACTTGATCGAGAGCCGGTCACCGTCGACGAGCGTCTGCACGGAGCGCAGGTCGGTGAACGGCGGGACGACGACGACCTCGACCTTGCCGTAGTCGTGCCGCTTGTCCGAGAGCGTCCACGCGAGCTTCTGGACCAGCACCACCGCTTCCTGGTGGTTGAGGTTCATCTTCCAGTTGCCAGCCATCAGCGGGGTGCGGGCGTTGCCAGTCATGGGTCAGTGCCTTTCAAGGACAGCGATGCCGGGCAGTTCCTTGCCCTCGAGGTATTCCAGTGAAGCGCCACCGCCGGTGGAGATGTGGCCGAACGCGGCCTCGTCGAAACCGAGCTGACGCACGGCAGCGGCCGAGTCGCCACCGCCGACGACCGAGAGGCCGTCGATCGTGGTGAGCGCACCTGCGACGGCGCGGGTGCCGCCGGCGAAGGCGTCCACCTCGAACACGCCCATCGGGCCGTTCCAGAACACGGTCTTCGCGTCACCCAGCGCCGCGGCGAAGGCCGCCGCGGACTCCGGGCCGATGTCGAGGCCGAGGGCGTCCGCCGGGATGGCGTCGGCCGCGACGACGCGGGCCGAGGCCTCGTCGCCGAAGCTGTCCGCGACCACGATGTCGGTCGGCAGCACGATCTCGACGCCGCGCTCGGCGGCCTCGGTGAGGTAGCGCCGGCAGATGTCGAGCTGGTCGTCCTCGAGGAGGCTCTTGCCCACCTCGTGGCCCTGGGCCTTGAGGAACGTGAAGACCATGCCGCCACCGATCAGCAGCTTGTCGGCCTTCTCGAGCAGGTTGTCGATCACACCGAGCTTGTCGGAGACCTTCGAGCCGCCGAGGACGACGACATAGGGCCGGGCCGGGTCGATCGTGAGCCGACGCAGCACGTCGATCTCCGTGGCGACCAGGCCGCCCATGGCCGACGGCAGCCGCAGGGCGACGTCGTAGACGCTGGCCTGCTTGCGGTGCACGACGCCGAACCCGTCGGAGACGAACGCGTCGGCGAGCTGGGCGAGCTGGCCGGCGAACGACGCGCGCACGTCGTCGTCCTTGCTCGTCTCGCCCTCGTTGAAGCGCACGTTCTCGAGTACGGCGACGTCCCCGTCGGCGAGGGCAGCGACCGTCTCGGAGGCGCTCTCCCCGACGGTGTCCGTCGCGAACGCGACCTCGCGACCCAGCAGCTCGCCCAAGCGGGCGGCCACGGGGGCCAGCGAGAACGCCGGGTCCGGCGCGCCGTCGGGACGACCCAGGTGGGCCGTCACGACGACGCGGGCACCCGCATCGCTGAGCTGCTTGATCGTCGGCACGCTGGCGCGGATCCGACCGTCGTCGGTGATGGCTGTCGTGCCGTCGACCTGTTCCAGGGGCACGTTCAGGTCCGAGCGGACCAGGACGCGCTTGCCGGTGAGGTCACCCAGCGATGCGATGTCTGACATCGAGGTCAGAGGGTCTCGCCGACCAGGCCGATGAGGTCGACCAGGCGGTTGGAGTAGCCCCACTCGTTGTCGTACCAGCCGACGACCTTGACCTGGTTGCCGATGACCTTGGTCAGCGGCGCGTCGAAGATGCACGACGCCGGGTCGGTGACGATGTCGGAGGAGACGATCGGGTCGGTGGAGTACTTGAGGAAGCGGCCGTCGGCAGCCTTCTCGATGATCGCGTTGACCTCCTCGACCGTGGTCTCGCGACCGGCCTCGAACGTGAGGTCCGTGGCCGAGCCGGTCGGCACCGGGACGCGGATGGCGTAGCCGTCGAGCTTGCCCTTGAGCTCGGGCAGCACCAGGCCGATGGCCTTGGCGGCACCGGTCGAGGTGGGGACCAGGTTGATCGCGGCCGCGCGGGCACGGCGCAGGTCCGAGTGGATGTTGTCCTGGAGGTTCTGGTCGGCGGTGTAGGCGTGGATGGTCGTCATCAGGCCCTTGACGATGCCGAGGTCGTCGTTGAGCGCCTTGGCCATCGGACCGAGGCAGTTGGTCGTGCACGACGCGTTGGAGATCACGTGGTGGACGGCGCCGTCGTAGTCGGTGTGGTTGACACCCATCACGATCGTGATGTCCTCGTTGGAGGCGGGCGCGGAGATGATGACCTTCTTGGCGCCGGCGTCGATGTGCGCCTTGGCCTTGGTGGCGTCGGTGAAGAAGCCGGTCGACTCGACGACGACGTCCACGTCGAGGTCGCCCCACTTGAGGTTGGCCGGGTCACGCTCGGCGAACGCGGCGATGGTCTGGTCGCCGACCTTGATCGAGGTCGCGTCGCTCGACACGTCGGCGTCGAGGCGCCCGAGGATCGAGTCGTACTTGAGGAGGTGCGCGAGGACCGCGTTGTCGGTCAGGTCGTTGACGCCGACGATCTCGATGTCGGCTCCCGAGGCACGGACGGCCCGGAAGAAGTTGCGGCCGATCCGGCCGAATCCGTTGATACCTACGCGCACAGTCACTGAGGACTCCTTCAGTCGAAGAGTGTGAGTGGGACACCCGATCGGGTGTCCGACGACCCAGCGACCCTATCGCGGCGCGGACATGCCCCTGCGCTCGCGTTCGGGGTACGTGCAGGTAACCGTGCTCACACCTCGTCGGCGAGCATCTCCGGCGTCAGGGAGGACTCGGTGTCGGGAATGCCGAGCTCCTCGGCCCGCTTGTCCGCCATCGCGAGCAGCCGGCGGATGCGACCAGCGATCGCGTCCTTGGTCAGGACGGGCTCGTGCAGCTGGCCGAGCTCCTCGAGGGAGGCGTTCTTGTGCTCCAGGCGCAGGTAGCCGGCGAGCTTGAGGTGGTCGGGGACCTCCTCGGCGAGGATCTCCAGGGCCCGCTCGACGCGGGCGCCGGCGGCGACCGCCGCACGAGCCGAGCGCCGGAGGTTGGCGTCGTCGAAGTTGGCGAGGCGGTTGGCGGTGGCACGCACCTCGCGGCGCATGCGCCGCTCCTCCCAGGCCATCAGGGACTCGTGGGCACCGAGGCGGGTCAGGAGGGCGCCGATGGCGTCGCCGTCGCGGATGACGACCCGGTCGACACCACGCACCTCGCGAGCCTTGGCGGAGATGCCGAGCCGGCGGGCGACGCCGACGATCGCGAGGGCGGCTTCCGGGCCGGGGCAGGTGATCTCGAGCGAGGACGAGCGGCCGGGCTCGGTCAGCGAGCCGTGGGCGAGGAACGCCCCGCGCCACGCGGCGACGGCGTCACAGCCGCCACCGGAGACGACGGCGGGGGGGAGACCCCGGACGGGCCGGCCGCGGCCGTCGAGCAGGCCGGTCTGGCGGGCCAGCGCCTCGCCGTCCTTGATGACGCGGACGATGTAGCGGCTGCCCTTGCGGATGCCCTGTCCCTGCACGACCACGACGTCGGACTGGTGGCCGTAGACCTCGGCGATGTCCTTGCGGAGTCGGCGCGCACCGGCACCGGTGTCGAGCTCGGCTTCCACCACGATCCGCCCGCTGACGATGTGGAGGCCGCCGGCGAAGCGCAGCATGGAGGCCACTTCGGCCTTCCGACAGCAAGTTTTCGTGATCTGGGTGTTGGCCAGCTCTGCCTTCACCTGTGCCGTCATCGCCATGGGTCAGATCCTGCCACGAGCGTCAATCACCCGGGACCACGATGCCGTTCATGATGCGCTCGAACGCGACCGCCAGCTTGTCGTCGTCGTGCCGGTCGGTGGTGCCGTCGGCCGCGAGGTCGGCGATGACCAGGCTGGCACCGGAGGACGAGACCAGCCGGTCGAGCTCCTCCGGGTGCCCGACGCTGCGCACGTCGGCGAGCACGGTGTGGATCTTGAGGTCGGGCGCGTGCTCGAACAGTGCGGCGAGGTGGTCCTCCGGGAGGTAGCCCGGTGTCTCCCCCTCCTGGGGCTCGAGGTTGAGCACGACGATCAGCCCACCGGCCGTGTCGATGAGGGCCTGGCGCAGCGAAGGCACCATCAGGTGCGGGATCACCGAGGTGAACCACGATCCGGGCCCGAGCACGACCCAGTCGGCGCCCAGGACGGCCTCGACCGCCTCGGCACACGCCTGCGGATCAGGCGGGTCCAGCGCCACGGAGACGATCTGGCCCTGCGTCGTGGCGACCTCCACCTGGCCGCGCACCTGGGTGGTGCGATCCGCATCGGCGGGGTCCAGCCCGCGCACCTGGGCGGTCATGTCGATCGGGGTCACCGCCA